>JANQQQ010000026.1 GCA_028284935.1 Croceivirga sp.
TTGCTGAACAGCCCCAGGAGAAACTGTTTTGGGAAAAATTCAACTTTTCAGACCCTCACGTTTCGGGAAAGACTATGATCTGCGGTCATACCCCTCAACCGAATGGGGTTCCATTGAGTACTGACCATGCCATTTGCATTGATACTCTGGCTCATAGCGGTCTTTGGCTGACGGGGCTTGACTTGCAAACGGGGCAATACTGGCAGGCAAACCAACAAGGGGAGATACGAACAAGCCATATCTCTTCCAAGAGTTATTCATTCCTAAATTGATTCTGATAAACACACCAAAAAACGCTTGGCATGGTTTAATCACTTCTGGAAGTTAAATCGGCCTCTATCTATGCCTTCCTTGGCCCAAGACAAAATCGAACAGCTTCGAAGCCAATTGGAGCAATGCACCGACTCAAAAGCTGCTAAGGCTTGCAAAACCGCGATTATCAGATTGGAATCTCAGCTCCAGCCAACAGAGCAGATTCCTAATTTCGATGACCCAACCGAAGCGCTGTTACAACAGTACATCCTGGAGGGAACGGTGAAGGTTTACCATCCATGCGATCAAGGGAGTCAAAGCTAAATCAGATCCTCCTTCTCAATTCACGAAGCATTTAAGCCAATTTATCCATTATAGGAATTAAAATCTGCACTTTGTTGGCATCAATTTTCGCAAAAAAGGGAACTCTTCCGGAACTTTCATTAACGTTTTGCTAAAAACTATCTTGGTGTTTACCAGTACTTGATTTACTCCTGATAGATTTTAAAAGATGGTTTTGGTAAATTCCCTGATCACATAAAATTGGCAATAACTGTGAATAGTTGCCAGTTATATTAAGGCTGCCACACAAAATGAACCTCCAACTCCAGTATTCGTTCTTTCTTCTACTGATCAAACTCCAAATAAAAACCCCAATATAGGTTGGGGTCTATTGAGGATTTATTTGTTTTAAGAGGTGGAGGTTTACTGAAGTAAAGGGTTCCAACTGAAGAAATATAAACGTTAGAAAAAGCATTATTCCTTCAGTTGAAACGATACTTTTGTAAATAGAACTCACTTAAGGTAAGTGATTTAATGAAGGTCTTTAGAACGTAAACCAGGCAAGAATTTGACCAATGATACCTTTGCCCGTGAGGGCTTCAGTAATAAGGGCCAAAGTAAACCCAAGCATGGCTAGTCGGCCATTCCATGTCTCGGAAAAGGCGCTAAACCCAGTGAAAGTCGGCTGAGAATTCATAACAATTCGTTCTCCAAAATGTTTAGTTCA
>JANQQQ010000036.1 GCA_028284935.1 Croceivirga sp.
TTGAAATTTGCTGCTTGCAGCATGGTCCTATAGCTCAGTTGGTTAGAGTAGCTGACTCATAATCAGTTGGTCCCTGGTTCGAGCCCAGGTGGGACCACAAGAGGACATAAGAGCTACAACATAGGTTGTAGCTCTTTTTTTCAGGAGACTTGGCAATAAGTTTATGCCCTGATGTGTTAATCACCTTGTTGTTTACAAATACCTTGTTCGAATCACCTCAAAGTTGCGTACCGAAAAATAATCATCGATACCAAAATCCGTGTTGATGACTATACCGCCTAACAAGGCTATTTTGTCTACATTGAATTCACTTTTCACTTCTCGTAAGGATTCGTGAAGCATTTTGTCAATAAGCTCAAAAGTACACTCGGTAATTTTTCTTTGGGGTGATTTGTCATTAACAATCTCTTCCTTTCTGGGAAACAATAAACTTTCCAAATAGGTTTGTTGATAGTCCTCCGTTTTTATTTTAGGAACATATGAGTCGTCTTTAAATCGTTCAAGAGCCAACATTAGCGCGCCACAACAAGCCCCTGCATTTTCCTGTCTGGGGCGATACATCTTGCCTACTTCATTTTCCAAGGTAACCCCTATATGGGGGCCATAAAAAATAAAGGCGGTGCCATTATCAGGGATGTGATGTGCAAAGGCAGTAAGTCCCGTAAGACCGCCATAAGGCAATCCTCCCAATCCTCCCAAGAAAAAGGGCCCCAAAACCACACTGAAAAACGAGGTAGAGGGAATATTAATATCATCAGAACACAAACTAGTGGCCATAAGCATTTTGGAGATGTCGATATCATGACCATTTTGCAACAGCCCTAAGTATCGTATGGAAGTATCGCGGGTATCCAATGCATCTGGATAGTTTTTAAGTACTACTTTTTCAAATTTTCTTTGAAGCATTTCTTTCTGTTTTAAATTAGGTTTAAAAGGTTTACATTTCTGTGTATCATTGCTATTTCAGCTGTTTAAGTGGTTCCCAACTTATCAGGCAACCAATGATTCAATAGTTTTTCCGATAGTCCAACCAGTGGAAGGAAAACAAGGACCCCCATTAGGTTAAATAGCATATGGGCGTTGGCAATTTGATTTTCCAATGCTTGGTTTTGTGAGATGAATACCACCAAACGGTGGAAGTAGTCAAAGGCCAATAGTCCCATAAGAATGGTGGTAAAATTGAAGAGTAAATGGAATAACCCCGCCTTTATGGCTTGCCGACTCCCGTTTATTGTTGCAATTAGGGTATCTGAACATGTTCCGAGCTCTGAACCTAGCATGATCACAAGTCCTCCAACCAAAGTGATCAGTTTTTGTTTACCTAGAACAATGGCCATTCCAACGGTTGCACTGGAAGATTGAATAATTAGGGTAATCAGCCCTCCTAGTAATGTTCCCTGTATCAGGTTCTCATCAATGCGCGTCATCCATTTCTCAAATAAGGGACTTTCCCTTAAGGGTAACACGGATTGTTCAATGACAAAAAGACCAAAAAAGAGCATTCCAAAATAGAAAAGTGCGTTGCCATATTTTTTGAGGGTTTCCCGTTTGGCAAAAAACTCAATGGTCATACCTATGACCAAAGGAACGATGGCATATTTCCCAATGTCCAAGGCAATCAATTGACTCGAAAAGGTGGTGCCGATATTAGCACCCATAATAATACCTATGGCTTGTTTAAACTTGAGTGTTCCTGCATTGATAAAAACAATGGCTATGATGATTACGGCAGAGGAGGAACCTAGGAGAATGGTAAGTAAAGTACCAACTAAAATGGAAAGAAAAAGGGTTTTGGTGTATTTTGAAACCACTTGTTTGGCCTTCTCGGTCGAAATTTCCTGCATAGTTCGAGAAAGCCGCGAAATGGCATAAATAAATAGGACAAGACCACCTAATAAAAGGGGGAGGATTTCCTTCATTTTATTATGGTGTTGGCATTATTGGGTCCTCTGTTTTTGCGATTCAAAAAACCAACATTGGAGTGTGGGTATGATAGACCATTCTTTTGGTAAGGCTCTTACCAAAAAGGCGATCAAAAAAACCGCGCTTTCGGCAAACCAATGCTAACAAATCAGCATCCAACTCCTTTGCTATAACATCCAAGCTTTCAGCAACATTTGTAGTGCTAAAGCGTTTAAATTGGATTTCTCTGTAGTCGACCTTCCCAAAGATGCTTTCCCTTAAATTATTCATGTTGGTATGGTATGCACCTTCATCAATTTCCTTTTCTGACAGGTGTATAACATCAATTGAGGCCTTAAAGTGCTCCGCAATCCTAACAATGAATTCAAGGTTTTGACTATCGTTTTTCTGGTAGTCCGTAGCGAAAACTATTTTTTTGATATCTCTATAAACGGCCATTTTGGGGACTGCTAAAGTGGGAAAATGACAGTTCTTTATCACTTTATAGGTCTCGCTGCCCATAATCTTATTTCTGACTACATGACTCCCTTGGGTTCCCATAACAACAACTTTAGGCTCAATTTCATTTATATAATTTGTCAACCAAGAGAATCTCCCGGTTTGTAAGATTTCAAACTCGGATGGAATACCCCTGTCAAGAATCTCTTTGTTTCTGTACTTCAGTCGTCTTTTAGCCTTTATTTTTAGTAACTCAAATTCCTTCATCACCCGAATGGGGTTCTCATTGTAATGAATCGTCTCACTAACATCCAGAAAGTGTACCGTTTTTATTTTGCCCTTTAGTGCTTTTGCCATGGCAATGGCATAGTCAAGGGCATTTTCAGCGCAAATGGTAAAATCCGTGGGATATATTATCGTTTTCGATGCTACATTCATCGTCTCAGCTTTCTTATAAGGATTATAGGTTAACCGATCCATTTTGCTTTTGCCCTTCGAGCGTTCATTTCTGCAATATTGATAATGGATATTCCTTCGGGGCATTCCACTTCACAGGCCCCGGTGAAGGTACAACTGCCAAACCCCTCAAGTTCCATTTGTCGGGTCATCTCCAATACCCTTTTGGAAGCTTCTTGCTCTCCTTGGGGCAAACTGTTCAGGTGATTGATCTTTGCTGAGGTAAAAAGGGAAGCGGATGAATTTTTACAGGTAGCTACACAAGCTCCGCAACCAATACAAGCGGCAGCATCCATTGCTTTATCAGCTACTTCCTTACCCACAAGTATGGCATTGGCCTCTGGCGCCGTTCCCGTTTTGGCAGAAATATAAGCGCCTTGTTCAATAATGGCATCAAAGGCCGAACGGTCCACTACCAAGTCCTTGATAATGGGAAAAGCCGTGGCACGCCATGGTTCCACCATAATGGTTTCACCTTCCTTAAAACTTCGCATGTGCAATTGGCAGGTGGTCATATGGTCATGGGGGCCATGGGCACGTCCATTGATAAAAACTCCGCATTGCCCACAGATACCCTCCCTACAATCGTATTCATAGGCAATGGTCTTTTGGTTTTGACCGACCAGAATTTCGTTCAGATGGTCCAGGGCCTCTAAGAATGACATGTCTTCAGTAAGTCCGTCTACCTCATACGATTGGAAATTTCCTTTACTCTTGGCATTTTCCTGTCTCCATATTTTGAAAGTGACTTTCATAGTATCATCTTAACTTATAAAGTTTTATTTATAGCTGCGAACCGTGGGTTTCACATTTTCAAACTCCAGGGTTTCTTTATGAAGTTTGAATTTACCTTGTTGATATTCCCATGCGGACACATAGGAACACTTCTCATCGTTGCGAAGGGCCTCCCCCTCAGCGGTTTGATATTCTTCCCTAAAATGCGCTCCACAGGACTCCTCACGCTCCAGGGCATCGGTGCACATTAATAATCCCAATTCGATAAAATCCGCAAGACGCAGTGCTTTTTCCAGTTCAGTGTTCATTTCTTGGTGTCCGCCGGTCACATTGACCTCTGCCCAAAAAGCATCCTTGATTTCCTTAATTTTGGAAACGGCCTTAATCAGCCCCTTTTTATTTCTGCTCATGGCACATTCTTGCCACATCACTTTCCCCAATTCTCGATGGAAGTGGTCTACCGTTTTGTTGCCTTTTACCGAAAGCAAGGTGTTGATATGTTCCGAAACTTCATGTTCCGCTTTTTCAAATTCAGGATGTTCCGTTGAGGGGTGATCTTCCCTCAACGCATCGGCCAAATAGTTATTAATGGTATTGGGGAGAACAAAATACCCGTCAATACTGGCCTGTAAAAGGGAGTTGGCCCCCAAACGATTGGCACCATGATCGGAGAAGTTACATTCGCCAATGGCGTAAAGACCGGGTATGGTGGTCATGAGCTCATAATCTACCCAAAGGCCACCCATGGAAAAGTGTGCCGCAGGCGAGATTTGCATAGGCTCTTTATAGGCATCAACCCCTGTGATCTTTTTATACATCTTAAAAAGATTGCCATAACGGTCCTTTATAATTTCAATACCGAAACGTTCGATGGCATGTTTAAAGTCGAGATACACCGCGTTCTTTAATCGGCCTACGCCATATCCTTCATCAATACGTTCCTTAGCGGCCCTGGAGGCAATATCCCGAGGTGCCAGATTTCCAAAACTTGGATATCGCCGCTCTAAATAGTAGTCGCGTTCTTCTTCTGGTATATTATTGGCCTTTCGGTCGTCTCCTTTATTTTTTGGCACCCAAATTCGTCCGTCGTTCCTTAGGGATTCTGACATTAACGTAAGTTTGGACTGTGCCTCACTGGTTTGGGGCAATGCCGTTGGATGGATTTGGGTAAAACTGGGTGCTGCAAAATAGGCCCCACGCCGATGCGCTTTCCAAATAGCGCTACCGTTGCATCCTATGGCCAAGGTGGACAGGCGAAAAACCCTGGAATAACCACCGGTCGCCAACACAACGGCATCTGCAGCAAAACGCTTTAATTGTCCGGTGACCAAATCCCGAACAATGATGCCCTTTGCCTTACCATTAATGACCACTAGGTCCAGCATTTCATGTCTAGGGAACATTTCCACCTTTTTGGCTCGTTTCATCTTGTATAATTGGGAATAGGCAGCCAACAAAAGTTGCTGCCCCGTTTGCCCCCGTGCGTAAAAGGTGCGTTGGACCTGTACCCCACCAAAACTTCGGTTGACCAAAACACCGCCATATTCCCGCGCAAATGGAACCCCTTGTTGCACATAGTGATCAATCAATGGAGCCGAGAGTTCGGCCAGTCGGTAGACATTGGCTTCCCGGGAACGAAAGTCGCCTCCCTTCAACGTATCATAAAACATTCGCCATACGCTGTCGCCATCGTGCTGGTAGTTTTTTGCAGCATTAATACCCCCTTGTGCGGCAACGGAATGGGCCCTTCGGGCGGAATCTTGGTAACAAAAACATTTTACATCATATCCCAATTCTGCCAAGGTGGAGGCAGCCCCCGCTCCTGCCAATCCGGAACCGACAACGATGACATTCAGTTTTTTCTTGTTGGCTGGATTTATGAGCTGGGATTTTAACTGATAGTTGCGCCATTTCTTTTCTAAGGAACCCTCTGGAATTTTTGAATGCAACATCTTACGGTTATTTAAAAAAAACGATGATTGGAATAATGCCAAAACCCACAGTCATTATGGCCGCATAAACCAACGAAACCTTGGCTAGAATTTTTAATCCCTTTTTATGATAGAATCCTAGGGTCATGAACGCACTCTTTAATCCATGATGGAGATGTAGTCCCAAAGGGATCATTAATAAGGAATAGAAAATTACATAGTACCCATTTTGAAAAAGGCTATAGGTCACTTCATAAACATCTACATGACCTTTGGAATCCAAGTCAACACCCTCACCCATGCCCAATTTAATTCGGGCCCAAAAATTAGCAAGGTGCACAACAATGAATATTAAAATGGTAATACCCAATAGGCCCATATTTTGCGAAGTCCAACTACTATTCTCCTTAAATCGGTTCATGGTATATCCTTTGCTCTTCGCCTTACGGTTATTGATGGTAATCAACAGGGCATAGATGGCATGTAGGATAATGGAGAGATATAATACGTAAGCAACAATCTTGATCAACGGGCTTTCACGTAGCGTGGTGGAGTAAGAATTGTACATATCTCTAGCTACATCTTCCGGTAGCACCAAGATACTGTTTGCGGATAGGTGAACGATTAAGAACACACAAAGGAAGAGTCCGGTTAGTGCAATAATGGATTTTTTGAAATACATCTAAGACCTAATCATGCAGAATTAGTAAGGGGACCGGACTATTAAAAGTTTGCTTTAAGGTGACGCTTTCCTCCAACAACCGTTCCATGAATCCTTTCTTGGTTCGAATAAGGCAAACCAATCCAGAAAAATCACGCATGAGGTATTCATTAAGATCTTTGTTGGTATCACCTGTGCCAAAGGCATAGTCAATTGAAGGACCTAAATCTTCTATGGCCTTTAAGGCTTTTTCAACTCGTGGGGTTTCGTCATCTGCAATATGCAATACCTTAATACTGCTTTGGTGCCTTGCGGCAATTTCTCGCAAGGGTTGCACTACCTCAGCGTTGGAGAACGGGTTATTACCGACTGCAAAGACGATACTTTCAAGAGGGCGAAAGGTATGTCCATCGGGCACTACAATTACAGGAGTAGAAGTCTTGGAAACAACGCCTCCAGCAACACTCCCCATAAAAACTTCTTTAAGCCCACTAGCCCCTTTGGTACCCATCACAATAAAATCAAATTCACCTGTATCCCCAAATGCTACAATGGTAGATACTGCAGCGCGTTTGGTGATTTTTGACGAAAAGACCACATCAGGAAAGTCTTTTTGAAAGGTGTCCATGAGGTCACCCATTTGGTTTTTGGCATCCCTTTCCAGCACATGATCAATGTTTTTCATTAATAGGGCGGCGGTGGATTGAACACCATAGGTGTGCAGTAGGGTTATTTCAAGATTGGATGCTTCAAAGAGTTGTATGGCATACAACAGCGCGTTGGTCGAAGTATCAGAAAAATCTACAGGAACGAGGATTTTGTTCATTTTAATGGTGTTTAGAGGATGTCTACTTCTGAATCAGGTTTGTGAGATATCCATGTCTTATTTCACCAAACAATGTATAAACAGATTCTTTAGCAAAACTTTAGAACCTAACTAAGGTGAAATAGCTCAAGGAAAACACTAAAGAAAACCTATTCCCAAGTCGGAAAGAAGACCTTTCAAACCAAATTTCACCTGCTTTTCAAGCATCAATTCTTAAGTTTCTCTAAAGAATTGGGTAATAAATTTAAAACTTGAAAAGATGGGGTTCCAGAATAGTAGGTGAAATAGTGCAAAAGAGCCTTTCCTTCACACCGAAGCGACCATTAAAAAGCAAGTTGTATGAAACTTTTAGAGAAGATATTAGTAGCCCATGATTTTGGAGAGTCCTCCCAAAATGTTATCTCCAGCGCCATTGAACTGGCTAAAATTTTTCAGTCCACCATCATACCCATACACGTACTCCCGGGCGACATTCAGAACCAAAAGGCAAAAGCACTATTGAATGAAACGGCAGAAGCAAAACTGAACGAAGCAGTCAATAGAATGAAAAATGAGGGTCTGGATACTGAGGAGCCATTGTTGATTGAAGGTATTCCACACGAAGCAATCGTCAGGGCCGCAGTGAATGTAAGTGCCAATCTTATCCTACTCGGATCTGGAGAGACCCAAAAAGGGGATACTTTTCGATTGGGCACTACTGCTGAACGCATTATCCAAAAAAGTGAAAAGCCGGTATTTGTCATCAAGCAAGAGGTATTGCTCAATGTGCACCACATTTTGTGCCCTGTTGATTTTTCCGAACCTTCCAAAAGGGCCTTGCACAATGCCATTACCATGGCCCGTAGGTTTAAGTCCGAGTTGACCATTCTCAGTGTTTGTGAACAGGCCAAAACGTCATGGCTCACTTCCGATAATCTCATGCAAACGGTCAATGATGAAAAATGCAAGGAGGAAAAGGACAAATTTGAAACCTTTTTGAAAGAATTCAATTTAGCCGATGTGAACTGGACCAAAGAAGCTCCCAAAGGCAACCCAGCAGAAGAAATACTCAGCGCAATCTCAAAAAAAATGATTGATCTGCTTATTATGGGAACATCAGGAAGAACAGGACTTAACCGCATGCTTATGGGCAGTGTCACTGAGAAGGTGGTACGGGAAGTTCCTTGTTCTTTTCTCACACTGAAATCAGAGGATGTCATTTCCCTTGAACTAAAAACGCACATCAAAGACATTGAAGAACTGCACAAAACGGCCATGGATCTTATTGGAGATGGATTTTACGACGAGGCCATTGGACATTTAAAAGCGTGTCTTAACATCAATGATATGTATGTGCCTGCCTATAAGGGAATGGCAAAAGCATACGACAAATTGAACCAACCTGAGAGGGCTGGAGTCTATCGAATGAATGCCAAGGATATCATGGACAAGATTTGGTATCAAAAAATAGAGGAAGAAGTCCGTAAACTAAGGGGAAGCTCAGAAAGATAGGATACTATGCATAAGGCAACAGGAGAAGTCCATAGCGTAAACGAGTCGCTCGTTGGCGCGCATATCAAGGGTGGGGCAGTCATGAACGGTGAGGTGGCTTACATCATTATTGAGGACGGGAAGCGACTTAAGGCTGAAGTTATTGATGTAAAGGAAAACAACAAAGTTTATTTGCAGGTTTTTGAAGACACCGGTTGGATGAAAGTGGGAGACCCCGTTGAATTCACAGGGCTTCCTTTGGCAGTAAAACTTGGCCCGGGAATACTTGGATCTGTAACCGATGGTCTCCAAAACCCGTTATATGAATTGGGAAAGATTGAATGGTTTTTGGAAAGGGGCCTAAAGGTAGACCCTCTTGACAATACCAAAAAGTGGCACTTTACTCCAAAGACAAAAAAGGGCGATAAGGTTACCCAAGGCTCGGTATTGGGAGTGGTTCCTGAAAAACTATTTGAACACAAAATTTTCGTCCCTTTTTCCTTATCAGGGGAGTTTACGGTTCAGCATATCGCGAAAGCTGGGGAATATACTGTTGATGAACCCATTGTCACCATTAAAGACGGTTCTGGGAAAGACCTTGAACTTACAATGGCCTTTGAGTGGCCAGTAAAGAAATCCATGCCGTTTAAAGAACGATCGGTACCTGAAAAACCGATGCCGACAGGAATTCGAATTCTTGACGCCCTCTTTCCCATTGCCTATGGAGGAACGGCATGCAACCCAGGTCCTTTTGGAGCTGGAAAGACCGTTCTCCAACATAGTTTGGCGCGGCATTCCCAAGCCGATGTCGTCATTATTGCTGCTTGCGGAGAACGTGCTGGGGAGGCCGTGGAGGTTTTTAAGGATTTCCCTGAACTTATCGACCCTCGCACCGGTAGCTCATTAATGGACCGCACCTATATTGTGGGCAACACCTCTTCCATGCCCGTGGCCGCTAGGGAAGCATCTGTCTATATGGCAACGACCGTAGGGGAATACTACCGCAAACAGGGCCTGAACGTGCTGATATTAGCGGATTCCACATCCCGATGGGCACAAGCACTTCGCGAAACTTCCGGTCGCAAAGAAGAGATTCCAGGTCCAGAAGCTTTTCCCATGTACATCTCTACGTTGATATCCGCTTTCTATGATCGTGCTGGGGTGGAGGTTTTAGGGGATGGCAAGACCGGTTCGCTGAGCATTATTGGAACCGTTTCTCCGGCGGGGGGAAACTTTGATGAGCCCGTAACGCAGGCTACACTGTTGAGCACTGGGGCTTTTTGGGGCTTATCAAGAGCCTTGTCAGATGCTAGAAAGTATCCTGCCATAGACCGTATCGACAGTAATTCCAAATATCCCTCATTATTGGAGGAGGACGAAGTTGCCTACCTATTGGAATTGCTACGCGACGGAAAGGCCATTGCCTCCAACATCATTTTAATGGGTGAAAAGGGAATTACCGATGCGTCTTATATCCGCTACCAAAAAGCGGAGTTGTTGGATGCCGTATTTCTACAGCAAAACAGTTTCCACGAAGTTGATGGTGTAACCAACCCGGAACGTTTGCGCTTTATGTTCAACATGGTTAAGAAAATCATCGAAGCGCCTGTCAACCTCAAAGGGAAAGAGGCGATCCGATCGCACTTCAATTTTATCCGACAGGCCTTTTTGGATTGGAATTATATGATGCCGAACGATGATGGATTTGAAAAACAAAAAACAACACTCTTGAATTTGGTTAAAAAAATGGGGCATGTTGCAGAAAACGTATGAGAACATAGATAGTATTGGCCGTGCCATTCTAACTATCAAAGCCAAAGGAGTACACAACAAGGAATTGGCTGAGCTTATTTACCCCAGCGGGGAAAGGGCATTTGCCCAAGTCATCGCGTTGGATGGCGACCAAGTGACCCTGCAATTATTTGGCGGGGGGTTTGGCGTTTCGACCGATTGTAAAATCCGCTTTTTGGGCAGACCCATTCAGGTGGGATTTTCCAATGATATGTTGGGCAGGGTCTATTCAGGAATTGGGCAACCCATCGATGGGGGACCAGAGTTAATGGCCGACATGGTACGGGTGGCAGGACCATCCATTAACCCTGTAAAACGCTTGATTCCAAAGGATATGATTCGGACGGGGGTTCCCATGATTGACGTGTTCAATACTTTGGTGCGCTCCCAGAAGATTCCAATTTTTGCCAGGGCGGGAGAACCGTACAATCGTTTACTCGCAAACATTGCCACCCAAACCGATGCCGACGTCATTATCATTGGCGGTGTTGGACTTAAATATGACGAATACCATTACTTCAAGCAACGTATTGAAGAGGCAGGTAGCAAGAATAAAACCATAATGTTCATTCACACCCATAGGGATTCCATCGTGGAAGGATTAATGGTACCCGACCTCACTTTGGCAGTGGCGGAACAATTTGCGCTTCAGGGAAAAAATGTATTCGTACTGCTGTCCGATATGACCCAATGGTCTGATTATTTGCGGCAAGTGGCCAATGCACAGGACCAAATCCCGGCCAATCAGGGATATCCAGGTGACCTCTATTCCCAATTGGCGAGTCGGTATGAAAAAGCAGCTGATATTGAAAGTGCCGGAAGCTTAACCATTCTTGGGGTAACTACCATGGATGATGTTACCCACCCTGTTCCGGATAATACAGGTTATATTACCGAGGGTCAATTTTATATGAAGGATGGCTATTTGGAACTGTTTGGTTCCTTGAGTCGTTTGAAACAACAGGTTAACGACCGAACGCGTCCAGACCATCGGAGTATTATGAACGCCATGGCGCGATTACTTTCAGAAGCTGAGGAACGGGTCAAGGCCCAAAAGTTTGGCTCGGTGAAAGATGATTATTCGTTACGGTTGTTGGAGTATAGAAGGACCTTCCAAAGAGAACTGATGGATCCCTTCCGCTATTTGGAATTGGAAGATGCCTTGGATATATGCTGGGACATTTTAGCAAAGCATTTTAAGAAGGAGGAGGTAGGGCTTTCCTCTAAATTGATTGAAGAGTACTGGCCTGAAAAAGGAACGTATAAAATTTTAAAGGACGGAATCCATGAGTGAAAAGAGTTTGGATAAGCTAATTGCCACGCTGAAGTATGAAGCTGTAGAGGCAGCTGACAAAGAAGCCAACCGGATTTTGGAAAGTGCCCAAAAACAGGCCCATAAAATTATTGAAGAAGCTGAGGCCAAAAAAGCGGCATTGCTGAACAGTGCCCAAAAAGAAGCCCAGGTCACCCTTAATAATGGAGACGCAGCTTTACAACAGGCCGCAAGAGATCTTACAGTCTCTGTACGAAACGATTTGCTCAAACTGCTCAAAGTAGTATTGAGGCAGGAAGTGGAAAACAGTTTTACTCCAGAACTTATGGAAGAGGCTATCCTTAAAGTTATAGAAAATGTGGGTGGCGGCATTGCATTGCAACTCCCCGGAAGCATGGAGGAAAAGCTTGCAGAAAACATCCAAAAACGATTGCAGTCCTCTAACCATTTCAATGGAATAATCCAAGATTCCAATCTCCTCCAAGGCTTTGTGGTTACCAAGACCGCACAAGGGTGGAGCTATGAAATCACGCCGGAAGAAGTGGCCGATTTGTTAAACAGGCACCTTAGCCCCAGATGGGGGGCTATGCTCAAAAAGGCTTCAGAAGGATGATTACAGGAAATCTGGAGTACTTAATGAGTGGCTTACCTTACTTATCTTTTCTGGATACGGCCGAGGAACGTTCCAAGGTGATTTCCTTATTTCAAAAATATGGAGGCAGTCCAGAAGAAACCAAAGGCGTTGTTCGCATTTTAGAAGAGGAAGCCAATAAGTTCTTAAGCACAAAATCCCAACAACTATTTCAACAAATAGATTTGAAGACAATCCATTCGGAAGCCTTTCAAAAAAAAGGCAATGGCAAGGGTTTATTCGATTTTTCAAAATACATGAATGCGCTTAGAAAAGATTTAAAAAAACTTCGTATTTCAAGAAAGAATGGTGAAACCGCCACTAACGCTAAGAAACCATCCTTGCCCCTGATACCAGGAACGCCTTTGGAAGAAGAAATACAGCTACTTCAATGGCAATGGGACAAGTTGGAAGAACTTTCTATAGGGCATTATTCCAATTTTACAGCATTATGCCTCTACAAATTGAAATTGATGGTACTACTGCGCTGGTGGAGTTTTGACACAGAAATAGGGTTTGAACACTTTTTGAATCTGACAAAGGAGAACTGATTATGGCAGACAGGATTTTGATGAACAAAAACACCCTAGCGGCCTTGAAGATTGAGCTCAAGGAGTACCTTACTGCCCTACCTGTGTTTGAAATGAAAGAGCAACAATTGAAGGAAGTAGTGCGGACCATTGAAAACAATATTGTCCGTTTAAATAAGGCCATTTCTGCAACCAATGAACAGACAAAAATATGGGTGGCTGTGATGGCCGAGGACACCATCAACCTGTCCGAAATAGCAAAGGTAGATCGTACCATTACCAAAAAACAGGAAATCGCCGGAGTAACTATTGAGGTCTTTGAAGACATCGTCTTTGAAGATTTGGAAGTCGATCTTTTCAACACCCCCCTTTGGGTGGATACCGCAGCAGAGGTAATACGTGAACAGAAGACCAACCGTACCCTCTTGCAAATTGAAGAGCGCAATTTGGAATTGCTTTGGGAAGAATTGGCCGAAGCACGGAGAATGAAAAATGCCCTTAAGGAGGTATTCATTCCAGAAACCAACGATAACATCCGAAAAATTGAAATTTATTTGGGCGATGTGGAACGTTTGGCCATAGGGTGTGCCAAACTGGTAAAGAAGAAAAAGGAGGAGAAGATGGTGATCATATGATTGTGAAGATGAAGGAAGTAGTGCTTTTTACTACGGTACGTTCCGTAGACGAAACCATCTTGAAATTGGGCAAGCTTGGTATGGTTGACATCAAGGAAACCAATCAACCGAACAACGGTACTTTGGAAAGAAGGATGGAGGCAGTTTATCGTTCCGAAAGGGCAATTGCGGTACTAAGGGAATATGGGAAAAAAGAAAAAGCTGCTCAAAAAAGCACGAAATATATAGCTGGAGACCCCAAGCAATTGGTGGATCGTATACTACAGACATCTGAAATACGCCAAAAATGTCAAGAAAGGCTGCAGGACCTGAGCCACCAGTTGGATTGGTTCAGCACATGGGGCGAAAAAGCAAATGCCAAGGACATCGACTATTTGCGAAAAAAAGGATTGTACCTAAGATTGTACCTATTGGAGAAAGCAGCAGTAACGTCCTTGGAAGGGAAGCACACCTTGATGAAGCTTCAAGAGCGGAATGGAAAAATTCCAACGGTATTGATAACCCAAAGAGAAGCTGAGAAACTAAACCATAAAGAAGAGGCATTACCAAAATTGCCCCTTGAGGAAATCAAAAGGCAAATAGAAAGAAAAAAACGGCAATTGGTTGAGGTGGAGCGTTTTTTGATGGACCAAACCGAAAATATCGAATGGCTTGAAAGCTATCGATTATTGCTAAATGACCAATTGGGAATACAACAAGCTTTTGAGGGCATGGGCGATATAGAGGGAAAACTTAAATACCTCAAAGGGTATCTTCCCAAAAACACCGTTTCTTCTTTCGTTGCTGCTGCTAAAGAAAATCATTGGGGTTATCATATTGCAGACCCAGAAAGACCAGAGGAAGTTCCGGTATATATTAAGAATCCCAAATGGATCGGCATTATTAACCCCGTTATGAAGTTCATTGATATCGTCCCGGGGTATAAGGAAGTGGATGTCTCGATTTATTTTTTGCTGGCCTTTGCGCTATTTTTTGCGATGCTGGTTGGTGATGCTGGTTATGGGTTCATTTTTCTGCTGGTTACCTTCCTGCTTCGCAAAAAGCTGACGGGACAGATGCAGGTTTTGATTTATGTTTTAAGCGGAGCTACAATGATATGGGGGGTGCTTAGTGGCACGTACTTTGGCTCGGAAAAGATAGCCGCACTACCCGTTCTCAAAGATTTGATTGTTCCCCAAGTAGCCAGTTTTGGTGTAGATAACGTTTCCTTTATGATGCACCTTTCGTTCTTGATCGGTGCCATTCACCTGACCATTGCCCACAGCATTCGGGTAGTTCAGTTTATCAATTCCTTAAAAGCCTTAAGCGAGGTGGGTTGGGTGGCATTGGTATGGGGACTTTACTTGATAACGGAACAGTTGGTGCTTGGTAAGGCTATGCCTGAATGGGGCCCATGGCTTTTTGCCGCGGGCGCGGTGCTGGTGGCATTGTTTTCCATGGAAAGCAAGAATATTTTCAAGAGTATGGGAGTTTCATTGGCCAATTTACCCTTAAGCCTTATTAGCGGATTTTCGGACATCGTTTCCTATGTACGGCTCTTTGCAGTAGGAATGGCAACAGCTGCGGTTGCAGCTAGCTTCAACACTATGATATTGCCAGAGGGTATAGCAGGTATGGGCATTATCAACCTGCTCATGGCGGCCATTGCCCTCATCTTGGGACATGGTCTAAATATTGCCTTGGCGCTTATGGCCGTAATGGTCCACGGTATTCGATTGAATATGCTGGAGTTTGCTGGGCATTTGGGCGTCCAGTTTTCAGGTGAGGCCTATAAACCCTTTAGACTGGTTTCTCCAGAACACGGGCACAATGATGGGAAATCATTTGTCCCGAAAAAGTATAACAATCAATAAAACATAGACAATGATAGATACAACATTTTTGACAACAACGGTAACTGGATTAGGTGACATGGGCATGTCTCTCGGTATCGCCTCCATAGGGTCGGCTATAGGAACTGGAATAGCTGGTATGGCAGCCATTGGGGCTTGGAAAAAGATGATAACCAGCGGACAGAAGGCGGCAACGGCATTGCTCATTTTTGTGGGGGCGCCCCTATCCCAAGTCATATACGGAATGATTCTCAAAAACGCTATTGCCGATGCCAATTTAGATCCCAGTTCTTATTTATGGCAGATTCTAATCGGGCTTATTGCCGGTGCGGCCATGGCAGGTTCGGCTATCTTTCAAGGAAAGACCGGGGCACGTGCCTGTGACGCCATTGCTTCAGGAGCTAATGATACCGCCAAATACATCATGATTATCGGTATTGTGGAAACTGTTGCGCTTTTTGTGATGATATTCACGATGACAGGATTGCCCACCGGATAAAACATGGTATTTCGTCATATTTTATCCCAAATCCGGGAATTATTTTTAACCACTGGATGAACGTAACGAACCCGGTTGGCTATGAAGATTTTGGTCATCGAAGATAATATGGAACTACTTCGGGATATTCAAATGTTTCTTGAAGAGGAAGGCAATATTTGTGAAATTGCCTCAGACTATAAATCGGCGTATGATAAAATTGGATTTTTCCCCTATGATATTTTAATCGTTGATATTACCTTGCCTGATGGGAACGGCTTGGACATCATCAAAGCTGTAAAAAAGGAGAATATTGATGCAGGAATCATTATCATTTCTGCAAAAAACGCCTTGGAAGATAAAATTTATGGATTGGAAATTGGGGCTGATGACTATTTGACCAAACCTTTTTACTTGACCGAACTCAATGCACGGATGAAGGCACTCTATAGAAGAAAGGTGTATCAGGGAAATCGGGAACTATTTTTCAATGAAATAAAAATAAAACCGGACAGCCATGAAGTTTTTGTACAAGACCGGCTTTTGAACCTTACCAAAAAGGAATTTGATATTATCCATTTTTTTGTGGTCAACAAACACCGATTGTTGACTAAAGAGGCCATTGCAGAACACCTTTGGGGCGACCACATAGAAATGGCCGACTCTTACAAATTCATTTATACGCATTTGGCCAACCTTAGAAAAAAAATAGCCAAACTGGGAGGTAACAACTATGTACAATCCATTTACAGTGTAGGATACAAATTCACGGATCGCGAATGAAACTTATTAAAAAGACCAACAAATACTATTTGATTTTTCTGGTTTTTCTATTTCCCATTATGATCGGGGTGGATTATTACATTATCCAATTTGCGGTCAATTATGAGGTTGAGGACATTCTGCTTCATGAACAAGAACGTATAAATTACCATCTTGCCCAAAATAAAACACTGCCCCCCTCCAATTACCTTATGAAGACGGAACCACTGAAAGAAAACTACAATTTGGTTGAAGTTTTCAGGGATACCATTATCTACGAGGCCTACGCTGATAAAAATGTCCCTTATCGATTGTATTCCTTCAATGCTTCCAATGCTTCCGAAGGACAGCAACTAAGGATTACACTTAAACATGTGCTGCTCGAGATCAATGAATTAATTTGGTGGCTGTTCATAGCGACCAGTTTTATCATGTTGGTTTTGGGAATAGGCTTTTATTTTATAAACAAGAGAATTTACAAGTGGGCTTGGAACCCCTTTTTCGAAAATCTTTCCAAGCTTAAAAATTACGGTGTTACCATAGAAAAACCTATTCATCTGAAGAGTTCCAAAATCAGCGAGTTCGAGGAACTGAACCAAGTGGTAACCACCCTTATGGCCCAAGTGAGAAAAGATTTCCAGAACCTTAAGGAATTCAATGAAAATATTTCCCACGAAATTCAGACCCCTTTAACGATTATCCGCAACAAAGTAGTACTCCTATTGGAAAGTAAAAATTTGGATGAAAAAGAACTTGGGCTGATGCAAACGATTCATCAAGAAACCAATAAGCTATCAAAGATTGGAAAGGCCCTTACCTTAATTTCCAGGATAGAAAACCAAGAATTTAAACGGTTGGATAGTATTGACGTGCGAGCAATGATAACCAACATTGTCAGCAATATGGAGGAAATCATCCACTTTAAAGAACTACGGGTAGACGCAAAGTTGGATGTTATGATACTGGAATGCGACCATGTCCTTGCTGACATTCTCTTTACCAACCTCATTAAAAATGCTGTACAGCACAATACACAAGGGGGGTTCGTAAATATGCAGTTAGATCGGAAAAAGTTTGTTATAAGCAATAATGGTGAGGTGCCTGAAGTGGACATGGAAAGGTTGTTCCAGCGCTTTCAAAGAGGAAACCCAGCAAAAAGATCCCTTGGACTTGGATTGGCCATCAGCCAGAAAATTTGTGAAATCTATGGCTTTAGGCTAGCCTATGAACAAAATGGCAAAACGCACGTGTTTTCATTGTTTTTTAAAGGGCAAGACGCTGATTTTCTAAAGCAACCAATGTGAATTAAATTAAAATAGCTAACATCATATCAAAACACACCAAATGGAAAAGAAAAGAGCTTTGGAGCTTGAGGGACTACAAAAAATCAAGCAAGATTATGCGTATCTCATCAGGGTTTTTCAAGAAATGCTGCAGTCTTTGGGTGAGACCGAACTAGCAAGTATGATTGCCCACGAAAAAGAAGGCCAAGAAAAAAAAGCGACCCAAGTGGCCGATGGGAAATTGGCACAGGCCTTGGGCATATCTTTTGAGCTGCTCAATCTTGTAGAAGAGAATGCAGCTACACAATTCCGTAGACAAACAGAAACCCAATTAGGGTTGGAGTCTACCAGAGGGTCTTGGGCAGAGACCTTTACGCTATGGAAAAAGGCGGGAATCAGTGAAGAGGAAATAGCAAAGGTATTACCAAAAATTAATGTAATGCCCGTACTTACGGCGCATCCGACAGAAGCCAAAAGGCTCACCGTTTTGGATATTCATCGAGAACTCTATGTATTATTGGCAAAAAACGAAAATCCCATTTGGTCTGATTCTGAGCGCAGTGCTATTGAACAGGAAATAAAAAGTGTATTGGAGCGGTGGTGGCGAACCGGTGAAATCTATTTGGAAAAGCCACGGCTTGCTGACGAACGCAGCAATGTTATGCACTATTTTGTCAATGTATTTCCAAGGGTGTTGCACCTAACGGACCAACGATTGTTGGATGCTTGGAAATACGTGGGTTTTTCCACAAGTCTTTTGGAACGCCCGGAACAGTTCCCCACTTTACAATTTGGAAGTTGGGTGGGTGGAGATCGGGATGGACATCCTTTTGTCACCCCAGAATTTACGGCATCCACCCTAAGGAAGCATCGTAAAGCGGCCCTCAATATCTTAAAAAGGGAGCTGGAAGTATTGGCGCAAAGACTCAGCTTTTCCGAGTTTTTAACTGAAATGCCCACTGACTTTCTTGCGGAAATCAGATTACAGGGCAAAGCTCTTGGAACAAAGGGGCAGAAAGCCATGGACCGGAATCCCTCTGAGCCTTTACGACAATTCCTTAATTTATTGTTGGTGCGCTTGGAGAATACGATGGAAGAGCAATTTGACCCAGAAGGAGACCTATGTTTTAGTAAATCGGAAGAGTTGGCAATCCAACTGAAGAAACTCCGAAAGGTATTGATTGATTTAAAGGCACATCACATTGTCGAACAATACCTTTTTCCCGTGGAGCGACTATTAAAGTGCCTAGGGTTCCATTTGGCAAAATTAGATATCCGCCAAAACAGCGCCTATCATGAAGTTGCTATGGGTCAAGTATTGGAGGCAGCAGGCTTTAAGGATAAGAATTATGCGGATTGGGATGAGGACAAAAGACTTTCTTTTCTTAACCAAGAGCTCGAGAGCAATCGACCCTTCCTAGTAGCTGGAACCCAATGTGGCTCGGAAGCGGACAACGTTCTTGGCTATTTCAGGGAAGTAAAGAAGTATACCGAAGTGTATGGTTCCGAAGGTATTGGCTCCGTCATTGTAAGTATGACGCGTAGTTTGAGCGATCTGCTTGTTGTTTTCCTGTTTTTAAGGGAGGTAGGGCTTCTGGAGGCCCGTTTGCCTGTGGTCCCTCTTTTGGAAACCATTGATGACCTCATAGCCGGGCCTGATATTCTGGATGCCTTTTTGAACCACCCAATGGTTAAAAAGCAGCGAGAACAAAAGCACAATTTTGTTCAGGAAGTGATGCTAGGGTATAGCGATAGTAATAAAGATGGGGGAATATTGACCAGTCGATGGAACATTTACAAAGCAGAGGAAAAACTCACCGAGGTAGGTGATAGATATGGAGTTGAGCTTTGTTTTTTCCATGGCCGTGGGGGCACAATCAGCCGTGGAGGAGGAAAAATCCATCGTTTCTTGGAAAGCATGCCTCCTGGGGCCATGAGTGGACATATAAAAATGACCGTACAAGGCGAGACCATTGCCAATCAGTTTGCCAATCGCCTGAATGCTTCTTACAATTTAGAGATGCTGCTTTCGGGCACTGCAAAGCAAGCCATGCGGACGGCGGAAGAAGAAAAGGATAAAACCCTATTTACCGCCATGGACCGTCTTGTGGTATTGGCAAGAAACAAGTACAGGGAATTATTGGACCACCCTAAGTTCATTGAATTCTATAGCTATGCCACTCCAATAGATGTGTTGGAACAGAGCAAAATTGGCTCTAGGCCAGCTAGAAGAACTGGTCAGCGATCATTGAATGATCTACGTTCCATACCTTGGGTGTTCAGTTGGAACCAATCGCGATTCAATTTAACAGGATGGTTCGGAACAGGTACCGCACTAGGGACCTTTAAGAAAGAATATCCAAATGATTTTGAGTATCTGAAAAAAGCGGCCCAGGAGTGGCCGCTGTTGAAGTTTGGGCTAATTCAAATAGAGACCAATCTTTTAAATTCCAATATAGAAATCATGAAGGTTTTCGCCGATTTGGTTCCCAACCCTTCTACGAAAAACGATTTATTGGAGCTTATACTGGACGATTACAACAGTTGTTTAAATGAAATCGAGATCCTTATGGGAGCATCTGTTGAAGAACGTAGGGTTTCAAGACTGGAAAATAATAAGCTTAGAAATGAATCATTACAGCTATTGCACGAAATGCAAATAAGGTCATTGACCAAATGGAGGGAAATAAGGGAAAATCATCCGGAAGAATCCGGAAAACTGCTCCTTACCCTTTTGTTATTGGTCAATGTTTTGTCAGGTGGGTTGAAAGGCACGGGCTAAAACGACCTGTGTCCTAACTTTAAAGATGGTTGTCGTTGTAATTTAGTCAATTTCAACTTGTTTTTAAATCCTCTGGATGGCCTACCCATTGAATTTATGATATACCAAACGGTTAGTGCATTCAGATAGCAAGGTAAGCGATAAGGAAATAATACGTTCTGCAAAAAGATTAAAAAAGAAAGGCTATTTCTTTTTTAAATCCTCGTACAGGATTTTAGTGCTTTTTGGTATTTTCGGAATGTCATCAAATCGCTGGATTTCAAACCCAGCTTTATTTTCTACTCCGTGTTTTTTACCTCCATCATCTGTCAAAGCCAGTATCTCCAGCTCATCAAAATCAACCGAAGAAACGATGTTGCTGCATTTACAATCTTCAATAACCTTTTCAATGGAATCAGAATAGTCGTGATGGGTATGAATTAAATTTCCGGATTTTTTATGAATAAAAAGATATGTGTTCATAGTAATTTGATTTATTGACGTTTATAATTCGATGACAATTCCCTCTGCCCTATGGAACCCTCCCTTGGTTTTGAATTTTACAGTCGCCCGAATAGCTGATGAAATGAATTCGTTTAATCCAAGAGTATAATCCTCATCTACCCCAATATCTCGGATACCACAAAGAATTGGGCCAGAGCCGTTGTAATTGCATAAGGTTTGAATATAAAGATGGGCCATCTCATCACCTTTTTTAAAGGTTGTGGATCCTATTATTACATAGCGCTTCCGCCAATCCAGCGGAACAGTAAAGGTTTGCGAATATGTTCCATTTTGCCAAAAAGCAAATCGCCAATGTACTCTCATAATACAAAATTTAGTAGGTAAGAAATTACTTTAAAAGATTGGAAGTTGTTTCGGAATCTGTGTGTTTGGACAATAGGTATGTGTGAATGGCCAATGTAGTGTGTAGGGTTTCTCTTTTATTTTACTGTTGGGCGATACTATTGATTAAAAACAGGTTTTAAAGTTCGTTCTCGGTATTCATGAGCCTATTCCTATTTAATATTGAATCTACAAATGTTTTGACATCAACTTTTGGGTTGATACGGGCGATTTGTTTCCCAACGCACCTGCTAAAAAGAAACTACTTGAACTCATCCTGAACGATTACAACAGTTTACGTCCAAAATTTGAAATGGACCGTTGAGGTAAGTGGATTCAAAACTTATATAAAGGGATAAATTGTCATATGCCTGCCCCCCTATGAAATATTTTTTGTAGTGGATGATGGCAAAGAGACTATAAAGCGGCCAAACCCTCTTCCATATCAGGAAAAAGCTCGACCATTTTTTGAGAAAAATGTTCTTTGATATCCTGGGAATACGTTCGGTAGGTAACCAACCCAATAATCATCAGGCCTATAAGCATGGCGGTTATAAAAATCCGCAATTCAACTGCATTTTTTGAGATAGTCATCATCAGAAATGTTAAGACTAAGTTAACAAAAAAAATCTTCTTAAGAAAGCGTTAACAAACCGATGTTAAATAATCAATGAAAAATAGGAACCATTGCGCTTGAATATTAAACTAGGAACAATATATACTAAATAAGAAAATTCTTACGTTTTGTATAAAAAATCAACTTATTGAATACTACAACCACATCTAATTTTACCATAAAGGGTTCTCCTTTGCCAATTGCCATTGTAGATGCCAAGTTTGATATTATGGAATGTTCAGGTGCCCTACTTCCCTTCTTTGAACTTTCGGGGAAAGACGAAATCAATAGCCTTTTTGATTTACTGGGAGATGTACGGGAGGCTTTGGGCAATAAACTAAAAAAGGGTACACGAGTTACGGAAACCCTGCCCATCATTTCACGGAAAGGCAAATTACGGTGGATTCGGACCAACGTCCATTCCGGTCAAGGACAAAACCAACAGTTTCAGGTTTATTTTGATGATGTCACCGAAGGCAAAATACAATATGAGTTGGCTATGCAGGCCAAAAAGATTGCAAAAATTGGCAGCTGGAAAGTTGATTTGATCAAGAATTCGGTTTTTTGGTCTTCAATGACCCGTCAAATACATGAGGTGCCCAATAGCTTTGAACCTGACTTGGAACAAGGCATCGAATTCTATAAAGAAGGTGAGCATAGAGATCGGATTATACAGGTGGTTTCTGAATGTATCGAATCAGGAACGCCCTTTGATGTAGAATTGATTATTATCACCGCCAAGGGAAACGAAAAATGGGTAAGATCCATCGGGGAAGCAGAACGTAGTAACGGTAAGACGGTAGCCTTTCGGGGCGTTTTTCAAGATATTGATGACATCAAAAAGGAAAAGCGTAAAAATGAGGAACTCAACAATCGTATGCGTGCTGCCGTAGAAAGTGCCAATATTGGAATTTGGGACTGGAACGTAGCTGATAACGACCTTATTTGGGATGATAATATGTTTGCCCTTTTTGGCCTGGAGCGTTCGGAGTTTACCGAGGCCTATGATGCATGGGAAACATCTTTGCATCCCCAGGACAAGGAATTTGCGGCCAACGAAGTGAAATTGGCTTTGGAGGGTAAAAAGGAATTTGACACCGAATTTCGAATTGTTAAAAAAGATGGTTCGGTGGCCCATATTCAAGGACGGGCCCAAGTGTTTAGGGATAAAGAAGGACAGCCGCTAAGAATGGTGGGCATCAATGCCGATATCACCGGTCTCAAAAGAAAGGATGAACGGCTAAGAAGGCTATTGGAGGTTACCGAGAAACAAAATCAGAAGCTTATCAACTTTGCACATATCGTATCACATAACCTGCGTTCCAATTCGAGCAATATCTCAATGCTTTCAGGAATGCTAGTGTCAGATATCGCATCAAAAGAGAAGGAAAGATTTCTTAAAATGATCCATACCTCCTCTGAGAAATTGGAAGATACCTTGAACCAACTGAATGAAATCATCAAAATACAGCAAACAGGGCATCGTGATTTACAAGAAGTTAAGGTATTTACTATACTCCAAAATGTATGTGAAAGCATCAACGCCATCATTAAAGAATCCAATGCAGAAGTTACCATTAAGGTTCCACCAGCGTTAAAGGTATGGGGCATACCATCGTACCTCACCAGTATCTTCATGAACCTGTTGAGCAATGCCCTTAAATATAAAACCCTAGAAACAGCCCCAAGAATAGAGATTGAGTCAAAGGATTTGGGCAATAAAACCGTACTTGTCTTTCATGACAACGGGCTTGGTATTGACCTAAAGAAGCATCGTAAAAACCTATTTGGAATGTACAAAACCTTCCATAACAACACAGACGCGAAAGGTATGGGGCTTTATATGTCCAAGAATCAAATGGAAGCCATGAACGGAAAAATTGAAGTAAAGAGCAAACCAGGAGCTGGTAGTACCTTTTATTTGTATTTTATGAATGAACAATAGAACAACTAATGGGGGCAAAGAAATTATTTTTGGTTGATGATGACGAGATTTTTAGAACAGCGGCCGAAGTTCTGATCAAGGCTCTAGGACTGGCAGAGGAAGTTGTATCACTGGAAAATGGGCTATTGGCCTATGATGCCTTAATCCCTTTGGAAAACACGCCAGATGAATTACCTGAACTGATGTTTTTGGATATCAATATGCCTGTAATGAACGGTTGGGAGTTATTGGAAGAGTTAAAACACGCGCCTGAAATTATTCGCAACAAAGTTCAAATCCATATCCTTACGTCATCCATAGCACCAGAGGACCTTAATCTTTCTAAAACCTATGACTTTATTGAAGGATATATCACCAAACCCTTAACGAATTCAGATATCGAAAGAATTAAATCAGGCCTTTAAAGGGTTACTTCAAAAGAATGGCAATGGCGCCAATAGCGGTCACCGCCAAAATGAACTTTCGATAAAGGGAATCGTTGATATATTTCAGTATCCTGGCTCCTAAAAAGAACCCCAACAACAGCGCAGGAAACAATTTCAAATTAAGAAGTAGGGTTTCTGATGTGATGGTCTTCCAGGTAAAGACATGAAAGGGGACCTTGAACAGATTTGTAATAAAGAACAGCCAAGCCGCGGTGCCCACAAATTCGTTTTTTGGTAATCGAAGCATTAAAAAATAGAGGTTGGTAAAAGGTCCGGCCATGTTACCTATCATGGTCGTCAACCCGGCCAAAACTCCACTTCCTGAAGCAAACGTCCAATGGTTGGGGACCGTTTTTGATTTTCGAATGTCCCAAAAAACCATGAGTCCCAGACTGATAAAGATAATAGCGACCATTGCAATTTTGAAGAGTCGTTCCGGCAAGTCTTTGCCAATAAAAACGCCTATTAAAATACCAATGACCATCCAAGGTAGGATCCTTAAAATGGGATTCCATTGTGCATGCCTATTGTAATAGACCACAGCTAAGATGTCACCAAGTACCAGAAAGGGCATAATAATCCCCGTTGATGATTTTGCTCCAAAAGCAAGGGCGAGTAGGGTAACATTAAAAAGCGACAAACCTTTAAGCCCAGCTTTTGAAATCCCAATTAGAAATGCGGCTGCTCCCGCTAAGGCCCAGCCGGATATGGGAACGTTTGCTGATAGCGATAAAACCATAGGGCGAATGCTGCTTTAAAAATAGCACTAATTTGAACGATGCGTTGGTTGATCATCCTGTTAAAGCCTTTCATATTATAGAATCTTGTCATTTGTTGCTACTAATATTCCAAATGACGAGGTGTAAATAAGCCGGTTCCAAAAAAAACATATCTTTAATATTCAACCAAAACCAGCGTATGGATATTCAGACCCTTGACTATATTATCATTTTTGGATTTTTCGCCATAGTTCTTTTTATCGGAGTATACGTATCAAAAAAATCAGGCAAAAGCTCCTCAGAATACTTCTTGTCAGGACGGACCATGCCCTGGTGGCTGCTGGGCCTCTCCATGGTAGCCACTACCTTCTCCACAGATACGCCCAATCTGGTGACCGATTTAGTTAGGACCAATGGGGTGTCCGGAAATTGGGGATGGTGGTGCTTTTTGCTTACGGGGATGCTCACGGTTTTTGTCTACGCCAAGCTTTGGAGAAAGTCTAATGTTAAGACCGATTTGGAGTTTTATGAACTGCGCTACGGCGGTAAACCGGCAAGTTTTTTGAGAAAGTTCAGGGCGGTGTATTTAGGGGTTCTTTTCAATGTTATTACAATGTCCGCGGTAACCTTGGCGGCCATAAAAATAGGAGGGGTAATGTTGGGACTGGAACCTTGGGTCACGGTTGTGGCGGCTGGACTGATTACGGTAGTCTTTAGTGCGCTTGGCGGATTTAAAGGAGTGGTCTACAGTGATTTTCTACTCTTTTTTGTGGCGATGGCGGGTGCGATCGGAGCCGCCTTCTATTTAGTGAATCTTCCCGAAGTAGGGGGTATGGGTGCCATTTTGGAAAATGATAGTGTCAAGGATAAATTGAGTATACTTCCCGATTTTGATAATAAAAAAGCACTGATTACCATGCTTATCATCCCATTGGCGGTGCAATGGTGGAGTTCTTGGTACCCAGGAGGGGAACCCGGTGGGGGCGGATATATTGCCCAACGTATGTTGGCCGCCAAGAACGAAAACCATGCTATTGGTGCTACCTTCTTCTTTAATATTATGCACTATGCATTGCGTCCTTGGCCTTGGATTTTGGTGGCCCTGGCTTCTTTGGTGGTTTATCCTGATGTTGCGAGTATTTCACAGGCCTTTCCAAATGTCCCTGCGGACAAACTTGGCCATGATTTGGCGTATTCTGCGATGTTGACCAAATTACCGAGCGGTTTATTGGGTATTGTTTTGGCTTCTTTGGTCGCCGCCTATATGAGCACGATCTCTACACAGTTGAACTGGGGTTCCTCCTATATGGTGTTTGACTTTTATAAACAACAAATCAACCCCAATGCCACGGAAAAGCAAATGGTAGCCGTGGGTAGATTGTCAACTGTCGTACTCATGGTATTAAGCGCATTTCTGGCTTTGGCCATGCAAAATGCCATGGGAATCTTCAATTTGTTATTGTCTTTTGGTGCTGGAACGGGACTGATTTTTATCCTTCGTTGGTTTTGGTGGCGAATCAATGCTTGGAGTGAGATTACGGCCATGTTTTCTTCGGGGATTTTGGCCATTGTATTGGAAACCACGTCACTTAGACCCTTTCTTTTTTCACCAGAAACGGGACTTTTGCCCGATTGGGCCGAATTGCCCTTTATCATGGTGGTGACCTCCCTTATCTGGTTAACGGCAACTTTTGTGACCCAACCGGAATCCAAAGAAGTGCTTCGGGATTTTTATAGAAAAATACAACCTGGCGGGCCTGGTTGGAAAAAGGTGGTTGATGAAGCAGAAGAGGATAAAGACTCCGTGGTGTTAACTGATGAAAAATGGAGCGTTCCTTCGGGTATAACGGCCATGCTTTTAGGGGTTGTGCTCATTTATACCATCATGTTCGCGACCGGATATTGGATTTACGGCAAGACCTTGAGTGCCGCTGTTTTAACTGGAGTGGCCGCACTTTCAGGTTTTCTGCTGGTCCGGGTGTGGAATAAAATGAAGGATAACATCCTATAGGTATGAAGAACAGGATTCTATCAGTGGATATCTTTAGGGGAATGACCATTGTTCTCATGATATTGGTCAACACCCCTGGAACGTGGTCCAACGTCTATGCCCCACTGCTTCATGCCGAATGGCATGGCTACACTCCCACGGATTTGGTGTTTCCCTTTTTCTTGTTCATTGTAGGGACGTCCATTGTGTTTGCCTACCAAAACAAAACAACTTCTGGGGCCACCTACAGGAAGATTACCGTACGAAGTTTAAAGTTGATTGGCCTAGGATTGATTCTTGGCGCGTTTACCATTAGCTTCCCCTTCATCAAGGAGTTTTCAACCATCCGTTTCCCTGGGGTTTTACAGCGCATAGGGGTGGTCTTTTTCTTTGCTGCCGTTCTTTTTCTTAACCTCGATTGGAAAAAACTGATTGGGTTGACAGCGGCAATTCTTGTGGGTTATTGGATAATGATGGCTTTCATACCCGTGGAAGGACAACCTTCCACCTTTGAAAGGGCACCCAATAATTTGGCAAACTGGCTTGATGTAAAGGTGTTTGGCTCGCACAATTATAGGCCTGATTATGACCCTGAAGGTCTGTTAAGTACATTGCCATCCGTAGCTAGTGCGCTATTGGGTATTTTTACGGGACTTATTCTACGCTCCCAACAGAAGAAAAAAGCCACTATTCTTTTTGGTTTGGGAGGTTCCCTTTTGATTGTTGGGCATCTATGGGATTTCATATTCCCTATAAACAAAGCCCTATGGACGAGCAGTTTTGTTTTGGTCACTGCAGGTTGGGGGAATATAGTATTGGCATTGATTTACTATATCACGGACATTAGAAAGATTCAATTTGGTAGCATCTTTCGGTATGCCGGGGCCAACGCTATTATAGTTTACTTTCTATCAAGTTTCATTACCAAACTCTTTTATCTGATAAAAGTGGATGGTGAGACTTCCATTCATGGCTGGCTTTTTGAAACGATTTATGTTCAGGATTTCCTTTCAATGCAATTATCGTCATTACTCTATGGTTTAACAGTGGTTTCATTTTACTGTTTACTGGCCTACATACTATGGAAAAGAAAGATTTTTATTAAGGTTTAACTATGGGCCTCCATCAATCGCGCCACGTACTTGCCAATCACATCAAATTCAAGGTTCACCTGTGAGCCCACCTCGTAGGAATTGAACCGAGTATGGTCATAGGTATAAGGAATGATTGCCACACTGAATTGGTTCTTTTGTGAATCCACCACCGTTAAACTAACACCGTCTACTGTTATTGACCCTTTTTCTATGGTGACATTATTTTTTAACGGGTCATATTGAAAGGTATAAAGCCAGCTCCCATCCTTCTCTTCAACCTTGACGCAAACCGCGGTCTGATCTACATGACCCTGAACGATATGTCCATCAAGTCGCGCTCCAAGAACCATTGCACGTTCCAAATTAACTCGACTCCCTAATTCAAGGGTACCAAGACTGGTTTTGTCCAGGGTCTCTTGAATAGCGGTAACGGTGTAACTGTCATCCTGAATGTCAACCACGGTCAGGCAAACCCCATTATGCGCCACACTTTGATCTATTTTAAGTTCAGGGGTGATTTGTGATTGTATACGAATATGAAGGTTTTCACCTTCTTTTTTTAAACCCACCACTTCTCCTAAGGTCTCGATAATCCCAGTAAACATTTAGTTGCCTTTGTTTTTAGTTTCAATTTGTAGCCCAAGGCCTGTTCACGGCTTTTAACCTTTTTGCTTGAAGAGGGCGAAACCGCAATTTCAGGTGTAAATAAATTACCTAGCTTTGTTTTGTAAAATTAGGGATTCGGTCATGGATTCTAAAGGGGAAGACAGGAAAATACGGGTTGGAATTTCGGTGGGCGACCTTAACGGAATTGGTTGCGAGGTTGCCTTAAAGTGTTTTTTGGATAAAAGGATGTTGGATTTTTGCACGCCAGTATTCTTTGCTTCGAACAAAGCTATTTCCCAACAGATCAAGGCTTTGGGATTTGAGATGCGATTCCATGGTATTCAGGAAGCCAAGAAGGCTCTGGATGGAAAAGTAAATGTGGTCAATGTTTGGAAAGAATCTTTTCCGCTGGCTTATGGAAACGCAACCGCGGATGGTGGAAAATATGCAATAAAGTCGTTGAGGGCAGCAGTGGATGCCCTGAAAAAAGACGGTATTGATGTTTTGGTCACAGCGCCTATCAACAAGAATAATATTCAGGCAGAGGATTTTACGTTTCCAGGCCACACGGATTATTTGGCACAAGAACTCGAAGGAGAAAGCCTAATGTTTATGGTGACCAGTGAAATAAAGGTAGGCTTGTTAACCGACCATATAGCGGTAAAGAATGTGGCAGCGGCAATCACTACAAAATTGATTCGGGAAAAGGTGTTCACCATAATGAGTTCATTGACGATGGACTTTGGTATCCGCAGACCAAAAATTGCTTTATTGGGCATCAATCCCCACAGTGGCGACAATGGAACCATAGGAAAGGAAGACGAAGAAATAATGAAGCCCGCCATAGCTTCATTATTCAATGAAGGACATATGGTGTACGGCCCCTATTCAGCAGATAGTTTTTTTGGTTCCCAAACCCATTTGGCTTTTGATGCCATCTTGGCGGCCTATCACGACCAAGGTCTGATTCCGTTCAAAACACTAAGCTTTGGCCAAGGGGTAAATTATACAGCGGGCTTATCCAAAATAAGAACCTCTCCAGATCATGGTACGGCTTATGAGATTGCAGGAAAAAACCAAGCGGATGAAAGCTCATTCAAGGAAGCCATATTTACGGCCATTAGGATTTTCAAAAACAGGGAGGACTATAAAAACCTTACCAAGAATCCATTAAAAAGGCAGTCCGTAAAGAGAACAGGGTAGCGTTTGATTTTTAGGGGGATTCTTAGGTGTTCTACAAATAAAATGTATCTTTGCACCCGCCTTAGAAGGCAGGTACACAAATCTTTAGTGTTGGAATGATGAAAAAGAAGGAGTTTTTTATTCCTTTTGTTGGATTAAAACAAGGAAAGCATAGGTTTGGGTATAACATTGACAATACGTTCTTTGAGTCTTTTGGTTACGAGGAGTTCAACGGGGCCAATATTGAAGCTGAAGCTACTTTAAATAAGACCAGCACCATGATGGAGCTTGACATTGCGGCGGATGGGTCGGTCAATGTGAATTGTGATTTGACCAATGAGCCGTACGATCAAGAAATTACCTCAGAGTTGCATTTGGTCATCAAGTTCGGGGAAGAATATAATGATGAAGATGATGAGATTTTGATTCTCCCTCATAGGGAACATCAGTTCAACATTGCCCAATATTTATACGAAATGTTGGTGTTGGCCGTTCCACAAAAACGAATGCACCCCGGTGTTTTGGATGGCACATTGAAGTCAGAGGCATTGCAAAAGCTTCAGGAACTGCAACCAAAGGAAACAACGAAAGAAGATAACAATACCGACCCAAGGTGGGACGGATTAAAAAAATTATTAACGGATAATAAATAGGAAAACATGGCACATCCTAAAAGAAAAATATCAAAAACCAGAAGGGATAAAAGAAGGACCCACTATAAGGCTAGTGTTCCGACCATTGCCAAAGATTCTTCGACAGGAGAACTGCACTTATATCATAGGGCACATTGGCACGAAGGAAAACTGTACTACCGAGGCCAAGTTTTAATTGATGCTACGGAAGAAGAATCTGCAGCTTAATAACAGACCTTAGGCATAAAATATGAGCTCCCGTTTCATTTTTGGAAACAGGGAGTTTTTTATTTGTAGGTAATGGCGAAAACGAACGTTTTTGATTAAAATATCGAAGAAAATCACTACTTTTCGACGATTTAGAGCCAAATTTTGGCTTTTTTTGATAAAATTCATTTCTAATGGCTAGAACAACCGCGGCAATTACAGCTGTAGGGGGATATGTTCCCGAATATGTGTTAACCAATCAGATTCTAGAAACCATGGTTGACACAAATGATGAGTGGATTACCACAAGGACAGGAATAAAGGAACGTAGATTGCTAAAAAAAGAAGGTGCAGGATCATCCTATTTGGCTATCGAAGCGGTAAAGGATTTAATGCAAAAAAAAGACTTGAATCCTGAAGAAATTGATTTGGTTCTTGTCGCTACAGCAACACCAGACATGCTGGTGGCTTCCACTGCAGCATACGTTGCTTCGGAGATTGGAGCCACCAATGCATTTGCATATGATTTGCTGGCAGCTTGTTCGAGTTTTCTTTACGGAATGTCAACAGCCGCAAGCTATATAGAATCAGGAAGATATAAAAAAGTTCTCCTCATAGGTGCTGATAAGATGTCTTCTATTATTGACTATACGGACAGGGCCACCTGTATTATTTTTGGTGATGGAGCTGGAGCAGTATTGTTTGAACCCAATGAAGAAGGGCTTGGGTCTCAAGACGAATATTTGAGGTCTGATGGCAATGGTCGAGAATTTTTAAAAATGGAAGCAGGGGGCTCCATATTGCCCGCTTCACATGAAACCGTGGACAAGCGGTTGCATTATGCCAGACAAGACGGAAAATCCGTGTTTAAATTTGCTGTCTCCAATATGGCAGATGTTTCGGCCAAAATCATGGAGCGAAACAATCTTACCCATGCTGACGTACAATGGCTGGTACCGCACCAAGCCAATAAAAGGATAATTGATGCTACCGCTAAACGAATGGGATTGGAAGATTCCAAAGTAATGATGAACATTCACAAGTATGGAAATACTACCTCAGCCACCTTGCCTTTATTGCTCCATGATTATGAAAAGCAATTGAGTAAAGGTGACAACTTGGTATTTGCAGCATTTGGCGGCGGATTCACTTGGGGATCCATCTATTTAAAATGGGCCTATACTATTTAAAATCGACTAACTAAATCATATGTAATGGATATCAAGGAAATTCAAAGTCTAATAAAATTCGTGGCCAAATCTGGCGCCAGTGAAGTAAAATTAGAGATGGAAGATATCAAAATCACCATCCGTACGGGCAGTTCGTCTGCTACGCCAGAGACCACGATTGTTCAGCAAATTCCGGTGGCTCAATCTCCAGTTGCGGCCGCCCCGGCGCCTGTTCAAGAAACCCCAACTCCTACTGCTCCTGCTCAGGAAACTGGACCCGCAGAGGACGATTCAAAGTATATTACCATTAAGTCGCCAATAATCGGAACATTCTATCGTAAACCTTCGCCAGATAAACCTGCTTTTGTTGAGGTGGGTTCTGATATCAAACAAGGTGATGTGCTATGCGTTATTGAGGCCATGAAGTTATTCAATGACATTGAATCTGAAGTCTCAGGAAAGATTGTGAAGGTATTGGTAGATGATTCTTCCCCAGTAGAATTTGATCAACCCTTGTTCTTGGTCGACCCAAGTTAATTGAAAATTCCAAACTCCAAACACCAAAATCCAATTTGGGATTTGGAATTTGAGATTTGTAATTTTTACAATTATGTTCAAAAAAATATTGATAGCAAACAGGGGAGAAATTGCACTTCGGGTCATTCGCACCTGCAAGGAAATGGGTATCAAAACGGTAGCAGTATACTCCAAAGCTGATGAAGAAAGCCTCCATGTCCGTTTTGCCGATGAAGCGGTTTGTATTGGTCCCGCACCAAGTAGCGAATCTTACTTGAAAATCCCTAATATTATTGCTGCTGCTGAGATTACGAACGCTGACGCCATTCACCCAGGATATGGATTTCTCTCAGAAAACTCAAAGTTTTCCAAAATCTGTGCAGAATCCGACATCAAGTTTATTGGGGCCTCATCCGAGCAAATAGAAAAAATGGGAGACAAGGCCACCGCCAAGGAAACCATGAAAAAAGCGGGAGTACCCTGTGTCCCTGGTTCTGATGGTTTATTGAAGGATGTTGCCCACGCCAAAAAGGAAGCTAAGAAAATGGGCTATCCGGTCATGATTAAAGCTACTGCCGGAGGTGGCGGTAAGGGGATGCGTGCCATTTGGTCGGAAGACGAAATGGAGAAGAATTTCAATAGTGCCGTCACGGAAGCCACCGCTGCCTTTGGAAATGGAGGCATGTACATGGAGAAACTCATTGAGGAGCCAAGGCATATAGAAATTCAAGTGGTCGGTGATCAATTTGGCAAAGCCTGCCACCTATCAGAACGGGATTGTTCAGTACAACGAAGACATCAAAAACTCACCGAGGAAACACCGTCTCCGTTTATGACGGATAAGTTACGTGAAGAGATGGGCAAAGCTGCGGTAAAGGCAGCAGAATACATCAAATACGAAGGTGCCGGAACCGTGGAATTTTTGGTGGATAAGCATCGAAACTTCTATTTTATGGAGATGAATACCCGAATCCAGGTGGAACACCCTATTACGGAACAGGTCATTGATTACGATTTGATTCGAGAACAGATTTTGGTTGCGGGTGGTGTGCCCATTTCGGGGAAAAACTACACACCAAAACTGCATTCCATTGAATGTCGCATCAATGCAGAAGATCCTTACAATGGTTTTCGACCTTCACCGGGAAGAATTTCTACGCTTCACACGCCCGGAGGACATGGCGTGCGTCTGGATACCCATGTATATAGTGGATATGTAATTCCACCCAACTATGATTCAATGGTGGCCAAATTAATTACTACCGCCCAGACCCGTGAGGAGGCCATCAATAAAATGCGTCGTGCCTTGGATGAATTCGTAATTGAAGGGGTGAAGACCACAATACCTTTCCATAGGCAATTGATGGACCATCCAGACTACTTGGCCGGCAACTATACCACCAAGTTCATGGAAGATTTTGAGATGGACGAGAAATATGCGTATTAAATAAACTACCCCGACACTGTCGGGGTTTTTTGTATATGGAATTAAGCTATTGGGAATACAAAACGTGGTTGTCAAATATTGATTTTACCATAGTCGGTAGTGGTATTGTGGGGTTAAGTACTGCGCTTTCACTCAAAGAAAAATACCCCAAAGCCAAGGTCTTGATTCTGGAAAAAGGGATATTGCCCCAAGGCGCAAGTACTAAAAATGCCGGGTTTGCCTGTTTTGGTAGTATTTCGGAGATTTTGGCCGATTTGGAAAACCATTCAGAGGAAGAAGTGGTTGGTCTAGTAGCACAGCGCTGGGAAGGGATTCAGGCCTTACGGAAACTCTTGGGAGACAGAACTATTGATTTTCAAACGCTGGGAGGCCATGAAATATTTCTTGAAGATGATGGCCTCCTGTATGAAAAGAGCTTGGATAATCTAAGTACCATCAACACATTGCTCCATCCAGTTTTTGGTGGGGACCCGTTTTGTACATCTAGGAATTGCTTTGGCTTTGAACGCATTGAACAGAAGTATATTACCCATCGGTTTGAAGGGCAACTGGACACAGGTCTAATGATGCAAGGATTATTGGACTTGGCTCAAGAAAAGGGCATTAGAATCATAAACAACAGTACTGTGGAATCCTTTGAAGAAGGAGAAGCCGAAGTAATTGTTCAGACCAATAATTTTGAGCTGAAAACCAAAAAACTATTGTTGGCAACCAATGGTTTTTCTAAGCAAGTTCTCAATGAGGATGTTGACCCAGCCCGAGCTCAAGTATTGATTACAAAACCTATTGACCACTTGAAGATTGAGGGTACCTTCCATTTTGATCAGGGCTATTATTACTTTAGGAATATTGACAATCGTATCCTATTCGGTGGGGGCCGAAATTTGGATTTTGAAACTGAGCGAACGACGGATTTTGGGCACACCGATTTGGTCCACAATACCTTGGAGAAATTGTTGAGAGAAGTGATTCTGCCAAATACACCCTTTGAAATTGATCGAAGATGGAGTGGTATTATGGGTGTGGGAAGACAAAAGAAACCAATAATCAAACAACTTTCAGAGAACACTTACTGTGGTATACGACTTGGGGGAATGGGTGTGGCCATTGGCTCCTTGGTTGGAAAGGAATTGGCAGCAATGGTATAACGATTAGATCACTACTGGTTTTCTTTCGATAATGTAACCTTTTCCGGAATTCTGGGTCACTAGTGAAAACTAGGGACATGAACCGACTTTTGATTACAACAGGCACTTGCTTAACACTGCTATTTTCTTTTGGACAACAAAATCAAAAGACCAATTCGCGTTTTGAATTGTTTCAATTGGACTCAACGAACAATCAGTTAGTTCGTTGGTTTAAGAAAAAGATTGACAGCGCCATGCATTTAAACAACATTCCAGCAGTATCCGTTGCAATTGTAAAAGAAGGAAGAATAATCCTATCGGAGGGATTTGGTTTCCATGATCGCAGTGAAACCGTTCGTGCAAATAGTTTTTCGGTCTATCAAATTGCCTCTGACACCAAAAAGATGACAGGAATCATCGCAAAGCATTTGGTAAATCAGGGAAAATTAAACTTAGATACCCCCATAGTACACTATTTGATTGATTCCCTTGAGCCTGAAGCCGAAGAAAGACTGCGCAACATTACGGTACGGCATCTTCTTAGGCATACATCAGGACTGCCCTATAGGGAACTTACGGAAAAAAGAAAAGATGGGGAACCCATGCTTGTTCCGTACACAGAAGAAGATGTTTTGAACGACTTAAATTCAGTTGAATTGCTAGTAGAACCTGGGACCAAATTTGGCTATTCAAATTTTGGGTATGCTGTTGCGGGATATCTATGTGAACAGGCGAGTGGGGAAACCTACCAAGAGTTGATTCGAAAATATATTTCAGAAGCTTATGACATGCCCAACACCACCATAGTACTGACCAATGAGCAAAAAACACATTTGGTAACCCCCTATCGAAAAGAAGACAGAAGCAAAGCCACAAGCGCCTTTACTATGGGAAAGTTAGCCGCAGCTGGGGGTGTATATTCCAATGTAAACGACCTATCCAAACTAATAATACAACAGATAAATGCTTACCAAAGCCATAATCGTTTAGAGAATGATCGAAACCCCTTGGTTCTCAATGAGGATATAGATGTCAAGGAAAATGGCTACGGTTTTGGTTTGGGGAAAAAGGTTTTTGAAACAGGAATACAATTTGGTCACGGGGGCGATCTTGACGGATTTGCCAGTGGGTATATTTTTTCACCGCAATATAAATCGGGAGTTATTATACTGACATCCAGCGGAGGAAGATGGATAGGAGAATTGGAAAAAATATTATTTCACAAACTCACGGACAGATTATAATAAATACCTTGAAAAACCCCCTATTTTCAGGGGACTTTACGCTAAACGATTCCGACGGTTCAATAATTAAACCTTTCTCCCATCCAATAAATTGATAATTCGAGAACCATATTCAGCATTCTTTTCCGAGTGCGTGACTTGGATGATGGTCACTCCTTCCTTATTTAATTGCTTGAACAATTCCATGATTTCCTCCCCTTGCTTGGAGTTGAGGTTACCTGTGGGCTCATCGGCAAGAATTAGTTTTGGTTTCCCGATCAATGCCCTTGCAACGCCCACCAATTGCTGTTGTCCACCGCTCAACTGTGCCGGGAACAAATCCTTTTTTCCCACAATATTAAAACGGTCCAGCATATCCGCCACCATGGCCTTGCGTTCAGCACCTTTGTATTTTTTGTAAAGCAGCGGCATCTCCAGGTTTTCATAGACGGTAAGGTCATCCAACAGGTGATAGGCCTGAAACACAAATCCAATATATTCCTTGTACAAATTGGAACGGTGCTTTTCTTTAAGGTTGTGAACAGACTCATCAAAAAAGTAGTATTCCCCTTCATTGAATTGGTCCAACATGCCGATGACGTTGAGCAAGGTAGATTTACCGGAACCTGAAGGACCCATTACGGAGATAAACTCTCCTTCTTCAACGGAAAGGTTGATGTCCTTTAATAGAAAAATACGCTGGCCCCCGGAGTTGACCCATTTAAAAATGTTTTTTAATTCCAACAACATAATTATAGTTTAAATAGTGTTATGGCATCTGCCGGATTATCAGGCAGAAAACCGTTTTTTATTCTTCTTTCAGTCTTTTCAAAAGGCTGTCGCTAGCAGCGGAGAGGGTTTGCGACAAAATGGTTCCAAACCCAGTTGCGAACATTATACCAATCCCCAAAACAAAAACCCACGGGCTTACATTCACCTTATATGCAAATTCTTCCAGCCAAAGTGAATTCACAAAATAGCTCAGAGGAACTGTTACCAGAACAGCAATGATGAACAACGGCAAAAAGCCCTTTGACAATAGAAATGTAATATTTTTTGTCTTTGCCCCATGTACCTTTCGAATACTTATTTCCTTTCTTTTTGATTCGGCCGTAAAGGCAGCTATGCCTAAAAGGCCAAGTGTTGATATGATAATGGTTAAAAACGAAATAAACCCTAATATGTATATGATATCAGAAAAGATGGCGTTCGTACCTTTTAGCTCATCCACATAAATATTGTACTTAAGTGAGTGCACCTTATCCATCGCTTTCCATTTTTGCTCTACATAGGAAAGTATGGATGTTGTGCTTGCTGTAGGAAGATAGCGGATGTTTAAATAGGCAAATTCATTGGGCAAGTACCTTAATACAAGGGGGTCGCTTGGTTCAGCTTCCGTTAATAGATCATATATAAAATTGGCAGTCAACCCGATGACCTTTACTGGGGTTTGGTTTTCTCCGATTGAGATGGTTTCCCCAACCACGTTCTCTGGAATAGCATGACCCAATAACTTTGCCGCAGCTTCATTTAGTACCACATATTCTTCGTTGTGCATAGGCATCTTGGATGGGAAATTGGTTCCGGCTTTAAGCTCTATTTTTAAATTGGGAAGAAAGTTTTGGTCTACGGCAATAAAACTTGATGCCAATTCAGAATCACCGGCTGTGAACTGGTTTTGAAGGAGTACATCGCCGCTATACCCTCCTGTACCGGGAACAAAGGAACTGGCTGAAATACCTTGAATGGAGGGGTTTTTGGAAAGCTCATGTGCGAAGGTTCCATAATCCATACCTTGCAATTTAAGGTTGATGATATGGTTTTGGTCAAACCCATATTCTTTCTCCATTAAGTAGTTCAGTTGCGAAAAAATCAACAGCGTAGTGGTGATAAAAAGAAGCGAGGCACAGAATTGCAAGACCACCAATCCTTTTCTAAGATGTAGCCCCTTACCTTTTCCCAGGGTCAGCCCTCTAGTATTACGAAGGGCCTTAACAGGCGAAAAGGATGATAAAAAAGAGGCGGGGAGTACCCCTGCCATCAATCCAACGAGAATACTGAACAAGATGAATACGAGAAACAGGGCGATGTCAAATCTAAAATCCAATCGCAAAAATTGGTTCATCCATAAGCCCAAGAACATTCGGCTTAACAGCTGGAGTAATCCAATAGCAACTGCCAATGATAACAGCCCAACTAAGATGGATTCCATTATGAACTGTATGAAGACCTGATAACGTGCGGCGCCCATTGTTTTTCTTACCCCAATTTCCTTGGATCGGGTTAGTGATCGTGCAAAAGACAAGTTGACGTAATTGAAGCAAGCCGAAAAAAGAACGATGAAACCTAAAAAGGCAAGCACATAGATAACCTCTACGGGCATTCTCAGACCAATGTCATTATTGTGAAATTTGCTCAAATTGATTTGGGATAGTCCTTCCTGGGTAAATGCAATAGCAACATCCTCAAGGGTATTGTATTGTTGAAAGGCTATATCGTCCAGAATAGGTTGTACATCCTTTTCGGAAACCCCCTCTTTGAGCAAGAGATAGAGATAAGCATCAAAATAGTTATCCCAGTTATCAAAAGTGGCATCACTTTTTCCTTGTTTTACCAAGGAAGGCAGGGTAGACATGGAGACCAAAAAATCAAATTGGATGTGTGATGGCAAGCTGTTGTCCACAATACCGGTAACCACAAAATCACCCAGAAAGGTTTCTTTGTTTTCGGTAAGAATGAGATCAATACCCATGGTATTCAAACCAATATCATTCAGTTTTACGGACTTGCCCATGGGGTCCGTTGCTCCAAATAGTTTTTCTGCCGATGTCTTGGTAAGCACTATGGAGAACGGTGCGTTTAAGGCAGTAGCTGCATCCCCGGCAATCAGGTCAAAGTCAAAAACAGCAAAGAGGTGGTCATCCGCATAGCGTCCGGCCAAAGGAATTCTATTTTCGCCATAAATAACATCCCCACCAACAAAGCTCGATTTTATCTGCACCGCATCTTCCACCAGATGCGGGTAGTTTTCAGAAAGCTGTTTGGCCAAAGGTAATGGCGTGGAGGCAAAGGAACGCCCCTCCTCAACACTTAAAACACGCACTATCCTATCCCGCTTTTCATGAAAGCCATCCACCTTTTTTTGGCTATATATCAAGAGGATAATCAGCAGACAGGTTGCCATGCTTACAGACAATCCTAGAATGTTGATTACTGAAAACAGCTTGTGTTTCAATAGGTTTCGAAAAGCTACCCTTATATAGTTTTTTATCATGATTATTTCCTTCAGGGATAAAGATTATTCTGATTGCAAGTTTTTAATGGGATTTCGATTGGCTGCTATCAAAGCTTGACTTCCAACTGTTAGTATGGCTATGGCCAATGCTATCAAACCCGCCCAGATAAAATGGGATGCCTGTAATGGAATATGATATGCAAAGTTTGACAGCCAATCCGCCGTTAATACGTAACCTAAGGGAACCGCAATGGCTATGGCTATGATTACGAGGGCGGCAAATTCTTTTGTTAGCATAAGAACCACCTGTCTTGAAGTCTGCCCCAAAACCTTTCGAATACTTATTTCTTTACGCTTTTGAAATGCGGTAAACAAAGCAAGTCCAAATAGTCCCAAAGATGAAATGATTATGGCCAGGGCAGCAAAATACTTAGACAATAATGCTATGACTTGTTCAGAACGGTAAAGCTCTTGAAAATTCTCATCTAAAAAACGGTATTCAAAAGGAAAATCCGGGTTAAACGTATGATAAAGGCCTTTGATTTGATCAAGGGTTTTGAGGTGGTCCTTGGCATTCAATTTCAAGACAATATTATCCCCTTTGCCCAATTCCAGGAATAGCGGTTTAATAGGTTCATACATGGATTCAAAATGAAAGTCCTTTACCACCCCAACAATGGTTTTGTAACCTTCAAAATACACTTGGGAGCCAATGGGGTCGTCTTCGTATCCCATGATTTTTATAGCCGTTTCATTAAATATGATGCCATTTTCATCTGCTTTTGAGTTTTCCAAAAATGAACGCCCCTTAATTACCTCCAGGCCCAGTAAGTCTATAATCTCAGTTCCGCCTACAATGTCAAAAAACCGAATTTTGAGCTCCTCTTTTTCTTGGTTGGCCCATTGATACCCATTACTCGAACCTAACCTGCCCGGAAGGTCTCCCCACATATGGGAGGCTTGTGTTACGCCGGTAATCTTTTGAGCTTCCTTCAAAAAGATCTGATAACTTTCATCTAAATTCCCTTCTAAAGGGAAAGAAACTACCTGTTCCTGGTCATACCCCAATTCTTTGTCCTGCATAAAATTTATTTGCTTTGAGATGGTCAAAACAGCAATCAATAAAAAGATGGATATGGTAAATTGGAAAACAACCAAGCCTTTTCTGAACCATTGCTGACTAGGCCCTGTATTAATCTTTCCCTTTAAAGACTCAGAGGGTTGTTGTTTAGAAAGGAATAGTGCAGGATAAATACCTGAAATGACACCGGTAAAGAGTGTTATGGCCGCAATACCAAGGATGACCTCATAGCTAAAGTTAAGTTCTAAGTTTAGACCAATAATCTCATTATAAATGGGCAATAAGAGTTGAACCAAAGGAATCGCAAGCAATAAGGCAAGAAGTGCCATTAGGACTGCTTCGGTCATAAATTGCAGTAAAAGGGTTCTTCGTTGAACACCAGCGGTTTTTTTTATGCCAATCTCTTTTATTCTTCGTGAGGCATTGGCAGTGGCCAAATTCGAAAAATTAATACAGGCCAATGCCAGAATTAGGAACCCAATAATTAAAAACAGGCGTACATATTTCATCCTGCCAGCAAGGGGCTTCCCATTTTCATGAACATTGTACAGGTAGCGGTCAGCATATTTTTGTGCAAATAAGGAGGTGTTTAAACCTTCCAATTTGGTGTTTAGATAATGTCCAATTTTTGAATTAAATTGTTGAAGGGATACCCCAGGTTCAAGAACAAAATGTGCCTGAACGCCCCCATTGTTCCACTTTTTAAGATTGGGTCTCCCTTCCAAAAACCGATCAAAATTAAACAGCACATCATAAGTAAAGGAAGCGTTTTTTGGATGTTCAAAAACCCCTGAAATGGTATATATTCCATCAAAATATTCGTTTTTGAACACAATACTTTTTCCAATGGCATTTTCATTGGAATCAAAAAGGGCTTGAGCCATCGTTTTTGAAATGACAATTGCCTCCTTGTTGTTCAACGCTGTAAACTTGTCTCCTGCAAGAAAATGACTTCCAAAAACATCAAAGTATCCTGGGCCAACAAACTGGGGTTTAGCTTTTATGCTCTTGTCCTCAAAACGCAGAACGCCATTATAAAAAGAGCGGGGCGCAACAATGGGAATCGCATATTCTATTTCAGGAATCTCCTCAGCCATGGCAAGGGTCATTGGACCAGGGGTGAACTCTTCTGTTTCTATGGTGCTTGGAGCAATATAATTGACCATCACCTGAACATGCCGTTCACTATCCTTTTCATCAAACCGATTCATTTGATATTGACCGGTAGCCCAAAGAAACAACAGTAAAGCCGAGGTCAGTCCGCCAGCAAGGCCAATGATATTAATGAAGAAGATGGTTTTGGACCTCTTAATGTTCCTAAAAAATAATTTGATGTGCTGTTTAAACATGATTTTGATTAAAAGGGGGTTATTCGTCTTTAAGGGCGTGAACGGGATTTTTATTGGCCGCTTTTACGGCCTGACTTCCAACCGTGAGCAGTGCAACCAATATAGCTGCTATCCCGGCCCCTACGAAATATCCGGCATGTAGTGAAATTCTGTAGGCAAATTGCGAAAGCCAATTTGAAGCCAGCAAGTATGAAATGGGCAAAGCAATGGCTATGGAGATCAAGACCAATTTCATGAATTCGCTGGAAAGCATTACAGTCACCTGGGAAACAGTTTGTCCCAACACCTTCCGGATACTGATTTCCTTCCTTCTCCGTTCTGCTGAAAAGGCGGCCAAACCAAACAGCCCCAAGCAAGAAATCAATATGGCCATGGCTGCAAAATATTTTGATAGTGTGGATACGCGCTGTTCTGACTGATACAGTTCTTGGTATTGATTGTCCAAAAAGCGAAAATCAAAGGCAAGTCCCGGATTGAATTCCCCATACAGCTTTTCTAGGGAAGCAATGGCCATTTTCTCTTCACCTGCTTTTATTTTGACCACTAAATTGCTGATCCACTCGGTTCTACATAATAGGGCCATAGGGGTAATTTCGTTGTAGAGGGATTGGATATTAAAGTCTTTGACCACACCAATGATTTCCCTATTTGGTCCCCGCATATCAATGATGGTCCCTATTGGATTTTCAAGCCCCATGACCTCAACGGCGGTCTCATTCAATATGATTTTTGATTCGTTGTTGGGTTTTTCATTGATGTAGGTTCTTCCTTCCTTTAATTCGATACCCATGGTTTCTATAAACTCCGGACCTACGTGGGCATGCCTAAAATTAATGTGTTTGGACTCTTCGGTCTGACCAGGCCAACTATGCCCCCTTGAGGAATTACTAAAATTGGTCATCCCTCCTTGCATGTAGGTTGCATTGACCACCCCAGGCAATTGTTTTGCCTGTTCCAGAAACACATCAACTTTGCCGAGCAATCCGTCCTGTATTTCAAAAATCAGCACATTGTCCTTGTTGTAGCCCAAGTTTTTCGATTGAACGTAATCCAGTTGCATATAAATAACACTAACGGCTACAATCAATAAAATGGAGATGCTAAATTGAAAAATGACCAATCCTTTCCGGGCCAAAAGTTCACCAAAGGAGCTATTGATCTTGCCTTTCAAAACTTTTACAGCACTGAACTTTGTTAAATAAAGCGCTGGGTAACTTCCTGAAAATAGCCCTGTCAATAGCGCAATCAAAAGAAGGGTGACTATCATGCTACCTTCAATGGCAAATGTTAGTTCCTTGCCAGTGACCGTATTGAACCATGGCAATAGAAGAAGTACGATAACAACTGCAAATCCCAATGAAAAGTAGGACAGTAAAAGGGATTCTGAAAGAAACTGAATGATCAGGGATTTCCTGTTGGCACCAACCGCTTTTTTAACCCCAACTTCCTTTAGCCGCCTTGTGGCCCTTGCCGTGGAAAGGTTCATGAAATTGATGCAAGCAATGGATAGCACAAAAAGGGCTACAAGGGAAAACAGGATCACATAGTTGATTCGTCCACCAACTTGCTTCCCGTTCTCATAATTTCCCCTGAGGTAATTATCGCTGTATTTGGTAAACAACACCTGTTCTTCATATTTGTTCCGTTTTGATACAAAATCCACCATTTTTTGATTAAACGCATTGATATCCGTTTTGGGCGTTAAAAGTGCGTACACGCTTGAGCTGTTGCTATACCACGCAATGTCATCGGGATCTCTGTATTTAAGAAAGGTATTGTAAGGCAAGATAAAGTCGAATTGCTGGGAAGAATTTCGCGGTACCTCAAAAACTCCAGAGATTGTAAATACCTCATCGATTTCTTCTTCACCCTCTGTTATAGTAAGTGTTTTTCCTAGGGGGTCCACGCCTTCTCCAAAAAAGTTGTTGGCCAATTCCCGGGAAATGACCACGGAATTCACATCGAACAAAGCGGTATTTTTATTCCCGGAGATGAAAGGATAGGAAAAGACATTAAAGAAGTCTTCGCTGGCCATAATACCAAGAGCACTTAATTTTTTATCCCCGGTCTCCAAACTGGCATTATTGTCAAACTCGTAGACTGCGGTAGCCAACTCCACTTCCGGCACCTCTTCTTGTAAGGCGGTTAGCATTAGGCTTGAATTGGAAGAGAAGGTGGCCAATACTCCCGGGGCCACGGGCACATTTCTACGTACTTGGTACAATCGCTCATCGTGCTCATGAAATTTATCCATGGCAAGTTCATCAGACACCCAGAGGTACACCAACAATACACAGGCCAAACCGGAGGATAAGCCTACCAAGTTGATCAAAAAAGTACTCTTGTGTTTTTGAATTTTTCTTAAATACAATACAATGTTGTGCTTAAACATTTTTTAGGGATTAGGGTTATGGCTCAAAAAGTATCTGATTTTTGTTGTTATTTTTTCCTTGTTCATTAAATGATATCTATTCCGATCGTAAGTTTTTTGCTGGATTGACCAAAGCCGCCTTAACCGATTGAAAACTGCAGGTGAGCAAAGCGATGAATAGGGTGATGAAACCACCGGATAGAAACATCCATAGCGAAGGCTGTATGCGATAGGTAAATCCTTCCAACCACTGCCCCATAAAATAGTAGACAAAAGGTGAGGCAATAATAAAGGACAGCCCAACAATCTTGGTATATTCCAAGGAAAACAGTGCAATGTTTTCGAGCAGGGTGGCGCCCAACACTTTCCGAATACTGATTTCCCTGCTCTTTCGGGAAACGATAAAGGACATTAACCCAAAAAGACCTAAACAACCTATGATAATGGACAAAATGGAGAAGGTGGTGAATCCCTTAAAAATCAAATTTTCAACCAGGTATTCCTTTTCAATGGCGTCATCCAAAAATTGTTGTTTGTATACACTGTTCGTAAAAAGCTCTTCCCAATAGGTTTGAATTTTATCTATCCCACTTACTTTGGACCCTTCCCACTTTATAAAGGCACTGTTTTGAAAGTAGTTCCAATTTAAAAGGATACATGGTGAAATCTCATTTTGCAAGGCATTGTTATGAAAGTCTTTAACGACGCCAACAATGGTTGCTTCACCCTCGTTGATTTGAACTTTTTTCCCTAAGGCCTCTTGGGGTGTCCACCCATAAGATTTTAAAAGCGTCTCGTTGACGATGAATTCGTCAAAGGTGTCTTTGTTGGAATGGAAGTTTCTACCTGCCAATAATTCCAATCCAAAAAAGTCCAAGTAATGTACATCCCCTATCTTCATCTCGGCTTCCAATGATTCCTCTGGAGACTGTTCGGGTAGCCTAAAGGTGGTACCTAACTGAAGACCATTCACCGCCATGGGCGGCCCGGAACCAATGGCAACTTTGGCAATCTCTGAATTGGACAGCAGTTTTTCGCGAAATAGCAAGCCTTTTTCAGTATCCGGAATTTCAGAAATGAGCGCCGTTTCTTTATCGAAACCCAAATCACTGTTCTTAAAATGCTCCATTTGAAAAGCAAGGATAATAGCACCAATGACAAACAGTTGAACAATGACGAACTGGGCCGTCACCAATCCCTTTCTAATATCTGAAGACTTATTTTTTCTAAGCTGTACCCTACCCCTTAACGCATTTACGGGATTGGAAGCTGCAAAAACAAGGGCAGGATAAACGCACGCAATACCAGTTGCAATGACGGCCACAATGAGAATATAGACGAAATGCCTAGGTAAAAAGGCTAGCTTAAGTTCCATTAATGTCAAATTGCTGTTGAGCAATTGGATCAATCCCTGGATGAGCACAATGGACAAGATGGAAGCTATAAGGATAAGTAAGCTGTTTTCAAAAATTGATTGGAGTATTAGGTGCAAGCGATTACTACCCATAACTTTTCTGACACCCACCTCTTTGGTTCTGGTATGGGATTGTGCTGTTACCAAGTTGACAAAGTTGACCAAGGCAATCAACAATACAAATAGGGCAATGATCTTTGCAATGTTGAGAATGTTCTTTGGCATGATATAGCCACCGGGACTTGAGCCGTACTTGGTCTCGTTGTGAATTTCCATTAAGGGTTGGAGATAATAGGAAATTCGTTTGTCGTCCAAGGGTTTTAAATATGTTTTCTTCCATCCAGCGATTTTGGACTCCAAAGCACTCTTATTGGCTACCTTGTTGAGAACAACATAGGTAGTGCCTTGATAATTGCCCGACCAATTTGAAGAATAGTAGGGATTGTTAGTTTTAAAGAACTCATAGGGAATGAGCATGTTGTACTGATGATCTCCATTGCCTTTTGGGGTTCCAATGACTCCGGTGACCTTTAAAGGATCTTTTGTTTGAAGCGCAATAATTCTACCCAAGGCCTTATGATAATTCCCCTTTGTAAGATTAAAATAGCGTTGTGCCAACTTTTCGGTCAATACAACGGAGTTGGTTTCCTTAAGGGCATCTTCTTTGTTTCCGGCGAGCCATTCAACATCAAAGACTTTGGGATAAAAAGGATCCACAAAGAGCACTTTGGGTTCTTCAAATAAATTGTTTCCTCCATAAGCATCGTCCACTTTGAAAACTCGCGTTACGGGACCGGATATTTGTGTTACCATTTCAATTTCCGGTAAATCGTTTCTCATAGCAGCTGCCAACGGATAGGCCGTGGTATTCCAATACAGCGTTTCATTGGGCAATTGGGTATGCTGGACTACCCGGAAGGTGGTGTCTGCCTTTTTATGGAAGGAATCAAAAGAAGACTCGTATTCTACAAATATCAATAGAACAATGCAAGCACTTATTCCCAAGGTTAGACCAAAAACATTGATAAAGGAACTTAATTTGTTCCTGAACAGGTTTCTTACCGCTATTTTTAGAAAGTTCTTGAGCATGATTTTTGTTTTTAACCCTTCGATTGCGCTCAGGGCAGATTGATAATTTATTCTGTCCGCAAGCTTTTTACTGGATTAATCCTAGCTGCCTGTAACGCCTGACTGCCTACGGTCAATATGGCAATTAGTAATGCAATTAGACCGGCCCCAATAAAATACCATACCCGGAGCGGTATCCGATAGGTAAAGCTTGACAACCAACTATTTGCAAGCAGATAGGCAATTGGGATTGCGATTAAAATTGCCATCAAAACTAGTTTTGCAAAGTCACTTGATAACATAAAAGTGACCTGAGATGCACTTTGCCCCAGTACTTTTCGGATACTGATTTCTTTTTTTCTGCGCTGCGTGGTGAAGACCGCCAATCCAAATAATCCGAGACAGGAAATTATGGTGGCAATCGCAGCAAAAAATTTAGACAAGGAAGCAACCCTTGTTTCTGCTTGGTACAAGGCTTCATAGTTTTCGCTTAAAAAAGAGTATTCAAAGGGCATCCCAGAAATAAAATAGTCTTGATAGGTTCTTTTAATCCGTTCAAGGGTACTATTCCCATTTCCGGCTTCTATCCTTACAATAAAATTTGATGCAAAGTTGCTATTGCTCAGTGTCATAAAAACGGGCATTACCCTTTCATATAGTTTGTCGATATGAAAGTTCTTTACAACACCTATAATTTCTTTGTCCTCACCCCAAAGATTTACGGTTTTCCCAATAGGGTCGTCCATACCCAAATGTTCGATAGCCGCTTCGTTAAAGATGATTTTTTCATTTTCGGAATGGAATTCTTTGGAATACGTTCGCCCCTCCAATAACTCAATCTGCATGGTCTCAATAAAATTATGGCCGCCTGCAATTTGAGCGAAAAGCCCATCGATTTCAGAATCTTTACCTGGCCAGTCTAAACCCGTGGTAGTTCCAAAATCAGCCATCATGGTGTGTCTAAAGTTGGAGGCATTGACGACTCCGGGGGTGTTCTTTAGAAGATCTACAAAGTTCTCAATGTCTTCGGTATCCATACCCCCAACCCCTCCATTCTGGGAGAGATTCTTTTCCATAATGCCGGAAGTAAACCAAACAACATTATCCCTGTTGAATCCAAGGTTCTTGTTTTGTACATACTCCATCTGCTTATAAACAATCAAAACGGAGACGATCAGTATTATTGAAGCTACGAACTGAAAAACCACCAATCCTTTACGGGCAAAGTCTCCGTTCAAATTCTGAGTCATTTTCCCTTTGAGCCCAATTAGCGTTGAAAGACCGGAAAGATATAGCGCCGGATAGATACCAGCTACAAATCCTGTAAAAATCGTTATGGCCACGATGCCCATCATGAGGTTACCGTCAAAGTTTAGGGTCAATTCTTTTCCAGCCATGAAATTAAATTGAGGTAATAAAAGGCGAACGACGAGTAAGGCCACGATCATGGCTATGGCAGAAGTCAACATGGATTCCAAAGTAAACTGTACCATTAAACCTCTTCGTTCAGCACCCATGGACTTTTTTACCCCTATTTCCTTTATTCTTGTAGATGCCCTGGCTGTCGACAAATTGACGAAATTGACACATGCTATAATTAGTATCAACAAAGCAATAATGGCAAATAACTGTACATACTGTATTCTTCCTCCGACACTCTTTCCATTTTCGTATTTTCCATGCAAATAACGTTCGGCATACAACTGGGCGAGATAGGTTTCAGATGCGTTCTTATCCCTAGATTTTAAAAAGTTTTTGATTTTGGTGTTGAACGCAACACGATTGGTACCTTCTGCAAGAAGGGCATAAGTATGGGTATCGCTATTGCCCCATTCCCTGAAGTCTTCATCATAAGCTACCAAAGCATCAAAATTGAAAACCACATCAAATTTTTCTGAAGAGTTTTCAGGCAGCTTTTTAAAGACCCCCGAAACCGTGTAGTTTCCTCCAAATTCGTCATGTAGGCATTCCACGGTCTTGCCAACTGCATTGGTCGTCTGAAATAGTTTTTTTGCCATTCCTTCGGAAATGACCACGGAATTCATATCCATTAGTGCTTCATCAGGATTTCCATGAAGCAAGGGAAATGAGAACATGTTGAAATAGCTCTTACCGGCAAATTGAATTGCTGAATTATAGAAATGTCCACTCCCATCGGACAACAAGAACTTCTCTCCCTCAAACCATGAATTATGCAATACGGTAGTTGATTCCTCAATTTCCGGAAATTCATTCAACAAAGCTTTTGCCAACGGACCCTGTGTTGCATCATCAGTTTCTATTCCGTTGGGCGTAGGTAGATTCTGGAGTATTTGTACTAAGCGATCTCCCTGTTTGTGGAAACGATCAACTGATAGCTCATCCATGGCCCAAATGGCGATAAAAAGGACACTTGCAAGACCGATTGACATTCCAATGATATTGATCAAAAAAGTGGTTCGGTTCTTTTTGATATTTCGAAGAAATAGAAGAAGATTATGTTGGGTCATAGTTTCGGTGTTTATAATACAACGTCGGGATTATTCGGTTCGTAAACTTTTCACGGGGTTCAGTAATGCGGCCCTTACACTTTGATAGCTTATTGTTATGATAGCCAATAAAAAGGCAATAATGCCCGCTATGGCAAAAATCCACCAACCTAGCGTTGTTTTATAGGCGAAATTTTCCAGCCATCCGGCCATGATATAATAACCAATGGGCCAGGTTATTAAGTTGGCAATCACTATCCATTTTGTGAAGCTTGTAGTAAGGATTATGAAAATTTTTGATGCCGAAGCTCCCAAAACCTTTCGTATTCCAATTTCCTTTGTTTTGCGCTCCACAAAGAACAGCGACAACCCAAACAATCCCATTGAGCTGATTAAGATTGATATGATGGAAAGCACCAAGATGAGTGAGCCCACCTTGGCTTCTTTTTGATAGAGCGCATCATAGGATGCGTCTAGAAATTCATATTCAAAAGGAAGATTGTCCGCTACCTTTTTCCAACTATTTTCGATTGAAGCAAGGGTTTCCGATATGTCATTGGTGTTAAGCTTGACCAGTAGGTGTTGAAAACTATGGGGATTGAACTCCAACACCAAAGGGGCTATGGGATTGTGCAATGATTGAAAGTGAAAATCGTCAATGACCCCTAAAATGGGCCCAGGTTCCATATTGCCGTGGCGTATTATAATGTTTTGTCCAAGGGCATCCTGTGGATTTTCACCCATTTGGGCAAGAAAAGCTTCGTTAACCACGAATCTATTTTCTAGGTTATTCTCAGAAACATCTCGAGATATTTCAATATTTTCAATTCGTTCCTTGCCCTTCACTATATCCACGGAAAGGGTTCTGAAGAAATCTTTGTCCACTGACATATAGGAAACCTCGATTCGCTCTCCATCGGGAAGATTGACTCCCTCGCTGGTATCAATATTATTCGGAACCTGGGAGAGCGAAGTAGCCGCTAGCACTTTTGGATTTGTAAGAAGGGATTCCTTCAACACATCCACCTTGTTCACCAAATTTTCGAAACCCGTATGTAATATAAGTACCTGTTCCTTGTCGTACCCCAATTTTTGATTCTGCATAAACTGCAATTGATTGTAAATGACAAGGGTACCTATGATTAGAAAAGTTGAAATGCAAAATTGAAAGGTGAGCAATAGGTTTTTAGAATCAAAACGGGTTTTGATTTTTGAGAATTTTGATGAAATCAGGTCTGCTGATGAAATCCGTGTCAATAAAAGTGCAGGAACAACCCCTATGAGCAGCCCGAACAATAATACTCCTGAAAGTGCCTTTACGAACCAATATCCGCTAAAAAAACCGCTCCTTGTGCCTGTCAGGTAGGCTATCATGGGTTTTGCCAATTCATATAGAAACAGTGCCAATATAAAGGCGATTAAAACAGTAAGTACCGCTTCAATCAAAAAACCGAATACCAATTGCCTTCGCTCAGCACCCATTACTTTTTTGACCCCAATTTCCTTTGAACGCTTTAACGCGTACACCGAAACCATGTTAATGTAATTGATGCTGGCAATCAATAAAATCAAAAATCCAATCGAAATAAAAACATACACCAGGGTGATGCTGCCATTGGCTTCAAATTCGTTCCATCCGTTGGAATACAGGTGAATTCTCTCTAAGGGCCGTAGTGCAAAGTTGGGATGCCACTCAAAGTCCAAATCAATTCCAGCCAGTTGTTGGTCAATTTTTTCGACCACTCTATCCGGGGAAACACCTTTCACCAATTTCAAATAATGGTAATAAATATAGCCGCTACCGAGCCCTATCCTATTGATATCTCCCCAAGGATGGCTCTTCATGGATACCAGCATATCAAAATGGATATGACTGTTGGAGGGAAGGTTATGTAACACTCCCGTTACCTCCAATGCCTGGTCATTTGATACCAATAGGGTTCTTCCCAAGGGATTTTCCCGGCCAAAATATTTTTTGGCAGCTTCTTGGGTCAACACCACGGAATTTGGTTTCTCAAAAATTCCATTCTTGGTACCATGTTTCAATGGAAATGAAAAAACCGTAAAAAAGTTTTCATCAGTATAGACGATTTCATTGTCTGTAAAAACAGTCTCCTTATGGGCCACTTGGGTCTTACCCCCCAAAACACTCGACTTAAAAAGTCGTATGCTATTTTCGATTTCTGGAATTGGATCAAGTAAGGTGGTTTTTATGGCGGGACTAAGACTAATCGTACGTTCTTTCTCTTGCCTCAGTTCTAAACGATAAATTCGTTCAGGGTTCTTATGCATTTGGTCATAACTCAATTCGTGATTGACCCAATCGTAAATGGCAAAAAGGGTCAATAGCGCAATGGCAAGCCCCATGATGTTTATGCCTGACCCAACTTTATATTTGGTAAAATTTCGGAACGCTGTTTTTAAATGATTCTTGAACACAGTCTGGGTATTTATCCAATTTCCATGGGTTTTTATTCCGTTCGTAAGCTTTTCACGGGATTCGCCAATGCTGATTTTATGGTTCTTGTACCAATAGTGAGAACGGCTATTACAAGGGCCAGAATTCCGGACACGGCAAAAAAGTGCCAACTTAGGTCTACCCGATTTGCATAATTCTGAAGCCAGTTATTGGCAAACCACCATGCTATAGGAGTGGCGATGACAAAGGCGATAAGCACCAGTTTTAAAAAGTCCTTGGTCAAGAGATAGGTCACCGAGGCTACACTCGCCCCAATGACTTTTCGAATGCCTATTTCTTTGGTCCTTTGATTGGTGATGAGCATGGACATGGCAAATAACCCGACACAGCTCAACAGAATCGCAATGATGGAACCACTCGTAATTAGCGCTGCCATCGTTTTTTCCCGCCTAAAGGTCCGGTCCACATTTTCATTGAGAAAAGAACCCAAAAATTCAGCATTGGGTTCTATTTTTTTATAGGCATTTTCAATGGAGGTAAAGGAATCCGCCATATTTGAAGAAGCTACTTTAACATAGGCGTATGTAAGTCCACTTTCCCTATCCAAGAAAAACGTTAGGGGCTCTATGGTCTTTGAAATATCCTGAAAATTATAGTCCTTGACCACACCGATTATGGCATAGGTCAGGCTATCACTTGCTGGCAGCCTTGCAGCTAGGGGTTGATCTTCCCCCAGCTCCCTCGCCATACTTTCATTGATAATAACGGCCTGGGTGTCATTTTCCCTTTCAATATCAAAACCTCTACCTTCCTTAAGTTGCAGCCCTAAGGTTTTAATGTAATCGTAATCAACGGTCAAGGTATTGGTGCGAACACTTTTTTCCTTATAGTCGAAACCCCAAACACTTGAGCTTAGACTTCCGTCCCTTCCTCGTCCCAAATTGTTATCCGCTGCGGTGACCGCCAAAATATTTGGATTTCCCAACAGTTCTTCCCGAAGCAATTTTACCACATCGTAGCTATTCTTTTTCCCATTTAAAGGAAATGAAAGTACTTGTTCCTTATCATAGCCCAGGTCTTTATTTCGCATGTATTCGATCTGGCCATTGAGAATAAATGTTCCACTGATTAATAAGATGGCGATTCCAAATTGTAGCACTATCAAAGCATCGCGCAGATGGTTCTTCCCCGAGGAATCCAATTTTCCTTTTAAGGATTGGATAGTGGTCAAACGACTGAGCATTAAGGCCGGATACCCCCCAACAATCAAGGATATGACCAAAACCAAAAGCACCGCTGCAAAAAGCAAGAAAGGGGATAACAGGATATCAAATGTAGCGCTGGTTCTAAAAAGGGTCTGGAAGCTATCTTTAAGTAAAAAACTCAATAGTACGCCAACGCCCAAGGAAATAATAAAAACAATTAAACTCTCTCCCCAAAACTGAAAGAAAAGTTGCCGCTTTTCCGCACCCAGTGTTTTTCGCATACCAATTTCCCTGAGTCGCTGTGCGCTCTTGGCGAGACTCATGTTCACAAAATTGACACATGCTATGAATAGGATGAGAAAGGCTACCCCTAGAACAACATATACTTTGGACCTACTTATCTCAACATAACCTTTGCTATAACCAACAAAACGCATTTCCGTTATGGGTAATAGGCCTAGTTGGAGAAAATCCCCATTTGCATTGGGAAGCGCCCCATCGCGTTTTAAATTTTCAATGGCCCCCTCATAGTGCAGGTTGGTAAAACTCCTGCTATTTTCTTCGAACATTTTTGCTGACATCTGCTCTTCCAACTGAAGATACACCTCATGATATTGGGCATTCCAAAGTTCTTTTGTAGCTTCATAGTTAGGGTTCTTCTCGAAAGGAAGGGCGATTTCATATGAAATGGAACTTTGTTCGGGTCCATCCTCTGAAATGGCCCTTATGATAAAGGGTTCGTTTTTGCCATTGATTAAAACGGTGACCGTTTTACCAATGGGGTTCTCATGACCAAATAATTTGACCGCTGAACTTTCTGTGATGACTGCGGATGAAACATCGGATAAAGTATTTTTCTTGGCACCCTGAAGGATGGGAAAAGTGAACATGTCAAAAAAATCACCATCAACATAGACGGCATCCAACCCTAATTCTTTTTCGTTGTAGATGGTTAGGGCTTCCTCTTCGACAAATCGGGTGATCTTATCCACACCGGGGACTTCAGCGGTCAAAGCCCCAGCAAAGGGGGTAGGTTGACTTGTTCCTACTTCGGTTCCTTTCGGGGTTTGCCAGGTGATGTGTACCTGATACAACTTATCGCCATTGGTGTGAAAACTATCATAGGAAAGTTCATGAAGCGAATCCATGGTCAATAGGGTGGCCACCCCAAAGGCTATTGATAATCCAACAATACCAATGGTCGTGAACAATCTATTTTTCCAAAGATTCCGGAGCGCTACTTTCACATAGTTTTTAAGCATAATGATTTGTTTTTTGACCCTTCGACTGTGCTCAGGGCTGGTTGATTTTTTATTCGGTACGCAAACTTCTTACAGGGTTAACAATTGCTGCCCTTGCGGATTGATAGCTAATAGTGAGAAGGGCAATCAGCATGACACACAAAATAGCTACTCCAAACACCCACCAAGGAATAGTGATATGGTAGGTATAGTTTTCAAGCCATTGCTGCATTATGTAGTAGGCAACTGGAATTGCAAAGAGGCCTGAAAAAACAATGAGCAGCATGAAATCTTTGGATAGCATCTTGAAAAGACTCAATATGGATGCGCCAAGTACTTTACGAATGCCAATTTCTTTGGTGCGCCTTTCGGCCATGAAAGTAGCGAGACCAAAAAGCCCCAAACAACTTATCAAAATGGCCAATAGGGAAAAGATGCCAGATAATTTTCGCATGCGTTCCTCAGCTCTGAACTTGGCTCCGAAGGCATCATCCACAAATTGATATTCAAAAGGAAGACTTGGAGCAATTTTGGCAAATTCCGCTTCAATTATTTCCAAGGAATGGGCTAAACTTTTTTCAGGAGTCAATTTCAGGTTGATCCAGTTGGTTTCATTGTAATTCACCCTGTAAATTGCCGGTTTTACTGGTTCAAAAGGGGATTCGGCCACCAGATTTTTGACCACTCCGATCACCTCATGTTCGCCATCATACCATCGTATTTTTTTCCCAACGGGATCTTGTAGGCCCATGTAGTGCACTGCTGCCTCATTAAGTACATAAGCTGTGGAATCTGATGCAAAATCCCTGGAAAAATCCCTGCCTTGCTCCATTTCCCAACCTACGGTATTTCCATAATCGTGTGATATGAAAAAAGCAACAATGTTGGTAATAAAGTCAGGATCTTTGCCCTCCCAATCATAGCCACCATGACTATGCCACACCTCGGTCATTGGACTTGAGGATTCTGACATTTCCGCTACCGCCCCACTTTTTTTAAATGCCTCTCGAAGTACATTGTACTTCCCTTCAAATTCATCCGTGGTTTTTTCTATCATGACTAATCCATTTTTGTCATACCCGACGGGGCGATTTTTTGAATGTTGTACCTGCAGATTGACCACCATGGTCCCAGAAACCAAAGTGATGGAAACCATAAACTGTACAACGACCAACGTTTTACGGAATGACACCGCTGACTTACCGGTACGAATGGTTCCTTTCAAAACTTTTATGGGACGAAACGAGGAAAGATAAAGTGCAGGATAACTTCCAGCCAAAAGGCTTGTGATAAAAACCAAACCTATCCCAACAATCCAAAATAGAGGTTTTGTGAAAGGAAATATAATCTGTTTGTCGGCCAAAACGTTGAACACAGGTAAAAGCAAGCCAACCAAGGCGCAGGCAAGTACAAAGGCACAAAATGTTACCAATAAGGATTCAAACAGAAATTGGCCTATCAGTTGGTTTTTGTTTGAGCCAACGGTTTTTCTTATACCCACTTCTTTGGCCCTTTTCTGGGCCCTAGCCGTACTTAGGTTCATAAAATTGATACAGGCCAGCAACAAAACAAAGACGCCGATTATACCGAACATGCGAACATATTGGATAGCCCCACCTTGGGATACCCCATTTTTAAAGCTTGACCGTAAATGCCAGTCCTTCATGGGATGGAGAAAAATTTGGGGATCGGTTTTTTGGGTGACCTCGGGGACATGGTCGTATAGCACATTCTTTATTTTTTGATTTAAGGAAGCCATCGTAGAACCATTGGCTATTTCCACATAGATTTGATAGGAATTGTTGTCCCATAGTTTTCGGTCCCGCGCGATTCTTACCCATTCATACATTGATACGTAGAGGTCCCATGGAGCGATAAAATCAAGCGTTTTTGATTCTGAAAAAGCCCCAAGTGCCCCAAATACATTTGCATTGGAGGGCAAATCCTCAAAAACACCCCTTACCGTAACCACGGCATTGTTGTTCAGCTTCATGGTTTTGCCCAAGGGTTCTTCATTACCAAAGAAGGCCTTGGCGGTAGAAGCGGATAGCACAATGGCATTGGGCTCGTTAAGTGCACTATGGTTTCCTTTGAGCATGTTGAAAGAGAACAAACTGAGCGCATCTTTCTCCATGAAGGCACCGTGTTCATTTAGGTTTTTTGCCTTATGGGAAAGCACATTGTCCCCCGGAAAAGAGCTCATGACCACATAGTTGAAATCATCTCCATAGGTGTTGCGTAATTCATCGGCCAAAGGGTAGGGTAGGGTATATCGGGTACGCACTTCCCCATTGTTGGTTCTATTTATAAGTATTTGTGCAATGCGATCATAGCTCTCAAAATTGGTATTGAAGGATGTTTCATCATGAATCCATAATCCTATGAGCATGGATACCGCCAGACCGAATGCCAGTCCCCCAATATTAATGAATGAATAGGTTTTATTTTTATAGAGGTTCCGAGAGGCTATTTTAAGATAGTTTTTAAGCATGACAATTCGTTTTTTGATTCATTATTCGTTCTTTAGGACCTCTACGGGATTGACTATGGCAGCCTTAAAACTCTGCCAACTGACCGTTAGCAGTGCAATTAATAAAGCACCTACCCCTGCCAATGCAAATACCCACCAACTGAGGGTTGTTTTCTCAGCAAAACCTTGGAGCCACTGGCTCATCGCGTACCAGGATATGGGAATGGCAATTACAAAGGCCAATGCCACCCATCGTATAAAATCCTTGTTTAGGAGCGTTAGAATTTGAGCGATTGTTGCTCCATTCACTTTGCGTATGCCGATCTCTTTTGTCCTGCGGGCCATGGTATACGAGGCCAAAGCAAATAACCCCATGCAGGAAAGAAGTATGGCCAATATGGAAAACCAGGTGATCAAGGTGTTTACACGCTCATATTCCCTGTAATACAAGTTCAGTTTTTCGTCAGCAAATAGATAATCCACAGGTACTTCGGGGAAGAACGCTTTCCACTTCTCTTGCAGATGGTTGATTACTTCAAGGGAAGCCCCCTTCTCAGACCGAACCGTGAGGTAACTCCAATCCATAAAGTTTTCCAATTCTGTGTAGAAGTGCGCTAGAGGCTCGGTGGCGCGCTGTACCCCTTGATAACTAAAGTCCTCGATGACACCAACTACGCGATATTGGGTACCGCCTTTGCGCCCCTCTATCAATACTTGCCCTTCGGCCGAGGTAAAGCCCAACAAGTCCATAGCCGTTTTGTTTAGGACGACGGTGTTTTTTAATGTTGTTGGATCTTTATCGAAGCCATGACCACTTAAAATCGGAATCCCGAGGGTCTTGAAATAGTCCTTCCCAACATATGATTTTCTTAGGTTGATGTCGGGTATGTTGCTCTCTTGAACAGGATAGAACGTATTGTAGTTTTCATCATAATCACCTGGGATACTACCCGTAAAATTGACAGAAGTCACAAAGGGACTGTCGAGTAGTTCTTTTGATAGCACTTCAAGCTTTCTCGATGCCACATCCAAATCCTTATGTTGCCAATCATTGGTTCCCAAAGCGATGACATTTTCATTGTCAAACTTTGGGTTTTTGTCCATCATAAAGTTCAGTTGCTTTCGAACGGCAATAGTGCCGGAAATCAGGACAATAGCGATTACAAACTGCACGATGACCGAGGCGTGCTTGGCAAAACCCGGTTTTTTGGAAATGGAGATTTTTCCTTGAAGATTTTCAATAAGCTTGCTCCTCGACCAAATCATGGAGGGTATGGAACCAGAGAGCAAACCAGTTAAAACCCATAGGGCCGAAAGTAGGGCAAACAACACGTACGGATTTAAGGATGCAAATGAGAAATTAGTTTCAAACAATGCGTTAAATGATGGCAGTAAAACGGTACTAAAAAGAACCATACCAAAGACTAAAGCAATTAATCCCGTGGCAAAGGATTCGAATATAATTTGTCCCGAGATATGCTTTTTTAAAGCTCCATGTACCTTTTTGACAGCAATTTCACGCGTTCTGGAGAAGGTGTTGACAATGTTGAGATTGATAAAGTTGACCATGGCTATGCCAATAATTCCTAGGGCGATAATTGCCAGAATAACAATTAAGGTTTGGTTGGACTCTTCGGAGGAGTGATAGGTTGAAAAAGGCATTAGACCAATTTTGGTATTGTTTTCACCTAGGGGGAGGAAATTTTCCGTTACAATGTTCTCCAACTTGGTTTCAATGCTCGATGGATGGACGCCCTCCTGTAACACGACGTAGGTTTCTGAAAAGGTATTGTACCAATTGTGTACATCTTTTATCCACGGCGAAATGGTTTCCCCACTTTCATAGGAGGTGACAATGTCAAACTTCACCGAAGAATTCTCAGGAATGTTTACAACACCAGTTATGGTCAAAAAAACATCTTCAAAACCCACTTGCAATTGTTTGCCTAAGGCAGGGGTGTTTCCGAAGTACCTTTTTGCAAACGGGGCACTAATGACCGCACTGTATTTTTCCTCGAGGGCATTGGAGTTATCCCCTTCCTTAAAAGGAAAACTAAATACGGAAAAGAACCCGTCGTCAACGTAAAATATATTTTCTAAAAAGGCGATATCGCCGTTGCTCAATCGCTGACCGTCCCAGTCAAAAATTCGGGTTCCGTTTACAACCTCCGGAATCTCCTGTTGCATTTTTGGAAACAGAAGCCCTTTTGTTGCAGTACTTGTGCCCTCTGCATATTTTTCTTGAATACGATAAATATTGGCTAAATTTTCATTGAAATGGTTATAGGTCAAATCATTGTACACATAGATGACCAATACCAAAAAAGAGGCCATACCTATGCTAAGACCAATAACATTGATGCTAAAAGTACCTCTGTTTCGTTTTATGTTTCTTAGAAAGAGCTTTAGATTGTGTTTGAACATGACGGGGTTGGTTTATTCATTATTCATCCCTTAAAATTTCCACTGGATTTACTATGGCGGCTTTAAAACTTTGCCAGCTTACCGTAAAAAGTGCTATAAATAGTGCCAAAACTCCAGCTAGTGCAAAGACCCACCAACTCAGTTCCGTTTTGTAGGCAAAGGCTGCCAACCATTTATTCATGGCATACCACGATACTGGAATGGCAAAAACAAAAGCAACTCCTACCCATTTGACAAAATCCTTGTTCAAAAGCGATAGAATTTGTGTTATGGTGGCACCATTGACCTTTCGAATGCCTATTTCTTTTTTACGCTGTACAACGGTATAAGAAGTTAGGCCAAACAGTCCCATTGAGGCAATCAGAATGGCCAATATGGTAAAAATTTGGAAAGCCCTGCTGAATTTGCGATCCTCTTTGTACAAGGCTTCAAATTGCTCGTCCAGAAAGGTATAATTATAAGTGCTCTGTGGAAATATGCCAAGCCATATATTTCGGAACTCTGCCAAAGCTTCATCCACTCCTGCCAATGTCAAAGCCTTTTTGTTCAATCTCACCAAAATATTATCAGTTTCCTTATAATGCCTGATAATCAAGGGAACTACAGGGGATTTCATTCCAAAATGATTATAATCCTTGACCACACCACTTATGGGCCAATCATTGTCCCCAAACTTAACGGTCTTTCCAATAAGACTTTGCATGTCGTCAATTCCCATAAAATGAGCCATTTTTTCATTGATGACAATGTTATTGCTAAAGCCCCTTGCCGTTTCCCTAAAAGCTTCTCCCGCTACAAAATCCATTTCCATTAGCTCAAAATATTCCGGTCTGGTGGCATAATGATACCAAATGTGCTTTTCATCTAAGTCACCATTTGGAAATGTCAACCCGACACTAGAATCTATTTCCAGGAAATCATCTCCTGGATAGGTGCCAGCCCCCGCTACACTGCTAACGTAAGGGCTGTTTTTTAGTTCATCGATGAATAGGTTCATGTCTTTCTGGTAGATGGAATCTTTATCACGATTGAAAACTTGCCCGCTGAGGGCAACGACTTGATCCAGGTTGGCCCCAATAGGCCGATTTCTTAAATAGTGAATTTGTTTATTGGCGACAAAAGTGCCCGTGAGCAAGGCAATAGTGGCAATGAATTGACAAACAATCAGCCCCTTCCTGAAGTTAAGACCGCTTTTTGAGGTTTGAACCTTGCCTTTTAACACCTTAGCTGGGTTATAACGACTTAATACAAAGGCAGGATAAAAAGCTGCCAATGTGGTCCCGATCAAAAGAATGCCAAAATAGGGCAACAGGCCTTTTAACTGTTGGCCGTCAAAGCCCAAGTCTTGTTCCACAAAAGCGTTGAAACTGGGCAGTAGGAGGTAAGCAGCTAGCAGGGCCAATATAAATGCAATACTGTTCAACAGAGCTGATTCCAACAAAAACTGTAGCACCAGCTGTGCTTTTTGGGCTCCAACAACCTTTCGAACACCAATTTCCTTGGCACGTTCCAATGATTTACTGCTGGATAGGTTCATATAGTTCATCCAACTTAGCACCAAGGTGATGAAAGCTATAATGGCCAACAGTCTTACGCTATTACCGCTGCCGTTGGCCTCCGCCTCAAAGGGCTTATTGGAGTACAAATGAATGTCCTCTATAGGCTCAAGGTGGTGTTTCTCTTGAAATTCAAAGCCTTTGGGCCTAAAATCCATTACTTTTTGATTAAGCAACTCGGCATTGGAATTTTCCGCAAGTTTAAGGTAGGTGTAATACACATTTTGGTTCCACGTATATTCCCAATCCCCTTCAAAAACCTTCCAGGAATAAAAGGTCTTAAAGGAAATAAGTAAGTCGTTTTTAATGTGGGTCCTTCTACCACTATTGTCCATTACCCCAGTTACCGTAAATGTTGTGGTATCATCACCAGCTATTTTTAAGGCTTGTCCTATAGGGTTTTCATCCGCAAAAATCCTTTTTGCCAAAACCGTACTCAATACTATCGAATACGGCTCATTGAGGGCCGCTTCCACATTGCCTTTAATCAAATCATGGTCAAAAACATCAAAATATTCTGGATCGGCCAAAGACCCAACAATATCGTCATAGGGATGATTGTCCTTGAGCACCACCAAATTGTTGATGCGCCTGAATCGTACAAATTCTTTAATTTCTGGAAATTCAGCTTTAAGCGCTGGACCACTTGCTATGTAAGCTTCAGCATCTCCTGGCACATAGTTGTCCCCTTCCAGGTAATCCATATAGACCCTATAAACACGCTCAGATCCTTCAAATTTGTCATAGCTTTTTTCGTGGTTGACATATAGCATGATGAGCACGAACGAAGCAACACCAATAGCTAACCCAAAGATGTTGATGAACGAATACAGCTTGTTTTTAAGCAAGTATCTCGTGGCGATTTTTAAGAATAGTTTGTACATAGTATTCTTATTTACTCTGTTCGCAAACTCTTTGCAGGATTTGACTTGGCTGCCCTAATGGCTTGATAGCTCACTGACACAAAGGCTATGGCCAGGGCCAGGGAACCTGCTAAACCAAAAACCCACCATGACAGCTCAATTCTATAGGCAAAATCCTGAAGCCATTGGTTCATCGCATACCATGAAATAGGTATGGCAATCAACAATGAAATTCCCACCAACTTCAGAAAGTCTTTGGATAGTAAGGTTGTGATACCACTCACGGAGGCTCCCAATACTTTGCGAACCCCAATTTCCTTGATTCTGTTTTGCGCCATATAACTGGCCAAGCCAAACAGACCCAAACAGGAAATAAGAATGGTCAACAAGGTAAAAAGGCTGGCAAGCTTTTCTATTCGCTGCTCACTCGTAAATTTCCTGGCATAATTCTCGTCTACGAATTCATACTTAAAGGGATAGTTGGGATTATATTTTTTGAAGACTTCTTCCGTAGAGGCCAAATTATTTGCTAAGGTGTTCTCAGGGTTAAATTTGATATGAATCATCGTGAACCAAGCTTTGGCCCCCTCTATAACCATAGGTTCAATCTTCTGAAATGGTGAATTGAACACAAAATCTTCAACCACCCCAACAATATGCCAATCCATACCATCGTCCTTTACCGTTTGCCCAAGTGGGTTTTCAAACCCCATGAGCTTTACCGCTGACTCATTGAGGATTGCTGCAGTGGAATCTGTTGGATATTTTCTTAGATCAAAATCGCGACCCTCCTTTAGGCGCAACCCCATGGTCTTTATAATGGCATCATCTGCTACCATACGGTGGACCAGGGTTTTGTTTTCTAGGCTCTTTCCCGGCCACTCAAACCCCCAACTATTGCTCCAGCTCTCCGAAATGGGCGAATTTGTTTTTGAGACGGATGCCGCAATACCGGTGTCCAGCAGCTCTGTCTTTATGCTTCCATAGTTGCTTTCAATTGCCCCTTCCATGTTTACATAAATCAATTGGTCCTTGTTATACCCAAGTTTGCGATTTTGAACATTACTTATCTGTTGCTTCACCACTATGGTTGCGGTAATCAAAACAATCGCGATTGAAAACTGTATGACAACCAGTACCTTACGGGGGGTGATAAGGGTATTGATTTTATTGAAAGTGCCCTTGAGTACTGCAGAGGGTTTGAATGCGGATAAATAAAGTGCCGGATAACTTCCGGCCAGTACCCCCGTGAAAAGTATGATGGCTAGGATGGCAACCCAAAACCAAGGGTTTGACCAATCTATATGTAGTTCCGTGTTGATCAATTCCGAGAAGGAGGGAAGTACCAGTACCACCACTACCAAAGCAACGATGGCAGCAAGAAGGGAAATTAAAATAGACTCACCCAAAAATTGCCAAACCAATGCTTTTTTCCTAGCACCAACCACTTTTCTTACCCCAACTTCCTTGGCACGTTTTTCACTTCTGGCCGTACTAAGGTTCATGAAGTTGATGCAGGCAATGACCAAAACAATAATGGCAATGATGGTAAACAAGCGTATGGTGTCAATAAGTCCGCCGACCTCAACGCCATTTTCGAACTCGGAATAAAGGTGCGAACGGGTGTACGGGTAGAGGTAGGTCACCATATCAGGGGCATCCTTATCATGCGCTCTTCTCAACGTTTTGATTTTTTCTGAAAATGCTTGATAGTTGGTACCCTCTTGCAATAGGACATAGGTGGCAATGGAGTTGTTTCCCCAATATTCATCATCCCAACCCCTTTGTTTTGCATATGCCCATGGTAAGAGATACTCAAAATTAAATTCAGTGTTGGAAGGAAGATCTTTCAATACGCCTGTGACTTTAAACGTATCAGTATTGTCCATTTTAACGATTTGTCCAATGGCGGGAGCGCCACCAAACATTTTTTTGGCAAAGGTTTCAGTAACGACCAAGGCGTTCACATCATCCAACACCGTTTCTATATTTCCTTCTACCAAAGGGAAACTGAAAATTTTTAAAAAACTTGGGTCAACAATGGTTCCTGTGGACTTTAAGTTTTTATCCCCTTGACTGAACAAAAAAGTGTTATTATAAAAATAGCGGGAGATTTCCTCTACTTCAGGATAGTCGCTTTTAATGGCTGACGCCATCACCTTAGGAGTGGAATTCCAAGTCCAGATTTCCCCATCAACCGGGTATTTGTTGTACACTTGATAGATACGGTCTTTTTTTTCGTGGAACTGGTTGAAGCCCATTTCATAATTGACCCATAGCAGAATGAGTGCTGTTACCGTTAAACCAATGGACAGGCCAAAAATATTCAACAACGAAAAGCTTTTGTTTCGAACTAGGTTCCGCCAAGCAACTTTTAAATAGTTTTTTATCATGATAATTGGTTTGTTGATTGATTATTCGGTTCTCAAACTCTTTACCGGATTGGCCATAGCTGATTTTACTGCCTGGAGACCGAGCGTAAACGAGGTGATAAGCAAAGCAATAAGACCGGCCACCAAGAACATCCACCATTGAATGGAAATGCTGTAGGCAAAGCTATCCAACCAGGATCGCATCAGGTACCAAGCCACTGGAAAAGCAATCAATGCCGCAATACCCACCAAAATAATATAGTCTTTGGACAGCAGCACGATTATTTTAGAAACTCCGGCACCCAAAACCTTTCTGATTCCTATTTCCTTGACCTTTCTTTTGGCCAAGAAGGAAATCAACCCAAATAATCCCAGGCATGAAATAAAAATGGTTAAAATGGCGGTAATGTTGACCGACTGTAAAATTCCTTCAATCAACTGGTATTGGGCACTTACCTTATCGGTCAGGCGTGATTGCTCATAACCCCGTCTCGAGGAAATGGAGTTGAATGCTGCGGCAATGATACTTTCCACCTGTTTTTCTTGCCCCTCAACGACCTTAACGGACAGAAACCGATGCCTTTCCAGTTGATTTTTATCGCGGTAGATGTGTACCAAGGGTTCTACCACATTTTGAAGGTCTTGGTAGTGGAAGTCTTTGATTACCCCAACAATGGGATGACCTGAATCTTTGGAGTTTTTGAACTTCAACCTTCTGCCTTCAATGCTGTTCCATCCAAAGGCCTTCATGGCCGCCTCGTTAATGATGACGGGATATTCCTCGGCAATGTCCTTGTTTCGGTCAAAGTTGCGTCCCATCACCACAGGGACCTCCAAAGTTTCAAAATAACCGTCATCGGCATACGAACGGCGTATGCGAACATCGGTTTTGGTTTCCGGGTCATAGTAGTTTGTATAATTAAAGTAATAGTCAGAAGGTACGGCTTGGCTTGTCGCAACACTTTTTACATAGGGGTTGGCCTCCAGGTCGTTTAACAAGGCATTGAATTTTGATTTGGCAGCGTCAAGGTCTTTATAATCTAGGTCAATGTTACCTACTAGGATATTATTCCGTTCAAATCCCAAATCTGCATTTTTCATGAACCCAATTTGCTGGTTTAAGATCACGGCAATGCAGATAAAAAGAATGGCTATGGTAAATTGTAGGATGATAAAGGAATTTCGCAATAAAAAATTACGCCGTATCTGGTCTACCTTTCCTTTTATTCCCAGGATTAAGGGCACTTTAACAAAACGCAGTGTCGGAAATATGCCTACGACCAAAGTCGCTACAACACCAATAAGAATAATCCCCAATACTACGGGGTAATCCTTAAAAATATCAAAGGATATCCGTCCAAATTCGGGTCCGAAGGTGTCATTCAATCTAGGTAGGTTAACGGTAATGAACAGAATTCCAGAGATTAAAATGGACACAAAAACCAAAATGCCGTTTTCCACACAGAACTGTGTGATGACCCCCTTTTTACTGCTTCCCAACACCTTGCGTACGGCAATGTCCTTTGTTCTTTTGTAAAGCGTTGAAGTGTTGAGGTTGAGGAGGTTCACTAGAATGATGAGCAATACAAAAAAGGATGCTGCTATGGAGCCACTGATAATGGTATCCACGACAGGAATAATATCAGTACGCATTTCGCCATAGGGCATCATTTTCACATAGTCGATAAGAGAAGGATCGGTATAATTGTTTTGCACAAGTTGGGCAATTTGACCTTCTACCGTTGCAATGTTGGTGTTAGGGCGTAGTTTTAAGAATACAGGGGAAAAACTATTGCCCCAATTGGTTTGCCGCTTAAATGTTGGATTGTCTTTCAGCAAGGTATTGGGGAGCACCACCCCCAGCCTGAAGGACGAATAGGGACTAATGGGCTCAAAAACCCCCGTAACCTTTAAGTTAAGGGTATCGGCACCGATTAACGTTTTACCCACCGGATTTTCATCACCATAAATTTGCTGGCTTACCTTATCGGTAAGAATGATGGAGTACTTTTCCTTTAGGGCGGTTTCCTTACTGCCATATTTTAAGGGCAGATCAAAGACTTCGAAAAATTCGGGATCGGCATAATCGGTTCGGTGTTGTATTTCTTTGACCCCATTGTCCAACCAAATGTTGCCCCAACCATGTAGGTGGGTGCCTGCCATGACCTGGGGGGAGGTATTGATAATCTCGTCCAAAAGGGGATACGGTACCTCGCGATACCCCGTACCATCTTTCAGTTGGGTCTTTAGATAAAAAAGCTGTTCTTGATTGGGAATGTTGTTGTCTGCAGTATAGTAGGCATAAACAGAAAACAATAGGGCCAGCACACTGGAGACCCCAATGCTCAACCCGATGAGATTGAGCAAAGAAAGGGTCTTATTTTTCCAAAGGTTTCGTAGCGAAATTTTGAAATGGTTCTTCAGCATGCCTACATGTTTTTTGATTGACATACTATCGATACAAATTATTGTGCCAAAACACAACAAATTGATAATCAAATATTTGAAATCATACCTGTTCCCTATAGTGTAAAATATTTTGACAAAGCCTGTACAAAATATTTACAAATACTTTATAATGCCTTTTACTCAGTCCGCAAACTCTTTACGGGATTGGCCATTGCTGCTTTTATACTTTGCCAACTTATTGAAACCAATGCTATAACAATGGCCAGCATGGCTGCCGATAACAAGGCCCACCAAGGAATGTTAATTCGGAAAGCAAAATCTTCCAGCCAACGGTCCATGGTAAACCAACCTAAGGGCAGGGCAACCATAATTGAAATGCCTACCAGTTTTAAAAAGTCGACTGAAAGCCGGTAGGTAATCTGTCCCACACTTGCTCCCAACACTTTTCGCACTCCAATTTCCTTAACCCTTTTTTGCGCATTAAAAGTGGCGAGACCAAAGAGACCTAAACAGGCGATAAGGATGGAGAGTAAGGTAAAGGCCATAAAAATTTGGCCCAAACGTTGCTCCGCCTGATAACTATCGTTAAAGGAATCATCCAAAAAGTAATAGGAAAAGGGCTGCCCGGGAGCCATTTCTTCCCAAAGGGTCTTGACCTGCAAAAGTGCTTGCTCTAAATTGCCTGATTTAAGTTTAATATTCAACTTACTGGCATTGCTACCTGGCATGATGCTGAGCGCATTAATTTCATTGCGAAGAGACTCATAATTGAAATTTTTGATGACCCCTATTACGGTATAAACACGTTCTACACCAATATTGTAAACTAACTGTTTTCCCAAAACCTCCTCAGGAGTACTTCCCAAAATAGAGACAGCAGTTTCATTCAACAATATTGCCGTAGAGTCGGTCGCGAATTGTGAATCGAAATTTCGTCCCGCTATAATCTCAAGACCCATAGTGGGCACATAATCATAATCGGCCAGCCATTCTTGCATACTAATGGCTTTTTCTTGGTCCCGGTTTTCGGCCCTTAAAAATGTAGTATTGCTTCGTGATGAAGGCGTGGGCAAGAAACTACTTAGGGTCGCATTTTTTACTTGAGCCAAATCTTTTATCGATTCTTTAAAAGACTGCTGCCTTTTGTGATCCATACTGTACACATCGTCAACAACAAGCACCTGTTCTTTGCCAAAACCAACATCCTTGTTTTTTATGTAGTTCAATTGCTGATATACCACTAGTGTTGCGATAATCAAAAAAACGGAAATAGCGAATTGAAAGATGACCAAAAAATTTCTCGTCTTACCACCGCCCAAGCTATGGTCACCACTGCCCTTTAATACTTTTATTGGGACAAAGCGAGACATGAAAAAAGCCGGATAACTTCCTGATAGCAAACCTAATATAAAGGTGGCTGTCACTAGAATCGTCCAAAAAATAGGACTAGTGTAGGGTATTTGTAGTGCTTTGTTTGATAGCCCATTGAAAAACGGAAGGGATAAGAAGGCAATGAGCAATCCTAGAATCAATGACCCGAAAGCAATAAGGCCGGATTCGGTCAAGAATTGACGGATAAGCCCAATTTTGGCTGATCCTAGGGTTTTTCGAATACCTACCTCTTTTGCCCTTCTTAATGACTGTGCTGTGGATAAGTTCATAAAATTAATACTGGCAAGTACAATCAGGAACAGACCGATAGCCCCTAAAATATAGAGGTTTTGAACGCTACCATTCTGGCTAAATTCTGGATACCTATGGGAATGTAAATGAATGTCGGTAAGCGGTATAGTGCTGAATTTGATGTAGTTACCCGAGTCTTCGAACTGTGTTCTTGTGGTTCCAGGAAAATATCGCTGGAGATATGGTATCACATAGGTGTCAATCATCTTATCCATACCTTGTTCAAGGTCTGCAACTTGTGTTCCGGGTTTCATTTTGACCAAAGTGTAGTAGTTGTGACCTACCCAGGCCCCTCGTTGGGCATGCAAATACCCTGGCATTGCCAAAAAGATGTTGCGGTCACTCAAAAAGGAGTTTTTAGGTAGATCCTTAATTACCCCGCTTACCGTATACACCTGATCATTTTCCAAAATCATGGTCTGACCTACGGCTTCACTGGTTGGGAAGAACTTTTCAGCCATACTTTGTGAAATGACCATGGTATTTGGTAGGTCCAAGGCGGTGTTTACGTCCCCATAGATTAACTCCAATCCCAACATTGAAAACATGCTGGTCTCTGCATAGGTCACTTTGGGCTCCTTTATGTTGTTCGGGTCATCGGCTTTTTTTATAAGTACGCCGCCAATATTACGAAATCGTGTGGTCAATTCCACTTGGGGTAAATCGGTCATCATGGCTTGCCCCATCGGCGCGGAAACTTCGGGAGTGTTTGTTATTTCTCCTCCAAATTTAACGTTGGCATTTATACGATGTATTCGGTCCGCATCAACAAACATGTTGTCGTAGTTCAACTCATCATAAATGAACAGGCCAATGAGCAGGGCCCCAGCCATCCCAACGGCAAGGCCAAAGGTGTTTAGAAAAGTAAAGAAAGGTTGCTTTTTTAGGCTTCGCCAAGCGATTTTTAATTGGTTTTTAAGCATAATTATTCGTTTTTTGACCCTTCGACTTCGCTCAGGGCAGGTTGATGATTTATTCGGTACGAAGACTCTTTACCGGATTGACCACAGCGGCCTTAATACTTTGATAGCTTACCGTTAGCACTGCTATGAAGATGGCAATAAAAGCGGCCAAAAGCAATACCCACCATTGCACTTCAATGCGATAGGAAAAATCTTCCAACCATTTGCCCATAACATACCAACCAATTGGCAAAGAAATAAGGATGGCCAGAACTACCATTTTAAGGAAATCGGTTGTCAGCCGATAGGAAATCTGACCAACCGTTGCCCCCAAAACCTTACGTACGCCAATTTCCTTGGTGCGTTTTTGGGCATTGAACGTAGCCAAACCAAACAACCCTAAGCATGCTATTAAAATGGAAAGTACCGAAAACACCAAAAATATGCGGCCCAGTCGCTGTTCCGCGTCATAAACGGTATTGAAAGAATCATCCATAAAACGATAGTTAAAAGGTTGACCTGGGGCAAGCTTTTTCCAGACCCCTTCAATGCCTGCTATGGTCTTTGAAAAATCCCCCGGTTTTAACTTTACAGCCATGTTTCCGGTAGATTGGCCCATTACAAGGCACAAAGCCCCAATATCATCACGGAGTGATTCGTAATGAAAGTTCCGTACCACTCCTATAATGGTGTAATATTCCGGCTCTTGAGAATCGATATCTTGGGAAATGGGCAGGCCCAATGCTTCTTTGGTTTCTACCCCCAAAACGGGTAACGCTGCTTCGTTTATGATTACGGCACTGGAATCAGTACCAAACCGATTGTCAAAATTGCGTCCCGCAACCAACTCCATATTCAAGGTTGGGATATAATCCTCGTCAACGTTCCAAATCTGCATCTGAATGGCATTTTCCTGCTCCCTCGAACCTTCCCTGAAGAATGAGGTGTTTGACCGTGAGGAGGGGGTTGGTAAAAAACTGCTAAGTGTAGCGCTTTCAACTTGACTTCGTTTTATGACCTCTTCCTTGAATGTATTCACCTGATTTCCGGCAGCAAATGCATCGTCAATGAGCACTACTTGTTCTTTTTTGAAACCAAGATTTTTGCCTTGAATAAAATTTAGCTGTTGAAAGACAACCAGAGTAGCAATGATTAAGAGTACCGAAATAGCAAATTGAAAAACCACCAGGGCATTTCTTATGCCTGCGCCACCAACACTTTTTTGTCCACTACCCTTTAACGTTTTGGCCGGCATAAAACGTGACATGAAAAAGGCGGGATAGCTTCCCGAGAATAGCCCCAATACAAGTGCGGCGACAAACAAGATAGACCAAAAAGAGATATTGTCATAAGGAATGGAAATTGCTTTGGCTGCTAGATTATTGAACAGGGGAAGCATCACAAAAGCTAAAACCAAAGCTAAAAGCAATGAAATAAAGGAAATCAGCCCTGATTCAATCAAAAACTGACGTACAAGGTCCAGTTTCTTTGAACCCAATGTCTTTCTAATACCTACCTCTTTTGCCCTTTTCAAAGAATGGGCCGTTGAAAGGTTCATAAAATTCACACTGGCCAAAACGATAAGGAAAAGTGCAATGAAGGAAAGGATGTACACATTTTGAATGCTACTGTTGGCACTCATTTCTGATTGTCGGTTGGAGTGAAGATGGATATCGGTCAGGGGCATAGTATGGTATCTGTAATAATTGCCGGACGCTGCAAACGATTCCATGGTTAGGCCGGGAAAAACTTGTTGTGCCCATGGGAGCAAATACTTTTCAAGTATGGATGCCAAAGGTTCCTGAAAATCCTGGATATTAGCTGTGGGTATGAGCTTAATGAAGGTGTAATAGTTTGTGTTACCCCAAAGATTCTCTCGGGAGTCCGCCAGTCCAGCCATAGCCATAAATACGCTGTGTTCCCTTAGGAAAGAATTTTTAGGCAAATCATGAATGACTCCAGCTACTGTATAGTTGTGCGTATTGTTCAAAATAAGGTTTTGGCCCAGTGCATTTTCAACTTTAAAGTGTTTTTCCGCAGCTGTTTTGGTCAATACCAAAGTATTGGGTTGGGTAAGTGCGGTTTTGACATCGCCAACCAATAATTTGATACCGAAGAAATCAAAGAATGTAGAGTCCGCGAATGTGGTTTGGAGTTCTTTAATATTGGTTTTGGCATCAGTTTTTCTAAGGAGCATGCTCCCCTGGTCGCGAAATCGAACTGTGGATTGCACTTGTGGAAAATCACGCTTTAAGGTTCCTGCCATTGGGGCCGAAGTTTGCGAAGCGTCAATTTCGGCACCACCAAATTTGATGTCAGCATCAATCCGATAAATACGTTCGGCATCGGCAAACATTTTATCAAAACCCAATTCATCATGGATATATAAGGAAATCAATAGGGCTCCGGCCATACCAATGGCAAGGCCAAAGGTGTTGAGAAAGGCAAAAAAGGGTTGCTTTTTTAGACTTCTCCAAGCAATTTTCAAATAGTTTTTGAACATGATTTCTTGTTTTATACTTTGACTTCCACTAATACGGGTAGGTTACTCCGTACGTAAACTTTTTATTGGATTGGTCATTGCCGCCTTTATACTTTGAATACCAATGGTTGCAGCGGCAAGGGCAATTGAACAGAAACCAATCATTACCAATGTTGGCCATTGAATACCGCTATTGTAAGCAAATCCCTGAAGCCACTGGGACATTACATAGTAGGCTATTGGAAATGCTATTGCAATTGAAATTAAAACAAACCTTATATAGTCCTTGGTCAATAGGGTAACAATTGAAAATATAGAGGAGCCCAAAACCTTTCGAATCCCAATCTCTTTTGTCCGTTGGGTGACCCGAAATGAAACCAGTCCCACGAGACCTATGGCTGCAATGAAAAGGGCCAAAAAAGTAAATACATTCAAAACGGTTCCAAGGCGGTTTTCACTGTCATACAATTGGGCATATGAATTTTCCATGATTTCGACTTCGAAAGGCACATATGGCGCAATATCATGCAATGTGGCTTTTATGAAGTTTCTAGTCTCTGCAAAATCTTCCATGTTTATTTTCATAATTATTTGACCAAAAGTTCTGTCCCAATCTCCAGCGCCCAACGACATGTATAACGGTTCAATACTAAGATCTAAAGTTTGGAGGTGGAAGTCCTTAACGACCCCTATTACTTTTCCGCCGTTGAACCCTTTTCCAATGGGGTTTTCCCACCCTAACTTTCTTACCACAGCCTCATTGATTAAATAAGCTTCCGAGGAGTCGGTTGGAAAGCTTTTTGAAAAACTTCGCCCCTGAATGAGCTCAATTTCAAATAAGTCCGTGAAGTCATAGTCAACATTGCTGCGATAAAGAAAAAGTTGGGAATTATCCTCATTGCCTTCCCACTTATCAATTGGTCCCTGGTTAAATAGGTTCATAGGTAATTGTCGGCTAATGGACACCTTTTGGATTTTTGAGTGTTTTAATAATTCATTCTTGATTACTTCGGTTTTCTCACCAATCTTTTTCTCCCAATAGCCAACGTGTACTACACCATCCTTGTTGTAACCTAGATTTTTGTTCTTGATATAGTCCAGCTGTTGATGAATGACAACACTGCCAAAAGCGAGTACAATAGCTGATGCAAACTGCCCAATTACAAATACCCCCCTTAGTTTACCCCCTTTTTGACCATTTTGTGAAATGGCTCCTTTGAGCGCTTTGACCGTATTAAGCTTTGACAGGAACAATGCAGGATATAGGCCAGAAAGAACCCCGATGCAGAACGCCAATAGTACCATGCTGGGAAGCACCCACCACACCCCTAAAATATCCAGGGGGATTTCCTTGCTTAATACTAAATTGTAGTAAGGCAGTATTGCAATGGTCATGACTAAACCCAGTAAAAAGCTGATAAGGGTTATTAAAAATGATTCTCCTAGAAACTGTAGCATAAGATGAACCTTTTTTGCACCGAGTACTTTGGTAATGCCCACTTCCTTACCCCTCTGCATGGACTTGGCAGTGGCCAGGTTGATATAGTTGATTGCTGCAATTAAAAGGATCACAAAAGCAATCAAAGTATAGAAATATACATACCTAATATCCCCATTTGAAGACAGTTCAATATTTATGTTTGACTTGAGGTGGATATCCCTTAAAGACTGTAGTTCATACTCAGGATGAAAGTATAGGCCAACTGAAGCATATTCCGGTTTACTAAGTTTTTCATATGTTTTTATTTTGGCCGTCAGTTCATCCGTATCAGCTCCATCTTCCAACAGGACATAGGTATAGTAATTATTGCTTACCCATCTATCGAAATCATTTGCATAACCTCTTTGGTTCTTAATGGAGGCGATAAAGGAATATGTAAAATGTGAATTTTTTGGCGGATCTTCTATTACGCCCTTTACTATGACTTTACGATCGCCATTATAGTTCAATTGCTGGTCCAAAGGCGACGTATCTCCAAATAGTTTTTTGGCCAATGAACGCGTAAGTAATATGGTATTCGGGTCTTGAAGTGCTTCCTTTGGTTGTCCACTTATGATGTTGATCGTAAAAACATCAAAAAATGCGGGATCTGTAAAAATACCCTTTTCCGAAAAGGCCGTCCCACTATTTCGCAGAAGTACGCTCCAGCTATCGAGATTGGTGAACGTCTTTACTTCTGGAAAATCCCTTTTCATTGATATCCCAATAGGCCGGGAAGAAACAGCATAATAGTCGGTTCCACGATATTCGTTCCCAGATTGCTTTTGGATCAATCTATAGACGTTTTTGGCTTTTTCATTATGGGTGTCATAGCTTAATTCATATTGCACAAAAAGCGCGATCAAAATAAAGCAAGTAATACCAACGGAGAGACCACAGATATTTATAAGCGAATACAGCTTATGGTTGATAAGACTTCTCCAAGCTATTTTTAGATAATTATTAAACACTATTTTCGTCTTTGATTGTTGATTCGATTAATGTGCAACATAGTTTATTTATTCTGCCCTTAAACTTTTAACTGGATTCACAATAGCAGCTTTGATAGAATTGAAACTAACAGTAAGAAGGGCAATTAAAATGACCAAAAGTGCCGATGCACCAAAGGCCCACCATGGCATATCGATTTTGTATTTATAATTTGTTAGCCACCTTTCCATAAAATACCATGCAATGGGGGAGCCGACCACGATGCCTAAGAGAACTAATTTTATGAAGTCTTTAATCAGTAAGTTGGTTATGGCAATTACGGAAGCACCTAATGCTTTTCTAATACCAATCTCTTTCACCTTTTGCTGAGCCGTAAACATAACCAAACCCAAAAGGCCAAGGCATGAGATAAATATGGCCATGATTGAAAAGTACTTCGAAAGTCTAAAAAAAACGGTTTCACTTCGATACATACGATCATAGATTTTATCTGAAAACACATAATCAAAAGGAATTTCAGGATGTATTTCTGTAAAAAGCCCTTTAAGATTATCCATGGTTTTCATTACATTATTAGGTGCTATTCTGGCCATTACAATTCCCGTATTATTGTTCTCTCCATTACGTATAATCAAAGGGGAGATTGATGTTTTGACTGTATTAATGGGAAAGTCCTTTACAACACCAATAATCGGAGCCTTCCCATCCCAAAAACTTATCGATGTTCCTATTGGATTCTCAATGCCCATGACTTTTAGGGCAGTTTCGTTCAGAATATAACCAGAATTGTCAGCTACACTTTTATCTGAAAAATCTTTGCCGAGAAGCATTTCAGTCCCCCAAGTTTTTGTGAAATCTGCACTCACCGCCATAGTCATGAAAACCGTTGGGTCGTTTTCTGGTTTTCCTGGCCATTCAACACCGGTGAACCCATTGGAAAAACCTAAGGGAGAGTTGGATGAAATGGTTAAAGACTCAACGCCAGGCAATTGCAAGGCTCTTTTCTTGAAACCTGAAAATGAGCGAATTGAATCTCCTTGAAAGGAAAAAAGTAATACGTTATGTCTGTCAAAACCTAAATCCTGGTCTTTTATATAATGAATCTGACGTGATGTGATGATCATTCCTGAAATTAAAATGACCGATAATGAAAACTGAAAAACAACAAGCCCTTTGCGTATTATTTGTGTTTTGGGGTTTTTATCGGTCTTGAAAATATTGATTGCTTTAAATGAAGCAAGTACAAATGCAGGATAACTACCGGAAAAAATACCCGTGAACACCGACACAGCAAGAATACCTAGCCAAGAAAGTGCCGACAAATTCCAAAGACTTAGTTCTTTCTCCGCAAGCTCATTAAATAGGGGAAGCAACATTAAAATCAATACCAACGAGAATGCGGTACTTATGAACGAAAGCAAAAGTGCCTCTCCTAAAAATTGGGAAATCAAACTTCCATTTTTCGCGCCCAAGGATTTTCGCACACCAACTTCCTTGGCTCTTTTCAATGAACCAGCCGAAGCCAGATTCATAAAATTGATACAGGCAATAAGTAAAACAAAAAATGCGATACCTCCAAAGATGCGTACATTATCGATACGACCACCTGAAATAATACCGTTTTCAAAGTTGCCATGTAAATAGCTCTCACCATAAGGTTGTAGTCCCAATTCTACGATAAAGTTATCATCTTCCCCGGCTCTGTATGGTTCCAGAAAATCCTTGATTTTGGTATTTACTTCGGCAACGTTCGAATTTTCCTTGAGCATTACAAACGTTCGTGGACCACTGTTTGTAATATCGGGCGCCCATCCGTTTTCTTCCAAGAAAATATCCCAATGCAGGAAGAAATCGCTTTTTCTGGAATTGGCAGGGTTGGCATCCTTGAGTACGGCAGACACTTTCAATGGACGCCTATTCTCATAGGAAATCGCTTTTCCAATAGCGTTTTTGGCACTTCCAAAAAACAGTTGTGCCATTTCTTCCGATATCGCAATATGATCAGGGGAATTCATTACGGACGCCAAAGTACCTTCCAAGAATTCGTACGAAAACATGTCAAAATAATCCTCGCCTACAAAAAACCCCTCTTGCGTAAAAGATGTATCATTGAAAACAAAAGTTTTGGCACCTTTCCAACTCATGGGGGAGGCTTTTTCAATTTCGGGAATCTTATTCTTTAACTCCCTGTAAAGTACAGCAGGGGTGAAATATCCCGCATCTATTCTACCTTCAAAAATCTGCTTCTGGTATACGGAATACAATTGGTCTATGTTCTTGTGATAGTTATCTATGGCGAGTTCATCGGTCACCCATAGGTAAATCAGCAAACTGGATAAAAGTCCTGTTGCTAGGCCCAAAATATTCAGAAATGCAAAAACTCTATTTTTTACAATATTCCTCCAAGCTATTTTAATATGATTCTTGAACATAATGCTTCGTTTTTTAACCTTTTGCTTCGTCCATGCCTTCCATAAACTGGCCTGGGCTTGTTTGATATTTTATTCGGTTCTTAAACTTTTCACAGGATTGGCCAAGGCTGATTTGGATACTTGAAAAACAATGGTCAACAGCCCAATTAAAAAGGTCGCCATAGCAGTTTTCACAAATAAGGTCCAATCCATTTCAATTTGATATGAAAAGCCTTGAAGCCACTGGTTTCCTATATAATAAGCCAGAGGGCTTGCAATTAAAATGGCGATAGCCACTAGTTTTAAAAAGTCTTTTAGTTGCATCAGTGTAATCTCGCTTATCTTGGCACCAAGAACCCTTCGTATACCCACTTCCTTTTTGCGCTGTTCGGTAGTAAAAAAGGCCAAACCAAAAAGGCCAACACATGCTATAAATACAGCAATCAGCATAAAAACAAAAACTATCGTGGATATCCTTCGTTCAGTCACATAATTTTTATCAAAGTCATCACCTAAAAAGGAATACTCAAAAGGCGCTTCAGGATTGATAATTTGCCATACGGATTGGACATGTGTTATTGCCTCATCCAAATCTCCCTTAATATTGGATATGAAATAATTGGGTTGGCTCTGTATTATCCTTACCAATCCATAAGGTGAAATGGCTTCATGCAGGCTTTGATGGTTAAAATCCTTGACCACCCCAATTATGGTAAGATCGTTGCTTTCATCACCAAATTGATAGGTTACTTTGCGCCCCACGGCATTATCAAGATCGTAGCCAAAGTTTCTCACTGCAGTTTCATTGAGAATGATGGATTCGGAATCGGCGTCCGTGTTTTTTGAAAAGTTGCGGCCTCTTAGAATTTCGTATTCCAAAGTTTCAATATAGTCTTGATCCACTTGCGCAAATTTCATGTACACATTTTCTTCCATCGACTTGCCTTCCGCATAAAAAGACATATCAGATACCAATTCAAAACCGGGATAGGTTGTACCAACCGTTACCGAAGCGATGTTTGAATTTTTTAGCACTTCATTTTTAAGTGCCAAATAGTTTTTTGCGGAATGCTCATTGCGAAAGGGAATCACCAGTTGCTGCTCTTTTTTAAATCCCAGGTCCTTGTTCTGTAAAAAATCCATTTGATTCCAGATAATTACGGAAACCAGAATTAAGGCAACAGAAACACTGAACTGAAAAATCACTAGGCCTTTTCGTAAGAAAGCAGCCGAAAGATTGTTCTTGATTCTGCCCTTTAATACGATGACCGGTTTAAAGGAGGATAGATAAAATGCAGGATACAACCCAGATAAAACACCCGTTAAAAGTGTTATCATAAAAATCCACACAAAGGTTTGTGGATGTTCAAAGACACCAAGATTTTTCTGGACAAAGCTGTTGAAAAAAGGAAGTATTGCCAGTACAAGAAAAAAAGAAAGCCCCAAGGAGAGAAAGCTAGACAAAATGGATTCACCCAAAAATTGGAATATGAGAGAATCCTTGTTTGCTCCCATGACCTTTCGCACACCTACCTCTTTAGCCCTTTTTTCAGAACGTGCCGTTGAAAGGTTCATAAAATTGACACAAGCGATAAGAAGAAGAAAGAAAGCAATTGAACCAAAAACATAAAGGTGCGTCATGCTCCCGTTCGATTCGATTTCATTCCCTATATCCGACAAAAGATAAATATCCTTTAAAGGCTGTAGAAACAGATTTTTTTTGATGTTGTAGGAAGTAAGTTCCTCACCCGCATAACGTTCAAAGAATTGAGGCAGTTTGGATTTGAAGTTATTGGTACCACTACCCTTTTTTAGTTTAACATAGGTATGGAACAGATTGTTGTTTGCCCAGCTGACCTGACCGCTTACCCATTGCCCGATATCCCCATTCTGCATTGACATGACAAGATTGGGCGAAAGGTGCGATTTGGTTGCATTGTTTTTGAAGACCCCTTTTACGGTATAATCCAATTTACCGTAAGGAATTTCAATGGTTATCGTTTTATTGACTGGGTTTTTATCGCCAAATAACTTCTGCGCCACGTCTTCAGAAAGAACCACACTATTCGGATTCGAGAGGGCTTTTGAAAGAAGCCCATACTTTGATTCATAGGAAAATAAATCAAAGAAAGTAGAATCAGCGTAGTAGCCCTTCTTTACATAAAACCTGATATCTTGTTCAGGGTTCTCCAACAACAGGTTATCAGTATTGGGAAAATTGAGTACGCGAACAACTTCTTCTACCTCGGGGAAATCCGATTTTAATCCCTGGGCCAAGGGAGCGGGTGTAGCAGCCCATTTCTTTTCTTCCACCTGGGTAGCTACCCTAAAAATTTGCTCCACCCCATCATGATGCTTGTCGTAGCTTGTCTCATCAAGAACATACATGATTAAAAGCATGCATGAGGCCAGGCCAATGGATAAACCGACTATGTTGACGAATGAAAAGGCTTTTTTATTCATCAAATTTCTCCAGGCTATTTTCAAATAGTTTTTAAGCATGATTTCTTCCCTTTTTTGATGTTCTATTCTGTTCGAAGACTTTTCACGGGATTTACAATAGCCGCTTTAATGCTTTGGTATCCTACCGTTAGCACGGCAATGGCAATGGCCAAAAAGGCAGCCAACAACAACATCCACCATTGCACCTCAATACGGTACGAAAAGTCTTCCAACCACTTGTTCATCGCAAACCATCCTATTGGGAGTGCAATAAGGATAGACCACCCCACCATTTTTAAAAAATCGGTGGTCAAGCGATATGATATTTGACCTACACTGGCCCCCAACACTTTTCGTATACCTATTTCCTTGGTGCGTTTTTGTGCATTGAATGTAGCTAGCCCAAATAGCCCCAAACAAGCTATAAGTATGGAAAGGAAGGTGAAAACGGAAAATATTTGACCCAAACGCTGTTCTGCCTCAAAACTGCGGTTAAAGGAATCGTCCATAAAATAGTAATTGAAAGGTTGGCCAGGAGCAATAGTGTTCCAGACATCTTCAATTACAGCAACGGTTGTAGCTACATCTTGGGGTCCTATTTTTATGGCCATAGAAGCTGGGAAACGACCAATATTTAGAAAAAGGGCTTCAATATTATGACGCATCGAACTGTAATGAAAATCCTTTATTACTCCGACAATGGTTTGATAGGAAACGTCGTCGTCACTGGCCCCCAAATCTGATGAAATTCGTAAGCCTATGGCTTTTTCGGCACTAACGTTTAATGTTCTGAGCGCCGCCTCATTGATGATTACAGCACTGGAGTCGGTGGGAATCGTTACATCAAAATCCCGGCCAGCAACCAGTTCCAATCCCAAGGTGGATAGGTAGTTGTAATCCACCCTCCAATTTTCAACGTTGATGGCATCTTCTTGATTTCTTGCACTTTCTTTAAAAAAGGTTTGCCCCGTTCTTGCCGAAGGGGTAGGTAAAAAACTGCTCAAAGTGGCGTTCTGTACCTGTCCCAAGCGCAGTATTTCGCTTTTCAATGCCAGTTCTTGACCATTGGCGTTATTGACATCTTCCAGGACCAAGATTTGCTCCTTGTCATACCCCAATTCTTTGTTTTGGATAAAACTTAGTTGTTGGTAGACCACTACGGTGGCAACGATCAAAAGAATGGAGACGGCAAATTGGAAGACAACCAATGAGCTTCTAATAGAACTCCCCCCTACATCAGACGTCCCGCTTCCTTTTAGCACCTTTACCGGAATAAACCGGGACATAAAAAATGCAGGGTAGGTCCCTGAGAGTACTCCTAGGACCAGGGTTAAACCTCCTAGAATAATCCAAAACAATGGATTCGTAAAAGGGATGGAAATAGCCTTGTCTGCTAAGTCATTGAACAACGGAAGTGCCATAAATGCTATTGCTACTGCGAGCAATAAGGACAAAAAACAAATTAGTCCGGATTCGGTCAAAAACTGCCGCACCAAATCAATATTGTTGGAGCCCAAGGTCTTTCGCACCCCAACTTCTTTTGCCCGTTTCAAGGAGTAGGCAGTGGAAAGGTTCATAAAATTGACAACAGCCAATATCACCAAGAAAAGTGCGACAAAAGATAAGATATAGATGTTCTGAATACTTCCATTGGGACTTAACTCTGACTTCATATCCGAATACAAATGAATATCGGTCAAGGGCATTGCACTATAATTAAGAAAATTACCTGATTCCCTAAAGGATTCTTCGGTCAACCCAGGATAGAAATCCTGTATCCATGGAATTAGGTAGCGTCCCAACAAAGAATCCAGTCCTTCTTGAAAGGCCACCATATCTGCTCCGGGAACCATTTTAACAAAGGTGTAGTAATTAAGACTTCCCCAATGGCCAATCTGTGCAAACCGAAAACTGGGCATGGAGATAAAGACGGTATGGTCGCGTAGTAAGGAGTTCTTGGGCATGTCCTCCATTACCCCCGTGACCGTAAATGTCTCCCCGTTATTGACCACCATATTTTGCCCCATGGCATTGTTGACTCCAAAGTGCTTTTCAGCAGCCTTACGGGTGAGCACCAAAGTATTGGGCTCTTTTAATGCTGTTTTGGCATCACCATCAATCAATTGAATACCAAACATCTTGAAAAAAGTAGAATCGGCAAAGGCGGTACGTTCCTCCTTTACATTGGTATTGACATTTGATTTTCTAATGAATAGGTTGCCTTGATCTCTTATACGAGAGGCCAATTCCACTTGGGGATAATCCCTCATCAATGTTTCGGCCATAGGTTCAGGAGATTCTGCAAGTTGCTCGGGCAGCCCACCAAATTTTACATCAGCATCAATGCGGTAAATACGGTCTGCATCAGCAAACATTTTATCATAACCCAATTCATCATGGATGTATAGACCGATTAGTAGTGCTCCAGCCATTCCAATAGCTAGGCCAAAGGTGTTGAGAGAGGTAAAGAAGGGCTGTTTTTTTAAGCTCCTCCAAGCGATCTTAAGGTGGTTCTTGAACATGATTATTCGTTTTTTGATTGGATAATTGATAAAAAACGATTATCATGCCAAATTCATAAATAGCTGATATTCAAATTTTTAAATCTACTGTGACAGCATCCCTTGTAAAATATTTTGACAGTGTTTGTCTAATATGTTTACAATAAAAAAGAGGTCGTTTATTCGGTTCGCAAGCTATTGACCGGGTTGGCCCGTGCCGCTGATAGGGTACGTACGCTGACTACAATAAGGGCAATGAGTAACATGCCCAATCCTCCACTAACGAAAATCCACCAACTTAGGTTGGTTCTGAAAGCAAAATTTTGGAGCCAGTCATTAAGGCCGTACCATGTTACAGGTACGGCAATGACAAATGCAATGCCGACCAACCAAACGAATTCCCTACATAACAGCGTATTTAATTGGACCAATGAAGCACCCAGTACTTTTCGGATACTGATTTCCTTCATCCTCCTTTCCGTACCATGGATGACTAAACCAAGCAATCCTAAACAACTGATGATGATGGCAAGGACTGTGGCCCATTGAAGCAGTTTTACCGTTCGCTGTTCTCTTTGGTAAAACCCTTTTATGGTATCGTCCATAAATTGAATTTCGAGATCTTCCTCGGGATAAATGGACGTCCAAGCTTGCTCTATTGCTTTAATACGCCCTGACCACTGTTTTGAATCAGGACCTAAATCAAAATGGATACTTGTAAAGTTCGAATATCGGTTACTGCTCCAATCGCCCGTCAGTACCATAGGTCTGATGGAAGAATGTAAAGAGTGTTGATTAAAATTGGCAATGACACCAACCACTTGAATATTTATGGAGTCGTACTTTAGATGGGTGCCAACAATATCCTTGGGATGTTCGTAACCCAAAGCCTTAACCATAGTCTCATTGGCCACAAATTCCATTATACTGTCATTGAGCCTTTCCCTACCAGCTATCAAGGGTATACCATATGTTTTTGTGTAGTTCAGGTCTCCAATTAACATTTGGGTATCTTGGAACACTTCTTTTTGATCATCATAATAGCCCAGCATAGTGGTCCAAATATTGGTTGAAGCTGGCGTGGCACGACCATAGCTAATGTTGGATAGACCTTGGATGTCTTTTAACGTTCTGAACAGTCGTTCTTTTTTTACCTGAGGCGTGTTATTTGGTCGAGGGATATTGATGTAAGCAATGTTTTCAGTTTTAAAGCCCATGTCCGTATGCATGATATAATAGAGTTGTTTTCCAACCACCAAAGTGGCAATGATAAATACTTGAGCGACCATAAACTGAAAAACGGTCAATCCTTTTCGTAATCGGGTTCCTTTATTGCCTTTGACCATCTGACCTTTTAATACGGAAACGGGTTTAAAGTTGGAGAGTACCCAAGCAGGATAAAAACCGGAAATTAAACTGATTAAGAAAATCAAGGCCATAATACCTAAAACACCTTGCCACTGATACAACACATTTATAGTGATACCTGCAGGCAGTTGGTCTTGAAATTGAAACAATAATAATGGAGCGATGAGTAGTGATAGTATAGCGGCAATGGTAGTCAATATTAAGGTTTCATAATAAAACTGTTGGATGACCTGTCTTTTGGAACTGCCCAAGGTCTTTCGTATACCAATATCCTTTGCCCTTTTTAGGGCTTGTGCCGAGTTGAGGTTTACAAAATTGGCGCACCCCAGTAGCAATAGGAATAATGCAATAAAACCTAAAGCCCTAAGAACTTTAATGTTTGATTGGTAAGGCACACTTCCAGGTGGGGGGACATCAAGTTGTGTCCCAAACCTAAAATCGGATAAATGCTGTAACTTAAAGGAGCGCTTAAAACTCTGGGCCCAATCCGCATCATTCTTATGTTCCAGTGCCAAGGCATCCAAACGGGACTGTACAGAACTGACGCTAGCTTGGTCCCTTAGTTTTATGAAGAGTTGATTGTCGGAACTGGTGTTGTCCCATTCTGAGGAGGTCTCCACATTTTCCTTTCCGAATAGTTGGGTCGAGGACAACGAAATAAACTCCTTAAAGGTAAAATCACTTTTTTCAGTAAACGCGGACACAATGCCACTTACTGTAAGGTAAATGGAATCGTTATACACCAAGCTTTGTCCTAAGACTTGCCGTACTTTTGTATTTGGAAAGTATTTTTTGACCGTTTCCTTGGTCAGCACAATTTGTCCGGGTTGCGAGAGCGCTGTTTCCCGATTTCCGGCAAGCCACGGATATTCCAATAGCTGGAAGTACGATTCATCAGTAAAAAGCACATCTACTGGATTTTTAAACCTAGCGCTGGCTTTTTGGTTTTCGACGGTTTCAATATGGGCCCTAATAGCTGGGACGGCCAATTCTACTTCCGATGAATTGTCCCTTAATGCTTGTATCAATGGAAGGGATATCCCACGGTTATAAAAGGTGTCATCTCCGAATGTAATCTCACTGGAAATCCTGTATATGCTGTCTTTATTCTTATGGAAGTTATCGAAGGAAAAGTCGTAATACACAATGGCCCCGATGACCATGGCGGCGCATAACCCTATGGATAGGCCAATGATATTGATGATTGAAAACACCTTGCTTTTTAGAAGGCTTCTCCAAGCTATTCTTAAGTGATTCTTTAACATGATGATTCGTTTTTTGATTACTCATTTCGTATGACCTCTACGGGGTTGGTGGTGGCTGCTTTATAGCTCTGCCATCCCACCGCAAACAGTGCAATAAAGAGCGTGACAAAACCTGAAAAGGCATATACCCACCAACCAATGGTAACCTTATACGCGAAATCTTCCAACCATCGGTTCATAAAGTACCACCCTAGCGGCACTGCAACGGCAATCGCAATCAAAATCAGTTTGATAAAGCTCATGGTCAACAAGCTCACAATATCCAAGACAGATGAACCAAGGACTTTTCGAATGCCAATTTCCTTAAGTCTTTGGGAGGTGGCAAAAGCGACCATCCCAAGTAGACCTAAACAGGCAATGACAATGGCGATGATTGAAAAATAATTAAATAAAGACCCAATAAGCAATTCCCTTTTGTACAACTTTTCAAAGGCACTATCCAGGAAAAAATAATCAAAGGGCCTGTTCGGCGCAAAGGCCTTCAATTGTGCCTCAACTTCTTCAATGACCAGAGGGATATCTTTACTGGATAGCTGTATGATGATGTTATCAATGAAATAACTTTTTGGCGAAATGGTAAGAATTAAAGGTTCAATTTCCTCATGTAAGGATTGAAGATGGAAATCCTTGACAATTCCGATAAGATTCCCCTGTTTTGGTTCTGAAGAAGTGATACTTTGCATGGTCAACTTTACATCCTGCAAGTTCTGCACATCAAACTTCCTGGCCGCCGTCTCATTCATGACGAAGGCCATTGTAGAATCCGTTCCATGTGTAGCCGAGAAACCCCTACCCTCAACAATGGTCATTCCAAGGGCAGGGATTATATTATTATCCACCAAAAGGGCCTTTGTGTTGGCTTTGGTTTCGAAACCTTTATTGTTTATCAAGGTTTCAAAATCATAAAACCCTTTTTCCCAAGGGAAATTGGATATTGCTGAGACCTCCTTTACCCCATTTATTCCTGAGAGTTGGGTCTTTACGGATTCGAATCTATTTTGGATGGATTCATCAAAAACGGGTACGACAAGTGTTTGGGTTTTTTGAATGCCCAAATTCTTGGTTTTGATGTAGTGCATTTGTGACTGTATGATTACCGTTGAAATAATCAGGGTAACGGCAACAATGAATTGAAGGACCACCAGTACGGATTGGGTGGATGATGTTTTGTTCTGGGCAAACATGTCCCCCCCCTTTCCCTTTAAAAAGGCAATGGGTTTAAAACGGGAGATGAATATGAGCGGGACAACGGAAATGGCCAAACCAATCAATAACAACAGGGCAACGAGGTAGAGAATAACACCATTATCAAAAACTGCCCAAAGGGTTATTTCCGTTTCCATGCGTGCATTGAAAACAGGAAGAAAAATGGTCGCCCAAACCATCGCCAATATCAAAGACAGAAAAAGGTATAGGAGGCTTTCTGTTAATAGCTGACGCCATACGTTTCTATTGTTGGCCCCCATTACTTTTTGAATCCCTACCGACTTTAAGTGCAATACTATTTTGGCAAGGAACAGATTAATGAAATTAAAAGCTGCTATGAACAAGATGACGATTCCTATGGCAACAAATAGGTAAAGCACGTTTTTGTTTATGGTGGGGTGCAGATCGTTTTCGAGATTGGCAAAGTGGATATCACCTAACTTTTCTAAGGAATGTGAACGTGAATCGGTAATATATTGCGGGACGTGTTCAGCTTCAATTTTACGAAGCGCCTCAGTCAGGTGCTTTTCAGTGCTATTTGAGCTGAGCTTTGCAAAACTGTAGATTGGGGGATAATACCATGTTTTGGTCATGTCACCTACCCATGGCCCCCAGAGGTCTTCGGCGGCCTTCATGGGAACAAGAAAGTCAAACTTTATGCTGGACTGGGAAGGGGCATCTTTAAGTATTCCTGAAATTGTAAATAAGTGCTCTTTCTCAATATTAAGTACTTTTCCCACAGCATTTTCTGAACCAAAGTATTTTTTGGCCATGGATTCCGTAATCAAAATATTATTTGGATTGGCCAATACCGTTTCCCGATTACCCTGAAGCAATGGAAAGGAAAACATCTCCAAGAAATTGGGGTCTACGTAAAAAAACCGTGATTCTTGAAAAACTTTGTCTGTTTCGGCATACCCCACACTTACACTTTGGGGCAACATACGAACGGTTTCTTTCACTCCAGGGAGATGGGAACCCAGCAAGGGTGGAAATGACAAAGAAGTGCTTGCAAAACTTCGTGTTATGCCCTCTTCCGTCTCATGGGTGTTGACCCGATATATTTTATCCGTGTCCTTATGAAATCTGTCGTACCCCAACTGATTGTTGACAAACAGTAAAATGATGATACAACAAGCTATGGACACCGAAAGTCCAAAAAGGTTGATTAAGGTATTAAGACGATTTCTGGTTGCCCTTCTAAAAATGGTTTTCAAATAGCTTTTTAACATGATGGCACGGATTTTTGATTGACATCATTCGAAAAACGATAACCATGCCACAATTTAAATCACTGATAATCAGAAAAATAAATTTTTTCTTTCCTGTTCTCCGTAAAATATTTTGACAGTGCTTGTATAAGATATTTACAAAAACAGTTTGAGTATTTATTCTGTTCGCAAGCTTTTTACCGGACTTTTCAAGGCCACTTTGATGGTTTGATAACTTATGGTAATCAATGTAAGTGTTAATACTGTCAATATAGCAATGGCAAAATACCACCAGTGAATTTGGGTTCTATAGGTGTATCCTTGCAACCAATAATCCATAAAGTACCAAGCAAGAGGAACGGAGATGGCTCCAGCGATAAGAATCAGTTTTAAAAAATCAATTGAAAACAAAGCAAGAATGTCCGCAATGTTGCTACCCAACACCTTTCTGATACCCACTTCTTTTTTTCGTTGTCCCACGAAGAACAGAATAAGACCGTAAAGCCCCATACAACCTATAAAAATGGCCAAACCGGAAAACACTTTGGAAAGGGATAGGTATCGCTGTTCAGTTTCGTACTGTGCGGCAACCCGTTCATCCAAAAAACGATAGTCAAAAATATGGTTGGAAAAGGTTTGCGACCATTCTTTTTCCAGCTGCATTAGAGTGGTCTTTGTATTTAAATGGTTGATTTTAATTCCCAGTTCATTGTACCATCGTACCGTAGGAGCAATAAATACAGGCTTTATCTCATCCGTAAAGCTACCATCGTGAAAATCCTTTACCACACCAACAATAGCGGCTTCAATACGCTCTCCGTTCACTGCCAGTGTCTTGCCCAACAGTTCCTCCGCTGAGGAGGCCCCCACTTTTTCCGCAAATTTTTCGTTGACGAGCATTTCAGTTATAGAGTCGTTCTTAAAGAAATTGCGCCCTGCAACCAAAGGAATATTAAACGCGTCCAAATAATCTTCATCTCCTACCTTTATGGAGATGCTGAAATCTTCACGTTCCGGTCGGTTATTATACTTTACCGTGGTGTCCCAAAATGTGTTCCCTGCCCCTGGACTTGTCAAACAACCAGAAACCTGTTGCACACCTACTACTTGTTTCAAGCGCTCCTTTAGCTCATAAAACCCACCGGAATCCATGGTTTCAGGGACTTCGAGCATCACTATGGATTCCTTTTCAAAACCTAGATCGGTTTTGGTGGCATATTCAATCTGTCTTGAAATGACCATGGTGGCCACAATAAGCGATATGGAAATAACAAACTGTGCAACCACCAAGACCTTTCTTGTGGTGGCCCCACCGGTATCGTTGTGGTTAAGCGTTCCCTTTAGCGCTAAAATGGGGACTATTCTAGACAATAATATTCCGGGGTAACTTCCCGATAAGAAGGAAACCAACACTAACAACATAAACAAGAAACCAATAAATCGCAGACTAATTAAACTTTCCATGGTCAATTGTATTTCAAATAACGCATTGAAAGCTGGCAAAAAGAGTAAGGCGATTACAATTCCCAATAGTATGGCGAACAGACTGATGAGGAAGGTCTCGCTTAAGAATTGCCAAAAAAGCTGCTTTTTAAAACTGCCCAACACTTTTCGGATACCAATTTCCTTGGAGCGATAAAAGGCCTGGGCCGTAGAAATGTTTATGAAATTGATACAGGCAATGACAATTAAGAATAGGCCGATGATGCCAAACACAATTAAAAAGGTTGGATTCAGCCCGCCATACTCATAATTCAAATGAATTTTTGACAATGGCTGAAGTTTGTAAACGTGGGTGTTCCTACTGTTGGGTCTATGTTCTTTGGGAAGTTCCAACAAAGCCGTTTCTATACCGTTGATGTCCTGATTGGGTTTTAATAGGGCAAAACATTGTAGATTGGTGGTAATGCCTCCCCAGTTTTCTCCATAGGCAAAAGACGAATATTCCTCAAGATTTTCAAAGGCAATAAAGATACCGTGGTTCAAAAAGGACGTGTTTTGAACATCCTTTAGCACCCCAGTAATTTCAATGGTTTCATTGTTTTCCAAGACAAAAGTCTTGCCTATTACTTCGGTACTTCCGTAAAGTTCAAGTGCCTCACTTTGGGTGATTACTGCGGTATTGGGTGCCGAAAGGGAAATATTGTTGCTACCATTACTAAGGGGAAAATTGAAAATTTTGAAGAAATCCTCTTCAGCAAACATAACATCCTTTCTGTATTTATGGAGCTCTCCGTTTTGTTCAACATCAATAATCAAGCCCTCCCTATTTACAATCTTGGCCACTTTTTCGGCATAAGCATAGTCATCTCGAAATACTTTGGCAAAGGCTGGAGGAACGCTGGCAGAATAGGTAACGTCATCCATATGCTCTTCTGTAGCCATTCTATAGATGCGGTCTTGGTTGGGATGAAAATCATCAAAAGAAAGATGGTAGCTTAAAAAGAGATAAATCAATATGGCACTTCCAAAACCTATGGCGAGGCCCAAAATATTGATTGTGGCAAAAACCTTTCTTTTTAGTAGGTTTCTCCAAGCAATTTTTAACTGATTTTTAAACATGACTGCTAGCTATCTAATTGACGGTAATACATGAAATCGATTTCCATGCCAAATACGTAAACAATTGACAATTAAGTATATAAAATGTGTTGACACTTCTGGTGTGTAAAAAATTTTGACAGCCTGTGCTTAATTTGTTTACACCCCTGATGTCAACGGGACACTATTCCGTTCGCAAGCTTTTAATGGGGTTGGTGATGGCTGCAGCAATGGCTTGAAAGCTAACGGTGAACAAAGCAATGAAAATGGCGGTGACCCCGGATACGGCAAAAACCTCCCAGCCAACATTAATTTTGTAGGCAAAGCCTTCAAGCCATCTAGACATTGCCCAAAAAGCCAAAGGGAAAGCGATGAACAATGCCACCACCACGAGTTTTAAGAAGTCTTTGGATAACATTTGGGTTATTCCCACAACACTGGCGCCCAAGACTTTCCGTATACCAATTTCCTTCTTTCGCTGTTCTGCCGTAAAGGCTGCCAAACCGAATAATCCCAAACAAGCTATAATGATGGCCAATAGACTGAACATTACACTTACCTTAGCAGTTCTCTGTTCACGGCGATACAATTGTTCCAAACTTTGATCCAAGAAGGAATAGTTGAAATCAAGATCGGGTGCTACTTTTAAAAAGGCGCTCTTTAGTTGGGACAATGTATTGGTCAAATCTTGGGAGCCTATTCTAACCAATACGTAAGACTTTCCTTCATTGGTATGGTTGTGAAAGGCATATGCCCCTATAGGTTGGTGCAAGGAGGCAAAATTAAAGTCTTTGACCACTCCTCTAATTTTGCTGGTTGCTCCATAGAATAGGGTAATCTCCTTTCCTATGGCCTCCGATGGGGAATATCCCAAGTAATCAATGGCTTTTTTATTCAAAATAACATCCACAATGGTGTCGCCTTCATTTTTAAATTCGGGGAGTCTTTCTCCAGCCAAAAGGTCCAATTGCAATACATCGGTAATATGGGCATCTGCCGTGTTGGCTTGAATGCCCATCCCCTGTTCTTCCAGGGATTCTTCTTTTTGAAGTACGTAACCGCTAACATCCCTTCCTGGATATCCCTGGGCAAAGGAGATTGATTTTACATTGGCATTAGCTTGTAGTTCTTGCATCAAAGCATTGGTGTTTTCTGCCCCCCTAATACCCCTGGTTGAAATGGCAAGCACATTTTCAGGGGAGAAACCCAAATCTTTATTTTGAAGGTATTTGGTCTGTTGGTAAATGACCAAAACGCCCACTATGAGAGCGGCAGAAGCCGCAAATTGAAATATGACCAGTCCTTTTCGAAACAACACACTTCCTTTCCCTTGTTTCAATGAAGGGGAAAGCACTTCTCTTGGTAGAAACTTCGATAGATAGAGCGAAGGATATAGCCCCGAAATCATCGTGGTGAAAAACCAAATGCCCAATATGGCCCAAAAGAAATTACCATTGACCAGGAGGGATATGGTCAGATTTTGGTTGGTTATCGTATTAAAAACAGGAAGTAAAACGAGGGTTAGAACAATGGCCAAAATAATCGATATACTCGTTATCAATGCGGTTTCAGTATAGAATCTTGCAGCCAGCGATTTTGATAATGCACCCAAGGTTTTGCTTATACCTACTTCTTTTGAACGTTTCTGTGACCGTGCCGTAGTAAGGTTCATATAGTTAATACAGGCAATTAGCAGAATAAGTACGGCGAGGTAGCCTAGATTTCGCACTTCATTGATGCTACCGATATATGAGGCATATGAATTCTGATAGGAAGTGGAGTACAAATGTACTTTTTCCAAGGGTTGCAACGACAAACTGTACCACTGATTTTCTTTGGCGACATTATCGTCCAACATTTTCCCCATCTGAGCAATAGTAGGTTCCAAAGCAGCATTGTTTTTAAGCAGACAATAGGTTTCAAAACTGACGTTTCCCCAGGAATGTCTCTCATAAAACCAGGAACCATTGCTAGAGGCCATAATGTTGGCATCTAATGTGGTATTGTAAGGGAAGTCCTTGTAAACACCCGTGACCTGTAACTGAGTTCTACCATCCACCTTGAGGGTCTTTCCCACGGGATCAAGAGTGTTGAAATACTTTAGCGCAGCGGATTCAGAAAGGATGACGGTATTTGGTGCATTGAGTGCCCCCTCAGGGTCCCCCTTTACCATCTGGACATCAAAGATGTTCAACAATTCCTTATCTACCCAAAAAAAGAGGTCTTCCGTATAATTTTGGTCATTTGCACGAATGGAAGCCGTTTTTCCAAAATTGTGTTTATAAATCCTAGCAGCAATTTCAACATTGGTTACATTTTCCTTTAATGCAGATGCCATGATGGGAGCAGCAGCGGCCCACGTTTCGTTATCAAATTGATCATTGGTTTTTGTAAGAACCCTATAAATACGATCCTTTTTAGGGTACATGGTATTAAAGCTAAGTTCACTTGAAATAAAGAGAAACAACAGCATTGTGATGGTCAATCCAATGGATAGGCCAATGACGTTAATCAGTGTAAATAACCGATTTGTTTTAAGGTTGCGCCAGGCGATTTTCAAATAGTTCTTCAACATAATTATTCTTTTTTGGCCCATCCAGCCTCCCCCAATGAGAGGGAAACCTGTTTGGTAATTAATGATTTCACATCTTTTCCTTCCTTTCCGAGGAAATACACAATCAAAGCGGGCAGAGGGCGGCTTCTATTCCGTTCTAAGACTTTTCACGGGATTTTGCTTTGCAGCACGAATGGCTTGAAAACTGACCGTTAAAACGGTAATGCCAAAGGCTCCCAACATGGCCAAGGCAAAAATCCACCACTTTAAAATGACCCGATAAGGGTATTCCTGCAACCACCCGTTCATTACATAATAGGCTATGGGTACTGCAATAAAGCAAGAGATGACCACAAGTTTTAAAAAGTCCTTGGAAAGCATGTTCCAGACATTAAAGACCGTAGCGCCCAAGACTTTTCGAACCCCAATTTCCTTGGTACGTTGTTCTGCGACAAAAGAAGTAAGACCAAAGAGGCCCAAACAGCTGATTAAAATGGCCAGTGCAGTAAAAATTCCGGACAATGTTCCTACTCGCTGTTCAGCTGCAAACTTTTCTGCATATTCGTCATCAACAAAGTCATATTCAAATGGGATAGCAGGAAAGTTCTCTTTAAAAACACGCTCTATAATGGCAATGTTCTGACTGGCGCTTTGATTGGGATTCAATCTAAGGTTGTAATAGCTAAAGTTTTCATACCGATCATAAACATACCAAGCCTGTTTCACGGGCTCATATGGGGATTGGGCAATCATATCCTGAACTACACCAATTATTTTCATTGTTGGTCCGGGGTCTTCTTCATCTGAATCACGAATGAGCATACCAACGGGGTTTTCTACCCCCATATACTTTACGGCCGTTTCATTAATAAGGATTCCCAAGGAATCTGAGGCGATATCCCTGGAGAAGTCCCTCCCTTGAACCACTTTAAGATTGAGGGTGCTGGCATATTCGGGCGAGACCTCGGTCCAAGCAAAATCTTCTTGGAACCCGTCGGGTTTCCCCTCCCAGGTATATCCACTTCTATTGGACCAAATTCGTGTTGTTGGGCTACTTGAGGTGGCCATGGCTACTGCCGCTCCGGACTTTAGGAATTGTTCGCGCATGAGGTCGGTTTTGCCTTCAAAATCGACGGACCAGGTTGGAATTTGAATGAGGCCTTCCCGGTCATATCCAATCGGCCTGTTTTTGGCATGGTTGATCTGTTGCATCACGATTACCGTACCAATGATAAAGGCAACGGAGACCGTAAACTGGAGAACAACCAATATCTTTCTGGGCAGACTGGAATACCTACCGCCCTTGAAAGTCCCCTTCAATACATCCACCGGCCTAAAGGAGGAAAGATATAAAGCGGGGTAACTTCCGGCCAATAATGCCGTAAATAAGATAAAGCCTATGGAAATCAACCAAAAAAAGCTGCTTGACCAAGGGAATGGGATTTCTTTTCGTGATAGTTCATTGAAACCACTGAGCGATAGAAGTACTATGGCAACCGCAACTACAAAAGCAAAGACCACCACCAAAAAGGATTCACTTAAAAACTGATTGATCAATTGTCCTTTTTGTGATCCTATTGACTTTCGTATACCCACTTCCTTGGCACGCTTTTCTGAACGGGCTGTGCTTAGGTTCATAAAGTTGATACAGGCCAAAAGCAGCACGAAGGCACCGATAATACCAAACAACCATACGTATTTTATACGACCCCCAACCTGTTTCCCCTGTTCAAAATTGTTGCGCAAATACCAATCTTCCATGGGCAATAGGAACAATTGTGGATTGAATTCAGCAGTATCTTCATTGAGGTCTTTTTTGACGTTCCTAATTTTTTCTGAAACCACTTCCATGTTCACGTTATCTGCCACCTGTACGAACATTTGAAAGGAATTGTTACCCCAATTGTCCAAGGAATTCTGAATCCATTCCCGATTGGCCACATAATGGTCCCAAGGAATGATATAATCGGTATCGTTGAAGGTGTTATTGAAAGGGATGTCTTCATAAACAGCTGATACTGTTAAGTCATATTGATTGCCGATTTTCACCACCTTTCCAATAGGATTTTCATCTCCAAACAATGCTTTCGCCGTGGACGCTGAGAACATAATTGAATTAATTTCCCGGAGCCCATCTTTTTCCCCTTGTAGAATTTCTAGGTTGAGCATTTCTGGGGCCATGGACTGCATATAATTCCCAGTTCTGGAAATACTATTTTCCTGGTACTTGATATAGCTATTTTGAGTCCATGAAGCCATCATCAGATGTTTGAAATTGTCACCGTATCCTTCACGAAGTGCCGGTTCCAACGGCAAGGGGATGGCCGGACCTGTTCCAACATTGCCATTAAAGGTCTGCGACTGGAATACTTGGGCAATTTTATCTTTGTTTTTATAGTAACTGTCACGGGATAGTTCATCATACATCCAAAGGCCGATGATCAATGTAACGGCCATTCCCAAGGCCAATCCTCCAATATTGATAAGGGAGTACCCTTTGTTTTTCAATAGGTTTCTCCAAGCGATTTTTAAATAGTTTTTAAACATGACTGATGGTTTTTGATTGATTCGTTTTTTTGGCTATTGAACCTGCTCCAATTAAAGACTTAAAAAATCTTAAATAGTTTCACTCTGTACGCAAACTTTTCACCGGATCGGCCGTGGCCGACTTTATGGATTGAAAGCTCACGGTAAAAAAGGCTATGGCAAGGGCCAATACACCCGAAAGCGCAAACACCCACCATTCAACGTCAATTTTATAGGCGTATTTGTCAAGCCATTGTTCCATCACGTACCAAGAAAAAGGGATGGCTATGAGAATGGCAATGCCCACAAGTTTTATAAAGTCCTTGGATAAGAGCGTTACGATGGTAGCTAAGTCCGCTCCCAAGACCTTTCGAATACCAATTTCCTTGGTGCGTAGCATGGCGCTGTAGGTGGCAAGTCCAAAAAGGCCCAAACAGGCAATAAAAATGGCCAAGCAAGAGAATAGGGTAAAAAGTCTTCTAAATCGAACGTCAGCCAAATATTGCTCATTGAATGATTCATCCAAAAAACTGTATAAGAAAGGTCGATGTGGTGCCAATTCGCTCCATTTTTTTTCAACGGAAGCCAATGCCTCTTGGTAATTGTTCGATTGCATGCGCAATGAAAAATACCTCCCGTAAGGAACCTGCCTGAGGGTCAACGGAGCCACTTTTTGATGCAATGACATGTAGTTAAAGTCTTTTACCACACCGATTATGGTTCCTTCCCTGCCCCATTGCTGGAATTTTTTTCCTAAAATTTCTTGGGGATTGCTATAGCCAAATGATTTTGCGGCGGCTTCATTAACAACCAATGAACTGGTACTGTCAGCGGGGAAATCAGGAGAAAAGGCCCTGCCGGCAACCACTTCTATTTTATAGTGTTGGATAAAGTTGTTGTCTACCTCATAGATATAGGGAGAAAAATTTTCCATATTGCCCTTAGGGGTTTCTATATCTGTGCCTGCTGCGGGGAAATGGCTACTGGGCACAGTCCGGGAAAGGGAAACCGAACGGACGTCAGCAAGGGACAAAAGCTCGCTTTTAAAAGCCTCTGCATTGCTCAGCACGGTACCGTCCCAGTTAAAATCCAAAATCAACTGTTGTTCCTTATCAAAGCCCGTGTCCTTATTGAGCATAAATCCAAGTTGGTGGTACACTACCACGGTACTGGCAATCATGGCAATGGACAAACTAAACTGAAATACCACTAGCCCCTTTCTTAGATTGGTTCCTTGTGCCGAAGTTCTAAAGGCCCCTTTTAAAACACTTACAGGTTTAAATCCAGATAAAATAAATGCAGGATAACTGCCAGAAAAAAGACCCGTTAAAAAGGTTATACCAAAGTAGAGCAGGAGTACGGGCAAGGTAAAAATGGAACCAAATTCAAAGGTTCTGTTGGTAAGGTTTCCGAGCCATGGCAACGAAATGAAGGCAAGTAGAAGTCCAAGAATGGAGGCGACCAGGACCAAGATCAATGATTCTCCCAAAAACTGATGGATAAGACCTCTTCTTTCCGCACCGATGACTTTCCGTACCCCTACTTCCTTGGCCCGTTCCATAGATCGGGCGGTAGCTAGGTTCATAAAATTTATACTGGCTATCACCAAGATAAACAACCCTATGATTGAAAAGATATAGATGTTGGACAAGCTACCCGTCTCTCCAGGTTGGCGGTCCGAGGTGGAGTGCAGATAGATGTCATTAAGGGATTCCAAAGAAAAGTTGTAGTAGTATTCTTTTCTTTCTTCGGGGTCGATATGCTTGTCTAAGAACCCTGGGATTTTTGTTTCGAATGCCTTTTGGTCAAAATTATCGGCAACTACGATGTAGGTATAAAAATCTACATAGCCCCACCAGTCAAAAATTTCTGGCCTTGTTTGGTAAAAACTGCTCATGGACATGAGCACATCAAAAGTAAAATGGGAATTCTGTGGAATATCCTTAATCACACCTGTTACGGTATACTCGCCATCTGCGGCCCTTCCCCCAATGCCATTAAGGGTTTTGCCGATGGGATTTTCATTTCCAAAGTATTTCTTCGCCGTGGTCTCCGTAAGTACTATGGAGTACGGTGCTTCCAGAGCGGTCTGTGGATTGCCTGATACCAATGGCCAGCTGAAAACGTTAAAAACAGAAGCATCTACATAAAAGCATTCACTTTCTTGAAAGGACCGATTGTTGTATTCCAATAGAATATCACTGATACCGGAGAATTGTACTTTTTCCACGATTTCGGGAAAATCGGATTTGAGTGCTGGTCCAACTGGCGCATTCCCCCATATCCATGTTTCCGTTGGATCTTGTTCACTTCTGTGATGCACTAAGCGATAAATGTTATCCTTTTTTTTATGATAGCTATCAAAAGAAAGCTCATCCGATATAAAAACGGCAATCAATAAAAAACAGGCTAGGCCAATTGCTAGGCCTCCAATATTGATAAGGGAGTACCCTTTGTTTTTTAAAAGGTTTCTCCAAGCGATTTTTAAATAATTTTTGAACATGGCCAGATCGCTTTTTTGACTTTTTCTAAAGGGGCCTGATGGATGCTTTCCCTATGATAATCCCCCTATTGATATTAGGATTGCCATCGTAACGAACTAAGGCCTCACCGAAGGCGGTAAGTTTAATTTTATCAGTAACGTTTAGCTTAAACGCGCTTTCGCCATAGGCGGTAATCCGCGTAACATCGTTTTCAACCCCTAAGGTATTGACCCTACTTTCGCCATAGGAGGTATATTTTTGGTTTTCAATGGAACCTGATTTAATGTCCAATTCACTTGCTCCATAGATGGAAGTACGTAGTTTGTTTAATTTGGCCTCTTGCAATACTACTTTTGACTCCCCGTACAGCACCAAACGGAATTTTTGTTGCTCCAAGGGGCTCTCCATAGTGATGGTCTGCTCCCCGCGAACAGAAAGCCGCTTTAACGTCCTATAGTTTACGGTAACGACAGCTTCCGTTCTATGATAGATAGGACGTTTGCTTTTACCATACTCCGTTTTGTACTTTTTGCGTTTGGTAAGGAATTTGGCATCTTCAAGATAGATTCTCAAGGTTTTGCCTTTGACCTCTACCTTGACTTTTTCCAGAGGTACGTCAGTTTCATCAATCGTAACCTCTTCCTTGTCACTTTCTATAAATGATACTTCAACGTGCGGACTTATGATTACTTTATCAAAAGATTTCACATCGATGGTTTTTAGCTGGGCTTGTATCCCCGATGTAAGGGTAATACCAGCTAAAAAAGCCAATAAAAAGGGTGTTCGTTTTTTCATGACTGTTTTTTGATTGATGAATAAACCATTTTTTATGCCATAGCGCCTATGGCCCTGTTTTGACTTTCCGTTACAATTTGACCATCGAATAGATTGATCACTCGATGTGCGTAATGGGAGTCCCTATCAGAGTGGGTAACCATAACGATGGTAGTACCCTCTTGATTCAATTCTGTAAGCAAGTTCATTACCTCAATGCCATTTTTGGAGTCGAGGTTTCCTGTAGGCTCATCTGCCAAGATGAGTTTTGGATTGGTTACAACGGCCCTGGAGATAGCTACTCTTTGTTGCTGACCTCCAGAAAGTTGTTGGGGGAAGTGCTTTTCCCTATGTGCGATTTTCATTCGCTCCAAAACAGTCTTTACTTTTTCCCTGCGTTCCGCTTTTCCCATTTTTAGATAGATCAGTGGCAACTCCACATTTTCATAAACGGTCAATTCGTCGATAAGGTTAAAGCTTTGGAAAACAAAACCTAAGTTTCCTTTTCGTAGTTGGGTTCTTTGACTCTCCCGCAAACCAGCTACTTCATGACCGGCAAAATTGTAGCTTCCCTCAGTAGGATTATCCAACATTCCGATAATGTTCAGTAAGGTGGACTTGCCGCAGCCAGAAGGCCCCATGACTGCAACAAATTCACCTTCTTCAACATTTAGGTTGACCCCATTAAGGGCTAAGGTTTCTACTTCTTCTGTTCTAAAACTCTTTTTTAAATTTTGAATCGTAATCATTTTCTACGGTTATTATTTTTTGTTAATCAGTTAAAAAGGTTCTTCTGCTTTACAAACCACTTCTGGCAGTATTGGAAAATCAGCATCTAAATCGTTGTCCATTTCGATATATTCAATGGAGTTCAAATCAAAATAAGGCTCATAAGGAGAAAATCCTTGTGGAAGATATTTCTCCGGATTAAAATCGAGGATACTATCTTCCTGCTCAATAAAATGTATTGATGTCAGATTCGTTGATTCCTTATGAGCATCAAAACCTACCGGAAGGTACTTTGATGGATCAAAGCCAAGGCTATGGTCCTCCTGATCAATAAATTCAACACTGGCCAAGTCAAAGTAAAAGGTATGTGGGTCAAAATTCTCCGGTAAATAATCATATGGGTCAAACCCCAATTCAATGACCTCCTCCTCTATGTATTCAATTTTACTAATGTCCAAATCGAAAGTTTCCTCCTCCTCATTATTTGTAGGGTTTGAAAAAAATTCCGGTTTGTCCATCGAATGGTCGACAGCTGCAATAAGGCTTTCAAACGTATCCCTATGCTGTAAGGTTTCTTGTATGGGTGTTACCTCCCAAGTACTTTGTTGTACTGCTGCTATGGCGGAGCTTGATAAGAGCACACATCCATAAATTTTCATTAATCTGTTCATTTTTTGATGATTTATAATACTTATTTTAATACAATTCGTTCTGCTTCTCCAAAGCTGTCATAATTACTGGTAATTACTTGTTCTCCAGGTTGAAGTCCCTCAAGAACCTCAAAATATCGTGTATTTTGTTTCCCTACTCTAATATTGCGTTTAATGGCCTCGTTTCCGTTGGGATCTACAACAAAAACCCATTGACCTCCGGTACTTTGAAAGAATCCCCCCTTAGGTAACAATAAAGCATCATTGGACGCCCCCAACTGCAGTCTTATGTTATAACTTTGACCTGCACGAATGGTTTCCGGTTTGTCACCAGTAAATACTAGATCTACATTGAACCGGCCATTTCTTACCTCCGGATATACTTTTCGTAAACGCAGTTCGTATTCTTTACCATTTCGTTCCAAGGTAGCGGATAAGTCGCGTTTTACACGGTCGATGTAGTGCTCGTCAATGGCCGCTTCAATTTTAAAATCGGTAAGCACATTGATCTGTCCAATACGTTGACCTTGCGAGATGTTCTGTCCGATTTCAGCATCCAAAAAACCCAATTGCCCATCTGCGGGGGCCCTAACATTTAAGTGGTCCAGTCTTTCATAAACCATTGAGAGTGTTTTTTTCATGCGTTGCAAATCAGTATCCAATCCAGCCAAAGAGGTTTTTCTTAGTTCATCATCCTGTTCGGTCTGTAACTTTACAATCTCAAATTGTTTCTGGGCCAATTGGTAGTTTTCCTTTGAAGTAAGGTATACTTCTTTGGAAATGAGTTCATCGGCATAAAGCGCCTCATTTTGCTCGTAGTTCCTTTTTAGCCGCTGCAAATCGGTACTTGTTGTTGCCAAGGAACGGCGGCCTTCGACCTGACGCGCATCGAAAGTCAGACGAGTGGAACGTAGGTCATTCTGCTTGAGCGCCAAGTTGCTCTCACTTGCCAAAATCTGTTCATAGAGATTCATGTTCTCCAGCGTTAGTATGATGTCTCCTTTTTTGACCATGGCTCCCTCTTCGATTAATTTTTCAGAAACCCGTCCCCCTTCATAGGCATCCATATAGATAGTGGCAATGGGTGCCACGTTTCCATTAATGGTGATGTAGTCGTCAAACTTTCCACTGGCCACCTCAGAAATGGAGAGGCGCTCTTTTTCAGTTCTAAATGTGGATTTGGAGCTGCCAAAGGCCAACTTCCATCCTACGAATAGCAGTAGTGCCCCCAATGCAATATATCCGTAGTGCTTTGGGCGAAGTCCTTTTTTCTTTTCCAGTTGTATATCCATCTCTAATTGATATTAAATATTGGTAGGCCTCGATAAAAATCAAGGGTACTATTATTAACTCGTAATCGTAATTGTGCTTGTAAATTTTGGTTTTGTGCCGTAGCAAAAAGGGTCTTGGCCTGTCCGAGCTCAATGGCGTTGATCATCCCTTTTTCATAACGTTTCTGTGCAATGGAAAAAGCCAAACGTTGGGATTGCATTCCCCTTTCCGTCTGGGCCGTCTCCGAGACAAGCGCGTCATGTTCCTGCACCAATTGCTGTATGATTTGAAATAGCTCCTGCTCGGTAACCTTTGCCGTATTTTTGGCACGCTCCAAGGCTATCTTCTGCTGTTTGACCTGTGAACGTGAGGCCCATCCGTTAAAGATGGGCACATTGAGCCTTGCCCCAATAAATCTAAAAGTGTTGTCCCGGAACTGGTCTCTGAACGGAACCGTATTCCCTAAGGTGTCCACGATGGTTTCAAAATATCCCGTACCAATACCACCATTTAAAGTTATGGAGGGGTAAAGATTGCCCCGGGTAGCGGCCAGTTGCTTTTTTGCAGCCTTAACTCGATACGTCTGGGCCTTTATGGAAGGCATAAAACCTTTGGCCGTTATAAAAATGGAATCGGACACTACGGTTTCCATTCCCTCGCTAGGACCTGCAGAAATGAACTCGGGCTGCACGGAAATATCACTTTCCCCTTCAACATTCATGGCCTGAAGTAAGATGAGTTTTGCCGCTTTTAACCGGTTTTCATTTTGGGTGAGCAACAGTTTATCTGCATAGAGCAAGGATTCAGCCTCGTAAAGGTCTGCCCCCGCCATAACACCGAGTTCCACCTGTTTTTTGACCAAATCGTAATTGGTCTGTGAAATTTCAACCTGTTCCTCTGCAATGACAATCAACCCTTCAATAAATTGAATGTCGTAATAGGCGGTCATTACCCGAAAAGCCAATAGATACTTTTGCTGTAGGCTTTCTTGCTGAGTGGCCTTGTACAAAAATTTTGACGCTTTGATGTTATTTATCTTTTGGAACCCTTGGAAGACATCAAATGAGGATTGCAAGGAATAGTTGTTCGAAAAGAATTCCGTGTTGACAAAACTGTTGTCCTCTGGGTTGATGGATCGTCCAAAGTTAATGGAGTAATCTGCAAATCCATTGATTACCGGAAGTAAATTTCGAATGGATTGCCTATAGGTTTCCTTGTTGGATTGCGTATTAAACTCAAATTCATTCAATTGCAGATTATGCTCAATGGCATACGTAATGCATTCGTCCAAAGTCCAAACTTTCTGTGATATGCCTTTCGAAAAAAGAAGGAAGGCGATACTAAAAAAAAGCAGTTTACTGTTCATTTTTTGATTGCTATGCCAAAGTAGTTGCTATTCCTATGCCATTATTTTAAGTATTTGAAAATCAAATAATTGAAAGTATTGCAGGTTGTACAGTATTTTTACATTGTAAAATATTTATACAAGATGTGTCAAAAAAATTGACAGATTAATTTTAATTTAGTCTTTAAGCGCTTCTTAAATGTAGACTTTACTGGGATACCATATTTGGTATGGATTTTGACCGCCCAAAATAGTACGCATCATAATAAACAGTAGCCATGCTTGACGCCAAAATCTTAGTGGTTGACGACAACAAAAGTGTTCTAAGTGCCTTGGAAATTCTTTTGCAGTTCGATTATAAGAGTGTTAAAACGCTTTTCAATCCCAATCAAATATCTTCTTTCCCGAAGTTGGAGGAGATAGACATTATTTTGTTGGACATGAACTTTTCAGCAGGAGTAAATACGGGAAATGAAGGGTTATTTTGGCTAAAGGAAATTAAAAAGAGATCTCCAAACACCTCGGTGATAATGATGACCGCCTATGGTGCGGTAGATCTAGCTGTGAGAGCGCTCAAAGAGGGAGCATCGGATTTCGTTCTTAAGCCATGGAACAATGAACGTCTTATGGCCACGGTGAAATCCGCATATGAACTTCGAAAATCACGAAAAGAGATACATCAACTCAAAAAGAAGGAGAGCCATCTGAAGCAGGTGATCAATGAGGACAAAAACAATATTATTGGCAATTCAAGAGCGTTGACCTCGGTTTTGAATTTGGTTAAAAAAGTCGCCAAGACAGATGTCAACGTTTTAATAACTGGAGAAAATGGTACAGGAAAAGAGTTGATAGCTAGGGAACTCCATCGACTTTCTTCTCGAAAGAACGAAGTATTTATCAATGTGGACATGGGGTCCATTGCTGAAAACCTCTTTGAAAGTGAGCTGTTTGGGCATACCAAAGGATCTTTCACTGATGCCAAGGAAGATCGTGCTGGTAAGTTTGAAGCGGCGCATCAAGGAACCCTATTTTTGGATGAAATAGGGAACCTGTCCTTACAGACGCAAGCAAAATTATTATCGGCCATTCAAAATAAATCCATTGTTAGGGTGGGATCCAACAAATCGATCACAGTCGATATTCGACTCATTTGTGCTACCAATTGCAATTTACAGCAGATGGTAGCAGATGGTCTTTTTCGTGAAGATTTGTTGTATCGCATCAACACCATTCACATTGAGGTGCCTCCCTTAAGGGAACGAAAGGGCGACGTTGTGGTCTTGTCCAATTTTTTCCTAAAGAGGTTTGCGAATAAATATGACAAGCCCGGATTGCGAATTAACAACGTAGCACAAGAAAAATTAGAGGTATATCCATGGCCCGGTAACATTAGGGAATTACAGCATACTATGGAGCGCGCGGTCATCCTATCTGAAGGCAATGTCTTGAAACCAAACGATTTTCTATTGCACCCCAAAACCTCCCAGTCCTTTGATGAAGGACCCAAAACCTTGGATGAGATGGAACTTCATATGATAACAAGGGCACTTGAAGCACATGATGGTAATTACAGTGCTGCTGCTGAACAATTAGGGGTTTCCCGCCAAACGCTATACAATAAAATGAAACGGTTAAAAGTAGATGGCCAGTAGAAATTTTTATATACAACTTATTATTAGGGTTGTTTTTTTGAGCTTGACCAGTGTTGGAATTGGGTTTTCATTTGTATATGCATCCTATATTGCCTTGGGCTTCCTACTCTTAATATTGGTTGCTCAAGTATTTTCATTGATTAAATTCATCAACAGCACCAATCGAAAAATTGCCTACTTTTTTGATGCCATAAAAAATGAGGATTTTACACTACGCTTTCCAGAACGTGTCAACATAAAGTCCTTTAAGGAACTCAACCAAAGCCTTAATAGGGTAAATGGGTTGATTCAAGAGGTGCATTTGCAGTTGCAGATTCGTGAAAATTATTACCAAGAAATTTTAAAGCAGGCCAATATTGGCATTATGTCCTTTAATGAAAAAGGCCATATTCTATTTGCCAATCCTACCCTTGAAAAACTTCTGAATTACAGCCCTTTGAACCACATCAAACAACTCAACCAAATTGACAAGGGGCTGTATGCTATTTTTAAACCCTTTGAGTCTTTCGAACGAAAATTGTTCCAACTGACCAATGAACGGGAGCAAAAGCAATTGGCATTGAAATGCACTCCCATGACACTGGATAAAAACCCACTCCTTCTTGTGGTTGCACAAGATATACATCATGAATTGGACGAAAAGGAAACGGATTCCTGGGTAAAGTTGATACGGGTATTGACCCATGAAATCATGAATACCATTACGCCCATCACGTCTATTTCCGATTCCATCTTAAAACACTTCAAGTCCGTAGCATCAGAATCCTCGCAAACCGTGGAAATAGAAAAGATGACAAGTTCCATTCGGGGGCTGAAAGTGATTCGAGATCAGGGGACGGATTTAATGGAATTTGTGCAATCCTATCGTAGCTTTTTGAATGTTCCCAAACCGGATAAAACCCTAATCCCAGCGTATAAATTATTTGAAAAAGCACGCGTCCTTACCTCTAAGGAAGCCAATCCTACCACTAAAATAAGCTGGTCCATACAACCCAATGGCCTGGAGTTATTTGTTGATGAAAAGCAAATAACCCAAGTATTGATCAATTTGGTCAAGAATGCTGCGCATAGTTTGGAAGGAAAGGAAAATGGAGTTATTCAGGTTTTGACTTCCGTGGATGAAAATGACAGAAAATTCATTGAGGTCAAGGACAATGGTCCGGGGATTCCTGAAGATTTGGCAGATGAAATATTTGTTCCATTCTTCACCACAAAAGACAAAGGAACCGGAATAGGGCTGAGTTTGTCCAAGCAAATTATGCAAAGACATGGAGGAAGTTTAAAGTTGCATTCCATTCCCAATAAAGAAACCACCTTTACCCTTCTTTTTGAATGATTCCAATACTCAAAGAGGAAGTACATGCCTTTTGCTTGAATTATGTTGATTCTAGGTTGGAGCGTATTCATTCAGAAATACAAAAACTTAATGAAGGACTGCGGTCGGAGACCAAAAGTACTGCTGGGGACAAACATGAAACGGGGAGGGCCATGTTGCAGCTGGAGCGAGAGAAACTGGGCAAACAACTTTTGGAAGTGGAAAATATGAAAGTTGTAATGAGTCGCATCTTTCCAAATCAAAAAAGGGAAAAAATAGCTTTGGGAAGTTTGGTTAAGACCGATACAGCCACTTATTTTATTTCAATTTCAGCGGGTAAATTCAAGCTCAAAGATATTGAGGTGTTTTGCATTTCCACGTCCAGTCCAATAGGTAAGGCATTACTTGGAAAAAGGGATAGCGATGTAATCATGTTCAATGGAATTGAACAGCTAATTTTAGAGGTTGAATAGCTTGACTTCATTTAACCTTTCCTTAAATTTTTGAGTGGAATTCTGTATTATCTTTAGGAGGTTAACCAATAAAGATGAACATCATGACAACACTAGAAGTCGCCAATCAGTTGGTAAAACTGTGCCGTGAAGAAAAGTATCAAGAAGCGTATGACCTATATGCTGACGATGCTGTTAGCATTGAAATGGACGGCATGCCGGGGGAGAAAATAACTACGGGCAAAGAAAACATTTGGAACGGGTATTTACAATGGGCAGAAGGTATTGAAGAAATCCATGGAGGATCAATTGGAGATCCCATGGTGGCTGCCAACCATTTTGTGGTGCCCATGTCCATGGACGCTACATTTAAGGAGGGAGGCCGCTGGGCCTTTGACGAACTCTGTGTTTACCAAGTAGAAAACGGCAAAATCAAACAAGCACAGTACTTTTATGAGGTGCCAGAAATGGGATGATTTTAAAAGTGCATTTTGGAGGTTTATTACTCTATGACCAATTCATTTTTTAAAAGGAAGTCTTCGGTCAATCTTTTTCGTTCATCGGCATCTTTTTGGGTAGTTTCCCTAAAGTAAAAATGCCCTGCATTGGGATAGGAACGAAATGTAAAATCGTTTTTGGTTCGTAACATCTTGTCCCTAAACTGTTCAAACTCTGAAAAATCCACCATATCATCCGCTTCCCCGTGGAAAGCAAGTATGGGCGGAAGGTTGTTTCCAATCAAATGAAGCGGGGATAGGGTATTGGTATCGTAATCTATGGTGTATACATCCCTGCCCTCAATTTCATAGGGAGTTGAACCCAATGAAACCGCGTTGGGTTTTGTACTGAATTTTGATGCGACACCAAAGTCTTTTGGATTGTTAATCATCGCGGAGACAAGTGCCAAGTGTGCCCCTGCCGAAAACCCTTCTGCTAAAATCTTATTGGATTCTACGCCCAGTTCGTTGGCCTGCTCCCTGACCCATGCAATAGCGGTTAATGCATCGCTTACGGAGGCTTTAATGTCCGTGCCATGGACATTACGCAATCGATAATCAAATGTAATGGCTACCCTGCCCTCCTTTGCTGCATTTTTACAGGAGCCATAGCTCCATTCAGGGAGACCGATCGCCCATCCCCCTCCATGAAAAAAAAGATGTGCCGGCTTTTTGTGATTTGGGGTGTGATTTTCGGGGTAAAAAATATGGGCATAAAGCGTTATACCATTTATGCTTCTATAGGTTTTGATCTCACTGGCATCATTTCTTCGGCCATGTCCCATTTGGTATTGAGCCTTGACCTCCTCAACATAGGCCTTGTTTTTCAGATCTTTGAGCGCGTTTTTGTAACTATAATCAAAGGCTTCAACACGGTATGTCCAAATGTTGGTATTAAAGTGTTCTTTGATGAAAAAGTCCTTAATTTCTTGATGGGCATTTAGTCCCACAATCGCATCATACCGATTGTCGATTCGTTTCAGAGGTACTGGTTCCAGGTTCAAAAACTTATATTCTTTTGCAGAGAGGATATCAAAATACTTGTTCATGCACCTCACATATTCTTGGTAACCCAAAAGTGATGGGTCCCTAAAACTCTCGTTCAGTACTCTTTCATAATAGTTGTTGGGAACATCAGCTTTCTTTTGCATATTGGAATACCTGTGAAAATTTCCGGGATATAGCAATTGGTATCTTTTGTGTTTGTAAATGGTTTCGGTTTTAAGGCTGTCTGCCAATGCCTTGAAACCAGCTCCGACATTTTTTTTATGTCCAGCTATCAATTTGAATTCGCAATCCTGCAACGAATCGATTCGGGTTTTAAAATCATCCATTTCAGCACTGAAAATGGCTTCGTGGTTGGCTTCCAAAAATTGTTGATTCCTATCGATTAATCCCTGATAGGTATTCAGTAAGGATATGTCGGAGTCATTCCTTTCTTGGCCTTGTGCGCCAACGGATAAGATGATTAAAAGAACGAATACTGTTATTCTTGTCATGGTTGATGTATTTTATTTTGGGTAGGTTGGATGAATGCCCAAGAATTCTTTGAGTACCTTATTGAGTTCGTCCCCTTTTTTGGTGTTCACAAAGAAGGCATAGCCAAATTGGTTTTGCCTGCTGAACAACATTTGCGATTGAAAATCGTTATGTGTTCCGCCATGTACATATAGGGTGTCGCTTGCCATGGGAATCATGCCAAAACCAAGACTCCAATGGGTAATGCCATCTTCTTTATACCTACTGCTCGATTTTTCCACTTTAGCGTGAGGGGAAAGCATTTCCTTATAAGTCTCCGGAAGCAACCCTTTGCCATGCATCACGGCAATTAGAAATTGCGCATAGTTTTCGGCATTGGTATGTAAGGCTCCGGCAGCGCTGAATTTAAAGGAGTTTTGGTACGGAAGTCCTGAACCCCAGCTCCTATTGGTAGCTTTGCCTTTGCTATGACCATACACTATATGAACATATAAAAATTCGTCCCATGTATAGTACATATGTTCAATTCCCAAGGGTTGCTTCACAAGTTCATGTAACAAATCACTGAGTTCCCCCATGTTTCGATTGGTGTTTTGGGCAATGACACGCGCCAAATAATCATAGCCTTCCCCGGAATAGGTAAATCCTTATAGGCGAAGACCGGTTTGGAGAGTGAGGCTGCCTCAAAGATGGAGTGTTGATCTAACTCCTCTCTTGTGTCCAGGTTGGCATAACCCAAGTTTTGATTGTATACTACTTCGCCTTTATTGATAAGGGCTATTGAGAGTCCAGGAATACCCAAAGAATCCATTTGTTGCCTTAAAAAGGCGGTAAAGCTTTCTTGAGAAACTTCATTTCCTTTGAAAGTTTGCAAACAGCACTGATATCCTTCCTTACTTCCTTTACAGGAAAGCAAAGCTATCCCGGCCCATAAAATCAGGGGCATTAATTTTTTCACGGTATCCTTTTCGCTATAGACAACCCATTTTTGAAATGGTTACAGGGCAGGGATACTTTTTTCAATTCAACCCAATTTCCTTCTAATACCGCGATTCCGAGCTCCAGTCTTTGGACATTAATGAACGTTTTTACCTGCTCATTTCAATGAAATCCCACTAAGGTCTTCCAGTTTGGCAATGTATCCCCAGTTAAATTTCTGACGATTGTCCCCGGATAGCAAAAAGACCAGATCATTGGTGCCTTTGGACAATTTTAGCGTAACCTGTTCGTCATCCACGAATACTCTTCCTTCCGTTCCCTTTTCAGGGGGCGGCCTAAAGCTCATTCCCTCATCGAACAAGATTTCGGAATTGAGGAAAATGACCAAATGATCGGCATAATCAAAATTCAGGATGACCTCCTTACTGGCATCGGCTACGATTCTGCTGGTAAGTACGACCGTTTTATCCATGTCATCATAAAATCGACTGATATTAATAAGCCCGTCCATATCGGCCTCTACTGTTTTAAATCTTTCCCGTTGCTTCAATATGGAATCGACTTGCTGCCCAAAGTTGACAGAATCCTTTATGAACATTTCAGACATGCGCCATTCCGTAAGATAGTTGGGGGAAATATGCTTTCCATTGTTTTCTGGACTTATAGTATTCTGAACTTTGGTCTCGGTAATGGAAAAATTGCTATAATAAACGTTACCAAAATCGCTGTATAGGCTTATTCCACCTGCCTGGGGATCACGCTTTAAATTTTCGACGACAAAGGACGGGGTCTCCATATCGTCAACATAAACGGACATTTTTTCTTCCATAACGGCGACCTTGATACGAATCCAGGTACGGACATCCAAAAAGGCGAAGCCCTCTCCTCCTTTTTCAAAAATCAATGCATTGGCACTTTGTGGATCATAAATGTAAGCTGGGCTTCCATCTGGAACATCCACAAAGGATTCCTCTGAGAACAGGACGCCAGCTTTCTTTAGGGCGGTCAAAAGATCATCACTGGCCTTACCGCCTACCAGTTCCTTCTCCATGGAAAGGGGTAGGGTGGCCACTTCCCTTCTTGGATATGTGGCATTGCCTTCATACAACGGATAATTGTAGAGCTGCCACGGCAGGCTTCCGTTATGGATGGGGAGATACTGTATTGCATCCCTTTTTCCGCTCATGAACGTACGCAAATACAGATAGTCATAATTCTTTTTGTCATGAACCCGAAACCCCAAACCCGGGGTTTGGCCATTACAATAAAATTCAAGGATAAAGTTCTTGAAGGTACCACTCTTCAAATAGGCCTTTTGACCGGGATTAAGTGCTAGGGATTGCCTTCCCTGATATGGCACAATCGTTATGGAATCCGATGAACCGTCCGTATTTTCTATCTGCCAATGCTCGTCATTGAACGCATATGCTTTGGCAGAATCATTGTTTTTGTTTTCTTGACAAGAGGCCATCACAATGCCCAATGCCAGTATGATGAAGGTGAAAATACTTTTTTTCATGCTAAAAATCTATTTTTGATAAAATTCATTTCCGTCGTTCGAATGTAAGGTTACCGCTTCCTTTTTTATGTGCAGTGACCGTTCATCTTCGTTCAAGTTTATTCACAGGGGTCATGGGACTATAAATGGAAAGATTTAAGGAACAAATTGCATCTTGTTTTCAACTGTTGGAGGAAAAATTAGGTAATGGACCTATAAGTAGTTGGGACACCAATGATTTTGGAATACTTAGCAAGGCCATTCACGAAGAGACAGGCACCCTCTTGAGCGTTTCGACCTTGAAACGGCTCAGCGGAAGGGTGGGCTATACATCAAAACCGAACAAAACCACCTTAAATGCCTTGGCCAAGTATGTTGGGTTTGAAGATTGGAGTGCCTTTGCCAATCACTGCGAAGGCAAGGTTCATAAAACCAAAAAGGAAATCAAGATAAGAACAACAAAAAACTATTTGATACTTTTTGTTTTGTTGGGCGCAGCGTTATCGTTGTTTGTTTTTTTTCCTTTCACCAAGAGTACCACCACCTATGACCCGAATGATTTTTCCTTTAATGTCAAATCGGTGGGCACAGGACTCCCAAATTCTGTTATTTTCAAATATGATGCGACTCCTGCTAATGACAAAGCGATAATAGAAATCCAACAGGATTGGGATGAGCGCAAACGGGTACTCGTGAGCAAGAACGACAGTGTTTCCACAAGCATTTACTATCACCCTGGTTATTTTAAATCCAAGTTGGTGGTGGATGGAACCATTGTTAAAGAAAAGGATGTTTTGATTCCTACCCCTGATTGGGTGGGGGTCATTGAAACGGATTCCATTCCCATTTATTTGGACCGTTTGGATTACCAAACAGAAGATGGCCTGTCCATTAAAGCAGATTCGCTAGGAAAATATGGGGTTGATCCGCGGGCGTCAAGGGTTCCGGTAGGATTATACCAGATAAAGGATTTCGGGGCGTTTTATACGACCGATTTTGAAATGACGGTTTCCGTACGTAATGACTTTAAATCGGGCAAGAGCCACTGTCAAACGAGTCAGATAACCCTTATGCATGAAGATGGACCCATCAGCATCGTCTTGACGGACAAAGGCTGCGTTTCCGATATTATGCTGTACGCTTTTGATCGAACAATTGATGGGAAAAAGGCGGACCTTTCCAATTTTGGAGTGGATTTTACCGATTTTGTAAGCTTACAATGTATTTCAAAAGATGGAATACTGGATATTTTGTTGGATGGCATATCCTTATTTTCATTTGAGGTTCCAGAGACCCCAAAAAAAATTCTTGGTCTAAGTGTTCATTTTGAAGGGGCAGGGAGCGTTGAGAAAGTTGAGCTTAAAAACAAAAATGGAATAGTGTATGCATCCACTTTTTAGAAGGGAAGCAATACAGGCTTTGGTCGTTTGTTTATGTTAAAGACAGTATGTTTGATGATACGCGACAAGGGCTTTTCAAAAGAGGTCCGGTTTATTTCGATTCGTCTTTTTCTCCGAAAGTCTTTTTTTCGATTTCAACCGTTTTTCGATGGAACTTTTAGAAGGCTTTGTGGGTTTTCTTTTTTTGGGAATACGCAAAGCCTTGTTTAAAACCTCAAAAAAGCGTTTGGTGACCAAGTTTTTGTTTTGATGCTGGCTACGGGCTTCATCGCATTGCAGTAGTAGAACACCTGCTTTTGTCAGCCGATGTTTTAGTTTCAAGAGCAACCGTTCTTTTTCTGTCTGGGTCAACCCTGACGAGTTACTAATGTCAAAACTTAGTTCCGCTTTAGAGGAAACCTTATTTACGTGCTGACCACCTGCCCCACCACTTCTAACAGCTTTAAACCGTAGTTCCTTGGAAATGATTTCAGGATTCATTTTCATTGAGGGGTTTTAGTCGGGAATTTACCAATTGCAACGAAATATTTAAGAATACCTTAGTATGTACTTGCAAGGAGCTTTTATTGTTGAAAAAAATGAGCTGTCCATTTTCAGATACCCCCTCGATGAGATAAAAATTCCCCTTGAAATGATTATTTGCAACGTAAACCACCAAACCCGATTTGTTCGAAATTTCAAACTCATGGGGATATACCAAAATTGAGATATTTGATTTGGCGTATTCTTTTAGGGCATTTAGCGGAACTTCATTAACTACCCCGAACAGTGAAGCGACATACTTGTTTTTTGGATTTTTAAATAGGTGTTCCGTTGGTTGATAATCTTCTATGCGGCCATCTTTTAGCACTAATATCCCATCGGCAAAGGATAGTATATCATTGCTATCATGAGTGGCGGTTAAGACTGAGATGCCCTTTTCCCTTAGGTATGGAAATAGGCGGTAGCGGAGTTCATTTTTTTTGAATTGATCAATGTTGCTAAAAGGCTCGTCAAGCAAAAGCACTTCTGGTTCTTGGGCAATGGCCCTGGCCAAGGCTACACGTTGCTTTTGACCGCCGCTAAGGTTCTTTACTTTTTCAGAGGCATAGTCTTCCAGACCAATTAAACGTAACAGTTCAGCAATTCGACTTTCGTGTGATTCTTGTTCAAAAACAGAAAGGTGTTCCCCAATATTTTCGGACACTGTGGTATAGGGCATCAAGTCAAAGTCTTGGGAAACATATTTCATAAAGGACTCCCCCGGAATTAAATTGTAGTTAGGTCCAAGCAGCGGTCTCTCCTTCCAACTGATGGTGCCTTCATTCAAATGCAATTCTCCAAAAATGCCCTTGAGCAAGGTACTTTTTCCAGAACCGCTCTCCCCCATAATGGCCAAATGATTCCCTTTATCCACGTTAAAGGAAATATTGGAAAGCACTGGGTGGTCTTTATAGGAGAATGTAATTTTAGTTACTGCCAACATGGTGCCCAAAAAAGGAGAAATCCGCTTACATGCTAAACGGATTTCCTAGTACAAATATTTTGAAAGTTAATCTTTAAACTCCTTCAACACCCCTTGATTGGGAAGTTCGTCATAACCCATGTTGAAGAATGTAAACCCAAAAATATCGGCATACTGTTCTATGGTTTTACTCACTGGAGTACCCGCACCGTGCCCAGCATTGGTTTCAATTCTAATGAGTGTAGGATTATCGCCCATCTGTTTTTCTTGGAGCTCTGCTGCAAATTTAAAACTATGGGCAGGTACTACACGATCGTCATGATCTCCAGTAGTAACTAGCGTAGCCGGGTATTCCACTCCACTCTTGACATTGTGCACCGGAGAGTATCCCTTTAGGTATTCAAACATTTCCTCACTTTCTTCAGAAGTACCATAATCATAGGCCCATCCTGCACCAGCAGTAAATGTGTGGTAACGAAGCATATCCAGAACGCCTACTGCCGGAAGCGCTACTTGCATTAAATCCGGACGTTGGGTCATGGTAGCGCCAACCAAAAGCCCACCATTGGAACCTCCACGAATGGCCAAATATTCTTTGGAAGTATAGTTGTTATCAATCAAGTATTCCGCAGCGGCAATAAAGTCGTCAAAAACATTTTGCTTTTGCATTTTGGTACCAGCAATGTGCCATTTTTTGCCATATTCCCCGCCCCCTCTAAGGTTGGGAACAGCATAAACGCCACCCTGCTCCATCCAAACGGCATTGACGATGCTAAAAGAGGGGGTAAGACTGATATTAAAGCCACCATATCCATAAAGAATGGTTGGATTCTTACCATTGAGTTCTATCCCTTTTTTATGCGTGATAATCATGGGTACTTTGGTTCCATCTTTAGACTCATAAAATACCTGTGTTGATTCATAATCTTCAGGGTTAAAGTCAATTTCTGGCTTCCAGTATTGTTCGTATTTTCCTGTTTCCACATTGTATTTATAGGACGACCCCGGGGTGTTGTAATTGGTAAAGGAAAAGTAAAATTCCTTATCCTCCTTTTTGCCGCCGAAACCACCTGCGCTGCCAACTCCGGGCAGTTCTACCTCTCGCACCAAATTCCCTTCATAGTCGTATTGCATTACTTTGGAGATAGCATCCACCATATACTCCGTAAAAAAATAACTGCCACCGGTACCCGCAGTCAAGACATGTTCGGTTTCTGGAATAAAGTCTTTCCAGTTGTCCGGTGTGGGATTGGAGGCATTGGTAACAACAATCTTCTTATTGGGTGCATTTAGGTTGGTGACCATCCAAAGCTTTGCCCCTTCATTTTCGATGACATAGGTGTCCGAATCCGTGGTATCCAAAATGGTGACCAATGGACTATTTTCCTTAGTTAAGTCCTTCATGAACAATTTGTTACCTGAAGTAGAGGTAGAGGCGCTAATGAACAAATAGTTGCCATCTTCGGATACAGAACCTCCTACATAGCGGTGTTTTTCGGCTTTGGTACCACCAAAAATCACTTCATCTTCGTCTTGGGAGGTCCCTAGCTTGTGATAGTACAATTTGTGCTGGTCGGTTTTAGCCGAAAGTTCACTGCCTTTGGGCTTGTCATAACTGGAATAGAAAAAACCTTCATTACCTTTCCAAGAAATACCGCTGAACTTAATGTCAACCAAGGTATCTTCTACTTGCTCCTTTGTTTCTGCGTTGATAACGATTCCTTTTCTCCAGTCACTTCCCCCTTCCGAAATTAAGTAGGCCGCTTTTGAACCATCTTTTGTGAAGCGCAATCCCATAAGCGAAGTGGTACCATCTTCTGAGAAGGTATTGGGGTCTAGAAAAACCTCTTCTTCTGCGTCATCTTTTTTTCTGTAGACCACATATTGGTTTTGGAGTCCATCGTTTTTATAGAAATAGGTATAATCACCTTCCTTAAAAGGGGAACCCAATTTTTCATAATTCCAGAGTTTTTCGAGCCTATTTTTCAGGGCTGACCGGAAGGGAATTTTGTCGAAATATCCAAAGGTAGCTTGGTTTTGCTCTTTCACCCATGCTTCTGTTTCTGGGCTCATATCGTCTTCCAACCAGCGGAAAGGGTCTGGAACTTCAGTTCCAAAATACGTATCTATGGTATCTACTTTGGCAGTGGTAGGATAGTTCACGGCAATAGGTTCTCTTTTGTTTTCAGTTTTGCAAGATGCTAAAATAAGCAGTCCCGCCAGGAACGAAAGTCGTTTCATGATTTTAGGATTAGTCAATCCCTAAAAATAAACCGATAGCATGTTAACCCAGTGAAGCTTAACGTTTTTTAACGAAATTGGAGCCTAAACCAAGTTGTTGTCCACTAGATACTCCGCAATCTGAACCGCATTGGTGGCCGCCCCTTTTCGAAGGTTGTCAGAGACAATCCACATATTTAAAGTATTGCGTTGGGTTTCATCCCTGCGCAAGCGGCCTACGAACACCTCATCTTTATCATGGGCATAAATAGGCATGGGGTAGGTATTGGTATCCGGATTGTCCTGTACCACAACACCTGGGGTTTCGCTTAATATTTTACGAACCTCGTTCAACTCAAAATCATTATGGAATTCCACATTTACGGATTCAGAATGTCCGCCCGCAGTTGGAATTCTAACCGCGGTAGCAGAAACGGAAAACGTCCGATCATCCAATATCTTTTGGGGCTCACGAGCCAACTTCATTTCTTCTTTGGTATAGCCATTCTCCAGAAAAACATCGCAATGGGGCAATGCATTTCGGTTGATGGGGTAAGGATATGCCATTTCACCTTCAACTCCAGCCATCTCATTTTCCAGTTGTCTCACTGCTTTAACCCCCGTGCCGGAAACGGATTGATAGGTAGAAACCACCACACGTTTCATTTGGTATTTTTGGTGCAAAGGATGTAGGGCCATTACCATTTGAATGGTGGAACAATTGGGATTGGCAATAATTTTATCTTCAGTGGTTAGGTCCTTGGCATTGATTTCGGGCACTACCAATTTCTTGTTAGGATCCATGCGCCACGCAGAAGAATTATCAATAACCGTAGTGCCTACTTCGGCAAATTTCGGTGCCCATTCCAAAGAGGTACTTCCTCCTGCTGAAAAAATGGCAATATCCGGTTTGGCTTCAACGGCCGTTTGTAGGCCAATAATCGTATACTCTTTTCCGTGGTACTGCAATTTCTTGCCAATAGAGCGCTCGGAAGCGACCAATAATAGTTCCGAAATGGGGAACTTGCGTTCTGCCAATACTTTAAGCATCACCTCACCAACCATTCCGGTGGCACCAACAACAGCTACTTTCATTTTTTTTTGCTTCTAATCCCATTTGAGAGAGCAAATGTAGCCCACTTCCCATAGTAAACAAGCTTTTTGATTACAGATTTCAAAAAACAACAAATTGTTTGTTTTGTAACAAATGAATAACATGGAAACGTCAACTGCCCTTTGGATAGGTGCTAGGATGCAGTTTCGTTGAAGAATTGCCATTTCACAAAAAAACCGCTTACTGGAATTCCAGCAAGCGGTTCAAGTTAGTACATGGTGTAGCGGCCTGCCGCTAAGGGCAATTATTTTTTAAGGGCGTCCCGGATTTCCATGAGTAGATCTGTCTCTGAAGGTCCTGGATCTGGAGCTGGTACTTCTTCCTCTTTTTTCTTCATTCTATTGACACCTTTGACGACCATGAACATGACAAAGGCCACAATAAGAAAGTCAATTACATTGGTCAGGAACGTTCCGTATTCCAAATACACTTCCCCCACCATTTCGCCGGCATCGTTCAGTGCGCCATCTTTAAGTTTCATACGCAAGCTTTTGAAATCCGAATCAAAAATCAACCCAATTAAAGGAGAAACAATTCCCCCGGTGAACGAGGTAACTACTTCCTTAAAAGCAGCACCCATGACAAAACCTACGGCAATGTCCACGAGGTTTCCTTTCATGGCAAACTCCTTGAATTCGCTAATAAATCCCATTTTTATAGTTTTTAAGTGGTTACTGGGGAACAAAGTACAAAATTCCCCTCGTTCCGATCAAAAAATCTAGGGTTTAATGACTCTTCGCACTCGTGAAGAAATAGCCGTCAAAAGCTCATAAGAAATGCTCTGAGCGGTATTTGCAAAACCTTCTGCGGAGTTTCCTTTACCAAAGACAATGACCTCATCCCCTTCCTTACATTCAATATCGGTCACATCAACCATGATCATATCCATACACACGTTACCAATGATTGGAGCTTTTTTCCCCTTGATGGTCACAAAGGTCTTTCCTCCTCCGTACTGTCTTCCAATGCCGTCTGCATGCCCCAAAGGCAATGTGGCCGTTATTCGATATCCATCTGACTTGAAGGCCCTATTGTACCCCACACTTTCCCCCGGTTCAATTTTGTGCCGTTGGGAAATCACCGTTTTTAAAGTAGCCACCGGTTTAAGCACTTGATCAAAATGGGGATGGTTACCATAGCCATAGAGTCCAATACCACTTCTTACCATATTAAATTGCGCTTCAGGATAGTTTAAAATGCCAGACGTGTTCACCATGTGAAGGGTAGGGGAATAACCCAATTGGTTTTTGAGTTTGGTTGCGATTTCTTTGAAAGTGTCGATTTGATTTAAACTAAAATCCCGTTCATTTTCATCTTCTGACGCAGCTAGGTGGGAGAGCATCCCCTTAATTTTTAACACAGTGCTTCCATTAAGTTGTTTGAAGATAAATTCCACATCATTTTCCCAAAAGCCCAGGCGGTTGAGCCCTGTATTAAACTTGATATGAACCGGATATTTTTTTTGCCCTTGCTGCTCAGCAATGGCTAAAAATTCCCTCAAAACTCTCGGAGAATATAGACTTGGCTCAAGACCATGGTCAATCAACGCTTTGAAATGGGTGGGTTGTGGGTGAAGGACCAAGATAGGTGCGGTGATACCTGCCTCCCTCAACAAAACGCCCTCCTTAACATAGGCAACGGCTAGATAATCAATACCTAAGGATTCCAATTTTTTTGCAATGGCAACCATATCGCTGCCATAGGCAAAGGCTTTCACAACACCCAAAAATTTTGTGTCTGGCTCCAATCTTGCCTTTAGGAAATGAAAATTATGGGCTAGGGCAGAAAGGTCAATTTCTAGGGTAGTTTCGCCAATATCAGCCATTGGCACTCTTTTTTTTGGGAAGGATCTCTTGGGCATCAACGTCCATCTTTCCTATTTTTTCCCTTAACATAGCCTTATAAAACGCCGCTCTACTTAAAGGTTCATATTCTTCGTTTTCTCCAAGGAGCACCAACGTATCATCATCCGATTTTCTGAAACTATAGTTGGCTAAATTCCCCGTTCGGGTACAAACGGCATGTACTTTGGTTACATATTCTGCAGTAGCCATTAAAGCAGGCATCGGACCAAAGGGGTTTCCCTTAAAATCCATATCCAGCCCTGCAACAACAACGCGAACACCGCGATTGGCCAGATCATTGCAGACGGAAATGATTTCCTCATCAAAGAACTGGGCCTCATCGATACCTACAACGTCGCAGTCGTCTGCCAGCAATCGAATGTTGGCTGCTGCAGGAACAGGAGTGGAGCGAATTTCATTGGCGTCATGTGAGACCACCATCTCCTCATTATATCGAGTATCCACCAAAGGTTTGAAAATCTCTACTTTTTGCTTGGCAAATTGAGCCCGTTTTAAACGCCGAATGAGCTCTTCGGTCTTTCCAGAAAACATAGAGCCAGTAATGACCTCTATCCATCCAAACTGTTCTTTTGGGTTGACCGTGTTTTCTAGGAACATGTTGTACTTTTAAACGAAATTAAGGGGTTTGTTCGTTCTACTATAGCAGAAGCACTAAAATTAGTAAAAATACCCTGGTACCTTAACCGAAAAATTTAACCTTTTGTTTTTAAAAGGGCACGGATTTTGGTAGTACATTTAATATTCTAAATTGGGGGTTATGAAGCGTAAATTAAGGGAGGAACTCATAAAAATTTCCACAGATATAATTACCTCTCGGGAAGACAAAGAACTGACCGAACTGTATGAAGTGGCTAAAGAACTGTACGAAAAACTTGCAGTTTTGAAGTTCATAGATGAAAAACTAAAGGATGTAGAGGTCGATGTTTCGAAGAACGTTGTTGCAGCCAGATTTGAAAAGATGGCAAATGCGGTAATGAGCGGGAATAGGGCAGTTCCTGAAAATAATCCTCACGAGGAGGACATTATTACCCCGGGAATGCACACTATAAAGGAAATGGTTTCTGAAATGCCCAGCGAAGCGGTTGAATATATCTTCGGGGATTTTATTGCCAAGCCGGAAGTCATGAAAGATGAAAAAGAAATTTTATCCCCAGAGCCTACTGTAGAAAATACAATTCCAAAATCCTTGAACGATAAGTTGACCAAAAACCTAAGTATCGGGTTGAACGATCGTTTGGCTTTTGTAAAGCATCTTTTTGATGGGAGCATGGACGACTATAGCAGGGTCATATCCCAATTGAATACCATCGACACACTGGAAAGGTCCAATTCCTTTATTGAAAACATGGTGAAGCCCGAGTACAATAATTGGGAAGGTAAAGAGGAATATCAAGAGCGGTTCATGGCAATTGTAGAGCGCAAGTTCGCTTAAACCATGGTAATGTGTAATTTTGGGGGATAACCAATACCATATCCCATGCTACAGAAGATTCTCTTTTGGACGTCAACAGGGATTTTGACGCTCATCATGCTTTTTTCAGTTTACAACTATTTCTTCAACCACCAAATGGTAGCTGATTTTTACGTGGCTATGGGATATCCGACCTATTTGATTTATCCTTTGGCGATTGCAAAAATTTTAGGCTTGGTGGCCATTTGGGGGAACTTTTCAAAATCATTGAAAGAATGGGCTTACGCCGGTTTTTTCTTCAACACGGTCTTGGCCTTTTTTGCGCACGTTATGATCAGTGATGGGCAACATATTGGAGCGGTTATTGCTTTTGTCGCAGTGATCATTTCCTATTTCATGGGGAAAATGGTCAGACCATAATTTTTTGGTCATGGGGAAATTGTTTTTAGTGCCCACACCTATTGGAAATCTGGAAGATATGACCTTTAGAGCCATCAAGGTATTGAAAGAAGCAGATTTGATTCTTGCCGAGGATACAAGAACCAGTGGTAAATTGCTTAAGCACTTTGCTATTGAAAGTCCCCTTCAGAGCCACCATATGCATAATGAACATAAAACAGTGGATACCTTGGTGGCCAAATTACATACGGGAAGTACACTGGCCCTGATTTCAGATGCGGGAACACCAGCTATTTCGGACCCGGGCTTTTTATTGACCCGGGCTTGTATTGAAAACGGCATAGAAGTGGAGTGTTTACCAGGGGCGACCGCTTTTGTGCCTGCGTTGGTCAATAGTGGACTGCCCAATGATCGTTTTGTATTCGAAGGGTTCCTGCCAATTAAAAAAGGAAGACAGACGAGATTGCAACAATTGGCCGAAGAAACCCGAACAATGGTATTCTATGAGTCGCCCCATAAATTGTTGAAAACCCTGCTTCATTTTTCGGAATATTTTGGCGTAGACAGACCGGTCTCCATATCTCGCGAATTGACCAAATTGTATGAGGAAACCATTCGTGGTACGCTGGGTGAAGCCATTTCCCATTTTGAAAAGAAATCGCCTAAAGGTGAGTTTGTAATTGTGGTAGCGGGTAAAAAGTAATGGAGCGCTTACTTAATGAAATAAGGTCGTGTATGGTGTGCTCTAAACACTTACCCTCTGGTCCAAGACCCATCGTTTCCGGACATCCAGAATCAAAAATTGCGCTAATTGGACAAGCTCCGGGAAGTAAGGTGCATGAAACAGGAATTCCTTGGGATGACCCCAGTGGCAAGCAACTTCGAAAGTGGTTGGGGGTAAATAACGAGCAATTTTATGATGAAAAGTGTTTTGCGTTGATTCCAATGGGGTTTTGTTATCCAGGAAAGGGAACATCTGGGGATTTGCCGCCGCGACCGGAATGTGCCCCTTTATGGCATAAAAAACTATTGCACCAAATGCCCCATCTGAAATTCACCATTTTGATTGGTCAATATGCACAACGGTATTATTTGGGAGATAAAAAGGAAAAGAATCTGACGGATACGGTCAGGAACTACCAAAAGCGCTTGCCGGACTATTTTGTGCTACCGCATCCATCACCTAGAAATCGTTTTTGGCTAACCAAAAACCCATGGTTTCAGGAAGAAGTGGTGCCGGCACTTCAAGAACATATAGCGAAGTACTTGATATGAGATAAACGCTATGATGTCATAAATCAAAGTTAAACATTTGTATATACAAATGTTGTGTAGGAAAATAATATACATTTGAGCTTATCAAAAAACAAAAGACAATGACGTATAAAGAAAAAGCACAGGACATCTACATCCAACTACAACAAGGGAACTTATTGGAGGCATTTGACAGGTACTATGCCGAAAACGTTACCATGACCGAACCAAGGGGAACCCGAACCGGAAAAGCCGAATGCCGTGCCTATGAAGAACAGTTTTTGAGCAATATTGAAGCATTTCACAGCTTGGAAATTAACAATGTGGGATCAGATGAAGCTAAGGGTACTTCATTTGTGGAATCCACTATGGATGTTACCTTTAAAGGAGGACATCGAGCGAAAATGGAACAGGTTGCGGTGCAGCAATGGGAGGGAGATCACATTGTACATGAGCGGTTTTACTATGACAATGCCCAGTAGCAAAGGATTCCCTTAAAAATTATGAACCCATCATTTTTATGGTGGGTTTTTTTAGTTAAAGTTGTTTGGTTACGGAAAGAAGTAACCAGTTAATACCGAACCGATTCCCTTAATCTACTGAATGTTTCGGGTTTCATGCTGAGGTAAGAGGGCAAATACTTTTGGGGAATCACTTTTAATCCTTCAGGACAGCGTTGCATAAAGGCCCCATAACGCTCTTCAGCGGAAAGGGTTAATGGTTCCATTGGGGTCAAAAGTTGATACAGGTCAAGAAATAATTTTTTAGATGTTAGACCGCTTCGCTTTTAGAGGTAAGACATAAGATGATTTGCGATTAGTAGTGGATGTCTTCCTGTGAAGGCAGAAATCTACCTCCCTTTTCTTTGAAATAAATTAATGATTAAACCAAAGAGGTTTTTGAATGGAAGCTTTCCAAAGAAGTTTCCTATGGAATTTATTTTATTGTCTGGCAGTGATTTTAGCACAAGCACCATTAGGGTTACCCAAATTAAAAAAGCTAAGAAACAAAGGGCTAGTATTAAAACTATCGTTTCCATTCTTTGAATTTTCAACCAATTTAAATGGCCTTTATTTCTGAAAAAAGGACAGTTAAATCATGATAGAAAATTACAAAACATTAACTTAGACTAAATCTAAATTAAGTATGTCAACTAGATGCAGGCATTACTACACAGACTAATAAGAACTAAAGTAGAAAGAGCTATATTAAAGTATCTAAACTCAGTATCTAGAGCCATCATGTTTCCCCTTTTCCCAGCCATATTTCCCCAAATATTGGTCGGCACTTTCTACGGCACCTTCTTCAATGGAAGTGCCCATGGAGTCGTTCCAGCGGTTGAGGTAACCAAACAACGAAATCACCCCAAGCATTTCCACAATTTCCCCATCGTTCCAGTGCTTGTGTAACCGTTTTTTGATGTCGGCATTAACAGTATTGGGCACTTGTGAAGCTGCTAGCGAAAAATCCAAAGCAGCGCGTTCAGCTTCTGAAAAAGCCGGATGGGTACGGTATTCCCAAATATTGTCCAGTTGTTCCTGCTCCGCTCCATAACGTTCCGCAGCCCTAATGGAATGGGCTTGGCAATAACGGCAGCCAGTCGCATTGCTACTTACCCATGCAATCATTCGTTTTAAAGCCGAGGTAACCCGCCCCTCATTGGCCATAACGGCTTTGTTTAAATTAATAAAGGCTTTTGAAATGGCGGGCCTGTGTTGCATGGTCAAAACGGAATTTGGACAAAAACCAAGGGTTTCGTTAAAGAATTCCGCCAATTTTTTTGTATCCGGATCGTGGTTAGGGTCAAGTGGTTCTACAAGTGCCATTCTGCTTTGATTTATTGTATTTTTAACCCTTACAAGAAACAAAAATTATGGGAGACATAAATCACATTACCACAAAATGGGTGGGCAATATGGCTTTTGAAAGTAACAATCCTTCGGGACATGATTTACGTATTGATGCAGGACCGGATGATGGGGGTGATAGCAGTGGATACCGACCTAAGGCCTTAATGCTATCTGGACTGGCCGGTTGTTCGGGCTTGGATGTGGCTTCCCTTATCAAGAAAATGAAATTGGAGGTGGATGATTTTCATATGGAGACCATTGCAAATCTGACCGATGAACACCCTAGGTATTATGATAAGGTAAAAATTGAATACCATTTTCATGGCAATAACTTGGATGAGAAAAAGCTCCAGCGGGCAGTTGACCTCTCCGTTGAAAAATATTGCGGGGTTATGGAGATGTTCAGACGCTTTGCGGAGTTGGAAATAGAAACGCAATTTCATCATTCAAACTAATTCCTTTGCGCTGGACCATAAAGCCCATTCCTGAACCAAAAGAAATTGAAAACCTATCAAAAGAATTGAAGGTTGAACCGTTGATTGCCCATTTACTGCTTCAGCGTGGTATTACGAATTACAGGCAGGCGAAGTCTTTTTTTCGTCCTCAATTGGCAGACTTACATGCACCATTTCTTATGAAAGACATGGATAAGGCCGTGGCTAGGATTGAGAGCGCAATGGAGAACCAAGAAAATATTTTGGTTTATGGCGATTACGATGTGGATGGCACCACTGCGGTGGCTTTGGTTTCCTCATATCTACAGGAATCGTATGCCAACGTTGCTACCTATATTCCCGATAGGTATTCCGAAGGATATGGAATTTCGTTTCAAGGAATTGATTTTGCTGAGGACAATGGATTTACCCTAATCATTGCATTGGACTGTGGGGTAAAGGCAATAGATAAGGTGGAATATGCCACAGTAAAGGGGATAGATTTTATCATTTGTGATCATCATCGGCCTGGAAATGAACTGCCTGATGCGGTGGCCGTTTTGGATCCAAAGCGGGAGGATTGTAACTACCCCTACAAGGAATTGTGTGGTTGTGGAGTGGGCTTCAAATTAATACAAGCACTGGCTTCCAAGAATGGAGAAACGGTGCAGGATCTACTACCCTATTTGGATTTGGTGGCCACGGCCATTGGTGCGGATATTGTTCCTATGACAGGAGAAAACCGGGTGCTGGCCTATTACGGTCTACAGGTGATGAACTCAAATCCAAGAATCGGTTTTCAGGCCATCATCAATCAACTAAAGAAAAAACAACTGTCCATAACCGATGTTGTTTTTATTGTTGCTCCACGCATTAACGCAGCTGGCCGTATGGAACATGGGCAGCATGCCGTAAACCTGTTAAAAGCAAATGATTTGGAAGAGGCCCAGAAATTTGCTGCTGAAATCGAACAATTCAATTCAGAAAGGCGGGGTTTAGATCAAGAAATTACCGAAGCTGCCTTACAACAGATTCAGGAAAACAAAGAGGAAGACCGATGTACTTCTGTAGTCTTTAAGGAGAATTGGCATAAAGGGGTCATTGGAATTGTGGCTTCCCGAATGATGGAGACCTATTACCGACCCACGTTGGTATTCACCAAAAGTGGTGAAAAATTGGCCGCCTCCGCGCGATCGGTAAAGGGCTTTGATGTGTATGAAGCTTTACAAGGTTGTGCTCCATATATTGAACAATTCGGTGGCCATAAATATGCAGCCGGATTGACACTCTTGGAAGAACAGTACGAAGGTTTCAAAAAGCAGTTTGAAAAGGTAGTGGCAGAGACAATCGATCCTAAACTCTTAACACCTGAAGTGCTTATCGACGCTAGGATTTCGCTTAACGATATTAGCCCCAAACTTATGCGCATCCTTAAACAATTTGCACCTTTTGGCCCTGGAAACATGCATCCTATTTTTATGAGCGAAGGGGTAATCGATACCGGTTATGGAAAAGGGGTTGGAGAAGGGGAAAAACATCTAAAACTATGTGTTTCCCAAAAGGGCTCAAAGACCATTGGCGCCATTGGGTTTAGTTTGGGAAACAAATTGGACATCATTAAAAACCAGCAACGCTTTGATATGGCCTATACCTTGGATGAAAATGAGTGGAACGGGACCATTAGTCTGCAATTAAAACTAAAAGACCTTAAATGAATATAGAACATTTGGCCATTTGGGTCAATGATTTGGAGAACACAAAAAAGTTTTATGAGACGTATTTTGGGGGCCGAAGTGGAGAAAAATACCATAACCCCAATACTTTGTTCACATCGTACTTTCTCACTTTTCAAAGTGGTCCCCGATTGGAATTAATGCACCGGCCCGATATTTCAAAACGCCTTCAAGAGGGTCAGGAAACTATGGGCCTTACCCATTTAGCCATAAGTGTGGGATCAAAAGAAAAAGTAGATAAGCTTACCCATCAACTTAAAGATGACGGCTATGTTGTGGTTGGGGAACCTCGAACCACTGGGGATGGGTACTACGAGAGCGTGATATTGGACCCAGAAGGGAATCGTTTGGAAATTACCATTTAGTATGACGGAGAAAATGGACCCGTACGCCGCACTGCGTTACAAAGAATTCAATGTTTTCTTATTGGTCCGTTTTGCCATGGTCTTTGCATGGAGCATGCAGTTTATTGTCATAGAATGGCAGGTTTATTCCTTGACCAAAGACCCTTTATCACTTGGAATTATTGGATTAATGGAAATTATTCCTGCTGTTAGTATCGCTTTATTTGCAGGACATTTTGTGGACCAAAATGAAAAACGTAACCTCTTGGTAAAGTGTATTCTTGGTTTTTCCGTGGTCAGTCTAGGTCTATTTTTGGTCACTTTGCCATCGGTAGAGACCTCCTATTCTTCAAAAGCCATCCTTTATACCATTTATGGGTTAGTATTCTTGGGAGGGTTGGTACGGGCTTTTATCGGTCCTACAATTTTCTCGTTGATTGCATTGATTGTGCCCAAAAAACTCTATCCTAATGCAGCCACTTGGAGCAGTTCCACTTGGCAGGTGGCGTCGGTTTTAGGGCCAGCTTTTGCAGGTTTTTCCATTAGTTGGATTGGGGTACATTGGTCGCTGTGCATCATTTTTGGTTTTTCCATACTCGCTTTATTGTTTCTATCACAGATATCGAAAAAACCTATTTTGAATCCCAAACTTGGGGAACCCGTACTTCAAAGCCTGAAGGATGGTTTGAAATTTGTGTTCAATACAAAAGCCATTTTGGGGGCACTTTCGTTGGATATGATTGCCGTGCTGTTCGGTGGTGCCATAGCATTGCTTCCCATTTATGCACAAGACATCCTTAAAGTGGGCTCAGAAGGATTCGGAATCCTAAGGGCTTCTCCAGCAGTGGGTGCTTCTATTACCATGATACTTTCAACCCGTTTTCCGCTTCATAAAAATGCCGGTAAAAAGTTGCTTTGGGCCGTATTTGGTTTTGGGGTCTGTATTATTGTGTTCGGGCTTTCCAAGCTCTTTTGGTTATCGGTCATTGCCCTATTCGTGAGCGGTGCGGTTGATGGGGTATCCATGATTATCCGGCAGACCATTCTTCAGTTGAAAACACCTGATAACATGCGGGGACGTGTTGCCTCGGTAAATTCCATATTTGTAGGTTCCTCCAATGAACTGGGAGCTTTTGAAAGTGGATTGACGGCCAAACTGATGGGCACCGTAACCGCAGTGGTCTTTGGTGGGTGCATGACCTTGCTTACCGTTGGGGGTATGGCCGCTTTTTTCCCGAGTTTTAGAAAGTTGGATTTGACAGAAGACATTCGAGAACATAAAAAGGAACAGTGACCCTTTGCAAATGATTCAAGTAAGGGACTCTATTTCTGAAAAACCAGTAGTTTTTCGCATTCAGGTCGAACTTAATTAAACCTAAAACAGTGTTTCCAAAACATGAAGTTTTCGTTATGAAAGAGAGTGGTTGTTCCTTTTCCTGACTTTTGTCATGAAAACCCTTGTGGTTGGTTTATAATTTCGAACCGTAAAAAAATTTGAATGCAAAAACTGTATCTATGGAAACAATTTTGAAGACCAAGAAGCAAGTGTACCATTTTGGCGCCCAAAAGACCGATGGTGACCGAAGCATGAGGAATCTATTGGGAGGAAAGGGAGCAAATCTGGCCGAAATGAGCAATTTGGGCATTCCAGTACCACCGGGCTTTACCATTACCACTGAGGTGTGCACGAAATATAATGAGGTAGGTCGCGAACAGGTGATCACATTGCTTAAGGATGAAGTGGAAAAAGCGGTGGCATCCATTGAAAAGGAAATGGAAACTTCTTTTGGAGATAGCGAAAACCCCTTATTACTATCTGTAAGATCGGGGGCGAGGGTGTCCATGCCAGGCATGATGGATACAGTCTTGAATTTAGGACTAAACGATGAATCCGTTTTAGGCTTGGTTAAGCGTACCAATAACGAACGTTTTGCATGGGATTCCTACAGGCGTTTTGTGCAGATGTACGGTAGTGTAGTTTTGGGCATGAAACCTGAGACTAAGGAGGATGAAAACCCTTTTGAGGAAATCATCGATAATCTAAAAGGTAAAAGACGCATTAAATTGGACACCCAGTTTACCGTTCAAGATTTGCAAGATTTAGTATATGATTTCAAGGACGCCATAAAGAAAAGTACGGGACGTGATTTCCCAACCAATCCATGGGAGCAGCTTTGGGGCGCGGTAATGGCTGTATTTGACAGTTGGAATGGTGATCGAGCGGTATATTATAGAAAGATTAATGGGTATCCCGCAGATTGGGGAACAGCCGTTAATGTCCAGGCGATGGTTTTTGGTAATATGGGCGATAATTCTGGTACTGGTGTTTGTTTTACCCGGGATGCCGCAACAGGTGCAAATGAGTTTAATGGGGAATATTTGATCAATGCGCAAGGTGAGGATGTTGTAGCAGGTGTTAGAACCCCACAACAGATTGCGAAACTGGGATCACAAAAATGGGCTGAATTAGCACAAATTGATGAAGTGGAACGAATGAAGGATTTTCCATCACTTGAAGAGCTAATGCCTAAAATATATACTGAGCTGTATGAATACCAAGAACGCCTTGAAAAGCATTATCATGATATGCAGGATATGGAGTTCACCATTCAAAACGGTAAACTTTGGATTCTGCAGACCCGAAATGGAAAACGTACGGGAGCAGCAATGGTCAAAATTGCGATGGAGTTGCTAAAAGAAGGACAGGTTTCCGAAAAAGAGGCCTTATTGATGATCGAACCCAATAAGCTGGATGAATTATTGCATCCCATTTTTGATACCAATGCCCTAAAAAGAGCATCGGTAATAGCCCAAGGTCTACCAGCTTCACCGGGTGCTGCTACAGGACAGATTGTCTTCTTTGCAGATGAGGCCAATAAATTCAAGAATACCATTTTGGTTCGTACCGAAACTTCACCTGAAGATCTTGAAGGAATGAATTTGGCCAAAGGGATACTTACGGCAAGAGGAGGTATGACCTCTCACGCTGCAGTAGTGGCGCGAGGCATGGGTAAATGCTGTGTTTCAGGGGCTGGAGCCTTAAAGATTAACTACAAGAAACGGTGTATGACCGTAGGCGATCAAGTCTATAATGAAGGCGATTGGATTTCACTCAATGGTTCCACGGGTAATATCATTGAAGGCAAGGTAGCTACAATGGAACCCGAATTGAGCGGAGAGTTCGGCGAGCTCATGGAGTTGTCCAACAAATTTGGCAATCTCAAAGTGCGTACCAATGCTGATAATCCTAAAGATGCCAAAATAGCTCGCAATTTTGGGGCTCAGGGTATTGGACTTGCTCGAACGGAGCATATGTTCTTTGAAGTGGATCGTATCAAGGCCATGCGGGAAATGATTTTGGCGGATACGACCAAAGGAAGAAAGGCGGCCTTGGAAGAACTATTGCCCATGCAGCGTAAGGACTTTGAAGGTATTTTTGAAGCAATGGAAGGTTGTCCAGTGACGGTTCGATTATTGGACCCACCATTGCATGAGTTTGTGCCCCATCAATTGGCCACACAAAAGGAATTGGCCGAGGATTTGCACATTTCACTTTCTGCTGTAAAAAATAAAGTGGCTGAATTGCATGAGTTTAACCCTATGTTGGGCCATAGAGGTTGCCGATTGGGGGTAACATATCCGGAAATTACGGAGATGCAGACCCGAGCCATTATGGAAGCGGCGTTGAATCTTAAGGCAAAAGGGATAGAATCAAAACCAGAAATTATGATCCCTTTAATAGGGAGCTTTGAAGAGTTTGAATTCCAGGATAAAGTAATTCGAGATACTGCTGAGGTGGTTTTCTCTGAATACGGGGACACTATTGACTTCACCATTGGAACCATGATTGAAGTGCCTAGGGCTGCACTTATAGCGGACACCATTGCGGAAAAGGCCGATTTCTTTTCCTTTGGAACCAATGACTTGACGCAAATGACCTTTGGGTATTCCAGAGACGATGCTGGTAAATTCCTAACGGTCTATCTTGAAGAAGGAATATTGAAACATGACCCATTTGAGGTTTTGGACCAAGAAGGTGTAGGCCAATTGGTTGATATAGGAACGAAAAGAGGTAGGAGTATTAAACCTGATTTGAAAATAGGTATCTGTGGTGAACATGGAGGTGAGCCATCTTCTGTCGAATTCTGCCATAGTACTGGAATGGATTATGTGAGTTGTTCACCCTATAGGGTACCTATCGCAAGAGTTGCTGCTGCACAAGCTGCTTTGAGATAAGTATAACAACCATATCCTGACTTTAAAAAAAACCTTGACCCTTTTAAGGGTCAGGGTTTTTTCTTGAATTCTTGCAATGATAACTTCTCCCCATCAAAAACGGCATAGGTAAAATAGTTAATCCAGTCTCCTAGATTGGTGTAGGTGGATGTTCCATTGAGGACAATTTCCATGGGTAAATGGCGATGCCCAAAAATAAAGTGGTCGTAATGTTGGGTTTCCAACTTGCGCTTGCAATATTGTACCAGCCATTCCTTGTCCTCTCCCAAGAATTTCGCATCTGCATCTCCCGAAATGATTTTGTTATTGACTGATAAGTGTTGTGCCAGACGCACACCAAGATCTGGATGTAACCACCGAAACAACCATTGACAAAATGGATTGGTAAACACTTTCTTCATACGCTTAAAGCCCTTGTCTCCAGGCCCCAGACCATCACCGTGCCCCACAAAAAAGGTGGTGTCGTTGATGTTGTATTGTTGTGGTTTGTGGTATACGGGAATGTTGAGTTCTTTTTCAAAATAGCCATTCATCCAAAGATCGTGGTTGCCCACAAAATAGATAATGGGAATTCCCGAATCGGTCAGTTCGGCCAGTTTCCCTAAGACACGTGTAAACCCTTTGGGAACAACCGTTTTGTATTCAAACCAAAAATCGAAGAGGTCCCCCACCAAAAAGATGGCCCCAGCATCATGCTTTATGGAATCCAACCAAGCAACGAACTTTCTTTCTCGGGGTAAACTGTCCTTAAACGTTGGGGCCCCCAGATGGTTGTCACTGGCGAAATAGACTTTTTTGCCCTTTTGTAGGTGGATATTTTCCATAAAATCCAAAGGTAAGAATACTCACGACTTGAAAAACGCTTCCCAAACTATGGTCTTTCCAGTTTTTGCAGATTGTTTGGCAGCTTCCAGAATTTGCATGACCAGAAGATTGTTTTCCAAGGAGTGTACGGAATAGGGTTCCACTTGTAAATTATGGTTGACCACTTGGTTCAAATATGCAAACGGATCATGTACCCCCATGGCCAAGGGTTCCGCTTCTTTGGAAAACGGCCCTTCCTTTTCATCTTCCAACACTTCCATTTGGGTACCGTCTTTGCAAAATACATAGCCCGTGGTGCCATAGATTTCCATATCCTTTCGGTTATGTGACCAGTTCCATGACGCTTGAATGATAATTTGTTTGTCCTCATAGTCTACCACAATAGTGGCATCGTCATCGACTTTCGGATACTTTTTCGGTTTATAGTTTCTAGTGATTGCACTGACCTTTTTAGGGACTTGACCATTTAAAAACCACGTGGATAGATTCGCTCCATAACAGCCAAAATCGGTTAGGGCACCACCGCCATTTAAGATGGGATCTGTTAACCATTCCAAAAACTCTGGGTTGCAACCAATTTCAATGGGTCCAGGATGTCCATGGTGAAAAACCATGCGTTGAATTGGCCCAATGGCCGATTCTTGCTTTACCAGCTCAAAGGCTTTTGTATTGGACCCATACCAAGAGGTTTCATAATTGGTAAGTAATTGAACCTGATGTTCTTTGGCAATCGCAGCCATTTCTTGGGCGTGTTCCCAATTGACGGCCAAAGGTTTCTCGACCATGATGTCAACACCTTTGGGAGCAAAGAATTTCACTACCTCCAAATGGCCATAAATATCATTAAAGGCTGTTACGGCATCAGGTTGAACGGCTTTGTACAAGACCTCCATGGAATCATAGACCAAATCCATCGAATAGCCGTGCTGTCGGCTGTACTGTTCCGCTAGGTTTCGATTCGGCTCCACAATACCAATGATTTCGATATCCCCCCATTTTTCCCTTCCCAAAATCCAATGTACATGGGTATGGGTGAGGCCAATAACGGCCACTTTCAACGGTTTTCCAGAGTAATATGAATCCTCTTGAGTGGTTGGCTTGATGGGTTCTGGTGATGACTTATCCATTTTGTTGCAACCCAATAGGAGGGTACTGATTGTTATTGCATACAAAATCCGAAACTTTTTCATACTAATAAAGTCTGTATAATAAATAAGCACTTCCCAAGATTAAAAGGGGTGATGCTACCATAAATAAAATAACGGGTGCCGCATAGAGCCCCCAAAAGGAAACGATTTTGACATTTTCAGTGTTTTTACGTTCATATACAATAGGTACTTTTTCCCCAAGGGCGTAGGGCCTTGGATGGGAACTCACCTTGCTTTCATAGAAATGATCTTGCAGGGTATTGTCCTTAAAGGTAAATGTAGGTGTATACATTGTGGTACCATCACTTTGGTGGGTCTTAAAACTATGAACTGTAGCTGTGGTTCGAATGCCTGAACGAAGTAGTTCTTTTGATTTATGAAACTGACCATACCCCAAATAGGCCAGGAAAAAACCCAAAGCAAACAGAAAACTATAAAACAAAAGCCACCAAGTCATCTTTCTGGACATTTAAAAATCAGCGTTTGTGCTTCTTGTTATTTCGAATTCGCATAAAAACATAGACAAAAATGACCAAAACCGTCACCGAAGGCAAAACAATATCGCTATTTAGAAAGTTAAGAATGTCCATGTGATATTTTAAAAATTATTTTTTGTTGGCCAAATCGTATCAAACCACTCACAAACTACCAACATTTCCTCCGTGGGTTTTTCACCATTTTCCATCATCGATTTGGAAAAGAACTCCCAGTGGGCCTTTTGCCATTTTTCCAGAGGTTCTTTGTTGGTTCCCATATCCAATTCCGCATATTCCTTGGTTATCTGATTAAAGGGAATGGTAGCTACTCGTTTTATCTCAATTATCGCTTTTGCCTTTCCATTGAAATCCGTTACGATGTGTTTTGTCCCAACTTTTGGAAGGTCCGCACCGGCTTGCTCGTACCAATAATACAGGCCTGAAGAGGCTTGCTTTTTGCCTTGAACGGTTAGCACAGCAAGCCTATCCGCATCTTTTTCGTTATCATGGAAAAACCAAGATTCCGGAATAGCTTCTTCTGCATGTTCAGGATTTATTTTAATGAAACTGCCCCACATGCTTGAAACAGTTTCGTCAATTGAAGTTGCATTTTGCTTTTCATTTTTACAACTTGCCAATATAACTAGTACTAGGATGCCTACGTATCTCATCGTTTGTGGGATTTTACCTCTAATTGAACCAACTACTTTTTAAATTTTTCTAACGCTTTCTTGGTAGCCTTGGATAGGGCCAATTGCCCGCTCGTGGCCGCCCGTTCAGGTAAAAGATCATCCCAATGTTCAGTGCCTTCCCAAAGCACTTGTTTCATTTGAGACAAGGCTTCTAGGTTGTAGGTTGACAGCTTTTGAAGATGGATGTCCAATTCTTTGTCCATTTCTGCAATCGAATCATATACTTTGGCATATAATCCTTTTTCTTTGGCCCAATAGGCATTTTTCCATTCCGTAGGATATAGGGAAAGCTCGGCCAATGCCGCTTTGCCCATTTTTCGTTCTACGGCTGGAGCAATCACGAAAGGGCCAATGCCCACTGAAATCTCGGATAGCTTAATGGCAGCATCAACGGTAGCATGTACATAATCACACGCAGATGCAAGGCCAACCCCACCTCCTACAGTTTTGCCCTGTACGCGCCCAATAATGGGTTTTGGGCACTTGCGCATCGCATTGATTACATGGGCAAATCCACTAAAAAAGGCTTTTCCTTCATCGTAGTCCGAAATGGCGACCAGTTCATCAAAAGAGGCCCCAGCGCAGAAAGCCCGTTCCCCTTCCGACTTTAGAAGGATTACCGATACGATATCGTTTTTAGCAAGGCTGTCGAATTCCTTTGCCAATCGGGCCAACAATTCGGATACAAATGAATTGCTTGCAGGATGACCAAATTCAACATGGGCAATTCCACTTTCAATTTTGGTATACAGGCTTCCGCTTTCTCTTGATGTCGCCATATCATTAAATCTACCTTCTAAATTAACCCTTTTGCAGTAACGGTTTGAATTCAGTCCTGAATTTCCAGACCAAAGGGGTACTTCTGAACAGCATCCAGATCACAAAGGCCGACCAAATGGCATAAATACCCCAATTCAGATAAAGCCCCAAATAGAGTGTGGGCACAAAACCAAGAAACGTGGCCCCAAGCAATACATTCCGTAAAAATTTCATCTTACCCATGCCCTTGAACATGCCATCAAATAGAAAGGCCACTGAATTCATGGGCAGACCCACTAAGACGATATAAAAAAAGCTGTAGAAAACCCCAAGAACCCCCGGTTCTTTTGAAAATAATTGACCGATAGGTTGATAAAACAAAAAGCCCAATGCCAATAGCAATAGACTGATTATAATACCATAGATGTTGATTTTTTTGGCCAGGCTCCAAAGCCCATTATAGTCTTTTGCTCCCAATAGGCGCCCTCCCATGCTGTTTCCTGCAGCAGAATATCCATCAATAAAAAAAGCAGCGAACAACCAGATGTTTACGGCAATGGTATGGGCACCAATGTATTCCGTTCCAAGGGCAGTAGCCTCTCTGACTGCCAACAATAATGCAGTATTAAGCGCCAAGGTTCTTACGAATAGGTTAAGGCTCATGACAATAAGGCTTTTTAGTTCCTTGTGAATGGGCAGTTGGGGTTTGAGGCTAATTTTTGTTTTGGAGCGCAGCAAAATAAAGGCCAGTAGTGCCATTACGCCTTGAGAGATAAGACTGGCCCAAGCAGCTCCTTCCAAATAAAGGGCAGGTATATACCCGTCTATTCCATATACCAGAATAAAGTCCAATACAATATTCAATCCCGCCCCAATCATAGCGACCAACATGGGATAAAATGTATTTTGCAGCCCCCTGAATATTCCGAATAGTGCAAAAGTGAACAATGTCAAAGGAAACCCCCAGACCCGAATAGCATAGTAGGAAACACAATACTCCAAGATTTTCCCAGAAGCATTGAACAGACTGAAGATATCCTCAATGAAAAAAACGGTGCTTCCCAGCACCAAAAAACTGAGGACAAGATTCAAAAAAATAGCCTGAGCTGGCAGGGTCTTTACTTCGTGTAATTTGTTTGCTCCCAAATATTGAGAGATAATTGCTGAAATCGCACTACGCGTTTGCCCCAATACCCAGATGAGCATGGAAAGAAAGGAACCTACAATTCCCGCAGCAGCTAGGGATTCCACCCCATCAATTGGAATATTTCCCACAATGGCCGTATCAGTAATGGACAACAAGGGTTCGGCAATTCCCGAGATGGTAGCAGGAATTGCCAATCGATTGATGTTTTTGAACGTGATGGCGGTCTTTGAAATCATTGGGTTCTAGAACACAAGTTCATAACAATGGAAGGGATGTTTGCTTTGTTTTGGAAAGTGGACGTTCCCCAATTTTTTATAGCCCCTAGTCTCATAGAATCCTTGATTTCGTTTGTTTTGGGAAAAAGTGTCCAGTCGAACGGAAACAAAACCATTTTTTCTAGCATACGCTTCGGCAAAATCCATCATGGACTGTGCATGGCCTTGGCCTTGGAAATCAGGATGCACGAAAAGGCGATGGATATACATATTTTTCCCGGTTTGGGTCAACCATTCAATGATAGCGTATTCCTCATCCATGAAACTGGATATTACAATGCCACCGATGATAGAATTGTCCACGGTCTTAACATATAGCTCCTCCCGCTGGATATCACTCTCAAACACTATTCTTGAGGGATAGTGCTCATTCCATTGGTAAATACCTTTTTCAATCATGAAACTTGTGCAGGCCTTGGTAATTTCCAGAATATCATCGATTTCGGGTAACTTTGCCCGTCGTATCATATCATCAGTTTCGATTAAATCGTAAATTTATGGTATTAACATAATAACCACACCATGAACAATATTTTGGTTCCCTTGGGCACTTCCCCGGATTGCAATGAAACGTTATCGTATGCCATTGACTTCGCGTCTGAATTTGGTTGTAATGTTTTTGTGATGGATGTTTTTACCGTAATCTCAAGTGCTGGTCGTTTGGCCAATGTTCAAGAAAAAGTGACTTCTTCCAATAGAGAGAAAATAAAGGATATTATTTCACAAGTAGATACCAAAGGTGTTGATATTAAAATAGCTTCCTACAATGGTGATATCATTGACGGATTGGAAGAAATCGACAAAAAGTTGGGAATCGACCTTATAGTTATTGCTCCCCGAAGTAATGATGTCAATGAGGAACTGTATTTGGGGTACACCTCAGGTAGGATTATCAAGCAGACCGATATTCCAACGCTTATTGTTCCCAAAGGGACCAAATACATTCCTTTGAAAAATATTTTGGTGGCCTTTAAGTCAGGGATATTAAAACGTAGCAAGGCGTTGCATCCCTTAATTACAATTATCAATAGGTACCAATCCATGGTGAATTTACTTTTGGTAAAGACACCCGGTTATTCTGAGGATGATTTAAGAATCAATACGGCCTTATTGGATTTGAGCAAGAATTTGACCATATCGGAAAACCAGACCACGTATTTGGGCGTTTTGGAGCATTTCAAGGAAAAGAGGCCCGATATGCTATGTGTTTTTAGAAGAAAACGGGGCTTCTTTAAAAAGCTTTGGGAAAAGAGTACCATACCGAAGGCAGAGTTTTACGCACCCATACCTGTTTTGGTGCTGAGCGTTAAGAAAGATTGATTTTGATACCTTTTTAAAAAGTGTTTCCTTTGCCAATCGTTTGGGGGATTAGCTCAGTTGGCTAGAGCGCTTGCCTGGCAGGCAAGAGGCCACCGGTTCGAATCCGGTATTCTCCACTAAAGCACCGGAAAAGCGGTGCTTTTTTTATTATTTAACTATGGATGTAAAGGGAAAAGTTGCTTATATCACTGGCGGGAGCAAGGGAATAGGCTTGGGAGTGGCTAAAAGTCTACTTGAACATGGAATGAAAGTCGCCATCAGTGGAAGGAACGCGGCCTCTTTGGATGAAGCTATGGAATTCTTGGGGTATGGGGATGATGTGATGCCGTTGGTTTCTGACGTCACCAGATATAGCGATGAAGTGGAAGTGGTTAAGGCCATTGCGTCACGATGGGGACAACTGGATGTGGTATTGGCCAATGCCGGTGTTGGACACTTTGCGCCAATAGATACCATGACGTTGGAAGATTGGAATAAGATGGTGGATACCAATTTAACTGGGGCTTTCCATACCTTAAAAGCCACCGTTGAACTTTTGAAAGACTCCAAAGGGTATTATATGACCTTGGCCAGTTTGGCTGGAACCAACTTTTTTGCACAAGGAGCCGGATATAATGCCACGAAGTTTGGAGTTGTTGGTTTTACGCAAGCGGCCATGTTGGACTTAAGGAAATATGGGATTAAGGTTACCACGATCATGCCAGGATCTGTGGCGACATTTTTTAATGGGAATACGCCGTCGGAAAAAGATGCTTGGAAGATTCAGCCGGAAGATATCGGAAAATTGGTGGTTGATTTGTTGACCATGCACCCGCGTACATTGCCAAGCAAAGTTGAGGTAAGACCTTCGCGTCCTGATTTGAAATAAGGTTTACTGCTTTTCAACAAAGGGGATATCAGGATTCAGGATTTCCAAAATTAATTTGGCCAGATGATTTTCAAAATCCTTTAACAATACTTGATCAATGTTATGATTTTTTGGACCTCTAGGACTACGTTTCTGAGCAAATAACAAAAGCCCGGAGCTTATTTTTTTGATAGGGACCACACCAGCTAAAAGCGCATTGCAATCCCGTTCCTTATGGACCATAAGTGCATAACATAGCAATTGGAATGCCTTGAAACGTTTTTCATTGGTAAAGCACTCTGCCAAATCCATAAGTTCAACTTCTGAAATGACGGTATTTCCTGTTTTATAATCAAGGATTTGCAAACTCCCATTACATTGTTCCAACCTATCCAATTTACCTTTTAAGAAAACAGGATAGGGATGGTTTGGCATTGAAATTTCAGCCTTTATATCTTCTTCCAATGATATCAAGGTTATCTCGTTGGAGGTGGCGCGAGAGCTATCAAAATCAATAAAGGATAGCAGATATTTCTGGACAACGTGAAAAGCAATTAAATTTTGCCCACTTTCTATGTCCTTTGGTAGGAAGTGCTTTTCAAAATTAATTTTGGTCACCAAGCCAACCTTCTTTTTTAGAGGTTGTAGATTGTCATAGCTCAGTTTTTGGCCAATCAACGGTAAATACAGCTCCTCCAAACTGTCATGGACAATGGTACCAAAAGTATTGTGTGCAATGCTTTCCTCGACATCATCAACTTCTTTAAGCTTAAGGATACTACTTTTATAAAAAGCATAAGGATTCTTTACGTAGTTGGTCAAAGAGGTAGGGGAAAGGCCCTTATCGGTCAGCAGGCGCAATTGGGTCAATAACTGGGGTGTTTTGATTACCTCTTTGGGATGTGCAATGGAAATCTTAATTTCTGGGGCCGCAATATTGTGGGTAACGTTTTCCATGATGGCAGTATCCGTTAATAATTGGGAAATAAATCTGCTCTTTTCATTACCCATAAGAACATCTGGTTCCGTGTTGTAGATGAGGTGGACGTTTTTTGCACGTTGTATAAGTCGGTAGAAATGATAGGCATATATTGCGTCTTTTTCCTTATAAGTTGGCAATCCAAACTCTTTTTTAATATCATAGGGAATAAACGAGTTTTGCGTTTTCCCGGCTGGAAGAATGCCTTCGTTGACGGAAGTGAGGATGACGGTTTCAAAATCCAAATTCCTACTTTCCAATACCCCCATTATTTGAAGACCGCCAAATGGCTCGCCTTTAAAATCAATTTTTTCAATTGAAACCAATTCATTAAAAAGGAACTTTAGGGCCTTAAACGAACTCAAAAAGGGTTTGGAATCGAGGATGGAGTTTAGTTGGTTGAATAGTTGAAAGAATCCATGAAGTTGATAAAGCTCCTTTGGTTGGGAGACTTCGTATCCCTTTCTTAGTTCCTGTATCAAGTGAAGGCACATTTTGACAAAGTCTTTGCCGGAAAGATGGTCTGTACCCAAGATGTCCTTTAACAAACGGGGTTTTGAAAATGAACTTTTTTCCAGAAGCTTGTAATTAACAAACAGGAGATTGTTTGCTTTGATATGGGCATTTAGTTTCGCTGCAATATTTTCTCCTGATGTCTGGAAAAGTTGGATACAATGTGGATTGGAAAATACCCTACTAATATCCTTATGGAACCAGCCATTTTTGGATTTCTTGATATGTAGGTCAAAAAGCGAATTGAAAAAGTCGAATAGTGTCGTTTTCCTCAAGGGTAACCCCATGGTTATATTGACTTTTTTAACCTCTTTGGGTAGCGAATTCAAAATCGGCTGCAGCAAGGTTTCATCGGATAAGATGAGCGCAACATTTTGCCCATTACCTTGGTCGACGAAGTTTTTTAAAATGTTCCCAACTAATTTTGCCTGTGATATGGATTTGGGAACACCTGTAATTGCAATTGTTTTTCCTTTTAGAAAAGAAGATCTTGTACGTGATAGGGCTTTGGTCTGAGGCCATTTTTCTAAATAACGACGAATAAAGAAACCAGCTTCATGAACATCGTCTTTCAGGAAGTACGAATCAATATCCCACCAAACGTTTGATTTTCCACGTGCGATGAAGGCATGGAAAATATGTTCTTCGGCCGTATTCAAAGCATTAAATCCAATAAAATAGAACTTCTTGGAAGAATGATGTTCTAAGTAATGGTCTATCTTTTTGAGCGCCTCTCTGTATAATAGACCTTGATAGCCAACCCCTTTTCTTAATAAATCCGATCTAAATGAAGTATATACGGCATTTAGTTTCCCCCAAAACTTTACTGTATTTGAAATGAGCGGTGTTGCCCTTTTGTCTGCCCCCCAGTTTTTCAATCGCTGATTTGCTATTAAATAGTCGAATAAGGCGGTAGCATCAATCACATTTCTATCAATTTCATTAAAATCGGAGAGTAATGTACTTCCCCATGAAATGAATGAGTCAAAAGGTTCCGCTTCATTTTCCAAATGGGGATGAAACGCTTCATAAAGCCCTAATAGCAGGTCGAGGTTGGGGGCGGTCTCCAGTCCTGATATTTTGGCAACCAGTTCCTCAATACTGTAGATTTCCGGGCTAAAAATCGGTTTTTCTATAAATGCGGCAATGTATCGCTTCAAGAAGATACCTGCTCTTTTACTGGGAAGAACAAATACGACATTGTCAAAGCTTTTATGCGCTTTATAAATTTGTTCAATTACTTCCTTGAGAAAACTTGTCATAACAAAAAAGCCCCTGACGGATTCGTCAGGGGCTCTTAAGATATGGATTTACTTCTTAAACTTACTTAACAAGGTTGATTTCAACCCTTCTATTTTGTGTTCTGCCTGCTCTCGTGTTATTCGTAGCAATTGGCTTGTCTTCACCATAACCTATGGCAGTCAATCTATCAGCACCAATTCCTTTGTCAATTAGGAAATCCCTAACGGCATTGGCTCTCTTCTCAGAAAGGCTCTGATTTAATTTGGCACTACCAACGCTATCTGTATGGCCTTCAACGGTAAACTTAGCTGTTGGATACTCATTCAGGATTTGAATGATATCTACCATTACAGATGTAGATTCCGCCTTGATGCTAGACTTTCCAGTGTCAAACAGAATAGTTCTCGCATAGTCATTCAATTGCTTTTGAACTTCTTCAGTTACTTCTGGGCAGCCATTATTGGCCACGGTACCGGCAACGTCTGGACATTGGTCATCTTTATCAAGTACACTATCCCCATCGGAATCTGGCCAAGGACAACCATTATTCTCAGCAGGACCGGCCTCGTTTGGACATTGATCTTGACCGTCGGCAACACCATCACCATCGGCATCAGGACAACCGGCCAAAGCGGCAATACCAGCTTCATTCGGACATGCATCGTCTTTATCCGCTATACCATCACCATCGGCATCAGGACAACCATTCATTTCCTTGGAACCAGCTTGGTCAGGGCAGCTATCTTTGCCATCTTCAATGCCATCACCATCTGAATCAGGACAACCATTGAATGCTTCCAAACCGGCTACTTCTGGACATGCATCATCTTTGTCATAAATGCCGTCACCATCAGTATCAGTTCCTCCAAATTTAATATTGATACCACCTAAGTGTTGAAAATGGGTTACCCCATAATCCTCAAAGGCATGCTTGTATTGTGTTTGCAAAACGACACCAAAATTATCACTGAACCAGTAGTTCAAACCAAGACCACCATTAAAGGTACCGGCTCCTACTTCATCAACCCATGTATAACCACCACCTATTTCTACGAAAGGGTCTAATTTTGTTCCTTTTAAAATATTGTATTTGATGGTACCATCAATAGCATAATGTGAGACATCATCAATTTGTCTGTCACCAAGATTTTCGATACGGTTCAAAGAACCTCTAGCCCCTACGGAGAAACCATCACCTATGTATCTGGAAACGCCAATGTAAGAAATGGAAGGAATAATGTTCCAATGATCGTTGACATTAAAATATTCGTCAAACAAGTTACCCACATTATGAGAAGGTAGAGCTGTACTTGTCAAGTTGTCATTTGTAGGATAAACGTCAATTGCGTTTACACCAAAGCTCACCTGCCAAGGATTATTTTCGTCTTGCGCTTGTAGGTTGTTAAAGCCCAATACAAGTAAGGCAACAACAAAAAATTTGCTTAGATGTTTCATGTTCAAAATTTTAAGTTTAAGTGTTTATCAGCTGCAAATGTAAGTTGTTAAGAACTATTAACAAAATCAAT
>JANQQQ010000037.1 GCA_028284935.1 Croceivirga sp.
GTGGACGCTTCCGGAACCAACGCCTCAGTGGTCATCCCCGATGTGGATGCCAGTAACGGGGTGGTCCATGTCATCGACAAGGTACTCCTGCCACAGGAGGCTATTGACTTTGTGGCCATGCTCAACATGAAGAATATCGTGGAGCTTGCCGTGGAGACCGATGACCTCAGCATCCTAGTGGATGCCTTGGTTCAAGCCGATGCCGGTCTGGTTGAAGCTTTACAAGGGAATGGTCCGTTTACAGTCTTTGCGCCGAACAACCATGCGTTTCAGCAGCTATTTCATTTGTTAGGTTCCAATTATCACGGAATAACGGATTTTGATACCCCTGCAGAAAAAGAACTCTTGGCCTCCGTGCTGCTCTATCACGTGGTTGGAGGCTCATCAATTTCCTCCAATGATTTGCAGGGACATCAACAAATTAAAACCCTACAAGGGGAAAATATCTCTGTAGATGTGCGGCCAAATGGAAGTATTAGAATTTTTGATAAGACCCACGACAGGGCGAAAGTAACTGCCGCGGATAATGAAGCAAGTAACGGTATTGTGCATATCATAGACAAAGTACTGCTACCGCAGGAATTTTTGGATGCACTCCATTAAACATAACTAAAAGTCCAAGGCATGGTGCCTTGGACTCCTTTCTTTTTTAACTATTAAACATTTATAATTACCATGAAACATTTTTTTAAAACATCCTTAGTTTTACTTTCTACCGTGTTTTTGTTATGGTCATGTTCTGATGACGATGATAACAATGGTGGTGGAGACGAAGGTTCCACTGTTGTGGAACTAGCTCTTGGAACTTCAGATTTAAGCAGTTTGGTCGACGCTTTGAATCAAGCCGATGCAGGTTTGGTGGAAACCTTAGGTGGTCCCGGACCTTTTACCGTATTTGCCCCAACCAATGCCGCTTTCAATACCTTATTGACTTCATTGGATGATTTCTCCAGCCTTGATGATTTTGATACGGCTGAAGAAAGGGCGCTGTTGGCTTCTATATTGACATATCATGTTGTGGCGACAGAAGCATTCTCAGGTGATTTGAGCGATGGACAGACCTTAACAACGGTTAACGGTGCCACCCTAACCGTAAGTCTAGATGGTGGGGTATTTATCCAGGATGCATCGGATACGGATGCCGAGGTTACTGGAGCCGATGTGGATGCCTCCAATGGAGTGGTACATATTATTAATAAAGTATTACTTCCACAAGCTGTTATCGACGCTATAAACGATCCTGTTGAAATACCAAACATAGTGGAAACTGCAATTGCCACGCCTGCACTTAGCTCTTTGGTCGCTGCCCTACAAAAAGCAGATGAGAATGACGGAACCGATTTGGTAGGTGCCTTAAGTGGTGAGGGACCTTTTACGGTATTCGCACCAACCAATGACGCCTTTACTGAACTGTTGGCGGGCTTGGACGGGTTCGATACTTTGGATGATTTTGACACCGATGAGGAAAGAGACCTACTCGCTACTATTTTGACCTATCACGTAGTTACCAGTGCCGCGGTGGAATCATCCGCCTTAATGGATGGTCAGATGATTGAAACCTTGCAAGGAGAAATTGTAATAGCTTCAGTTGATGGTGAGGATATTGACATTGAGGATGCCACCGACGATGATGCCGATGTTGACATCCCAGATGTGCTAGCCTCCAATGGTATCGTTCACGTTATTGATAAAGTATTGCTACCACAGGCGGTTTTGGATGTACTGAACGCCCCAACCACAAACATTGTGGAAACAGCAATTGCTACCGACGCACTTAGCTCTTTGGTGGCTGCCCTGCAAAAAGCCGATGAAAATGACGGAACCGATTTGGTAGGTGCCTTAAGTGGTGAGGGACCTTTCACCGTGTTCGCCCCAACCAACGACGCTTTTGCTGAACTATTGGCAAGCTTGGACGGATTCGATACTTTGGATGATTTTGACACTGATGAGGAAAGGGACCTACTCGCCACTATTTTGACCTATCATGTAGTGGTTGGCGCCGCAGTAGAGTCATCGGCCTTGACGGATGATCAGATGATTGAAACATTACAAGGAGAAAATGTAATCGCTTCCGTTGACGGTGATGATATTGACATTGAGGATGCGACCGACGAGGATGCCGATGTTATAATCCCAGATGTGGCAACGACAAACGGAATTGTTCATGTGATTGATAAGGTATTGCTCCCACAGGCGGTATTAGATGCCTTATAAGCAATACTTCCTTTAAGAAATACTATAAAGGGACCGCTTGAAAAGGCGGTCTCTTTTCATATAGGGTACCTAGCCCAACGACATCATACTATTATTTCAAACAATAGATTATGGACTGTACGTGCAAAAAAATAAAGTTGGTATTATTTTGACGGCTTATTGGGACACTCTGTTGCATTGCCAATGATAACTCAAAAGTGGGCCTACACACCATTCCCTTTGTCACGGGTAATCAATTCCAATTCATTTGACAACTATCAACTTTTAAACCGGCAATCCCTTATCGCGATCTTCGGAGTTCAAAATCCTTCCAAACCTTCCGGTTAAGGTGCCACTCCAAACCCTCTTCGTAGAACCTTTTGTGTACAATCCCATTTCGATTAGGGCTCAGGGGATAGTAAACCACGTCTTCAACACGTTGACATCCAAGATTACAGTTAGTTAAGTATCAATTACTTAATTAAAAAGGGGCTCTTTCTAAACTTCCCTTTTGTTTTATTCTTACAAATTTGTAGTATTTATCCTATAAATGTGCAGTTCATCGATATTCTCAAAAACCCTTGATTTTATAGGGGTTTGCCGTTCATCGATGCTACATCAAAAAGGGAATATTTGACACCATAAAAAGGGGTACTTGACAACTATTAATTTTTTGTGAAGGATATAGATGCCATCTTTGGTGTCCCGAATCTTTCCAAACTATACCTATTGATGGTGAAGGCTTCCTCCGAAAGGGGGAAGTCTTGTTTTAAAAAGTTCCCCATCAAATCAGTCTTCAAATTCTTCGAGTTGCCCTAGGACTTCATATCCATTTTCCGTCTGGGTATACAGGGTGTCATAAAGTTCATAGGCTGTCATATCATCCAGTATCATTTCTTCAACATCAGCAGGTAACTCCTCCAAAACTGCGCCCTTTGGTGCCTCAACAACTTCATACCCATTTTCCACTTCCCTATAGAATATTCCTTCCGAATAAACATAGGCGCTATTTCTTACGGATAGGCGGACCCATCTACCCGTAAGTCGTGCAACGCGAAATCCCCTAGGCGGCAACCGTCTTATGTATACGCCATTTTGTCCAACGTAGTACACACCGTTCACGGGATAATAATTCACATTTCCAAAGACTATGGCTCTGGTTCCCACTGGCAAGGTGCGTAGTGTTCTAAATCGGTTTCTGCGCCTTACACGTCGTATTTGTCTTCTGGTTTGTCTGCGAATTTGACGATTGTTAGCTTTAGTGGTAACTACTACGGTTCTGTTTCTTCTAACCTGGGCTTCGGCCTTTTGCGCCGGTAAAAGAAATGACAAGGGTAAAAGCAAAAAAATAAGTCGTAAGGATTTCATAGAAAGTGATTTTTCCCTTAAGACAGCTTTACCCTTAAAAGGTTTAATCCTAAATTCTATTTTCTTCTTCCCGACCGCTTTTGAGCCTCCGCTTCTTCCATCATTTCCCGCATTTTTTTCTGGAACCGGTTTTCTTTTTTGGGCTTCTTTTTGTTCTCCTGGATCTGGGCATGGATTTTATCATTATCCAAAATGTAGTTTTTGATCACCAACATAATACCTATGGTAATTAAGTTGGAAATGAAATAATACAAACTCAACCCACTGGCATAATTGTTAAAGAAGAATAACATCATTAGAGGGGACAGGTACATGATAAACTTCATGTTTGGCATGCCTGGTTGCTGTTGCATCTGCATCGTTTGGCCAGTGGTCAAGGTCATATAAAAGAATATGGCCACCGATGCCAGTATAGGAAAAAGGCTTACATGATCTCCATAAAAAGGAATGGAAAAGGGTAGATTAAATATGGTATCGTATGAACTTAGGTCTTCGGCCCACAAAAATGATTTTTGTCGTAGTCCGAATGACGTTGGGAAAAACATGAACAGGGCATAAAATATAGGCAATTGCAAAAGTGCTGGAATACAGCCACTCATTGGACTTACACCTGCCTTATTGTACAGCTTCATGGTTTCTTGCTGTTTCTTCATGGCATTGTCCTTGTACTTTTCATTAAGCTCTGTAATCTCAGGTTTCAACACCTTCATCTTAGCTTGGGACAAATAGGACTTGTAGGTCACCGGAGAAAGCGCCAACCGCACCACGATGGTCATAACGATAATGGCAATACCGTAGGGTAGAAAGGAACTCAAAAAAGCAAAAAATGGAGTGAACACAAAACGGTTGATCCATCCGAAAATACCCCAACCGAACGGTATGGACTCCACCAGCCCCAATTCCTTGTACTGTTCGAAAACCTTAGCATCTGTAGGCCCATAGTACCAATGCATATTTTGGGAAAGTTCCCCCCCAGCTAAAGCAATCGTTGTTTTTGTGTTGTATTCCTTGGTGAACTTTTCTTCCCTGCTCTCTTCTTTGACCAAGTTTTTGGAGGACAGGTCCACGGATTGAAAATGGGTATCGGTCGCAAGAATGGAACTAAAAAAATGCTGACGGTATGAAAGCCATTTTACATCCACTTCGGTCTCTTCATCGAGCTCACTTCCCTCTGAAAGTTTACTGATCTTATCTCCGTCGTGATTGTAGGTCAAACGCGTGTAGCGATTCTCATAGTTTACACTTTTATTGTGACGTATCCCTTTTAAATTCCAACCCAAAACAATAGGTTTTGAAGCATTGATAACGCCATTAAGTCCTTGGGAACGAATGGTAAAGTCGACCAAGTATTCACTAGGTTTCATTTCATAACGATACTCCAAAAATTGATTGTTCGAGACCTTGGCCTTCATGGAAAGCACTTGATTGTCGCCGTTCTGGGTCAATGAGGGTTCAAAATAGAGGTCTTGGGTCTCCAATACCCTATTGTCGTTTGTTGTAAACGCAAGGCCAAAATCGGCATTACCGTCCTTCACCAAGTAAACAGGAATGGAGTCAAAGGTTACGAAGTCTTTCATTTTGGCCTCGATAATCTGGCCACCCTTGTTGGCTACTTCCAGATACAACACTTCGTTTTCCAGGACTGTGGTAGATTCATTCGCTTGGGTAAAGCCAAAAGCACCAACGGCCGATTTATAGTTTGCAACGGCCACCGAGTCCTTCAAATTAATGGAAGGCCTTGCCGTTGTAATAACGGGCGCTTCCTTTTCCTGTTCCTCCTCCTTCTGTGCTGCCTCCAACTGTTCTTGCTGCGCCTTTTGGGCCTCTAACTCCTCAGGTGTCGGTTGCCTTAGGTACATCCACCCCAGCAAAATCCCAAAAATCAATACAAAACCTATAATGGAGTTGATGTCCAGTTTTTTTTCTTCCATGAAAATAAATTGTCATTCGGTTCGGCTTTAGACAGCCCGCAAATATATATCCAAAATTGCAGTTTATGCCAAACTGGCATTGGTTTGTTTTTGCTTCTGGGTCAGTACGGCCTTCACAAAACCTACAAATAATGGATGGGGCTTTGCAACCGTACTTTTGTACTCTGGATGGTATTGTACCCCAATGAACCATGGATGGGAAGGCAGTTCCACGATTTCAACCAAATTGGTCTGTTCATTGAAACCTGAAGCAACCAATCCGCCTTCTTCCATTTCTTTCTTAAAATCGTTGTTGAACTCAAATCGATGGCGATGGCGCTCTGCAATCAATTCTTGTCCGCCGTATACTTCTTTCACCAAACTGCCTTGCACCAATTGGCAATCCCATGTTCCTAAACGCATGGTACCACCCTTATTGACTACGGATTTTTGTGCTTCCATTAAACTGATTACGGGAAATGAAGTAGTTCCATCCATTTCAGTAGAATTCGCTCCATCCATTCCAAGCACGTTTCTAGCGAATTCTATGACCGCCATTTGCATACCCAAACAAATGCCCAGAAATGGCACGTCATTCTCGCGAGCGTATCGGACTGCCATGATTTTACCCTCAATACCCCGCTCACCAAAACCTGGGGCCACCAAAATTCCGTCCAAACCCATTAGTTTTTTATCCACATCATTTGCCGACAAATGCTCTGAATGTATGGAACGCACATTTACCTTTATCTCGTTCGCGGCACCGGCATGAATAAAAGACTCCAAAATGGACTTGTAGGAATCCTGAAGTTCAACATATTTCCCAATAAGGCCAATGGTGACCTCGCCCTTGGGGTTTTTGTGCCTACTTAGAAATTCTTTCCATTGTGTTAAATCGGGTTGTTGGGCATCAGACAAGCCCAGTTTTTTTAGGGCAACGGTGTCCAAACCCTCCTGCTGCATCAATAAGGGGACATCATAAATGGTCGAGGCATCAATGGATTGGATTACGGCCTCTTTCTTTACGTTACAGAACAGTGCCAGTTTTTCACGCTTTTCCTCAGATATTTCATGTTCTGTTCTACAAACGATGATATCGGCCTTGATCCCACTCTCCATCAATGTCTTAACCGAGTGTTGGGTGGGTTTTGTCTTTAATTCCCCAGCGGCTGATAAATAAGGAACGAGGGTAAGGTGAATAACAATACCATTGGCATCTCCCAATTCCCACAAAAGCTGGCGTACCGCTTCAATGTAGGGCAGTGATTCAATATCACCTACAGTACCTCCAATTTCAGTGATGACAATATCATAATCCCCACTCTTTCCCAGATGTTGAATTCGCTCTTTGATTTCATTGGTAATATGGGGAACCACTTGTACCGTTTTGCCCAAGAACTCACCACGCCGTTCTTTTTCAATGACACTTTGGTAAATACGACCAGTGGTAACATTATTTGCTTGTGAGGTACGAACGTTCAAAAAACGCTCGTAATGCCCTAAATCAAGGTCGGTTTCGGCACCATCATCGGTAACATAACATTCTCCATGTTCATAAGGATTCAAAGTTCCGGGATCAACGTTAATGTAGGGGTCCAACTTTTGAATGGTTGCCCTGTAGCCCCTTGCCTGTAGTAGTTTGGCCAAAGACGCTGCGATGATTCCTTTACCCAATGATGAAGTTACCCCACCCGTAACAAAAATATATTTGGTGTCTGACATGTTGAAGTTTCGTTGTTACGGGGCGTAAAGTTACAAGATTGAAAGGAAAACGAATGTTATTCGCTGGGAAATTCTCGTTGTAATCTTCGAATAATGGGTTCCAAACCGTCAGATTTTACATCCAACATGGTCTGCATATGTTCCCCCAGGCTTCCCCTGGGAAATCCTCTTTGTTTAAACCACACCAAATAGGCCAAAGGCAAATCAACCAAATAGCGGTCCTTATATTTACCAAAGGGCATTTTGTAATGCGCCAATTCCAATAATTTCTTGGGGTTGGGTTTCATTTCCATATCCATATCTAAAATAGTATCTTCCATTAAGATTTTATTCCCTATGAAGCGAAGAAATTTTATTTCTGGAGCTACGTTGGCCGCAGCTGGCTTAGCTTCTACAACGGCCATATCCCAAAAAAAGAAGAAAGATTTTCAACTTAAGAACAATATTGGCCATAGCGTTTGTCAGTGGTGTTTTAATTCCTATCCACTGGAGGAGTTCCTCACCATCTTGAAAGACCTTGGTATTAAGGCAATTGATTTAATAGGACCCGATGATTTCGATTTGCTAAACAAATATGACATTTTCTGTTCCATGTGTAATGGTGCTGAAATTAGCTTAACCGAAGGGTTTAACGACCCCAAATACCATGAGCAACTCATCAAGAACTATACGGAGGTCATTCCCAAGGTTGCGGACGCCGGTTTCAAGAACCTAATTTGTTTTAGCGGTAATCGCCGTGGTATAGATGATTATGAGGGACTTGAAAATTGCGTGTTGGGATTGGAGAAAATAGTGCCACTGGCGGAAAAACATGGGGTAATCATTCAAATGGAACTTTTTAACCAGCAAAACCACCCTGATTACATGTGCGATAACAGTCTTTGGGGGGTAGAGCTTTGTAGAAGGCTAGGAAGCGATCATTTTAAATTGCTTTACGATATCTATCACATGCAGGTACAGGAGGGAGACATTATAAACACAATACAGACCTATCATCCGTATTTTGGGCATTACCATACGGCTGGGGTACCCGGTCGTAATGAGATAGATGAGACCCAAGAACTCTATTACCCAGCTATCATGAAAACGATTTTGGAAACAGGCTTTAAGGGATATGTGGCCCAAGAGTTCATTCCCACATGGGACGACAAAATTGAGGCCCTGAAGGATGCTTTTTTAAGATGCGATGTGTAAGAATAAACACGGGGCAAATCCAGAATAAATTTTACCCATAAGGAGATTAAATATAAATTCCATGTACACCAAAAAAGTTTACAAAGCTTGGGACATGTTCAAATGGACACGTTTTGAGACACTACTATTCTTAATTTTTTCAGGAATCATTGCTAGCCTCTATTTTTTCCTTGACCTGCATTGGTTGAAAATTCCTTGGACACCCCTAGCCCTTATTGGTACTGCGGTTGCCTTTGTTATTGGTTTTCAAAACAATTCTGCATATGGCCGTATTTGGGAGGCCCGAAAGATATGGGGCGGAGTTGTAAACACCTCAAGGACCTTTGGCATGTTTGTGCAGGATATGGTGACCAATGAATATTGCGACGAAAATATTGGCAAAAAGGAAATCGAAAAGGAAATTAAAGCACTAACCTATCGGCACATTGCTTGGATGGTGGCCCTGCGGTATTCCATGCGCGCACCCAAACCCTGGGAAACGGTAATGAACGAACGTTCCAATAGGGAATGGTCCAAATATATTCAACCCCCAGAAAGATTGTCCACATTGGAAAAGGATTTGGAACCCTATCTCTCCAAACAAGACATGGAATACACACTTTCCAAAGGAAACAAGCAGACCGCCCTGCTCTACTTGCAGTCCCATCATCTGAGACAATTGAAGGAAAAAGGACTGATTTGGGAGTTTTCCTTTCTGCAACTGGAAGGCATTCTAGAGGAACTGTTTACCTTGCAGGGTAAGTCCGAACGAATTAAAAACTTTCCATATCCCAGACATTTTGCCACCTTGAACCATTATTTTATGTGGGTGTTTGTCCTGTTATTGCCCTTTGCCCTGGTTCCCCAATTTGCAGAGATTGGAAATGAAATTGCCCAGAAATTCCCAGTGATAGGCCATTACTTCTTGTGGTTGGCCATTCCCTTCTACGTCATTGTGTCCTGGGTATTCCATACCATGGAACGTATTGGTAGGACTGGTGAAAATCCATTTGAGGGATCTGCCAATGATGTCCCAATTTCCACGATAGCAAGGGGCATTGAAATTGATTTACGTCAGAATTTAGGGGAAGCCCTGGATGAAATCCCGGAACAGTTTCCCGTGATTTATGATACACAGATGTAAATTTCGCCTACCCACCCAAGTATGCAGCAGTTATTCCGTTTTTATAAAATAGGTGCCCTCCTCAGGTTTGTCGTAAAAACCAACGGGCCTTGACTCTGTTGAAACCGTGACCTGTTCAAATGCCACAGTATTTCGTAACTCCCTAATGTTCATGCCTTCATAGTTATACCATGAAATGGAATTGGGCAACCTTAAACCATCAAAAGTGCCCCAATCGTTGTAACGAATCCATCTCACATTATCAGAATCCTCCCCTGTTCGATAGGTAACCGTATACCCCAACCATTCCATCTCAAAGGTTTCAGGATTATAGTGAAGGTAGTACTCGTCCTTAGGTGAAGTACCCACTCCTGCACCATATGAAATTTTTATTCCCGGATAAGTTCTTCCTTCAAAACGTAGCGCCATGGCCTCGTCATAGTAAATTCCATCATCGGCCAAAACAAAGGGCATAGCATAAAAGTAGAACATGAGGTTATGATAAAATTCAACATTACCTTGATACACTTCCCCTTTATTCAACAGCCAAGGCTTACTACCATCAAACCCCATATTGAAATTGGGGGTTTCAATTTTGTCCTTTCTGGAATATAAATCAACAATATGGGTCTCTGGATTGTCAGGCTTCGGTATGACATAGGTTAATGTTTTTTGCTTTCTCCACAGTGCTATCCCTCCATGGGCTTCGAACACTTGACGTAACGCTTCAGGGTATGGGCTTACTTCCTGAACTTCAATATCGTTCGTGGAAACAGCGTCCGTACTGCTTGGTTTTTCTTTACAGGAAAGCGCAAAAACCACTAGCGTAAAAATCAAAATAAGGTGTTTCATGATGTTGTTTTTGGCTAGGTCGCATATTGGATATATAGTTTACAAGAATACTTATTTTTAGGCCATGGAATCCTTTCCAATCATTACAAGTGCGCAAAATCCCTTGATTAAAGAGATCGTACGCTTAAAAGAAAAATCAAGGGATCGTAGGAAATCCGGGCGGTTTGTAATTGAAGGGCAACGCGAACTGGAACTGGCATCCAAGGGCGGGTACGAGTTGGAAACCTTGATAATTTGCCCCCAAATTGGTGATGCTTCCCTGATTGAAAAAGCAGTGGCCAATACCGTTTATTTGTCCCATCACGTCTATGAAAAAGTAGCCCACAGAGGTTCAACAGAGGGTATCATGGGTATTGCCAAAACAAAAAACCATGACTTGGAAGCACTCCATTTAAGGAGCAACCCTATCATACTAGTAGCGGAAGCCCCAGAAAAACCAGGAAACATCGGTGCTTTGTTGAGAACGGCAGATGCAGCAGATTTGGATGCCATTTTGGTGGCCAACCCCAAATCTGACCTTTACAATCCCAACATTATCCGTTCAAGCGTAGGGTGCGTTTTTACCACCCAGATTGGAGTGGGTACCTCTCGGCAGGTTATTCAATTTTTAAAAACCAATAATATCAAGATCTTCTGTGCGGCGCTCACCGCTTCCACAAGTTACACCCATGTCAATTTCTCCGGTCCTACGGCTATTGTGGTAGGTACCGAGGCCACTGGTTTAAGCAAGGAATGGTTGAATAGTGCGGATCAGAATATTATAATTCCAATGCAGGGTGAGATTGATTCCATGAACGTTTCGGTATCTGCAGCAATACTTATCTTTGAGGCCAAACGACAACGCGGATTTTAACGGTTATGGACAGTGAATTTCTGTATTATAGTATCATAGGAATACTGGTAGCACAATACGCAATGGATACGTTCCTTGACTATTTGAACGCAAAACATTTTTTAAAAGAGATTCCGGATGAACTCAAAGATGTTTTTGATGAAAATGAGTACCAGAAAGCCCAGAGCTACCATCAAGTAAACTATAGGTTTGGTATATGGAAGGATGGGGTTTCGCTGTTAGTGGTACTTGGTTTTTTGGTTTTAGGAGGTTTCAGGATTGTTGATAATCTGGTGCAGGACTATTCGGAAAACAGCATTTTTCAAGCACTTGGGTTTTTTGGGATTTTGGCTCTTGGTAGCAGTATAATTTCCTTTCCTTTTTCCTATTACCAGACCTTTTACATTGAAGAAAAATATGGTTTCAACACTACCACCAAAAAGATCTTCTTTTTGGATATTTTTAAAAGTGCCTTATTATCTACAGTTTTAGGAGGCGGAGTTTTGGCCCTGGTGATTTGGTTTTTGGAATGGGCAGGTAGCAATTTTTGGCTCTACGTTTGGGGTGTCTCCATTTTCCTAATGATTTTCATGAATTTGTTCTACAGTAAATTACTGGTTCCCCTATTTAACAAACAAACTCCATTAGGGCCTGGGAACCTAAAAACGGCCATTGAGGGTTATGCCAAGAAGGTAGGTTTTGACCTTAAAAATATTTTTGTTATTGACGGTTCTAAGCGTTCTACAAAGGCCAATGCCTATTTCTCGGGATTTGGTAAGCAAAAGAGGGTGACACTTTATGATACGTTGATCAATGATTTGGAGGAGGAGGAAATTGTGGCAGTTCTTGCACACGAGGTAGGTCATTACAAACGAAAACATATTATTTTCAATATGGTTTCTTCCGTATTACTTATGGGGCTGACCCTCTATTTACTCTCCCTGTTCATCAATGTTCCCCAATTGTCACTGGCCATTGCTGTGGAAGGGTCAAGTTATCACGCTGGATTAATGGCGTTCTTTCTTTTATACAGCCCCATCTCTGTTATTACTGGATTGGCAATGAACTTCCTGTCCCGAAAATTCGAGTTCCAAGCAGATGATTATGCCAAAAACACCTTTGCTTCCCATCCCCTGATCAGTTCATTAAAAAAGCTTTCCAAGAGCAATCTAAGTAATCTTACCCCCCACCCCGCGTATGTCTTTGTGCATTATTCGCACCCACCATTAATCGAACGCATCAGAAACCTTAAGGCATAATTTTTGTTGTTTCCATGCTAGGAATATGGTAATTTTAATTTAGTTATCGTAACATACAGGGTTATTATGACGGAGGCAGCAATAGAAAAGGAAAACAAGCAAATTGCAAAGCAATATAAAGAGTTGCTTCGTATCAGCTATCAAACCTTGTCCCCCGAGGATAAGAAGTTGATACGTTCCGCTTTTGATATTGCCGTAGATGCCCACAAGGACCAACGTAGAAAATCTGGGGAAGCCTATATTTTTCATCCCATAGCCGTTGCTAAAATTGTAGCGTCTGAGATAGGCTTGGATGCCGTTTCCATAGCCTCTGCACTTTTGCATGATGTAGTTGAAGATACCCGTTACACCCTTGATGATATTGAACGAATGTTTGGGGAAACCGTTGCAAGGATTGTGGATGGTCTTACCAAAATATCCCATCTTAAAAAGGATAAAAACATAAGTCAACAAGCGGAGAATTTCCGAAAAATGTTGTTGACGTTGCACGATGATGTTAGGGTCATCATCATTAAAATAGCCGACCGTTATCATAATATGCTTACCATGGATGCCATGCCAGAGCATAAGCAGGTGAAAATCGCATCGGAGACCTTGTACATCTATGCGCCTTTAGCCCACCGTATTGGACTTTACAACATAAAAACGCAATTAGAGGACCTGAGTCTAAAGTACACTGAACCTGATGTGTATTATGACATACAGGGCAAAATTGACAATACGGAAGAGGAACAGCAAAAATATATCAAGGACTTTACCAAGGTTATTGAAAATTCATTGGATGAGGAAGGATTGAACTACCACATTAAAGGAAGGATGAAATCCATTTTTTCCATTCGAAAGAAAATGTCTTCCAAGAATATTTCCTTTGAAGAGGTCTATGATAAGTTTGCCATCAGGATAATTTATAAATCTGACAGAAAGAACGAAAAGTTTTTGGCATGGAAAATCTATTCCATCGTTACCGATCATTTTACACCAAACCCCGTTAGGTTAAGGGATTGGATTACATCACCGAAGTCCACTGGTTACGAAGCCCTTCATATAACCGTTATGGGACCGCAGGGAAAATGGGTTGAAGTGCAGATACGCAGTGAGCGTATGCATGAAATTGCGGAAAAAGGATATGCGGCCCATTTTAAATACAAGCATGGTGATCAGAACGAACAGGGTATTGAGCAATGGCTCAATAGACTTCAGGAAGCCTTGGAAAGTGCCAATGGGAACGCTGTGGATTTTGTGGAGGAATTCAAACTAAATCTATATTCAAAGGAAATTTTTGTGTTCACTCCAAAGGGGGAATTAAAATCCTTGCCCAAAGGGGCAACACCTTTGGATTTTGCTTTTAGCATTCATACAGAAGTGGGCATGAAAACCCGTGGGGCCAAAGTCAATGGAAAACTGGTACCCTTGAACAAAACGCTACACAGTGGTGACCAAGTGGAAATCATGACCTCCGAATCTGCAAAACCAAATCAGAATTGGCTTGATTATGCGACTACGGCAAGGGCAAGGGCCAAAATAAAATCATCATTACGGGAAGAGAAAAAGGAAATTGCCCAAGATGGTAAGGAAATGCTCCGCCGAAAACTAAAATCCCAAAAAATCAACCTTAATGAGGATGTAGTCAATAAAATGGTCAGCTTCTTTAAATTAAAGACTAGTTTGGATTTATTCTTTAGGGTAGGCAATGGTACTATTGACAATCAAAAAATCAAGGACTTTGCGTCCTCATATAACAATGCTTTCCTCAATTTCTTTAAAAACAAAATAAGGAGAAGTCCAACACCGGAAGAAGTAGACAAAGATGAAATCACGCACAACTATGATATGTTGGTGTTTGGTCAAGAGGAAGAAAAACTTAATTACAAACTTTCCAAGTGTTGCAATCCTATTCCAGGGGATAACGTTTTTGCCTTCCTTAGCGTAAGTGATGGAATTAAAGTGCATAAAAAGGATTGTCCCAATGCCATCCAACTGCAATCCCATTATGCGTATAGGATCATGTCCGCCAAATGGATTGATTCCACCCAGGAAGAGTTTACAGTGGACATCAAGATTACCGGCATTGATAACCTAGGTTTGGTCAACGAAATCACAAACATCATTTCAGATAACCACCACGTTAACATGCGAAACCTAAACTTTAGTGCCGAAGGAGGCACATTTACTGGAAAGATTACGCTTGTGGTTAAAAACAATACCATATTGAAAAAATTGGTGAACAGCCTAAAGCAGATTGGAGGCATTGACAAAGTGGTCAGGGTTTAATTAATTCAACGTAAATTTGCCTCTTATGATGGGACACAAATCATGGACAACAACAAGAACCAGGAGATAGTCAAAAACGTATTCACCACCTTTTTGGAGGAAAATGGCCATAGAAAGACACCTGAACGTTATGCCATACTCAAAGAGATTTATGATAGTAACGATCACTTTGATGTAGAATCCCTCTACATTAAAATGAAAACAAAAAACTACCGTGTAAGTAGGGCCACCTTATACAATACCATAGAACTTCTTCTAGATTGTAAATTGGTGAGAAAACATCAGTTTGGCTCCGCGCAGGCGCAGTATGAAAAATCCTATTTTGACCGTCAGCATGACCATGTTATTCTAAAAGATACCGGTGAAGTCGTGGAATTTTGCGATCCCCGTATTCAATCCATAAAAAAGGCCATTGAAGAAGTATTTGATATTAGGATCAATGCGCATTCCCTGTACTTCTATGGCACCCGTAAAAAAGAAGAAAAAGTAACCGACTAACCAACAGATTTCATGGTAGATTTATTGCTTGGGCTCCAATGGGGAGACGAGGGAAAGGGAAAAATTGTTGATGTTTTAACCCAAGATTATGATATTATTGCCCGTTTTCAAGGTGGTCCAAATGCCGGACATACCCTTGAATTTGATGGTATAAAGCATGTACTCCATACCATTCCTTCAGGAATTTTTCACAAGAATGCCATTAATATTGTAGGTAATGGCGTTGTAATCGACCCTGTCATTTTCAAAAAGGAATTGGACAATTTGGAGAAGTTCAATATTGATATTACTTCAAAACTATTTATTTCAAGGAAAGCGCATCTTATCCTGCCTACCCATAGATTATTGGACGCCGCCTCCGAAACCTCCAAGGGAAAGGCCAAAATTGGGTCTACCCTAAAGGGAATTGGTCCGACCTATATGGACAAAACCGGAAGAAATGGCATGCGTGTCGGGGATTTGGAATTTGATGATTGGAAGGACAAATACCGTTCCTTGGCTGATAAGCACGAGGGTATGATTGACTATTATAATGTGGATATTCAATACGACCTCAAAGAACTGGAAGAGGAATTCTGTGAGGGTATTGAAGTGCTCAAGAAATTGACATTCATTGATAGTGAACAGTACATTTTTGATGCAATGTCCCAGGGTAAAAAAATATTGGCTGAAGGGGCACAGGGATCCTTATTGGACATTGACTTCGGAACGTATCCTTTCGTTACCTCATCCAATACTACGGCGGCAGGCGCTTGCACTGGTCTTGGAGTGGCACCAGGAAAAATAGGGCGGGTCTTGGGCATTTTCAAGGCATATGCCACCCGTGTGGGTAGTGGTCCTTTTCCAACGGAATTATTTGATAACGATGGGAAAACCATGGGGCGCGTGGGAAATGAGTTTGGCGCAACCACGGGAAGGCCCAGACGTTGTGGTTGGTTGGATTTAGTTGCCCTTAAATATGCCGTTCAAATAAATGGAGTTACCGACTTAATGATGATGAAGGCCGACGTACTTAGCGGCTTTGAAAAAATTAAGGTCTGTACGGCCTACAAATATAATGGGGAGGAAATCAATCACTTACCCTACAACATAGAGCAGGACAAGGTAAAACCGGTGTACACGGCGCTTAAAGGATGGTCAAAAAATCTGACCAAAATGACAAAAGCCGATGAACTTCCACCAGCGTTAAACGACTATATTGACTTTCTTGAAAAGGAACTTGAAGTCCCCATAAAAATTGTTTCCGTGGGACCTGACCGGTTACAGACTATCCGTAGGTAGTTAGCTCAATGACACACTTAGATTTTATCGAAAGAACTAAAAGGTTTCTTGAAAATAGGGAGCCTTTTTTCTTTATTGTCAATTTTGAAAAAAGTAAAGTGCACGCCTATACCTATGAGGACGCCTTTGAAAAGGGTATTTTGTTTGACATCAATGGAAAATCGAATGCCCCCAAAGGGAAGGACAACCTACAAGTTTCAATTGTCCCAGAAATTGAAGTGGAACCTTTTCCTTTTAACTCGTATTTGCAAGGATTTGAAAAGGTGGTCCAAAACCTGAAAATGGGTAATAGCTTTCTGGTCAACCTTACCTTTCCGAGCAAAATTGTCTCTCCCTTGACCCTGAAATCGGTTTATTGGAAGGCCAACGCGCCATACAAGCTACTCTTTAAAAATGAATTTGTTTGTTTCTCTCCGGAGTGCTTTATTAAAATAAAAGATGGTTATGTCCATTCATATCCTATGAAAGGTACTATTGATGCCACCTTGGAAGGGGCCACCAATGCTTTAATGGGCAGTCCAAAAGAACAGCAAGAACACCACACCATTGTGGACCTAATACGGAACGATATTTCCTTGATTTCCAGGGACGTAACGGTTAAAAAGTTTCGGTATTTGGAAAAAATAAAAACGGCCAAAGGGGAAATATGGCAGACCAGTTCTGAAATTCGAGGCAAACTGGGCGAAAATTGGCAAAAGGATTTTGGACGACTTTTACTTAAAATGCTGCCTGCCGGTTCCATCAGTGGTGCGCCAAAACCACAAACGTTAAAAATTATTGATGAAGCCGAAAAGTATCAAAGGGGGTATTACACCGGTATTTTTGGCATATTTGATGGGAATACCATCGACTCTGGGGTAGCCATTCGTTTTATTGAAAAAAAGGATGATGGGTTTTGGTATAAAAGTGGAGGGGGAATCACCCACCAAAGTAACGTAAAGGAAGAATATATTGAGCTTATCAACAAAATCTATATTCCCACTGTTTGAAAGCGTTTGCTTGTTGGATGGTTGCATCCAAAATGCTGAATTTCATTCAAAACGCTTTCTGGATTCATTTAAAAAATTCTATTGGCAAAAACCAGATTACGAATTATTTGAGGACATCACCGTTCCCAAGGAATATCAAAAGGGAAAGGTAAAACTCCGCATCTCATATAACAGACAACATAAAAAACATCGTTTTCAGCCCTACGTTCAAAACAGGGTGGAAAGCCTCCAGATTGTCATTGACAATACCATTGATTACGACCTAAAATTTGAAAATCGCCACGAATTGGACGTTCTTTTTACACAAAAATTGGATTGCGACGATATCTTGATTGTCAGAAAGGGATGGTTAATGGATAGCTCCTACGCCAATTTGGTTTTTTGGAATGGAATGGAATGGTACACCCCCAGCACCTATTTATTGAACGGAACCAAAAGGTCTCAATTGTTACAAAATGGTGTAATTAGGGAAGCACCTATTCAATTAAAGGATGTAAGAAGTTTTCAAGGCTTTCAATTGATTAACGCCATGATGGATTTTGAACCGGATGTTTTCTTGTCCATTGATAGCATTAAGTTTTGAGTGGTTATCTAAAACGGACAATTTGTATCTTGAGGCAAATGAGTAGTTCAGCACAATGATCATGAAATTTCCCAATTCGAAAATCCCTTTGCTTTTTATTAGCATTGCAGTACTGGTTTCATGCCAGAAAAAACCGAAAAATGACAAGGATGCTTCTGAACTTGACCAACCAAATATGACGCAAATTGAAGCCATTACCCTTTTAGGTGATACCTTGCGGACCCCCCCAATAAAACCCGGAAAGCCAAAAGACCATTTTGAAGCTGCTCGTAAGGATTATGAAAAATACCCAGATAGTGCGGAGGCATTGATTTGGTACGGTCGGCGATCGGCCTATTTAAGGCATTTTCAAAAAGCCATTGCCATTTACTCCAAAGGGGTTCAAAAATTTCCCGAAGATGCACGAATGTACCGCCATCGTGGACATCGATACATTTCTACCCGGCAATATGATGAGGCCATTGCAGATCTTCAGAAGGCTGCTGACTTGGTTAAGGACCGCCCGGACCAAACGGAACCCGATGGCCTTCCAAACTCCAGAAACATTCCCATTAGCACTCTTAATGGAAATATCTGGTACCATTTGGGACTGGCCTACTATTTAAAAGGGGATATGAAAAATGCTTTGATAGCCTACCAGAAAAGGGAGGTCACTAACCGGTATGACGATAATTTGGTCTCGGGAGGTCACTGGTTATTTATGATTCTAAAACGATTGGGCAGGGATAAGGAAGCGCTCGCCGAAGTTTCGAAAGTCTATCCCGATATGGACATTATTGAAAATACCAGATATTATGAAATGTGTTTGTTCTATAAGGGATTGTTAAAAGAAGATGAGTTAAAAATGATTGGAGATGGATCGCCTTCCGATGATGTGTATTACTATGGCCTTGGCAATTGGAACTTGTACCAAACTAGAGACACCGTAAAAGCAAAACGTTTGTACAAGAAGTTACTTGACCATGGCAATCCCTATTCTTTTGCTTATTTGGCGGCCGAAGCTGATTGGAAACTACTTTTCAATTAGTGCGGAAGTGTTTTTCAAACCCTAAAGCTTTCTAAATCCATCGCTGCCCTTTATTCAAAAACGCTACTTTTGAATCAAAATATCTCTATTTGAATAAGCTTGGTATTTTAGTATTTATCCTTCCTTTTATTGCCGTTTTTGGGCAAGAGACTGAAGGCAGACAAATCAATATCGTTTACGGGGCCAACTTCACCAAGGATGAGGAACAATTTCCAGGAGCATCTATATTTAGTAAGGACAGTGAACGTCAGGTACAGTTTGAACATCAAGGGGCCGATCTTTGGTGTGATGTTGCCGTGTTCTATGCAAAAGACAATAAATTAAAAGCCATAGGAAACGTACGATTGCAACAGGGGGATTCCATTGAAATGAACAGCGGAAAACTGGACTATGATGGTAATACCAAACTGGCCAGGGCTTGGGAGAATGTGGATCTCACCGACAATACGATGCGGTTGACAACGGATACCCTATACTTTGATAGGGAGAAACAACAGTCTTTTTATAATTCCGGTGGAAAAGTGGTGGATTCGGTAAATGTTTTGACCAGCATTATAGGAACCTATTTTATGGAAATAAAAAAGGTGCAATTTCAAGACAGTGTCCACATAGATAATCCGGACTACGTCATTGACTCTGAACAATTGCACTATTACAGAGTCTCTAAAAATGCCTATATGTATGGTCCATCCACCATTGTTGGGGAGGAATATACCATCTATTGCGAAAGAGGGTTTTATGATACGAAGATAGAACAGGGGTATGGATTGAAAAACACCAAAATCAACTACAGTGATAGAATCATTGAAGGGGACAGCGTCTATTTTGACAAGGTCACCTCATTCGCCTCCGCTACCAATAATATAAAGGTGACGGATACCATTAACAATGGTGTAATCCGTGCGCACTATGCCGAAGTTTTTAAAGAAAAAGACTCTGTTTTTGCCACCAAACGCGCAGTAGCGATAAATTTGGTACAACAAGATTCACTATATGTCCATGGAGATACCCTAATGGTTACCGGGCCTCCGGAAAACCGCAATTTAAGGGCGTTCAGAAATGCCAAATTTTTTAAATTGGATTTAAGTGGAAAATGTGACTCTATCCATTCTTCGGAAAAAACCGGAATCACAAAACTGATAACAAATCCAATTCTATGGAATGTTGACAATCAAATGACAGGCGATAGCATCCACCTTATTTCGGATTTGGAAACGGAAAAATTGGATTCCCTCAGGGTAATTAATAATGCATTTATCATTGCCTTCGATACCATTGGGAAACAGGGGTACAATCAAGCCAAGGGAAAAGATCTGTTTGGAAAGTTCATTGAAAATGAGCTGAAGATCGTGGACCTAGTAAAAAATACGGAAGTGATTTACTATCTGTATAATGACGAAAATGAACTGATAGGGATAGATAAGACCATTTGCAGCAAAATACGATTGGAAATGGCCAACAATGATATTGAGGACATTACCTTTTTTATTGATCCCGCGGGAGATATTTATCCTGAAGAAGATTGGCCTTTTGAAACCAAGAAGTTAAAGGGTTTTGTTTGGCGTGGTGATGAGCGTATCATGACCAAGGACGAAATTTTCGATGAGGATGACAACAACATAAAATTAGTGAGCATACGCGGAATTGATGCCCCTATTGACATCGATGCGGAAGAACAGGAACGAAATGGAGGGGGAAATCCTAAAGTAAACATCCCAAAAACCAACAACAAAGCAACAAAACCCAAGCGACAAGTAGTAAAAAAAGCGGGCAGTAGGTAATTATTGCTTTATAGATAGTACCTCACAATAAACACCAGCACACCATTGCAGCAAGATTTCTTCAAATATCAAGCACAGACCACACCACATCCTTTGGCACTAGAGGTATCCAGAGCTTCAGGAAGCTATATTTATGACACCAAAGGAAACGCCCATTTGGATTTTGTTGCAGGGGTGTCCGCTTGTGGTTTGGGACATGGTCATCCCAAAGTGATCAAAGCCATTGAAGAGCAATCACAGCGGTACTTGCATGTCATGGTCTATGGTGAATATATCCAAAAACCAGCTGTGGAGTATACCAAGCTTTTGGCCTCAAAACTTCCAGCCCCTCTTGAAACGACGTATTTGGTCAACTCCGGGACGGAGGCTATTGAAGGTGCCATAAAATTGGCACGAAGGGCTACTGGGCGTTCCCAGATCGTAGCAGCACATAAGGCCTATCACGGGAATACTATGGGAAGTCTAAGTCTAATGGGCTTTGAAGAACGAAAAAGTGCGTTTAGGCCATTGCTACCCGATGTTCATTTTATCACCTTCAATAACGAGAAAGAGTTATCAAAAATTACGGAAAAAACGGCTGCCGTCGTTTTGGAAACCATCCAAGGTGGAGCTGGATTTATTGTGCCAAAAAACACCTATTTAAAGGCGGTAAGAAAACGCTGTAACGAAGTTGGTACACTTTTGATTTTGGATGAAATTCAGCCTGGTTTTGGAAGAACCGGCAAATTATTTGGCTTTGAACACTATGAATGCATACCCGATATTTTGGTCTTGGGAAAAGGAATGGCTTCCGGACTTCCATGTGGCGCCTTTGTAGCGTCCTACCAGCACATGGCACTACTTAAGGAAGATCCAAAGCTAGGACATATTACCACATTTGGGGGCAATCCTGTCATTGCAGCTGCCAGTTTGGCTACTTTGAAAGAATTGACTGATACCCAACTTGTTCCATCCATTGTGAAAAAAGAAGCACTGTTTAGGTCGCTTTTGGTACATCCTTTGATTAAGGAAATACGTGGTAAAGGGTTAATGTTGGCCTTATTACTTGATAGTGCGGAAATTGCCAATACATTGGTACTGGAATCGGCTAAGGCACATTTGATTCTGTTCTGGTTATTGCTTGAACCCCGTGCCGTTAGGGTTACGCCTCCTTTAACCATTTCCGAGGAAGAGATTAAACTTGGATGCAAAAAAATAGTCGACATTTTAAATCAAATCCAAAATCCCTGTTAACTACTTTGTTGATAACAAACCCAAATCCTGGACTGAATTCAGCTTATTTTACGGCTAATTTTAAGTCCATAGTTAAACAAACCCGTTTCTATGGCGTTAAACCCTGACGAAAATCCAGAAAAATCCATTCTCAAATTCGAATCTATGCTCAAGACAGATGATGTCTATTTCTTTGATGCGGAAGATTTTGAGGAAATCATTCACTATTACCTGAACCAAGGAAAGGTCGCTCTTGGAAAAAAGGCCATTCAAATAGGACTTGAGCAACATCCACACGCCGCCGAGCTCAAATTACTCAGGGTGGAGGTTTTGGTATTTGAGGATAGTTTTGAAGAGGCCGAGAGGATATTGGACGAATTGCAGGAATTGGATGCCTCAAATGAAGAAATATATATTCAAAGAGCGAATATTCTGTCCAAACAAGACAATCATCAGGGTGCTATAAACATGTTGTTGGAAGCCCTTCAGATTACCAATAACAGTTTTGATATTCACTCCCTAATGGGTATGGAGCATCTGTTTCTAGATCATTTTGAAGAGGCAAAAAAGTGTTTCATTAAATGTGTGGAATATGATGAAAGTGATTATTCCTCGCTTTACAACGTGGTCTATTGCTTTGAATTCCTGGAAGACTTTGATGGGGCCATCCACTATCTGAATGATTATTTGGAACGTAATCCGTATTGTGAAGTGGCTTGGCACCAATTGGGAAAAATGTACTGCGCCAAAAAAATGCATTTAGAAGCTTTGGCCGCCTTTGATTTTGCCATTATTTCGGATGACTCCTTCTTGGGCGCCTATTTTGAAAAGGGAAGGGTATTGGAAAAGTTGGGCAAATACAATGAGGCCATAGAATGTTATGAAACTACAATTTCCATCGATGATCCTACCTCACATGCCTACCTTAGAATAGGAAAATGCCATGAAAGGTTAGGCAATAATGATATGGCCAAATACTATTATTACAACACCGTGCATGAAGATCCGCTGTTGGACAAAGGATGGGTAGCCATTACGGAATATTACTTTAAGCTCAAAGAGTATAAAAAAGCACTTAAATATATTAATAAGGCGATAAATATAGATGGGGAAAACCCTTTGTATTGGAAAAAAAGCGCTGAGATTTTTGATGTTTTGCATAATTTTGATGAAGCCGATTTCTCTTATAAACAAGCAGTGGAACTGGGCAATTACGAGTTGGATACCTGGAAAAATTGGGCAAAAATCCTGCGAAAAATGGAAGATTTTGAATCTGCGCAGCAAGTGGTACTCCAAGGTTTGGAATTTTATCCGGAAGATGCGGAGCTCAACTATCTGCTATCAGGTCTTTATCTAAAAAACGAAAATACAATACTAGCCAAGGAAAAATTGAATATTGCCCTGCAATTAAATCCGAAAAAATCTGTTTTATTTCTGCAACTATACCCGGAATACAAAAATGTAAAATGGGTACAGGACAGCATAAAAACCAGCAAAAAAGCATCTACTTAACTGCCCTTAAATTTTTTGGTGTATGCCTCGCAAGTTAATTGACTATGCCATAGTTACCTTGAAAGGTATGGCTATGGGCGCTGCAGATGTAGTCCCAGGAGTTTCCGGAGGCACAATCGCTTTTATTTCCGGTATTTACGAGGAATTGATTACATCAATCAATAATATACACCCCTCATTGCTTCCCTTGTGGAAAAAGGAAGGTTTCAATGCCTTCTGGAAAAGTCTTAATGGAAACTTCCTATTGGCCTTGTTTCTTGGAATTTTTATAAGTGTTTTAAGTTTAGCAAAATTTTTAAGTTGGCTATTGGAAAACGAACCCATTTTGCTCTGGTCATTTTTCTTTGGCTTGGTACTGGCCAGTATTCTTTTAGTGGGTAAGGAAATCACAAAATGGAATGCTGGGACTGTGATTATTTTAATGGTAGGAGCAGCGGTTGCCTATTTCATCACCACCCTACCGCCCAATGAGAACGTGGACAGCTTCCCTTACCTTTTCCTATCAGGTGCGTTGGCAGTTTGCGCTATGATCCTTCCCGGAATTTCAGGTGCGTTTATTTTAGTGTTACTGGGCAGCTACAAAACTATTTTGGATGCCGTTCATGAACGCAACGTTTTAATGGTGGGTACGGTTGCCATAGGGGCTATTTTTGGGCTGTTGAGTTTTGCAAGATTGCTCAAATGGATGTTCAAAAACTATCATAACATTACGCTAGCCTTATTAACGGGCTTTATCCTTGGTTCTTTGAGCAAAATTTGGCCTTGGAAAAAGGTATTGGAAACCAAGGTTTTTGATGACAAGGTAATTCCTATCAAAGAACTTAATGTCTCTCCTTTAAACTTTGAAGGTGACCCGCAACTATTTGCAGCCATTGGCTTAGGTGTAGCGGGATTTTCCCTTATTTTTATCCTTGAAAGGTTGGCCGCAAAGAAATAAGCGGCTTTTTTCTATGCATACATCAAGAACGTTTTGGGACAAGGTATATCTTGTCATAAAAGGTCTATTTATGGGTGCGGCCAATAAAGTACCGGGCGTATCTGGAGGAATAGTGGCTTTTGTTGGAGGGTTTTATGAAGAGTTTATCTATTCCCTTCAAAAAGTCAACCTCAAAGCTTTTAAACTCCTTTTTAATGGTAGGTTTAAATCATTTTACCGCTATACCAATGGCACTTTTTTGATTCTGCTGATAACAGGTATGCTCATTAGTTACTTTAGTGTTTCCCGCTTGTTGGATTTTTTTCTGGAAAAAAAGGAACTTTATGTTTGGGCGGCCTTTTTTGGAATGATAATAGGGTCCATTTATTATATCTCCAAAGATTTTGAGGGTTGGAACAAAAAAACCATAAGTGCCGGAATTATTGGGTTAGTGGTTGGGGTATCCATTAGTTTTTTAAGTCCTGCAAAAGAAAATGACAACCTCATTTTTATTTTTTTCTGTGGAATCATCAGTGTCTCAGGCATGACGTTGCCGGGGCTTTCAGGTTCCTTTATTCTAATTCTTTTTGGCAACTATGTTCTATTATTGGTAGATTCCGTGAATAGTTTGTACGATACTTTTTCCGAAGTGTTCAAAGGTGATTTTAGTTTCCTCACCAACCAAAAACGGTTGAACACACTTAAAATTCTTGCGGTATTTACCTTGGGTTCAGCGACGGGTTTAGTAACCTTATCGCACTTTTTAGGGTATCTGTTAAAGCATTTCAAAAAGGTGACCACAGCAGTATTGATAGGTTTCATTACGGGCTCATTGGGTGTTTTATGGCCATGGAAACGAACAATATTCAAAACAGACGCTTTTGGGACGATTCTTTTGGACTCCAATAAGGACCCTATTGTTCTGAATTATCGACGCTATTGGCCCAATGGTTCCGATATGGAAACATGGGCGGCAGTTTTTTTTATAGTTTTTGGAATTTTTATACTGTTGAGTTTGGATTGGTATGGCAGAAATAGGAAGGCATAAACAAAGATATGGTTTGGTGGGGAAGAACATTTCTTACTCTTTTTCCAAGGGATATTTTACCAAGAAGTTTGAAAAACTAGGTTTAACCAATCATTCGTATGAAAACTTCGACTTGAAGGCGCTTTCGGAGTTTAAAAGCGTTATTTCGCAAAGTAACATCAAGGGTCTAAATGTTACCATTCCTTATAAAGAGGCCATACTACCCTATTTAGATGGCCTGGATGGGGACGCAAAAAAAATTGGGGCGGTCAATACCATTAAATTCACAAAAAGGGGTACCATAGGATATAATACAGATACCTATGGCTTTAAACAATCGTTGTCTCCCTTATTAAAAAAACATCATAAAAAAGCTTTGGTGCTGGGGACTGGAGGCGCTTCCAAAGCCATAGTATTTGTTTTAAAAGAGTTGGGACTTGCCTATCAATACGTCTCCAGATATCCTTCACAAGGTCAGTTGAGCTATTCGCAGCTTGATGAATCCCATTTCCAAACCTTTCAACTAGTGGTAAATTGTAGTCCGGTTGGTACGCACCCCAATTTAGAAGACAAACCACTTATCCCCTACGATTATTTGAATGAAGACCACATTTTATTCGACCTCATTTACAATCCTCTAGAAACTGCTTTTTTAAGGGAAGGAAAACAAAAAAGGGCTACCGTACAAAATGGACTGCCCATGTTGCAATTTCAAGCGGAAAAGGCATGGGAAATTTGGAATTCCAATGGATAAAAAATTCCCTTCAACCCCCTTGTAAGTCGTGCAACCCTACATTTAATCCAAAAGAAGAATCCTTACTTTTGTTAATGGTAGGTTTTCTTGTTAACTTACCAATAATAGCCATCAATCTAACCTTTAATGAACATTGTGATGGACATGGAAGAGCAAAAACCACAGGAAACTGAGGGGGGACAAAAAGATTTGGAGAATACTGTAGCCAAAAAAACGGAAACTTCTGAAACGGCCGACCCGGAAACTAATAGGGTTTCTGAGAAGGAGGAAACAAAAGAATCTTCATCCAAAGAGGTACTCGATGAAATAGACCAAGAAAATGCCGAGGATGCCGAGGATACCGAAAATGAAAAGCGGCACCATATCCCATTTTTGGATTACCATGCTATGAGTATGGAAAATTTGGTGGGAGAATTACAACGTCTGGTAAAAAACGAGAAAGTTCAGGCCATCAATAAACACGTCAATTCCATTAAACATGAGTTTGACCTTAAATTTCAGGAATTCATTGAGCACAAGAAAGAAGAATTTGTTGCCGGTGGAGGAAATGAAATTGATTTTAGGTATAATTCGGTCACCAAAAGACAGTTTAATGAGGTCTACAAAGAATTTCGCGAAAAACGGGATACCTATTACCGAAATTTAGAACAGCAACTTAAGCAAAACCTAGAAAACCGCTTAACACTCATAGAAGAGCTAAAGGGTTTGGTAAATGTTGAAGAAGATATTAATACCACCTACAAGAACTTTAAGGGCATTCAGGAGAAGTGGCGCAACGCCGGACCAATTCCTAGAATCAACTATAATGATGTTTGGCGAACGTACCATCACCATGTGGAAATTTTCTATGACTTTCTTCACCTTAACAGGGAGTTGCGCGATCTGGACTTCAAACACAATCTGGAAGAAAAAATAAAACTGATTGAAAGGGCGGAGGCTTTGCAGCAAGAATCTGATTTAGGAAAGGCCTTTAGGGAATTACAGACCTTACATAAAATTTGGAAGGAGGAAATAGGACCTGTTGCCAAGGAGCAAAGGGAGGATATCTGGGAACGTTTTAGTGCTGCAACCAAGGCCATGCATACTCGAAGGCAAGAGCATTTTATCGCCTTGGAAGCTTCGTACGGGCAAAATTTGGATAAGAAGAACGAAATCATAGCCAACATTCAGGAAATTGCTGAAAAAGTGGCCAATAATCACAAAGAAATCCAAGCTCAAATACGGCAAGTAGAAGCACTTAGGGAGCAGTTCTTCAAAGCGGGAAAAGTACCTCAAAAGGTCAATGAAGAAACCTGGTCCAGATTCAAGGAATCCGTCCGGGCGTTCAATAGGGGCAAAAATAATTTCTACAAAGGGCTGAAGAAGGACCAACATGACAATCTGGAAAAAAAGCGAAAGCTACTGGAGATTGCAGAATCCCTAAAAGATAGCGATGACCATCATGTGGCCACTCCAGAAATGAAGCGCATTCAAAATGAATGGAAAAAAATAGGGCATGTCCCCAGAAAATATTCCGATAAAATATGGAAGGAATTCAAGGAGGCCTGCAACCACTATTTTAATCGCTTGCACGCTGAAAAGAATGCGGCCCACAAAGAGGAATACGCAAATTTTGAGGCAAAAAATGATTGTTTGGAACGCCTAAAAGCATTTAAATTAAGTGGTGAAAAGAAGACGGATCTACCAAAAATAAAGGATTTCATTGCGGAGTGGAAAGGAATAGGCCATGTTCCCTATAACAAAAGGCATATCAATGGAAAATTCAATAAAATTATTGATGCGTTATTTAAAAAACTGGACGTAAGCCGGCAAGAATCGGAATTACTGAAGTACGGTGATAAAATAAAACAACTGGCCAAAGCAGAGAACAATGCAAGGGCCATCAGTAATGAACGGACGTTCATTAAGCGCAAAATCAATGAAAGCAAAAGTGAGATCAGACAGTTGGAAAACAATTTATTATTTTTTTCCAATGCTTCCGAAACCAATCCTTTAGTAAAGGAAGTTCACCAAAATATTGCCAGGCACAAAGACGCCTTGGAAACTTGGCAGACCAAATTGAAAAATTTGAACATTATGGAGAACAAATTGGCAAAAGGCGAATTAGAGGATGAGATGGCCCAATCAGAGGAAGAGTAAAATGGCGTTATTTTACATCTCATTAAAATCAACACAATTAAAATGGTTAGGTACCTTTATAGCGTAATTTGTTTTCTTCTTTTCGCAACTGCGGCAACCCAAGAAATCATCAATCTACCAAAGTCCGACGATTCTGGAATAGCATGGGAAAATCCTGAAAAGGAATTTTTTTCCAATATCTGGACGACCCAAGTAGTAACCAACGTCTCCCAACCTACCATGCAGGTATTTCGTCCAAAAGGCGAAGATAACATAGGGGCAGCGGTTGTAGTTGCACCCGGAGGAGGTATGTACGCTTTAAGTATTGTCAATGAAGGAACGGCAGTTGCGGAATGGTTGGCAAAAAAGGGGGTCACGGCCTTTGTACTTAAATATCGACTGGTTCCTACCGGCGATGATGGAACGGCAGAAGTTATGACCACCCTGCCCGCTACCGTACTGGAAAAAGCTGGTGACCTACTTCCTTATGCGGTCACCGATGGATTAAATGCCGTTGCCCACGTAAGGGAAAATGCTGAAAAGTATGGAGTAAACCCAAATAAAATAGGGTTTTTAGGTTTTTCTGCAGGAGGAGCGGTTACCATGGGCGTAGGGTACAACTATTCCAAGGAAAATCGACCCAACTTTTTGGTTCCGGTTTACCCATGGACCGACGCGCAACCTGTTTGGGCACCAAAAGATGATGCCCCTCCTATGTTGATTGTTTGCGCCTCCAATGACCCCCTTGGTCTTGCAAAGGGATCCATAGAACTGTATACCGCAATGTTGGAAGCCAAAAAGAACGTTTCCCTAATGATGTATTCCAAAGGAGGGCATGGGTTTGGAATGAATCCCCAAGGGCTACCCTCGGATACATGGATAGAGCGATTTTACGATTGGGCATTGAGTGAAAACCTCATCCCAAAACCTTCTCCATAAATTGGTTTTTTCTTCCCAGTCCGGAGCAATTTTAAGTGCAGATCAAAAGGAACGTTTTGTCCTTTGGAGAACATGGGATAGTTCAAAACCCCACGTTCTGTTTATTGGCTTAAATCCTTCAATAGCTGACGCCATCAATACTGACCCAACCACAAAAAGAATTGTTGCCCATTCCAAAAGATTGGGTTTTGGGGGATGTTTTTTGATGAATTGTTTTACCTGCATCGCCACAAACCCCAAAAACTTGACGGCAAGTGGCAATTGGCAAAAGAACCTAAAATGGTTGGATACTATTGCACCACTATGCACCGAAGTGGTTTTTGCTTGGGGCCATCATGTTTTGATAAAAACATTGGGTAGGGATAACTACTTTCAAAAGCGTTTTTCCAATGCTAAATGTATGGGCTTTAATTTGGATGGTTCACCCAAACATCCCCTGTATCTACCCTATTCGGGTAAACTTCTTCATTACCCTAGGGCATAGACGCAATTCTTCGTAAATTGGATGTGGAACCAAAAGAGTCAATCACTTATGAAATACAAGGTATGGGCCATTGTTTTTATCATAACAATATCGCTTTCCGCCCAAGATGCCATCCCTTTTGGAAAGGAGGTAAAGGAAATAGTACAACGAAATGATTCCCTGTGGAACCCTTCCGAGGAAACCTTGGTATTTACAGGAAGCTCAAGCATACGCTTTTGGAAGGATTTACAAAAGCGTTTTCCGGAAAAACAGGTTTTAAATGCCGGGTTTGGTGGCTCACAGGCGAAAGACCTATTACACCACCTCAATGATTTGGTGTTACGATATCAACCTACAAAGGTTTTTATATATGAAGGTGACAATGACATTTTTGAAAAAAAGCGACCAAAAACAATATTGGAAACCACTGAAAAAATCATTGAAAGGTTGCTAGTCGACCATCCGAATAGGGAGATTATCCTGATATCGGCAAAACCAAGTCTTTCCAGGTGGAGCCTAAGACGAAGGTATAAACGTCTCAATAAAAAAATGGCCAAGTACGCTGCCAAAAAAAGCCATGTAGCTTTCGTAGATGTGTGGAATCCTATGCTTGACAAAAGAAAGGTCAAAGAAGATATTTTTATTGAAGATGGCTTGCATATGAATGAAAAAGGATATGACATTTGGTACAATACCCTTAAGGATTTTGTGGATTGAACTTTTGTTATACTATCGGAATTTGAAAAAATGATACTGAGCCCCAAGTGATTTTCAACCTAAATTTGTGGGAAACGAGTCCGATGATTCCAAAAACTAAAAAAATGAAGACCTATGTATTCCCAAAGAGCTTCCTGATGGGATGTGTTACCATTTTGATACTAAGCTGTAGCAAAATCCCAAAAAAAATAGAATATCCAGAAACGGATTTGCGTAATGCGAGCCTTATCCCAAAACCCTTGAAGGTGGTACCCACCAATTCTGCATTTGGATTGGACGCGAAAACGGCAATATACACAGCACAAACAGACAGTGAATTTGAAAAAGTAGGGCAATTTTTGGCTTCCAAAATAGCTTTCCAGTTGGATTTGACGGTTCCGGTGAACACGGCCGAATCAGAAACTGTGGAGCGTATTATTTTTATCAATAGGACCGAAACTTTGGACTCTGATGCTCCAGAGGCGTATCAGTTGTACATAAAAAACGATTCTATTCTTTTAAACGCCCGTTCCGCAGCAGGAGCGTTTAGAGGGGTACAGACCCTTCGCCAACTCATACCGGAACAAAGCAACGATACCTTGACAACCCAACCCATGTGGCTCATTCCTTCTGGAAAAATAGATGACGCGCCGAATTTTGAATATAGGGGTGCCATGTTAGATGTGGCAAGGCACTTTTTTACCGTTGATCAAGTCAAAAGGTACATTGACCAATTGGCCTATTATAAGTTCAACGCCTTTCATATGCACCTAACTGATGATCAAGGGTGGCGCTTGGAAATCAAGTCCTGGCCCAAGTTAACGGAAGTAGGCGCCCAAAGCGAGGTAGGCGGTGGACCGGGTGGATTTTACACTCAGGAAGAATTTAAGGATATCGTGGCGTATGCTGCTGAACGGCATATTGAAGTGATTCCAGAGGTGGATATGCCTGGGCATACCAATGCGGCCAATTTGAGTTACCCTATTTTTCATGCCAAGGGCAAAGCAGAAACCCCAAGGGTACGGACGGACATGAAAGTGGGCTATAGCTCTTTTGATGCCTATAAGGATACGGTATATGCCTTCTTGGATGATGTGGTGCGCGAGATTTCGGAAATTTCACCCAGTCCCTATTTCCATATTGGTGGAGATGAAAGCCACGCTACCCCTAAAAAAGACTACATCCATTTTATTGAAAAAGTGGAAAAAATAGTTCAAAAGCACGGTAAGCGCTCCATCGGTTGGAATGAGATTGCCCAGGCAGATATCAGTCCTTCAACGGTAGGTCAATTGTGGAATGAACCCGAAAGTGCGTTAAAGGCTGCTGAAAGGGGCAGTAAAATTATCATTTCTCCCGCCAAAAAGATTTATTTGGATATGAAGTATGATACACTATCCAAACATGGGCTGAATTGGGCCGCCTACATCCCTGTTGATGATGCTTATAATTGGGATCCGGAAACCTATGTGAAGGGATTACCCAAAGAAAGCATCTTGGGCATCGAAGCCCCACTTTGGTCAGAAACCATAAGCAATAGTGAAGAACTGGAATATTTGGCCTTCCCAAGGGTCATTGGCTATGCAGAATTGGGATGGACCCCAGCGGAGCAAAGGGATTGGGAGGACTATAAATCCAGACTGGCAGGTCAGCTTCCTTATCTGCAGCGGAACAATATCAATTTTTATCGCTCCCCATTAGTCGTATGGGAAGAGTAAAAACGAATTGGTAGAAACTTTTGTACGTACTTGATTCGACATTTGGGTTACTGTCCATTTAAAAGAATGTATGAAAAAGTCCAGGGCAGCCATGATGCGCCCAATCTGCCCTATGTCACATTAAAATTGTTCAGATTGCCATAGAAGACCAAGAGATGTATTTGTTCTTTGGAATTTGTCAAGCAAATTGATGATGCCCTTGGTTTAAAGTACTTTTTTAGAGGGTCAAAATCCTTTTTAAAATGACATTTCTCATCTTTTGTAATTTATAATTAATCCAACTTTAAATATCTGAATGTCAACTATTTATATTGATTCCATGCATTTCGAATCGTACCTTTATATTGGAACTTAAAACAGTATATATTATGGCTATACGATTAGGAAACACCTGTTTGAATTGCGACAATTTGAGTAGTGATAACATGTGTTCGGTTCACAGTGTAAAAGTCGGCCACCTATATACCTGTGACAGCTTTGAAATGAAAGCTCGATTGGCCGATGAAAGAAATTGTACAACCTGCCTTCGATACGAGAGGCAAGATTGTGCCAACCCTACAAAAGCGGCTCCAGGCATGATGTGTGCCGTTTGGGCACCCAAGGGTCTCATGAGTGCTTAATAGGGTAGCAACCTAGTAGGGTCGGCCTTAACGGTCGACCCTTTTTCACCATTACCAAAAGGATTGTTGTTGATAATTCACGATACCCAGCTTTAAAGATGGGCAAGAAATCCAAAATTGAAACAGTAAAGAAGGTATTCACCGAATACCTAATGGAAAAAGGACACCGGAAAACCCCGGAGCGCTTTGCCATACTGGAGGAAATCTATGCCCTTGAAGAGCATTTTGATGTGGACGATTTGTACTTCCATATGAAAAAAAAGAACTATCGGGTAAGTCGTGCCACCATCTATAATAATATTGAATTGATGATAGACGCGAATTTAGTTCGTAAACACTTATTTGATAGTAACAAGGCACGTTATGAAAAGTCCTATTTTGATAGTCAGCACGATCATATTATCCTTACTGATACGGGGGAGGTATTGGAGTTCTGCGACCCTAGGCTGGAAGCTATCAAAAAGTCCATTGAAGAACTATTTGACATTGAAATTCAAAACCACTCGCTATATTTTTATGGCAACCGGATTAAGAAGTAACAGAAACTTAAGTTGACTTTTTTAGAGCTCCTCAAAGGAAATTGTCCTGTTCAAGCAATATTCCATAAAATTGAATCCGTTATAAAAGGACACAAATTGTTTTTGAAATGGATTCAACGCTTTGACCCATTTTATCCATCACCATAGACGCACCTAAAAACTAAAAATGCGCTGGGGAAATCATTACTATGATATACCACCAACGCATCTTTCAAGAGGGTTTCTTTATATGCTAGCAATTATTCTCCCTGTCCCAATGAAAAACTACGTTTTCCATCAAACTTATACAGGTTTTCTGTTTTGATGACATCAAAGTCCAAATGGTAGAGTTTGGATAAAAGGGCCACAACTTGCTCAAACTCAATAGGGGCATACTCCGGTTCAGCCTGATTTATCTTGGCGTCCACGCCAACAAACCTACAGCGCCAGTGGTCGGTGCAATAGGTCTCCTTTAGACCATGGGGATATACTTTTACTCCTCGATTGGTAATCATCTTCAATTTTAAGCGGTACACTTCTATAGCATTGAGGGCATCTCCCAGTTCATTGGGATCTTTTCCTTGCCAATCCAAGAAAACATCAACACCCACCAATTCTTTTTGCTCTGGTTTTCTGACGTAGTCAGGAATCTGAACCACACCTTTTCCATTGGCTAAGGCGCTTATTGGTAACTCTTCGGGAAGCTTTTCCAAATTTTCGATGACCTTATCCGCAAATTCCTGTGTTTTCACCTTTTGGACGCTTACCCCTTGTTTATAAATGTCCGCAGTGTGGAATCCTTGTTCCAAGGTGGTCAACCACGCATTTTTGACTTTGTCCCCAATCTCCGGCTGCCCAATATGTGCCAACATGGCTACGGCGGCATTAATGAGTCCGGAAGGGTTTGCAATTCCTTGGCCAGCTATATCGGGAGCAGAGCCATGAATAGCCTCAAACATCGCAACATTTTTACCAATGTTAGCAGAACCACACATTCCAACAGACCCTCCAATTTCGGCGGCAATATCAGAAATGATATCCCCGTAGAGATTAGCGGTCACTACAACATCGTAGTTTTCCGGTTGGGCTGCCAAACGGGCAGAGCCTATATCAATGATCTGGGTTTCGTTTTCAATATCAGGATACTCGGTCGCAATCTCATCAAATACCTGATGGAACAATCCGTCGGTCACCTTCATAATATTATCCTTGACCATACAGGTCACTTTTTTTCGACCAAAAGCCTTGGCATATTCAAATGCATAACGGACAATGCGTTCGCTACCAGGTCGGGTAATCAGTTTTAGACATTGATACACATCCTGTGTCTGCCTGTGTTCAATACCTGCATATAGGTCCTCTTCATTCTCACGAATGATAACCACATCCATATTGGGAAAGTTTGTAGGCACATAAGGATGTAAAGCACTCACTGGACGAACATTGGCAAATAGACCCAACGATTTTCTAAGGGTAACATTTAAACTTTTGTATCCTTTACCCTGGGGGGTAGTAATAGGTGCTTTGAAGATCAGTTTGTTGTTCTTTATGGCCTCCCAAGCATTGGCATCAATCCCAGAAGTATTGCCGGATAAATAAACCTTTTCACCCAATTCGATGAATTCGGGTTCGATATTGGCTCCTGCAGCCTCAAGGATGCGCAATGTGGCTTTCATGATTTCCGGTCCAATACCGTCACCCATGGCTACAGCCACCTTTACCGGAGTATGTATTGATTTTCTATTTTTCTTTTTTGTTAAAATCTGTGTATGCATATATAGAAGTACTAAAACGTTATCGCATGCAAATATGAGGCGATTATTTCATAAAATTTTATTTAATTATTTTAGATGAAGTATTAAATATTTTTATATAATAGTCGATGGGGGTCTCTCCTTGGAGGAGAAATCGAAGTGTGGGAATTATTTTGGAAGTCGTTCCAGAGCCTCTTTAATTTGAGCATTCCAGCGGCCTTGTGCTTCCTTATTTCTTGAAAAATTCGTTTCCCAATCATACTTGTCCTGGAGTTCCTCCAATTCCTCAAGGATTTCCTTGTAAATCTTCCGAATCTCAGACTTTACGTTTTCCGTAAAAGACGTATTCCGAAGTTTCATGCGCATTCTTCTGGCGAACACCTCGGAAATATCAAAGTGCAACTGTTCGTGTTGTAAGACATGTTCGTCACAGACCTCTGGTTTGTACCAAGATTCATTTGGATAAAAAAAGGCGGTCACTTTAAAGTCCAATTTAACTTCGTGATGAATGAGGTTGGCGGAATACTCGTAGCTGATACCACTTGCCGTTGTTGCAGCCGCAACAGCACCAAAAGGGATAGGTCCTTTAAAATCCGCCCATGTCAATTTTTTTGAGGCATCCCATGGCATGGATTCCACAATTTCCTGCCCAAAACCAAAACTCCCAGCAGAAAGAACAAAAAGGAGTATGATCAGTCTTGAATCCAATTGTAGGTTATTACCTTTTCAATATCAGGATGCAAACTGTAATGGATGGGACAGGTGTCCCCTATCCGTTCTAAAATGGTGCGGTTTTTTTCGGAAACATCTTTTGGAAGTACTAGATTGACCTCAATCTTGGAGATTCTTCTTGGGTCACTGGCCATGTGTTTGGTGACCTCTACCTCAGCACCCTTTAAATCCACTTCCAGATCCCTGGCCTTTATTCCCATTACGGTTATCATGCAACTGGCCAAACCTGTGGCAACAGTATCCGTAGGAGAAAATGCCCTTCCCAAACCATTGTTGTCCACGGGAGCGTCCGTAATGAATTCGTTTCCAGATCTTAAATGGACACATGTAGTCCGTAATTCCCCATTGTACGTTACTTTAGCTGTCATTTGGTCTCTAACTGTTTTATTCGTAAATCGTCATATTGCATTAAATATGCGGCCTTATTAAAGAAACCTGACGACCAATCATTGAAATAGTTGAATCGATTTCCAATGTACTCTGTTTCCCCAATCACCCTAGCGGATTCAAACAAATTCTTTTTAAAGCTTAATTTCAACAACAGATCCATCATCAAATCAAATCCCCGAACGGCATAACGATCAGGTTCATGACCAAACTTTTTTATATAGGCTTTGGTAAAGGCATTATTCTCCACCATTCGGTATGCCGAAGGAAAGGTAAAATCCAAATTGGACAAGTGCGGCCTTGAAACGGATTCCCCTTCAAAGGCATTATTATAGTTTGTGGTGAACATCTTAACCACTATGGTTTTGGTCTCTCCTGATTCCTCATCAATTACTTCTGCATTGGATGCATTTAAAATGGAGGTTACACTAGCGGCCAAATTGGCCTGGTCCGTTTCCACAAAAACCCAATTCTCTTCCTGTTCGCTCAACATGGTTTGGAAATCAATCAAATGAAGGGAACCATCCTCACTCATTTTTGCCACCCTGGCCATAGGAAACTTGGCTAAAATCGAATCCTTGGCCTCTTGATGCTTTTCATCCGCTATGACAATAATGGCTTGATTCTCCCTCATTTTATTAACATACCCCAATATCCGTTCCCTTAAAACCTCATCGTTGGGGTAGGAAAAAAAGACATTGGAAAGGCTTAACTCACTTTTATCCGCAAAAGGGGCAATCACAGGTATATCATTGGTATTGGCCTGAACGGCCACTTCACCAAGAAGGTCTGGGCCAACCGGGCCAAAAATAGCATCCACCCCAAATAACGGCCGCTGCGAAAGTTCCAATTTTACCCTATCCAAGCTCAATTCCGTATCCATCACCTTCAGATTCACGGAAACACCTAATTTCTTAAGAGAATCCGCAGCAACCAACGCACCGGTATAAAGGCCCATGGCATACGTGATATCCCTTCGTGACGCGACCTGGTTCTCCGTTTTTTCTGAGTTTAGAAAATTGATGCGATCCAGGCGAAATGGAAGCATAACCAAAATGTTTGGGTGGTTATTGATATTAAGGCTATCAACCAAATTAAAGGTATCCAGGATCAATGCATTCTTAACATCCAACACTTCCGTTTTGTCCTTGGGTAATTTCAGGACCATTCCCACCTTTAAACCATTTTCGAGTTCTGGATTCAATAAATAGAGGGAGTCCCTACTAATCTTTAAATTCTGTGTCAAACGAAAAATGTTTTGCTTGGGCTTCACTTCATAAAACAGGTAATTCTCCGTATTCACCTCCTGACTTTTTGGCTTTGGCTTGGGCAATCGTAGTACCATTCCTTCCTTGAGTCCGCCTATTTCCACAATTTCAGGATTTAACTTCATCACTGAATCTACGGAAATACCATAATTCTGACTCACTCGAAACAATCCCATGGATTTTGGAACGGTATACGACTCGAAAATGGCGACTTCCTGTTCACTAAGACTGTCCCCTTTTGGCCGAGGTAGCTCCAATTCCTGACCCACTGCCAAATAACTGGTGTTCTTGGGTAAATTTGGATTCAAGACCAACAAACTGTCCACCGTAATACCGTATTTATGGGCAATGCTCCACCGAGTTTCCTTGGGCTGCACAACATAGGTCTCAAAATCCAAGGCTCTTTCCTCCTCTTCCGTTAATTCAGGATATTGAGGGATTTGCAGTACCATTCCCTTTTTAAGGGGTTCAGAATAAAGCACTTTGTTGTATCGCTTTATCTGTTCTTCGGTGACGTCATATTTTTGAGTGAGGCTAAAAAGGGTTTCCCTTTTTCTAACCCGATGCCTGGTATACCCTATGGGCTCAATTTGCCGGGGTTCCTCTATGACAACCTCTTCCTGAAGCGGTTTGGTCGAAACAGCTCCCCGATAGTCGTTGCCAACAGGTATAATCAGTATGGTATTGGGTTGTATCTCCTCTGCGTTTTTTATTTCAGGATTTTCCTGAAGGATGGAATAAGGGGTCACTCGGTATTGCTTGGCAATACTGTAAATGGTCTCCCCCTCTTTGACCGGATGTGTTGCGTACCGTTGCTGTGATAAGACGGTGCTACAGAAAAATAGGGCCCATACAAGGGCGTACAATCTAAACTTTTTCATTCCCATTCTATAGTTGCCGGTGGTTTTGAACTGATATCATACACCACTCTATTAACGCCTTTTACCCTATTGATTATTGTGTTTGATACTTTTTGTAAAAACTCGTAGGGAAGGTTGACCCAATCTGCTGTCATCCCGTCGGTACTTTCAACTGCCCTTAATGCCACACATTTTTCATAGGTCCGCTCATCACCCATCACTCCTACACTATTTACGGGCAAAAGCATGGCTCCGGCCTGCCAGACCTGATCATAAAGACCGTATTTTTTTAATCCTTCAATAAAAATGGCGTCCACCTCCTGTAATATGGACACCTTTTCTGGTGTAATGTCACCTAAAATTCGAATGCCCAAACCAGGTCCAGGGAATGGATGTCTGCCCAATATGAACTCCGGCATGCCCATGGTTTTGCCCACACGACGCACTTCATCCTTAAAAAGCAAGTGCAAAGGCTCTACAACCTTCAATTTCATATAATCGGGCAACCCTCCAACATTATGATGGCTTTTAATGGTTGCCGATGGTCCTCCACTTGCGGATACGGACTCAATCCTATCCGGATAAATGGTCCCTTGGGCCAGCCATTGGGCATTCTCCACTTGATGGGATTCATCATCAAAAACCTCAATGAAAACACGCCCAATAATCTTTCGTTTCTTCTCAGGTTCCGATTCTCCCCTCAACGCCCCCAAAAAACGTGCCGAAGCATCTACACCCTTCACATTGAGGCCCATTCCCTGGTACTGATCCAATACATTATGGAATTCGTTTTTGCGTAACAATCCATTGTTTACGAAAATGCAATGGAGTTGTGGACCAATAGCCTTATGCAATAACATGGCAGCCACACTGCTATCCACCCCACCAGACAATCCTAAAATCACCTTTTCATTACCTATTTTTTCCTTTAATTCGGCTACAGTGGTCTCTACAAAGGCATCTGGGGTCCAGTCTTGCTGTAATCCGGCAATATCCACCAAAAAATTCCTTAGGATTTGTGAACCCTCCTTGGTGTGATACACTTCGGGATGGAACTGGATGCCATAGGTATCTTCATTTTCTATTCGATAGGCCGCGTTTTCCACATCCTCCGTACTTGCCAATAGCACCCCATTTTCAGGAAGCGCTTTAATCGTATCGCTATGGCTCATCCAAACCTGGGTATTTACCGATACATCCTTCAAAAATACCTCTCCGTTTTTAAAGTTGTCCAGATGGGCCCTTCCATACTCCCGGGTGGCCGATGGTGCTACGTTACCTCCACCCGAATTTGCCAAAAATTGAGCACCATAACAAATACCCAAAAGCGGTTTTTTCCCTTTAATCTCGGATAAATCAGGTTTAGGGGCATCTTCTGCCCTCACCGAATAAGGAGAACCCGAAAGAATTACGGCCTGGTATGCCGAAAGGTCTTTAGGTGGATTGTTATAAGGTTTTATTTCGGAGTAAATGTTCAGTTCCCTTACGCGTCTAGCTATGAGTTGGGTGTACTGGGAACCAAAATCGAGAATCAGGACTTGGTTTTGCATGGGCAAAAATAGCAAAATGGGCTATTTGCCAAAGCATCTTTTTGGGTATATTTATTCGTAAGTATAGTAAAACAAATTCATGAAACATCTTACGGCAATCATATTCGGAATCGCAATCGTCCTGGCAGCCTATTTCTTGGGAAGCGCCTATGTGAAACGTGCCAATCCACCCCAGGTCATTTCGGTTACTGGATTGGGAAATGAGAACTTCACCTCAGATTTAATCGTTTGGGAAGGTCGTTTTTCCGCTTTTAGTCCGGTGCTGACCTCGGCATTTGACGAACTCAACCGCCAAAAGGAACTGGTAAAAAACTATTTGGCATCCAAGGGAATTGCTGAAGACAATATCATTTTTAACTCCGTGCAGACCTTGGAGCAACGTGATAATCGGTATGAAAATGGCAATTATGTGGGAAGCATTTTTCGAGGTTATGAGCTTTCCCAGTCGGTACAAATAGAAGCGACCGATGTAGCGAAAATTGAGCAGGTCTCCCGTGAGATTACCGAACTATTGAACAAAGGGGTGCAGTTTAATTCCTCCCCACCAAGATACTACTACACCAAATTGGCCGACCTCAAAATTGAAATGATTTCCAAAGCCACGGAAGATGCACGCATTCGTGCCGAAAAAATCGCTGAAAATGCTGGCGGACAGCTAGGGGATTTAATTTCTGCCAGGATGGGGGTTTTTCAAATTACCGGACAAAATTCCGGTGAAGACTACAGTTGGGGCGGCGCTTATAATACGTCGTCCAAGAAGAAAACGGCCTCCATTACCATGCGCTTGGAATATAACGTTAACTAGTTTTTTTCTTTTCAATTTTAGACTTTTCTTTGCCCTCCAAACCATTAACTATGATTAAAGGATTTATCTTCGATTTGGACGGTGTTATTACGGACACCGCTGAGCTCCACTTTCTGGCATGGAAGAAATTGGCTGATGATATGGGCTGGAAATTTGACCGTGAGGTCAATGAAAAATTACGTGGGGTTTCCAGAATGGATTCCATCCATATTATCAGGGAACACAACAATGCCCAAATATCCGAAGAAGAACTGGTAGAGCTGGCAACCTTAAAAAATGATATTTATGTGGAAAGTCTTGACCAAATGTCTCCGAAGGACTATCTGCCAGGTGCCCAGGAACTGTTGAACCTGCTGCGAAAAGAAGGATTTTTGGTGGCCCTTGGAAGTGCCAGTAAAAATTCCTCCAAAGTTCTCGAGCAATTGGATGCCAAAAAATATTTTGATATCATAGGTGACGGCAACAGCGTTTCAAAAAGCAAGCCTGCTCCGGACGTTTTCCTATTTGGCGCGGAAAAATTGGGATTGGAACCTGAGGAATGTGTCGTTTATGAAGATGCCGAAGCTGGAATAGATGCCGCTAAAGCCGGAGGATTCCACTCTGTAGGAATAGGCCCGAAGGACAGGGTTGGTCATGCTGATATTCGCTTTGAGACCATGAAAGAAGCCACACTATTTGCCGTAAAATCCCATTTTGATACACTTTTCTAACTCAGAATAAACCTTTACAGAAAGTAAAAGCCCGGGAACCCTTCCGGGCTTTACTTTTTTCATAAAAAAGGACAAAACACTCATTTATGGCACCAAAATTGTGGCTATTTTCCACAATCAACACTAACACAAAAAACCTTGCATAAACCATCTATCACGCCATCGGGCCTTGGATTAAAAATCGGCTCCATTTTTCTATTTTTCTTAGTTCACCAAAAAGCCTATAACCAAGAGGAAAAGTATACCGTTAGCGGTTATGTTATGGAATCGACCAGTAAGGAGCTATTATTGGGGGTGTCCGTTTATGTTCCCGAATTAAGGCTTGGTACCGTAAGCAACGATTATGGCTTTTATTCCTTGACCCTTCCCTCTGGAAAGCATGACCTCACCATATCATATATAGGTTTTGAGTCACAACAAACAACAATAAATCTCACCAATGACATAGAGCAAACCATTGTTTTAAAACCGCAGACCGAGCAATTGGACGAGGTTGTCGTGACCTCGGAGTCCAAACTTCAAGAAAGTAAGGTGACTCAAATGAGTACCGTAAGGCTCAATCCAAAAATCGTGGAAGATGTTCCTGCATTGCTCGGTGAAAAAGACGTGTTGAAAACCCTACAATTACTTCCGGGCATCAGTGGAGGAACTGAAGGTAGCTCTGGTTTTTTTGTTCGTGGCGGAACACCAGACCAAAATCTCATCATCCTTGATGATGCCGTGGTTTATAATAGTAACCATCTATTCGGTTTTTTCTCTGTTTTCAATGGAGATGCCATAAAATCGGTTGAAGCCTTTAAAGGAGGATTCCCAGCACGCTTCGGAGGTCGTCTTTCCTCGGTAATAAAAATTGATATGAAAGACGGCAACAAAGAAAAGTTGACGGGTAAATTCAATATCGGTTTAATATCCTCATCCCTACTTCTGGAAGGCCCCTTGAACAAGGGTAAGACCTCTTTCATTTTAAGTGGTCGAAGAACCTATGCCGACCTTTTAGCACAACCCTTCTTGGAGGAAGATTTAAACGCAGGCTATTTTTTTGCCGATCTAAACTTTAAGATCAACCATGTGTTCAACGAAAACAATAGACTGTATTGGAGCAATTATTTTGGAGAGGACAAATTTTACAGTACGGAACGATTTGACGATGGTGATACCTTCAAAGCGAGGTTGGGATGGGGAAACATTACTTCTTCCCTACGTTGGAACCATCGCTTTAACAATAAGCTATTTTCCAATACCTCACTCATTTTTAGCAATTATAGGTTCAGGGTGCTCCAAGAAGATTTGATTGATGGTCAAGAAAATCTTTTTAGGACCAGTTCGGGCATCAATGACTACACCTTAAAAACGGATTTCAATTATTATCCCAACCCGGATCATTCCATACGATTTGGCGTCCTGGGAACCCTGCACAATTTTACTCCCCAACGATTGCTTGTAGAAGATCCATTTAGTGACAACATTGATTCAAGACAGGAACTCAACTCTTTTGAAGGAGGAATTTTTTTGGAAGATGATTGGAAAGCTACCGAAAAGCTGAACATTTCGGCAGGGCTTCGCTTTAGCTATTTCAAACAGAATGTAACCACCTATAACTATTTGGAACCTAGATTGGGGATTTCTTATAATATCAATCCCGACTTAGCCATTAAAGGGTCGTATGCCAATATGAACCAATTTGTTCATCTCTTGTCAAGCTCAGGGATAGGACTCCCGACCGATTTATGGGTTTCAGCCACGGATAACGTTAAACCTCAAAGGGCCAACCAATACGCATTGGGAATTGCCAAGGATTTTACCAACAATGAATACTCCATCAGTTTGGAAGGCTACTATAAGACCATGGAAGATGTTATTGAATATAGGGAGGGGGCATCTTTTCTGGTTTTGGACGACCTTGATACTGCCCAAGAAGTGGATTGGGAAGACAATATAACCTCGGGCAGGGGCTGGGCGTATGGTGCAGAACTCTTATTGCGAAAGAAAAAAGGCCCTTTTACGGGATGGCTGGGGTATACTTTGGCATGGTCACAACGTCAATTCGAAGAATTAAATCTAGGGGAGCGATTCAATGCGCGATATGACCGAAGACACGATATTTCCGTAGTGGGTATCTATAAGCCTTCAAAAAAAATTACGCTTTCCGCTAACTGGGTCTATTCCTCAGGCATCAACTTTACATTACCCAATGTTGCAACCTTTACCCCAAACACCGATTTACCCATTGGCAACAATCTGGATCGTTTTGGAAATGGGTTGTTCGGACCCATTGAAACAAGTCGTTTTACCAATCAAAGAAATAACTTTAGGGGGGAGGCGAACCATCGACTGGATTTGGGTATCCAATTTCACAAACAACGCAGGAAAAGTCAGAGAACCTGGGGTATTTCCATTTACAACACCTACGCCCGAAGGAATCCTTTTTTCTACTACCCTTCCGAAAATAATGTGGACCTCAATGGTGATACTATTTCAGATGCCGTTAGAACGGAACTCAACAGGGTGGCTCTTTTGGTGTTTGTACCATCAGTAAACTATACCCTTAAATTTTAATATGGAGATGAAAAGATATCTATTGCCTTTTTTACTGTTTGGTTCATGGTTTTGGGGATGCGACGATGTGGTCGAGACTGATATTATCCAAATAGATGAAAAAATATTCATTTTAGGGCTTATTTCACCCGAAAACGATTCCATTTCAGTCAATATTTCAAGAACCCTGCCCAGTCTCGGATTAGAACTCAGTTTCGATAATCCTGAAGACGACGCCCAACAGTTTATTGAAAGAAATGCAACCGTAACCATAGAAAGTGCGTCAGGGAATTCCATGCCGTTGCCCTTTTTGGATGAGGAACTGCAGTACGCCGAAAGCACTGAAAATTTTGAAATAGTTCCTGGGGAAACGTACACTCTGCGTGTCTTGGTAGATGGGGAATCCTATAGCGCACAATGCACTGTTCCTTTGGAAAACATCGCCAGTATCCAAGAGCAAATACGTAGGGTGGAGAGCGAATTTCAGTCAACAGAATACGATTTGGACGTAGGCTTTAACGATGTACAAAACACGGATAACTTTTACCTGGTCGGAGCACTTTTGGATGTTGAAAACCAAGACGACATTTTTTTTAATTCCACAAGGGGCATTTCATTTGAACTTGAAGCCTTCCAAACAGACAATTTAAGGGATGGATCGTCCATAGTGGCCAGCACAAGTTTCTTTCCAGCGCTCTTTTTTGATGAAAACAATGAAATTCAATTTCCAGATCAGGACCTGGTCATGCAGGTCATCAATGCCGAGCAAGTTTTGTTCGAATTGCTTCGTGCCGATTATCTAAATGATGTTAATGAAGATGATCCCTTCATTGAACTGAGCATATTTCCAAACAATATTACAGGAGAGGGAGGAACCGGGGTTTTTGCTGGGTACCGCTATTTTGAAAAGCGCATTGCCCTAGAGGAAGAATAAAAGTAAAAGCCCCGGGAACCACTCCGGGGCTTTTTAGTAAAATCAAAACCAACCTAAACACATGAATTAACTAATTCAAATTTTTTAAAGGGTTGCAACCCTTTTCATAGCAATTTGTGTATATAACAACCCAACCCCACCTTACCCTACCTATTTTTTCAATTATTTTTGAAAAAAATAGTGTTTTGGAGAAATTAGTATTCCAACAGATTAAAAATGAACTGATTAACGGAAGTGTTAAAAAAGGGCACCCCTTTAAATATTTTACCCTAAGTACGCTTTGGAACGGAAAACCCCGTCAACGAACCGTGGTATTGCGTAAAGTTCAGCCCGATCTTCAATTATTGTTTTACACGGACAAACGATCTGCCAAGGTGGAGCAGATCAAAAAGTATCCCTCTGTCTCTGCGCTCTTTTACCATCCCAAAAAAATGATGCAATTGCAAGTGGAGGGAAGGGCCACTGTTAAGGAACATCCTGAAATGCTCCGAAAAATATGGAAATCCATTCCCGCAACATCAAAAAGGGATTACACCACGGTGCTGCCACCTGGTGTCAAGACCGAGAATCCGTCAGCATTGGAATACTTAAAGGAGGACAATTATTTCTGTATGGTTCAGATCCAACCGATGCGACTGGAGTATCTAAAGCTCAACCAACCCCACCACCTCAGGGTCAAATTTGAAAAAACAGGGGATGACTGGAGCGGTACCTTTTTAATCCCTTAAAACCAGAAAGGATAGCTGTAAAGGGTCCAATGCTTTTTTCAGTTTAGGAATTAAGTCCCTACCATATTCCAAGTACAGCTCTGAAAAATTCAACTGTCGTTCCTGTAGGGAGTAATTGGGGAACAATTGGTTTTGCAGTTCGGTCAAACGTACCACATGGTCCTTTAGTTTGCGTTTTTGAGCTTTTAACAAGCGTTTCTCTAAATTATCCAATCCCTTTTTCTGCTTTATTTCTTGGGCCTTAACCGCCCCTAGGAAGGACTTATCCGTCTGTTGGGCCAAAACATACAAATCTGAGAACTGGTTGGCCAAGAGCTTTTTTTGGGGAGAAAAATCAATATCAATATTTGAAATCCGTCGAATCTTCTTATTGATGAGGGTATTTTGTTTCAGAAACAAATCGGTTATCCTCAAATCCAAGTTTTCAACCTTTTTCGATTGTTTTGTTGTGAGGACCAAGGCCGAATTACGAAGTAACAACATGGGAAACGCAATGTCCATGGCTTGGAAATAGTCCTTGAGTTCCAACCAATAGGCCAGCTCTCCCCCTCCCCCAATGTAACAAAGGTTGGGCAAGATCACTTCTTGATAAAGAGGTCGGGCGATCACATTTGGGGAAAAGCGCTCGGGGTGGGTCTCCATTTCGTGTTCCAATTCCGTTTTTGTAAATGCAATATCCGTATCATTGACCAGGTAACGCCCTTCTTTTTCAACAAGACGCTCACGAAGGTGCTCCTTAAGGTAAAAGTAGTTGATTTCCCTAGGATTGACCTGTATCTTATAAGCACTGGAAACTTCGGACAACTGTTCAATGGATTCCGATACTTGTTGAAAGGGCAATTTTTCAAAGATGTCTTTCTCCATATAAGGGACCAATAGCTTTTTCAGGTCCACATCGTCGCCATCCAATACTACCAACCCCAAATGGCCGAACAGGGCATTGGCCAGAAATCGAGTAGCCTTGGCCAGGTTTTCCTGTTCAAGGTAGGCTTGCCCGAATAGATCTTTAAGTTCGTTGGCATTTTTTGAAGCCCCCAATTTAGCGGATAGCACTTCAAGGACCTCTTCCAAACCGGTGGTGTCCATCCTACCAACCGCTCCTCGCGCATTCCTGTTCCATTGTATTTTCTTTCCCTGAAAATTAAAGTAGTTGATTTCATCAAAATCATGGTCCTCAGAAGCCATCCAATAGACGGGGACAAAGGAATATTCAGGGTACCTTCCTTTCAGCGCCTCACATAAATTAATGGTGGAAATGATTTTATAGAGGAAGTACAACGGGCCTGAAAAAAGGTTCAGTTGGTGCCCCGTAACCACAGTGAAGGTATTCTCATTTTTCAGGGAATTAATGTGCTGCAATGTAGATTCAGAAATTTCAAAGCCCTCATATTGTCGTAGCAGCGCTTCAGATAAGATTTTTCGATGGGGCTTCGGGTAGTTCTTGGTTTTTTCCTTGATCTGACCTCCAAAATTTTCAAGGGTTGGAAAACGGTTGTAAAACGATCTTATATTTTCATTTTCATCCAAATAATCACAAATCAATTTGGAGAAATAACCCGTTTTCCTAAATGGGATACAGTCTACTTCCATTCAACGTTAAATATCGGACTAAAGATACTCCTCTTCACAAATTCGATTCCTAAAAATAAGTTAATTGCCTTAAGATGGAATTTTTGGTTAGATTTGATTTTGTTCAAATCAGTTAGTACATGCATCGAATTTTACTCCCTTTATCATTTTGTTTTTCAATCTTTATCACTTCCCAAAACCTTAAATCACCCTCTGAATTTTTGGGGTACGAATTGGGCAGTCAGTTCACCAGGCACCATAGGGTCATGGATTACTACGAGCACGTTGCCAATTCCGAACCTTCCCGAGTGAAGTTAATAACATACGGTGCGACCAACGAAGGTAGGCCATTGATCCTTGCCATTGTTTCCTCCGAAGGGAACCTAAGGAATCTCGAATCCATTCGGGAAGAGCATTTGAAATCGCTGAATGGGGAGGGAAACTCAAAAAAGGCCATTGTTTGGTTAAGTTACAATGTGCACGGCAATGAAAGTGTGGGCACCGAATCCTCCATGAAAACGATTTATAACTTCCTTACCCAGAAGAGCAATTACCTGGAACATACAGTGGTGATCATGGATCCCTGTCTTAACCCAGATGGCCTAGATCGGTATATCAATTGGTATAATCAATACAAAAACACCCCATTTCAAGTAGATCCCAACAGCAAGGAACACCACGAGGGGTGGATAACGGGAAGGAGCAATCACTATATGTTCGATTTAAATAGGGACTGGGCCTGGTTAACACAATTGGAAAGTCAGATGCGATTAAAGCAATACAACAAATGGATGCCCCATATACATGTGGACTTCCATGAGCAAGGGGTGAACGACCCATATTACTTTGCCCCGGCTGCCGAACCGTACCATGAAGTAATTACCGACTTTCAACGCAGTTTTCAAGAAACCATTGGGCGAAACCATGCCAAATATTTTGATGCCAACGGATGGTTTTATTTCACTAAGGAGCGGTTTGACCTGTTTTATCCTAGCTATGGGGATACCTATCCCACGTATAACGGGAGCATTGGCATGACCTATGAGCAAGGTGGAAGCGGACGCGCTGGTTTGGGCATCATCACCGATAATGGAGATACCCTGACATTAAAGGATAGAATTGCCCACCATTTTACTACCGGAGTATCTACCGTAGAAGTTGTGGCAAACAATGTGGACCAACTGAATGCGGAATTCAAGAAGTTCTTCCAACGAAAGAATTTCAAATACAAAAGTTATGTTTTACATGGTAATGAAGACCATCTTAGGGCTTTGGAAAAACTACTATCCCAACACCAAATTGAATATGGAAGGGCCCAAAAAAGTACCGTAAAAGGGCTAACGTATGCTACAGGCAGAACGGGTTCAAAAAATGTGGACGGGAACTCCCTGGTTGTTTCTACCGACCAACCCAAAGGCACCATGGTCAAGGTTTTGTTCGAACCCAATGCCAAGTTGAGTGACTCCTTGACTTATGACATTACAGCCTGGTCCTTGCCCTATGCCTATGGATTGGATGGTATGGCCACCAGTCAGTTAATTCCCAGTACCAATGTGGAAAATAGTGTTGCGTCCCCAGAAGTACCTGCAAATGCATATGCGTACGTAACGGACTGGAATAGCATGGATGACGCACGCTTTCTGGCATACCTGTTGAAGAAAGGGGTAAGGGTAAGAGCTTCGTACGCTCCTTTTTCGTTAAAGGGTAAATCCTACAAAAGGGGAACCCTAATCATAACAAAAACGGATAATGAAGCACTTGAAAGCTTCAGTACTATCCTAAAAAAAGGGGCTACAATACACCATAAAACATTGGATGTGGCCCAAACTGGATTTGTGGATTCCGGAAAGGATTTTGGATCGGGTTATGTACAGATGATAGAAAAACCCAAAGTGGCCGTCTTGACCGGTGGACCTACCTCTTCTTACCGATTTGGGGAGATTTGGCATTTCTTTGAACAACAGTTGCAATACCCGTTAACCGTGTTGGATACGGAATATGTGGACCGTATTGATCTTGAAGCCTATGATATTCTTGTGCTGCCCGGAGGACGTTATGGAAGATTCATGAACGATAGCCGTCTTAACGAACTTAAGGAATGGGTACGCAGTGGTGGTAAGCTCATCGCCATGGGTGGAGCCATTAAAGGAATTGACGGAGAAGATGGATTTGGCATAACGGAAAAAGAACGCATCAAGGACACCACGGATATGGACCCAATGGCCCATGAAGACCGTCAAAGGGAAGCTATGAAAAATGCCATCACCGGTGCCATTTTTAAAACCAGGGTAGATAACACCCATCCCCTGGCTTATGGCTACGGTACTGACTATTTTACCTTAAAACTGGGAAGTGATGCCTACGATTACCTATCCAGTGGTAATGCCGTTTATTTGGAAAATAATACTGGTCCCATCTCCGGTTTTGCAGGTAGCCAGGCCAAAAGGAAAATTGGGAAATCCTTGGTATTTGGGGCACAAAACTTTGGAAGGGGTCAAGTGGTATATATGGTGGACAATCCATTGTTCAGGGGATTTTGGGAAAACGGGAAACTGTTTTTTGCCAATGCCCTATTTATGGTGAACTAAACCTATTGATCAAAGGAATTCGTCTTATCCCCTCTATTTTGTTCTTGTTTTCAAAAATCAGAATCCCCTTACGGCAAAGTCATAGGGTTACGGCCAGGGACGGAAAGAAGCATTTAGAGAATATCACCGGATACATGTACAAAATGGCCAGGATACCATAGAGCGGTTCCCTTTTCCCAATCCACCATCCAGAACTTCCCGACCTGAGGCCTTCGGCTTAGGTCATTTGGCTTTAGAGCAATGCGCGTCGAAGGTGAAATCAATTGGCAGCATAGTTTAGGTAACCACCACCATTCGGGTTGATGGACATATAAGAAAGGATTTTACCTTTTTTGCCCTCACTTATGGCTTACTTTAGGAAGTCTATGAATGCTAGTACTTTATTTTATTGATTTTTAACAAAAAGTGGTGAAAATTCCCCTTAATTTTATAGAAAAGAGCGGTTTATGATATTGACTATTTTGCGGGAAACCTTTAAAAGGTTGTTTTGGGCGGTTATGGTATTGGCGTTTTTGAGTCCCCTCCATTCCTTCGGTTATCCACAAGTTCAAGAAGAGTTTTTGGAGTATAAAGGAAGTGTTGTTGAAGCGGGTACCGACAAACCTTTGGCTTTGGCTTCCATTGCACTTGAAGGGGCCAACATAAGCACCGTTTCCAATACGGAAGGAGAGTTTTTGTTGAAAGTTCCAAAAAGCTTGGCCAATGGCAATGTGATATTTTCCTTTTTGGGCTATGAGAACAAAGTGATTCCCATTCGGCAATTGAAAAAGGATAGGAACAACATTGAACTAAAGATATCCTTCACAAAACTGTCCGGTGTTAATCTAAATGCGCCAAAAGATGCTGAGCGGCTAGTGCGGGAAGTGTTATTGCGCAAAGGGGAAAACTATGTGGGGGATAATATGGTGATGACTGCTTTTTACCGCGAAACCATAAAAAAGCGAAGAAAGAACGTTTCGCTTTCAGAGGCAGTGGTCAATATCTACAAAACACCCTACTTCTCGAATAAGATCGATGCCATGAAACTGTTTAAAGCGCGAAAGAACACGGACTATAGTAAGTTGGATACCGTAGCGCTAAAACTGCAAGGTGGACCATTCAATACCCTTTATGTGGATATTATGAAATATCCTGAATTTATTTTTGTTGACGGAAAGGTGGACGAATACGAGTTTAAATTTGACAGATCAACATATATCGATGACCGACTGATTTATGTTATCGATTTCAAGCAACTACCTACCATCAGAGCACCTTTGTATACCGGAAAGCTATACATTGATGTGGAAAATAGAACCTTGAGCAGTGCGGTTTACGAACTGAATATTACCAATCGCGAACTGGCTTCCAGATTATTTGTCCGGAGGAAACCGGCAAGAGTGAACGTATGGCCCACGGAGGTGGCCTATCGTGTCGATTATAGGGAAAAAGATGGAAGGTGGTATTATGGCTATAGCAATGTCCTAATGGAATTTAAGGTGGATTGGAAAGGCAAGTTATTCAACTCTGTCTATAGCATGGCTGCCGAAATGGCCGTTACCGATTGGAAGAAAAACCCTAGTGGTGAGTTTCCCAAGAACAAGGAGAAGATTAAAAAATCCATTATTCTAAGTGATGAGAACATCGGTTTTGCCGACCCTAATTTTTGGGGGGAATATAATATCATAGAACCGGAAAAGTCCATAGAGTCCGCCATTAAAAAAATACAGCGGCAATTGCGCCGGGCCAACAGGAACGGTACGTCCGCACCATAGTAAAATGCCCCCTTTCGGGGGCATTCATTTTATTGTTTGAATTCCAAAATCGTTTTACGGATAATGGCGATACATTCATAAAGTTGTTCTTCCGTCATCACCAATGGGGGTGCAAAACGAATGATATTGCCATGGGTTGGCTTGGCCAATAGTCCATTTGCCTTTAGGGCCATACAAATGTTCCAAGCGGTTGAGCTGTCCTCGGTATCATTGATAACAATGGCATTGAGAAGTCCCTTGCCACGAATCAAGCGTACCAAATCCGATTCCTCAATGAGTTTTTCCATTTCCTTCCGGAAAATAACACCAAGTTGATTCGCATTTTCTGCCAATCCTTCTTCCCTTACCACTTCCAATGCAGCCATGGCCACGGCACAGGCCAACGGATTACCCCCGAACGTGGAACCGTGGTTGCCAGGACGAATCACATCCATTACCTCGTTGTTCGCCAATACTGCGGACACCGGAAATACCCCACCTGAAATGGCTTTCCCCAAAATCAAAACATCGGGTTTTACATCAGGAGTTCCGGAACAATTCTTATCGGCGCAAGAGCAGTTGCCGCAAGTAGCCAGTAATCGGCCTGTCCTTGCAATACCTGTCTGGACTTCATCTGCAATGAACAATACATTTTTGGATTTGCATAGCTCATACGCTTCTTTGATATAGTTATCATCAGGAACGTAAACCCCGGCTTCGCCTTGAATGGGCTCCACCAAAAACGCAGCTACATTGTCATCTTTTAGCACTTCGGTAAGCGCATTGATGTCATTGTAACGAATGGATACAATCCCTGGGGTAAAAGGGCCAAAATTTTCTGTCGCTATGGGGTCATTGGATGCCGAAATAATGGAAATGGTACGACCGTGAAAATTATTTTGGCAAACCACTATTTTAGCTTGATTGGATGGTATTCCCTTCTTTTCATACCCCCACTTACGCGCCAATTTCAAAGCCGTCTCTACGGCTTCCGCCCCCGTATTCATGGGCAAAAGCTTGTCAAAACCAAAAAATTCGGTGGCGTACTTTTCGTACCTACCCAACATATCATTATAAAAAGCCCGGGAGGTCAAGGTCAATTTTTCCACCTGGTTCTGAAGCGCTGAAATAATCTTGGGGTGACAATGTCCTTGGTTTACTGCAGAATAAGCGGATAGGAAATCATAGTATTTTTTTCCTTCCACATCCCAAACAAAAACCCCTTCCCCCCTGCTTAAAACAACGGGAAGGGGATGATAATTCTGTGCTCCGTGCTTGTTCTCCAATGCAATGGCATCTTGAGAAGTAAGTGTGTCAACTACTGCCATGATTTAAAAATTTAGAATAAAACTTTAGTTATTCCTTCTGCACCTTTATCCTTTTGACGAGCGTCAAAAATTCAGCGTAGGAGAGAAATCATCCTTGTGGAGCTACAAAATTAAAAATTTTTTGATATAAATGCCACGTTTTCTAGGTGTTGTCCTTCTTCTGCCCCAAAACGGATATTTGTAATTCTATACGCTTTAATTCCCGCATAATATCATTCTTATCCATCTGCATCCACACATAAAGTTTAAGCATGGCCATCATAATCATGCCAAGAAAACCTGCGGAGCACCAGATCAACATATCCCGCGTGGTTTCCGCGTCAAAAAACTGAACCACGGCATACACGAAGAATACAAAGATGACCAAGTGCATAATATTCATTAAAATGGCCAACCAGCCCATTTTGCCTTTATATACTTCGGTAATCTTACCAAAGAGGTTTTTCTCTTCCAATTCTTCATAAAATTTGGCTTCCTCTGCCGATAGAGTCTCTTTTATCAATTCGTCCAATTCTCTAATTTCTCTATTTCTCATAATGTACACGTTTTAATTCATCCCTTATTTTTTCCCTCGCCCTGAACAATCGGGTCTTAACCGTATTTACTGAGGCATTGGTTATTGTACTGATTTCCTTTAGGCTGTATTCCTCCAGATAAAACAACCTTAGGACCATTTTTTGATCCATGGGCAAAGTCGCCATAACTGTCTTGATGCTATTGATTTTTGCCTCCTTGGAACCCTCAATTTCATCTTGTAGCTGTTGTTCTTCCCAAAACTTGGTCGTTACGTCCTTCTTCCTTTTTTTATGTTTTGAAATCACATCCAAGGCCTTTCTACTGGTAATGGTCATCGCCCAACTTCCAAAGCTGTTGCTATCCCGAAGCATGTGGATTTTTCTTAGAATACTGCTCCAAGTGTCTTGGGTAACGTCCTTGGCCAAGGACCAATCCTTGACATAACCATAAGCATGGGCGCACAGTTTACCGTTCCACCGGTGTACCAGTAGGTCCATGGCCTTGCGATCTCCCGCTTTATAGGAAATCACCAACAACGAATCCATTATTTTATCTTGTTTACCCATGGCTTTCATACTATGGACAGTACGTTTACGAAAAGGTTCCCCCCAATCAATAAAATTCTTATCAATTTACAATCTGTAATCCTTTATACGGAACCATTCGGGAAAGGAAACGCCTTTTTTAAAAAACGGACGACCACAGGTTGGAATCGCAATGTTATGAAGGGAGGGCCGGTAAAAAAGTTGTTGAACTAGTGTTAAACCTTGCCCCAGAAAAAATCATTTATGTAAGTTGCACCATCACAAAGCCAATGCAAGTCTGGCTGGTATTGGATGTCAATAATGAAGAAATCCCTTGGGATTTTGGATATGTTTTTAGAAACGTGCCCCCATGGAAAATGTAGTACTTTTACAAAGCGATAGTTGATTTTCTATGAAGCAATTGTTCCCAGTCTTACTGCTGTTCTGTGTGATTCTTCACTTTTCTTCCTGTGAAAAAGACGATATCTGTGTTGAGGGAGATACACCACTTTTGGTCATAGGCTTTTTTAACATTGAGGATACCACCTTAGAAAAAAATGCAACGACCTTAAGAATTCGTGAACTTAATAGTGTAGCACCCATTGACGGAAGTCTGGAACGGGAAGAGAAAGAGATAAAAATGCACTTTGATAGATCAACCGTGGATTCCACGGGCATACCCTTGATCATAGCAGAATCAGCATCTGCGTTCGAATTCATCTTAAATTCAGCGGATGAGGACAGTGGGGATGGGGAGAGCACTGTAGAAACAGGTAATATTGACACATTGACTTTTAATTATATGGTGCGGGAAAACTTTGTTTCCAGAGCCTGCGGTTTCGTTGCAAATTTTGACGAATTATCGGCAGCATTAGTGTCCGATTCTGAAAATTGGATACAAGATATTGCCATAGTGGATACCACCATAGAAAATTCAACAGCCATTCATGTCAAAATATTTCATTAGCCTTATTTTAATACTGAGCACGGTAATGGTACTGGCCCAAAACGAAGGGGGCCAAAAGGATACCATTACCCGAAAGTATTCCTATGGCCTACGGGTGGGTATAGATTTGAGTCGCCCTGTCTTATCCTTTTTAAAGGACAATTATACGGGACTGGAACTTGTTGGGGATTTTAGACTGACCGAACGATGGTGGTTGGCGGCCGAATTGGGAAATGAAGAGCGGCAGCAGGAGGAAATGACAGGGGCATTACCCTTGTACTCCTATACTGTTTCAGGGAGCTACTTGAAAGTAGGAGCCGACCATAATACCTACACCAACTGGTTTGGCATGCGCAACCAGATACATATTGGTGGGCGGTATGCGTTTAGCAGCTTTAGCCAAACCTTGGAAAACTTTCGTTTTTTCGATAGCAATCGTTTTTTTAGTCCTGATGAATTTGTCTTAGGCAGCGATGAAGCACAGGAATTCAGTGGCCTAAATGCCTCTTGGTTGGAGTTTGTGGTGGGCATGAAGGCAGAAATCTTTAAGAATATGTATGTGGGCATCAGTGCCCGGTTGGCCCATTTGGTGACCAATACCGAAGATGATAATTTTAGAAACCTTTGGATACCCGGTTTCAATAGGGTTACCGAAGGCGCCAAATGGGGTGTGGGCTATAATTATACCTTGTCCTACTTTTTACCCTTGTACAAAAAAGTAAAGAAGAAGAAGAAGAAGGAGCAAGAAGTGGAAACCTTAGAGTGATGCTAGGAAACTTTGGATTTTTTTTATGCCGAAGACTTCGCATAACCATTTAGCAAGCTGAAACAAACCTTTATCCTCAAGGGCCATAATTCATAACTATCCTCCTACCCCTAGTAATTTTGATTAAATTTAATATCAAACGAATAAGCCTTGGTGATTAATTGAACAGTGCCTTCCTCCGCACTTCGCAAGGCTCGGGGACGTTGGAGGCAATATCGACCCGCCGGTCGGCGGGCAGGAATCATAGCCGATACAGCTGGATGCACTAAAACAACTTCAATGAAGAACTTTTATATAATCACTTTTTCAGTTTTGCTCCTAACCTTACTAAGTTGTAATAAGAACTTTGACGTGACGACGGAAATTCTTAGGGAAACAGAAAAATCTAGATTGAATTCTCTTGTTGAGGCGGATATGAAAACAGCCAGAGCCATTCATGCCGATGATTTCCAGCTAATCACCCCAAGTGGACGTACTTTTACCAAAGAACAGTATTTAGAAGGGATTTCGTCGGGTAATTTAGACTATAAAATCTTTAGACCAGAGTCGGAAATTAAAGTTAAAATCCATAATAAATCTGCGGTTATTAGATACATATCTACTATCGAAATAACTGTAGGTGACAATTACTATCCACCAGAAAAATTTTGGCATACAGATACCTATGAATTTAGAGATGGGCGATGGCAAGCTGTTTGGTCTCAAGCAACCACAATAATTGATGATAAATAATAAAATAGATCAACAAGCAATTGACAAATTGCTGGTAACCATTCCGACAGGCACGGTGGATATGCGGGACGACAGAACAAAAAAAAGTGGTCGATTGACATACATTCCTTTGAACTTTTTAAATTCCCGATAACGCAAGAATTATATATAGCAATAGCCGATAACAATCCCTCGACATTTAAGGGTAACAGATTACTAGTTGAAACCGTTTCCTGGATTGATGCCGTAAATTTTTGTAATAAGCTATCCGAATCCTTGGAGAAAGACAAGTGCTATGTCATTGACTTAGCAACTGAAAAAGTCATCTTAAATTCAAAGGCAAATGGGTTTCGATTGCCAACGGAAGCTGAATGGCAACATGCTTGTCAAGCGGGAACTAAAGACATTCGGCACGGAGAATTGAATGACGTTGCTTGGTTTAAAGACAACTCAAATAATCGAACCCAAGAAGTTGGACAAAAAATACCAAACCAATGGGGGCTCTACGATATGTTGGGAAATGTTTGGGAATGGTGCTCTGACATTTATGACGAAACTGTTTACGGAACATATCGTGTTTTCCGAGGTGGTGGCTGGTGCGACCACGAAAGAAGCGTTATGGCGACAACTCGAAGAAGAAGTCATCCTTTTTCGTTCAAAATAGATGACTTGGGATTTAGAATAGCAACTAACTCGAATACTAAAAACAACAGCAAACAAAACCTATAGGCAACAATACCCTGCGGAACACTACCTCCCATAGCCAGGTCGTTAGCTACAATTAAAACCAAAAAATCTAAATGAAAATAAAAGGAGTAGTATTTGATTTCAACGGAACCCTCTTTTTTGATACTCATTTACACAATCAAGCGTGGGATACTTTTTTAAAAAAACATGCTTTGAGACTTGACAATGAGGAAAAAAATCAAAAAATCCATGGAAAAAATAATGAAGAAATTTTGAGAAATGTATTCTCCGATCATCTTTCCATAGAAGAAATAAAAAAACTAAGTATTGAAAAAGAAGATATTTATCAAAGCCTTTGTTTAGAAAACGAAATGGTATTGGCGCCAGGCGCGGAAGAATTTATAAATTTCCTAGGTTTAAGGAATATTCCTTTTACAATAGCAACGGCTTCTGACCTGTATAATTTAGAATTCTACTTTAAATATTTGGATTTAGGAAGATATTTTGAGCTATCAAAAATAGTTTACAGTAACGGTAAAATTAAAAGTAAACCAAATCCTGAAATCTTTTTAAAGGCAATGGAAATACTCCAGATAGAGCCAAGGGAAACTCTGATTTTTGAGGATTCAACTTCTGGGATAAAGGCTGCAAAAAATTCAAATGCAGGAAAAATTATCATTGTAAAATCAACGGATGAGGAATATGAAGAATGGAATTATGATATCATCAAATCCTTTGAAGAAGTTAATACGTCACTATTTTAAAATAAGCATAGGCAATAGTGCTGCACCGCAATTATGGTGGATTCCAATATGTTTCCACTGCGCCCAGCATGGGCCAGAATCCACTCGGAATTGCTAATTTCAATGCCTAACCGAAAATTAACGCATATTAACCCCGAACTTACGGGTTATACGAGATTGTTGTACACCATTAAAATCCTATGGAAATAGTCCTTTATCTTTTTGTAGCCCTTTTTTTCCTGCTGCTTATTGGCCTTGCCTATACTTTAGTAAAAGATTTCAAGGAAATAATACTTGGATTGGTTAATATGTGCCAACCACAACTTTTCCGACCAATTACTTGGGTTATAAGTCCGATTTGGTTTATTGGTTACGGGCTGGAAAAAGCTTTTGGTTGGAATATTATAGATAAGTACAACGATAGCGATGGACTTGAAAAATATCCTTCAACGGGAAATTTGAAACTTAATTTTTCAAGTGGGGAAAAAATAATCATTTCCAAAACATCCAAAAGAAAAGCGGAATCTTTGATTAAGGAATTTTTGGAATTCTGCGATGGCGATTTAAAATTTGAAAGTTTCAAAATAAAAAGTGGTCAAAATGTAAAAATTGATTGTCCGAATCACATCACATTTTACGATTTCAGCATACTTACCCAACACTTTTGTAACAAAGTCACGAAGAGCTGGGGAATCTATAAATCAAGTTGGCTGACTTACTACTCTTACTCAAATAAAAAGACTTTCCACAATATTGTTGGACAGACAACCGATGGACAGAAATTCTCAATTTATACTCTTGACGACCTGTACAAAGACCAAAATTTAAAATTGAATCAGGAGCTGAAGGTAAAGGCATTTGATTGGAAACTAATAATTAACGGTGCACAACACGACGCATAATTAATTGCGGCCGGAAATTCAACAAGTGAATTACCTGCAATCAATTAACTTTACTACCACCTGGAAAATCCCAAAGGATTTTCCATGCCAAAATGATATCTGACACCGTTGTAACCAATTATAAAAAATTGCTTTGCAAGATGAATCTGTCAAAAGTACTATTGATTATTGATTATACTATTCCTTGGTTACGGAACTGCCAACACGAATCAGAGCAAATGTGAAGAATTGCTGTGCGGAAAATGGACAATCATAAGTAGTACGTTCAATGATAGAGGCTCACCAGTACCTAAAAACATCTCCTTGGAATTTCGTGCCGACCATAGAGTCGAAGGTATGCTGCCAAATTATGGAGAAAATGAAGAGGACATCAGTGGACTTGGAACCTGGACTAAAAGTAATGGATTCGTAAAAGTAGAGTGGGATGATGAAGAATTGTGGGGACAACCACAGCATGGGAAAATATTGAAATTGACCAAATCAAAACTGCATTGGGAACTTGAAATGGTTGGCGGAATTCAAGAAGAAGTGTACAAAAGAAAAAAATAACTGTCAACAACGGTGTATAGCTCATTGGGGTCGGATTTTCCGTGCTTCGACGAGCTCAGCGCAGGCTCGGAAATTTCGTCCTGATTGGCTATCTTGAAAATGCGGACGGAAAGGCCCGTCGGACAATTTCTGTAACGAGACTCTACACGAGACCATTGTGCAACATTTCGAAAAACATCTAAGGATGAAGAACTATTTAGGAATAATACTATTGACTCTTATTTGTATTTCGTGCAAAGGCCAGTCTGAATCCAACATCGAAAAAAATGTTGGCGGACCTTGTCAGGATTGCGAAGCCCTACTAGACTTTAAGTTGCTGAATATCAAACCAAAAGCAATTGACACTTTACCAGGTTTTAGAAGTAACGAACCTAAACTTAAAATAACAGGAACCGTATTTGAAAACGACGGAAAAACACCCGCAGAAAATATCTTATTATACATATACCACACAGGCAGAAATGGAATATATCAGCCAAGTGAAAAACCTATTGGTTGGGAAAAAACTCACGGACAATACCGTGGATGGTTAAAAACAGGAAAAGATGGAAAATTTACTTTTTACACTTTCAGACCTGCCCCATATCCGAAAGTTCAAGAACCTGAACATATACATATTTATATAAAAGAGCCTAATACTATCCCCTATTATATCGACAGCTATTTTTTTGAAAGTGACCCAAAGCTAACGACAGAAAAAAAGCAATCGCAAAAAAACAGAGGCGGTTCTGGAATCGTAAAGTTGGAAATGGAAAATGGAATTTGGACCGCCAATAGAAATGTAATTTTAGGATTTAATATTCCAAATTATGAATAAAAAACGTTGCACAACAAAGGCTATAATTTACCTGCCTACCCGCAGGCAGGTTGCGGCATTCTTGCTAACTTTAGTCATGTTGAAGACAAGTCCAGACCTATAAGCAATTTACCATGAAATACTTTTCAATTTTATTGATATCTCTACTCTCGGGCATAAATCTTCTTGCACAGGAAGGAAGGTTCGCCGATGTTAATGGTATAAAAATGTACTACGAAACCTATGGACAAGGTGACCCCCTATTTCTTTTACACTATTGGACAAGTACCTCTCAAATGTGGGAGGAACATGTTGAACTTCTCAAATCTAAATATAGGATTTATGTACCAGACTTGAGAGGACATGGAAAATCAGAATCGGATTTAAGTGAATTTACCATGCAAGAATCCGCCAAAGATTTAATAGCTCTTATGAATCATCTCAATATCAAAAAAACAAAGGCCATAGGGATCAGTTACGGAGGTTTTACGCTTCTTCATGCTGCAATTATGGAACCTGAACGAATTGAATCGATGGTACTTGTCGCAACAGCACCATATCTGAGTTCGGAAGCACGAAATTACATAGCGGGATTCGATTGGGAAACTGCCAATCCATCATTCGTTGAAAGATTGGTTGCCCAACACGGAAATAACGAACAACGTGCTGAGCAAATTTTTCGAACATTCACTTCATTTAAAGATGATTACGATATGATTAATTTTACCCCACCTCTACTTTCAACAATTCAAGCCCAAACCCTAATTGTCATGGGAGAGAACGACTACCTAGGTTTAGACCTGGCAGTAGATATGTCCAAAAGCATTGAAAACAGTCATTTATGGATTGTTCCGAATACCGGTCATACTGGACCCGTATCTGGTAAAAACCAAGCTGAGTTTATTCGAATTTCCAGTGAGTTTCTCAGTGAAGAATGGAACAAATGAGTTTTGCAGAACAAGTCACACAATACATCCACAAGGAAATAATAGCCGAACCTTTGGCGGTAATTCATACAATCCTATTCATGATTAAAAAACTTACTTTTAGCGTTATCGGAATTCTTGTTTTTATCTCTTGCAACCAAAATCAAGAAAAGGTAAAAATCGACTGGGTTTTTGTGAAAGGCGGAACATTTGAGCAGGGCAAAAATCAAATAATTATTAGTCCAAAGGGAGATACCATTCTGGGGTTTACAAGCCCAAATCGAATAGTTGAACTTAGTGACTTCTACATAAGTAAATATGAAATCACTGTTGAAGAGTTTAAAGAATTTTGCGAGAATACTGGAAGAAAAATGCCTGAACCACCCATTAAAAACGCCTATGGGAAAAAAATCTTTTATACTTGGGAAAATCATAAACCAATGCTAGCAACTTGGGACGAAGCAAATGAATTTGCCAAATGGATTGGCGGAAGGTTACCAACAGAAGCTGAATGGGAATACGCAGCCAAAGGTGGACAAAAGAGTAAGGGATTTCAATATAGCGGAAGTAATAATCCACTTAAAATTGGTTGGGTTGGAGAAAATTCCGATAGTACTTTTCATACCATAGGTCTTTTAAAACCAAACGAACTCGATATTCACGATATGACAGGAAATGTAAGCGAATGGGTTTCTGATTGGTACAATCCTGAAAAAGACAGTTTAGTGAGTAAAATAAATCCGAAAGGACCGCCAGATGGCGAAGATAAAATTTCAAAAGGAGTGAGCTGGTTTTACAATACTATTGACGAAAATGGGCAACCTTTAAAATATGGTATTCATATGCCTGAAGTAAGATATCAATCACCAAAAGAAACTCGAAATGACGGATTAGGATTTAGAATAGCAAAAGATAAATAAAACCAACGCCAACCATGGCTATAATTCATCCCGACAACGACCATCGGACGTAATCCTACCCGAGACCGTTATGAGCAATTGTAATATGGATTTAATCAAGCACACGGAACACATATTGGAAATTCAAAATTTCTGGACTTTTGAGAAGTGTGATGAATACATTTCCAAAAGTGAGAGTATTGGATATGAACCGGCAATGGTTCAGAACGAAAATGGAGAAGAGTTAGTAAAACACATTAGGAACAATCAGCGGATACTTTTTACGGACTTTGAACTAGCTGAAAATATCTGGAGGGACATCAAAGAATTTGTACGTCCAAAACTTGGGAAAACCAAAGTGATTGGCCTAAACGAGATGTTCAGGTTTTACAAATATGAGCCAAATCAGGAATTCAAGAAACATAGGGACCAAAGCTACATTAGGAATGAATTTGAATCTAGCTATTACACCCTACTGATTTATCTTAACGACAATTTTGTGGGCGGAGAAACGACTTTTGGAAACTTAAAAATAAAACCTAAAAAAGGGGGGTGTTTGATATTCTTTCATGATTTGGAACACGAGGCGACGAAATTGGAATTGGGCGAAAAATATATTTTGCGAACTGACATTATGTATAGGTTTGAGGAATAAAAAACGGTTTAGAACTAGGACCATAATTTATCGCCGCATATCGTTAACTTCATGCGTAGAGGTCACAAACGACTGGATTTAACCCCTGATAACCCTAACCTTCGGGTCCGCTGACGGACATATGAAGAAAAGATTGCAACCAAACAAAACCCAGAAAATGGAGGTAAAAGATATCGTAGAACAGTGGTTTGAAAAATGGAACAGTGGTGACTATCTAAGCTTGCCGATATCTGAAAACTTCAAACACACCAGTCCTTTTGGAATAATCAATGGAAAAAGGAACTATCTTGATTTGGTGAAACAAAATGAAGGTAAGTTCCTTGGACAGGTCTTTGACTTGCACGATTCGATTTATAAAAGGGATGGAGCTTGTGTCCGTTATACGGCGAGGCAAGGCAAAGATTTTTCTTTGGAAGTAAGTGAGTGGTATTATATAAAGGACAATCTAATCGAAGAAATTGTTGCATACTATCATATCGGAGAAATTCGTGAGGAACGAAAAATCGAAAACTACAACTAGATGGTAACTGAAACTACAGTACCACAAACCATGAAGTACCACGGGCGTGAGCTGAAAACAGGACACAAAGAAACGGATAACAAGGTGTAAACTGAATTAGGGTCCAATTTCCTATTGGAAATTCCTGTAAACACTTATCTTTAGTATCAAGCCAATGTGATTTGGCATTGACCAAATCGGCCAACTTGATTGACCTAGAACCCTCTTTTAAAAACATGCAATTATGAAAAAACCTTTCCTGGTTGTGTTAAGCTTTTCAGTTTTTATTCACGCAATCGGACAGTTACCAGAAAGCAAAGCAATAGATAGCATCTTTAAGGATTGGGATAAAGTGGATGCCCCGGGCGGCACATTAGGCATAATCAAAGAAGGGGAACTCATATATGCCAAGGGTTATGGTATGGCCAATTTGGAATACGATATACCTAACTCATCCTCTTCAGTATTTAGAATTGGTTCTACCTCCAAGCAGTTTACTGCCGCCAGTATCGTTTTGCTTGTCGAAAAAGGTAAACTTTCCTTGGACGATACCTTAAAAGGGATTTTTCCTGCTTTCCCGGAATATGCCAATAACATTACCATTAGACACTTGTTAAACCATACCAGCGGTATCAGGGACTATCTACAAATAGCCTATTTAAAGGGCTTGGGTAATGACGACTTTTATGTGGATGCAGACATTATGGAATGGTTGGTTCAACAGTCCGATCTTAATTTTAACCCAGGCGAAGAATATTTATACAGCAATTCGGGCTATTGGTTGTTAGGTCAAATTGTAAATAAAATAGCAGGAGCAAACATGGCTGACTTTGCCGAGGAGGAAATTTTTAAGCCACTTGGGATGAACCATACCCATTTTCATAACGACCATACAAGAATTGTGAAAAATAGGGCTTCAGGTTATGCTCCCGGGAACAATGATGATTATACGATCAGTATGACCACCCTGGATATGATTGGTGATGGGGGCATTTTTACCTCAATAGAGGATATCAAAAAATGGGATGATGCCTTTTATGATTCAGAAGTACTGGACAAAACGTTTTGGAAGGAGATGACCAAACAGGGGGTTCTTAACAATGGTGAAGTTATTGATTATGCCTCCGGTCTGATGATCGACGAATATAAGGGACTAAGGACCATTAGCCATGGAGGGGCCTTTGTAGGCTTTAGGGCAGAGTTGTTACGGTTTCCCGAAGAACGACTTTCCATCGCCATTTTTGCCAATAGGGCAGATGCCAATCCAACGCGAATGGCTTTTCAGGTTGCTGATATTCTCTTGAAAGACAAACTGGTTGAGCCTATTGAAAAGGTAGTGGAAGAAGTGGAAATCAGCAATCCCGAAAAGGAGTTGGAGCTAAAACAAATGGTGGGCACCTACGAAATTGAACCGGGGGTAACGGCGAGTATAACCATTAAAAACGATTCATTGAACGTACTTCAAAATTGGAATAAATCAACGTATAACCTAGTAAAGAAAAAAGGAAATACATTTGGGATTCCCGGTGAAGAAAATCTGAGTTTTACCTTTACCGATTTTAATGATGATCGGGCACAAACGCTCGTTGTTCTTCAAGGCAGCAGAGAAACAAAGGCCGAAAGAAAAAAGGAGATTGATTTTTCCAAGGTCAATTTAAATGAGTATTCAGGGGATTATTATAGTAGAGAGTTGGACGCCACTTACATCTTAAAGATTGAAAATGGGGTTTTAAAAGCCTCTATCCAAGGAAAGGAACCATCAGTCGACTGCACCATTAGTGAAATTGACCAATTTGCAATGCGATATGGCCTTATGAGGTTTCAAAGAACGAATACTGGTATTTCTGGATTTGAGCTTGACTCCGGAAGGGTGAAAAATTTAAAATTTCATAAAAAATAGCGCAATTAATATGTAGGCGATAGGTTATTGCCTTGCAACTACTCAAAGCCAAAACCTTGAGATTTAAAGAAAATAGTAACATGGGGTCAATACTGAAAATGCACCCCAAACAAGGAGGCCTTCATCGATTATTTTCTTTGTCTCGTTTTAGGCAAATGGAACGGAAAACCGGAAAGAAAAAATCCCAATGGAAGAATCCCTGGGATTGTATCTAATGTGGGCGCGAAGGGATTCGAACCCCTGACCCCCTGGGTGTAAACCAGGTGCTCTGAACCAACTGAGCTACGCGCCCGTCTTTAAAACGGAGTGCAAATATAGCATCATTTTTCAGATGCAAAAAGGAAAACGATGAAAATTGTCAGACCACCTCAGCCACTACAAAAGTACTGCCCCCAACATAGATGAAATCTCTGGAATTGGTTTTTGAAAGAGCTTTCTCAAAACCGTCCCGAACCGAAGCATATTTTTTTCCTTGCAGCCCAAACTGTTTGGCGAGTTGCTTCAGTCTTTTTCCATCCATACCTCTTGGAACATTGGGGCTAACAAAATAGTAGTGGGCCTTTTTAGGAAACAACTGAAGCAAGTCCTCGACTGATTTGTCGTTTACAAAACCAATGACAAAATGAATTTCTTGGAAATGCAGTGCTGCTATTTCTTTGAAAATTTGTTCTAGGCCTTCTTTGTTATGCGCAGTATCGCAAACCACCAAAGGTTGCTTTTGTAGAATCTGCCACCGGCCCAGTAGGCCTGTATTCTTTACCGTATGTTTTAAACCGGAAACAATATGTGCTTCAGTTATCGTAAAGCCCTTTAACTTTTTCAAACAAGCCACTACTCCATTCATATTCCTGGTCTGATGGCCTCCCTTCAAATCGATTTGATAGTTCGGAATGTCCATCTCATCGGAGAAGGTGATCTCCGCCTTTCTTTGATGGGCAATCAGTTTAAAGATCATTTCCGTTTCATGCTGTCGTTCACTAATGACAACTGGCACATTACGCTTAATGATACCGGCCTTCTCCATGGCAATCTTTTCCAAGGTATTTCCCAGTATATCCATGTGGTCATAGCCAATATTGGTAATCAAGCATACCTCTGGTTGAATGATGTTCGTCGAATCCAAACGACCTCCAAGACCGACCTCTATAATGGCAATATCAACGTTTTCAGTGGCAAAATACTCAAAGGCCATACCCACCGTCATTTCGAAAAACGAAAGTTGGTGGTATTCAAAAAAAGATTGGTGTTCACGGACAAAATCCACCACGAAATCCTCTTCGACCATTTCCCCATTTATTCTGATTCTTTCCCTAAAGTCCTTTAAATGGGGAGAGGTGTATAAACCCGTTTTATAACCCGCTTCTTGAAGAATTGAAGCTAACATATGGGAACTGGAACCTTTTCCATTGGTACCGGCCACATGAATGGTCTTCAAACTTTTTTCGGGATGCCCTAGGTGTTCTGTAAGGGAAAGGATATTATCCAGTTTCCCCTTAAATGCTGTGGACCCCTTACTTTGATACATGGGAAGTTGTGCAAAAAGCCAATCCAAGGTCTCTTGGTAGGTCACTACTAACGTAATTTGAAGTTGACAACAACGAAACCCACTTGCCGTGTGGGAGCATTGGAATCAGGATGCCATGTATGTAACAAGGCAGTTTTTTTTGCCGGTTCCAGTAAACAGGGATGGTTATTAGTGGTTCCCTTGACCCCTGGGGTAGCCTTTATTACTTTGCCATCTTTATTGACCACAATTTCAACCCAGACCACTCCTTCCTCATTGCATTCTTGCCTTACCTTCCCTTTATTTGCGAGAGACCTACCCCGTAGGCCATAACCTCTACCTCCATCTCCAAGACCAGGGTCTCCATAATAAGTAGGGGCATAAGGATTACCTTCTAAATTCCCTTTGTCCCCAGGCCGATTGTCATCACCTTCGGAACCCGTTGCCGTACCATCTGATTTTCCAATACCCCCCATTAAAGCATCCAGTTTCTTTTTCTTGGCATCCTCCTCGGCCTTTTTTCTAGCTTCAGCTGCAACACGCTCCCTTTCCTTGCGTTCCGCCTCAGCCTTGGCCTTTTTTGCGGCTTCGTCCGCCTTTCGCTTCGTCTCGCGCTGTTGCTTTAAACGGATGGACTCTTCGCTTTCTTGGGTAAGTACTTTTTCGGTAGGCTCCTCCTTCTTCACCTCTTCTTTGGGTTCACTCTTTTCTTCGACCACCTCTTTTTCCTCAACCACCTCTTCTTGGGGTTCATTGGGTGGTTTTGGAATTTCCCGGGGTTCGGAACGAATCTTTTGTTTGGGTTGTTGGGTTCCGGAACCGAAATCCATTGTTCCAAAATTGACAGCAATCCCGCGCTCCTCCGGAGGATCAAAATAGGTAAGGCCAATATAGAAAAGGACCAAAACCAAAAGACTTAGTAAGACCGTGGTTAAGGTGAATGATTTTTTCTTGTGTCTCGTGTCTAAAAACGACATTTACTTGGGTCGCACGGCAAGGATAACTTTATAATTATTCTTATTGGCAATGTCCATCACATTAACCGCCTCACGAATGGCCACACTTTCCTCGGCTCGAAGGATAATTGTTGGCTTTTCTTGACCTGCCAGTGCTTTTTTTAATTCAACTTCAATGTATTCTCCGTTAATCTGCTCGTTGTTCACAAAATAGCGTAAGTTCTTATCTATGGTCACCGAAACATTTTGGGTATTGGTCGACTTCCCTTTCGCCTTAGGTAATAATAGATCCAAGGCATTGGGAGCATTTGATGTCAACATAAAAAAGACCAATAGCAAAAAAACAATATCGGTCATGGATGACATACTGAACTCTGGGCTAACTTTATTTCTACCTTTAAGCTTCATTATGCCTTACACGGGTTCGTTCAACAAATCCAAAAATTCAACGGCATTGGCCTCCATTTTATGTACTACCTTATCCGTTCGGTTGACCAAGTGGTTGTAGCCTATGTAGGCTATGATCCCTACGATCAAACCTGCTACCGTAGTGGTCATCGCCGTGTAGATTCCAGATGCCAAAGATCCCATCTCGGCCTGCCCTCCACTACTTGCCATTTCATGGAACGCTAAAATCATGCCAATAACCGTCCCCAAAAAACCAATCATGGGTGCCGCACCAGCAACTGTGGCCAGAATATTTACGTTCTTTTCAAGCTTGTACACTTCCAATGTTCCGGCGTTTTCGATGGCTGTATTGATATCATCCAAAGGTTTCCCAATCCGAGCGACCCCTTTTTCGGTAAGTCGTGCCACAGGAGAATCCGTTTGGGCGCAAAGAAGCTTGGCAGCCTCCAACTTGCCGTTCATGACGTGATCACGAATTTGGTTCATAAAGTTTTTATCGATTTTTGACGCCGCCGTAATGGCAAAAGTTCGCTCAAAATAGATGTAGAGCGCTACAAACAATAGCACAAACAGCACAATCACAATGATGCTACTGGCAGCACCACCATTGATAATCAAATCGATAACGGATAATGTTTTTTCTTCTGATAGCTCGGCAGCCATTTCCTCAGAAGTCATTTGTTCCTGAAGTATGTTCATAGGTGTCCCCAATTTTATTGCAATAATAACGGGGATTTCACAAATAAATTATGTTAGAACAAAAAATCACGCATGGCTATGAAACAAAGTCCTCCGGCCACAAAACCTACAAATGCCAACCATGCTATCTTTTTTAAGTACCAAAAGAAGTCGATTTTTTCCATTCCCATGGCAACAACACCTGCCGCAGAACCAATGATCAACATACTTCCACCAGTTCCAGCGGAGTAGGCAATGAAATGCCAAAGAAAATCATCCATAGGTTCAGAAAACATGCCCATACTGGCAGCCACTAAGGGAACATTGTCAATTACTGCGGAACCGATTCCCAGCAACATGACCACAATATCGGTTTGAGGGATGGCTTCATTAAGCTGTTCCGCATATGTGAACAAAATACCCAAGGATTCCAATGCTGCAACAGCCAATAAAATACCAAGGAAAAACAAAATACTTGGTAACTCAATTTTTGTCAGTGCCGAATGTACAGGACTATGATGGGAAGATTCATGGTGTTCCTCGTTGACTGCCGAACTAATGGCAAACTTGGCGTTACTATAAATCTCAGCAAATGTGGCTACCACAGCCAATGAAAGCATCATGCCCACATAAGGTGGCAAATGCGTAATGGTCTTAAAGAAAGGGACAAAAACGATTGCTCCAAGGCCTAAGTACAACATGGTGGGGCCATAGGGTGATTTAGAAGTTTCCACCTTCTCGTCCATATCAACCTCCCCGCTAAACACTTTAAACCGAGTTGCAATAACCGTAGGAACCACCATACAGAATATGGAAGGAACCAATACCCTTACTACTAAGGAGCCTGCCTCCACCTTGCCAGCAATCCACAACATGGTGGTCGTCACATCCCCAATGGGTGACCAAGCACCTCCAGCATTGGCATTGATAATGATAAGTCCAGCAAACCAAAGACGCGTTTCTCGGTCTTTTATTACTTTTTGAAGTATTGTAATCAATACAATGGTAGCCGTAAGGTTATCAATGATTGCGGAAAGAATAAAGGCCAGAATGGAGAAAATCCAAAGTAGTTTGCGTTTGCTCCTCGTTTTTATATACCCTTTAATCGTTGCGAAGCCGTCAAAATAATCGATAATCTCAACAATGGTCATCGCTCCCAAGAGGAAAACCAATATCTCTGCTGTTTTTCCCAAGTGATGAAGTAAAATTTCTTCGATATGGGTAGGTTCCAGCTCTTTGAGCTGGGCATTTACTTCAAAAACATCCAAATGAGCCAGGGCAATTATGGCCCAAAGAATGGCCATCATGGCTAGGGCTGGTATAAGCTTATCAATTTTTAAATTATGTTCTAGGGTAATTGCCAGATAACCGGCCAAAAAAACAATAATAATGATGGTTTCCATTAGTTGTAGTTGGTTTAGGAGCTGTTAGTACATATGAATCACAAGATGGTTGGTCCTATAAATCAATCAAGCTAAATATAAGGATTGCCCTTAGAATCTCCCAAGGGAGGTGCATTTTTTTTAGATTACTTAATCCATTCCTCTATAGCCAATCCGTTGAAAAATCCCTATTCAAAGCTTATCTTTGCCCTGTTTTTTTAACTATTTTTCAATACCATGAATTTTTCCTTGACAGAAGAGCAGCAAATGATTCAACAAGCTGCAAGGGATTTTGCCCAAAATGAACTATTACCTGAAGTAATTGAAAGGGATGATGCCCAAGAATTTCCTGCAGCGCAGGTAAAAAAAATGGGGGAATTGGGTTTCATGGGCATGATGGTCAACGAAAAGTACAACGGAAGTGGATTGGATACCCTTTCCTATGTATTGGTGATGGAAGAGCTCTCAAAAATTGATGCTTCCTCCTCAGTAATCGTTTCGGTAAACAATTCACTGGTTTGTTGGGGGTTGGAAACCTTTGGCACGGAAGATCAGAAGCAAAAATACCTGACAAGGCTGGCCACTGGTGAAATCATTGGAGCTTTCTGCCTTTCAGAACCCGAGGCGGGCAGTGACGCCACTTCCCAAAAGACAACGGCCAAGGACATGGGTGACCATTACGTATTAAATGGTACCAAAAACTGGATTACCAATGGGAACTCGGCCGAAATCTACCTGGTCATTGCCCAAACCCACCTTGACAAAGGACATAGGGGAATAAATGCCCTTATCGTTGAAAAGGGAATGGACGGTTTTGAAATAGGACCTAAAGAAAATAAATTGGGAATTCGAGGAAGTGATACGCATTCCCTCATCTTCAACGATGTTAAAGTACCAAAAGAAAATAGAATAGGTGACGACGGTTTTGGATTTAAATTTGCGATGAAGACCCTTGCTGGAGGACGTATTGGTATTGCCGCACAAGCATTGGGAATTGCAGCAGGGGCTTATGAGCTCGCCTTAAAGTATTCCAAGGAACGAAAGGCTTTTGGGACGGAAATCGCCAATCATCAGGCCATAGCCTTTAAATTGGCAGACATGCATACAAAAATTCAGGCTGCCAGAAACTTAGTGTATCAAGCAGCTACCGATAAGGACAACGGAGACAATTACGACTTATCCGGAGCTATGGCCAAACTTTATGCAGCAGAAACTGCTATGGAAGTAACTGTTGAAGCTGTTCAGATCCATGGAGGTAATGGATTTGTGAAGGACTACCACGTGGAGCGATTAATGCGGGACGCCAAGATTACCCAGATTTATGAAGGTACTTCGGAGATTCAAAAAATTGTCATCTCTAGAAGTATCCTCAAAGACTAATCCATTGCAAAACCAACCTAAAATTTTTTAGGTAATTGTTCACACCCCCTCTTTGAAGGGGGGACCCTAAATTTATTTGGAAAAAAAGCTTTATGTTCCCCTATGATGAACAGGTTTGTCCTTTTTGGAACCAAAGTTTTTAGGGATTGGTAAAAAAGCATTTACATTATCTTAACATTACATTTTTTTCAATACTTTTTTGTCAACCTTGCAATTCTTACTTCATTTAACTTTAACTGTTGAATATAATTCACTCATTATGATATTTTTGAGAAAATGTCGCAATGATGAGATTAGAGAAACAAGGGCTTTATTTGCCCGAATTTGAGCACGACAATTGTGGAGCGGGTTTTATCTGCAGCCTTCAAGGAAAACGTTCCAATGACATCATACACAAGGCCCTTGAGATTTTGGATAAACTTGAACATCGTGGTGCGGTCAGTGCCGATGGAAAAACTGGGGACGGTGCCGGTATTTTAATTGACATTCCCCACGATTTTTTTAAAAGTGTGTGCGCTTTTGAGCTTCCCGAACCAGATAACTATGCTACGGGAAACGTGTTTCTGCCAAAAAAAGAAAACCAGCGCCAATTCTGTCAGGACACCTTTGAAAAAAACATCTTAAAACAAGGTCTGGAACTTCTAGGATGGCGAAACGTTCCAATCAATAAATCAGTACCGGGAAGAATAGCCAAGGAAACGGAACCCTTTGTGAAACAGATTTTTATTGGGAAAGGGGATTCGAAAGATAGATTTCAGTTCGATTTAAAATTATTTATTGCCAGAAAGGTCGCGGAGCATGAAATCAATGCATCTAAATTGTCACAAAGCCATTTCTTTTATATCCCCAGTCTCTCCCAGAAAATTATCATTTTTAAGGGCTTATTGATGCCCCAGGACATTAGTCGCTATTACGAAGATCTTCTGGACCCCAGGGTAGTCACCCGATTGGCATTGGTGCACCAACGCTTCTCTACCAATACGTTCCCTACCTGGGATTTGGCCCAACCCTTTAGATATATGTGCCACAATGGGGAGATCAATACCCTTAGGGGAAATATTTCCCGAATGCGCTCCCGGGAAGAACTCCTTACAAGTGATTGGTTTGGTGATGAAATAAAGAACATACTACCCATTGTACTTCCGGGAAAATCGGATTCCGCATGTTTGGACATGGTAGTGGAACTGCTGTTAATGACAGGGCGATCTTTACCTGAAGTTATGATGATGTTGGTTCCAGAGGCCTGGGAAAAAAACGAGGAAATGTCAGAGACCAAAAAGGCCTTTTATGAGTATAACTCCTGTGTCATGGAGCCATGGGATGGCCCCGCTTCCATTCCATTTACGGATGGAAGTTATATAGGTGCCGTCCTGGATAGGAATGGTCTTCGCCCATCACGTTATTCCGTAACCAAAAATGGATACGTAATTATGTCTTCCGAAACGGGAGTGGTTGATTTGGAACCCGAAAACATTGAATATCATGGACGCTTGGAGCCCGGGAAAATGTTTTTGGTGAACATGGAAGAAGGTAGGATTGTCAATGATGGGGAAATCAAGGAAAAAATCGCAAAAAAACATCCCTATCAACAATGGATAAAAGACAACTTGATTTACCTAAAGGATATCCCTTACAACGATTGTCCCGTTTTTTTTGGGGAATTTCCCTTAGAAACGCGAACCAATGCCTTCGGTTATACCCAAGAGGATATCAATACCATCATTATGCCCATGGCAAGGGCCGGAAAAGAGCCCATAGGCTCCATGGGCTCAGATACGCCAATAGCTGTACTTTCCGAACGGCCGCAACTGCTATATAACTACTTCAAACAGCTTTTTGCCCAGGTAACCAATCCTCCATTGGACGGAATACGCGAAGAGCTCATTTGCGATATTAGTTTGACCTTAGGTAGCGATCAAAACATTTTTGAGACTAACGAACTGCACTGTAGAAAGCTTAAAATCCAAAATCCGGTCATCTCCAAAGAAGACTTGGATAAAATTAAAAACCATGACCGTAGCCCTGACTATAAGGTGGTTTCCATTTCAATGCTTTATGAGGTTTCCAGGGGGCACAATGGTTTGGAAGAAGCGCTTGAAAATGTACTGAATCAAGCCTCAAAGGCAGTAGACCAAGGAGCCAACATCATCATCCTCTCGGACCGTATGGTTAGTAAGGAAATGGCTCCAATACCAGCTTTACTGGCCTGTTCAATGGTCAATAGCGGCTTGCGGAAATTGGGCAAGCGTTCGCGGTTGAGCATCATTGTGGAGTCTGCCGAGCCAAGGGAAGTACATCACTTTGCACTATTATTTGGTTTTGGTGCCAGTGCCATAAATCCCTATTTGGTTAATGAAATCATTGGCCAACAAATAGAACAAAACCAAATCCCTGAGTTTACTTTTTCGGAAGCCATTAATAACTACAACAAAGCGGTTGGGAAGGGAATTCTGAAGGTGATGAACAAAATTGGAATCAGTACCTTAAATTCCTATCGAGGTTCTCAATTGTTTGAGTGTATTGGTATCAATACTAAAGTAGTGGACAACTATTTCCCTAACACCCCTACACGAATTCAAGGTATTGGTTTGTATGAAATTGAAAAGGAAATTGCCAAAAGGCATCATAAGGCATTTAAGAAAGAGGGAGTTGCCGCCAACCTGGATTTGGAAATTGGAGGGGAATACCGCTGGAGGCGTAGTGGGGAAAAGCATATGTTCAATCCCTTGACCATTGCCAAATTACAGAAAGCAGTACGAAGCAACGAACCTGAAACCTATAAGGAGTATTCCACCTTAGTGAATGACCAGTCCAAAAAATTAATGACCATTCGTGGCCTTTTTGAGTTTTCAAATTATGATCCCATTCCCCTAGATGAAGTGGAACCATGGACCGATATCGTAAAACGATTCAAAACAGGTGCGATGTCCTATGGTAGCATTAGTAAGGAGGCCCATGAAAATTTGGCGATTGCCATGAATCGAATTGGCGGTAAAAGTAATTCCGGTGAAGGCGGTGAAGATTCAGAACGTTTCTATAAAAATCAATCGGGTGACTGGCGGAACAGTGCCATCAAACAAGTAGCCTCCGGCCGATTTGGAGTCACTTCCAATTACCTGACCAATGCCAAGGAAATACAAATTAAAATGGCGCAAGGGGCAAAACCGGGAGAAGGGGGTCAACTCCCTGGTCCCAAGGTTAACCCCTCAATTGCCAAAACTAGAAATTCAACACCCTATGTCGGTTTAATTTCACCACCACCCCATCATGACATCTATTCCATTGAGGATTTATCCCAGTTAATTTACGATTTAAAATCTGCCAACAGGGAAGCTCGGGTCAACGTAAAACTGGTGTCCGAGGTAGGTGTTGGCACTATTGCCGCCGGGGTCTCAAAGGCCAAGGCCGATGTAATTCTTATTTCTGGGTTTGATGGAGGTACCGGCGCATCTCCTTTGACATCTTTAAAACACGCAGGACTCCCCTGGGAGTTGGGTATTGCCGAAGCCCAACAAACCCTGGTTCTCAACGACCTTCGAAACAGGGTGGTTTTGGAATGTGACGGACAGTTGAAGACAGGAAGGGATGTTGCTGTAGCTTGTCTGTTGGGTGCAGAGGAGTTTGGTTTTGCTACCGCACCTTTGGTCGCATCCGGTTGTATTATGATGCGCAAATGTCATTTGAATACCTGTCCTGTAGGTATTGCCACCCAAAATCCGGAACTGCGTAAAAAATTTGAAGGGAAACCGGAACATGTGGTCAACTACATGTATTTCGTAGCACAGGAGCTACGGGAAATCATGGCCAAACTTGGGTTCAGAACGGTAGATGAAATGGTAGGTCAAGTTCATAAATTGGACAGAAAAAATGCTATTGAACATTATAAAGCCGCTGGGATTGACCTATCTCCAATACTATATCAGGTTGAGGTCCCAGTAGACACTAAATTCTACAATACCCAACCTCAAGTACACGATATCCACAAATCCATTGAATTCGAAATCATAGCCAAAGCGCATCCCGCTTTGTTTAGAAAAGAGAAAACCACATTGGATTTTCCAATTAAGAATACGGATAGAGCGGTTGGGGCCATTATCAGTAATGAAATTTCTAGAATTTATGGTGCAGATGGACTGCCACAAAATACGCTAAGACTAAACTTCAGTGGTTCAGCAGGACAAAGCTTTGGTGCATTTGCCACGAAAGGATTGACCATGGTGGTGAACGGGAATACCAATGACTATTTGGGCAAGGGATTATCAGGTGCCAAATTGGTCATAAAAGTACCTGAAAAAGCAACAATAGTCCCCGAAGAAAATATCATTACCGGAAATGTTACCCTTTATGGTGCAACTTCAGGAGAGGCCTATATCAATGGAAAGGCCGGAGAACGTTTCTGTGTAAGAAATTCCGGAGCGAAAGCTGTCGTTGAAGGAATTGGTGACCATGGATGCGAGTATATGACAGGCGGTATTGCTGTTATTTTAGGGGAAATTGGGAGAAACTTTGGTGCAGGAATGAGTGGTGGTATTGCCTACATTTTTGACGAGAAAGAGACCTTCGGAAAGAAATGTAAAAACGATGGACTCAACCTCCTGAAGGTCAAGGAGGACAAGGACATAAATGAATTGAAAGCACTTATCGAAAACCACTACAATGCCACCCAAAGCCCTTTGGCGCAACGCATTTTGGAACATTGGGAATCCTATTTGGGGAAATTTGTAAAAGTATTTCCAGAGGAATATCGTCAGGCATTGATTCGGTTGGAAAATGAAAAAGTTGAAATCATTTAAGTTTTAGGGAATGGGAAAGATTACAGGTTTTATGGAATATGGGAGAAAGGATGAATCTTATATTCCCGTCAAGGATAGAATCAAAAATTATAAGGAATTCACCAAACCCTTAAAGGAAAACGAGCTTAAGGATCAAGGTGCACGATGTATGGACTGTGGCATTCCTTTTTGCCATAGCGGATGTCCCTTAGGAAATCTTATCCCGGATTTTAATGATGCCATATATCAAGGTAAATGGGAAAAAGCAGCTGAAATTCTCCATTCTACAAACAATTTTCCCGAATTCACTGGGAGGCTTTGTCCTGCGCCCTGCGAAGAGGCCTGCGTTTTAGGGATTAATGAGGATCCCGTTTCCATAGAGAACATTGAGAAGAACATTGTGGAAACTGCTTTTGAAAATGGATGGATAACACCTAACCCACCCTCAAAAAGAACGGGCAAAAAAGTAGTGGTTGTAGGGTCTGGGCCAGCTGGACTAGCTGCCGCACAGCAACTGAATCGAGCGGGGCACCACGTTACTATTTTGGAGCGGGATGAAAAAATTGGTGGCCTTTTACGTTTTGGGATACCCGATTTCAAGATGGAAAAAAATGTCATTGATAGAAGGTTGAAAATACTGGAAGCAGAGGGCATCGAATTTAAAACAGGGGTTCATGTAGGTGTTGACATTAAAGCCAAAGAATTGAAAAATGACTTTGATGCCGTGGTTCTTTGTGGTGGAGCAACGGTGCGCCGTCAATTGCCTATTCCCGGGGCTGATTTAAAAGGAGTGGTGCAGGCCATGGATTTTTTGCCTCAAAACAATAGAAGGGTGGATGGTATCAAAGATTTGGGCAAGGAAATTCTGGCTACCCGAAAAGATGTTGTGGTTATTGGTGGTGGGGATACGGGTTCTGACTGTATTGGCACCTCCATACGACAAGAAGCAAATTCAGTAACCAACTTTGAAATTATGCCGATGGCCACCGAATCAAGGCCAAAACACCAGCCTTGGCCATTTTGGCCCATGCGACTAAGAACCAGCACTTCCCACAAAGAAGGGGCGAATCGTGTTTTCAGTATATCCACTAAAGAATTCATTGGAGATGCCAATGGCAATCTTAAAGCCTTAAAAACCATTGAAGTAGAATGGGAGTTTACAAAAGGACAACGGCCCAGACTAAAGGAAGTTCCCGGAACGGAAAGGGAGTGGAAATGTGAATTGGCATTGCTTGCCTTGGGCTTTACGGGTTCCGAAAGTTCCATTGCCCACCAATTGGGACTTGAAATGGACCAAAGAACCAATATCAAAGCCTCTGAAAGTGATTATGCCACCAATGTCCCGGGGGTTTTTGTCGCCGGTGATCAGCGCAGGGGACAATCGCTCATCGTCTGGGCCATTTCTGAAGGAAGACAAGCTGCACATCACGTTGATTCGTATTTGATGGGACATTCGGACTTACCATTAAAAGGTGAAGGAGATTTGCCAAGGGTTTAGAATCTAAAACCAAAGGCCTTGATGATAAAGATGATCAAGGCCTTTTAGCAACAATCCGTAGGACTACAATAGGACAGGTCCTAGATATTCAACGCATTTATTCTTACTCTCTTGGTTTTGTTCCCATTAGCAAGTTTTACGAGATAAGTACTCGTTTCTACCTTTCCATCGTAATAACTACTTCTATATTTGTTTCCAACAATTTTCCAGTTCGTATACTTTTTGATTACTAATGTCCTTACCTTTTTTGGGAGAGAAGTGTTTCCAAATCGTTCCCAAGCAGCGATAATTTCTCCATTTTTATCATAACTTACCGTTATATCCCCATTGGATGCTTTATGCACAGCCACAAATGGCTTGGATTCACTTTTTTGAAAACCTTTGGCCTTGGCTACATCAAAGTTGGCCACCTTTAATCGAAGCTCTTTAACCACATTGGGTGCCTCTGTAAGATATGCTTTGGATAAATAGGTGAGGTTTGAAACCACTGGAAGTTGCAATTCTGAAGTTTGGTGATGGTCTCCCTGGGAGAAACCGGATTGAAATAATCCTGATACTACTAAGATCAATACTAGTTTTTTCATGACATAAAATTTTAAATGATTAATAATTTAAATTGATGTCACAAAGATGAAAGTCCAAGCATGGCAACACTTAACAGCTATGTTTCGAAACCTTCAAAAGAAAACCAAATTCGATTCGAAAAAAATTTAAAGTATTTCAATTATGTTTCATTCGACCCAAAAACACGCTAGTTCGAAGCGATAGGCACAGGAAACTGCATTTTTTTGTAGAGCTCAACATACCTAAAATCACTTCTATAAGGCGCCAATAAAGGTTCGGCACGTAACCAAATCATCTCCACTTCATGGCGTTCAAACGACTTTTGTAGCCATGTAAATCCCCTATCGGGCTCATTGGAATGAAAATGATAAAGGGCAATAAACCATGCAGGACTTCCAGACTCCAGGTTATCAAACTTACTCCTTAATGTCAAGATTTTTTCCTTGGCCAATCCTAAATCTTCTTCCAAGTTTGCATGTATTGCCTGTAACCAAGTGACTATCGGCGAATAATTTTCAGTAATGCCAACCAGTTGTTCCAGTTGTTCTTTCGATTTTTTATAATTACCCAAATAATAATGCCATTTGGCAGACTCCCTAACATAAAAACCATCATCAAATAGGGCATCATGTTTCTCAAGTAAGTTCTTACATTCATCTTTTCTGCCCATTAGAAAAAGTATTTCCGCTTTTTTACCATAATAAACGCCGACAGGATTATCCAAAATCAATTGATCAATACGCTTCAGTGCTTGTTCGAACTCCCCAATTTTTATCCTGAAATCGTACATTAAATCTTTTTCAGATTCTGATAACTGGTATAGTTCATCAAAATTCCACTCGAAAAAGAAGTATACATTCAATAGCTTTTCACGTACCAGTTCGTTTGATGGGTCCAACAACTTAGCTTTCTCCAATAGTTCTTTGGCCTTCTTCCAGGATTGTTTCTCCCCTTCTAGTCCCATTATCAAGCCTTGAAAAATATAGACTTCCGCAAGTGCGCCATAAGGCTCCACAAATAGTGAGTCGAGTCCAATTGCTTTTTTATAGAGCGGAATCGCATTTTCGAAAGCGTCATTTTTATACTGATAACGTTGATATTCTGCCAGCAGAAAATAATTGTAGGCTTCATAACTGTCCGTGGGTACTTGGGAGAGGATATCGGATTCTTCTTTGGTTATTACCACATTTAAGGCATTCAACACATTCTTCGATACCCTTTCCTGTAGGTCAAAAATCTCGCTGCTATCCCAATTGCTCGAATATTCATTGGACCATACTTGCTCGTTACTTTGTCCTTCTATTAACTGTAACGATATTTTTGCTTGACTCCCTGACAGTTGAAAACTTCCCTGAAGAATGTGACTTACATTTTGTTCCTTCGCTATCTCTTCAATTTTTTTTCCAGTTTCCTTATAGGTCAACATGGTAGTGAAGGGCACTACCTTGGATAGTGAACCCACTTTAGCAATTTTCAATATAAGCGCATCCGTTAAACCATCACTCACGTATTCCAAATTGGAATTCCCACTCCAGTTTTTTAACGGGAGCACAGCAATTGATTTTTTGATTTCTTCGAGAGTGTTTTCGGTGGTTTCTTTTCTGAAATTGTTATTGACAGCTTTGTTTTTAACGTTTAACCAATAGGCCCCGTAAAGGATTCCAATCAGTATTGACGAGCCAATCAAATAGATAATCGCCTTTTGGCCTACCTTATGCTTGGTCACCCTACCATCAAGCTGGTCTAAGCCCTCCTCATTCTGAAACTTGGTCCTCATCCTCGCCTCACCCGGAGGGTAACCAAAATAATCCTTGAAACAGGTATTGAAATACGTTGGGCTGGAGAACCCAACTTCATAGGCAACCTCAGAAGCGGTTAGAGTGTCATCGCTATCCAACAACTCCAATGACCTCTTTAAACGTACCTCTCTTATAAACTGGCTTATTGATTTTCCATCAATTTTTTTCAGTTTCTTATGCAATTGTGAACGGCTCAACCCATATACACTTGCCAATTCTTCTACGCCAAATTGCTCATTTTTTAAATTATCAAGGACAATTCCTTGTAATTTTTGAAGAAATGGTTGGGTATCTTCCCCGCTCCCTTTCATATAAATCTGGATTTCAATTAGATTCTATGAAGACACTCCTTAAAAATAGCTAAAAATTGTGGCAAACGCATATGCGTAATCCAATCCCGTTGATATATTGGGGTTGGAGCGGTTCAAGAGATTGAAAAAAGAGAAAAGTAGCGGTATGTATAACTAAAAAAGCCCCGTTCACTTTGGGGTGAACGGGGCTTCGAGGAAGGCGGCGACCTACTCTCCCACCTGGTGTGGCAGTACCATCGGCGCTAACGGGCTTA
>JANQQQ010000009.1 GCA_028284935.1 Croceivirga sp.
AGATACCAAGAGATTGTTACTCCCAAGCGAGTCGTTTCCATCTTGATCTTAATTTGGGTGATAAGTACAACTGTTCCCCTTTTCCGGATCACAGACGAAAACGATTTCTTCTTTTCGACTTCCCTACATGTTTTCTTAACCACCTCCCTCATAACGATAGCGCTCCTTCAATGCAAAATGTATTCCATGGTTCGACGCCATAGATTCCAAATACACGCCCAGCAAGTGCAAGGCAGCGGACAAACTGAGGGTGAAACGAGAACGACTTTTGAGCGCCAAAAACCATCAGTACGCAAATCAAAAGTATACGTTATACTTTTGATTTGCTATTTGCCAAAGATATTCACTGAATTTGCTGTGACAGGCATGAAATCTGACGAAAGAATTTTACAAATCTTGCAACAATCTACGGTAACGCTTGTGTTTGTAAACTCTTGTTTGAACCCCTTGATTTATTGCTGGAAGTTGAGGCATATTCGACGCACTATCAGCATGATACTACGGAATATTTTTGTCAGGGGCACAGTGTTACAGCCAGCTGTGGAAATTGAATCTTGACAGGAATGGAATTAAATGAAATAGGGGAGAATACAATAGAATAATAGAATGGAATATAACTTAGGAAGGGCGAGTGGAATACTCTGGTGTGATGTAAATACCATCAAACAAACTACTTCTCGACATTACGCTATATACGGCATAAAGGAACTTCGCATTGACAGTTCAAAGTAGCTTGTGCATGGGCGTATGGGCCGGGGTGGCGGGGAGGGGGCACTATAGCCGAAAAAACAAACCCAGAACCTTTTAAATCTCACCAGAATCTCCATATAGACTCAAGATGAGGGTGGGATGGATTTTGAGTTGCGGCCACAATTTTCTGATTTTGCTCGATTTTTATGTGCATTCGCTCTTAATAAAGACTAGGGGCATGGTTAGCGCTAGCCACCGGTTAAGAAGATCACTTTCAAATGACGTCATGGCGGCCATATTGGTGCACCAAAACAAAGAAACGTCGGCCAATTTGGTAGGCCAAAACAGCCCTGTGGAAATTAAATTCTATTTTTAAGCAAATGATTCCTTTTGTTTCATGGTACCAATATGGAATTATATCAAACTCTTTAAAAACATCTTATGCCCTACATATCTTGGATTCATTTTTGAAAATAACAAGTAGGTGAGTTCTTTGAGGGAATCGGTAGTCTGCATTTGGAAAATAGAGTACGAGCCAAACACTACACATCACATGGGCACCCTTTCAATAAAACATGTGGTTTGATTGGTTCCAATAGTATTCAACTTGCAATTGGGTGAAAATTGTGCTGAAGCAGGGAGTACATTTTTACCAATTCTTCCCTCACGATATTGAAACAAAAGCAAAGTCACACATGCGTAAAACAGTAATTCGTTAACACTAACACCCATGTTGAAAAAAGTGGAATAATATTATCTCTCGTTAAAGTTTAATATGAGATACACTATTACTGTCACCTGCAATGCACGGAAGACAAACAAAACAAAACAAAAATTAGACTTTGGTTTTTAACTCGGCCAAAAATGAAAGAGAATTAATTGATCTATTGTTTTACTCACGATTTTGTAACGCTGACCGTGAATACATACCTCTCTGCGTCTTGAACACCGTCTTCGCTTTGACTGCCATCGTGTTGAACAGTGTAACGACTCATATGATAAGGAAGACGACATCAACTTTGTTGCCAAAAAATCTGTGAGTATTGCTGTTGAATTTGGCTATTTCTGATCTCAGTGCTGCATTAGTGGTT
>JANQQQ010000027.1 GCA_028284935.1 Croceivirga sp.
CTCAACCTCGTCAACCCCCATTTGTTGGCAAATCCATTTGGCACCCATAAGATTATTTAAATTGTGCCTTCCAAAAAACTCCAGGGGCATCGGACCATCCCCAGTCTCCAAATAGGTAATTCCATTCTCAACGGAATACTTTGGTGTTCCGTACGGAAATTTTCGGATGGTATTTTCGGTTCGCTGAACTACGTTTTTGACGTCAATATCCTCTTCGTTGAACGTGATACTGCCCCCGCGAACAATACCATCGACAAAAATCTGAAATTGCTCCAGATAGTTTTCATAGGTCGGAAAAACGTTGATATGATCCCAAGCAATTCCACTGAGCAAGGCGATATTGGGTTGGTACAAATGAAATTTTGGTCGTCTGTCAATTGGGGAACTTAGGTATTCATCCCCCTCCAACACGATAAAGTCGTTTTCTTCAGTCAAATGGACCATACGTTCAAAACCCTCCAACTGTGCCCCGACCATATAATCCACAGAAATATCACAATAATCAAGCACATGCAATATCATGGAAGTGATGGTTGTCTTTCCATGACTACCTCCAATGACCACGCGAGTCTTATCTTTTGATTGTTCATATAAAAATTCGGGATACGAATAAATCTTGATGTCCAGTTCCTGTGCCCGCTTCAACTCGGGGTTATCCGGTTTGGCATGCATTCCCAGAATTACGGCATCCAAGTCCGATGTAATTTTATCAGGAAACCACCCAAATACATTTGGTAACAGGCCTTTTGCTTCCAATCTACTTTTTGATGGGTCAAAAATAATATCATCACTACCCGAGACTTCGTAGCCTTTGTTCTCAAGTGCAAGGGCCAAATTGTGCATTGCCGCCCCCCCTATGGCAATAAAATGAATTTTCATTGACATTATTTTCCTGTCAAAGATAACCATTGGCCTTCAAGAATATTTTTAACTTCAGGGCAAATTAGCAGCCATGAACCTAAAAGATATCCCTTCCAAAGAAATCATGCCCGGCTATCACGGGAAATTGGTGCACGGTGAGAAAATGAGTTGGGCGTTTTGGACTGTGGAAAAAGATGCGGAAGTACCTGTACACCAGCACCATCATGAGCAAATTATGCATGTCGTCAAAGGGGATTTTGAGTTTAGCCTAAACGGAAAAACAAAAGTGTACCACCCTGGGGATGTTGTAATCATTCCCTCAAATACCCCACATGGTGGCAAAGCATTGACCGAATGTGAATTGATGGATATTTTTAGCCCAGTACGGGACGAGTATAGATAGCTATTGGAAAAGTACTGTTTTGAAGATTAGTTTAGACGGAAAAAAAGCAATTATCGGCGGAAGCAGTCAGGGTATCGGCAAGGCTATAGCCCTGCAATTGGCCGAAAGTGGGGCCAGTGTGACTTTGATGGCCCGTAGTGAAGATAAGATGCGTGCCATCATCAAAAGCCTCCCAGCCCATAATGGTCAACAACACCGATTTCTAAAGGTGGATTTCACCAATTTTGAAGCCTATAAAAGCATTATTTCAGCCTTTTTTGAGAAAAACGAGGTCGATATATTGGTTAATAATACCCAGGGACCCGAAGCTGGAGGGGCCTTGGAAAAAAATGTGGACGATTATCAGAATGCTTTTGACCTACTCTTCAAATCCGTGGTCCTTACCACGGAACTAGCCCTGAAACACATGCAAGAAAAGGGTTGGGGGCGCATTGTTAATGTGGCTTCCATTTCGGTTAAGGAACCATTAAACTATTTGGCACTTTCCAACACGATTCGGGCAGCGGTGGTCACCTGGGCAAAGAGCCTTGCTATCGATGTTGCCAAGGACGGAATTACCGTAAACAATATTTTAACGGGGTATTTTGATACGGAACGAATCGCCCAACTCAATGTCAAAAAAGCGGAGAAAATGGGTTTGAGCGAAGCGGAAGTCAGGGCGGCTATGGAAGAACAAGTTCCCCTTAAACGCATTGGAAAGCCGGAAGAGTATGGCTATTTGGTCGCATTTTTAACTTCTGATAAGGCCGCCTATATCAATGGTACCAATATCCCGATTGATGGGGGTTTGTTAAGGTCATTGTAATGGGGTATTTTAAAAAATTCCTGAATGAGAAATTAAGATTCAATTGGCAACTTGGTCTTTTCCTTATTCTCCTGTTGGGAATACCGAGATTTATAACCGTCTTGCAGGCCAGCAAAACTGGGGATTACCATTTTACATCCATCATATTCGTAATGATGTGGGTCCTTCCTTTTGTCCTCCTTAACAAAGCGGGAAGAAGGGAAATTGGCATCAAGGGCCCTAGTTCCCTTTTGGGAGTGTTACTGGGAATTGTGTTGGGGGGCCTGTTCTGTATCCTGGTTTGGTGGCTTGGCGATTTTCTTTATCAGCATTCGGACAGTAACTGGCTGGTGTACATTTCACAATCCTATCTCATTCCAGATGGGGTGGACCTAGGGGAACAACGGTTGACCTTTTTCATCATATTCGGTGCTGTCAGCATGATTTTTAGCCCTATTGGGGAGGAATTAATGTATCGAGGGGTGATACACCGTTGTTTTGTCCCAAGATTGGGTGAAAATAAAGCCTCCATAGTTGATAGTTCAGCTTTTGCGCTCACCCATGTGGCACATTTCGGAATCCTCTTAGTTAATGGAAATTGGGAGTTCAGGTTGGTTCCGGCACTACTATGGGTAGGCTTGACCTTCTTGGCTGCCCGAATTTTCTTTTTTGCAAAACAAAAATCGGGTTCAATACTAGGTGCTATTTTATCACATGCATCTTTTAACCTAACCATGACTTATTTTATTTTCTATCATATTTTTTAAAGCCTTTGATTCGCCTTATTTATCGTATTGCTAACTTTTAATTACATTTATTCGACAACCAATAAATCAATTTTCGATGAATTCAAAAGTCTTCATGGCCCTTCGCATTCTATTGGGGCTTTTTGTTTTGGTCTTCGGGCTAAATAAATTTTTACAGTTTTTACCTGCATTTGAACTGGAAGGGGATCCGTTGCAATACTTTATGGCGCTCGGCAATAGTCAGACCTTAAACCTTGTTGGGGTTGTAGAAACCTTAGCCGGTCTTGCGCTTATATTCAATAAGTGGGGTGCTCTAATGGCGCTTGTTTTGATGAGCGTTTCGGTCTGTGCGGTGCTGTTCCATGCCACTTTGGACCCACCTAATATTGGTCCGGCATTGGGTCTCTTATTATTGAATATCCTTGTTTTGGTAGGATACAAAGATCGCTATACCGATATCTTACGGGCATAGTCAAGAGAACGAAAAAGCCCTCATTTAAGGGCTTTTATATGCTCATTTTATCCTTAAAGAGGTAGGATTGCCGTCGTGACACCTCGACATCATCACCATTTTGCATCGTCAATTTTAATTTTCCATTGAACCAAGGTACTACTTGTGCAATATAATTGGTATTCACTATCTGTTGTCGATTGGCCCTAAAAAAGTAGGCCTCCGGTAATTTTTCCTCAATTTGATTGAGCGATTTGTAAAGCATGGGGCTTTCATCCGCAAAGAATACCCTTGAATAGTTGCCCACAATTTCAAAATGTGAAATTTCTCCGATTTTTACCAACCAACACTTTTCGCCATCCTTGATAAAAATCTGACTGTTTTCCGTAAGGCGCCTTTGATTGGAAGGGGATTCCACAGTACCTTCCAACTGCTTTCTTGCCTTATCAATCGCCAAGTCAAACCGCTTTTGATTGATAGGTTTGAGCAAGTAATCCAAAGCATTGTATTCAAAGGACTTTATGGCATACTCGTCAAAGGCAGTGGTGAATATCGTAATAGGCACTTCATCCAGCATTTCTAGCAATTCAAAGCCATCTTTTTCGGGCATATTGATGTCCAAAAACAAAATATCGGGATGTGAATTTTGAATCAACTCAACTCCCTTGTCCACGTTTTCCGCCTCACCAAGCAGTTCAATATCCGCATGGGGTTTTAGAAGCTCTTTGAGTTCATTACGTGCCAGTCTGGAGTCTTCAACAATAACCGCTTTAATCATGGCAATGGAATTTTTACTTTGGCCACTACTTCATGGTCCTCTTCATGTAGACTGAAGGAGGCCTTATCCCCATACAGTAATTTCAATCGTTGATTAATGTTTTTTAGGCCCAGTTGGGTAGAATCCTTTGCAATACGAAGCTTTCCAGTATTTTTTACTTGAACATATAACGCTTCCCCATTTTTTCGGGTGCTTAATTCAATAACACCTCCTTTTTTTAAATTGGAAATTCCATGCTTTGCTGCATTTTCTACCAGCAATTGTACAATCATCGGTGGTATGTGTATGGATAGGGTATCCTGTGCTATTTCCTTTTTAAATTGCAATCGGTCTTCGAGCTGAATTTTGGATAGTGAAATGTAATTATCCACCATTTCCAGCTCTTCTTCCAACGCAATACCGTCTACACTGTTTTTGGTCAGGGAATAACGTAACATTTCGGATAGTTTCGTCAGCATTTCCCGTGACTTTTCAACATCTTCCAGCATTAATCCGCGAATATTATTTAGACTGTTGAACATAAAATGCGGATTAATTTGACCTTTTAAAGTATTCAGTTGTGCTTGCTTAAGGTTGGCATTGAGTTCCAAGCGTTCAATACGGTTGGCATTAAAACGTAATAATAGCTTAATAACCAAATAACATCCCAACCAAAGCACTATATTGAACAAAGAACTAAATGCCAATAAACCTATCTTATCGAAAACCTTCAACATCTTCAGCTCCAATTCAGATATTTCTGGCCCATATCTCCCGTAGAGATAACCAAATGCAAAATTCAAACCTCCAAAGAGTATGGAAACGACGATAACGGAAACCAAGATTTTTGCGACATCCTTAAGCCCAAAATTGTCAAAACTGAGGTACCGCTTGAGGTACCACCGCAATAGCGATGTGGTTATAATCCCAATGCTCGTGCCGGCAATGACTGAATAAAGTATGAATTCACGACTGAGATCACGAATAAGTAAAACTGAAAAAACATTTAAGCCTCCCCAGCCTAACAATTGGAGCGACCAGAAAAGTCTATTCTGTTTGGTGTCCGTAATATTCATTACTTATGTGGTGTTGTTTTAAATCTGCGACCAAAGATAGATAAGTCTACCAATGGTAAAGCCCAATGCACCAAATACGGCCGTTACAGCAATAGTGACCAATGCTATTTTTCGCGTATTTTTCGATGTTATGGCACAGCTAACTTTGGCTTTGTCCTTTTGATAGCCCCATACCAACAAAACCATTGAAATGATGACCAGTACCGTGGAACTTATTAAATCCGCGTGCTCAAATTGTGAGATAATTGCGGAGCCCAATAAAATGGCCCCGGCAATGTAAAGGGAATCCGTTATTGTAAGTCTCATGCTATTTTATTTTTTGCAAATTGATTTCTTGTTTCTAATTCTTAGGGCATGTATGATCATAAGCAAACCGGCAATGGCCAGTAGTCCTCCAGATACATACTCTTCCTTGTTGTACAGCATTAATAGCGCAGAAAATCCGAAAAGGATGCCCGCCAATGTGCTGGCAAAAGCTTCATTGTTCATCATAATGCCTTAGGATTTGCTTCTTTATGCAATAAGGTGATACCGATTAGGGTGAAACCGGTATATAGGGGAAAGAATTGTTCCATAAGACCGGTAGAATTAAATAAACCTACCACTCCGACGATGATGCCCACACTTCCTATGGCAAGAACTACCTTTTTTGTATTGTCCATTGTTTTCATGCTCGTTGTTTTTTGTCTTTGATGAAGATTTAAATAAAAATGCTCAATAAGAGGCTTACCAAAATTTTTACTACAGTTATCATGCTGTCCGCTTTAATTATGAAACAAATGTAATGGAGGTCTATCCCTGTGGAAATAAAATTATGACGAACGGTAAACAGGCTTAACCGAACGGTAGCCTTAAAATACCCAACTGAGTTTTTTAAACTAAAAAAGGTCGACCAGCAATGTGGTCGACCTCATTAAGATTTGTTTTACGCTAATTATTATCCTTTAATGGGAGCCTTCATTTCTTGATCTTTCAAATGCTTGGCATAAAAGCCCATCATGGCCTTATACAGCTCAATGCGGTTCTCTTCCTTGCCAAATCCGTGCCCCTCATCATATTTTACCATATAGGGTACATCTTGGCCTTTGGCCCGTAATGCTTCCACAATCTGATCGGATTCATCTATGTTTACCCTAGGATCGTTGGCACCCTGAACCACAAATAGCGGCTTTTTAATTTTATCGATATGAAACACTGGAGAAACCTCTTCCATAATTACTTTCTCTTCAGCCACATCCTCATCGTACCAAATTTCTTTGATAATCTTCAAATAAGGTTTCCAATACGCTGGAATAGTGTTCATAAAAGTAAACAGATTGGAAACTCCCACATAATCCACGCCACACGCATAGAGATCTGGTGTTTTGGTCAATCCCCTTAACACCGCATAACCACCATGGCTGCCCCCATATATTGCTGCTTTATCCTTGTCGACCCAACCTTGTTCGACCACGTATTTTAGGCCATCTTCAACATCATCCATAGCCTTGCGGCCGATTTCTTTAAAGCCCGATTCCAAAAATTCACGTCCATATCCACCAGAAATCCTAAAGTTGACTTGAAGGGTGGCATAGCCCCGGCTTGCAAACAGTTGTGCTTCTGGATTGAAGCCCCAAGAATCACGAATACCCTGCGGACCTCCATGGGGATTTACGATTACGGGCACTTTTTCACCATTCAAAGCGGCTTTCGGCAAGGTGATATATCCATGAATGGTAAGACCATCCCTGCTCGTAAACGTAATAGGACGCATTTCTGCCATGTCCTCCTCTTTCAATTGAGGCATTAAATTGTATAGGAAGGTAAACTCATCTTTCTCAACATCGTAAGAGTGATATTCTCCATAGAGCTTATCACTTTGCAAAAAGACCAAAACCTTATCTTCTTCTTCCGTTGCATCGGCAACGGTATATTGCTTGCCCGGAAATGTTGACACCACCCTTTCGTGAAACCTTTTATAGGTTTCGCTGATGGGCAATACCACCTCCTTTTCTCCTTCGTAGCTTACATAATCCAATTCATAGCCACGCTTTTTTGAAAGGCCCATATCAGAAACATCATACTTGTCATGGGCAAATACTTCTTCCAATACCTTATCTTCTTTAAGGTCATATCGAATAATCTTGGCCTTATCGCTATCAAGATTGGAGACTACATAGGCATCGTGCTCGTAAGGCGTTGCATAATCGAAGTAGAGAACACCAAAGGAATCTTTCCAATTCAAGCGCTTTAAAAGGGCATACCCACCATTCCCATCTTCATAATAGTATTCGCCGTCAACACCGTTTACCAGTTTACTATATCCCTTGAGTTTACCATCCTTGTCAAAATCATATCCAGTAATCGGTGTGGATGGATCGTCATTGGTAAATAACTGGGTAAGTTCTCCGGTGACCACATTGATTTTGTAGGGTTCAAAAACCTGTGGATTGTTCTTGTTTAGATCAACGATGATATGTTCCTTATCATCTTCCAAAAGGTTGGAGAATTGGGCCCTTACACCTTCAAAAGGGGTAAGGTCTTTGAGGTTGGAACCATCCAAATCTACCGCAAATACATGATAGTTTTCATCTCCGCCCTTATCAGAAGTATACGCCAATCTATTGTTGTTCAACCAAGCATAACTACGTACCAATTCTTCACCTTCTTCAATAGCTTTGGTGATTTCACCTGAACCCACATTCTTAACATAAATGTGTCTTTTCCCATTTTCGTCTTTTTCACGATAGGACATATACCTGCCATCTGGCGAAAATCTAAAAGTAGATGCTTTGGGCCTAGCAAAATAATCTTCAACCGAATATTTAAAGTCACCCTCAGCCAATGCTATCAGCGAATTGAGTTCTTCATCTGAACTTGCCAAGTCTGGATTTCCAGGAATGGTCTTCACCGTTTTTTCAAGAACCAAGGGCAATTCCATCCCTCCTTGATAAAAGGTACCTGTAACTTTTTCATTTTCCAGTGTTCCAACGTATTTAATCCCTGCTTGCTTAAATACAATGGTCAGGGTATTGTCTACAAAAGTGGTTTCATCCATAGGTATATCCGTTGCTCCCTGGGAAGGACTGTCCATGGTTGAACTTAATGTTCCATCCTCATCGGAAACGGTAAAAAGCAAAGGCATCTCTGCACCTTGTACAGAAAGGGTGCCTTTCCATGTCCCAGCAATATCCTGGGCAAATGCGCCAAGGCCTATAAAAAGGCAAAGCATTGTTAAAAATGATTGTTTTTTGATTGTCTTCATTCTCTATAGTTTTAATTAATGTTGATAAGACTAAAATTGTTCTTGTTTGTTACCAAATGAACCCATCAAAGTTAGGAAAGGACCGCTTTTCACTAAATTAAACTATGGGCAGCGGTAAATTGACCTAAGTGAACGGAAATTTACTTTACTTGAGGTGGAAATTTAGAAAATACTTTTTCAACAACCTTTCGTAACTGTTCTTCGCGAACCAAAGGACTTGCATTGGACCGAAATCCACTTTCAGAAATCGCCTGCCAATAGAGGGCGTTTTTTTCGGAATCGACAAAGTCAAACTGAATGCTACGTTCCAATTGGGAACCACCCACAGGAACACCAATGGATACGCCACCCCCAACATTCCGATTGGTACCTCCCAGTCCAACGCCAACGGAGTTTTGTGGTGCTTTTCTGTATTCTTCACTGATAATGTTTACCAAAAAATCAGGTTCTTCTGAAAGTAAAAATCCCTTGGCCTGTAGGGTAGAATCCAAAACACGAAGTAGTCGTTTTTCATCCAACGGACTTAACCCAGTTTCCATATCCCCAAAATAATTGTACGTGGTGTAATTGGAAAAATCGGTGCTCTTGTCATAATCGTAGTTCACCCTTACAGTAGAACAACCAACAAAAAGTACCAAGGTTAGAAACATTAAAAACAATCGCATCACAAAAAACTACATCTACTTAAAATTACAAAATGTTGAGGTGCAAAATCATTAAAAGGAACGTTAATCGTTCAAAAGCGACCATAACCTATCCTTCAGCTCTTGAATCCCCTTCTCCGCTACCGAGGAGATAAAAAGATACTCCACTTCCTTTAAATCCTCTTTCAAAAGGGCATCCATTTCTTCCTGGAGTTCCTCATCAAGCATATCAGCTTTTGAAATGGCCACCAAGCGCTGCTTGTCCAGAAGTTCAGGATTATACCTTCTTAGTTCATCCAACAGAATTTGATATTCTTTGGAGATATCCTTACTATCGGCTGGAATGAGAAAAAGTAAGGTTGCATTCCGCTCGATGTGCCTTAAGAAATAATGGCCCAACCCTTTCCCCTCGGCAGCTCCCTCAATAATACCGGGAATATCAGCCATCACAAAACTCTTGAAATCTCGGTATTCCACAATCCCCAAATTTGGTTTTAGGGTGGTAAACTCGTAATCGGCTATTTTTGGTTTTGCCGAGGTAATTACCGACAGTAGGGTGGATTTACCCGCATTGGGAAAGCCTACCAAACCCACGTCAGCCAAAACCTTAAGTTCAAGGGTGATATTTTTTTCCTGTCCTTCAATTCCTGATTGGGCATAACGTGGCGTTTGGTTGGTAGCACTTTTAAAATGCCAATTGCCCCGACCTCCCTTACCGCCTTTGACCACTATCTTTTCTTCGTCATGTTCCGTAATTTCAAAGCGTATGGCATTGGTCGCCGTATCCCTCACCACAGTTCCCAAAGGCACCTCCAGCACTACATCCTCGCCGTTTGAACCGGTGCTGCGCTGTTTACCGCCATGTTCACCATGACCTGCTTTAAAGTGCCTTTTAAACTTAAAATGGATAAGCGTCCAGAGGTTTTGGTTCCCTTTGATGATGATATGCCCCCCTCGGCCACCATCTCCACCATCAGGTCCACCCATCGCCACATACTTTTCCCGCCGTAAATGCGTGGAGCCTTTCCCTCCATTCCCCGAAGTGACATGGATTTTCACATAATCGACAAAATTACCTTCGGTCATTGCTCAATACTTATTGTTCGTTCAAAGGTTGGAATCCGATCAGCGCTGAAATCTAGATTCTCATGTTGCAGCATTGGAATTTACAGGGAGTCATTAAAATAGAAGAGGTAAATCAAGTATCCTATGGCCACCAAAATAAATAGTAGAATTGCAGAACCCAAGGTGATGAGGCACCCCTTAAAAGCGTATCGTGGTGGTATCATCTCCTCTCTGTCACCCATCCCCTAAAGCATTAGGATAAATCATCAATGACCTTGGACAGTCTGGCCGTTATTTCAGCAATATCCCCAATTCCGTTCACCGCATGAAATTTCCCTTGTTTTTCATAATAGTCCTTAAGTGGAGCGGTCTTTTGATTATACTCTTCAAAGCGATTACGGATTTTATCCTCGTCCTGGTCATCGCTTCGACCACTTTCCTTTCCCCGTTCCAACAGCCGTTGAATCAGAATTTCATCATCGGCCTCCAAGGCTATGGTAGCATCAATCTTCATATCCTTTGAATCCAGAAAATTGTCCAGTGCCTCTGCCTGGGCTGTCGTTCTTGGAAAACCATCAAAAATAAAACCAGCAGCCTCGGGATTCTTTTCCACTTCATCCTGCAACATTTTAATGGTGACTTCATCAGGTACCAAATCACCCTTATCCATATAGGATTTTGCCAGTGTTCCCAGTTCCGTGCCGTTTTTAATATTGTAACGGAATACATCACCGGTAGAAATGTGTTTTAGGTTATATTTTTCTTTTAAAAAGCCCGCTTGAGTTCCCTTTCCGGCACCCGGTTTTCCAAAAAGAACGAGGTTAATCATATTGGTTTGTTTTATTTGATAGACTTCATTTAAGTTTCTTCCGTGTTCGTTATAGTCAAGACCGTAACCAACAATAAATTTGGAGGGTATTTCCAACCCCACATAGTGAATGGGATATTCACCGTTATATATTTCCGCTTTATAAAAAAGAGAGGCAATTTTGAACTCTTTGACATTGGTATCGGAGAATAGGTGTACCAGTTGCTGTAATGTCCGTCCAGTATCAATAATATCCTCTAATATGATAACACTCCGCCCCTTAATATCTTCCGAAACGTCCAACAAGGTTTCCACAATACCTGTTGACGTTAAACCCTGATAAGAACTTAGTTTTACAAAAGTGACTTCACATGGGTGCGGATAGGCTTTCATTAAATCTGATACAAACATAAAAGCACCATTGAGCACTCCCACAAAAATTGGGACCTCATCTTTGTAATCCGCTGCTATTTCCCCAGCAATTTTGGTGACTGCCCTTTTAATTTCCTCTTCACTGAGAAAAGGCTCAAAATATTTATCGTGTAATTTGATCACCGTGTAATGTTAAAATTGAGGTGGGCTAAGATAGTGTTTTAGGGTGTCTTTTGCAGCTTCAATTCCAATGGAGTGCGGAATTCCATGTATTTTTGTCATCATTTCAATACGGTATGGAATATTTTTCATCCAATTTTAGATTGGGCATTCTAGGCGGGGGACAATTGGGCAAAATGATGCTCTATGAAACGCGAAAATGGGACGTCTTCACTAAGGTCATGGACGCCTCTCCCGACGCGCCGTGCAAAATAGCATGCGACCAATTTGTATTAGGGAATCTGATGGATTTTGATACGGTCTACAACTTTGGCAAGGATGTGGATGTATTGACCATAGAAATTGAAAACGTCAACGTTGATGCCCTGGAGCGACTGGAAAGCGAAGGGGTTGCGGTCTATCCACAATCCAAGGTGCTGCGGACCATCCAAAACAAGGCCAAACAGAAGCTTTTCTATGTTGACCATGACGTCCCTACTTCTGAATTTTCAAGATTTGCTTACACCTCCGAAATCGATGAAAGCATTGCGAATGGCGGTTTAAAACTTCCCTTTGTATGGAAAAGTGCCCAGTTCGGTTATGATGGGCAAGGCGTAAAAATCATACGAAAAGTAAAGGATCTGGAAGGACTGCCCAATGTGGAATGCATTGCGGAAGCCCTGGTACCTTTCAAAAACGAACTGGCAGTAATCGTTGCCCGGAATTCGAAAGGGCAGTCAAAGGTATACCCTGTAGTGGAAATGGAATTTCATCCTGAAGCCAATCAAGTGGAATACGTGATCTGTCCAGCACGAATCGAAGGCGGAGTCGCTCAAAAAGCCCAAGAAGTGGCAGTAAAGGTTTCTGAAGGTTTTGGTCACATAGGATTGTTGGCAGTGGAGATGTTTCAGACCCAAGAAAATGAAATATTGGTCAATGAGGTGGCGCCAAGACCCCATAACAGTGGGCACTACAGTATAGAGGCCAGTTACACCAATCAATTTGAGCAACACATTCGATGCATTTTAGGTTTACCATTGGGACAAACAGAAAGCAAAGTCGCAGGGGTTATGGTCAATTTAGTGGGAGCTGAAGGCCATACCGGTGATGTGATCTATGAAAATATTGAAACCATTTTAGCGAAAAGAGGGGTTACCCCCCATATTTACGGTAAAAAACAAACTCGACCATTTCGCAAAATGGGGCATGTGACCATCGTTAATGAGAATATTGATAGGGCAAGGGAAATAGCGCAACAAGTAAAAGAAAAAATCAAAGTAATAAGCAAATGAGCAAAGTAGCCGTCATTATGGGCAGCACTAGTGACCTACCGGTCATGCAGGAAGCCATTGATGTTTTAAAAGGATTTGATATTGAAGTGGACGTGGATATCGTTTCTGCCCACCGCACTCCTGAAAAACTATTCGATTTTGGAAAAAATGCACACAAAAATGGCTATTCAGTCATTATTGCTGGCGCAGGAGGAGCGGCACATTTACCGGGAATGGTCGCCTCATTATCCCCCCTTCCTGTTATTGGAGTGCCCGTAAAAAGTTCAAACTCCATCGACGGTTGGGATTCGGTTTTATCCATTCTTCAGATGCCCGGAGGTGTCCCGGTAGCCACCGTTGCTTTGAATGGGGCTAAAAATGCTGGAATCCTGGCGGCCCAAATCATTGGAAGTTCCGATCAATGTGTACTTGATAAGATTGAAGTCTACAAAGAAGGCCTGAAGCAAAAGGTAATGAAAGGAGCAGAATCCGTTAAGAGTTCCAAATGACAAAACCCAAATTTTAAGCCTTGAAAATCGAAGCATCCATGAATCCATTGCTACAGGAATTTGACCAAGCGCCCTTTTCCAAAATTAAGAACGAACATTTCAAACCTGCTTTTCTTGAGGCCATTGAATTGGCCCGCAAGGAAATTGATGCCATCATTGAAAATCCAGAACCTCCAAGCTTTGAAAACACCATTGAGGCTTTGGATTATTCTGGTTATCAGCTGGATAGGGTTTCAGCGGTATTTTTTAACCTAAATTCTGCAGAAACCAACGAGAACATCCAAAAAATAGCTCAAGAGGTTTCCCCATTGCTTTCGGAGTTCAGTAATGATATTACGCTCAATGAAGCACTTTTCGCTAGGGTGAAATCGGTTTACGAACAAAAGGAAAGTCTCAACCTGAACCCAGAGCAGGGTACTTTGCTCGAAAAACGCTATAAGAGTTTCAGTCGTAATGGGGCCAATCTTCCGCCTTCCAAGAAGCAACAACTTCGGGAAATTGATGCAGAATTGGCCAAGCTAAAATTGAAATTTGGTGAAAATGTTCTTGCAGAGACCAACAAATATGAAATGCATCTCACCGATGCAGCAGATTTGGATGGATTACCGGAAGCCGCTAAGGAAGCGGCAGCGCAATTGGCCAAATCAAAGGATAAGGAAGGATGGATGATTACCCTTCAATATCCCAGTTATATTCCTTTTATGAAGTATGGCAAAAATCGTGGTCTCAGAAAAGAACTCGCTATGGCTTTTGGTAGTAAGGGCTTTCATAAAGATGAACTGGATAATAAAGGGAATGTGCTTCGTATTGCAAATCTCCGCCATGAGAGGGCAAGCCTTTTGGGGTATAAGAGCCATGCGCATTTTGTACTGGAAGAGCGAATGGCACGGACTCCAGAAAAGGTATTTGATTTCTTAAATGAATTGCTACAAAAGGCAAAACCTGCAGCAGAAAGGGAGTTCACCGAGCTACAGCAATTTGCGAAAGAACTGGACGGTATTGAAAACCTCCAAAAATGGGATGGGTCCTTTTACTCCGAAAAGTTAAAACAGCAAAAGTTTGAATTGGATGATGAGAAATTGAAGCCCTATTTTAAGTTGGAAAATGTTATTGACGGTGTTTTTAAAGTCGCTGAAAAGTTATTTGGCCTGAACTTCAAGGAGGTTTTTGATGTGGATAAATATCATGAGGAAGTGAAAACCTACCAAGTGTTTGACCAAGAGAATAATTTTGTTTCCCTTTTCTACGCTGATTTCCATCCTAGATCAGGAAAACGTGGTGGGGCTTGGATGACCTCTTTCAAATCACAATTTAGAAAAGCAGGCAAAAATGTACGGCCGCACGTTTCCAATGTCTGTAATTTCACCCCTTCAACCCCAACCCAACCTTCACTACTAACGTTTAATGAGGTAACCACACTATTTCATGAATTTGGTCATGCCCTACATGGTATGTTGGCCAATACCACCTATCCAGGCCTTTCAGGAACTTCAGTGTATTGGGATTTTGTGGAATTGCCCAGTCAAATCATGGAAAATTGGTGTTACGAAAAAGAAGCTTTGGAACTATTTGCCTATCATTATGAAACAGGGGAATTGATTCCCATGGATCTTGTTCAAAAGATAAAGGAATCAGCCACATTCCAGGAAGGGATGCAGACCCTTCGTCAGCTTAGCTTTGGATTATTGGATATGGCATGGCATGGTCAAGACCCCTCTGATGTAAAAGATGTGAAAGCATTCGAAACCAACGCTTTTGGGGACACCCAGTTGTACCCGGACACCCCGGAAACCTGTATGAGTACATCCTTTGCCCATATATTTCAGGGCGGCTACTCCTCTGGATATTATAGTTACAAATGGGCCGAGGTATTGGATGCCGACGCCTTTGCCTATTTTAAGCAAGAAGGAATATTTAATTCTGAAATTGCCAAGAGATTTAAGGACCATGTTCTTTCCAAGGGCGGCACTGAAAGTCCTATGACGCTATATAAGCGCTTCCGAGGGCAAGAACCCAGGATCGAAGCCTTATTGGAACGCGCAGGGCTTTTGACCGCTAATTAGAATCAGGTCAGTTTATCAATTTCCTTGGTGATTAACATCAAAGGATCGTAAGATTTAATTTCTGCCTGTAATCGTTTTGCGTTATTGCGGTAGTTGGAATCCTTCAAAACCGATTTGACGGCAGTTTTGATTTCTTTCGGGGACGGTCTCAGTTTTTTCAAGTTGATTCCACAACCAGAATATGCCACTCTAGCAGACACTTCCATTTTATCTTCACTGCCGCCTGAAGATACCATAGGAATGCCATGGGCCAAGGCCATATGGGTCGCTCCATAACCACCATTGGTGACCATAACATCAACATGGGGCAATAGGTTGGCAAAGGGAATGAACTCTGCTACCTTTACATTGTTTGGCAAATCATTTATTTCTTGCCTAACAGGTACGGCAATCACCAAGACATTTTCTTCTTTTAGTGCTTCTATAGTTGGAAGTATAAGTTCCGTAATGTCATTGGCAATGGTACCTTGGTTGACCAAAATAACCTTCCGCTCATCCTGCAACTCAAACCACCACTTAGGTTCCATAAAATTGGGATTGGCATTAGGTAAAATGGGGCCCAAGAATTTAATGTTGTTGGGCATATCACTTCTTTGGTATTCAAACCCAGGAACAGTGGTGGCAAAAACAGTTGTAGCACTTTCCAAAAAACTATTGAAGATATGGTCATAGGGCTTCAATCCCACTTCTTTTCTCAACTGGTCATTGTACCTTTTTAAATCCTTGAACACTATGCTTTCCAACATAAAATTCAAGAAACATATTCTGAGTTTTCCCAACAACGAATTCGTAGGGCCAATACCCGTGCCAAACGGACCATGGTCCTTGCTGGACAAGGTCAATGGAATAACATGCAAATTTATACTGGGGGTATTGAATTTTTCAGTAAAAAAGTAAGGTCCATAAACCATAGGGTCACTGATGTAAATATCAGGCTCGAAGTCTTTATGTAGTTCATTGATGATGTCAATAGTAGGTATACCCATATCATAGCACCACGTTTTTATATAGAACTTGATTTGAGCAATACCCTTTAATTTTTTTAACTCAGGTTTAAAATCATAAAGGTCCATTCCCTTTGGGTCAAACTCCTCTGGCAAGCCCAAAAAAGTTGCTCCGGACCTTTCAATTTTTGGTTGATATGCCCTTCCGCACATCCAAACGATTTCATGGCCTTGCTTGACCAAATGGGACACTACGGATAAAAAGGGATTGACATGGCCGTCAGCAGCAGCACAGGCAACTAGTATTTTTGGCATGCTTCATTCTTTAAAAATGTAATCCGTATAGTTTTGAATGGATTCCAGGGGTTTTACATATTTGGGCAAACTGTCCAATAGCATAATCTGACCAGGCCGCCATAGTTTTAGTGCCACTTCTGGAATATTGGCCTCTCCAGAGTGTTCCCAAGGAAAATAGAAATCCCGGGTCGCCCTATTATCAAAAATGAGCAAATGCACATATCTGCCTTTATTATCACCACGCTCTCCTTTTATGATATATGAATCTACTCCAGGGACATACCTTTTGAATGTTGGGGTCAACTGCTCCCTGGCAAATCGTTCCAAATCGGCAGGTTCGGTATTTTCCAATAAGGTCAGCGGACGAAAAGCCATAATTTTTCCTGATGACTCTTTGGCATCTTGGCCAATACCCACTAATGAACAAAGTATCAAACAGAATACCTGTAAGACTTTAGATGAAATATTCATGATGTAACTAGTTTTCAACATAACCACTTGGCACTCCTTCGACCTTTAAATCTGTTAGGATTTTGTAGTTGTCCTTTAACATGTCCCATTTGTCCCCGAACTTGCCATCTACCGCATTAAAGTACCACGACTCTTGCCAACTTATAGGTTGATCTTTGGCCTCAATACCCCTAACCACCTCAAATCCCTGATCATAGTCATAGGTTTTTGCATAGTTAGCATTGATTTCAAGCCACGCAATGGCTTCATTACCATCAATGGTTATATGCTTTATTGTGAATGTGTAATTGGGAAAAGACGCTCTAAATGCAGCATGTTCCTTTAAAAATGCCTCTGGGTTTGGCTGAAGGTACTTACGGATTTTTGATTTCCAATCGGCTCCACTTAAATCCTTTAAATAGTCTTCTATAAACTTTTTGGTCTTTGCCTCTTGATTTTGTTTTGTTTCAAATTCCGAAAGTGCCAACCGAACCCTTTCCAGTTCTTCCAAAGTTTTCGTGTCCGTGCATGAGCAGAAAAAAAGTATTGCGAGAAATAAGGCTATATAATTTTTCATGATTTGGCCTTTTAGAGTGTCGTTTCTTCCTTGGGCATGACCCCCAATTGTTCCATTAGAATCATCTGATCAGCCAGTAACCAATGGTCAGAAATCGTTCCATTTTCAATGGTGTATCGAATAATAAAGGGTAAATCCATCTTTTTCCCTGTAGGTGGTATTCCATTTAAAGCACCATTGTGAATGCCAGTAGCCCTCCCGCGAACCACCACCTTGCTATCTTCGGTCACCATTTCTTCGATAAAGAGTTCGTACTTGGGAAAAGCCCCTTCAAAGAACTGAATGTGTTCTATGAGTTTTTCGTCATTGGTAAACTGCTCACAAAGTTCTCGGGACTTTTCCGTTCCTGATATGGCATTATAGTAACGAATGATGAATTCGCGATTTTTCTTAAGATTTTCCATACTGTTAATTCATTAGATTTTACAACTACTTCAAAATTAGAGCGCAAGAAAATTGTTGATTTGACCCTAGGTTGCATTTTTTTGTCATTGGGTTGCAGTTATGCCACCAAACTGGATGGATTCATACCAAATTGCCTTTTAAACGAACGGGTAAAATGACTAACATTTGCAAAACCTACGGAATAGCTTACCTCTGTCACATTGCAATCCACCTTTTTGCTTTGTAGAAGGCGTTTGGCCTCCTCTAACCTAGTGAATCTAATGTAAGTACTGGGGGACATTTGTGTAAGTTGCTTCACCTTTCTAAACAACTGCGCCCTACTCAGGGCCATGGCGTCTGCCAAGCCATCCACCGAAAAGTCACAATTATCCAAATTGGAATGGATAACAGCATTTACCTTTTTCATGAATACGCCATATTCCGGACTTTTTGCTTCTGCCGCCTTCTGAATCTTATCTGTATGATCAAAATGATTTGTTAGGCGCTTATGTATGGTACTGAAATATTGCGGATATTGTTTGGGTAGTAATTTATCCTTGCTATTGAGATTTGTAATCTTTTTTTCCTCATCAATGGGAATCTCTACCACAAAGCGTGTGCCCCTCGTAAGTTCTTCAATTGAAAGTCCACGGGACACCGAAGCTATAATCTCTCCCAGTTTTGAAAGGTTTACGCCTGAATTTTCAATAACAAGTGTACATTTACCAATATCTTCATCACAATTGCCAACACTTACACTAATCTGATAAGATTGCGGAGTAAACGTAATCACCCGGCTTAAAAGCACGGTAATCTCTGACAGCACCTTTTGAGGATTATAGGAGGCGTGCAACGTTTCCACCTTAGGCTGAAACCTCAGTTCCACGTCCTGTGCTTGGGCATAAGGCATCAGACCCATGACCAAACCCTTAAAGAGGGGAATCAAATCCGCCTGGACATCAAAATCCATCAAATACTATATTTTAGTTAGTGTCGGGAGATGTTCCAAGTTACTAAAAAACCACAAGTCCCTATTTAAATATGAAGCCAAATAAAAGGTACCCCTCAAATCTGTTAACAATTGCCTAAAGTATTGACTTGTAATGATTTTGTGATATTTCAATGGGTTATTTGTTCCAAACAAAATTCATTAACTAAAAATCGTAATTTTGATACCGCTAAAAAACCAAATGCCCGCACACGAGCTACAACCAGATAATTGGGTCGACCTCTATGCCGATTACCTTTTTAACTATGCCATAGCGAGGGTAAGCGATTCTGAATTGGCCAAGGACTTGGTACAGGAAACGTTTATTGCCGGACTTAAGTCAGCCAAGAATTACAAAGGGGATGCTGCCGAAAGAACATGGTTGATTGCTATTCTGAAACGAAAGGTGATTGACCATTACCGAAAAATAAATTCAAAAAAAGGTAAAGCCGAAGTAAGGATTAACTACGCTACCGACGAAGGCGAAGGCGATTGGCTTGAAGAGCGTGTTGCCGACCCATTTAGCAAGGGAGGAGATGATTCCATTGAAAACGAGGAATTGGGGTTGGCCATACAGGATTGCATTGCCAAATTGCCCAAAAAACAGGCAATGGTGTTCAATATGAAGACCATTCAAGGCATGAGCACGGAAGATATTTGTAATGAATTGGGAATTAACCCGTCCAACTTATGGGTTATGGTCCACAGAGCGCGCACAGCACTTATGGGCTGTATGAATCAAACATGGTTTTAAACGTATGAAAATTTCACTTGAAAAAGCAAAGAAGATTTGCACCAAAAGTCAATACGGGGAAGCTTCTTGGTGGGAATTACTGCAGCTAAATATGTATTTATTATTTTTCAAGGAGTGTGCGGAATTCTCTTCAAAAAACAAAAAGCTATCCTCTTTGTGTGAACAGGCCAACCTGCACGTAATTTCAGAAGAAGAAAAAGAAGCCATGAAGGAAAAACTTAAGGATTGTTAATGCCCTTCGTTCACTAGCATCATTGACAAAGCCCAGAAAATTGGGATTCCCTCTACCCAAAAAGAAGAAAAATACAGTGGTTGCTTTTTTTTGGTACGGTACAGTACCAAAACTAGAAGGATGCACAGCAAGGATTCCTTCAAGACCATTGCCCCTGTAGCCGTATCCCTAAGACAAGCTACGATGAAGTAGACAAGGACCAAGCAATGGCCTATAATCTTTGTTTTACCAATTCCAAAGCGCTGCGGTAAGGTTTTCAAATCGTGGGCATCATATTGCAAGTCCCTGATTTCAAAAGGTATAATCAATACCAACACCAATACAAAATGCTGAACTCCCAGCAATAGGACTTGTTTTGATAACCCAAGTTGATGCTCAACCGCCGGAAGGACCACGGTAAAACCTACCCAAACTGCCGCTACCAAAAATATTTTAAGTCCTCCCAAACTTCTCAAATTTCTTGAACTGGGTAGAAAAGGAATTGCATATAGCCCTGAAACTACGGTTAAAACAGCGATAACAAGCCAAAGCTTCATTGGAAGTTGAAAAAAGAAATACAGGCAAAACCCAAACGCCAAAAAGCTAAAAAATTGAATAGGCCTGTGCGCCGGCTTGGCTACAATGAGATACTTATCCGCTTCCACCCCATACTTCACAAAATTGTAACACACAATCGTCGCAAAAAAAAGGAATCCAACTACGTTTTTGTTGAACACAATGTTTAAGTTTTGGGTACCTAGCATGTAAAGCGATACAACTGCTAAAGCAACATGGATACTGGCATTGATGTAAAACCGAAATAATTGTTTCAAACCCAACATTAAACAAAGGTAATACGCTTATGTTCAAGGTGAATTTCTAAGTTAACAACTTTGATTCGTCACACCTTTGAATTGCAGTTTTTCAGGGATTTATTCGCTAATTTTGTACACTTTATTTTGCACTACAAATGAACACGGAATCTTTTGCACTCCGCCATATAGGCATACGGGAGGAAGACCTCAAAAAAATGTATGAAATCGTTGGTGTTAAATCTTTGGACGATTTAATAAATCAGACCATTCCAGACGATATTCGATTAAATAAAAGCCTTGCGTTGCCCAAGGCCATCAGCGAGCATGAATTTTTATCCCATGTGCGATTCCTGGGCGAAAAAAATAAGGTTTTTAAAACCTACATCGGTATGGGCTATCATGAATGCCTAACCCCTTCGCCCATAAAAAGGAACATCCTTGAAAATCCAGGTTGGTATACCGCCTATACGCCCTATCAAGCCGAAATAGCTCAGGGACGTTTGGAAGCTTTGTTGAATTACCAGACCATGGTATGTGATTTGACCAGTATGGAAATTGCAAACGCTTCCTTACTTGATGAAAGTACCGCAGCGGCTGAGGCCATGACCATGTTATTTGATGTTCGTTCTCGGCAGCAGAAGAAAGATGGTGTCCTAAAGTTTTTTGTTTCTGAGGAAGTAATGCCCCAGACCTTAAGTTTATTAAAGACTCGGGCGACTCCTTTAAACATAGAACTCGTTGTGGGAAACCATGAGGATTTCAATTTTGATTCCAGTTTTTATGGCGCCTTATTGCAATATCCTGGAAAATATGGACAAGTACATGATTATTCGGATTTTGCCCAGAAAGCCCAAAATAACGATATTAAAGTGGCCGTGGCCGCAGATATCCTAAGTTTGGTCCTTTTGACCCCTCCAGGGGAATGGGGAGTAGATGTAGTTGTGGGCACTACCCAGCGATTTGGGATTCCTTTAGGATATGGCGGCCCTCACGCAGCTTTCTTTGCTACAAAAGAGGCCTATAAAAGACATATTCCCGGTCGAATCATTGGAATGACCAAGGATACCGATGGCAACCCTGCACTTCGCATGGCACTTCAAACCCGTGAACAACATATAAAACGGGATAAAGCCACTTCCAACATATGTACAGCACAGGTGCTCTTGGCCGTAATGGCGGGTATGTATGCCGTCTATCATGGACCTGAAGGACTTAAATACATTGCCAATCAAGTCCATGGAAAAACCAGGAAATTGGCCACTTTGTTGTCCGAAATAGGTTTCGAACAACAAAACACTGCCTTTTTTGATACCCTTACATTCAAAACACAACATACAAAGGCTTTAAAGGACAAAGCACTTCATAAAGAAATTAACCTCAACTTCATTAATGAAGAAACGGTATCGATTTCCTTGAACGAGGCCACCTCAGAAAGTGACCTTCAGGAACTGGTTTCCCTCTTTAAAGAAGTGGACAGTTCGAAATCCACTACTTCCAATACTGAAGGGATTCCATTTTCGCTATCAAGGAATTCCAACTTTTTGGAACACGAAGTCTTCAATTCATACCATTCAGAAACGGAATTGATGCGCTACATCAAAAAATTGGAACGCAAAGACCTTGCCTTGAACCACAGCATGATTTCCTTGGGTAGCTGCACCATGAAGCTCAATGCCGCTTCTGAAATGCTTCCTTTGAGTTGGACCAATTGGGGGAGTCTACATCCTTTTGTTCCTCTCGATCAAGCTGAGGGCTACCAAATTATGCTAAGGGAATTGGAAGATTACCTTACTGAAATAACGGGATTTGCAGGAACTTCACTTCAACCCAATTCCGGAGCGCAAGGGGAGTATGCCGGTTTAATGACCATTCGGGCCTATCATGAATCCAGGGACGAGGGACATCGAAATATCTGCATCATTCCAGCGTCTGCACATGGTACCAATCCTGCTTCTGCAGTCATGGCCGGTATGACGGTAGTGGTGACCAAAACCGATGAAAAAGGAAACATTGATGTCATGGATTTGGAGGAAAAAGTCAACCAACACTCCAAGAATCTTGCGGCCTTGATGGTCACATATCCTTCCACACATGGTGTGTTTGAGTCTTCCATCCGCTACATTACAAAATTGATTCATGATAATGGAGGTCAAGTGTATATGGATGGGGCCAATATGAATGCCCAGGTAGGGTTGACCAACCCGGCTGCCATAGGTGCTGATGTGTGCCATTTAAACCTACATAAGACCTTTGCCATACCTCACGGCGGTGGTGGTCCAGGGGTTGGCCCCATCTGTGTGGCAGCACAATTGAAACCCTTCTTACCTGGAAACCCATTGGTGAAAACTGGAGGTGAAAAGGCTATTACCGCTATTTCGGCCGCTCCATGGGGCAGCGCACTCGCATGTTTAATATCCTATGGATACATTAAAATGCTCGGGGCACAAGGTGTGACGGATGCTACCAAAATTTCCATTTTAAATGCTAACTACATCAAAGAACGACTCCATGGGTCTTACGAAGTGCTCTACGCCGGGGAACAAGGCCGTGCTGCCCATGAAATGATTATTGATTGCCGTCCTTTCAAGGAACATGGTATTGAGGTCACGGATATTGCAAAACGATTAATGGACTACGGGTTTCATGCACCAACAGTATCCTTCCCGGTAGCGGGCACTATGATGATCGAGCCTACGGAAAGTGAAAGTTTGGCGGAATTGGACCGTTTCTGTGATGCCATGATCAGCATTAGAAAGGAAATTGACGGAACTACTTTGGATGACCCAAACAATGTATTGAAAAATGCGCCGCATACGCTATCCATGGTTACATCGGATAATTGGGATTTTCCCTATTCCCGCCAGAAAGCGGCCTTTCCTATGGACTACGTTGCAGAAAACAAGTTCTGGCCCTCGGTAAGGCGTACGGACGAAGCCTTTGGAGACCGTAATTTAATCTGTACCTGTCCTGCCATCGAAGAATACGCGGAGGCCTAGAACCCTATTAAACACTTGGATTGACCCATTTATGACACCATAAATGGGTTTTTGCTTTTTTAAAATAGCGGTCATACGATGTGTTGAACATCATTGAATGTATTATGCGTGCATATCACTTAGTTACCTATCCTTTACCTTGCATAAATAATTCAGTAACATGGAAATTGCAATCACGGGCACTGGAAGCTATTTGCCATCGGTTATTACAAAAAACGAAGATTTTTTGGACCACAATTTTTTGGAAAGGGATGGAACGTCCATTGCCTACGGTAATGCCACCATTATCGAAAAGTTCACCGCAATTACTGGGATTGTGGAAAGGCGGTATGCAAAGGAAGAACATAAAACTTCCGATCTTGGGTTTTTGGCCGCCCAAAAAGCCATAGAAGATGCCAATATTGACAAGGAAGCTATTGACTACATCATTTTTGCCCACAATTTTGGGGATCTATCAAAAGGAAAAACTCAGGGAGATACCCTACCCAGCCTTGCAACTCGGGTCAAACACTTGTTGCAGATAAAGAATACCTCTTGTGTGGCTTATGATATGATTTTTGGATGTCCGGGATGGGTGGAAGGTGTAATCCAAGCAAAGGCATTCATTGCTAGTGGCATGGCGCAAACTTGTCTGGTTATCGGCGGAGAGACCCTCTCAAGAATTATCGATCCCAATGACCGGGATAGCATGATCTATGCCGATGGAGCGGGAGCCACCATTGTTCAAAAAACCAAAGGAGAAGGAAAAATCCTGTCCCATGCCAGTCAAACCCATGCCAATGGGGAAGCCTATCATCTCTTTTTTGATAAAAGTTACCATCCAGATAGCTCTCCAGATACGCGATATATTAAAATGTATGGTAGAAAGGTCTATGAGTTTGCCTGTACCCATGTGCCGCAGGCCATGAAAGCTTGTCTGGATAAAAGCGAAGTTGAAATTGATAGGATAAAAAAGATATTTATCCACCAAGCCAATGAAAAGATGGATGAGGCCATCATTAAAAGGTTTTATCGCTTGTACAAAAAAACACCTCCACAAGATGTAATGCCCATGATGATTCAGGAGACAGGTAATAGCTCGGTAGCTACCATTCCCACGCTTTATGACAAAGTTAAACGTGGTGAACTATATGGGCACTCCATTGAAAAAGGCGACATCGTCATTTTTGCAAGCGTAGGTGCGGGCATGAATATCAACGCCATTGTCTACCAAGTTTGACATCAAAATTTCCAACTATCAAGCAACAAATTCCAAAGTGCCTTAATGTAGATTTCTTCACTAAATCTTGGAATTTGTAAATTGTTTTTTGGAATTTGGCACCTATGTATGAAGGTAAGTATCCGCACAAACGGTATCGGCTCACGTTAGAATTTCTAAAAAAGCACATTGCCCCTAATGCATCCATACTCGATTTAGGGGTTGACAATCCATTCTCAAAAATCATGAAGGCCGAAGGTTATCAGGTCAACAACACGAAGGGAGAAGACTTGGATCATGACTTTAGCACCATTAAGGACTTCAATGCTGAAGTGGTGACCGCTTTCGAGATTTTTGAGCATTTGGTGGCGCCCTATAACGTGCTTCGTGAAATCAAAGCCAATAAATTAGTGGCCAGTATCCCCATGCGATTATGGTTTGCCCCTGCCTACAAAAGCAAAACAGACCCTTGGGACCGCCATTATCATGAATTCGAGGACTGGCAATTTGATTGGTTGTTGGAGAAATCGGGGTGGGAAATCAAGGATTCCATGAAATGGACCAATCCTGTCAAAAAAATTGGGTTTCGTCCTTTGCTTCGGTTGTTCACCAATAGGTATTACCTAGTTTATGCCGAAAGAAATCCCAAATCCTAAATTGCAAATTCGAACCCCTAAAATTGGGATTTCGAATTTGTTTTTGGAATTTTAACACATGCATATCAGTGTAATCATCCCAGCCCATAACGAAGCCAAATACATTAGTGATTGCCTGTATTCTTTTGTACACCAAACCCAACCTCCCGAAGAGCTCATTGTAGTGGATGACAACTCTACGGACACTACCTTTGAATTGGTCAAGGACTTTGCCAAGGACCATCCCTGGATCAAAGTGGTAAAACATCAGAGCTCAACGGAACACCTTCCAGGGGAGAAGGTCATTCGGGCTTTTAATTTTGGGCTGGAGTATGCTTCCAATGAGTATGACCTCATTGGGAAGTTTGATGGGGACATTGTCCTTCCTCCCAACTATTTTGAGCAAATGCGCGGCCATTTTCAATCCAATTGGTTATTGGGGATGTGTTCAGGATTACTATATGTGGAAAAAGAGGGGCAATGGGTGTACGAACGCATAGCCAAGAAAAGTCACGTCCGCGGACCTATTAAACTTTATTACCGACAAGTATTTGAACTCATGGGTGGTTTGCGATTGGGAGTGGGTTGGGATACGGTCGATACGCTACTGTGCCAATACCATGATTTTGAAGTTAAAACGGATTCCAGTTTAATGGTAAAACACCTCAGGCCCACGGGACATGGCTATAGCGCCAAAAACTACCGTGCCAAGGGTGAGGCCTTATATAAAATGCGATATGGGTTGCCCTTAGCCAAACTCGCCCTTTTGAAAATGGCATTGCGAGCAAAAAGTGTAAAATTGTTTTTACAAGGAATTTTTGGTTATATTTCAGCAGCCATTAACAAATCCCCCCATTTTGTTGAGCCCGAAGAGGGAAAATTTATTCGTCGATACAGGTTCGATGGTATGAAAGTGAGGAATTTAAAGAGTGTATTTCGTATATGTTGAAATGTCTAAATTCACTTTTTACTACCTCTCAACAATTACATGGCACAATATTTTTTAAAAGAACACACCTTTAATCGATTAATAAAAATTGACCAACATAGATGACCTTAAATCTTGAGAATCAGCTGCAAGAATTAAAAAATAATAAAAGTTCAATAGACGATTTTTTTACCTCTACCCCATATGATCAAGACCTAAATTCAGATGGATTTCTTACAAAAGAACTTTTTGGAAAAAAACTAAGAAGTGATGAAGGGTTTCATAAACCCATGAAAATACTTACCAACGCAATTTTTTCTTATCAAAAGGGGAAAAAAATAATTTTACTCAATGGTTTTTCGGGTACAGGCAAGACAACTTTCATACACTACTATTCCGAACGCAATGAAGACTTTCATCACATCTTTATAGATTTCGAAGAAATTGATGAAAATTTACGTTTTAAGGACGGTGTTAACACTGAAGATATTTATAAAAGCAGTGGAGAACATTTATTAAAGCTTTTTAAGGGTTATTTATTACAAAATGGATTCTTAAATCCTGAGATTTTTGAAAAAACCTACGAAACATTTTTTTTTATTTTGAATAATAAAGAGAGGTTTTCAAAATTTGGATTGATATCCCGTCAATTTTATCTAGACCTTAGCTCTTTAGAACCAGACTCCATATCTAACCAAACGGTAATTGAGTTTATAAATAAGTTCAATTACAATGATATTTTTATTTTCTTCTTTACTCTCTGCTTTAAATTTTACTCTGTCAAGGAAAAGGTGATAATATATTTTGACAACCTAGATAAAGTGGATTTAGAGTATTTAACCGATACTTTTCTGGAAAACTTTCAATCCGCAATTTCTAAAGCGAATATTTTGTCTCAATCAAGTCTTTTTAAAGAGGATAAAATTAAGTTCAATCAACGATTCAGATTCATTTTTTGCCTCAGGGATGCTAATGGAATCCTATTTAATCAGCATATTGCTGATAGAGTCAAAATGAAAATTAAAGTTATACCTGTTTTTTTAGGTTTTAACCAGAAACACTTTGAAAAAATTATATCCAAACGACTTGAGGTTCTGAAAGAAATTTATGACCTAAAAGACCTTGGAGATCATGAAAATTATTCGGGTAAGCATTTTTTGGGAAATCTTAATACTTTAATAAGTGACGATTATTTCAAGAAAGTTTTTATTCCTTTATTCAATAATGATTATAGAAATTCCGTACTTGCTTTATTAGATGCAGTTAGAAATATTTCAAGCAATGACAATTTTTTCTACAAGGATGAACGACTAGAATTTGGAGCTAGGGGTTACTTGCTTTTTGAATTGATTCAAAAATTTTTTAAGGAAAACTTTATTTCAGATTACCCATTTCTGACAGGAAAAATTGATGGTTTACCAAATGGCCATTATTGTTTCATAGACAGAATGATTATCACGGTCTTGTGCCATAACACAAGATATACTGTAAAAAACATAGGGCAAGAAACCGGTAGAAGCTGCAAGTTTTATAGTCAATTAATTAAGGAACTAGAAGTACTATACAATTATGATTACGAGTTAATTTTAGATTCAATAAGTAGGCTATTTACCTATCATGAATCCGAAAATTGGGTCCATTTGATTAGCATTCTAAATAAAAAAATTAGGTCAGCAGATGATTTCAGAGAAGAAAAAGAACTGTTAAATGAGTTGAAATCTCTTAAAGAAATTTCTGAAAACAGAAACGAACATCGGATAAAACAAATAATTGACAGCCTTGATAGAATTAGAATTAAGCTGAATCCATCTGCTTATATTTATGTTAAATATATTCTACCACACTTTGAGTTTTATTCTAATCTTTCGAATAACGAACAAGCGCTTTATCAAAACTTCTACGTCAAAGAAAATTTGCATAGTTACAAATACGAGTTAATCCTTAAAAGTGTTTTTGAACATATTTCGAGACATAAAAATAGAATGGAATTGTTCTATGAATATCAAATGCAAAATGTTATATCAAAATCTAATTTTTACAATTCACAATACTGTTTCAAACTTATAGGAGAAGGAGATACCCCTTTAAAGGGGTATTTTCATTTGACCAGGATAATCACATCACATATAGATTATTTGGACAGGTTTAGGAGAAAAATGTTAGTATTTAATCAAGACAAACCCTTGTTTGACAAATTAAAATTCAACGAAATTCTTGTAAAACAAATTGAGAAATATATCCTCCTTTTGGAAAATAGTATTGACATAAGAGCAAAGAAACATTTGGTCCCAAGCTTAAGAGAAAAAGCAAATGACATTATATCCAGCAAATACAGGGATTTTAAAATCCAAATAAGACTTCCCAAAGAGCACAACCTAAGAAAATAATTAGTTTGAATTTCGAATCAATACTTGACAAAATTTATGTCGGCCCTAAAAGCAGACAGATTAGGAAAGAAGTAATTGATGCATATTTCAATTATGTCAAGCCGATATTTAAATCCTTTAGACATTCTGAATTATCCTTAGCAAATTCAGATATTATTATGTTAAATAGAAAGCTAGAATCAAATCAATGCTCTTTTCTTGAAGTACATATTAAATCAACAAAGCTCAAAAGGGAACTATCAAAAGAAGAATTTTCCCATATCAAATCCCTATTCAATCAAAAGAACTTGAATGAAGATCAAAAAACTATTATCAGGACAATTTTTTTAAGCAAACTCGATTACATACAAGAATCATGTTTGATACTGGAAATTTTAATTAAGCAGAATAAGAAAAAAACTTTGTTATGGTTAATCGGAGTCATCATTGGGAATGCAGGATTGATTTCCTTATTGTTAAGATTTTTTAATTGTCCATAACAATGAGAAGATAGTTTTAAAATTATCAGCAGTACAAAAAATTAAATTCTGAATGTTTTAACTGCATTACCCTCTCATTAGTAACACTCGAACAATTATACCCATGAAATTTTGCCCATAAAATTACTGATTAATGTAAATCTTAAAGAGTGCACACATTTCATTAAGAAAAGTGTCATCTACAATGGTGTCTTTTAATATTAAGATAACAACAGGTTGTTAACTTAGTGTAATATTTATAGCTACTGGATAAACACATCCCGGACCTTAACAACTATTAAATTCGACGCTTTATGGAAAGTCCCAAAAAAACATATAATCGAAAAGAGTTTATTTCCTTTTTAGGGAAAGCCGGTCTAGGCGCGGCGATAGTTCCTCCCTTTTTAGTACGCTGCGGCAATACCAGCACACCAACTGCAACAGGCGGTACATCCAATGAGCAACTTGAAAAGCTAAAGAACCTTGCGTTGGAGGGATTACCAGCTTCAGACAAGGATGATTTACTTTTAAGCAAAGGGTTGGATTATCACACGGTGATCAAATGGAATGATAAAATCAGTACCCAAGATACATTTGGGTTCAATTGTGATTTTACCTGCTTTATTCCCCTTGATGACAATAACCCAAAAGACGGTTTGTTATGGGTAAACCACGAATACATCGACCCGCTTTTTGTTTCCGGTTATGATCCAAATATCCCGGAACTATCAAGAACTATGGAGCAGGTCGATAAAGAAATGTATAATGTTGGCGGGAGCATCGTAAGAATTCGTCAAGAAAATAACATATGGCGAATAGTACACAATGACCCGCACAACATAAGAATTACGGCAAAGACACCAATAGAATTGAATTGGGATACCCCTATTAAAGGAAAAACTACGGTCATCGGATCTCTTGCCAATTGTTCTGGAGGAATTACGCCATGGAACACCTTTTTAACCTGCGAAGAGAATTATGATGGCTTCTATGGAGAGACCCTATATGATGAAAACGACCAAACCACCCATAAGCCAAGCAGGTATTATGGATGGGAAAACTTTTATGATTACCCTCCTGAGCATTATGGTTGGGTGGTTGAAGTGGATCCAAAAGATGGAACTGCACAAAAGCACATTGCGTTGGGAAGGTTCTCCCATGAATGCTGCACACTATATCAATTGAATGATGGTCGGGTAGTTGCCTATACCGGTGATGATAAAAACGATGAACACCTCTATAAATTCGTTTCTTCCCAACCAAATTCCTTAAAGGAAGGAACCCTTTATGTGGCGGATACGGTAAATGGTAAATGGTTGGCCATGGACTGGGAGAATCAAGCGGTGTTAAAAAACAAATTTAAAGACCAGACCGAGGTCCTTATTCGAGCAAGGGAGGCTGCAAAATTATTGGGAGCCACGGAACTGAATCGACCTGAAGATATCGAAATCGACCCCATTACCGGCAACATTTTTGTATCACTCACCAACAATAAGGGTAAGGGAGATAATCACGGTTCCATTTTAAAGATTGAAGAAGCCAATGGTGCGTTTGATGCTCTAGATTTTGAAGCGTCCACCTATATTGCCGGAGGGGAAGAAAATGGCTTTTCCTGTCCTGATAATCTAGCCTTTGATATGTCTGGCAACCTTTGGATGACCAGTGATATGTCAGGAAGTGCCATGAACAGACCTGATGGTCCTTATATGGCATTCAAGAACAATAGTTTATTTGTGATACCACGATATGGTAAGGATGCAGGAAAAGTTATACGTGTAGCTTCGGCACCTAGGGATGCCGAGCTCACGGGGCCTTGGTTTTCGCCAGATGGGAAAACCTTGTTTTTAAGCGTTCAACACCCAGGTGAACAGACAACAGATCTGAGCAATCCAACAAGTCTTTGGCCCTTTGATGAAGATCGCATTCCAAAACCTTCGGTGGTTGCCATTACCGGCGATTTAATAGAAAAAATGAACAAGCTAAGTCAAATTGAGACAGAGGGTTCAAAAAGTTAAGTTCATTAATACCGTTGCTGGCAAAGCCTCAATGGATGGATTTCCTTTATAAATATTTAATGTGTTAATAATACCAATAAGGGATTTAGGAGTCTTTTTAATTCATAATTTGCCAGTTAAATTGACCAATAAAAAGAATGAGAACACATAAGTATTACAAAGTAACCTTACTTTTAGTTGTAGGTTTCCTAGCGGTAGGCTTGAGGGCCCAACATCAGCATCATGATGACCATGAAGGACTGCACCATTGGGAAATTCCCAGTAAGGATCCGGATCGGGTCATTCTTACGTTTCATGGAGATCCGGCAACCAGTAGAGCAGTAACGTGGCGTACCGATAAGAGCATTACGGATGCTGTGGCCCAAATTGCCGAAGCCACTGTAAATTCAGGATTTACGGATAACGCCACTACGGTAAATGCGGTCACTGAACCATTTGACCTAGGCCGGTACAAGTCCAATGCTTCCCTGGTGGTCCATTACCATAATGCCCTATTTGAAGGGTTGAAGCCCAATACGCTTTACGCCTACCGTGTAGGGGATGGTGATACCTATTGGTCGGAATGGATTCAGTTTCGAACCGCTAAACCCGATTACTCCCCTACTCAATTTGTATATTTTGGTGATGCACAGAACGATGTACTTGCCCATTGGTCACGAGTCATCCGAATGGCCTATCAAACGGCTCCCAATTCATCCTTCGTAATACATGCCGGTGATTTAATAAATAATGCCCATCAAGATTATGAATGGGCACAATGGTACAAGGCCGGGGGCTTTATACATAGCCAATGGACTGCGATACCAGTAGTAGGAAACCATGAGTTCAGACCACTCACTGAAGGAGAGGGAAGGAAACTTTCCATCCAGTGGAAACCACAGTTCACACTACCCGTTGAAAAAGACTTGCCACCAGAACTGCATGAAACCGTCTACACGGTGGATTACCAGGATATTCGGATTATCGTCCTTAATTCCAATGATAAGTTGGAAGAGCAAACGGAATATGTCGAGAAACAACTTGAAAACTCCACGGCCAAATGGCATATTCTTACCTGCCACCATTCCATTTTCTCCCCCGCTAGGGGTAGGGATTTTCAATTTGCACGTGAAAATTGGAAGCCGCTTTTGGACAAATACAATGTTGATTTGGTGCTTAATGGACACGATCACACCTATGCAAGAGGCCATGTTCCCATGCGAACAGCGGATACTGCAAGTGATGATGGTCTAGGGACAGTTTATGTAACCTCCGTAAGTGGACCAAAACAGTACAGTTTGGATAGGGAGCAACTCAAATCCTATTCCGCCAATGGCTACCAACCCGACAAGACTGCTGAACAGACCCAATTCTTTCAGGTTATTACCGTAGAGGAAAACAAACTTACTTATGTGGCCTATACCACACTAGGAGAAGAATATGACCGGGCAGTAATTACCAAAGACTTTGAAACCGGTAAGAAAGAACTTTCGCAAATCGAAGAGTAGTATTTATAATTCTTAGGTTGAAGAGTAGGTATGCCTATAATCACTTTCCAGGAGTCTTTCAATAGAATTTGATATAATGCTTACAAAGGATAAAATGAGGGGTTAATGCTATCAATATTCTTATTTTTACGGGGCACAAGCAAAAGTCCATGAAATATATTGCTGCTGTTGGCAAGTACTTTATTATGATTTGGGAGGTTTTTAAAAAGCCTACGAAATGGACCATGATGCGCTCCCTGATTTTTAAGGAAATTGATGAGTTGATTTATGGTTCTATGGGCATCATTATCTTCATTTCCTTTTTTATTGGGGGGGTAGTAACCATTCAGACGGCGCTGAACCTTACCAGCCCTTTTCTTCCAAAAAGTTTGATTGGATTTGCTACCAGACAGTCTGTTATTTTAGAATTTGCCCCTACATTCACTTCCATCATAATGGTTGGGAAAGTGGGCTCCTATATCACATCAAGTATCGGAACCATGAGGGTTACGGAACAAATAGATGCCCTGGAGGTCATGGGAATTAATTCATTGAATTATTTGGTCTTTCCTAAAATTATTGCCATGTTGTTTTTCCCATTTGCCGTTGCTATCGCCATGTATATTGGCGTCCTTGGTGGATGGATAGCAGCAGTTTTTGGCGGCTATGCCCCAAGTGGTGAATTTATTAAAGGACTTCAAATTGATTTTAATGCTTTTCACGTGACCTATGCCTTTATTAAAACGTTGGTTTTTGCCTTTGTAATCGCTACCATCCCTTCCTATTTCGGGTACTACATGAGAGGTGGGGCTTTGGAAGTGGGGAAAGCGGCCACCACATCCTTTGTTTGGACCAGTGTGGTCATCATTATCCTGAATTATGTACTCACCCAATTACTGCTTGGCTAATGATTGAAGTTCAAGACATTCATAAATCCTTTGGTGACACTCATGTTTTAAAGGGCATCTCTACCACCTTCGAACAGGGAAAAACCAACTTGGTCATAGGGCAAAGTGGCTCTGGGAAAACCGTATTCCTTAAGTGTTTGCTGGGGCTCTTTACTCCGGAAAAGGGAAATATATGTTATAGCGGAAATAATTACGCCGATTTGACCAGCGATGAACAACGGGATCTAAGACAAGATATGGGTATGGTATTTCAAGGAAGTGCCCTATTTGATTCTATGACCGTTGAGGAAAATGTACGTTTCCCATTGGAAATGTTCACCAAAAAGGAAAGAGCTGAAATGCAAGAACGCGTGGATGTGGTCCTACAGCGGGTCAATTTGGTCGATGCCCATAAAAAATACCCCTCCGAGATTTCTGGTGGCATGAAAAAAAGGGTGGCCATTGCACGGGCCATAGTCATGAATCCCACTTATTTGTTTTGTGATGAACCCAACTCCGGATTAGATCCCAAGACGGCTATCCTTATTGATAACCTCATTCAGGAAATTACCCAAGAGTTCAATATTACAACCGTCATCAATACCCATGATATGAACTCTGTTATGGAAATTGGTGAGAAAATCATCTTCTTGAAAAATGGGTATAAGGAATGGGAAGGTACCAAGAATGAGATTTTTAAAACGGATAATGAAGCGGTAACCAACTTTGTCTACTCCTCCGAGTTATTCAAAAAAGTACGGCAGATGTATATTGAGGAACGGAATTAACGACCAGTACAATGATAAGACCTTATGTGCTGGCAGACACCAATTGGAAACATCTTAAGGATGAGAACCTTGAATTGGCCGTATTGCCGTGGGGCGCTACGGAAGCCCATAACTATCACCTTCCGTATGCGACCGATACCATCGAAGGTACGGCGATAGCCGAGGAAGCCGGAAGACTGGCTTGGGAAAAGGGGGCTAAAGTGATCATTTTGCCCACAATACCGTTCGGCGTGAATACCGGACAAAAGGATATTTATCTGGATATCAACCTTAACCCGAGTACCCAATTGGCCATGTTAAGGGATATTTTGACCGTTTTGGACCGACAGGGTATCAAAAAATTCATGTTGCTCAATAGCCATGGCGGAAATAATTGGAAGGCTATCATTAGGGAACTTGGCCTTGAGTTTCCAGAAATGTTCCTATGCGTTAGCCACTGGTTCAAATTGGCCGATGCTTCCAATATCTTTGAAAACCCTGGGGACCATGCCGGTGAAATGGAAACCAGTATGCTCCTGCACCTAGCCCCAAAACTGGTACTTCCCGGAAAGGAATGGGGCACAGGAAAAGAACGAAAAAATAGTATTAAGGCTTTTGAGGAGGGATGGACGTGGACGGAAAGACCTTGGTCAAAAATCTCCAAGGATACGGGGGTGGGCAATCCTAAGGAAGCTACCGCGGAGAAAGGAAAAGCGTTCTTTGGTATAATCTGTCAAAAAATGGCACAGCTCTTTATAGATATTGCCAAGTCAAATCGTGATGAACTTTACGAATAAATGGGAAGGTAGTATTCCTTCCTTAACCATAGTTTAAATCTAAAACAGGATTTACTTCATTTTTTATGGCTATCCTTACATCATAATTTTCTTGCCATGCGACTCTTATCCTTTTATCTTATAGTTTTATCGTTGACGACCTCCATAGGTCAAGATCAACCCACCATTTACATTGATATTCCAACGGAACAAAAACCTTGGAACCACATCGATTGGAATAATGCCGATGATCAGTTTCAATTTGCCATTGTCACCGATCGTACCGGTGGAAGACGACCTGGGGTCTTTCCGATTGGAATAAAAAAATTAAACCTTTTACAACCAGAATTCGTCATGAGTGTTGGTGACCTCATTGAAGGGTATACCAAAGACACCGTTCAAATCAATAAGGAGTGGGAGGAATTCATGGGGTTTATTGACATGTTGGAAGCTCCCTTCTTTTATGTTCCCGGCAACCATGACATCACCAATCAAGTCTTGGAAGACAAATGGAAGGAACTTTTTGGGGTTTCCTACTATCACTTTGTCTATCATGACGTGCTCTTCCTCTGCTTAAACTCTGAAGACAACCTTCGTGGGGCCGGAAGGGGAACCATTGATGATGAACAATTTGAATACATCAAAAAAACCTTAGCTGAAAATTCGGATGTTAAGTGGACCATGGTGTTTATTCACCAACCCCTTTGGGTGCAGGAAGATACCAAGCGTTGGAAAGATGTGGAAAAATTATTGGAAGGAAGAAAACACAATGTGTTTGCTGGACATTATCATCGCTATTGGAAAAGTCAAAGAAATAATGGTAGGTATATTGCTTTGGCAACAACGGGCGGAGGAAGCCCCCTTCGAGGAAAAGCCTATGGGGAATTTGATCATGTAGTATGGGTAACGATGACTGAGGAGGGGCCCATTTTAGCCAATCTATTTTTGGATGGAATTTGGGACGAAAATGTGGTTACGGATGAGTTGGTGGACTTGGTTCGAAACCGACCTTTTCCTGTGCGGATGGAACCCATTTATTTAGAAGCCTCCCATCCTGAAAGGATGACATCCATAGTAAGGGCAACCAATGATAGTGATGGTAAAATGCATGTGAAATTAACAGGAACGGCAAATAAAGAGTTACATTACCAACTGGAAAAAACAGCTTTTACTGTAGAGCCGAATGACGTGGTCACCTTTAATCTCAACTTAAAAAATGTCAATAAAGAGGCCATTCAGGACTTTACCGTGGTTAAGGTTAACGTGGAGATTACCTATGAAATGAAAAATACTCCCGATATCAGTTTTTCCTCAATCTTAAATTTTAAGCCCTTTCAAAAACACCGAATCTCAAGGGTACCTAAGATTAAGTTGGACGGTAACCTTAAAGAATGGAAGGAAGCGCGTTGGAAGACCATTGATGCCATGGATGGAGCTCCATTTGATTATGATGGTGAGGATGACTGTTCCATAAAATTTGCTACGGCATTGGATGAGTCCAATTTCTACATCGCTGTGGACATCACTGATAATGATTTTTACATTAAGGAAGAGGGATCGTATTGGAATCAGGATGCCATCATCTTGGGATTGGATGCGCGACCCAAAAACCAAAGCGCCTTCAATAGGGGCGAAGGACGTGGAAGGGATTGGTTCTCTTACCTAAGAACCTTCAAAAAGGAAAATCCGGTGTATGGAGAAAACAGGCTACCCTTGAAGGTAACTACCGAAGTTTTGCGAAGGGAAAACGGTGCTACCCTCGAAATGGCTTTTCCATTGGATTACATTCAAAAAATGGGGGGTGATAATTGGTCCAGCCTTCGATTTGGGTTGGGATACTATGACTACGATTCGGATGACGAAAATCCAACAACGCACTTTTGGTTTCCCGCTTGGAACTCCAACGAGGATATTCCCGGGTCGGGTATTTTATTTAAGGAGTGAGAAGGACTATTCTACGGATTTGACGACCAAAGTAGAATCCTGCAATCTGGTTTTCAGCCAGTTGGAAAGTTTGGATTGATCAATGTCTTTTTGTGACTGTGATACAGTATTGTTCCATTTAACTTCAAAAAACGGAACTGTATCGATTTTGTTAAAATCTGTTCGTATTTGATAGGCAAAACCTATTTCCGTCAAGTTTTCATAATTGATTTTAGCCTCTTGGACCACCTCTTGGAAAGGAATTTTCATACGTTCCAAGGCGGTCAACTCCCTCACCTTGTTCTGCAAAAAGGTAATTTGCTCCGTACGGCTCAATAGGTCCAAAGAATCCCGTTCCCGGACAGCTTGCAGGTACTTTAGTTCATCCAAACTGCTGTTCTTGGATTGATTGACAGTAACCACCGTCTTTTTTAATCCGGAGTAATCTTTCAGTCTGGAATTCAACATGCCTAGAGTTGTTTCCGCAATTTGATATTCCCCAAATGAGAACAGCTCTATCCTACTTTCCCCATCGCGGTTATACTCCACATTGACATTGCGTTTCAAATAGGAAGCATTGGGCAGGGTTTCCAACTCCGTATTTACAAACCGCTGGGCATCCGCAGAAAATCGACTTTCTTGCAACGCATTATAAAAAGTGTATCCAGCAGGTAACATTACCGCCAAGCCTACCACGGAAGCCACCCTGGCTATAAACCGCCGTCGTCTGGAATTGGCATAGCGCACCATCGGAAATCTTAGGTATTTTATGACCAAAAAGGTGGCTAAACCAATAAAAATGGTATTAATGGTAAACAAGTACATGGCACCAAGAGCATACATGGGTTTGCCTATGGCCAGGCCAAAACCAACGGTACAAAGCGGAGGCATCAAGGCCGTGGCAATGGCCACTCCAAAGATAACACTGGCTATGGTCCCTTTTTTTGCTCGGGCGATGACCAAAGCCAGTCCACCAAAAAAGGCAATCAATACATCACGAATATCCGGTTTTGTCCGAGCCAAAAGCTCTGAAGACTCATCCCTTAGCGGAAAAAAGGCAAAAAATAAATAGGCGGTAAGCACACTGAGCACTACCATCACCACAAAGTTCTTTATGGAACGTCTCAGTAAGTCTACATCATTGATGGCAAGGGACATCCCCATACCCAAAATAGGGCCCATAAGGGGCGAAATCAACATGGCCCCAATAACGACGGCCGTAGAATTGGCATTTAAACCTACTGATGCAATAAAAATGGAGCAAATAAGAATCCAAGAGGTGTGGCCTTTAAAAGGAATGTCCGCAATAATGGATTCCTTGGTTGCTGTGGGATCCGTATTGCTTCGAATTTCGAGCAATTCCATAGTGAACTTTCGGACGCTTCCCAAAAGTCCCTTAAAATCCTTTTTTACCTCTTCAGAATTGGCTTCTGAAGGATTCTCCTCCTCTTTGAATAAATTATGGCTCATGCATTAAGCGTATTGGTCACCAAAGGTCTCACTGACCTGGTTACGAACTTTTTTAATATCCTGTTCTTTGGATTTTGGGTAAATCAAAAGCACATCTTCCTTATCCACTATAATGTAATTTTCCAAGCCATCAACCACCACCACTTTGTTTTTGGGGGAACGAATCATGTTTCCTTTGGAATCCAGCAACATGGTCTTGGCATTGACCACGGCATTATCGTTATCGTCTTTTTCCAGTTTTTCATATAAGGCCCCCCAAGTACCCAGATCATTCCAATCAAAGGTTGCTGGTAGTGTATAAATAGCTTTGGACCGTTCCAATATAGCATAATCTATTGATATGTTGTCCGCTTTGGGATAGTTCTCCTTGATGAATTTACGCTCATCAGGGGTATTGTAGCAGGAAAGACCTTCTTGAAAAAGTTGGTACTGACTGGGCTGATGTGCCTTAAAGGCATTGACAATGGTTTCCACGCTCCACATAAAAATCCCAGCGTTCCATAAGAAGTTTCCCTGGGCCAAAAAATCCTTTGCTGTTTCTAAATTGGGCTTCTCACGGAACTGGGCCACTTTTTTGAGTTGATTGTTATCGGGCTTCTCATACTCAATATAGCCGAAACCCGTGTTTGGATATGTGGGCTGAATTCCCAAGGTGCAGAGTACGTTTTCTTCCTCGCACTTTTTAAAACAGGTTTGTACATCATTGGCAAAGGCTTCTTCATCTTCAATCCAATGGTCACTGGGAGCTACAATCATTATCCCATTAGGGTTCATTTTTTGAATCTTCAAAGCCGCATATAAAATGCATGGCGCGGTATTTCGCATGGCAGGCTCCAATACCACTTGATCTTGAGTGAGTTGGGGCAATTGCTCCAGCACCAGATTATTGTAGCGCTCATTGGTCAGAATTAAAATGTTTTCCGTGGGGATAAAACGATTCAATCGGTCAAATGTCTTTTGAATTAGGGTTTTTCCCGTTCCCAACATATCATGGAACTGTTTGGGATTATCAGTAGTACTCACAGGCCAAAACCGTGATCCCACGCCTCCCGCCATCAAAACGGCATAGTAATTCTTGTTCATGATTTCTTTTTTAGTCGGTTATCAATTCCACTTCGGCATTGGGTTGAAACAAATACATGCGTCCCGTTCCCATTTCCAGACATTCATAGCGTTTTATCCGTTTATTCCCTTTTTTGAATAGCTTCCCATTATAAATGCGAAAAACACTGCCCAAGGGCAGTTCAAAAACGTAAGATTTTTCTGTATGTTGTATCTCGTCATAGGCTTGAAGTGCTATGGATAAATTCGCATCGGTACTACTGCTTGCTTTTGGGTTTTTAAAATGTTTTGCAATCAATGGCAGAAGCTGATTGGGAAAAATGTCCGGTCGGATAAAGGGGACCATCAATTCCTGAAAAGTTCGTTTCCACTCATTTCCATGAGGTTTTATATGTCGTCCAAAGCGTTCAAAGGCCACCAAATGGGCAATCTCATGCACCAAAGTGATTAAAAATCGGTATTTGTTAAGCGTTGCATTGACGGTGATTTGATGTTGGCCATTGGAAAGTCTTCTATAGTCCCCATGCCGTGTGACCCTATGGTTCACGATTTTGAGGTGGACTCCGTGTTCCCTGATAAGATGCAAACAGGAAGGAACGGCACGCTCGGGAAGATATTTTTGCAATGTGGAATCCCCCAACTTGGAATTATTTTTTACGAAGTTACAAGCTCATCATAAATTTGAGCATAGAAAAAGTACTTTCTCCCTATTTTTAAGAAAATTTAGCCGTATGGAATCCCGTTTCACGATGTTACTTTTGGTAGCTACCCTTTTCATTTCCTGTACTTCCATCCAAGAGTCACCTGCCATCAGCGATTTGGTTTTGGATAGCCCACACATTGAAGGAAAAGAGGAATATCTGTCCTCTCCCTATGTCACAGCAGGAAATCGGGCATATATGGTAGGCCATCAAGATGGCTCTTTTCCGGAACTGGGATGGCACATCAAAGGGGAAATGGGAGGTATTTGGAACCATCCCATAAAATTGATGGATGGTTTTAACATTACCCTGAATTGGGATGATTATTCTTTCCCCCTAGATAAGGCTAGAAAGTTCACCAACTACCCCATGGCCAATGTCCATCACTATTCCATACCCGAAAAAGGATTGGAAGTCAAACGATGGCAGTTTGTCCCTGACGATGAGGAAGGTGTTTTTGTTCAAGTGGAGATGGAGAATACGGGGAGCGAAAACCAACATTTTTTTATTGATTTTGTGGGCCATGCGGATGTAAGGCCAACCTGGCTGGGCGAGCGTACTGATATGATTGATGGTCAGGATGAAGCTGAGTTTCATGAAGACATTGATGGTTGGGTGGTAAAAGATGCCAATAATCCTTGGCTTGTTTGCTTTGGAACTTCGTTAAAACCGACTAGAACATCAGAAGTCAAAAGCACATTTATGGGCATGGGGTCTTCCAATACTATGGAGTTCCCATTTGAACTGGAACCAAATACGACCAAAGTCATCAATTTTATCATATCCGGTTCCTATACTTCAGAACAAGAAGCCATTGACACCTATAAAAGGATAAAAATGGAATGGCCCACGCTATTTGAAAGCAAAAAGCAGCGGTATCAAGCTTTGGCACAACAGACCAAACTGACCGTTCCGGACAAAACAATGCAACAGACCTTTGAGTGGTTAAAATACAATTGCGATTGGCTAGTGCGGACCGTGCCCGAACTTGGGAGCGGGATTGGTGCAGGCATCCCTGATTACCCCTGGTATTTTGGGGTGGACAGTGAATACGCACTAATGGGCTATATGGCCGTTGGTCAAGACGATGTGGTGTATAATACCATACAATTGTTGGATAGTGTATCCAATGCGGTCAATGGCAACGGAAAAATTATCCATGAAATGTCGACGAACGGAGCGGTCTTTAATGATGGAAACATCAATGAAACGCCACAGTATTCCTCTTTGATCTGGTACATCTATCAATGGAACGGGGATAAGGAGTTTCTAAAAAGTTACTTTCCTACCATCAAAAAGGGCCTGGAGTGGCTTTTGAAGGAAAATGATGCCGATGGCAATGGATTTCCTGAAGGCTTTGGGATGATGGAGATTCATGGTTTGGATAGTGAAATGATTGATGTGGCCGCCTATTCCCAAAAGGGCTTTGCGGATGCCGCCAAAATAGCTGACGTCCTTGGCGATGCTGCCTTAGCGAACGCCTATGAAGCCGTAGCTGCCAACCTAAAGGAAAAGATCAATACGCAATTCTGGTCGGAGGATTTTAATTCCTATGCCGATTTTATGGGAACTGACGAACAGGCCTTGCATTTGATCGAAGACGCCATTGTCCGTGCGGATACCTTGGACAAGCCTTGGGCGATCGAAGAACTGAAGGCTACACGACGCTTTATAAAGAACAACCCTTCTTCCAAACCAAGGCCCTTTGTCATGCACCACAATTGGGTGGTCAACACCCCTATGGAGGTAGGCATTGCAGATTCCACAAGAGCGATAAAGGCCTTGGAAACGGCTAAAGACTATGTAAATCCCTTTGGGGTGTTTGTCACGGGAATCGACCGTGATGCCTCTGCAGGTTCCAATGATGGTGCCTACAAAGCCCCACCCATTTTTACTTATACCGGTGCGGTCATGACCTTGCCTACAGGAGTACAGGTACGAGCGGAAAACAACTATGGGCGGCCTAACGAAGCCTTGGACTATTTGGAGCGTATGACGCGTTCTTTTAGCTATGCCCTACCCGGGAGTATGTACGAGGTTTCCCCTGATTTTGGGATGATGGTACAGGCATGGAACATCTACAGCTTTGCCTACCCCATCGTGCACCAATTTTTTGGTATACAGCCCGACGCTGCAGAAAAGGAAATTACTATTGCTCCCCAAATGCCGGATGCTTGGGACGAAGCGGCATTGGAACAGGTAAAAGTCGGGGAAAATATCATTTCCGTTTTTTACAAAAAGGAAAATGGGGAACCTAAAATAAAAGTGACGCAAACTATTCCTGAGTGGACCTTGAAACTAGTAACACCCGATGGAGAAATCTTAAGGGATAAAGGGGAAGGGATTGGAAACTAAGGTGCATGGTAATTCACGATTGTGCCCTAAAATCACCTACCATTCACTTCTCGAACAACACCACCGTCTCAATATGCGCTGTATGGGGGAATTGGTCCACCAAGCTCCATTTTTTGATGGCATAGCCTGCCAAAGCCAATTGTTCCATATCCCTGGCCTGCGTTGCAGGATTGCAGGAAACATACACCAAACGCTCTGCATCCAATGCTATAATCTTTCGTAAGGTTTTTGGGGCAACTCCTGCACGCGAGGGATCCAAAATGATGGTCCGTATCTTGCCTTGGAATTCTGGATGTTCCCTTAAAAATGCACCTACATCCGCTGAAAAAAAACGCACCCCTTCCACCCTGTTCCGTTGCGCGTTCTCCTTGGCATCGGCAATGGCCGAGGCCACAATATCCACCCCAATGATTTCTGCGTTGGTACTCCTGGAGGCTACAATCTGCCCAATGGTCCCCGTACCACAGAACAGGTCCAAAACCACGGTATTGTCAATGGCCTCCTTTCGCTCCAAGGCATATTCCACCACCTTTTCGTAAAGCTTTTCAGCCGACTTTGGGTTGGTCTGAAAAAAGCTTTTCATACTGATCTCAAACTGTAATCCTAGCAGTTCTTCCACAATTTTGTCTTCTCCATAGACCAATTGGATAGTGCCCGTAGTTGCCAAAACCCGATCACCAATTTCATCATTGATGGTATGCAAAAGCCCAGCTACTCGCTCTCCAAAAATTCCAATCAAAAAATCAGCAAATTTTTGTAAACCAAAATGCTGCGAACCATGGGAGGTGGTGACCAGATTGAACAACAACTGATTGGTGCTATAGGATTTACGCACCACAAAATACCGGAAGAACCCTTCTTTTCTGGGCGCATGCCATGGGGATAATCCCATTTTTTCACAATATTCCCTGATATCTTTTAAATGCTCCTCCACCTGTTGATCGAACAACCCAGAGTCCCCGTCCAAGTTCTCCGCACACCACCAGGTTCCTCTTTTTTTGAACCCAAGGGTAAATTCATCCACATCGGTATTACGCTCCCGGTCATATCCTATGGCCGAAAAACCGTATTCCATTTTATTACGATAGTGGAAGGTACTTGGGGAGGCAATGAACTCATCAAAAGTATCTTCAATATCAGGTACTTTACCAATACGCCGAAATAACTCTAGGGTACTCTTCTTTTTGTAGGTGTGTTGTTTTTCAATGGGCAGTTTGATGTAGGGCGCGCCAGGAATTTCCTGATAGGGTACCTCCATCTCATCCTCAGAAGCCGTTATGACTTCCAAAAGCTTACATTCGGCATAATTCCTGCTCGATTTCTTTACTTGCGCCTTTACATATTGCCCAGGTAAGGTGTTGGGCACAAATACCACAAATTCCCCCCATTCATTGCGCAGTCTTCCAATACCCTTTCCCCCGAAAGCGTAATCCTCGATCTGGATGTCTAGAATCTGTCCCCTTTTCACAAACTTGTTTCGCGCTTTTCTTGCCATAGCTTACCAGGTCTACACCTATACGATTTCTTATCTTGTTACTGCTAAGGCGTACTGCTGCTTACTTGCAATATCTTTCCATTATAAAACTGATTTCCGGTCAACGCAAAATCTTTCATGTATTGCGCCATTTGTTGTGCCGTTAATGGGGCCTGGTAGTCCGGAAACGCTTCGGCCAACATTTCGGTCTGTACGGCGCCAATGGCCAATACATTAAAGGAAGGACCCGTTTCTTTAAATTCTTCGGCCCAGAGTTCAGTTAGTGTAATTACGGCTCCCTTACTGGAGCTATAAGCGGACAATCCTGGAAATTTCATGCTTCCTTGAATACCACCCATGGAACTAATGGTGACCACATGACCGTTTTTGGGCATTTTGGGCACCACTAATCGGGTCAGTTCGGCCACGGCAAACACATTGACCTTGTAAATTGCCTCAAAGTCTTCTGTGGTGGTCGCTAGAAAAGGTTTATTCAATAGGGTTCCAGCATTATTGATCAGCACATCCACATGGTCCCACTCTGCAATGAATTCTTCTACTTTATCATAATCTTCCTGCTGGCATAAATCACAGGAAAATGTGGCGATATTGGAATGGTTGATATCCAGAATCGGTCTGGGATTACGAGAAAGGGCCAATACCTTGTGACCTTCATCCGCAAAAATTTGGGCAAGTTCAAAACCAATGCCACGACTGGTACCCGTTATGATAATGTTTTTTGACATAAAGTAAAACTTCTGTCATTTCGAGCGTATGCGAGAAATCTTCATTTTAGATTTCTCACCCTTTGGGTTCGAAATGACAATAGGTTAATTCATTTTAATCTCTTGCGTTTCGGCATTGGCAATACCTTCCACCACCGGTATCATTTTATTGATTACACGGGACATATGTTCAAAATTCATTTCCGAGACTTCATCGCCCACTTTATGGTAAAATGAAAAATTGGTGAAATCAAAGGTGCAATACGTATGGGCTGGGACCCCAAATTCCTTATAAAAATCGTAATTGTCCGACCTTTGGAACAACCCATAGTTCTTTGAAGTGGGCAAATAACCGATCAAATTCCCTCCAGCATATTTATTACTTACCTCAGCAAGGTTGGATTTATGATAGCCTGTGATAAAGAGTTCATATTTTTTAGATCGTAAGGATACGCCCAACATTTCAAAATTGAGCATCACATAGAGGTTCAACTCGGCTTCCTTCATATTTTTTGCCATATGTTTGGAACCCAACAACCCCTTCTCTTCGGCACTGAAAAGGGCAAAAATTAAGCTCCGTTTATTGGATTTTCCCTTGCCAAAATATCGGGCCAATTCCAATACCGCAGTGGTACCGGATGCATTATCGTTGGCTCCATTGGCAATATAATCGCCATTTTCGGGCTTTATGGTTCCAATATGGTCATAATGGGCGCCAATAACCATAAATTCATCTTTTAATATGGGGTCATTTCCCTCAACCATACCCACAATATTGTAGGCCGGTTTTCTAAAATTGGAGAGCGTATCGCGATAGGTTTCGTAGTACGGTGGTATACCATATTCCTCAAAACGCTTTTCAATGTATTGGGCGGCGAGCTCAATACCCTCAGAACCCGTATCCCTTCCCTTTAGTTCATCAGAAGCCAAATAGTTCATAATGGCCTCCACCTTCTGAACGGAAGTAAATTCTGCGGTTTTTGGGATTTCAGCCTTTAGGCCTTCAGGTCCAGAGGAAAGTATGGACTCGGAATCGGTTTCTACTATTTTAGTGGGCCCACAGGCCAAAAAAAGCAGCAAATAGCCATAGGAAAAAAGAGATTTCATTGTTGTAAGAATTTCAACCCTTGTTAAAGATAAAAAAAGCATCCGCCAATGACGGATGCTCCCATACACTATCATTCTCAAATACGTTCTATGCCAACATGGTCACAGGGTTTTCCAAATAAGCACGTAAGGTCTGCAAAAACTGTGCGCCGGTAGCCCCATCTACCGTTCTATGATCACAGGCCAAGGTCACCTTCATGGTACTTCCTGGAACAATTGCTCCATCTTTTACCACGGGCTTATCCACAATGGCACCCACTGATAAAATGGCCGAATTGGGCTGATTGATGATGGAAGTGAACTCCAAAATACCAAACATCCCTAGATTGGAAACGGTAAAGGTACTGCCTTCCATTTCATCAGGCTTGATTTTTTTAGTACGCGCGCGACCTGCTAAATCCTTAACACTGGCACCAATTTGAGTCAAACTCATTTGATCTGCGAATTTCAAAACCGGTACCACCAAACCTTCATCCACAGCAACGGCAACACCCATATGTACATGATGGTTATATCGGGTGGTATCACCATTCCACGAAGTATTCACTTGCGGATGCTTTTTAAGCGCCATGGCACAAGCTTTTAAGACCATATCATTGAAGGACACTTTGGTATCTGGTAACCCATTGATTTGTGCTCGGGAAGCCTTCGCATTGTCCATATCCACCTCTATGGTCAAATAGTAATGGGGCGCTGAGAACTTGGATTCACTTAATCGTTTAGCAATTACCTTACGCATGGTAGAGTTCTTCACCTCTTCAGAACCTTCTTCCCCTACCGGTAAGTTGATTGGGGCCATGGCCGGTGGAGCTGGGCTTTCAGCTGTAGTCGCCGGAACGGCCACAGGTACCACTGCAGGTTGATAATTCTCTACATCCCTTTTAATGATCCTACCGTGATCCCCAGAGCCATTGACCTGTGTCAGGTCAATGCCCTTATCGGCGGCAATCTTTTTAGCTAGGGGCGAAGCGAAAACGCGACCTGAACTATTGGCAGGTGCACTTTCAACTGGTTGAGAATCCATAGCTACAGGAGCTTCAACAGTTTTTTCAGCAACCGCCTCCCCTTTTTTATCAGCAGTGCCACTGGCTTTTGCATTCAATATGGCATCCACATTAGTTCCCTCAGGACCAATAATGGCCAGTAACGAATCCACGGGTGCACCCTCACCCTCCTGTATTCCGATATGAAGTAAGGTTCCCGAATAGAAAGACTCAAATTCCATGGTGGCCTTATCCGTCTCAATTTCGGCCAAAATATCACCCTCTTCCACAGTGTCGCCTACCTTTTTCAGCCATGAAGCCACGGTCCCTTCCTCCATGGTATCACTTAAACGGGGCATGGTAATAATTTCTACGCCTTCAGGCACTTCACCGCCAGAAGCAGGGGCGTCAACAGTAGTTTCTTGTTGTACTTCCTCCTTGACTTGCTCAGCTTTGGGTTCTTCCGGGGCAGTTCCAGTACCATTCAACAATGCCGAAATATCTTCCCCTTCCTCTCCAATAATGGCCAGTAGCGAATCTACAGGTGCGCCATCACCTTCTTGTATACCAATATGCAATAAGGTCCCTTCGTGAAAGGATTCGAATTCCATGGTGGCCTTGTCTGTTTCAATTTCGGCCAGAATATCGCCTTCCTCAACCTTATCCCCAACTTTCTTTAACCATTTGGCGACAGTCCCTTCTTCCATGGTGTCGCTCAACCTTGGCATGTTGATTACTTCAGCCATCTAACTATAATTTGTGTGGTATAAATGGATAATCTTCTTGTTCGTAAACGGTGTCGTACAATTGCTCAATTGGCGGGAACTCTGATTCTTCCGCAAATTTCTCGCACTCGGCCACCAAATTTTTGACCTTTTTATCAATTTCTTTTATTTCCTCTTCCGTAGCATACTTCTTCTCCAAAATAACGTCCTTCACCTGAGTAATTGGGTCAATTTTCTTGTACTCTTCCACTTCCTCTTTGGTTCTGTAATGTTGCGCATCTGACATGGAGTGACCGCGGTAACGGTACGTCTTCATTTCCAGGAACGTAGGGCCTCCACCGGTTCTTGCGCGTTCTATGGCCTTATCCATTTCCTTGGCCACAATGGCTGGGTCCATTCCATCCACTGGTGCGCAGGGCATTTCATACCCCAAGCCCAGTTTCCAAATATCCGTCGTATACGCCGTTCTGGCAACCGAAGTTCCCATAGCGTAGCCGTTATTCTCACAAATAAAAACAACAGGTAGCTGCCACAACATGGCCAAGTTAAAGGTTTCATGCAATGAACCTTGGCGTACCGCACCATCACCCATGTAACAAAGGGTAACGGCATCGCGTTTAAAATACTTGTCGGCGAATGCCAAACCGGCCCCTAAGGGAATCTGGCCACCAACAATGCCATGACCCCCATAAAATCGATATTCCTTGGAAAAGATATGCATAGAGCCTCCCATACCTTTGGAGGTACCCGTAACCTTGCCGAACAATTCCGCCATCACTTTTTTGGGGTCAACCCCCATTCCAATGGGTTGCACATGGTTACGATAGGCCGTTATCATTCGGTCTTTGGTCAGGTCCATGGCATGCAATGCGCCCGCCAAAACGGCCTCTTGGCCATTGTATAGATGTAGGAATCCACGAACTTTTTGCTGAATGTACACTGCCGCAAGCTTATCCTCAAACTTGCGCCAAAAAAGCATATCCTCGTACCATTTAAGGTAAACCTCTTTTGTGATTTTCTTCATTAACTTAAAATGTTAGTTACCTGGCTTTTTTTAAGCGAAAAACAAAAATACACAAACATCCTTTGCGGCGAAAAAATAGGTGGTGGAATCCTATAAAAAAGAACTATTGAAACCCAAGGGTAACAAATCTGAAATGGAGTCGCACTTATAAATTGGACCACTGTACCCTCTCATAAGTATACGAATTGGTTTTTTCTGTTTGTTCTCATACTCTGAAATGGCTTGCCGGCAAATACCGCAAGGTGCTGCCGGTTCTTTTGAGTGATGTTCTCGGGGAGAGGCGGTAATGGCTATTGCCTTTATTTCCTCGTCGGGATGGTTAGCTCCGGCATAGAACAAAGGAACTCGCTCCGCACATACCCCCGCAGGGAAGGAGGCGTTCTCTTGATTACTGCCCAAAAGTATCTTTCCACTTTCCAACAACAATGCCGCACCAACACTGAAGTTGGAATAGGGTGAATAGGAATTTGCCATCGCCCTTTTTGACTCCATGACAAGATTTGCATCTTCTGGGAGCATTTCATCCAGGGAATTGAATATGGTAAGCTCAAAACTGATTTGCTTTTTTTCCATCTCGTTAGATCTTTTCTAAAAATAAAAAACCCCGACGATTGTCGAGGTTTTCTTTCTATTTATATACCATTAATCGTTGATAAACTCTTCGCCAAAATTGAAGGTAAGGGAAAAACGCAGTGTATTCTCCAATGGATTTCTCACCTGTGACGTAGAGAACAAATAGGACAAATCTATTTGTGCTGATTTAAATTTAAATCCTGCACCTAATGTAAAGAACTGCCTCGCCCCTTTATTCTCGTTTTCATTAAAATATCCCGCCCTAAGCATAAAGGATTCCAAATAACGATATTCCGCACCCAAAGCCCAGGTAACTTCTTGTAGCTCCTCACTGAAGCCATCCGGTGCATCCCCAAATGATTCGAAGACACCATTGAAGAAACTTATTTGCTGATATTCATCGTTATCTTCGGAATCGATATCGCCATCACCATCAAAGTCCCTAGGGGTAGGCACCAACAATTTGTTGAACTCGGTATAAATACCAAGGACATTATCAGGGTCAAAAATAAAATCAAATCCACCACCTAACTTTAGATTGGTCGGCAGGAAGTTCTGCTGACCACCTTCATCATACTGTATGCTCCCTCCTAGGTTGGAAATGTTAAAACCTCCGCGCCAACGCCCGTTAAAGGAATTATAAGCGATTTCCCTAGAACGATAAAATCCTGATATGTCCACTGCAAAGGCATTGGCCGCTTGGGAATCTTGCGTTCCATCCTGAAATCTAAGATTGGAACTTATAAAGCGACCACCAACGGCCATGGAAAATGTTGGACTCAACTTTAAAGCATAAGAGCCATCTACGGCAAATTCATTCGGTTTCACAATTCGTGGGTCTTCATTTGCAGTTTGCCGCAATTCTATCTCTCCAAGACCGAAGTACCTTATGCCAAACGCAAAGGCACTTTGTTCGCCAATTTTATTGTAAACGTTGGCACTCAATAAGGAGATATCCGTAACTATACTCTCCAAATAGGGTGTATAGCTCACTCCAATACCCATTTTTTGATTGGCAAAAGCATACTTTGAAGGATTCCACTGTTGAGAGTAGGCGTCCACAGGGGTTGCCACACCCATATCTCCCATACCAGAAGCTCTGGCATCGGCAGCAATATTCAAAAAAGGTACTGCGGTGGTAATGGCACGTTCCTGTTGTGCGGTGATCTTGATGGACAAGAGCACAACCGTTAAAAGAAGGTATTTTTTCATTTTCGTCATCAATTTGAGGGTCGTCGAATATTCTTGAAACCAATAATAGTCCATGTCAAAGAATATATTAGAGTAAAACGGACTTTTTGTTTAATTCTTATACAGACCTTATACTTTTCGACAAAACTAAAAAAATGAACAAATCTGTTAATTCGTGTATTGCCTTATACTATGGTGCTAAATCAAGCGTTTGTAAAGAATACGGGCATTTAAAATTTTTAGAAACAAATAATTTGGCACCATAAAATATTGTGTGCGATTTTTCGTTTTAATGCCGAAACTGGTTTAAATCAAATGAAACTAAGGTGCCATTTAACGAAGTTGTGGTACAGAACTCAAGTCTTATGAAAAAATACTTTGCAAAAGTTGTTCTTTCCTCTTTAGTGGTTGCGGGAACCCTTTCTAGCTGTAAAAATTCTTCGTCTTCCTCTTCCAAAAATATTTCCAGGGCCACAGGTTGGAAAATTAATGCCAAGGAAGGCGGTTTTCAGTACAATTCAGATTTCAAGGAGCAAGAAACTCCTCCGGGTACGGTATTTATTGAGGGAGGTACGTTTACCAAAGGAAAAGTACAAGATGATATTATGCACGATTGGAACAATACACCTACCCAACAACACGTGCAGTCCTTTTACATGGACGAAACAGAAGTTACCAATGTGATGTATTTGGAATACTTGGATTATCTAAAAGCGGTATATCCGCCAGAAAATCCTATGTACGAAAACATTTATAAGGGAGCATTGCCAGACACCTTAGTGTGGAGAAATCGTTTGGGCTTTAATGAAACCATGACCAACAGTTATTTAAGACATCCGGCCTATGCCGAATACCCTGTTGTTGGTGTAAACTGGGTTCAGGCCACGCAATACGCCGAATGGAGAACGGACAGGGTAAATGAAGCCATGTTGGAAAAAGAAGGATACTTGGCCCAGGATGCCAAGTACAAAGTCTTGACGGGTGAAGTCAATGGTACGTTCAGTACGGAAGCCTATCTGAACAATCCAGAATCGGTATATGGAGGTCAAATCGATTCCCTTCAAGGAAAACAGAAAAGGGATTCCATCAATACGTTTGCAAAACGTAGCAGCGGGATTATTCAACCGGAGTATCGCTTACCTACGGAAACTGAGTGGGAATACGCAGCTCAAGCATTAATAGGCACAAGGGAATACAATAACTACAGAGGAAGAAAAAAATACCCATGGGAGGGGGATTACACCCGAAATGGACAACGTGTCGGTCGTGGTGACCAACTGGCCAACTTCAAACAAGGAAAAGGAGATTACGGAGGGATTGCAGGATGGTCAGATGATGGTGCAGATATTACAGCCGAAGTGAAGTCATACAAACCTAATGACTTTGGATTATACGACATGGCCGGTAATGTAAGCGAATGGGTTGCTGATGTCTATCGACCTATCGTTGACGACGAAATCAGTGATTTCAACTACTACAGGGGTAATATCTATTTAAAAAAGGCTATCGGAGAAGACGGGAAAGTAGACGTCCTTCGGGATGAAATTGTTTATGATACCTTACCCAACGGTAAGATTGTGGCCGTAAACTTGCCTGGGGAAATCAAGGAAATTCCCGTTGATGAAGAAGAGACTTACTTAAGGACCAATTTCTCCTCGAGTGACAATAGGGGGTTCCGAGATGGCGACCCTGGTTCTTCCAGATTCTTTGAGCGTTTCAGTGATGATGAGGACAATAGAAAGATGTATGATTCCCCAAAGCACAAGGTAGAAAGGGATTCCACTGGAAAGCTTCTACGTCAGTATGATACTTCCAATTATAGAACATCCTTGATCAATGACGAGGTTAGGGTCTATAAAGGAGGCTCGTGGAGGGATAGAGCATTTTGGTTAGATCCCGGTCAACGCCGGTATTTACCCCAATATATGGCTACTGATGACATTGGTTTTAGATGCGCCATGTCAAGGGTAGGTTCAAAATCAAAAACAAAGAATAAGACGGTGAGGCATAAAAAAGCCAAATAAAAAATAATTCATTTGATCATAAAGGCCCTTGATTTTCATCAAGGGCTTTTTTTATCTTCGAACCCATGGAATTGGAACGACTTCATCAACTTTTTCTACAACATCCCAAAGTATCCACGGATACCAGGAAGATAGAAAAAGATAGTATCTACTTTGCCCTAAAAGGACCCAATTTTAATGGAAACGCCTTTGCCAAGGAAGCTCTGGACAAGGGAGCGGTATACGCTATAATAGATGAGGGGGAATTTAGCATTGGCAATAAGACCATTTTGGTAGGTGATGTCTTGGAGACCCTTCAAAGGCTAGGCACATATCATAGGGACTATTGCAAAGCCAAGGTCATCTCCTTAACCGGTAGCAATGGGAAGACGACTACTAAAGAATTGATCAACGCCGTTCTTTCCAAAAAGTATGACACCATAGCCACCCAAGGGAATTTGAACAATCACATCGGGGTACCCCTGACCCTTTTGACCATTACCGAAACGACGGAAATGGCCATAATTGAAATGGGAGCCAACCACCAAAAGGAAATTGAATTTCTTTCAGGTCTCTCCCAGCCAGATTTTGGTTATATCACTAATTTTGGGAAGGCCCATTTGGAAGGCTTTGGAGGGGTAGAAGGGGTCATAAAAGGTAAAAGTGAGTTGTACGATTATTTACGCACCAATAATCGCCACGTTTTTTTTAATGCCGATGACCCTATTCAAAAAGAAAAACTATCTACATATAGTAAGAAGTTCGGTTTTAGCCAGAACAATCATGAATTTTACCATATCACCTTTCTGGGAGCCAATCCCTTTGTGGAAATTCAGTTTGAAGGAACCAAAGTAAAAACCCAACTCACGGGTGCTTATAATTTTCCCAATTGCGCTATCGCCATTTTAATGGGCAACTATTTCAATATGGATTCCGTCACGATCAAGGAGGCATTGGAGTCCTATATCCCTGAGAACAATCGCTCCCAAATCTTGAAGAAGAAAGGCCATAAAATTGTTCTTGATGCCTACAACGCCAATCCCACCAGTATGCAGGCGGCATTGGAAAGTTTTGCCAAAATTGATGGGAATGAAAAAAGCATTTTTCTTGGTGATATGTTTGAATTGGGAGAAGATGCATCAACGGAACATCAGCATATTGCCGATCTTGCTTCAAGTCTCGGATTTAAAAATGTATACTTGGTCGGAGAAAATTTCGCCAAAACAAGCACGGATTTCCAACAATTCCATTCCTTTAACGCCTTAAAAGAATCCTTTGACTTCTCCTCACTTCCTCAATGTACCATGCTCATAAAAGGTTCAAGGGGCATGGCCATGGAACGTATTTTGGAAGTCCTTTGATTTACTAAACTTTTCCTAAAATCTACATGTTTTGAAATGAAAAGGGTTTCAAAACGAACTAAATCCCAACGCAACCAATTAAAAAATGGAAAAGAACATCATTATTTTCGATGGGGAATGCAACCTCTGCAATGGGGTCGTTGGGTGGTTACTAAAATTTGCCCCTGCCGACTTATTTCAATTCATCCCTTTTCAATCCCCCAGGGGTCAAGCATTATTATCGGAACATGGCTTTCCAACCAGGGAACTGACCACAGTTATCCTTTTTGATGAGAATGGACCGCATACCCATTCCGACGGCTTCCTGGAAATAGTGTCCAAAATTCCAAAATGGCGTTTGGTTGCCGCGCTTCTTGCCTTTATCCCCAAAATCGTCCGGGATACCATTTATAATATGGCTTCAAGAAATCGGGTACGTTGGTTTGGGAAATCGAACGCGTGCACAGTAAGCTTTTAGTTCTCAATACCATACTATTTGCGGGTTAAACGGGTTATCATATCCTTAAAGGCGGGAAACCGGGACATTAGCTGTTTACGTTGCGCCAGTTCAAAATCTTCAAAACTAAAACCGGGAGAAACCGTGCAACCCACTAGGCAATACTCCCCATTCCCAACTACCTCAGCGGCAAACCAATGGCCGGCAGGCACCACATATTGAGGTACTTCGCCCTTTAAAACATCACGACCGATTGTTTGATGGGTGTATTGTCCATCTTCTGATATGATGTGAAGTAACAATGGGGAACCATCATAAAAATGCCACATTTCATCTTGCTTAATCCTATGGAATGATGAGAAGTTATTAGCAGTCAGAAGAAAGTAAATCCCCGTACAATACTTTCTATTTGATGAAAACCCCTCTCCTAGGGAAGTCTGATCGATTTCACCGTTGGCACGGTAGGTTTCCTTAAAAAACCCGCCTTCAGGGTGTGGATCTAAATCCAATTGCGCAATGAGTTGTTCCGATTTGGTCATAGATAATGAAAAACTTTAACCTGAATTCATGGTCCATTCCAAGAGCAAACCTAAAGATATTTAAATGATAGCTAACTTTGATTTTTAATAACGCGGACCATGGAATTAAAAATGTATCAAATCGATGCCTTTACGGATAGATTGTTTGGAGGAAATCCTGCCGCGGTTTGTCCCTTAAATGAATGGCTAGAACCTACCTTGATGCAAAAAATAGCTGAGGAAAACAATCTTGCTGAAACCGCTTTTTTTGTCAAAAATGGAGATAGCTATGAAATACGATGGTTTATGCCCCATGATGAGATTGATTTATGTGGGCATGCAACCTTAGCTTCCGCATTTGTCATTTTCAACTACTTGGAACCTAATCTAAAAACAATCTACTTTACATCACAAAGTGGGCCTTTAGAGGCACAGGTGGAAAATGGGAGAATAGTTCTTGATTTTCCATCCCGTCCGCCAAGGATGGTTGATATCCCCGAAGAAGTTCATGCTTCATTTAACCACAAACCCATTGCTGCTGGGGCGAGTAGGGATTTATTGTTGCTGTTTGAAAGCGAGAACGAAATCAAAACGTTGGAGTATGATTTAAGTCCTCTAAAGGATTTACCTTATTTGGGAATCATTGCCACCGCAAAAGGCAATGAAGTTGATTTCGTATCCCGCGTATTTGACGCCAATGCCACCATGCCCGAAGACCCTGTCACCGGTTCATCCCATTGCACGCTTGCACCTTTTTGGAGCAAAAAACTCAACAAAACGACACTGAGCGCAAAGCAATTGTCCGCACGTCATGGGGATTTGATCTGTACCTTGAAAAAGGATAGGGTCTATTTGGCAGGAAATGCTGTGCTTTATTCCAAGGGGACAATCTATTTAGATAGGTTTGCATAGGCTGATGACGTTTCAGAACCTGTTCGAATTAAGGAGAAAAACCGCGAAACCCCCTGAATTATAAGGGGGTTTCGCCGTTATTTGTGGAGTACACTGGCATTGAACTTTTTATAACTATTTGTTTTCTTTAAATATATTTGGCTTAAATGTTCATTGATTTTCAGATGATTAGTATTTTTATTACTGTTAGATTAGAAGATATAACTAACATTAATAAAACTGTCAACTCATTGTCTACAGCTTCCTCAACATTCAATTTAAAGGTACCTAATCAGAAAGTGAAACACTGATACTCTTCTCGTGCTTTTTCAAGTATGAGGGAAAACCTAAAAACTTATTCAACTGATGGAAAAAAGGAAGAAATTACAAATAAAACTCATGGAATCGGGTCTTTTTGAATCTAAAGACATGTGGGACATTCGTCATTAGAAAGTCTATTCGAGAATCTCGAAAACTAAAGAAAAAGAAACTAAAAAAAGCTACTAATCATTTTTTTACATTTAATGAATGAAATAAAATTTGTTGAAACCTTTATAATCGAAGAGTACAAAACACTTTGGAACTATTATCAGCGTACACTAACCGAAAGAAAACATCTTTTTGATTGGTATCTTAAAATTATTACTCTCCCATCTTCACTACTTGGTTTTCTTATTATCAACAAGTCCAATTCGATTGAACTTCCTCTGGACATTGCAGCTGGGATTTTAATGGCAATATTTTTTATAGGCTTTTCCTTGTTCGTAACCTACAGTAAGGAAAGTAGAAATGCCGAAAACTATTTAGAATCAATTAAGAGGATTAGGAATTACATCTGTCAGGTCAATCCCAATTTAGCAGATGTCTTAATAATCGAAAAAACAAGAAGGAAGAACTCATATTTTTTTGGTATAGACATCATCAAATTTTTCAGAAGTCTTGTCTTTGTTATTGTAAATTCTATCGTCCTATCATCATCAATAGAGCTTTTCTACGACAGAAAAAACTGGATTACAATCTCAATATTTTTTGGAGTTTCCTTATTCGTCCATTCATTAATCTATGTCTTATTACATAGAGATGCGTATTATCACGATTACGTTGAGGTTCAAGCAGAGAAAGTCCATGAAGAAAATTAGATAGGGACACTAAGTTGGTGCAATGAGGCATGATGGATATCGATTGCATTCATAAATCAAGGAATAACCTATTTGATTGATGGAAATCTACGAATACCTCAGCCTTTCGGAAAACGAACAATTGGAGACACTACGGGATTCCGGTCAATTTATTGCCCATCGTCCTAGCACACACTTTGTGCCATTGACAGGTTCTTAGTTGAGGTTGAGCTTAGGAAGTCGGACAAAATCATTGGGAAGAAGGTTGTTGAGAAAGGGGAAACCCTTGAAAAATATACATTGGACCTCAATATTGAGTTATAAGTAATATTTTCGAATTCTATACCTCTTTTAAGTTTTACCAAATGAAGAAATTCAAGCTCCCGTTTATTCTGATTGTTACAGTGACTATTTCGCTAAGCGCATTTTCTCAATCCAGTTCAAACAAATCATGGGAAATGAACCTTTCGAATTGGGGATATGATAACAATCACAAAGTGAAACTTTTATTTAAAGAAGCCACTGTTAGATACTATTATAAACCTTCTGGTCTTAGATATAACATTGTTATTATTGCAGTCCATGATATTGGTGATAATGTTCCTTTTTTTGGAGAACCTGGTACAGAAAGCAATAGAGAAAAATACCTGTATACTCTGAAAGATAGAATCATGGAAATTGTCAATGATTCTTCGGATGATCGTCTAAATTTCAACAAAACTATTTATGGCATCAATACAAGACATTATGTAAAAGGGTTCTCAATACCAGAACCGGATGTTACTGATTCCGGAGGATTTGAAGATCCCATCTCATCGTACAGCATACAACTAGATCCCCAAGATTTCTATGATGCCACATATGAAATTGAGGCCATTAATAGAATTAATTCAAATCCCTTAACAAACTACAATACCGTTAACGAGGCCAGAGTGGGTAGAATGAAAGAATATTCTACATACTTGGATAAAAAGGAGGAGAAAAAACAAAAAATACTTTCTGAGTTGGCACCAAGAAACCCTTCAAATATAATCTTGGAACTTGATACATCTCCAAAAGGTAGAAGAAAGGTCTTGGATGAATTGCTGATGGGCAAAAAGACAAGTGATTATGTTCTAGGTACGTTTAACGCGCTTAGAATTGAATTGGAGAGGGAACGGGCAAGGAAGGAAATGACAATAGGGAATGATCCATTATTTATGAAAGATTATTTCGAAAGTATTTTCTATGGCCATTTCGATAGGATTAAATCAGACAAAACTAAATTGGTCTTCATATTTAACAATGATAAAGCCAGGGCCTTTAGACAAATGCACAATGGTTTTCTTTATTATGCCAGCACTGTTTATTCAAAATACTACAAGAATAATATATTGGATGCATTTACAATTTACCAAACCAAACGGAACAAATATTCAGGAGAAGAACGAAGAACAGGAATTGAGACTGATTATGTTATTTGGATACCTAATAAGCTGAATCCAAAATTTCAAGAATATTGGGATAATGACTGGGAACACCAATTCGGTTCCGACAACGAGAGTTTTTCGCCAGAATTTGAATGGTTGGCATTATCATTCCTCAGCCAACACAATCCGGATAGTTTGGCCTTCAAACAATTGTTGGAAAACTTATACAGGTACTCAAATGACCTTGACCCTGTTACTTCGAAAAGTAGTTTGATGGATTACAATTAGGTTAAAAACCAACCTCTTTGTCAACCGTTTGAGGGAAGTCTCTGATTTCAAGTATTATCGTCCCTTACAGCGGAACCAGAAGGTATTGAACCCTGTTTTTTTGAGGTTATTTCACCTTGTACGCCTTCCAGTTTATTCCTGATATATAAAGTGTATCATTGGATTTAGTGAGGAACATATATGTTCCAAATTCAGATATGAAGTTTTTTTCATCGAGTTGGTATAGTCGAAGTTGCAATTCCCCAAAATCCCCATAAATCGAATCTTGGGTACGCACCAACTGCCAATCCATTATCGGAGAGTTATTTGAATTGGATTCCAACATTTTATATGTCCCAAAGTAATTGGAATCAATCTTCTTTTCTGATTTGTTGACCTCAAAACCGGCATCCTCCAGCGTTGACTGTAGTTCCAATAGTCTGAAGGCAAATTTAACATGCGCCCCTTGAACAAAATTTAGGGCGTCTTTAGTATTGTAAGCAATATTTCTATATTCGGTTTTGGTAAGATAGTTCACCAGCAATGTTGAATCTTGTTCATAAGCCCAAGAAATATCGTCCCGGAATGCAATCCTTTTTTTGGCCTCAATACCAGCATTCCTGGCCTCAAAAGACCCATCATCGACAGCGTCCAATCCATGTTCGTAGGCATCTTTTAATTTTTCAAAAATGGATTGATACTTTTCAGGGAGTTCCTCGGAATACTGTTTAAGCTTTTCATATTCATTAAGCTCAAACCCCATCTTTCCCGTTGTAAAGGTAGGTATCCACAGCAACCTATTTAACCTAGGCAAATCATATGTTTTGATTAAACTGTCATACCCAAAATTCGCTTGGATGTCCAGGTTTTTTGAATATTCCATATTGCCATAGAAGACTTTATCGCAAATCAAAAGGTTCTCGGTGATCTCATCGGAAACCAGATCCATAATATTTTCAACCTTCTCCCTGTTCTTCCTACTTTCATTCCAGTTGTTGAACTGGAGGGCAATTAGTATTCCCAATACGACCAATACAATTTCACCAATAGCATAGGTCAGATATTTTGCAACCTTGTAATCCTTTAGAAGTCCCTTCCTGATATTTCTGAAAAACCTTAGCATAACTAACTATACATTAGAAAGATAGAAATTAATTGGGTAAGTGAAAATTAATTTATGGACTTTAAAAAACTAATGGTTCAGGTTAAAAAGTGTTTCAGGAACCCATTGAATTCAAGGCGTAACAGACTTTCCTACAGACCCCATAAGTAGTGAACCAGGGCTATATGCCGTTTCCGTTGTATTAAAAAAAGACAAATTGAATTTTGAAAGACCTATTTTAGAAGATGATAAGCTGACTGCTGAAAATGTTAAACGTGAACTGGATAAATTAAACTATTCAAATGATTTCTCTGATGAAGAGTTCTATGGCTATGCTACATTGGAGAAAATTATAAAAATAGGATAACAGAGAATGGAAGAATTTCCTGAAGAATTCGATTTACATGATGTCCTGCTAAACCTTTGGATTCGTCAGGCAGCTTATCACGATGGTGCCCTAAAAGTGAGTCACAAGGATAGTTACGTGGTTGCGGATAAAGGCAAATATACCTTTTGCGATGAAGGCCATATCAAAAGGGAGAGGAAACGCCCGGAAGCTATTGAACGAATTTTAAAAGGGCTTATCAAAAAGTATGGTCGGTTGGAGCGAGATGGTTACGAATATTATTTCGACCGTGATAGGTGGTTAAGGAGAAAGGTTGAATTAGATTTAAGCGATTAAATCTTTTATGTCGCCCTCCCTGCAAAGTGTTATGAATTCAAATCCAAATCTGGTAAGCCTAACCTGTTTGTTTTCATTAGACTCTAGCTTTACATATCGTTCGAAATTCTCCTTTGTTAAAGGAGTATCCTTCCCACCATGATAACTAGTACTTCGAATGTCAAATTTTAAGTCTTTTTTGTATTCTAGCAAGCCAATGTCAATGAGGTTGTGCAATTCGAATATGGACTTTGGGAGTTGGGCGTTGAAATCATGATTAAGAATCCAAACTGAAAAAAAGTATCTTTCAATATATTTATATAAGTCAGAAATCTTTTCTTCCTCCTTAACATTCTTTAAGTAGTTTTCTATTTGATGGTTGTTTGCTATTGAATACCTAAAAATAAAATCTAAAACAGTGATATCGCTATTTGTAAGATTACTCAACGCTTCAACCGCTCTCTTTTTTATTACATCATTAGAATCTATCGTGACTAGGTTTGATATTAATCTGGCCCACCCGTCTTGTAGATTCGAGTTTTCTTCTAAAGAAATATTGTGTAAAAGAGGTACCAGTACCTTCAAGTCTAATTTTTTGGCAGTCAAGCCTTTTTTAGAAAGAAACTTTTCGGCTTTTTGAAGAATTTTCACTTGGTTTTTAAATCTTCTCAAGCGAAAACTATCACCCAAAGTTTCAGCCAATTCCTTCACCGATGGGCCTAAGACGGCCTTAAAAGCTTTTTCACCTTTGTCAAGTAGTTGTTTAGGAATGTTCAAGCCATCGATTACCTTGCCAATATCGCCCATAATAATTGTTTGCTTTTGATCAGCGTGGGGGTTGAGGCTATTTTTTACTATTCCAAATTGTCAACTAAACCTAGAACTACCTATAAACAATGGGGTTAAAAGAAAAATCGTGGAGTATACTGGATTCGAACCAGTGACCTCTGCCCTGTCAAGGCAGCGCTCTAAACCAACTGAGCTAATACTCCATAAAAGTGCTGCAATATCGTAAAAATGTTACCAATCGCCATATTCAGCCGAATTCTTTTGAGTCTCGTGCAATGTAATGTGTAGTAATTGCCCTTTGGAAAGCTTGGGCTTCAAAATATCGTAAATGATTTTTACGAAATGTTCTGTTGAGGGAAGAAGGTCCCTAAACTCTGGGCAGTCTTCATTTAAGTTTTTATGGTCAAAACGTTCTTCTATTTCCTCTTTGATGAGTTTTCCCAAAACGGCCAAGTCAATAATGAATCCGGTATTTGGGTCGACCTCTCCTCGCACCCGGACTTCCAAATCAAAATTATGCCCATGGTAATAGGGACTATTGCACTTTCCAAAGACCTCTAGGTTCTTTTCATCACTCCAGTCGGGATTATGCAATCGATGGGCTGCATTAAAATGAGCTTTTCTACATATGGTGGCAATCATCTACAACCGTTTAAAAGGATTGCAAAGTTACCTCAAAAAGATAGTTCCGTAATGGAATATCCATAGTTTGACAAAATAGTATTTGCCGAACTGCCCTTCCTCCATTACCTTTCTTTATCCAATAACCCTCAACCTCATGTTCATTAACAAATACCGTCCATTCCTCCTTTTCATAACAGGAGTGTTATTAGTTTTTGAATCCTGTTCCAAAAAGGAGGCACAAGAAGCAAAACCGCCCAATGTCATTATCATTCTTACCGATGACCAGGCCTGGGGCGATGTAAGCTATCACGGTAACACCAATATTTCAACCCCTAATGTGGACAGCATTGCCCTTCAAGGGGCCGTGATGGAAAACTTTTATGTACAACCTGTTTGTTCACCAACACGAGCGGAATTATTGACAGGTCAGTTTTTTCCCAGATTGGGGGTTTATTCCACTTCTGCCGGGGGGGAACGGATGAATCTTGGTGTACCGACCATTGCCGAGGTTTTTAAGAAAGCAGGATATGCCACAGCTGCTTACGGCAAATGGCATAATGGAACGCAACCGCCGTACCATCCAAACTCACGGGGATTTGATGACTACTACGGTTTCTGCTCTGGTCATTGGGGCAATTATTTTAGCCCCATGATCGAGCACAATGGCGAAATCACAAAAGCACAGGGATTTTTGGTGGATGATTTTTTCAACCGAGGGATGGAGTTTATTACCAATCAAAAAGGTACCCCCTTTCTACTCTATCTACCCTTAAACACTCCACATAGCCCAATGCAGGTGCCGGATAGGTTCTGGGATGAATTCAAAAATGATTCCCTAAAAATGAACTATCGTGGTTTGGAACAAGAGGATACCCAATTTACACGTGCTGCGCTGGCCATGGTCAAAAATATTGATTGGAATCTTGGTCGTTTGATGCAATATTTAACAAAAAACAATTTGGAGGAAGATACCATTGTTGTATTCATGTCCGATAACGGCCCTGCCGGATGGCGCTGGAATGGAAACCTTCGCGGCAAAAAGGGCTCAACTAATGAAGGAGGCGTAAAATCCCCTTTCTTTATGAAATGGCCAAAAAAAATAGTAGCTGGGACCAGATCAGACCAGCTTATGGGTTCCGTTGATTTGCTCCCTACCCTTGCCCACCTGGCCAACATTCCATTAACGGACTCTATAAAACTGGATGGAATGGACATGAGTTCCCAAATCCTGAATGGAAATGTTGGCATCAAGAACAGGGTGGTCTATAACCACTGGAATGAAAAAACCAGTATCCGAACCCAAAACCACCGTTTGGATCATGAGAATCGATTGTATGATATGATGAATGATATGGGGCAAACTGAAGATATTTCGGATAAATTCCCAGAAGTAAGGGATTCCTTGATCGCTATCAAGGATCAATGGATTGAAGAAGTGAATGCTTTGGAAAAACCAAAACAAAAAAGGTTGTTTCCGATTGGTGATAGCACGCATGGATTTGCACAACTACCCGCAAGGGATGGAAAAGCACATGGTGAAATAAAACGCAGTAATCGCTACCCCAATGATTCCTTTTTCACCAATTGGACAAAAGAATACGATTCCATCACTTGGAACGTAGAGGTATTAAATGACAGTCGTTTTGAAGTCTATCTCTATTATACCTGTAAACCCGAAGATTTGGGAACCGAATTGGAACTCTCATGGAAGAACGAAAAAATCAAAACTGCCATCACTGAAGCCCACGACCCGCCGCTATTGGGAGCCAATAGGGACCGATCACCAAGAATTGAGTCCTATGTAAAAGAATTTAAACCCATTAAAATGGGGGAACTCCATGCCAAAAAAGGTAGTGGTGTACTTAGCTTAACAGCCACGAAAATCCCAGGTAATTCCTCTATTGACTTCCGGTTGCTCTATTTTAAAAGAATAGGGAACTAAAGACATTCTAACCAGTTGCCGTGAATTGTTTTGCAACAGCAGTCTCCATTGTCTTCACGGCACAGTGTAATACTTTGCGCAATGATCTTAGCTGTATGGGGTTACTCCGAGGTTCGGTCCTTAAGGAAGCCTTATTGTACGTGTTTGAAATTGTAGAATTTCTTACGATACGCGCTTGGGGTCAATTTTTTTATCTTTTTGAAGATTCTATTGAAATTGGCAATATTGTTGAAACCGCACATATAAGCAATCTCAGATATACTGTAGTCCATCCCTGCCAATAACCTAGCGGCATTGTCAATTCTAACATCGTTCAAATATTCAATAAAAGTGTGGTTCGTTGTTTTCTTCATGAACCTGTTAAAAGAGACTTTGCTCATATTTAGTAGCTGCGCTACCTCATCCAAAGTAATCTTTTTAGGATAGTTCTCCTGAATGTAGTTGTAAAACAACTTTATTTTATCGCTATTCTCAAATTCATCTGCGGGAAGCTGTGCGGCGGAAATCAATCTTTGACCTGAGGTCTTTGATAGGTCATACAAAATGGAAAAAAGCTCAAAAAAGTAATCAATCCCATCCAATTCGGAAACGGAGAACAAACGTTCTGCCATTTCCTTGCCCACTTCTTTTTTGAATAGGATTCCATGTACCGACCTTTGGAACATTTCTTTTAGAGGGCGCATTAAGCTCCTTCTCAAAAGGCTATCACTGAACAGATCATTATGAAATTGAATGGTTACCTCATGAACGGCATGTTTACATTTGAACATTTCCCAGCCGTGAAATACGTTGGGTCCCAAAAGTACCAGTTCGTAGTCATCAATTTCGTCCGTGGAATAGCCGACACTCCTTCGCATTCCCTTGCCATTGGCAATAAAATTCAATTCCATTTCAGGATGAAAATGAATGGGATAATCAAAAGTATCCCTTACCCTGTTCATGACCAGAAAACTATCCTGATCGGACAACGAGGTAATCTCTCTTTGATATTTCAGGTTTTGTTCCAGAAAAAGAAGTTTTTACAATATTATACTTTTTTATCAATACAATTATTTCTTCAAAGAATAGGATACAAATTCCCAAGCACTAAATCCTTCCTTATTGGTTAACAAGGAAATCAATTTTAGGGGCGTATAAAGCATATACTCCATTTTTTTAACATTTAAATTACATAAATATATAACCCCATAGGAGCACCATACATGAATGGTTAAATGTTAAAGAAATAATAATAATACAAAAAATTGATAAAATAATACAAGTTCAGTGTTGTAACAATATATAATTTTATCACTTACTCTAGCGGCATTGCATCTCTTTGCAACAACCACCGGAAAATTTAACATAACTTAATTAAACTACATGATTATGAAACAATTGAATGAAATTGGCCTTTTCTGCTTGAAGAAAAAGACCAGCAAAAAATTGTCCAATATCTTCCGAAGTGGGATATTGGCAATAGCTTTGGTTTTTGGTTTTCAGGCGGTACAGGCGGAAAGTCTCTCCAGTGATTATGGGATTGAGACATTTCAGACTACAATCTCAGGTACGGTCACGGATGCCGATGGGGCTCCCCTTCCAGGTGCCAACGTAGTGGTAAAAGGAACTACCAACGGAACGCAAACCGATTTTGACGGAAACTACACTATTGATGCAGCGTCTGATGCGGTATTGGTATTTAGCTACATTGGTTTTGCAACCCAGGAAATTCCGGTGAACGGACAGACTTCAATCAGTATACAAATGACCGAGGATGCCAACAAACTTGATGAAGTAGTTATCGTTGGTTACCAAGCACAGACGAGGGGAGATTTGACTGGTGCAGTAGCTTCCGTGGATGTTGGTGAGGCAGTAAAACAGCCCTTGGTTAACGTGGCTGAGGCACTTGAAGGAAGGGCCGCAGGTGTAAATGTGACCAACAATGGTGCTCCTGGAAGTCAACCTGTTGTGCGAATTAGGGGTCTGGGAACTCCAAACAACAACAATCCGCTGTATATTATTGATGGGGCCCAAACCACGGATGGAAGTATTCTAAATACCATCAACCCCCAAGATATTGCACAGATCAACGTTCTAAAAGATGGTGCAGCTTCCATTTACGGGGCAAGGGCATCAAATGGTGTCATCATCATTACGACTAAAAGTGGTAAGTACAACCAGAGCAAACTAAGTGTTGTAGTGGATGTTTCCGCTGGTTTCAGCCGTGCCACAAGGTTACCCGATATCTTAAATGCCGAGCAATTGGGAGGTGTTCTCTTTGAAAGTCTTACCAATGATGCCATACAGAATGGGACAGACCCAGCTGCAATAAGTCACCCCCAATATTTTCCAACTGGGGGGTCACCTACGGTTCCATCAACGTTGTTGGGTGCTCCGGTACCCACTACGGTAAATGGCCAGGTAGGAACCAACTTTCTGGATGAAATTTTTAGGTCTGCAAGTGCCCAAAATGTGAGTATCACCTTGTCCGATGGTGGTGAGAATTCTAGGTTCTCTGCAACACTCGGATATATTGATAGGGGCGGTATCCAGTTGGAAACAGGCTTTCAGCGAGGACAGGCAAGACTGAATTCGGAGTTTAAATTGGGCGAGCGGATTACCATTGGACAACATGCCAATGTCTCCTTCAATAATAACCAAAACTTCCAGGGTAATAGGACCCAGCTAGCCATGCGATTGAGCCCTTTGGTTCCTGTTAGGGACGACAACGGGTTTTTTGCAGGAACCTATTCCAACGCTCTTGGACTATCCAACGCCACGAATCCCGTAGCAGATTTGATTCGATCCAGCGATGATTTTTTGAAACAGACAAGAATCATTGGAGATATTTATGCCAGTCTTAACATTGCCGATGGGTTAACCGCCAAAACCACCATTGGTGGGGATATTAGCTTACTTAATACAAGGACTTTTTTAGCACTAAATCCCGAACATTCCGAAGCTAGGGGTACCAATACCCTAACGGAAAGAAACCAACAGACGTATAATTGGATTTGGACCAACACGCTTAACTATGTCAAAAACTTCGGCGATCATACCGTAAATGTTCTGGTTGGTTTGGAAGCGCTTCAAAATAGAGGTAAGGGATTGCAGGTAGCGGCCACCGGCTTTATTAATGAAACTCCTGATTTTTACCTTTTGGAAAATGCATCTGGAGATCCTATTGTTGACCCAGGCAATACCTTTGATTTTGAGAATACCCTCTCATCCGTCTTCGGCTCGGTGAACTACTCCTATGGGGATAAGTATTTGTTCAGTGCCACGGTACGTAGGGACCGTTCCTCAAGGTTCATTGGAGATAATGGTACTGGTGTATTCCCCTCTTTTAGTGGAGGTTGGGTTGTGAGCAATGAGGACTTCTTCCCTCAGGATGGATTCATCAACAGATTGAAGGTAAAGGCTTCATGGGGGCAATTGGGCAATCAGGAATTGCCTGTAAGCAATCCTTCGGCCAACATATTTAGTCTGAACAATCAGGTAGCTGATTATGCATTTGATGGAGGAAGCAGTGCATCTTCTGGTGCTTTCCTGTCCCTACTGGGTAATTCAGACATCACCTGGGAAACTAGTGACACCTTCAATGTAGGTGCTGAATTCGGCCTATTCAATAATGCGCTTTCCCTAGGCATAGAATATTATCAAATCACCACTCAGGATTTGATTGTTTCCAATACCAATGTGGGTAGTGATACCGGTGCAGATGCCACGGCTCCATTTATCAATTCAGGAAATGTACAGAATCGTGGATTTGATATTAGTGCCTCCTTTCAAACCAATTTTGGTCAAGACTTTACCTTTGGGGCGGATTTAAACATCTCCACACTCACCAATGAAGTGACCGATCTCTTGAGTCCGTTAATTGGGGATACCTCCTTTAGAAATGGGGCCATTACCAGAACGGAAGTTGGACGACCTATTTCCTCTTTTTATGGAAGAGTGGTTGACGGTATCTACCGTAGTGAGGCAGAAGTAAATGCGGGACCCGATCAAGGCTTCGAAACCGCTGCTGACGGGGTAGGACGACTCAGATATGTTGATCAAAATGGAGATGGGGTGATCAACGATGAAGATTTGACATTTATAGGAAATCCACATCCAGATGTAATTTTAGGTTTGAACTTGAATGCTACGTACAAGAATTGGGACTTTTCTGCCTTTTTCAGTGGAACACTTGGGAATGATGTATATAACTATGACAAAATCTTCACTGATTTTGCCACCTTCCCCAATGGAAACAGAAGCACTAGGGTTCTGGATGCTTTCAATGCAACCACCAACCCAAATGGATCCCAACCTGCCTTGAGTTTCAGTGTTCGAAACGGAGAGATCAATCCAAATTCTTTCCTTGTGGAGGATGGTTCCTTTGTTCGTCTGAAAAACGTGGTGATAGGATATACCCTTCCCAACCAGATAACGGATAAATGGGGGATTTCTAGTTTGCGTTTTTACGCAAATGCTAGTAACTTGTTTACTATTACGGGTTATGATGGAATAGATCCTGAGATACCTCCTTTCGGTGATGTAAATTCAGCGTTGACCATAGGAGTGGATACCAATAACTTTCCTCTAGCTCAGATTTTCCTTTTTGGATTTAATTTAAAAATGTAAAAAATGAAAAAGAAATTAATTTGTTTAAGTTTAATCTTATCGGGGTTTGTCATCTCATGTGGTGATGAATTCGCAGAGACCCCAGCTGTTGGGGCCCTGAGTCCCGAGAATTTGGTAAATCCACAAGGTGTTGACTTGCTACTGACTGGTACATACTCCCTGCTGGATGGATGGAGAAATGGCATTCAAGGGAACCAATTTGCCGTTAGTGGAGACAATTGGTGGTTTGATGTCATTGCAGATGACGCCCATAAGGGTAGTACGGATAGTGACCAAGGAGACTTGGAGTTGATAGAAGAAAACGACTGGCAAACCAGTAATGGGTATTTCAGGGCAAAATTCACTTCCTTGTATGCCGGAGTTAATAGGGCAAATGCCGTTCTTTCGGTAATCAATGGTATCGATGTCGATGCATTGCAGCCCAGTGAGGCCGAAGCGATTATCGATCAGGCCGCTGAAGCTAGATTCCTTAGGGCACATTTTTACTTTTCGTTGACGAAAATTTTTGGCAACGTGGCCATAGTAAGTGTTGAAAACTATGAAGCTCAGGAATTTAACCAACCCAATCCTGGCCCAGCTTGGGAGCAAATAGAGGCGGATTTCCAGTTTGCCGTGGAAAATTTGCCAGCAACAAGGGCGGACCAATCTGATGCGGGAAGACCAACTGCCATCGTTGCAAGGGCATACTTGGGCAAGGCCCATTTATACCAGTCTGATTGGGCAAATGCGTTGACAGAATTGACCGCAGTGATCAATAGTGGTGAATTTGCCTTGCAACCCAATTTTCTGGACAATTTTACCGCTGCTGGTGAAAATGGTGTGGAGTCCGTATTTGCCATCCAATTTGCTGCAGATGCTGGACAGTCCTTCAATGGTAATCGAGGCGGGACTTTAAATTTCCCTGGTGGACCTCCAATTGGTGAAAACGGTACTTGCTGTGGGTTCTACCAGCCCACACAAGACTTGGCCAATGCCTTCAAGGTGGACGGCGATGGTTTACCGCTTTTCGACACCTTTAATGATTCTGATTTTTCCAGTGATTATGGTATTGCTTCTGATGAAGCTTTCACACCTGATACCACTACCCCTGTGGATCCAAGATTGGATTATACAGTGGGACGAAGGGGAATCGATTATAATGGTTTTGGACCGCATGTAGGAGCCGATTGGATACGGGCCACTTTTGCAGATTTTTCAGGACCCTACCTGCCAAAGAAAAACGTATATCAAGCAGGCGAACTCGGTACAAATCAAGGCGAAGGTGCTTGGGGGCAACAACATTCCGGGGTGAACTACAACATTATCCGTTATTCAGATGTCCTATTGATGGCGGCCGAAGCTGCTGTTGAAACCGGAGATTTAGGGACCGCCTTGAACTATGTCAACCAAGTGCGTGAAAGAGCTGCCAATACTCCTGTGGTGCAGGCTGTTGATGGCAGTGGCCCAGCCGCCAATTACCAAATTGGTGTCTATGCCTCTTTCCCAGATGCCAATTTTGCTAGACAAGCGGTTCGTTTTGAAAGACGTGTTGAACTGGGAATGGAAGGACATCGCCTTTTTGATTTAAGACGATGGAACGCCTCTTCGGACATTCTTACGGAGTATTATGCCAATGAAGGTAGGGCCATCCCACCTTTTGGGGCCTCAGTCAACGCATATAACCCACGACAGGATTTATGTCCCATTCCTTTGGATGCCATTGGGCTGAGCGGAGGCGTGTTGTCACAAAATCCAGGGTACTAAAATATAAGTTTAGTTGAGTTTTTAGTTTAAGTTTAGCTAAGACAAACAGGGCATTTCAAGGTGCCCTGTTTTTGTTTTGAGTACTGGTGTTAGTATTTTTAAAGCTCCAATTATTCCATATGAGATTTTTGTTTTCAGGCCTATTCTTGGTCTCAGGGCTTATTCTATTCATTAGCTGCAACAATAATGAAAAAGTAAACGGAGGCAATCGTTTATTCAACAAACTACGTTCAGCAAAGAGCGGAATTACATTTGCCAATAACCTAGCGGAAAATGATTCCTTAAACTATTTTACCTACGCCTACATTTATATGGGAGGTGGCGTTTCTACTGGTGACATAAACAATGACGGACTTCCGGATCTATTTTTTACGGGTAATATGGTTCCCAATAAACTGTACCTTAACAAAGGAAATCTGGAGTTTGAGGATATTAGCAATTCGGCTGGCATTGCGGGTGACAATCGCTGGTATACCGGTACCACCATGGTGGATATCAACAATGATGGCTATTTGGATATTTATTGTTCTGTAGGTGGCAAATTCGGTCCTAAAGAAAATCAGCTTTTTATCAATAACGGCGATAACACCTTTTCTGAGCAAGCCGAGAATTACGGTATTAATGATGCCAGCAATAGTGTCCAGGCTACTTTCTTTGATTATGATTTGGACGGGGATTTGGACCTATACGTGGCCAATTATCCCCCAACCCCCTTCAACGCCCCAAATTACTTTTATCGGTATAAACAGATTAGCCCAAAACCTTTGGAAACCGATAGATTATTCAAAAATGAAAATGGCTCTTTTATAGACGTAACGGAAGAGGCCGGACTTAAAACTTTTGGACTTTCCCTAAGTGCCACGGCGGCGGATTTAAACAAAGATGGGTGGCCCGACCTATATGTGTCCAATGATTTCAGCACACCGGATTATCTCTTTATCAACAACAAAAATGGGACGTTTTCAGAAGTGGTCAAACAATCCACTAAAAACACCTCTTTTTATGGAATGGGGGTTGACATTGCGGATTTCAACAATGACGCACTACCTGACATTCTGCAGGTGGATATGACCGCACAAATCAACCGTAGGGCCAAAGCCAATATGGCCAGTATGAACCCCGATTTGTTCTGGAGTACCGTAAACAATGGTTTCCACTATCAGTATATGCAGAACAGCCTCCAAATGAACAATGGAAACCTTCTGGATACCCTTCCTGATTTTAGCAATATTTCCAGATTGGCAGGCGTGTCCTCAACGGATTGGAGTTGGGGACCACTATTTGCAGATTTGGATAATGACGGTTGGAAGGATATCTTTATTTCCAACGGTACACGGCGTGAGATCAACAATCGGGATTTCTTTCTTGAAATTGAAAAAAAGGGAATCCCTAAAGACAGCACACTCCAAAAAACGCTACAGATTCCATCGGAAAAAATTGACAATTACGCCCTAAGAAATAATGGGGACCTCACTTTTACAAGGATGAACCAAGAATGGGGCATTGAGCACAAAGGCTTTTCCAATGGCTCCGTTTATGTAGACCTGGACAACGATGGCGATTTGGAAATAGTGACCAACAATATTGATGATGTGGCCGCTATTTTCGAAAATACCAGCTCGGAAAATTCCAATTATATCGTCCTTACCTTTAGTGGTCCCAGCCAAAACAAAAATGGACTGGGCACCAAGGTGATGCTCTATCACGATGGACAATCCCAATATCAGGAGCTTACCCTCACAAGGGGATTCCAATCTTCCGTAGCTCCACAAATGCATTTTGGACTGGGCCAAGTAGATATTTTGGATTCCGTACAAGTCGTTTGGCCAGACCAAAGACAACAAGTTCTAAAGCAAGTAGCCGTGAACCAATCGTTAACCCTTGATTATGTAGAAGCTCTTGGGACTAAGAACAATGCGGAGGAATCCCTACCCAAGATTTTTTCAATCGAGAAGGATACGGAAATAGTTATCGGGCATTTTCATGAGGATAATAATTACGATGACTTTGCAAAAGAGATCCTTTTGCCCCATCAAACGTCAAGATTTGGGCCTAACATAGCTGTTGGTGACTTGGACAACAACGGTTTGGAAGACTTGGTCGTTGGAGGCGCCTATGGGTTTACCACCGCCATCTATATGCAAACCAAAGAAGAATTCATCAAAAAGGGGGCTCAACCTTTTGAATCGGACAAAATTTCCGAGGATATGGGGATTCATATTTTTGATGCCGACGGTGATGGAGACCTTGACATCTACATTGCCAGTGGAGGAAACGAATATGAACCCAACGCCAAAGAACTGCAGGACCGATTGTATTTAAATGATGGCAAAGGAAACTTTACCAAAAGCAAAGATGCATTGCCCATAATGCTGACCAGTAGTGGACGTGTTCAGAGTTTTGATTATGATAAGGACGGTGATTTAGATCTCTTTGTTTCTGGGAGGCTTGTTCCTGGTAATTATCCGAGTCCGGCCAATAGTTATCTATTGGAAAATATAAGTAAGGGCACTACCGTAAAATTTGTAAATGCCACCCCAAAAATAGCTCCCTTCCTAAAGGAAATCGGTATGGTTACGGATGCAAGTTGGACTGATATTGACCGCGATGGATGGACGGATTTAGTACTAACGGGAGAATGGATGCCCATAACCGTATTAAAAAATGATGGCGGTTACTTTACGGATATTACCTCAAAAGTAGGACTTGAGGATTCCCGAGGTTGGTGGTTCAGCATTAAATCGGGGGATTTTGACCAAGACGGTGATATGGATTTTATAGTGGGTAATTTGGGACTCAACTATAAATATAAGGCCACCGAAGAAGAAACATTTGATATTTATTTCAACGATTTTGACAATAACAACTCTGGTGATATTGTGCTGAGTTATTATAATGAAGGGGAAAAATTTCCCTTACGGGGAAGGGAATGTTCCTCACAGCAGATGCCGGGCATTAAGGAGAAGTTTAAAGATTACGAGTCTTTTTCACAGGCCACATTGGAGGATGTGTACTCCGAAAAAACCTTGAAAAACTCCCTCCACTATCAAGTCAAATCCTTTGCAAGTGTGTATTTGGAAAACCGTAATGGCAGGTTTATTACCCACAAGCTTCCAAATCTTGCCCAAGTATCGGCAATCAACCAAATTCTCGTTGAAGACTTTAACAAAGACGGTCATTTGGATGCTTTAGTTGCCGGAAACCTACATGCCTCTGAAGTGGAAACCCCCCGAAATGATGCGAGTAACGGTCTTCTACTTGCAGGTGATGGAAAAGGGAATTTTGCTCCTGTTTTAGAAAGATTGAGTGGTTTTTATGCCCCCGGTGATGTCAAGGACATGGCCAAGATTCGAATAAAGGATAAGGAATATGTGGTGGTGGCAAAAAATTGGGACTATTTGCAATTTGTAGAAGTTGGCAATGTTGTTCCTAATTCATAGTACAACATTAAGCCCATGAAGCCTCTGCAGAACAGGCGAAAATGATTTTGTTAAAGGTTTTGGGAATAGTCTTACGATCATAAATCTGGGAGGTTTACGAAAAAAACAAGGCAATTGAAAAAAAGAGCCCAACAATAATAGCTGCTGGACTCTTTTCAATACAATTTTTGAATGTGATCAAGACAAACTAACTAGTTCCCATAACCCGGGTTTTGATCGAGTTCATCATTGGCATCAATTTCTCTTTGGGGAATTGGCAGTACCAGGGTCGGTGCATTATAATCCAGGCTCCCGACCATTCTTCTTGTTCGCTTGATATCATGGATCAAAAACCCTTCAAAGCCCAATTCAAGCTGTCTTTCGGTTAACAGCCCATCAATGGATATATCAGTAAGTTCAGTAGCATTAGCTCTATTACGCAATCTGTTGATGTCATTTAGGGGAGTATCTCCCGTAGATGAATTTAATCTTAGATTACACTCTGCCCTAATTAAGTACATCTCGGCTATTCTTATAATTGGAATATTTCCAAATTCGTTGGAAAATTTCCCCGTTTGGTTAGCGGCATTACTGTCCCTAAAGGTTAATCTTTCATCATTTGGATCATCGAACAAGGCATCATATCCAGCCTCAATAGTGACATCATCGCCTCGGCCTCCATTGGGTTGAGAGGCATAAAATTGATTTAAATCATTATCATTGGCTGCAGGGTCCTGTGTTGTAATCTTTATGGAATACACGTTTTCCGTACCTTCATCCAGCCCCATTAAATTAAATGCAGCAGAGTATTCTGAAGCCAGTACATGACCACTATTTTCAATGACATCATTGGCGGCCGCAAGGGCATTGGGATAATCCTGTTGTTGTAAATATAGACGTGCTAAAATAGCCTGTGCAGCATATCTATCCGCCAATCCAATCCCTGTGTTATCATTGCCATCAAGGTTATTATAAGCATTGGTCAAGTCACTAATTGCTCTATTATACACCTCATTAACCGTATTTCTTGGCACGGACAATTCCGGATTGTTTATAAAATTATCTGTTGCCTCTAAAACAATGGGCACACCTAATTGGGTATTTGCACCTCCGTCCTCAAAGGGAAGGCCAAACAGCCTTACCAGCTCAAAATAAGAAGTGCCCCTTAGAAAACTTGCATGGCCCGTATATAGCGTTCTATCCGCTTCGGAGGTAAAGACATCACTATTGTTCAGTACCAGATTGGCTTGGAAAATCACCTCATAAGCATTTAACCAAAAATCCCGGATGTAAATATTGTCCACAAGTAAATTCTTGGTAAAGAACTCTCTAGGTTGCGCAAAGGTACCGTTCCAGGATACTTGATCGGTGCTTCCCAATAAATCCATGGATAATTGTAAACTACCTCCTAAAAACGTTTGCTCGCCAAACTCAGAATAATTTCCCGTAGTCAACTGGATTAGCCCTTGTTCGCTGATGACTTGTTCCCTATTGACACTTTGTGGGTCGAGAACGTCCAAATTATCTTCACATGAAATTAATAAACCAAAGAATAATGCTAAACCTAATGATATAATGATTCTTTTCATTTTCATAACTTTAAAAATTAACATTTAGACCTAATGTAATTGTTTTTGGAGGTGGTGCAGAATAGAATTCTTGCCCTGTAAGAATGGTTCCGGCACCAGCACCGCCCACGGTTACATTGGCAGGTCTGGCAAAGTCATCCCTTCTAGCCTCAGGGTCCCAACCTTCGTAATCCGTAAAGGTTAATATGTTAAACCCCGTAAGGTAAATACGTAGATTGTCCATACCCATACGTTCAGTTATTGAGGTTGGGAATGAATATCCTAAGGTAATATTACGTAGTCTAACAAAATCGTTTTCATCAAGGTATCGTGTTGAATCTCCAGTTCCGTTACCTGCAAACAGCCTAGCCTGTGGTACATCGGTGATATCGCCAGGTTGCTGCCACCTTCTCAACTGATCGGATGTTTGATTATCAAAGAAATCTGCACTGGCGGACATAAAGCGCCCTCCACCATTAAAGATGCTTGCCCCAAATTCCCCTTGGAAGGTAAACGAAAAGTCAAAATTCTTATAGGTAGCACTACCTCCAAAACCAGCAATCAAGTCGGGAATCGGGGATCCAGCAATAATCCTATTGGCCTCGTTGAAGCTATTGGTGGTTCCAGCGGGTTGATTGGGGGTCGGTGTTGTGCTCGTCGTAGCGCCATTCAGGAAATAAAGGGCATCGCCATTATCTGGGTTTGCACCTGCAAATTCACGAATAAAGAACGAATTAATGGTTTCTCCTTCCCTTAAAATGTTTACCCCTGTAATGATATCATTTCCGTTGGGCAAACTTGTGATCTCATTATTTAAGGTTGTTAGGTTTGTGTTTAACGAAAGTGTAAAGTCCCCGTTATCCACAATTGTGGATCGCAAGGTAATCTCTATCCCAGAATTACGCATGTTTCCAATATTGCGCAGTACTTGATTATTACCGCTGCTCCCCGGAATATTTTCATTGAACAACAGATCTTCGATATCCTTGGAGTAGTAATTGATTTCCCCGGACAGGGCATTGCCCCAAAGTCCAAAATCGAAACCAACATCAAAACCATCGGAAGTTTCCCAAGTTAGATTGGGGTTCACGGTTTGAGCGAAGGTAATTCCTGGGTTTTGGTTGAATGTTCTGGCCGTAAACCTACTTCTGGCCGCGAAATTTCCAATTTCAAAATTACCAGCCTGTCCCCATCCCGCTCTTAGTTTTAAAAAGGTCAATACCTCATTATCCTGTAAAAACCCTTCTTCCGAAACAATCCAAGCTCCTGAAATGGAGGAAAAATTTCCCCATTGTTCATTTATACCAAACCGGGAAGAACCATCCCTTCTAAAGCTAGCATTGATCAAGTATTTTTCATTAAAGGAATACCCTAATCTGGCAAAATAGGAGAGTAAAGTGTATTTGGATTCAAACGAATCCCCCCCGGTAATTTCACCAGCAGACCGTATTGTTGTTAGCCCCAATGGGAATCTAATTCCGGTAACAGAGTTTCCGTCACTATCCCCTTGCTGATATTCTATACCCCCAGTAAAATTAAGGTTATGCTCTCCAAAATCTTTATTAAAGGTTAGATAGTTCGCTAAATTAAAATTAACATTGTTGAAGTTGGTAGAAGTGGCCGTACCATCAGTTGAGTCAAATGGGGATCCTGGGCCAAAGAAAGTGTATTCTGCTTGGTTGATCCAGTCGTACCCAAATTCCGATCGGTATTTAAGACCATCAAATATTTCATACTCTCCAAACAGATTGCCAAGAATTCTATTTTGCGTGTTTTCCCTTGAATTTAGTGCTAAAGCCCGCAGAAAGTTGGCATACAGCAAAAAGCCCTCTCCATTGGGTCCAGTATTGAATTGCCTTGCTAAACTCCCATCGGTATCCCGTAAAGGGGAAATAGGTGTTTGGGCCACCGCTTGTAAAGGCACCAAGAAAGAATTGTCATCCGCAAGCCGATTTATTAAAGCCCTGGTATACGATATATTGGCACCCAGTCTTAATTTTTCCGTAACATTAAAATCCAGTTTTAACCGAGTGGTAAAACGTTGTAGATCATTGCCCTTCAGAATACCTTCAGTTTCCGTATAACCAAAATTAAAAAGATAGTTTACCTTTTCCGTAGCACCGCTAATAGAAGCATTGGCATCTAAATTATAGCCCATTCTAAACACTTCATCTTGCCAGTCCGTATTTACCTGGGCATTTTCCCAGGTTCCATTGGAATATCTATCAAAACGTCCTTGGACAAAACCTACGGGATCGGTAATTCCAAAACCTGCAAGCAAATCTGTGGAATTAACAGCCGCTTCAGTAAAAAGCTCAATGTACTGATCCGCATTTAAAAATTCCCTTCTATTGGTTTCTCTACTAATTCCGTAAGCCGTATTCACCGTGATTTGTGGCGCTCCAAATTTTCCTTTTTTTGTTGTGATCAATACAACTCCATTATTTCCCCTAGATCCATAGATGGCAACTGCCGAGGCATCTTTTAAAATGTCGATGGATTCAATGTCCGAAGTAGGAATGGTTAGAAGTGGATTTAAACTACCTCCTGTACTGGCCTGGTCAGCGTTAAAAATGGGAACACCGTCAACAACAAACAAAGGTTGATCCCCTGCAGAAATACTGGACACTCCGCGTATTCTAATGTCAATTCCCGCATCCACTTTACCATTGTTTTGGATAACCTGGACCCCTGCTGCCCTACCGGAAAGCACGTTTTGGAAACTTGGGGTAGGAATGTCTTTTGTATCTTGCGAAGCTATTTTTACAGAGTTGTTAGTGGATAACTTTTTACTAGTGGATCCATAACCTATCAATACCACTTCCTCCAATGCCTGAGCATCTTCTTGCATGACCAGGTCCAACACATTGGAAGCCCCCACAGCGACCCTTTCGGTTCTTTGTCCTATGTAGGTAAAAATAAGAATCTGACCTTCTGCAACATTAATGGCGTAGTTTCCATCAAAGTCAGTTTGGGTACCATTGGTAGTGCCCTCAACAATAATGTTTACCCCGGGCAATGGAACGCCCGCTTGGTCGACCACATTTCCGGTGACCGTCTTCTCTTGGGCCTGCATAAATGCCGATGCACAAAGCATGGCAATGATGGCCCCAAACAGTTTCTTTACATTCATACGAGTAAAAAGTTTTGTTAGTACTAATTGAGTTAATGCAACTGAGAAAGGTGGGCGGAAAAGAGAATGTGATAGCTAATTCAAATAATACTTCTAGGAAGTAAACAAAACTTAAATGGAATCTTTTGTTTTTTAGAAGTAAGGCCTCTCACCGCCCTACCTTTACAATTGCATAACAAAACAATCCATTAACAACCAAGGGCAAGTACTTTTAAAACGGCTAGAACCCCAAAGTTTGCTAGGCCCAAGGGCAAGTACACTTTTTAACAAAAGGTTACCCTGATGCTATTGGTTATCAAATAAATAGATTTTGGTTGGAGAAGGCAGGCCATATAAAAAGGGGCTGAAACAAAAACCCCTCACCGTCTGCCACCGATAAGGGATCAAAATAAATCATGTTAATATCCAAAGACTATGAAGCTAGTTGCGGGTGATGGTAACTATAATATTCAGTAGTCCTAAAGTCATTTGGACTCAGGCCCGTGTCCCTTTTAAACGCCAAATAAAAGCTGTTTTTACTATTGAACCCCACTTCATACATAATGGCTTTAACACTCAATAAGGGATTGGACATGAGTAGGTGTTTTGCTTCATTAATGCGATAACTATTTAATAGTGCATAAAAGTTCATGGCATAATACGTATTGATTACTTCGGAGACCTTGTACCTATCTTGTTGAATGTAGTTGGCCAACTCCCCTAAACCTATTTCATTGTTTCTATAAAGTTTATCCCCTTCAAGGGCTTGATTGATTTTTTGCTTGATAAGTAGCGCCTGTTCCTGGGTCAAACCCGATTTCCTATACTTTTCCTGAATGGATTCCGACACTTTTCCTAAGTCACTTTCTTTACCGTACCTAGTCATAAGGTGTTTTAAAAGTTGTTTCATAGTGATTGATGTTTTTAGATTGATACTTCAAGTTCACATCAAATCATGGGAAATAGGTTTTACCCGATAAGAGTTTACCACTTCAATAAAGTCATTTAGAATAGTGATTTTGCCTTAAGCCGTTCTAATCTTAGGTTTATATGGCCAAGTTTGATAATAATGTTATTACAAAAAGTAAAGATTGGTTTTAACGTCCAACGCTTGTCAGGGATATACCTTCCTAACCGACTTTACTTTTCGAAACTGTTGGATCTGTGGGTTTTCTTGCTGCCCTCGTACAATTCATATTTTACCCATCTGGATTCCAATTTTCCATTGAATACCTTTATTTTTTTTGAAGGTTTTAAACCAACAAATTTTAAGGCCTCTAAATTGGAGGTAATAAACCAGGCACCGGTTCCTGGATAACCTTGTTTTAAGGTATCCCCTATTTTACCATAAAAAATGGGCATATCTATAGGTAAACGCTCCCCGTAAGGCGGGTTAAAAACCATATGTAAGGGACCTTGATTTGGTTTTTCGGTTTTAAAAAAATCCTTTCGTTCCACAGAAATGTAGTCCCCTAGGTTGGCATGCTCAATATTTTCCATCGCCTTACGAACCGCTGATGGAGCCTTATCATATCCAAGAATCTGATGATGGAATTCCCTTGTCTTTTTTAAACTGGAGTCCACAATCTTTTGGAACAAGTCCTCGTCAAAATCGTTCCAATGCATAAAAGCATAATGCTCCCTATTGATATTTGCGGGAATATTACAGGCCATCATTGCTGCTTCAATCAAAAAAGTACCACTGCCACACATGGGATCCAAAAAATGGGTGCTGCCGTCCCAACCGCTCAATAAAAGTAAACCGGCCGCTAAGACCTCATTGATTGGAGCAACATTCACTGCTTTCTTATACCCCCTTTGATGTAAGGAATTCCCTGAACTGTCCATGGAAATGGTGCAAAGGGAATCCTGTATATGAACATTGATTCGTACATCGGCATTTTGGGAGTCCACATTGGGACGTTTTTCTCCTTCTTTTCTAAACCTATCTACCAAGGCATCCTTTGCTTTTAGTGATACGAACATGGAATTCCTAAACACGTCAGTATGAATAGTGGAATCGAAGGCAAATGTCTTATCGGAACCAAAGAGCTGGGGCCAATCAATTGCAAGTAATTCTTTGTAGAACTGTTTTTCGTTAAAGACCTTACATCTTTTAATTGGTTTAAAAACTTTGAGGGCCGTACGCAAACAAAGATTGGCCTTGTACATAAATCCGGTATCCCCCTCAAAAGTCACCATTCGGTTTCCCTCTCGAACATTACCAGCTCCCAGATTCCTCAATTCCTTGGCCAGTAAAGGTTCAAAACCATACAGGGTCTTTGCCAACATTTTGAAATTATCCGCCATATCAGTTCCCAAAAATAGGGTAATTTTGCGCCTTTAACACCTACCAATTTATGATCTACCTCGTTCTGGTATTGGCCGTTCTCTTAAGTTTTATCCTTGTCCTGATTTTTAAGCCAAAAAGTCCTGAGAACATTAAGTTATTATTGGCTTTTAGCGGGGCTTTTCTATTGGCCATTACTTTTTTCGAATTGATTCCAGAGGTCTATAGCGAAGGAAATCAAAAAATCAATTCCCTTTTTATCTTGCTTGGTGTTTTACTACAGGTTTTTTTGGAGTTCTTTTCAAAAGGCGCTGAACACGGGCATATGCACTGGCAACTAAGTAAAAACCAATTTCCTACCGTCCTTTTTTTAAGTCTCTCACTTCATGCATTAATTGAAGGTGTCCCTGTCAGCGAAGCAAATAGTATCTTATATGGTATTTTGGTACACAAAATTCCAGTCGCCATTGTCCTTTCTATTTTTCTGGTCAACTCTAAGTTACATTTTGGATGGAGTGTGGTTTTTATGGTACTTTTCGCCCTAATGACCCCATTTGGAAGTTATCTGGCCTCCGAAACGACGTTCATAGGAACCTACAGGACCCAGCTTACGGCGTTGGCCGTTGGGATTTTTCTACATATATCAACCGTAATCTTATTTGAAAGCGCACAAGAGCATACCTTTAACCTTAAGAAGGTGATTGGAATTGTGTTAGGATTTGGGATAGCGTATTGTTTGTAAGGAGAAGTTATAGAGTTCTCAAAAAAGTTTTTTCGTGCAACCCTCTCCAACGGATTGGTTTTATAATACACTTTGTATTTTTTATGTTAGTGACCGATTTTCTCTCCTATTTATATAAGATTATTTCTAATTCTGAGTTAAATCCATAGTTTTGGATTTTTACGACTTAAACTTATGAAAAAGCTATATCCTTATCTCACTTTAATCTTTGTTTTATCACTTTTTTCCTGTTCTTCAGATTCCGAAGAACCTGCGCCAGAACCTGATGTGGTCGCTCCAACAGCAGATTTTGAAATAGCAGGATTTTCCAACTCTTCAAGTTCCGAGCCTATTGTGGTCAGCAATCAAATTGAGATCAATATTGATGCCAGAGATGCCGGTGGGGTAGCAAAAGTAGAAGCTTTTATCAACGACCAAAAAGTCGGTGAGGATACTACGGCCCCCTATCAGATCATCGTTGACATTTCCGGTTATGCGTCCAAGCATTTTCAAACCGGTAAGTTCAGGGATTATACCCTTAAAATTGTGGTCACTGATACTTCAGGAAATACAGCATCCCAAGAGCAAATTATAAATATAGACAATGAGCTTCCAGTAATATCGGAAGTCTCCTTGGAAACGGAAACGGTTATAAATGGGGAGACCAACGAGGTGACTTTCAATATTGCGGATAATGAAAGTTTAAAGGAGGTCAAAACCTATATAAACAATGAATTGCTATCAGAAATAGTGGATGACAATTATCAAATAAACATTGATACACGGAATCTGGCTGATGGGGGAAATACTTTTAGTATCGAAGCAACCGACATTGCGGATAATACAGCAACATTTGAGGTAGCGTTTATTGTCGACAACACAGGACCAGAGATGGTTGTTCCAGATCTTGTAGAGGGCCAGATTTTGGATGAAACCCTATCAATTGTCCCAGAGGTTACTGATGCGTTCTCCGAAGTTGTTTCATTGGAAATACTTTTTGGCGATACTCAACTAGCGCTAATTGAGAATGCTTCTGATTATCAAATTGATTTTAATCCTGAACTGTTTTCAACCGGAACAGGTTTACTACGCTTTATAGGGACAGATAGTTTGGGCAATGTGTCAGAAACGTCCATATCAATTGAAATCTTAAGAAGATTGATCGCCATTAACTTCCCGGCGAGTTATTACAATCCAGTTTTTGCAAGAATTTATGTTTTTGCATCAACAATGGATGGTGAAATCTTGGACGTTAAGAGGATTTTTGAAGATACTCAAAGAATTGTTCTTAGAACAGATATAGAAATTAATCCAGATTCCGAATTCATGCTAACCATTGGAGAGTACCAAACTGGAGCATTTGGAAATGCAAGCGAGTTTACGACATTGCAAAATTTAACGCCATCAAGCCTTAGTACAATTAACTTGAAGACATACCCTAGGTTTGAAGCTGGCCCAACTCAACCATTGCGATTTCCGGCCACAGGGTTTGACCCAGACGATTTATTGGGCATTAGCAGTGAGGGGTTCGGATATGGGGGCAGTTTTTTTAGAGAAACTTCCGAACTCTCCTTGGATAGAAGAAGGAATATATCAAGCACAATAAATACCGATTTTATTTACTTGCCCCTTTTCAATTTTGATTTAAATGAATATTCCTATTATGTAGCAGACTGGGAATTTCCTTCGGATTTTGTTTTAACACCAGATATTTTTGTCTCGGAAGGAGTTGAACGCCGCACATATGAACCTATTTTGACATCAGGATCGTATGAATCCTCCAATATATGGATTGCAGGATACTTCAATGAAGATGAATTTCAAAATAACGTATATCATAGAATTTATGGCATAGGATATGGTTTTAATCCTCAAGGTGGTATTCCATACTATTTCAATAACATTTTTCATAAGTACAGATACAATGTGAGGATAAATAATTATTACACTGAGAGAACGGGAGAACCCTTAAATTCTTTTCAAACATTGGATTGGGCTGTGGATTACAACTTTGCCAACAACGAGATTGACTTAGTAAAAAATGGCAATGGCCACAGCGTAGGAAAGATTTTTATCAATAGTGATTCACCGGTTGTTATTGATGGTCTAAATGTTTCTTATCGCTGGAACTTGCTCTTTGATAGTGAAAAAATGGATAAGATTGTATTGCCGAAAATCCCAGAAGAAATTCAAACTTGGGGATTTTATCAGATTTATGAACAAAATACCATGGAAGTTCAGCAAGCAGAAATTAAGCGATATGATGGTATCGAATCATATAATGAGTATTTGGACAAGGTGATTAAAAACAATGAATTCTCTTATTTGGTTTCTCCAGTAATGGAATCCACTTTTAAATCATCCGTTAATGGGGTCTATTTTAGAGCCCCACATTCTTTGCTTGATTAATTTCAAAAAATACTCTTGATCATCAACCAATGACTAATGGCTCCCCCCAAAACAAAAAAATGCCAAATTAAATGGTTAAACCGTATCTTTTTCATGGCATAGAAGAGCATTCCTACAGTATAAAACACACCACCAAGAGTCAAAAAGAAAAGACCATTTTTAGTCATATTTGATATAAGAAAAGGTAAATCAATCACAATTAACCACCCCATAACTCCATAAAGGAGTAAAGAAAAGATTTCAAACTTTCCTGTAAAGAACAATTTGAGGAATGTTCCAAAAAACGCGATGCCCCAAACCAACCAAAGTAACAGGTCCCCTCTTGATTCCTTTAAAACCCATAGACATACGGGCGTATAGGTTCCCGCTATCAAGTAATAGATACTAATATGATCCAATACACGAAGTTTTCTTTTTAAAATAGGATTTCTTACCCCATGATACCATGTGGAAGCGGAAAACAGTACTATAATTGAGGTACTGTAGATAAGCATGGGCCAAAATTGACTGTTGTCCTTTTGATTGGAGGCTAAAACAAAGGCACCTATGATACCCAAAAACACCCCAAGGGCATGGGAGTAGGTGTTCCATTTTTCTTCTGTAAGTTCAATTGGGTGTTTCACTCCTGGCAAAAATAAAAAAAGCCCCGTTCACTTTGGGGTGAACGGGGCTTCGAGGAAGGCGGCGACCTACTCTCCCACCTGGTGTGGCAGTACCATCGGCGCTAACGGGCTTA
>JANQQQ010000038.1 GCA_028284935.1 Croceivirga sp.
AGATGTTTCATGTTCAAAATTTTAAGTTTAAGTGTTTATCAGCTGCAAATGTAAGTTGTTAAGAACTATTAACAAAATCAATCGATTATTTTTTTTTGACCCCTTTCATGGAGGAATTGTTACCGTTAAACGATTTTTAATGCCTTCCCCACCTTGATAAATGCATTAATTGCTTTGTCTAAATGCCACTCCTCATGAGCCGCCGAAAGCTGTACACGTATCCTTGCTTTTTCCTTGGGAACAACAGGATAGAAAAAGCCAATCACATAGATGCCTTCATCGAGTAGCATATTGGCCATTTTTTGTGAAAGTTTTGCATTGTAAAGCATTACCGGAACTATGGCAGAATCCCCGTCAATGATATCAAAACCAGCCGACTTCATACCTTTTTTAAAGTACTCTGTGTTGTGTTCTAGTTTGTCCCGTAAGGAGGTATCTTTGTCCAACATATCAAATACCTTAATAGAAGCACCAACAATGGCGGGAGCCAGAGAGTTGGAAAAAAGATAAGGTCTTGAGCGTTGTCTCAACATGGCAATGATTTCTTTTTTTCCCGTGGTGTATCCGCCCATGGCGCCACCCAATGCCTTTCCCAGGGTGCCGGTAACAATGTCAATTCTGCCCATTACTTTCTTGGCCTCCAGGGTGCCCCTTCCGGTTGCGCCGATAAAACCGGTGGCATGACATTCATCTATCATGACCAAGGCATCGTATTTTTCCGCAAGGTCGCAGATCCTATCAAGTGGGGCCAACAAACCATCCATGCTGAATACGCCATCGGTTACAATGATTTTGAATCTGGCACCGTCTTCTGCCGCCTGCTGCAATTTATCTTTCAGGTCTACCATATCGTTGTTCGCATAACGATAGCGCTTAGCCTTGCAAAGGCGAACCCCATCTATTATGGAGGCATGATTCAAGGCATCTGAGATTATAGCGTCTTCATTCGTGAAAAGCGGTTCAAATACACCTCCGTTAGCGTCAAAGGCAGCAGCATATAGTATGGTGTCTTCTGTTCCATAAAACTCAGCAATTTTTTGCTCTAACTCTTTGTGGATGTCCTGGGTACCGCAAATAAAACGAACGGAAGACATCCCAAAGCCATGTGTATCTAAGGTTTCCTTCGCTGCGCGGATCACCTCCGGATGTGATGATAGTCCGAGATAGTTGTTCGCACAGAAATTAATGACCTCTTCTCCTGTTTCTATTTTAATTACAGCATCTTGAGGAGAAGTGATTACACGTTCTTCTTTATAAAGCCCCTCGTCTTTGATAGATGCTAGCTCTTCTCTAAGGTATTCCTTAATTTTTCCGTACATAAATTAGATAAATACTGGTTTGATGTCTTTGGTAATGTAGACTAAAATTCTATTTAAAACAACATATCCCATTCTCTGCAATACATATGCATACTTTTCTAACTGCCTTTTATGAGACTCCACAAATTTACCAGTTTTGTAGTCCATAAGTGTTACGCCATTTTTGGAAAATATGAGTCGGTCGGGACGTAGTACAGAGCCATCTGTATCCAAAAGTTCTATTTCATTTTTAGCGTTGATCTGTAGTCCAAAAAACTGTTTTAATTGGGGATGTTCAATAATTGCGATAATTGCTTTTTTATACTGCTGTTGTAAATGAACAGGTATTGGCATAGAAGATACGGTCTCGGAAAATATTCGTTCGATATCTTCCCGGCAATGGATCCGGGCAAGAATATCATGAAGAATGTTTCCACGTTCAAGAGCCCCCTTTGTATTTGCTTCTCCCGAGCGAAGTGGAGAAGTCGTGACCCCAAGCAGGTTTTGGGGCTTGGTGGTATAGCCATAAGGGATACTACCACTTTCCGATGCTGTCCTTATAGTAGGGACTGCATCCGGGATGTCTCCAAACGTAAATGTTGAAGCCAAACTATCCCAAATTCCTAAGTGCTGTAGGTAATCTTCAAAAAACGATCCGTAAGAACTGCTTTTTTTGTTAGAGGTATAAACAAACAACCCTAAAACTGCCCGCGTTAATGCCACATAAAGTACGTTAATGTCATCAAGTTCTGAGGCACGAGTCTCATTGAAATAGATGTGTTGAGAAGCTTCGGAAAAGAACTCAAGTTCTTTGGAAGCATTTAGCAGCAAATGATCAAATCCTGGAAAATCCATGTCGTTGACCGGAATCCAAAGCACCTTCGTTTTCAGAGGGTCATTGATTTTAGTATCCGCGAAGGGAAAAAGCACAAATTTAAATTCTAATCCTTTGGCCTTGTGAACGGTCATAACCGTTACGGCATTCAGATTGTCGGGCATGGAAATGGCCAAAGCATCTTTTTTTAGTTCCCAATACCTTAGAAAATCATAAATGGTTCCACCAATCTTTTGATCAAGTTCAATAACCTGGTCCATAAAGTAGGTAACATATGCATTGGAATGTGGAGCCAGGTCAAAGCATGCAATCGCTCTTTCTAAAATATCAAGAGTACTTAGCGTCCCCAATACGTAAATATCAAAACCGTATTGCGTTGCTAAGAAATGTGGCAGCTCGTCAAGGTGTTGCACGATCCTATCGTGTTTATTGTCGGCATTTTTCAACAAGTATTCGAGTATCTCATACCGGGAGGCCCGTTCTTCCGGACTATCCATAAACTGTAGTAATGCTACAAGAAAGGAGACCTCCCGGCTATTTTTTAGTAATAGACCCTCTGAAGAAATTACCGGAATAGCATTATTTGTCAGGTGATTGGCAAGCAGTACCCCCTGATTATTTTTACGCACTAATATGGTAACATCCCTGTAGGCGAAGCCTTTAGCAGTTAACACTTCTATGGTTTTTACCACTTTAGTTAAGTAAAAATCCGTGTCTGAGTCGTATCCTTCTTCTAAAAACGAGATTTCAACGTAGCCCCCCTTTTTCTGAGCTGTCTTTTGATTGCTGGTAGCTTCATATAACTTTTTGTAAGCAGGGTTAGCAAATTTTGAGGCAATGTGGCTGAAAAAACCATTGTTGAAACATATTATTTCGTCATAACTTCTCCAGTTGGTATGTAAAAAGTGTAAGGAAGGAGTAATAGAAAACGGATTAACCAAACCCTCACAAAGTTGCAGCAGTTGCTCAGGATTTCCACCACGCCACCTGTAGATGGCCTGTTTCACATCACCAACAAGGAACAATGATCCAGGATCTCCCTTTTGATTTTCTCCTTCCAAAGCATTCGCTATTAGTGGAATGAGATTTTGCCACTGCAAAACGGATGTGTCTTGAAACTCATCTATATAATAGTGGCGATATCTTTCCCCCAACCTTTCGTAGATATACGGCGCAGGTTGATTTCGGATTTCATTGGAAATTAACTTGTTAAATTCAGAAATGTGAAGGATTTCCTTGTCACTTTGCGTTTTTTTTAGCGCCTTGGAAATTTCGTTAAGCACCGTTAGGGGTAGCACATTGTTGTAGGCATTTTTGTAGAATCGATACTGGTAAACCCCCTTCTTGATACTCAGATATATCTGGAGAAGTTCTGCGCTTAATGCCGTTGTTGACTTAAGTACACTTTTCTTTACAATGGAATTTCGAGTAAGATTTTCTTCAATTTGGTTTTGGTAAAGCTTTCTGGGGTCTGTTTCTCCCTCAGCGATCTTTCTGAAATGATTTGGAAGGGTCAACCGCGGAAAGTCTTCAAGAGAAAACCCCATTCGCTCTATGGTAGCTAAGGCTTGTTGTGCACTATGGCTCACATGGGTTTGTACGGCGGTCATTTTTTTCTTAATGCTAGACTTTAACTCTGAAAAACGCAAGATTTCCTTTTTTTCCAGTTGTTGTAAACGGAGATAGTGTGTTTCATCAAAAAGGAGCCTTCCTGTTTTTTTGAGGTCATAAGAAATATCCCAGCTCTTTTCTGAATCAACTTTCTCTAACGCATAGTTGACAAGAATTCTGGTAATTTGTGGGTCATGGCCCACCCGGGAAAGGAGTTCACCAACAGCTTCATCCAGTAATAAGTCGGTGTCCAGTTCTACTTCAAAGTGCTGAGAGATCTTAAGGTCTTTTGCAAAGGCACGTATAATTTTATGAGTGAATTTATCTATGGTAAGGATTTCAAAAAAAGTATAATTGTGTAAAACGCCTTTTAAGGTTTCCCCTGCTCTTTGTCGCAATAGTGATGGTTCCAATTGAAGTTCATCGGAAATTTCCTTGAACATAGTGCGGTTCCCTGTGGGAACTTCTGCTTTTGAAAAAGCATAAAGGGTAGACAGAATGCGCTCCTTCATTTCGGCCACTGCTTTGTTAGTAAAGGTAATTGCCAAAAGCTGTCTGAATGTCTGCACACCGGGAGCAGAGAGTATGCGTTTTAAATAGGCTTTGGTAATTTGATAAGTCTTTCCTGACCCTGCAGAAGCGTTGAATATGTTAAACCCCGTATTTACCACTTCTTGTTTTGGTGTAAGGTGAAAAATATTACCATCCTGTTAACAGTCAATATTAATGATTAGTTTGGGAAGAAACAGTATTTTTGATAAACGAAAAAATAACTAAAAAACTAAAAAGAAATGGCTTTTGAACTACCAAATTTGCCCTATGCATATGATGCACTCGAGCCTCATATAGATGCTCGTACCATGGAGATACATCACACCAAACACCACAACGGATACACCACAAAACTCAATGGAGCCGTTGCGGGAACTGATCTGGAGAGTAAAGATATTGAAGGGATCCTATCAGGATTAGATATGAGTAATACTGCGGTTCGAAATAATGGCGGAGGTTTTTACAACCACAATTTGTTTTGGGAGGTAATGTCTCCCGATGGAGGTGGGGCCCCAAAGGGACAACTTGCTACTGCAATTGATGATGTATTTGGGTCATTAGATGGATTTAAAGAACAATTTAGCGCTGCTGCGGGAAGCCGATTTGGATCTGGCTGGGCATGGTTATGTGTTCAAGCCGGTGGTAAACTAGAAATCTGTTCCACACCAAATCAGGATAACCCAATAATGCCGGGAGTTGGGTGTGAAGGATGGCCTATTTTAGGACTGGACGTTTGGGAACACGCCTATTACCTTAACTATCAAAATAGAAGACCAGATTACATTTCTGCTTTTTTTAATGTGATTAATTGGGATAAAGTTGAAGAAAATTACGCGGCAAAAATGTAGCGTAGAACGCAAAGGAAATGGTAAAAAAGTGCGGAATTTTTCCGCACTTTTTTGTTTTTAGGCGTTAGGTGTTGGACCAATAGAAAAGGGCAGGAAAGCTCCTGCCCTTTTCGTCCCAAATCTTACCATAAACTTAACCTACTTATGCTATGGCAAAACTAAATTACTGGTATTGTGGGAAATAACAAAGAAAATTTAAGAATTTTTTGATGGTTGGGCTTCCTTCAAAAACGAATTTTTTAACATAATTCATTGGGATTCAAACATAAAGAAGGCGGATGTTAGTCCGCCTTCTTTCCCCAAATCTTACCATGAACTTAACCTACTTATGCTATGGTTCTTCAAATGTAGGTCAAGGCTCCTTCAGGGGGAAAGCTTTTTAGATAAACGTCCCTTAATTTGGTTGAAATGCCACTTGGGAAACAAAGGACTATAAAAGATTAAGAAAAGGAGTACATCGCCTGAAGCCATAGGTTGTACCCAATAAAAAAGGTGGAGAAGTCTCCACCTTTTTTGCCCCAAATCTTACCATGAACTTAACCTACTTATGCTATGGCAATAACTAATTTAGATTCCTGACAGGGTAGTTTATTAAAAAGACGGTGAAGGGTCATTTTTGTCGATGAAATACCTGTTTTGGATGACTAAGTGTAAAAAATCAATAGGCCCGTTCATTTTTACCTTCATAGAAATTAATGAAAGCACGATTAACCACCCGGTTGCCACCTGGCGTTGGGTAATTACCGGTAAAATACCAATCCCCTAGATTTTGTGGACATGCTTGATGCAAGTTCTCAATGGTTTGATAGATAATCTGAACTTTGGCATTGATATCTTTTGGACTTAGTAGTTCAGCAATTTTTTGTGAAATTTCCTTGGCGGTAAAGGGAGCGTAAAGTTTTTGAACATGGTTCACCACATTTTTATCCTTAACCTCTACCTGTTCCTTACATTTTTGATAAATGTCCTCAATTATATGGGTTGTACCACGGTCTTCGTGTAGTGACAGAGCTGCCCTAAAAGCCACGAAATCTTCCAATTTGGCCATGTCAATTCCATAACAGTCGGGATAGCGTATTTGGGGAGCTGATGAAACCACAACTATTTTCTTGGGATGCAACCGATCGAGCATTCGAAGGATACTTTTCTTCAAGGTGGTTCCCCTAACAATGCTATCATCAATAATGACGAGGTTATCGGTTGGTTTTACTGAACCATATGAAATATCATACACGTGTGTGACCAAATCATCTCGACTACTGTCCTGAGTAATAAACGTTCGTAGTTTAGCATCCTTGATGGCCACTTTTTCAATTCTTGGCCTTACATCCAATATGGTGTGCAATTCTTCTTTTGTGATGTTTCCACCCAGTTTAAGGATTTGTTCTTCTTTTTTCCTGTTCAAATAGTTTTGCGCTTCTTTTATCATTCCAAGAAAAGACGTTTCTGCTGTGTTTGGGATATAGGAGAAAACGGTATTGGCCAAATCATCTTCAATGGCCTTTAAAATTTCTGGAAACACCAATTTTCCAAGGAGTTTCCTTTCTTGGTAGATTTCTTTGTCGCTTCCCCTGGAGAAGTAAATACGTTCAAAGGAACATGCCTTACGTTCTCTTGGTTCCAGTACTTCTTCAACGGTCACCTTGCCATTTTTTTTGACGATTATGGCATGTCCCGGCTTCAATTCCTTAACATCATCGTATTGTACATTGAAGACAGTTTGGATAGCAGGTCGTTCAGAGGCAACTACGACGATTTCATCATCTTGGTAATGATAGCACGGTCGAATGCCTGATGGATCACGCAACATGAAAGCATCACCATGCCCCATCATACCGCCCATGGTATAGCCCCCATCCCAGTTCTTGGAGGATTTTCTCAAGATTTTGCCAATGTTCAGCCGTTCCGCGATGTGGGGAGAGGCTTCCCTTTTGTTGAAGCCTTCCTTTTTAATTTCTTTATAAAGCTTGGCAACGGCATCATCCAAAAAATGTCCGATTTTTTCCATCACCGTAATGGTATCCGCCATTTCTTTAGGATGCTGACCTAGATCAACCAGATTGCCAAATAGTTCGTCAACATTGGTCATATTGAAATTCCCAGCAACAATAAGGTTTCGATGCATCCAATTGTTTTGCCGCAAAAAAGGATGAACACTTTCAATACTGTTTTTCCCAAAAGTTCCATATCGGACATGGCCCAAGAGCAATTCACCGATGTACGGAATATCTCTTTTTTGAAGGGCTACATCATCCCAATATCTGGGGTTTTCCGCGATCGTGGAATTAATACGATCGTTTATCTGTTTGAAAATATCTTGAATAGGTTGCTGGGCCGAAGACCTTACACGACTTATATAACGCTCTCCAGGGGCCATGTCCAGTTTAATACTTGCAAAACCAGCACCATCTTGACCTCGGTTGTGCTGTTTTTCCATCATGAGGTACATTTTGTTTACCCCGTAGAAAGCGGTACCATATTTATCTTTATAGTATTCTAAGGGCTTCAACAATCTGATGAGTGAAATACCGCACTCATGCTTAATAGGGTCGCTCATGCTATAAACATAAAAAGCCCTGAATATCAGGGCGTGGTTATTCGAGTTCTATATTGAATTGTGTCAGCTGTTTGAACTGATCCAATCTCTGTTGTACTTCCCGTGGATGCAAATCCAACATGCGTTCCGTCCCAAATTGCTCCACACAGAATGAAGCTAAATTTGACCCATGGATTACTGCATTTTTCAAATTTTCAAACGAGATGTTCTTGGTGCTTGCCAAATATCCGGAAAACCCACCGGCAAAAGTGTCCCCTGCACCGGTAGGATCAAAGACCTCTTCCAACGGTAAGGCAGGGGCAAAAAATATGCTTTTATCATGAAAGAGGAGGGCGCCATGCTCCCCTTTTTTTATCACCACATACTTGGGTCCCAATTCTTGAATTTTGGCAGCTGCTTTTACCAAGGAATATTCATTGGTCAACTGCCTTGCCTCCTCATCATTCAGTGTAATGACATCAATTCTTTTCAAAACCGCCAAAAGCTCCTCCAAGGAATGGTCCAACCAATAATTCATGGTATCCAAAATAGTGAGCTTTGGTCGTAATTCCATTTGATTGATTACACTCATTTGTATGTCCGGGTGTAAATTACCTAGCATCACCACATCCGAATCCCTAAAATCATTTGGAACCTTTGGATCAAAATCGGCAAGGGTGTTCAATTCTGTGACTAAGGTGTCCCTTGTATTTAAATCGTTATGGTATTTACCGCTCCAAAAGAAGGTTTTTCCTCCTTTAACAATTTCAACTCCTGATAGGTCAATATTTCTTGAAGTGAGCAAATCGAGATATTCTTGGTTGAAATCATCACCTACGACGGAAACAATCGACGATTTTACATTGAACTGAGAAGCTGCTAAACCTATAAAAGTAGCTGCGCCACCCAAAATTTTATCCGTTTTTCCAAAAGGGGATTCAATGGCATCAAAGGCAAGGGTGCCTACGATCAATAATTTGCCCATTCATTGAATTTTGCTGCAAATATACTTTTATTTAAGGACTAACAGGAGATTGTTAAAGGACCTTCTCAAAGTCAAGGGAAACGGGTTTTTAAAACAGCATATCACTTCATTTTTCATAGAATTTGCTTTAAAAAGCCCTCTTTGTAGGCCCGACCAATGGGCAACCGCTGTCCTCCCACTAGAAGCACTTGGTTGCCCACGAGCTTATCGATGTTTCTGAGGTTAATGATGTGTGATTTATGGATGCGACAGAATCTGTCCTCAGGGAGGGTTTGCAACCAATAGCGCAATGGCTCACTGCTCACATGTTTTTTCTTGTCCGTTATGATTTCTGTATAGTCTGAATCTGAAGTAATGTGGCATATGTCATCTATCACCACTTTAATATGCTCATAACCTGATTTGATATAGATTTCCGTTTTGGAAGGTGTGCTATCCGTATTTTGGTGACCGATATTTACCACTCCCCGTCTTTCCGATACTTTGTTTACTGCCCTTGCGAAACGCTGAAAGGAAAAAGGCTTCAATAGGTAATCCACAACATTCAACTCGTAGCTTTCCAAAGCATACTCTGAAAAAGCTGTGGTCAAAATGATGTTTGGGGGATTGGGTATGGTCCTCAAAAAATCGATACCCGAAAGTTTAGGTAAGTGGATATCCAAAAAAATGAGATCTACCGGTTCCTTTTTTAAAAAGGTCATGGCCTGAATGGTATCGGTAAAAGTGCCCTTAAGACCCAAAAACCCAATATCCTCAATATACTTTTTAAGGATACGCTGTGCAGGCGGTTGGTCTTCTATAATAATGCAGGTCATGAAGCATCCATTTTTTCCAGTTCCAATGATAGGGATACTTGATATTTATTTTGATCTTCCTGAATTTGAAGATGATGTTTGCCCGGATAGATCAGTTGTAATCTTTTTTGTACGTTTTTAAGTCCAATCCCATTGGCAACGGTATCTAGTCCATGGGCGTACCCATAGTTGTTAGCGCAATTAAAAAGCAAAATGTTTCCCTTCATTTGGATTTCTATGGTAATCTTAATGTTCTCGGTTTGCCACGATTGACTATGTTTAAAAGCATTTTCGATAAACACGATTAAGATCAACGGAGCAATCTTATATCCTTTGTTAATGCCCTGTGCATCGAACACCACAGCTCCCCTATTTTCAATCTGCATGTTGCTTAATTTGATAAAATTGTTCAACTGTTCCACTTCTTTTTCCAGAGACACAAACTTTTCCTTGCATTCATAGAGCATATAACGCAGTAGGCCACTCAGTTCCAAAATAATTTCCGGGGTTTTGTGGGAACCTTCAAGTGCATGGGAATATAGGTTGTTAAGGTTGTTGAACAAAAAATGGGGATTGATCTGTGACCTTAAAAATTGAAGTTCGCTTTCCTGGACCGTACTTTTTAAAACGTCTATCTGCTGTTGCTTCTGCAAGGCATCCCATCCAAATTTAAAACCACAGAGAATAGTAATGATTGGCAGTACATCCAAGAGGGAATAAAATACTCCTGGAAATCCTTTTGCCCTTTTTGTTCCAGCAAAGAAAATCTGTTCCAATACCAACTCTTCCAGTAAGATGACTACAGTAATGACCACAATCACATAACCAAAAAAAGCCCAGTACTTTTTATGGTATAAAAACTGGGGCATAAGCCAATAGCCTATGACGGCGGCAGCCAATATATAGGTCAAAAAAAAGGCCACCTGATACCACTGAAATCCTGGGGATTCACTGTCAAAGGAATAGAAAAGGAAAACCAGGACCAGAAGCACCAGTTGAAAAACAAGTTCTCTTTTTGAAATGGACATGGTTTAGAAATCTCCAGGATAAAAGTACTTTCTACAAGGTAGCAAAAGAAAAAATATGCTGCCAACAACCATTTTATGGCCCTGAACCACAGGAATAGGCGATTTTAGTAAAGGAAAGGCCATGCAGTGCACCGGAACCCCAGGAATATAGTGCTATTTGCGGCCAAAATCGGCTGGGATTTCTCCCCATGCCTTGGTTTCCCACTTAACAATGGGGGTATTGTAGCGATTGCTTTTTAGCCATTTTTCCGCACGTTCTATGAGCTCAAAAATGGACTGGTTCTTTTTATTCTTTTCCAGTTTGGTGTTGCACTTCTTTTTTCGGACCCAGCCCATCGCTGTTCGTGAATCGGAGTAGATGACCCTATCGCTATTTTTCTGTTTAAGAAAAGCCAAACCATGTACAATGGCCAAAAATTCGCCGATATTATTGGTTCCGTCCTCAAAAGGGCCCTGTTTGAAGAGTACCTTTTTTGTTTTGGTGTCCACCCCTTGATATTCCATTTTTCCCGGATTTCCACTGGAAGCCGCATCTACAGCTATGGAGTGATGGTTGGGTTCACCATATTTTAACTTCTCCTCTGGGCTTAATTCTGTATTGCCTTTCTTTTTCCCCTTATAATCGGAATAATTGCCGTTGAACGCATTTTTTGCTTCTTGAAATGTTGAAAACGATTTGTATTCGGCATTTTTAACACCTTTAATTTGGGCCTGACAATCATCCCAGGATTCATAAATACCAGGTTTTTTTCCTTTCCAAACTACATAGTATTTAGATTTCTTAGCCATTGTGGAGCAACAGTTTTTCAATAACCTTTGGGAAGTGTTCATATTCCAGAGCATGGACTTTTTTGGCAATGGCCTTCGGAGAATCTCCAGGATTTAACCTTACCTTTTCTTGTCGTATTATGGTACCCTCATCATAACGTTCATTAACGTAATGGATGGTAATGCCTGTTTCTTTTTCCCCATTAGTTTTAACGGCCTCATGTACCGCTTCGCCATACATTCCCTTCCCTCCGTATTTTGGTAAGAGCGCGGGATGGATATTTATGATTCGGTTGGGAAAGGCCGTCACAAAGCGTTCCGGAATTTTCCAAAGAAAGCCCGCCAGAACAATTAGGGCCGGGTTTAGGGATTGCAGAAGCTTTAGTACCACCTTCGAATTCATAAACGCATTGCGGTTAAAATATAGTGCTGGAACTCCCAATCGTTTGCACCTTTCCAAAACCGGGGCATTTGACTTATTCGTCAGAACACAGGACACGCTTATAGCCTTATGTCCCTCAAAATATTTAATGATGTTCTCCACATTGGAACCTGAACCCGAAGCCAATAAGACAATTTCCTTCATTTTTGGACTTTTTGTCAAAGGACAAAAGTAATGGGATGCCCCTTAAGACCGTAATTTACAGCACATTTTATCGACAAATGGTGTATTTAATCCAAAGTTTTTTATTTTTGCCCACGTTTAAATTTAAAAACCAATACACTATGTCAGACATTGCATCAAGAGTAAAGGCCATTATCGTTGATAAATTGGGTGTTGATGAAAATGAAGTAGTAGCCGAGGCGAGTTTTACCAACGATTTGGGTGCTGATTCTTTAGATACTGTTGAATTGATTATGGAGTTCGAAAAAGAATTTGATATTCAGATTCCGGATGACCAAGCTGAGAATATCGCAACAGTAGGTCAGGCTATAAGCTATATAGAAGAAGCAAAATAAGCTAATGATATTTTATTAAACTGTTTAATTATCCATGTGGTAAATCAATATCACATGGATAATTTTTTTTAATTTCAGGCTAAATAGTGGTTCTATGCAATTAAAACGAGTCGTGGTTACCGGATTAGGTGCGCTAACCCCAATTGGTAACACTCTTGAAGCCTATTGGGATGGACTCAAGAATGGAAAGAGTGGTGCTGCACCCATTACCTATTTCGATACCGAAAAATTTAAGACGAAATTTGCTTGTGAGCTCAAAGGATATAATCCACAAGACTATTTTGATAGAAAAGAGGCTAGAAAATTAGACCGTTTTGCGCAGTATGCCCTGGTATCATCGGACGAAGCCATTGCGGACGCTGGACTCGATTTGGAAAAGGTGGATAAATTCCGGGTTGGCGTTGTTTGGGGGGCAGGAATTGGCGGGTTGGAGACTTTTCAAGATGAGGTCATTGGGTATGCCAATGGAGATGGTACCCCTAGGTTCAATCCATTCTTTATTCCTAAGATGATTGCTGATATTGCCCCAGGGAACATTTCCATAAAGCATGGGTTTATGGGACCTAACTATACCACCGTTTCAGCATGTGCGTCTTCCGCAAATGCAATGATAGATGCTCTAAATTATATTAGATTGGGACATTGCGATGTTGTGGTAACCGGTGGTAGTGAGGCCGCCGTTACGATTGCTGGCATGGGTGGTTTCAACGCCATGCATGCACTATCTACCCGCAATGATAGTCCTGAAAGTGCTTCTAGGCCATTTGATGCCACTAGGGATGGGTTTGTTCTTGGGGAAGGGGCTGGAGCCCTTATTTTGGAAGATTATGACCATGCTATGGCCAGGGGAGCCAAGATTTATGCAGAAGTCTTGGGTGGCGGACTGTCCAGTGATGCCCATCATATGACCGCGCCCCATCCTGAAGGGATTGGAGTGGTCAGGGTAATGGAAAATTGTCTAAGGAACGCTGGACTTCAACCAAGTGATGTGGATGCCATTAATACCCATGGTACATCCACACCATTGGGTGATGTTGCGGAATTAAAAGCGATTTCCAAAGTTTTTGGCGAACATGCCCCGAGCATCAATGTCAATTCTACCAAGTCAATGACTGGGCATTTATTGGGTGCGGCGGGAGCCATAGAAGCAATTGCCTCTATTTTGGCTATGAGGCATAATCTTGTACCACCAACGATCAATCATTCCGTTGTGGACGAAACTATTGATCCCAGTTTTAATTTAACTTTGAACAAGGCACAAGAGCGTGAGGTGAATGTTGCCATGAGCAATACCTTTGGGTTTGGTGGTCATAATGCTTGTGTTCTTTTCAAAAAAATCAGCTAGTAGATTTTAGAATGAAGTTGACGCCCAAAATATTCAATTCCCATCCCAAAGCGGATGGGGATTTTTTTTTGGGGATTAAAGGAATCTTGGGATTTAAACCCAAAAGTTTGGACATTTATAAAAAGGCTTTTCTTCATCGGTCCATGAATAAAAGGGACAACAATGGAAATCCTTTGAATTATGAGCGGTTGGAATTTTTGGGAGATTCCATGCTTGGCACCATTATTTCAAAACACCTCTACAACATGGTACCTGAAGGCGATGAAGGTTATTTGACCAAAATGCGATCCAAGATTGTCAGCAGAAAACACCTCAACGAACTCGGTAAGGATCTAAATCTACTGGACTTTGTGGAGAGTAGGATTCCAAAGTCACATTTTGGGGACAATATTTATGGCAATGTTTTTGAGGCACTGGTCGGCGCCATATATTTAGATAAAGGCTATGCAGCTTGTGAGAAGTTCATTAATGAACGTGTTATTGAACCATACGTTGATATTGAACAATTGGAAGGAAAGGTCATCAGTTACAAAAGTCTCTTGATAGAATGGTGTCAAAAACAAAAAAAAGACTTTCATTACGAGGTGTACGAGGATACGGGAAATGACGAATTAAGACATTTTGCCGTAAAGCTGTCCATTGATGAAAAGATTCTGGCTAAGGCAAGGGCCACATCAAAAAAAAAGGCAGAGGAGAAGGCCTCTAAGAGAGCTTATTATGCACTACAAGATAAAATTCAGCCTACCTGACCTTTAAGAAAAAGTAAACTCAAACGTTTTCGTAATTCCCAAAACATCAGATGTCCATCAAGGACTAGGCGGGTTTGGCTAATAGCCCTATATTTACAATTCGCTAAACTTTGATGGCTACAGTACACAGGATATCTGAAGAATTGTTTGTGGATTCTTTTGATCTTATCGCGTTGCACAGTAATATGGAGTGTTATGCATTAGCATATCATATCAATAAGGTGTTCCAGATATTATTGGTCAGGGCAAAGAAAGATTTGGAAATAAGCACTTTGTCCTATCCCATATTTGAATATAATGATGAGGTCAATGATGAGGATTGGTATTTGGTTAAGAATGTGGTGCAGCAGGAAGAAAATGACGAAAACCAAGGGCTTTTCGGAAACAGTACAACCGTAAAACTGAGCTATCTTTTGGCAGAAAGGAAGGAAGTCAATTACTTACTCAAATTGTATCCGGAAAATTCTGTGGAAATTAAAAAAAGAGTTCAGGCCATTCGCACAATACCTAAGGTTAGTATGGCCTATCAACTCAATATTGATCAATTAAAGTCAAAAAGAAACCTAATATTTTAATGATGCCTTCCAAGAAAAAAACAAAGATCGTTGCCACATTAGGTCCTGCAACCAATAAAAAAGAGGTTTTGCGGAATATGATGAACGCTGGGGTAGATGTGTTTCGAATCAATTTTTCCCATGCCAATTATGAGGATGTCAAGGAACGTATTGAGCTTATTAGGGAATTGAATGAAGAATTGGACCACCATACAGCAATCCTTGCGGATTTGCAAGGCCCTAAGTTGCGGGTTGGTGTCATGGGAGGTGAAGTTGTCGTAGCTCCGGGGGATGAAATCCTTTTTGTAACGGGAGATCCCTTTGAGGGAAATACGGAACGGGTATATATGAATTATGCCAACTTTCCACAAGACGTAAAACCAGGGGAGCTTATTTTACTGGATGATGGAAAGCTCATATTTGAAGTTTTACATACCGATGGCGAGAAAGAAGTAAAAGCAAAAGTCGTTCAAGGGGGGCCCCTTAAGTCCAAAAAGGGGGTCAACCTGCCCAATACCAACATTTCTTTGCCAGCATTAACGGAAAAGGATGTTAAGGATGCCGTTTTCGCCATACAGCAAGAGGTTGACTGGATTGCACTGTCTTTCGTACGTTTTAGTCAAGATTTAATCGATCTTCAAAACCTAATCAAGGAACACTCTGAACATAAGATTCCGATTGTTGCAAAGATTGAAAAGCCAGAAGCAGTTGAGAACATTGACAAAATTGTCGCCTATTGCGATGGATTAATGGTCGCAAGGGGAGACTTGGGCGTTGAAGTTCCTGCACAAGAAGTGCCATTGATTCAAAAGCAATTGGTGCTTCGGGCCAAAAAGGCCAGGATTCCCGTAATTATTGCTACTCAAATGATGGAAAGTATGATTACGAGCCTTACGCCTACTCGTGCGGAGGTAAATGATGTTGCCAATTCAGTAATGGATGGTGCAGATGCCGTCATGCTTTCAGGAGAAACTTCGGTTGGGAATTATCCGGTACAGGTTATTGAAAAAATGACCAGTATTCTAAAAAGTGTAGAAAGTTCCAATTTGATCACCGTTCCACAAAACCCCCCTCATATAAGGACCAAACGATATATTACCAAATCAGTGTGTTACCATGCTGCTTTGATGGCCAATGAAATCCAAGCCAAGGCTATATCCACCCTTACCAATAGTGGTTATACGGCTTTTCAAATTTCGGCATGGCGCCCCAGCGCCCATATATTGGTGTTTACTTCGAACAAACGAATCTTAAATCAATTGAATTTACTTTGGGGTGTGAAGGCCTTTTACTACGATCGTTACGTGTCAACCGATGAAACCATAGAGGATGTGAATCAAATAGCTTGTAAGAAAGGGTTTTTAGATGTGGGCGATATGCTCATCAGCCTAGCTGCAATGCCAATTAAAGATAAGGGGATGGTCAATACCCTAAGGGTAACTGAAATAGAATCGTGTAATTTTTAGGCTACTTCCCGCTCGAATGCTATAAAATTCACCACTTTGCCTTTACTATCCTTGACGGGAAGACCTTTTATCCAACAATTGTAAGTAGATCCATCTTTTCTATAGTTGAGTACTATAGCTTCAAAAGGCTTTTGTTCTTTGATGGCATTTCTAATATCAAGGGCTGTTTTCTTGCACGTCTTCTCTCCTTGAAACATTTTAGGTTTTTTCCCCACAATTTCTTCTGGGTGATAACCGTTCATTTCAAATATGCCATCCGAAGCATGGACGATATTTAGTTCTGTGTCGGTTACGACTACAATGTGTTCGTTTTCAAGAATTTCTTTCTCAAAAAAAGAATAATCTGCCCATTTTTCCGCAATAGCTATGGCCCTTAAGTGCTTAATCTCATCAAAACCTTTACAGAGTGCATCAAATTTAGACGAGAACAGGTCCCATGAACTTAATGGAAGGCTATTCAATTCTTGCTTCGCATAGAAATTCCTAGCCGCAATATCATATTCTTTGGTCTCTTTCACGAAGCAATACTAGGAAAACCAGTTACTTAAATAAAATTTATAACATCAATTAACACTTATGTCGAAGGCTCTAAGCCCTAATAGTTGTATAGAGCAGTGTAAGACTAAACAAAAAAAGGGACTAATTTGTTGGTTTTTAACCTTTCAAACCTTAGAAAATTACTATGAAGAGGGAATTTCATGACCCTACATTGGGAGCGTTGTTTGGGCTTACGAATGACATCAAAAGTGATTTGGGCCATTTTTCAGATACTGCAAGTACCATTAAATTTCTTTGGAACAGAAACAAGGAATCGGTTGTATTAAAAGTGGATGATTTTGCCTTGCGTTTGGAACCAAATCAATTGGTGACCGTGACCTATCTTCAGCATGTTTCGTATGAAGATGCTCAGCTTCCCCTGACCGCCTTTCTTTTCAATAGGGAGTTTTATTGTATATCCGATCATGATAGCGAAGTATCCTGCAATGGCATTTTGTTTTTTGGCACCCAAGACTTACCCATAATTACCGTACCCCAAGAGCAACGCAATAGATTTGCTTTGCTTTATGAAGTATTTGTGGAAGAATTCTCAACTCCAGATAAAATTCAAGGGTCTATGCTTCAAATGCTTTTAAAGCGATTGATTATTATGAGTACAAGATTGGCCAAAGACCAACTGGTCACAAAAGAGTTGAACAATGACCAAATAGAGATTATCCGCAAGTTCAATTTTTTAGTGGATTTGCATTATAGGACCAAAAGAAAAGTAAGTGACTATGCCGAATTGTTGTTCAAATCCCCAAAGACCCTTTCCAATCTCTTTTCCATTTACAATCAAAAAACCCCACAACAGATTATTCTGGACCGGCTAGCCCTAGAGGCCAAACGCCTTATTCATTTTACAGATAAACAAAACCAAGAAATTGCATTTGAGCTGGGCTTTAATGACCCTGCCCATTTTAGTCGTTTTTTTAAAAAAATGACGGCGATGACCCCTTCTGAATACCGAGAAAATCTTGCCATTAGCACCTAAGGGAAATTTTGGCAAGTCTTCGGGAAATTCCTCCTAACATCCCCGCTTAATCCAAGCGCATCTTTGTGCGGTAATTAAAACAAAGAAAAATGGATGCAACACAAAAATCACTTTTTAATCTCATCGAGATATTTAGGGGTAAAAGAATCCTCTCAGTGCCAACCGCTATCACCAAAGATCATTGTGATAAAAGGCGCCATCATGATTTTTACTGTGATGCAGAAAAACCCTTTGTAACAAATTTTTAATCATAACAATAATTTAAAAACTAGTAAAATGAGCACATTTAATGTACCTAAAAGAGAAGAAGTAAGTAGTACCAACCAAGCCATTTTTGATAATTTGGAAAAAGCCGTTGGTTTTGTGCCAAATCTGTTTGCCACCTACGCCCATTCAGAAAATGCACTAGGTAATTACCTTGCACTCTCAGGGGCAAAAACTTCCTTGAACGCAAAACAAAAAGAAGTAGTGAATTTGGCCGTGAGCCAGGTAAATGATTGTATCTATTGTTTATCCGCACATACTGCCATTGGAAAAATGAATGGATTTTCTGAGGACCAAATCCTTGAACTTAGAGCTGGGAGAGCTTCATTTGACAATAAGTTGGATGCCTTGGCAAGGTTAGCAAGAAATATCACTCAAAATCGTGGAGCCACCAACGCCGATGTTCTTGATAATTTCTTCAATGCAGGTTGGACCAAAGAAAACCTGATTGATACCATAGTATTGGTAGGAGACAAGACCATATCCAACTATTTGCACAGAACAACGGATGTGCCAGTTGATTTTCCAGTAGCACAACCTTTAGAAGCTGTTGAAGCATAATTTGTTAAAATAGATAAATAGTAAAGTCATGAAAAAAGTAGTAGCATTATTAGTATTGGCCTTAGGTCTGGCATTTCAAAGCAATGCACAAGATAAAATGATGTCCAAAGATGTTAAGACCATTAAATTGGAGCAAACTCCTGGGGAGTTTACCCAGAAAACGGTAACAGTACCTGCTGGCACCTATATTTTTGAAGTAGTCAATAATGGGATTGACCATAACGTAGGGTTCGTATTGGTTGAAAAAGGAAAGGACGTGAGCAAGCCAGAAAATCATATTCAGACGGCCTATGTTACTTCACCTGTAGGGACCAATGAAACCCAAACCTCAAAACCTACGGTTTTGGCCAAGGGGGAATACGTATATTTCTGCCCGTTGAACCCAACGTCTAAGGATAATACCTTGATAGTGAAATAGCAGAGGTTTTGATTATGGGAAAACCCGGCCAGTACACTTGTGGTCGGGTTTTTATTGCTTAAACCTGGCTTCTGAAAACAAGGAAGGCGCAATGCTTTTGGCCAGATGAATGGGCCAATCGTTTTGGTGCAAATGACTTTCTGTAATGGCACTTTCAAACAGTAGGTAAAGGGCACCCGATATTTTTTCAATTTCAGCCTTTGAAACATGGGCGATATTATCTCCCACCAGATCACCCAAAAACAATAGCAATTCCTTTTTCTGCTTTTGAATGACCCCATGTATTTTTTTATCTTTTGGACTCAATTCGCCTAAGGTCTTCTGAGCCCAACATCCATAAAACCCATCCCTTCTGTATAGGGTTCTTAGAAAATCAAAAATGGCCAATAGTTGGTTTTTTCCAAGTGATTTTGATCGTACATAAGGCGTCAATTGTTCCATAAAATTTTTATGTCTTGACTCCAAATAGGCAATACAGATGGCTTCCTTGGATTTAAAATGATGGTAAAGCGTGGCCTTTGCAATCCCCGTTTTTTCTATGATTTCGTTGATTCCAGTGGAATTGTAGCCATTTTTGTAAAACAACAGGTCAGCTGTTTCCAGAATCTGATCTTTCATATTGGTCTTTTGCATATTCAAAGGTAAAAAAAGACCGGTCTGTCTATATGTCCATAGGACAAAAGTTTTCTTTTGAACTATCAACATCTTATAGATTCAATGTTGATTGAAATTTTAATCAAATTTTAGCGTTTTGAATCCAATAAAATTGCGGTTTCAAGAGTAGTTTAGCAAAAAATTGCCGATGATTGTTGACCTCATCACTTCCATATTGTGGAGCCTTTCGCCTTTTGGGGAATCCAAGGTGGGGATTCCCTATGGCATATCACAAGGGGTTAATAGCTATCTTATATTCATCACCTGTTTTTTGGCCAATGTATTGGTATTTCCTATCATGATGTTCTTCCTGGAAAATATCAATAATCGATTGATTTCATGGCGACCCTACAAAAGGGTAGCGGTATGGGTGGGCCAACGTGCAAAATCAGGAACGGGCAAGAAAATCAATCGTTTTGGGTTTTTAGGTTTGGCGCTCTTCGTGATGCTTCCAGTTCCTGGTACCGGGGTCTATGCAGGCAGTATTGCCGCTTATTTGTTTCAAATAGAACGCAAAAAGGCTTTTGTTGCCAATGCCATAGGCATCTTTTTTTCTTCCCTTATCATTTGGGCATTGTCCATATCCGTAGTCGCTATCTGATTATACGGTTTTCATTAAAACAGGGTTCCATTCCACAGGCTGCTTTTTATAATAGCTCTCATTGGCCAATATTGCGGCACCTGCAGCTCGAAGTCCAAAGGTGGGGTCTTGTATTACGTTACCTTTCTCTCGAATAGCTGTGAAGAAATTATAAAAATGATCGTGGTGGGAACCTTTGTAATCCCTTGGTGATTCCCAGGTGGTCGTTCCCGTTTTTAAAGCTGATTTTCTGGTTTTCTCTCTGGGATGTACATGGTTGTTCCTGATTTGTTCTTGTGTGGCCTCAGTAAACGCAACCATCGAATAATCTCCAGGGGCCATATTTAATTTGGAGCGTTTGACTGTTACCGAATTCCAACCTATTTCCAATTCACCTTCGGTTCCAATGAGTTTAAACCCAGAACCACCTCCTGACCCGGCGATGAAGTTGACTCTAAAAACGGCATTGAATGCAGCATGGGTCTTGGTCTTTGGAAAATCGTAAAGGGTTATGCTTACATCGGGCACATCCCTACCATCCTTCCAGTAACGCAATCCCCCCGTTGCGAGTGCACTTGTGGGCCCCATGGAATCAATCATATAATGTAAAGACGAAAAAGCATGTACAAATAAATCGCCTGCGACGCCCGTACCATAATCCTTATAATTTCGCCATCTAAAGAATCGCTTGGCATCATACGGCACTTTTGGCGCATTACCGAGAAACGTGTCGAAGTCAACGGTATCCGGATTCTGATCCGGTGGAATTGGATATTGCCAAGCACCTTCAGCTGAGTAACGGTCGTTGTAAAAATCAAGCATCACCAATTCACCAATGGCACCGTCCTCATATAATTGTTTGCCTTTTTCATTGACCAATGAGGACATTCCCTGACTTCCTATTTGGCAAATTTTACCACTTGATTTTTGGGTGGCAATGATTTCTTGGCCTTCCTCCCACTTTTGGACCATTGGTTTTTCACAGTATACGTGTTTCCCTGCGTTAAGGGCGGCGATGGTAATTTTTTGGTGCCAATGGTCGGGGGTCGCTACTATGACAGCATCAATATCTGGTCGTTCCAAGAGTTCCCTATAATCCCTTGTTGTAAATAGGGTATCTCCCCAAAGCTCTTTGGCCCTGTCCAATCGGCCTTGGTACAGATCACAGGCGGCCACTACCTTTACGCCATCGACAGATAGAGCGGCGCGGGTATCATAAATGCCTTGAATTCCCGAACCAATAAGACCTAGGTTGATTTGGTCATTGGCCAAAAAGGAAGCCTGATATTCACGTGGCGCCAAAAACAAACGCTCCCCTTGGGAAGCTGAAATTAGGTAGGGTGAGGCACTTACCGCTGCAGACGCCATGGAGGCTTTTTTTATAAAAGACCGTCTTGAGCTTCTTGAACTTTTCTTGGAATTCATTTTTAAAGAGATGATGGTGAACCCTGAAGTTAAACTATTTTCTCAAAAGTTGAAAAGACTGCGAATGTCACTTTTTAACGATGGGAGACAACTTCATTTTTAAGAGTGGCCTCATTTTAATTGATACATCAATTATATTTGCATCAAATAAACAATCATGAATTTAAAAGCGCCTACGGATATTGTTATTTATACCATTGAAGAAGCCATTAAATCGTACAGGAAATTTGCCCAGAAAAATATCCGGAAAGTTGAAGGCAATATCACCGTGGATCAAGCACTTCTTCTCATCCTGCTAAAAAATAGTCCGGAGTTGTCTCAGGGAGAAATGGCAGAAATCCTATTCAAGGACTACGCCTCCATTACTAGAATGATAGAACTAATGGTTAAAAAAAAATATTTGACCCGAAATGAAAGTCAGGAGGACCGAAGAAGAAAACAACTAATACTGTCCAATGAGGGAGAGAAGACGTTAAAAAGACTTTTCCCAATTATTGAATCCAATAGGAATCAAGCCTTGAGGGGTTTAAGTGCATCAGAATTAGCGCAATTGGATTCCATATTGAAAAAAATAATCATCAACTGTAAGTAAAAGAACATGAAAAAATATTGTCTAGTCATTCTTACTATTTCAGCGTTGGCGAGCTGCAAAAAAGAAGCTGAGAAAAAACCACTTCCCATAAATGAGGCCAAAATTGAAAAAATAAGGGGTTTTTTGAAGGAGAGGGCTTCAAAGGACAGCTTGCATGGCGTGGTATTGATTGGCAAAAATGACAAAATCCTCTTACATGAAGCATATGGCTATGTTGACTTGGACTCCATTGAAGAACATACGCTCAATACGCAAATAGGTCAGGCCTCATTGGGAAAAATGTTTACGGCAATTTCCATAATGCAACTTGTAGCAGAAGGTAAGATTGACATGGATGATTTGGCAAGCAAATATTTAGATGACATTGAAACCGCAGCCATTAGGGACAGTGTGAAAATTAAACATTTATTATCCCATACAAGTGGGATGGGAAGTTATTGGAAGGAGTTGCGAGCAACGGAAGAAATCGTAGGAGATGAATTGGACTTTATTTATTCCTTGGTCAAGAACGATACCTTACATTCACCTGTTGGAAAAGCCTTTGTTTACAGCAATTCAGGATTTATTCTACTTGGGAGAATAGTCGAAAAAGTTACTGGGATGAAATATGCGGATTACGTTAGTAGAAATGTCTTTGAAAGAAGCGGAATGACAAATTCCGAAATAATGGCATCCGCTGGGGGCGGCAAAGGAACGGCCGAGGATTTATGGAGATTTGGACAAGCACTAAAAACAGGAAAACTCTTAGCTGAAAACAGATTGGCAATAATGACTAAAAAGCAGTCGGATGTAGGTTATGGCTATGGTTTTATGTTAAATGAAAAAGGAAACATTAAGTCATTCGGTCATAATGGCGGTTTTTGGGACGGTGATAAATTGGGAAATGCGGCTTATTTCTTCATTCTCGACAATGGATATACCATTGTCTCATTGTCGAATAGGAATCCGGATATAGGAGGAATAGGTGAAAAGCTAAATGAATTCTTAGTTTCGAGGAAGTAAACCAATATTCCCGCACTTTTAGGTTGCCTAAGGATACCACAATTTTAATTTTTATAGTAAAGGCAGCATTGTATTAATGAAGAAGAACGTTAATGCGATCTTTTTGTGATTATAGTTGGATGGACTTAAAAATCAAACTTCAACTGCACAGAGACTGTTTCTTCTTGATCGGATTTTGCGATCTTTTTCTTTTCCGTGTTGAGGTTGGCCAACGAGATACCCAACAGGCGTACTGAATTTTGCATGGAACTTTGATACAGCAGTTCCTTTGCGGTTTCCAATATCAAGTCTTTTTCTGAAATGAAATAGGGCAGGGTCTTGCTACGGGTTTGAAGGGTAAAATCACTGTATTTGATTTTAAGTGTAATGGTCTTGCCGGCGATTTTCGACTTTTTTAGACGTCGCTCCAGTTCTTCTGCGATATTACCCAAACGTTCCAACATAAAGATTTCACTGCTTAGGTTCTCTCGAAAAGTGCGTTCCGCCCCCACTGATTTTGGAATGCGTTCCGGTTTCACCTCGCTTAAGTGAATGCCACGTACAACGTGGTAATAGTAACTTCCACTTTTGCCAAAATGATCATCCAAGAACTCCTGTGTTTTCTCTTTAAGGTCCCTGCCTGTAAAAATGCCCAGTTTGTACATTCTTTGGGCGGTCACCTTTCCAACTCCGTAAAATTTACGAATATCCAAATCTTCCAAAAATTGTAAAACCTCCTCGGGATTGACCGTTTTTTGTCCATTTGGCTTATTATAATCACTGGCAACTTTCGCAATAAATTTGTTGATTGAGATTCCTGCGGATGCTGTTAGACCTGTTTTATCACGTATTTTTTGACGAATCTCCTTGGCAATCATGGTAGCGGAAGGGTTCCCTTTCTTGTTTTCCGTGACATCCAGATAGGCTTCGTCCAAAGAAAGGGGTTCCACCAAATCCGTATACTCAAAGAAGACGTGCCGAACTTGTTGGGAAACCTCCTTATATCTATCGAACCTTGGTTTTACAAAGATGAGTTCCGGGCAGTTTTTTTGAGCCAAATATCCGCTCATGGCACTTCTTACCCCAAATTTTCGTGCTTCATAGCTGGCCGCCGAAACAACGCCCCGTTTTGAACCTCCCCCCACAGCCACGGGCTTCCCTTTTAGTTCAGGATTATCGTGCTGTTCCACGGAAGCATAAAACGCATCCATGTCCACGTGAATAATTTTTCGAAGGGGAAAATCAAAGTCCATATTCAAAATTAGGGTATATTTAAATGAGTGAAGAACCGAGAAAAGACGGCAATTGTTTTGGGAGCCACAGGATTAGTAGGAGGAATACTTCTTGAAATGCTCCTAATGGACAAACGTTATGATAAGGTGGTGGTGTTTTCCAGGAAGGCTTTGGACAAGTCACACGCTAAACTAAAAATCCATATTGGTGATTTATTTCAATTGGAGTCCTTTGAGCAAGACTTTAAAGGTGACGAAGTTTATTGTTGTGTTGGGAGCACCCAAGCTAAAACCCCTGACTTGAACATTTATAGACAGGTTGATTTTGGAATTCCAGTAGCTGCCTCGAAGCTTTGCGTCAAAAATGGAATCAATACCATGATTGTAGTTTCAGCTTTGGGAGCAAATCCAAGGAGTGGTCTATTTTATAATCGTATCAAAGGAGAGATGGAACGTGCGGTTTTGGGATTTAAGTTAGACAAAACCCATATCGTACAACCTGCGCTCATAGGGGGCAACAGAAAAGAAGAACGACCTGGAGAGTCGTTTTTTAAAAGGGTAATGGCAACAGTGGACATGCTGATGGTGGGTCCACTCCAAAAATATAGAATGATTGAAGCTGCATGTATTGCCAAAGCAATGCTTTGGTTAGCCAACCATCCTTTTGAAAAGGTACGAATACCATCAGATGAGTTAAGAAAATTATGTGGTGATGCAGCATCTTGAAGTTGAACGCAAGTTTTTGGTGAGATCGGATGGTTATAGGGACGATGCGGTCACCGAGATCCGAATAGTTCAAGGTTTTTTAAATACCCATCCTGAGCGCACGGTCCGGGTACGGCTAAAGGGAGACAAGGGTTTTTTGACCGTCAAGGGAAAGGGGAACGACACGGGCACCACCCGATTTGAATGGGAAACTGAACTTAGCCTTGCCGAAGCGACCAACCTCATTGACCTTTGCGAACCTATTATTCTGGAAAAAATACGGTTTGAGGTGCCTTTTGGCAAACATACTTATGAAGTGGATGAGTTCCTTGGGGAAAACAAAGGGTTGGTGGTTGCAGAACTCGAGTTGGAACATGAAGACGAACGTTTTAAAAAACCGGATTGGTTGGGCCCAGAGATTACGGGAGAGACAAGATATTACAATTCACAATTAAGTATAATACCTTTTAACCAATGGAACGATTAAACCTGATTTTGTTCTTGGGTGCCTTGGCTTTTTTTGGGTGCAAAGAAGTAGGACAACCTGAAGTGCCGATCAAGGGGGATACGCCAAAAAAAAGTATGGCAGAGCTTAGACAAGACCTTATTGAAAATGGCTTCGAGATTTTTGACTATGTTGATGAAAAGACCAAGGATACGGTCATCATGCAGCAGTATTTTATTGCCTTTTTAAAGCGTGGTCCGGAACGTTCACAGGACAAAGCTACTGCGGATAGTCTTCAGGCCTTACATATGGCACATTTAGGGAGGATGTATGAAGCAGGGTATGCCGATATTTCCGGTCCGTTTGGGGATGATGGTGATATTCGGGGGATTACTATTTACAACGTACCTACCTTACAAATGGCCGATAGTTTGGCCAATATGGATCCTGCGGTAAAAGCAGGTCGTTTAGAGATTGAAATCCACCCTTGGTGGGCAGCAAAGGGGTTTCCACTGCGCTAGAATCGTTGTTATGAGGACGACAAAGGGCATATGGTTACTGAATTCCTTTATCCTACTATGTGCTGCCATCGCCATTTTCATGGATCACCAAAAGAGTTCTTGGTTTTTGGTATTCAAACCCCTTACCACAATTCTGGTCATTCTTGTTCCGCTTATGTCAAAGACCACGGATAAGGTCTTTCAAAGATGGATGATTATAGCCCTTGGTTTTTGCCTTTTGGGAGATATCCTCTTACTGAAACCGGACTTTTTTGTTTATGGATTGGGAGCTTTTCTTATTGCCCATCTTATTTTTGCCAAAGGATTTATGGAAGCACAAGGATTTCAGAAAAACCCCATAGTTTTAGTGGTTTTGCTACTTATTGGCGTTGGGCTCTATTTTTGGCTGTACCCAGATTTGGGAGCACTCAAGTACCCTGTTGCAGCATACGTATTGGTTATTCTTTTTATGGTTTGGCAGGCCATTGGACTGTATTTTAAAATAAAGAAAACAACTTTTGCCTTAATTGCTTCAGGAGCCTTGTTTTTCATGTTTTCTGATAGTATGATTGCCGTAAACAAGTTTAAGATGGCATTTAAATTTTCCGGTGTTGTGATATTATCGACCTATTGGTTGGCCATTGTTCTTATTGCAAATTCGGTCCATACATTGGAAAAGACCCAATCAAAACAGTAATGCCAACTGCTTATTCATCTCTCAATTCAGAGGCGATTAAGGCGATTAACCCATTAATGGCATTATCCAGTTCTTCCCTATAATCGATAACATCTTGCGTGAAATCAAGTTTCATACCCAATAGGTTTCGAACTCTTTGATTGCTCAATATCTTGGAATAATCATTCGGATTTTCATTACTTACATTAATTTCTGGAATGTTTGATTTGACCAATAGCAAAAAATTAATGTCTTTTTCAAAAACGTCATCTATTCGAATTTGATGTACGCTCAGTCTATCCTCAAGTGCATCGTTCAATTTTTTTAATCTATACTCGAAATCTGTGAAACTTTCATTGATTTCTTTGTTCCTAATTAAGCTGAGTTTGTTGGTGTTCTTTAGGTTGAAGTACGAGTTTACAACGGGTAAATTGCTTTGCAAATCCCAAACGGCTTGTTTGAACAGGGCATCTGAAAGATCATTTTGGCCAAAAACCCCTTTTTTGGAATCAATACCAAGAATATCAATGAGAAGCTGTTTTAATTCTTTTTCCTGAGCGATTAAAGACTCGGATTGTTGGCCGGCCAGAGTCAAATTCTCATAAAGATTTTCTAAGATTTCCTTTTCCTCAATGGCCGCTTTTCGCCGTTCATTCCAATTGTTTATCTGTAAGGCAATCAAAATACCGATGACCACCAATACGATTTCGCCAATGGCATACAACAAGTATTTCGAGAATCGGTTCTGTTGAAGTAGTTTTTGACGTATTCGACGGAAAAATTTGATCATTGATTTAAATCTTGTTCTATAAGGTCCAAAATTTCAACAATTCTATTTCGTAAGCTAAAGGACTGACTTTTAGCAAGGTTGGCAAAGGTGGCGCACTGGGCAATATGGTTTTCAAATTGAATTTCATCCAATACATCGGAAAGATTGATTTCATTTTGGTGTCCCCCAAATTAAATTCCGTTTCTATGTTTTTATCCAAATGGAATGATTGAAGAATATTGTCTTTCCAATATTGATTGACAATATTTCTATACATTCCTTTTTGTAACAACAGAGGCATGTAGTTGTTATTTCTGTAATGTAGCCAGACTTGTTCTTCTTCGGTAACTTGAATAGTTTCACTTGTCCACAGCGAAAGTTTTTCTTTTAATTCAGTACTTCGAATCAATTGAATTCGTCCAGAACTATTGATATCGTTAACAATAGGGTCAAAGGTTGGCGATAGCACAGTATACCCTAAATTTTTTAAGATGCTGTCGTTATTTCTTTTTGCCGGATGATCCACATAATCCAGTAGCTTGAAAGAGGCCTTGATCATATCATTTCTCAAAGTAATTTTTTGGTCCAATTGTTCAAGATTGCTTTGAAATTCCGATTGCAATTGCAGCAACAGCTCCTGTTCTTTTGTAGCATCTTTTCGGTTTTCATTCCAGTTATTGATTTGAAGGGCAATGAGGATACCGATAACCACCAGAACAATTTCCCCAATGGCGTATTTGAGGTATTGGCCCGTTTTTTGTTCAGAAAGGAGATTTTGACGAATGCGTCGAAAGAATTTAATCATTAAAAGGTTGGTTAACTGTTAGGAAGTTAACAAAAAATGATGATCGTATATGTGTAAAAAACAAAGGGTTATACCCTTTCAGTGGATGCAACTTCCATTTGGGTATCCGAAAGATGGAGTTTCGACACCTTTTTTGATAGTAATCTAATCAATGGAAATACTGCGCCAAGTAATGAGAGCATCAGGCCAACCATGAAAATGTTTACTGGGGAACTCAGGATGGTCCCACTATTCAGAACTCCTAAAATCAAGGTTGTTGAAAGCGGGAAGGAAAGCGCCAAAATAGCAACCGCATAGTCGCTATCAAACGTTTTTGATTTTTTCCCCAGCTCTAAACCATCAACCAATGAAATATGGGCAAAGGGCCAAAAACTACAAGCGCTTAATCCAAAGGAAAGCATAAGTAGCATGCTATTTTGAAGTTGAAGCCCAAAAATGGAAACGAATATGGCAGTAAGAAAGAAAACCAAGCCGGCACGTATCAACAACAAGGATAAGATTTGTAAAAATTGCTTCTTCTTAATTTTCACCGCTAGCCCAATAAACAACAATACTAAGGGGGTCATCATGAGGCTGAGCTTTGAAAGTGTATTTGAAATAACAAAGGGCAAGGATTGCATGTTTAAACCTAAAACCAGTAAGATTAAGGCTAAGCCGATAAAGAGGTTGACAGGTTCCGTCACCAAGGTTTTCAGCAATGAAACCAACTTTGCTTTACCGCCCGTACGATTTTCTTGGTTTCTGGAATAAAACCAATGCATGGCAACAAGATATAGGCCAATAAGCACAAAAACTTTGTTTCCCAAATCGGCCATGGCTGCTCTGGCCAAATAGTCCTCTCCCAAAAACTCCAGAACAAATGGAAAGCAAGATAGTCCAGGAGCCAAGGAGGGAATCAAAAGTCGAGCGGTTCGATACGAAGTAGTGTTTTTCTTAACACCAATGATTGGTAGCAAAAAAGGCGAAACTGCGAAAAGGAGCACGTTAAAAAGCACTGCCATTAGTGGCAATACCAAAAGATTTGCTTTCACTTTGATTCCCAACAAGGCAATGAAGATGGTCGCCGGAAGCGCAAGATTTAGAATGATTTTTTTGATTCCATTGATTTCCTGCGGAGATTTGAATTTGACCTTCAAAAGCATCCCAAGAAAAATAAAAACCAAGAAAACCAATGTTTTTTCGAAGCCCAATTCCATAGAACTATACCAATACTTTGGTAATGGCTTCCGTAAAAAGTTTCATTTCATCAAGTGTGCCCATACTTACCCTACACCACTTTTTCCCCATAAATTCAAATGCCCTGACACCTACTTTTTGCTCGGTCATTTGATTTAAAAAGGCTTTCCCTTCCATTTCAATGGGGAATATCATAAAACTTGTATGCGAGGGAACGGGTTCAAAGCCCAAATTCGTAAGGGCATCGAAGGTATATTTTCTTGCTTCCGCATTGAGCTTTCTAGAGGAATCTAAAAACGCTACATCGTCCATAGCTGCCATAGCCGCAAAAACCGAGGGATAACTAATGCCCATGCCAGCCCGTGTAATACGTTGTAGTCTGTCCAGAGTAGCTTCTTGGGCAACGGCATACCCTACACGAAGACCGGCCATACCATGGATTTTGGAAAATGTTCTGGCAATGATCACATCTTTGCCCTCGTTGATCAATGAGACCATGCTGTGTTTGGCCCCTTCCTCCAAAAACCACAAATAGGCTTCGTCTACAAATACGGGTACTTTTTCGGAAACCCTCGAGCAGAAGTCCAACAGCTTTTTGCTATCGGTTATGGTGCCTGTAGGATTGTTGGGGTTGCAGATGTACACCAACTTGGTATTTTCATCAATAGCGGCTTCCATAGCTTCCAAATCATGGGACCAGTTGTCCTTTAGGGGTACGGGCTTCCATGTTCCGCCTACAGCTTCTGCTACCCGAATCAACGACATGTATGCCGGGTCTGCAGAAACCACGTTACCTCCGTTCATAAACAATACCATGGCTGTTTTCTCCAAAAGATCCGAAGAGCCAGGTCCCATCATAATATTTTTGGAGGTAACACCCTCGAAATCTGCAATTTTGTCCACAAGTTGGAATAATTCCTTCCATGCATAACGGTTTCCTCCGGCTGCCGCCTTTTTTAGGGCGTCCAATCCCATGGGTGAAGGGCCGTAGGGATTTTCATTGGCATTGAGTTTGGCTTCCAAAACAGGGAATTCCCTTACATCTTCAGGGAGAAACTCTTTAAAAAATGGACTATAAACAGCATTTCCCTCCATATCCAGTTCTAAGGGTAAGGAGGGGTTTTTGGAAAATCCCAAATAAGGAGTGGCCATCAAGCCGCCAGCGGTAAGCGCAGAAGTTTTTAGCCAATTTCTGCGGTTGATTTTGGTTGGATTCACGGTATGGAAATTTTAGTGTTAGCAATACCCCAAGTTACAGGGAGCCTTTTGTAAATCCTATGGTAAAACCATAAAAATCAATGGGTTGAAATCTGGAAATCGTAATTAGACCCCATCGTAATTATTAGATTCAAAAAATTAAACAGAACTAAAGCACCTATTTGGCCAGGATACCGTCCATTTCAAGAAGTGGTATGGGTACAGTATTTTGCTCATTTACACTGTTCTTTTCAAAGAGAAACCGTTTTTCAAACAGCTTATTTTCGGCATAGAAAGTCACGAAGAATTCGTTGGTCAATCGCAACACTTCCTCTTGCACCATTTCAATTTTTTCAAATCCCTTTGATGGAATATTCCCAAAGGCATACCGCAAAATGGAAGTTTTCTTCTCCCCATCAAAACCTTTTGAAACAATGAGCACCATATCTATGGGTGTTGACCTATTATTTATGATATAGGCGTTCCAGTCCTTGTTCAGGAACTCTTTGTTCCATTCACGAACCAAAGCAATATGTACATCTTTTGCAATGGGAATTTCAATATCCTTTTTCACGAGAGGTATTAAAGGGCGGATTTAAACTGCTCCAAAAAGCGAACATCATTTTCGCTAAGTAGACGAATGTCCGGGATTTGATACAACAGCATTGTTATACGATCAATACCAACCCCAAAGGCAAATCCGGAATATTGATCAGGGTCAATTTTGCAATTGGAAAGTACATTTGGATCCACCATGCCACAACCCCCAATTTCCAACCAACCCGTGCCCTTTGTAATTCTTCGATCGATTTCATTTTCCAAGCCCCAATAGACGTCAACTTCAGCGCTGGGTTCCGTAAATGGGAAGTAGGATGGCCGCAATCGAATTTTTGATTTACCGAACATTTCTGAAGTGAAGTACTGCAGTGTTTGCTTTAGGTCAGCAAAGGAGACATCCTTATCAACGTACAATCCCTCCACTTGATGGAAAAAGCAATGAGATCGTGCCGAAATAGCCTCGTTGCGATACACGCGTCCGGGAGAAATGGTCCGTATAGGGGGAGTATTTTCTTCCATATACCTTATCTGAACCGAAGAGGTATGTGTACGTAAAAGAATATCCGGATTGGTCTGCACAAAAAAGGTATCCTGCATATCCCTGGCCGGATGGTATTCTGGCAAGTTCAATGCTGTAAAATTATGCCAGTCATCCTCAATTTCCGGCCCTTCCGAAACGTTGAAACCAATTCTGGAAAAAATATCAATAATCTGGTTTTTTACAATACTGATGGGGTGTCTAGCGCCCAAGGAAATAGGGTCTCCCGGTTTTGTAAGATCTCCATATTTTCCTTCGGATATGGTAGTGGATTCGAGTGCTACCTTTAGGTCATTGACTTTTTCGGTAGCGGTGGTCTTTAGTTGATTGATAACCTGCCCGTACTCTTTTTTTTGTTCGTTGGGTACACTTTTGAAGGCTGCAAAGAATTCATTAAGTAGCCCTTTTTTCCCCAAGTATTTGATACGGAAATTTTCAATTTCGTCCCGTGAAGTTGAAGAAAACTGCTCTACCTGAGCGATATGTTGTTTAAGGATTTCAATCATAACTGGGCACTTTCTAAGTTGGCAAATGTAAGAATTTGTGCAGGAAGATAATCGTTTTAGGTGCTCTAGGCTATTAGATTTACAATGACCTAATCACCCCTATGCTAAAGACGGGGGATTCTTTCAATATAAATGCAAAGGGATAGGTTCTCCTTGGATTTTGCCTCTGGTACAATTGGAGGAATTGCACTTTTAATTTGTTTTAGGCTTTGATCTAAAAAAGGTAATGTAACTATTAGGGTTTTCAATGGTTCCCCTTTCCGAAATTAATTTAGTGCGAATGTTACGTTCTTGGGCTTTGGGTATAAAGTCCTCTAATATTTCAATGATATCATTATCCAAATACCGTGTTTTTTTAACATCCAATTCAAGGTAGGAATCCTCCGGAATACTGTCCAGTTCTTTTAAAATGGCGCCCTTATTGAAAAAGGTCACTTCTTCAGCGAAAGTCATTTTAATGACATCAACTTTGCCCTCGTGGTTTTCTTCTATATGAAGGAAATGTGAGTTTTGATAGCTTTTGATCAATATCACTACAATACCCACGGCCAATCCCATGCCAATCCCAATGAGCAGGTCAGTGAATACTATGCCAAGCACCGTTACGGTGAATGGAATAAACTGTTTCCACCCCAATTTATACATCTTTTTAAAGAGGGCAGGTTTGGCTAATTTATATCCTACCAAAAACAAGACCGCAGCCAAAACGGATAGGGGAATCATGTTCAACAATCGTGGAATAAGGATTACCGAAATCAAAAGAAAGAAACCATGGATAATGGCAGATGCCTTGGTCTGCCCACCCGATTGCACATTGGCAGAACTTCTAACAATAACCTGCGTTATGGGCAGTCCACCAATGAAACCAGAAATCATATTACCGGTTCCCTGTGCCAAAAGCTCCCTATTGGTCGGCGTTACCCTTTTGTGGGGATCTAATTTATCGGTGGCCTCCACACAAAGGAGGGTTTCCAGACTTGCTACAAGGGCAACCGTAAATGCAGTAACCCATATTTCTGGATTTCCTATTACTCCAAAATTTGGAAAACTGAATTGACCAAAAAAGGATGTTGCATCCTCAGGAATAGGAACGCTGACCAAATTTTCAACCGGTATGCCCAAGGTCTCATTGTTTTTGGTAAATACATAAAAGATAATTCCAACCACTACAGCAACAAGAGGTCCTTGGATCAACTCAAAAATTTTCCCTCTCTTTTTTAAAACTACCTCCCATAGTATCAAAATACCAAGGGCCACCAATGCAATGATAGTTGAGCCCGGACTAATAAAATTTATGGCATTTATGATTTCTGAAAAGGTATTTTCCCCATCAACTTGGAAGAAGGCAAAATCCCCTTCTGGATCGGAATCATAACCGAAAAAATGCGGTATTTGTTTTAAGATAATAATGATTCCAATTCCGGTTAACATTCCTTTAATCACCGAAGAAGGAAAATAGTATCCAATAATACCCGCCTTTAAAACACCAAAAATGATTTGTATAATTCCCCCTAAAACAACAGCCACCAAGAAGTTCTGATAACCTCCCAGAGCCCCAATAGCCGTTAATACAATGGCCGCCAGCCCCGCCGCTGGACCGCTGACCCCTATTTGCGATCCACTGAGCGATCCAACTACAATACCCCCAATAATACCAGCAATTAGGCCAGAAAACAATGGTGCCCCACTGGCTAATGCAATACCCAAACACAGTGGAAGAGCCACAAAGAATACTACAATACTGGCAGGAAGGTCTTTTTTTAAATTCTTGAACATTATTAGGTTGTTTTTGGCCTTCGGTTGTTGTGAAGACTGTTTAGATATTTTTTTGAACTAGGAATTTAAGAAGAATTCCTATTAGGATTGACATAAAAGTTTCAACCCATCGAGCAATCAAAACAAATATAACAGTAATACTATCAAGTCTTTGTTAATTGTTTTAAAAATCCTTTAACAATTTAAGACTTTCTGAAGGCATCCAACCGGTTTGCCCATCAGCTATTTTAATTTTACTCCAATCTTCAAGGGATTCAAGCACATTTACTTTTGTGCCCTCATGAAGGGCAAATACTTTTTCACTACGTTCATTAGGTTCAGAGGTGATGACTACCTCGCGTTCAAAAATAATGGCTGGGTTTTTTGAGTTTTGATCCCGGTTTCCCACATATCCTATAACCACTGAGAAAATGGATACGAAAAGGGCAGTGTTTGCTGCAATAAAGGCGATTCTTTTGTACGTAGCCGAATACAGGACGTAATACGTGATGAAGCCTAAGACAAAGAGCAATATCATGGCCACGGCCAAATACCCCCATTGATCGGGCGTTAACGCTAGAACCACAGCATCATGTAGTCTTGTCATTGCGGTTTTCGGCATTTTGTCTATGGCATCCAGTCGCATATTTTGAGCAAAGCCCAGGTTGTTTTTAATTTCTTGATCATTAGGTTCCAGCAGTAGTGCTTTTTCATAATAGTAAATGCTTGGGCCAATTTCATCCAACTTGTAATGACAGTTTCCAAGGTTAAAGTACAGCTCAGCAGAATGTTTGCCATTCTCTAGAATATCATTGTAGAGATTAATGGCTTTTTGGTATTCACCCTCGTTGTAGGCTTCTGTTGCCTTTTGGAACAACACTTCACTTTGGCCAAGGCCTTTGAATCCAAGTAACAGGCATACTATGACAAAAATTTTGGTTATGCTCATAGTTGTTTGTCCATTTGGGAGATTACATCACCCGCTTTTTGATAGTCTTCATTCATTTGTACTTGGGTTATTGGGCTGTAACGAGCCATCTCGCAGCTTTTCAAAAGGTCAATAAAAAGGGATATTGTTGATTCATCCACATTCTTTTTATTGAGCAACCCAATGATTTTTTCCTTGCTGAATTCCGAAGTTTCAATTTTGAGTTTTGCCTTGAGATAGTTATGCAGTGCCCTTTCCAAAGCCACATAAAATCCATCGGGATTGTTTAACTGTTTTTTTGCCGCAGACAGGTACTTTCTGGCTAACCTATTGGCCATTTTTAATCGGTTTCCTTCCACATCTGCGTCACTCTCCTGCTTCTTTTTTCTTACAAACAGCACTAGGGGAATGAATGCCAAAGGCGCAAATAACCACCAATAAAATTTTTGGGAACCAAAAAAATGTTTCGAGCTTATGGAAACCAAATCGGACTGTGTTTTAATAAAATGAAACTGTCTGCCCGTGGGAACCGTAATTTTTTGCGTACCTACGGGTCCAGAAGTACCCCCCGTATTGTCTGTTGGACCTTCCATCACGTTGATCGTAATTTCATCTGAGCTAAGGGTTTGATAGGATTTTGACTTTGGATCAAAATAACTAAATGAAATACTGGGAATAGGATAACGGCCCCTAAATGAGGGAACAATGGTGTAGTTATTGGCTACTTTTCCTTGCATTCCAGCTATTGTTGTTCTTACATTTTCATCAAACTCGGGTTCGTATACTTCCAAAGCACTGGGAAGTTCTGGTTCGGGCAGCTGAAAAAGCTTTAAGTTGCCCTTGCCACTAACTTCTACCTTGGCCTGTAACGATTCCGTGGCGTTGAGACTTGTTTTGCTCGTGGTCACCTTAAAATCAAATTGACCGACCGCCCCTCCAAATCCAAGAGGTTTGCCCTCCTCCGGTAAGGGACGGACATTCAAGGTACGTTTGCCGGCAGAGACGGTCTTGTTGGCTTGCTGATAGATTCTACTTCCAAAAAAGTCCCTTCTATTGGTCGGGACATCAACATATAACTCCAATGACAAGGGCTCAATGTCCAACTTGCCGGCCTTTTGCGGATACAGCACCACTCGTTTTAAAATGACACTTCGGTAGGGTTTGCCATTATAGTCCTCATTAACGGTATTGTATTTGGTTACTGGAATATCTTGACTCCAGAAGTTGTTGTATTTAGGACTGTCCAAGGGCCTAAAATTGGTTACAGAAATATTGGAGCTTATGTACAGTTTATAGACGACTGTGACCGCCTCATTTAGATAGGGACTACCTTTTGAGACTTGGGCAACCAAATGTAAACTCTCATCGGCTACATCGTCTGCGGTCTTTGGGGCATTTGGGTTATCGACAGCAGCGGTAATTTGCACTTTCCTAGGTAAGGTCTTATAGGTTTCCCCATCAATTTCAATGGTTGCCTGACCAATGGTAAAGTTTCCTTGGGCGGTCGGTTTCAGGATATAGGAGTACGATTTAGAAAAACTACGTTTTCCATTGATCCAAGAAGAAGATATAGATTGCGAGGGTCCCATGACGACACGGAACCCGTCAAATGTGGGTGGATTGAAATTATCCCCGTCCTTGTTCATGGCAAATTCTACCCGAAGCCTTTCATTGATGCCCAGTTTTTCTTTGCTCAACTTCATTTCAAAGGTGACCGCGTCATCTTCTTGACCAAAAGAGGTGGGGGAACCCAATAAAAGTCCCATAACACAAAAAATGGATGTCAACCTTGCGAGCCTCACTACCAGTCTTTTTCGTTTTTGATTTTTTTACCTTTTACTTTTTTGGCATCAATTTTCTCTTGGACCTTCTTTTCTTCGTTTTGCATGGCCTCTAACAAATTCTGAATCTGTTGTTTGGATAGTTGATTGGGTCTTGGCCTGGGCTTCTTCTCTGGTTCCTCCCCTTGGTTGGGCTGTTTTTTTTGTTCCTGTTTTTCCTCTCCGTCACCTTTTTTGTTATCCTCTGGCTTTTGTTCCCCTTTATCACCCTCGTCTCCCTGGTCCTTGTTTTGGTCGTCTTTTTGATCGCCTTCCTTGTCCTTATTTTGGTCCCCTTCGTTATTTTGATCTTGATTCTGTTCTTTGTTATCCTTGTTCTGGTCGTTATTTTTATCGTCCTTGTTCTGGTCGTTATTCTGGTTATTTTGGTCCTTTTTAAGCATTTCCTTGGCGAGCGCTAGATTATATCTCGTCTCATCGTCATTAGGGTTGCTTCTTAAGGCTTGTTTATAGGCTTCAACGGCTTTTTCATATTCCTTATTTTGCATGAACACATTCCCCATATTATGGAAGGCCTTGTGTTTGGTGGGTTTTTCCTCAGCCTTTTCACCGGCTTCCTTAAATCTGGCGAAAGCCTCGGCAAAACTTTCCCTGTTGTAATAGGCCCTACCTAAATTATAGGGGGCTGCCGTGTTTTCATCGCTCTTTGATATGGCCCTGCGGTAATCCGCTTCTGCTTGGATAAAGTCGTTTTGAACCAATTCTTGATTGGCTTCATAGGTAATATTGGTGGACTCATTGAGGTCCTTTTTTGATTCTGACTCCTTATCCGTCCCTTCTTGTCCTGAAACCGTGACAAAGAAGCACAAGAGTAGGATCCAAAAAATAGGTTTATGCATCTTCATGTTCATTAAACAAGTTCAACTTTTTTAACCATTTGGTTTTTCTATCAAGAATGAAAATGTCCAAAAATAGAAAGAAGGCCCCTAAGCCCAAAAACCACTGAAATTGGTCCTTATATTCAGCAAACTGTTTGGCCTCAAATTCCTTTTTATCCATTTTTTCCAATTCTTCCTTTATGTAGTTCACCGAATCTTCCGTGTTGGAACCATTGATATAGGCACCCCCCCCCACTTGGGCAATTTCGGTTAGGACAGGCTCGTTTAAACGACTTATCACAACCTCTCCCTCTTGATTTTTTTTAAGGCTCTCCACCACACCATTTCTTTTTATGGGGATGGGAGCACCTTTTGATTTGCCCACACCAATAGTATACACTCTGATTCCTTGATTGACCGCTTTTTCCAAAGCCTCCAACGTATTCCCTTCTGAATGGTCCTCCCCATCGGAAACGATGAAGAGCACCCGATTGGTCTGTTCTGCATCATCGTAATAGGTGGATGCCAAATCGATTGCCGAATTGATCGCTGTTCCTTGCGAAGACATCATTTCCGTGTTCATACTTTGTAGGAACATTTTGGCGGCGCCATAATCCGTTGTAATGGGCAACTGTGGGAAAGCCTGACCTGCATAGGCGATAATCCCTATTCTGTCACTAGCCAGTTGATTGATGATTTCAGAGACCAATCGTTTTGACTTTTCCAATCTATTGGGGGCAATATCTTCAGCCAACATACTTTTGGAAACATCCACGGCAAAAACAATGTCCACCCCTTCCCGCTTTACGGTTTCCAACTTGGTACCAATTTTTGGATTGACCAACGCGATAACCAAAAAAGTGATGCCCATTAAAAAAACCACCAGTTTTAAAGTTGCCTTGAACCTTGATTTTTCCGGAGCTAGTTTTTTTAGCATCCGAATATTTGCAAATTCCCGTTGCTTACTCTTTTTCCAAACTTGGAGCAGTAGAAAGAGCAATACCAAAACAGGTAGTATCCCTAGCAGGTAGAAATATAATTTTTCATCAAACTGCACCATGATACTAGATGAAACTTTTAAATAGCGTGTTTCTTAATCCCCATTCCATTAATAACAATATTCCGGCCAAAAAAACCCAAGACCTAAATTTCTCTTCGTATTTGTAATACTTAAATTCTTCAATCTCCGTTTTTTCCAGCTTATTGATTTCGTTGTAGATCTCCTCCAATTTTTCATTATCCGTGGCCCGGAAATACTCTCCCCCAGTGACTTCAGCGATTTCCTGCAATAATTTTTCATCTATTTCCACTTGTCGCATTCCATATTGGAAAGAACCATCCCTTTTGTAGGCGATGGGAGTGAGGGCGTTACCATTGGTACCCAAACCTATGGTATACGTTTTAATGTCGTACTCAACCGCCAAATCAGCTGCAGTTTGGGGCTCAATAAATCCCGAGTTGTTTACCCCATCCGTCAACAAAATAATCACCTTACTAATGGCTTTGCTTTCCTTTAACCGATTTACCGAAGTAGCCAGACCCATTCCAATGGCGGTACCATCTTCCAATTGACCATAAACAATATCCTTAAGGGACCTCAATACAATACCCTTATCACTGGTAATAGGCGTTTTAGTATAACTTTCTCCGGCGTAGGCGACCAATCCAATACGGTCATTGGGCCTTTTTTTGATAAAATCAGCGGCAACCTCTTTAAGCGCAGACAATCTATTTGGTTTTAGATCCCTGGCGAGCATACTTGAGGAAACATCAATGGCCATAACAATATCGATTCCTTTTGTGGTCTTGGTACGTGTGGAAATATCTTCAATTTGAGGTCTGGCCAGTGCCGTTATTACCGAAGCCAACGCCAATAATCGTAAAACAAACAGCATGGGTCTAAGTTTGGTCAACCAACTTGAGGTTGAAAATGCCTTTGAAGTGGAGAGTTTTACCGAAGCCATCTGTTCCCTACGAGTCAAAAAGAACCAAAGAATAGCAAGTGGCAGCACCAATAACAGCCAAAAGAATTCCGGGTTTGCAAATTGAACATTGTCTAACATTAGGCTTGCGTTTTTACATCTATGGATGCGGTAATGCGTTGTACTATACGTTCCGCATAGGTATCACCATCCATCCATGTCAATATGATTTGTTGTTGAAAACCGGTCCCTCCAAAAAGGAAAACAGCATATTTTGTTCGTATGCTTTTGTTGGACTCGGGAGCTTTCATTTGATAGGACCCATAGGTCTTTAAACCTTGAACCCCACTTTTGGTATAGGCCTCTTCATTTTTTGCTATTAAATTTTTCGCTCCCTTGCTTTCCAAGGAGCGCAATACTTCTTCAACGGATTTTTCGAAATCTACAGGTTTACCATTGGAAAAGGTCGTGGCCGAAACGGAAGCAGTAAACATTCCGTCGTAATTTGTGATACCGAAGAGTTGGGCGCTTTGGATACTGTCCGCTGGATTGAATTCACCCAATTCTTTTCTTTTCAATACTTCTGGGGTTTCTATATCAATAGGCGGATATCCGTAGGAACTGCTCACCCATTCCCCCTCCAACAAGCGCTTTGTAGGATGCCTAAGTACGGTATCTTTTACCTCTTGAACACCTAAAATGGCAGTGGAGGTGCCAATTCCCAGGATAATGAGTCCAGCGAGCACGGCTGCAGCTGTCCAGATACGCTTTCTTTTGCGTTTACGTTCAAGCTCAGCCAGATATTCCTCGTTTTGCAGTAGTTCTTCTTCAACGGGCTCTGGTAATGCCTCTTTGGTTTTGATCACAACGAATTCCACCGACTTTCTGTCGTCTTCGGCAATGGAAACCGCTGGTTTCGACTTGGCAAACTTCACTAAATCGGCAGTCTGCAGTACTTTCTTGAATTGGTTCAGGGTGTCATCTTCCAACTTTAGCTCACCAGCATCCTTCAAAAGCTCCAAGCGCCCGATCAACTGATCCGTGGTACTTTCCATCGCCGAGATGTGCACTTCTTCTTCCAAATAGGCGCGTACAATATGGGTCAATTCTGAATAATACTTTTTGTACTCATCTTGGATAAGGTAGCGGGAATTTTCCAGTTCCTTCAGTTGCAATAGTGCTCTGTCATAGGGTGGAAGTAATGCTACCTTTTCCTCTTCCGTAAGGGGTTTGGGTCGAAAGAAAAACCAATAGAGTACCCCCCCAATAATCAACAACCCCAATAAAATGCCAATGAGCCATTTCCATACTTTGGCATAGCTACGGTCCACCTTGACCAGAGGTTTTATGTCGTAGAGTTTTTGTTTCGTGGTATCCACAACGACATCGGCCACAGCTATTTGGAATGAGTCGGTCAAAAAAGGTTCTTCGTTGATAGCAATACGTTGTTGGGGGATAACATAGCTTCCACTATCAAACTGTGTAAGCGCATAGATACGCTGAAGGGTAATACGGTCTTTATTCTTGGTGGTATCCACCGTGAGGGCTTCCACCATCTCCAAGGGGGAAAAGGTTTGGTCCTCTGGGAAATAGACCAGATTTAAGGAATCCGTTTCCACCGTGATTTTGTATTGTATCTGTTCCCCAATTTTGATTTGGGCGGTATCGATTTCTGCTTTTACGGATGACGTTTTTTGAGATTGAATGACCGAAGGGCAAAAAAGCAAAAAAATGAGGGTCCCCAACAAAAAAGCGGAAGACCTAATTTTAACCTTTAAACCTGAACCCACTGTGACCATCACCCCCTTCTTTTAAAATATCCAAGTAACTTTTTCACATAACTTTCATCCACTCGACAACTGATAATACCACTGCCCGACTTTGTGAAAGCATTGTTGAAATAATCAACACATTCCATGTGATATCGCCAATAGTTGTGCCGTACGTGACCTGAACTTGTATTGACCAATCGTATACTCCCGTCTTCAGCATCTTGAACCTGAATGACTCCCAAATTGGGAATGTATTCCTCTTTTTCATCGTACACCCTAATGCCTGTTACATCATGTTTGTTTCCAACAATTCGTAGGGTGTCCGCGTAGTCCTCTGCGATAAAATCCGATAGTACAAAAACAATCGCTTTCTTTTTCATCACATTAGTAAGGAACTTCAATGCTTCCGCAATATCAGTTTTGTTACTTTTTGGTTTAAACTCCAACAATTCCCTAATAATCCTAAGTATGTGGCTTTTCCCTTTTTTGGGAGGAATAAAAAGTTCCACTTCATCAGAGAATAAAATGAGCCCCACCTTGTCGTTGTTCTGTAGCGCGGAAAAGGCCAAGGTTGCTGAAATTTCAGTGACCACTTCTTTTTTGAATTGATTGGCGGTACCAAAAAGTTCTGAACCACTTACATCTACCATAAGCATCATGGTCAACTCCCTTTCCTCCTCAAACACCTTTACATAAGGTTCATTATAACGTGCCGTTACGTTCCAATCTATAGACCTTACATCATCCCCAAATTGGTATTGCCTAACCTCACTAAAGGTCATGCCGCGCCCTTTAAAGGTAGAATGATATTCCCCGCCAAAAAGATGGTCGGACAACCGTCTCGTCTTGATTTCTATTTTGCGTACTTTCTTTAAAAGCTCTTTTGTATCCATTTCGGTTCAAGGGTTACCGCTCGAGGTCAAAAACGTGTTAGGTCCAACCCACAAGCATGAAACAATGAGCTACTAGGGCACTTCTACCTGGTTGACAATTTTGTTTATGATTTCCTCAGAAGTTATGTTTTCAGCCTCCGCTTCATAGGTGATGCCAATTCTATGACGTAGTACATCATGCACAACAGCCCTAACATCCTCGGGAATTACATACCCGCGCTGTTTGATAAATGCATAACACTTTGATGCCATTGCCAAATTGATACTACCCCTAGGAGAAGCCCCAAAACTTATAAGCGGTTTAAGGTTCTCCAGATTGTACTTTTCTGGATAGCGGGTGGCAAAAATTAAATCAAGGATGTACTTCTCAATTTTTTCATCCATGTAGACTTCGCGTACCGCTTTCTGGGCACTCAAAATTTGCTTGAGACTGACTACAGGTTTTATAGGTTCCATTCCACCGTTAAGGTTGAGACGAATAATCAGTTGCTCCTCGGTCAATTTTGGATAATCAATGACCGTTTTTAACATAAAGCGGTCCACCTGAGCTTCGGGCAAAGGATAGGTACCTTCCTGTTCGACCGGGTTTTGTGTGGCCATTACCAAAAAAGGCTTGTCAAGAATAAAGGTTTCGTCACCAATGGTCACCTGTTTTTCCTGCATGGCCTCTAAAAGGGCGGACTGTACTTTTGCCGGGGCACGGTTAATTTCGTCAGCCAAAACGAAGTTGGCAAATATGGGCCCCTTTTTTATTGAAAAATCGTTTTCCTTTATGTTGTAAATAAGCGTACCGATAACATCAGCTGGGAGAAGATCGGGAGTAAATTGGATCCTGCTAAAACTTCCCTTAACCGCTTTTGAAAGGGTATTAATGGCCAATGTCTTTGCCAATCCTGGCACCCCCTCCAACAAAATATGGCCTTGACCCAAAAGGCCAATTAAAAGACGTTCCACCATATGCCTTTGGCCAACGATGGCCTTATCCATCTCTTGTTTGAGCAACCCGATAAAGGCACTTTCCTGTGCTATCTTTTCATTTACCGCTGCAATATCAATCGTAGTATTTTCCTCCATAAAGAATTGATTGTCAGGTCTGATTTATATAGAGGTGCAAAATGAAAATTTATTTAAAATCGCCCTGTTAATTATTGGTTAAAAAAACTTGGGAACCCTAAGTTTTATGACCCTTTTAAGGGATTTATATTTATTTTCACAGCATGTCAAAATCGAAGGATTATTCAAGAGTCATAGCAGGAACAATGACTTGGGGAAGATGGGGTAAGCAGCTTACCAAATCGGAAATGACAAAACTGATGAACCAATGTGTCGAAATGGGCATAACTACCTTTGATCATGCCGATATTTATGGGGGCTATGAAAATGAAACTGATTTTGGCGCAGCATTTTTAGAAAGCGGTATCCCAAGAAAACGTATTCAATTGATCAGCAAGTGCGGAATACAAATGACCCAAGGGCGGAACCATCAAGTAAAGCACTATCAATATGATGCGAAGTATATTGTGTGGTCTGCAGAACAATCGCTCAATAAACTAAAGACGGAATACTTGGACCTATTTTTGTTGCATCGACCAAGTCCTTTAATGGTTCCTGATGAAGTAGCCAAGGCCGTTGAAAAGCTAAAAAGGGATGGAAAAGTCAAACAGTTTGGGGTTTCCAATTTTACTCCTTCCCAAATAGCTCTTTTGGAAACCGAGGTTGAAATCGAGGGCAATCAAGTGGAATATTCCCTGACCCATGTGGACCCTATGAATGATGGTACTTTTGATGATTGTATATCCCATAGCCGAATGGCGATGGCATGGAGTCCACTTGGCAGTTTTTTTAGGGATGAAGATGAACAAAAGCAACGGATTTCCAAGGCTTTGAAAGGACTCGTTGAGAAATACAACGCCGATGAAAGTCAGTTGCTTTTGGCGTTTATCCTAAAGCATCCAGTTGCGGTTCATCCGGTGGTGGGCACCACAAATAAGGATAGATTGGCTGCTTCACTAAAAGCAGCACATTTGGATATGGAACTCCAAGATTGGTTTGTACTACTGGAAGCCTCCCAGGGTAGGGAAGTCCCATAAATATTGTGACTATGGAAAAAATTGCATTGATTACAGGTGCTACCAGTGGTATTGGAAAAGCTACGGCCGAATTGTTCGCAAAAGAAGGCTTTAAATTGGTTTTGTGTGGACGAAGGCAGCACCGTTTGGATCAGTTGAAAGACGCGCTATCGGCAGTCACAGAACTTGTAACCTTAAACTTTGATGTCAGAAATAGAAAGGATGTTTTAAATGCCATTAGCGCTTTACCGAAAGCATTTTCCCAAATAGATATTTTAATCAACAACGCTGGTAATGCCCATGGGTTGGATACCATACAGGACGGAAGCATGGATGACTGGGATGCTATGCTGGATATTAATGTCAAAGGCCTGTTGTATGTTTCCAAATCCATAATACCTGGCATGATAGCCCGAAAATCCGGGCATATTATCAATGTGGGTTCATTGGCCGGAAAAGAAGTGTATCCTAAAGGTAATGTGTACTGTGCAAGTAAACATGCCGTGGACGCCATCAACCAAGGGATGCGCAAAGACTTGAATGCATATGGGATTCGTGTTGGGGCCATTAATCCTGGATTGGTGGAAACCGAGTTCAGTGATGTCCGCTTTAAAGGGGACAGGGAGCGTGCAAGAACAGTATATCAAGGTTATGAAGCATTGAGGGCAGAAGACATTGCCGAAATTATCCTTTTTGTGGTAACACGACCATACCACGTTAACATTGCCGATCTTTTGGTATTACCAACGGCACAAGCCAGTTCAACAATTCTGAGGAAGGAATCATGATTAATAAGCGCTTGCTTGTTAAAAACCTCCTGGCACATAATGACGAAAATAGTTTTTATGACAAAAAGCGTTTTATTTCCATTGGCGAAAAGGAAGGAAAGGCCAAATTCCTAAAACACGTTTGCGCACTTGCCAATAGTAACCCAAAGAACAATTCATTTATAGTGGTTGGCGTAGAGGACGAGGACAATAAAATTGTTGGGGTAGATTTCTTTGATGATAGCAAGATACAGAACTTGGTAAATGCCTATTTGAATAACCCTCCGATAATCTCTTATGAAAACATTCCTTTTCCGCATCTTTCTGAGGGGAAGGTTGTGGGCTTGGTGACCATTAAATCAACTGGTAAAGTTTGTTCCCTTCGTAAGAACATTTGGAAGTATTACGGTGGAGCCGTTTTCTTTCGTGAGGGAAGCATTAGCCTTCCCAAGGTATTTGATATTGAATTAGTGGATATTAATTCAGAAAAGGTCACCACCATTGAGCAGCATGCCCGAAATAATATTGAACTTACCTTGGATGGGGTCATCGATTTTATCAACAATCGACATGCCGACCTCACCAGTGACTATAAGGTTTTTAAAGAGCAGTTTGTGGTGTGTTGGGCAGGACACAAAAAAAAAGTCAAGGACAATACGTATTATTCAAGGGTGGATATTGAATTGATAAACGAGCAAGTAAAATTGTTCTATTCGACACTGGATGAGGTGTCCATTCACTACGATGATGCAATCTTTAGCATCCTTGAATATGTACAATTGGGTTTAGGGAAAGAGCAGAAATACTACCCATTGGAAGAAGTTTCAATTGTGTTTATGGACAATGGGAGTTACCGCATTGATAGTGAACTTGTTTTTGATCCACCACAATTTGACAGGAAAGCACTATTTCATATCTATAATAGTAATAATGCGCTGGTTCGAAAAATAGAAAACAACATTAGATTGACTCCTGCAGAAAAAACAGATTTGCACTATCTTCCCGATTCTTACCTTATCTGCTATTTGAATGGTTTTGAAGAAGCCAAGGAGCAGATGGAACATGCGAGCCCTATCTTAAAGCAATGGGACAGGAAAGTGCATCAATCCCTTAAACTGGCCCAACGCATTCTTAGAAAGGTGCGCTATAATTAATCTATTTTCTTAAGCCAGAATAATTGGTAAGGGGCTATAATCAGGTTACCCTTTTGAAGGGACCTCCTTTTATCGGATACCAAATCATGGGCCATATTGGATTTACTGTACCCCAGTTGTTTTATCAATAGGGCATCCAATGGGTGGGGCCTTTCATCAAAATTGGCAATGACCAGGATTCCCCTATTATGCCCATCAGGACGTTCAAAAACAAAGAGATGGGGGTTCCTTGAGTGATGGACCACTAAATTATTGGTGTCTTTGAAAGCTAAGGTTTTCCTACGTGTAGCAATAAGTTTCCGTAGTCTATTAAAAACGATTCCTTGGACATTGTTCCTGTCTTGCAGTGGGTCTGTCAAATCCCAATTTCTTTCAGTTCGGTTTACCCAACGATTGTCCTCCTTTTTGTCCTCCTCCTCCAGAAAGGAGTAATCGTTCAAAGTCCCAATTTCATCACCCGCATAAATCATGGGAATGCCACCGTAAGAAAGTACAATTCCATGGAGCATTACGATCTTATCAACAGCTTTTTTTGCCAAGTCCTTGTCCTGATTCTCCATTGCCTTTTCCAATCCGAGTAAAGAGGCCGCACTTCCCGAAATTCTACCATCCCCGGTTTTGGGATTGTACATGAACATCAACCCCTTTGCCGGGGACCAATCCAGATGTTGACAATAATAATCCAATAAAAACTGGCGGTGTGCCTTTGGGTTCCAACCTAGTTCTTGGATGAACCGATCGCTTAATCCCAGCCCAATATCATCATGGCATCTAATATAGTTGATCCAAGTAGCGGGTAAAGGCTTCATTGGCATATTGAACAAGCTCTTGTAAAGCAAACCGGTTTTTTTTGTGGCAATGGAGTTCCATAAAAGGGCCATCAAGGATGCATTGTACGCTACCTCACATTCATTCCCCGTCCTATTTCCCTCTCCAAAATACTTAATGATTTCGTCCGGGGCCACAATAGCCTCAGCCAATAGAATGGAACCTGGAGCCACTACTTGAAGACAAAGGCGGAATAAAGTAACTAATACATGGGCCTCTGGTAAGTTCTGAGACGTGGTATTCATCTTTTTCCAGAGAAAAGCAAGCGCGTCCAAGCGAATTACATCTGCCCCCATATTGGACAAGGCAACGATATTCTCCAACATCTCAAGGAAAACCTCGGGATTTCTGTAGTTTAAATCCCATTGATACGAATTAAAGACGGTCATAACCCACTTGCCCATTTCTGGGGTATAGGTAAAATTACCAGGTGCGGTCTCTGGGAAAACTTCTGGTAAGCTTCTTTCAAAGGCATCGGGGGTAGCGCGGTCAGCGTAGGTGTAATAATATTTCTGGTATTTGGAATTCCCTTCTTTTGCGGCCATTGCCCATTCATGTTCATCAGAGGTATGATTGGCCACAAAATCCAACATCAAATACATCTTTCTTGAGCGCAGTTCCTTTGTCAAAAGTTCCAAGTCTTTCCTGGTACCGTATTTGGAATCTATCTCAGTATGGCTGTTCACGGCATATCCCCCATCGTTTTCATTCTTCGGCCTAGTGGTAATAGGCATTAAATGCAGAAAATTGACCCCTAATTCTTCAAAATAGTCCAACTTGTCATATAGACCCTTCAAATTTTTACTGAAAAGGTCAACGTACAACTGCATCCCCACAATTTCATTGGATTTATACCAATCCACATGATCTACCCTTATCAGGTCTTGTTCCTTTAGAAAATTTGGTCGAGCGGAAAATAATTTTGACAGTTTATGAACCAATTTTTGGAACTGTTCCAAGTGCAGATCCTCAGGATAAAGTGAAAAGAAAAGATTCTGTATCAATCCTAAGTTGGTATAGAGGCGTATACCAAACTGATCTTCCTTACTTTTGATTCCGTCATTGGCAACCAATAGATGATGCAGTTGTGCTTGGTTCATTCTAGGAATCCAACTGATTTAATGTGGGAAGGGAAACAATTGCCCCGTATTGGGTAGTGGTCAATGCTCCCGCTTTATTCGCCTTTTTAACCATTGCCGTCAAAAGCGTTTTATCATCGAAAATTGCATTGAAATTATTCAATTCCGAAATTTGAAAAAGGAGGCATCCAATAAAGGCATCGCCGGCTCCGGTTGTGTCCACCGGAGAAACTTTTATGCTGGGGACCAGTTTAGTCCATCCTTCCATGCTTATATATGTCCCTTCCTTGCCTAAGGTAACTACTATGATTGTCGCTCCTATTTCGTGCAGGTTTACACAGGCCTCTTCCACAGTTTCTTTGCCCGAAAGCAATAGGGCTTCTTCCAGACTGAACTTGCATAGATGGGATTTCTCTACATAAGGAAGACATTTTTTTATAAAGCTCGACTCGTTTTCCTTCCAAAGGTCTCCCCTAAAGTTAGGGTCAAAGCTAATGAATGATTCCTGGGTCAACGCATCAAAGAGGTAGTGGTTGTAGGCTTCCTCCAAAGCACCTCCCAAAAGCGCGGTTGCTGCTCCAAAGTGAATCAAGCTTTTATTGAAGTGCTTTTTTATTGAAGTGTCATATTTCAGTTCTTTATCAGCACCCCTACTAAAAACAAAGTCACGTTCACCATCATCGGCCAATGAGACAAAAGCAAGCGTCGTAAATGTTTTCGAACGTTGGGCCATGGAAATATCCACACTTTCATCCTTAAGTACCTTAAGCAAAAAGGTGCCAAAAGGATCTTTTCCCACGCAGCCTATAAAATGACTTTTCCCACCTAGTTTAGAGATGGCACAAGCCACATTTGCTGGAGCTCCACCCGCCTTTTTTGTAAAATCGTTGGCCCTGGTCAAATCACTTCCTTGATTCTCCGCAACAAAATCAATTAATAACTCGCCAATACAGAAGACCTTCGTCATATGCTATTGAGAATAATTACGGGGGAAAGGTACAGAAATTAACAGTAAAACAAGTAGCCTAAAAACTTTACCTTATTTTATTTTAGAAAATCTTGAGAGTTTTTATTATTGCGAAAAATTTTACATGCGCAAACTTGTAATTGGAGATGTCCATTCAGGCTTAAAGGCCTTGGAACAACTGTTTGGAAGGGCAAAAGTGACCAAAGATGACCACCTGATTTTTTTGGGGGATTATGTGGACTCATGGAGCGATGCTTTTGAAACGGTCGAATTTCTAATTACTTTGGGCAACACCCATCATTGTACTTTTATCAGGGGCAATCATGATGAACTTTGTCGGGAATGGATGTTAACGGGACAGGAAAAGCCGCAATGGCTGGCCCATGGGGGCAGGGCCACAAGGGATTCCTATGCAAGGGTTGGAAAAGAAAGATGGGAAGCACATTTGGAGTTTTATAGGAACCTTGAGAATACGTTCTTGGATTATGAAAATCGTCTGTTCCTTCATGCAGGATTTACCAATTTAAAGGGAATTGACTACGAATATTTTGAACAGCTGTTCTATTGGGACAGAACACTTTGGGAGTTGGCCAAATCCTTAAGTCCAGATTTGAGTCTTGAAAATCCCAATTATCCCGAAAGACTTAAACATTACAAAGAAATTTTCATAGGGCATACCCCTTTGTCGAAAACAGGACATGCAGAACCAACGAACCATGCCAATGTTTGGAACGTGGATACGGGAGCAGCGTTTAAAGGACCATTGACCATGATGGATGTTGAAACAAAAGAGTATTGGCAAAGCGATCCTGTCCATACGTTTTACCCCAATGAAAATGGAAGAAATTAAAGGACCAGCATTTGCTGACCCTTTTTGATTTAGAAGATATGGAAAATTAGAATTTTCCTGCTTTATGCTCATCTTGCCATTTGACCAACTCCTTCCATTTTCCTTCATAGGCCATTTTACCTTGCATAGGCCAAGAAGAAGGGTCGTGAATGCGGTAACGCTTCCCTCCTGAGTTCAACACTTCTTGACATTTATCCACGGTAGCCTCAGAAAGGGTTTCCCATGTTTTGATGTCAAAATTATGGAATAGTCCTTCTATTTTTGGACCGATACCCTCGACTATTTTAAGGTCATCTTGCTTGATGCGTTTTCCAAATGCTGCTTTTGCTGCGCCAGCATCAAATACGGTTCGAGTTCCAGAAGAGACCAATGGGGAGACCGGTGTGGTAATCTTTGGTGCTGAAGCAGTCGCTAATTTTGTATGGCACACCTCTAAATCCGCCTTTAATTTGGTGTTTTCATCTTCCAATGCTTTTAGTTGAGAAGAACTACCAATTACTTCTCGTCTTCCTTTACCCCAGAGATACCCCAAAAGGGCACAAATAACGCCGACCAAAAGGGGAATCAACCAGCTCCAGACAGTATCAAGATTCATTTCTTTAAAGTTTTATATCCATTGTTCATTTTATGGCAATTTCCATACACCGGTTTCTCGACCTGTCATGTTCCCTAGCGTTAAAATCAATTGACAATCATTACAGGGGAGTGAAGTAAAGTAAGATTCCTATCAGGAGGGTAACAATAATCCCCTTGAGATAGAATAGGTCTCGTGTTACGTTAATTGGTATTGGTGTTCAAGACAACAAATTATTAAAAAAGATTGGAAAATGTTAATTTTTCGTAAGGAAAGTGTTAAACCACAATACAATAACAACTGAATGACACTTTTTACTCGTAACTAGACAATAGCAAGAAAAAACACTTTTCCTACCAATTATACAGTATTCCTTGCAGAAGATAATTTTGAACAAGGAATACCCATAAAATTATAGGAAATTTATAGTATCAAAATAAATAAATGCCCTATTTCTCCCGACAAGGTTCCGGCATTGAAATAGGGTTTACAATAGTTAAGTTTGAGTTAGTTAAGTTGGTTTAAGACCGTTGCACTTTTCGGGGGGCAGCGGTTTTTTTATAAATAGAACTTATGTTCTTGTACCCTCTTACAATCAATAAGTGTCAAAGGAACCAAAGGATTGCACCATTATAGGTCGAATTTGATACCTTGGGCAAGTGGCAGTTGATCCGTATAGTTAATAGTGTTGGTTTGCCGCCTCATATACACTTTCCAAGCATCGGAACCACTTTCCCTGCCACCTCCTGTTTCTTTTTCGCCACCAAAAGCCCCACCAATTTCCGCACCGGAAGTGCCAATGTTGACGTTGGCGATACCACAATCGCTTCCTGCCGCAGAAAGAAAACGTTCCGCTTCCTTAAGATTATTGGTCATAATAGCAGAGGATAGTCCTTGTACCACATCATTTTGTTGGGAAATGGCGTTTTCTACCTCACCTGAATATTTTAGAAGATATAAAATTGGGGCAAAGGTTTCCTCTTGTACGATTTCAAAGGAGTTTTTGGCTTCCACTATGGCCGGCTTTACGTAACATCCACTTTCATATCCTTCCCCGCTTAGAACGCCACCTTGCACCAACACATGTCCTCCCTGGTACTCGGCTTGTTGTAACGCTTTTTCGTAAAGCGTTACCGCATCGGTATCGATTAAGGGCCCTACATGATTGTTCTCGTCCAAGGGATTTCCAATCTTTAATTGTTGGTAGGCGTCAACCAAGGCATTTTTTACGGTATCATAAATGGATTCGTGAACGATTAATCGCCTCGTGGAGGTGCAGCGTTGCCCGGCAGTTCCAACGGCTCCGAAAACGGCACCAATAACGGTCATTTTAACATCAGCATCCGGGGTGACTATGATGGCATTGTTTCCGCCAAGTTCCAAAAGCGATTTCCCTAACCTTGCCGCCACAGTCTGAGCTACAACTTTACCCATACGTATGGAGCCAGTTGCGGAAACCAAAGGAATTCTTTTGTCATGGGTCATGAATTCCCCAACATGATAATCCCCATTGATCAAACAGGAAATCCCTTCAGGGAGATTGTTCTTTTTTAGTACTTCTGCCATAATGTTTTGACAAGCAATACCACAGAGAGGTGTTTTTTCCGAGGGCTTCCAAACACAGACATCACCACAAACCCATGCCAAGGCTGTATTCCATGCCCATACGGCCACGGGAAAATTGAATGCGGAGATAACCCCTACAATTCCAAGCGGGTGGTACTGTTCATACATGCGATGTCCAGGACGCTCAGAATGCATGGTAAGGCCATGTAATTGACGGGAAAGGCCAACGGCAAAATCGCAAATGTCAATCATTTCTTGAACTTCGCCCAAGCCCTCTTGATAGGATTTGCCCATTTCATAGGAAACCAATTTGCCCAGAGGTTCTTTGAACTCTCGCAGTTTTTCGCCGAACTGGCGAACCATTTCCCCACGCTGCGGAGCAGGAGTTGACCGCCATTTTTTAAATGCAGAAGCGGCCGCGTTGATGACTTTTTCATAGTCTTCTTTCGAGGTAGCAATTACTTTTCCTATCAAAGAACCATCCACAGGAGAATAAGATGCAATGGCTTCTCCAGAACCAAAGTTCTCAATACCTGTTGAAGTACCGTGATTGATTTCTTTTATGCCAAGGGTTTTTAACGTTTCGTGAACGCCGAAAACAGCCGCTGTTTCTGCCATTTATAACTATTTAAAGGGGTTTTGTTGAAATTGCAACAAAACTACAAAGATTCACAGTCTTTGCCTTGTCAGGAGAGTAAAAAAGCAAGTATTCCTAGAAGGGCAGGTACTCCTTGGATATAGAATATCTTTTTTGAGACGCTAATGGCACCATAAATTCCAGCAACGGCCACACAACCCAAAAAGAACACTGCTATGTTCATGGACCAATCAAGATCTTTGATAAGAAGGGACCAAATTAATCCGGCACTGAGAAAACCATTGTATAATCCTTGATTGGCCGCCATGGATTTAGTAGGTTCAAAAAGATCTTTAGGGAAATTCCTAAATACTTTTGGGGCCCTAGTGGTCCAGGCAAACATTTCCAACCAAAGAAAATATAGGTGAAGTAATGCTACAAAGGCTACGATACATTTGGCGACTAAAATCATCCTTTTGCTATAAATCGTTCATCTATTGGCATTACCGTGCCACAATTGTCACAGGTTCTGAGTTCTTTTGAACCATAAAAGTGCTTAAAATGGCCTAAGAAATCCTTTTCAATATCATGTAGGGTGAAATAGGCTTCATAAAGTTTGTGGTTACAGTTATCACAGAACCAAAGGAGTCCATCATCCACTTTCATATGGCTCCGTTTTCGTTCAATCACCAAACCAATGGAACCCTCGTGACGTACCGGAGAATGTGGAACTTTGGCTGGATGTAGGTACATATCCCCAGGACCAAGCTCCATGGTCTTTTTTTGTCCTTCTTCTTGAATGTGTACTTCAATAGTGCCCTCCAGTTGATAAAAAAGTTCTTCTGTTTCATTATAATGATAATCCTTTCTGGCGTTCGGCCCCGCGACGACCATTACAATATAGTCGCCGGCATCTTTATAAAGATTTTTGTTGCCAACAGGAGGTTTTAGCGTTTCCTTGTTCTCCGCTAACCATTTATTAAGATTAAAAGGGGGCTGTATTGCCATGTACTCTTTTTCGGAAAGGTACAAAACCTATATAAATAGAAATAAAAAGCCCTGCAAATCAGCAGGGCTTTTTAAAACCATCAAAACACTTAATTAAAACACTTAATATAAAAATCGAATCTAATTTTTTATTTTCTGAAGAAAATCTGTGTATAATACGGATTACCTTCGGTATCGTTCATTATGCTCAAAGTAGTATGGGTAAAGTCGCCTTCAATTGTATTCTTATGGGATGAACTATTCAACCATCCCTCAAGGGCGTTCTCTACTTGTGGATAGTCCTTGGCAACGTTCTCGGCAACAAAATTGGCAGAAGTGATTTCTGAAATCGTGGATGCTCTGGCCTCAAAATTATCATGGCTTAACGCTCCTTGTGAAATCATATACTCGTTGTGCTCAGAAGCATACTTATACGCCTCAGCACTAAATTCCAACTCATTTAATCCTTGTGATGTACGGTAATTGTTGACAATATCAATTAATTCCTGTTCTTGTACAGATAGTTCAACGACTACTTTCGAGGTGGTCCCATTTTCAAATAATTCCTGATCTTCCGAAACCGATGTTGTGGAACAAGAAGTCAGCAGAATTGCAAAAATGACAATCAAGCTATAACGGGGGAACATTCTTTTCTACTTTAATGTGATTAGTGTTAATTCTTACAGGGCTAAAGTAGAAATGAAATGTGCGGGACCAAGAAATTCTCTTTAATCGCACCTGTTTTTTCGGTCATCTGCAAAATACTATTGAATAAGGGCTTATCGATAAAATACAGATATAATTTCATCGAATAAATCAAACATTTCATGTGACTTTTCACTGCTTATCGAGACTGCACTACCATTAATCGATGGAAAGAAAAATTGGAACGGGATGAAGTACACAAATGTGTCGGTATATGGGATTTAGAGCGTGTTATTTAGGTTCAACGGAATCAGTATTGTTTCTGAAAACGGTATTGAAAACAAACGCCCCGATATCACGCACAGGTTGATAAAGAATGGACTCTTTTTTGGTTTCCTCATTAATAAAGTTGAGGGAAGCAGTGGCCTTTTCAAAGAATACAAGTAGAGCCCCCAATATGATGGCCACTTTAAGCGCACCAAAAATCCCTCCCGCAATTTTATTCAGAAGGCCGAGCATTGCGAAATCAGCAATTTTTGTGAGCAGTTTTCCTGCAAAGTGCACCAGTAGTACGATTGCTATGAATGTAATTATAAAAGAAGTGATTTTAATGTAGCGGGGGTTCCAATCCATATTTTGGGAAAGATAATCCGCAGCGATATAAGAGAAATGAATAGAACCGAAGATGCCTGCTATCAAGGCTACCAGAGAAGCGAGTTCCACAAAAAGTCCGTTGGTCAGTCCTTTGTATAGACCCCATACTAGAAGAATACCCAACACAATATCCAAAAAATTCATGGTAGTGTTTTGAGCAAATATAAACTATTGGACAAAGTTCAATGTTTAAAAAACCTATGAGGGATTAATAAAGCGGCTTGGCCAGTTTCTTTCTATTCTTTCTCGTTTAAATCTGGGGCTACTTGAACTCCTCTGATTAGATATAATACAACTAAGATAAAACTCATCCCAATACCAAAAATGAAGACTGCCCAGAAAGGAAAACCTAGAAATAGAAGCAGGGAACAGAAGGAGACGATAGCGAAAAGAATAAGATAGTTTCCATTGATGATTGCTTTGCCTTGCATAATTATGATGTATAATGAAGAACAGTACAAAGTTAAATAATTGATATTCAATTATTTATTAAAATTGGGTTTATGTGTATTTGGTATCAATATCGGTATCGATGGTCTTTTTCAAAGGATTTTTAACGATAAGCAACCAGGCATCCCTACCTTTGTCCACATGGCCAGGGACACCTTACTCAAGCAACGTTGGGAGCATTTGGTAGCGAAGCTATCTGCTCAATTTTCCGATGGAGACCCATTGGATTTGGAAGGAATTATTTATTTGGTGGGTGTACAAGAATTAGGGCAACTCCATCGAAATTTTAAAAAAGATGAGAAAGTAAATCTAATGCATATCGCCATCTGTAAACTATTGGAACCCTATGGGTTTTATGAATTTGATTTTTTTGACAAGGAAGGTTGGCCGCATTATATTGTGAGGGAAAATCTCCCTCCCCTGAAATCTGGGGAACAAAGTGTGTTGATGAAGGAGGCATTGGTAAATTACTTTTTAGAAAAGGAATACATCGTTTAATGGAATTACAAACACCCTATTATGCGGTAATTTTTACAAATACCCGTACTGAAGGAGATTTTGGTTATGCTAAAATGGCAGAAAAAATGGAGCAATTGGCACAGGGACAACCGGGTTATTTAGGATTTGAGAGCGCACGTTCAGGATTGGGGATTGCAGTAAGTTATTGGGAAAGTCTTGAAGCCATTACTGGGTGGAAGGCCCATATGGAACATCAACTTGCCCAGGAAAAAGGGAAAGCCCAATGGTACAGTTGGTATAAAGTTCGCATCTGCAGGGTAGAACGTGAATACGAGTTCAGTACTTCCTAAATGGCTCCCTATTTCTTTGAAATGGTACTTTAATCCTCTAATTTTAAAGCTCAAAAATTGCTGTACCATGAAGGAGCTTATCCGCTTTTCCAATTTGGATAGAACCAAGACCATTAAAGAATTATCTGAAGTAGCATTTGACCTCGTTGTGATTGGAGGAGGAATTACCGGGGGGGGAATAGCTTTGGACGCAGCTTCCAGGGGACTTAAGGTGGCCCTTTTGGAAAAGGGGGACTTTGCCTCAGGAACCAGCAGTAAGTCCACCAAGCTTATCCATGGGGGGCTTCGTTATTTAAAACAGTTCGATTTTTGGTTGGTAAAAGAAGTGGGTTCGGAGCGTGCCATTGTACATAGGTTGGCGCCCCATTTGGTATTGCCCGAAAAGATGTTGTTGCCCCTTATCGAGGGGGGATCATATGGAAAATGGCTCACCAGTATAGGACTGAAGGTTTACGATATTTTAGCCCAAGTATCGGGTGATGATAAACGGCAAATGTTAGACAAAAAACAGGCCTTGAAATTGGAGCCGTTGTTACCCAAAAAAATATTGAACGGTGCCGGTTATTATGCCGAATATAGAACCGATGATGCTCGATTGACCATTGAAAACATTAAAACCAGTTTGAAATATGGGGCTGTGGCGTTGAACTATGCTGAAGTAAAAGACTTTATCTATAAGGAAAACCAAGTCGCTGGCGTTGTCGCAGTAGATTCGCAGCTGGGAGAACAGTTCACCATCAAATCCAAGTATGTAATCAGTGCTGCCGGGCCTTGGGTTGACGAACTCCGTTCCATCAATCATTCCAAAAAAGGGAAACGCCTACATTTAACTAAAGGCGTACACTTGGTATTCCCATTTGAAAAGCTTCCCGTTAAGCAATCTGTATATTTTGACATTCCTGACGGGCGCATGATGTTTGCCATTCCAAGGGGTAAAATCACCTATGTGGGTACCACTGATACCAATTACAACTTGGATAAGGATGACATTCGTACCGATTTGGCCGATGCCATTTATTTAATATCCGCAGTAAATAATATGTTTCCTGATATTGAACTGGAAATGGACGATATCATTTCCTCTTGGGCTGGGGTTCGACCATTGATTCACGAAGAAGGAAAATCCGCTTCAGAACTTTCCCGTAAGGATGAAATATTTACATCAGACACAGGTCTTATTAGCATTGCTGGAGGTAAATTGACGGGATACCGTAAAATGGCAGAGCGGGTGGTGGACCGTATTGTAAAAAAAATGGAGGAAGAATACCAAACCAAGGTTAAGGAATGCCATACGGATGAAATCCCACTCTGCGGAAATGGTTTTAAGAAGTTCAAGCATGTTAAAAAGTATATCGATGAAATCCATGTGAGGATAAAGGCAGATGGTTTCTCTGCCTATGATGCTTGGTATCTTGTAACCACCTACGGAAAACAGACCGAACAAATTCTAGAGGCATACAAAGGCTATAAAAACAAAGAGGCTTCCTTAGGTATGATTCGCGCTGAGCTCAAATTTGGTATGGAGCATGAAATGGTCGCCAATCCCATGGACTTCTTTATCCGTAGAACAGGACGTCTGTATTTTGATATAGATAGTGTTAGGGCATATTTAAAACCTATTCTGGACGATTTGCAAAAAGCATTTGGATATGATGAGGCCCAACAACTGGCTTTCCAAGAAAAAATAATGGAAGAGTTGGAACTACACTCCAATTTTTCATTGGAACGCCGAGAGGTTTAATCCAATTTTTCGGTAAGCCTTTTGAATGTCTTTTTGGGATTTTTGTTTTCATAGAGAATGCTGTAGACCGCATTGATAATTGGGGTTTTTGTTTTTTTTTCCAATTTTTCCATCAAGAGACGGGCACTTTTCGCAGCATAATATCCTTCCGCCACCATGTTCATTTCCATCATGGCACTTTTTACCGTATACCCCTTGCCGACCATGTTCCCAAACATACGGTTTCTACTAAAAGTGGAATATCCCGTAACCAATAGATCCCCCAAATACGCAGAATTATTGATATTCCGCTTCATCTTGTGGACTTTATCAATAAAGCGCTTCATTTCACGAATGGCATTGCTCATGAGGACGCTTTGAAAGTTATCACCGTATCCTAGGCCGTGGGCAATTCCGGCAGCAATGGCATAAATGTTCTTCAACATGGCTGCGTATTCCGTGCCAACAATGTCATCCGATATTTTAATTCTGATATAATGACTTTTTAAGTGCTGGGCCAAAAAGGTCGCTTTTTCTTCATCGGAACAGGCTAGTGTAAGATAGGATAGTCGTTCCAGCGCAACTTCCTCGGCATGGCAAGGACCGGTCACCACCCCAATATGGGAATAAGGAATGTTGTATTTAAAATGAAAGTGTTCCCCAACAATTTTTCCTGTTGTTGGAACTATTCCCTTAATGGCCGAGAAAATGATTTTTCCATTCAGGGGATGGGTCAATTTATCCAGTTCTTGTTCCAAAAACGCAGAGGGGATAACGAACAAGAGGAAGTCACAAGCCTCCGCAGCTTCATTAATATTGTTGGTCAGTTTTAAATAGGCGTTGTTTAGTTGCACCGAGCTAAGGTAATTGGGATTTTGCCCCTCCTTCTTAATATGCTCTATAGCATGAACACTACGCATGTACCAATGGACTTCATCCAAGTTTTCGGTCAACATCTTTACCAAAGCCGTGGCCCAACTACCCCCTCCTAAAACCGCTATCTTCAACCTAAGAATGTTGTTAAAATTACAATCCCAAAAATAGGATAAATGGAAATTTAACCATTAAAATTTGATTATCAATATGTTATGATTTTTGGCATGATGCTTGGTCTTCTATGGTAGAAACCATTAAACCCAGCACGTATGAAAGCTAAAAAACTACTTCTCGGATTATTGGCAATAGGCCTCCTGACCAGTTCATGTTATACAGAGGTCATTTTAGAAGACGAAATTATCGTTGAATCCGCGCTTAATACCGATCAGGCCCTGCAGTCTTATGATTTATGGTATGTGGATATCAATGCTACTAGGGGAAATGGCGAAATCCCATTCTTACAGCGTGCGTTCACCTTATCCTTTGCGGATGGGGTTGTATTTGCCAACAACAATATTGTGGGCATTGGAAAAACGGGCAATGGGTTGGGAATTGATGTAGGTAGCTATGGAACCTTTAATGGGGTGGTGGATATTGACCATGATATCGACGGCGCATGGACGTTCGAAGTTTTTGCCATGAACAACAGTACCTTGGAATTGTATAATAGAAGAACAAACACCTCTTACTTTTTGGATGGATACCAAAGAAGAAACTTTGATTATGACAGACTCTTTTATGAAAATATACAGTATCTGTTACAGGAGTTTGATGCTTGGGAAAAAACCTTTACCAGCGAATTGGGAGCGATAAATGATTTTGATGATGAAAACTTCTTGCGATTTTTTGGAGACAATGCGGGTTTTTTTCAGTCATCAGTTGATGTGCCGGGTACACGAATTCCCGGTTTGCAGTGGGATTATGAAGGAAATTACGAAGTGTTTGACACCAATGATGAAACATTGAAAACTTTAACACTGGATTATGACTTCTTGGGCAATGATTACTTCGAGCTGTACGTTATTGACGATAGTACGGTTGAACTCTACCATGTAGCCAGTGAGACCGTATATGAGCTTACGGGAAGGGGATTTGTGCAATTCCTTAAGTCCAAAGAGGGCTCAGGAAAAAAGCGTACAAAGTCAACAAATAGAAAGATGAATGTTGAGCGTAAACGAAAAATGTAAGGTATAGCAATAGTCTTCGACTATAGTAATAAGTTTTTTGGTTGGTTATTTAGTTAGGAATCGCCCTGTTGCCATCTCGCACAGGGCGGTTCTTTTTAGTGAGATAGCAAATCTTCGATTTGCGTGATCGAACTAACCCTGAGCGAAGCCGAAGGGTCTTTTCAATGGGTTACAAAAGCTTATCTACAAATCTTCGATTTGTGTTATCCAATTAACCCCCGAGCTGACAAACTTAGCTCGTCGAAGTGTCCTTATATTATGTCATAAGTGAGTATAACCATTCATTAATGGTCTAATTTCCCATCCTTTTTTTGAAATCCGTTGGATTTTCCCCAGTTACCTTCTTGAACACCCTGGTAAAATAAGAAAGACTTTCAAAACCTGATTCATGGAAGGTTTCGGAGATGTTTTTGCCTGATAGCAGCAAACGCTTGGCTTGGGTAATTCGATATTGGTTCAGAAAATTTGTAAACGTGGTACCCGACACTTTTTTAAAATATCTACAGAAAGCTTCATTACCAAGGTTCAATAAACTTGCAGCATCTGGAACTCCTATTTTTCTCTGGTAGTTGGAACTGATATATTCGTATACCTTTTGAAGCCGTAATTGTTTACTTTTTAATCGATCGGAAAGCACAGGTTTTTCATGAAGTAATTGGTATTCATCACTCTCCGCCAGCAGTTTGAGAATTTGGAAGACCTCAAGAAGCTGTTCAAACTGTGTCATTTTGTACAAACGTTTCATTCTATTCCCAATCTCAATCTTGGTGTCCCCATAAAATGCTATGCCGCACTGCGCATTCTCCAATAAGCTGGGCACCTTTGGCAATTCTGGCAGTTGCTTTAAAACCGTGGTACAGAAGTCAACATTAAAATGTAGCACTTCTTTCAGATAGGTGGTCTTAATGCCGTAATCAAAATTTAAATGCGGAACATATGAACCGATGAATACCAAATCACTGTCGGAGAAAGTGGAAATATGTTCCCCAACATGTCGGGTACCATTCGCCCCTTCAATATACACCAGTTCATACTCAGGATGAAAATGCCAAAAGAAGAGATCGCTCAACTTGGGATCGTGCAATAACCTAATGGAGCTTTTTTTATGGGGTTTAATATTTTCTAATTGAACCTTCATTTGAATTAAAATAGCAAAAAAATGCCCATAAATCATTTAAAAAGTCAAAATAATGAAAATTTTGGTCAAAATACTACTTGAATGAGAGATAGGATGCCAATAGTTTTGACCTATAATTTTAAAACAAAATGGTATGAAGCAAGATGTTAGTTTAGAAATGGCGAACAAAGCCCATGAGGAAATCCCTGGTAACCCTTCAACAGCTACCAGTAGCACAAAAAAATTAAGTGATAGAAGCAATGGCCAACCCTTACGGGTATTGTCGGAAGAAGATTGGAAATTCTGGATACATAATGGTTATATCGTTATCAAAAACGCCATCCCAAGGGAACAGGCGCAAGCGACTGCGGATTTTTTATGGGAATTCGATGAAAAAAGCCCAAATGACCCAGCAACTTGGTATGCCCCAGCTAGGGCCGAAATGAAAATGAAAGAGTTGACGGGAACGGGAATGGTAGAGGTGTACAACCACCAACATTTGTGGAACAACCGTCAGACCCAAAGGGTATATGATGCTTTTGTGGATATTTGGGGGACTGAGAGATTATGGGTGACCATAGACCGGGCGAACTTGAATTTTCCTCAACGACCAGGTGAGAACAAAAAAGGGTTTATTCATTGGGACTATGATCCTGAGACCAAACCACAAAATGTACAAGGTGTTTTGGCATTAGCGGACCAAACCGATGAGCATATGGGTGGATTTCAGTGTATTCCTTGGTTGTATCGAAATTATGATACTTGGAAACTCACACAACCTGAAGACCGCGATCATTTTCAGCCAGATGTTACTGGCTTGGAAGATCGAATAGTCAAGGTAAAAATGGAAGCAGGAGACCTATTGATTTTCAACAGCACCCAACCCCATGGGATTCGTCCCAACAAATCTGGTGATAAAGTAAGAATTGCCCAATACATTTCCATGATACCAGCGGAAGAGGATAATCAAGAAATGAGGGATTGGCGCATACATTCATGGAAGAACCGAGTAGCTCCTGAAGGCTACGCCTTCCCTGGCGACCCTAGAAACTGGGAGCGTGATAAGTACGATACTGCCCAACTAAGTGAGCTTGGGGAGAAGTTGCTCGGCCTTAAGGATTGGTAGGCCCAATCGATGAACTTATAACTAAAGAATAAGGTGGCCCTGGTAACAGGTTCCACCTTTGGCATTTAATGGACTATCTCCAAAGGGTTATTTTAAATAGGGCGTCATGGTGATTTTCCATGGGCGTTAACGACAAATATTGGAAATAGGTCGAAATTTACCGCTAATAGTCTTTAACTAATTGAATAGTACTATTTTTGCCGGCTTCAAAGCGAAAGCCATGCGCAAATACCTCAACTTATTCGATTTTAAACAAAAAGTAGATTATAAGACCGAGATTTTATCGGGATTGACTGTAGCACTGGCTTTGGTTCCAGAAGCCATTGCTTTTGCCCTAATTCCTGGATTTTCTCCATTGACAGGCCTCTATGCCGCATTTGTCCTGGCCTTGGTAACTGCTATCTTAGGGGGTCGCCCTGGAATGATATCCGGCGCAACAGGTGCAGTAGCTGTTGTTTTTGTTGGGTTGATTTTGGAGTTGAAAAATACGTTTCCGGGAATTGAACCTACCACCATATTGAATTATGTTTTTGCAACGGTAATTATTGCAGGGCTCCTCCAGATTCTTGCGGGTTTATTACGATTGGGGAAGTTCATACGCTTGGTTCCGCATCCAGTGATGTTTGGATTTGTCAATGGGTTGGCCATTATTATTTTTATGGCGCAATTCCCTAATTTTTATGATCAAACCTCCAGGGCGTTGCTCACGGGAGCCCCTTTATATACGATGTTGGGCCTCACGCTCTTGACCATGCTCATTATTTGGGGCTTCCCAAAATTGACCAAAGCCATTCCCTCTTCCTTATTGGCCATTGTTGTAGTTTCAGCCCTGGTTTTAGGATTTGGAATTGACACCCTCACCGTGGCGGATATTATGCCTGAAGGGGAAAGTATACAAGGTGGATTTCCCCCATTGTCAATTCCCCAACTGCCTTTTACCTGGGAGACCTTTAGGATTATCATTCCCTATGCCGGTATCGTTGCCGGTGTTGGACTTATAGAGAGTTTGTTGACCTTGAATATCATAGATGAAATAACGGAAACCCGAGGAAGGGGAAACAAAGAATGTGTAGCACAGGGGACAGCCAATATTCTATCCGGATTTTTATCTGGAATGGGCGGTTGTGCTATGATTGGGCAAAGTTTGATCAACACTTCTTCTGGGGCAAGGGCCCGTCTGTCTGGAATTACCGCCGCAATAATGCTCCTGGTATTTATTATGTTCGGCAGTAGTTTGATTGAACGGCTGCCTATGGCTGCCTTGGTGGGGTTGATGTTTATGGTGGCTTTGGGGACTTTTGAATGGGCCAGCTTCAAAACCTTCCGGAAAATGCCCAATTCAGATGTTATTGTTATGGTTCTGGTGACTTTGATTACGGCCATTACCCACAATTTGGCTATCGCTGTGCTACTGGGGGTCATTATTTCGGCCTTGGCCTATTCGTGGGAAAATGCGAAACGTATTCGGGCACGGAAACATATCGATGACAATGGTATTAAGCACTATGAAATCTACGGTCCGCTGTTCTTTGGATCAACCACCTTGTTTGGAGAAAAGTTTGATGTGCAAAAAGATCCTGTAGAAGTCATCATCGACTTTAAGGAGAGTAGGGTAGCGGATATGTCGGGCATTGAGGCTTTGAACAAAATAACGGAACGCTACCGCAAGGCGGGTAAAAAAGTACATCTACGACATTTAAGTAACGACTGTGTTCGATTATTAAAAAATGCAGAGGATATTATAGAGGTCAATGTCATTGAAGATCCTACCTACAAAGTGGTTTCGGATGCGTTTTAGACAACGTATCCCAATGGGTTGGACTAAGGGCTAAAAAGTGGTGCCATAAATAATAGGTAGATTGCATAAGAAAGTAAGCCTATAATCAAGATGGAAAGTAAAGCGGCCAAAATCTGCTTTTTTCGCTCTTTTTTGGCTTGAGCGACGATTTTATCCCTTATTTTCTTTTGCTCAAAAGGAGTTAGCTCCTTAAACTCAAGTTCCACTTCCTTGACATATCCCGAATAGGAATCCTTGATTTCCTTAAAGGTCCGTTTCTTTTTTAGTAAGGCCCTATTTGCTTTTATGATATTATTTGCCTGTGTTCCAAACTCCATATTACCCTTTTAGTATGGGTGTTGGAAAAAGTACTTTTGTTACAGCAGAAGTAGGTTATTCCCTGTTCTTTCCCATAAAAACATCAACCTTGGAATCGATAGGATTTCCAGAAGCCCTTCGCATCATTACCAATTGTCCTGTGTGGTAAATGGCATCGGAGATTTGCCCGTTGATTAAATTCCAAAAGGGGAAATCATATTGGCGTTCACTTCGTTTAAAAATCACCTTATAATTTTTTAGGTCTTCCGAAGTCTTTCCCAAAACCAAGTCGCTGGCTTTTTTAAGATTTTCCAAGGTCATTTTACGTAGTTCAGGATACGAGTGTCCCGTAAGGTCCAAAGGTCGAATGTTAGGTTCGCTTTTGGGGGCATTTAAAATGGCGATGGATAGGCCATAAATATGCTGAAGCGTTTCAAGTGTAGTTCGACCATCATCCGAAGGTTGATACGTCAAATCGGACTCCCTGAGGTCTTTTGAGGCCCAATAATAACGATATCCCAAACCATCAATCATTCGTCCTACGACATTTCCTGGACCATAATCTTCAGGATAATCAGGTATTTGGGAGTAGGGAAGCTTTTGACCGCTCATAATGTCGCAACCAAAAATAGTAAAACGAGAACCCTTGCAAACATCATTCGCCTCTTGGACCCCAAACTTCGTAAATGGGCTTTCCTTTACTACTGAGTCCTGAGTGGTGCCAATCCCCCTTTTTTAACTCATAATCAAATTGAAGGCTTGCCCCTACGCGATTGTTGTCCCTTGAAAAGAACTCGATATTTTCAGTGTACTTACCATCAATGGTAGTGTAGGTGCCGCCACCGGTTCCCATAAATTCAGCTGTTTCGGTATTGTAGGCAATCCATTGAAATCGGGTGCCGGATAAAATTTTCATTGTTTTTCTCGGGCGATTGGTGTCCCGTTTTTGTAGTTCCCCATCGCGCATGCGGCCCGAAATCAACCATGCCCCTGCCAATTCTCCGGGAGTGCCATTGTCAATACGGTTCCAAACTACATCCATACCCGTGATTCGGAGTTCCGAATTTGTTAGTTCAATTTCAAAAGAGGAGCTTGTCCCTACGCGTGCAGGGGTTTTTGTGTCAAACTCAACGGTCTCGGACATCATATTGCCTTCTAAGCTCCATGTTCCTCCATTGGTGCTTACAAATGCACCCGTAGTTGCATCGTAGTTAGTGGCCACCTGATGTCCTTTGGAAAAAATGGCAACATTACGTAGTTTCCTGCCGTCTTCCTCAATGATGGCTTCCCATGCCCCTATGAGGCTTTGGGCACTACCGCCAAAACTCATTAGGACCACACTAAAAAAAAGTAGTTGTTTCATTAATACATAGTATTAGGGTTAGCAGATGCTAGAGGAATTTTCTGAATGGCATCCCAATGTTCACAAATTTTCCCGTCTTTATCAAAGCGGAGAAAATCCATGGTAACATATTCCTCTCCGCCGGGCCAAATTTGGTGGGTATGCAAGGCCACCAAATCCCCTTCAGCAATACACCGCACAAATTCAATGGATTTGTGCGGATACTCCATTTGCATCCGTTCAAAATAGGTGATAAATCCGTCAGGGCCATCGGCCACATCGGGATTGTGTTGAATATATTCTTTGCCTACATAGTGTTCCACGGCCTTTTTTGGTTCTCCCAAATAGGCCGTTCGGTAAAAGGCAATGGCATTCTTTTTATTCGCTTCCAGGTCCATATGTAACAAAAAATGCCATTATCAATTTTGGGAGATAACAGCATTTCAAAGAGTTAAATAAGCGTCTATAGTGTTCTTAAGTACTCAGCCAAATCACGGGCTTCTGCTTCCGTAAGGTTTTGGTTGAGCATTATGGCATTGTTGTATTCCTTTAATAAAGCTTTTGCAATGGGATCCTCTTTCAACATGCCATCGGGGTTGAGCATCATATTCATCACCCATGCTGGGTTTCTGCGTTCGTATACCCCCTTCATGGCAGGGCCGATCATACGTTGTTCCGCCATATGGCAAGCCACACAAATGGCATTGAAACTAGCTTCGCCGCGTGCGGCCATTTCCTCATCAATTTCATCGGGGAAGGTCAATTCTTTAATTGGACCCACCCCTACATTGTCCATATCTATGGGGACTCCTTCGCTGGCTACTTCCTTTTTATCCTCTTTTTTGGTACGGCTTACCTCAAAGCCATCTTTCTTTTCTTCTTTTTTGCCGCCGCAGCCTACAATAAAGGCCCCTAGGGCGACAAGTAGCATAAGTTTTTTCATGTAAAACGGGTTCAAAACGTTGCAAATACTAAGATAGGAATTTCCATTTAGTTGATGGAGATTAAAAACTCACCGCCAAGTTTAAAAAGAAGGTCCTCCCAAACCCGTACCAATATCTTGGTGCAAAGGAGGGATCGTTTCTGAGATTGTCCTGTTGTAACTGCCCAAAGTTTCCATTTCTACTTTGTTCAAAACCACCTGTCCTATAAACAGCATCAAAAACATTGTTGATGCTGGCAAAAATGCTGATGTATTTACCATTGATCAACCATGATTTCCCGCCTACTACGTTAAGTAAGTAAAAATCGTCCAAGGATTCTTGCCGCAGCAATGGGGTGACGTTCTCCGGTGTTGCATTGGGAAAGGACTGTCCGGTTTCTGGATCTAAAAGAAAACTTGACGTTCGTGTAATCGTAGAGATATTGGCATAATTATCCGCCAAATAATTGCCAGTTGCGCCGATCCACCAATAGTTGGGATCTCTATACTCCACCCCAAGGGCAAAAGCGGTCTGAGGCCCTTGCGAAAGCCTTAGGTCTTTGATGTTGGCAATACCTAAATCCTCAAAACCATCTGGATTGATAAAATCCTCCTCGGCACCGGCCGTGTCAAAATTAATGGTGACATTAGGGTTACTGGCAAACAGATATTTTCCCAAATTGGCTGCAAAGGACAGCTTTACTTGAGGGGAGACCTGATATTCCAAACCCAGTTCCAAACCCATGTGCAATCGATCTAAATCCGTAAGGACTTCTTGGACAAAGTCCGAACCCACACCAGCATCCACAAAGAAAAAATTAACGTCCGTAGTATTTTGAAATCGCGTATAAAAACCGGTCACCCTCCCTGTTACATCGGGCAATCGAATAAGATAATTAAGGTCAACTGTGCTTACCGTTTCTAGTTGGATATTAGGAACAATCCCATGGTTCTCCCTTGGATTTATAAATGTGTTTTGAAGTGTAGGGGGGCGTTCCGTAAAGCCTGCATTTGCCTGTAACCAATGTCTACTGGTTATTTGATAGGAAATACCTGACTTCATTCCAATATTTGAAAATTGAAGTCGCTCACTTAAACCCAACGAACCTTCCAAAAAACGCTCGTTTTGATAGCGCCCATTCCTTTGATAGGTTATTCCAGAGAGGTTAGCTGCCAAGAATACCCTCCATGGTCCTTTGAGCACGTTTACTTGGGCAAAAGCATTCCATTCTGAAACCTTTATATCATAATGATAGTTGAAAATCTCCCCTTCCACTTTTTTCGGATTACCGTTCATATCATTTCTAGTATTGGAAAATGGATCGATATCCTCATGAAATTCTGAGCCCAATAGGTCTATGATTTCTGCATAGTTTTTGGAGTTTAGGGAGCGAAGTACTATTCCACAATCCAGTTTTATGGAATTACCGAGTGTAATTGAAGCATTGCTTGCCAACGATATTTGTGTATCATCCATGGCGTCTTCCTGTAAGATATAGGCTGCTCTTCCCTGATTTTCTGGATTGGTGTTGGCCCTATACAATTGAGACCAATTGATTTGGGAATTGTTCAAGAAACCTGTTCTGGCAAGGGCCGCATTGGTAAAATCGGCGCCAATAGGGTTGTTGATGTAAAAACTGGGGAGATACCTAAAATAGGTAGGGTCAGGATTTGGGGCATTGTAATACCCCAATCGGCTTCGGGATCGGGTTCCGGTTTGGTAGGCTATTCCCGTGGTCAGTTGAAAAGAATTGGATTTATGGTAATGGTTGAGCATTACTATGGGCTCAAAGATGTTGCGTTCCCTTGAATTTCGAATGTTGCCATGCTGTTCACCCCAGAAAGGATTGTAGTCGTTTCCCTTAAGTTCAAAAACTTCCTCTGTAATGGCTGAGGAACGACCTCGCCTGTTCTTTGCCAAAACGGAGGTCAATACTAAGCTGTTTTTTGGATTGAACTGGTATTCGACAGCACCAAAAAATGAATAGGCATCATACAGTGTACCCTCAATGAACCCTTGATTACCCCAGCGACGGGAGGCCGATAAGGAATAGCCGAGCCCTTTTTTGTTGGTTCCGGACGTATGTGTCGCCATGAACCGACCCGAGTAGGTCCTATTGGAAAAAGAGGTGGAAAGACGTGTTCCCACTCTTAAGTCAGACGGTCTCATGTTAATATTGGTATTGCCCAAAACACCACCAAAAGCATACTTAAAGGCTTCCAGTCCATTTGTAAACTCTTGGTTTCTCACTACATCGTTGAGACCACCCCAATTGTTCCATTGGGGTCTTCCATCGAAAAACTTATTCATAACCAATCCATTGATGAGTACTTGCCCTTCCCTGGAATCGTAACCCCGTACCCTAAAGAAAGCCTGGCCAAAATCAAAGGCCGCTTTGGTTAAGAAAATATCACGGGTGGCCTGCAATAATCCCGTTGAATTGGATACCTCTCCTCCGTCATCAAAAAGGTCATTTTCCGTTAAAGTAATTAGATTATCACTTTTTTCTGAAGCAATATCCAATTGCAAGGAAAGATTGCCCAAATCCATATCATCGTATTCCAAAATAAGGGGTATCCTCTTTGGAAGACAATCTTTTGACGAAAGCTTGAGAACATACTTTCCCTTGAGGGCTGTTTCAAAAGAAAACCGACCATCTGAAGAAGAAGAAAGACTGAGTTGCGTCCCTTCAACAACAATAATGACATTGGCAAGGGGTGATTGATCTTCAGTAACGACCCTGCCGGATACTAGTATACTTTCCTGAGACCATACAAAACAGGAAGTCACCAAAAGGAAAGCAAAAAAGCGCATGGATGAACCAGTATTAGGGTTAATTTCTATAAATCAATCAGAAATATAGTAAATAATCTATATTTGAAATAATTATTACTGATTTGAAACGGCTTATTATTCTTTTTTTCTCAACATGTTGTCCTTTTGCCCATATCTTGGGTCAGAAGGTCTATGGAATACGAACGGTGGCTTTTTATAATGTGGAAAACCTATTTGACACCCTCAATGATTCATTGGTTTTTGATGACGAGCGAACACCTAATGGAGCTTATCAATGGACTAGGGAGCGGTATCAAACCAAAATTGAACATATTAGCAAGGTTCTTGCCGAAATTGGACGGGAAACCGCAAAAACCTCACCTGATATTATTGGACTTTGCGAGGTTGAGAAAATTGGAGTGGTACGGGATTTGATCAATCATCCCAACTTAATTGAAAGGAATTATGGCATTATCCATGCTGATTCTCCCGATGAACGGGGTATCGATGTTGCACTGATATTCAAAAAGTCCGCTTTTTTACCAACTTCTTTCAAAAGTGTACGCTTGTTGTTATTTGACGATGAAGGGCATAGGGATTACACTAGGGATCAATTGGTTGTTAGCGGGATATTGGATGGGGAAGAAATTAATTTTATAGTGAACCATTGGCCCTCGCGCAGTGGGGGGGAATTACGAAGTCGCCCCAACAGAATTAAAGCAGCCCAACTGAACAAGCGAATCATGGATTCCATTCGTTATTTGGATTCTGGCGCCAAAATCATTTCAATGGGCGATTTAAATGATGATCCCAGGGATTATACCTTAAAAAAGGTGCTGAAGACCAAGGGTAAGAAAAGTCAATTGGATAGTTTGGGGTTATTCAATCCCATGGAAAGCATGTACAAAAGAGGTTTTGGAACTCTTGCCTATCGCGATAAATGGAATTTATTTGACCAATTCTTGCTTAGCACCAATTTAATCAATACGGAAAAGGAAGCATACTCATTTTGGAAAGCTGGAATATTTACCCCTAATTATTTAAGAACCCGGCAAGGAAGATATAAGGGTTATCCCTTCAGGACCTATGTAGGCACCACCTACCAAGGGGGGTATTCCGATCATTTTCCTGTGTATATTCATTTGATTCGAAAGATAACAGGAAAAGACATCGATTCAGAATCAACTAGAAGTAAGAAAGGCAATTAGTTAATGTCCCAATTAAAAGATATGGAAAAAGTGAACAGTCTAGAGAAAAAGTAGGGACTCTTGCAGATGGATCACTTTTCATTTTGGAGGGGCTCAAATTGCTTGGATAAGGGATACATTAAACATAAAAACATTTGTAAGGACTATTTATATTGTCCACTAAGTTGTTCAACACCTGCGAGATTTAAAAAAAAGGTCTAATTCTAAGGAGTTTCCAATCTAATGACCAATAAAAATTGGAGTTACTTTTATTTGAGAATCCAAAAAGGTGCATTTTTGAAATGAAAATTCATGAAAAATAAAATTGGAAAAAAATCTAATTATACAATTGTGTGGGTTACCAGGGGTTGGAAAGTCTTATATCGCCGACAAAATACATGAAGAGTTTGATGATTCTTGTTTAGTTTCCATTAGAAATATAAGGAGAAGTCTAGGGCACAGAGGATATTTTCCAGATAGAAATAAAGAGGTCTTTCAAAAGGTGTATGACACCTTTGTTGAAAATATGCAACTAAACAGGTTAATTATATTTGATTCAAATGAAACACAAAAAGCTAGGAGAATCTATACTGCCAATATGGCGAATAGCTTTTTGTATCAACTAGTTACAATAGAATGCTTTTGCGATGAAACGTTAGCAAAACAAAGGATGTCAAAAAGAGACTTAGTCGATGATGAATTGTTCGAAGATTCGAACAACCCTACGGTTTATGATACTTTAAAATTGCGATGGCAAGAGATTAGTCAAGAAGAATTAGGACTTTCGAACTATTTTTATATGAAGGTGGACACTGGAACCAAGCTTATTTCATGGGAAAAGAAACTTGATAGTTTGGAAGGATTGGATTCCTTTTTATTTAAAATTCTTTAATAACGACAATTTTGATGAATAACAAATGAACTTTTTACATGCCAACCGGACGAATAGCATCATATAAAATGGCAAACACTATTAAGTTGTCACAAACTGAATCTTCCAGTGATTGTTGGTTTTTATTTTCAATGGAACCCATCTTAAGTGCATCTAATAAATCGGTACCAGTAAAATAATCATCATGTTCAAACAATTCTGTCAGAATGTAATCGAAACTTGAGGGACGAAGTGACAACTCCATATAATCCTGGCATTTAAGAAATGTAGGTCTTATTAGAAAGGTAAAACGTGTTTTGAATGAACCTTCTAGCAAGGCATTCATATTCCTAAATCTTAAATCTTTTATGTTAATTCGAATACTTTGGACTGTAGCTTTAGGGTTAAATAAGAAAGGGGCTTCTAAGAGCCTCTCTCTTTTTTGCCTTAATAAATCATGAACTTTTTTTAGACTTAAAGTTCTTTCCTTAAACAAATTTTTAGCATCCATTTTATTTAAATGGTTATACACAAAGTATTCATAGTTGTATACTTCTCTAATAAGCTGGCTTTTTTGGGCACTCAGGTTTTCTGAAAAAAAACTATCCCAAAAGTCGTAATTCGTAAAGGGTTTTGTTAATACTGTTTTCTGGGACTTTCCGAGTTTGTTCATAACATGGACTGTTCTACTAAAATCCCTTGAACTTCTTTTGGAGATCATAAAGTATTATTGAGTAGTAGGTGCTGAGCTTCTGGTAAAATCTTTTGTAACCTATCGTAAACATTGGGGAAATGTGCCTTAAGGTTGAGTAAAATCAACTCAGCTATTAGTTCATTTTTTTTTGCGGAACCAACTATATGAACGTACTTAGATTTAAAAGGGGCATGATGTAATTTCAAAACTTCCTGAAAATCATTCGAAATAGTGTCAAACAAATAGCTGACCTTAATATCATAATAGCTAACGAAACATTTAAGTAAGAACTGTTCGAAAAAATGATTGATGTATGGCGTTCTTTTTTTTAAGAGAAACTTTTGGTTTTTTAATACATAAGTCAATGCGGAATTGGCATATTCCTTGATGAATTTAATATTATTTCCACCAAAGACCCCCATGTTAATTCCTTCAAATTGGTGACTCTCTTCAAAATAGGGTTTGACTTCCTTGGGCATTAAGGCGATACCGTCTAAAAATGTTGTGTAAAGGTTATGATACAAACCAAAGTTTTCCTCACGATTTTGAGCAAAGATTTCACCGGCAAACAATTCGCTATTAAGTTTTTCCCAAATAAAAATATCTCCGTCCATATGAATAAAGGGAACTTCTTGAGATTTGTAAACGAATAGCTTTCCGGCCGCCCAAAAAGAACTGTCAATAGTGTAAATCGAATCAAAAACTTCATGGCAATTTTCATAAGGAAGCTCTAAGAGATCAATTAAAACTCTTTTTCCAAAACCATCAGTATAAAGGTTCAGATTCTGATAGCACTTTTGTATGCTCATGGCGCTTAAGGCCCAGCTAGCCAAAAAGGTTTCGAAATCTGGCCATCCTCCAATACTGACGGTATCTCTGTCAATGTGTTTTGCATTCAACAAAGGTTTGGACCAGAAGCTTTGTACTATTTTCATGTGATTTTCAACAAGAAAAGGATTGATTTTGTACAAATACCATAATTCTGTTAGGCCTGTTCAAAGCGGTGTTATTTACAACTTTTATTGGTTAGTCCCAGGTTTTCTTGCAGTTGTGTACATTTTACAAAACTCTGTTTCCAGTTCGCTGTATCCCTGTTTATGGTATTCTTGTAACCTTTTTAATCCCATATTGAAACTCTCAGGACTTACTAGATGTAATTGGGAATAGTTCTTAACCTGGGCTTCTTGAATTGCCTTTTCAAAACTTATTGAGAAGATTTGTTCCTCAAAATAACTTTTGTGATCAAAACCAATTTTTGAGAGTAATTCCGATAATTGGTCGAGCTTTAAAAAACGCTTGACATCTTCTTCATAGCTATTCTTGAAATATTTATAGATCCAAGATTCTCTCATTTTAAAGGGATAAATGGAATTAATATGGTAAATTCCATTCGACTTTAAGACATTGAACACTTTTTGGAACCCTTCTTCCTTATCCATGAAGTGATGATATGAATGATTGCAAATTACATAGTCAAAATAGTTATGTTTAAAGTTTAAGGACTCAGCGGTGCTTTCAAACAATTGGACATCTTTAAGTTTGGATTTTGCTACTTGCAGCATTTTTGGGCTTGGATCAACGCCGTACCACTGTACTCGATTCTCATTATAAAATTTCTGTTGTTGTTTTAAATAATTACCAGTACCACAACCCAGATCCAAAATCCTCAGCCCCTCTTTATTTTTAACCAGTTCACTTATTATTGGGTCTTTGATTGAATAATGTCGAGATTCCGTCTCATCATAACTTTTGGCAATATTTTCATAGTTTGTCTTTTTCAACTCTAAATGGATTTTATTGTAAAACTTTTCACATTAATTGTATTAAAAGTGGTCATCACGTGTTTAAAAAGTGTATCTAGTTCCTTTTTGTCAACTGCTAAGATTGCATTAACAAAAAGTTGTTTAAACGTTTCATCCTCAAGATTTTCCATAAAATGTTTTTCCCTAAATGGATTGGAGAAGAAAAATTCCTCCAACTTATCCTCCAAAATATGTTCATTACCCGATAAAACCGAATAGCAGTTAAGCAAATGGCTTAGTACGGAATAGTAGTTATACTTAAAAAACCTGGATTCAACATCCATTTGTTTCACTTTTTTAAATTGATTGGAAAGGGCATACAGTCTCGCTACTTTCTCATTCTCTTTTAATGGCTTGAAGGGTGTTTCCATAATCACACCTGCCCGTGTGATAAGAGATCTTGTTAGTTCACTAAAACCACCTATTTCATAGATAATCTTGGAGGCAGCAAAAATTCTGGCTTCAAATTTAGACTGATTAACAAACTGATCATTAAATAGCTGGGCATATTTGAGATGGCCGGCGGCGAAATAGGAGATATCTTTCCCTCTAATATTTACCACTCCTCTTTCATAAATAGGCTCCTTGCTTTTAACCACCACCCTAATATCGACATCTGAAGCAGGAAGAGGCTCACTGTGCGCATAACTGCCACTTAAAACTATTCCCTCCACCAATAATCTTTGTGAGATATTGGTTCTGAATTCATTCAGTATTTCTTCAAGAGGGTTCATTTATTTAAGTTTGAATGAAATTAAAAAATAATGGAACACTTAACTACAAAGACAAGGGAAAAGCTTGAAGAAATAAAGGAAATTCTAATTAGTGAAAAGGTTAAAGGGAACTCACTATTTGATGGAAGAACAGGAGAACTCCTTTTTTTGTTCCATTACTATTATTACGTAGACCAGCAAGAAAAGGTATTAAGCTTTGCCTATCATTTAATGAATGAGGTTTTTGAATCATTAAGTAATGAACATTTTAGCTTCAGTTCGGGGTATGCAGGGATAGGTTGGTTTTTAGAATACTGTACAGAAAAAAACTGGTTGGAGATCAACACCAATGAGGTATTGGAAGATGTAGATAAAATGGTCTATCAACTAAGTATTTATGAGCTTCAAAAAGGAAACTATGACTTTTTGCATGGGGCTATGGGCGGGGGGCTTTATTTTCTTTCAAGAAGTGGTAGCCCTCTAAGGGAGGCATTTATGGAAGCCTTGGTTTTGGGTTTGGAAGAAATTGCAGAGGAAGAATCTTGTTTTGTCAAATGGCCTTTTTACAACTTTTCCGAAAGAACTAGGGACTTAAAAACATTTAATCTGGGAATGTCCCATGGTATTCCAAGTATTGTCGCCTTTTTATCCTTGTTATCAAAAGAGGGAATTCACGAAGATGTTTGTTATAGGTTAGCCAAAAAGGCAATAGATTTTATAGAATCAAACGAAATCGATTTTAACCAGTTCAATTGCCACTTCCCAAATTCAATCCGGGAGGGCGTATTTCAAAAAAGTCGACTAGCTTGGTGTTATGGTGATCTTGGATTGACCTGCGGGTTATATCATTTTTCGAATAGCGATAAAAACCAACAGAGTTTACTGAGCAAAAAGATCCAAAAAATATTGGACAATAATGCTGATAGACGAAATCTATTGAAAAATAAGGTGTGGGATGCAGGTTTGTGTCACGGAGCTTCAGGAATTGCACACATATTTAACAAAATGTACAAGAGAATTGGTAAAAACCAATATCGGGAAGCTGCTGAATATTGGTTGAAGCAAACCTTATTATTTGCGAGCTTTGATGATGGATTGGCAGGCTTTAAAGCATACGATTCTGTAAAAGACATCCACTATAACAATAGAGGGTTTTTGGAAGGAATATCAGGAATTGGACTTGCCTTGATCAGTTTTCTAAAAAGAGAAGAATTGGATTGGGATAGGGCATTATTAATTTCTTAAAATCTGGGTACTGGTGAATTATTCATTTTTTGACAAGTTTGTAATTAGGACTCCAATAAAACCTATACAAAACGATTTAGGGGAAGTAGACAAAAATAGCATTCTTGATTTTTTTAAGGGGAAAGAGGGTAAAGAAGCGCTTTACCTTGCCTCTTTCGATTTATATAATGAACTAGAAAAATATCTAGTAGGAGAGTTTAATAATGATAAGGAAGATAAGTTCATTGAATCACTTTATAAATATTATTTAAGGATACATTACAGAACAATCCCATTTGGTTTGTTCGCTTCATGTGGCGTTGGAAAATGGTCCGAGGAAACTAAAATTAATATGCAATATAAAGATGGATTTTATCGACACACTAGGCTCGATATGTCCTTTATGTTTTCCCTAACTAAAATGCTCGAAAGATTCCCACAACTTCAAATATTTCTGAAATATACCCCAAACAATAGTATTTACCACTTAAATGAACAGATTAGGTATACGGAATACGTGTATAGGGGGGCGAGAAGGAGCTTTCAACTGAATTCAGTTAATGAGGATTATTACTTAAAGAAAACGCTTTCCTTTGCTGAATCAGGAAGACTCAAAAAGGAACTAATTAAAAACTTGCAAGATGATGATATTAGTCAAAGTGAGGCAACTGAATACATTGAGGAATTAATCGATTCGCAGGTTCTTACTAGCAACTTAAACCTTGGTATTACCGGTAAAGACCCCCTCTTAAAGATAATCGACTTTTTATCTCAATTTGAAGAAAAAAGTTCAGAAGTCAAAAAACTGTATTTTATCCTTTCCCAAATTCAGAAAAAACTAAACAAGCTTGATGAAAATAAATATAACGATATCTCTGCCTACAATGAAATTGTGGTCTTGGTTTCTCAGCTGGGGATAGATTTTAATAAAAGAAGTCTTTTTCAGGTTGACTCTTATTATGAACCAAAATCGAATTTGACCATTTCTAAAAAGGTATTAAAGCAACTAAAGCAGTGCCTTTATTTTTTCATGAATTTAAATGAATCTCCAAAAGACTCAGAGCTGGATAATTTTGCTAAAGCCTTTTATAAAAAATATGAAGATCAAGAAATTCCTATGGTGGAAGCCTTAGATGACGAAATAGGAATTGGATTTCCGTTAAAAAAGAACTCAAGAAAAGATGAACCGATTTTAAAGGACTTGTCTTTGCCAAACTCTTCAACAACTAAAAATAAACTTCGTTGGGGGAAGAATGAGCAAAAAATATTTGATTGTATTTTGGAAGGATTGAGGGCCAACCAAACAAGTATAGATATCTCGAAAATTGATTTTGATACGACTTCCAAAGTTGCTTCGGCCCAAATGCCAAATACATTTTCATGTGATTTTAGTTTGATTGAATCAAAAAAAGAACACAATCCCTTGATATATCTCTCTGCTTTTGGTAATGTTAGTGCTACAAGCTTGTTAGGGAGATTTACCTACGGGAATAAAAATATTTTAGGCCTCGTAGAAGACATTGTTTCTAAAGAAGAAGACATAGACCATGGTAACATTGTTGCAGAGATTGTACATCTGCCAGAGATTACCAGATTGGGCAATGTTTTGATTCATCCTGCTTTTAGAACCTTTGAAATTCCTTATTTGGCCTCACCGTCAAAGCGTGCAATTGCTATTTCAGATATTTTGATAAAGGTTTATGGCAATGGTCAAATTGTACTTAGGTCAAAGCAACATAACAAAGAAATAATTCCAGTGTTAAGTAATGCCCACATGCTCTCTGGAGGCTTGCCCATTTATCGTTTCTTGGGGGCAATGCAATCTCAAAATAAATTGCGGACCATTTTCTTTAATATTGGAGGGAACCAAAGCATATTTAGTTTTATCCCAAGAATTCAATGGAATGACATTATCTTAAGAAAAGCTACTTGGCAACTTCGGAAAAGTGATTTTGAGGGACTCATAAAAAATGGCGGTGATGTGAAATTAAGGTTACTTGCTTTTAGGCAAAAGTGGAATCTTCCAAATCAAATATATTATTTGGAAAGGGATAACAGACTGTTTATTGATTTTACAAATGAACTTTCACAATCATTGTTTATAAATACGATTAAAAACAAAAAAAGTATCCTCTTAGAAGAATTTCTTTATGATTCTAAATTCAATCCTGTCTCTGATAGCAAGGGAAATGTTTTTGTGAATCAGATAATTGCAAGCTTATATAAAAATGTTCAAACCTCAAGAAACAATAAGAATGCTAACAATCCAACCACTTCAAAAAAAATAAGGAGAAAGTTCGCTCCAGGTTCTAAGTGGCTCTACTTTAAAATCTATTGTGAGCCGAAAATTACAGACCATGTTTTGATTACGGTCCTTCGCCCCCTGATAAGAAAATATCAGAAAAATAAATGGATAAAAAGGTGGTTTTTCTTACGCTATGATGATTCCGAACACCACATAAGGATAAGGTTTGAGGTTGCTTCCAAGGAAAATATTGCTTCAATTATGGAAACCATGAACAAAATAATTTCAAAAGATATTGAAAATAGAAGTGTAAATAAAATTCAACTAGATACTTATAATAGGGAATTGGAACGCTATGGTCCGCTCACAATGGAACTTTCAGAAGAATTATTTTGTTTAAGTAGTACCAACACTTTGGAGTTTCTAAACCTTTATTCTAAAAAGCATTTATCTGACGAAACAAGATGGTTATATGCAATAGCTAGGGTAGATACCTTTTTGGACGCTTTTGCTTTTGATTTAGAGAAGCGCAAGGCAATTTTGAAGGTCATGAAAGACAGCTTTTCCATGGAATTCAAAATGGATAAAAGATTGAAGCGACAAATGGATGGAATTTATCGGAAATATTCTAAGGAAATTGAGAATTGGATAAACAAAAAGAATTTTACCGTAGCCAAGAAAGTGCTCACCTATGAAAACGAAGAATTTACAATGGGAAATATTGCCTCAAAAATATTGACCATATTGGATGATAAAAATTCTGAGTTAAATCTTGAATCCTTTATTATTAGTCATGTTCATATGATTATCAATAGAATTTCCAAATCAAATCCCAGATTGTATGAACTACTGATTTATTATCTTATGGACCGTTATTATGGTTCTGCATTAGCAAGGAGAAAGTATCATTCTTAAATTAATAAAATTTTCCTAAAATTATTTTGATTTAGAGAAAATATACGTAGTTTCCTTGTACTATTCACAAAATATAAAGCCATGAAAAAACTGAAATTAAAAAAGATTAAGATTGGGCAGCTCTCCGACATGGATTTGGAAAGTGTAAAGGGTGGTTATGGCCATACTTGGACATGTACCCAGCCACAAAATTGCGGAGGTGGTACCGGAACCGGATACAATACCAATAGTGGATGTGGTGGAGGTGGAACCGGGAACGGATGTGGCGGTGACTCCTCCAATACAGATTGTGATCCTTACTACTCCCGGTGGGGCTGTGGCTCCGGCAGCGGTTGCGGCGGTGGTGGTCCTAGGGGAACGGGTGGCCACAACGGATGGTACTGCACTTAATTTAGGGTGATTTAGCATTTTACTTATTATGCTTATAGCATAAATCGTGGTACTACTGCTCTAAGTTATACCTAACAATACAACAAAATAAGCCTTGCCTAAGAATTCTGGCAGGGCTTATTTTATTGCCAAATTTAGATTGTACTTGGTTTGAAATTTCTATGTTTAGCCCAAATACGGTTTCATTTTACACTATTTTCTGTACAAACATTCAAATACTTTTATCTTAAGCAAAATATTTAGAAATGTCTTTTAAGAAGTTTCCGTTCTACAGACAATTAGACAGTATGGATTGCGGACCAGCATGCCTTAGAATGATTTCCAAGTACCATGGAAAATCATATACGCTGGAGTATCTTAGGAGCCTAGCCAACTTAACCCGAGAAGGAGTAACCTTGGGGGGGATAGCAGAAGCAGCGGAAGAAATTGGTTTTAGAACGATTGCCGCAAAGGTCGACATTTCGACCTTGGAGAAAGAAGTTTCCCTCCCCTGTATTGTACATTGGCGCAAGAGACATTTTGTGGTGGTATACAGGATTTCTGGTAGCTACATATATATTGCGGATCCTGCGCACGGCCTTTTAAAGCTTGTTAAGGCAGAGTTCCTTAAGGGTTGGTTGGATACAGAATCAAAGGAAGAGGAAGGTTACGTTCTATTATTAACGCCAACTTCCGAGTTTGTTGAAGGTAAATTGGAAGAAAAAAACCGATTAGGATTCAAATTTCTATTTTGGTATTTTACTCCATACAAAAAGTTTATTTTACAGCTGGCTCTAGGTTTGCTCGTTGGAAGTTTCTTGCAGTTGATATTTCCTTTTCTTACTCAAGCAGTTGTAGATTATGGAATTAATTATCAAAACTTAAATTTCGTTTATCTAATTCTTTTTGCCCAATTAACACTTTTTATTTCCCAGACAACTGTAGGGCTAATTAGAGGATGGATTTTATTACATATTACCAGTCGAATAAATATTAGCCTGATATCAGATTTTTTGATTAAGCTTATGCGCCTGCCAATTGCTTTTTTTGATTCGAAGAACACTGGCGATATCATACAGAGGATTTATGACCATAATAGGATACAAAGTTTTTTATCAAATACAACTTTGAATACACTTTTTTCGGCGTTCAACCTTATAATTTTCGGCGCGATACTAGCTTTTTACAGTCTTGAGATTTTCATCATTTTTTTAACAGGCTCTGTTGTTTACGTAGGTTGGACGATTCTATTCCTAAAGAAAAGGGCAGAACTTGATTATAAACGTTTTGATCACTCTGCTGAGAACCAAAGTACCATCTATCAATTAATCTCTGGGATGCAAGAAATTAAATTAAATGGATCTGAACGTCGAAGAAGATGGGAGTGGGAGGCTATTCAGGTCAGATTATTTAAGGTTTCTGTAAAAGGGTTAACGCTTTCGCAAACACAAAATACCGGAGGTCAATTTTTCAATGAACTCAAAAACATCTTAATCACTTTTATAGCCGCCAAATCTGTAATTGATGGGAACCTTACGCTTGGAATGATGTTGTCTGTACAATACATTATAGGACAGCTTAATCTGCCTATAAACAATTTCATTTCATTTATTCAAGCAGGACAGGATGCTAAGATAAGTTTAGAAAGGTTAGCAGAAATTCACACAAAGGAAGATGAAGAAAGCGAAGCGAATACCATAAAGGAACTACCGCAGGGTGGTGATATTAATATTAATGGGCTAAGTTTTCGTTATGGGGGAAGGAGTTCTCCGCTTGTACTAAAAGACATTAATTTAACGATTCCAAAAGGTAAAGTAACAGCTATTGTTGGTGCAAGTGGAAGTGGTAAAACAACCCTAATAAAACTATTGCTAAAATTTTATCACCCTACCGAAGGAAATATCTCAATTGATAGGACAAATCTCAAAAACATACGAACAAGTTTTTGGAGAAAAAAATGTGGTAGTGTTATGCAAGAGGGATTCATTTTTGAAGATACTATTTCCAGAAATATAACAGAGTCAGATTCTGGTAGAACGATTTCTACAAAAAAACTATTGCAAGCTATTGACATAGCGAATATTCTGGGATTTGTGGAGCAATTACCTTCAGGAGTAAACACCAAAATTGGCGTTAGTGGCACTAATATCAGTGGTGGCCAAAGGCAGAGGATTCTATTGGCCAGAGCGGTCTATAAAGACCCCAAATACATCTTTCTTGATGAGGCTACGAGCTCTTTGGATGCAAATAATGAAAAAGCAATTATGGATAAAATGCAAAAATTCTACTCGGGCAAGACAGTAGTCATAGTTGCACATCGCTTAAGTACTGTGAAAAATGCAGATCAAATCGTTGTTTTGAATCAAGGAGAAATTGTGGAACGGGGAAATCATAACCAACTCACCAAAAGAAAAGGAATATATTATTCCCTTGTAAAGAATCAGCTGGAGTTAGGTAACTGATATAATGAAAATAAAAATGGAAAGTGAACACGAACATTTGTTTTCAGAAGAAAGATCTGATATGGTAAGAGATATTTTAGGAAAACCTCCCAATTGGGTTGTTCGTATTGGTATCACTGTTGTTTTTGTTGTTGTAAGCCTTCTTTTTATAGGCGCCGCAGTGTTATCTTACAACGATATTACCACTGCAAGGATAACAATAACAAGTAAGAACCCCCCAATTTATTTAAAGGCAAATGTTAGTGGGAGATTGACTAATGTTCTTGTAGAGGAGAATCAATATGTTGAGGAGGGACAGATATTGGCAGAAATTGAAAACACGGCCAATTTTGAAGATGTCCTTTTTCTCAAAAGACAGCTTGAAAATTTTAACCCAGAAAATAAAACTTTGGATTCCTTAAAGAAAGAGTTTCCTTCGAGCCTAAACCTTGGAACCATGCAACTGGCATATATAGAGTTTTTAACTAAATTTCAAAACTTTATGTTATTTAAGGCCTTATCTCCGAACAAGAAGGAATCCCAAATAATCCTTCAGCAGTTAAAGGAGCAAAAGACTTTTTTATCAAAACAAGAAGATCAGAGAAAAATACTGGAGGAGGATTTGGAACTTTCAAAAAAGACCTTTGAACGAAGCTCATTTTTGCACAAAAAGGGCGTTATTTCCCAAGCGGAATATGAAGAGGCTTCAAGGTCTTACTTGTCGGACAAACAGCGGCATGAAACTTTTTTAGGAGGAATTTCCAATACCCGCATAGCGATTGCCAATTTCAATAGTTTGCTTACCAAGTCAACCATTCAAGGAAAGGAGTTCCAAAGCAACTACAGACAGGGAATAGACAATGCTTTACAATCCTTATCCAATGAGCTATTACTTTGGGAACAACGTTTTTTGATAAAAAGCCCCATTGATGGTAAAGTGACAATATTTGATATTTGGAGTACATTTCAGAATGTCGAGGCTGGGGAAGTCATTTTCACGATTGTGCCAATCGACATCGATAAAATAATAGGACGACTCACATTACCAATTCGGAATTCCGGTAAGGTTAAGGAAGGTCAAAAGGTGATTGTAAAATTGGATAATTATCCATTCGAAGAATGGGGAAGTTTAGAAGGAAGAATCATCAGTATATCCGAAGTCCCAAAACTGAATCAAGTTGATGAATACACGTTGTATGTTGAGATTGATAATTTGAGAACTTCTTACAATAAGACCATTGAATTTAAACAGGCTATGCAAGGATCAGCCGAAATAGTGTTGGAGGAACTTACTTTGCTTCAAAGAATCCTTTATCAGCTAAGAGGTCTTTTTTCAAGATAGACACAAAATATCATATTCCTAGCTAGCTAGTTCTGGAAGGGAATTTTTTCTTTTTCAAAAATCCTTCCCTTAGCAAAGGGCCAATTAATTTTCCAAAGATTACATAGAAATATCATATTTATGTGCTCAAAATATTTAGTTCTTTTAAAAGAACAAGGGTTTAGTCAGTCATGGTATGCAGTTTTGAAATTTGAATAATCCTGAACATCCTGAACTGTGAAGTTGGAACCCACAATCATTTAAGTACCTTGTTTTGCGCCCTCTTAAGAGAATATGGGAATCCTTTATTTCAGATGTTCCGGGTTTTTTCCACTTCGATTTTCTTCTGTACGTTTGGGATTTCCCTTGTTGGGCAAGAAGTTCCAGCTTTGCTTCCGGTTGTACAACTGAATTCCCTAAGAACTTCTGCATTGAAGTCCTTGCCATGCCCCAGTCTTACAACCCAATTTGAAGAATATGTTGTACTCTTGTTTTTGGTTCTGACTTATTGCAAGTTCAGTGTTATTGATAAATCCGTTTTTATACCTCGTTCTAGTCAGATTAAATAAGTACTATTGAAACCACTGCCCCCAAGGAATACGACTTAAAATCAAAATAAGCCCAGCACCGTACATTAGCCCAATTCTTCTGAATTTTACAGTAGAATCGTCCGTTTTTTTATGGCGGGACCACCCAACCGTAATGAGCGCAATGGCCAAAATATTGATAAAGGGGTGCTCAACTGCCAACAACCGCGCTGCTGAATTCAATCCACCCATGCCCAAGGTTTGGATGGCCTTTAACCCATTGGCCGAAACAAAGAAAACGATCAACCCTATGACCAATTGCAAATGGCTTAAAACCAGGGCAAAAAGACTTAATCGTAAATCCTTGTCAAAACGAAACTCTTTTTTGGTCAACCAGCCAATAAGCGCATTGGCCGTGGCAATGATTAATATAATCAAAACAATGTAAGCAAAATAAGAGTGGAGGGTTTTTAGGATTTCCATGGTGTTCGATTAAGAGCTAAAAGTAATGATTTTAGAAAAGAAAAAGGCCCCCGACATTGATGCCGAGGGCCTAAAAACTTAATTAAACTAAACTATATTTCTAGTTGAAGCTATATCTAATTCCTAATTGCATTTGCCACCTTGAAGAAATATTTTCGGCATCATCGATGACATTATTTGTTTCTTCGACCCCGGGGTCGAATGTAAACTCTGGGGTAGTACCATCAGCAGCAAACCCTTCAAAGTTCAAAAGTTGAACCTGATTGAAGTTGGTGAATGTTCGAACACCCCAATCTTTATTCAATAAATTGGTAAAATTGAATATATCTGCAGTCAATTCCAACCTATGGATGTTTTCACCAAACTTGATTCCAAACTCTTGGGCAAACTTTAGATCGATGATGTGCGTCCAATCCGTACGAGTTGCATTACGTTCGGCAAATTGACCACGACGACTCCTTAAGTATTCATCACCCTCTATTACGGCGTTAAGAGCAGTCCATTGGTCCGCTGCCGATAGCACAAGATTACCGTCTCTGTCGAAATTATCTACCAATAATGCTTCAGTCTCATTTCTGGGAACATAAATCAAGGCAGAGAAACCTCCCGTATCTTCCAAAAGACCACTACCCGTGTAAACATAACTAAATGGTGTCCCTTCCGCTCCCTCGTAGAAAAGACCTAAACGGGTTTTGACCGTTTCGGACCACTTGTAAATAAATGTAGAATTGGCGATGATTCGATGTCCTGGTGAGAAATCAGATGTTGATAGAACGGGCCTATTCGATCCATTTACTGTTTCCAAAAATCGCCATTGTGAACTGTTCTGTGAAGACGTACCATCAAAGATGCCATCAGCCTCACCATAGGAATAGGATACGGAAGATGTCACATCCAAATTAGGACTAAAGAAGTTTTTGGTCAAGGTTCCTGCAATATTATAAGAGCTTCCTTCACTTGTATTGGAAGCCAAGTAAATGGCAGGATATGTAGAATCAATTCTGCCAAAACCATAATTGGGTCTAGACCCTGCCCCGGTAGTAGTGAATTCTGGTGCTGGAAGGTTTAGGTTTTCATAAAACACAGCATTCACATTATCATTCCATATAAAATCTGCTGAGAAAATCATGTCCCAAGGTAACCGCTGATCTACAGCAATGTTCATTTTAAAAACCTGCGGAAGTTTAAAATCTTTCGCAAACAAGTCAACCTGGCCACCAACAGCACCCGATCCCTGTGGGGGGTCCTGAAGCTGGGTGTTGGGGTTAGGATTGAAAGCGGGCACATCATCCCCAAATAATTCAGTAAATCCAGTTGAGATTCCGTTGTTGTTGTATTGGGCCCCTGGCCATACCAAAGGAACCCTAGACGTGAAAATTCCCAATCCTCCTCGTATCTGCGTAGATTTATCGCTGTTCACATCCCAGTTAAATCCAACCCTTGGTGAAAAATGTACATTGGCATCAATGCTTTCCCCTACACGGGCACCTTGCAAATCTTTACCGGCTGCTTCGAGCAGCGGGATTGTATTTGTATTAAATTCCACGTTTTCCCTTCCATCTTCCCAATATGGAATATCAATACGGGCGCCCATTGTAAATTTAAAATTATCGGTAATATCAAACTCATCCTGAACATAAAGACCAAATTGGAAAATATTGAACTCCGCGGCACCTTCCGAATCATCTCCAAATCCACCAATTAGGGAATATCCATGTCGATACCTGTTCGCCAATTCGCCATCAAGGAAATCATCTAAACTACTATATCGATAATCACCAAAATTTTGACGGAAGAACACATTCCTTACCGAGCCAAATTCATTGTTTGTACCAATGGTAATAGTATGCCTTCCAGAATAGATTTGGAAATTGTTGGTCAAGGTCAAAATATCTTGATCCAACACATTGGCGGTAGAAAAAGGTTCTGAACCAAAAAATATGGAAGTTCCTGCCGCGTCAAAAATTTGAACTGAAGGAAATGCATCTCCTATAGGATCCCTGTTATCCCGAACACGGGTGTATCCTAAAACAAAATTGTTGGACATATTACTTCCAATTTGGGAGTTCAGTTCCAAAGCAGATGAATTGGTGATGGACTCAAAATCGATAGATCGATTTAAGAAGTTAATGGAACCTGGATTTGAGCCAGCGGCATTGAACTGAACGGCATTGACATAGCTATGTCGAAATGAAAGTTTGTTTTTTTCATTAATGTTCCAGTCAATTTTCGCGATTAATTTATCACTCGTAAGGGATGCAATACTATTGCCGAAAGTTCCTGGGTTATAACCGAAATTGTTCGTTAAGAAGTCAGATAAACCATTCAAATCAGACTCCGTGGCATCCCCTCTGTAGGTGGTAATATCAAACGGTTGGGGTGTTTCATTTTCTTGTCTCTCATAGTTCACAAAAAAGAACAGTTTATTCTCAATTAGTGGTCCACCCAATCGAACCCCATAAGTGTTTGCGGTAAACTCGTCCAGTTTTTCCCGTTCCCCATCATCTCCTATCAAACCAACGGGGGTTTTGCCCGCAAACCCCTCATTTCTTAGTAAGACATAGGCTGAACCTATAAATTCGTTGGTCCCTGATCTAGTATTGGCATTGATACTACCCCCGGCAAAACCGGATTGACGAACATCAAAAGGAGCTACGTTGATCTGGAACGTTTCGATAGCATCCAATGATATTGGGCTTACACCTGTCTGCCCTCCATTGGTCCCTGAACCTGCCAATCCAAAAACATCATTATTGATAGCTCCGTCAATATAGATAGCATTGAATCGATTGTTCTGACCACTTATTGAAATACGATCGTCCCCGGTGACCCTTGCTTGTGGGGTCAACCTAGCAAAATCGGCAATATTACGTGAAACAGAAGGCAAATTGTTTACCTGTGTTGAGCTCACGTTAGTTTCGGCACCTGTTTTTCCAGAATCAAATAATCCTCCAGATTGGGCAACTACTATAACTTCATCAAGGGCAGTAGCAGATTCTGAAAGTTGTACACTTATGCGTTCTGTAGCTCCCAAATTTAATAAGATACCATCTCTTACATCGTCATTAAATCCAACATAAGAAATAGTTACCTGGTATGGGCCCCCTGCTCTCATACCGGAAATACGATAAAATCCATCAAAATCCGCGGCTGCACCATAGGTGGTTCCCGAAGGAAGGTGAACTGCCACTATACTAGCCCCAGGGAGGGGCTCTCCAGAAGCATCGGTTACCTTACCCCCCATTGCGGAAGTGGTAACCCCTTGTGAAAATGCAGATGCAGTCACAAATAGGGCTACAAATGCCAAGTAGATTTTTTTCATTTTTACAGTGTTTAATTGTTCAATTAGCACTGCAAAAGTGCGTTAAAGGAGGTGTACAAACGTTAACATAACGTTAAGAAATCACAGCTTTGTTAACAACAGAATGATTCTAAATTACTGTTTATCAGTAGTTTGAGAATTGTAAGTTTTTTAGGAAGATGTAAATTATTCTTTAAAAAATTTAATAAGATTGAATGTAGAGGCATCATGATCGCCAATTTCGGAATTTTTCAAATCAGACAGTACGTTTTTAGCTAGCTGCTTTCCTAATTCTACCCCCCATTGATCATAGCTGAAAATGTTCCATAGTACCCCTTGAACAAATATCTTATGTTCGTATAGGGAAATAAGGGATCCCAAGTTTTCAGGTGTGAGCTCATCAATTAATATGGTAGTGGTTGGTTTATTGCCCTCAAAGAATTTGAAGGGTCGTAGTTTTTCAATTTCCTTTTCGCCCAATCCGGATTTTTCCAATTCGGCCGTAACTTCCCCAAATGGCTTGCCATTCATCAACGCCTCCGTCTGGGCAAAGAAATTGGCCATTAACATTTGGTGGTGTTCCATTTCTCCATGCAAGGGTCTTTTAAAGCCGATGAAATCCGTTGGAATCAATTTTGTACCTTGATGAATCAACTGGAAGAAAGCATGTTGGGAATTGGTCCCTGGTTCTCCCCAAATTATGGTACCCGTTTCATAACGGACCCGTTGGCCCCGCCTGTCCATGCTTTTACCATTACTTTCCATAATGCCCTGTTGCAAGTATGCCGAAAATCGATGTAGGTATTGTGAATAGGGAATAATGGCTTCGGTTTCAGCACCATGGAAATTATTGTACCAAATACTGAGCAGTGCAAGAATCACGGGGATGTTTTCTGACAACTCGGTTTCCCTAAAATGAACATCCATTTTTTGCGCGCCATTTAGAAGTTCCTCAAAATGGTCATAACCAATAGCCAATGCAATGGTAAGACCTACGGCACTCCATAGCGAAAAACGGCCTCCGACCCAGTCCCACATTGGGAACACATGTTCAGTTGAAATACCAAATTCATCAATTTTTGAGGTGTTGGTCGATACCGCAACAAAATGGGTGGCCACATCTTTTTCCGCAGCCTGTTGCAAAAACCATTTCTTAATGGTCAGGGCATTGCTCAGGGTCTCTTGAGTGGTGAACGACTTGGAAACTATAACGAACAAGGTGGTTTCCGGATGTAGTCCTTTCAAAACCTCCCGAACATGGTCGCCATCCACATTGCTCACAAAATGAACGTTCAAGTGGTTTTTATAAAACCTAAGGGCTTCCGTAACCATGACCGGCCCTAAATCGGAACCTCCAATTCCTATATTGACCACATCTGTAAATGCTTTTCCCGAATATCCCTTTTTCCCGCCAGAAATAATTGCCTCAACAAAGGATTTAATCCGATCCTTTACTTCATATACCTCAGGGGTGATATTTCTACCATTAACCGTAATTTTTTCCTTTTTTTTAGCACGCAACGCCGTGTGTAAAACCGCCCTTCCCTCAGTCTCATTAATGATATCCCCAGAAAAATAAGAAGCTATGGCATCGTTCAATCCTACTTCATTGGCGAGCGCAAGTAAAAGCTCAAGCGTTTGATCGGTAAGCCTATTTTTGGAATAATCCACAAAAAAGGTTTCCCACTTAATTGAAAACTCTTTTGCCCTTTCGGGATGATTTTCAAAAAGTGTCTTTATATGCTTATCCTTTGTTTCTTCGAAGTGTATTTTTAGTGCTTTCCAAGCGTCGGTTGATGTAGGGTCAATTTTGGGTAAGGCCATCTTTTTGGTCAAGGGTTAATAGGTTCTCTTCGGTAGTCGGATCCTCAAATGGGATGCAGTCCAATTGAAATTTTAGGGGCTCAATGTGTTCTAAGTACGCCGTTCGCAAAGAATCGGCAATGGGTTCGGCCGATGGTAGTTTCTCCCGTAAGGGATCTACCTGTCTTCCGTTTTTCCAAAAGCGATAACATACATGGGGACCTCCGGTGTTTCCAGTCATTCCAACCCAACCTATCACATCGCCTTGTCTTACAAATTCCCCGGCTTTTACTTTTTGGGCCTTCATGTGCAAATATTGGGTGCTGTACATGCTATTGTGCCTAATCTTTACGTATTTGCCATTGCCTCCCCTCCTTCTGGACTCAGTTACCGTTCCATCTGCTGTGGCTACAATAGGTGTACCAATAGGAGCTGCATAATCTGTTCCAAGATGGGGTCGGACTTTGTACCCGTAATAAGCAATTCGTCTTCTAAGGTTATATCGTGAAGACAGTCTGTATCCAAATTTAATGGGCGCCCTCAAGAAAGTACTCCTCAGGTTATTGGCATCTTGATCGTAATATTCTTGAATGTTTTTTATGGAATCCGAAACATAGGGAAATGCGTAAATGGGTTTTCCCTTGTGTTCAAAGTAAGCGGATTTAATGGCTCCGCTTCCGGCGTAAATGGAGTCGTTTATGAATTTTTCGTCATAGATGATTTTGAATTTATCTCCTTTTTCCAATCGGAAAAAATCAATGGTCCATGCGTAAATCTCGGAGAGGTTAATGGTAACGCTGTAATCCACACCCAAACTATCCAAATCCATGGACAGGCTATTTTTGATGGTACCGGCAACTTCACGTTCCAAATAGTTGACTTTTTTCTTTCCCTTGTAGGCAACAGCAGAATCCCTTAGGTCGACCACCGTGTAATTTATTTTATCATTTTGGTAAATAAATACTTGGGCCTTTTCCAAGCTATCTTTTTCTTTTAAGATGAGGTAGGGTTTGCCAACCTTTATTTTTCGCACGTCAAAGGTATCTTTGTAGTTTTCTGAAATTGCTACTACTTTGGGATAGTCCACATGGTTTTTTAGCATGAGTTCGCCAAAGCTATCCCCCCATTTTATCGTGTCTTTGACAACATTGAAATTGTCCAAATTAAATCCATAATGGGTGACGATAGGTTGAACCTTAGGTTCTTCAATAGGTATGTTTTCAGCAATTTTTTTATCATTCCCGCAAGATGCCAAAACCAGCATTGCCAAAATTACGCCCCAATATTTTTGCATGCTTATTCTCTAGTTATTTTGGGGATTAAAGACGTGTTCTACCCACTGTTTGCCCCAATTGTCCAACTCCTCTCTGGAATGCAAAGTTGGGAAAAATATTATTCTCTGGAAACTTGGGGGTAAAAAGTCCTTCCAGTTGGTTCCACCCGTGGCACTGATATCACCTTTGTCCCTTGCCAAATATCGGTAGGCAGAACCCATATGCATCAATGGCCAATTGACGTTTGCGTTGATATCCATTTTCTTGATGGCATCCAGTAGCGGCTTGTTATCAGGAGAATTCTCTAGCAGATCAAGGCATTTTTGATACATGGTGCTTCCTTTGATTTGTTTGGCTATCCGAACCAACCTAGGGGTATAGCGGTATTCAAACTGTTTTAAGGTCAATGTCTTTTCACCCGTATTGAGATTCGTTGCTCCTTTTTTCCAATAGATATGATCGTAAAGCTCTTCAATACTGTTTTTATCAGAAAAATCTTTCTGTTCGGAAGTATGGACTAAATTTTCGAGCGGAGTGGCATAAATTTCTATCATACGGTATTGTACGGATTGGAATCCGCTGGCAGGAAGCAGGGCCATTCTATATCGTAAAAACTGTTCCCTTTCCATACCATTGATCATAATGCCAAAGGAAGAAATCAACGCCTTGTAATAGCTGTTTATTCTATTGATTCTTTCTATAAAAAAATTGATGTTCTGTGATTTGTCGTCCACCAATTGTTTTTGTTCGTGAAGAATGAGCTTAAAATAGAGCTCTGTAATCTGGTGGTACATGATAAAGATTTCTTCATCTGGGAAATAGGTCCTGGGAACTTGCAGACTCAACAGCGTGTCCAAATGAATGTAATCCCAATAAGTAAGGTAACGCTGATAGAGAAGACCATCCAGATAAGAACCTAGGTCTTGTCCCGAGTTTTTGAATTTTTCTTCCAGCTTGTTGATTTGGGACGCAATGCTATCATCTTTGTTCATTGGTTGGGATCAATCCATAATTATTTTGAACTGGTTGCGTAGACCATTGTAACCATCCAAATCAGCTTTGATGGAACCAACGGCTAAATCGGCTTTGATGCGTATGGGAATTTTATTGAAGTCATTGGAGACCCAAAGGGTTAAACTTTCCTCCTCCTTAAATACCCTTCCCGACTGCACATAAGGCCTAAATTTAAGACATTCTACTTTGCCAAATTTTGTGCGCACGATTTCTTTCCCCAAATATTTTAACTTAAATTGATAAACACCATCATCGTCAAAAAGCATATCCATACTTAGCACTTCCCCTTTTTTGAAATCTTGAGTACCATATTCGTTTCTTAAATGATAGGAAGCAGATAGTAAATCTTGAACCTTGTCATTTACCGGAATGTTAAATTCCTTATTGTTTTTTTTGTCCTTAAACAGGGCGATATCATCCTTATAATCAAAGCGGATTTCGATATCTTTTGTATAACCTCCTTCATAGGTATCCCTTATGAATTTGTAAGGCTTACCACTTTCTTTATCAAAATAACTCTCAAAAGTATTGTCGACCTTAAAGAAGATACTGGCAAATCCCGTGGTTTTCCCCCTACCTACGACATGGTATACAGGGATGGAATCCAATTGTTCGGACGTAAGATGTAAGGTAGCATAACTAGCGTTTAGAAAACCGTAATGAATTCTAAACTTTAGCCATTCCCCTGCTTTAAATGCAGGTCTCTCTTGAGCTACCAAACTAAAAACCATAAATGTCAATACAAGCGCTAATGTCTTTTTCATAGCATTGAAATGGGATATAAATTTAATACAATCAGGTCTTCTAACACCACATTTACAATTACTTAAACAAAAGTTATTCCAAACTATTGTACAAAAAAAGCCCTAATGTTGAGCATCAGGGCTTTTTCTAAATAACCAACCAAACTTTAAATTATGAAAAACCAATACTTAAAGTTGTAAGGGAACCACCCCTTACACTTACAAAGATAAATTTA
>JANQQQ010000025.1 GCA_028284935.1 Croceivirga sp.
GTACCGAAGGTGGGAATCGAACCCACACGGTATTGCTACCACTGGATTTTGAATCCAGCGCGTCTACCAATTCCGCCACTTCGGCAAATGGGACTGCAAAGCTAAAAAATAATTTGAATCCCAAAACCAAAATACCTGCAATTATCCTTTAGCAACCCAGATTAATTTTTAAATTTGCACCGCTTTTAAAGGACCTCCACTAAAGTGGGCCCTATTAAATTAAAGGAAATGCCGTATCAAGTTCCGGAACCTAAAATTTTTGCATGCACGCAAAGTACTGTGCTTGGCGAAAAAATCGCCCAGGCCTATGGAGCTGAATTAGGTAAGGTGCATTTTTCACGATATAGTGATGGGGAATTTCAGCCCTCTTTCGAAGAATCCATTCGAGGAGCGCGTATTTTCATTATTGGATCTACCAATCCAGGCCCTGAAAATTTAATGGAAATGCTATTGATGTTGGATGCTGCCAAGAGAGCTTCAGCAAGACATATTACAGCGGTCATGCCCTATTTTGGTTGGGCACGGCAAGATAGAAAGGATAAACCTAGGGTGCCCATTGCGGCAAAACTGATTGCCAAAATGTTGGAAACAGCCGGTGCAACGCGGATCATTACCATGGATCTACATGCCGATCAAATACAAGGTTTCTTTGAAAGACCGGTAGACCACCTGTTCGCCTCAACATTGTTTCTTCCTTATCTACAAAATTTAAAGCTCGACAATCTTTGTATTGCCTCACCCGATATGGGGGGTTCAAAAAGGGCGTATGCCTATTCCAAGGCATTGGAAAGCGACGTGGTCATTTGTTACAAACAACGTGCGAAGGCCAACGTCATTTCCCATATGGAACTTATTGGGGAAGTTAAAGGAAAAAATGTGGTATTGGTTGATGACTTGGTGGATACAGCAGGAACATTGACCAAATCAGCGGACTTGATGATTGAGCGAGGAGCATTGAGCGTACGTGCCATTACAACGCATGGATTATTATCCGGGAGCGCTTACGAGCGAATAGAGGAATCAAAATTGCAGGAATTGATCATCACCGATTCCATTCCTTCAAGGGAAAATCATTCAAAAATAAAGGTATTGAGCACTGCGGAATTGTTTGCTGATGTCATGCACAGAGTGCATCATAACACCTCAATATCATCAAAATTTATTATGTAGCCTTCGACTACGCTCGGACTCCAACCATGGGCCGGGCAATTCGATACAAATAGTAGTAATAATTAATTGAAAAAATGAAATCAATTACAATCAAAGGATCCCAAAGAGAAAGCGTGGGCAAGGTTTCTACCAAAGCCTTACGTAATGCTGGAAAGGTCCCTTGCGTGCTGTACGGAGGGGAAAAACCATTGCACTTTTCAGCGGACGAACTAGCGTTCAAAAACTTAGTGTACACTCCAAATGCCTACACGGCAGTAATTGAGCTGCAAGGTGGCGAAAGCTTTAAGGCGGTATTGCAGGACATCCAATTCCATCCTGTAACGGACAAGATTTTGCATATCGATTTCTTCCAACTATTCGATGACAAACCTGTTACCATGGACATTCCCGTGCGCTTGGAAGGGAACTCTCCAGGGGTTCGGAATGGTGGCCGATTGCTATTCAGAAAACGCAAACTCTCTGTTAAAGCGTTACCAGATTTACTTCCTGATGAAATCACGGTGGATATCTCTAAACTCCGCATCGGAGGTAAAGTGGCCGTAGAGACCATCAGAACCGATAAATATACAATCATGCATCCTGACAACATTACCGTGGTTCAAGTAAAAGCTTCGCGTAATGCCGTTGACGATGAGGAAGAGGAAGAAGAGGAAGGAACAGCAGCGGAAGGTGGTGAAGCACCGGCTACAGAGGCCGAAGCTGAAGCTCCAGCTGAAAGCTAGGAGATAATTAAAATTAAATGAAAGCATCCAAAACCATGGTTTTGGATGCTTTTTTATTTTTGAATAAAAAAGGTGTTCCAGTTTTTCAAATCCTTGTTCTCGCAAAAAGACAAACCCCTGCTGGACGAAACCGATGGTATGAAAAAGTTTTTAGTCGTAGGATTGGGAAATATTGGTGAGAAATACACCAATACCAGACATAATATTGGCTTTTCAGTCCTTGACCAGTTGGCCAGTGAGGAAGGTTTTTCTTTTGAGGATGCCCGATTGGGAGCTATAGCTTCTTTTAAATACAAAGGAAAGTCAGTCATATGCCTTAAACCATCCACGTATATGAACCTCAGTGGTAAGGCCGTCAACTATTGGATAGGTCATGAAAAAATACCTTTAGAAAATATCTTGGTGGTGACGGACGATATTAACCTTCCTTTTGGAACCTTACGTTTAAAAGGGAAAGGAAGTGATGGGGGCCATAATGGCCTTAAAGATATTCAGCATACCTTAGAGACCACAAAATACCATCGTTTCCGTTTTGGTGTTGGAGCAGAGTTTTCGAAAGGGAGACAGGTGGATTATGTTCTTGGGACTTGGAATGAAACGGAAGAAAAGGCCTTGAAGAAGCGACTGGAAAGAAGTACCCAACTCATTCGTTCCTTTGTGTTTGCAGGTCCAAAAAACACCATGAGCCAATTTAACGGAACATAACTTTCCTACAACACCTTAAAATCAAACACCCCCGAATCTGAAGCGTTTCCCTCTGCGTCTGTAGTGACGATCCGCCAAAAGTATGTTGCGCCGGATGCCACATTAGCTGTGGCCTGAGTTGTCCCGGGCACGGTACTTGTTAATAAAGTTTCAGGCGGATTGGCCTCCGAAAAAAATACATCAAAGCTTACAATGTCATCTTCCACATCAGCTCCAATCCATGAAAGTTCTACCTGACCTTCGCTATTGGCCTGTACTGTGCTGCCTGCAGCAGGAGATTGTATTTGTGCCGGAAACGGAGCATACGTCGTTTGGGAGCCCGCGTTGTAAAACAACCAAGATTCACTGGTAGCCGTATCATCCGATACCAAATTGGAAGAAAGTACGGACCATGAAAAAGGAGCTCCCTTTTCAATGGATAGTGAAGCGGAAGTGTTGGTTGTGGATATCGCCTGTGGCGAATTTGTGGTCAAATTTATTACTGTTAACGTATAACGATCTGTATTGTTCGCAGGCTGCCACTCAAACGTCACTTGGCTCAGGGTTTCACTTATGCTTACACCCGTGGTACATTCAGAATCTCGCTCTGGAAATACCAAAAGAGCCCCTTCCGGTGAAGGTGGAGGACCATCATCCCCTCCTCCACAACCAAAAAGGAGTAGTAAAAAGGTGCCAAAAATCAACCAATGCCTCATCGCTTTATCAATTTTGAGGTTTGCGCTATACCCATAGCCTCAAGTACTACATAGTACAGACCATTACTTAATTCAGATACGTTCAAATCAAAGGTATAGCCTTCAACCCAAGTCTTATTTTGCCTTATTAAACGACCTTCGGAAGAATAAATGTTGACCATAACCTCTTGATCTTGGAATCTTGAGCTTATATTTATCAGCGCTGTAGCAGGATTGGGAAAAATAATGGGGGAGTCGGCAACAAAAAACTGTTTCTCAAACACGCCTTGGCACAACAATCCCGAAGTGATTTTTAGAACATTAAGTCCTGGTTCAAGATCAACGGTAAAATTAGTATTGGTGGTCTGTTCCACCAGCCCATTCAATTCAACGTTGTACAATGGTCCACCGGACATTTGTAAACGTACCGTTTGACCATCTGCCAGAAGATTGGCCAAAACGCTAAGCTCTTGGGGTTCATCAACCATTAACTCAAAGCACGTTTCCCTAAAATTGGTCAACCCATCGGTGCCTGTTATACAAAGTCGGTACGTACCCGCGCCAAGATTGGAAAAGGTGGTTTGTCCCATAAACCGATTTGAAGTTTCAATGCCATTTCCAATAAGTGTAGCTTCATAATCAAGCGTAGTGTCCATTGCCATAACGGCTATGGAACCATCGTTATTTTCCCTACAGGCCTCGCCTTGAATGGAGACTGAAAAATTATTGGTAGGGAACTCATTTAATGGACATCCTGAAGTATCCACCAATGTTCCTTTTGGTGTTCCCAAACAAAGATCATCGCCATCATCAAAAACACCGTCCTCATCATCATCTGGTCTAAACGTCCCCTCTACACATATTTCCAGTGAAAAGGCATCTAAAGATCCCCCATCAGAAACAGCAGAATCTTGAATTTCCAAGGTCCATTCCCCAAGGGTGGATTCTCCGTTGAAAGAAGACAGGGAGCCTAGAGGACGCACTGTGCCACTAATAGCGGGATTTCCAGAACACTCAAGCGGACTGCCGTCATCATCAAATACCGCAATTATATTATTAAGATTACCGCAGTTTTTTGAAATAAGGGTGACTTTGGTCCCCGCAGGAGAAATAAGGTTTACCGTTAAGTCCTCTAAAAATGTATGGGATATTTCTAGGTTGACATTGATGTCCGCAATGCGTAAATCTTCCACTAAAAATGTCTTTGCCGTTATAGTGGGAGTTCCCTCAGAAGAAATCTCCTGAGGTAAATCATTAGAGTCAAAACCTGCACAATTGACCACAGATGTCGTAAAACTCAAGGGGGCACCAAAAGCTCCATCACCGCAAAGATTTTTTGGCCTGACCCGCCAATAATATTGCCTCTCGGGAACCAACAAAGCGCTTTGATAGGAGGTGATGGACACTGTCGAAGATTCCACGATGGAGACAAAGGCTTCATCCAGGGCGATTTCAATATCAAAAGCACTATAATTGTTGTCATCCAACCACGCAAATTCTGGATTTACATTAGTTCCAACGGCCAAATCTGGAGGAGACGTAAGTGTAACATTAGCAAATGCATTATTAAACACACTGATTTCCAGGGTTGTAGAGGTGGAAAAACTCGGTCCGGTTGCAATAACTTCCACGGTATGGGGACCTACAGGAATATTTGCAATATTACCCAAGGTCAAATCAACCATAGTGCCATTGGTCGCAACCGAAGATTGGGAAAAATTGGCCGTAAAGGGTAGGGAGCTATTAATGCTTAAATCCATAGTTTCTGAAAAACCTCCGTAAGCCTCATAAACAAAAGGAATGATTATATCTTCCGGTTGACAAGTGCTATAACCAAGCCGGTCAAAGTTTAAAATGGCTTGTGTCCCTTCAATAGTAAAGTTTGAACTATTCACGGAAAAGAAGATGTTGTTGCTTGCCCTCACCATCATCCTTCCATTTGTGGTAGCCGTGCCTGGCAATTGTACTTGGGCGTTCCCAGTATTGGGAATGCCCTGTGCCAATACTTCTGAAAACGTGGTTCCCCCATCCGTTGAGAGAAATACGTCAACCGACTCTGCGTTAATTGGAGCCTGATTGGTATTGGCCACATCCCATACAATCGTTTGGACACTACCAGCTGCAAAGACTTCTGTAGTTGACTGAGAGGTGACCTTAAAAGGCCCTGCCGTATTGATGACTTCCACTTTAACGGAATCCGAAGCAACCTGCCCCCCGTCAGGGTTATTATCCCTTACGGTCAAAGCAAAATTCAAATCCCGTTTTACATTGGATACGGTTTCCCAAGCATCATTGATAACGGGATTGACTTGTTCCAAATCCCCGCTGAGCACTCTGGAAAGACGGGGGAAATAACGCTCTTGATTCAATGATGGTGGTAACGATCTAAAATTGGCCCCAGAAATATTATCGGGTCCAAATGTAGCCGCCACAACTACTCCATTGTCTATTTGTTCCCATGTATAGCTCAGCAAGTCTCCATCAGCATCAGTAGCAGTACCAGATAACACAAAGGCCGTACCCATAGGAATGCTATAATCCTGTTGGGCTGTGATATTAGGAGGATTATTGCTCAAATTGGTACCCAACGAACATCCTGTGGTTTGCAGATACTCTTGAATCTGTACGATACTCACATGATGAAAATAATCGTCCCCATTGGGAGCAACGTCATTGCCAGCAACAATACCGGCATAGCCCATTATGGTGGTACCACTTGCAGGTTCTACTTGTACTCCAGTACCTTCGGATTCAAAGGACCAGGTGTGGTTGGCCCCAAATTGATGGCCCAATTCATGGGCCACGTAATCCAAATCGAACAGATCCCCTTCTGGAATTAGGGCCGACGCAAATGCACTTCCTTTTCTATTATCTACGCATACAGAGCCAATAAATCCGGCATTCCCGTTGTCATTGTCACGGTGGAACAAATGCCCTACATCGTAGTTTTCTTCTCCAATAATAGTCGTTAAAGTATTCTGGACCTGAGCGTTAAAACTTCCGGTGTAGGGATCGGATGCCGCATCTGTAAAAATAACTTGGTCATTGTTGGCGACCAATTGAAGGGTAACGGCCAAGTCGGTTTCAAAGACCATATTGACCCGGGTAAGGGTAGCATTGATGGCGGCCAAAGCACCTGCAACGGTTCCTCCATGATAGTCCGTGTATTCTCCAGTGGTAGAAACAGCAATTCGATAGGTTCTCAGCACTTGTTCATCCACCAAATTTTTGGCTGTTACGCTTCGCATTAAGCCCATTACATTGGGGGTGGAGCATTCAAATATATTTTTCTCGGTCTTTCCATCACCTTTATAAACCCGATACCCCCCTTTCTGACCTCTCATGGGTTCCAAAAAATAGGTCTCCCCATGTATCATATCCATGATAGTGGCCTGTAGTCCTTTTGGGGAATGACTAAATCGAATTTTTGATGTACCATCTTTGGATACTCCCGTAAACGATTTTATTTCAGGGTATTTCTTGGCCAAGTCAGAATGGAAAATGGGGGTTTCCCAAACTTGATAAAAATTAAAATGGCCCTCTCTGTTGGGAAATTGAATCGTTGTTTTTTCTGTTTTGGTCGTTTCCCCCAATACTTTTTCAAATTGAAAGTTGTCCAATTTCAAAAGGATATCGTGGTCAGATAGTCCGTATTTGCCCGCCGCAGCATTTGGAGTGATTCTTTGCCAATAATCTTGCTGGCCTACCCCATAAAACGAACCAAAAAGTATGGTAATTGATAAAACAAAACGTAATTTAGCTCTCATCCGGATGGGGCGAAACTTAATCAAAAGTAAGCCTTTTTATTTTTGTTCCGTGGAAACAGTCCAAGGCATCTCACAATTCAATTCATTAGAAAATACCGCAATTACCATCGGCACTTTTGATGGTGTGCACATAGGGCATAAACAGATATTGAAACGCCTCATAAACAATGCCAAAAAAACTGGGTTTAAATCTACCGTACTCACTTTTTTTCCCCATCCAAGAATGGTACTTCAAAAAGATACCGAGATAAAATTGCTCAATACCTTATCGGAAAAGCAAAGGATACTTGCGGAAATGGGGCTGGACTATCTAATTGTACACCCTTTTACCCAAGAGTTCTCAAGACTTTCTGCACTTCAGTTTGTAAGGGATGTATTGGTCAACAAACTCAAAGTCAAAAGCGTGGTCATTGGCTATGACCATAGATTTGGACGTAACCGAAATGCCAGTATCCAGGATTTGGTTGGTTTTGGCAACACCTTTGACTTCAAGGTGGAAGAAATTCCGGCCCAGGAAATCGACGAAGTTTCCGTAAGTTCAACCAAAATCCGAAAGGCGTTGCTCCATGGGGACATCCAGACCGCAAACTCCTATTTAGGGTATAACTACATGATATGCGGTCAGGTAGTTGAAGGTCAAGGTCTGGGTAAAGACTTGGGCTTCCCAACGGCTAACATTGAGATTGAAGAGTCCTATAAACTGGTTCCACAAAACGGGGTGTACATTGTACATTGTGAATTTGAAAACCAAAGTGCTCCTGGAATGATGAATATTGGTGTAAAACCAACGGTAGACGGTTCAACCAAAAGCATTGAAGTGAATCTCTTCAATATTGACCAAAACCTGTACCAAAAAGATATACGGGTGCACTTCCTAAAAAAAATAAGGAACGAACAAAAATTTGACTCGCTCCATGCTTTGAGTCATCAATTACATCAAGATAAAAAAATCGCTTTGGATTTCTTTACAAATGAGAAATATTAATCAATTCCTTTTTAAAAGAATAGATAATGCCCAATTGGTTGTTTTTAGGGTATTCTATGGCATCCTTATCTGTTGTGAGGCTTTTGGTGCCATTGCCACCGGATGGGTAAGGCGCACTTTCATAGAACCAAAATTCACATTTTCATTTATTGGTTTTGAGTGGTTACAGCCCCTTCCTGGCGATGGTATGTACTACTATTTTGTACTCATGGGAGTTTTTGGCATTCTTATTACCCTAGGCTATAAATACCGGTTCAGTGCCTTTGCCTTCGCCATTATGTGGTCAGGCGTCTACCTCATGCAGAAAACCTCCTATAACAACCACTATTACCTTTTAATGCTGTTAGGTTTTATTATGGGGCTACTCCCTGCGCACAAAAGCCTATCCCTCGATGCCCATTTCAACCCAAAAATCAAGAAGGATTGGATGCACAACTGGGTAAGGTGGTTGATTATTGGTCAACTGTTCATTGTTTATACCTATGCATCCGTTGCCAAACTATATGCTGATTGGCTGGATTTTAGCATTATTGAAATTTTGATGCGTGGCAAAAAGGACTATTGGCTCATTGGGGAATTGCTCCAGGAAAAATGGTTGCATAAGATTATTGCCGCTTTTGGGATTGCTTTTGATTTATTGGTCGTGCCGGCATTATTATGGAAACCCACGCGAAAAATGGCATTTGGGTTTTCCATTTTTTTTCACCTTTTCAATAGCTACGTCTTTCGCATTGGGATATTTCCCTATTTATCCCTGGCATTCTGCGTATTTTTCTTCCCCCCCCAGACCATAAGAAACCTGTTTTTAAGAAAAAAGAATGTTGAGTTACCGTCGAGCACTGATTTCCCCAAGAATTACCGGTGGATGGTCCATGCTATCGTGGTTTATTTGGTGGTTCAAGTGCTGTTGCCCTTAAGACACCATACCTTTAAAGATGATGTTTTATGGACTGAGGAAGGACATCGGCTAAGCTGGCGGATGATGCTACGGAGCCGCGCAGGTTACACCCGTTTTATGGTGGTGGATAAGGAGTCCAAGGATACCATCCGCGTTAATTTGAATGAGTACTTGACCAAAAAACAACGTAGAAAGATAGGTTGCTATCCAGACTACATCTGGCAGTTTGCCCAGCGGCTGAAAAAAGAGTATGCGGAAAAGGGCCAAGATATTAGTGTTTATGTAACGGGAAAGACCAAGGTAAATGCCGGAAAATACCAGTCTTTAATCGACCCCAAGGTAGATTTGGCCGCGGTTCCTTGGAACCATCTTTCACATAACGAATGGATTTTACCAAGCGAGGGTGATAAATCTGCAGCAAAAAAGTAATTTTGCCCCCTCAAAGCAAAAACTTATGCTTCAGCTTCAGAAAATACGGGAAAACAAAGATGTGTATGTTACCGCATTGGCCAAAAGAAATTTGGACGGACGCACGCTTCTTGAACAGGTTCTACAATTGGATGAAAAACGCAGAGCCACGCAGACCGAATTGGATAGTACGTTAGCAGAATCCAACCGACTTTCGAAGGAAATCGGCTTGCTTTTTAAAAATGGCAAAGCTGAGGAAGCCAATGCCATAAAAGCAAAGACTACAGATTTAAAAGAACAATCCAAAACGCTTTCTGAGACCTTGACAGCTGTTTCCAAAGAACTGCAAGAGGTGCTGTATCAAATTCCCAATATCCCTCACCCATCGGTGCCTGCTGGAACTACAGAAGAGGATAACGAGGAAATCTTTCGTGAAGGGAAAGTCCCAAAATTGATTGAAGGGGCTTTGCCCCATTGGGAGCTGGCCAAAAAATACGATATTATTGATTTTGAGCTTGGGGTCAAAATTACTGGCGCGGGCTTCCCTGTTTACAAGGGCAAAGGGGCTCGTTTACAACGTGCTTTGATTTCCTATTTTTTGGATAAGAATACCAAAGCTGGGTATACCGAGATACAAGTCCCCCATCTGGTTAATGAAGCTTCCGGATACGGTACGGGGCAACTGCCCGATAAGGAAGGGCAGATGTATCACATTGGTGAGGATAATCTCTATCTCATCCCAACGGCCGAAGTTCCCGTTACCAATATTTTCAGGGACGAGATGCTAAAGGAAACCGATTTCCCAATTAAATACACAGGCTATACACCTTGCTTTCGAAGGGAGGCCGGAAGTTATGGTGCCCATGTACGGGGACTAAATCGATTGCACCAATTCGATAAGGTGGAAATTGTTCGGGTGGAACGTCCTGAACAATCGTATGATGCACTGGACAATATGGTGGAACACGTAAAGGATATCCTCAGGGAATTGAAATTGCCCTATCGTATCCTTAGGCTTTGTGGTGGGGATTTAGGTTTTACCTCGGCACTCACCTATGATTTTGAAGTGTTTTCCACCGCACAGGATCGTTGGTTGGAAATCAGTTCCGTTTCCAACTTTGAGACCTATCAAGCCAATAGGTTAAAGCTCCGTTTTAAAGATACCCATGGAAAACGCCACTTGGCACATACCCTTAACGGCAGTGCCTTGGCACTACCCCGTGTACTGGCGGGTATTCTGGAAAACTATCAAACCAAGGACGGTATTCAGGTTCCTGAAGTATTACTGCCATATTGTGGGTTTAATTTGATTGACTAAGTTTTCAGGAGAACTTAACATAATACCACCGGTTGCTTCGTTATATTTAAACCATGCGTAGTTTTTGTTCTATTCTATTTCTTCTTATAGTGGTAGGCCTGCAATCCCAAGAAGATTTTCTGGCCAAACAGTATTTTAATGATGGTGACTTTGAGAAGGCAGTGGTCTTCTATGAAAAATTGGTGGAAAAAAACCCAAGACGGACAGATTATTCCGAGGGCTTGGTGGCCTGCTATCAACAATTGGAACGGTACGATGATGCCGAAGCATTCCTGTTGGAAAAAATAGAGCAAAGCTATGCCTTCCCAACTTTCTTTATTGAGTTGGGGTACAACTACACTTTAAAACAAGAACCAGAAAATGCCAATAAATACTATCAAAGGGCTATTCAAAAAATAGAAGAAAATCCAAACTTCGGGTATGCCGTTGGCTATCGTTTTCAAAAATATGCGCTATTGGAGGAAGCCATAACTGCGTACAACAAAGCCATGGCCCTTAAGCCGGAGCTGAACTATGATTTCCAACTCGCTCGAATCTATGGGGAAAAGGGGGATATAGGAAAAATGTATCAGTCTTACCTTCGCTTGATTTACGATGGAAAAACATCAAGGGCCAACGTACTGCGTAACCTTGATGACTTTATCACGGATGACCCTGCCAATGAAAATAATGTTACCCTCAAAAAAACCTTACTTCTTAATGCACAAAAGAATCCTGACGTCCTTTGGAACGAACTGTTGAGTTGGCTTTTTATACAGCAGCACCAATACAAAAGTGCCTTAGCCCAAGAAAAAGCCATATACAAGCGTACTGGAGAATCTTCTTTGGATCGCTTATCCAACCTAGGTGAAATTTCCTTGGAGAATTCAGATAAAGAAACCGCTATTGCAGCATATAAGTTTATCGTAGAAAACGCAGGACAACCCAGCACTAAACTAAAAGGTGAACTCAGCCTGATTGACATTGATCTGTTAGATGCCAAAGGAAAAAAACTAGGTGCCATCGAGAAAAAATTCAACGCTCTGCTACAAGAGTATGGTTATGACAGCAAAACCCTGCCACTGCAAATTGCTTATGCCAATTTTTTGACCTTCAAAAAAGAAAATCCGGCGCCTGCTATCAGCATGCTCAAAAGAAGTTTGGAAGAACCTTTGGGCAGGTTTGGAAAGGCCTATGTTAAATTGGCCCTTGGTGATATTTTGGTCTATAATCAACGGTTCAATGAAGCACTGATTTATTTTTCCCAGGTCCAAAAAAGTTTGAAAAATGATGTTTTGGGTCAGGATGCCCGTTATAAGGTGGCGCAGACCAGTTTTTACAAGGGTGATTTTGATTGGGCCCTTACCCAGTTAAAGGTATTGCGCGGTTCTACTTCGCAATTGATTGCTAACGATGCCATGCAACTAAGTTTGTTGATATCGGACAACAGCTTTGAGGATTCCACCCAAACAGCGCTTAAAAAATATGCTAGGGCCGATTTACTGGCCTATCAAAATAAGGAGGAAGAGGCTATTGTCATTTTATGGGACATTCTTGAAAATCACAAAGGTGAAAAAATTGAGGATGAGGCACTGCTAAGACAAGGACAACTTTTTGAAGCCCGGGACGAAATTGCAAAGGCCCAATTGAACTATCAAAAAATAGTAGAGTTTTATGGGGAGGACATATTGGCGGACGATGCCCACTTTGCCTTAGCGAAATTATATGAAAATGAGCTCTCCGATACTGAAAAGGCCAAATACCACTATGAGAAAATCATTTATAACTATCAGGACAGCTACTACTTTCCCCAGGCACGGAAAAATTTCAGGAGACTTAGAGGTGATATTTTGAATTAAACAGTATCATTGGGTAATTTCACCAGCCCCTTAATTACAAGTTATCTTAAGTACTAAAAAATAATCATGCTTATTTACAACGTTACCATAAACATTGACGATTCCGCCCATGATGAATGGATAAATTGGATGAAAAACAAACATATACCCGATATGCTTGCCACTGGCAAGTTTACCCATGCAAAAATGACAAGAATTTTGGTAGAGGAAAAAACGGGTGGTACCTCATACTCCATTCAATATACTTGTCCCGATAGATTGACCTTGCAACGTTACTACCAAGAAAACGCCGAAACTATGCGAGCGGACGGCCAAAAGCTTTTTGCCAATAAGTTTGTCGCATTCCGAACGGAACTTGAGGTGATCAGTCAACAAATTCCATAAACGTGCCCTTTCTTTTTACTTACGGTACACTACAGGACGCCCAAGTCCAAAAATATGTTTTTGGTAGGGTTTTGGAGGGGCGACTGGATGAACTTCCCCAATTTAAATGGGTGAAAAATGCCGTTTATGACCGATACCCCTTGGTCACCCCTACTGGAAATAAAAAGGATTCAGTTGAGGGATGGGTCTATGAAGTATCTGATACCGAACTACAGACTTGCGATAGCTACGAAACCTCCGCATATCAAAGACAACTATTGACACTGGTCTCTGGAAATAAGGCGTGGGTTTATGTCGAGAATTCCGTTTAACTTACACCAAAATCAAGGTTATGCCCAAAAATCTCCGAGACAACAAAAAAAGTGGGCGCACCAATAGTTCTTCCGTAAGGCCAAAAAAACACCTAGGCCAGCATTTTCTCAAAGATGAAAAAATAGCACAACAAATTGCCGAGACCTTATCTTTGGAGGGGTATGATCATGTGCTCGAAATAGGACCAGGCACGGGCGTACTGACCAAATACCTATTGCTTAGGGGGACAGATCTAACGGTAATGGATTTGGACGGGCAATCCATAGTATACCTTAATCACAGCTTTCCGTTGGAACATCCAAAAGTTTTGGAGAAAAATGACAGACTTAAGGTTATAGAGGCCGATTTTTTAAAATTCGATTTATCCCGGCTTTATGAAAATCGCCAGTTTGCCATAACAGGTAACTTCCCCTATAACATTTCCAGCCAGATCGTTTTTAAAATGCTCGACTGGCGGCATCAAATTCCCGAATTCACCGGCATGTTCCAGAAAGAAGTGGCCAAGCGTATCTGCGAACCCCATGGCAACAAAACATATGGTATACTTTCTGTGCTTGTCCAGGCTTTTTACAAGACAGAGTATCTATTTACCGTTCACCCTCAAGTATTTGATCCGCCCCCAAAAGTGCAGTCGGGAGTGCTCCGGTTGACTCGAAAAACCACCTATCAATTGGATTGTAATGAAGAACTCTTTTTCCGTGTAGTCAAAAATGCCTTTAACCAAAGACGCAAGACCTTAAGAAATAGCCTGAAATCCTTTAATCTATCTCCAGATCTCAAGGAAGACGTTATCTTTGACCAACGACCAGAACAGCTCAGCGTCGACAATTTTGTGACACTAACACGTATGATTTCAAATGACGCCGTTTAAACTCACAGATGAACTTATTGAGCGGATTAAGGAGCTCATTGAAAATCAAAATGATAGTGACCTACGTCTTTTGATGAAAGAACTCCACTATGCGGATGTGGCAGAGATTGCCAATGAGTTGGAGGAAGAACAGGCTACCTACCTCATTAAACTACTGGATAGCGAAAAGACTTCGGACGCCCTTACTGAGTTGGATGAAGATGTTCGCGAAGCCATTTTGAGTAACCTTTCCCCAAAGGAAATCGCCGGGGAAATTGAGGAACTGGATACGGACGATGCCGCCGATATCGTTGGAGAACTTCCCAAGGAAATGGTCCAAGAAGTCATTTCAGAAATAGCGGACAGGGAACACGCAAGACACATTGTTGACTTATTGCGGTACGATGAGAATTCCGCGGGAGGCCTCATGGCAAAGGAATTGGTAAAGGTCAACGAAAATTGGACGGTCACCCGGTGCGTAAAGGAAATGCGCGCCCAGGCAGAAAATGTGACAAGGGTCCACTCCATATATGTGGTGAACAATGAAGAAATCCTAAAGGGCAGATTGTCACTAAAAGATTTACTTACGGTTTCCACAGAAACCCATATCCGTGAGGTATACATTCCAAAAGTAGATTCCGTAAACGTGAACGAGAAACCTGAGGAAGTGGCAAAAATTATGTCGAAATATGATTTGGAAGCCATTCCCGTAGTGGATGAAATCGGCCGCTTGGTAGGTCGTATCACTATCGATGACATTGTGGATGTGATACGTGATGAGGCGGAAAGGGATTACCAGTTAGCTGCAGGTATCTCTCAAGATGTGGAAGCCGACGACAGTATTTGGGAGTTGACACGCGCCCGTCTTCCATGGCTGATTTTGGGACTCTTTGGTGGATTGGGAGCAGCAGTCATTATGGGCAGTTTTGAAACCATAGTGGAAAATGCCCCTGAAATTTTGTTTTTCACGCCGCTCATAGCCGCAATGGCCGGAAATGTCGGCGTACAATCCAGTGCCATCATTGTACAAGGTTTGGCCAATGATGATTTAAAGGGAAGCATAGGCAATCGCCTTTGGAAGGAAATGCTCTTGGCGTTGTTGAACGGTCTCATTTTAGCCGCCCTACTTCTCTTATTTACCTGGTTTTGGAAAGGGGAATTTGACACCGCTTCGGCCATTTCACTTTCCTTGGTTGCCGTTATTGTGGTAGCTGGATTGATAGGGACCTTTATTCCCTTGTTTTTGGACAAAAGGAATATTGACCCCGCGATTGCCACCGGACCATTTATTACGACCAGCAATGATATTTTTGGTATCCTAATTTACTTTTGGATTGCCAAGATGATCCTAGGTATTTAGTGTTGATGGATTTCATGGCATTTTGTGATTTGATTAACGGCATTTCTATGCGAATCCCTTTAATTTATAGGCTCAAATTGCCGCTTGTGAAAATCTTTTTTTTACCACTACTGGTACTCCTCTGCTCCCAAGGTTACGGCCAAAATAAATCCCAAAAATTTAATTTGGACTTTGAAACGAACGTCCAGGGGGGGTCCTTACCCAAGGACTGGATAAAGTGGGGTGATTACCCCATTGCCAAAGACTCCATCATCGTTTACTCCGGAAAATTTTCTTCTAAAATAACGGCTGAATCAGGCATATCTTTTGGAAGTATTGCTTACAAAATCCCTTCCAGATATAAGGGAAAAGTGATAACATTGGAAGGCTACATGAGGCTTAAAAACGTTGCCAATGGGTTTGCCGGTCTTATGTTGCGCCTGGATGGCAATGGAGGGGTGTTGCAATTTGATAATATGCAATCTCGAGGTATTTCAGGAACTAGGGACTGGCAGAAGTACCAAATTACCCTTCCTTACCACCCAGATACGGAAACCATATTCGTTGCAGGTGTTCTTCAAGGTAACGGTAGCGCTTGGTTTGATAACTTTAAAGTTAGCGTAGATGGTAAGGACATTGTAGATTTAAAGGAAATTGAAATCCGGAAGCCCAATGTAGAACGCGACTCAACTTTTGACAAAGGTTCCAATGTAGTATTTGGAGACCTCACTGAGCAAAAGGTAACGGATTTGGAGCTTTTGGGAAGAATTTGGGGATTCCTTAAATACCATCATCCAGCAATCGCCACAGGAGACTACAATTGGGATTATGAATTGTTCAGATTCCTTCCCAAATATTTGGAGGCCGAAACCATTGAATCGAGAAACCAATTCCTAATGAATTGGATAGCATCTTATGGAACGGTTCAACCCTGTCAAAGGTGTCCGGCCATCAATTCCAATGCGTATTTAAAACCAAACTTCAAATGGTTCAAACAATATGAATTGTCAAGGGGAATTTCAAAACAACTGACCTATATTCAAAAAAATCGTTTTCAAGGCGACCATTACTATATTAATTTTGTCCCTAATGTTGGAAATCCAAAGTTTAAAAACGAAGATGGCTATTATCTCATGCCCTATCCTGATGAAGGATTTAGATTACTTGCTTTATTCCGGTATTGGAATATGATAGAATATTACTTTCCTTATAAACATTTAACAGATAAAAAATGGGATGGGATTTTAGAGGAAAACATCCCCAAATTTATAAATGCAAAAGATGAATTGGAATATGAAATTGCTACACTTAAACTTATAGCAAGTATTCAAGACACCCACGCCAATTTGTGGCAGGGGAATGCCCAAATTTTGAACTGGAAGGGGAAATTTTTTGCTCCGGTACACTTAGGCTTTGTTGAAAATCAATTGACCGTATTGGATTACTATAATCCTGAATTAAAAAATGAAACCGGACTTGAGGTTGGTGATGTCATTACAGAAATAAACGGAGAAAAGGTTGACAATATCCTGAACTCAAAACTTCAGTATTATCCTGCCTCAAATTACCCAACCCAACTTAGGGATATTTCTCCTGACATGCTTCGTTCCTCAGATAGTATATTAACAATAAAATATCAACATGAGAACTTGGAAAAATCAAGAAAGATAAAACTCTACAAACGGGAAAATCTTAGCATCTATCGATGGTACAGAACGGATGACATCGATTATTCTTACACTCTTTTGGAAAACAATATTGGCTATATTACACTAAAAAATATAAAGGAAAAGGATATCCCAAAAATCAAAAAAGAATTCATCAACACAAAAGGGATCATTATCGACATTAGAAATTACCCTTCATTTTTCGTTCCATTTGCGCTGGGCGGATTTTTTGTTGATAATCTAACGCCATTTGTCCGTTTCACTGTAGCCAATGACAAAACTCCTGGAGAATTCTTAATGGGTGAATCCTTAAAAATTGCCCCTACGACTCCAACGTTCAAGGGAAAATTGGTTGTCTTGGTAAATGAACTATCACAAAGTCAGGCGGAATATACAGCTATGGCATTTAGATCGTCCCCAAGATGTACCATCATAGGAAGTACCACTGCTGGCGCAGATGGAAATGTTTCCCAAATGATTTTACCAGGCGGCATGGGCTCAATGATTTCAGGCATTGGGGTACATTATCCCGACGGATCGGAAACGCAACGCGTTGGTATTGTCCCCGATATTGAAATCAAACCTACTTTAGAAGGCATTAGAAATGGTAAAGATGAACTACTTGAAAAAGCAATTCAACTAATTAATAAGGACTAAAATGAAACCTATCAACTTAAGAGAAAAACATGGTCTTTTCACAAAGCACTGGCATCCCCATCAAATTGCCCTTGTAGATGATATGCAGGTGATTTTGGCCAAAATTCAGGGCGAATTTGTCTGGCATTCCCATGAAAATGAAGATGAACTCTTTCAGGTTTTAAAGGGTACCCTCTATATGAAATTCCGTGATAGAACGGAGGTGGTTGAAGAAGGTGAAATCATTGTTGTACCTAAGGGAGTGGAACATTGCCCCTCCACGAAGGATGGTGAAGAAGTACATCTATTGCTTTTTGAAAAGTTGTCAACCGCGCATACCGGTCACGTGCAACACGAAATGACCCAAACCCAGTATCCCAAAATATGAAGGTTCTCCATTTAGACACCAATCATCAACTGTTGATTGATGAATTGACCCGTTTGGGTTTTGAAAATCATGAAGATTATACCTCTTCAAAAGAAGAAATTGAGAAAAAGATAGCGGAATATGACGGTATTGTCATTCGAAGTCGATTTCCTATCGACCAACATTTCTTGGAAAAGGCCTCAAATTTAAAATTCATTGGCCGTGTAGGAGCGGGATTGGAAAATATAGACGTTCGTTATGCAAGGGAAAAAGAGGTGTTTTTGGCCAACGCTCCGGAAGGAAACCGAAATGCCGTTGGGGAACACACGCTGGGTATGTTATTGTCCTTGATGAATAAAATGACCAAATCGCATCGTGAGGTGCGAAAGGGGAAATGGGACCGAGAGGGAAATCGTGGGATGGAATTGGATGGAAAAACCATTGGAATCATTGGCTATGGAAATATGGGAAAGGCCTTTGCGCAAAAACTCAAAGGATTTAATGTAGAAATCATCTGCTATGATATTGTGGGTGGTGTCGGCGATGAAAACGCCCGTCAAGTGGGGATATTGGAGCTCCAACAAAAGTCGGATGTCATTAGCCTGCACACTCCTCTCAACGAACAAAGCCGTGGCATGATTGACATAGACTTCATCGACGCATTTCAAAAACCCTTTTGGTTCTTGAATACGGCAAGGGGAAAATGTGTGGTGACCAAAGATTTGGTAACGAGCTTAAAGTCTGGCAAAGTCCTTGGAGCGGGGTTGGATGTGCTTGAATACGAAAAGAAATCCTTTGATTTTGGGGATTTTTTTATGAACAAACCCAAGCCTTTCAAATACCTAAGAAAAGCCGGAAACGTATTGCTCACCCCACATGTTGCCGGTTGGACCTTGGAGAGCAAAGAAAAATTGGCTCAGACCATTGTCAATAAAATCAAGGGTGAATTTTGTTAAATTTAGGTGTGAAGAAGACCATTTTTGTCTTTTCGGCCCTTATCGTCTCCTTGCTGATATTGTTTCAGTTGGGGAAATATTCCTTGCTTTCAGGGAATACCAAAATCGAGATTTATCTTTCGATAGTTGCCTTAATCTTTTTTGGGATAGGGCTTTATATCAACCAAGGCAAAAGACGTTCTAGTTCTACGGCTAAGAATGTCGATTTTCAAAAAGTCAAATCCCTAGGCATCAGTAATCGGGAGTATGAAGTTCTCGTCGAGATTGCCAAAGGTCACTCCAATAAAGAAATTGGGGATACATTGCACCTATCTGAAAGTACTATTAAGACCCATGTTTCCAATATCTTGGTAAAACTAAATGCCAAAAGGCGTACCCAGGCTATTCAAATTGCCAAAGAACTTTCCATTATCCCTTCCTAATTGCTGTTTTTAGACCAAAGTACCAGCTTTTTGGTACTTTAGTATGAGACAGGAACTGTCATGTCTGACTAGCTTTGACCCAAACCTTAAATAGTTGAGAATGAAAAAAACAGTACTTAAATACGGGGGGTATGGAGCAATAACCATTTGTATTTTATTTCTCCTCTCTTGGTATGTATTTGACAATCTTAGTTTTGTCTCGCAAGAAGTTTTGGGGTATACTTCCATGGTTTTGGCCCTACTCTTTGTGTTCTTCGGAATCAAACATTATAGGAACAAGGAAAATAATGGCCAAATAACCTTTGGAAAAGCCTTGACCATTGGCGTCCTAATTAGTTTAATTACTGCTTTGGTTTTTGGCCTATTGGATGTTCTTTATATTGAAGTATTGAATCCTTCTTTCATGGACGATTACTATGCATCAACCGTGGAACAGATGAAACAATCCTTGTCCCCGGAAGAATTTAAGGAACGACAGGCAGAAATAGAATCCCAAAAGGCCATGTTTTCCAATCCCCTGTTCAGTTTTGGATTGATGGCCATGACCGTCTTTGTAATCGGCTTCATCATTTCATTGATTTCTTCACTTATTTTACAACGTAAATAAATTAATTATGACCATTGACGCCAAAACAGTAGACGAATACCTTGCTAAGGTCCCTTCGGAACGGACAACTTCCGTTTCAAAATTGAGGGAAACAGTTCGTGATAATTTACCAAAAGGGTTCGAGGAGGGCATCGGCTATAAAATGATAGCTTATTATGTGCCCCATTCCAAATATCCTGCAGGATATCACTGCGACCCAAAACTTCCCCTCCCCTTTATCAATATTGCTTCGCAAAAGAACTTTATTGCTTTATATCATGCAGGCATCTATGCCGACAAAAAACTATTGGATTGGTTCGTAGCGGAGTATCCCAAATACGTAAAAACAAAGCTGGATATGGGGAAAAGCTGCATTCGCTTCAAAAAAGTAGAAAATATCCCTTATGAATTAATTGGGCAGCTGTGCCAAAAAATGTCGGTTGATGAATGGATTTCATTGTATGAAAAAAACATAAAACGATAATTATGAAAAAAAGAGTGACAGGCCTAGGCGGGTTTTTCTTTAAAACCAAAGATCCCGATACCATTAAAAATTGGTACAAAACCCATCTGGGCATTCCAACGGACCAATACGGATGGAGTTTTTGGTGGAAAGACAAAGAAGGGAATGACTGTATGACACAGTGGAGTCCTTTCAAAGACGATACCACCTATTTTAATCCCAGTGAAAAACAATTCATGATGAACTTTCGTGTGGAAAATCTAAAAGAATTATTGTCGGAACTGGAAAAGGAAGGAGTCACCATAGTAGGTGAAGTAGAGGAGTACGATTATGGGAAGTTTGGATGGATTTTGGATCCTGAAGGCAATAAAATTGAGCTTTGGGAGCCTGTTGATAAAGCCTTTCTCTAGCTAAGAATATATTTTTTACATTTAGGGGTATTAACCAATCAAATTAAAAATCATGTCTGAAGACAATAAAGATTTAGGAGATAAGGCTGAGGAAGCATTTGACAAAGCAAAAGAGGCAGCAAAGGAGGCCGCTGAAGACGCTAAGGAGGCCGCCAGTGATTTTAAGGAAGAAGCCAAGAAAACGGCCAATGAGTTTAGCGAAGGGTTGAACAACGCTGTTGGAGGTGATAACAAGAAGGTATTGGCTGGAGTTCTCGCTATAATTTTGGGATCTCTTGGGGTTCACAAGTTTATACTAGGGTATCAAAAAGAAGGATTTATTCTTTTGGGCATTACACTCATCTCATATGTATTGATGTGCTTCGTGATTGGTGCATTTTTGCTATGGATTCCACCGCTTATTGGCCTGATTGAAGGTATCATCTATTTGACCAAGTCAGACGAAGAGTTTTACAATACCTATCAAGTAGGTAGAAAACCTTGGTTCTAAGAAAAAATTAGGTCAGTTTTTTACGCTGGCCTTTTTTATTTCATATTATAATCGTAATATTGCAATATTAAATTTTAAATGGGTACGACCAAAGCACATATCTTCTCCCCCCGGCATAATGAACTGGCCAAAGTGGCCAAAGTAATGGCACATCCTGCACGGGTCGCCATTTTAGAGTACATCAGTAAACAGCAAGGTTGTATCTGTACGGATTTAGTGGAAGAGATTGGTTTGGCCCAACCCACCATATCCCAGCATCTCAACGAAATCAAAAAAGTTGGGCTATTGGAAGGCACTTTTGAGGGTAAAAACCTGTGCTATTGTATCAATCGAGAAAAGTGGTTGGAATTACAGCACGTTTTCAATTCCTTTTTCTCAGTTATTCACCAAAATTGTTGTTAATCATGCAGACTTCAGAATTTTTAGAATTATTAAATCTCCACAAAAACAAAGAACTGTTATTTGAGTATCTACCCGGACACTTTGTTGGCGCCAATTATCATATCACCGAGGTAAAAAACATTACCGTGGATGCAGTGGATTGTGGCGCGAGAACCGATTTCTGGAAGGAGACCGTTGTCCAGCTTTGGGAAAGTCCAAAGGAAAAGGATAAAACGGAATTCATGACCGCATTCAAAGCCCTAAGTATTTTGAACAAGGTCAACCGCATAAAGCCAATGGATACAGCTACCGAGGTGAAGTTTGAATATAGTAATGACCATTTTCACACGGCACAACTATTTGTTAACGATTACGTATACAACGAACAAAAGATTATCCTTAAACTTGCCTCGAGAAAAACGGATTGTAAGGCCAAAGAGACGTGTGGGGTGGTTGCGGAAGCCGTGACTGCCGAAGTAAATGGCTCCTGTGCTCCGGGAAGTGGTTGTTGTTAAACACAACATATGAAGATTCGAAACATGGTTCCTGACGATTGGGAACAAGTGGCAAAAATCTATAAGGAAGGAATCGCCACTGGTTTTGCCACTTTTGAGACGAAAGTTCCCGATTATCAAAACTGGGACTCGGCCCATCTGAAAATTGGTAGATTAATCGCCGAAGACAATGCTACCCTTCTGGGATGGACGGCGTTAAGTCCGGTCAGCAGTCGGTGCGTGTATGGAGGTGTTGCTGAAGTCAGTGTTTACGTTTCTAACGAAGCACGCGGAAAAGGAATAGGTTATGAGCTAATGGTAAAACTCATTGATGCGAGTGAAAATGAGGGCTATTGGACCCTGCAATCGGGTATTTTTCCAGAAAATAAGGCAAGTGTAAAACTGCATGAAAAGGTTGGTTTTCGGTTTGTGGGCAAACGGGAACGTGTGGGGAAAACCAGTCAAGGGGCTTGGAAAGACAATCTGATTTTCGAAAGACGCAGTAAAAAAGTAGGAATAGATTAAAAATAGGGTTATGAAAAATGTTTTGGTGCTCTGCACGGGCAATTCTTGTAGGAGTCAAATGGCACATGGCTATTTGAATTATTACCAAGAGGACTTGGCCAATATTTATAGTGCTGGAATTGAAACCCATGGCTTAAATCCGGGAGCTGTGGCCATAATGAAAGAAGATGGTGTTGATATCTCCCACCATACCTCCAATCATGTAGATGAGTATAGCGGGATAGATTGGGATTATATCATCACAGTTTGTGATCATGCCAAAGAAAACTGTCCTTTTATTCCCGCAAAAAATGCGGAACGCCTGCACCATAATTTCTTTGACCCTTCAAAGGTCGAGGGAACCGAAGGAGAAAAGCATCAAGCATTCTTAGAGGCCCGGAATGAGATTAAAGAATTTTGTGAGACCTTTGTCAAAGAGGAGTTGGTGAATTAGACTGCTGCTCCGTATGTTTCCGCTCCAGCTCAGCTTGGAATTCTTCCATTACCGGTTTTACCGTGCTCTCGGGAAGGTCAGCAATTTTGATGTACATCAATCCATCAACGGAATTGTTGAATAAGGGGTCTACGTTAAAGGCCACCACCTTGGCATTTTGTTTGATATACTTTTTAATAAGCACAGGAAGTCGCAGACTTCCCGGTTCTACCTCATCAATCAAGCGATCAAATTTATTCAAATCGGCTTCGGTTTCGTCAAAAATGAATTCCTTGTCGGCATCCTTTAGCTTTACCTTAAATTCCTTTTTGGGTCGAACATATTGGGCCACATAGGGATCCCAATAATTCGATTTCATAAACTCAATCATCAACGACTTTGAAAAGTTGGAGAATTGGTTGCTGATACTGACCCCACCAATCAGGTACTTGTGCTCTGGATGCCGTAAGGTGGTATGTACAATACCTTTCCAAAGTAAGAACAAAGGCATGGGTTTCTGCTGATATTCCTTTACAATATAAGCCCGCCCCATTTCAATAGATTTGGACATCATTCCGTGCAATTCAGGTTCAAAGCCAAAGAGATCCTGCAGATAAAATCCATCAATCCCATATTTCTTAAAAATCTCGGACCCAAGTCCCATTCTGTATGCCCCCACAATAGCCTTATCATCATCATCCCAAAGGAACAAATGATGATAGTACGAGTCGAATTTATCCAAATCAATAGGGTTGTTGGTGCCCTCTCCCACCTCGCGAAAAGTAACCTCGCGTTGCCGTCCTATTTCCTTTAGCAAAAAGGGCATATCATGCTCTTGGGCCAGATAAACTTCGTAATTCTTGCTTTGCAACAAGCGGAGGTCTTTTTCCCTCAGTTTTTCAATTTCTCCCTGCAAGACCTCAGGCCGCACCGCAGAGGCAATCTTTTTGGGAGCCTTTGGTATTTTTAAGCTGGTAGGGACTTTGTCGATTAGCCGTTCCTTTTCAAAGACATTGGCCAAGAGGTAGGTTTTCTTGCGAAGCAACTCTGTGAAATCCTCCAAAGTCTCTTCCTCTTCCTGTGTCTTTACGGAAATGGGCTGTCCAATTCTCACCTTAATCGGGCGCCTGCTTTGCGTGGTCAATTCCGAGGGTAATTTTGCCGTTCTGAATACGTCGTTAATTTTTGATAAGCGATAAAAAAGGCGACTATTTCTGGCATGAAAATAAATAGGTACCACCGGAACTTCAGCTTTTCGTATCAATTTGAGTGCCGCTTCTTCCCAAGGGCGATCGACCACCAATTTTCCATCGCGATAGGTGGAGACTTCCCCAGCAGGGAAAATACCTAAGGAGTGACCATCTTTTAAATGCTGTAACGCAGCTTTGAAACCTGAGACACTGCTTTTGGCATCTTTATGGCTCTCAAAAGGATTAACGGGCATGATGTAGGGCTTTAAGGGAGCGATGCGGTGCAATAAAAAATTGGCAACTATCTTAAAGTCGGAGCGCTTTTCAAGCAATAACTTCAATAACAAAACCCCATCTATTCCACCCAAAGGATGATTTGAAATGGTAATAAAGGGGCCATCCTTCGGAAGTCGCTTTAATTCTTCTTGGGCCAAATCAAAATCAATCTCATAATGCTCCAAAATGGCATCGCAAAACTGGGGACCGTCCAAGTCTTTATGTGATGTATAGAATCGGTTCATATTGGAAATGCGGGTGACCTGCATCAGCAACCAACCGATAAACGTTCCGAACACCCCATATTTATCCAAGTGGATGACCTTGGCAACCTCTTTCGCAGAAACCAGCCCCATTTGATTGATTTAGTAACGGTAAATATAGAAAAATAGCCGTATTGAAATGGATAGAAAATTTACTTGACCACCAATTGTACGGTCACTTTGCCCCGTTGTTCCACGAGCACATCATATCCATTTAAAATGGATTCCACCGCTTGCTCATCAAAATGGCGAATGGTATAGAGTGAGACATCTTCATGACAGGTAACCTTAAAACGCTTTTCAAGCTTGGGCAATAGGGTCCTTAATCCATCAAAGGTATTATCCAAACAAACCGAAAAACTGATGGCTGAATTCTGAATTAAATCCACTTTTAATCGATGATCGTGGAATAGTTTAAAGATGGCGCTAATGTTGTCCTCCACGATAAAAGAGAAATCCAAGGACGATAGTTTTAAAAGGACCTGGTCTTTTTTTACGATAAAACAGGGAATCTCAGGTACGATTTTTTTTCCCTTGCCCACCGTTGTTCCTTTTTCCAAAGGTCGAAGAAAGGACTTTACGTGTAGCGGAATCTCCTTTCGCTGCAATGGTTGCAAGGTTTTGGGGTGAATTACGGATGCCCCGTAAAATGCCAATTCAATAGCCTCACGATAACTAATCTGCTCCAATTTTTGGGTTTCTTGAAAATACCGTGGATCGGCATTCAAAACCCCGGGTACATCCTTCCATATCGTAACGGAACCTGCATCGAAACAGTATCCCAAAATTGCTGCCGTATAGTCAGAACCCTCACGGCCAAGGGTGGTGGTAAAATTGTTCTCATCACTCCCCAGGAAACCCTGGGTAATGTTTAATTTTCTGGTGTCAACTGTGGATTTCACCAGATTTTCCGTGGTTGTCCAGTTTACTTTGGCATCGCGATATGCACTGTCCGTCTTTATTAGCTCACGAACATCCAACCAGTTGTTTTGGAAGCCAGCTTCGGATAAATAAGCACTGATAATGGAAGTAGAAATCAACTCTCCATAGCCCACTACCTGATCGTATACGAAAGCATATTTGGGTGACTTGTTCCACAATAGAAATCCGCGAAATTCCTCTATTAGCTTATTGAGCCTATGGTGTATGGAATGGTTTTTAGCTTCAAACAGTTCGTTGATGATGGCCTTGTGATAATCCGCTACAGCTTGGATTTTTTCATCAAGCAAAGTCTCGTCTTTGAAATAGGCATCCACCACCTCTTCCATGGCATTGGTAGTCTTACCCATAGCTGATACCACCATCAAGGTGTTTTCATGACCCACATCTTGGAGCACTTTGACCACATTCTTCACGCTTTCAGCATCTTTCACGGAAGCGCCTCCAAATTTGAAAACTCTCATTGTTTTAAAAACGTTTTGATTCCTTCCTCATCAAGATGTACCACATCCCAATCCCTTAAAATTTTTGCTCCATTACTTTCATAAAATCGAATAGCAGGTTCATTCCAATCCAGTACTTCCCAACTTATTCTCCTCACTCCCAGAGCGCTCCCATGCTTTACTACTTCTTTGAGCAATTTGGAACCTACTCCTTTACCCCGCATGGATGCTGTTACGATCAAATCTTCCAAATGTACCACTGGACCACTCCATGTGGAATATCTCGGATAGATTAAGGCAATACCAACAATTTTGTTCCCTACCTCGGCCACAAAGCAATGAAACAAGGGATGTTCCCCAAAACCGTCATTCTCAAGGTCGGCAATGGTCACCTTTACCGCCTCGGGTTCATTTTCAAAAACCGCCAATTCGGTAATTAATCCATGAACGCTGGGCATGTCCGCTTTTTGGGCATCTCTGATTTGCACTTCCATATTGTTGCAAATAAAACACTTTGTTATAAAATATCAAACCATAGTATAAAAATGAAACGAAATCCAATGGATTTGTGCTGTAAAACCAAATTTCCTGTGTTTTAAAAAATGAGACAACAAAGCGAACGCGAAAACGTTGTAGTAAAACAAAAAAGACGAACTTTGCTACTGACAAAACAGCCTCCTCAAATGCAATCAAAAAACAAAACCCTTGGTGAGTTCATTATTGAAAACCAAACCGATTTTCAGTATTCTACGGGAGAACTTTCCAAACTGATCAACGCGATTCGATTAGCCGCAAAAGTGGTCAACCATGAGGTGAACAAAGCGGGCCTGGTTGATATTTTGGGAGACGCCGGCGACACCAATGTTCAAGGGGAAGATCAGAAAAAGTTAGATGTTCTTGCTAATGAAAAATTCATTCAGACCTTAAAAAACCGTGAGATTGTATGTGGCATAGCCTCGGAGGAAGAAGACAGTTTTATTACCATTAACAGTCAGGATGAAAACCATCAGAACAAATATGTAGTACTCATCGATCCCTTGGATGGTTCTTCCAATATTGATGTGAACGTTTCCGTTGGAACCATTTTTTCAGTCTACAGAAGAATCACTCCCACAGGGACACCGGTTACTCTGGAAGATTTTCTTCAACCGGGCCATCAACAGGTTGCAGCAGGTTATGTGGTTTATGGGACCTCAACGATGCTGGTCTATACTACTGGAAATGGTGTTAACGGATTTACCTTAAACCCTGCCATCGGAACCTTCTATCTCTCAAATCCAAATATGGAGTTTCCAAAAGATGGAAAGATTTATTCCGTCAATGAAGGTAACTATGTCCACTTTCACCAAGGGGTTAAAGACTATATTAAGTACTGTCAGATGGAAGAAGGTGACCGTCCCTATACCTCAAGGTACATCGGTTCTTTGGTATCCGATTTTCACCGGAATATGATCAAGGGGGGTATTTATATGTATCCCAAAAGCAGCGTTACAGGTAACGGAAAATTACGTTTGTTGTATGAGTGCAACCCTATGGCCTTTTTGGCAGAACAAGCGGGAGGGTTGGCCATAGGCGGTAGAAACCGAATTTTGGACATTCAGCCGAAGGAACTGCATCAGCGCGTTCCCTTTTTCTGTGGTAGTAAGAACATGGTATTAAAGCTCCAGGAATTTCTAACTAAGTACCACTAATCCTATTTGTCCATTAAGTATTGGTAGTCTTCGAATGTAATTCTACCTCGAAAAATGTCTAAAGACTTCTGGACCATTTTCTCAGCAATGTCAACGGGAAAACCGAGACCGACAGCGTAACGTTCAATCAAATTTTTCTGATCGTCATCAAACGATTGATCGGCCAAAGCCATTTGAAAAAACTCAAACAAGCGTTTCATTCTGCGCTCACCACTTTGAGGGGTCTGTATGGGATATCTGTTTTCCTTTTTCATCACCTCTTTGTATTCCTCCTCAGTGATATTGAGCTTAAAGGCAAATTTGTCCAAAATCGCTTTTTCCTTTTCATTGATTTCTCCATCAACGGCAGCCAAACTTGCTAATGTAGCAAAATGAGCAAGATTGTGTTTTTGATCACTGTGTTCATAAAGGTCAACAATGGGCATAGTATGGAATTTTGTTCGGCAAATATAGGTACCTCAAAAAAACCATCCTAAACAATGCCCAAAAGAAATTTGTAATTTCATCGAGCTATGAAAATACCCCTACTTAAATTTACGGACAAGGGCATTTATTGCGAGGCGGCGGATGTGTATTTGGACCCCTGGCGGCCCGTATCAAAGGCCATCATCTCCCATGGTCATGCCGACCATAGTCGATGGGGACATCAACACTATATCACCCACCACCGCAATGTACCCATTGTAAAACATCGTTTGGGTGATATCAATATTACAGGAAAGGATTGGGGAGAATCGTTCACTATCAATGCGGTAAAGTTTAGCCTGCACCCGGCTGGACACATCATTGGGTCCTCACAGATACGTGTTGAATATAAAGGTGAAATTTGGGTTTTTACAGGAGATTACAAAATTGAAGACGATGGTTTGGCCACCCCCTATGAATCCATCAAATGCCACACCTTTATCACGGAATGCACGTTTGGGCTTCCAGCGTTCCTTTGGCGACCCCAACAAGAGGTTATTACTGATATCAACAACTGGTGGGCCGAAAATCAAGCCAATGGACAGACTTCCGTTCTTTTTGGATATTCTTTGGGAAAGGCACAAAGGTTATTAAAGCATTTGGACCCGTCCATTGGAAAAATTTTTACCCACGGCGCCGTTGAAAATATGACCGAAGTGCTCCGTCCAATCGTTGATTTTCCAAATACGGAACTAATAACCCGGGATACCAAAAAAGAAGACATTAAGGGTAATATTGTTATTGCTCCACCTTCTGCTCATGGAAGCACCTGGATTCGTAAAATGACCCCTTTTGTAACGGGCACAGCCAGTGGTTGGATGGCCTTTCGCGGTGCACGCCGAAGACGTGCCATTGATAAAGGTTTTGTGTTCAGCGATCATTGTGATTGGCCCGGACTCCTAAAAGCCATAGAGGATACCGGGGCCGAAAGAATTATTTGTACCCATGGCTATACCGATATATTCTCTAAATACTTAAGGTCTCTAGGCTACGATGCACGCACGGAAAGCACACAATATGAAGGGGAAATTGGAGAAGTACATGTCATAACCGAAAAAACCGGGTCAGAATGAAGCGGTTTTCACAACTCATCAAGACGTTGGACAGCACCAACAAAACCAATGTTAAGGTTAATGCGTTGGCAGAATATTTTTCAGAAGCGCCGAATGAGGATAAGGTTTGGACCATAGCCATTCTATCGCACCGCAGACCCCCAAGACCCATAAATACCACCTTGCTTCGGGAGTGGGCTTCCGAATTGGCCAGTATTCCCCTTTGGCTTTTTGAGGAGAGCTATCATATCGTTGGCGACTTGGCCGAAACCATCGCTCTGGTTGTTCCCGAAGGTGAAAACGCAACGGATAAATCATTGACCCAATTTTTAAAGGAAATGATTTGGTTGAAAAAACAGCCGGACGAAGGCAAAAAAGCCTATCTCTTCCAAAATTGGACCCAATTGGATTACTATGGACGCTTTGTCTTTACCAAGTTGATCACTGGAGGATTTCGTATTGGAGTGAGTCAAAAGTTGATGACCAAGGCACTCTCAAAAGCCACGGGAATCGACGAAGATGTTTTGGCCTATAAACTCATGGGGAATTGGGACCCCAACTCCATTTCATTTCAAGATCTGGTGTTGGAAGAAAGGGAAAGTGATTTTCTATCAAAACCCTATCCCTTTTATTTGGCCTATGCCCTTGAAGATAAGGTGGAAGATTTAGAAAATGTAAGGGACTGGTCCGTTGAACACAAATGGGATGGTATCAGGGTTCAGGTGATTATTAGAAATAATGAGCTATTTGTCTGGAGCCGTGGTGAAGAACTGGTGACGGACAAGTATCCGGAATTTCAAACCTTCATAGGGCAAATTCCTAACGGAACGGTATTGGATGGCGAGCTTTTACCCTATCCCAACAACGAAATTGGGACGTTTAACGATCTACAAACACGAATTGGAAGAAAAACAGTGTCAAAGAAACTATTGGAAAAAACGCCCGTTATGCTAAAGGCCTATGATTTATTGGAGTGGGCAGGACAGGATATCCGAAATACATCGTTTTTGGAGCGAAGGGAGCTTTTGGAAGGTTTCCTTAAGGATATATTTTCGAAAAGGGTAGCTTCGAGTGACCTCAGCCACAAGAATCCAAAGGTCGTTGAGGCTACTCGACGTGACCTTCCCCTATTACTATCAGAGCGTATGCAATTTGATTCTTGGGATGAGGTAGCGCAAGAAAGAGAACGTTCAAGGGAAAAAAGAAGTGAAGGGCTGATGTTGAAAAAACTGGATTCACCTTATCAAGTGGGCCGAAAAAAAGGGGATTGGTGGAAATGGAAAGTCGACCCCTTGACCATTGATGCCGTCCTTACCTATGCTATGCGGGGGCATGGAAGAAGAAGCAATTTGTTTACTGATTATACCTTTGCATTGTGGCAAAAAAATGAAAAGGGAGAAAAAGAACTGGTCACCTTTGCCAAAGCCTATTCCGGGTTGACCGATGCTGAATTTCGAGAAGTGGATGCTTGGATCAAGAGAAACACTTTGGAACGTTTTGGTCCAGTACGAAGTGTTACTCCACACCATGTTTTCGAAATTGCGTTTGAAGGTATCGCCTTTTCCAAAAGACATAAAAGTGGCGTGGCTACTCGTTTTCCTAGAATACTGAGATGGCGGAAGGATAAAAAAATTGAGGAGGCCAATACATTAGATGATTTAAAGGCGCTCATCCCTAATGGCTAAAAGTTGAAATAAAATGAATAGAAAAAAGAAATTCAATCTTGGAATAATTTTAGGAATTGCAGGTACCATTGCCCGAATACTGCTGATTTTTATGGAAAGTTACCTGATTGGAATTTTTGGAAGTATCGCCAGTGCAGGTCTGGCCTACCAATCCTATAACACGTCAAAAAAAATATAGTGCTAAAATCGCTAGTCTTAATCTAGGCTATCCCACATGAACCGACAGCAACTTTTTGAAATTGCAAACTCCTGGTTCCAAAACCAGGGCTGGAAACCGCATGCCTTTCAAAAAGAAACCTGGACCGCTTTTCTACATGGTAAACATGGGCTGCTTAACGCACCTACGGGAAGCGGAAAAACCTATGCCCTGTGGTTCCCCATTGTTTTGAACTACATCAAAAACAATCCCAATTACCCAACTAAACACAGAAAGGGCTTAAAAGCTGTTTGGATAACACCACTCCGGGCCCTTTCCCAAGAAATAAAACAATCAGCAGAGCGTATTGTAGAGGATCTGGAACTTCCAATGACAGTGGGCATACGTACGGGGGATACCTCCACTACAGAGCGTGCCCGACAACGCAATCTCCTACCCGACTTATTGATTACTACACCCGAAAGCTTGCAGTTGCTCTTGGCCTCTAAAGACTATGCCAATAAGTTCAAAAAGTGTTCTGCGATTGTCGTTGATGAATGGCATGAATTGTTGGGAACCAAACGTGGTATCCAAATGGAATTGGCGCTGTCTCGATTAAAGACGGTGTGTTCCCACCTACGAATCTGGGGAATATCGGCTACTATTGGCAATTTGGAACAGGCAAGGGAAGTACTTCTTGGACCTACTTCGTCAGAAATGAAGAATTCCGTTTTGGTCAAGGCCAACCTCAAAAAGAAAATCAAGGTAAGCAGTATCATTCCCAAGCACATGGAGACGTTCCCTTGGCGAGGCCATTTGGGATTGCATTTGTTGGACGATGTAATTCCTATCATTAAAAAGAGTAAAACCACCTTGTTATTTACCAATACGCGTAGCCAATGTGAAATTTGGTTCCAAAAGATTTTGGAACGCTATCCAGAGTTTGCGGGCGAAATGGCCATGCACCATGGAAGTGTCAACAAAGAAACCCGTATTTGGGTAGAGAATGCCATTCGCAATGAAAGTTTAAAAGCCGTGGTTTGTACCTCTAGTCTGGATTTAGGGGTCGATTTTGCACCCGTGGAGACCGTTATCCAAATTGGTGGTCCCAAGGGGGTAGCACGTTTTTTGCAACGTGCCGGACGCAGTGGGCATCAACCAGGTAAAACCAGTGTCATTTATTTCTTGCCTACACATGCCATTGAATTGATTGAGGCTTCAGCGCTTCAGGTCGCAGTGAAAGAGAATGCCGTGGAAGACCGCCTTCCCTATCTCAATAGCTATGATGTTTTGCTACAGTATTTGACCACCTTAGCGGTTTCCGATGGCTTCTATCCCCATGAAATCTATCCGGAAATCAACGGAACGTTTTGTTATCAAGGTATTACGGAGGAGGAGTGGCAATGGCTATTGAACTTTTTGGTGATGGGTAGTCAAAGCCTAAAGAGTTATGATGAGTATAAAAAGGTAGAAGTAGCATCCGATGGCAAGTTTGAGGTCAACAATAAAGGAATTGCCATGCGGCATCGATTTCAGATAGGGACCATTGTTGGCGATGCCAGTTTATCCGTGCATTATCAAAAAGGAGGCTATATCGGTTCCATTGAAGAGTATTTCGTCTCCAAATTGAACCCTGGGGATGTGTTTGTTTTTGCCGGACGCAATTTGGAGTTCATTCGAATTCGCGGAATGAAGGTACAGGTGCGAAATTCCACCAAACGCACCAATAAAGTGCCTGCCTGGGCCGGGGGTCGTTTAAGCTTTTCATCACAAATGTCCGAGTTATTACGATTGGAATTGTACAAAGCATCCACAGCTCAAAACCAAAGCAAAGAGTTAATCGCCCTGGAGCATATTTTTGATAAACAACGCGAGGAAAGTATTGTACCAAGCCCGGATGAATTCCTTATAGAAACCTTCAAATCCCGGGATGGCTACCATCATATTTTTTATCCCTTCGAAGGGCGCGCAGTTCATGAAGCCATGAGCAGCTTGCTTTCATATCGTATCGGTTTATTGTCGCCCATTACCTGTTCCCTGGCCTTTAACGATTATGGTTTTGAAATGCTATCCGACAAGTCCATTGACATCCAGGCCGTTTTGGACAACAATCTGTTCAGTACGGATTATATGTTGTCCGATCTGCAAAAAAGCCTGAACAGTAATGAAATGGCACGGCGTAAGTTTCGGGATATTGCTGTTATCAGTGGTATGGTATTTACCGGATATCCTGAAAAAGGGATAAAAATGAAGCACTTGCAAAGCAGTTCACAACTCTTATTTGATGTGTTCAGGGATTATGAACCCGAAAATTTACTGTTTCAGCAGGCCTTCACGGAGACCTTTGAGCACCAGCTTGAAGAAGGACGGCTGCGTATCGCCTTGGAACGCATCGCCACTCAGGAAATCGTTTGGAGGCCATGTCAAAAGGCCACGCCATTCTCTTTTCCCTTAATTACGGATCGACTGCGCGAAAAATTGTCCAACGAAAAATTGGCAGATAGGATCAAACGAATGACTAAAATATTGATGAAGTGACCTATGACCTTTCAATAGCAAGGCACACCTTTTCCCTTCACCCGCATGGCGGCATTTTCTGGAAGGAAAAATCCCTTTTGCTCATTTCCGACGTGCATCTGGGAAAAGTAGGCCATTTTAGGAAGTTTGGGGCAGCCGTACCAAGAAAAGTGGTCCATAAAAACTTTATACTCCTTGACGAACTGATAGCTCATTTTCAACCCTTCCACATTTGCTTTTTAGGTGATCTGTTCCATTCTTCCCTGAATAAGGAATGGGACTTATTTGAAAACTGGGTGGAAAAAACAGCTTCCAAAATTACCCTCGTAGCCGGTAACCATGATATCATTGCCCCAGAGAAGTTTCAAGATTTGGGCATTGAAATTTTTGAGGCTTTAGCGCTCAATGATTTTCTGCTTACCCATCATCCCGACGTAAGGGATGGATTTTTTAATTTCTGTGGTCATATCCACCCGGCGGTACGATTGCGGGGTTTTGGTCGACAACGATTAAAACTCCCGTGTTTCTTTAAGACAAAGAACCAAATGATTTTACCTGCCTTTGGTGAGTTCACAGGCAATCACACCCTAACTCCAAAGAAGGAGGACGAAATTTTTGTGGTAGTGGATAACGAAGTGGTAAAAATCTAGGGCTATCTTTGCCACAAATTTCATGGATTGAACTCATTTAGATTTTTGAATTGATGCGAAAATTTCAGATTTTGAGTTCGTTTGAAGGGTTTTTAAAGTTGCATAGCCTCGCTATGGAACGAAGAAAAGACAAAAAAGGGGCGCAAAAGATTAATTTTTTAGCCAACTGAAAAGTCTGAATGAGTTCATTAACCAAATCGTCCATTCCAGAATTTTTTGAACGGTCTCCAAAACTTTGGAAACTGCAGGAGGCCATTGCCCGAAACCAATTGCAAGACACCGCTCTAGGGAACAGAATTCCAGTAAAAGGACTCGTTGGTTCCTCGCTTTCCTTTACCATTAGCTCCCTCTTTAAAACTTCCGAACATCCCTTTCTTTTGTTGTTGAATGATAAAGAAGAGGCGGCTTACATCCTAAACGATTTGGAACAACTGATCGGTGAAAAAGACGTCCTTTTTTACCCCGGAAGCTATAGAAGGCCCTATCAAATAGAGGAAACCGACAATGCGAATGTCCTGCTCCGGGCCGAAGTATTGAACCGCATCAACTCCCGAAAAAAACCTGCGGTCATTGTCACCTATCCCGATGCCCTTTTTGAAAAGGTGGTGACCCGAAAGGAGCTCAATAAGAATACCCTCAAAATCAAGTTGGAAGACACCCTTTCGCTCGACTTTTTGAATGAGGTGCTGTTCGAGTATGAGTTCAAACGGGTCGATTTTGTTACGGAACCCGGCGAGTTTTCCGTTCGCGGAGGTATAGTAGACGTGTTTTCCTTTTCCCATGATGAGCCTTACCGAATCGAGTTTTTTGGCGATGAAGTGGATAGTATTCGAACCTTTGATGTGGAGACCCAGCTTTCCACGGAAAAGGTCAAAAAAATTACGGTCATTCCCAATGTAGAGAATAAGTTCCTGCAGGAAACCCGTGAAAGTTTCTTGAAATACATCTCACCCGATACCCTTATATTTTCTAAGCACTTGGACGTGGTCTTTGATCGCATCGATACCAATTTTGAAAAGGCCAAGGAAAGTTTTGAAAAACTCAGCACAGAAATAAAGCACACCCAACCCAATGAACTTTTTGCTGATTCCGCCCTATTGAAAAAGCAATTACAGGATTTTTCGTTGGTTGAACTAGGAGGCTCAAGTCTACTAGGCCCCCAACAAATTACGGCCACTGCCGATTCTCGAAGTGACCTCGAAAATCCTTCTGAAATCGTATTCAATACCAAGCCCCAACCATCGTTCAATAAAAAGTTCGACCTGTTGGTCGAAGACCTCAACCAGAATCATGATAAAGGCTACCAAAATGTCATCTGTTGTGCTACCGAGCAACAGGCCAACCGACTGAGGGAAATCATTAAGACCGTCATCCTTGGTGATGATGACGAAAGCAATGATGCTATAGGCTACCATACTTTGGTCTTTCCTCTCTATCAGGGGTTTGTGGACCATGATTTAAAAATGGCCTGTTATACGGACCATCAAATCTTTGAACGTTACCATAAGTTCCACTTAAAGAATGGCTACGCCAAAAAACAGGCGATTACTTTAAAGGAGTTGAACAAATTGGAACTGGGGGACTATGTGACCCACATTGACCATGGTATCGGTAAGTTCGGTGGGCTCCAAAAAATTGATGTTGAAGGGAAACAGCAAGAAGCCATAAAATTGGTCTATGGGGATCGGGACATTCTTTATGTGAGCATCCATTCCCTTCACAAGATTTCAAAATTCAATGGAAAGGATGGAGCTCCACCCAAGATTTACAAACTGGGGTCCGCGGCTTGGAAAAAGCTGAAACAAAAAACGAAAAGCAAGGTCAAAAAGATTGCCTTTGACCTTATCAAAGTCTATGCAAAACGTCGGTTGGAAAAAGGGTTTCAATACGACCCCGATTCCTATCTGCAGAACGAACTCGAAGCCTCCTTTCTATATGAGGACACACCCGATCAGGCCAAATCCACAGCTGATGTAAAAAAAGACATGGAAAGTGAGCGCCCTATGGACCGCTTGATTTGTGGTGATGTTGGTTTTGGCAAGACCGAAGTGGCCATTCGAGCTGCCTTCAAAGCAGTGGACAACGGCAAGCAGGTTGCCATTTTGGTACCCACTACCATTTTGGCGTTTCAGCACAACAACACCTTCAAAAAGCGTTTGGGGGAACTGCCGGTTACGGTGGACTACCTCAACCGGTTCCGAACGGCCAAAGAAAAACGGGATATTCTGGAACGGTTGGCCCAAGGAAAAATCGATATTATCATCGGCACCCATCAATTGGTCAACAAAAATGTACAGTTCAAGAATTTGGGGTTGCTAATTGTTGATGAGGAACAGAAGTTCGGGGTTTCGGTCAAGGACAAATTAAAATCCATCAAGGAAAATGTGGATGTGCTGACGCTCACGGCTACTCCAATCCCAAGAACCCTGCAATTTAGTTTGATGGCCGCCCGCGACCTTTCCGTTATCAATACGCCCCCACCCAACCGTTATCCTATTGAAAGTAGGGTTATACGGTTCAATGAGGAAATCATACGCGACGCGATTTCCTATGAGATTCAAAGGGGTGGACAGGTATTCTTTGTCCATAACCGTATTGAGAATATTAAAGAGGTGGCCGGAATGATCCAAAGATTGGTGCCCGATGCCAAAATAGGGATTGGTCATGGCCAAATGGAGGGCAAAAAATTGGAGCAGTTGATGATGGCCTTTATGAAGGGAGAATTTGACGTGCTTGTCTCCACTACCATTATCGAAAGTGGTCTGGATGTGACCAATGCCAATACCATGTTTATAAATAATGCTAACAATTTCGGGTTGAGTGACCTACACCAAATGCGAGGTCGGGTAGGCCGCAGCAATAAAAAGGCCTTCTGCTATTTTATCACCCCGCACTATGAGGTAATGACCCCTGATGCTAGGAAACGCATTGAAGCCCTGGAGCAGTTTACGGAGCTGGGCAGCGGGTTTCACATTGCCATGAAGGATTTGGAGATTCGTGGAGCGGGGGATTTGTTGGGTGGCGAACAAAGTGGCTTTATCAATGAAATTGGTTTTGAGACCTACCAAAAGATTTTATCCGAAGCCATTGAAGAACTCAAGGAAAATGAGTTTAAGGAACTGTATGATGAAGTGGAGGGCGAAAAGGAAAAGGTGTTCGTAAAGGACACCCAATTGGATACGGATTTTGAACTATTGTTCCCGGACGATTATGTAAACAATATTACGGAACGCCTCAACCTCTACACCCAACTCAATGAAGTAAAAGATGAGGAAGGCCTACAACGTTTCGAAACGGAATTAGTTGACCGGTTTGGGGAACTGCCGCACCAAGCCGTTGACTTGCTCAACTCGGTACGCATCAAGTGGGTGGCTACCTCCATCGGGTTGGAAAAAGTGGTCCTAAAAAAGGGGAAATTCATTGGGTATTTTATTGCCGATCAGCAATCAGAATTTTATCAAACCGAAGCTTTTACCCGTGTCTTAAAATACGTGCAACGTCATCCCAGGCAGTGCCAATTAAAGGAAAAACAAACTCGTAATGGGTTACGCTTGTTGTTGGTGTTTGAGGAAGTGAATGGTGTGAATAAGGCCTTGGATGTGCTTAAACCGTTGCATACAAAGCTCGAAGTGCCATCCTAGTCCATTTTTTTATCAAATTTAAACTCTTCGTCACATTCAAATGAATACGTTTCAGCTGATGCAATGGTATCACGCCAATCAATATTGGCCGAATTCAATTCAAACTTTAATTGTCTTATATCCCCGTTGGCATTTTTAAGTGCTGCCCGAAGAATCCTCACATGTGGACCCTGTAATTTGTTCTTGAATGCAATAAGATGATGAACTGCTTTGCTAGTATCCTCTTTGAAATCAGTCTTTACCTTTCTAACAATATCTTCCGGTAATTCCATGTCTAATGTCACTCTTAGTAATTGTAAAATAAGTCATGCTACTCAATTATCAAACGTTGTTATACCCAATGAAATGTATTCCTAACCTTTCAATGCTTTTTGCAAGGATTTAAAAATCGGTATCAATTGTTGATTGACCGATTCCCCACTTAAAGAGGTGTTCATCATCACAATATGTCCCAATCCGGTTTCCGGATCAAAAAACATAAAGGTGCTGATGCCTGGGTCTCCTCCGGTATGCCCAATCCATGCCACGGGTGAAAAGCCCATAAAAATCCCAGCATTGAATTCGTCGTTATAACGATTGGGATCCTTGGGTGGCTTTTTGGCAGGCAATTGTTCCCTAAACAATTCCTTATACGATTCCGATTTTAGAAGGGTGCCTTCTCCTTCATAGCCCCGCATCAATTCTTGTAGGTAAAGCCCGAAATCATGTAGGTCCGTTAGCAAGCCTCCATCAGGATAGGTCACCAAACTATAGGGCGGTATCACTTCCCCTTTATCCGTATATAATTTGGAATGTTGGCTTTTATCAACGGAGTCAAATGACCAACCTGCGGCATTCATCCCCAAGGGCTCCAAAATGTATTTTTTTGTGAATTCATCATAGGGAATACCCGTGGCTTTTTCCAGAACGTAAGCGGCGAGCGTAGCTCCTACATTGCTGTATTCATATTTGACCCCTGGTTTTTTCTTCAAAAAGTTTTTCTTTTTATACCAAATGCCATCAGTGGACAGAAAATTCTTGAGATAGGTTTCCATGGACACTTTGGTATCAAGGGTATGAAGGGTTTCCCCAATACTTTTTACCACGGGCAACCGCAAGTCTTCTTCATTAAGCACATAGTACGCCTTTTCATCATACAGGTCCGTATCCATAATGGTTCCCGTGTGGGTTGCCAAATGACGTATCAAAATTGGTTTTTCTGGGTGATAGGGGTTGATGACCTTAAAATCCAAATGGTCATTGATAGGATCATCAAGGGATAATTTGCGCATTTCTTGCGCCTTCATTAGGGCTATTCCAATAAGGGTTTTTGAAACAGAACCAATATTTTGAATGGAGTTTTTCGTATACGGAATCTGCTTTCTCACATCCGAAAAGCCATAGCCCTTTGAAAACAGTGTGCTGTCCTTGGATACTAGGGCCACCCCAAATCCCCGCAACATCCCCAGTTCGGAAATTTCAGTGAGTTCCTTATCCAAGATTTCAAAAGATGGCGTTTGGGCGTTGAGTACAAAACAGCAAAATCCAACATGGCCTAGTACTATTTTTTTTAACGTCATGGTTTTTAGCAATGAATGAGGTTATCGCTTTTAATAGTCCGACAATATGATAAATTGTTACAATATACTAGAGGGCTACATACCTACACCTTTGTTAATATTCACAGGGTTCTGGCAAAACTAAATCCCCTCAGCTTTTTTTGATATTACCTACATTTGATTAAACCAACCTTCGAATTCACAATGCGAGCGTTTAAAATTTTCATTTGTTTATTCCTTATGACCGTATCAGCACTTGTTGCCCAACAAAACAACACCTATGAACCTTCACCTGAAAATCTAAAAGCGCGTGAGTGGTTTAAAGATGCCAGATTCGGATTGTTCATCCATTGGGGGGTGTACAGTATTCTTGGGGATGACGAATGGGTCATGAACAATCAGAACATTTCCATAGACAACTATAAAAAATTACCCCTGTTTTTTAACCCTATTGCGTATGATGCCGATGCTTGGGTACAATTGGCAAAAGAAGCTGGCATGAAATACATCACCATCACCAGCCGCCATCACGATGGTTTTTCCATGTTTGATAGCAAGGCTACGGATTATGATATTGTGGACCAGACCCCTTATGGTAAAGACGTACTTAAGCAACTTGCGAACGCCTGCCATAAGGCGGATATAAAATTGTTTTTTTACTATTCCTTATTGGATTGGAACCGTGACGATTATTACCCAAGGGGTAGAACGGGCACGGGTATTGCCGGACGTGGCAAAGGCCAATGGGAAGATTACATCTCCTTTATGAAAGCGCAACTTACGGAATTGCTCACCAATTATGGAGACATTGCCGGAATTTGGTTTGATGGTCATTGGGATCAAAAGGAATGGGACGGTAAAGCCTTCGGCAAGGTTAAAGTGGATTGGCATTATGAGGAGCTGTATGCCCTCATACATCAACTACAACCGCAATGCCTCATTGGGAACAATCACCACTTGGCCCCAATTCCAGGGGAAGATTTTCAAATGTTTGAAAAAGATCTACCGGGAAAAAACACTACAGGTTGGGGCACCAGTGCGGACGACATCGGGCAACTTCCTTTGGAAGTTTGCGAAACCATAAATACCTCATGGGGGTTCAACCTACAGGACGACAAACACAAGAGCTTTAAGGAGTTGGTTCATTATCTGGTAAAGGCATCGGGTTATGGTAGCAATTTCTTACTTAATGTAGGACCAATGCCCAATGGCGATATCCAGACCGAGCACAAAGAAACACTCCGGCAATTGGGCACATGGCTGCGCGCCCATGGCGAAACTATTTATGGAACCCATAAAGGTCCTCTCTTGCCTACCGATAAAATGGCCTCCACCCAAAAAGGAAATACCATTTATGTGCATTGGTTGGATCCCAATGAGACCATTCTGTTTTTGAAAGGTAAGGACATTGCCATAAAAGAAGCCCGTCTGTTTCCCAGCGATGAAAAGTTACCGATTGAACGTACCGAATACGGGCTACTTATTGAACTTCCCAAAAATCGGTTGGACCCAATCGATACCATTATTGAACTCAAGTTGAGAAAATAGTTACTTGGGCTCGGCATATCCATACCGTCCTAATTTTTTAATGGAATAATAGGAATCCAATCCCCCAATGGCCACACTGTCCAGCTTTTCCAAGGCAATATAGCCGTCATCTTCAATAATGCCATTTGGCAATAGCAAGTATTCCACTTTGCCAATGATCAATCGGGTTTCGTTACATTTTACGTAGTGTTCTTCCTCGAACTGAAGCCCAATCTTAATATGACCTTCTCCAACAAAGGGGGCTTGAAAACCTTCGTGATAAAACTCGGTTAGTCCCACCGCCTTAAACTCAGAAAGGTCCCTTTCATATTTAGCCGAGGTTTGGTGGGCCTGTTGATGGATTTGGGTAGTGATTTGATTGATGGTATAAACCCCTGTCTCCTTTATGTTTTCATAGGTATGGCGCTCCACTGTTGTCGGTCTCAGAATAAAACCCATATAAGGTGGATTGGCGCCGATGTGAACTACGGAGTTAAAAACGGCCAAGTTGGTTTGTCCCTCCTTGGATGTGGTTCCAATAAGATTGGCCGCTTTGAGTCCGGAAACTTTGTTGAGTAATGCTCCCCGATATCGGCTGTGCATTTGCATGAGGTCATCATATGAAAAACGTTGCATATGGTTTTTACGCAAATATATTTAGATTTCTAAGGCAGTTGTTTCTTAACCAATGTCGAAACTTTGTACAACACCAAAATCTCTAGCACCACCACCGGGAAAAACAAAAACAAGGCAACGGGACTTAAGATGACCGTTAGAAAACAAAAGGCCAAAAGCAATTCTCCTATGCCTGAAGCAAGACCGGTATTCCCCAGAATGGCTCTGGACTTAAGGATGGATACTCCAAACAATACCCCAACAAAACCAAAACTGATACCCTGTGCCAATAGGATAATGCCTATGTCCAATCCTTCATTAAAAACCGATAATACGTCAAATAGATAGGAGGCCAACAATGCAACCAACATTAAGACCGACGCAATCTTCATCAGGTGGTTTTTCAAGATACTTCCTGCAATCAGAAATCCGTAGAGCAACAATCCGTTAAAAACTACAATCAATAGTTTAATGACAATATGCCCCCAAGCTCCAAAAATGAAGTCATTGTCATCAATACGAACAAAATCAGATATCCCCTCAAAAACAGCGGTAATGGCAAATAAAATCCCTGCAATCCAAGCCATGGTCAAAAGGGTATGCGCCGATTTCGCCTCTTTTGGAGCGATATGAATTTGTTTCGATGACTGATGATGGGCTTGTTCCGCTTGAAGGCTTTCATAATCGTAATCCAAAGCGGATAAAATGGTCTTTATCGTATAGCTCCTGGGACTCACTTCCCCGCTCTCTATACGTTGTAGTGTGCGTACATTGATGTTGCATAAATCCACCAACTCGTCTTGGGTCAATCCTTTTTGTTTTCTTAATTCGGTAATGCGTAGTCCCAACTCTGGCTGTTTCATCACTTTTGCTTTTATGATTTTTCAGCAATGTTAGTTTCAAGATAAGTCATCGCCAAGGAATTCCATTGGATTTGACCCGACATTTGGACGGCATTTTATTTGAGGGGCAATAAATGAAACAAAAAAGGCCCTCAAAAGAGGGCCATAACAAGTAGCAGGTTTGGTTTGGGGTTATGCCATTTTAGCTTTATTCAACTTTGTGGAAAACTTTAAGGCCTTTTTTATCCTAGCGTTTTTGAATTTATACAAACGAACAACTTCCGTGTTCCTAATTTCTTTTGTAGCAATGGTAATCTCCAAGTTCACCCCTTTGGTAATGGTATCCACTTTGACATCTTTAGTGTTGGCCATAGCGGTTGTACTAATGAAGATGAAAAAAACGAAGGTTAAAATTGCTTTCATGATTTGGGTAATTGTTACATGGTAAAATTACCCAGCAGGTCACCCCAGAGGCGATTTTCGTCGTTTATCCAGATAAAAAACTCGCTGAAAAACAAAGCGTTGGATAAAGTGTATTTTATCCTCGATGAACGTTTTCGAGGGTTGAAACCACTTACCGATGGCAGGTGTATTTCATCGGATTTGAAATTCTAAAAACAAGATTGAAACCACTTCAGAACGCCAAAATTGCTATCTTATCTTATGAATTTATGTTTAAAATAGCTGTTATGGAAGCCGAAAAAATAATAGCGTGCATCAGTAGGGGTCGGACCGATTATGTTTTTAAATTACTTCAACTTGAAAATTGGAAGGAAATTCTACATAAAGGGAGTGTAAGGCCCATACAATGGCTGATCTACTACAATGACCTAACGGCGATAAAGGCAATACTCAATTCTGGAGGAAATCTAGATAGTATTGATCTCGATACCGAACTGGGTAATGCGGCTTTTTTTGGTCATTGGAAAATATGTGATTTCCTTATTGCACAAGGCGCCGATGTTAATGCATCCCTGGATAAGACCAACGAAACACCCTTACACAATGCGTTGGCAAAAGCTGGCCGTCCTTATTATTTCTATACCGTAAAAGTATTGGTCGAAAATGGAGCGGATGTGAATGCCAAAACCAAACCGAATGTGGAAACTGGAGGTTTCATGCGTGATGTCAGGACCAAGGGTGAAACCCCTTTACATAGGGCGGCTGCCTATGCCGATGAGGCTACCATAACCTTCCTTTTGGATAATGGGGCGGATAAAGAAGCGAAGGATATCAATGGAAATTCTCCGTTGAGCTGGGCGAGTGAGCATCTTCGACCAGGGAAAATTCTGTATTTACTTCAATATGGGGAGCATAGAATAAGTGAAAAACATGCTACAACAAATATCAGTGACCACGGCGCAGGTTGGGGCAATGGCATGGATTGGAATTTAATGGGCGATTACCTGCCTGAGAAAAAAGAGTAACGCACCATTTCATTCCAAATTACTTGTAGATACCATCCAAGATTTTAATCAAATCTTCTTCTTTGGACAGGTTTACTCGTTCTTTTTTGATAATCGCTTTAGCCTTGGAAGCTGTTGTTGGTCCGAAAACGGCAAGGAATTTCTTCTTACCACTTGGCAAATAGATGGGCATTTGGTCTTTGGGAGGGGTTAAATAAAACTCTGCATTCGCTTTCTCAAATCTAGCAGGTTTAGCGGCCGCATATCCCTCTGCTTTGGTCTTCTTGAAATATTTGATAATTTCCTTTTTGTATAAGGTATAGGCATCAGAGGATGCTAGAATTTCCAAAAAACCTTGGGTCACTTCCCCTTTGGGGTTTTTATATTTTCGCACCATATACTTCTTTTCGGAACCATCCAACAGCGTAATTTCCTCCTCCGTTGGCGTCTCCAAGACAATGACCTGGTTCGCTTTTATCCAAACCTCAATATTCCCTTTGTATCCATTAAATCGGACCAAATAGGTTTTTTCCCGATTCCCAATTTTTGCAGGTTGAAACTCCAAGTTCAAATAAGGAGACCCGTCTTCAACCCCGTATTCTTGCGAGAATAGCGAGGGGTCGTAAAACACCCCATTCAAGTCGTCACGAAGTGCATTTTGGGAGAACGTTTTTGGGAAAATCAGTAAAAAGAAAATAGAAGAAATTAGGAAGCGTATCATTTTTAACATTTTTAAGTCGGATTACTGACTACAATCAAAAATAATACCAGATGAGGGTAGAATTGAGGTTCATTAACAGTTTCAAAACACTTTGGCAAGTCGTCCGGTTTTACTAAATTTGACTATTATTCTATTTTAGTCAATATGTCAAAATTAAAACAGCAACTCATATCGGTTGCGGGCAGCACATTTAGCAAGTACGGGTACTACAAAACTGCTATGGAAGATATTGCCAAAGCAGCCCAGAAGGCCAAAGGTTCACTCTATTATCATTTTGGCAGCAAAGAGCTCTTATTTGAAGCGGTGGTATTGCATGAGTTGAAACGACTTAAAATGGAATTGGCCAAAGTTTTTGCTGATGACCAACTGGACACCCGCCAAGTATTGCGAAACTATATGCTCAAGCGTATGGAGGTATTGCGGCATGCTCCCAACTATCAGGAAACCCTACGGCCCAATTTTTACGAGCACTATGACTTTGTAAATGATGTAAAAAATCAAATGGTGCAATGGGAAGTCGGGCAAATCGTACAATTGATCCAACGTGGGGTTGGAAAAGGGGAACTGGAGCTTCCAGGTAATCATTTGGTGTATGGTCAAGTCCTGGTCATGTTACTCCAAGGCCTGGAGCCCAACTTTTATTTAAAGGGAGAGTATGACCGATTGGAGTCGCACTTTGACAATCTTATTAAAATTATAACCAAAGGGATTTCAAAATAACACCTTATGAAACGTCTTAAATACCTATTTGTATATACCATTCCAATCACCGTTTTCGTAGCTTTTAATTTTGAAGGGATCTGGACATTCTTGCCATTGATTGTTTTCTTTGGTTTTGTTCCACTACTCGAGCTTCTCTTGCCTCCGGACCGCGAGAACATGGATAAGAAACTGGCCGATGATGAGAAGAACCAAAAGATTTATGATTACATTCTTTATGGCACCTTACCCCTCCAAATTGGATTCCTGATATATTTCTTTTTCATCATCGGTGAGACACCATACGGCTCCTTGGAATATGTTGGACGGATTACCGCTATGGGTTTTATGTGCGGGGTCATCGGAATTAATGTTGGACATGAACTGGGGCATCGTCACAGCCGTTGGGAACAGTTTATGGGTGAGGTATTGTTGTTGACTTCCTTGGACACCCATTTTTTACCCTATCACAATGCTGGTCATCATAAAAACGTGGCAACTCCTGAAGATTCAGCCACGGCCAGAAAAAATGAGCTGTTGTTCGTGTATTGGTTCCGTTCCCATTTTGGGAGTTATATCGAAGCTTGGCAGTTGGAAAGAACCAGATTACAAGCGGAAGGCAAATCTTGGCTCACACCACGCAATAGAATGGTGGTATACTCCATTGCCAACATAGTACTTTTGGGATTGGTCTATTTCATTTTTGGTGCTACAGTCTTCATCGCCTTTCTGGGGGCGGCAACCATAGGTATTATTCTGTTGGAAACCGTCAACTACATTGAACATTACGGTCTGCTCCGCAAGACAAGGGAAAATGGACGTTATGAACCTGTTCGTCACCATCATTCTTGGAATTCCGATCATCCCATTGGTAGAACCTTGCTGTTCAATCTTTCAAGACATTCGGACCATCACTACAATGGGAGCAAAAAGTATCAAATTCTCAAATCGCACGAAAAGAGTCCCCAGATGCCCACCGGGTATCCCGGGATGATGATTTTGGCGGTATTTCAACCTTTATGGTTTTGGGTAATGAACAAAAAGTTAGAACAATTCCGTTAGTTAAAGTGTCTTCAAATCCTTTATGGTTTTAAAGGCCACATCGACCTGGTCATCATTGACCAAAATGGTAAATTCATTGGTGGTGGAAATGACTTCATACAATACGATCCCCTCCCAGGCCAAACGTTGAAAAATGAAATAATAGATACCCGGGACAGAGACATTTTCAGCTGGTAGTTTCACGGTAACCGAAGAGAGGTTTTCCGCTTTTTGAGTACAACGTTCGTCTTGGAACAGGGCCTCAACAGTAGCATCAAGGGTATTGCTGACCACAATATTAATTTCATTGACCCCACGGGAGGAGGTATAAAAAATATCTTGATTCTCATTGACCTTTTCCAACAGTTTTGCTTGTTGGGCCAAAATGGTCTCTGAAGAAAGAAAGGTATAATCGGTAAGGTTGGAACGTACCGTAATCTCTCCAATATTTTTGAGCACTTTCACAATTTTATGGGTGGCCCGAAACTCCAAGTCATCTGATAATCGCTTCAAAGCCATAACAATGGCTCCATTTCTCACCTCTTTCCCTAGTTCATCCTCAATTTCAGGCTTTACGATTCGAGATAGGGAAGTAAGATTGATGATTCCTTGCGCCAACGCACTTTGCAAAAATGGTTTTTTCTTGATGTATTGCTCAACAACAGCCGAAATGGTCTTCATTTCAATATTGGTTTGAGACAAAAATAACTTTTTGTTACAAATAAAACAAATAGTTAAAAGTAGTAAAAAGCATCCTCCAAATGGTTGATTTCAAAATCCTGCCCGCTTTTTAGAATGGTAATGATGTCAAACCGAACGTTAACGTCCAAATCCTCCTCAGTAACATAATGATCTGCTGCTGAAACCAGTAAGCCCATTTTCTTTTGATTGACCGTCTCCGCTATCTCTTGAAGATAATCGGAGCTTCTGGACTTTACTTCAACAACAGCCAGGATAGGCCCTTTTTGGGCGATAATATCTATTTCGGCTTTTTGATAGCGATAATTTCTATAACGAATCCTATACCCATTGTTGATTAGGTATTTTGCGGCCATCTCCTCGCCAAACTTCCCAAATTCATTGTGTACGCCCATCAGAATTTTGAAAATAATGAAAAAAACGGTGCATTTCATCGAAAAAATTGGTGCTTGGTCGGCATTCTTGCGTTAAGGTTGTACTTTGGAACCTCAAAAGAACCACACCTACCTACAATACATAGTTGACCCAAGAACTATGATACCTATTAATGCCAAACTTTGCTATGGAATTCTTTGTAAACTGTAATACCGGTACATTAGCACCGTACACTACCCCTTTGGACAGACTGCGAGCGCAGCATGTCTACAGACGGTTGGGCTTTGGTGCTTCAGCTGAAACAATTGACCAGGCCATTGGTCAAAATCCTGCTACCCTAATAAACAATCTTGTGGATCAAGCATTGGCGACAGCGCCAATCCCTGCTCCGGAATGGTCAGAATGGACCAACGCCAATTACCCTGAGGATGACGACCTTGCGCGTCAACTTCGAAGGGCGCAGCGGGAAGAATTGAACACCGCATACGGCAACGGACTATTGAACAACAACCTGTTTGACCGATTGAGTGTTTTCTGGAGCAATCATTTTGTGACAGAAATTGATGTGTACGATTGTAATTCATTCTTATACGAATACGTCAACTGTCTCCAGCGAAATGCCCTAGGGAATTTTAGGACCTTCGTCAGTGAAATAGGTCTTACCAGTGCCATGCTGCGCTACTTGGATGGTGCCTTTAACAATAGAAACCGCCCTAATGAGAATTACGCGCGCGAATTGTATGAACTATTTACGCTAGGCGAAGGCGTAGGCTACACGGAAGAAGACATTATAGAAACATCCAGGGCTTTGACGGGATATGTGAACCGAGGGGAGGTAGGATGTACCAAAATCACCTTTAATCCGGAACAATTTGATGCCGATCCCAAAACCATTTTAGGACAAACAGGCAATTGGGGGTACGATGATGTAATTGATATCCTTTTCACTGAACGAGCGGATCAAATCGCCTTCTTCATTTGTAAAAAGCTCTATCTCTATTTTGTGCACCCGGATGCCCTGGCAGATGAGGCGCAACCCATCATCAACGGTATGGCTGCCACTTTTGTGGCCAACAACTTTGAAATTGCCCCCGTTTTACGACAACTATTTGCCAGTGAGCACTTTTTTGATGAAACAGCTATTGGTGTCATTATCAAAAGCCCATTGGACCTGTACCTGAATTTGCTGAAAGAAACCAATTTTGGGTATAATGATGGTACGGTCATCAACATTTTGGACGCTGCCGCAATGATTGGCCAAGAACTTTGGGATCCTGTAGATGTGGCTGGATGGCAAAGGGATAGGGCATGGATAAACACCAACTTCATTATTGGTCGATGGTTAACCGCTGAGGTATTTATTGAACAGTACTTCCAAGCGAATCAAGATCAGTTTAGAGCTTTGGGAATTGCCGCTGCGGGCCCCAATGGTGCTACGATCAATGACCCTGATGTCATAGCAAGGGCCATTATAGATAAGTTCCTTCCCAAAGGATTATTGACCGAAGCAGATTACAACATTGCCATTACGGTCTTTAGGGAGCCCTATGAAGATACCAATATGTTCGAGACAGGAAGTTGGAACATGCTTTTGGACGATACCCCGTCACAGGTATTCCTGTTGCTGTTACATCTTTCTAGAGAACCAGAATTTCAACTCAAATAAACCTACTGTTATGTGCGATACCCATCATATTCACGATAATTCCCCCCACAAAGGTCTTGAACACGAAGGCCACGATCAAGAACACAAAAACTGGAGCCGAAGATCCTTTATGCAAGCATTGGGAATAGCCGGATCGGGATCTATGTTCTTGGGCAGTAACCTTTTATCTGCATCAGCGCCATCACCCCTAATGTCGGCCATTAATAATGCCAATACCGATAATATTTTGGTATTGATCCGATTGAATGGTGGTAATGATGGTTTAAGTACCGTTATACCCATTCAACAGTATGACACCTATGCCAATCAACGGCCCAACATTTATATTCCTGAAAGTAAGGTGCTGAAATTGACCGACGATTTTGGGATTCCTTCCTATATGAATTCGCTGGAACCCCTATGGGGCGAAGGTCAGTTTAAGGCGGTTCATGGTGTTGGCTATGAGAACCAAAGTTTGTCCCACTTCACCGGTTCTGATATCTATGCCAATACAGATTTGACCTCTACAGGCTTTTCAGGCCTGAATACAGGTTGGATGGGAAGATATTTTGAAAATATCTATCCAGATTACCTGATCAATCCGCCAGATGCCCCAGCGGCCATTCAAATAGGTAATATTGCCAATTTGGTATTCCAAGGTGACGAAACCAACTATGCATTTGTTACCAATAATATTGACCAATTGGAAGAAATTGCGGAAACTGGATTCTTCTACGATATCGCTAATGCCCCATTTGACAATTGTATGTATGGAGACCAGTTGCGTTTCCTACGTGGGGTGGCCAACACAACGTACGAATATGCCGGTAAAATCCACGAGGCGTATGAACGAGGACAAAACCAAGTTGAATACCAAGACAATGGCTTTGCCCGTCAGCTGGCCTTGTTGGCACGATTGATTAAAGGTAATTTGGGTACCAAAGTGTACATGATTTCCATGGGAGGCTTTGACACCCACGGGAACCAACCTTTGGCACATGAGCGCTTGATGTCTACCCTTTCCATTGCGGTGAACAATTTCTATGAGGATTTGGCCTTTACCGAACAAGACAACAACGTGTTGAGTATGACCTTTTCCGAATTTGGACGTAGAATATTCGAAAATGGTTCCAATGGTACGGATCATGGAAAAGCGGCACCAACCCTGTTCTTTGGTTCGGGATTGGATGGCAGCGCCTTTGTTGGTGACCACCCTTCTCTTGATGAACCCAATGGTCGCGGAAACTTGGAGTACACCATGGATTTCCGTAACCTATATGGGACGGTATTGGCGGAATGGCTCTGTGTGCCTCGAACTGCAGTGGAACAGCACCTTTTGGGATATCAATATCAGGCCATTAATCTAGGATTTAATTGTAGTGGCGAAACCTTTGATGATATTGCCATGGACGATGACCCACCTACCTTACCGGACACCCCTCCAAGCGACCCCGGTGATGAAATGGGAAATCAAGAGGATTTACCCACGCAGGTCACCCATAGGCCTTATTACCCAACAGAGAACAATCCCCATATTTATTTGGAGATGCCCTTTAGTGCCCATGTGGACATACAGTTGTACAATATTTTAGGGCAAAATGTTGGGACCGTTTTCAACGAAATGGTCTTGGAGGGTACTGCTGAAATTAACATTCGTGAACGTGTTCGTGGAAGCTTGTCCACAGGAAAGTACATTTATCAGATCAACGTTGCGGACCAACGAATGAGCAAATCCGTTATGATTATGTAAGGACGAATTACATTTTTTCCAGAATCCCCCGAAGGCGCAGTCCCCCACCCCAATTTTGGATGCGTACCTCGGGGGTTTCCTTTTTTATAGGAGCTACTTCACAGCACTAAAATTCCTATTTTTGCCCCTTAATATGTCAGATATGTCCCTTGACAACCCTTCCAGAATTACCATTACCGCAGCGTTGCCCTACACCAACGGCCCCATACACATAGGACATTTGGCAGGGGTATATGTACCCGCTGATATCTATGCCCGTTATCAAAGGCTTCAAGGAAAGGATGTAGCTTTTATATGCGGAAGCGATGAGCACGGGGTGGCCATACCCATGAAAGCTAAAAAAGAAGGGGTTTCGCCAAAAGAAATTATTGACAGGTATCATGGCATTATAAAACAGTCTTTTGAAGATTTTGGAATTTCATTTGACAACTATTCCAGGACCTCTGCGGAAATTCATCATAGGACAGCCTCTGAGTTTTTCAAAAAACTCCATCGCCAAGGGGACTTTATAGAAGAGGTTACGGAACAACTGTACGATGAGGAAGCCGAGCAATTCTTGGCAGACCGATTTGTGGTGGGAACCTGCCCTGTGTGTGGGCATCCTGAAGCCTATGGAGATCAATGCGAAAATTGTGGTTCATCGCTAAATGCTACGGACCTCATCCATCCTAAATCAACGTTGACTGGAGCCACCCCCACCTTAAGAAGCACCAAACATTGGTTTCTTCCCTTGGATCAATATCAGGACTTCCTGAAAGAATGGATTCTAGAGGGACATAAAAATGATTGGAAACCAAACGTCTATGGTCAATGTAAAAGTTGGATTGATGATGGATTGAAACCTAGGGCAGTGACCAGGGATTTGGATTGGGGTATTCCGGTCCCCGTGGAAGGGGCCGAAGGGAAAGTACTCTACGTTTGGTTCGATGCGCCCATTGGTTATATTTCTTCCACAAAGGAATGGGCGGAACGCAAAGGAATGCATTGGGAACCCTACTGGAAAGACCAAAACACCAAACTCCTACATTTTATTGGAAAGGACAATATTGTTTTTCACTGCATTATTTTCCCGAGCATGCTAAAAGCCCACGGCGATTACGTGTTGCCTGAAAATGTGCCGGCCAATGAGTTTTTGAATTTGGAAGGAAATAAATTAAGTACCTCAAAAAACTGGGCGGTCTGGTTGCATGAATATTTACAGGAATTTCCAGACATGCAGGATGTACTTCGGTATACCCTGACTGCCAATGCCCCTGAGACAAAGGATAATGACTTTACCTGGAGGGATTTTCAGGCACGTAATAACAATGAGCTTGTTGCCATTTTTGGAAATTTCATCAACCGGGTTACCGTTTTGACCCACAAGTATTATAATGGGGAGGTACCACCTCTTGGGAATTTGACAAAAGTAGATGAACAGGCCTTGGGCGAATTGCGTGGGTTCCCCAAAAAGCTTTCCGATTCGTTGGAGCGATACCGGTTTAGGGAAGCCAGCCAAGAATTGTTGAATGTAGCACGATTGGGCAACAAATACCTAGCCGATGAGGAACCTTGGAAAGTCATCAAGACGGATGAAGACCGTACAAAGACCATTATGTATATTGCCCTACAGATAGCTTCGGCCTTAGCTGTTTTAAGCGAACCCTTTTTACCGTTTACTTCAAAAAAACTTAAAAACATATTAGCCGTAACGTCAAGTGGAGTTGAGACTTCTTGGGCCGAGGTTGCCAAAAAACCGATGCTTCTTCCCTCGGGCCATCAAATCAATAAAAGCGAACTCCTTTTTCGCAAAATCGAGGACGAGGAAATCGAAGCGCAACTGGCCAAATTGGAAGCCACAAAAAAATTAAACGCCGCCGAAATGGAAACGACTGCCCCAACCATGGAACCCCAAAAGGAAACCATTACATATGAAGATTTTGCAAAGATGGATATGCGTATTGGCACGATCCTGGAAGCGGAAAAAATGCCCAAAACGGACAAGTTGATGGTATTAAAGGTGGATACCGGTTTGGATGTTCGCACCATTGTTTCTGGCATTGCCCAAAGTTTTACCCCTGAGGAAATTGTGGGCAAACAGGTCACCGTTTTGGTGAATTTAGCACCAAGAAAGCTTAGGGGCGTGGAGAGTCAGGGCATGATTTTAATGACGGAAAATACAGAGGGGAAATTGGTTTTTATGAATCCCGATGAGGCTGGTGCCAGCAACGGTGCTGAAATTAACTAGTCTCTTTGCTTTAAAGTTTTTTATTCCTATCCCTTTATGTTTTTTAAAAATAGAGCGTTTTGTCGTATCTTTAAATTCCCCCTTTAACCTAAGATCACTACGTTTCAACATCCAAATCGTACAGATGGACAGTGATATCGACAAACAATCCAAAAGTCAGGTCATTTTTCAAGAAAACGCTACATCATTAATGGAACAGCTGGCCAAGGCCAAAATGGATTATAATTCCCTTGCTGAAAACATCTCCCAAGGGCTGGCGCGATGTCAGATTATTTGTGATGCCAACGGTGTTCCAAAAGACTATAGAATATTGAGCGCCAATACAGCTTATGAAAAGCATACAGGTATCAACAGGCATATTGCCATTGGCAAAACCATATTGGAAATTTATCCTGATATCGAAAAATCATGGATTGACACCTATGGAAGGGTTGCGCTGACCCAAAAAACGGAAATTATAACAGGTTACAACCATAACACCAAAAGATATTACCGTTCTGTGGCCTATTCGGACACCCCTGGCGAATTTATGATGCTTTTTGAGGATACCACGCATCAAAATGAATTGGAGAAAGCCTATGAGTTGGTCAGTAAATCAATGAAGGTAAGCAATGATTTGCTTTCCAATATGCCCGAGGGTTATAAAAGAGGAGAAGTCATTTGTGATGGGAATAATACACCCATCGATTTCAGAATTTTGGAAGTCAACGAAGCGTACCAAAAACAAACTGGAATTAATTTGGATAACTTCATTGGGAAAACCATGCTAGAGGTTTTTCCCAATGTAGAAAAAACATGGATTGAGACCATTGGAAAAGTAGCCCTTTCAGGAGAAGCAACACATTTTGTCGATTACAACCATAATACGAATAAGTACTTTGAAATCTCGGTGTTCTCCCCAAAGCATGGTGAATTTGCCCTGTTTATCAAAGATGTCACATCCAGGGAGAACGCCAGAATAAAGTTGGAGGAAGCCTATCGCAAGGTGGAAGAAAGTGAGCAATTAAAATCTGCATTTTTGGCGAATATGTCACATGAAATTCGCACTCCACTTAATGCCGTATTGGGTTTTGCTGAGTTGTTGGAGGAAAAGGAATTGGATAAGCAAGAGGAGCAAAAATGTTTGGAGAACATTAAAAGTTCCGGCCATCGACTTCTGACCATCGTTTCCGATATATTGGACATCTCAAAACTGGAAGCCAACCAACAAAAGCTCAACTTTACCACAAATAACCTCAATCAAATTATTAAAAGACTCCATGAGCAATTTAAGGTGATCAATAGTAATCCTGCTTTGGAGATTTCTTGTTTTAAAGCATTGGAAGATAACAACGCCACTATTAAAACAGATGCTACACGCTTGGAACAAATCCTTTCCAACCTGTTGGAAAATGCACTAAAACACACCAAGGAAGGATTTATTAGATTTGGATACCTATTGAAAGGCGATTTTTTGGAATTCTTTGTTCAAGACAGTGGTGCCGGAATAAAAAAGGAAGACCGGGAAACCATCTTTAAACGCTTTGGGCAAGCCACCAACAAAACAGAGATCAATCAAGGTACTGGCCTGGGAATTCCCATAGCTGAAGGTTTTACCCAGCTCTTTGGTGGAAAAATGTGGTTGGATTCAGAACTTGGAAAGGGAAGTACTTTTTATTTTGCCATCCCCTATCTCCCAAATTCTCCGGACCTTAACCAAACTAAAAAACCGACTATTTTGGTTGCAGAGGATGAAGAAGCCAATTTTTTACTTCTGCAACTCTGGCTCAAGAAGTATTGCCACCTCATCCACGCCAACGATGGCCACGAAACGGTTGCCCTTGTAAAAGAAAACAAGGATATCGATTTGGTCCTAATGGACATAAAAATGCCCTATCTTAATGGAATTGAAGCCACTAAGGAAATTCGAAAATCCAATGAACAAATTCCGATAATTGCTCAAACCGCCTTCATCATGGATGATGAAAGAGAGGAAATCCGCAGTGCCGGCTGCAATGAAATTATATCGAAGCCCATACAGCGCGAAGATTTCAAGAAACTACTGACCAGTTATATCCCACACCTTACCTTTGCCTAATTCTTGGCAATATCATAATGCTCAAAGTAGCCTATCACCCCATTTACAAGCATCCTTTGCCCAATGGGCATCGCTTTCCCATGATAAAGTATGAACTGCTTCCCCAGCAATTGCTACATGAGGGAACTTGCGAAACCGATAGTTTTTTTGAGCCCCAGATTGCGGAACAGCAACACATTTTGATGGCGCATACCGAAGATTATGTCCTTAGGCTCCAAAATCTTCAATTAAAGCCAAGTGAGGTTAGAAAAATTGGGTTCCCACTGTCCAATGAATTGGTCCAACGGGAATGTATCATTGCCGATGGGACCATTAAAGGTTGTGAATATGCCCTAGAGCATGGCATTGCCATGAACATTGCAGGGGGCACGCATCACGCCTATACCAACCGTGGCGAGGCCTTTTGTATGCTTAATGACCAAGCTATTGGAGCTCGATATCTACTGAATCAAAAATTGGCCCATAAGATTCTCATTGCAGATCTAGATGTGCATCAGGGCAATGGGACTGCAGAAATCTTTAAAAATGATGATTCCGTGTTCACGTTTTCCATGCATGGCAAAGGCAATTATCCGTTTAAAAAGGAACAATCCGACATGGATATTCCTTTGGAAAAAGGAACGGACGACCCGACTTATTTGCAGATACTAAGAAGCACATTCCCCAGATTGATCGATGAAGTCCAACCTGATTTCATTTTCTACCTATCTGGAGTGGATGTAGTGGCTACGGACAAATTGGGAACCTTAGGTATGACGCTGGAAGGATGCAAGGAGCGTGACCGGTTTGTACTGGACACCTGCAACCAAAATGGCATTCCGGTGCAATGCAGCATGGGAGGGGGCTATTCCCCTGACATCAAGGTCATCATTGAAGCCCATGCCAATACATTTCGATTGGCTCAAGAATTGTTTTTTTAATTTTACCTTTTATTTACCATAACTTAAACCTATGCGATTTGCAGCTTTTTTTGCTTGCCTTTTTTGTACTGCCCTGTTAAATGCCCAAAAGACCCCAGAAGCAGCAACGCCAAAAAACATGTGGCAAGACTTTACCTACGATTTGGAAACTATATTTGGAGGGATTGGCCATGCCTATTCCCGCCCTTTGCATTGGCAAGGTGATGATTGGACTAAATTTGGAGCAATAACCCTCGGAACCGCTGCATTATTTTTGATTGATGATGAAATAGATGAATGGGCCGATGGTTTCCGGGAGGATATTCCCGATGGATTAGTTGAATACGGAAACCGCTATGGCAATCCCCAAAACAACTATGCAATTACGGGAGGTGTGTATTTAACGGGGTTGTTTTTAAGGAATGAAAAATTGAGACGAACCGGGGTATTGCTTATTTCATCTGCTACCGCTGGAGGGTTTTTGCAACAGGTGAGCAAACGGATTATCGGAAGGGCACGTCCAAAAAGTGGCGACAATTCCAGTACCTATGACCCCTTTCATCTGGACCGGGTCTTTAATTATGATTCTTTTCCCTCAGGGCACGCCATATTGGCTTTTAGCAATGCCTACGCCATTGCCAAACAGTTCAAAAGTCCGTGGATAAAGGCTGGATTGTATACGGTAGGTTCCATACCGGGTCTTGCCAGAATTGCGGACGGATTTCATTGGGTATCCGATGTTGCTTTTGGTACTGCACTCAGCATTTTTATTGTGGAAGCCATAGATAGGTACCTGGACAGGAAGTATGAGCAAAAATACAATCCGGACTCTCGGAAATCCGTGGATTGGGGCCTTAATTTTGCCCCGGGAAGAATTGGAGTTACAGTACACTTCTAGCCGTGGCTAGCTAGGTGGTGTCCAACGCTATTTTGTATTTTTGCAACATCAAAACGCTACAAGTATGTTATCCAAAAAGCTGGAAAAGGCACTGAACAATCAAATCCGTATAGAAGCCGAGTCGTCACAAGTTTATCTTTCTATGGCTTCCTGGGCCGAAGTCAAGGGTTTGGAGGGCGTTGCCGGCTTTATGTACGGTCATTCCGATGAAGAGCGCATGCACATGCTCAAACTGGTCAAATACGTCAATGAGCGTGGGGGACACGCCCAAATCTCTGATTTAATGGCCCCTGAAACGGAATTTGGTTCCTTGCAAAAAATGCTTCAAAAGTTATACGACCACGAACTTTTTGTTTCGCAAAGCATCAACGAGCTGGTCCATATTACCCTTGAGGAAAAAGACTATGCCACCCATAACTTCTTGCAGTGGTATGTTGCGGAACAATTGGAGGAAGAAGCACTGGCGAGAACGGTTTTGGATAAGATCAATCTTATTGGCGATGACAAGGGAGGATTGTATCTATTCGATCGGGATATTCAACAACTTACTGTGGAAAGTGCTGCCTCTGATACGATGGAGGAATAGAGTCCAAAATTTTTTATTTAGATTTAATTAAAATAAGTTTTTACCCCTTATATTTGCCATCGTATGGGCAAAAAGAAGGAAAAAAAAGGGGAGCATTTAGTCAGGTTACGCGAATTAAATCCTGGAAAATGCAAAACCAAATGCTGCAAAAAGTATAAAAAGTCCGAAAGTAAACGCTGTAAAAAGTGTCCGTGCTTTGACCTGCTGAAAAAAGTGGCCTAGTTATTTTTCCCCTTAGGTCGCCTAACTTCCAAGACCACTTCGGAGGTGCCCACGGCCTCCCCATTGATCAAATAAAAGGCACTTTGCCTGGCAAATTCATCACTATGGTAACAAGGTTCCCCACAAAGAATTTGATGTTCCCGGTACACTTCATATTTTCCATTGATGTAGGTTTGGTACAAAGCGGGGTTTTCCTTTTTTAAGAGGGCTTCAAATCTTTTTTGATCCACCCAGAAATCTTTTTCGTCTTCAAGATTTCCATTGATAAAGGAAAGTTCGTGCGTAGCATCCTTTCTACCTAGTTCCAGATAAAAACCTGGGGCAGTGTCCCCTACCTGCGAAATTCCAAGGATTGGAAGGCAAAGGGACAAAAGAATACTATGTAACAAAAACGGTCTCACGTTGATAAGTACGTACTATTTGACGATTAAAGACGCCAAACGTTGCGCTTTTTCCTTTAAGTTATTGTTAAATCCTCATTTGATATAAAAAAAAGGGCAAACTGCCCTTTTTTCTGTATAATCGGTATGCTTTCTATTTTCCAAGCATCAAAAGTTCATTACAACGTACTTCGGTGATATACCGTTTTTCCCCTTCTTTGGTTTCATAGGAACGATGGGTGAGTTTGCCTTCAACGGCCACTTGCTTTCCTTTGGTCAAATAATTTTCCACGATTTCTGCGGTCTTACCCCAGGCCACAATATTGTGCCACTGGGTATCCTCTACTTTTTGCCCCTGTGCATTTTTATAATGATCACTGGTGGCAATGGAAAATTTGGCAAGTTTACTTCCGTTTTCCAAGCTTACGATTTCTGGGTCCTGCCCCAAGTTTCCAATCAACTGTACTTTGTTTTTTAGCGCGTTCATAATTTTAGATTTTTAGATAAACAGTTCATACTATCGAATATCCTTCACTCGACAGGGCAAACCTAATAGGGATGATCCAAAGGATTCGGTTATCACCCATTTACTTTCGGTTGTAAACGTTTGTAGTCGTTTAAATTCGACTATAATCCCAATGAATAGGCAACTATCTGGAAGTTTACGCACTGCAAGGACTTTTAAATAAGGGTACATCGCCTTCCTCATTAGAAAAATAAATGGATTACTCTCGCTTTATGTATCTTTAAGGAAAAACCAAAGTGAGCTATCAACTGATTGACAACGAAGAAAAAAAACGCTACGAATTTCGATTACCGGAGCATACCCCCTTTATCGAATACATCCGAACTAAAGATAAAATCTACCTCACCCATACCGAAGTCCCCAAGGAATTGGAGGGCAAAGGTATTGGGACAGCATTGGTGAAACAGGCATTGGAGGAAGTCAAAAAACAAGATTGGACCTTGATTCCCCTTTGCCCCTTCGTGGCCTTATACATCAAACGACATCCGGAATGGAAGGCATTGGTTTTAAAAGGGATTAATATCGGATAACGATGGAAAAGGAAATTGTAAAAGAGTACACCACTGGCGACTTTACAGTGGTTTGGAAACCCAAGAAATGTATTCACTCAGAAATATGCTGGCGTACCTTACCTGAAGTGTACGATCCCAAGGGCAAACCCTGGATCAAACCGGAAAACGCCTCAGTGGAAGCACTTAAATCCCAAATTGAAAAATGCCCGTCCGGTGCATTGACCTATAAAACCAAAGGAGAAACAAAAATGGAAGAAACCAAAATCACGGAATGCAATATCGTTGAAAATGGACCCTTGCTGGTCAGTGGTAACCTAAAGGTTGTTTTAGCGGACGGAACCGAAGAAACCAAAAAAAGATCGACCGCTTTTTGCAGATGCGGTGCTTCAAACAACAAACCCTATTGTGATGGTACCCATAAAGATATTGATTTTATAGGCTGATCCCTATCCCGTATTTAGCGGTATTTAGTCCTTAAGATGGTGGAATTGGTAGCACTGCCTGGCAATTTCCAGTTCCTCATTGGTAGGAACCACCAATAGGCGGACCTTACTTTCCACAGCCTGAAATTCGGAAACCTCCTTTGTAGTATCGATCGTGGCGTTCTTCCTTTCGTCCATTACAATGCCAAAGGATTCCAAGCCCTCGCAGATTATTTTTCGCAACAACACAGAATTCTCCCCAATACCTGCAGTAAATAGGATGGCATCCACCCCATTGAGGATGGCCAAATAGGCGCCTATGTATTTCTTGATACGATGGGCGGTCATCGCTAAGGCCAATTGGCAATCCGTATCCCCCTCTTGGGCAAGCTTTTGGATTTCCCTAAGGTCGGAATGTCCTGTTAATCCCAAAAGACCACTTTCTTTTTGGAGCAGGGCGTTAGCCTCTTTGGAATCCATACCACAGGAATCCATGAGAAAAAAGACCACAGATTGGTCAATATCCCCACTTCGGGTGCCCATAATCAATCCATTTGAAGGTCCAAAACCCAAGGAGTGCTCCACACTTTTTCCATCTTTTACCGCCGTAATGCTACAGCCGTTGCCAAGATGGATACTGACCAATTTTGACGAAGAGGTCCCAAGATGGGCAATGGCCTTTTCCGACACGTACTTATGGCTAGTGCCATGAAATCCGTACGCCTTTATTTGATGGGCCTCCGTCAGTTTTTTGGGAATGGCATAGCGATGTGCTTTTTTGGGGATACTTTGGTGAAAGGCGGTATCAAAAACGGCCACCTGTTTCGCCTTGGGGAAAAGTGTTTGGGCCACTTCTATGCCTATGGCATTGGCAGGATTGTGCAGCGGCGCCAAAAAGGAAAGCTCCTTTATCCTTTTTAGTACCCTTTCATTAATTTCGGCGGCGGTGCTAAAGGAATCACCACCATGTACGACCCTATGCCCCACTATATCAATGTCGCCGTCGGAATCCAGCACCCCATTTTTAGGGTCTTTTATCAATCCCATAAGCTGTTCCAGTCCCTCCTTATGGTCATTGATGCGCATTTCCTCGCTCAATGAGAAATCCCCCTTTTTATAATGGATCTTCGCATCCTCCTGGCCCAGTCGTTCCACCATCCCTTTACACAACACCTGTCCCTTTGGCATTACGATGACCTGGAATTTAATGGAAGAACTTCCGGAATTAATGATCAATAGCTTCATAGGTCCCGTTTCAATGGTCTTGTGCCTGAATGGCCGTTACAATTACGGTATTGTACACATCGTCCACGGTACAGCCCCGGCTTAAATCATTGACTGGCTTGTTCAATCCTTGTAACATAGGCCCTATGGCCAAAGCACCCGTTTCGCGCTGAACCGCCTTATAGGTATTGTTTCCGGTATTCAAATCGGGAAAAATCAGCACGGAGGCCTGCCCTGCTACCTTGGAATTGGGCAATTTCCCTTTACCGACAATGGGATCTACGGCAGCATCGTACTGTATGGGCCCCTCAATTTCCAAATCTGGGCGCCGTTCACGTACCAACTCCGTGGCTTTCCGTACCCTTTCCACATCTTCCCCCTTCCCTGAACTCCCTGAGGAGTAGGAGAGCATGGCAATCTTGGGGTCAATACCAAAACTTGAAGCCGAAGAGGCAGAGGCAATTGCAATCTCGGCCAATTGTTCCGCCGTAGGATTGGGATTGATGGCACAATCCCCAAAAACGCAAACCCTACTGGGAAGGCACATGAAGAAGACGGAGGAAACTACCTTTGTTCCTGGCTTGGTCTTCACAAATTGCAAGGCCGGCCTAATGGTATGCTGGGTGGTATGCACCGCCCCTGAAACCATACCATCTGCATCTCCGCGATGGACCATCATGGTACCGAAATAGGAAACATCGTTCATCATATCCCTGGCCATATCCATATTCACCCCTTTATGCTTCCGTAATTCGTAAAAGGTTTCGGCATAGGACTCCAAAATATCAGCGTTCTTGTGCTCTATAATATGTAACTTGGAAATGTCCAGTCCTAAATGGTTGGCTTCGGCCATGATACGGTGGGATTCCCCCAAAAGGGTAATATCAACAACATCACTTTTTACCAACTCCGTAGCCGCCTTCAGAATCCGGGGATCTTCACCTTCGGGCAAGACAATATGTTTCTTTTTGACCCGAGCGCGTTGCAATAAATTGTACTGGAACATATGGGGGGTCATTACCTTGGTGGTAAATTGGGTCAGCTTTTCCTGAAGGGCGCTACCATCAATATGTTGGTTAAAGAGCGATAGCGATGTTTCAATTTTCTGCTTGCTTTCGGCATATATCTGGGATTTAATATTGCCTACGCTGTATGCCGTTCCAAACGTTCCTTGTTCCACTAAAATAATGGGAACATTGGCTGAACTTGCCAGTAATTTTAATATGGAGGGTTCCGGGGTAATGCCCCCGGTTAATATGATGCCTGAAATATTGGGGTATTCTTCCGATTGGTGCGCCTGCAGGGCTCCCAATATAATATCGGAACGATCACCTGGTGTCATCACCAAGCTTTGTTCCTGGATATGGGTCAGGTAATTGTGCAACTGCATGGCCCCGACCCCAAAACTACCAGTTTGATTGTTCAAATATTCGTGTCCAAACAGCACCTTGGCCCCGAGCTCCTTAACAATCTCTGCTAGGGTGGGGTGCGACAATTGTTTGATTCTGGGAACGGTGAAAACCTCAATATCCCCAGGTAGGTCTTTTACTAACTCTTCCTTGACCATCTGCAAGTTTTTGGGCTTTATCATATTGGCAACAACGGCAAGCACCTTTAGACCGTCTTGCACATAGGTATTCACCGCAGCATCAAAATTCCTGGAAAAATCCTTTAGCTTTTTTCCTTTACCACTGTCCACAAGCACTACGGGTATTCCCAGATTTTTGGCAATATCCCTGTTCAGGTCAAATTCAATGACCTTCCCGTTGTCAGAAAAGTCACTGCCTTCCACAAGTACAAAATCATGGGAGGCTTCCATTTTTTTGTACTTGGCAATGATCCGGTCCAGAATCTCATCCTGTCGGTCCTCATTATACATGGAAACGACCTCGCTTATGACCAAACCATAAGCGTCTTCCGGAGTGATATCCAAATTAAAATGCCCTAGAATTGTTGCGATGTGATTGTCTTGCTTCCCCTCTTCTACCTCATCGATAACCGGTCTAAAATACCCTACCTTGGGCATTTTCCCTAAGAGCATGTTCATAAAACCGAGTACAAAAAGTGATTTTCCACTGTGGGGACCCAAGGTACCTACATAGACCGATTTGTTCATGTAAAGAAGATTTCAATTTGGCAGCATAAAGATAGTAGGTAACCATACAAAGAGCCTGTTTTCATTTCAACAAAAGCACAGAAATATAGTTTTTATAACGGTAATTTGCCTTTGGTCTGGTTCCCTAAAAGAAAAAGGAAGATGACCATGACACCCGTAGCACCCACTCAATAGTTGTAGAAGGGGTGTGCTGTATTGTTGTACATTTAGACAAACTTTGAGCAATGAAATCGATAGTGAACCTTATATTTTTAGCAGTACCTTTCTTTCTTTTGGCGCAGTCCAAAAACTTTTTGGACGTACCTTATCTGGAAACCTCGGCCAAGGTAGACACCTTGGTAACGCCAGATAAGATCTATTTGAGTATTACCATTCAGGAAAAGGATTCCAAGGGAAGAAAATCCGTAGAGGAACAGGAAAACAAAATGGCCGAAAGCCTAAAAAGTTTGGGTGTTGATATTGATAAACAACTCACTATTAAAGATTTGGCCAGCAACTACAAAAAATACTTCCTGCGTAGTAAGGAGGTGCTTAAAAGCAAGCAGTATTCCCTACTCGTCTATGATGGCCTGACCGCGGGAAAGGTCATGGCCGCATTGGAAGATTTGGATATTGCCAATACCTATTTGGAAAAAACGGAATACTCCAAGATGGACGAACTGGAATTGGAACTAAAAACCAGGGCGGTTAAAAAAGCAAAACGAAAGGCAGAAGCACTGACCCAGCCACTCGACCAAAAAGTGGGTATGGCTATCCATATCTTGGACAACTCGCAGCCATACTATCCAAGATACAATCAACCGCGTATGGAAATGAAAGCCATGTCAATGGACATGGCTGAATCTGAACCTTTGGACATTGGTTTTGAAAAGATCCGCGTGGAAAGTATGGTCAATGTAAAATTTCAATTGTCCAATTAACCCATTCGTATTCGTCCTTATGTAAAGTAACCGATATGAAGGGTATTCTATTTTTATTAATTGCATTGGGTTGTCACACCTTAGCAGCGCAAAAAACCATTCAGCTTGAGAACGGTGCTACTTCACCAAAAGCGTCACTGAATGACGTATCTTGGATTGCTGGGCATTGGCGCGGCGAAGCCTTTGGGGGTATTGCCGAAGAGCTATGGAGTCCGCCAGAAGGCGAAACCATGATGTTTGTTTTTCGGTTGCTCCATGAGGGCAAGGTTTCCTTTTATGAAATTGGCCATATCAAGGAAACGGAAGGGACACTCTTAATACAATTGAAACACTTTGATGGAAGCTTAAAAGGATGGGAAGAAAAGGATGAGACGATTGATTTTAAATTGGTCAAAATGGAGAAGGAAAAAGTCTTTTTTGAAGGGTTGACCATGGAGAAGATAAATGATACCAAAATGAACGTTTATGTGCTCGTAGATGACGGAGATGGTGAACGCGAAGCGTTGTTCAGCTACCAAAAGATAAAATGATGCACTCAGAGAAGCAGCACATTGATTAAAATTGCATCTGACCTTTAAAGCCCTGTTATGAAAAGGCGTGCCATGACCTTACTACTTTTAATCATCGCTGTGACCACTTCGTGCAATTCTGATGACAATGACCCCGTTTCAGAGGTATGTGACTTTTTGGGTGTGGTTGATGACAATCAATTCAACACCGTAAATCCTGAGAATTATGTCATTCAAAGTGTTGAAATAGTGGGCAGTTGTTTGCAGGTAGAACTATCCAGTAGCGGTTGTGATGGAAACTCATGGGAGGTCCGGCTTTTTGGTTCTTCGGAAGTCGATGATTCCTTACCCCCTCAACGTGGGATAGGAATTCGATTGGACAACAGTGAACTCTGCGAAGCTTTCATTACAAAAACGTATTCTTTTGAATTAACCCCATTTCAAGATAGTGGGGACACCATAATTCTCCGACTACTAGATTGGGAAGGACAGATTCTTTACGAATACTAATTCAGAACGGACAGTCCTGAATTGACCACTTTTTGGAGTTTTTTGGTATCCGTATCCACTTTGGAGACCACCCGAATTCCGTTGTAGAGCGTAAAGAGCATCAAACCAATTTCTTGGGCATCCTTATGCGCAGGAATCTCTCCATTGTTGATACCTTGCTGGACATAGGTAACAAATAGCTGTTCCATCGTTGTCTTATGTTGCATCAAGGTTTGGTCCATTTTTTCGTTCCCAGGCACCAATTCCGTAGTGGTGTTTACCACAAAACAGCCTTTTCGACATGTGTCGGTAGCAGCCTCTTGAATGGCCGTTTCAAACAACTTTTTAAATCCTTGCTTTATGGAAGGCTCCTGCCGAAACAGTTCTTCCAACCAACCCCCAGATGTTTTCCTATACTGTTCAAAAGCCTTATCAAATAGTTCTTCCTTCCCACCAAAGGTATCATACATGCTCGCCCTATTAATGCCCAAGTGGGCTACCAGGTCCTGCATGGAAGTGGCATGGAACCCTTTTTCCCAAAAGAGTTCCATGGCCTTTTTCAATACTTCTTCTTCGCAAAACTGTTTTATACGAGGCATGTCAAAAGTGTTGTTTCAAATGTACTACACCTGCGCGAAACCACCATCAACGGGAATTTCGGTTCCCGTGATATAGCTGCTATCCGATGATGCCAAAAATAACGCAGTTGTGGCGATTTCCTCGGAATTTCCAAAACGCCCTAAGCTAACCATGGAAGGAAAATTGGAAGCCATGGCATCAATGTTTTCCTGGGGTACATTGTGCTTCCCATAAATCGGGGTATCGATTGGTCCAGGGGCAATGGCATTGACCCGAATACCCTTAGGTCCAAACTCTGCTGCCAAGGTTCTGGTCAAGGAACGTAGGGCAGCCTTGCTCGATGCATATGCCGCCATTCCTCCAAATCCTTTCACATTGACCACCGAGGTGTTGAAAATAATACTCGCACCTTCATTGAAGTAATCATAAGCCGCTTTTACGGTAAACACAGGACCCCTAACGTTGATATTGTGAACCTCATCAAAGATTTCCTCTGTAAGTCCGTCTATGGATTCAACTCTGAAAATACCGGCATTCAAGAAAAGTACATCAATCTTACCAAAGGTATCCACTGCGGTTTTGACGAGTCTTTGACTATCGGACACACTGGAAGCTTCTGCATTGACCAATAGATAATCTCCAGACAAATCGGATGCCAGGGCATCCAGTTTTTCCTGACTTCTTCCTGTAAGCACGACTTTTGCCCCTTCCTTGAGAAATAGTTTAGCAGTTTCCAATCCCATACCGCTCGTGGCTCCAGTTACTATGGCTACTTTGTTTTCTAGTTTTTTCATGATTTGAAATTTTAGGTATATCACTATTTTGGAACGTTCATTCCGATACAAATCTACTAATAACGGAACGATTGTTCCAAACAAAAATCAATTTTTAACATCGCTTTAATCTTTTGACCTTCCTTTTGTATCTTCCAAGTTCAAAATCCAACCAAATGAAAACATTTCAACTACTTCTGGTCACATTGATGGCGTTGCCCCTTTTTATGGTGGCCCAAAGGAGGAAAAAACAAGAAACAAAACCCGCTATTGTTCTGAATGATTCGCTCTATTCGGGTTTGAAATGGCGTAACATTGGCCCTTTTCGCGGCGGACGTAGCGTTACCTCAACCGGGGTTGTAGGACAACCCATGACCTATTATATGGGTACTACCGGAGGAGGCATTTGGAAGACTGTAGATGATGGAATCACATGGAAGAACATTTCTGATGGGCAGTTGAACACAGGTACGGTTGGAGCCATTGCCGTTTCGGAGAGTAATCCCAATCTTATCATCGTCGGAATGGGAGAGCATCCTGCCAGGGGGGTGATGACCTCTATGGGTGATGGAGTCTACAAATCAACCGATGCCGGAAAAACATGGAAACACATAAGACTGGATGAAACCCGACATATTTCTGATGTGATCATCCATCCCACCAATCCCGATATCATTTTTATTTCGGCTCAAGGGGCGCAATACGGCCCATCACAACAGCGTGGTATTTACCGTTCCACCGATGGCGGTGAAACATGGGAACGCGTGCTGTTTGTTGATGAAAACACAGGAGCTTCCTCGGTATCCATGGATATGAAAAATCCTTTGATCCTCTACGCCGCCATGTGGCAGCATCGAAGATATCCTTGGACCATGGAATCGGGCGGTCCCTCTTCTGGAATCTACAAATCCACCGATGGTGGTACAACATGGAAACACCTAAAGGAAGGCCTGCCCAAGGCGTTTGGAAAAGCGGGCATTTCAGTTTCTCGAGCCAATCCAAATCGCGTGTTTGCGGTCATTGAGGCTGAGGGTACCAAAGGAGGGGTATATCGGAGTGACGACGCCGGTAAAAAATGGAAGCAAGTGAACAAGGACCGTATCAACATTGCCCGTTCATGGTACTATATGGAGATTTTTGCCGATCCACAAAACGAAAACATTGTTTATGTGTTGAACGCCCCAGTGACCAAATCGATTGATGGCGGAAGGTCGTTTACTCCCGTTCCTACCCCACATGGGGATAACCACCATCTATGGATTCATCCGAATAACAACCAGGTGATGGTCAACTCCAATGACGGTGGGGCCAATGTTTCCAACAATGGGGGTAAGAGTTGGAGTACCCAACAAAACCAAGCCACATCTCAATTCTATCGGGTAATTACGGATAACCTGGTGCCCTACAACGTATATGGTGGACAACAAGACAATTCGGCCATTGCCATAGCAAGTAGAACCAACGACGTAGGAATCGATTGGAAAGATTGGTATTCCGTGGCCGGGTGCGAAAGTGCCTATCTCGCGTTTGATCCAGACAACCCAGAAGTGGTCTATGGGGGATGCTACCAAGGCATCATTGAAAAATGGGTGAAGGCTTCGCGAGAAGGAAAGCCCATAAAATCATACCCTGAACTTGGCCTTGGCAAAGTCCCCAAGGACTTTAAGTATCGCTATAATTGGAACGCTCCCATTATAAGTTCGCCACATGATAGAAACACCATTTATCATGCGGGCAATGTGGTCTTCAAAACCACGGACGGGGGACAACGTTGGGAAGTGGTAAGTCCTGACCTTACCCGAAACGAAAAGGAAAAACAAGGCCCTGGCGGTGGTCCATATACCAATGAAGCAGCTGGGGGTGAGAATTACAACACCTTGATGTACTTAACGGAATCCCTCCATGAAAAAGGGGTGCTTTATGCGGGCAGTGATGATGGCTTGGTTCACATTACCAAAGATGGAGGTGCCAATTGGAGCAACATTACCCCGCCCAATATTGGAAACGGTATCATCAACAGCATCGAGGTTTCCCCTCATGACCCTGCCACAGCCTATATTGCCGTGATGCGGTATAAGTCCATGGACTTAAAACCCTACATTTTTAAAACGTCCAACTACGGCGAAACATGGACCAAAATCACCAACGGAATCACCGATAAACATACGTTTGTTCGTGTTGTTAGGGAGGATGCAACCAAAAAGGGGCTTTTGTATGCCGGGACGGAAACAGGGCTCTATATTTCCATGGATGATGGACAATTTTGGCAAAAATTCCAACTCAACCTGCCCGTTGTTCCTATTAATGACCTCATTATTCAAGACAATGACCTGGTGGCGGCCACCGCGGGCCGGTCTTTTTGGGTTTTGGATGATTTGGGTGCCATTCAAAATAGCTTCGATGTGGCAAATACGTTAAAAATTGTCCAACCAAAACCAAGCTATCGCATTTTTGGGGGGCATCAGGAAAAACCACGCCCAGGACTTGGGCAAAATCCCAAATCGGGGGTAACCTTGGACTATTACCTTCCGGAAAAATTGGATTCCACCGAGTTGAAACTGGAGGTCCTCCAAAACGGGAATATTATTCGCACCTATAACAATCAAAAACCAAAGGACTTCAAGTCTTGGCCCGGTGGCCCGCCAAAACCACAGGTTTTGCCCAGTAAAAGAGGCTACAATCGCTTTACATGGGATTTTAGAAAGGAAGCTATCCCAGCGGTGGATAAAGTGTTTTTGTTTGGCAATTACCAAGGGGCCAGAGTAGCTCCCGGAACCTATACCTTACGTTTGAGCATGGACGATATATCCGTGGAAACTACAGCGGAAGTGCTGGCTAATCCAAAAATCGAAGCTTCCGATGTCGATTATAACGACCAGCAAATGGTCCTGAATCAGATAGAGGATGCGCTAACATCCATGCATAAAGCGGTCAATCAAATGCGCTCGGCGAAAAACCAATTGACCTCCTATAAAAAACTTTTAAAAGATAATGAAGCTGCCAAAGAGCTTTTGGCCAAGGGGGATAGTTTGGCAAAGCGTATCACCTCTTGGGAAGAACATTTGATTCAGCCCAAACAAAAGACTTTTCAAGACGTCATCAACTTCCACAACCAACTGAATGCTGATTTTATGCATTTAAAGGGATTTGTGGATGTCGCAGAACCCCAGGTCACTCAAGGCGCCAAGGAACGGCTACAGGATTTATTGCGTGCGTGGAGCACCTATGAAAAGGAAAAGAATGCCATCGTGGAAACAGAAATGAATACCTACAATGATATGTACAAGACTTTAGATATTCCAGCTTTGATTCTAAGCGACAATTGATGCGCGATTTTTTTGCAGACAAGACATTTGTCAAGAAAGACTATAGAAATCAAAGACTCCCCAAAGGAGATTATGAAAATTGTGTCTTTAAGGACTGTCTTTTTCAGGAGGGTTTTTTGGACAATCAACATTTTGTGGAATGTCAATTTCTCCACTGTGATTTGACCAATACCAACATTGCCCATACACAATTCAATGAAGTATTGTTTGAAGGGTGCAAACTTGTTGGCATTCGCTTTGAAACCTGTGACCCCTTACTGTCCATGTTTCAATTTAAAGGCTGCAACCTATCCCTATCCAGTTTCTATGAAATGGAGCTGTCCAATGCAGTTTTCTATGACTGCAAGTTCCACAACGTGGATTGGAGTCTCACCAATCTAACACAAGCTGAATTCAGTAATTGTGACCTTAAAAACGCAATATTCGAAGGCTCCATTTTAGAGGGGGCAGATTTTACCTCTGCTTTCAATTATACTATTGACCCCGCCAAAAACAAAATCAAAAAATCAAAATACAGCAAAGAAGGGCTGAAAGGGCTATTGGAAAAATATGAAATTGTCGTGATGTAGTCTTACCTCTTGTAGGTGTCTTTTTGGAGTACCGTTTTAAAAATATTTCTTTACAGTTAGGTGTAACCATTTTTGACTTACTGCGTCTTTTAAAAAGGAACAACTGGCGATTTTCCAAGAAATAGTACCGTGTGACTTTCGTGAGATTGGCACAAAGGAACTTGATATGCAAAACCAGCTGCATCCCACACCAAAAATGAAAATACTTACAAGAGGACAATACTATGGCATAAAGGATTCGGAGCAATCCTTTGATGGTATTCTTTTATCCCAATATGATTATACAACAGGTGGAAAAGACAGCAGAACGGATTGGCACTACCATGAAAATCCATACTTCATGTACGTCTTGGAGGGCCATATGATGGATTGCAATAAGAAGGTAAAATCCTTATGCCCCGCAGGAAGTCTAATGTTCAATAACTGGCAAGAAGCCCATTATGGCTCCAGGCACTCGGAAACTGCAGCAGGATTTCATTTGGAATTTGAGAAAAGATGGTTTAGTGAGAAGGATATCGATATAAGAATGTTAGAGGGTAGTCAATTGATAGAACAACCTCAAGTGCATTTGCTTTTTGCCAAATTATATCAAGAATTTTTGCTACATGATGCGTTCAGTAAAGTAACCATCGAGCTTTTAATGGTACAGATTTCAGACGCCCTAAGTGACCTTAAAGACAAAGGTAGTGCCCAAAATATGCCCCCATGGGTAGAGCATTTGAAAGAACTCGTTCATTTCGAGAAATCCAACCTCAGTTTAAACCACCTTTCGAAACAACTGGGGGTACATCCCGTCCATTTATCCAGGGCCGCACCCAAATATCTTTCCGTAAGCCTAGGCGAGTACATAAGGCAACAAAAGCTAAAAAAAGCCATCCCACTTTTACTTAACTCCAACCATTCACTAACTGCCATTGCCTATGATGTCGGGTTCGCAGATCAAAGTCACTTCAATAAAGTGTTTAAGGCCTATTTTAATATGAACCCCAGTCATTATCGAAAATCCCTTTCAAAAAGCAACTAATGTTAATTCGGTACAATTTTTAGTGCTTGCGGAAAATTACTTTTACCGTCTAATTTGAATTCTACCATGTTAAGAAGAACAATGCTATTGGGGCTTTTTTGTTGGATGCTACAGTGCTGTGCCCAAAATGAAAGCCGGGAGTATCTTGGAAATTGGATTGGCACTCTCCCGGACAAACATGCTTTCAATTTCAAAATTACCCTTGAACAAATAAACCCAGATCAATTTCAACTTCGCATCGACAATAAGAATCCCATTTTAGAGCGGACCTTTACATTACCTAACAGGGAACATTTAAGGTTCAGTATTGACAACGAGCTATATTTCAATTTAAAAGACAAAGGGGGTGATGTATACGGTTATATTCAATCAGGCGGGTTCCAATATTATATCACCCTAAAAAAAGAGGCATCCAATACCTATGTTGGAAATTGGAATGTATTTATGTTGGATGATGGCCTAACGTCCGACGAGCTCTTTTTGAATGTTGACTGGTACAACGATCAACTAGAGGCCTATCCCTTTTTTGGAGATCAAAGGTTCCGGGGATTCTATGCCAGTGACTTTGAAATAGAAGATGACGTACTCTCGTTTAGTGATATCAATACTGGATTCCATTTTCGGGCTATTTTATTGGAAGAAGCCATCGAGTTGGAGATGTATTTGATCAACAACCTGATTACAAAAACCACCTTATCCTTTTCCGATAAATACTGGGTGCCTCCATCACCTCCCGTTGCTGATAATCTAAGTGCCGATACCCCGGAACCCTTAAATGATGGCTGGGACACCAGCACCATAAGCGAGGCCAATATTGAATATACCCCACTGAAAAAACTCATCGACAGTATCAATGCAAACGCCCTTGTCAACATCCATAGCGTATTGATAGCCAAAAAAAGCAAGTTGGTTTTTGAAGCCTATTTTGATGGCTTTAACAGGGATATTCCACATACGATGATGTCCGGTTCAAAGAGCATCTCTTCTGCAATGATTGGTATTGCCATCGATAAGGGGATCATAGAAAGCGTCGACGAAAAATTATATGAATTTGTACCAGAAAACTACCAGTACACCCGAGATTCATTAAAGTCCAAAATAACACTTGAGCATTTGTTGACCATGAGTTCGGGACTGGATGTAAATGACAAGGCTTCAGAAGACCATTATCAAAATCCCAGTAACCCGAACAGTTGGCTCAAAACCGTTTTGGAAGCACCAATAATCCATGAGCCCGGAACATACACAGATTATGGGTCCGCTAATCCTTTCTTACTGGGTGTCTGTTTAAATGAACGTTTGAACCAACCTATGGAGACCTTTATGCATGAAAAACTGTTCGGACCATTAGGTATCAAAAATTACATCAACTTTAGTGATGATACCCATACTAGGCCCTATTTTGGTGGTGGTATGTTGTTAACCCCTCGGGATATGCTCAAGTTTGGCCAACTGTATCTTTACAAAGGCATCTGGAACGGACAACAAATTATTTCCAAAGATTGGATAGAAGCGTCTTTTAAAAAACATACACGCCTACAGGATGTTCCCAATAAGAATGAATATGGGTATTTCTGGTGGCATGACACCTATGACGTCAATGAAAAGACTATTGCTACTATTGAGGCAAGGGGAGCTGGAGGGCAGTTTGTTTTTATAGTACCGGAGCTGGAATCCGTAGTTGTGGTAACCGCAGGTAATTTCAGGAACAGGAAGGGCAACCAATCAAGGGAATTATTCAGGGATTATATCCTTCCAGCACTGTGGCATTAAAAGGTCACCAAGTGCAGCCCTTACTAGGGTAAATTCCAAATACTTTGCGCCTTTCCTAATAAGGGTTTCCAAATACTGAAGGTGCATTGCAGTATTGTGGCTTTAGGAGCATAGGACCTCACCATTTTAGCCCAGTTTCAACAAAAAACCATGAACTAAGGGCTTGATGGTGTACTATATATTCTTTTATAGAAAAAATACTCTATATTTAGTGAATATATTCTATGGTTCAGGTCAGAAAGTGTTTGGAATGCGGTATTGAAATCCGAGGTCGGGCAGATAAGAAGTTCTGTTCGGATTATTGCCGCAATGCATATAATAACCAACGCAATAAAAACAGCAAAAACCTTGTGCGCAATATTAACAACCGTCTAAGAAAAAACTATAGGATATTGGATGGTTATGAACTCAAAGATGGCAAAACCAGAACCTCCAAAACCCGGTTATTGGACAGGGGGTTTGACTTTGAATACATCACCAACCTTTATACCACAAAAAAGGGAACCACCTACTTCTTTGTATATGACTTGGGATATCTGCCGTTGGACAACGACTATTATATGATTGTAAAGAGGGAATAACCTATTTCCAATTGGCTCCGCTAAGCTTTAATGCAGCGACCACAATATCCTTTCTACTTATTTGACCTACCAATATCCCATCTTTCATTACCGGAAGCCTGCGCCTATTGTGACGATCAAATACCCCTGCCGCATCAAAAATGGTCATATCATGGGGTATGGTTTCCACATTCTTGGTCATATAGCGCTCTACACTTTTGTCCAAAATGGGTTGGTTAAAATATCGGCTTTCCGAAATTTGCTTCATACAGTCTGCCTCAGAAATAATGCCAACCAGGAACCCGCTGTCGTCCATAACCGGACCACCTGAAATTTTATATTTGGCAAAAGATTCCATGACTTCCAGAATGGATTGCTGCGGTGAAAACGTCACCAATTTTTTGGTCATATAGTCTGAAACCAAAATTGGGCCTCCCGAATCTTTTTTACTATCCACCTTAGCCCTTGCCCCTTGAAAACTCTTGATTCCCATGTTATTAAATTTATTGGTTGACTATTAAAGTTAGTGAATTTTATGCGAATTATCTAAAATTTTCACCCCAAACCTAAGAAACTGTTATTATTTTATACATTTAAGTACCAACTACGACTACCATGAATTTTTCCAGAATTCTTGCCTTTTTGCTGTTTCTTTTTGCCCTATACTGGAGCTATGAATCCCTAATGCCCAAAGACGAATCGGATGCCCATTTGGAAAACTGGGGTTTTCAGTTGACCAACGCCCTTGGACATGTAAAGAACATATCGAAAACACCACATGCGGTAGGCTTTCCCGGTCATAAAAGTGTTATGGACTATGTAGTTTCTGAACTTAAACGGATGGGACTTCCAGTTTCATCCCAAGAAGGGTTTTCTGTAGGGGATTGGGGCAATCTTTGTAAAGCCTCCAATATTTTGGCAAGGATAAAGGGTACCGAAACCGGTAAGGCTTTACTGCTACTTGCCCACTATGATAGCAGTCCGCATTCTTCATTTGGGGCAAGTGATGACGCCAGCGGCGTCGCCACCATTTTAGAAGGGGTACGGGCATTTTTGGAAAAAGGGGAAAACCCAAGAAATGATATTATTATATTGATAAGTGATGCAGAGGAATTAGGGCTTAATGGAGCAGAACTTTTTGTGAACCAACATCCTTGGGCGAAAGATGTGGGGTTGGTATTAAATTTTGAAGCCCGTGGTAGCGGTGGCCCCAGTAATATGCTCATTGAAACGAACAGGGGCAATAGCAAATTGATCCAAGAGTTCAGCAAGGTAAATCCTAAATTTCCAGTGGCGAACTCGCTCGCCTATTCCATCTATAAAATGCTGCCCAACGATACCGATTTAACCGTTTTTAGGGAAGACATGGATATTGAAGGGTTCAATTTTGCCTTTATTGATGATTACTACGACTATCACACCGCTTTGGACACTTATGAAAGGTTGGACAAAAATTCATTGGCCCACCAAGCCAGTTATTTGATGCCCCTATTGGCCCATTTTGCCCATTCAGATTTAAATAATGTCAAGAGCCTAAATGACCATGTCTACTTCAACATGCCTTTCTTTGAATTGATTTCCTACCCTTTTGATTGGATTTGGCCCATGTTCCTACTGGCATTACTACTGTTTGTTATTCTTCTTTTTTACGGACGTAAAAAAGGAGTGCTTGATCTAAAAAGCATCCTTATTGGTTTTATTCCGGTTTTGGTGGTTCTTCTCGTCAATGGATTGGCAGGTTATGTAAGTTGGCCTGCCTTAAAATGGTGGTACCCCTGGTATAATGATATGCTGCACGGCTTTACCTATAACGGGCATTTATACATCATGGCGATGGCCCTCTTTTCCGTTACTGTCTGCCTTTTTGTGTATCATCGTTTTCAAAAAATAAATGTGGCCAACTTACTAGTAGCCCCGCTATGTATTTGGATATTGATATGCGGCTTGGTCGCCTACTATCTAAAAGGGGCAAGCTTTTTTATTGTTCCTGTGTTTGGACTATTGGCCACCCTTTTGGTGTATATCAATCAAGAAAAACCGAATCCCCTATTGCTTTTGTTCCTTTGTTTGCCCGCGGTGTTCATGCATGCACCCTCTATCCAAATGTTCCCCGTAGGCCTTGGGCTAAAAATGATGTTGGCCACCACTGTCCTTACTTCGCTTTTATTCTTCCTTACCCTACCCCTATTTGGATCCCTTAAAAAATATACAGGCTTGGGCGTACTTTCCCTATTCCTATTCGCCATTTATGGTATTAAGGCACATTTAAATGCCTCCTTTTCCGAGGAGTATCCAAAACCCAGTAGTTTAGTATATGTTTACGATGCGGACAACGATACCGCTCAATGGGCTTCCTATGATGAAGTTTTAATTGATTGGAATTCCCAATTCTTGAACCCAAAGGAAGTAAATGAAGGAACGGAAATACCAAATACCATAAGTAGCAAATACACTACTAGGTTCAAACACCTGTCCCCAGCCCAAAGGAAAAATATTCCCCTTTCGGAATATTTAATAACAAAGGACACCGTTCTTCAAAATTATAGGGAACTCACGATTTGTGTAACGCCAAAGAGAAGGGTCCATCGATTGGAAGTGTTCACCAATGATATTGATGTGATACAATGTAAAGTAAATGGAGCGGAGCTATCCAATTATTATCTAAAGAATCGAAGCAAGGGAAAATTGATAACGCATTATATTAGCGATAATGACTACACCGAAATTGAGATGACCCTTCCTACGAACCAACCGTTGGAGCTCACATTTTATGAAGCTTCCAATGATTTGCTTTCCAACCCGCTTTTTACCGTTCCCAAACGTCCTAAAAACAGTATTCCCATGCCGTTTATACTCAACGACGCTATTTTGATCATCAAAAAACTAACGCTTGAATAAGACCATTGGTATTTTAGGTTGCGGTTGGTTGGGCACTGCTTTGGGAGAACAACTGATTTTGAATGGCTACACCATAAAGGGTTCAACCACCTCCCCCGAAAAGATGGATTCCCTAGAAAAAAGGGGTATCGACCCCCATATAGTTCTACTTGGCGAAAAAAGCATTGAGGGAGACATCAAGGGTTTTCTCAAACAAATTGATGTATTGGTAATCAACGTCCCGCCCAATCTAAAAAAAGACCCTAAAGGCAACTATGTGAAAAAAATGGAGTTGCTACTGGATAATATCAAAAATCATGACACTTCGTCCGTTCTATTTATAAGCAGTACTTCCGTATATGGTGCCATTGAAGGTGAAATAACGGAAGAGACCATTCCACACCCAATCACAAATTCGGGGAAGCAACTCTTTTCATCGGAACAATTGTTTTTAAAGGAGGATTCCATTTCAACCACCATAATTCGTTTTGGAGGATTGATTGGTGAAGACCGCCACCCAGTGTACCATCTTTCTCAAAAAGAACTCACCAATGGAGAGGAACTCATCAACCTTATTCATCGGAAGGATTGTATCCATATGATACGAACCATTATCGAGAATGGATATTGGAATGAGGTCTTTAATGGGGTGTATCCCTATCACCCAACCAAAGCGGAATACTATGGTTCAGAAGCGAAAAAAAGGGGGATTCCTCCTCCCATTTACCAACAATCTAAGAGCTATATCAGTAAAAAAAAGGTTGTTTTTAGGAATTTTTATGTTAAAAACCATGTTTTGACCACATCAATTTCCTCTTAATTCACCACAAAAGGCGACATTTTCACAACAAAGTGCACCTGTTACTGTTAATTAAAGTATTGATTTTAAAAGGCTTATCGACGAAATGCATAATTTTGGTCTACATCAAAATAGTATAGTTATGGAAACTTTAAATGTAAAATCGAGGATTTTGATGGAGATGGAAAGACTCATTGCACGCAGCAGTGCCAAAGGGAAAATGACCAAAAAGATACAGTCATTTCATGAGGCCATTATTAAAAAGCATTACAATGCCTCGGATGTCAGTATTGATTATCACCGTCATCGGATAAAAATGAACGTGGTCATCGACGCAGAGGGTTATGACCCAAAAACGGTAAATGTGGATTTGGCGGTTTTGCCAATGAACCTTTTTTTTAAAAACCTTAGGGATTTTTTGAAATCATGTTTGGAAGGAGATGCCAAAAGCATTGCTTTTTACGCCAGGTTGATTAAAGATTTGTCAAATAAAGAGCGGATTCATGTTGCGGTTTAGGTTGAACGATTAAAAAATTGCTATTGAAAAAGATGCCTAGGGCATCTTTTTTGTAATTAAGACTTACCTATTCTTTAACAACCTACTTTGGTGAATTTTTTTAGTTTTGCCGCACTAAAAGAATGAAGAAATGAAAAAATTATTCATCATCACTGCCCTTATAGCTTCAACATCCCTTTTTGCCCAAAGCAACGGTGACCTAAAGACCCACTTTGAGCAGTACTATCAGGAAATGAAGAAACAAGGAGATGTCAATGGGGTAATCAATGCCCTTACCCATTTAAATGTAGTTGATCCATCCCAGGCCCGAAGGGATACCCTGGCTTATGTATACATGAATGGGAATCAACACCTACAGGCATTAAATACCATTGGAATTGAAAAAAATGACTCCGATTCCAATTTGGCCGTGCAGGTAAAAGCGGTTTCGCTAAAAGCGTTAAATCAGCCGAAAAGGGCCATTGAACAATTTCAGATACTTTACGATAGAACTCCCGATCCCTTCGTGGCTTATGAGATGGCAGATTTAAAAATACAGGTAGGCGATATTTCAGGTGCAGAAAAGGATATTACGTATGGTATTGCCAATTCAACTTTAAATATGAAACACGCTTTTTATGAGCGTCAACAACCGTACGAAGTGCCGCTAAAAGCAGCTTTCTATCACTTGCAGGGACTATTAATCTTTAACAAGGATAAAACCAAAGTGGATGAAGCCATAGCCTTTATGGATAAAGCACTGGAACTCGATTCCAACTTTAACCTAGCCAGCTTGAGCAAGCAAGCCCTCGAAAAACGCAAAACTGAAGGAGATACCGAGAACTAATTTTCCCTAAGATATTTTTCTTTTAATTCAATGAGCAGAAGGCTATCCTTCTGCTTTTTTATATTGATGAGTTCACTGACATTTTCATTGGGCACCGCTATGGAAAGTACATAATGAGCGATTTTCCAGTGGCCTTTGACCTTTTTTAGCACTCCGGAACCTCGGCACAGCTTCATTTGGGTATCCAAAAGTTCATCGAACCAAGCCAACTGTTTGCTTTCATCCAAATAGATATTCCGTTCCACGGCGGTAAAACTCCATGCTTTGCCTTTATCAAAATAGGGCTTGGAAAAATCTTTGAATTCCTGATTTTGCCAGTTTTCCGTAGCATCAGTTCCCAAAAAAACTCCATCATCGGTCATTAGTGAAAAATAACCTTTAAAGTCCGCATTGGCCGCGGCCGTATGCCATGCATCCAATACACCATCAATGGCCTTCTTTTCATCATTTTGGGCGAATACGCCAAAAGACATCAAAAAGACCAAATAGGTCAATCCCCTATTCCTCATTTAAAATTAGTTTTGCATCCAGCGTATTGCCGCTGATTACATTAAATTGGTTTTTAAAGGCGTTGTAAGCATTTACCAGTTCTTCCATACCTTCGTTGATATCCCTATTGTCGATTAAGTTACCTCTTACTTTGTACAAAAAAGTGCGAAAAAGTTGTTGACGACCCTTGATCTGTAGCTTATCAAAAGCCTCTGGATAATCGCCCGCTGCCAAAGCCTTTTCCTTCTCAATCAAATCATCGATTGCCAGTTTAAGGTCTTCCGTATTGGAGGCCCGTTTTAATACATCAAAGCTATCTTCCATCGCCATAAATTCGGGCCACGAACTTACCACGGCCAAAACATTAGCTCCCATTTCAACAAGTTTTGGATAGTCTTGTATGGAAAAAGCATTAGGTTCCATGGGAGTATCTACCTCATCGGCAGAGGTCTCCCTGCAACCAAAAGCCAATATCAAAACCATAAGCCAAAAAGCGTATTTCAACATCTTGCCAAAGTACAAATTCTTCGGAAAAGCTATCTTTACTTTCGCAATGATTTAACGACAAATGAAGATGGCAAAATCTATCTTGATATTGGGTGCCTGTGGGCAAATTGGAACCGAACTCACCATGGTGCTTCGAGAGAAATATGGTAACGATGCCGTGGTGGCCAGCGATATTCGGGAAGGTAGTAAAAACCTAATGGAATCCGGACCCTTTGAACTTGTTGATGCAACCAATTATGAAGCCATTGAAGACGTGGTGATGCACTACGAGATTGAGGAAGTTTATCTTATGGCAGCCATGCTCAGTGCTACTGCGGAAAAATTTCCTATGAGGGCCTGGAACCTCAACATGAATTCGTTGTTCAATGTCTTGAACCTTGCAAAAGAGAAAAAAATAGATAAAGTTTTTTGGCCCTCCAGTATTGCCGTTTTTGGTCCCAATACCCCAAAGAATAGAACACCGCAACACACCTTGACGCAGCCAAGCACTGTTTATGGCATTAGCAAACTGTCTGGGGAGCGTTGGTGCGAGTACTATTTCAATAAGTACGGTGTTGATGTACGCAGCGTTCGCTATCCCGGATTGATAAGTTGGAAAACCCAGCCCGGTGGAGGCACTACGGACTATGCCGTAGAAATCTTCCACAAGGCGCTTTCCGAGAAAAAATATACTTCCTTTTTATCGGAATGGACCAAATTGCCTATGATGTACATGGATGATGCCATACGCGCCACCATAAGTCTTATGGAGGCCAATGTGGCAACCCTACAAATTCGCTCTTCTTATAATCTGGGTGCCATGAGCTTTACCCCCAAAGAACTGGCAGCTTGCATCAAGGCACATATTCCTGAATTTGAAATGAACTATGCCCCCGACTTTAGACAAGAGATTGCCAACAGTTGGCCCGCAAGCGTAGATGATTCCAGTGCTCATCAAGATTGGGGCTGGACCCCCAAATTCGATCTAAAAAAGACGACTGAAGAGATGTTGAAAAACCTAAAGAGCAATTAGTTTTTCTTGAGTAGGGATTTCATTTGGTTTAATCGCGTATCCAAACTTTTTAGGTCCCGAATACGAAAGCTTTCGTCATCATATTCCGCTTTTTTCACGTCTTCTATGACCACTTTGATTTCATCTATAGCTTCTCCATAGGCTTCCAATCGTTCATAAACATTGATTTTTATGTTTCTTGCCCATCCCGTGTCATTTCCAGTAGCTATTGCCTTATCCGCCAGTTGCAAAGCCTGCCTTAAATTTTTGTTTTGGAAAAAAAAGTATTCAGCGGCAAACGCATAATTCTGGTATTCCCCATTTGTTTTTGACATGAGTTCATCATGGATGAATCCCTCCACCTCTGCATCGGTAGTGGTTTTTATGGGAAATGAAATCTGGGTTTGCTCCCACGAAATATAGAGCTTGGCATTATTGGGAATGATATCCAAATCAATGGTCAAGCTCTCGTAAAAGCGTTCCGTGGTAACCGGAACAACTTCAAAACGTGCAATGTCCTTAGTCCTATCGTAAAAGGCACTCCCATACAAGGTGGTATCCCGATTGAGAATAACAATCCATTTTTCTGGATTTGGTATCGTCAAGAGGGAATAGGTTCCTGAATTGACTTGTTTTTCGGCTATCGTAACGGGACGATTGAAAGTGATTTTAGTACAATGTCCAGCACCGGTCCTCCAGACCTCACCCCAAGGCACCAATAATCCAAAAATCGTTCTGGACCTAACGGCGGGGCGTTCATATTGAACCTTTATGGTTGTATTACCAACTACTTGTGAAAGGGTTCCTTTGGGACTTAGAGAGGGGAATTGAAATACCTTTTGGGCAATCGATCCAGTTAGTGAAAAAAAGAAGAAAAGAAATACTATTATTTTTCTTGTGGGTCTTGTAAATGAAGTTTCATTGAACATATTTCTTGATATGGATGGCAACCTCATTCTTCTTCGTCGTTTGGTGGTAGTATATCCGGGTCCATAACCGCATTGGGGTCGTCTTCTTCAAAATCAGCGTAATCCTCCTCATCATAATTGGCCATGGTTATTACCAATTTGGAACTGATTTTGACCAAATACTTGGTGTCTTCCGTCACTACTTCTACGCACTCCACCTTTGCACCGGTGGAGTTTTTGAACGAAATGATATCGTTATCCCCGTATCCATCAGGATATGTTTCAACCAGTAGTTTTAATACTTCCGGAGTTAGTTTTTTGAAATCGACGATGACACGTTTCAGAGGGTTCACCTTTTAATCAATTGCTACTTAAAAGTAACAAAAATCCCATTTGGATGTACCGTGCCTAGATGATTCAGAGGTTATCAATATCAGATTTTCCACCTGTCTTTTTTAGGAGTTTAATCTGTTGTATTTCAATAGCCTTATCAATAGGTTTGAGCATATCATACATATTTAGGGCCACCACACTGGCTCCATGCATGGCTTCCACCTCAACTCCTGTTTTATAAAAGGTCTTTACCGAGACCTTAACGATAATGGTCAACCCATTAATTTCATAATCAATTCCTGCGTATTCAATGGGTAACGGATGACAATCTGGAAGTAGCTCAGGGGTTTTTTTGAGTCCCAAAAACCCGGCGGCTTTACTCATGGCGAATACATCCCCTTTGGGAACGGTCTTATTCTTTATGGCCCTAATGGTTTCAGTGGAACCCACCTTCACGATAGCCTGGGCCATAGCCATTCTATGGGTATTTTGCTTTTTAGTAATATCAACCATGGGCTAGGTATTTACTTTCCATTGATAGGAATCGTCTTCAAACAGTTCCTTTCCAAATACAGGAATATCCTTTTTGATTGCCTCCACAACATAATGTAGTGCGTCAAACACTTCCTTACGATGGGGAGACGAAACAAAAACGAACAGGCAGATTTCTCCAACCGCTACCTTGCCCAGACTATGATAAATGTCCATACAACTCAAGTTGAATTGTTCAAAAGCGGCCTCCTGAATTTCATGAAACTTTTGATGGGCCATACCCTCATAGGCCGAATATTCAATGGCACCTACCGTCTTTCCTTCAATACTGTCTGCCCGTACCTGGCCCAAAAAAATATCATGGGCGCCGATACTGGTTTTCGATTGACATTTCGCAATGGAATTGGCGATAAATTCTGGTGAAATGGCCCCTTGGACAAATACATTTTTCACTTTGGTTTCCATCAGCACTAAAGTACTGAAGAATTGGGAATAGCCAGTTTTTGAAAGTCATAAAAAACACTATTTTTGCCCTCCCATTGGCCCCGTAGTTCAATGGATAGAATAGAAGTTTCCTAAACTTTAGATGCAAGTTCGATTCTTGCCGGGGCTACGAAGTAGGTGCGCAGAGCATACAGCGTATGCAAAAGCGAAGCTTTTGAAGCTACGTTCATATTGAGCGTAGCCGAAATGATTCTTGTCGGAGCCACTTATCATATGAAATAAAGTTTCTTTAAATCAAAGGAAGCAAGTAGTATAATTCGCCAAAACCAAAAAGAACTGACTTTCCTTATGGCCAGGCCTGCCTTTGCGACGACAGTTACCCTTACCAACGGGGTTCCTATTGAAACCATTTCAAAAATGCTAAGTCATTGAAACTGACCATTACGCAGATATGTGCCAAGGTACTGGGGAAAAAAGGTTTGTGAAGACATGTGGGTTCTTACGGAAAAATTGGAAAGGCCCTAAAGTCGTTCATTTAATAAGGTCTTTGGACTTGAAGAATTGATGGATTTTTAGGAAGGTTTTAATCGTTTGCAATAGCCATTACTTTTTCTTTGATGAAGTCAGACAACAATACTTTTTTATCTAGGTTTACACCCCAGAGGGTTTCATTGGATAATATTTTGCCCACAACAAGTCCTGTGTCTTTTATACCCCAAGCTTCCTTAAAAAAAGAAATGACCGTTATATCATCCATGATTGGAATCTTTTGGGAAGCATGCGAGCCTTTATAAAATACAATCAAGTAAGCAAAGGCCATGGCCAGGCCCTCAGGTACTTTATGAAATCGTTCCAGATAGCTCAAGATACTTGGCAATACCCTAACTTTAAATTTGGATATTGAATTCAGTGAAATATCCAACAACTTATGTTGGACAAATGGATTTTTAAATCTTTCCAACACCTCATTTGCATAGGTTTCAAGTTCATCTTTTGGCATCTCCAGGGTCGGGATGATTTCTTTGAAGATGATTTGATTGAGAAATTCCCTCATTCCTTCATTTTGAACTACCTCACGTACTTCAGTGAAACCATTCATGTAGGCAATGGGCACCATGGCCGTGTGCGTGCCATTCAAAATCCGGACCTTTCGGGTTCTGAAAGGTGCCAAATCATCAGTAAATATCACGTTTAAGCCTGCATTCTTGAAACGCAAATGGTCTTTAAGTGTTTCGGGGCCTTCAATGACCCACAAATGAAAAGGTTCAGCTTTTACAACAAGATTATCATTAAAGGCCAGCTTTTCCTTAATGGTCTTAATGTTTTCTTTTGGAAACCCAGGAACAATCCTATCAACCAGTGTATTGCAGAAAATAACGGCGCTTTCCACCCATTGGGCAAAATCTCTGGACAAGGACCAGAGCTCAATATACTTAAGAACGCAATCTTTAAGCGTATCACCATTTTTTTCAATTAGCTCACAGGGAAGAACCTTTAATTCTTTTGGATGGTATTCTCCAAAATAATTGAAATAATGGTATAATAGCACCGTAAGTTTTCCAGGAAAAGTGTTGGGAAGAATTTCCTCACTGTGGTCATTTCCATCAAAAACAATCCCCGCTTCCGTGGTGTTGGATACTATAAATTCCAAATCGGGATTTTCAGCCAATGCCAAAAACTCTTGATAGCTCCTGTAAGGATTTATGACTCCCTTAACGGAGGAAATTAACCTTGTCTTTTGGGTATTCTCGCCATTCTCAACACCTTCAAGTATTACGTGATACAGCCCATCCTGTTCGTTGATATAAGTCCCCATACCATTTGGGAGCGGCTGTACGATTTGAATATTTCCATTAAAGTTGGTCTTCTCATTCAAAATGTCCACCATCCAATCCACAAAACCTCTCAGAAAGTTGCCTTCGCCAAATTGAACAATCCTAATGGGTCGTTCAAGTACATTAGGCACTGATTTTCTATTGAGTTTTTTCATGTTGCCAAGGAATCAAATCCAAAATAATCTTTGGCGTTATGGTAGCAGATATCCGAAACCATTTTACCCAACCACTTTTCATCAGCAGGCAGTTCACCATTTTGGACATCATTCCCTAAAAGATTGCATAAGATTCTTCGGAAGTATTCGTGCCTTGGAAATGACAAAAAGCTTCGAGAGTCAGTCAGCATCCCTATAAAGCAACTCAAAAGACTGAGATTTGAGAGACTGTTCAATTGCTTTTCCATACCGTCCTTTTGGTCCAAAAACCACCAGGCAGAACCAAACTGCATCTTACCTTTTACACTGCCATCATTAAAATTTCCAATCATACCAGCGAAAACCTCATTGTCCGAAGGGTTAAGATTATAGATAATGGTCTTGGTCAATTGATTTGTGCTGTCCAGAAGGTTGAGGAAATTGGCAAGGGGTCTGGCTTGTTGAAAATCACCGATACTATCAAATCCTGTATCAGGGCCAAGATTGTTGAGCATTCTCTTGTTGGTGTTTCGCAACGCACCCAGATGAAACTGCTGAACCCAACCTGCTTTATGATAGCTTCTACAAAGATGGGCCAAGGTCTCAAACCTGAAGTAAGCAATTTCCTGAGGGGATAATAGTTTACCCATCAATACTTGTTCAAAAAGCTTGGAAGCATCAAAATCCCCAAGATTGAAATCGTGAAATTGTTCCAATCCATGATCGGCGCTTTTACATCCATGCTGATCAAAAAACTGCATGCGTTGATGCAAAGCATCAATTAAATCTGCATAGGTTCTTATTTCACGGTCAACGCTTTCTCCCAAAAGAGACAAGTAGTTACTATATGCCTTAGGATCTTCCAAAGTGTAAGCTTTATCCGGTCTAAAGGATGGAAGTAGCTGCAGGGTTCCCCTTTCACTTTGAAATTTGGAGTGATGCCTCAAATCATCAATGGGGTCATCAGTAGTCGCTAACAAAGTAACATTCATTTTTTTTAACAATCCTCTAGTCCTGAAACCCTCCTCCTGCAGGAGTTCTTGCGTTGAACTATAGATGCGCTTTGCACTGGTTTGATCAAGAAGTTCGGAAATATCAAAATAGCGCTGAAGTTCCAAATGTGTCCAGTGGTAGAGCGGATTTCTAAGGGTATAAGGGACGGTTTGTGCCCATTTTGCAAACTTTTCCTCATCGGTGGCATTGCCAGTAATATACTTCTCATCAACACCCAATGTTCGCATGGCACGCCACTTGTAATGGTCACCCTTTAACCATACTTCAGTACAATTGTCATACTGATGGTTCTCCGCAATTTCAACTGGAGGCAAATGGTTGTGGAAGTCAATAATGGGTAGGTTCCTGGCAAAATCGTGATAGAGCATTTTGGCAAAATCGCTATGTAATAAAAAGTCCTCGCCCAAAAAAGTGTTTTTCGATTGATGCAATCGATCGTACTGTCTGTTCTTGTTGGTTAACGCCATGTAGTATTATTAAAAACGCTGGTATTACGATTTCCTTTTTACCGAGGAAGCCCTTATGATCAACTCAGGTTGTATTACCGTCTTTTTCGGCACAATTTTCTCTTTTTCTGAATTCAAAGTATTGAAAAACAAGTTGGCCGCCGTATGTCCCATTTCTATGGGGAACTGGTTTACCGTGGTCAAAGGGGGATCGGTGAAAGAGGTAAACGGCTCGTTCAAAAAACCTACCAATGCAACGTTCTCAGGAACCTTTAGTCCATTTTCTTTCAATACTTGCATAGCCCCCATGGCAGCATAATCACTAGCAGAAAAAATAGCATCAAAATCCACACCTTTTTGTAACAACAATTCAGTGTGGGCCCTCCCATCCTCCAATTGTAGGTTTCCACTACATACCAAGGCCTCGTTATGTTCAATACCATGGTCTTCCAAGGCGTTCACATAGCCCCGATAGCGCTCCTTGTAAATGTTAATTTTTCGTTCGGTGGTAAAATGGGCAATTCTAATACATCCCTGAGCAATCAAATGTGAGGTTGCCGAATAAGCCCCTTGATAATCGTCAATTACTACTTGACTTGTTAGTAGCTTGGGTGTGGTTCGGTCAAATAGCACTAAGGGAAGGCCGCGTTCCAACACCTGTTTATAATGGTCAAAATGTTGTGTGTTCTTACCAATTGAAGCGATTATTCCATCCACCCGGGCGTTCAGGAATGCCCTGACCGCACTTTCTTCATTCTCAAAAACTTCATTGGATTGGCTAACGATTACCCGGTAATCCAGGGAATTGGCCACTTCTTCCACTCCTCGAATAATGGAAGAGAAGAAAGAACGGTTAATGGTAGGAACCAACATTCCTATAAGCTGCGTTCGTCCGCTACGTAAAGCCGAGGCAATGTGGTTAGGCTCATAGTTGAGCTCGCGGGCAGTTTTTAGAACCGCTTTCCTTGTACCATCACTTATCCTGGGATTCCCCTTGAGTGCACGGGACACCGTGGAAGCGGTAACATTGAGCTTAGCGGCTATATCGTGTATGGTAGTCTTCTTGGTATTCTCCATGCTTTTCAACTGTCCTTTGTCAAAGATAGTTGGTCAAAATAAAAGATTGATAATGTAATCGATTGCGCAATTTATAGAATTATTCAGCTATATAAAAATATTGAACCAAGATTTTCAAATACGACTAAAAGCCTGTATTCATTAATATTTATACATTTTTTAGAGGGAATATTTGTGAATTTAATATTTCTTTATTATTTATGCAATCGATTGCACAATATTTATTTTTAAGTAGATGATTTTGTGATGAACAACTAACTCATAATTGATTGCAACATGTGTCAAACAGTTTTTAGATTAAAATGGACCCTTATTTTCGTACTCATCTTCAGTTTGGGGCGTACGGGCCATGCCAATTATTCCTCACCTGAAGAACGTTTTTCACAACTTCAGGAATTTGGCACCATCACAGGAAAGGTGGTAGATGCCGAGGGCGAAGTGTTGCCTGGTGCCTCGGTGGTCATCCGGGAATTGAATGCTGGAGCAAGTACCTCACTGGAAGGTTTTTTTCAGTTGGATAGAATCCCCTACGGATCCTATCAGGTAGAGGTGTCCTACATCGGATTCCAAAAACGAATCTTAGAAGTAGAGGTCAATACTGGTCTGATTTCGCTAGCGGTACTTGTGCTTCAACCGGACGTCAATCAGCTGGGGGAAGTTATTATAACCGGAAACTTTGACGGACAGCAACGTGCATTTAACCAGCAACGTAATGCAGATAATATTAAGACCATCGTCTCATCAGACCTTATCGGTCGCTTCCCTGATATCAATGTGGGTGAGGCCATGCAGCGTGTTCCAGGTGTTAATATAGATAGGAACAATGGTGAAGGTAGCGTCGTAAAAATACGGGGTACCCCACAAAACTTTACTACTATCTCCGTAAATGGTGAACAAATTCCAACTACCGATGAAGCTGGGGGAAGAACGGAAAGCCTTGATTTGATATCTGCGGACCAATTGGCGTCCATGGAGGTCAGTAAAGCCATTACTCCCGAAATGGACGGTGATGCCGTGGGGGGCGCCATTAACTTAATAACGCCAACAGCCACCTCTTCAAAAGGCAGGGTCAAGGGAACCGTTGCCGGTGGATACAACAATTTGTTTGATAAGGGCAGCCAAGTGTACCGGCTTAAATTGGACAAAAGATTTGCAGATAACAAATTTGGAGTCTTGTTGGGCGGGAGTTTTTACAATACCTTCAATGGAGAAGAACGCTTTGAAGCCACATATCGGGACCGAAGGATTGGGAGCGATGACGACCCAAATTCCTTCAGGGCTTTTGTCTTGGATGATTATCGGCTTAGGCCTTTGTTGAATGAAAGGACCCGAATTGGGATAAATGCAACCTTTGACTACCGCTTTTCGGAAAACTCCTCTGTAGTGTTCAAGGCTACATTCAATAGACTGGAGGACGAATCCTTACGGCGAAGAATCCGTTTTAGACCTAGGAACAATTACCAAGATCCCTTAAATCCAAATGTAGCTGGTCCCGATAGGGATGTCCGCATTCGACGGGATATTAATGATAGGGTGATTACCAGAGAGAATATTGCCATATCCTTGGAAGGGAACCACCCTTTGGGAGACTTTGCAAAACTTGATTATGCCGTGAATTATTCCAGAAATGAAAGGGTATTGCGCAGTGACAGATTTGTTTTCAGGGAAAGGGATTTGACCCTCGTACAGGAAAGGGATGGGGACTTCACTATTTTTTCCTCCCCGGATTTTGACTTTGAGGATTACAACGCTTACGATTTTAATTCTTTTCAACAGGATAAGCCGATATTGAACCGTGGTGACAATACAGTGGCAAGATTGAACTTGACCATCCCATTTCGGTTGGGCAATAATTCAGGAGAATTTAAAACTGGAGGAAAGTATCGTGATTTAGATAATATTAGGAGAAGAAATACTGTGGAATACAATGCCTTTAATGGCCCCTATAATCTTGGTCAGGTCTTGGACGGCCATGATGAAACTATTTTTGACGGGCGTTACCGTATGGGACAGTTTCCAAGTCCAAATGCGGCACGGGAACATTTCAGATTGTTTCAGAATGCCTATCAATTTGATGAGAATGCCTCCAGAATTAACACGGAGAGTTTCTTCTTTAATGCAGGAGAAGACGTATATGCAGCTTATATACAAGGGAAAATCCAATGGAACAAGCTAAGGATTTTAGCAGGGGTCCGATATGAAAAGACAGATGTGCTTTATGACGCCCTTGAACTGAGCATTGAACCTCCAGCCCAGGATGGGGCTCCAGCCATTCCCATTTCGTCCGAACCGGTATCGGGTTCCAATTCCTACGATTTTCTTTTACCAATGCTTCATTTGAAATATGATCTGGGTGAACGGACAAATTTGCGATTTGCCTATACCCAATCCTATGCCAGACCCACTTTGGCGGACTTGGTTCCTGCAGAGAACATTAACTTTGCCGACCAAATACTCACCCGTGGCAATCCGGATCTGTTGCCTGCAGCTTCCAATAATTTTGACTTCCTTTTTGAGCACTATCTCAAAGGAGCAGGAGTGTTATCCGGTGGAATCTTTTACAAGGATATCTCAGACTTTATCTTTAGGCAGTTCTCAAATGTCAATTTCAATAATGAGTTGTTCTTGTTGAATGAGCCGATAAATGGCGACGAGGCCTCACTGATTGGAGCTGAAATTAACTTTGTGAAGAAATTGGATTTTCTCCCTGGCTTTCTTTCCGGTCTTGGGATATTTGCCAATTACACCTATGTAAATTCCAACAGCAGTTTTACCTTTTTAAACGATGAGGGCAACCTTGAGACAAGAGATGATGTTGATTTCCCTGGACAGGCTGACCATACCTGGAATGCTGCTATTTCTTATGACCGGGGAGGGTTTAGCTCTCGGGTGTCCCTCAATTATAACGGCAGCTCCCTATTCAGCCCGGCCAACACTTCGGATCTTGATTTCTTTTTGGAGGAACGCTATCAATTGGATATCAATGCTTCACAGCAAGTCACGGACAATCTTACGCTGTTCGTTGAATTTGTCAATCTTACAAATGACCCTGTTGTTACCTACCAAGCCATAAGGGAACAAGTGGTCAATTATGAAATTTATGACTGGTCTGCCCGGTTTGGAATCAACTTTAAATTCTAGGAAAATGATATTTAGGAAATATTTTGTTCTTGTTATCTGTTCAATGGGCCTTCTAATCTCGTGCAGCGAGGAAGAGGACAACGGTGTGTTAACCTTTGATACTCCAAGTGTAAGCTTATCCATTGAAAATGGTGAGTTTAGAATAGGACAGACCATACGGGTCAATGCCAGTTTTTCGGCTTCCGCCCTATTAAAGGAATTCAGGGTAGAAAGAGCGGGCACGGTGATTGATCGCGTTACCTTTTCCACAAGGACCTCAGGACAGAGCTCCTATAATCTAAATTTTTTCATTACAGAAGATCTATTGGGAACTACCCAGACCTTTTCATTTACCGTGATTGACTCATTGGACGAAACTGATACGAGCACGTTTACGGCCACGATATCGGAAGTCACTCCCGCATTTACCATTGAAGATGTAGAGATCAACGGAACTACTTTCAGACAGGTCACAGGGAGAATTAATTTTGATGAGACCTTTGACAATGATCATCTTTGGTTACTCAATGGAGAGGTGGTAGTGGATGATATAACTACCTTGACCATAGAGGAAGGCACAACCGTATACGCCTTGGATGAAAATACCGAACTTAATGTTCAAATCGGAGGAACACTACTAGCAGAAGGAACCTTGGAAGATCCTATCGTCTTCACCTCCATTAATGCGGCTCCTGACCAACCTGAAGATCCGGATAACGGAGATTGGATAGGCGTGGTTTTACGAGGAGATGATACCCCGGAAGGAAACTCGGGAATTTTAAAATACGTACGCATTGAAAATGGTGGAAACGGCGATGAGGCCCTACAGCTTCGACAGGTAGGCAGTAATACCGAGATTGATTACGTGCAAGTGCACAACACCGATGATACTGGGATACGAATGCGTGGAGGTTATGTCAACCTAAAGCATATTCTGGTCACGAAACCTGATGATAATGGCCTACGCTACAGCGATGGATGGGAAGGCAATGGTCAATTTTGGGCCATTCTCACGGATGTAGATGATAGCGAAGGAATTCTTGGAAGGGATACCGATGAATCACCCAGAAACTCGGATGCCATACTATCCAATGTGACCGTGGTAGGCCCTTTCCTTGTAGGCGATGGTGCAGGGGATACGGATGGGGTACAAGTTCGTGATAGCGCCAAAGGGGAATTCCATAACTTTATTGTTACGGGTTTTGATGATTCCTTTCGCAACCGAAGTGATGATGGCGATATGGTCATAAAGAACTCAGCGGTATTTGGGAATGGTGAAGACGGGGACGATGATGGTCTGCACAGTAGTGTTCGTGATGATTATCGCGATGCCGCCAATAATAATTCGGAAGATGAGGTGCCCTTGATAGACACCTTTGTTGGGGTCTCCACCCTGAATCCATCGGATGCTTCCACTTTGGGTGACTTTTTTGATGCTGTAAGTTTTGTGGGGGCTGTTTCGCAAGAAGACGACTGGACGTTGGGTTGGACCCTTAATTTTGATGGTACCCCACGGGAATAAAATAATTAAGTAGGTTAGTTTAGTTTCAGGAGTTGTAAATGAATAGATTAGAATTCATTAAAACGATTTCGTCGGCAACCCTGGCAACAGGGTTGCCTTTTCCTATCTGGAGTCAGAAGCCCAATGTATCTTCCAAGAAATCCCGGTTTAGGGAGATGGCAAAAGATGATGAATTTATCATAAAGGATATTGACACCTTCATGTTAAAGAAGGCACTTTTTGTATCTGTCGAGCTCAACAACGGTAGTAAAGGATGGGCAGAAGCCATGCCCAATGACAAGCGAAGTTCACGGACCTTGATAGAGAAAACCCTAAAAAACTATTTTGAAGGAACCAACATCTTTGACGTGGAAAAAACCTGGGACTATTGTATCAAGTCCGAATATGACCTGGGGCCCGGAGGACTGCTCACCTATTCCCTATCCGGAATAGACTGTGCTATCTACGATGTCATGGGGAAAGTAACTCAAAAACCGGTTTACGAACTTTTAGGAGGGAAACTCAGGGACTCGGTGGAAATCTACGCCAGTTTTACACGTGATGTCAATCCTTCTCCAGAGAAGGCCGCGATCAAAGCAAAGGAATTGGTCGAAGAAGGGTATAAAACCCTAAAATTTCGCATGCGATGGGGACTGGAAAACCAAGATCCCCCTAATGACAATACGGTAGACTTTGCAAGGGCGCTTCGTGGAGTCATTGGACCGGATATTCAATTGGCCCTGGACGCGAACATGGGGCATACCAAGCAACGGGCAATTGTGTTGGGAAAAGAATTGGAGGCGTTCAACCTTGCATGGTGGGAAGAACCGACAGCGCCGTATGATTATGCAGCTATAAAGGCTATTGTTGAAAACGTCAACATTCCCATTGTTTTTGGGGAACATGCGTATACCGTGGAACAGATTCAACATTTACTAACCTATGGTGGTTCATGGGCCGTAAACCCCGACCTCCTGAAATGTGGTGGTTTTACCGGGGGCAAACGCATCGGCAACTACATCGCAGAAAAAGGGGTTAAACTTGTTGCCCATAACTCCAGACCTTCCTTGAGTACGGTTTGTATGCTCCACTGGGTTTGCGCTACCGAAATGGCAACGCTTCCACAAGAATTCGCCTTGCGCGAAAAAGCCCCTAGGGCTTATGATTGTTTGACTGGTTTTCCAGAGTTCAAAAATGGTCGGCTTTATGTCAGCGATCGACCTGGATTAGGTGTTGAGGTGGATGAAGACCAAGTAAGGGCTTATGATAAAAAGTATACCAAATGAGGTATGCGATAGCATTTATCACCCTTTTTGGTGTTCTTCTGCAGCTATCCTGTAAGGAGCAAAGTCAAAAAGAGTTTAATATTCTCAGCTTTGGCGCAGTGCCTGATAGCAAGACGCTTAATACCCAGGCAATCCAATCCGCTATTGATGCAGCAATACCAGCTAAAGGAAAAGTAGTGGTCCCCGAAGGAACTTTTTTAACCGGGGCATTAACGTTAGGCTCACGTATTACATTGCAAATCAATGAAGGGGCGACACTTTTGGCCAGTCCCAATATGGACGATTATCCTGAAGGACATTTCATTTCAGCCCCCTATGCTGATAGCCTCGTCATTCAAGGCAAAGGAACCATTAATGGAAACGGGACGGCTTTCTTCGATGCGGATTGGGAGTTTATCGAACGACCCCAGCCCTGGATAGTTATCAGTGATGCCAAAGGAGTTACCGTAACTGGATTACACTTTGAAAATAGTCCGTCCCATACCTTAAATTTTGATTTTTGTGATGGGGTCTCGGTGGATGGAATTTCCATAAAGAACGATCCCAGAAGTCGCAATACGGATGGAATAGACATTCGAAATACCAAAAACATTACGGTTACCAATACAGATATCCGAACAGGTGATGACGCCATTTGCCTTAAGGTGACTTCCAAAAAGCACCTTTGGCACGACCTAAAGGGGAATCCCAGGCCCCGAACCGTAGAAAATGTAATAGTAAAGGACTGTTATTTGGAGAGTGACGATTCCGCACTGAAACTTGGGACAGGCAGCGGGCATCTGACGCAAAACGTTGTCTTTGAAAATATCACCATTCGAAAAACGCGGTATGCCATGGCCTTGTTTATGATGGACGGTGGAGTGTATCGCGACATTCTTTTCAAGAATATTGATGCGGAAACCGGAGCTCGGCATGCCCAGGAATATGGCATTTTTATGGATATTCATCAGCGACAAGAGGATTCCCCCGTGGGCCAAATTGAAAATGTCCGGTTCGAGGATTGTTCAATTGCCACAGCAGGAATTTTTTATCTGTCAGGACATCCAGAGCAAAAGCTTAATAGGATTCGTCTGGAAAATATAGCGGTAACTTTCACAAGCCAACTGGATAATTCTTCATGGAAAAAACCTAAAGGCAACAGGAAAATAAAACAATGGGTATCTACTTCCGATTATGTTCGGGAAAAAGGAAAGTTCATCCTTGCGGATGCCAAAAATATCCAGATGAACAATGTGAGTTTCAACCAAGTTCCTAAAGATTCCATCGCACTGTTTTGGAAACATAACGCTGTTATGGATACCCTTAATATAAAAATCAATCGATGAGCAAGAAATTGTTTTTAGTAATGGGGACACTTTGGTCTTTAACAAGTTGTGCCCAAAAAGCATCGCTTGATTTGGACGAGTCGTATCAACAAAGAATAACAGTTTCATTGAACCGTGCGATACAGCATGCCGGGAAAGTCTGCTTGGATGCTGAAGGAAAGGCAAGGGGGGATTATGAAATAATATCGGGTAGGTGGTCAGCGTATGAGCCTGCCTGGCACACGGGTCAATTAATTCAGGGGCTTTTGGAGGCCTACCAGGTGACCCAAAACCAAGATGCCCTGAACTATGCGGTACAAGGAGGGGACTGGTGGGCAGACTTACAATTTCCTACCGGACATTCCCTAGAAGGTTATATGAATGCGATACATGGAGCAAGCGTCGGAAATTTGATCAATACCACCACCATTACGGATGGAACACCGGGACTGTTCGATCTAAGCGAACTGACGGGGGATCCCAAATATGCTGAAGTGGCCAGTTCGGCAGGAAAATGGATTTTGGACCATCTCTATCTTCCGGAACATCGCTTAAGTTATAATATCGTCGATCCGGAAACTGGGGAAATCTGGAAAGACAAAAGTCCACATGCCCAGCATCAAGGTCATGAAATCACCATTAAACAAGTGGCACGGCCAAATGCTGAAGGGTATTTATGGAAAGACATGTTTGAATTTACAGGAGAGGAACGGTACAAAAATGCCTTTCTTGAAATTTGTGATGGCCTTGTTGCGAGTCAAAGTGAAAACGGTTTCTGGATGGATTTTGAGCCCAATGACCCCAAAACCGGAAAGATACATGCCCGATTCAATACCTGGAATGCGGAGGCGTTGATTGAAGCCTATACCTTGACTCAAAATCAAAAATACCTGGATGCAGCCCTCAAAACAGGACACGGATTGGCATCCATACAACAAGAAAATGGGGTAATCTTTTACCTGAGCTATACCGATGGGTCCGTGGATGACCGCTCACCTTGTGGTTCAGGAACTTCTTTTGCAGGTATTCTCTGGTTACGATTGCTGGAATTGGGAGATGCCAATTTCAAAGGAAATATTCAAAAAGCACTGGATTTCACCCTAAACAATCAGTTTTCATCGAAACACGCTGATGAAAATTTGGCCAGAGGATATTATGAGATTCGCCAAAAAGCAAAAGGCAACGGAAAGATGAAACTTATTTATAGGGATATTGCCACGGCTTTCGGGATGCGATTTTTAAGTGATATATACCAATATGAATTTCAGTAATCTATATAGGGGGACATCACGAAACGGACCAAATTGCCACCCAGGAATGCAAATGGCCCTTGGGATTTTTCTTGTACTGTTAACTGTGGGATGTAACTCCCGTTTTACCAAGGAAACCGCCCAAAAGATCGTTACCAATGCTTGGTCTACCACCTATCCCAATATTTTAAAAGCGATTCAAGTGCCTACTTTTCCGGATACCACTGTCATTGTTATGGACAGTACGGATTTTAGGAATCAAATCAATCGAATTATCCAAGAGCTTTCCAAAAACGGAGGGGGTACTGTAAACGTCAAACCAGGAGTTTATGAGGTAAAAGGAAGCATTTTTTTAGCTTCCAATATCCGGTTGCACTTGGAGGAAGGAACCGAACTTTGGTTTTCACCGGAGCCCTCGGACTATCTACCTGTTGTCAAATCCCGTTGGGAAGGGACGTTTCTGATGAATTATTCCCCTCTAATTTATGCGATTGATGTGGAGAATATAGCGATCACAGGAAAAGGATTGATTCATGGCCAGTCCGAAAAAAAGTGGCAGCATTGGAAACAAAGGCAGGAGGAGGATAAGCAGCGGCTTCGGCAAATGGGTAATGATGGAATCCCATTGGAGAAAAGAGTTTTTGGCAAAGGACACTACCTGCGTCCCTCAGCTATTGAGTTGATCAATTGCCAAACCATCCTTTTGGAAGATTTCAGGATAAAAGGTTCCCCCTTTTGGACAATCCACCCTGTAGTTTCCGAAAATATCACCATCCGCTCACTTAAGATTGGGGCTGGAACTACTAATGACGACGGGATTGATCCTGAAAGCTGTAAAAATGTGCTCATTGAAAACTGTGTGATACATACACATGACGACTGTGTTGCGGTCAAAGCCGGTCGGGACCAGGATGGATGGCTGTATCCTGCCTCCGAGAATATTGTTATTCGAAACAATAGCTTCATTACGGAGGTGGGCAGTGGATTTTGTATTGGTTCAGAGATGTCAGCAGGCGTTCGCAATGTTTTTGTAGAAAATTGCGAATTGGTGCAAAGTGGGAAACACGCCTTTCAGTTTAAAAGCAATCCCGATCGGGGCGGCTTTATCGAAAACATTTTTATGCGAAATATTACCATTGGAACGGTGAAATACGGTTTTGAGTTCACTACCGATTACAAGGGCTGGCGGGGTAATCAATACTTTACAAAATACAAGGATTTTTATTTTCAGGATATTCAAATTGAACAAACAACGGATAAATCCATTGTCATCAAAGGAAGACCCGAAGAACCTATTCGAAGGGTATATTTTGAAAACTGTTCCATTGACCAATCCCCTCAACTGGAAATTGTTCTGGAAGCTACACAAGTGCTTTTCGAAAACACCAAAATCAACGCCAATATTTTGCCCACAAACAAATGATTATGA
>JANQQQ010000029.1 GCA_028284935.1 Croceivirga sp.
ACAGGTACCAAAAGATTGGATATTTCGTCCTTTTTAGGAAGCAATACCCTGTAGGGAATTTCATAGGGCTCGGTCACCTTATGCCAAATTCTTCCCTCGTTCGTAAATGTAGAATCGGAAACCTGTACCCTTTGCACATGGTGTGAGTCGATCCAATGGGAACCCAGCATTACAGCATCTTCTTTACTTCTAGTATTCAAAATATCGTGTTGGGTAAAAACAAAATCACCTACCATCCTCCTAGCTTCCCTGATATACAGGTAATACGGAAAATGATTGTTGTCAACGAATTCATCCTTGCTAAATCCGAAGGAAAGCATTTCTTGCCGTAAATTCTCAGGTACCGACTCGTCATGACCTAGGAAATATAGAAACCCAAGTGTATAGGATTTATGGTTATCATATATTTCCTTGCGTTTGTCATAGTCGGCATCCGGATACTCCCGATTGCCTCCGAAAAGACCCAAGGATATTAAAGCATCTTGTTTATTATTGAACTCAAACTTGCCACTACCTCTGTCATAGATGCCAATCAATTTATTGAGCTTAGTATTGGGATAGCTTTTTAAAAAGTCCCCCAACAGGGTGAACTGAGATGGATTGTAATCAACGGGTCTTTGAATTTCAACTTTGTTGCTGTCAACCTTTGTAGTTGATAAGCGAAAATTATAGTTCATTACCCTATCATCTCCTTCACCTACCTTTAAGCCCAAGTCTTTTGAGAAATACGGCAATATTCTACCGTTGTAATCAACGGTGCGAGCACTAATGGTATCATCTATAAAGCGGATTCCTGCATAAGACTCATTGTACTTACTGCGGCCTTCTCGTCCATAGGTGTAAGTGACACCGGAACGTGCCATTAAATCACCTTCATAAGACGCATCTATAAATATTTTCCCATTAATAGTCGTACCATCGGTAAGAATAATTTGATTAATCGTTCCTTCCTTTTTGCTAACGGAGTTGACATATTTGCCAAAGGTTACCTTGACCCCTTCTTCTTCAAGCATCTCATTATACAGCTCTTCCGCAACGTGGGACTCAAAAAAGAATGCGGGGTCCCCTTTTTTAAAATTCAATGTCCTTCCATTAAAGAAGGTCTCAAAATATCCTTCTGGAAATTTCTCTCCCATCCTAACATAAAATTCCAATGCGATCCCAGTAATCGACTTGTTAATCATATGTTCAGATTCTGCCGTGTTTATACCACTAGTACTCAATCCTCCCACATGATTAGTTTGTTCAATGAGAAGAACTTTTGCACCGTTTCTTGATGCCGCCACCGCGGAAATTACCCCTCCAGGAGTGCCTCCATATACGACCACGTCAAAAGATTCCCCTTCTTGGGATGAGCACGAGCAAACAATAAAGAGTAAGAGCGAATAAAAAAATATTCTTTTTTTCATATTCGAAAAGATTTAGTAACTGATTTATTCTTGAAAAGGATTGCAACCTATTACGACCTGACTCGTATCAGATGCATTTTTTGGTTGAATCCATTTTTAGAAATCAATAACCTTGGTTTTGGGTCAACTCTTTATTGGCATCCAACTCCGCTAAGGGAATGGGGAACAATAAATATCTATTCTCTGTTGGAATACCAACACTTTCCATTTGTTCAATATAACGGCCAGTCCTAAGCAGGTCCCATCTGCGATGACCCTCTGAATATAGTTCCCAAGCACGCTCTTGAAGAACGGCTTCTTGAAAAGCATCTTTAGAAAGACCCTGAGCCAAAGGTGCTATTCCAGCCCGTTCCCTAATTTGGTTTATAGCATTATATGCGGCACCTGTAGGACCCGATAATTCATTTTCTGCCTCTGCAAAAAACAATAAAATATCAGCAAACCTATATACGATCCAATTGTTGTTTGCAGCATTATTTCCACAGGGCGAAAGGTCCAAAAACTTATCGTGTCTTGGTTTTTGTTTCACCTGCAATGTGTCTCCTGATTCCGTTATTTTTTCGGTATAAATAAGATCGGAACGGACGTCGTTAGCATCAAAGGATGCTACGAAATCCTCGTTCACCATTAACCCCCCAAATCCAGGATACAGAAAATCCACAGCGAATGATTGTGCATAACTGCTCCCAAACTGTGGCTCTACACAGCTGTACTGGATGGAAAATATATGCTCTATACCATTTTCATTGGCAAGATTAAAAACATCATTGTATGTATCGAACAGCTGATAACTGCCAGATGATATTATCTGCTGCGCAAGGTCCCTTGCTTCCGAATAATTACCCAGCGTAAGATGAATTTCGGCCAATAAGGCCTGAGCTGCACCAAGTGTCGCCCGACCTATGTCGGAGGAATTTCCGTACGTTTCCGGAAGGCCTCCTTCACCAATGATCTGATTCAAATCGGTGATTATCTGATCGTAGATTTGAGAGGCTTCCACTCTTGGAATGGCCAGATTGTCTATCCCTTCTGGAGGTGTTAAAACCAATGGAACATCACCAAAGGCCCGAACCAGATTAAAATATGTAAGTGCCCTTAGGAAGGTTGCTTCCGCGATTACCCTGTCTCCTATGTCACCATCCAATGTTGTGTTTACAATTACCGTATTCGCACGATTAATAGTACTATAAGCCTGGGTCCAAAAACTGTTCAAAGGTCCGAATGCTGAACCAAATTGATTCTTGTCAAACCCGATGAATTCTGCGTCACCGTCATCTCGATATTCTATAATATCTGCCCCTAGCTCTGACAGTGTGACGTAGGTACTTCCATAAAACCCACCAGTCCTTAAGTTTTCATAAACGGCGTTGACACCTGATATGGCATCTTCTTCCGTATTAAAAAAATTCTCGTTGGTTATGAATGAAAAAGGCTCCTCCTCCAAATTACTCTCACATGAAGCCAATAAAACAAAAGCAACTATTGGTATAAGTATATATTTCATCATCTTATTTTTTAAATTAAAAACTAACATCAATCCCTAGAATGTATGATACGGCTTTTGGGTACGTTCCGTAGTCGATGCCTGCCAAAACATTGTCTTGACCTTCCGAATTAACCTCTGGATCAAATCCCCTATAATCCGTTATGGTCCATAGGTTTTGTCCAGTGAGGTATATTCTTGCGCTACTTAGAAAAGATTTTAATCTTTCTGATTTCATAGGAATGTTATATCCTAGAGTGACATTTCTCAACCTTAGGAAAGAACCGTCTTCAATCAAGAAGGTACTT
>JANQQQ010000002.1 GCA_028284935.1 Croceivirga sp.
GACTTTTTCCAATAATATTTTTTTGATTCGGCGACTTAAAAATGGTGATGAAGCCGCATACACATATCTTGTAGATACCCATCATCAAAGGCTTTGCACTTTTGCCAACAGTTTGGTCAATGACAGCCATCAGGCGCAGGATATTGTACAAAATGTTTTTTTTGGTCTTTGGAAAAAAAGAAAGGGGCTTCCTGATGATTTTAATATTAGAAGCTTTCTTTCCAGCTCTGTGTACAACGAATTCATTGATCAATATAGAAAGAACCAATCTACCCTGGCTTTAGAAAAAAAATATATTGATGCACTTCAATTGGTCAATGAAGAAAATGATTCGGAAACCATTGAGCAATTGGTAGGCATCGTAAAGGAAGAAATCATGACTCTACCTCCTAAATGCAAGAAAGTCTTTGTTTTAAGTAGGCAGGAGGGCCTAACGAATATTGAGATATCCGAATACTTAAAGATTTCTATCAAGACTGTAGAAGGCCACATAACCAGGGCTTTCTCAATTTTACGAGAAAGAGTAGGAGATAAGACAGAAATACTTTTGTTTATTTTGTTTGGGTCAAGTAGAAAATTCAGAACCCATTAGTTATTAAGAAAAAGGCATTTACTGCATTCATAACATTCAAATTCGCAATTCACCATCCGCAATTAGACTTGCCAAGCGGTTCCACAAAACCAACATTTCTTGGGAATCTATCCCTCCCGCCAAAAGAGTCTCATTAACTTGCCTCTTTATGGTCCTACTCAGACATTAAACTTTTTATTGGGTTGGTACTAGCAGCTTTGATTGCCTGAAAACTTACTGTACATAATGCTATGCCAATCGCTAAAGCACCAGCCCCAATAAACACCCACCAATCTATGTTAATCCTGTAGGCGTAATCCTGAAGCCATTTATCCATGACATACCAGACAATGGGCGAAGCAATTACTATTGCAAATAGCACCAGTTCTGTGAATTCTTTGGATAATAATTTTGCAACAGACGATGACGAGGCTCCCAACACTTTTCGTATTCCAATTTCCTTTGTCCGTTTTACCGCGGAAATAGCAGCAAGACCAAACAAGCCAAGACATGCCAGAAAAATTGCAATTAATCCCGCACTACCCGAAATTCGACCCCACCTTTCTTCGTCTTTATAAAAACTGTCAAAACTCTTATCAAGAAAAGCGTATTGAAAAGGTAAATTACCAGAAACCTCCCTCCATTTTGAGCCAATCAATGAAATTGATTCTGAAATATTCTTGGAATTCAACCTGATATATATTTTTCGGGCATTTAAAGATGCCGGCTGGATAAAAATCTGTGGTTCTACCCCTTTGCTCAATGCCCCAAAGTTGAAATCCTTAATGACCCCAACAATTGCACGTGTCTTAATTTCCCCATTCGGAATCGGAACTCTATCCAGAACTAGTTTTCCAATAGCCTCTTGCCGAGGGATACCATATTCCCTTAAAAATGCCTCATTTACAATAACAGAATTTAGGGAGTCCGACGCGAATCGTGGATTGAAACTTCTACCCGAGACCATTTGCATACCCAATACGTCTACAAAATCTGCATCAATAGGATAAGTCACAACAGGTCCACTTTTATCGCCATATTCAAAGAACAAACGCATTGTACCCTGCTGCGCACCCATTCCCATTTCGGAAGCAGTAATTCCTTTAATGTAATTGACGGTTGCCAACTCTTGTTTTAATAACGGGTAAATACGTCTGGCATCGGTTCCGGTTGCGTCAACTACCAAAACGTTTTCTTTTTCAAAGCCAAGATCTTTCGATTGCATAAAATTCAATTGCTGGAGGATGATATATGTTGAAACACCAAGAGCAATCGACAAAACAAACTGAAACGTAACTAAGGATTTAGTAAAGAGGTTCGATCCGCTCAGTTTTATAGTATTCTTTAAGGCCAAAGCAGGTTTGAGTCCGGACATGATAAATGCAGGATAGGTACCGGCGAGTATTCCAGTCAACAAAACTAGTGCAGCAAGATATAGTGCTAACTCAGGAAATTGAGTAAATGATAATTGTAGGCTCGTTTCAGCCAGGGTATTGAATATTGGCAGTAGCAACGGTAATATAAGAAGGCCCAAGAACGCTGCAATAAAACTTAAGAGTATAGACTCAGAAAGAAACTGATAGAGAAGCTGTTTCCTTTTGCCACCTATTACCTTTCTTAATCCAATTTCCTTGACCCTTTTAGCTGAACGTCCAATTGACAACGTTGTAAAATTAATACAGGCTATCAACAATATTCCAGATGCGATACCAATCAATAACCAGATATATTTGGGTTCAATGGTATCGGCGACCCCATCGATTTTTGGATTGGTGTGCACCTCTGCCAAAGGTTGCAGTTGAAAGCTTATCGGAAATGCTCCTTTTCCATCCCATATACCCATTTCCTTCGCCTCATTTTCTTCATTTGGGTAATACTTTTTCCTGAATTTTGCAATGCGTTCTGGCTGAGTCATTAAAGTACTTTGTTCACTCAATTGAACATAGGTTTCGCTATTGATACCCATATCCCAATTGTTGATTGTCTGTTTGCCCATTCCCGTGGATAGGAAATATTCATAACTACCCAAAACACTGAATTGGATAGATGAGTTACTTGGAATGTTCTCCGCCACCGCCGATACCTTGAACGGAACAAAACTGTCCTCAGTTTTAATTTCAATGGTTTGACCAATTGCGTTTTTAGAGCCAAACAGCCGAATGGCTTCATTTTCAGTAAGGACTATATTATTTGGGTTGCCTAATGGATTTGAGCTATTGCCTTCAAGAATTTCAAAGGAAAACACTTTAAAGAGTTCGGGGTCTGCGTAAGAAATTTCGCTTAGACTTATTTCGCCACCCGTTTTGAAGAATTTTTCTTCATCCCTATAAATCCGAACAAAATGCTCGATATCGGTAAAATCCGACTTCATTGAGGGCCCTAATGGCGTATAGGCGGAAGCAAAACCTTTTGGAGTCCTTCCCTTTATTCCTTCCGTCCATTCATACACTCTATAAATACTATCCGCGTTCGTATGAAAGCGATCATGATTGAACTCGTTCAATGCAAAAAGAAGAAAAAGGGTGAAGCAGGCAATGCCCATCCCCAATCCAAAAATATTAATAAAGGAGAACATGACGTTTTTCTTTAAATTCCTCCAAGCTGTTTTGATGTAGTTTTTGTACATAGTATGTGATTTATACTGATAGATGAGCAAAATAGTTTTGGTCAACTCTGGAAATTGAAAAATAAAACCCGTCTAATTTCAAAGCCACCTATATTATGCCAAGATTATAATAATTTTAAAATCAATTACTTACAATTAAAACTTTGAATATGGATTAATCTTGATGTAAAAAATGTTTACACCCAATGTCAATTAATTGTACAAGCCGTTTTGCTAAAAGTATTGTATAACGTGTTAAGTATTGGATTCGACGAATAGAGAAGTCCTACAATAAGAACATTTCTTGGAACGAAAGAGAAAGTGTATGTTTTAAAATATCACTGAACTACGCTCAACAACATAACTATGAATTAGGTATGAGAGATTTTGATTTTAAAGGATTGTACATAATAGTTTACCCCTTACAAATTCAAGAGGTAAGTTCTGTAAACAAGCTTTCAAGGTTTTTGTTCTTCCTGCTTAACTGCAAGGTCTTTAATTGATGGTCATGGGCAAAATCAAACACCGTGGGCCGCATATCCTTTTCTGTAGTAAACGTAATTTCATAAGCAAATCCCCCAACATTTTTCACTTGGGAGACATAAGGTAATTTTTCCAATAAAACCTCTTCCACGCGATAATCGAATTCCACTTCCAGAACTTGTTCTTTTGTTTCCCTAAGGGCGGCCAGTTTTTTGTCGGCTACAATCTCCCCTTTGTTGATGATGATGACACGGTCACAAACGGCTTCCACTTCCTTCATGATATGAGTGGAGAGCAAGATGGTTTTTTCTTTTCCAATTTCTCTGATGAGTTTTCTAATTTCAATAAGCTGGTTGGGATCTAAACCCGTTGTTGGTTCGTCCAATATCAATACTTTGGGATCATGGAGTAATGCAGCTGCCAGACCTATACGCTGACGGTACCCCTTTGAAAGTTGGCCAATTTTCTTATGGGCTTCTGGGGTTAACCCAGTTTGTATAATGACTTCGGAAATCCTTGATTTAGGCGTTTTGTAAGTTTCGGCGTTGAACTTTAGGTATTCCTTGACGTACATTTCTAAATACAAAGGATTGTGTTCAGGGAGGTAACCAATGCTCTTTTGTACCTGTTTGGTCGATTCCAAAACATCAAAGCCATTGACATTGGCCTTTCCTTCATCGGCCACATAATAGGTGGTCAAAATACGCATCATGGTCGATTTTCCAGCGCCATTTGGACCTAGAAAGCCTACAATTTCCCCTTTTTCTATGTGGAACGATACATTGTTCAGGGCTTTTTGCTTTCCGAAGGTTTTGGTGATGTTCTGAACGGAAATGGACATGAAATCAATTTGCCGTAAAAATAAACCTTTTCACCTCCCGTCCCGTAAAAGTAATGGTGACTTTGCTATGCTACAATGGGTTTTGCCTTTAACTCTTGGTAGTCTTTTGATGTGATATTCATAGTGTTCACCAAAATAAACCGCGCAAAAGTCAATGAAAAGACCTTTTTTCCGTAAAATCGAAAAAATTCTATCTTTCCCTTTGAATTTTGATGGGAAACCTTAATCTTAGCCACTAATTAGAACAAAATGAACAATACGTATTTCTGGAACGGTTTTTATTTCTATTTCTTTTTTAGTAGTGGAAAGGGACTGTTATAGCTATACACAACTATAAAAAACGTAAAGTCCCGAGTTAATTCGGGGCTTTTTTTTTGAATGAACCTTAAAGTGGCCATACAGGGAATAAAAGGAAGCAATCACCATCAGGTGGCCAAAGAGTATTTTGGCAATTCCATCGATTTGGTAGAGTGCCTTTCTTTCGATGTATTGGTTGACCGTCTTATGGAGGGGAATGCCGATATGGGTGTCATGGCCATAGAAAATTCAATAGCGGGATCCATTATTCCCAATTACAATTTGGTGTATCACAATAACATTCACATCATTGGCGAACACTACTTGAGTATTCATCATAACCTAATGGTCCTCAAGGGGCAAACTTTGGATCAAATTGAAGAAGTACGGACCCACCCCATGGCATTACTGCAATGCAAGGAGTATTTACGACAATATCCAGGGATAAAACTGGTCGAAGATGTGGATACTGCAGAAACAGCTCGTCAAATTCAACAAAAGCAATGGAAAAGAGTTGCTGCAATTGCGCCAAAAGTAGCAGCTGAACTCTATGATTTGGAAATCATCGCCTCAGAAATTCAAACGATAAAAAACAATGCAACACGGTTTATTATTTTGAAGAGACAGAACAAGGCGCTTCCCGAAACTGAAATTAATAAGGCTTCCCTCCGGTTTATTACGGACCACAAACGGGGAAGTTTAGCCACAGTACTTAATGTAATGAGTGATTGCAATATGAATTTGACGAAGATTCAATCTTTGCCCGTCATCGAAACGCCATGGAAGTACGCTTTTTTTGTGGATATGACCTTTGATAAATATGAGGAATTCGCCAAGGCAAAATCATTACTAGACATTATGTCGGAGGATTTTAGGGTGCTGGGCGAATATAAAAATGCATTAGTAGGATGATTGTCGCGGACCGATTACACAGTGTAAAAGAATACTACTTCTCAAGAAAATTAAGGGAAGTACGGGGATTGATGGCGGATGGCAAGCCAATAATCAATATGGGTATTGGAAGTCCGGACCTACCCCCACCTCCTTCTGCATTGGATGCGTTAAATGCAGTATTGCACCGGGAAGGTGCCCACAAGTATCAAAGCTACCAAGGGCTTCCTGAATTGCGAGTGGCGATGTCGAATTTTTATCGCGAACGGTTTGGTGTTGAGGTCAACGCGGAAAAAGAATTGTTACCCCTGATTGGTTCCAAAGAGGGTATTATGCATATCAGCATGGCTTTTTTAAATGTTGGTGATGGGGTGTTGGTTCCCAATCCCGGTTATCCTACATATTCCTCTGTAAGCAAGTTGTTGGGTGCCGAATTGATGGAGTACGATTTACTTGAAAAAAACGGGTGGTTACCTGATATTCCAAGCTTGGAAAAACGGGATCTTCAAAAAGTGAAACTCATGTGGATCAGTTACCCAAACATGCCCACAGGCGCAAAGATTACTCCAGAAAAAATGCAGGAACTGGTTGATTTTGCCAAAAGCCACAATATCCTTTTGATCAACGATAACCCGTACAGTTTTGTGCTGAACGATGCGCCTACGAGCATCTTTCAAATTGAAGGGGCCAAAGAGTGCGCCCTGGAACTGAATTCTTTGAGTAAGACGTTTAACCTTGCGGGATGGCGGGTAGGCATGGTCATTGGTAGTCCCGCCCACGTTTTGGCTGTTCTTAAGGTAAAGAGCAATATGGATTCCGGAATGTTCTATGGCATTCAAAAGGGAGCTGTTGCCGCTTTGGAAAGCGGACAGGAATGGTTTGATGAACTGGATGGAACCTACTCCAAGAGAAGGGATTTGATGTTCCAATTGGTTGAAAAGTTGAATTGTTCCTATGACTCCAATGCAGCCGGAATGTTTATTTGGGCCAAACTTCCCAAAGGGGCTAAACCTGCCGAAGAATTTATTGACGAAGTGCTCTATGAAAAGAATGTATTCATTGCACCGGGAACTATTTTTGGCAGTAATGGAGAGGGCTATGTTCGATTTTCCCTATGTGTGTCATCAGCAAAAATCAAGGAAGCTATCAGTAGATTTTAGATGGAAAGAGTAGCAATTGTAGGTATTGGTTTGATTGGCGGTTCTTTTGCAAAAGGGATAAAACGGTTGTATCCTACATCCAATATTGCTGGATTTGATACCAATGAATCCCATCTTGAAGAGGCCATGGCCTTGGGGTTGATTGATAAAAAAGGTGATGACAACACAATTTCGGAATCAGAAATGGTTCTTGTGACCATTCCTGTGGATGTTTTGGTAAAGGAACTTCCAGAAATCTTGAATAAGATCAATGAGGATTGTGTGGTCATCGATGCCGGTTCTACCAAAGCATTGCTTTGTCAAACCGTTGAAGATCACCCCAGGCGAAGGAATTATTTGTCTTGCCATCCTATTGCCGGAACAGAGTTTTCTGGCCCCTCAGCTGCTTTTGATGGGTTGTATGAGGGAAAGACGAATATTATCTGTGAAGTTGAAAAAACGGCATTCAAGCTTCAGGAAAAAGCCCTGAACCTTTTTCAGCAATTGGGTATGCGAATTCGGTATATGAATCCCGAAGCACACGATAAACACATCGCCTATGTTTCCCATTTGTCGCACATCAGCTCATTTATGTTGGGGAAAACAGTGATTGAGGAAGAGCAGAACGAACGGGATATTTTTGATATGGCAGGTAGCGGTTTTGAAAGCACGGTACGCTTGGCGAAAAGCTCTCCCGATATGTGGACCCCCATATTTGAGCAGAACAAGGCAAATGTGGTAAGGAGTTTACAAGAATACATTAAAAACCTGGAAGCCTTTAAGCAGATGATGGAAGAAGATGATTTCGTAGGCATTTATGATCAAATGAACAACACAAATAGAATACAACAAATTTTAAAAGGAATACCCCTTACTAAAACCCCTAAATGAAATGGAAAACTCTAAAGAGCTAAGAAGTTGGTTGGATAATTTGGAACTACCGCACCCTTTGGTAATTGCAGGACCGTGCAGCGCGGAGACCGAAGAACAAGTACTGAACACTGCCCATGAACTTAAAGATTCGGATGTAAGTTATTATCGTGCAGGAATTTGGAAACCCCGAACGCGTCCTGGTAATTTTGAGGGGGTAGGTGCCATCGGTCTTAAGTGGTTGCAAAAAGTGAAAGAAGAGACCGGACTTCAAACAGCCACTGAAGTGGCCAACCGAACCCACGTGGATTTGGCCTTGGAGCACGGGGTGGACTTGTTGTGGATTGGCGCCCGTTCCACGGTGAGTCCTTTTATTGTTCAGGAGATTGCGGATGCCTTGGAGGGTACGGATAAGGTGGTATTGATAAAAAACCCCGTGAATCCCGATCTTTCACTTTGGTTAGGAGCCGTGGAACGTTTGCATTCCGCCAATATTAAAAAATTGGGGGTGATCCACCGCGGGTTTTCAACATACCAAAAAACCAAATACAGGAACATCCCGGAATGGCAAATAGCGATTGAACTGCAAAGTCGTTTCCCAGATTTACCACTGATCAACGACCCCAGTCATATAACGGGGAAAAGGGATATGGTCTTCGATGTATCACAAACCGCTTTGGATTTAAACTTTGATGGGTTAATGATTGAGACGCATATTGACCCAGATAATGCCTGGAGCGATGCGGCACAACAAGTAACTCCGTCAGTGCTCAAACAGATGTTTAAAGATTTAAAGATGAGAAAGGAAACCGATGAAGAGGCGGAATACAATGCAAACTTGGCCAACCTTAGGGCCCAAATAGATGTCATTGACAACAAACTGATAGAAATATTAGGAGACCGCATGAAGGTTTCGGATGGCATCGGTGAATTGAAAAAACAAAGAAACGTTGCCGTTTTGCAGACCAATCGTTGGAATTCAATTTTAGGGAAGATGATCTTGGAAGGGGAACAACATGGTTTGAGTGAGGAGTTTGTACTGCGCATGTTCAAAGCCATCCATCAGGAATCCATCAACCATCAAGAGAAAATTATCAATGCCTAAGTAAGGGAGTTTCATTCCTTCCCAGCTAATTCTGTGGTTTTCCTTGAATGAGGATATGAAGGTGCGCAAATATTGCATTTTTCCATGGTAGGACTGTAACATTTTTAGAATCCAGTCATCTTTAGGAAAACACAAAAAAGTAAAATGATGAGGAAAATAATTACACTCCTACTCGTGTCCATTTCTTTACAAACATTCGCTCAGCGCATCATTGATAGAGAGGTTGGCGACTTTCATGCGGTTAAGGTGTTCGACTTGATTGAGGTCAACTTAATTCAATCTGACGAAAATAAAATTCTAATCAAGGGAAGGAATGTGGATGATATAAAATGGGTGAATAAGGATGGGGTTTTAAAACTACGAATGCAGCTGGATAAGAAGTTCACTGGTGAGGATACCCTTATCGAGGTGTGCTACCAAAACTTGGATTTGATAGATGCCAACGAAGGGTCCCAAATCACCTGCAATGAAATGGTAAAAAAGAATAAAATTGAACTTAGAGCCCAAGAAGGGGCTCTGATTAAAATAGGTATGGACGTTGCGGTAGCAGAGATTCGTGCAGTAACCGGTGGTATCGTTGCTGCTTCCGGCTTGGCTGAAAATCAATCCGTGGTCATCAACACCGGTGGTATTTTTGAAGGTAGCGATTTAAGAACAGCAAGCTCTGATGTAAAGATATCTGCTGGTGGAGAGGCTGAAGTCTTTGCTTCGGAACGTATCAATATTGATGTGAAGGCCGGGGGTGATGTTGTGGTGTATGGAAAACCAAAGTACGTCAACAAAAAGACTTTTGTAGGAGGTCGGATTAGAATCGTGGATTAAAACATAATTTGATGAATAAAAAAGCCCCAGAAACCGTTTCTGGGGCTTTTTTATTTTTGGGAATTGATGTTACTTTTTGAATATGTAACGCGTAATAAAAATTCCTTTTCCATCGCCCTTTCCACCTTCACTTTCCACCGCGCTGATAACATGTTCCAAAGTCCACCCTTCAGCAATCATGCTGTTGATCATATTGGTGATCAACGCATCGTTGGCAGCGATATTTTGAAAACGAATACCGCCTAAGTTGTAAAAGTTCAACAGCTTGGTTTCCTCAAAATTTTTGACACGAATATCCCCCCTGTCCGACTTATTTCGGGAGTTATCTTCCTCTGATCGAACGGTGGTGTACTCCTTATAATCTTTTTCCTCAAGGGCATTGATAATTCTGGAACGTCCCAGTCCGTTGGGAACAATGGATTCTACGCTGGTGATGACCTTGTACTGTTGGGCATTAACTTCAAAAGTGGCGGCCATTGCCAATACCACTAAAAAAAGAAATTTTCTCATAATTGATTTGTGTTGATGTTTTTTTTGATTCCCAATGTTAAGGGGATTTGGTAAGAAAAGAAAATTGTTTCTTTGTTATTGTATGAATTGTTATTAACAGGCTATTTGGTGCAGGGAATTGTGTATAAATCGACAGGAAGCTGGTACACCGTAAAATCGGATGAGGGGCAGTTTTATGAATGTCGTATCAAGGGGAAATTCCGAATAAAGGGTATAAAAAGTACCAATCCTATTGCTGTTGGGGATGAAGTGACCTTTAAACTGGAAACGGTTGGGGATGAGACCTTAGGCATCATAACCGCCATTTCTGAACGCAAGAATTACATCATCCGAAAGTCTGTCAATCTATCAAAACAAGTTCACATTATTGCTTCGAACCTCGATCAGGCCTTTTTGATGGTCACCCTGAATAATCCAATGACGTATACGAGCTTTATTGACCGCTTTTTGGTTACTGCTGAGGCCTATGATATTCCGGCAATATTGTTGTTCAACAAAATGGACAGCTATGATGCAGATGAAAAAGTAGAGGTGGATTATTTATTGGAATTGTACCAATCCATAGGCTATAGGACCGTGGGCATATCCGCCAAAGAAGGCCAAAATATAGAAGAGGTCCGATGTATTATGAAGGGAAAAACCAGCATGTTCTCAGGCAATTCAGGGGTAGGGAAATCTACCCTCATCAACGCGCTGGAACCGGGATTGAACCTAAAGACAGCGGAAATATCGAATCAGCATCTCCAGGGACAGCACACCACCACCTTTGCCGAAATGTACGATTTGTCGTTTGGGGCAAAAATTATTGATACCCCTGGTATACGTGGATTTGGAATTGTTGAAATGGATAAATATGAGCTTGGTGATTATTTTCCGGAATTCTTTAAGTTAAAATCGCAATGCAAGTTTAATAATTGCCTTCATTTGGATGAGCCAAAATGCGCCATTAAAAAAGCACTGGAAGATAAAGAAATTGCTTGGAGTCGCTACAGAAGTTATTTGCAAATGTTGGAGGAGGATGTAACCGAAACCTATAGAAGGGATGAATATAGCAATTAAAAGGACTCCCTATTCTTGTAGGAGAGCGCAAGGGTACAAGCTATGAGGGCGGTTGTTCAAAGGGTTGGCGAAGCCAGTGTAACGGTTGAAGGAAAACGGGTCTCAGAGATAGGATGGGGGGTATTGGTCCTACTTGGGATTGAGGAAGCTGATAATGAAGAAGACATCAATTGGCTGTCCAAAAAAATCGCAAATCTTCGCATTTTTAACGATGAAAAGGCAGTAATGAACCTTTCGCTACTGGATAAGGGCTTTGAGGCCATTGTTGTCAGTCAATTTACCCTACATGCATCCACAAAAAAGGGGAATCGCCCTTCCTATATTAAAGCGGCCAAACCATCCATTGCCATTCCCCTTTATGAGCGGTTCGTAAAACAATTGGAAAATGATTTGGGCAAACCTGTGGGCACTGGGATTTTTGGTGCAGATATGAAGGTGAAACTTGTAAATGATGGCCCTGTAACCATAATTATTGATTCAAAAAATAAGGAATAATGAATATTCAAAATGCACAAAAAGCGATTGATGATTGGATTAAAGACCATGGTGTCCGCTATTTTAATGAGTTGACCAATATGGCCCAACTAACCGAAGAGGTTGGTGAGGTCGCACGAATCATAGCTCGAAGATATGGCGAGCAAAGCGAAAAACCGTCTGACAAGGAAAAGGACCTGGGTGAAGAACTGGCTGATGTCCTTTTTGTAGTGCTTTGCTTGGCCAACCAAACCGGGGTAGATTTACAGGAATCTTTTGAAAAAAAATTGGATATTAAAACCAGACGTGACCACGACCGTCACCACAACAACCAAAAATTGAAATAAATCAATCCCATTAGGTGATTTTACGGCGTTTTCCCTAGTTTTGAAGCTTCAAAAAACCAGCATGAAACTCCAAATTTCCCCTCCGGAAAATTTACTGCTCAACTCCTCTATTAAGATAACTGGTTCCAAAAGCGAAACCAACCGATTACTACTGTTACAGGCGCTTTTCCCAAATTTGAAACTGGAAAATAGCTCTAATTCCGACGACGCTGAGGTTATGAAAAAGGGTTTGGCCGTTTCAAGGGGGACCGTGGATATCCATCATGCCGGAACCGCAATGCGTTTTCTGACCTCCTACTTTGCTTCGCAAGAGGGAAAGGAAGTGCTGCTAACCGGTTCCGCGCGTATGAGGCAAAGACCTATCCAAATTTTGGTTGAGGCGTTAAGGGCTATAGGTGCAAAGGTGGACTATCATGGTGAGGAGGGATTTCCGCCGTTAAAAATAAAAGGACAGCAATTGACTAAGGAAGAGGTAAGCCTTCCGGCAAATGTTAGTAGTCAATACATTTCCTCGCTTTGTCTCATTGGTCCTAGCTTAAGAAATGGTCTGACCATAACGTTGATTGGAAAAATAACATCAGTCCCCTACATTAAAATGACCTTGGCCCTATTGGAAGGGATTGGGGTGAACACCAATTTTGAAGGCAATAAAATTCAAGTATCCCCTAAAGAGCAAGTGGAAGCAAAAAACTTGGTGGTAGAATCAGATTGGAGCGCGGCGAGCTATTACTACAGTTTATTGGCGCTATCCGAAATAGGTTCCACTATTACATTATCCTCGTACAAAGAAAATTCTTTGCAAGGAGATAGTATTCTGCATGATGTATATGCCAATTTTGGAGTTACCACAGAATTTGGAAACCATCAAATCACCTTGACCAAAGTTGTACCCGCCAAGATTGCCTTTTTTGAAGAAAACCTTTCGGATGCCCCTGATATCGCCCAGACTATTGCCGTGACCTGTCTTGGACTTAACATGGCCTGTCGTCTTACAGGTTTGCATACCCTACCTATAAAGGAAACGGACCGTTTGGCTGCTATGAAAACCGAACTGGAGAAGTTTGGTGCCCAGGTCACCATTGACCATGAAAGCTTGGAGCTAAGGCCCACGAAGACATATAACACAAATGTGGCCGTGGATACGTACAATGACCACCGTATGGCGATGGCTTTTGCACCGCTAGCTTTAAAAACTGATTTTGTCATCAATGATGCTCATGTAGTCTCCAAATCCTACCCCAATTTTTGGAACGATTTTAGGAAAGTAGGATTGGTCATTTCTGAGCTTTAATTTATTGTTGAAATTACTTGACAACCCCTTCTGCTAGATTGTATATTTGCAGCCTTTGCAAAAAATCTAAACTCCAATATGAAATTATCCAACTTCAATTTTGAGCTTCCAAAGGAATTATTGGCTGAATATCCGGCAGAAAATAGAGATGAATCAAGGTTAATGGTGATTCATCGCGAAACGGGGAAAATAGAACACAAGATGTTTAAGGACATGATTGACTATTTTGATGAAGGTGATGTTATGGTCTTGAACAATACTAAGGTTTTTCCTGCTAGACTCTACGGAAATAAAGAAAAGACCGGTGCCCGAATTGAAGTTTTTCTACTGCGTGAACTGAATGATGAGCAACGTCTTTGGGATGTTTTGGTAGACCCAGCACGAAAAATAAGGATAGGCAATAAGCTGTATTTCGGGGAAGATGAAAGCTTGGTAGCGGAAGTCATTGATAATACCACATCACGGGGACGAACGCTTCGTTTTCTCTATGATGGATCCTATCAAGACTTTAGAAGAAAACTAAGGGAACTTGGAGAAACGCCGTTGCCAAAATACATTAAGCGCGATGTAACTCCGGAAGATGAAGAGCGGTACCAGACCATATATGCAAAACATGAGGGGGCAGTAGCCGCCCCTACTGCTGGATTGCACTTCTCAAAGCATCTATTAAAACGCTTGGAAATTAAGGGTGTTGACTTTGCGGAAGTAACTTTGCACGTAGGATTGGGTACTTTCAACCCTGTTGAAGTGGAAGACCTTTCCAAGCATAAAATGGACAGCGAGGAGTTGGTCATCGATGAAAAAGCAACTGAAATTGTAAACAATGCCAAGTCCAATAAAAAGAGGGTCTGCGCCGTGGGAACCACGGTAATGCGCGGTCTGGAAAGTGCCGTTTCTTCTGAAAGGACGTTGAATACGTTTGAGGGGTGGACCAATAAATTTATTTTTCCTCCCTACGATTTTAGTATTGCTGATGCTATGATTACCAATTTCCATTTGCCAAAATCGACCTTGCTAATGATGATTTCAGCTTTCATGGGTCATGATTTGATGAAAAAGTCATACAAGCAGGCTATCTTGGAACAATATCGCTTTTACTCTTATGGTGATGCGATGTTGATAATATAACAACGCTTATCGTCGAAAAATACAATCAAAAAACCTGGTGCATCATCGGGATTTTTGTCTTATGAAGCCCAGTCGTTGGGTCTTCCTTAAATTTGCGCGATGGCCCTTGTGAAAAAAGATATTCGTTCCCTTACCAAAGAGCAACTCAGGGCGTTCTTTGTTTCCCAAGGAGACAAAGCTTTCCGAGGTAATCAGGTGTATGAATGGTTATGGCAAAAATCAGCACATTCTTTTGATGGAATGACCAATCTCTCCAAAACTACCCGAGAGATGTTAGAGGATAATTTTGTCATCAATCATATTAGGGTGGACCAAATGCAGCGTAGCAATGATGGTACCATTAAAAATGCGGTACAGTTGCATGACGACTTAATTGTCGAGTCCGTTTTAATCCCTACGAAAACAAGAACAACTGCTTGTGTTTCCAGTCAGGTTGGTTGTAGTTTGGATTGTAGGTTCTGCGCCACGGCACGTCTTAAAAGGATGCGAAATCTAAATCCTGATGAGATATATGATCAAGTCGTGGCCATTGACAATCAGAGCCGCTTTTATTTTGATAGGCCCTTGAGTAATATCGTTTTCATGGGTATGGGGGAACCTTTAATGAACTACAACAACGTCTTAAAGGCCATAGAAAAAATCACTTCCCCTGAAGGATTGGGGATGTCACCAAAAAGGATAACGGTTTCAACTTCAGGCGTTCCTAAAATGATCAAAAAAATGGCGGACGAGGAGGTGAAATTCAACTTGGCGGTATCACTACATTCTGCAGTTGACCAAGTGCGCACTTCCATTATGCCGTTCAATACCACATTTCCATTAACTGATTTAAGGGAGGCACTACAATATTGGTATCAAAAGACAAAAAAAAGAATTACCTACGAGTATGTGGTTTGGGAGGGTATCAATGACACCCAAAAAGATGTGGACGCCTTAGTGAAATTTTGCAGGTTTGCCCCTTCAAAGATCAACTTGATTGAATATAATCCCATTGATGATGGGGAATTCACCCAAGCATCCGAGGAAGCCATACAAAGTTACGTTAGCACCCTGGAAAGGAACAATATCACGGTTACCATAAGAAGGTCAAGGGGAAAGGACATTGATGCGGCTTGCGGCCAATTGGCCAACAAAACCTGACTTTGAGGGTATCTTTATGCGTTTCCGCACACGGGAATGACAATCAAATTCACTTTTCATTCGGTAGGCATATATCGACCAAATGGTATTCCCTTTTTGAAAGCTATCATCTTCTTCATCAGTTTTGCCTTGGGCCTAGCAACTGAAATGATGGTCTTCTCCCATTTTTTGCATGCGGCCATTATCTTCCGTTGAACGGATGACCCAGCTGCATAGTATTACTTGTATTATTGCACTACTGAAATTTCCATGTCGATAAATCTAGCCAATAAGCGATAAATTCTCTGATAATGGGAAGTTAAAACCTTGGGATAAGTATCTTTGGAAATTGCATGAAAGTAGCTGCGCAAATCCGTGAACCTATAGAGCAAGAAATGGAACTCTTTGAAAAGAAGTTTCATGATTCCATGTCTTCCAAAGTGGCACTATTCAATCGCATAACGTACTACATTGTCAATAGAAAAGGGAAACAAATGCGACCTATGTTTGTTTTCCTTACAGCAAAGATTTTAAACAATGGGAAGGTGGAAGAGCGCACCTATACGGGCGCTTCCATAATAGAGTTGATCCATACCGCCAGTCTTGTTCATGATGATGTGGTTGATGAAAGCTATAAACGCCGCGGTTTTTTTTCCATCAACGCCCTTTGGAAAAATAAAATCGCGGTTTTGGTAGGGGATTACCTTTTTTCCAAAGGACTTTTGGTAGCGTTGGAACGGGAAGATTATGATTTGCTCCAAATCATTTCGAATTCCGTGAAATCGATGAGCGAGGGCGAACTCCTCCAAATTGAAAAGGCCCGACTTTTGGATATCACCGAAGAAGTATACTATGATATAATTAGGCAAAAAACGGCTACTTTAATTGCGGCCTGTTGTAGTATGGGGGCTGCTTCCGTAAGGCCTGATTCCAAGGAAGTTGAAGTCTTCAGAAGATTTGGCGAGCTCTGCGGTATGGCGTTTCAAATAAAAGATGACCTCTTCGATTATGGGACGGAACGTATTGGTAAACCTACTGGTATTGATATTAAAGAACAAAAAATGACCCTCCCCTTAATTTATGCGTTGACTCATAGTGATGTTTCGGAAAGGAAATGGCTTATTAATTCCATAAAGAATCACAATAAGGACAAAAAACGGGTCAAAGAGGTCATTTCTTACGTAAAGGAAAAAGGAGGGTTGGATTATGCCGTTTCCAAAATGATGCAGTTTAAGGATCAGGCCCTGGAAATTTTGAATGATTACCCTGATTCTGACTATAAAGCTGCGCTGACCCTTATGGTGAATTACGTGGTTGATAGAAAAAAATAGTTTTTTTTACCACCTCGGGCAACTATATAAAATTTACTTTCGTCTATAGTCATAGAAGACAAATCGAGAACCATTGAAAGTCATCTCTTTTTACAGTAATGAAAAGCAACTGATAAAGCGAGCAGTTTCTGGCAATCAGAAGGCACAACAGGCTATCTATGACAAATTTGCCCCTAAAATGTTGAGTGTCTGTCGCCAGTACATAAAGGATTTGCAATATGCGGAAGATGTGATGGTAGGTGGATTTGTAAAGGTTTTTAAGGGACTGCACTCTTTTGAATATCGAGGAAGTTTTGAGGGATGGATTCGAAGAATTATGGTAAGGGAAAGTATTTCCTTTTTAAGAAAACGTCAATTCGTAGTATATGATGATGCTATTTTGGAGAGCAATCAAGTGCAAATGACTTCGGACACTTCTGTATCGGATGTAGAGCATCTACAGGCTTTAATAGATGCCTTGCCCGAAGGATATAAAATGGTATTTGTACTGTATGCGGTTGAAGGGTATAAACATCAGGAAATTGCCGAAATGCTTAATATTTCGGAAGGCACATCAAAATCGCAGTTATTTAAAGCAAGAAAGCTTTTACAAGAAAATTTAAAGTTGAAAGGGTTGAATCAAAAGACCACCCAGAAGTAGAAATGATATGGATAAATTGGAAAAGCATATAAAGAACCAGCTTCGAAATCGGGAGATTTCACCTTCTCCAGAAGCATGGGGTAGAATTGCCAAAGAGCTGGGGTCCGAAAAAAACACCTCTCCAAAAAGCACCTATTGGTGGGCCATTGCGGCCGGAGTTATTGGACTTATTATGTTATCAATAGGATTCTTTGGGACCGAGAATACGGTAGAAATCCCTTCAGGGACTATTGTTGTAAAGGGAGATAATAAGGAGGAAACTCCGGAGATTTCTGAGGAAGAGGGCGCTATGATTAATCCGGTGAAACCACAGAAAGAATTGGTCTTGGAAGTTCCTTTGACCGAACAGTTGGAACCAGAACCTGAAAATTTTGATAAAACCATTCAAGTAGCACAAAACGAGGCGCCCAGCAACAAAGAGCCTTTTAAGGATGTAGCGGAGGTGACAGATTTGGCGATCACCAATAAGTTGGAAGAAGTACTGGCCCAAGTCAATTCCATGGAGGAAAATTCCATTGCTGTTTCCGACAAAGAGATCGATTCATTGCTAATGGCCGCCCAAAAGGAGCTGTTGGTGCAAAAGACCTTGGGAGACAACGGAAAAGTGGATGCCATGGCATTGTTGGAAGAAGTTGAGCTGGAATTATACGATGACGAACGAAATCCATTGTTCATTAAGTTAAAAGAAGGTTTCTTTAGACTGCGCACTGCCGTGGCGGACCGCGATAATTAGTATTCATCAATCAAACCAGCCTTTGTTCGAGCCCCTTTGGAAGGGGCCGGCAAAGGACGGTCAAAAATCAAAATCATCATGAGAAAAATTACTGTACTCTTTTTAGTGGTATTCATAGCCGGATGTTATTCCAATGGGTATGCACAAGAAGACAATGTTCAAAGACAGATTAAAAAATTGGAGCGCCAGAAAGAAGCGGTTACCAAACGTGAAAAGAATGCGTTAAAGGAAGAAGTAAAATCAATCAATGGACGGTTGGAAAGGGGGTTGATTACTGAAAATGAGGCGAAAGTACTTAAGGAGGAAGCAGCTAGAAAACGGGCGATGAACATAGAAAACCTGATGGCCATTTTGGACAACAAGATTGCTTTTTTGGAACGAAATGAGGTGGATCATGATTTGATCATGGAAGGGGACAATGCCATATTAATCGATTTCACGGACGGCGATGATGACGATTACCGGATTTTGGGCATCCGTTTTAGGGAAAAAGATTGGGAAAGACCCGTGAAATATGATCGCAGGACACGTTCGGATTTTGTTTGGGCCATAGGTTTTAATAATGCTTTGATCGAGGGGCAGTCGTTGGAAGATTCCCCTTACCGTATTGGAGGGAGTCGGTTTTTTGAAATGGGTATTCAATGGCGGACCAGGGTATTTAAAAACTCCAATTGGCTCAGGTTTCATTATGGTCTGTCCTTTCAGTTCAATGGGCTAAAACCGGAGGGGAATCAATTCTTTGTCCAAAACGGAGATCAAACCGAACTACAGGAATTTGATGTGGAATTACAAAAGTCAAAACTTAGGATGGATAACTTGGTTTTCCCCGTACATTTTGAATTTGGTCCTTCCAAGTTCTATAAGACGGACGAGAAAATAAGGTACTCCATAAGACGGCAATTCCGATTTGGAATAGGCGGTTATGGCGGATTTAATATTGGTACCCGACAAAAGCTGAAGTACAATCGCGATGGGGAAGAAATAAAGGATAAATTGAAAAGGGACTATAATACTAGCGATTTGATTTATGGTTTAAGTGCCTACACAGGTGTTGGTAACGCCCTTTTGTATGTAAAGTATGATTTAAATCCAATTTTTCGGGATGCCCCTGTGGAACAACGAAATATTTCCTTGGGGTTGCGATTTGACTTGGATTAGTCCAATGCCCTTTTCATTTCCTCAGTAAATTCTTCCTTATAATATACTCTTTTGCAATGGGAACATTCGGCATAGCGGGAGGTGTGTATTTTGAATAGGGGCAACCAAAACACATGGAAATAATTGGGCTGTGATACGGCCGTCAATGTATCTTGCCGATGGCAGTAATTGCATGTAGCACCAAACAGTGGTTGTATGGTCTTTTTTCCAGGTCGGGTTCCAAAGAAAAGAATCATACTGCAAAATTAAATAAATTGGAAACCAGTTTCCTTCCAAGTCCATATCATTAACCGTAGATATGGGCAGGGGTTAGGGTTAGGGGTTATTTTTCCATATTTTTACCAGTCATGATTGCAAAAACTACCATAGACCAAGTGTATGAAACCGCTCGCGTGGAGGAGGTCATTGGCGATTTTGTGCAATTAAAAAAATCAGGTACCAATTTCAAAGGGCTCAGCCCATTTACGGATGAGCGTACCCCAAGTTTTATGGTCTCTCCGGTAAAACAGATCTGGAAGGATTTCAGCAGTGGCAAGGGTGGGAATGTGGTCGCTTTTTTAATGGAGCATGAGCATTTTAGTTATCCTGAGGCCATTCGCTATTTGGCTAAAAAGTACAACATTGAAATAGAGGAAACGGAGCAAACCGACGAACAAAAAGAACAGGCTAATGAAAGGGAAAGCATGTACTTGGTCTCAGAGTATGCCCAAAAGTACTATGTTAAGACGATGTGGGAGTCGGAGCGTGGAAAAGCCATTGGTCTCAGTTATTTTAAGGAACGTGGATTTACGGATGATACCGTTAAAAAATTTGGGCTGGGGTATTCCCTGGATGAATGGGAAGCCTTTACCAAAACTGCGCTTGGAGATGGATATCAGTTGGAATTTTTGGAAAAAACCGGCCTCACCATTGTAAAAGAACAATCTGGTGGCAGCCAAAAGACCTTCGATAGGTTCAAGGGACGCGTATTGTTCCCCATTCATTCCATGAGTGGTCGCGTTTTGGGTTTTGGGGGGCGCATTCTCACCAATGATAAAAAAGCAGCCAAATACCTCAATTCCCCAGAAAGCGAAATCTACCACAAAAGTAAGGTGCTCTATGGGATATATTTTGCGAAACAGGCCATTGCCAAGGAAGACAACTGCTTTTTGGTCGAAGGCTATACCGATGTCATTCAATTATATCAGAGCGGGATAGAAAATGTAGTGGCTTCAAGTGGTACGGCACTGACTCCAGAGCAGATACGACTAATCAATCGTCTTACTAAAAACATAACGGTTCTTTTTGATGGGGATGCGGCCGGAATAAGGGCATCACTACGTGGAATAGATTTGATTCTGGAACAGGGCATGAACGTAAAGGTCTGTTCGTTTCCTGAAGGGGAAGATCCAGATAGTTTTGCCAAGAACAATGCCTACGAGGACATCGTCCTGTATTTAGGGGAAAACGCCAAAGATTTTATTCAGTTTAAGACCTCGTTATTGGCGGAAGAAGCGGCCAATGACCCCATAAAAAGAGCGGATACGGTACGGGATATTGTAAATTCCATTGCAAAAATTCCCGATCGGATAAAGCAAGAAATCTACGTTCAGGAATGCGCAAAAATAATGCAGGTTTCAGAAGAGGTACTGTACAACACTTTGGCCCAAGTTAACAAGAAAGGGGTTTCGGACGCGGCAAAGAGAGCCAAACAAGAGCAAAAATCCTTTGAAGTGATTAAAAATGAACGTCCCATTGAAAAAGTGGATGTTCAAAATGAATTGGAGCGAAAAATAATCGAGATTTTGCTGCTTTATGGTAATGAAAAACAAGAGTTCGAAGATTTGGTGCTTAAAGAGAATGAGGAGGGAAATTTGATTCTTGAACCAGAAACCATTGAAGCGAAAGTGTATGAAAAGGTATATTTGGACTTACAGGAAGATGAAATTGAACTTTCCAATGAACGTTTTAGGGATGTGTATTATGGGCTTGTTCAAAAATTGAACGAGGAAAGCGATTTTTCCATTACAACTTTTATTGCTGGACTTGATCAAGAAATCGGTAACGAAGTTTCTTCCATTTTAATGGAGGAAGAAAAATATGTCCTCCACAATTGGGAAAGTAAGGATATCTACCCCAAGCCAAAAGAATACGGTATTGCACAATTGGTGAGCGAAACTATTCTGACGCTTAGATGTAATCTCATAAAAAACAGAATCGCACTATTACAAAAAGATACGGAGGACTCCAACGACCATAATCCCGAAGTGTTGGAAGAAATCATAAACTATCTTCAGTTGAACAAATTGCTGAACGAAAAATTGAACAGGGTACTCTCCTAATAAGAAAACCCCAGCTTTGCCGGGGTTTTTCAATCCAATCGTTTATGGCATTTTAGTATAGCTCCAAGGCTTTTGCTTGCTGCAATAAATCTACAAGGTTGTCCACGTTCAATTTTCGCATCAAACGTGCCTTATACGTACTAACTGTCTTTTCATTGAGATTAAGACCTTCCGCTACTTCTTTGTTCCGCTTTCCACTGGCCAAAAGCTTCAGTACTTCAACCTCTCTGGTAGAAAGTTTTCTAAAGAACCGCCTTGGTTTTTGTGTACCTTCATCAAAGGCCAAGCGTTGCGCCAATTCATTGGTAATAAACATATTACCTTCTGCTACCTTTTTAATGGCAGAAATAATGTAATCTACGTCCGCAGTTTTGGAAAGATAACCAAAAGCTCCGGCTCTAATGGTACTAAGGGCATAAACGTCCTCAGATTGTCCACTGTACATTAAGACTTTGGTGCTTGGGAATTCTTGTTTGATTTTTCGTAATGTCGCTATTCCATTGATTTCGGGAATGTCCATTTCCAACATTACAACATCTGGGGATACTTTTTCCAAGGTTGCGAAGAGTTCGCTGGTAGAAGATACATCACCGATGACTTCAAATCCTGAAGCAGAAGCTAGGACTTGTTTTACTCCCAAACGGACAATAGGGTGACTATCAGCTATTAAAACAGTGATCATGTGGGTAGTTTTACTTTAGTTTATTGGTTTTGCGTACTTTTTAGTACTTAAATGCCTACAAGTACTGACAGGCAAGTTAACCATTTAGCCCCACAAAACTCTCTTTTTTTTATGAAAACCACAGAATTTTTGGGGTTTTATTCGTCTTAATTGCGATAAATAGCGTTAAGATGCAGATTTTAGGGAATTGGGGATTTCACAAATGGGTATAGGAATCATCTTATGTTTATTGGCGGTATTGAATTTTTTATAGATGGTAAATACTTCTTTTTCCCTGTCAGAAAAGTCCTCTATGGTTTTTCCCTCATCGTCCATTTTCATGGCCCACTCCAATTCTGGATAGCTTGCACCAATCTGATCTTCATCGGTTCTGTGATCTCCCCAAAGGCCATCGGTGGGTGCTGCTTCCATAATATCTTGGTTAATGCCCAAAACCCTTCCCAATTCATATACTTCAGTTTTCAGGAGATCGGCAATTGGGCTCAAATCAACCCCTCCATCCCCGTATTTGGTGTAAAACCCAATACCAAAGTCTTCCACTTTGTTCCCTGTTCCTGCCACCAAATAGCCCTTTAGTGCAGCAAAATAATAAAGAGTGGTCATCCGTAATCTCGCTCGGGTATTCGCTAGGGACATAAAGCGTTCTTCCTCATTTTCCACCTTTGGTAACGCCGCAACCAGACTATCAAAAACTGGGGTGAGGTTCACGGGCTCCCTACTAACATTGGAAAAGTGTTTTATTAACCAGTCAATATGCCTATCGGCTCTGGTAACTTGCTGCTTCCCCTGGTGAATGGGCATTTCCACACATAACAATTTCAACCCTGTTCTAGCACAAAGGGTGGAGGTCACAGCCGAATCAATGCCACCTGAAACCCCGATTACAAAGCCTTTACTATTGGCATTCGTAGCGTAATCCCTTAACCAGTTCACAATATGTTCAATTACCTTTTCTGTTTGCATGTTGCTTTACTTATGATTCTAAAATTTACCTTTGCACCTTGTAAATTTAAACGCTGGGGTACTAAAAATGAAGTGGGTACGAAAATACTTTCCAATACTTGCATTGATTCTGTTGATTTCATGTCGCGAGGAAAACAAATTGGAGAAAGAAATTTCCAAAATCCCATTGGATCTAAGACTTGAACGCTTTGATCGGGAGTTTGGTCAAGCTTCGCCCCGTGATATTCCAAAGCTGAAATCAAAATATCCCTACCTATTTCCTAAGCAATTTCCCGACAGTATTTGGACGTTAAAATTAAAGGATACCATTCAACAAGAACTGCTCTCAGAGGTTGACAAGGCGTTTGGGGACTTTAGCGAACAGGAATCGGAGTTGACTTCGCTCTTTCAACATGTAAAACACTATTTTCCAGGCTATCATACCCCAAAGGTGGTCACCTTAACCTCCGAAGTACAATACGACAATCGTGTGGTTTTGACCGACTCCTTACTATTATTGGGGTTGGACAATTACTTGGGAGAGGACCATCATTTTTATAGAAGTGTTTCAAGGTATATCGCTAAAGGGTTGGATAAGCAATACTTGGTCTCTGATGTAACCGGTGCCTTCGCTAGGACCATCAATCGATATCCACGAAATAGGACGTTCCTTTCCCGAATGGTATATCATGGAAAAGAACTTTATCTGAAGGACAAACTCATTCCCGCGGCATCCGATGCCCAAAAAATCAAGTATACCGGAGAGGAACTGGAGTGGGCCATTGAAAATGAAGAACAGATTTGGCGCTATTTTGTGGAAAATGAATTGTTGTACAGTACAGATTCCTCATTGGACCGTCGGTTTTTGGATCCAGCACCCTTTTCAAAGTTCCAATTGGAGCTGGATAGCGAATCCCCAGGTAGATTGGGGCGTTATATGGGGTGGCAAATTGTGAGGACCTTTATGGATAAAAATCAAGGTGTCTCTCTTACCCAACTTTTGGATATTCCTGCGGATGACCTCTTTAAAAAATCAAATTATAAACCAAAAAAGTAATGGCGGTAAAGCACACTTCAGAAATAAGATTAAAAGTAGGATTGGATGAAAATAGGGTTCCGGAGGAACTAAGCTGGTCCGCAGAAGATGGAGGTATTGAGAATGAAGAAGCCAAGGCCATGCTGCTCTCCGTTTGGGATAGTAAAAACAAAGAATCCCTTAAAATAGACCTCTGGACCAAGGATATGCCCGTGGATGAAATGAAGCTTTTCTTCCATCAGACTTTGGTTACGCTATCCGACACCTTCATGAGAGCTACCCAAGACGAAAAAATGACGGCTACCATGAAGGACTTCTGTGAATATTTTGCGGAGAAACTGGAATTAAAATAAAAGCCTAACCGGTAATCCTAGGTAACCACATACCCATGGTTGCAGCAAAGATACCAGTTGCCGTAATCAAGGTTGAGATAACCAGTAGCAAGAACATGGCCAGCTTTTGTAATAAGGTTCCATTTTTGTTGGCCATTACGTAGAGTTCATAAATAAGTAATGGAATAATGTATTGGCCAAAGCCCAGGAACACCAAAAATGGTCCCCTAAAAGTTTCTGGGTCAAAACCTACCGGACCACCATTGATGAGCAACCAGAACATAAGCCCTACTCTAAAAAACCAGACACCATTGGCCACTAAAAACAATCGAAAAGCCCATTGGTTATGGACCTTAATATTTCGTTTTAAGGCGTAGTGAAGCGTTAGATAGGCAAAAATCAATATTAAGGCTCCATTGATGCTAACGCTAATATCACCTACCAGACCACTGATGGTACCTTTGGTGATTACCATATAAATGCCGCTAAGACTCACCAGGGCCATAGTGGTAATATATACCCTTCCATTCCAACGGTGAAAAGCGGTAAACCTATTTCTTATAAAAGGTATAAACTGCAAAGGGCCACCAAATAAAATGGCTACGGCGAAGAATACATGAATTCCCACTGCAATGTTTCCCATGGGCTCCCCTTCAACATAACCATGGGGTAGAACCCGGTTCCATTTCATGAAATCGTTGTTGATGGCCGCACCTCCATAAAACAGGGCCACATAGGTGGCAAATATCCATTGTCCGGCCACGGCAACCATGAACCAAAAGGAAGCTGCTTTTTGTAATGCGTTCTTAACAAAAAGGGATTTAGAATTGGAGTCAAGAAGTATTTGATCGTTGGTGTTCATAACGTTCGTTTTTTGATTGATGAATATGTAAGTGATGAATTATACGGTGCTCTGCAACAGGGAATTTTCCCTAAATCCTTTGATGATTAACCATGAAATGAAAAAAAGGAAATTGATTCCGTTTTGGTAATAGGCATACATGCTCACCGATATTCCAAATATTTGGAGCCAACTGGCCGTAAAAACGGTAACCATGGCCAACATGCCCCATACTGCAAGAAAACGGGGGACCATTTTGCTTTTAAAAAGAAACCACAACAGTAAGAAATTGGCCGAGGAATAGAGAATCAGGGATAAAAGATGGGACCATACGTAATCTTTAACCTTGATAAAACCCAAAACAGTAAACAGCTTGTTGTCAAAGTTTTCGGACAATGAAAATTTTTCTGCTAAAGAGATTAGGGATAGATGGCTGATATCTCCAAAAACTATAGTTGCCAGAAAAACGGTGAGCAACCCTAAAAAAATATAGGCCATGGGCTTGCTGTAGGTCTTGATGTGTTGTAGCATAATACCCCCTACCACCAGCCATAAAGCTGAGGCTACCATATCAAATAAGATAGTGAACCGCATTTCTTGACCTCTTTCTAATATAATGCTAACAAAATCCGGTTTTTCGGCTAATGAGGTAGAAATGCCCCTGAAAAGGGTGGAAGGAATGCCCACTGAGATAATACCAAGCATTAAGAGGCCAATGGTTCTTCCCAATTGTTTTGTGTTTTTCATGATGTTCGTTTTTTGATTGATGAAATTTGATTGAATTGATGATTATTGATTGATGAAAATGATGTTTTCCGTCTTTCCTTTTAGGTTTAGTCCCGAGCCCTTGGCCAAATCCACCTTAAGTGTTTGGGCGGCAAGGTTGAGGTTGCAATTACTGTCTTTGTCCATTGTTAAATGAAATTCCTCAGTGTTGAGTATTCCCTTAGTTTCAAAATACCCTCCCATCAATTCCAATTCCCTAAGGGTGTTATTGTGGACAAAGACTTTTACGGTATCCTTGGTTTTGATTCGGGAGCTTAAGGTGATTTGTAGTTCATTTTCAACCACATGGGTTTGAATGGAGTCCAAAAGCTCCTTCGGTCCCCATATGCCTAAGGTGGTCATGGAATCTTGGGAAAAAACGACCTTGATCTTTTTACCAACCTGTATGCGTTCAAAATGGGCTATTTGTCTAAGCTGTGATTCAAATGTTCCATAACCGGCCGCTTTTTCCTTTTTAACATGGTAATGTACCCTGCCCTGAAAGAACAGCGACATTGTAAAAAGTACGGCAGCTCCAATACCTGCAATAAGATTACTTGTCTTCATCCAAATTTTGTTCATAAAGGCTTTTGACTTCTTCAAAAGTGACATCAAGTAGCCGCATTTTTTTAAATACATCGGGAAGAACAACTTCCTTAAACTCGTTTCTTCTAATGGATAGGACCTTTTGGTAGCCGTCTTCGGAAACAAAATATCCAATTCCCCTTTTGTTGTATATAATTTCCATTTCCTGCAGGTGATTAAAGGCCCTTATGGCCGTATTGGGGTTAACTTCTACGAGCACCGCGATTTCCCTCACCGAGGGAATGCGTTCCCCTTCCTGCCATTCCCGAATAAGAATATTTTCGTAGAAAAAATCTACGATTTGAAGGTATATGGGTTTACTGCCATCAAAGTCCATACTATCCTTCTTTTTCCCGGATTTTAAAATAGGTGGCCAACAACATTCCAGGTCCCAAAATGGTCATAAAAATGAACTTCCCAAATCCGGAAAAATCCTTTTGGGCCAAATCAAGGGCCTTGGATCCCAATCCCGACTGGTCAAAAACATCCATTCCACGATTCAAAACCCCAAAGAGGAACATGTTAAAAAAGACAAGGCATAAAACAGTAGTTGCCACCAACAATACTGTCTTTGCCCTTCTATTCCTTTTGAAGGTGGCAGCACCAAACAGAAAAATGGGTAAAATGAATAGGTAGGCCCTGACCATTTTCCAATAGCTATCCGCCGATAAATTCACAAAATTGAACTCTGCTCCAAAGAGGACGCTCCCAAAGAAGATGGAAAAGCCACCAAAAACGATTCCAAGGAATAGAAAAATAAGGGTATGCCCAAGGGTAGAGCACAGCCAAATGGCTATAAGCCGTTCTTCAGAGGAGAGCGGGAGGGTCAAATAAAGCACATTGGATTTATGATCATGAAACTCCTTGAAATAAGAGAAGGAGAGCACAATGCCAGAAATAATATAAAGGAACGCCAAAAGGCTAAAATATACATCACTTGACATCCCTTTGTTCCAAAAGAGGTTGAGTTGAACAACGGCAAATAAGAGTACGGCGCAGATTGCTAAGGTGGTCAAAAGGATGCTTTTCAAAAGAATGAAGTCCCTTTTCATATGGTTCCAAACCCTATGTAGACTTATATTACGTTCCATAGTTGATTACCTTTTTAAAATGGAATTGATTTGATTGGGGGCACTTAGAATACCTTGGAACAACAATTCAAGGTCCACCTCGGTTTCCTCCAAACCCTTTTTGGGGAGAATGGATTTTCCACCCAAACCGGTTTCCGAATACAATGCCCCTTCCTTACGTTCGGCGCTTGCTTTGCCAAACCATAATTTGTCCGTAACCGTGGCTAACGATTGGTCAAATACCACCTTGGCATGGTCAAGGACCATAACATGATTGATTAAGCTATAGAGATCCCTTACCTGATGGGTGGAAATGACAATACATTTGTCATCGGTAGCAACGGATGCCATTACCCTTCTAAATTGGCTTTTTGATGGAATATCCAGTCCATTGGTGGGTTCATCCATGAATAGGAATCGCGTATTGGTGGAAAGTGCGAAAGCAATCAGTACTTTTTTTCGTTGACCAAAGGAAAGTGTACCAATGTTCGCCTTCGGTCGAAGCCCAAATTCCTCAATCAATTCATGGAACCGACTTTTTGAAAAGTTAGGATAAAAGGGGGCGTTGATGTTTTCATAACTGGATATTGGAATATTGGGGAGCTCAAAATCCTCGGGTACCAAAAACACCTGTTGTAGCCAGTAGGCCTTTCTTGTTGACACCAACGTTCCTTCAAGGGAGTAAGCACCCCGCTTTGGATACAACAAACCGGACATGATTTTCATCAATGAGGTTTTGCCCTCGCCATTTTTTCCAAAAAGCCCATAGATGTTTCCACATTCAAAATGCAAAGAGATGCCGTTGAGGACCTTTTGCCCTTTGGAATATCCGAATTCTAAATCCTTTAGGGTTATCATATCTAGTGTATTAGATAACTAGTACACTACAAATATAGAAAAGATTTCCTTGCCACCAAATAAATATCGTTTTCATGGATTTAATTCGTCCGCTATCGATGCATTGAGGGTAGGCTACTTCCGGTAACGGTAATGCCCAATGATTTTATAATCAAAGAGACAATCCTGTAGCACTTGTCCTGCGCCAATATTGTGGATAATTAAAGGTATTTCCTGATTTCTGGACTTTACATGGCTTACAATACCAATGTGGGTTAGGGCACCGCCTAAATTCCAACACACAATATCCCCCGGCATGTAGTCTTCTGCGCTTTCCGTTATTGGAAGCACCTCTCCTAGGCGCTTAAAAAATACCATTAAGTTGGGCACCCGTCTGTGGTCAATATTGGTATCCGGTCTGTTTAGGCCCCAAATTTTAGGATAAGCCTTAAAGTTGACCTTCATATCTTCATGAACCTCTTTCTGCAAGTCAACACCCATTTTTCGGTATGCCCTAATAAGCACATCGGTACATACCCCCTTGTTTGCCGGAATGGCTCCGTTAGGGTAGGAAATGGAAAAATAACCGGGGTCGTAGGTCACGTTATCTTCAGTAAGGGTCAATGCTTTTTCAGCCAGTTGTTGATAAAAGTCCTCTTGGCCAAGAATAGGAGCAAGCGCAAAAAACGATACAAAGAATACTAAAAAAGACGTTTTCATGATTACAGGGCCAAAACATCCGCATTGATGAAAGTCCAGTATAGGCATGCTGTGTGAACAAGCTGGTCAAAGCCTAGAATGGGATAGAATATCCTAGGTTTTTCGTTGAATTTGGCCGCCAATTTACTGGTAAAGAAATCTGTAATTAGGTGCAGTGCCCCATTAAAAACGGCATAGCCCAACCCTACTTGCCAAGAAAACACGAATTGCGAAATGACCAACACTACAAAAGTGTAGGTGACCACATGAAACAAGAGCCATTTTAAGCTCTTGTGTTTTTCTACGGCCATTTTTCGTGATTGCAACAAAAAATCGCCGACCCAATGTGCGGCTAATAGTACCAAGAAATTCATGCTCCCAAGATAATTATAATTGGAACATACAATGACCTTTCAAAGAAGGATAGGCAAAACTTGGAAATCAATTCGAGTTCATTCCACCACTTCAACAATGGTCTCTACCTCACAGGCCAAATTCCAAGGAAGAGAACCCATGCCTATGGCCGACCGGGCATGTTTTCCCCGCTCGCCAAAAACCTGTATCATGACATCCGTATACCCATTGATGACTTTGGGATGCTCCGTAAAGTTGTGATCGGCATTCACCAAGCCCAAGACCTTCACTATTTTGACCACTTTGTTTAAATCCCCAATTTTTGCTTTTAATACGGCCAGGTGATTGATGGCCGTCACCCTTGCCGCTTCATAACCTTCCTCCAAAGTCAGATCCTTACCCACTTTTCCCACCATCCGTTCTCCATTGGGCAGTATGGGACCATTGCCTGATAGGTAGATCAGATTTCCACTTTGGACCGCCAACTCAATGTTCAACCCCGGAGGGATATGAGGTGTGGAAAGTTCAATGCCCAGTTCCTTTATGCGTTCTTCCACATCATAATCATATAGGCCCTTTTGGGCATTCAGGAAATTGACAAATACTACGAGCAGTAAAAGAAAGCGCTTGGAGGACATTGTTGTAAAATGGTCAAGATAAAAATAAAGGGTATTTGCCAATTTTACAGTTATAAATTATGGGCCTTGATAGCAGTAGCGCGTTACTGCTATTTTTTTCTCAATCTGTCCAAAAGCATTTCGGCTTCAATATTTGCACTGTCCATTTCTAAGGCTTTTTCCAAACGTTCAATTGCCTTGTCATTTTCTTTTTCATAGAAATAACTCCTGCCGAGCAGGAAATTTAGGTAGGAGGACTCAATTTTCTTGTCAATAAGTTCTGTGCCCAAAGCAATTACTTCCAATTCCCTGCCTAGATTACTCAACATCCCCATGGCACTTTCCCAATCCGTAACGCTAAAGTTTTCCGGTTTTAAAATTGATTCCATTTCTGGATGCTCCCGTAGAAAGTAAAAAGCAGGAAGATACACTGACCATTTTGGATTTTCTGCAAGTCCTTTTTTTATCCAGTCAATTGCCAAATCTTCATTTCCCTGAGCCACGTTCGCACGTGCTATTCGTGCATACATTCCCGTCCAACCGTTTAACATGGATTCCGCCTCCGTCAATTTTTGTTTTGCTCTTTGGGTATTGCCCTCTCGGTGGGCATAAATGGCTTGATTGAGACGAATTCTCCCATAGTGGTAATCCATTAAGGTTTGCAATTCTTCTATTGGATTTTTGGAATTGTCGACTCGAAGGTCAATTTGATTGTACCATTCATTGTTTGCACCTTTGACTACAACGGCAGCTGACTGTTTCCCCGAGATTTGTCCTCCGGCTGTTTGCCCCGCTACCAAGCTTTTCAAAAGTCGTTGTGCCAAAGTTCCTGTTGTGCTTTCGAAGGTTTTTGACATATCAAAAAGTACATTTTCGTCAAGTTGATTGCCAATTACAGCATAGTTTTCACCTAATATCTCTGAGGCATTACCCTTCCAATATTTTAAAGAACTACCTGTAAAAGCAAAGACATTTCCATTTTTGTCTATTCCTGATATTTGACGATAATTCGCTTGATTGTCCTCATTTCTCACTTCAAGTATTGCCTCTTCAACAGATTTCCCTAAACGAAGTTTTTCAATTCCCTTAATTCCATATTTTGGTTCGGTCTCAGCAATAACCGAAAACGCTCCCACTTCAGGTTCAATGTAAATTGTTGAATTTCCGACGCAAATGTTATTGGTGGCTACGGCAATTCCCCATTCTTGGGCGTTTTCATCGTAAGCCAAGATTGAAAAGGTGGAGTTAATATTCCTGTCCGTAATCAGACTTGGAAGATTTTGTCCAAAAGAGTACAGAGGGAAAACAATTAGAATAAACAAAAGGAAGCATTTGTGATTTTTCATTTGATTGATTTTTGATTGATGAATAGTTTTGGTGAGCGTTACTGCTAACTCAGAAATATACCAGTAAAATACAGATATATCCATCCACTTTGAACGTTATCATCTGTTTTTTTTACCCATAAAAGAAGTACTTCAAAAGCTAGTTTTCACTAGAAAGCCAGTTTTTGGCTTCAGCGGTATACCAAAAAGGGGAAAAGTTGTTCGCATTCACAATGGTTTCATAATGTACTCTTGCTTGTTCCATAGCTCCTTTTCGGTCATGGTACGATCCCATATAGACATTGACATATGGATTGTTGGGATCTTCCTCCAATAGCTTAGTTGCAATGGCTTCAATTTGAGCATCAAACTCGGCAAACGGTCCCAATTCCTTATAAAAATGCACACTTTTAAGAAAGGTAAGGATGTGCAATAGGTTGAGGTTCCCATAGTCCTTATAATTAGGGTACTGTTTAAATGCCTTCCGTAACAGTTGTTTGCTCTTTTCCAGCTCGGCATTATCAAATCGTGCCATAAAACTGGCCGCCAAAGCTTCGGCCAGCATCTTTTTTCGATGAAATTCTGAGGTGTCATTCGACGGGGTATCTACCAATTCGAATAATGGCAACTCCTCCTGTTCCAACACATAATTCTTTAAAAAACTCATGGCGAACAGGGAAGAGGAGATATCGCCATTGATCAATCGGGCTGGGTCGCTCATCAGGTTGTTGTTGGCCAAAACAACAAGGGTCAGTTCTTCTTCTGGTACTTTTAGGAGTAAACTGGAATACGAATCGTACTGCCCATAGGCCCATACGATGTTCTCGTTGATGATTTCTTGGGTGAAAATTCCAAGGCCATAAGGGGAAGAAGGGGTAAAAGGCGTATACATCAAATTTTTTGAAGCGGATGTAATTATGGTGTTGTTGTCCAGGGCTCTGCTAAAAGCAACCATATCCCGTGTGGTACTGACAATTCCTGCAGAGGCGGAGGTGCCAAATTCCATGACGCCTGGAACAATAGTGCCATCAAAATTATACGGTTGTGCTATGGTTGATTTCACTGAGCTGGAATCGTTGAAAAAATAAGTTGAGGTCAATCCCAAAGGCCGGAAAACTTCATTTTGAAGGGATGCTTCAAAAGAGGTATTGGACGCTTTGGCAATAACAGGGGTCAACGCACCAAAACGGTAGCTGTAATAGAAATGTTGACCTACTTGGCCTTGAGAGGTATGGGACAAGATATGTTTTACCTGGATGGAATCCCCAAAAGTGGGGGTGTTCAAGTAGGTGTCAATGGGGTCATCCAATGACATTTTTCCTTCTTCCACCAGTTTCATTAGGGCGACACCTGCAAATACCTTGGTAATGGAAGCAATGGGGAATTGTGTTGTGGAATACACCTTTTGGCTCTTTTCAATATCGGCAACCCCAAGGTACTCCTCGAACAACACGGAATCCCCTTTTTGAACCAACACGGCCAGCCCAGGGATATGAAAATAGTCCTTTAGCTTTTTTATCTCAGAGGCAAACCGAGTGTTGTTTTTTAGGTCGTTTTTCTTGCCTTGTGAAGTACATGCGGTACATAAGATCAGAACTATTAGGATAGCACAGCAGTTTTTCATTTTATCTTTTTGTTTTAGTCAAGGTAAGGATAATACAAGTTGAAAAATGTTACGATTATCCACTATATTTCCGTACCCATGGAAAAGGTTTTAAAACTCCTGTTTATCTATAATACCAATTCGGGTTCCCGGAATGCCATACTGGATAGTCTGCACAAGGTGTTCAGTCCGCAAACCTATGATTGCAAACTGTGCGATATTACCTTTGGCCTGGTCTTGGAAAACAAGACTTGGAAGCGCTTTCGGAAAGAAAGTCGGCATGAGATGGTCTTTTTGCATAAAGATGAATTCGCAAAAAGATACAAAAGCAAGTTTGGGCACAAGTTTACCTTTCCCATTGTCCTTACGGAAGGTGAAAATGGGTTGGAGGTATTGATTTCTGCTCAAGAGATCAATGAGCTTAAAACGGTCCAAGCGCTGATGCGTTTGGTGAACAACCGAACGGAATAGTGCTACAAATGCCCGGCTACCTGTTTGTTGATTTCTTCAATGTAGCTCAATACTTCTTCTTTTCCAAGATGCTTTGCAGAAGAGGTCACAAAATGGGGAGGGGCTTCTTCCCAAGCGACTTCCAATAGTTTTTTTAAATAGGTGTCCACTTGGTTTTGAATAGCCCCTTCTTTTAGTTTATCTGCCTTGGTGAAGACAATACTGAAAGGAATTCCGTTTGTTCCCAACCATTCCATAAACTCCAGGTCAACGGGTTGAGGTTCGTGTCGGATGTCAACCAGTACAAAACCGCTGACCAACTGTTTTCGTTTCAAAAAATAGTCGGTAATGTATTTCTGAAAGGTTTTTTTCTCCTTTTTGGAAACGCGGGCGTATCCGTATCCGGGCAAATCGACCAAAAACCAGCTGTTGTTGATCTTAAAATGATTGATGAGCTGCGTTTTTCCAGGTCTCCCTGAAGTCTTTGCTAGGTTTTTATGGTCCGCCAGCATATTGATAAGGGAGGACTTCCCCACATTGGAGCGCCCTATAAAGGCGTATTCCGGAAGGGGTTCCTTAGGGCATTTGGCCACATCGGAATTGCTCATGACAAATTCAGCGGAAATAATCTTCATTTGTAAAATCTAGCAAGGCAAAGATACGGAGACGAAAAAGTGTGCTGCTAAAACCCCCGCTTTTCCAACCAAGCATCCAATATCTGGTTGAACTCCTCTGGATGTTCCATCATGGGGGCATGGCCACATTTATCGATCCAGAACAAATCGGAATCTGGTAGCAGTTCATGAAACTCCTCAGCAACATTGGGAGGTGTCACATTATCCTGTTTGCCCCAAATAATACAGGTAGGGTTATCCATATTGGGTAAGTCCTTGGACATATTGTGGCGAATGGCGCTTTTGGCAATGGCCAGGGTTTTCACCAATTTCATACGATCATTAACCGTAGCAAAGACCTCATCCACAATTTTTTTGGTGGCTACCTTTGGGTCATAAAAAACGTCCTCGGCTTTTTTCTTTATAAACTCATAGTCCCCACGCTTAGGGTAGCCATCTCCCATAGCGCTTTCATAGAGGCCAGAGCTTCCCGTGATGACCAATGCCTTAACTTTTTCAGGATACATTTTGGTGTGGAGAAGACCAATATGTCCACCTAAGGAGTTCCCTAAAAGGATGACCTTCTCTAGTCTTTTATATTCAATGAATTCATAAAGGAATTTTGCGAAATTCTTTACCGTGGTCTTGAGCATCGGCATATCATAGATAGGTAGTTCGGGAACCAAGACCCGATACCCTTTCGTTGGAAAATGGTCAGTAACCCCATGGAAATTACTTAGCCCCCCCATAAGCCCATGTAGAATAATTATGGGCGTTCCTTCGCCAATTTCAATGTAACGGTACTTGCCGTCAATAATGATTTCGTCTTCCATCTAAGTTGGTTCGGCATCAGCGGCAAATATAGGCATTTCAGAAAACAACATTTGAGGCACTTCCAATCCCATAAAACTGCAAAAAAGCGTCATTTTATGACCTAAAGTGCAATATTTAACCAAAAAAAGCTGTTATTTATCAACATTGTGTTTTTTAGTGGTAAAATGTGGGAGGAATATTTATATATTTGATTTTGTAACTGATAAACAACCAAGCTTTGAGTGCCATATTCATGGGGACATTTGATTGTAAGGCAGATGCCAAAGGACGCATCATGTTGCCTGTTGCCCTAAGAAATCAAATGGCGCCAGTGCTACAGGAGGGGTTCTTTGTCAAAAAATCCTATTACAGTGACTGTTTGGAGTTGTATCCGGCCAAGGAATGGTTAAGGGTAATAGAGGAGTTGGATGAAAAAAGCAGATTTGAGGAGGACAATCTGGATTTTAGGCGTATGTACACTGCGGGTTTACGGCAGGTGGAACTGGATGCTACCGGAAGGTTATTGATTCCAAAGACCATTACCGCTTTGGCTGGTATTGTTAAAGAAGTAAAGATTGCCCCAATGGGCAAGTACATGGAGATATGGGATTTGGCCAAGTATAATGAAAGTATCTATGCTCCCAAGGAGAAGAAAAAAACACTTGCAAAGAAAGTGATGTCCGGCAAAAAAGAATAGTCGGTATGTATCACGAGCCAGTGTTGTTAAGCAAGTCTGTTGAAGGGCTTGGGATAAAAAAAGATGGTGTTTATGTGGATGTTACGTTTGGAGGAGGCGGCCATTCAAGGGAAATTTTGAAGCATTTGGGTGACCAGGGCAAATTGGTAGCCTTTGATCAGGATAAGGATGCGCTTGCCAATACCATTGAGGATGATAGGTTTCAATTGATCAATGAAAACTTTCGATTTCTCAAACGATTTTTAAAGTTCTATGGCATTCTGAAAGTTGATGGGATTTTGGCAGACTTTGGAGTGTCCTCATATCAGTTTGACGTGGCGGAAAGAGGATTTTCCACAAGGTTTGAAGCAAAACTTGATATGCGAATGGACCAACGAACTTCAAAAAGTGCATTGTATTTGGTCAACTCATATTCCGAGGAGGAGCTGGGCAGGGTTTTCATGGAGTTCGGGGAATTGCGAAGTGCGAAAGGAATGGCTAGGGCTGTTGTTTCGCAAAGGTTAAAAAATGAAATCAAGACCACTGGAGATTTGAAAAGGGCAATTTCAAGTTTTTTGCCAAGGGGAAAAGAAAACAGGACGTTGGCACAGGTGTACCAAGCTTTGAGAATTGAGGTGAATGAAGAGATTACCGTGCTCAAGGAGTTTTTGACCCAGGTTCCTGATGTGTTGAGGGTAGGTGGTAGACTTAGTGTAATAAGTTATCATTCTCTAGAGGACAGATTGGTAAAACGATTTATAAGGGACGGAAAATTTGAAGGACAGGCCGAGAAGGATTTTTATGGAAACCCCCAGGTGCCCCTAAAAAAAGTAGGGGGATTGATTGTTCCATCAACAGCGGAAATAGCAAGTAACAATAGGGCGCGAAGTGCCAAGCTTCGCATAGCGGAGCGGATTTAATCCAAACTAACGAGAGAATACAACAGAAAATGAAAAAAGGATTATTGGATATCTTAAAGGGTAAGTTTTTGGTGAGTGGGGATGCTCCCAAAAACTGGCTTTTTCTTCTTTTTGCCTCTTTTCTGGCTGCATTGATGATTTCCAGTAGTCATCAGGCCGATAAAAAGGTCACTCAAATTTCATCACTGACCGAAGAAGTTCGTGCGTTGCGAAGCGAGTTTGTTTCCAAGCGACAAGAACTTCAGCAAATTCGATTGGAATCTACCTTGAGACGGGAGGTCGCGGATAATGGACTTATTCCAGCGGCAATGCCTCCCCAAAAAATAATCGTAAAGACAGCGGAGTAGTGGCTATCAGTGAAAAAAATATCATGAACAGATTGTACCTCGTTGCAGGGGGACTGCTTTTTTTTGCTATTGCGGTAGTCGTAAAACTGGTAGATATTCAGATGGTTAAGGGAGAAGCCTATAAGGCTAAGGCGGTTCAGAAAACAGAACAAATGTTTACCATTGAACCGAACCGAGGGAATATCTATGCGGATGATGGTAGTCTTCTTGCTGCCTCAGTTGCAAAATATGAAATTCGATTTGATGCGAATACCGTAAAACCCAAAGTTTGGGAAGAAAACATTGGACCGCTTTGTGATTCCTTGGGGAAATTATTTCTTAAGCCCTCGTCTCATTATCGGCAGATGTTGCGAAAGGCCCGTGCCAATAAAAATGGATATAAACTTATTGCGAGGAACGTTTCCTATTTGGATTATGCTCGAATGCGAAAATTCCCCATGTTTAGATTGGGGCCTAACAAAGGGGGGTTCATTGAAAAACATAAGGTAGTTCGGGAGTACCCCTTGGGAAAAATGGCGGCAAGGAGTATAGGGTACGAGCGTATAGATGAAAAGGGATACTACACCCGTGTTGGTCTGGATGGGGCTTTTGGAGCGCCCTTTCTTCGAGGACAGGAAGGAAAGCGACTAAAACAAAAAAGTGCCGGTAGCCAATGGAAGCCGGTTGGGTTTGACAATATAGTGGAGCCCAAAGATGGGCAGGATATTGTCACCACGATCAATACCAACATTCAAGATATTGCCCACCATGCCCTATTGGGACAGTTGGAGAAATACAAGGCGGACCATGGGTGCGTGGTAGTCATGGAAACCAAGACAGGGGAGATTAAGGCAATTTCCAATTTAGGAAGAACCGAAGAAGGTACGTATTACGAAAAACTGAATTATGCCGTTGGAGAGTCCCATGAACCGGGATCTACTTTTAAATTGATGAGTTTGGTGGCGGCCCTGGAAGATAAGGTTGTCGATACCAGTACCGTGGTTGATACTGAAAAAGGAAAATGGCGGGTGTACGATCGTACGGTAAAGGATTCAAAATGGGGTGGCTATGGAAAAATCTCGGTTTCTGAGGCTTTTGCCGTTTCCTCCAATACCGCCTTTGCCAAAATTATTCATGAGAATTATAAGGAACATCCCGAAAAGTTTGTTAACCGATTGATGAATATGGGGCTTCACCAAGATTTGGAACTTCCTATTGTGGGTGAAGGACAACCCATACTTCGTTATCCTGGTGATAAAGGATGGTCAGGTATTTCACTGGCTTGGATGTCCCATGGGTATGAAGTGGCGATGACACCCATTCAAACCTTGGCGTTTTATAATGCAATTGCCAATGACGGCGAAATGGTTCGCCCCCGTTTTTTGAAAGAAGCCAGAGTGGGGGGTAAAGTAATAGAGCGATTTGAAAAGGAAGTGGTTAACCCTTCCATATGTTCCAGGGAAACCGTAAAGAAAACCCAGCAACTGTTGAAGGATGTGGTTGAAAAAGACTTTGGAACCGGAAGTGGACTCTATTCCAAAAACTTTTCAATGGCGGGAAAAACGGGAACTTGTCAAAAGAATTACGTTGCACAAGATCCCGATAAATTGGCGTATATCTCATCCTTTGTGGGGTACTTTCCAGCTGATAATCCCAAATACTCTTGCATTGTAGTCATTCATGAACCGGATAAAAGTGTGGGGTATTATGGTGCCGACGTTTCTGGTCCTGTCTTTAAGTCAATGGCGCAAAAAATATATTCCAACTCACCAGTAGTGGATAAGGTGGTTCCCAAAAGTTCCATTGGTGGGGAATTGGACGAGAAATATAACACCTTCTATGCCAAAGCCAGGGAGGAGTACCAAGGTATTCCTAATGTAAAGGGAATGAGTGGTATGGATGCCATTTCCATCCTTGAAAATATGGGTATTCAAGTGGAGGTAAGAGGTAACGGAAAGGTAAAAAAGCAATCCATTGAGATTGGGAAAGAAATTAAGGGCGTAAAAAAAGTAGTGCTGGAACTTTCATGAAGTTGCTAAAGGACATATTGTATAAGGTTGGGCTGACCGCTGTGAGTGGCGATACCAATGTCATGATCAATGAGATTCATTTTGATTCCAGAAAAGTGGCTTTGGATGATGTTTTTGTAGCTATTTCCGGTACCCAAGTGGATGGACATACATTTGTTTCCAATGCGGTGAATGCTGGTGCTAAAGCGGTGGTTTGCGAGGCGATGCCGGAAATAATGGTCAGTGGAGTAACCTATTTGCAGGTGGGTGATAGTCAAAAAGCTTTGGCAATAATGGCAGCCAATTTTTATGGTAATCCCTCCAAAAACCTAAGACTTGTTGGGGTAACGGGTACCAATGGTAAAACCACGGTAACAACATTACTATACAATCTTTTCAAGAAGGCAGGGTACAAAGTTGGATTGATATCTACCATCAAAATTTTGGTCGATGATCAGGAATACCCAACAACACATACTACGCCGGACTCCTTGACCATCAATCGATTCTTGGATTTGATGTGCCAAGAGGGTGTTGAATTCTGCTTTATGGAAGTTAGTTCCCATGGCATTCACCAAAAAAGGGCAGAAGGCTTACAGTTCCAAGGGGCCATCTTCACCAATTTATCTCATGATCACCTGGATTACCACAAGACGTTTGCAGCCTATAGGGACACAAAAAAACTATTGTTTGATGGTTTGCCAAAAACGGCATTCGCTTTGACCAATGCCGATGATAAAAACGGTATGATAATGCTTCAGAATACCAAGGCGACCAAAAAAACCTATGCCTTAAAATCTTATGCCGATTACAGGGGACAGATACTGGAAAGACAGTTAAATGGTCAGTTGTTAAAGATTGATGACAATGAGCTGTGGTCCAAACTCATTGGGGATTTCAATGCGTACAATATGTTGGCCATTTACGCTACGGCTGATATTCTGGGGTTGGAAAAGCTCGAAATCCTAAGACTTTTAAGTGAATTGGAAACCGTTGATGGGCGGTTTCAATACTTCATATCGAAAAAGAAAATTACAGCAATTGTTGATTATGCCCATACACCGGATGCGCTAAAAAATGTATTGATAACTATCAATGCATTGAGGACTGGAAATGAAAACGTCATCACCGTAGTGGGGTGTGGTGGTGATCGTGACAAGTCGAAGCGTCCGGTTATGGGTCATATC
>JANQQQ010000003.1 GCA_028284935.1 Croceivirga sp.
GTTGCATCGTTGGTAAGGCTCAGCTCGTTGGTGGCCCCGTTTAGGCTCAGGTCCTGGTCGTCACTGCCGACCAGACCGCTAAGGTCAACGGAGTTCCCACCAGTGGCGGGGTTGGTCAGCGTCAGTACGTTGCTCCCGTCCAGGTCCAGGTCCGACAGCTCGTTCGTGTCATCGTTCACATAGGGGCTAAGGTCCACCGGCGTTGCATCGTTGGTAAGGCTCAGCTCGTTGGTGGCCCCGTTTAGGCTCAGGTCCTGGTTGTCGGTATTTATAGCAGCTGCCAAATCCGCTAACAAGACAGAAAAAGTATTCGTATCACTATCCGTAATGACCAAACTATTTGTACCTGCATCAATGGCAAATGAAGCAATTGTTGTATTGGTATCCACAAGCGTATCACTTAAGGCGCTTAAGTCTACATTAACACTGCCGCCATTCTCCAAATCCAATGTCAATATGTTAGTAGTATCGTTAAAAGAAAAGCCTGTTAACTGTTGATTGTCGGATGAAGTCAACTCCCAAGAATCCCCGTCCCAAAAGAAGATTTCCCCAGTGTTGGTATTAACATAAATATCTCCTGTATCTGCACCCGTTGGTGTAGTAGAGCCAGGTGTAGAAACATCCGTTCCGCTAAGGACCTCACAATTACATTGATCCTGTAGTGTAACCGTTGTCTGAGAAAAAGTCAATCCAGCGGTTAGAAGAAAAAGCAACGTGCTTAGAATCTTTTTCATGGGATAGATTTTGTGCAACATCGTAGGTTTTATTTTTAATGGACCACCTAAAAAGGCTTCCATTGCTTTAATCTTAATTTTGTTTACAATAATTTGATTTTGAACCGATTTTAACCGAATTCACTTCATCATCTTACAAAATTAGCTTTACCATAAGGGGAGTAAAATAATTGTTGTGTACGCATGATTTACTAAGGTATAGCTCTTGAAACATGAGGTTAATTCTTTTTGGAAAAGTGCTTTTTATCGATGAAATCAGTAAAATCAACAGGGCTCAGGGGTATGCAAATGATGCCACCTAGTAGCTTAAATTCCTCAATTCTTGTTTACCCTATAGGTAATTCTTCTATTGGTAATCACCGTATTTACCATAATTGTCAAGGTAATCTGATTGGAAAAAGTACTTCCACAAACAAAATCTGAATTAGTGATTACCACTCGATATTGGCCATTATTCTCTTGACCCGTTGGATTGGTAATAGTCAAGGTTGATGTAGACGTTCCGCTGTAAATTCCAGCGTCCATTAAATCCATCCAAGAACTCCCATTAAATCGCTGCCACTGAAAGGCATCCCCATCGGAAACGATAGTCAAATTCGTTGTACAGCCGGGACATGTAGTGGTATCTACCGGTTGGGAGGTTATGCCTGGAGCATTTCCTGTTTCAAGGAAATCAAGTGTACCATTCGTATCTCCATCGGCCGGTGTTATATATGAAGCTGCAACAACGGTACCGTCCCCATTGATCGGTGGATTACCTGTACCATACATTCCGTTGTCGTCGGCATCGCTATTTGCATCGGCATAAGCCTCATCTGCATCTCCACAACCATCACCATCACTATCCGTATCCAAACAATCAGCGATTCCATCTTGGTCAGCATCCCTAGTGGCTGCCCAAATAATGGCATTTACCAATAAATCCTCTCCAGCGGCATTAAAACCTCCAAGTCCATCATTGGCATGAGGGACAATGGCCCTACGTCCAGCTGCTGTACCGCTATCCAGAGCATCACCAGGCTCCCAAACGACAATTGCTTTTTCACCATTTGGATGTAAGCCGAGCGTTGTTCCCGATACCATCCCACTGGTCCTATATGAGGCGTTCGCAATATCATAGTTACCTAGGGCCAAACCTTGGGTAATCGGATGCGTATTATTCGTAATGTTCACTAGATTGGTAGAAGTGGTTACACCTTGACTTGCACCAATAATCTCATCGTGCAAATATGTCTCACTAGTAATTACCCCGTTGGTTGTATTAACCAGGTTGGATACATTGGTGAATGCCGTACCGCTCAAAGCATCTTCATAAATAAAAGTTGCGGCATAATTATTCGCATTGCCACCGACATTATCGTCAACTACAGTAATGGTATACCCCAAAACGGTCAACTTGTCTATGGTATTTTGTTCTTCAGTCTCCGGGGCGTCTTGGGTTACCCACAAAATTTGAAATGCGTTAGGGCATTCCACAGCATCCAAAACCCCATCATTATCATCGTCCAAATCCGTATTGTCAAACATTCCATCCCCATCCGAATCGGGCAAGGCAGAAACTGTAATAAATACCGTCCCTATATCTTGACCAGAGGCAAAAGAACATATGGGATTATCACCGATGGTATACGTGAATGAGGTTGATCCAACAAACCCCCCAGGGCTGTACGTTATTGTCCCATCTCCGTTTAGGGTTGTGCTCCCATTAGGCGGCTGTGTAATTGAAATAACCTCTACGGTACCCCCATCTGGATCTGAATCTATCCCATTTCCATTATCCAACAATGCATCGAAGGTAATATCAACCGATTGGCTGGTGCTGAGTACATCATCTTGCGCAACAGGATCCAAGTTGGTTATATCCGGTAATACATCCACCAGATTAATACTCCCATTGTTAAAATCAGAAGGGGTTACCTGAGATCTTACGGTCACCCTTCCTGAGGTGGTCCTGGGATAACTAATCTCTAAAACTACGGGGGTATTTGGACCTCCAGGAAGCCCAAAATGTATAATCCCAGGACCTTGTGTTCCATGACCGTAGCCTCCGTTTACTTCCCTTGTTCCGGAAATAACGTTACCATCACAATCTATGATTTTCACTGTAGCACCAATGCCAAAACGTTCTTCTGTATTGATGAGGCCAAAATCATCCCTGTCCTCAATAATGCTTACATAGACATGGTCGGCTCTTGAGGAAGCCCCTAAATTATTGATATAAAGCGCATTGTTTCCAGATCGGTTCATGTACAGATCCAAATCGCCATCGTTGTCAATATCAATAAAGGTGCACCCCTCTCCCCTATTGGTAAAGGAAAGGCCAGAATCTATAAATGCCATAGCTCCACCACCATTGTTAATTTGATTTAGATACAATCTTCCACCATGTGATCCCCCACTACCGCCATTTGCCAAGAAAATATCCAAATCACCGTCATTATCAACGTCTCCAAAAGCAAGACCTTCCATCTGACCTAAAAAGGAAGTTGGAATACCGGTGGCCGCACCTAGCCCAGTCCAAGTCCCATCCCCATTATTTCTATGGATTTGGTTCGTTCCGTTTTCTGTCCAGTACAGATCGAAATCACCGTCATTATCCAAGTCGCCAAATGCTACAGCTCCCTTATTCCCATTATTGGCGTCATCAATGTCAACACCATTTTGGAAGGTTCCACCGTTGTTTTCAAATAAATCGACCTGATTTCTTTTTCTTACCACAATATCAACCCAACCATCATCATTGTAGTCCGTGGCGGAACCATAGTCCCCATCTGTGGCGTCTTGAACAAGTCCCAAAGGCCATGTTGTTGAATCGTTTACATCATATGGGGGATTTGGACTATCACTTTTTCGGGTCACATGGGTAAAAAAACCGTTACCATCATTTTGTAAGATGTCTATACCATAGTTGTGGTTATCAATAAAAATATCGAGATCGCCATCGCCATCATAATCCAATGCGCCGGCACCTTCGGTGTTCATACCATCGGTTAGAGAGGTAAACCTTTGGTTTGGGGCAGTGCCCCCTGTTCCATTTCCAAATCGATTTGTTGTTGGATCTTGTAGGTATATTTTCAGGTCATTATGCTGATTTCTAAAAATATCAGGATAACCATCATTATTGAAGTCAACGAAAAGTGCTGTACGTTCCAGTCCGTCGCCGTTTGCATCGGGGATTAAGGTATTTGTTACCTCGGTAAAGGAACCCCCATCGTTTCGCATAAGATGGCCATCATTGTTGGAATTGACAAATACGTCGAAATCACCGTCCAAATCATAATCGGCCCAAGCATGACCACCATCTTTGTTCCCCCCAATGTTTAGATTGTAGGCGGCGGCGCTTTCCGTAAAGGTTGTTTGGGCATTGATGGTACTTAACCACGTACAAAAGCAAAGAAGGATAAGGAGATATCCTTTGTAATTATTACGAAGCTTTCTGCGCAAATGCATTGAAATCCCGAATTTGAATGTTTCCAAATGCAAGATCAATGAATGAAACAAATCGATAAAATGTTTGTTGAGAACAGCCCAATTACCTAGTTAAAAGCCCCAATAATGTAGGTCTAACGGTTGGAATAAAATTATAAACCTTTGATTTGTAGTCACTTCCCTACAATCAGTTTTTGTTTACCCGATAGTAATTCTTCTATTGGTAATTACCGTATTTGGGCAACCTGAACGTATGGCATTGTTCGTAACAGCAGCCGTATTGGACTGCCCCGAAGGGGAAACTACAATAGGAATCCCATTGACGTCCACTCCTCCAGCTAATCCTGAATTAGCATCCAAATCATAATATCCAAAGTTCCCCGAAGCTTCTAAAAAACATAGTAACACCATATCCCCAAAGGATACCATGTTCAAATGTACCTTACACATTGAGCTTGCCTAAATAATTGTTGTGAAAGGGCTTATCGACAAAGTGAACGAATAAAAACACAGTGTTCCCCTTGATGCATTGAGATAAAAAAAAGCAGCTAAAAAAGCTGCCTTTCAAGTTTTTATGTACTGGAATTATTCCAAAATAATGAACTCTGAACGTCTATTCAACTGGTGTTTTTCCCTGGAACAAGGTACACCATCTTCACACTCGTTCAGCAGTAGTTTTTCGCCAAAACCTTCACCGGACAGACGGTCGCTGGAAATTCCTTTGGACACCATATAATTCACAGTTGACTGTGCTCTTTTTTGGGATAACCACAAATTATAAGCATCGTTTCCTCGGCTATCCGTGTGGGCATTGATCTTTATCTTCAAACTTGGATATTTCTCCATGGCTACAATTACTTTTTGAATTTCGATTTCGGCATCCGGTCTTATGTCGTATTTGTTCAAATCAAAATAAATAGTACTCAGCTGCAGTAGCTTAGCCAAATCATCACCAAATCCTCCGGTGACCACATCACGTTCTAAATAAAAGTCAACTATTCTTGGTTTTCCATAAGAAGACGGTAGAAACTCTTCTGAAGTGATATACCCCTCCATAGAAGCCCTCACAAAATTGCCCTTGGAACAATCCAAGGTTAAAACATACTCCCCTTTGGAATCAGTGATGGTAGAGGAGACCTCCTTGTTTTCTTCATCAATGATTTTAACCGTAGCCCCAACCAATATTTCATTGGAAATCCTATCCCTTACCGTGCCTGTTACCTCTTGCAGGCAATTCAATTGAAGTGGTTCCTCCTCCTTAAAACCATAGATATCGTCCTCGCCCATACTACCTTCAATACGATTGGAAGAGAAATACCCTTCTTTGGTCCCGTCATCAATGATAAAACCAAAATCATCATACTTGCTATTTACTTCCCGTCCTACATTTACTACCGGTTGGTCGTATTCGTCAAACGCAATTTTGGTGGCAAAAACATCCAATCCCCCTAATCCAGGATGCCCATCAGAGGAAAAATACAATACATCCTTTGAGGTAATGAACGGGAACGTCTCCCTCGCTTCCGTATTAATGGTAGCTCCTAAGTTTACCGGACTTCCAAAAGTACCATCACCAATTATTTGTACTTTCCATAAATCTGATTCCCCATAGGTACCGGGCATATCCGAAACAAAATATAGTTGCTTTTCATCAGGACTAAGCACAGGATGGGCTACGGAATAACCATCACTGTTAAACGGTAGTTCAATAATATCCACCCATTCCCCGTCAACCAGTGTTGCTTGATAAATCTTTAAACGAGTGGTTCCTTGTGAATCTTCGTAACGCTTTCCATCCAAAAAGTTATTACGGGTAAAATACATGGTCAATCCATCCTTTGTTACCGCTGAAGTGGACTCATGCAATCTGGTATTAACTTCTCCAGGAAGCTTCTGTACCACATTATTCTCTCCATTCGTACTTACTTCATATAAATCCAAAAAGTCTTTTGAGTTCCACGTGTGGCGGTATCTTGCCAAATTACCCGTGTCCCGATCGGAAGAAAAAATAAGACCATCTTTATAAAACGTGGGTGCAAAATCAGATTGTTTGGAATTATATGGAAAACTGCCGAGGGCATAACGGCCTGAATTTTCTTCAATCCTAGCAAGATAATCTTCTGCAAAAGAATCATTTATACGGCTATTGTCCGCAAGTTTGGCGAATTTTGCCATCATTTTATCCGCATCTTCATAGGAACCCAATGTCTTTAAAGTCTGCGCGTATCTAAAATAAAAATCAGGGGTTATTATGCTGTCGTTTTGTCCATACTTTTCAATCAACTCCTTGTAAATAGGGGCCGCTTCCTCATATTTTGCATTGAAATAATAGGAGTTTCCCAATCGCTTTAAAAGATCTGCAGACTCATACCCCTTGTCCAGTACTTTTTTGTAAATATCAATGGCCGGACTAAAGGAATACTCGTTGTATTTTTTATTGGCACGTTCCAACCTGCGTTCTTGACCATGTCCCAACTGTAGAACCCCAAGAGCGATAATAGAGAGAAAAAGTAATTTTTTTAGCATCCCTTAATATTTAGAAAAAACGAGGTGAAACGGTCCTCTGGAATCGCTTCAACAGTTCCAGTCTTAAAAAGATTTCAAAAGATCCATCATTGAAACGTGTTCCTCCTAGTTCGGTGGTTTCCCTATCGTACGCCAATCCGAGCATTATCTGGTCCGTGACCTGGAAGCCGGCCAAGGCACTTACCGCTGCATCCCATCTATATGCTGCTCCAAAGCTAAATCTATCATTGAAGAGGAAGTTCGCCGAGATATCTACTTGCAAAGGAGCTCCACCCACTGCCTTTGTCAATAGGGCCGGTTTAAATTTCAAATTACCATTCAAATCAAAAACATAGCCCGTGATGAAGTAAAAGTTAATTCTTTCCGTAGCCAAAAAGTTCACTGAATTTGCGTCAGTGGCACTATTGTCAAAGAATTCTGTTTCCAAAATATTTGGGGCCGAAAACCCTGCATAAAATCTATCAGTATGGTAATAAACGCCCAAACCAAAATTCGGAGTGAACTGGTTATCAATATTGTCTTGTTGAACCACTTCTTCATCAAAGTTGCGCAAGCCTTGGAAGTCCAAACTCAAAAAGTTTCCCCCTCCCTTAAGTCCAAAGGAAAGCTTGGCATTTTGGGCAACATCAATAGTATAGGACAGCACTGCGTCCAAATAGGTTTCTTGGACAACCCCATCCCCAATATTATCATTGACCACGGATATTCCGTACCCTAATCTACTATTACGAACGGGCGAATGTAAATTTAATGTAAATGTTTCTGGAGCACCATCCAATCCCACCCATTGGGACCGGTAAAGGCCTGCGAATGACAATTGTCCCCTTGAACCGGCATAAGCAGGATTAACGCTAAGCGTATTGAACATATACTGGGTGTATTGGGCATCCTGTTGGGCAAACATGCCCTGAAAAAGCGTACCAATACCTATTATTGCGAATAAAACATTCTTTTTATTCATACTACTTTTCAATACGTTATCTGCTTATGTAGAAATAGTCGCTATCGGTTACCCTTCCCTCATCTGAATCGTACTCAAATATATAAAAATATACTCCTGAGGGTAGGAAATCCTCTACGCTGATAGTAGACCTACCTCTAGATCTTCCATCAAACACATTATTTATGTTGTTATAATTGGAGCCCTCATATACGGATACGCCCCAACGATTAAAAATTCGAAGCGAGTTATTCCTTGCATTATCCACACCCCGTATAAAGAGAAAATCGTTTTTACCATCGCCATTGGGTGTTACCATCTGATTGACCACAACTTCTTCTTCGGTTGGTGGTGGAGCAGGATCATCATCAGGGTCAAGGTAGTCAGGGGTCCCGTCGCCGTCACCGTCGTCGTCCGTTGGGTCGCCATCGCCGTCAGCGTCCTCGTCGGGGGTGTCGATCCCGTCACCG
>JANQQQ010000004.1 GCA_028284935.1 Croceivirga sp.
TTTCCCAAAATGGAAATCCTTGCAATTAACTATCTTCGGTACGGGCGGACATTTTCCTTTGGAAAAGTCCGCAACCAATCAGACACAAGACCGTTGTGCACAACTCATCAACCATATGAAAAAGTACTTTATAATTTTATTGATTCTTACGCTCTCCATTGACGCTTTATGTCAACAAAGCATATCCATTGAGAAAACAGACTGCTTTTTGGATGACTGCGACCAGTTTAAAAATTATCCCAACATTGAATTCGGGTACCTTAATGTGCCTGAGGACTATGAAAATCATACTGGTAGATGGATAAAAGTGGCCTTTACACTTGTAAAAAGTACGGTGGACAATCCTGAACCAGACCCCATACTCGTCTTTGGGGGAGGTTGGGGACAACCGGAGCTCGATTTGACCCTATGGCAATCAAATATCATTCCCGCTAAGAACAGGGATATTATCTTATATGATTACCGGGGGTCCGGCTACTCGGAACCTAACTTATGCCCCGATCTGGGTCAAAAACACTTGGACCTGGTAAAGCAAGACTTAGCCTTTGATGCATTCAATAAACAACTCAACCAGCAATTCTATACTTGTTTTGATGAACTTAAACAGCAGGGAATTGATTATCGCCAATATGGCACGGCAGTCAAAACCATAGATGCCCTAAAGCTCATTGAACAACTTGGGTATAAAACGATCAACCTATTTGGTGTCTCAAACGGTACCATGGGGATTCAGGGTTTTATTCGAGCTGCGGAAGGGTCCAAGGTTGAAATACGATCCATTTACAGCGATTCCAATGTTCCAATGAGGGATTATCAGCAAGGGGATTTGGGCGTACTCTACAAGGATGTTTTGGAAAAAATATTGGACGAATGTGCCGAGGACCCCAGCTGTAATACTGCCTATCCCAACCTCAAGGAGCGTTTTCATGCCTTTTTGAAGGCTTCCATGAGCAAGCCTTTAATCTACAATGGTGAAACCAAAATAGTATTCAATACCTATTTGGTAAATTCTGTGATTCACCAGTTGCTATACAATCCCACTTTGCATAAGGATATCCCACTATTACTGGAGGCATTTATTGCCAATGAATTGGACTTTTTGGGCATCGGCATCTATCCCGCACTAGAGGAAATACTTTTGGAATCGAACGGAACTTCGGTCATTAATTATACCTACGACTGGAAAGCCAGGCAAGAACAAGTGGCTGCCGAATATGAGGAAACCAAAAAGAACATCCCAGAATATATGTGGGCGGATTTTTGGCTGGATTTTTACACCACGGATACTATGATTACTTATAATCCTAGGGATACCATACCCGTGACCAGTGATGCCCCCGCATTGATTGTTGCCGGAACCTTTGATCCCATTACCGCTCCGGAGTACAGTAGAATAATGAAAGGTAGGTACCCTAACGGTTACTATTTTGAATACCCTAAGGCCGGCCATGGAGTCTTTACTACGCCATGCGGCAACGAGATGCTCAATGCATTTCTAGAACAACCTGAGGTACAGCCCAATAGTGACTGCATACAACCGCTGGCGACTACGCCCATCCCTTTTACCACTTCGCTCTATGCCAATACTAAAATCAGTTCCCTGATCAAGAAGGTAGCGATGGACCAGAATATTTTATGGATAATGATACTCACTGTTCCTTTGTTATTGGGGCTGGTATACCTTATACGTGCTTTGACCGGGGCCATCCGCAAAAAAACAGCAGATAGGTTTAAGACACTTTTGTTCTTGTCGGTCTTAGCCTTCTTAATTGGATTAGGGTACTACATGTTCGCTACCCTAAGTTTAGGAGGGCTAACCCTCTTTTTTGGCCTTGTGAATAGCGCAACATGGCTGCCATGGTTCTGTTTGGTCCTCATGATTTTAGGTGCGGTACAGCTGTTCCGAATGGTCAAGGAATCGCAATACAGCTTCTGGAACTTGGGGGCCCTAATCTCCGTTGTTTTGGTGCTCATCACCGCATTTACCTATGGTATCCATGTCATTTGAAGAAAAGCTGTGCACAACAAGGGCTATAATTCAGCGTGGCTGAAGAACTAAAATGAAACTAAAAACTAAACATACAGCTGATTTCTTTTGCGGAACGATTCCAGCGAATCATGCCACACCGAAATCATAGCCGAAACCGTTGTGGTGCATTATAAAAATGATTACGGTAGAAGAAATAAAACAAGAAATAAAAAACCAGAATATTGTAACTGTTAGCGGAATTGAATCTGACTTGGAATTTCTCTTGTGGGATTTAACCGAAATGGACAAACTCAATAAAGCTTATCAAGTTGAAAAATATCACCTTGGACATTATGCAATTGGCTCAGACGGTGGACTTGAAATGCTGACTGTGGAATTTAATACTGGAATAGTATATAGAATTCCATTTATTTCAATTGACAACAATGAAAAAATAAAAGTGTCGGACTCAATTGCCGAGCTGATTAAATTAAATAAATAACGACACGCCAACAATGGCCATAACCCATGCCTACCGCTTAGCCATTTTTTCCTAACTTCAATTAACTAAAAAATGCCTGGCACTGGCCACCGGGTCATAGCCGGGACCGTTGTGGCTAATTTGAATCAACTGAATGAAATTATTTGGAAGAATACGACACAAACTAATTTTAGATAATAAAAAAGCTCAATATCTGAAGTATGCTTTAGGAGAAATTGTATTGGTCGTAATCGGAATTTTGATTGCTTTACAAATCAACAATTGGAATGAATCAAGAAAAGGCGATATGGCCTTAAAAGAGTATTTAGTAAAAATCAAATCCAATACTTTGGACGATATGTTCGAACTAGACTCGCTAGCAACCGGAAGGAGACAAATAGCCGAGCTATGTAAACAGGCACGTGCTAGTATTTTGGATAAGACGGAAGATGATAACACTGTGCTTTTTATGGCTAGTGGTTGGGCATTTATTGACCTCTATTTTAATCCTAGTATTGGTGGGTATGAAGCATTAAAAAATTCAAATTACTATGGAAAAATCAACAATACGGCGTTGGATTCGCTTTTAACACGATACCATACCATTATTGGTGAGATCGCATTAAATGAAAAGAGTTATAATGAATATGCAGAAAGTCAAGAGGCATATCTTTCCACTCAATTTGACAGGTCTTTGATTTTGGCATATGCCTTTCTACCGCCCGATTCCCTTAACATTAGAGCCACTCCACAAACTGAGTATTTTACCGACTTTAAGGAATATACTTCATTTGCTGCCTATCGAAACGTTATTAGTTTAGCTGCCTGGCAGTTTGATACGATGATTCATCGATACAATGAACTAGAGGATGTAGGCTTAAGCATTATTGAAGAAATAGACGCGATTATCGAAGATTAAAAAATGATAAAAAACAAAAAAGTCAAATTGATTGCGCGCATTGTGTTGCTTGTTGGAACAGCAATATCCCTATTTTTTGTGCCATGGATTTTGGTAAAGGCATGGATTTTACCGTTACCCGATACGGTTCAAGAACAAGTGGATGAAGCCATCGGTCATGGATTTGATGGAATAATTGTTTATGTAGACGAAGCAGGAAAACCACCAGCATTCTATACAGGTGGTTGGAAGGATAGAAAAAATAGAATACCTGCCAACCCAAAATCATTATTTAAAATTGCAAGCATCAGTAAGTTGTATACCGCTGTAGCACTTACAAAATTGGTAAAAGAAAAGCGTTTGTCTTTTGATAATAAGCTAACGGATTACCTTCCAGAACTTAAAGAGAGAATTGAAAATGCAGAAGAAATTACCTTAAAAATGATGGTTCAACATCGTTCTGGTATTCCAAATTTTACAGACAATCCAGCTTATTGGGAAAACGAGCAAGAAAATGGCAATAATGCTTTAGATTTTGCCCTCGACCTACCAGCCAGTTTTAAACCTGATAAGGGCTATGAATATTCGAATACGAATTATTTGTTGCTTCGCAGGATAATGGATGATGTTTTAGGGTATAGCCACAATCAGTATATCAAAGAGAAAATATTGACTCCTCTAGCGCTGAATAACACTTTTTTTTCGATTACTGAAGTCAATTTAGATGATGTTATGAGCGGATATTACGTTGGCTATGATGAAGACTTTAAAGCTAACGAGTATGGAATGTTAGCAACAGCGGAAGATGTGGGTATATTCTTGCGAGCATTAAACGATGGTTCAGTTTTTAACGAGGGAGAAAAGGAATTTTATCCTTACGAATTTAACCATGGAGGTTTGGTTGTAGGTTATCAGAGTCTTGCAGAATACCACAAAGATATTGATGCTGTGGTTGTTCAATTCATTAACACTACTGATTTTGAAGGTTATGAATGGAATTTATCGGAAATTACAATTAACCGAATTGTGAAAATAATTAGAAAGAAAAACTAGCCATAACAAAATGTGTATAAGTAATAGTGGTTTAAGTGATAAAACCAAAGTATAAACATAAAGCTACGGTTAGCACAAAACCAAAAGGTTTGTGAGTATAAATCCCCTACTACTCATACACGAGAACGTTGTGTGTAATTATAAAATAAATGAATAAACCAAAAAAAATAGATGCGGTAAACTTGATGTTTGAAATTGACAAATTACTCATCGAGTTATTAGAAAGCTTATCCCCAGATGATTGGGAAAAGCAAACTATTGCACCAAAATGGAAAGTAAAAGACGTGGCTGTTCATCTTTTGGATGGAAATTTAAGGCACTTGTCAATGCTTCGTGATGGCTATTTTGGTGAAAAACCAGAGGAAATTAACTCTTATCAAGACCTAATAGATTTCTTTAATAGGTTAAACGCTGACTGGGTAAAAGCTACAAAACGCTTGAGTCCAAAAGTAATTATTGACTTATTGAAAGTAACAGGTAAAGAAACTTGTGAATTTATAGCCACTCTAAACCCTGATGATAAAGCTGTTTTCTCAGTTGCGTGGGCTGGCGAAAATGAATCTAAAAATTGGTTTCACATTGCAAGGGAATATACTGAAAAATGGCATCATCAACAGCAAATTAGATTTGCGGTAGGAAGAGAAAAAGACTTACTAAGAAACAAGTGGTTTTTACCTTATTTAGATACATCAGTTAGGGCACTTCCGCATCATTATCGAGATGTAGATGGTGAAAATATGGACTTAATCAAATTTACTTTTATTGGTGAATCTGAATATTCTTGGTTTTTACTTTATGAAAATAGTTGGAAACTATTGACCGATACGAATTTAGAACCTAAATGTGAGGTGATAATAAAGAATGAATATGCTTGGAAAATATTCACTAAGGGTATGAAAAGAGACGAAGCAATAAAAGCATCGAAAATAATCGGAAATGAAACTCTTGGGAAAAAAATATTTGATTTGATTGCTGTAATGGCTTAAAAATAACTACACGCAACAATGGCTATATTTCATTGCTGCCCTCCTACGCTAACAATTTTAATTAAATTTAATCGCAAACGAATAAGCCGTGGCAATACGTTCAACAGTGCCTTCCTCTCGCTCCGCTCGTCGGAGGCAATAACGAAATCATAGCCTTACCGTTGTGTATAATTTAAGTATACTTAAACTTAACCTAAAAGATGAGAGTCTTATTCTTCCTTTTATTCATTATTACCGCTCAATTCGGAACGTCACAATCCGATTATTTTAATGGGAAAAGAACGTATTGCGAGTTCATCGATGATGATTCAAAAAAGAAATATGAGCTTGGTATAATATGCATCTCGATGTGGGAGAGATATGGCGGAACAGCTGTTGATATATTTATGGATCTTGCAAAGAAAGATAGTACCTTTTGCGACGCTTATTTCTTTCTAGGCTACAGTCTACGACTACTGGACAGAGAAGAAGATGCAGTGAAAATGTATTACATCGCGGATAGTCTTGCAAACAATAAATCTATAGAATTCAAACAGAACTTAGCAGTAACGGCAGGTCGGATTGGATACACAGATCTTTCACGAAAAAAATATCAGGAAATGATAGAATATTTCCCATACAGTCCCGAGGGGTATTACGGGGTTGGTGCTTCCAGCCTTTTCTTAGGTGATTATGAAAATGGCTTGAATCATATCAATGATGCGATTCATATTTACGAAAAGCTCAACAAAACTATTGGGGATGAAGTTTATTTTAATAAGGCGGTCTTGCTAACACTACTTGGAAGATTTGAACAAAGCATAAGTTTGTTCGATAAAATAAAAAGTAGGGATATTGTAAAAGATGATATGTACAAAGTTTATTATTCATACAGTCTCATAAAGATCGGAAAAAAAAGAAATGACAATAGAATGATCAAAAAAGCGAAAAAGCTCAAAGAAAAAGTAAATGACCTTTCACTTATAAATGACGATATAAGCAGAGAATTTAACGAATAAAAACTGTACACAACAATGGCTATAATTCAACTTTCCCGTTGAACCTAAAACAAAACCGCTAACTTTAAAATCGCTCGATTTCTTTTTTGAAAAATCCTAACGGATTTCCCAAGTCGAAATCATAGCCGGACCGTTATGACCAATTACCGAGTACTATGAATCCCATCAAAAATCTTACCTATTTCCTTTCCATTTTTGTTTTAAATCTTGGTTTTACCCAGAATCTAAAACTCGACCTAGAAGTAGGGAAAACTTATTATCAAACTGCTCAAAACCATTTTATAATGACCCAGAAGATAGAAAATGAGGAATCTACTGTTGAAACGGGCATAAATGGGAAAATGAGTTTTAAGGTAACCGGTAAAGATCTTGACAGTTACCATCTTGACGTGAAATTTCAAACCCTTGAAATAGATATGAAGTCACCATTTGGAGACACTTATATAAATTCAAACGATTCGTCCTCTACCGATGTTTTTTCCAAACTTCTTAGACAAATGATTTCTAGTACTTTTAAGGTTAAAATGTTTCAAAATGGTTTTGTCAAAGAAATTGATATGGACAGTCTTTTTTCAGGACTACTTGAATCTTTTCCTGAAATTCCTAGATTCCAAAAGAGAGGTTTAATCGAAAAACTAAAACAGGCATATGGGGAAAAAGCATTCAAAGGAAATCTAGAGATGATTACCGCGATATTTCCAAACAAAAAAGTCAATATCAACGACAAATGGAGAAATGAGATAAAATTGGAAAGCGGGATGTCCGCACAAATGAAAAATGAATTTACACTTAAGGAATACAATAAAAAATTTGCTTTAATTGAATTAAATTCTGCTACAAAGACCAACGACAAAGATTCCTACGTTCCCATCAATGGGAATCCAATGAAATACAACCTACATGGAACAATGAAAGGGGTAATTAAAATTGATACGAAAACAGGTTGGATCATTGATTCCGAAATGGTTCAAGATTTTAAAGGAACCATTGAAATGAAAGATGCCAAAAACAACGAAACAATATATTCCGTTCCAACTACATTTGACAATAAAATGATTATTAAAGGAAACTAAAACTGACCATGACAATGGCTATAATTCAACCCTACCCTTAAGTGCCTTTCCAAATAATCTTAAGTTAGGGCAACTTAAATTAAACGGCGCGATTTCATCCCTTCTGGGCCGCAATCATAGCCGAACCGTCGGCAATAATTTAAATGGTTTTATGAAAAGAATATTCCTTACGATTTTAAGTATTTTGGTTTTAACCGCTTGTGAATCTGATAATTCTCCGGACACGATGACGGATGATGAGATATCAGAAGGGATGGATGATAATGGTGAAGACGAACAAGACGATGACGACCCTGACCAGGAAGATGATGATATTATTAATGAAGATTTTTTTAATCTTCTAGTAGGTGATACTTCAAAAACCTGGAAAATTAAATCTGCGACCGTTGAAGGAAGTAATGGGAATTCAGACATCACCTTAAGGGCAAATGTGCAAGATGATGAGTTTCTCTTTAAAGCCGAAGGGAATTTAAATAGCGGGGAATTTAGGGGACAATTGATTTGGAAGGAACGAAAAGTTTATGACTGGGCCAACAATGGAGCCAGTGATGCCTACCACCGTCCCAGGACCTTGGATTTTGATATCAACGAGGATGGCATCTTAATGACCTCAGAAATACAGCTGGAATTAAATGAAAATATGGAAGTTCAAGGCTTTATACTTCTACAAAACAGCGAAACTATTTCCATTTCCTTGAAAGAAAAGCAGATGGAAGATTACAAAAGTATTCCAACTGCTCTGGATTTCGAATTTGTTGAAGACTTCAACAACATCCTTAGCTCTACAAAATCCACTGGTTTCAGAGCATCTTACCAAAATAACAATCTTTATCTATCCTATAGGGACGATGCCAATGGCAGGGTAAGGAAAGTATTCAAATATGACCCAGTAGGAAAAACATTGGATTCCACCCAAATCTCATTTCAGGGTAGCGAGTTTGTATCCAGTAGATTGCATTTCTTCGACAATAAATTGGTTGTGATGGGAAGTGCCTTTATTTCAGAATTGGATTTATCCTTAGATCAAGAATTGAATACAATTTCTACCGGACTCGCCCAAAATTTATCGAGAGCAGGTACTGCTGCGGTTGATAATGCTATATATGTTCTCGGTGGGGATACCGGTATCTTTAACGAGCCCTATCCCAACCATATTATTAGAATCTACGAAAATGACCCACTTGGTCTTAAGGATGAGTTTACTTTGAACACCCCCAGAAGATTGGCCGAAGGGGAAATTGTGGACGATATCATTTACATATTCGGTGGTGAAAACGTTGAAACAGCTGGTTCCACTGATGGTATTTTCATTTATGACAATCTAGTTACCTATAATTTGGTGGATAAAATAGTGGACGTGATACCGTTGTCGGTAGAAATGAACTATACCTCTGCTGTTAGATACGAGAATTTAATATTCGTTGCGGGAAGAAGCGCTGTAACCAATATGGACACCCAAATTGTTTTTGGCGCACTCAACACAGAAACAAAAAATTTTAACGAGATTCCTTTCAGCCTTGAAAACCTGACCAGTGATGAATTCAATATTGAGGCCATGACCGTTTTAGAAAACACATTATATGTGGCATTGGCAAAAAAAACGAATTCTACCATTACCATTCAGGCCGTAAATCTTGAAAATCTATAATCACTATTGCCAACAAGGTGTATAATTAATTGTGGCTTTATTCCTAGGACGGAATCCCTTTCAATCAATTATCTTTAGGTCACACGGCGGACATTTTCCTGGCTTCGACAAACTCAGCCTACACAAACAGTCCTCAACTAATCATACACAAACCATTGTAAGAAATTAAAATAGTACTTATATGTTCAAAAAAGCTTTATTGGCTATATATCTATTATGTACTACATCATGTAACCTATCAAAAAAAATCGATAAGGGACTAACCCCAAAGGAAATCGAAATCTTTTTTAAGTGTGCATTGGACGCCGAGTTTGGAGACAACGACTATGGATTAAAAAAATGGAACAAAGACATTTTGGTGTTCATTAAAAATCCTGAGCAAGAACAATTACTAAAAGAATTTAAAAAAATAAGGACGGAAATCAACGAGTTAAGTTCAGGTATCAAAATCATTCAAGTTGACGTAGAGTCAAAAGCCAATTTTATCATTTTTTTTTCTGATAAATATAATTATGCAGCATATGAACCATCCACTATGAACTATTTAGATGAAAACTTTGGCATGTTTTGGGTACACTGGAATCGAGAGTTAGAAATAGAAAAGGGAAGTATGTATGTTGATGTGAAAAGGACCAAAGAGATTGATTGTCAAAAACACTTGTTGCGGGAAGAACTAACTCAGGCGTTAGGTTTAATGAACGATCATTCATATGACAAAGAAAGCATCTTCTATTCAGGTTGGAATTGTACAACAACTTATTCACTACTCGACAAAAAAATAATTGGGCTTTTTTTAGATGAAAAGCTGGAAGCAGGCATGAACTCTAGCCAAATAAAAAAGGTCATAGGAAAATAACCGCTTACAACAATGGCTATAATTCAGCTTTACCCTTGAACCAAAAACAAATTTCCTAACTTTAAAAACAGCTCGATTTCTCACTTGAAAAATCCTGTCGGATTTCCCAAGCCGAAATCATAGACGTAACGTTGTAACACATTATGAAAGGTAGTTCCATATTCATAATACTTATCCTAATTTTTAAGAATGGCCTGGTATCCGAATCTCAGGCAATGGATAATGAATTATGTAAAATTCTCTATGAACTGTCTCTGGACAACCAAAGATATCGAGGTACTATGGGAAAAATATCCGACCATTTCCCTAATGCTTTGGATTCTTTAATACTCAATAGAGGATTGACCAAAACCGACTTTTATTCCCTACCTGAACAACGACAGGGAGAGTTAAATCAACAAGCCTTAGAATTAGCCAGAAGAAAGCTCAAGCCTTTAATGAAGCAAAATGATTCACTTCTTGTCCTACAGCAAAAACTGGACTCGAAAAACACAAAAAAATTAATTGAAATTACTAAGAAGTACGGTTGGTTGACAGCAGAAGGATTGGGATGCAAGGAGAGATTCAGAACCGTACTGATTTTTAGACATGCACCTGAAAAATATTGGGATGAAATTAGTAGGCTAATCGAAAAGGAAAGGACGGAAAAAAGATTGTCAGGCTATGAGCACTATTTAATTGACAATCATTTGAAAGGTAGACCACCATTAACTAAAAAACCTTCGGACTTTATAAACAAATAACGTGTAACAACAAGGACTATAGTTAATAGTTACAATTGGTTAACTTGAAACTAGAAACCATCAAAGGCTGGATTTGCCGCCCTTCGAAAGGCTCAGCGGGCGCGGCGGGAAATCTTTAGATTTCCCAGCGCCGCTACACATTATAGCGGAGCGTTCTGCCTAATTAAAACCAAAGACTATGGATGTATTTAAAAATATTGAATTTGTCGGAATGCTCTGTATGGGAGCTTTTGTAGGAGGAGTTCTGAATTACGGGCTATCAAAAATAAAAGATGATAATTCATTCGCAAAAATCATAACCACAATTTTTGGTGCTGCCTTTAGTGGAGTAGTTTTTGTTTTTCTCGAAAAATTGGTAAACAAAGAGAATACCGATTCTTTACAGATCTATATGTACCCAATTGGATTGATTCTTGCACTTTTATGGGCACAAATTCCTTACACAATAGAAAACCGAATTAAATCTGATAATATATATGTAAAAGTGATTGGAGTTATTCATTTTCTTGGGATTTCAGCTATTACCGTATTTCTGATTGTAAATATTTTTACTGGAAATATGAATACTAACTAGGCACAACACGGTGTATAAGTAATAGCGATTCAAGTAATAAAACGAAAGTATATACATAAAACAGAGGTCAGTGCAAAACCGAAAGGTTTGTAATTAAAATCTGCTACTGCTCATACACTGGACCGTTGTGCTTCATGCCAAAAATCTAGTCAATAAAACCATGAAGTGATTTTAAACGATAGTTTCACTGTCAAACAAATTATTCGCAATATGCCGACAAGAGAATCAATAGAAAATTTTATCAAAGCAGTTGAAGAACAACCGCATGACCAAGTAATTTTAAATTATTATACGGAAGATGCGTCTATTCAAGAAAATCAAAATATGCCCAGAATCGGAATAGAAAACTTAGTTAGAAACGAAAAAAAATGCTGAAAAAAGCTATTAAAGTTCACTCTAAGTGCGTAAAACCGTTCTTTCATTTTGAGGACAGCGTTGTAATAAGATGGAAATTTCGGTTTGAATGGATGGATGATTCAACGACCGAAATTGAGGAAATCGCATATCAAAAATGGCATGGAGAGAAAATCCAACATGAACAATTCTTTTATGACCCCAAACAATTTGAACCTAAAAAGAGAGGTTAGAATGGAGGAAACTGTAAAAATTGACAGACTTGGATCAGAAGAATTAGACAAGTTTGTTGACCTTATTAAATTATTTGGTGAAGTGTTTGAAATGAAAGACTTATCACTTCCTGGTGAAAAACACCTTCAAAAACTTCTTAGTAGGAGTGATTTTGATGCATTCATAGCTCTTAATAATAACAAAGTAGTTGGAGGATTAACAATATATTTATTGGATCAATATTATTCTGAAAAGCCTTTAGCATACATTTATGACTTGGCAGTACGGACAAATGATCAAAGACAAGGAATTGGAAAAAAACTAATTGAAGAAGTCAAAAAAAGTTATAAGTTGAAAGGTTTCCAAGATGTCTTCGTTCAAGCAGAGGAAGTTGATAAACATGCAATTGAATTTTATAGATCAACAGATCCTTCAGAGGAAGAGCAGTTAGTCTACTTTTCTTACTCACTGAATAAACAAAAAAAGTACGAAAGCAGTGATGGCTACAAGTAATTGCTAGTTCTTGCCCATTCTGAAAGTTCCTGCGGAATTTTCAGTTCGGTGCATACTTGTAAAGCCCTGTATTAACCCACGCAACTACCCATTACCTAGACCATTAAACCAAATTACCACTGGTCAAGCTCCATACAGCTTCGAAAACGACAGTCGAACCATTTCGCTATATTTCCGTAAAATTCGCTGGACTGAACATAGTGCCGCGTTGTGCTTCGTGAAACTCGTCAAGACCCTTGGAAATGAAAAGATCACATATTTATCGTAGTTCAATTGAGACATTATCTGTCATTCTTATCCTCTTATTTTTTTTAATTGGATGTGTAAGTAAAAATGAAACTGACTCCAAGCAATCCCCCAATATAATCTACATCCTAGCTGATGATTTAGGATATGGTGATCTGAGTTTTACTGGCCAAGGGAAGTTTGCTACCCCGAACATTGATAGACTGGCCAAGCAGGGGATGTTTTTTGCCCAACACTATTCAGGCTCCACAGTCTGTGCTCCATCTCGCTCTTCGTTAATGACGGGACTACATACGGGCCATACTTTTATTCGCGGAAATAAGGAAGTACAACCTGAAGGTCAATATCCAATCGATTCTACTGCCTGTACCATTGCCAAACTTCTAAAAAACAGTGGCTATGTAACGGGCGCATTTGGAAAATGGGGATTGGGCTATCCTGGTTCGGCAGGAGACCCCAATCACCAGGGATTTGAGGAATTCTATGGATACAACTGTCAAAGACAGGGCCATAATTACTACCCGTACCATTTATGGCACAACCAAATAAAGGTGGTTCTTGAGGGAAACCAACTTAGGAAAACCAACACCTATGCCCCAGAATTAATTCATAGCAAAGCACTTAGATTTTTAGAAAACAATAAAGACACAAGTTTTTTCCTCTACTACCCATCCATTATTCCACATGCGGAATTGGCTGCTCCTGAAGAATTAATGAAAATATATAGAAACGAGTTTGTTCCAGAAGAAAACTATATAGGTATTGACGAAGGACCATATTACAAAAACGGAGGTTATGGTTCGCAGGATGAACCACATACCGCTTTTACTGCCATGGTAAGACTGCTGGATGAGCAGGTTGGTGACATTTGGCACAAGGTCGAAGAGCTAGGTATCTCAGAAAATACCTTGATCATTTTCACTTCAGATAACGGTCCACATATGGAGGGCGGAGCAGACCCCGATTTTTTTGATAGTAATGGAAAATTCAGGGGCTATAAAAGGGATCTATACGAAGGCGGAATACGGGTTCCGATGATTGCATATTGGCCCAATAAGATCAAACCCGGAACCATTTCCAATCATGTTTCTGCCTTCTTTGACTTTCTTCCCACCGTTTGTGACATTGCCCAAATAGAAACACCTCATGATATTGATGGCATTTCATTCCTCCAAGAACTTTTAGGAAATCCCCAACGTAAACACCAACATCTATATTGGGAGTTTCATGAACATGGTGGAAAACAGGCAGTCCGGCTCGGTAACTGGAAAGGTATACGCCTAAACATGAGTGACAATCCTAACGCAGCTATTGAGCTCTATGATTTATCAAATGATCCCGGGGAACAAAACAACATCGCCGATGGTCACCCGGATGTTGTCCGAAAAATCGCGGACATCATGGCAAAAGAGCATGAACCATCAGAAATCTTCCAGTTCCAATTCGAAAAAAAGCTAATCAAGGAAACCCAACAAATGCTAAAATGAATATGCGAACCGAGGGTTATTATATGACAATAGGAACCAGTAACTTAAGTGATTCTGAAAGCTGGGACACATACTCCTTTTGGTTGAGTGTTATGCGGTATAATCAGACGATAGGACAAATTGGTTTTAAATGAAACAGTTTTACTTCATAAATTAAGAAAAAAACCAAAATGAATTTGATCATTAAGAAAACAACAAGTAACTTTTTGAAAATTATTATCTTTTTGTGGTTTGTATGTGATTTTGGAAATATTAATGCTCAAAACAGTGCGATAATTCCAAAAAGGCCTGACAACTTTCAACCATACATCTATAAATACTCAACAAAGCAATTAAAAAAATTCACGCGTAAACATATAAAAAAAGCAGCTGCTGCGGTTGAACAAATGGAAGAGGTTGTTTTCAAAGGTCCTTACAAAGCATCGTTTACTTCTTTATCGGAACACCAAACCCCCGAATGGTTTAAGGATGCAAAATTTGGGATAGCAGTTAATTATGGTATTTACAGTGTTGCCGGATATGGCCCGAAAGGCTATGGAGGCAACTACTACACGGATGTTTACCTGGATTACATTTATACAAAAGGCAAAGATGACTATTACAAGAACCATTGGGGGGAGAATTTTGAGAAAGACGATTTTATTCCCCTGTTTACGGCTGAAGCGTTAAACGCGGAAGAATACATAAAGTTATTTAAAAATGCAGGAGCAAAGTATATTGTGCAATTCAATATGCATCGTTCAACCGGTATGCCTCTTTGGAATAGCGAATACACTTTTCGTGATGCCATAGATATGCCACCTTACCGCGATTTAACGGATGAGTTTGTAAAAGCATGCCGAAAATACGAGTTGAAGTATGGTATGTATTTGAACCTTGAGGACAGTTACTATCCCTTACTTATGCCAGATAACACAATCCATGTTAGGGAATGGACAAAAATGGATAACAACCCGATTGCAACCAATCATTCATTTGAAGTAACATATCCATTTAGTGCGGAAAACGATGCAAGAAAACTACAGGGAAAAATACCGGTATATGATTATGTTGATGATTATCTTTTACCCATTTCAAAAGAATTTATAGACAAATATGAACCCGACTATATTTGGTTTGATGGGGGATGGAAACGTCCATTTTGGTATTACAAATCTGATAAAATTGCGGCTTACTTTTATAATAAATTCCATAACCAAAAAGAGGTATTGGTAAACAGTCGTTTGGGCAATGATGCATACGGGTTGCTCGGCGACGTATTAGTGAGTGAAGGAGGGCAAGTAGATGGAGGGGAAATTGCCGATTATTGGGAGGAATGCAGACCTATGGGAAAGAATTTTGCGTATGACTGGCGGGAAAATAAAATGAATGTCCCGTCTTCGAAGCGTCTTATTCAAATGTTAATAAGAATTGTAGCAAATGGAGGAAACTTATTGTTGATCGTAACCCCGGATGGAGCGGGTAAAATTCCTGAATACCAGATTGACAGATTAAATGATATAGGAACATGGCTCAGCTTTAACGGAGAAGCAGTTTATAATACCCTCGAAACCAAATGGATAAGCGAGGAGTCCATACTTGGAAATAAGGTTTATTACACCCAAAGCAAAGATGAAAAGTACGTCTATGCAAATTGTTTCGAATTGGAAAATGACGAAGTACTGCTTGTAAAAGTACGTGCAAAAGAGGGAAGTGAAATTAAACTACTTGGTTACAATCAACCTCTTACTTGGTATAATGTACCCTGGGGATTAACGATTAAACTACCCACCGAGTTTCAGGAAATAAAAAATAGAAGAGATGCTCCGGCTTGGGTGTTTAGGTTCGAGCCCAAAGATGGCCCAAGCCCAACCCGCCAACAAAATGAGTAATCCTAAAAACAATGTAATTGAACAGAGAATGTTACATTTAATGAAAATTGCAGCTATTTGATAATAGGTTTGCTCTTCGAAATACTAAACCTTTCATATACGTAGCCTTTGTACACCAGCTAAATGAACATCTACGGAATAATTTTTAATCGGATTTTTTTTCGAGTTCTCCCAATTGCTGGACTAATAATTTTTTCAATTATCTACAATGAAATAACACTAAATAATATTCTTGAAAAATTCAAATTTTGGGACTGGGCCGGACTAATACTATTGGTTGTTTTTCTCTATGATCTGGCATTGCACCTAAAAAAAGCTCACAAAAGGAATAAATCCCTCCAACAAAACAAACTGGAGAAAATCCCAAAAGAAATTGAATTACCGAAAAAATTAAACTTTTTGGATAAAAGAATCAGTATTAATGAAAACAGTATAGACATTTACTTAAAAAACGAAGTAATTGTCCATCTGAGTAAATCAAAGAAGCAAATAGAGATTAGAAAATTTATAGGAAAGAAAATTCTAAATTTCAACGACATACAATACCTCTTTCTTGAATACAACCAATATGAAAAAGACACCTTGAAAGACATATTATCTGATAACTCTCATTATGATAAAAATGTTTGGAAAAATTCATTAATGGCTATGCTTAAAAACGGGAAAACAGTAAACCTTTTTAACGCAAAGCTTGAGGAAACTAATTACGAACAATTGGTTGATTATCAAATCTCCGGTAAATCGGAAGAAAAATCATATTTACGGAATGGAACAAATATTGTTCGGTTGTTTAGTTACTACATGAACAAGGAATATTTAATAATAAACAATACTATCTAAAAAGCCTGTCTACAACAAGGGCTATAATTCAGCTTTCTCCCCTAACCCAATTTGAAAAACTATATCTTTAAAAATGGCTCGATTTCTCACTTGAAAAATCCTTGCGGATTTGCCAAGCTGAAATCGTAGCCGAGACCGTTGTAGCACATATGAAAAGAATATTGGAAATATCATTAACCCTAATTTTTGGAACATTTTGCTTTGGTCAAAATAACTTGATGACTGAAAGCGAAACGCATATTTTTTGGCAACCTGAAAATAAACTGGAATGGACGGATTTTCGAGCAGATGCAAATAAAATACCAAACGCTAAAAAATATTGCGATACTGTTGGCCTTTGTACTGCAGCTTCACTTGGGGTTTTTACCGTATTGGACATTCCAAAAAAGAAAAGACAAAGAGGAAGACTAAAAGAGAAAATTTATGTTGCGCCAGCTTTTGAGTATTCGACATCATATGTTGTTCAGAAGGACAGTCTTGGAATTGAAAAACAACAAGTGGTTTTCGATATGTTCGAGTTATCTGCAAGATATATACGGAAAGAGTTAAGTTCAATGCTGGAGAAAATGGACGGTTACGGAACTTTATCCATATGGTTTAAAACCATAGAAAGTGATGCACAAAAACTAAGGACAGAAATGGTGGATTCCTACACTAAAGATGTGTACATCGATAATCGACCCGGCGCTTATTTGGAATGGAAAGAGAGAGTGGACAGTACATTAAATGACTTGGAAAAATTTGCTACAAAACCCGAAGATTGCCATCGTTTTATCACAAAACAACCTTTGGACAAGGATTATAAAATGGCTAAAACTGTTATGGGAAAACTATTTGAATAAAAAAATACGTGCTATAACAATGGCTATAATTCATTGCTAGCCTATAAACCCAATGTTTTTAATTAAATTAATTGTCCAACAAACAAACCTCAGAAACAAATTCAACAGTGCCTTCCTCTCCCCTTCGGTAAACTCAGGGTCGTCGGAGGAAATAACGAAATCATAGCCGGACCGTTAGCGGTAATTTCCATTTAATGAAGAAAATCCTCACCACTTTCATGCTCCTAACCATAACTTTGGGGTTCTCGCAGACTAAAATTTCAGAAACGGATTCAACTTTATTTACCGAGACTTATTACAGAAATTACTTTTTTACTTTTGGGCCAATTTTCAATGTTTCTGAATCTCTTATTGGACTACAAGTCGGTAATGGGAATGATGAGCAACCGATTGTTCATTTTGAGGACATTTCCGCGGACATTCTGTATAAAGTAAGCGGACAAACAGACTTTAGTGAAAACTATTCAATTGGTGGTGAGGTGTCATGGAATTATCCATTCAAAGCCAAACTCTCGATATTTACGTTGAACTTTAACCAAATTCGGATTGTCGATAATGGCTTTTTTAATAGAAATGTTGGCTTAGCTACCAGATACTACTTAAGATTTACACCAAACGTGCACATTTTAGCAAAACTTAGCCACCAAAGGTTAAATCAACAAAACAATGTTGGATTTGGACTTGGACTTCAAAACGAACATCGAAAAATATATTATGGCTTTAGAACAGACTATTTTAAGGACTATTTCAACTATTCTGTTTTTCTGCAGGGTTTTCTCTTAAAGAGCAAACTTAGTCTACGACTTACCTACGACCGAATCGATAATTTCGACTTTTTTAATGTTGGACTTAACTATGTGATAATAAAAACAGCCGCCAACAAGGTGTATGATTAATTGCGGTCGGATTTCCTAAAATGGAAATCCTTGCAATCAACTATCTTCGGTACAGGCGGACATTTCACATTGCAAAAGTCCACAACTAATCCTACACGAGCCGTTGGTTATAATTAAAGAAAACATCTATCCATGAAAAAAACATATTGTTCGATTTTATTGTTCTCATCAATATATACCTATTCCCAAATTGAAATACATGATTCTGATTTAAACAAACTGGTTGAAATCGGTGAATACTATTCTAAGAATGTAATGTTAACCCAAAAGTCTGCTATCGAAGACTTAGAGAATTTTAGAACTGAGAAATTAAAAAATATAGTGAACGTACTTCAAATTCAGTCTAAACAAAGTATTGAAATTTTAGATAAAAAATATTTGAACAGACCAAATTATGATGATTTAGTAATGTGGTACGTAATTAGAGAAATACATTACAATTTGACCGACAGGGAAAATGAATCCAGAGCTAGCATTGAAATTGCCAGAGAGGTAGCAAAAAAGAAGATTGATGAAAGATGGTTATTAGACAATTATTATCATAGACTATATGGAGCCGTTGCCATGATTTTTAATTCAACCGACCTGAGTGAATATAATATTGAACTAGACAACTATGGATTAAAGTCCAACACAGAGAAAGCTATTGTCTTTCTAAATCTAATGGATGCCCTTGGAACTAGATTTAGAGTTCTTCAAGTGATGAAGAATTATAAAAAGTTAATGGATTTTACTTCTAGAATGCCAAAGTTCAATGGTAAAGAATATTATTACTACACGGACTTTCAATATGAAGATTTTGAATGGATTGGGCACAAAAAAATTGAAATGTTCGATGAAAGACATATTGGGCTTTTGTATGAAATAATTTTGGCACATATGGACGCTGAATCGGATATTAACGGAAAAAAAGAAACATTGGAAATTTACCAGAACTCTATTATGACTAAGCCGGAATATTTTAAATATTCAAGTCTTGAATCAGATTTGAAAAAGCTATATAAAAAAAGTAAATAACTATAGGTAACAATGGCTATAATTCAACTTTCCCTTTGTACCACAATCGAAATCTCTAACTTTAAAATGGTTTGATTTCTTTCTTGAAATTTTCTAATCGAAAATTCCCAAGCCGAAATCATAGCCGAGACCGTTGGCGTTAATTTAAGGAAGTTCGCATTTGAATGGAAAATACAGGAATAATACCTGAGATATCAAGCTTTGAAGACTTATTAAAAAAGTTGGAATATGATTTGAAAAGATACTATAAAAACAATCATTCTTACGAATTTATTGATTGTATAATGTCACTAAACGCTCTTCCGGAATGGATTAAAACTCCAATGACACATCGGATGAGTTAAAGGATTTGGCACGTGAAAAAGAATCAATTATGAAAGGTAACAACGGATTTCAATTCGACGAATCGAAACTGGAATCTGAAATTGATCACCAGTTGAGATTTATTAGACTTTTTTGCAATCATTCCAAGCACAAAACGGACTCTGGACATATTCCACGTATAATTTCGAAATACGGAGCTACTCTTCCTATGACATTACCGGCGAAATTATATAGCATAATTGCGATAGGACAAATAGAATTTGACGCTGAGTTTTTACTTAGGAACGTCCATAATTTCTGGAAACGAAATATTGAAAATAAAAACTAATGCCAAAACGGTGTATAATTAATTGCGACTGGATTCCTGAAACGGAATCCTTTGCAATCAATTATCTTTAGTCTCAGGCAGACATTTTCCCGGCTTCGACAAGCCCAGCCTACATGAAATGTCCGCAACCAATGCTACACATGACCGTTGTACATAATGCCACAAATGAAAAGCCTACTGACATTCATATTAATAATAATTGGTTTAAAGGTATTTGCCACACCACAAGTTCCTGATATCTTAATTTATAATGGAAAGGAATATGAATGGAGTGGTTATAGTCCCGCTTTTGAATATTTTGAGCTGAACAATTTTCAACCACCAGAAGAAGCAGTCATTACTACTGGAAACTATTCTGTATTCATAATGACATACGAAATAGTTGACCAAAAACTATATTTAATAGACGTTGAAGTTGAAGTGGAACAAGAATCTGAATATGGTTCTGACTATCCTCCAGATTTGGTAAGTAAATCAGTTTTCAAAAGCTACTTTCCTAATGGGAAAAGGTTTCTAGTGGACTTCTATTCTAATATTCAACTAATTCCATACGGAGAAGTTATCGAAGTAACTAAAAACGATTGGACTGACATTCATTGGGAAGATTATTTAGTATTCGAAATAAATAATGGAACTGTAATAACTGAACTTGACGTGAATTACAAACAGTTTAACAGACTTAAAAGAAAACAATTTAGAGCATTCAAAAAAACAACTGAATATCAAAAAACCACCGAACTTGAAAAAGAAAACCTTAATAGATTTAATGAATTTCGACCAAACAAATTTACGATGGATGAATATTTGGAATTGATTATTTTGAGGCTAATAAAACAATTAAAATAAAGCACTATTTACAACAATGGCTATAAGTAAGGGCGCCGTTCTCGCCTACCCTTCGGCTAGCGCTGCGCTTCTTAGAATCAGAATCCTCGTGGATTTTCAGTTTGGTGTGTACTTGCAAAGCTAAGTGATAACCCACACAACTACCTATATCCGAGACCGTTGTGTGTAATTTGAACGGTAAAAGTTCTACAAAAAATGAATGTAACGATTAGGAAATGGCAATTATCGGATATTGACAATCTTGTTCGATATGCAAACAACAAAAAGATTTCAGACAATTTGGCCGACGCTTTCCCATTTCCATACTCAAAAGAATTCGGATTGGAATTTATAGAAAGAGTTTCTAATGAGCAACCGACAAAAATTTTCGCGATTACATCTGAAAATATGGCAATCGGTTCGATCGGAATATTTCCCGACCAAGATATTTATAGAAAAAATGGAGCTATTGCATATTGGATTGCTGAACCATATTGGGGAAAAGGAATAGCGACTTCTGCAATTGAACAAATTTTAAGATATGGATTTGACGTACTCAGACTGACAAGGATTTACGCCAAACCGTTTGGAACGAATATCGGTTCGCAACGTGTTCTTGAAAAAATGGGGTTTGAATTAGAGGCAACAATTCCAAAAGCAGTATTTAAAAACAATATTTATTTGGACGAAAAAATATATGGAAAAATAAAAAGTACACACAACAGTGTATAACCGAAAATTAATGCATAGTAGCCCTAACGGACGATTATATGAGCCATTTGCACAATTACATGAGAAAGAAAAGTTGAATATTGATTTTCGTGATTCTTGGTCAAATGTTGGCCATTTCTATTTCATGTAATCGAATAGCGAAACCTATTAATCCCGAATTGAAAATGGAATCCTTAACATTCGAAAAATGGTTAACCGAAATCGGAAGTTCAAAGAATTTTAGTCAGGAAATTAAGGCTTTGAACTTTGGACTATTTGAAATAGAAAATGGATACGGGATTTATCTAATTGGTTCAAAAGAATATGATGAAAATAATGGGGATTGGGCGACAAATGAAGATTTTGTTCCAAAAAACAAATATTATTATATCGAACAATCCGAAAAACAGGAATGGGAGGAATTCCAAAAAGATACCAGGAAAAGGATTTTGGACTATTTAGATTCTAAAAAAGAGGACGGACTGATTTTTAATCGCGTTAGACACATTACGATTGGATTTGATGATGGAAATTTGAATTTAATAAAATAACTCCGCACAACAGGGAGTATAATTCATTGCTTCCTTCCAACCCTTATTAATTTTTTAAATTTAATATCCAATAGACAAGCCTCGACGATGAATTCAACAGTGCCTTCCTCTCCCCTTGCGCCAAGCTCAGGGTCGTTGGAGGCAATAACGAAATCATAGCCGAGACCGTTGTAAGCCATTTTGAAAAAATATATTGCCATAATAAGCTCGCTAATTTTGCTTTCCTGTTTGGAAAGCAGTGAGGATAGAATTGTTAGAAAACTTAGCTTTGAACTTGACTCGAGAGGACTAGAGATTGATACCGTAATTACCATAAACGCAACGGAAATCCTAGTTAGTCCCAAAGACTACAAAAAAGAACGTTTGACCGTTTACCTTTACGACTTTATTAAGGTGAAAAATGAAGATTCTTTAGAAACTTTACTTGAGCAACAAGCAGATAGAATTCAAGCTTGGTTCGAATTACCTGAATGGGACAATGAAAGTGATGTATTTTCACCTTGGCTAACATCAAGGCTAAAGGACCCAGAAATCTACAAACAAAAGCACACGGAAAACTATGCTTTGATTTTTAACCATACCAATACTGAAACTCATAAAATGACCTCAGTTGGAAAAAGACTTCTTGGTCATTGGAAAATGACGGAAAAGGAATTCGAAAAATGGGCTAAGGATTATTTGAATACTAGATATAAAAAAGAGGCCCAACTAATAAAAACTCCACATAAGGACTTAGAACTCTTTCAACTTAAATGTCCCTGGAATCAACAACTTTCCTATGGTTTAATTTTTACGGAAAACTTTAAAAACGAGGCTTCAGACAAAATTGGCTACCCTTTCCATGTTCTCTTGAACGGTAATTTTCCAGTCTACATTTCAAAAAAAGGTGATTTGAAAGTTTTGAAAAAAAGCATTGAAGAGATGGAATCAAGAATAAAACAAAGGGACATTTTACCAACGGAGTTAATTACTTATACGAGAAACGGAATTGAAATATCTGAAATAAAATAAAAACGGCTTACAACAAGGGCTATAATTCGGCTTTCCTTTGAACAGATCAAAGACCTTAATTTTGAATGACGACTGGATTTCTTGGTTGGAAAATCCCGTTGGGATTTCACAAGCCGAAACCGTTGCCTGAAAACTGAAAAATGAGAATCCGAAACAACCTATCAACAATAATGATTTTGATTCTTTGCTCTTGCAACGAAAAGACGGAAGAGCAAAAAACTGCGCAGAATTCAGAATCAATTACCGAATCTAAAACAGAAATAAAAACGGAATTGGAATTAAATATTGATTACTCAAAATCTGCCGAACTTTTCGCAAAAGAAGTTTTGAAGGAAAATATCCGAACTCACGTGTTTGATTTGTCGAAATTGGAAAAACCGAATCACCTTCGAATTTTCAAATCTGATGGACTCGAAAAAATAATTGCTTATTCAAACAAAAATTATCCACAAAAATCTGAACCTAACTATTACGAACATTTTACGCTTTTTGTAGCCACATTTGAGAATCAAGAAAATGCTGAAATAGCTTTTGACCGAATTAAATCTGATTCGAAGTATGGATTATCAGAATGGAGTGAATTGGAAAGTGACCAATCAGAACGAGTAAGAGCATTGAATATTGGAGCAAAACCTGGTGGAATGATAACTCAAATCGGAAAGCAAATTTTCAGTTTGGTAGAGACTTGTAGAGAAACACCAATTGGTGGAACTTGGAAAGACTACGAAAATAAATTCATTGGATTTGTAACAACAAACGAAATGGAAATTGAGGTTCTAAATTCCTATTGCGGAATGGATAGATATAAAATTGAGAAAATAAAAGCCAGCGGGTAACAATGTATAACCGCAATTTCGGCAGATTCGACTACCCTTCAACAAGCTCAGGGCAGGCTAGAATCCACTCGGAATTGCTAAAGGTAGTGCTTAACCGAAAAACCATAACTTGAAAGACGTAGCTAACGGTTATACGAGACCATTGCGGTGCATTAGAAAATGAATACTCGAAAAACTATATCTATTCTTATAAACGGAACTTTTCTGTTCACATGTCTTCTATTTGTACTCGACGGTCTGACTTCGTTCGAAATAAAAAACCAATTAATTAAATCTTTCGCCTACTATGGGACAATGATTTTGACGCCAATAACACTTATTTGGAATCTTCTTCATTTTATGAGAAGAAATAGTAAAATTATATCAGTAACGATTCCGCTGGTTAGCCTAATTGGATTATTGGTTGTAGGCCCTTCGAAAATCGCATTTGCATCTTCGGCCTGGAAAACCCAAGAGATCGTTTATCAAAATGGACATTCGCATTTTAAGACAGTGGAATTTCAAATGCAAGATGTTGGAGCTTTAGGATACAATAAGAGAACGGTGGAGGTCATGCATTTGACTGATCTATTTATGATAGTGGGCCCGGTGGACGAGAATATCGAAGAAAGAATTGAATGGGTAAAAGTCAACATAAAAGTGAATGAACTTGGGTTAAAATATCCTTGAAGAATAAAATAAAACGCACCACTACAAGGGCTAAAAAGCATACTGGGGAGACGATGAAAATTACAATGAGTATATTAAACTCAAATTGTAAAACGGAAGAATTGCCTCGCTTAAGCTGCGGCGATTTAAGGTACCATTGCCATACCACTTCTTAGCCGGGTCCGTTGTGCAACATATCATGAAAACTCTAACTGAAATACAAAATATAGTAAATGAATTAGCGAAAAAAATAAACGCATCAACTTATTTATTGCCAACTTTTAGCTCTCCGATTGGAGATGCAACACCAAATATTGAGATTGACAATTCAGGACTTTATAATTACGTGATTTCAGAAAGAGGAAATGAGTATGATAGAAAAATCACGTCTGACTTAAATGATTTATTGTATTGGATTTTTTCATCTGTGACCTTTTCTATGGCTTGTGATTATGAATTAAAAAATAGAATTGAAGATAAAGACTGTCGTAGAATAATATTCGCAAAACGGGAAGAATTACTCGGGATTTTAAGCAAAGATTGGGAAGAAAAGGAGAGGAAAAAGCACCAATCAATTCTTGAGAACAGTCCTTTTGATGATTTAGCAGGATTAAGAGCGACATATTGCGGAGAATTGAGAGCAAAAGGATTACCGGAATCTGAAATTGACAAACTCGCTTATGAAAAATATCCTGAATAAAATACGTTGCACAATCATATATAACCGAAAATTAATACATAGTAATCCGTAACTGACGGTTATAAGAGACCGCTGTAACCAATATGAGAAATTCGAATAATGAAAAGAATAATTTGTCTTTTTTTAATCCTACTTCTTTTTTCTTGTCAATCAAATCCAACTGACAAAATCCAAAGTTCTAATGACAATATTGTTATTGGAAAACGGCTTCGTTATACATCAAAAATTCTAAACGAGGAAAGGGAATTATTAATTTCTCTACCTCAAAATTATGATAGAAACATCCATACATATCCGATTATAATTGTAATGGATGGTGAGTACCTATTTGAAATCACAAATGCAATCGTAAAGATTAAAACGTCGAGAAATGAAATGCCAGAAAGCATTGTTGTTGGAATTCCAAACAATACTGGAAATCGTGCTGATATGGCCTTAGAGTTATTTAAAAATGATGGAAATAAATTTTTTGGCAATAATGGTGGTAAATCTAAAGTGTATTCAAATTTTATATGTAAAGAAATAATTCCATTTTTAGAGAACACATATCGCGTGAATTCTCATAAAACAATAATAGGAATGTCACCAAGTTTCGGTCCAGTATTAGAAGTATTTTGGAATGAACCTGGAATATTTAGTGGTTACATAGTTTTAGCTGCTGAACTCTCGCTAAAAACAAATACTGGGCAAACAATTGCTCAAAAGTTAGAAAAATCAATTAAAGATAGTCTACAACCAAGTTCTTCGATTTATATAGGTAAAGCAAGTGACGACTTATTAAAAAGACCACCGGAAGAAGCAGAAGTATTTATTAGTCTAAATCAAAAATTGGACTCAATAGCGAATCCAAAGATTAATTATACGATTGAAATACTCGAAAATGAAAATCATTACGGAATGGCAATTTCTGGAATCGAGCATGGATTAGAAACTATTTATCCCACAGATATTTGGAGAATACCTTACAAAGAATTTTGGAATTCCAATAACCCAGCAAATGAAATAAAACTGTTTTATCAGAACCTTTCCGATAATTACGGATTTAAAATTATACCATTGGAAGATTCTTTTTATTATGCACAAACGCTATTGGGTACTGCAAGAAGGTTAAAAAGACAGGGGCGAATAAATGAATTGAAAGATGTTTTAGATTTAGGGTTAGAATATTACCCTAATTCAATAGAACTGAAAACACAAAACTGAAAATAAAATAAAAACTGGCCATAACAATGGCTGTAACCATGCCTATCGCTTAGTCATTTTTTCCTAATTTCAATAAAGTAAAAAATATCTGGCGCTGGCCACCAGGTCATAGCCGGACCGTTACGGTACATGTAGAAAATGTTTCAGTAATCCATAAAAATGTTAAAGACCGGTTCAATAATCCTCAGTATTTGGAGCTGCCTTAATTTTTTCCCTTCACTATATGTTGTGGCAAGTATCCTTTTCCTTGGCAAGCATCCCCCTGGATTGTATGCAATACTGGACGCTAATGATATCATATCAATGAATTCCCAAATGCTCGCCACCGTGGATTCCATTGGTCTTTTTGCCAATTTATCCGTTGCCGCTTTAAACCTATTGATTTTAGTTGTTATTTGGAAGGGGCTTATTAAAGGAATTCAATGGACTTATTGGGCTCTATTGGCATCATGTGTTCTATCCATATTGGCAGGAGTAGCAGCGGACCAAGCTGTAGGTTTTGCTTTTCCCGAGGTAAATTTAATCTCCGCAGCAATCGTTGTGGCGGGGTTTGTTATTTGTGCAATCGGACTCTTCAAAAAATAATAAATAAAAACGTACGGTAACAATGGCTATAATTCATTGTGATTTTGTTCTACAACTAAATAAAAGTATAAATCAAGGGCTAATTTCTAAGTGGAATCATTGCCGAGACCGTTAGGCTTCATTTAAGAACAGTAAGAAATGGGAAATTTCATTAAGTTAAACACTGAAAACATTGCTTCGGAACACATTTGTTGTGCCATATCCGACAAAAAATGTGCTGACAGCTATCAAGCAAAAAAAGATTGGCTAAAAAAGGAATTTAATAATGGATATGTCTTTAGACGGCTCGATGAAAGAGCCAAAGTTTTCATTGAATATGGCCCTGCTGAAAACGCTTGGATTCCTATAACCGCTCCCCATTATTTAAACGTTAATTGTTTTTGGGTTTCAGGGAAATACAAGAAAAATGGATACGGAAAAGCTCTTTTGCAATCAGCAATTGAAGATGCGAAAGAGCAAGGTAAAAATGGACTTGTGACTGTTGTAGGGACAAAAAAATTCTATTTTATGAGTGACACCAAATGGCTATTGAGACAGGGATTTGAAGAAGTAGAAAAGATTTCAAGTGGTTTTAGTTTGTTAGCACTTGGCCTTAATGAAAAATCCGAAAATCCTAAATTCAATGCATCTGTAATAAGTGGTGAATGCCCGGACAAAGAAGGGATAGTTGTCTATTATTCCAACAGATGTCCGTTTGCGGAATTTCACGCTAAAGAATCGTTGGCGGAGACGGCAGAAAAGAGAAATCTACCATTGAAAGTAATCAAACTCAAGACTATGGAAGAAGCCCAAAATGCACCAAGCCCTGCGACAATTTTCAGCCTGTTTTTAGACGGAAAATTTATGACGACTGACTTAAGTGTGTGTATGGACAGTCGATTTGACAAAGTGATTGAGAAATTGAAAAAATGAAGAATAACCAAACTTCTAAATATAGCCCAGAAGAAATCTTTGAGATTTTTAAAGAGCAGCACCGACTTGCAAGTCCTCTTGACCCTATTGCAGATGAAACATTTGAATTGACAAAAGGAACTGTAATTATTGACCTTCAAGATGCTCAAGACCTACTTCCCTGGCATAAGTGGACGGAATGGTTAAATAAATGCTATGGTATTGAAGCGAAAAGTGCAGAATGGAAAGAAATTGTAAAGCCAATAACAGAAAAGACCTTATGGGATGTATGCCTATTTATCTCTAAACGAGCTGAAAAAAAACGAATAAAACCGATGAAGCTCTTAGGAAATGAATGCTTAAGCTCCGCTGTTTTCCTTACCCTAAAGAAGAATTTAAAAACTAAAGGAGCTAGAGTGGATAACCTGAGACCATCTACCAATATCTCAGAATATTTGGATAATAATGACAACTTTTCTCCTTTACTTGAAGAAGCAACATTAACAGGGGTAAGAACTTTTGACAAACTGACTTATGGGAAATTGGAAACTGAAGGAAGATTTAAATATTGGATAGATAAGATTTTACCCAATGTCATTTACAAACGACCTCTGAAAACTGGAAGTTTGGTCACTTTTAGAGATTTAGTGAATAGAATAATTGAAAATAATAAACTAGGCACAACACTGTATATGAAACCATAGCCGCCTATCAGCAGGATACGCTTCATATACTCAACGTTGTATGGCATTTTAGAAACGAAAATAAATTATGATTAGAGGACTTTATGAAACTCATTTATATGTTGAAAATTTAGAAAAATCAATAGAATTCTACACCAAAGTTCTTGGACTAAAACAATGTCGCTTCGGGGCGGAACGCAGAACCGCCTTTTTTTGGATAGGAAAAGACAAACAGGCAATGCTCGGATTATGGGAAAAACCTAAAGAAGAAATTGATTTACGACATTTCGCTTTTGAGTGTGACCCTGAATGGGTAATAAATGAATCTGTGAACTTTTTAAAATCTCACGATTTAAACTACTGGAATTTTCTACAGGATGATAATGAAAAGCCCATGGTTTTTTGTTGGATGCCAGCAGTCTCCATATATTTCAGTGACCCAGACGGACATTATCTCGAATTTATCGGAATCTTACCTGGAAAGACCAAAGGGAATGATGAAAAGCAAGTCGTTACCTATGAGCAATGGCTTCAAATAAAAGATGAATAAAAAACGCCATACAACAAGGACTATAATTCAACTTTCCCTTTGAACCCAAAACAAAATAGCTAACTTTAAAACAGTTCGATTTCCTTCTTGAAAAATCCAAAAGGATTTTCCACTCCGAAATCATAAACGGACCGTTGTAGGTAATTTAAAACACAAATCATTGAAGAATATCATTGCACTTATTTTATCATTGACAACTTTGGGGAGTTGTGGACAGGAGGTATCCACCATAGAAATGTCAAGTTCCATTAAACAGAAAGTTGACTCTTTATTTTCTGAATTTGATAATCTTGATTCGCCAGGATATGCAATAGGAATATCAAAAAATGGAAAAACCTTATATAAAAATGGGTATGGTGCTGCAAATTTAGACTATAATATTCCTATTGAAACAAATTCGGCATTTAGTATCGCCTCTGTTTCAAAACAGTTTACTGCAGCCTGCATCGCGCTGCTAATTCTTGAAAACAAAATCTCATTGGAAACTCCAGCTTCCGAATTTATTCCAGAATTAAAAAAATATTCCGACACCATTCGAATTAAACACCTTATCTATAACACTAGTGGAATTACGGATTATCATCGACTTAAACGCAAAAGCGGTACGTCTTGGGTAACATTTAATTACTTCGATATAAATGAATGTATTTCCACTTCACTCGCTGAAGATAACCTTCAATTTAGTCCAGGTGACCAATGGGACTACTGCAATGTCAATTTTATGCTATTGACAAAAATTGTGGAAAAAGTAAGCGGTAAATCTTTCAGTGAATTTGCAAAAGCCCAATTGTTTGAGCCGCTAGAAATGAAAAACACCCTTATAAATGACGATATAACCCAAATAATCAAAAAGAGGGTTACTCCCTATAATTACAGAACAAGGGACTATTTGGATGGATATCAGGAATATGGTATAACCCTCAAGGATAAAGGGAAATATATTCAACATCCAAGAAATTCACCGCATTATGGTGGAAGTGGCGTTGTTACCACAATTGATGATTTACTGAAATGGAGCGCTAATATGACGAGTAAAAACTTCGGGGGGCAAAAGTTTTATGACTTAATGCATAAAACCATAACGTTTGGTCATGATAGGGATAATCAAGCTTTTGGTCTATACATTGGAGATTTTAACGGACGGGAAATAGTTGCTTGGGATGGTGGAGACTGGGGGATTAGCTCACAACTTTTGCGATTTCCAAATGAAGGCATTGCAATTGCAGTGCTTTCAAACCTAGGTTCAGGCGAAGCTTTCCGAAAAGCTAATGGCATCGCAGATATTTTAATTGACGAGGGAATTATAAAATAAAATTACTTGTTCCAATGGCTATAATTCACTCCTACCCAACACTCCATTTGAATATTTTCCTACATTGGAATAAAAGAAAACAAGTGGCTCCATTTCGTCCCTACCGAGCCGAAATCATGGCCCGGACCGTTGTTTATAGTTCTAATCAAATCTGAAAATAAACATGAAAAAATTTGTAATATTCAAGTTAATACTAGTTTTATTACTCCTATCTAACTGTAAACGTTCACCAACAACAGACCAACCAACGCTAAATGATTATATAGTTGGTGAAGAACTGACTTTTAAATGGGTAAGCTCTGTTGACGGTGAAACTCGTGGTGAAGGAATTGACGTTCGAGAAATAGTGGATTTTAAAGGTGAAATAGCACTTTGGAATGGTTTCGATACACTAAAGATCTCTGATATTCTAAATGAAAGGAAAAGTAACACGCCATACCGGGACTGGCCTTTGGAAGTAGGGAAAAAATGGAAATATGAATCTGAATGGACAAATGAATCCGGTGAAAAGGGAATAACCAGTCAAGATGTAGAAATTCTATCATTTGAAGAGCTTGATGTAGCAGGCGAAAAGTTTATGGCGTACAAAATAAAATATGATGGATATATTCAAAATTATCAAGCTGGAGGAAAAGGGAAAGTCACGGATATTGTTTGGTATTCCCCCAAATTAAAATTTAACATAAGACATACCCAAGAAGGCGGCGGTGGTTTTCGATACACTAATGAATTGATCAACTACACAAGTCCCAAGTAAAAACTGTACACAACATGAGCTATAGTGCATTGATTCCCTCCAACCCTTACTATTTTTTAAAATTTAATATCCAATAAATAAGCCTCGACGATGAATTCAACCGTGCCTTCCTCTCCCTTCGCCAAGCTCGGGATCGTCGGAGGTACTAACGAAAACATAGCCGAGACCGGTTCTACGTAAACTAAAACAGATCATGCTTGATATAGACAATGTAAATTTGGGGTGTGTAGTATATTCAGAATAAATCAATGGAATTGAAGCTGAATGGATTGTTAATCGAGAAGATAAAATAGAACGTGGAACTGGAATCGGAATACGAATAACTGAATTAAACAAAAAAAGGAGATTTGAAGGCGAATTTGAAATTACGTACTCTGATGCAGATGGTAATAAGTCACCGAAACTAAATTTGATTATTTCATTTGAATTGGGATATTATAACCTGACATGGAACAACAATGAAAAAATTACGGATATAGGGATCGGTATCGAAAGTGATAATAAGTTACTAGCCAGTTTTACAAAAGCAAGATGAAATACGCCTTACTCTTCAAATCATTTTTCTTAATTGTTTCATTTGGAACATCATTTTCCCAAGAAAACAATTCAGACGACATTGTTTCAAGTATTATCCAAAAAAATGGTCTTAAATTCTTAAAAAGCAAAAACATAACTTCCGTTTCCATAGGAATTTATAAAAACGGTAAAGTTTACACAGAACACTTTGGGGAGATTATAAAAGGAAAAGGAAACCCGCCTAATGACAAGACAATATATGAAGTTGGCTCTGTTTCAAAAACCGTCACAGGTTATCTTGTAGCGAAAAGTGTACTAGAGCAAAAAATTAAACTGGAAGATGACATTAGAATTTACTTAAAGGGAAATTATTCAAACTTAGAATATAATGGTACACCTATTACGATAAGGAACTTACTTACACATACAAGCGGATTACCGACATTCCTTCCCCTTAAAATGAACGGATTATACGAAAAACTCACTGAAGAAGTACCTTATGAATACTTGGCATTGGAAAAATCATACAGCAAAGAAAAATTCTTAAATGATTTAAAAAGGGTTTCACTAACAGCAAGACCAGGTGTTAATTATTCTTATTCCAATGCCGGTGCAGAATTAATGGGATATATCCTAGAAGTGGTTGATGGCAAAAGCGTTGAGGAGCTCTTATACGAACATTTCTCCGAGAAATATAAGATGTCAACCTTAACTATTGAATTGGATTCATTACAAACTAAAAATCTTGTCCGGGGATATTGGATGAATGGCGAAACACTCGTACCTAATAATCTGAACTCCCTTTGGGGAACAGCAGGTGGCATGAAAATGACAATTATTGATATGCTGCAATACGTTGAATTACAACTAAACAATAGCGACCCAATAGTTTGTGAATCTCACAAAGCGCTTTATGAGGTGCGGAGTCCTCTAAATATTGCTTATTTCTGGCGTGTTTGGAAAGATAAATATGGGACGTCTTATAATCATCACGGAGGAACAAGCGGTACTCAAAACTGGTTGTTCATTTATCCAAAACATAATTTAGGCATATCAATTATAACCAATCAAAGTGGGCCTAAAACACCAAACCTATTAAGTAAAACAGCTCAAAAAATACTTAAAGAATTAACTGATGAATAACACCTTAAGTAACAATGGCTATAGTTCATTGAGACCTGCTGGTTAGGACCAGGAACATTTCTTACTTTTAGATTGACTCTATTTCCACAGTTGGAAATCCTAGCCAATATCGTTGTGCGCAAGATTTTTCTAAACTGTTCGGGAAAAATCAGAAACGAATACTATTAAATGAAAAATCCAATACTTCTAATTTTGCTGTTGATTTTGGGTTCTAGTTCTCAAGCTCAAACCTTCAAGTTATATCAAACAAGGAATATTCATAATCAACTCCGACTTAATACCAAAACTGGAGAAGTGTACCAAATTCAAGATGATGGCCTCAAATTCTTAGTTAAATCCGAAATTACCCCCGAAAGTGAAAAGCCAAACAGATATTTACTTCAGAAAACAGACAACATTTGGACATTTATATTGTTGGACAGGTTTTCGGGAAAGATTTGGCAGTGCCAATTTAGCGCATCAAAAGTTGATGAAATATTAACTGTGCCAATTAATTTAAAGGAATTGTCCAGTACAAAAACTAACAGGTTTTCCATTCAACCTCTAACGAGTATGTATCAGTTCTATTTAATAGATGACGAAACCGGCGAAATGTGGAAATTTCAATGGAGTACTAAAGGAGATAATTATCGATGGATTGAAAAAATGTAATTAAAATCCTGCGCACAACAATGACTATAATTCACCTACCTGCCTGCAGGCAACGAAATTCTAACTAACTTGAAACTTAATTACTATTGTTGCGGCAGGATTTCAAAAAAACATGATGAAAAATGTACTCCTCTTTCTCTTTCTTTCAAACGTTACTTTTGGACAAGAAAATACCACAATCACTTTTTTCAAAGATAAATATGCACAAAATGAAGTACCTAATGGTCCTTACATGTTGGAAACTAAAGTGCTCAACGATTCCATAACTTCCAAGGTCTTTTCCAATGTAAAAAAGGGGCGAAAATTATGGTCAAAATCCTTTTTAAGAGACCAACCCTATGGAACTTGGAACCGATATGATAAAAAAGGGAATATTGAATCCACCATGGACTACAATTTTATCCTGACCTATGGAAAGTATGTTCCCGAAGGAGCAATTGATAAAAGTGGAAGGCCTATTGATACTTTTACGCCTTCAAACTTGGAAAAAATTCAAACCCATTTAAGAAAAAACTTTAGATATCCTGAAATTGCGCAAGAAAATGGAACTCAAGGTCGCGTCGAGATTCAATTTACAATAAACAAATTGGGACAGGTTGGGAATATCAGTATTCTCGATGGACAAGATCTACATTTAGATACCGAGTGCTTTCGATTAATAAATAGCCTACCAGAATTAGAACCATTGTTGGAGAACGGAGAAAAAGTTTCATCCTATCATACTTATGCTATTTCATTCAAACTTTTGTAAAAAATACAGTGAGCAAAGGCCATAATTTATGGCTCCTTGTTGGTTAAGACAAAGAACAATTCTTACTTTTATTACGGCCCAATGTTACGGTTCGCATTCTCTGAATTTCTCCCCACCATAAAGCATAACCGAGACTGTTGGTGGTCATTGAAGGAAGAATCTACGAATTCGGTAGACCGCTAGGGTTTCCTTCGGAAGGAACAAAATCTTCTTTTAGAAATCATTGTATGTTTAAAAACTTAAAAATAGTAGAACTGGCAAGCGTTTTGGCTGGTCCTTTAACAGGGTCTTTCTTTGCGGAGTTAGGTGCTAAGGTTATTAAAATAGAAAACAAACTTACCAACGGAGATGTTACAAGAACATGGAAACTCCCAACTGAATCCAAAGAAAGAGCAATCTCTGCCTATTATAGTGCTGCAAATTTCTTGAAGGAAAGCCTATTGCTCAATGTTACGGATATCCTGGACTATGAGATTTTAATTGGTCATATAAAGGATGCCGATATTGTTATAACCAACTACAAACCCAGTACTGCCAAAAAACTTAAGCTGGGCTATGCTGATTTGAAACAATACAATCCATCCCTCATTTATGCAGAACTTACAGGGTTTGGTGATGACGAATCAAGACCGGCATTTGATGTGGTATTGCAGGCTGAAACCGGGTTCATGTTTATGAATGGCGAACCAAATGGAAACCCTGTAAAGATGCCCGTTGCTTTAATTGATGTACTTGCTGCCCACCACTTAAAAGAAGCTATTCTTTGTGCCATTATTAATAAGCTAAATACCGGTAAGGGAAAACATATTAAAGTTTCACTTTACGAGAGTGCTTTGGCGTCTTTGGCAAATCAAGCCACCAATTGGTTAATGGAAGGGCATATTCCACTACCTATGGGAACACAGCATCCTAACATTGCACCCTATGGAGATATGTATCGTACAAAAGATGGTAAATTACTTGTTTTGGCCATTGGTTCCGATAAACAATTTGAAAACTTATGTATTCTTTTAGGAATAGAATTTAACGGGTTTGGAACAAATGCCCAACGGGTATCCAAAAGAGAAACTTTAAACCATGGAATAAGTGAATGTATCATCCAAAAAACATCAAGGTACTGGGTTTCCAATCTTGAACCAAGAAACATTCCTTATGGCATTGTAAAAAATATGCAAGAAGTTTTTAAGGATAAAAAAGCAAAAAAAATGTTGCTTCACGAAGTTATTGAAGGTACGGAAACCGTTAGAGTGAAAACAGCACTTGTTTAGCCGTTGATGAATAAAGGCAACCCAACAACAAAGCCTATAAATTCATAGGAGTCAAATACTGCCATAAATCATAGACGAACCGTTGTAAGCCATTGGTGCAAAAGGAAAAAAAGTATTGAAATGGAAAGTATTAGTCATAGAAAAGCAACAGTTAATGATAAAACAATTGTAGTCGACTTTGATTATCGGCTTGACAAGGATGAACATGTCAGACTAAGCAGGGAAGAAAAAATCACCAAAGCAATAGTGGATGACGAATGCTTTATAATTTTGCAGAACGACAGAGAAATTGGATTTGTAATTTTCGATTACCGTTTCTTTGACCAAGGGTGGATAGAGCTCCTTATCATAGATGAAGAATACAGGGGAAAAGGGATCGGTGGAAAAACACTTGAATTCATATGTGAGCAATGTAGGACGAATAAGGTATTCACTTCTACAAATAGCTCAAATACCCAAATGCAAAGAGCCCTTACCAAAGCTGGATTCTCATTTTCAGGTAAACTAAATGGATTGGATGATGGGGACCCTGAACTCTTTTATTACAGGGAATTAACCTAGAAGCCCCTGTATTGAAAAGTAAATGACGATAAGAAAACTAAATAAAACCGAATTAAGCTTTTTGACTGACATGCTATACGAAGCGATTTTTGTTCCAGAAGGACATGACCCTTTGCCAAGAAAAATCATTAAAGACAAATCCTTATCCAAGTACATTGAAAAATGGGGAAAGGACAAATTTGATATTGCATTGGTTATGGAATCCAATAATCAACTTGTTGGTGCAATTTGGGGACGATTACTGACGGACGAGAACAAAGGATTTGGGTATGTGGACAATAGAACACCTGAATTGAGCATGGCAGTCAAACCCGAATACCGAAACCACGGAATCGGAACAAAACTGATGAATAAAATCGCGTCGGAATATCAGAAAATCGGTGTTGAATGCCTGTCACTGAGTGTTGACAAAGCGAACCACGCTTCAAATTTGTATAAACGAATTGGATACGAAATTGTTGAAGAGACAGAAACTGCTTGGACAATGAAAAAAAGAATAAAATAACGTTTTACAACAATGGCCATAAGCAATTGTTGTATGCTATTAGAGAAGATACAAAACAGGATGAAACAAGCACTGATCCTAGTATTGATTTTAACCACATGTAGCCTTTCTGCACAAAAAATTGATTATTCCTTTCCTGAAGGCTATGAAAATGAAATATCCCGAAAGGACTACAAGTACTTAGTCGATGAATCGGTCAAAGCAATTTCCAAAAACTATAGAATAGCTTCAATACATGAAGGTGTCGTGGAATTGGAGGAAGGGCAGGACTATGCTGCGGTGAACCTCCACAATTTGATTCTAAGATGCGCTCAAATTAGTAAACAGGATTGGAGCGAATTGATAGTTTCCCATTTTAACAGCATGTATGAATCCATTGAGGCCCGAAAACAACTTGACCCAAGGAAATTTGAAACCCTGGTCGATTATTTCAGTATTAGAATTTATCAAGAAAGCTATGTCAATCAAAACGGCGGAACGGATAATCTTGTCACCAAAAAACATCTGGACGGAACGGTTTCACTCTTAATGCTTGATTTACCATCAACCTTCATGCCCATTCAAAAAAACATGTTTGATTTATGGGGTAAAACCGTGGATGAAGTATTCGAAATTGCCCAAAAAAACGTCAATAAACAGGAATTTACCAAAGCCACCGAATCCATTGACGTAAAGGACCAAAAAATTGAGATCTATTTTATGGAAAATGAAGATTATGGAGCAAGTCTTGCCCTTGACCTAAAAAACAACGCCCCGGAATTTGTTGGGGAATGGGGTTCGGTGGTTGCTATTCCAAACAAAGGAATTGTGAACATTTGTAAAGTTTCAAAAGACAACCCCGTTGATTTCATTTTGTTTATCGAAAGGTTTAAACCCGTTGTTGAACAATTCCACAATCAACATCCCCAGCCCATTTCTACAGATTTCTATTGGTATTACAATGGGCAGTTCACTAAAATCAATGTTTTTGACCATAATGGAGAACTAAATGTGATTTCCCCATTGCGATTGACTGAATTAATGTCCAAAAAAAATTAAGAACGAACAACATTGCTACATATGCGTGCAAACATCAAGAAAAACCATTGGCAGTTGGAAAATACCTACGCCAATTTACCAGCCCTTTTTTTTAGTCTTCAACATCCCGTGCCGGTGACCAAGCCAAAAATGGTTTGTTTTAACCCAGCGTTGGCCAATGAATTGGGGCTCGAATTCTTATATGGTAAGAAGGAAAATATAGCCGATTATCTATCCGGAAACAAGATGCCCAATGGCGCCCGGCCTTTGGCGCAAGCCTATGCAGGGCACCAGTTTGGTCATTTTACCATGTTGGGAGATGGTAGGGCCATTCTATTGGGTGAACAGGTAACGCCTAACGGCAAAAGACTCGATATTCAATTAAAGGGATCGGGGCAAACCCCATACTCCAGACGAGGGGACGGTAGGGCCACCTTATATTCCATGCTGCGGGAATACCTCATTAGTGAGTCCATGCATCATTTGGGCATACCTACGAGCCGAAGCTTGGCCGTAGTTTCGACCGGAGAGCAGGTTTTTCGTGAAACCATACATAACGGAGCCGTGCTTACCCGCGTTGCAAAGAGCCACATACGTGTTGGCACCTTTGAATACGCACGTAATTTTGGTACCAAGGAAGATTTGCGAGCGCTTATCACCTATGCTTTAAAACGGCACTATCCCGAAAAAAAGGATGCAGACCATCCCGCTCTTGAATTGTTAAAAATGGTTATGTATGAACAGATTGACCTAGTTGTTCAATGGATGCGGGTAGGGTTCATCCATGGGGTCATGAACACTGACAACATGAGTATAGCCGGTGAGACCATTGACTATGGTCCATGTGCTTTTATGAATGCCTACCATCGTAGGACCGTTTTTAGCTCCATAGACACCAATGGCCGCTACGCCTTTGATAACCAACCCCTTGTTACGCAGTGGAACCTTACGGCCTTGGCCCAGGCCCTTTTGCCCTTGATTTCAGAAAACCAAGAAAAGGCCATAGGCCTGGCTCAGGAAGTCATAGATGGATTTCAGCATACCTTTACCGAAAGATGGTATGCCATGATGTTTGGTAAACTCGGTATTTTACATCCTCACGAGGAGGATAAAAACCTGGTGGATGAATTGCTCTCCTTAATGGAAGCCCATAATGCTGATTATACCCAAGTATTTTTGGCTTTACAACAGGAGAAGGAATTGTATGGATCACTCTTCAGGTCGGAGGAATTTAAAGGTTGGATACAACAGTGGAAAAAAAGGCACCTACAGAAAGGGCATAAAGAGTCGAGTTTGGAACTTATGAATACACTCAACCCTAAGGTTATCCCTCGTAACCATTGGGTAGAAAATGCCCTGGAAGCCGCAGTTAAAGGAAATATGGCACCTTTTGATGAATTGCTGGTCCTGCTTTCAAAACCCTATGACAATCTTCCTGATGAACTACAATTTCAACAAATACCTGAAGGTTTTGATGCTCAGTACCAGACCTTTTGCGGCACCTAAATAAAATATTAAGAACAGTAACCCTAAAAACCGAATGCCAAGAAGATGAAAGGTAACTGGAAAATTGAACGCCCTAGCTATAAATAATCATTAAATCAGCTAGATTTTTGATGGACAATTTCCTCCCCTTTTGTACCTTCCACCTACATCTTTCGGATGCTCGCTGGGAGCATTGAAAAATATTGTGGGGACCATGGGGTCCATCTAGAAAACGTAGTGAAAAAATGAAACCAAAAGAAGTAATTAAAGAATGGGTCAAGACCTTTAATGAGGGAAATGCCCAAAAGATTTCGGAATTTTATCATGATGACGCAATTAATCATCAAGTGACTAATCCACCTGTTGTTGGAAAAGCTGCCATCCGAGAAATGTTTGAGCGTGAATTTAAGGAAGCAGATATGACCTGTATCATCGAGAATATTTTTGAGGATAAGGAATGGGGAATCTTGGAATGGAAAGATCCCTTGGGACTGCGGGGTTGTGGATTTTTTCAAATGGAGCACGGGAAAATTAAATTTCAAAGGGGGTACTGGGACAAACTATCTTTTTTAAGACAGCATAAATTACCTATCACGACGGAGTAAATGGTAAGCAACCCAAACAAGCTAAAGTTTGGTGTTATTTGATGACTTCCGAAGTAATAAAATAGGCACATAGGATTGGTTTCCACCATGGGACTGTTCCGTTAAATGATTCCAGACCCAAATTGCGGTGAGGCCAGTTGACGTAATTAGAGTATTAATCTGTTAGGACATAAACACTGAGACTTAGTTTTTACATCATTATCATTTCCTCTTTTTTAAGTTGTTCGGAAACGAAAACGCATCAAAATATTCCTGCAAGCCATCTTCAAAACACTTTTTTAAAAGATGTCAACACAACCCATCCAGAAATCCAGGGAGTTTGGAAGTCCATTGGCAATGGATATTATCTGGAAGTTCAAAAGGATAGTATTTTATTGCATAGTTATACCAATAACAGCTGCTATAAAGAAAAGAACGACTATTTGGAGGGTCTATTGAATTCTCAAAGCCAGTTTATCCTCCGGGAAGATACGCTTGGAATTTACCTTACCGATTTTGGCGACAAAACCCAAATCCTACAAACAAAAAAAGACTTTATCAGAGTTCATGGACTTCCCGAAAACTGTGTCGGATTTTCTGAGATGACAAAACTAAGCCCTAGGGAACTCTTTAAACTATATATGGATACCATGCAGGAAAACTATGCCTTCAGAGATGTCCGAAATCTTAATTGGAAGGTGTTATTTGAGCAGTATAAGGATAGTATATCAACCCATGGGGAAGCACTTTTCAAGACCATGGGTAAAATCGCGACATTGACAAAGGACCAACATACAAAGGTCATTTCAAAGACTGGGGAAGCTTTGCAATATCGTGTTACACCGTCGGCAGAAATTGTAAGGGAAGCCTTTGGGGAGCAATCAGAAATAGAAGACCGCAACACCTTTTTTAATACATTCTTTGCAACAAATTACAGGAATATATCGGACAGCTTATTACAGGGAAAAGGGCAAAAAGTAGCCAATGATAAAATAGAATGGGGACCTTTAAATCAAAACATTGGCTATATCAATATTTTTTCGTTTGCGGGTTATCTTGATAAAGAATTTACCAGAAAGCAACAGATTGATAGCCTTAATGTAATCATGCAGGATATTATTGCAACCTTTGAGTATAAAGATGTTATCATTATTGACATCAGTTTTAATTTTGGTGGATATGATGCCACTGCCCTTACCATAGCGAGTTATTTTACTGATGTTCCGGTCTTGTCACATACCTCCCAAGTTTTCCATAGCGGTTCTTTTTATGATGAGGATGAGGTAATGGTCCATCCTGCTGAATCAAAAACCTTTACAAAGCCGGTTTATGTACTTATGACGGATATCAGCAGAAGTGCTGCAGAGGGTTTTGTCATGATGATGGGAGCATTGCCCAATGTCCAACTTGTTGGAACAAATACCTTGGGAACACTATCCGGTATGCTGGGAAAGTCGATAGGTGATTTTTATACCACCTATTCCAATCAAAAATTGGTTGATCCACATGGCCGTTCTTTTGAGGCTTCGGGTGTTCCACCTGATATTAAGTTAAGTGTCTTTAAGAAAGAAGCTATATTTCAAAGCCATAAAAATACAGTGAATCATATGATAAAAATGATTGAGGAAAGTAAAAATGGCCGTTGACGGGAACCATATTTATAGCTAATCACCCAAACACGCTCCTATCAACGGTGAAAACCAACACCCCCAGTTTCATCGTAATTTTCTTTCTAAAATACCCGAAGTATAAATGCCACTCAATTGCACTTCGAATTATTAAAGATTAATTTTGAAGCACTGTTATTCTTGTGAAGAATAGATCCTATGGGAGACCCAATACCACAATGACCATCATGGCGATTTTTAATTTTAATGCCGTTTCATCGCAATAAAGTATTTGTTAATGAGCATATCAAAAAAAGTACCTATTGTCATTCTCAATGGATTCCTCGGATCGGGAAAAACAACACTTTTTAGAAACCTTCTTGCGCAGGCAAATAAGAAGAACATACGGGTAGGTGCCATTGTAAATGACATGAGCGAGCTGGATGTAGATGGTGAATTGTTGGGTATAACCGATATCGTTGAGGAAGATAACAGTATCTTGGAATCCATTCACTCCTGTGTTCTGAGCAGCAAAAAGGGCATACAAGAACTTGATAGGTCACTGAAAAGATTGCTGTCCAATCAACGTCCAGAATTAATCGTCATTGAAACTTCTGGAAGTGGCCATCCTATGCCCCTCGTCAACTATTTCAAAGATAACACGGCGGTCCGGCTTACGGGAGTCTTTGTACTTGTCGATAGCTTGATGTTGGCCCACGATTACAATTATGGTGAACTTTTGGTACCAAAAATGCAAAACAACCTGGCACGGAACAGCAGGGATACGGTAAACTTATTGGTAGAACAGATACTGTTTTGCAGCCATCTTCTCTTTACTAAAGCAGACCGCATCAACAAAGAGAAACTGCCGCATATGGCATCCTTTATTCAAAGTATCAACCCCTTTGTATCAACGCATTCCGTACACTTTGGGAAACTGGATATTGACTCCTTATTTGAACTTCAAGAATACGATTACCACAGGGTAGCCCAATTAATTGAGGAGTTACAACCGGTATTGGCAGCTGAAGAACAGCACGAGAGACCCTATGATTTGGCAACTAGGGTCATCAAAGATGACCGACCATTTCACCCCCAGCGCCTTTGGGAGGTCTGCCATCAATACTTGGATAAGCGAATTTATCGTAGCAAAGGGTTCTTTTGGCTGGCCAGCCGGGACAAATATTCCCTATTGTGGAATCAGGCTGCAGGCAGCATTAGTCTGGAAATCATTGGATCCTGGCAGTCAGGTATCGTAGAAGATAGGAATCACGGTCTTACAGAAATGGAAATACAACTTTTGGAAGAAAGACTTTCAAAAGAATCGGGTCGCTTTGGAGATCGTCATTGCGACCTTACCGTAATCGGTGATAAAACCCAAGTGGACCCATTTACAAATGCGTTAAGATCCTGTTTTCTAACAGAGGAAGAAATAGCACTCTGGAAAAATGGTCATCCGTTTGATGACCCTTGGCCTAAAAATTTAGTGAAAATGGTGAATTGAACCCTTAAATGGCAACTGATTGGGATTTATAGTTGCCTTTATCGCTTGAAGATGGTATGCTATTGCTTTCTTGTTACCTTTAAACTTTATGCCCAAGTCTGCTGGAAGTAAATCAGGCAATCCCAAGCATTACCTTTTGCAAAAAAGGAACTGTGAAGAATCAAAGCAGTGGTTCTTGAAAATTAGGCTTAATTAATGAAAAAATAGATACTCATCCCATATGAAGGTAACACCGGAAAAAAATGAACAAATTGCAAAAATGACCTTCTCATCCATTTATCCCCATTACGTGAATAAAGTGGAGAAGAAAGGGAGAACCATACAGGAACTGCACCAAGTGATTGAGTGGTTGACCGGATTTGATGAAGATAGTTTGCAAAAGCTTATCGAAGAACAGGTTACTTTTGAAACGTTTTTTCAAAAGGCGGAATTACATCCCAATGCACATCTTATCAAAGGAGTGATCTGTGGTTACCGAATTGAAGAAATAGAAGACGAATTTGAGTTGTATAGAAAATGTAGGTATTTGGATAAGTTAGTTGATGAGTTGGCCAAGGGTCGAAAAATGGAAAAAATTCTACGAAAGGAATAAGCAGTAGCCATGCAGCCTTTCATCAGTTTTGAGACGGAACGTCTTCTTATACGCCCAACAACCGTTGAGGATGCCCCATTTATCCTAAGATTGATGAACACTCCAAAGTGGCTGAAGTTCATTGGTGATCGAAATATAAAAACCCTGGAAAACGCCCAAACCTATATTGTCGCCAAAATGATCCCACAATTACAACAATTGGGATATTCCAATTATACAATGGTTAGAAAAGCAGACACGAAAAAAATAGGAAGTTGTGGATTGTACGATCGGGAAGGGCTGGATGGAATTGATCTGGGGTTTGCTCTTTTACCAGAATATGAAGGTCAAGGTTATGCTTTTGAAGCCTCAGATCGGCTGGCGCGAGCCGCTATCCAAGAGTTTGGTCTAACTCGTTTAACCGCAATAACCACAAAAAACAATAAGGGTTCCCAACACCTCTTAAAGAAGCTCCAATTTAAATTGGCAGATACTGTCATCTTGCCCAATGATACGGAAGAGTTACTTCTTTTTTGTTTAAAAAAGACCCCTAATTCAGGCGGCATGGAGTGATGGAACTTTCTGATGCGGGTCCCCCTAAAAACAAAACCCACCCTTAAAGGTTTAAGGATGGGAAAAAAATTGCTATGAAAAAGAAAATTAGATACTGGTCAACAGTATCAATGTCAAATATACGTTTTTTCGTTAAACAAAACGGATTTTATCGATAGTATTCCTATGAGAACATATCTTTAACCTTTTCAAAGAAGGATTTATCCGATTTTTCCGGTCTGGGGACAAAATTCTCATCGTTTTGCATACGCTCAAAAAATTCACGTTGCTCCCTTGTCAACTCCTTTGGAGTCCAAACGTTTACGTGGACCAAAAGGTCGCCACTGCCGTAGCCATTCAAACTTTGGATACCTTTACCTCGTAATCTCAAGATTTTTCCCGATTGTATTCCCGGTTCCAGTTTTATTCGCACCTTACCCCCCACGGTGTCAATTTCCTTGGAGCTGCCTAAAACCGCTTCAGAGATACTGATGTATAAATCATAATGAAGGTTATCCCCTTCCCGTTTTAGCGTTGAATGTTCTTCAGTTTCTATGGCCACCAATAAATCCCCCGGAATACCATTTCCTGGAGCCCCATTGCCTTTTCCAGACACCTTTAGTTGCATACCATCTTCCACACCGGGTGGAATTTTGATGGAAACGGTTTCTTCAACTGTTTTGAGACCATGGGTATCGGCACCACTGGGTCGATGGTCGATTACCTGACCCGTACCACCACAAGTACTACAGGTAGTGGAAGTTTGCATACGTCCCAAAATGGTATTGGCAATCTTGGTTACTTGACCACTTCCCCCACAGGTAGGACAGGTTTTATAGGTTACGCCATCTGCCTGAAGTTTGCGTTTCACCTTGACTTTTTTCTCAACGCCATTGGCCACTTCTTCCAAGGTGAGTTTCACACGAATCCTTAGATTACTACCCTTAACCCGACGTTGGCCTCCACCGAAGCCCCCAAAACCGCTAAAGCCACCACCGAAGGCACTACCAAAGATATCCCCAAATTGACTGAAGATATCTTCCATATTCATTCCTCCACCGCCAAAGCCACCGCCCTCAAAGGCAGCATGCCCAAACTGGTCGTATTTGGCTTTCTTGTCAGGGTCACTCAAAACCTCGTACGCTTCAGCCGCTTTCTTAAACATTTCTTCGGCTTTGGCATCCCCAGGGTTTTTATCGGGGTGGTATTCCAGCGCTTTTTTGCGATAGGCTTTTTTGATTTCCGCCGCGGAAGCTCCCTTGGATACCCCTAATATGTCATAATAGTCTTCTTTCATAATGCCTTAATTCCCAACTACTACCTTGGGGTGTCTTATAATACGGTCACCCAGTTTAAAGCCTTTTTCAATGACATCAATTACTTTTCCCTTTAACTTTTTGTTGGGGGCAGGTATTTGGGTAACGGCGTCGTGGATTTCTGCATCGAAAGTATCTCCTTCACCCACTTCAATTTCTTCAAGACCTTTTGTTTTTAATGTTTCACGGAATTTGGTATTGATAAGCTCAACACCCTTCAACAATTCCTTTTCCTCCGTTTTTGCTATTTCCTTTAGAGCGCGATCAAAATCGTCCATAACAGGTAATAGGGATACCATAACCTCCTGTCCAGCGGTTTTAAAAAGATCCATTCGTTCTTTTGACGTACGCTTTTTAAAGTTCTCGAACTCCGCGAACAACCGCAAAAATTTATCCTTTTCCTTGGCCAGTTCTTCCTTTAATTGCTCTTCTTCCGAAAGCGGTTCCTTATCCTCCATTTCATTGCTCACCTCTTCCCCGTTAAGCTCGGTCGCATCCACGGATTGTTGTTCCCCATGGGTTTCCTCCATTTCCTGAACCTTACTTTTTTTGCTCATTATTCTCTATTCTTTTAAAGTTGCTTAAAAGGTGGCAAAAGTACTGCCATTCCCTAAATAAATGTCAAAATGTCATTGGATTCCATAAAAAAATCCGCCAAAAGGCGGATTATGATTTATCAACGTACACCAGCGGTCAACTATAATTCTGTTCGTAAGTAGGTTCCATGGTTTTCTCCTCGCAAGCGGCTCCATCGTAAAAACTCTCAAGCGCCTTGCATATGTTCTTGTAATTGAACGTAAAACCCTTTTTTTCGATGCGTTTACTGCTCACCCGTTGACTAGCAAATAACAGGTAGGCCATTTCACCCAAGAGAAGCTCCATCATAACCTTGGGTACATTGGGCAGAAATAAAGGTTTTTTTAACACCTTGGCCAATTCTTTGGTCAATTTTGCATTGGTCACTGGGTTGGGCGCTACTCCGTTAAAAGTCCCTTCCAAGCCCTTTTCAAGGACAAAAAGGAACATACGGGCCAAATCGTTGATATGAATCCAAGATTGCCATTGTTGTCCACTGCCAAAAGCAGCCCCTACATAATTATTTATGGGCTGAACCATTTTTGGCAATGCACCACCTTGGTCGGAAAGCACCAAACCGATCCTGATTTTGGAGACTTTAAAATCAAATGTTTTGAACGAATCAATTTCTTTCTCCCATGCTTGAACGACCTCACCTAAAAAGCTATCATCAACCGCGGTTTCACCTTCTTCATAAAATGTGGTCAACGAATTGGGGTAAATTCCAATGGCAGAAGCTGAAATAAAGGCTCCTACTGAATGGTCTTTGGCATTCTCAAGTCCTTTTCTTAGGGTTTTCAAGCTATCCAATCGGCTGTTTAAAACTTCCTTTTTATAGGATACTGTCCATTTTTTGGAAATGGTAGCTCCAGCAAGATTAACAATCGCAGTAACCCCCTCCAAGGACTTTTCGTCAATTTGATTTAAAGAGGGATCCCAGTAGAAGCCATGATACCCTTCTTCAGAAACAATTTTATCCCTGTTGGTGGTCAAGTAATGAACCGGTACACCATATTGTTTTAGCTCCCTCACCAAAGCTTGCCCCACTAGCCCAGTGGCACCAGTTATCAATACCTTCATGCTACATCATTTTTACAAATGTAAAGGTTTGAACTGTCTGGTTTCCAAGTATTAAAACCGATTTAACAGTCTTGTTCAACTTTTAACGTTGTATTGGGGTCACGTAAATTACACCTCACCTTTTTAGCCTTTAAGGGCGCGGAGCATTTCCCGTTTCCCAGGGGGGCCTGGCAATCGTTCCACAGTAAAGCCAACTTCCTGAAGATTCCGGCGGACACTTCCTTTTGCGGAATACGTGACCAAAACACCTTTGCGTTTTAAAGCTTTGTACATTTTTCGGAATAATCCTACCGTCCATAGTTCCGGTTGCACCCTTGGCCCAAATGCATCAAAATATATGAGATGGAACCTGTCCACATCCTCCATCTCAAAAAAGTCTCTTTTACGTTTTTGTATTGTAAAGGATGAACTTACAACGTATTCTTCCTCCCAAGGACATATATGAATTCTATGAAAAATGGATTCAAGTTGGGGTTCACCCAGTTCAAGGACATAATTCAATTGCACCAGTTCTTTTTGAGATACCGGAAAGGCTTCAAAACCTGTGTAATCAATCAACAGCCCTCTTTTTGCTGCTTCCCAATAGGTGATTAGGGCATTCAAACCCGTACCAAATCCCATTTCCAAAATGGAGATATTGGTCTGCTCCAAGGCAAATAGGCCCTGCTTTAAAAATACATGATAGGCCTCTTGAATGGCCCCATGCTTGGAATGGTATTGCTCGTTCCACCCCTCCAATTGAATGGTCGTGGAACCATCGGAAGTATTGATGATCTTACGTTTCACCTCAATTGGAAATGCGGACCCCGTCCGCCTCGAAGCGCAATGTTTTCTTAGGCTCGGTGATTTTTGCCACTTCTTCCTTTGTAGCGCCTTTGTCCATAGCGTAGTGCCGTTGGTCTTCCACGGACATTTCCTCTATAAAGGCCTGCCCGTTCATGACCACCTCTTTTCCGGCGGAATCAGTAGGTACAAAAAAACCGTAATCCTTGAATCGTACAAACACCTCGTTTTCATCAGTCAGATGTACTTTCATCCAACAGCCTTTGGCTTGGCACACCTCTGAGATGGTACCTTTAATCTGGGTGCTTACCGTTTCCGCAATTTCCAAATTTTGAAAAACATTGGAAGTTTTATTGATATCTTTTTTCAAGGTAAAGGATTCCCCGTGTAGTGAGGATTGTGCAATACTACCTTGAACGTTGGCAAGCACTAAAAACACAAGAAAAGTGTTAAAAAAAGTGCTTTTGTGTAAAAAATGAGAGCTCTTTAACATTTGTGACAATTTAAACGGCCTTTCCCTTGAAAATGCAGGGGAAATAGCTAATTTTAACATTGCAAAAATACGCAGATGGAGGTACAATCAAATCAAATTGTGGTAGAAAAGTCATCAACAACAAAAATCAATGAGGTCGATTTTAATAATCTTTCCTTTGGTAGTGTCTACACGGACCATATGTTGGTTGCCGATTACAGGAACGGATCATGGACTATTCCAAAAATAGTGCCCTACCAACCGCTCACCTTGGATCCTGCTTCCAAGATTTTTCATTATGGGCAATCCATTTTTGAGGGAATGAAGGCGTATAAAGATGCCAATGGTCATGTTTGGTTGTTTCGACCTAGGGACAACCACGCTCGAATGAATATATCTGCACAACGAATGACCATGCCACAGATACCCCAGGAATATTTTATAGAGGGACTAACAGCACTTCTTGAGCTGGAGAAGGATTGGATACCTACACAACTAGGAAGTTCTTTGTATGTTAGACCTTTTATGTTTGCTTCAGGTACTGGATTCCACGCTTCTCCCGCAGATGAATATAAATTCCTCATCGCCCTTGCTCCTTCAGGGGCCTATTTCTCAGGAAAGGTAAAGGTGCTCATTGAAGAGACCTATGCCCGCGCGGCTAATGGAGGTGTGGGCTATGCCAAGGCCGGTGGAAATTATGCTGCGCAGTTCTATCCTACGAAACTGGCCGCGGACAAAGGCTACCAGCAAGTGGTGTGGACCGATGACCACAACCATGAATACATTGAAGAAGCGGGTGCCATGAACATTTTTGTTAGAATCAACGACACCCTTTTGACAGCACCTACCAGCGATCGTATATTGGATGGAATAACACGTAAAAGTATTTTAGAACTGGCAGCCGATATGGGTGTTAAAACAGAGGTCCGAAAAATCAAAGTTTCTGAAGTGGTGGAAGCAGCCAAAAATGGAAATCTAAAGGAAATGTTCGGGGCAGGTACCGCTGCCGTGGTGTCCCCAATATCGGGATTTGGATATCAAGGGGTGGATTATGATCTCCCAGAGTTGGAAAACAGCTATGCCCAAACGATAAAGACAAAAATTACAGATATCCAGTATAATCGTACCGAAGATAAATTTGGCTGGAGATACAAAGTGGTTTAAGGTTTGTGCTTACCGCTTTAGTCATTTTTCCAAAATTGTAGCAATGTCCGGTTTAAAATAGTTGGGGCCTTTCATCACTTTTCCATCTTCCCGATAAATGGGTTTTCCATCGGCCCCCAACTTGCTCATATTACTTCGTTGGATTTCTTCAAAAACCTCATCAATCTTGTATTGCATCCCGTGCTCTAGGATGGTACCGCAAAGAATGTACAACATATCCCCTAGGGCATCTGCTACTTCTTCAAGGTCACCTTCTTGAGAAGCTTCCAAATACTCCTCATTTTCTTCCCGCATAAGCTTATACCGCAGCAAGTTTTTGTTATTTCCCAAATTAGCTTTTGGTTGATGGAGTACTCCAAGTCCAAAGGCCTCGTGAAACGCTTGGACCGCTTTGAGTTTATCTTTCATAAAATTGCATGAATTGCATTAGTTTTGCTGAAAAATAAGAAAAAGATATGTTCTCTAAGGGTCAAGCCATTTTTGCCATTCTTTTTATAGTTGCCTTTATTGCCATAATGGTAATTACTTATCGAAAGGACAAATCCCTTCATGAAAAGAATTACAAGGGTGTCAAATGGGTGTTATTGACTTTTATAGGTTTTGTAATTTTTCTATTTATCATTAAATTTTTGCTTAAAAATTAACAGCAATCTTAGATACACCACAAAAATCTAGTTTTTGACAACATTTGTTGTAAATCTCTCGAACGGAATAGGAAAAAACGTACTTTTGTAATGTTAACCTAACTGTTACCATGATTACTTTTTTTAGCATTTTATTTGTTTTGATGATCATAAACGGCGCCTTGCTCTTGTTCAGCGCTAATGGCACCATGGATGGATTCAAGAAAAAATTCAAGAAAATTTCAGACAATACCGTAATCAAACTTCCCCAAACTGAATTTTCCGACACTAAATACAAAAAAGCGGTTTAGTCCTTACCTTTAGGGCATGAAACAAGTTTTTTTGGTGTTCGTGGGCGGTGGTGTTGGCAGTGCCCTGAGATTCCTCATTTCAAAAAACTTCAATCCCCTTTTCAAAAACTTCTTTTTAGGGACCTATTTGTCCAACATTATTGGTTGTTTGATGATAGGTGTATTATTGGGACTATTTTCCAAAGGCAAGTTATTGACAGAAAACCAAATGATTTTATTGGTTGCTGGCTTTTGCGGAGGCTTCACTACTTTTTCCACATTTGCCTTTGAAAAATACTCATTATTAAAATCGGGAGAACTACTTTATTTTTCAATTTATATGCTTTCCAGTATTGTAGTTGGTGTTTTGGCCGTTGGAGCAGGTATCTGGCTTTCTCGGGTAGTTTAGAGATATATTCCTACTTATTTCACAGTATTATTACACAAAATGTAACAATTAGTGGTTAAATGTTAGATAATTCTCAGTTCTTCAGCCACATCTAGTTGTTTAAGTAATTCATATCCATAAAAAACTTTACAAAAAATTAACATACCCCTAATTTTTGGGGGGTCTTCTGTCAAACATGATAAAAATCAGTTTTTAATCCTAAAATTTTATAGGGTTGCTTTTTCATTCATATATATTTGGCTCGTTAACTAACAAAATCAATTATGAAGAAAGTCGAGGCAATTATTCGAAAATCAAAATTTGATGAAGTCAAAAAAGCGCTTCATGAAATTGAGGTCAACTTTTTCAGCTATTGGGATGTAACTGGAGTTGGCAATGAAAAACAGGGGCATGTGTATCGTGGTATAACCTACAGTACTACTGATATACAGCGCAGGTATCTGGTCATTGTAGTATCTGATGATTTCTTGGAAAAAACAGTGGAGACACTGATTAAGACTGCTGCCACAGGGAATGTTGGAGACGGAAAAGTATTTGTTTCCGAGGTTTCGGAAGCTTATAGAATCAGGACCGGTGAAAGCGGTTCCGCAGGAATCAACTAACAAAAACCAACTATTTATTAGAAACTAAAATTATGGAAGCAGGATTATTTACAGCGAATAACGTATGGATGATGGTGTGTACCGCTTTGGTATTCTTTATGCACCTTGGGTTCTCCTTTTTGGAAATTGGATTGACCCGTCAAAAAAATACAGTGAACATTCTCTTTAAGAATGTATTTATTATTACCGTTGGGCTTCTCCTTTACTATATTGGAGGCTTTAACCTAATGTATCCGGGATTTGAAGAGGGGGATGCGGGAATTTTGAAATTTGCGGGATTTGGAATTGCCGCTCCTGAAGGAGGTATGACTCCAGAATACGCCAGTGGCGGATATACCTGGTGGACGGACTTCCTATTTCAGGGAATGTTTGCCGCCACGGCAGCAACCATCGTCTCTGGAGCCGTTGCCGAACGTGTAAAACTCGGTTCCTTCATGGTATTTACCATTATCTATGTGGGATTGGTCTACCCCATCGTTGGTGCTTGGAAATGGGGTGGTGGCTGGTTAGATGGGCTTGGATTCTACGATTTTGCCGGTTCAACTTTGGTACACTCCGTAGGTGGATGGGGAGCATTGATTGCGATTTATCTGCTGGGAGCGCGCATCGGCAAATTTGGAGAAGACGGGAAACCAAAGGCAATTCCTGGTCACAACCTGCCCTTGGCAGCGGCGGGCGTACTGATACTTTGGCTAGGCTGGTTTGGGTTTAATGGGGGTTCCGTACTATCAGCTGATCCGGAATTGACCTCATTGGTGCTGGTAACCACATGTTTGGCCGCGGCTGCAGGTGGCGTTTCCGCATTTGTCACTTCTTTTCTCAAGTACAAAAATTTTGACCTTACCATGTTCCTAAATGGAATATTGGGCGGACTGGTAGGAATTACTGCTGGAGCGGACCAAATGACGCCCAACGAAGCAGTAATTATAGGTTTGATTGCAGGGGTAGTTATTGTATTTGGTGTCGCACTTATTGACAAGCTTAAGCTAGATGACCCTGTAGGTGCTGTTGCGGTTCACCTGATCTGTGGAATCTGGGGTACTTTGGCTGTTGGAATCTTCGGCGCAATGGCCGGTTTTGATCAGTTCTTGGTCCAATTGGCAGGAGTTGGTGCGGCGGCGGCTTTCTGTTCAATTACAGCGTTTGTTATTCTATTTGCAGTTAAAAAGGTATCTGGCCTTAGAGTATCGGAAACCGAAGAGTTGGAAGGTTTGGACATTCACGAACACGGTATGGACGCCTATGCCGACTTTAGGATGAACCAGCATTAACATTTTAAATCATAAAAAGGAAACGGAGCGTTTGGCAGAACGCTCCGTTAAATAACCTTTTTCACTTTACACATTCAAACAAATCAAAAAACACCCTTTTTGACGGGGTATCTAATTCTTGAAATTATGAAAACGATTATTAATACAAAGTTCTTAAAAAAAATACTTTTAATAAGCTTAAGTGTGGTCAGCTTTAATACATTCGCCCAAGAGGAAGAATCTAAAAGCCCGTTCTCCCTTTCGGGAAGTATTGATGCCTACTGGAGAACAACGGGAATGGATGCAGGGGACGATGTCACCGCTACACCCACCTCTTTTGCCAATCAAACTGGTTTTGCACTCGGTATGGGCAATATTATTGGAACCTATGAATCGGGTTCCACTGGAGCCGTAGTGGATCTGGTCTTTGGACCGCGTGGTACGGAAGCCACCTTTGAAAATGACGTTTTAAACGGAATTATAAATCAGGCCTATGCCTATTGGAACGTTTCTGACAAAACCACGATTACCGTGGGGCGCTTTAACACTTGGGTGGGTTACGAAGTCATTGCCCCTGCGGCCAATTTCAATTATAGTGTATCCTATCTCTTCTCTAACGGTCCATTTTCCCATATAGGTGCAAAGGCAGATTTTACCCTTTCCGATGATGTTAGCTTGATGTTGGCCGTTACCAATCCTTGGGATACCAACGATACAAGCACCACCGGTGAATATGCCGTGGGAGGACAATTAGGTGCCTATGGCCAATTTCTTAACCTATACTATGATAGTGGAGCAAATGGTGGCTTAGGTTTTGAAATTGATTACACCGGAGGTTTTGATGTTACCGAGGACTTTTTCCTGGGTATCAATGCCGCATTTAATGATAACTCAGAAACCGAGACAGGTTTCTATGGAGTAGCACTCTATCCTCAATTGGCTACCTCGGATAGCTTCTCAATTGGCTTGAGGGGGGAATATTTTCAGCCGACTGCCGAAGCTGGTGACCCCGATGGTGTTACGGCCATTACCCTTACAGGTAGCTTTACGAAAGAGAACCTAATCATCAAACCTGAATTTCGCTTAGATTCTTCAGATGCCTTATTCGGAACTACAGCAGATCCATCAGACAGCTTGGCTTCCTTCTTAATAGCCGCTATTTACACTTTTGATTAATATTTAGTTGTTGTATGAAGAAATCCCCTGGCAATCGTAGTTGTTGGGGGATTTTTTAGTTGGGCAAAAAATCTTTTACTCCTGCAATTACCTTGGTATTCATAAAATTTTGCCTTGGCACCAAGGGGCAGGAGTATTTTTTGTTGTATACGCAATAGGGATTATACGCTTTGTTGAAATCAATGACCAAAGTATCTGATTGAGGTATCCGTAAATCCAAATAGCGGCCTCCTCCATAGGTTTCCTCACCATTGGTCAAATCTAAAAAGGGTAGGAATAAATAATCCTTAAAACCTTCCGTGTTCCTTAGTTCCAGCCCTTGATAAACCTCTAATTGATGTTTTTGGCCATTCAATTCAAAATGAACCATGCCATACACAACTTCCCAAGTACGCTCATCCGTGTTTGAGGGCATTTGAAAGGGTTGGGCATCTGGAGTTCGTTCAAAACGAGCGCGGACGACGTAGGTGGTGTCTGCTGGAAAAAAGTCCAGTCCTTCAAAATCCTTGCGATAGCGATCAGGTAATGGAGAGGTTTTGGGATTTCTGAATTCCTCGTTTCTTTCTTCTTGATAATCAAGAATAGCCTGAAGTTTAATGGGTGCTTTTTCATTAGTACCCGCCGGTTCGTTGTGATATTTCTTACCCTGACCGCAGGACCAAAGAAGCAAAATCAACAAGAAGCTTACCTTTCTCATGGTACAAAAATACACCAGTCAATTTTTCTTTAGGAATCGTACCTTTTAAAAAAATTTGTTGACATGAAAGACATGATCTTACTTGGTACCTTGGCATTGCTATTTGTTAGTTGCCAAACCAAACCAGAATCCAAGGCCATTTCAGAGGAAAGAATACTCCCAACCCCGGTTGAAAATCGATATAATGTGGCCTTTCTCATAATGGATGGCGTTTATAATACAGAATTCACAGCTCCTTTTGATATTTTTCAACATACCCAATTCCGTAAAAACATCAAGGCCATGAATACGTTTACAGTGGCCAACACTTTAGCACCCATTACTTCTTTTGAGGGCATTAGAATCCTACCCGATTACGATTATACCGTGGACACACTTCCGAAAATAGACATTCTTGTAGTACCAAGTGCGGAGCACCATTTGGATAGTGACTTGAAGGATACCGTGATGTTGAATTTTGTCAAAAGAGTCGACAAGGAGGCCCTTTTTATGACCTCACATTGTGATGGAGCATTTGTTTTGGCCAAAGCGGGCCTTTTGGACCAAGTGGCTTCGACTACATTTCCAAGTGATATTAACACCTATAAAAATATGTTTCCCCAGTTGGAGGTCAAGGACAGCGTCCTATTTGTACATGACGGAAAATATATTACCTCTGCTGGCGGAGCCAAGAGTTTTGAAGCGGCGCTTTATTTAGCAGAATTGTTTTATGGGGATACAATAGCGCGATCCTTGGCCGATGGGCTGGTTATTGACTGGGATGTAAATTCCGTTTCAAGGTTCATTCGTCCTTGATTTTATACCGTGCGTCATTAAAGTACTTTTTCACCAATGTGTTGAATTCGGGCGTAATACGCAGCAAAGCGGTATTTGGTATGGTGTATAGCTGCTCCTTTGATGTAAACCCTTTTTTCAAAGCCTCTTCCAGATAAAAAAGCGCGGTTCCAAAATCTTCATTTTTGGAGGCAACGGAGGCAACTTTAAGGTAGTTGTCAAAGTCTTTTGGAATAATAATGGTCTTGAGCATATAAAGGAACACAAGGGCTTCTTCATCAACTACCTTCTGACTGTTCACCAAATCAATATTGTCCTCTATCAAGGCGTTGACATAACCGTTAAGGCGATGTCCCATCTCCCTTTCTGCTTTACTGGTTCCATTGATATATTTATCTATTTGGGTCTTTTGATAGTTCCACCAGCCCAAATTATTGAAGTTGTAGGTCAACACATCTTCCTCAAGGTAAAAGGCAAAATCCTCCCGCAAAAGGATTTCCTTGAAAAGGGCACCTTCTTCTTCCCGTTTTTGTAATCGAAAACCCCTGTCCCGTTTCAAGGCTCTCTTTCGTTCCCTTAAAGAATCCGTATTTCTTAGCGTTCTATAGCTATTAAGGGTCTCTGCCATAACCCTATTGGCAATGAGGTATTCCTTTTTCGCGAGCAACTCCTCAATGTATGCAATGTCCATTTGATAAAGCTCCTCTATCAAAATAGAGTCCTTTGCTGCATTGCCCCTGGACATGGCCAATAGTTCAAAATGGGATATGGATTGGAAAATTCTTCGTTGTACATTATCCATTGATGGTGTACCTACTAGGATACTATTCGGAAATTTGAACCCATTCAGCACTTTTTCGTCCTTTAATAACATGGGATAATTATAATTTTTTTTATCCACGACCCCAACAAACTGAAATGGATTTTTTGCGTTTAAGAGTTCAACGTTGGCAATTGCCGCATTAATGGAAATTGTGCCTTCAACATCTTTGATAAAAATAGGGACAAGATTGGCAAATCGGCCGCTATCTTCAAATCCTGCCGTATAGACCCTACTTTTATTCAAAGGCAAAAGATTGATGAGATGATCCATCAACGTTTTTGTTCGCAACATGTTCTCAGAAAGCGAAAGCGAATCATGAATAGCGTTAGGTGCAGCGACCACATAACCAAAGTGGTTGGCCGCCGGAACAAAAGTAGCCATCTCCTGCTTTGCCTTACCGCTTGTGTTCATTACCGCCAATAAGGGCCATTTACCTTTTAGCTCAAAGTTTTCGGGTAAAAATAGGGCGTACGTCTGTGGGATGGAATCGTGAATCTTTAAGGAATCCACAATAATTCCTTTTTTTAACTTCAATTCTTGTGAGTGGACGCCAAAGGAGACTAGGCCAGTTAAGATTAAGGTTAGTGGTGCTAGTATTCTAGTCATAAAACACATACAACAAAAACCTCGCCAAAATTGAAGATTTGGTTTAAACATCTTTTGATTTGCTAACGGGAGAATTGGAAACTACATTGGATAGAATGATATGCGTTCTTGTTTCACCATAACTTATTAGTTTATCAATAAACTGTTCCAAATGGGCCTGATCTTGAATCACGACCTCCATGATAATGTTTTCGTTTCCTGTAATCCGATAACAATTGATCACTTCCCTAAAAGTATCCACTTTATCCAAGAAAGGCCGTAATTTTCCAACGAAGGCCCTTAAGGTAATGATGGCCTTTAACTGATAACCGAGCTTGGCATAGGAAATATGCGCCGTGTAGTTCTCTATTACCCCAAGATCTTCCATTTTTTTTACGCGTTCGGCTACGGCGGGAGAAGTCAATCCCACTTTTCTGCCTATTTCGGTAAAACTCATCCTTGCATTTTGTTGAAGACAACGCAGGATTTCGGTACTTAAATGGTCAATTTTAAAATTCAAAGTGTTTTTACTATAAATCTTAAATATTATCGTAAAATTGAATAATTCCTTTTTTATTTAAAGATAACTAATTTTTTATCATTAGTAATTTTACTATACTCAATTACTAGACTTTCCATGGAGAATAATGGTTTTGATTCATTGCCGGTTTATAAAAACTCACTTGCGCTTCGCGACTTAAGTGACGCCCTTGGACATTATTTCTCTCCTGAACGTCGAGTGTTTTCGAAAAAAAGTTTGGGATTGAGGGCGATTATTGCAGAATCCCTAGTAAACGACGCCTCCCTCCTGCCGGTCACTATCGAAAAAGCCTACAAGTCCAGTTCCATTAACTACAGGCTAAAAAATGCAAACTTCATAAATATCATCACCAAGAACATTGGTTCCTATTGCAATGGGTTGGAAAACGATGGGATAAAGGAAAAAGAGTACCTTCAACTGCTTCGCAAGGAATTGAAAACGTTTAGGAAATCCTTCAAGCAGTGGAGAAAATCATTGCTTCATGATTCCGAACAATAGGCACAAATACTCTTCAATATTGTGAAACATATTTTATAAGCCATTAAAGGCTTGAATACTCAAAGCCAAGAAAAGACCCTTCGACTTTCCTCATGGAAAGCGATTTGCCCAATTTTCAATTCGCTTCGCTTGTGGAAATTGGCTCTCTGCTTACATATTTCTTCGATATTGCCCCCCTACTTGAAACAGGGCATTGGTAATCTGCCCCAACGAACAATATTTGGTCACTTCCATTAACTTTTCAAACGTATTGCCGTTTTCAACGGCAACCTCCTGCAATTCCCTAAGCCATCCTGAAGCTTCTTTGGGGTTTCCCTTTTTAAGGTTTTCCAATGTCTTTATTTGGTCGTTCTTTTCTTCCTCAGTCGCCCTGATTACTTCGGCGGGCAGGACAGTTGGCGACCCTTTTGAACTTAAAAAGGTGTTTACCCCTATAATTGGATACGCACCCGTATGCTTCAACGTTTCGTAATGCAAACTTTCCTCTTGTATTTTTGAACGTTGGTACATGGTTTCCATAGCCCCCAAAACCCCTCCCCGCTCGGTGATGTTGTCAAATTCCAACAGAACCGCTTCCTCTACCAAATCGGTGAGCTCCTCGATGATAAAGGATCCTTGCAACGGATTTTCATTTTTGGCCAGTCCCAACTCTTTATTGATGATCAGTTGGATGGCCATAGCCCGTCTTACGGATTCTTCCGTGGGCGTTGTTATGGCCTCATCATAGGCGTTGGTATGCAGGGAATTGCAATTATCATAGATGGCATACAAGGCCTGAAGGGTGGTTCTGATGTCATTAAAATCTATTTCCTGGGCGTGCAGACTCCTCCCTGAGGTCTGTATATGGTATTTTAGCATTTGCGCCCTTGGACCGGCACCGTATTTATCCCTCATGGCTTTGGCCCAGATTCTCCTTGCTACCCGCCCAATGACGGCATATTCCGGATCAATTCCATTGGAAAAGAAGAAGGAAAGATTGGGGCCAAAATCATCAATTAGCATCCCCCTACTTAAGTAATATTCCACATAAGTGAATCCATTGGATAAGGTAAAGGCCAGTTGGGAAATGGGATTTGCTCCCGCTTCAGCAATATGGTAGCCCGATATGGAGACCGAATAAAAATTTCTAACCTTGTTCCTTATAAAATATTCCTGAACATCCCCCATCAAGCGCAATGCAAATTCAGTTGAAAAAATACAGGTGTTTTGGGCTTGGTCTTCTTTTAAAATATCAGCTTGCACCGTGCCCCTGACCTGATTTAGGGTTTTGGCCTTTATTTCTTCGTAAATGTTCGCCGGTAAAACCTCGTCACCCGTTACCCCCAGAAGGAGTAGGCCCAACCCGTTATTACCTTCCGGAAGCTCACCGTTGTAGGTAGGTTGTTGAACCCCCTTTTTTTTATAGATGGACTTAATTTTCTTTTCAACATCTTCCTGCAGCTTATTTTCTTTGATGTATTTCTCACAGTTTTGGTCGATAGCGGCATTCATAAAGAACCCTAGCAACATGGGTGCAGGACCATTAATGGTCATACTTACGGAGGTCATAGGGTCACTTAAATCAAAGCCCGAATACAGTTTTTTTGCATCGTCCAAACAGCAGATGGAAACCCCAGCATTTCCAATTTTTCCATAAATATCGGGGCGATAATCGGGATCATGGCCGTACAAAGTGACTGAGTCAAATGCAGTTGACAGTCGTTTTGCCGGCATATCCAGACTCACGTAATGAAACCGTCTATTGGTCCTTTCCGGACCACCTTCCCCTGCGAACATGCGAGTCGGATCTTCTTCGGTCCGTTTAAAGGGATAAATACCAGCGGTATACGGAAATTGCCCGGGTACGTTTTCCTTGAGCATCCACAAAAGCAAATCGCCCCAAGCTTTGAATTTGGGCAATACTACCTTAGGGATTTCATTATGGGACAAAGAGGTTGTATGGGTTTTGATGCTTATTTCCTTATCCCGGACTTTATAGGTATATAGTGGTGCTTTATAGGTATTGACCTGCTTTTCCCAATTCAATATAAGTTCCCAATTTCTGGGATGTAAATCCATTTTTACCCGATCGAACTCCGCCAACAACGCCTTTATAACTTCCTGATTTCCTGGCTTCGCATGGGCGAGGATATACTCTGTATGTAATCCCGACTTTTCAAGACCCTGTGAAGTGCTTTGGACAGAAACATCGGTCAAACCCAAAATTGTAGTGCAAATTCCGTAAAGTTTTTGGCCGATATTGGATTGCTGTACAACGTTCTGGTCATAACTTCTGTTATTCTCTGAAATTTCGGAAAGGTAACGCGTTCTGGGGGGAGGGATGATGAACTGCTTTTCCGCAGTTGCTCCCCCTATTTTAAAATTGGAGGTTAGATCGGCATTTGCCTTTTCCGCTAAGGTGTTTATCGTGGCAAGGTACAAAGCATTCATACCCGGGTCGTTGAATTGCGAGGCCATAGTACCATATATGGGCAAATCTTCCTCTTTACTGTCCCAAAGACCATTGTTCCTCACATATTGTTTCCGAACGTCTCGAATGGCATCCAAAGCACCTCGTTTATCAAACTTGTTGATGGCCACCAAATCAGCAAAATCGAGCATGTCAATTTTCTCCAGTTGAGTGGCCGCCCCAAACTCTGGGGTCATCACATAAAGGGATACATCACTAAAGTCTAAAATTTCAGTATCGGACTGACCAATACCTGAGGTTTCCAAAATAATTAAGTCAAATTCAGCCGCTTTTAAGATTGAAATGGCTTCACCAACGTGTTTGGAGAGTGCCAGGTTGGACTGTCTTGTGGCCAGGGAACGCATATATACCCGTTCCGTATTTATGGCGTTCATCCGTATCCTATCTCCAAGAAGTGCCCCACCTGTCTTTCTTTTTGAAGGATCTACCGAAATCACCCCAATACTTTTGTGTGGGAAATCCATTAAAAACCGCCTAATCAGTTCATCCACAAGGCTAGATTTCCCAGAACCACCCGTACCTGTAATCCCCAATACGGGCGCATTGGACTTCGCCTTGATTTTTGAAAAATGTTTTTGAAATTCCTCAGGACGATTCTCCGCCAAGGAAATCAATCGGGCTATGGTATTGGAATCCTTTTTAGTTAGCTGTTTACCCAGATGAGCACCTTCATTGGAACTTAACTTGGGGACATCAACATCACATCGTTGTACCAAATCATTGATCATTCCTTGAAGCCCCATTTTTCTGCCATCATCGGGAGAATAAATCCGTTCTATTCCATACTTCATCAAAGCCTCAATCTCATGCGGGAGTATTACACCGCCGCCGCCGCCAAAAATCTTGATATGGCCTGCGTTCCTTTCCTGCAACAGGTCGTACATGTATTTAAAGTACTCATTATGCCCCCCTTGGTAGGAAGTCATGGCGATGGCATTGGCATCTTCTTGTATGGCACAATTTACTACCTCGGCAACACTTCTGTCATGTCCTAAATGGATAACTTCGACCCCGGTTGACTGAATAATTCGCCGCATAATGTTAATGGCGGCATCATGTCCATCAAACAACGAGGCTGCGGTTACTATGCGTATTTTGTGTTTTGGTTTGTAGGGTGGGATTTGCTCCATTATTGAACCTTCATTTAATCCTTTGCAAGTTACGATAAACGCAATAAAAACTGAATTAATATCAGAATATTATAAAAAAGATCACCCAATCGAGCTATTTTTTTTGAATCAAATAATTTTAATGGACTTTTAGGTTATGAAACTGACTATTCTTATCCATTGCCCCGATCAAACGGGTATTATTTATTCCGTTACCAATTTTCTATTTGAAAAGAAGGGAAACGTAATTTACCTAGATCAACATGTGGATATGGAAGCCCAAGTGTTTTTTATGCGCTTGGAAGCCGATTTTGAAAATGGATTTACCAAGGATTCCTTTGAAACCGAGTTCAATGAAACCCTGGCCAGATCATATAAAATGCAGTGGAGCTATCATTTGGACGGTACCTTGCCAAAAATGGCAATTTTTGTATCCAAGTACAATCACTGCTTATATGATTTGTTGAGCAGACATCGATCAGGGGAATTGGATGTTGAAATCCCGTTTATCCTGAGCAATCATAAGGATTTGGAATATATAGCCGAACAATTTGGAATCCCCTACTACCATATTCCAGTGACCAAGGCATCAAAGGACGAGGCTGAGTCAGAACAGTTGCGGTTGCTTCAAAAACATCAGGTTGATTTTATAGTTCTGGCCCGCTACATGCAGATTGTCTCTTCAAGGCTTATTCAGCATTATCCCAATAAAATCATCAATATCCATCATTCTTTCCTACCTGCCTTCGCGGGGGCAAAACCGTATCATGCTGCCTTTGAACGGGGTGTCAAAATCATTGGGGCAACAAGTCATTATGTCACGGAAGAATTGGATGCAGGGCCCATTATTGAGCAGGATGTGACCACGGTTTCCCATAGTCATAGCATAAAAGATTTTATCACTAAGGGTAGGGACTTGGAAAAAATTGTCTTGTCAAGAGCCGTTAAGCTTCATGTCCATAGAAAGACCATGGTCTACAATAATAAAACGGTCATCTTTACGTAATACCGAACAATGAATCCTCTACCCAAGGAACTTTCATTTAACTATTTTTTAAAATACCCCATCAACAATATTCTTTTTTTATCCCCGTTATAACTTCAAGAAAACAAAGCAATTATAACATATTGCTAATGTTTAGTTAACCTTGACCAAGGTCAGAAAATTGAATTTTGTTCCGAGTTATTTGAGTTAGCATTTTTTTGAGTTAGTTAGTTTAAAAGCCAGTGATCTCACTGGCTTTTTTAATTACTATCGGCAAAAGAATCGCTAACTGAGCCATACATAACTCTATTTCAGAGGTAAATTATTATCGGGGCTTACGGTTTTTAGCGTTTTGTTAACGTTTTGAGGTGGTTGATTTTATAACTTGTTAGGTGTGCTAATTCATCAATCAAACCATGGGGCAATCTTCCAAAGGCATTGTCGTCTTCCTCCTTGTAATCCAAAGCGTATTACTTTGGGGAAAATCTCCCATTAAGGAAGAGGCAAAACCAATCGAGTTTGTTTTTCAGGATTCCTTGGATTGGGCGGATTATTACTACAATATCCATCGGTATAAACAAGCCATTCCTTTGTACAGGAAAAATCTTGATACCATACAGCACGAAAAAATTAAAATACTTAAAAAGCTGGCCTTGAGTGAAGCCGCTATGGAACATCCTTCGAAGTCGGTTTCCTATCTGCATGAATATTTACAACTTGAATTTAGACCTTCTTTTTTACTACATGAAGGATTTGATTCCATTAGGGGCACCGACGAGTTCAGCAGTGTTTCTGAACAGGTAATTCCAAAAATTAACATCTGGGCCCTATTGTACTTTTTTGTTGCGTTAATTGGCTTTTATGTGATGGGAATGCTAGTTCTGAACAAAAAAATCGATATTCATGCACGTATCATTATTGCCCTCTTTGTATTTATTCATTCCCTTTTTATTCTCAATATTAGTATTAATCGCGCGAATTTCCTGTTTGAAATTCCACATAGTTATTTAATGTCCACTTGGTCCTCTTTTCTATATGGCCCCTTACTTTTCCTATATTTTAGAAGGGTATCCCAAAGGCATAGACTCAACTGGGAGGATTTTTGGCATTTTCTGCCGACCCTGCTGTTGATTGGGTACCTAGTTCCAAATGTTTATGCTTTTACCGGCGCAGAAAAGGTCAACCTCATGCTTTCTCGATTACAAAATGGGTTAAGTCCCTCCGATTCCAGCAAACTGGTATTGATAGTGACTTTGAAAGCTATTTCACTGGCCGTATATGCCTACTTTATACATCTTCTTTTAAAGAAAAATAATACCACCGAACCATCAAAGTCAAAGACCCGGCTTTGGCAAAAGAATATCTACTACATCCATGTGGCCTATGTTATCACCTATATCGTGTACGGTGTATCCATTTCTTTGGGTAATCCTTATCCCGTTTTATTGCACATTCCAATTATCATGATGGCTGTAATGGTCGTGTATGTAGGATATGCGGCCAATGTACAACCCAATGTCTTTAGTGGGGTGTATGCCTATACCAACAATCGACTTTTTCCAAAATATGTAAAATCCGGACTTACGGAAAGCCTCTCATTAGAGCTTAAGGAAAATCTGGCCCAACTTTTTGAGCAAGGAAAATTATACAGGAGAAATGACATCAATCTAGATTTAGTGGCAAAGAAATTGGGAACCACGCGCCACAATGCCTCACAGATCATCAATGAACATTTTAACAGAAGTTTCCATGAGTTTGTCAATGTATATCGCATCAAAGAAGCAAAGAAACTTCTTGAAAAGGAAAAAGACCTCAATATTATAGACATCGCATATGAAGTTGGGTACAATAATAAGGTTACCTTTAACAAAGCCTTTAAAAAAGATACTTCCCTTACCCCATCTCAATATTTAAAGGAGATTCAAAAAAAAAAGAGTCCTAGTTTATCGGAATTGGGTCATTACTGATGGGCATTACCTTGCCCATACAGTTTCTCAACTAATTTTGGGATTATAAAGCGGTCCCAAAGCCCTACCACATTTTTCATTTTTTGGAAGTTGTTTGAATTAGTCACTTTAGATCTTTTTTGGGACCGTTTTCAACTTTTGAGTCCGCCGAGATAGCGAATCACTTCCTGATTGAATACAATGGGTTGTTCCACATTGACTACATGACCACAATCAGGAACAACAAATAAATCAGAAGCTTGATGTGTCTTGATTATCTTCTTTATGGTTGGCAAAAAAAGATAATCCTGTTCTCCCATGATATAAAGGGTGGGAATCTTAATATCCACCATTCTAAAAAAACGGAGCAATGGATTGATTTCGGAAGTTAATTTAAACCACCTGATAAACTCTTTTTGATATAGTTTTTTAGCCTCCCTCACAAATAACAGACGTGATTCCCGATGGTTTTTTTTGGGCATGATAATGAACGCAAAAAACTTATACAACCACAGGTAAGGAACAATGGATTTAAAGATGATGCCCAGTCGCATAAGAACTTGGGACCTAAAGTTCAACTTCATGATGGCACCTCCCATTACCATACTTGAAACGCGTTGAGGGTATTTTTCAGCCAGGTTTCTTATCAAAATGGTTCCCAACGAAATCCCTACAAAATGCGATGTTTGAATTCCCTCATGATCAATTACTTCCACAATGTCGTCAGTAATGGAATCAAAGGTATACTTATCACTAAAGGCATCCTTAAGGTTGGGTTTGGAGTTCCCGTGTCCCCGTAAATCCAGAAGCAGAATATTAAAATGCTTCTTAAAATCACGAAGTTGCTTGTACCATATTGATGAACTCCCCCCCGCTCCATGGACAAAAGTGACCCATTCTTTGGAGTCACGGTGGATATATGTGGAATAATGCAGCAATATTTTTTTAATAAATGTACGCTAAAATTTTACCATCAAACTTCCCTTTTAAGGGCAACCAAGTATTAAAACTTGGTTAAAATTAGATAAACTGCCTGATTTTTAGCCGTATACCACATCTAGGCAGCACATTTTCAGCGTATATAAGTGTAATTTTGGAGTAACAAATCTACTACTATGAACAATCAGTATTGCAAAATAGGCGCTGTGAAGCCTATAACAAGTGGTCACAGTGCCGTTGCCGTTTTAGAACATAGGTACCACCGTTTTTTGGAGAAGGCGACCAATCCATCGGGAATAGATACAAGGTTAAACGATTTTTTTGAGGCAAAGGCAAAAAGCCTGAAAAAAGCACTTGAATCCTTGGTTTAGAAAACTTCCACTTCCTTTTTCATCATTTCTTGAAGTTCCTTTGCCTTGGTTCTAGCTGTTTGCGCAAAATCTTCTCCGTGGGAAGCGTATATGATTCCGCGGGAAGAATTGACCAACAGGCCCACGTTTTTTGTTATTCCATACTTACAAACTTCCCGCAAACTTCCGCCTTGGGCACCTACACCGGGAACCAAAATGAAACTATTTGGAATTATTTGGCGTATTTCAGCAAGATATTCCGCCTTGGTGGCCCCTACCACGTACATAAGGTTTTCTGAACCTTTGTAGGAACGCGAGGTTCTAATTACTTCTTTGTAAAGTTCCAGTTCCCCAACTTTTTTAGTCTGAAAATCAAAAGCCCCCCGATTTGAGGTCAACGCCAGTAGAATGGTATGTTTTCCGGTGAACTCCAAAAAGGGTTCTACCGAATCCCTCCCCATATAAGGAGCAATGGTAATGGAATCAAAACTCAATTCCTCAAAGAATGCTTTGGCATACCGAGTGGATGTATTGCCAATATCCCCCCTTTTGGCATCGGCAATGGTAAATTGTTCTGGATAGGTTTCGTTCAAATAGCGAATGGTCCTTTCCAATGATTTCCAGCCTTTTATGCCATACGCCTCATAGAATGCAATATTTGGTTTATAAGCCACACAGAAATCATGGGTCGCATCGATAATAGCCTTATTAAAGGCAAAAATGGGGTCTTCTTCCTTTAAAAGGTGGGATGGGATTTTCTCCAAATCGGTATCCAGTCCAACACACAGGAAGGACTGCTTTTTTTTGATTTGCTCAACCAGCGCTTTTACTTCCATTAAAAAATCTCGGAGGCTTCCTTTAATTTTTCAGTGTTCTCCACCAACATTAACTCATCGATTATTTTTTGCACGTCGCCATTGATGATGTTCTGCAAATCATAAAGGGTCAATCCAATTCTGTGGTCGGTCACCCTACCTTGAGGATAATTGTAGGTCCTAATCTTTGCGGAACGGTCCCCACTGCTGACTTGGGAATTTCGTTTTGCAGCATCTTCTGCTTGCTTTTTTGCCAACTCCAAATCATATAAACGCGAACGAAGTACTTTGAAAGCCTTGTCCTTGTTCTTGTGCTGTGATTTTTCATCTTGACATTGGGCTACAATCCCTGTAGGGATGTGGGTCAATCTTACCGCAGAATAGGTAGTGTTTACGGATTGACCGCCGGGTCCCGAGGAACAGAAATAATCAATTCTAACGTCTTTGGGGTCGATTTGGACATCAAACTCCTCGGCTTCAGGAATGACCATCACTGTGGCCGCACTGGTATGCACACGACCTTGGGTTTCTGTCTGCGGAACACGCTGTACCCGATGCACTCCGGCTTCAAATTTCAACGTTCCATAAACATCTTCGCCCATAACCTCAAAATGGATTTCCTTGTAACCTCCTGCAGTACCTTCGTTCAGGTCAATGATATTGGTACGCCAGCCTTTGCTTTCACAGTATTTGGCGTACATGCGATAAAGGTCGCCCGCAAAGATACTGGCCTCGTCACCACCGGTTCCCGCACGGATTTCCATAACCACATCCTTTTCATCTTCAGGGTCTTTGGGTATCAACAAAAACTTAATCTCTTCCTCCAGTTTTGGCAATGCGGCTTTGGACTCCTCCAGTTGCATTTTTGCCATTTCCACCATCTCGGCATCACTTCCATCCGCTATGATCTCTTCAGCTTCCTTGAGATTATCCGACAAGGATATGTAGCGTTCCCTCTTGTCCACCAATATCTTAAGGTCCTTGTACTCTTTATTAAGCTTCACATAGCGTTTTTGGTCAGCGATAATATCGGGCTGGATAATAAGATCGGAAACCTCATCAAAACGCTGCTTTATGATATTCAATTTGTCAAGCATATTCCTATCCGTCCTAAGTGCGCTAATTTACGATTAATTCATACATTTAATATTCTATGAATCTACTTCTGAAGGGTCAAATTCAAAAAGCTGCGTTTTTATTTTACATTAGATTTCTGCTAATTTCTTTTGGAATTGGCTTCGGCATCATATTAAACGGTGGACCATTAATTTTCGTGGTATTGATTAAAGTATTGTATTGGCTGTCATTGTTTTTTGCCTTCAACCATGCACCGCTAAACCAAAGGTTGGTTTTCTATTTTAATCTAGGCGCATCAAAGATTACTTTATTTATTGTTCCATTCGTATTTGATATGATTTTATCGATAAGTATCTATTTCATTTTTTTCTCTTGAAACTTGAAATTGACAACATAGAACTTAATTTTGATGGTAAAAAAATACTTTGGGGGGTTTACCTAAAAGCGGAAAAAGGAAAAATTACCTCGATTCTGGGAAGAAATGGATCTGGAAAAACTTCATTGTTCAAAATTATTTTTGGGAATCTTAATCCGAAGTACGCAACGATAAGAATCAACTCAAAATACTCTAAAAGGCCCCTCTACAAAAGTAGAAACATCACCTTTCTTCCACAGCATGCAATGTTGCCAAAAAATATGAGACTCAAACAAGCATTTCTTTGTTTTGGGGTTGAATGGGAGTCATTTACCTCGATATTCAAGAGTTTTAGTAGCTATGAAGCGAATAAAATCTCATCTTTATCTACAGGCGAAGTTAGAATTGTAGAGACTTATCTGGTATTAAAGAGGAAGAGCGACATTGTTTTGCTTGATGAGCCTTTTTCTTTTATTGCCCCAGTTTATATTGAAAAAATAAAACAGCTCATAAATCAAGAGAAGGAAAAGAAGATTTTATTGATTACTGACCACTACTATAAAGAAATATTGGAAATAAGTGATAATCTTTATCTTCTCAAGGATGGAATTTCCAAGAAAGTAAGAGACAAAAACACCTTGTTACAAGAAGGATATCTGCCTTCTAGTCGATGATAAAAGTAGTTCCCAAGGTTACAATGGTCGCGTCCAATTGTGTGTTCCTATCGTAATAGGCAAAACGTAAATCCACCGTTTTCAGGCCAAAAATCAAAAACTTGGCGGTTGTAAAAATATCCTTGTATCGAATTCCAATACCGTACTGGTTGGCCGTATACTTGGAAAGATCAAAATCTGAAGTGTAAAAATCCAAGGTGGACACCGCTTGTTCCTTTTCAAAGAAGTAATCCGCGGCCGTTTGCGAATAAAAGCGATAGTTGGGATATAAGGTGAACCTATCACTTAGTTTTAAAGGAATCTCCAGATTGGCCGTATGGGAAGTTATTCCCCAATCATCATAATAAAATCTATAATAGGTTCTTACAATGGCAAAATCAGTAAGGTAATAGTTCAAACGAAGGCCCAAGGGTATTTTAAATCGGGTTTCCGGCAATCGTTCCACATCATCCGCCAATTGAAAATCTTCCAAAAAGAAATCCTCCACATCCCCAAAATATACCCTCTGAAATGGTGTGCTCAATAGGCCATCCTGAAGGACAACATCCAAAGCAATAGATCCCTGTAACCGTTTACTCAAAATTTGGGAAAAACTGAGTGAAAAGGAATACGAATTCCTGCCCTCGTTTTCAAAGGGAGTGAAATTTGGGTCGTATCCAGGCGCCGCTCCAGTGAAACCTCCACGCAATTCTATGGGATATTGGGAATTCCATGAATCCAAATACACCTGCCCGCTAAGGGAAACTTCAGTGTTTTTCTCGTTGAACAATCGGGTGTAGCCCCCTCCGAAACCAAAGGAAAAATAATCGTATTCGGCAGAAACGTAGGCATTGGCACTCCAAATTTGGTTTCTATCCACTGAACTATGGGCGTATGTTGGCCTAAAATAGGCCAATACATCCGAGCGGGAAGCCCCTGTTGAAGCATCAAAAGGGTTGGCCGGTCCTTGACCATCAAAAGGATTTAAATTACTCGAGGAGGCAGAGGTGTAGGCCGAAACACCAGCATCAATGGTCAATATATCATCATCATTCAGCGGCATTCGCAGTACCAAAGTAGAGGTAGCATCCGTCAACTCTTCCGTACCTTCCCCCCCGGTTACGGCTGCATTGGGACCATCTTGGCTATAATAGCTAAAAAGGGTTTCTAGTTCACTGGCTTCCAAGACCCTTTTCTTATATGAAGTATCTACATCCTGACCTCTGGAGACGATACAAAACAGGAATATGAATATTGTGAAAAACTTTGACACTAATATTGGTTAAGTATTCTCTTTTTTTCAGACAATTGAACAGTTAAAAACCCTTCCTTAGTTTTTAGGACATATGGGAATGGTTGGCTAAGCCCGTTCCTTAAAGGATCCTCAGGCTTCGCTATTTCAATAATCAAGACCCTTCGGCCTCGCTCAGGGTAAGTTCGACCAGTAAAATTTTCTTCGCAAAATTTTGGTCTCACTTAGTTACATCCGCATCCACCACCGGATTTCCCCCCATTGGCTCCGGAAGCGCCTTCCCTATAAATCTGAAATGTGGTCTCAAAACGTTCCGAACTTTTAAAGCTTAACAGCATTTCTTCATCGTTCAGGTAGATTTTTTCATATTCCCTTACCGCCACACAAGAACTACCCAAAAGCATAATACCCATTAAAATCAATAATTTTCTCATTTGTCTACATATTGATTGGTCTCAAAAACAATTCCGGCACTTTTGTGAATTTTTTTTTTGTTGTCCACAAGAACGACCTCAACCCCGTCCAATTGATTAATTAAATGAATCCCGCTATCCCGACCCATGATAAAAACTGCCGTTGCCAAGGCATCGCACAACTCGGCCTTTTTGGCAAAAATGGAAACACTGGTCACCCCCTTGGTTGGATAACCGGTTCTCGGGTCAATGATATGGGAATATTTTTTCCCCTTGAAAATAATGTACTTTTCGTAATCTCCGGAAGTAGCTACCGAAGATTCTACAATGGGCAACCAAGTAAAAATCTTATCCTTATCCATGGGATTGGTAATGCCCACCATCCATTTTTCGCCGGTTTCCCGTGTTCCCCAAGTGGTCAAATCGCCTGAGGCATTTACGATGCCGCCTTTTACCCCTTTGGAAATCAATAATTCCTTCGCCCTATCCGCAGCATATCCTTTTCCTATTGCACCGAAACCAATTCGCATGCCTTCCTGCTGTAAAAAAACCGTTTGTTCTTCCTGATTTAATTCAATCTTTTGATATCCTATTTTTTCAACTGATGTCTTTATCTGTGTTTCAGTAGGCATTCTTTCCATGGTTCCATCATATTTCCAAATTCTATCCATGGAAGCATAGGAAATGTCAAAGGCCCCATCTGTGATCTCCGATATTTTTTTTGTGCGCCCTATAAGTTGAAACAGTTCCTTACTTACCCTTACCGGCCGGATTCCGGCATTTCTGTTGATTTCCGAGGTTTCTGAATTTTCATCCCATGAGGAAATCATGGCTTCTATACGTCGAATTTCAGAAACGGCCTCATCAATATTAATATACCCTATTTGCTCCGTTGGGGCCACCACACTAATCTCAAAATCCGTCCCCATAAGTCGTATGGCCTTCTTGACCACAATATCGTCCCCTCTTTGGGCGTAGCTCGCAATGGCCATGACAACCGCCAATAGAAAGGAATACCATCTCATTTAAGGAAGGAATCTAATAATTGAATATACTTTTTAGGGCCATATTTTTTGTATCCCGTGGTTCCCAAAACATTGGAATTTTCGTCCAATACCAAAACCAGGGGGAAATATCCTTTGGAATTGAATTCAGCAGCCAATTCTTTGTTTTTTCCCAAAATTTCTGGGTGCAGTTGATTTTTTTTCTTTCTGGGAAAGTCCGCCTTATACAGTACGTAATTTTGGGTGGCATAATCCCTAAACACATCCGATTGCCATATAGTTCTGTCCAACTTTATACAAGGGGCGCACCAATCCGAACCTGAAAAGACCAAGACCAAGGGCTTATCCTCTTTTGCCGCTTTGGAAAGGGCAACATCAAAATTGGACTCCCAACCCTGTGAAAAACCCCATAGCGGCACCAAAAACACAACGCAAAGCACCCAATTTTTCATAATGTCTAATAGGCTCATTCAAAAATACGCAAGATATCTCCCTCAAGCTCGGTATTGAAAACTTTCAAAGGATTGTTCGTTATGGTATTCAAGGGCGTTCCATTTTGATTGAAACGGGAACCATGGGTAGAACAAAAGAAAATGCCCCCATCATCGGAAATAAACCGAACCCTATCTGTTTGTTGGTGACTACATATTTGGCTCGCTGCCACCAATTCGCCTTCTAAATTTCGGGCAACCACAATATCAGTAAGTCCATCACTTGAATTGGACATCACCAATACAAATCCACCGTTATTGTTCAAAGGGGAAAAGTCAGGATTGGTCAAATCAATGACAAAATCCACCCCCGTGGGTTCATCAAAAGTTTCAAGGGCTTCCCGACGGTTGGAAGAACAACCTGAGGCACAAGGAAACATCACGGCAAAAGCGGCTCCTGCACCAAGAGAGCGTAGAAATTCTTTTCGTTCCATAGCACGTGTTTTTAATTGGAACGGGAATTCAAATGGAATCGTATTTAAGAATAGATGAACTGCCCAAATTCGGAGGAAATTGTTAATTTTTTAACAGGACTTTCTTCTACCCGCCCTATAATTTGCGCATCGACATGAAATGATCTGGCAATGGCAATAATATCCTTGGCAATTTTTTCCTCTACATACAGTTCCAATCGATGGCCACAATTAAACACCTGGTACATTTCCTTCCAATCCGTACTCGATTGCTCTTGAATCAATTTAAACAAAGGGGGCACCTCAAACAAATTGTCTTTCACGATATGAAGATGATCCACAAAATGTAAAATCTTCGTCTGTGCACCTCCACTGCAATGTACCATGCCATGTATTTCTTCCGAAGTATGGTTTTGTAATAGTTTTTTAATTATGGGTGCATAGGTTCGTGTGGGGGACAGCACCAATTTTCCAGCATCCAAGGGAGTATGCTCTACGACATCCGTAAGTTTCTTTTCGCCCGAATACACCAAATCGAAAGGCACGGAAGCATCAAAGCTTTCCGGGTATTTCTCCGCCAGGTATTTGGAAAATACATCATGGCGCGCGGAGGTAAGCCCATTACTTCCCATTCCCCCGTTGTATTCCGTTTCATAGGTGGCTTGGCCAAAGGAGGCCAGGCCTACGATGACATCACCCGCTTTGATATTGGCATTATCAATAACTGCACTACGTTTCATTCGTGCCGTAACCGTGGAGTCCACAATAATGGTCCTTACCAAGTCGCCCACATCTGCCGTTTCCCCTCCCGTGGAATGAATGGTGATACCGTGTTTTGCCAAATCCGCTATCAGTTCTTCCGTTCCATTGATAATGGCCGAAATTACTTCACCCGGTACTAAATTTTTATTCCGCCCTATCGTGGATGAAAGCATAATGTTATCCGTGGCGCCGACGCATATCAAATCATCAATGTTCATGATAAGGGCATCCTGGGCAATCCCTTTCCACACGCTAAGGTCACCGGTCTCTTTCCAGTACATGTAGGCCAATGAGGATTTTGTACCGGCCCCATCGGCATGCATAACCAAACAATGGTCTTCACTACCGGTCAAATAATCGGGCACTATTTTACAGAAGGCCTTAGGAAAGAGTCCTTTTTCTATGTTTTTGATAGCGTTATGCACGTCTTCCTTGGAAGCGGAAACCCCACGTTGGGCATAACGTTTGCTGGTGTCTGAGGACATGAACTGTGTTTGCGCAAAAATAGGAAACTCGAAATGGAAGTGGAAAATGAAAATTTATTATTTTGAAAACCAAATGAAATCAACAACCATGTTCAAAAAAATACTTCTACTTGTTTTTTCAATAGCGCTTATCTCCGCCTGTAATTACAAAAAACATGAAGAAAATCAAACTTGGCGCACCAAAAAGTCGGCCATAGAGAACCAAGTCCACAACCAATTACTGGATGTGGAAAAGGAACAGGGTTGGGCCCTACTTTTTGACGGAAAAACCTTGGATGGTTGGCATTTGTACAACAAGCCGGATTCTACCGCTTTCTCTGCATGGGAAGTAAAGGATGGCACCTTATATTGTAACGCCACTGATGAAAGCAAAGTTTTTGGGGATTTGGTCACAGACCAAGTGTATGAAAACTATGAGATGGTGTTTGAATGGCAAATGGCCCTAAGGGGCAATGGAGGCGTTTTCATCAATGTTCAGGAATCCCCAGAATTTGATGCGACCTACCGCACGGGACCGGAATACCAGTTGCTGGAACCTGCACATATGGATACCAAAACTCCTAAAAAACAAGCGGGAAGCCTTTGGGGGGTATCACCTCAAACGAACCCGGAGACCCCTAAACCGGTGGGACAATGGAATACGTCCAAAATCGTTCAAAGGGAGGGAAAAATTGAATTTTACCTTAACGGTACCATGACCGCACAAGAAGACATAACTTCTTCAGAATGGCGACAAAAGCTCAGTCAAAGCAATTTCAAGGACAACCCCGATTTTGGAAGGGTACCAAAAGGAAAGATCGCCTTACAGAATTGGTATTTTGAAGCCTGGTTCCGAAACATGAAAATCAGGGAATTGTAATCATCAGGTACAGTCCTAATAACCGTGTTTTCGTCATTTTTAAAAGCCGTAAGACTTCTTAGCACGGTTGATCTGTTCTATTTCAGTGGTTTCTGGGTACAGGAGATATTTCGGTGCAATGATGGGTTTGGCTTGTTCAACCAAGATTCTTGTAATTGTCGAAAATGGAAATTTTCCACCCGTCATTTTCGTTAATATTTTTTCCATTTTATGGAATTCCAAATCCGTTTTATTAATGATTTCGGCGTTTCCTTTAATTTGAAACCCTTTCTGCACCAAAATGTCAATAAAGCTCACGCATACGTTTTTGTTCTGTTTGATATTCCGAACCGTTTGGGGCGAAGCGATATTGGCCACTATAATATGATGGGAACCATAATAGTTGAATATCTCCTTTGGTGAAACGTTTGGGATTCCCTTTGACGATACGGTCGCAAGCCAGCATAACACACTTTGGTCAATGTAGTGTTTTATTTCTGCAGTCAATTCCATTTTTTGGGCTTATTCATTATTCGCTACGGTTTTGTTTCCTTTAAAAAGTAAAACTATCCCATACAGCAGCCAAATTACAACGGTTCCTATTCCAATACCATAACTTAACCGCCAAAACCATTTCATTGCCGTTTGTCCCCCTTGAAAAGATTCCTTTTCCGAAAAAGTGAACGAAAGGTTACCAGCGAATCCATAGGACAGGGGTACCCAGAGAATTCCCAAAATAATGATCATTTTTAGGCATCCACTTAGAATTTTGTTCAGTTTTGTCGTGGGTTTTCTCAGTTCCTTGACTCCCCAGTATGGAGTTAGCGGTAGCGCAACCATTCCGGCGCACGTTATAAAAGTTCCCAAGGGAATGGTTTTTTCCGTATCCAAAGGCAAGGTGAGCACGAAAGAACCCGTAACCAAAAGTATGATTACGCTTAAGGTCACTAACAATGCACTGTAGAAATATAGCTTTGTTCTATTCACATTTTACATATTTGACGGTAATTCAAATATAATTTGTTCTTGTCGTTTACGTAAAATCGTTGGTCGCCAGAGGAAGAAGTGAGGCTAAGGAAGACTTTTCCAGTGAAATCCAAGGGCAATAATCGATGAGGAATATAACCTTGGCAAGAATACCAAAACCTGTCCGTCTTTGGAGAACGAATTATGTCATTTTTTTTGGTAGTTATATATTCCAATAAAAAACCTTCCCCATACAAGGGTATTACTTCCCAATTAACTATTAATGATGGCTTATGCATTTTTTGTCCGTTTTATTCAGGTAGTTAATCGGTCTTATCAAAATGTATTTTACGGTAAAACACATAAGAACCAATCAGTAAAATGAGCGCTATTGCCGGGCCCATATAGTGCCCATCATCAATCGATACATGCGCCTCCAAAGCCAATAAGAAATTGAAGAGAAATCCAGCATAGGCCCATTCTTTAAGAAATTTAATCCTATCACTTAAAATAGCCATTAGTCCCAATATTTTAGCAGTGGCCAGAGGAACTACAATCCGTCCATTATATCCCAATGTCTCGAAATTCGATATAAATGTTTCTAAGTCCAATAAATACCTAACGACGGAGGTCATCATTAAAGCCGATAGTAAGACTGTAAAAATCCAATATAGTGTGTTGTTTGATATTTGCATATTATGATGTTTTAATTATACAAATATCCAAAGTGTTTGCATACTTTTGTCATAAAGTGATAAAAAGTAATGGTAACATCCAAGTAACTAAATGACCTCTTATGACAGAAGACAAGGAGAAAATAAAAGCGTGCATTAATAAGGTTCGTGCAATTGCCGACACCATGTACGTTTTGGGCGGAAAATGGAAGATGCACATTTTAGTGGCACTTTATTTTGGTAGCAAGCGCTATTCTGACCTATTGGAAGTTGTAGAGGGGATTTCTGGAAAGATGTTGAGTAGGGAGCTGAAGGAGATGGAAACCAATTTGCTTATAAAAAGAACCGTTTTAGGGACAAGACCGGTTTCTGTTAGGTACGAATTGACTGAGTATTGCGAAAATCTTGTTCCTGTCATTAGTAGCCTTGCTGATTGGGGGTTTGCCCATCGAAAAGAAATTCGAAAAAACGCCGGTGCCTGATTTATGGAAAACGATACAACTTAAATTTTTCCAGTTACTTAGATTCAAGCCCAAATAAAATTCTGATTATCGAATACTTCCCGTTTTTTCAAATGACCCCTACTGGATCTGGTCATGATGTGTTTCACTCCTTGCCCCACTTGGAACGTTATCGTTTGTGAGGGGTCATCCTTGATTCTGTCAGGAAGACTCCTTTCTGACGATTATTGTCGGTAAGAAATCCAGCCGTTTTATTTATTGGTTTGAAATTATCATGAAAGTAGCAACCTGTCTATCGTCAGGCAGATGAATTATTGCTATTGAAAGTTACCTTTTTACAAATTCGCGTATTATCGAATCTAAAGATTCAATATCCTTTTTCTTATTCAAATACCTATCAATATTCTTGTCGCCCATATTTTGGATTTGATATTTTGGCAATTGTTCATGGAACATCAGATATACAAATGTGTCCACTACCCTTTCCTTTAATCCATGGGAAAGACCATACTTTCGAACAATTGAATACTCCATTCCCATATGAGAAATTTCATGAATTATGGTGTAGGCCGGATTTTTATATTTCATAAATCCTCCCTCTTTATTGGTTAAAAGAGTTATGGTTCCCATATCAGGGTCATAACTTCCCCCGGTGCCATATAATGTAAAAACAACCTTGTACGAATCAAACATCTTAAACTTCCAATCCCATTGGCTTTTCCCAGAATCTATTTCATTGACGAATTCGCTCAAAAGGTCAATCTGCTCCTCTACACTCTGTTTAGCTTTTTCATAGTTTTTTGGGTCAAATACTTGGTTTTCAACAAGTGCATAAATAGCCTGATAGTCCCCATTGCCAAAAGTTCCATTTTTTGATTTTGCCATCAATGAGTCAATAAGGGCATCCTTGGGAAGATGAACGGTGTAGCCTTGCTTTTCAAAAAAGGTAATATCATTGATGGTTCTCCAAATTGATGTGGCCTCTTGTTGCACGGTTGGTTGAATTATTTCAATTCGAGACTCCTTGTTTTGAGATTGACATCCAAAGCCGATGATGGAAAAAGCAACAACTAAAAATTTGGTTAATCTCATCTTATGCTAATTTGCCAACTCCTATATAGTACCAATACTACAAAAAAACTTCATCCAAGTATTAAATACTTTTCAAAGAATTACAACAGGTTACAAATATTGAAGTTTTCCCTATCGGAGGGTAGGCTTTTGGGTGAGATAATCCCACTCCCATATCTTTTGGGAGGTTGTCTGGTCCATGTTGCCCCCCGAAATAATGACCAATACGCGCTGCTTGGTGTTTTGGGTTTTTAACCATTCCACTACCGCTTGCATGGGCATGGCACAGGTGGGTTCCAACCGGCATTTGAGTAAATGGGTCAACCATTGCGTCCAGTACACAATGTCATTCTCAGCTACCTCATAGAATCCATCCAATTGTTTTAAAAATTCAAAGGTCAACTCCCCAACGGCCATGGTCATGGCCCCATCCGCCAGGGTGTTGGGTATTCCGGATAAGCGTTGGATGCTTCCTTTCCGCAACGATTCTGCAGCGTCATTGGCATTCAATGGTTCCACCCCAAACATTTTGGCCTTTGGCGCCAAGCCACGGGTGGCAATCAGGGTGCCCGAGGTGAGCCCACCTCCTCCACAGGGCGTGAATACCGCGTCAATATCATCCAACTCGGTCAAAGCCTCCAGGGCAGCGGTTCCCTGACCACAAATGACCTGCTCATGATTAAAAGGGGGTATCCAATACGTACCAGCTTCCCCGGCAGCCTCCCGAACCAATACATCGGTAATATTACGGGTTTTACTCAAAACCACCTTGGCACCATACCCCCTGGCGGCCTGAACTTTAACCTGACTTGAATATTCAGGCATAAAAATGGTCGTAGGAATACCAAATTGTTGCCCAGCATAGGCCACCGCCTGCGCATGGTTGCCTGAGCTATTGGCAACAATGTGCTTTGGTTTCTGATTATTTTCCACCAACCAGGCAACGGTATTTAGTCCTCCCCTAGCCTTAAAGGCCCCTATTTTTTGGAAGTTCTCGCACTTAAAAAAAATCTCATGCCCCAACCATTGGTTCATTAGGGATGAAGATAGGATTGGGGTAGCATTGATATATGAATCTACGCGTTTTTTGGCAGCCCGAATGTCGGTAAGGGTAAGGCTCATTTGTTTGGTTTCAACAAAAATACTCCTTTTTCAACCCCTTCCTCCTTCACGGTCTTGGTGATGGTAACTTCCCTTGGCAGGGAAGGATGTTTTTTATTTTACGAATAAAAGTTCCCGATATTTTGTCAATGGCCAAAGGTCGTCTGAAATTAGTCGTTCCAAGGCATCCACATGTTCCCTGATCTTCTCAAAATAAGGTTTTATGGTATCACCGTAGGTTTTCGCTTTTTTGGCAATATCGCCCATGTTGTCCGTGCGCTTTTTTACAGCGATCATGGCATCGGTCAATTTCTTGGCTTCAGTAAGGTGTTCCCCTATTTGTTCAATCATATTCAGCTGGGGTTCACACACCTTTTTATGGGCGGCACCATATACCTCTTTTAGGCCATGAACATTTTCCAACAATAGATTTTGGTAACGAATGGCCGCAGGCACCACATGATTGTAGACCAGTTCCCCAAATATGCGGCCTTCAATCTGTAGATGAAATACATAGTTGTCCAGTTCCACCTCTTGGTGTGCTTTGAGCTCTACCTCATTCATTACTTGCATTGATTCAAAAAGGGCCAAACTCTCCTTGGACGTTAGCACGTGAAGCGCCTCCGGGGTATTTTTATTATTGCTCAGCTTTCGGCGCCTGGCCTCCTCCTGCCAGTCAAAACTATAACCGTCCCCGTCAAAACGGATGCGTTTGGATGTTTTGATATACTCCCTCAATACATTGAAAACCGCCTCATCCTTCTTAAGGTTCTTTTTGTCGATCAAAGCGTCCACCTCTTTCTTAAAATCGGTCAATTGTTTGGCCACGATGGTATTGAGGATGGTCATGGGTTTTGCGCAGTTCATTTTGGACCCTACACCCCGCATTTCAAATTTATTTCCTGTAAACGCGAAAGGTGAGGTGCGGTTCCTGTCCGTATTGTCCAACAAAATTTCGGGTATCTTGCCTACTACGTTTAATTTTAGTTCCGTTTTCTCCTGGGGGGACAGTTTTCCTTTGGAAACGCCTTCCAATTCGTCCAAAACACCCGCCAGTTGCTTTCCGATGAAGATGGAAATAATGGATGGCGGTGCTTCATTGGCACCCAAGCGATGGTCGTTACTCGCCGAGGCTATCGAAGAGCGCAACAACTCTTCATAATTGTCCACCGCCTTAATGGTATTCACAAAAAAGGTGAGGAACTGAAGGTTCTTCATGGGTGTACTCCCGGGACGTAACAGGTTCACTCCTGTATCGGTTGCCAAGGACCAGTTGTTATGTTTCCCTGAACCATTGATTCCTGCAAAAGGTTTTTCATGGAAAAGCACCTTAAAGTCATGGACATCGGCAACTTCTTCCATAACGTCCATCAACAACAGGTTGTGATCCACGGAAAGGTTGGCCTCCTCAAAAACGGGAGCTACTTCAAACTGATTGGGTGCCACTTCATTATGTCTTGTTTTTACAGGAATGCCCAATACCATACACTGCTTTTCCAATGCACTCATAAAACTGAGCGCCCTGGACGGAATGACCCCAAAATAATGATCGTCCAATTGTTGTCCCTTAGCGGCATAATTTCCAACAAGGGTACGACCAGTCATTAAGATATCGGGGCGTGATTGTGCCAAGGCCTTGTCCACCAAAAAGTACTCTTGCTCCCATCCCAATGTGGCATGCACCTTTCTTACATTTTTATCAAAATATTGGGCCACCCCAGTGGCTGCCTGATCAACAGCGTGCAACGCCCGAAGTAAAGGGGCTTTGTTATCTAGGGCTTCCCCTGTATAGGCCACAAAAATAGTGGGCACACAAAGTGTAGTTTTGTAAATGAAGGCGGGTGAAGTGGGATCCCAAGCGGTATACCCCCTAGCTTCAAAGGTATTTCGGATTCCCCCACTGGGGAAACTGGAAGCGTCAGGTTCCTGCTGTACCAGTTGGCTCCCACCAAATTTTTCAATGGCACTCCCATCAGGTTTTAGGTCAAAAAAGGCATCGTGTTTTTCAGCAGTGGAACCTGTTAGTGGTTGAAACCAGTGGGTGTAATGCGTAGCTCCCATGGAAAGCGCCCAAGCCTTCATACCCTCAGCTACCTGATTGGCTATTTTTCTATCTATTTTCTTGCCGGAAAATACAGCCAGTTGCACTTTTTCATAGGCTTCTTCCGTTAAAAATTGCTGCATTTTTTCGTCGTTAAAGACGTTTTTTCCAAACAATTCGGAACGTTTGTTCTCTTCCAAAATAGGTAATACTTGCCGTACATTGCTTTCTGCCAGGGCCTCAAATCGCATCTTCATCCGTTTACATTCTTAATTCGGGGTCAAAATTAACAATTTAGTAATATCAATGAAAAAAAATGCTTTTTTGTCAATCAACCCTAAAAAAAATAGGGGTAACCAAAATTTCATGGATTTTTTTAGTATTTGACCCTTAAAAAAATACGCTAAATGAATATTAAACTCTACTTTTACGGCTTCATTAAATTACGTTTAAACAACCAAAGTTATGAGCAAGGCAAAATTAGAGTACATCTGGTTGGACGGGTACACTCCTACCGCCAACATGAGAAGTAAAACAAAAATTGAAAAAGATTTCAGTGGAAAATTGGAAGACTGCCCCATGTGGTCTTTTGACGGTAGTTCTACGCAACAAGCAGAGGGTGGCTCTTCCGACTGTTTGTTAAAGCCTGTGGCCATTTACCCAGATCCGGCACGAGTGAACGGATATTTAGTAATGTCGGAAGTTTTGAATCCAGATGGAACCCCTCACGTTTCCAACTCTCGCGCCACCATAGATGATGAGAACGATGATTTCTGGTTTGGCTTTGAGCAGGAATACTTTATTATGGACACGGAAACCCAGTTGCCATTGGGCTTCCCAATGGGCGGTTATCCCGGCCCGCAAGGGCTTTATTACTGCTCCGTTGGTGGTAGAAACACCCACGGAAGGGACTTAGTGGAGCGCCATGCTGATATGTGTTTGGAAGCAGGATTAAATTTTGAAGGTATCAACCAAGAAGTTGCCAGTGGTCAATGGGAGTTTCAGATTTTTGCCAAAGGGGCGAAAAGCGCTGGTGATCAAATTTGGGCGGCACGATACATGTTAGACCGCTTGACTGAGGAATATGGGTATTATATTGAATACCACCCAAAACCTATCAAGGGGGATTGGAACGGTTCAGGAATGCATGCCAACTTCTCAAACTCGATATTGAGAACCGCAGGCAACAAAGAAACCTATGAAAAAATTTGTGAAGCCTTCAGACCCGTAACCAAAGAACATATTGAGGTATATGGTGAATTTAACGACCAGCGTTTAACCGGTTTGCATGAGACGCAGTCCATCAATGAATTCAGTTATGGTGTATCCGATCGTGGGGCGTCCATTCGTATTCCCATTGCAACGGTTGAAAGTGGTTGGAAAGGTTGGTTGGAAGACAGAAGGCCTGCGTCCAATGCGGATCCATATAAGGTAGCCGCCAGAATCATTAAGACAGTAAAGTCTGCAAGCGTATAGAATAAATTAGTTGTTGATTATAGTTAAAAACCGCCTTGCCCTTTGACCCTCGGTCAGTCATCAAGGCGGTTTTTTTTATGGAATGCTTTTTAGAGGAGTGTTCATCCAGAATTCTTCATTCGTTTGGGCTTTCATTTTTGGTTGTTCCCAATCGCCCAAGGCAATTTTTTTGTTTACATAGGAAACCCGTTCAAACTCCTTGTCCCCTTTCAGGATTATCTTTTGGGTGAAAAATTCCCGGAATTGGTCGAGCAATTCTGATTTTCTTTGGGCCAATAAATTGCCCTCTGCATCAACCATTTTATTGACAACAATTGCCAATGAAGCCTTTTCTTCATCCTTTTTTTCGTCAATTAGAAGTTTAAGGCGCTTACGCTGTGCTTTGGTCTTTTTAAAGAAAGAAATGGTATACCTATCCCCAAGGTCCCCCACTCGTTCTACCTTCTTTATCTTGAGTCTCCTATTCCTATAATACACCTTAAAATCATTGGTCGCCATTTCCAACCAATTCACCGCGGGTTTGTTCAAAATTAAGGTCAATTGCTTTTTAAACTTATCTAAGGCTGCCTCTTTGATAAAAAACTCTGGAGGCCGAATCAACTTGAACTGATTGTGGAAGGAAATGTAATTGAGATACATATGATCCCTATAATTTTGATACTCCACCAAAATCTCATACAGCAAATCCATTTCCGATTCGCTGTTTTTTTTAGTGGCCTCATCAAGCTTTTGACGGTAAGCCGTATACTCCAATTTTCGGATGGCATACGTATCGGTATCAATATAAATGGCTCCCTTTATTTGAAATGGCTCCATACGCTTTTCAAATCTGATTTTATAGACGCTTTGATTACCATAATTGGTCAAAAAATAGGTGAAAAAATCGTGTTCCTTTAAAAAATCCTGGACAAACGTATTTACATAAGAATACGTCCGTTCCCTATGGTTTCTTATCGCATCATGATTGAATAAAAGCGTCAACTCGTTTGGAATTTGTTGCTGCCTAAATACGGCATCTGGAATAAATTTGTCATTGCTTTGGTAATCGTAGGGTTTGGCGGCAAAGGAATCCACCTCAAAATCTAAATTGGCCTTATAGCTATAAAGACCAAACTGTAAACTCGTATGGTCCTCAACCGCAAAACCTTTGTCAAAAACCTTGATAAGTCCTTCGTTTAAATTGGTGTACTCTTGTCCTCGCAACTGGTAATCCCTGTAATAGCCCACCAATTCAAATGGATCATTATCATAATTATACCGAATGTTGTCAATGGCATACCTTATAATCTGTTCGGCCGAAAGGCTCTTTTTAACCTTACCTAGGGACCTTTTCTTTTTGGCGGTCACCACCGCCTCCATTAGTTCAAAAGCGTATGGTTTTATGGAGATTTGGTTGATACCGGTTTCCTTTAAGATAGCGAAGTCCACCTCTTTTGTTTCATATCCCATGCTCGATATGACCAGGGCATCCCCTTTAAATTGAAAAGCTGTTGGTATTTTAAAACCCCCATCATTGTTTGAAATAACGCCAAGGGCCTTACCTTTTACACGAACAGTGGCAAAAACAACAGGTTCCCCGGTAGTGGCATCGATCAATTTTCCAAAAAAGAAGCTATCATAGTCTTGGGCCACTACTTGACCAAAACCGAAAATTAGCAAAAGAAAAAAGCCAATTCTTTTAAAAAACACCTTTTGGAAACTAGTTAATGGTTGACCCTATAAAATACGAAGAATAAACCGGCAAAACAAGGCTTTTAATTGACAAACCAAAAGAAAAAAAGTGGTCTAACCCCAAACAGTGTTGCAATGCTACAGGTTGGATTTTAAAGGCGTATTCATCCAAAAATCTTCGTTCATTTCTGCTTTTATTCTCGGTTGATCAGGATGGCCCAATGAAGTTTCCTTATCAACAATCAATGAACTATCAGTTTTATTAGTGGCTTTGGTGATTACCTTTTGAGTAAAAAACTCCCGAAATTGATCTAAAAGTTCCGAATTTTCCTCATCCAACAAATTTCCCTCCATATCTTTTAAGTCGTTGACCTCAACGATAACGGGTTCTTGCTTCTTGGATCCTATTTCCCTAAAGAATTCCCTTATTTTTTTTCTTTTGGATTTACTATCACGCGAAAATTCAAACTTGTAGGTGGTCATATCAATTTGTGACAACCTATCCACGTTTAATCTATCTGAACCATAATAAATGTTTAGGTCTTTGGGTTTTAGACTAGACCAATTTTTTGCTGGCTTGTTCAGACTCAAATGCAATTCTTGAATATCCCATCTTTGAATGATTTCTTTCACGTAAAACTTAGGCGGTCTTACCAATTTAAATCTATTGTGAAACGAAATATAATTCAAATACATGTAACCCCCATGCTCTGCATACTCCACTAAAATTTCATAAAGCAAATCCATTTCGGATGCACTAAACTCTGCCGGAGAGGGCTCTTCTAGCTTATGTCGATAAACCACATAATCCAATTTTCGAATGGCATAGGTATCTGTATCAATATAAATATCCCCTTTCGCTTGAAATCGATTTAGGCGTTTTGCAAACTTTATTTTGTATACCTTTTTATCCCCGTAATTGGTAAGAAAATAGGTGTAGAAATCGTGTTTTTTGATAAAGTCTTTTATGAAAATATCCACGAAAGAATACGACAGCTCATTGTTATGCCTAATTGCATCATGATTGAACAGCAACGTTAATTCGTTGGGCACAACGCTATTGGAAAATTCCGTGTTGGGTATATATTTGTCCCGTAAATTGTAATTGTAGGGTTTTGCCGCGAAAGAATCCAATTCAAAGTCTAAGTTGGGCTTGTAGTTGTAAAGTCCAAACTGCAGACTTTTATAGCCATCCATATCAAAACCCTTATCAAAAACCTTGATAAGCCCCTCATTCAAATTCATATACTTTTGTTCTTGCATTTGATAGTCACGGTAATAGCCTATCAGTTCATAGGGATTCTTATCGTAGTTATTAGGAATGCGTTCTAGGGCATTCCTTACGATTTGTTTTGCTGTTAGGTTCTTATTTATTCCAGTCTTTATAAGTCTTTTTCTTTTTTTGGCGGTCACCACCGTTTCCATTAATTCAAAAGTGTATGGTTTTATGGAGATTCGGTTGATGCCGGTTTCTTTTAAGATAGCGAAGTCCACCTCTTTTGTTTCATAACCCATGCTCGATATGACCAGGGCATCCCCTTTTAATTGAAAAGCTGTTGGTATTTTAAACCCCCCATCATTATTTGAAATGACGCCAAGGGCCTTACCTTTTACACGAACGGTGGCAAAAACAACAGGTTCCCCTGTAGTGGCATCCATTAATTTTCCATAAAAGAAGCTATCATAGTCTTGGGCCATCCCATGGCCAAAAACAACGAATAGCAGAAGAAAAAAACTGATTTTTTTAAAAAACACCTTACGGAATTTAGCTAATGGTCAATACTTTAAACTACGAATAATTAACTATCAAAACGAGGCTTTTAATTGACCTTCCAAAAGAAAAAAAGTGGTCTAACCCCAAGCAGTGTTGCAATGCTACAGTTTGGATTTTAAAGGCGTATTCATCCAAAGATCTTCGTTCATTTCTGCTTTTATTCTCGGTTGATCAGGATGGCCCAATGAAGTTTCCTTATCAATAATCACTGAACCATAAGTTTCATTAGTGGCTTTGGTGACTACCTTTTGCGTAAAAAACTCCCGAAATTGATCTAAAACTTCGGAGTTTTCTTCACCCAATACATTCCCATCCAAGTCAACCATATTGTTGATCTCCACAGTAGTCGGCTTTCGCTTTTTAGTACCCGATTCCCTAAAAAAGTGTCTTAATTTTTTCCTTTTGGATTTACCCTTTTTCGAGAATTTAAACTTATAGGTGGCAGCATCTATTTGCGTTAGCCCGTCCACCCTTAACCTCTCTTCTCCGTAGTAGACCTTCAAATCCTTGGGCTTTAAACTATACCAGTTTTTAGCAGGTTTGTTAAGGACTATAAGTAATTCTTTGGTATGTAAAACTTGGACAACATCCTTTAGAAAAAACTTTGGTGGTCTTTTTAATTTGAATTTGTTGTGAAAGGAGATATAGTTCAAATACATGTAATTCTCGTAATCTTGGTACTCCACCAAAATATCATATAACAATTCCATTTCCGATGGGCTCTGGTTCGATTCAGAAGTTGCATCAGATTTTTGCATGAAAACCCCATAATCCATTTTTCGTATGGCATAGGTATCACTATCAATATAAATGTCGCCTTTTACCTCAAAATGTGCCAACTTCTTGGCAAACTTCACTTTGTAGACTTTTTTATCATGGTAATTCGTAATAAAGTAGGTGTAGAATTCATGGTTTTTAATGAAATCCTTTATGAAAACATCGACAAAAGAGTACGCCTGTTGGTCATTATGCCGTATTGCATCATGGTTAAATAGTAACATCAGTTCATTGGTAACCCTAACGATGTCATTAGTAAATGACGCATGGGGTATGTACTTATCCTTACTTTGGTAGTCGTATGGTTTGGCAGCAAAGGAATCAACCTTAAAGTCTAAATTGGCCTTGTAGTTATAAAGACCAAACTGCACATTAGTATGATCTTCATCAAAACCTTTATCAAAAACTTTGATAAGGGCCTCATTTAAGTTGATGTACTCTTTTTCCCGTAATTGATAATCGCGATAATAACCCACCAATCCAAAGGGACTGTTATCATAATTATCGGCTATGCGCTCAATCGCGTACTTTACAATTTGTTCGGCCGTGAGGCTCTTCTTTACCTTACCAAGAGATCTTCTCCTTTTGGCGGTCACTACTGTTTCCGATAATTCAAAAGTGTACTGTTCCAGCATTATTTGGTTGATGGTCTTCTTTTTTAAAACGTCAAAAGCAATCCCTTTTGTTTTGTAGCCCATAATCGATATGGCCAAGGAGTCGCCTTTCAATTGAAAATCCAAGGGTATTTTGAAACCACCATCATTATTTGAAATAACCCCAAGGGCCTTGCCTTTTACGCGAACCGTGGCAAAAACAAGAGGTTCCCCAGTTGTTGCATCTATCAACTTTCCATAAAAGAAGTTGTCGTAGTCCTGAGCCATCACTTGACCAAAAACCACTAGTAATAGCAGTAAAATGTTATTGTTTTTAAAAAACACCTTCGGGAATTTAGCTAATGGTATCACCCTAAAAGATACAGGTAACCTCACGGTAAAACAAGACTATTAAGCAAATTTTAGGAAGGAAAATGAACCAGTTTTAACATCTACGGAATGCAAGCTTGTATGGGCAGCTGATGTCACATAAATAACCGCCAAGGGTTCACGGTTCAATCTTGGGGATTTACTTTTAAAGGCGTGTTCATCCAAAAGTCTTCCTCCAATTGCTGCTTTAGCCTGGGCTGTTTCGGTACACCCAAAGAAAACGTTTTTTTGACCCGTAAGGAATCAGGAACAACGGCAGCAGTATCAACAATTTTTTGGGTGAAGAACTCCCGAAACTGATCCATAATTTCAAATTTCCGATCCCCCAGTCGATTACCATCCTTATCCCTTAATTGGGGAATTTGAATTTCCAGCGAACGTTTCTCTTCATCCCGAATTGTAGAAAACAAAAGGTTGAGTAATTCCCGTTGCTTTTGGTTGTTTTCTGCAAATTTTATCGTAAAAGTTGATGGGTCAATTTTTAAAATTCCCTCTATTTTAAGGTTTTTACCTTGGTACTTTACCGAAAAATCATTGGGCCAATTTGCAGCTGGGGTGTTAAGAAACACCTTCATTTCCCGTTTTGTGGCCAACAAAACATCCTTGACAAAAAACGTTGGGGGTCGAACCAATTTGAACTGGTTGTGAAACGATATATAATTCAAATACATTTTATCATCATATCCTTGATATTCCACCAAAATCTCATATAATAAGGTTTTGTGCAAAGAACTGTACCTTGATGGTGAAGTATCATCAAATGCTTGCTTGTAAACGGCATAATCCAACTTGCGAATTGCAAAACTGCCCTCATCAATATAAATGGTTCCCCTTACCTGAAAAGGGGTTTCTGATTTACGAAAACCTATTTGATATTCTTTTTGGTCACCATAAGAGGTATTCTTGACACTGGAGAACCGATGTCCTTTAATAAAATCCTCCACCATGGTATAAACAAAGGAATAGGCATTGATACCATGGTTCCTGATAGCGTCATGAATAAAGAGCATTACCAATTCATTGGGAGCATAGGTACCGCCAAAAGTAGCATTGGGAATGTACTTGTCCCTATTGGAGTAATCGTATGGTTTTGCAGCGAAAGAATCGATTTTAAAGTCCAGATTGGTTTTATAATCAAATAGGCCAAATTGCATGCTCCTATAATCGTCCACCGAAAAACCTTGGTCCATTACTTTGATTAGGCCCTCATTAAGGTTGATGTATGCTTTATCCTTGAACTGATAGTCCCGATAATACCCTATTAACCCAAAAGGATGGTTTGGATAGTTTTCTGGAATACGGTTGAGGGCATATCCAATGATCTGCCTGGCGGTAGGTTTCCTTTTTTTCTTCCCTTAACAACGGCCTCCGACAATTTAAATAGGGCCGGTTTTACATAGATGGGATCTACGATGCCTTTCTTTAAATCGGAAAAAGCAATGGTCTTGGTTTGATATCCCATACTTGAAATTTCTAAACGTTCTCTCTTAAACTGAAATTCAGCAGGTATCTGAAAACTACCATCATTATTGGAAATTACCCCTAGAGCTTTCCCCGTAACCCGAATGGTTGCTAAAACAATAGGTTCCCTCGTTTCTTCATCCTTTAGTGTTCCCTGCAAAAAACCATCTTCTTGACTAAAGAGAAAAGCGCCGTAACCCATCAAAGAGAGTGTACAAAAGATGACCTTTTTTTGCGCGTTGAATCAATCATCCGTGGTCTTTAAGGGGGTATTCATCCAATAATATTCCAAATCCTCCTTTTCCTGTAAGGGCTGCCCCTCAAAAACGGGGATATTCAGATTCATTAAGACCTCTGGGGTCGGCTGTACAAAATTGTGCTGGATTTCTTGGGTGAAAAATTCCCTAAATTGTTGATACTCCTTGTAATCATATATTTTGTTTACCAAATTCCCATCCGTGTCCGTAATATTCACCAATTGGCAAAGTAGTTTTTTCCCCGCTTCCTTATTCGCTTTGTAATTCTGAAAATAGGTATAGAAATCACGTTCTTTCGTGCGATTTTCGAATAAAGGGTATATCCGAACCGTATTCGGTTTTGACACATCCACAAAAGCCTCTTTTACAGGTAGCGGTTCATCAAAGAAGGTTAACTTATAATTTGAAATGATACTCGCTTTTTTCCGGTCGATCGGATTATTGAATGTTAATGATAGATTTTGTGCGCCCACATTGACAAGCAGCTCTTCCGCAAAAAAACGCGGGGGTTCCGGTAAAAGAAAACTGTTGTTGAACGTAATGTAATTGAGAAACATTTGGTTTTTAAAGGGACGATATTCACTATCCACCTCAAAAATCAACTCTTTTTTTGAAGCGCCGATATTATCTATGGATGTAGTATCGGTATCCTTGAAAAATAGGGAATAGTACAGCTTATGGATGGAAAAGCTTTCCTTATCAATTAAAAGATGGCCAGAAACAATATATCCATTTTGCGATTTTGTAAATGTGATGTTGTACAAAGGTTCATCATCCAAGAAAATATCCCGCCCACGTTCAAAACGATGGCGGTTCAAAAATTGACTTTTTAATTTATACACAAAGGAATACGAGGAAACCTCATAATTTCTAATGGCGTCATGAATCCTGAGTATCCGCAACTCGTTACCCCCATACGCATCCAATTGCGCCATATCTATAATCTTACTCCCCTTTTCATAATCATAAGGCTCACTGGATATGGTATCCCTTGGAAAGTTTTCGTTCAATGAGATAGTATGTAGGGCAAATTCTGTGGATTGGCTATCCTTGCTTTCAAAACCTTGGTCATAGATACTAAGTAGGGCTTCGTTAAGGTTGAGATAGTCATTCTTGTGCCATTGATAGTCCCTATAGTACCCTGTTAGACCAAAGGGTTGGTTTGGATAGTTTTCTGGGATGGCACGAATCGCTCTTCTGGCGATGGCCCTTGCACTTAACCTCCTTTTCTTTTTTCCATAGACCACGGTTTCTTCCAATCCATATACATGCGGTTGTAAAAAAAGGACATTCAATTCTTTCTTCATCATTTCCCCCAATGAAAAAACCTGGGTATCATACCCCATGGATGAAACGATTAAGGTATCGTTCAATTCAGCAAACTTCTTGGGTATCCTAAAACTGCCATTTTTATTGGTGACCACCCCTTTGGCCCATCCTTTGACCTTTATGGTAGCAAATGGAATGGGTTCTTTTCTTTTACCATCATAAACATATCCATCAATATAGGGCTGGAGATCAATGGCCTGTGCCAATCCCATAACAGGAACTACTATTATTAACAGAATAAAAACAGTTCTTAATTTGAGGAGCATCTGGGTTAAAGTCTAACTTATGGTAAGGTAGACAAAGGCAGCGTAGGATGCAAGCAAAATAAGGCCATCACGCCAGCCCAATCGAAGTCCCTTTGGAAAGAAAACCAACGGTAGGATGATAAAAGAAATTCCGAGCATCCAAAAGATATCGTGGGTCAAAAGCCCCTGGTCGATTACCCGAACCGGTGTAATAATGGAGGTAATACCAAGCACCGCCAATAAATTAAAAATATTTGAACCGATAAGATTACCCACTGAAATCGCTTTTTCCTTCTTCAGAACAGCGATTACCGATGCTGCCAGTTCTGGGATACTTGTACCAACTGATACTACGGTAATTCCTATGACCCGTTCACTAACACCTAAGGAAGTTGCTAAATTTTTGGCACCCTCGATGAGCAATTCCGAACCACCCCAAAGGGCCACACCCCCGATACCCAAAAACAAAGCCGTCTTGTAAAGCGGGAGGGGAACATCATCTTCCGGTAACTCGTCAACCACGGCAGTTTTCTGAAAACGTAAAAGATACACCAAGAAGAGAAATAGGAATACCACTAAAATGACACCCTCGTAAGGTTCGAGGACCCCATCAAAATAGATAAAACCCACAAATAAAAGCGAGGCCATCATCATCACGGGCCAATCCGTGGTATAAAAGCTCTTTCGAACATTAATACTTCCCAAAACCACGGTGACCCCCAAAACCAATCCCAGGTTTGCAATATTGGAACCAACAACATTGCCCAAGGCCAAATCTGGGGAACCATCCAAAGCTGCCTTAATACTTACAATCAATTCGGGGGCCGAGGTAGCAAAGGACACCACGGTCATACCAATTACAATTTTAGGAATGGAAAGCTTTAACGATAAGGCCACGGCCGACTTTAACAGCCAGTTGCCCCCAAGGATAAGAAGGGCCAAACCTATTATGATAAAAAGTACATCAAGCATGGATAGTGTGTTTGCCGCAAATATAGACCAAGAATCAATGGGGCAACACAAAAGGATGTTAAACGCAAAAACTAAATCTTTCGTTAAATAACTATAAATATAGTTGTTTAACTATAAAATTCTTTTTACGTTTACTCCATCAAAACATGTTTCATGCAGAAATTGACCAATAAGGAGGAGGAAATCATGAAAATCCTCTGGAAGCTTGAAAAGGCCTTCGTCAAGGAAATCCTTGAAAAAATAACGGGTGATAGGCCACACTACAACACCCTATCCACCATTGTACGAAATCTTCAAGAGAAAGGATACGTAGACCATGAGGCTTTTGGAAACACCCACCGCTACTTTCCAACAATTTCAAAAGAAGACTATCGCAAGAGGTTCATCAATACCTCCATAGTGGATTACTACGATAACTCTTATAAAAGTTTGGTATCCCACTTTGCCAAGGAAGAAAAAATTTCGGTCGAAGAACTAAAGGAGATTATTCAACTTATTGAAAAAAGGAAATAATGGAAGCATTCTTTGTTTATCTCATAAAATCAGGGGGGATTTTGATGTTGTTTTTGGGGGCCTATCATTTCTTTTTAAAAAAGGAAACCTTTTTTCTGAGTAATCGTGTTTTTCTCATAGCTGGATTATTGGCTTCCTTTATTGTCCCTCTTATCACCTTTACGAAGATACGCTATGTACTGCCCGAACCTATGTTGACCTCAAGCCCTTCCGTAATTACTGAGGTTTCCAACGTGGAAGTGCAACCACATGACCCCTTCAATTGGATGCTATTGGTATTGATCGTTTATGTGGCGGGCGTTCTCTTTTTTACCCTTAAGCTCATTTTTCAGTTACACGCCATATATCGGATTAAAACTAAAAGTGATATTGTTCCGCAATTCAATTTAGTACATGTTAGAACCAATTTTAAGATTTCGCCCTTTTCATTCTTTAGGTACATCTTTTATTACCCAAAGCAATTTAAGGACCATGAGCTTGAGACCATACTTCGCCATGAAAAGGTACACGCCGAAGAGTTGCATTCCCTAGATATTTTACTGACCGAAATTGTATTTATTTTACAATGGTTCAACCCTGGTATTTGGTACTACAAAATGATGGTCAAACAGAATCTTGAATTTTTGGCCGATGCCAAAACATGCCATCAGGAAAAAGACAAAAAGGCCTATCAGTATTTAATGCTCAGCCAAGCCATTAATTCGCGTAATATTTCAATTGTTAATCCATTTTTTAATTCCATCATCAAAAAACGAATAGTCATGTTAAATCAGAATCAATCCAAAAAAATCAACGCCGTAAAGTTGTTATTTGTAGTTCCCTTATTGGCACTTTTTGTCATGGGGTTCAACACCAAGGAGGTAGTTAAATTTAGCGAGGAAAGTACTATAGTACGTGCTAAATCCCCATCTTCCATTGAATTCAGAAGTCCAGTGCGTCTAGGGAACCATGTAAAGATTACCTCCGGATTTGGTGAGGCCAGAAATCCGTTTACGGGGACAATGGAATTTCACCGAGGTATCGATATTGCCGCTCCCATCGGAGAAAATGTTTTGGCCAGCGCCTCGGGCATTGTAAGGTCAAGTGGCTATGGTGAACGCAACGGTAAGTACATTGAATTGGAGCACAAATCAGGCTATACAAGCAAATACCTACACCTAAACGATCAACAGGTACAAGCGGGTGATGAAGTAACCTCCGGGGATGTTATTGGCCATGTGGGCAATTCTGGAAAATCAACAGGTCCCCATTTACACTTTGAAGTATTAAAGGACGGGAAGGCACTTAACCCCGCCAGCCTTGTCCCCTTTGAAACCTTTGGTCAAAACAGAAAGGAAGAAAAAACGTCTTCCATCCTTAGGGCTCGCTCTATGCAACGTATAGAATTATTGATTGATAAGGGTACTTCTGATGAAGAACTTTTGGAAATGAAGGAAAAACTTGCCGATGAAGGTGTGTATTTCAGCTATACCACGGTAAGAAACGACAATAGGGAAATCATTGATATTGCGCTGGAGGTTACCGGAAAAGGGAAGAATGGTGCTTCTTTCAGAAATACCCACGACACTTCCGATAGTGAAAATGGTATTTCCCCTGTTGTGCTGTTCATTGATTTGGAAAACAATTTAGTCTCCATTGGCACCAAAGGGGCATACAAGTCCGAGGTTACAAAGATAAAAACGGGTGGGAGCTCGGTCTGGATAAGCTCGGATAGTGATGAACAAGTAGACGTCTGGAATGGTCTTGAGGAAATTGGCGAGCATGGGGATATCGTCATCACGAAAAAAGATGGCAAGGGTATGGTGTTGATCAATGGCGAAGAAATTGATGAAGCGGAATTACCCAAGCATAAGTCCACTGTTCTTATTGAGGAAGATAGCGACGACTCCAATACCGGTTTCAGCTTTTATATGTCATCAGATGATGACAAAGAACATAAGAAGCGTGTAAAACTCACCAAGAAAAAATTGAAAAAGGGAAACCAAGTTATGATCTTAAAAGATTCTGACGATGATACGGATATTGAGGTAATCGGAGGAGATGGGGACTTCTTTTTTGTAGATACCGATGGTAAAGATCCCCTTTATATCATTGATGGCAAGGAAGCCTCCAAAAGGCAGGTGAAAAAGCTATCGCCCAAAAAAATTGCCACAATGAATGTCATAAAGGGTGAAGCAGCACGGAACAAATATGGTTCAAAGGCAAAAAATGGTGTTGTTGAGATTACGACCAACAAAAAGAAAAACTGAGTAAAATCAACGGAATTGTAATTGAAAAAGTCAGCTTGTTCCAGTTGACTTTTTTTATTGCTCGGAAACGAAAACGCCAAAAACGGCCATTTTTTAAATGAAATGCCCCTTGGTTTTTTAAAAAAGATCAAAAAAGCCCCTTCAAAACCTACAAATAGCGGTGAAAATGGGTGTTTTTCTTTACACCTGTAAAGTTCCACCAAGGAAGTCACTAAAATATCGAAGGTTAATTCATTTATTTAGTTACTATTTTGTATTTAATTTCAATATTTCGCTACAGATTATTTGCAAACATGATAAAACTCATTTTATATTGAAAACTCAATCATCAAAAAGGAGTTTAATCACGCACCTAAAAATAGTTGAAGGTGCCATCAAAAAACCAAATCATGATAACCTTAGTAAAACTGTTGCTCACATTTATCCTTTCCCTGTTGGCGGTCTTTTTGTGAGCAACATTACCGCCAGGGATTTCTATCGGTAAGGGTTTATTTTTGTAGCTTACAAAACAATTTCGATGTTCATGAAAGGACTCTTCAAATTCCTGGCATTACTCAACAAAGCGCTACTCCCATCATTCACCAAGCGAAGACTGGATTTGACCCAAGCAAAAAAATGGCAGTTGGCCATTATTGGTTGGCGGGCCTATGTGACCAAAAATGCCTTGGATCAATAGGTCAATAGGGACTTCACGGCATATCCATTTAGTTTTTCCCTGCCTCTTAGAAAACTGATGTGAATGATAAAATTGCATTGTACCACTTCACCCCCTAGTCTTTCAATTAGTTTACATACCGCCTCAGCGGTGCCACCCGTTGCCAATACGTCATCATGTACCAAAACCCGCTCGCCCCTGTTAATGGCGTCAGCATGAATTTCCAGCGTGTCGGTGCCATATTCCAGGTCATAGGATTCCGAAAGCTTTTGGGAAGGAAGTTTGCCCTTCTTTCGGATGGGCACAAATCCTGCATCAAGTTTATGGGCCAACAAAGGGGCAAATATGAAGCCTCTACTGTCCACTCCCACAACTTTATCAATAGGTTCATTTCCAATAAAGTCACAAAGTGCCTCAGAAGCCTTCTTAAGGGCTTTGGCATCTTGTAGAAGGGGGGTGATATCTTTAAACAGGATTCCCGGTTTTGGAAAGTTCTTTACATCGCGTATGTAGGCATTGAAATCCATTGCTTTTTGATTGCTTCGTTTTGCCATAAATTTAAAAAGAAATATATTTGCACCCCTATTTCAAAGGCCTCGTGGCGCAACTGAATAGCGCATCTGATTACGGCTCAGAAGGTTGCAGGTTTGAATCCTGCCGAGGTCACAATAAATAAAGGAGCTAACAGAATATTAAGTTATGCTCCTTTTTTTATTTGCCCATTTTTTGCCCATTTTTTCGTCATAATAATAACCTAAATCTAGCAGTGCTTTAAGAAGCTTTAGCTTTTTTCACATTTGATTCAATGTCTTGTAAAATTTCGTGGATTGTATCAAAAATCAGCCTAAAATAGGTGATATCTACCTTTTTGTAATTTTCATGTTTATTCAAAATGTTTGCGGCGAAGGCTTTTTTTGATAAAGCTAAACTCCTCTCCTCAGAATCTCTTACTTGGCTATCAATAATACCTTCAATGAGTCCCAGTTTTCTAGCATTTTGATAACAGGTGATTCCACCTCCAGCTTTCAACTCGCCACTTTGATTATCAAATTCATCACTTAAATATATCCTTCTTCCATTTTCGTCTTCAATCTTCAAGTCCACATCCTTATAATAATGTTCAATACAATTCTTTTTAGTCCTCCTATGGGGAGGTTTTGGTAAAAAGAAAGTGTATACGCGATCATCAAATTTCTGATATCGTTTACCTTGGACGGGGCTAAATTCACCTATCGAGCTTAAGTTGTCAGAATCAAAAATTCCAATTATCGCTTGCGGATTTCCACTAACTAAATATCCATGTAAAAGGTTTTTTAATATGGTATCGCCTATAGTATGATTTTCATCGTATTCATGAATTTTTATGGAAGATGAAATGGCTTCGTAATCGTAATTGGCGTTGAAACGATTAAGAGCATTTTTCAAATGCATCCAGTCGGTATTTCCTTCTGTGTATACCAAAATTTTATCTCCTTGATAACCAATATATTGTGACATTATTGGAACAGGAGATAGTTTTTTGAATTGTCCGACATACTTTTTAAAAATATCGTCATCTTTTCCCCTGATATCAGCCAAAAAATGAAGCTTTCCCTCAATGATTTTGATGAAAAGGGCATTATCTTCCTTATCCTTGTGACGTCGAGAATATTTTTTGAAATGTTCCAGGGCTGCTTTATCTAATCCGTGTTTTTCCCATGCATAAAGCATTGCTCTAAGTTGTTTGATGAACCTTCTTTTTACATTTAGTTTTTCATTAACAGTAAGCCCCGTAACAAATTGATGCTCATGATTTCTTCTGAGACAGTTCTTGTTTGAATTGACTGTAAAGCCATTGTCTTCAATAATCTGAATTAGTTCCTTACCAAGTTCAAGAGTTCCACTTGAATAGCTAGCCAATTCGCTTGGAAAAGACCTCATCCGCGTTGAGAATGTAATATCATCAGCATATCTGGTATAATAACACTTGCTTGTTTTAGCTAAGGATTTCAATTGGTTATCCAGGGACCTACATATGAAATTAGAAATTATGGGAGAGGTTGGGCTACCCTGAGGCAGGAAATTCTTATGACAACAAATCTGCGCTAGTAAATATGAAATCTCATCATTAAAATTAAACGGATGTGATTTAAACATTCCTGAAACCCTACCAAAATTTATTGATGGAAAGAAGTCCTGCAAATCAATATTAAGAACATAGTATTGCTTTATATGTATTTTGGCATTAGTTCTTATCCCCTTTTTTTTGATATAGCTATGTACATGCCTTTTTGGGTTGTAAAGAACATAGATTTCTTTGGCAAGTTTTTTCTGAATGGATTTAAGTGAAGGAATGGGGGCAAAAATCTCTCTGGTTCCTCCACGTTTCTTGGGTATTGTAAATGTATTGTATTTTTCATCGACATTGTAAGCGTTATAATCTAGTTGTTTCACGGTAATATCAAGGAATTCCGCTAATTCGCTTTTAGAAGATAAACTGGTAAAATCATTTTTCATAAACTAGGCGCACATACATTCTACCTTAGCTGTTTGACTAAGTGCAAGACTTATTGTGTTATAGCTATTTAAGTATTTATAGCAATAGAAATATAATTAAGAAGTAATATAAAATTTGTTGTCAAGTATAGTATACCACTCCAAAACTGTGGCGGATCGCACACAAAAACAATGTCTGTTTGCACGCCTAGTATTACCGAATATATTGATTTCTCGCTTTTTTAATGAGTAAATCAAAGACAGATTGCATTTATTAATGAAAAACCCCTGTTTTGGTGGGGTAATTCTACATTTTAGAATAGAAAAATGCCCCGTCCCTGAAGTAATAAGTATGAATCTTTCAATTACGAAGTGCGTTAGACTAACGCATCTTTCGTCTTAACCACCTACCCCGGTCAAAATAGTACTCATATCCATTGCGCTCCAATCTTCCATACTTTTTGATAAGGCCTTTTAAAATCCTTTCAACTGCTTCTGGACGCTTCATTTCCCTCTTGATGTGGCCTTCATCGCAGAAAGTATATTTTCCTTTATCAGCAACAACGTAGCTATCCCTGTGGCTCACCTTTAGAGTGCCATCGTGATAGGCGGCCTGACGAATCCAAAGATTGAGTAGGACATCGTGCAAATCGAATTCTTCAGGGAAATCTTCCATGATAAATTGGAATTTTAGTATTCTGCTTTTACACCTTCGTACTCAAAAATCTCGTCGACTTCTTCAACATTTCCCATCGCATTCTTACCTCTTAACCTTCCAACGGTATGGGCTTGTAATTCCGCTTCGGGAAATGGCTTTATAAGGCCTTCAACAGCCTGTTTGATAAGTTCATCATCATAACCAGCTAGCCACTTGTCTTCGAGCTCCTCAGGAAGGATAACGGGCATCCTTGGCCCTTTGGCCCGTGGATTATTGTGTATTATTTCCATCATAGGGTTAGCCTCTGTGGTAACTATGGCAAAAGTGTTTTGAACCTCCCCAGTTGCCTTATCAGTCCATTCGTTCCAAAGACCAGCCAGGGAAAGTGGTTCCCCATCTTTTCTTGAAATGAAATAAGGGAAGGTCTCTTTGTTTTGATGATGATGCTCATAAAATCCATCAACCTGAATTATACATCTTTTCTTCTTTGCCGAGTTTTTGAAAGAAGCCTTTTCAAAAATAGTCTCGCCCCTAGCATTGAGGGTCTTATTCCAAATGTCTTCTTTGGATTTGGCCCATACTGGAACCAAACCCCACTGAGATATTACCGGAACATCCGGGCTTTCATTTGTGTAAATCAAAAGCTTTGGGTGTTGAAATCCTGATGCATGGAATAAAGGCAAATCGGTATGCCTTTCCAGCTGCAATTTGATTTCGTAAACGGCATGTTCGTCACCCCTTCTCATCGCCCTTCTTAACTGTCCTTCAAGTTGGGCCTTTATATCGTAACACATACTCTAGAAAAATTAGGACGTATAAGTTAATCGATATCCTTCTCCTGACCTAATCCAAAAATGGTAAAAGTTTCCAAAGGGAACCATCGTGACAAATACAAAAACCCCCACCAATACTGATGGGGGCTTCCAGCCAAAAAACAAGTCAAAATCTAAATCAGGCCGTAATCTGTCCTATCTTTCTTACCGCTGGTTCAAATACCTGTTTTGTTCGAGATGCAGAAGATAGTTTTATAAGTTTTGGAAGTGCGTTGACCAGACGTGTTCTGTCAGCAGTGCTGATGGTACCATCCTTGAATGCATCATTAAGGGTATCGCACATTTCTTTGGCCGTTTTAAGGGCTTTTGACTGCATTTTGTTCCTCACATAGTGGTGATGGCTATTTTTCACCTTTTGCACCGTCTCAGGGCTTACCTGGACACCTTCATTGGTGACAGAGAAACCTACTGCGGCATGCCTGGCCGGCACATGAAGAAAAGCAATTTTTGCGGCACCACCATTAAGACCTTGGCTATCCAAAACCCATTCAACTGTTGCCTTGGGAAATCCGTAGGCGTCTTTAATAAACCCTTCTAAGGCGCTCCAACCCTTTTCGAGCAATATTTCCTTTTGTTCTTTAGATAATGGCTCAGGCATTAATTTTTGGGCTTCATCCAAGGCGGATCCCGCTTCGTTGGCCCAGGCTTTATAACTTGATATTGTTTTTTCAATTCCTTCGTGGTTTACCCACAATAGTTCCCTTTTTTCTGCAATTGCATTCATGTTTATTTTCTTTTTTTGTTCATAAATCGTTTGACCTTAGCCAGGACTTCATCGGTGGCTTCGATTACCTCAACTACCTTTCCTTCTTCAGCGATAATAGTTTCACCACCTGGCATTAAGAAGGTACCCGTTGCGAATTGGCCGTCCAAATAGACAGTATCGCCTTCTTGTGGGTCTTCACCGGCTAATACGTCTGGAAAAACCAACTCTTGTCCCAGGATATCCTGAAACGTCTCATTTTTGGGTTTCCACAACCGCCTACTGGCATGCTCTTTAGTTGCTTTCATTGTTTTGAATTAAAAATTAATAATTAGCCTTTCCTTGATGCACATTGCCACTTCATCAACCAGAAGAAGCCAATTTTCATGTACTATGATTAAGGCCAGGTCACAAAATTCACCAGGGCCAGAATCGCGCATCCAATCAATTTGTTTGAAATAGTCGATAATTTCTATTTCTGGATTGGCCTTGCACTTGTAAAGGATATCGTCATGATGTACCGGCTCCAATGGTTTAATTAATAGGGCCGTTGCCGTAAAAGAATATGCTTTGAATTCAGATTTTAAGATTTTAAATATCATTTTAATCGGTTTCATTTAGGCCCAGGTGATCAGTTGCATCAACGAAAATGGTTGGTACATTCTCATATTCCATGAATTCAATGGGTTGCTTGGGCTTCCCCTCCAAGTGTGTTATTATCATGTCAATCGCTTTCAATGCATTGGATGATTTCCCGTGTGCAATTTGAACCAGTCGCGCCATTAAAGCTTCTCTTTCTGGTAGTTGGACAATTACGCTACCGTCCGGTTGGATGCTAAGTACATTTTTGGCGGCTATCTGAAGTTTGCCATCATTATCGAGCAATCTTTCCAGGTCTTTTCGCAAACTCGGTTTGCGCCCTCCTTTCCTTGGATCGTTGTTCGGAAATCTGGTTTCCTTTCCCTGCTCTATCAAATTCCTATTGTTCATCGTTCTTGCCGTTTGCACGCCGTTTGTTTACTTTTTACTGATATAAGTCCTCAGTGTCTATTCGATTCCATACATGGGATAATTCCAGTTCCAGCATGCGCTTCTTCTCGTTAGCACTCTCCAATTCTTTTTTCAGCGAATGGATAGCCATCCGTTGCAACATAATCGCATTGTCGCTCCTTAATCGAAGGCCTATAGCAATAACTTCATCAATTGTGTAAACTTCAGTAGTGTACTTCTTGCCATCCGTAGCAGTTGGGCGAAATTCCGTTCCACTGACTAGCCCATCTTTCTTCAAATCCCTGATATTGTCGGCCAATGTCGATTTTGGAACTTGGTAGAAATCCAGAATCTGTTTTCTGGTAGCATATCGTACATTTTCATGGACGATTCCAAAGTTTTCAATGTTGATTAGCTTGTTCATTAACTCTTTTATTTAAGTTCCCTTCTCATTTGGATTCACCAAGGTTATTAGTTTTGGTATTTATTAAATGGGCCAAATCCTTTAAGAGACATCTAGTCAATTCTAAAGCAAAAGGTGAAAAAGCGCTTCTTCAACTCTCTTTTTCCAGCTATCCCTAAAAGTCCGTGGACTAAACACCAAATTGGGTCCGGGTTGCAACCTCGACAGCATTGCCCGTTTCGCCTTCATTTACTTCTTACACCGTACTTTCTGTTTTCGGGTGTCATGTCGTTTGAGTTTTTTATTTTTACATGGCGAACGGGTCGAACCGTCAGAAAACACCCGTCACCAACAAAGTTTTAGTCCCTCTGCTCAGGGGCTTTTTCTTTATTTATTCAAGGTGTTATCTAAATCTTCAGATAACTGAATATTCGATTTTATTCTTCCCGACTTTACCCATTCAAGTAATTCAGACTTTAAGAAATACAGCTTGCCGCCTTTTTTGTAGTGTGGAAGATTCCCGGATTGCACCCCTTTGTACATGAATGCATCGGAGACCCCCAAGAATTTCGCGCCATCCTTCAAATTGATGGGCGGTTCTATTGGTTTATAGTTGGGTGAAGAAAGTTTGGAAATTCGTTCTTCTAGGATACCGAATCTGCCAATCAAAGTTTGAAGCATCTTCGGTGTGTGTTCTAATGTTGGAGTTTCCATATTTGCTATCGATTAATATTCGATGACAAATATTCATAGATGGTAATTCCGAAACTGGTTTAAACTGGTTTCGAAATTTAGTAAACGTTGATATATCCGTTTATTATGTTAATTGAATTGTCAATATCATGGGTATTTAAGTTGTTCTTTTCCAATAAGACTTTTGCGGCTTGATACTTTCTACGTTTTGCCTTGTTTGCTCTTAATGAATCTTCGTCTTGCGGGTTTTTGAAATCAGAATTTTCTTTGAAGGCTTCGGCTAATTGACCTGCATTTTGGTTCTTAAAACCTTCCAGCTTTTCTTTGGCATTTAGAATGTTGACTGAATCTCCTCTGAATCTTAGATATATGGCAATTACAGAGTAAGATGAAGAATCTAAATCGCTATGATTACCATCGCTATCATTTAAGCTCATTACTTTATCGTTTTTATCCGAAAATAATGAGAGCTGGCGTTTACATTGCTGAATAATACCATTGTAGTAGCCTTTATCAATTAGTCTTTGACCATTTAGAATCAAGTAGTAATCTGAATTTGCATCTTGAGCCTTTTGCTGAAGTTTTTCGATTTGAGGACTCCTTTCATAAGGATCTTTTGGAAGTAAAGGGTCAATTTTTTTTAAAGCTGTTGCATAGCCTTCACAAATCCCATATCTATGTCCTTCCAAAAATTTATCGTAAAAAAATATTCGCCTATCACTATCCCAATAATTAAGTTTTTCAGAAATAACGAATTGGGTGAATAGATCATAAACTCTGATTTTACATCCTTTATAATCAACTTGCAAAAAATCATTATCTACACGATGTTTTTTCCAAGATTCGAAATCCTTTTTAAAGTCTTTTTCAAATCCTATTTCCATCAATCAAAGTTTAGGAGTTTGTCCATTAGTTCCTTCTTGGTTTCATCTTCAAAGCCATCTAGATAGCTTTGTGTGACGGAAATATCAGAGTGATTTAAAGCTTCACTCACAAACTCAATACTAGCCCCGTTGTTGACCATATTTGTCGCAAATGAATGTCTGGCCCAATAAGTGCTAAAACCTTCAGGAAAACCGAGCTTTTTGGCAATACGCTTAAGCTGTTGGTTAGTGGCTCTAATGAAGTTGTTCACTTTGCGGAAGATGGCTTCTGGTGAATCATTATCAGCCAATACCGGGAATACATATCCCCCAGGTCTGAAGTTGGTTCCATGCTGCTCTAAAATCCTTTGCGATTCCCTGTTTAATGGAACTTCAATCTGTCTGATATTTGTCCGCCTTTTAACCTTCGTTTTTGCACGGTAATAAACAATCTTACCATTCTGGATATTCTCAAACTTTAGCATCGCAATATCTTTAAAGTTCATCCCCTGGCTTACATAACTGAAAAACCAATAGTCCCTGGCTTTTTCTTCCAAGGGAGTTAGGATAGCACTATAGAATTCCTTTACCTGGTTCCCTGTCAACGTCTTCTTCACCTTCTTTTCCTCTGGAATCTCAAACTTGCCTTTTCCAAATGGATAATGCCGGGAATCGAGGTCTTTCTCCCTGATAGCATTATTGAAGATTACCCGTAAAGTCCTGGTGTAAATGGCAACGGTGGTAATACTTCTACCCATTTCATCAATCATGCAAGATTCATAATTGGTTAACCAAGTTGGTGTGATTTGATGGAATGATAATGAATCTCCTGACCCGCTATTTTTTTCTTTGTCATACTTCAAAATGGAAATCATAGCGGAGTTGTAACTGGATGCAGCTCCTATCCTACCCTTTGCCTTAAAATCATTGATTGCTTTCTTGAAATGATAGACAATGTCGGTTTTATCGGATGCTTTTCGTAAAAGCTTTGTCTTAAACTTTTCAAAGTCGAAATAATCCAAAGAGTCGGCCGCCATTTCCGCCCTTCTATAAAGCTCATTTAGGATTGTATAACTTGATTTATACTCGCCTCTTACTTTGTCGGGAGAAACCCCCCAAGCGTTGTCGAATTGGCTTTCAGTCATAGCAAGGTTAGTGCCTATCCTTTTAGCCTTTTTTAGAAGATTTGAATATATCCTAACCTTGATTGGGTATTTATGGTTGTTAAGTTGTCTACGCTTATCCAGGACAATTGATATCTTATAATCCATCGTGATTTAACATTTGCCCACAATTTACCCAGATTTGCCCACAAAATATATAAATAGATACCAAAAGATATTAACGCAAAATCTTTTGACATAGCGGATTTTCAAAGATTTATCAAAAAAGAATCAATAAAAGAATAGTGTTATATTTTGATTACGGCTCAGAAGGTTGCAGGTTTGAATCCTGCCGAGGTCACTTAAAGCAGAAAATCCATCACTGTAGTGATGGATTTTTGTTTTTATGGAAAACTTGAATCTAAGATTCTAAAGTTCGGAGCAAAACTAAAATCAATTGCACGGCAATTGGATTTTCTATTTTCAGGCGAGAACACAAAGGAAGTGCGATGGCAAATCCTGCCGAGGTCACTGAAGGGGATTTTTCATAAACCGTATGGAAATTCCCCTTTTTTATACCTTACAAATTACTTGAAAATGAGGAGACTGCAGCAAAAATTTCATTAACCCGAAAAGTTTGAACCAGCTTGTTTTTGAAGTCATACCGAATACCTTAGGGGAACACCATATATTGAATGGTCCGTTTTCTTTCCAAATCCTCTAACTTCAACATTTACGTTAAGTTACAGGCGTAATCCAATGCTAATTTTACCGACTTTTTATGGTTTGAACTATTTATTCCTTCATTGCCCAATCTTACCTCCAATTCCCTTTGTTTGGTCTTAAGTTCGGGCATAAAAAGGTCTTACTGTGACCTTGTAATTTCGTTTAGGACGACATACTTACTTTCCAACGTATTTATCTGTTCTTTGAGCTTATTAAGTTCGCTGCTCAACCGCTTTTGGTCCTGGAGTGCCTCTTGGTTCTTATCGATTAAGGTATCATGGATTATCTCGGTCAAGGGTTCGATATACTTTTTATTCGCTAAAGTATAGTTGTCCAATAAGTCCAGAAACTCTTCATGGAGCTTTTTCGCGCTCCTGTCCTCCTTACTTCCCTTACGCCTGTTCCTGTAACAATACAAGCCCTTTTTCCTCACGATAAATCCAGTATAAGGTGTTCCGCAGACCGAAGATTTGACAAACGTTTTCAACGGTAGGTTTTCATCATCGAACGAATACTTTCTGGGCAATTCACCCACTTGAAGTAAATTATGGATTTTAAGAAAGACTTTTTTTGTTGGTTAAATCCCCTATGGAATTGTTATTTTATCACCTATTTATAAGTGTTGGTTAACAACTTTATCATTTTATCATATGGCAATAGCTTTTTGTAGACAATATGGGGTTTCTAAAAAAAAAATGACTCAAGTGCTGTCCCATGCACAAATCACTATTTCATACAAAAGGCGTGATGATTGCTGCTGAACTTAAGAGAGACTAACTACAAACTTCTATAGGATATATACCGACAAGTATTTGTCTAAATTCAAAGATGTGTCTAGATATGGAGCTGTTTTCAAGTATTGTGAAAGGCAAGGTCATCATCTCCAACAAAGAAGGATAAAGTCAATTATTAATACAAGTGATACTTATTGCAATACGCAATAATTTCATTGGAGGTTTTAAAGTTTAGTTTCTCCAATATATTCTTGCGGTGGACGTCAACGGTTTGAGGGCTAATGTTAAGTTTATTAGCGATTTGCTTACTACTGTTATTGGTGGCAATCAGGCGGACAATGTCTGTTTCCCTATTGGTAAGCGTATATTGAAAGCTCTCCTTGGTATAGTTTTTCTGAAAAATAGTGACAAACTCTTTGTTTTCGTTCAATATTTTGCAGCTGGCAATCAAGGGCATGGGCTTACCATCCCCAATAATCGTATTGTGGGAATATCCGATAATCGGTCTACCATTGTCATCAAAAAAAATTGGCGTTTGCTGCACATGCATGTTCTTTAGTTCTCCCTTATGGTTCTTTATGCGGTACCGCCATGTATACATCACCTTTTTTCTTTCTTCCAAATTAAGGGAACCCATGGTAAAAACCATTAACTCCTCAAATATTTTCAATAGTATGGGCAAATCCTCGGGATGATAAAAGGATAAATAATAGTTTAGACCCTCGGCCATCATTCTTTCCCTATCAAGGCCCAAGGTCTTTTCAAAATTATCGCTAATAAACTCATAGGAATTTTTTGAGGTATTGGTAATCAACACAAAGGATTCCAAAGGAGGTAAAAACTGATTAAGCTCCTTAAACTTTTCAACATATTCCTTTACATAACGCCCATCATAGGAGTGATTGGTATCGAATATTTTTTGATAAGATTTTACAACATCCTTCATAAAAACTGCAATTTTTTTGTTAAAATACTGAATTAATTATATTCCCATCAAATTGTTCAGTTAACCGAATGAACACTGAAAATTCCAACGGAAGCCTAAATCCACTCACGCTTTTTTTTGAGCATTTCGCGACATATTTTTTAGACTTCCAAAATTTCCAGAGAAGTTTACTTCTAAATATCACTGGACCAGTTTTTTAACCACGGGGAAACCACTTGAATATTTTTGTCGTTTGAGTTAGCCATGTTCCCTTGATTTAAATTGAATATTCAAAAAATAAAAAGCATACTCCCTTCAGGAAGTAAAAAAGCTTACCGTAGTAGACATTTTTTCAAATCCGAAAATGGGCAAAAGAACAGTGTGGTGAAAAAAGAGATATTATTGCTGTCATCAATCGCGGGAGTACCTAAAGGAAAACTGATTCCTATGTTACCCATAGTTGGAATGTTCCTTATTCTTATGCTCTTATTCTTTTTTTTGTTCGCCATCCTTTGGAAAAGAAATGGGAAAATTCAAAAAGGGAAATCGGAAGTATTCAAAGAACTGGATGAACTTAAGGAACTGGCCGCCAAGAACCAGATTATAATCGAGGATAAAACCAAAATTCCTATTACTGAATTAATGTACATAAGTGAGGAAAAGCCTTTTTTAAAATTCCATTTGGGCAACGGAGAAAACCTTTTGATGCAGGGTAAAATCCAAACCATAAAAAATGAGCTGCCACCCAATTTCATTATTTGTCATCCAAATTATGCAGTAAATTCAAACTTTATCAAAAAAATAAATACAAGAGACCTCATTGTAATGAATGGTGATGTACTTCCCATAGAAGTTATGGTCTCGAAGTCATAAACGTGACAAAGTCCTTAAGTTCCAAATTTCCAACAGTCTTTTCGATTGCAAATCCTTGATTGCTTGTTCAACCTATATCACTTTCTTTAGACTGTCCACTAACTACCCATTTACTCGTTGAAATTCAGCAAAATACCTAATGGTGGGTATTGTATCCTTGTCTCCATTAAGGTAGTTTTAACCTTGAACCAATCAACTAACAAGATGAAAAAATTAGTTTCCCTACTTTTTGTTTTAGTTTTTACTTCTGCCTGTATTCCCACCGATGATGAAGTGGATGATGGGCCATCAGGTATTATTACGCCCCAAGAAGGCAATATTGTCATAAACATCGAAATAGAATTACCTTCAGACGCAAAATTGACCCCTTCAGATTTAATAGTTTCAAGTATCTTTTCAGATGAATCACAACAGACGTCTGGCAATACTGCTGTTGAAATCATTGATAACGACGGATTGGAGCTCACTTTCGCCACCGATAGAGATGACAATATTGTATTGCTTGGATTTGTGAATCCGAAAGACCCAGTAAGCCATAAGATGAATTCAACCACTACGGCACAGGTATTACTCCTAATGCACCCATGGGCCATGGATTTGACAACAGAATTAAAACTACAATTAATCGAGGAAGTACTGTCCATGCCAGAATATGAATTGTTGAGAAACGAAATAGAATCAGAAATTTCCAGTGAAAATGTAGATTTGTTCAACAACCAGGCATTGCTTGTTTCTTTGGTGGATTTGATGGATGCAGTGGTGTCTAACGATGATATTGAAAAGCAAGCTAATACGGCAAAAAAGATAGATGAGGTCAAGAAACCCTTGAGCATTAACGCTAATGGTAATGTACTTACGGTTACGAACATAGACAACAGTATGGCCTATGGAATAAAATTATTAGGAGCGGACGGTTCCAGTGAGATAAAAGCCTTACCAGATGTGGACAAGAATCTTTTTGCTTTGGATCAAATTGGCAGAATTGTAACCTTGCAAGGATTTAGACCCACCGAACAATCTTTTGACATTACCAACAACCAAGAGTACTCAATCATTGCAAAAAATGGGTTGCTGTTTGATGGTTCGGCTGAAAATAACATCGTAAGAAGCAAAAATGCTGGGAAAATCGTACTTAGTCTTTTAGGAATTATCTCAAGTTCCATAAAAGATGCTTTTTCCAACGATGAATGTTTAAATGCCCTTGGGCAGTTTGCCTTTGGTAATGTTTCTGATGTCTTTAAATCACTATCTGAGAACCAAATCTCAAGTGAAGATTTCTTATCAAAAATGACAATATTTTTATTGAATAAGGCCAAAGATGCAGAAGGTGTATTAGAAAAATGTGGACAACCCCTAATCAAAAGTGAACGTCTCAAAACTATCCTGAAGGCAATGGTTAAGATTGAAGAGGTTTTCAATGGGGCAGAGTTTGGGCTTTTGGTGCTTGACTGGGTCAGATATCCAAATCAAATTGAATTCTGCTTGGATAAATCTTCGGGCGATGCCTTGCGATGCGATGCTATTTCCATATCGGGCGACTTAATTTTTAATAGAATTCCTATTGGCAAACCCCAGAGCAGGGTCATTACCATAAGAAATAATACTGCAAATCTTTTTAAAATATTGGAATTTAACTTTCCCAAAGAAGATTTTAAAAGCGAACCAGAAATTCCAACAGATGGTAGTGGTATTGACTTGGAAAAAGGTTCTTCATTGGAATTTACAATCACTTTTCATCCAGAATCAGAAGACGATTTTTCAGGAATTTTTGAGGTGATAACGGATCTATCCGAAAATGGTAAGGCTACCGTGGAAGTGGATGCCAAAGGGGTGTTTCCGTTGAAATCAGATGCTACCGAACTTGATTTCGGGAATATTGCAGTCGATGAGTCCAGTGAAACCAAAACAATCACTTTGACCAATGAGTCTGATGTGGAAATTGTACTTAGCGAAGTACCTCCCATAGAGGGATATACTTTTGATACCTCTTCAGGGGAAGAAACGTCTATTCCAGAGCAAAGTATTGCGCCCGATGACACTGTATCCATTGGGGTAAAATTCAAACCAACAAGTGAATTTGAGGATTACAACAAATCCATATCCTTTAAAACGGATACTGACCAAGAAGATATAATTGTGAATTTAAGGGGTGATGGTATAAAAGGTTTAGTGCTAGAAGTGCTATCAACTCCAAACAACCTTGATTTCGGAAAAGTGGACATCAACTCTGAAACAGGGGAAAGAAAATCTTTGAGATTATCCAATCCGACGGATATCAGTTTAGATATAAACGGTTTTATTTTTACCCAAGAGGCCGATGGTGGTTCTTACACTACCTCCCTCGATAATGAATTGGACAATCCATCGGGAATTACACTTGCCTCAGGAGAAAGTCGTGAATTCACCATCACTTTTAAACCCGATGAAATAAGGAGCTACAATGGAGAGTTTGTTGTGGACAACACTGGATCACCGAATGAACCCATTAGAATTCCCATATTAGGTGAGGGAGTGTCGAAAGAGCTTTCCGTAGATCCTGATTTTCTGGATTTTGGTGAGGTAGAGGTAGGTAGTGCGCCTTCCACAAGAACCTTTACCATTACCAACAATCTTGGAGAAACAACTACTTTAAATATACAATCCAATCGTCCAGAAATTACCACGGATTGGATCAATGGTACGGAACTGGCCAACGGACAATCAAGAACCGTTACTGTGCAATTCAATCCAGATTCCAGTACTACCGATAATATTATCAAGGGAACTATAGAAATTAAGAATACGAACCTTGATGAATTGGCCAAAGTAAATTATGAAGCAAAGAAAAAGGAAAACAACCTGAACATTCTTGAAGGCAATTGGCTTCCAGAATGGACTGTGCTTACTTGCGAACCTACACCAACAAGTAACGATACTCAATGTATAAATCATCAAAATCCTAGACCTTATATATTCATTCCCCTTGCAAATGCAAATTGCGCAGGGGAAGTATGTGGAATAATGGACTTTAACAATATTAGGAACGGAAACTCTGACACTCAAGTAATCAATGAATGGTCATATGATGATAACGATAACTCGGTAACCATTAACATAAGAAGCCGCAGTAATGGTTTCTTTTTTACGGACCGTACATTTATTTTCAACGGCACCTATAATGAGGGTGCAAATACCATAATCGGTAGCTATGAATCTGAGTATATAGGCGGAGGATCCGCTGGTTGGAAAAACAAGGCCACGGGAACCTTGACACTAAGAAAGGAGCAATAAGTGTATATACAGAATGTTCACAATATGCGGCATCATGCATAGATTTTTACTTATTGCTTCACTATTGCCTTTTCTAACCACGGCCCAAGGAGAAGCGGACAACTGGTACTTTGGTCAAGGTGCTGGGCTTCGCTTTAATCCCGATGGTACGGTTGAACCCCTTTCCGACGGTAAAATGGACACTTTTGAAGGCTGTGCCACCATATCGGACGGTCAGGGAAACCTCTTGTTTTATACGGACGGAATAACGGTATTTAATAGGGATCATGAAATAATGGACAATGGCCAAAACCTTTTCGGTTTCTCTTCCAGCACCCAATCAGCAATAATTGTTCCCAAACCACAGGACCCAAACTTGTTTTATGTCTTTACCGTAGACACCCGGGCCACGGGTGAAGAAGAGGAAACCTCTTATGATGGGTTCAATTACTCCGTTATAGATATATCAAAAAACGGAGGCGTGGGATCAGTTGTGGAAAAGAACATTCAATTACTTGAGGCTTCCGCTGAAAAAATATCGGCAGTTCTAAAAGATTGTTCAGACAGTTCCGTTTGGGTAATAACACTGTCCTCTGAAAATGGGATGGAAGAAGAATTCGAGCTGGAAGACGGCACAAAATATTTAGCAATAGACGACTATAATACATTCCATGCTTTTAAAGTGGATCAAAATGGGGTATCCAATAACTCGGTAAAGTCTACCTTTGAACACGACTCAATCCTTAGGGTATTTGATCCACGAGGATACTTGAAGCTATCACCCAATGGAGAGCAATTAGCTTCGGCCAGTCAGCAAAATAATGGAATTTACCTTTATGATTTTGAAAAGGAAACAGGTAGGGTTTTTAATGAAAGGAATATAGAATTTCAAATTGCGAAAGATGATCTTTTTTATGCTGCGCCATACGGTATAGAGTTCTCTCCCAATGGAAAATATCTTTATTCACATGTGCTGACCTATGAGTATGAAGAGGACCTCGATACCGTATTTATAAATTCGGCCCTATTACAATTTAATTTGGATATACTCCCCCAGCCTGAAAGCGAAATTATTCTTGAAAAAGAAAGGCCTATTTTTAGGGGAGCCCTTCAATTGGGGGGTAATGGAAAAATTTACCGTACCATAGCCACCGATTATGAATCAGGAACCAACTTCTTAGGGGTAATACATAATCCAAATTCCAGAGGAAACGACGCCAACTATGTTCATAACGCCATTCAATTAGAGGGAATCGCCATGCAGGGACTTCCACCTTTTATCCAATCCTTTTTTGACAAGGAAGAACTGGCCCTTTTAGACGACGGCTCCAAAACAAATTCATTGGTAGTTGATATTGGTCAGTCCTTTGTATTACAAGGTGATATATATGAAAATGCCAAATACGTATGGAAGAAAGATGGTATTGTCTTATCTGAAATGACTGGAAACAAATTGGAAATTTTTAATGCCCAACCTGATGATGGGGGGAGATACACTTTAAAAATTGAATTTCCGAATGAGGATTCCTGCCCATTAACAGCCGAGGCCTATATTCAAATAAAGGATACATTTAAACTGGGTTTCCCAAAATTCTTTACCCCTAACAATGACGGAATCAATGACAATTGGCACCATCTACAAAGTGGGGATATTAAGTATAATGACCTTAGAATAAGTATTTACAACAGATATGGGCAGTTGCTTCAGGAAATTGATAATAGTTCAAATGGATGGGATGGAACCTTTAGGGGAAGACCTATGCCCTCTTCTGATTATTGGTACAAAGCAATGTTAGGGAACAAAAAAAGAACTACGGGCTATTTTACCCTTAAAAGATAAAATCAATATGATCATTCATTTTAAAAAGCAAATATTGTTCGCATTGCTAATTTCAATTCCCTTTTGCATTTTCTCCCAACGGAAGAACTTCATATCGGACAATGGTTTCTCAGGATTTTTTGAAATGGAAGATGAAAAACTGAAACCCAACAGCATAACCATTACAAGACTGAAAACCTCAGTTGGAGAGTTTTCCGGAAATGATCTGGAGAGCCAAGGAATATTATTTCCATTTGAGTGCATCGATTGTTCATTCGACATTAAAAATCCAGGGGATATTGTAAATGTTGAAAACACCTTTGGACCCGGCTTTCATGAAATCATTGTGGCAGCAAGAACTTTTGTAAAGAAAAAAGATGATGATTTGGTTATAGCGGCTTGTCTTAAAAAAATTGAAGACGTGGATAGCGAAGAGGAAAAAAAGAGAATACTATTTTCTGCATATCGCAGAGTTTACGACAAAAGACGAATTGAAAACCTAATAGTACGGTTAAACAATTCTAAAAGTGAAGATAGCACGAATGCCGATGAAGTTTTGAAAGCAGAAGAACCCATCGTTTTATCCAACTCGGCTGAACTTGAAAAGATGGGCTCTCCAAAGAATCCAAATGCATCAACTAATCAAGATAGTTTTTTGGCCCGTAAACCCAATACGGGTAAATTCTCAAAATGTCAGCAAAAATTCCTAGCCTTGAGCCAAAGGCGAAACAAAGCATTGACGAATAATGACTTGGTTATCATCGGTGAATTGGATATGGCCTTGAACAGATTGAAAAAGAAATGTGATGTTTCGCCACTTTCATCCGCCTACAAACAAATTACCTCGCAACCTAAACCTAATACGCGTGCCACTGTACAAAAAGAGGACATTAAAAAAAGGGTGGATACTTTGCTCCTTTCCAAAAAAAAGGTAATAACAGAACAAAAACCTACGGAAATGGATTCCCATTCCCAAAGGTCTGTTGAAACGAAAGAAAAAGAAATATCCGTTACCAAGTTTCAAATTTCATCTTTTGAGGGAATGACCATGCAACAACTAACAGAAAAAGAACAACTGCATAGAAAGACAATCATTGAATTGGAAAACCAAATAGTAAATGCTTCTAAAAGTTCAAACTTCGATGCAGCAGAGAAACTAATGATAAAGATTGCCAGTGAACGCCAAAATTATCGTTTGGTTCTTAAGGAACTTAGAAAGATTAGAAGAAACTCTGGAAGATCAATCGCAAGGGTAACAAAAGGAACATTCAAACAAATAGACTCACCAAGAATCTTTTTCTAACAACTTCGCTACAAAAATAATCCATTGTAGTTAAATCTGGTATTTTATGAAAATACCGAACTGTTCAGTTTGAACAAAAAAAACACCTAAAGCGTCTTTTCTAATATATATTCTTCCCTATATAACCTTTTTAGATTGCAACTATGCTATTCACGCTATTTAATATGCAACTCACGACATTTTTTTGCGCTAGGCACATGTTTACAAGAGCTTTGGACTGTGAATAATTTTAAATCAAAAAACTATGGACGCAAAAGAAAAATCTCAGTTTAAGGACAACGGCAAATCAACCAATATTTCTTTTTTACGTTTTTTGAAAGAGGTATCAATGAAATATAGTGATGTAGATGAACACTGCTTTACCCAAAGGGAAAAGGAAGTTATTTTACTTATGGCCAATGGTCTAAATAGCATGGAAATAGCAAACAAGTTGTTCATATCAAAATATACCGTTGACACCCATAGAAAGAACATTTATAGAAAAGGTAAGTTTAATGGTCTAAGGGATGTAATCCTATTCGTTCTTTTTATGGATTTAGGTCCAAAAAATACCCAGAATTGGGTATTTTCCAATGTTGCCTAAAAAGCTAAGTTTGTTAAGGTCAGTTACAAAGAAGTTCCCCTTGCAACTCTAAAAAGCTGATTTCCCCAATCACCAGTTTTATTAAAATCAATGAAAATAGCCAGTTTAAAATTACATGGCTTAGTGGAAGCTATTTGCCAAGAACAAAAAGGATTTTTTAAGAGAATGACCAAAAGGGAGAAACAAGTTTTGAAAATGATTATTGAGGGACATAACAGTGAGTCTATGGCTCAGGAGCTTGGAATATCAATTAATACGGTTAGAACACACAGAAAAAATATAACGAAAAAGACCAAACTAAAAACCCCAAAGGATATCGTATTGTTCGCCTTGGCTTTTGATATGCTTTAAAACCAATATAAAAATGAAAAAAACACTATTTGTCTTATGTTGTTTTTTGTCAATACAAATTACATTTTCACAATCATTCATCGGATATGAAACGGACAATTTCAATGGCATACATGGTGCACTGGTTAATCCTGCAAATATAGCTGATGCCCGCATTCAAATGGATGTAAACGTAATGTCCGCAGGAGGGGTATTGGCCAATGATTATACTGGTTTGACATTAAGCAACATCACTGATTTGATTGATGGAAATTTGGCGGACATCAATACGCTTTCAAATGCACAGAACAGCGTTCTGGCAAATGCTGAAATACTAGGCCCATCCTTCATGCTCAATCTTAACGAAAAGCACAGTGTTGGTCTCATTACCAAAGCTAGAATAGCCAATACGTTCAACAATGTGGATGGAGAACTATTGGATGGTCTAATTGACGGATTTCCTACCGCCGATTTTGATTTTGAGCAGAACAATCTAGATGCTACCACCCACATTTGGGGAGAAGTTGGCGTGTCCTATGGGCGGGTACTGTTTTATGACTACGACCAACATTATCTAAAAGGTGGGGTCACTCTAAAATATCTAATGGGTGCAGGTATAGCCCAGGGTACTTCTAATAACCTGGCCGGTTCCTTTTCTGCCAGCAGCAATCAAGTGAATTTAACCGGTGATTTTTCCTATCTGATCAGCTATGATGATGACCAGAATACATCAGACTATTTCCAGAATTTAAGTCCAGGATTTGGTATGGACGTAGGTTTAATTTATGAATTTAGAACACGGGAATCCCGTTTTGCGGATGCTGACGATCATTTCAGGGCGCTGAATACCTATCGGGCTAAAATAGGGGTTTCAGTATTGGACATTGGGGCCATCAAATATGAAGATGTTCAATTAACAAATTATGACGTAAACGGTTCCGTAAATGCTGATGAAGCAGAAGAAGACTTCATAGACGCTTTGGAGAACAACTTCGCTGGAGATAGTATTACAGGGGATGTGACGGTTGCCTTGCCTACACGATTGCGTGTAAACATAGATTACAAGATAATCCCCAAGGTTTATGCGAATGTGGATATAAACCAGACGCTCATTGAAGAAGATTCGCCATATAACAATAACGGACTAAACAGAATCACTTTTACCCCTCGTTTTGAGACACGCATCTTTAGTGCCTATCTGCCCGTGACCTACAGTGCTTTGGGAAGAACAAGTATCGGAGCAGGATTTAAGTTTGGTCCCGCATTTATTGGTTCAGGGAGTATTATTTCCAATGTTGTATCTGATACCGCCCAAACGGCCAACATGTATTTTGGCTTTAAAGTCCCCATTAAACACAAAAGGTAATTAAAAAACATCACTAGCTAATCGACTGTAAAATGAAAAAACTACTACTCTTTTTTATCACAATTTGCTTCTTCAATGTTAGTTGGGGGCAGATAAGCGAATATCAAGATGGTTTTGGCAATGGTATTGAATTTGAGCTCGGTCAGTTTCCTGATTTTGTGGCATTTGATGGAAAAATATTCTTCGTTGCCTCTAATGGAAGTCCAATTGATTCGGACTTTATTTTTTCCATAGATCAGAACAATGACCTAAGTCTGGAGTTTGGATTGACAGATGGTAACCAATATGATATTCAAGCGTTGACAGTGTACAACAATCAATTGCATTTTGCGATGGCCAACCTGTCTACATCACCATCTCCTTATAGATTATTTAGATTATCTGGGGTATCCACTTCATCAGCAGATTTGTTATCTCCCTCGGTAAGTTTGAGCGATGCTTTTTTTGGCAAAATGATTGTCTTTAACAACGAACTTTTTTTCTCTGGTAAGCTAAATGATTCTTCCGGCAATAGTACACAAGAAGTAGGACTGATAAATTATAATTCAACATCTGGTTTTTCTCAAATAAATACCACGGTCTCAGGTCAGGATTTTATGGCCAGGCGTTTTACCATTAGGGAAAATAATGTACTATATTTCTTCGACGAAACTGCCGTTAACCCAATTACCTTTGAAAGGACCTATAGGTTATTTAGACTAGATGTATTCGGTAGCAACTATACATTATCTGGAGCCTTAGGCCCAGTCGATTGGGTAGGTGTTAGAGCTCCAGGGTTGGGCGCATTTGATGAATTTTTGTTCATTATCGGTAGTCAGCCAACCGATGCTGAGGAATCACTGTATCGATTGAGTGCCAGTTCCCCATTCCAAAAACTGAATTTTTCAGGTATTTCATCGGGTAGTTTTGTCAATGCTGTCAATGTAAATGATGGCGCTGTTATTTATAACAACAACATTGCATTGCTGAGGCGAAGTATTACCAATGGTGATGTTGATAGAATTCTGTTATTGTCACCAAACGGTACTCCAACTGAATATGATTTTCAAAACGTTTCTGCTGCAAGTCTATTTGGAGAACTCAATGGATCTTTGCTTTTTAGTGGTTACGAATCCGGAAATGGGAATATATATGAATTGAGGGAATCAACTAGCGAAGTTTTTCAAAACGTACGTATCGTACAACCTTTTTTGAATCACAATTACGTCCCCTTATTTGGGAGTGTCTTTAATGACCAATTATTTTTCTATGGTAGTCCGATAAGTTCCCCAAATGAAAGAACACTGCATGCCTATGATTCAAAAATTTTGAATTTTGAACCTATCTTAAATACTCAGGAACAAGTCAATTTTTTTGGAGGTCTGGGCTTCGAAAAAATTGTAGGGGCTTCCTTCGCCATTCAGAACTTTACTGGTGGAGGAGGTACTGATATAAATGACTTGTCATCTTTAAGTTCGTTGAACGAAGTCCCATCTACCATACTTTCTGATACCCAATTGGTAAGTCTTACAGGTCTGGAAAATTTAACGACCATAGCGGATATCGAAATCTTTAACAATGGTAATCTATTGAATTTCTGTGCCCTCCAACCTTGGGCCTCTAATAATCCAGGTTCCTCGAACGACTGGATTGTAAACGGCAATGCATACAATCCAATATTTACACAACTACAAAATACGACCTCTTGTGCTTCACCATGCACCCCGCTCTCCTTTGCCGATGCCAACCTCAGGGCGTTCCTTACCGACCCCGCCAGTGCCAGCAGGATCCTCGACAACGCCGGTGCGCCCGTCACCGGACTGGTCGTCAACGGGGAGGTATGCCAGGAAAGGGCCGACCAGGTCTACGAGATCGTCCTGGAGAACGGCTACAACAATGCACCCATCTCGAGCCTTGGGGGACTCGAACAGTTCAACAACCTAAGGCTGCTCCACATACAGAACGCACAGCTCTCGGGGGACGTCGACCTGAGGCCCCTCACCGCACTGGAGGAGTTCAATGCCGAGGAGAACAACATCGCAACGGTGACCACCTCCAGCACCAACGCGGTGCTCAGGAGGATTTCCGTGTTCGGGCAGGGGCCCTCCAACGGGTCGCTGACCGCCGTCAACATCCTGGACACCATGCCGGCACTGGAGAACCTCGATATCAGCTCAAACTCCAACCTGACGCAAATAGCGCTCGCCAACGTCCCACGGTTGGATTTCTTCCAGTCGTTCGCAACCTCAATCACGGAGCTGGACTTCACGCAACTGTTGAACGCCGAACTAGGCGCACTTGAGGTCAGCGGCTCCGTCGGGAACCCCGGAACGCTCGCCCAGATAGACGTCAGGAACGGCAACCCATCGTTCAACATAGCGAACTTCCAGCTCGACGCGACCGGAAACCCCAACCTCAACTGCGTGCTGGTCAACCAAGGGGACCTACAACAGGCACAGAACAACGTCACCAACAACATATGGCAGTTCGACAATGCAGATGTGGTAAAAACTATTTGTGACAACCCAGTCAGCTTTACGGCAACTGTCGATATTTTTGCAGCGGGCAGTTTTGGAAATTCTTTAGAAGAAAGCAATGATGACGTAGAAATTAGAGTATCGATTCCTGGTGCGGACGCTGAAAATCTTATTGTCGATTTTGATATTGAAATCAGTGGCGGCAGTGCCACAGCCGATACCGATTATAATACAATACCCTCCAATGAATCGTTTACCTATGAATATTTTAACGATGGCCTTGCTTTTTACACTATTGGTGTTCTGGAAGATGATATATTCGAATCCAATGAGACTTTCATTATTAGGATAAGCAATCCAAGTGACCCCAGAGTCTCAATTGAAGGTGCGGATAGCAATGGAAACCTGGATATTCCCATTACTATTATTGATGACGAACAAGTAATAGCCAATCTGTCGTCCGCCAATGGTCAAGAGGGAGGAACGGACGTGACTTTTACAGTGCAACTGGAAGATGGCAATGGCAACCTAATTTCTTCTGAATATGCCAATGAGATAATATTTGATTTGGTTTTGACCCCGGGCACTGCTGTTCCGGTAGAAGACTATTCTAATTTTGACAATAACGCCACAACAATTTCCATTGATCCATCAAATAATACCGGGGTTCAAAATGTGATGGTGGTCGACGACAACCTTGCGGAACCCGCTGAACAATTTTCTGCTACTGTCTCAAACAGCAGTGAAAACCGTGTAACAATAAACGCCGCCACCGCCACGGCAACTATTTTGGATAATGATGGCGGACCTACTGATTCAGATGGGGATGGAGTGGCAGATGATGTTGACAATTGTCCAACCCTAGCTAATACGGATCAAGCAGATTTGGACAATGACAACATTGGAGATGTTTGTGATTCCGATATTGATGGTGATGGTGTATTAAATGATGAAGACAGCTTTCCCAACGATCCAAATGAAAGTTCCGATTCAGATAACGATGGTATAGGTGATAACGCGGACAACTGTCCCTCCATTGCCAACCCAAATCAAGAAGACTTTGATCAAGACGGACAGGGAGATGTCTGTGACCAAGATGATGACAACGATGGCGTCCCTGATACCGAAGATGATTGTCCATTGCTAGAAGGAAGTGGGCAAAACAACGGTTGTCCCATTGACAGTTTTACCATTGACTCCGAGGATATACAAGTTGTAACCATTAGTGAAACTTGTGAGGGGCAAGTGAATGGGGAAATTCTAGTCAGCATTTTCAATGAGGACTATGTCTTTCAAGTGCTATTGGATGGAGGGTCACAAGGTCAGGCATCCTTTGGATCCCCTCTTACCATTGGCGATCTCGGTGATGGCCCTTATGAAATTTGTTTGACCATAGATACTATCCCCGAATTTGAACAGTGCTTTGGCGTCAATATCTCCACCTTTGAACGACTCAACGTGTCCAGTATTGGGTTGGACACCGTTAACTTAATGGCATCCTATGTAGTTGAGGGCAGCAAGAACTATGATGTTTTGGTCAATGGAATGAATTATAATTTCAGTTTTGATACTACTTCGGCCCGACCAATTGAAGTACCATTGGATTCCAGTGAAAATAAAATTACCATAACAGGAACGGCGGACTGCCAAGGTATTTTTAATGAAACCCTGGTCTTGGAAAATAGGGTAAAGGCGTTTCCAAACCCTGTCATGGATAATCTTACCATTCAAGGCATTTTAACCTCGGATAACTATGAGATTTCAGTTTTCTCTATTGGAGGCCAGTTGGTGAAACGTGTGAATTTAAAGACCAATGGGGCAAACAACCTATCCATACCCATGGATGACCTACCTGCTGGAGTATATCTCGTATCAGGCCGGTCCCTAGAGAACAAATTCGAATTAAAAATCCTAAAAAGATAATTGACATGAAATACGCTAAAAAATATATTGGTTTTGTCTTTGTTCTAGGGTTGTTGTTCCTTTCTTGTGAGGGAAAGTTTGAACCCATAAATTCTCTTGATGCTGCCCTACTATTATTGCCGGCTAACAACCAAGAATGTCTGGGGATTGATTTGCCAAACGGTAAAATTCAAGTAGCTTTTGACTGGGAAGATGTTAATGGCGTATCATCCTACACTTTGGAATATGAAGATTCCGTAACTGGAGAGAGTTTTACCGTCACCAGTTTGGAATCCAATCTGGATTTGGAATTGGAGCCTGGGACACTCTATTCCTGGAGAGTAACCGTTAGCGACGATTTTGGGAATTCAAAAACGAGTGATCCTTTCAATTTTTATACGGAAGGGCTGGCCGAGGAAAATCATGTGCCATTTCCCGCCGAAATTAACATTACGGACAATGGTAATGGCACTGTCACTATCGCTTGGCAGGGTTCGGATTTAGATGGGGATATTGACTTCTACGATGTGTTCTTTTCCAATGAGGACCCACCAAGTCAACTGCTTTCGGAAACCACCGACAGCTCAACTACAGTTGAAATACAAAACGGAATTACCTATTACTTAAATGTTAGGACGGTAGATGAAAATGGAAACTATTCGGATTCCAAGCGCGTATTTGTTCGATAATAAAATGAAATCTAAGTATGGAATAATTCACTGTGTTACATTAACCACTTCGTAATACTTCATTTTTCCTGCAACCCGGCATTCTTTTAATAATACTTGAATCAATTCCCAAACAAATAATGGTATCATCTAGCGAAAACGAAAAGACCAAATAGTGTTAGCTGACATTAATTCCTTTTTTTATCAATATATACGTGGCGGGATTTTAGTTCTTTGCATTTATAATTTATTTGTATTCTTCCAGAACAGTAACAGGCAATTTCTTTACTATAGCCTATATTTCTTGTGCATCTTCTTGTTCTTCTTGGGTCAAGAGTTTATTGGGCATACAAGATTACGATGGTTTCATATTTTGACACCTAGCATACACTGTGGCACCTTTATCTTTTACCTATCGTTTGCCAGAGAAGTGCTAAATACCCAAGAGCATATCGGCAAATGGGACAAAAGAATGGTACAAGGCAGGACTATCACCATTTTTATGGTTCCCATGTTTCTAATTATCTATTGGTTATTTGGAAACAAAGTACATACCTATGTATTTATGGTATTAGGGCTGGCCACCTTTATATTCTCCCTTTTCAGTTACTATTTCTTCCTAAAAATAAAAAATAGAATTGCCTACTTGTTTTTATTGGGTTCCTTATCCTATTCCGTTATGGCCGTTTTCTCATTCTTTGCTGGCTTTTCATTTGGGGGATATGCGGGATTTATAGAAAAGTTTAATGCACATCCTACCTTTTTTATGTATTGTGGCTCTCTATTTGAAGCCATAATTTTTTCTGTCTTGATTGGAAATAAAATTGATATCCTTGAAAAGGAAAAAAAAGAATCCATAAAACAGATTAATGAATTAAAACGGATAGTAATAAAAAACCATATCGTTCTAAAGGATAAGACTAAGGTGTATATTTCTGAACTGGTATTTATTAAAGCGGAAGACCATTATCTGAATCTCTTTTTGAGTAATGGAAAGAACCATTTTGTTAGAGGAAAATTGAAATCCATAAAACAGGAGTTGCCCCCAAATTTTGTCCAGAGTCACCGTTCATACATAGTTAATTCAAATTTTATTAAGCAAACGAACAGCAATAATATTTTCATGATAAACAATGGGATAGTACCCTTATCCAGAAGCTTTAAAAAGGGCTTTTGATCATTTTTTATTTGGACAGGACCTATGTTAGATTTCAACTTGAAGGCATATCAGATACCAGAGTGCTTTTTTGGGTGAACTTGAACACAGCTACAACTATTCTTTTTAGGGAAAACGAATTATGAACAGTAGGTTTTGAGGGATGGCCCATAAATCCAATACCTTAAGGAATGGCGACTGGGTTGGCATATAAAACACCCAATATTCCATGAAAGATACCTAGAAATGGGTATAGGAATCAATGAACAATTTTTCTAGGTTTAAATAAAATATAACAATGGTTAAGAGAATTTTTTTCTGTTCAAAGCTTCTGACAAAAGTTGTCTTAACCTTTCTTGTATTTCATTCCATCCAAGCACAAAGATCGACCAATTATTTATATGAGGGCAGAAAGAGCATTGTAAAGGTAAATCTCTCGAGTCTGGCCTTCAATAGCTATCAATTTCAGGCAGAAAGAGTTCTGATTAAACCTATTTCAATAGGTTTTACATACATAAGGGCAAATAAGGCAAGCGTACCGTTAGCAGAGGATACTTCTTTAATATTATTTGATAATTCAGATGATTTTGACGACGACCTTGTTTTCTTAAATATGATATCTACGGCCTCCATAACGGGTAACAGTTTTATGCCAGAAATTCGGTTCTATTTGGGAAAAGGATTTGGGAAGGGATTCTATCTGGCTCCGTTTTATAAACACTCCGATTATGATTTGAATAATGTGGAAATTGTAGAGTTTAGCCGTGATGACGGTACAATCGATAACTTGGTGACTAGTGGAAATCTTTCATCAAACTCTTTCGGGCTATTAATAGGAACCCAGTTTAATCTTGGCTCAAGGATTATTTTAGATTTTTTCTTAGGGCCCCATGTAGGAAACTATTCAGGTGGGTTAGTAAGGACCTTTGATAATCAACTATCTTTCAATGAGCAACTCGAACTGGATTCAGAATTAGAAGCATTCAACTTGCCGTTGAATAGTGAAGCAAATCTGGAAATAACTAGTGACGGGGCTAGTATTGATAGTTCCGGCAATTGGTTTGGAATTAGGGCAGGTATGAGCATTGGTATGCGTTTTTGAACAATTAAATAGATAACGAAAATGTTCACAAGTATTTTTTTTAGGCTAAAAAGGCAATATTCTAAATGGTTAGTGTTTAGCTTTTCACTTTTATTTGCGATTTCTTGTGATAGCTTTGAAGATCTCTTAGATGTTGAGGAAGTGAATACTGTAATTGATGATGGAGGGGTTTTTTCAGAAGCAGATATGTTTTTTGGCGTTTTTCCAGGGTCTGAATATCCTTTTTACTATTTGACTCAAGAAAATGAAGTATTATTATGTAGAGATTCTAATTTTGATGGCCAAATAGATGCATTTTATATTGAAAGTGGGCAAGAAAACATATACGTTGACATACGCGAGGACATAAATCTACCTGGTATCCTGTCAACGTCTGCAGGGGAACTATTATTTTTCGATTACAGCGCCGACCTATCTAAGACTACAATTACACATATCAATGCCAATGGTATTTCCGAAACATTTGAAGACATACCTGTTGATGAGTTAGTTGATAATAATACAAGCTCAAAAATTGGAGAATTACAAACAACTGCTGAAGATGACTCATTAAATAGACAAATTGAATCCACCAGAAATCAAATAGAGTTTTGGAGGAAAATTATTTCATGCGGTGGTGCTATTGCATCTGGTTTCATACCCGTGGCTTTTATTGTTTGTGGTGTTGAAGCTCCATTAACGGGATTTAAAGCTCTTGAGAGCGCTAAAATTGGGGATGAAAACCAAACAAGAATTTCACCAAATACCTTAAACGCCATAAACAATACTCTAGATGCTAGCGAGCAGGTCATTTTTTCCGCAAACTTAGTTAGATGTGGGATGCAAACTGTGAGTGGAAATAGATTTGCTTGTGCTAAGGAAGTCATTGCCGTATCAAATCCAGGAAAAGCCGAAGAAATCCAACAACTTGAAGATGACCTGATAGGGCGCTTCGTTAAATTTATTGATGAGAAAGTCAATTCAGGTTATCCATATCCTGGAACCCTTACCTTTTTATTTCAGCCCGGAGGAACAGCAGGAAACGACTGTACTTGTGGTAGAGGGACGGCAAGAGCAACTGTGGACTTCGGGAACGGTTTGCAAGAAAGAATAGCTATAGGGACTACTAGAAGAAATATTAGATTAGAAGCAGGCGTTTACGATGTAACTGTTACTCTCGATTCTGGCAGGGACATACTTACCTCAAATTTAATTGTTTCTGATTTCAACTGGAATTATACATTTACATGTCAATGTATCGAGTTAGGGTCCAAAGACGGGGTAAGCAAGTGTTCAATAATTGAAGAAAACAAATAAGTATTAAGAGAATTGGTTAAAAGAATTAACACTTATCTCTGATTTTTTTATTAAAATATCCAAAAAATATTTGATAATAATTGCGGAACCTTCTTTGGTATAAGGAGTCCAAAACCTATTAATATCCTGATTTTATGCTGAACAGATTCTGAAACAAAACTCATTGAAGTCCCTAATCTTGCTAGGAGTTCAGGCGTTGCAAATGACGAAGTTACCAGGAATGCTTTACGATGTAGAAAAGATATATCCCAAGGACGAAACCAAAAAGGTTGCATTGTCGCAACCATCTTCTAGATCAAATGAGATCTATTGTAAGAAAGATATAGCATCCCAATGGGACTTCATAAATTATTACAGGTGATACCCCTGATATTTTGAACATAAAACTTCTTGATTGATTAAAATCAAGCGTTTCCAATATGAAATGATGTATCGATAATAATTTCAATATCTTTCTTCAAAAAGCTAGAACTCTGTCCTGCCTAGGTCACTGAAGGTTTAAGGTTTGAATGCGGCAAGGTTCGACCAAAGAACACTAATTAAAACCAAAACCCTGTAAATGATAATATTTACAGGGTTTTTACTTTTATTGGAACATTAATTTCAATCAAAACTTGCTAATAAAGGTCAACAATTCGGTCAACGGATTTTTAATCGTCAACAGTATTGACCGAATAGCCAAAAATGCAAGCCATAGTTGAAGACCCACATATCCTTCCTTGAACTTTTTCTAAACCTAATCATGGGCCAGTGCATCTTTTTGATTTTTGGTCAAAACCATCATGCTATTGGCTTATTTGGTCATCTTCTAAATTTGACAAAAACTTAATGGGCAACAAATACACAGTTTCAATAAGGGTGCTCCGGTCTTTTGTTCCAAATAGCGCATAAATTGGAATTTTTTTTCGCAGATTAATTATTTATTTTCTCCTTAATCTCCTGGTACTTCCTTTGTAGTTTCTTATAGTGCTTTCCTAATGCTTCATCTTTCTTTGAATTCATAAGCATCTCCAACGCTTTGGTATACGCTACTTTTAAAGTTTCTTCTTCTGTTGTTTTGATATGTGGTATCACCCCTACCCCTTCCCAATCGGTTTTAGTGATAGGGTTGATGTTATGTTCAACAGGAACTTGTATAAAAAAGCTATTATCCAGTTCTAAAAAGTTTATTCCATGAGCTGCGCCAGGAGTAGTTTGCCCTATTATAGTTGCCTTATTAAAGTGTTTCATACCATATGAGAATCCTTCAGCACGTGAAAAACTCTTCTCATCAACAAGTATATAAATAGGTTTATTCAAATAGCGAGTCCCATCAACCTCTTGGAAGGTATATTCATTTTCGGTTTCGTCATCAGCCCGATTATAACTAGTACTCCAAAGGATCGGTTCTTCACCAAAAAAGTAACTGGCCATATAGGTAGCAGAGCTGTAACCGCCACCATTTCCTCTCAAATCTAGGATTAAGGCATCCGTATTGGAAACAAATCCCATTGTAGCATCGATGGTTGGTTTGACCCACTGAAAAATATCAAAGAAAGTGAGTTTTATATACCCGATATTTCCTTCTAATATTTCAACTTTTTCAAAACCAAAATTTATCTTTTGAGAATACCAATGGTTGATATCAAAAGCTTCTTCTTGTTCCCCAGATTGTTCATTGTTTTCTTCTTCTTGTTTCCTCCTGGATTGGGTAAGGTCAGGTCGGTATTGCACCTCAAAGTGTTTGTCTTTTGAAATTGCCAAAAGGTCATTTGTTAGGGAAGTAGCAAAAGCCTTATAGTCGATGACCTGATCATATCTGCCAGAAGCATTGATACTGTCAAGTGCCCTATTTATGAGTTTGGCCTTGTCAATAAATACATAATTGTATTGAATGGATTCTTTGATGTTTTCAATAACGGCTTTCTTTTCTTTTTTTGATATGGAATTTTGGGCCTGGGTGAAGGCAGCTTGAATAGCAAATAGAACAAATAAGATTGATGTTAATCGATACATTTGTTTTTTGATTTAAAATTGATGTAAAGAAAACTTTTTCTTACCGGTGGATGTAACGATTCGCTGACTCAGATGTCCTAAGTTATAGTATCGGACTATTTTTTGGCCATCGCTTAGGTTTGTCATTTTTCTTATGACCGCTTAATTTCCCCAAAAGGGAAACATTAGATTTTGTAAGGCACAAAAATTATTTTTGATGGGTTATCAATTAAAATAACCTTTAAACCAATAGTCGAGTCGAATGGAAATATCCTTATTTGAATTTCTTATTATTTTGATTATTGGTCAGTGTATCTTCCTGATTTTTGCGATACAGTATATTCCTGAAAAAAACACAGGCACAAATAGAATCATACAATACCTATTAGCCATTTATAGCTTCTATTTGTTTGAACGAGTTATAATTTCCGAATTAGGGTGTTATGGCAAATATAAATACCGTTTTATTTTTAATGTATTTTATCTTCTTATTGGGCCTTTGGTTTATATCTATATAAGACGGTTGTTGTTTTATGAAAATGAAAAATATCGATTGCCATATTATCATTATTTACCGGCAATAATTTATTTGATATATAGCCTTTTCCATTTTTATATTTATGATTCAATAGACAACATAAGTAATTACAATACCACATTATTCTTCATTGTTGAAATCTCATTTTTTATATCTATTACAGGATACCTTATTAAATCTTACTGGTTATTTAGTTATTACAGGAAAAATGAAATAAAAGAGCTATCATTTTACCCAAGTAGTATTAGGTACATAAACGTTACGCTCTTTTGCTTGACGATGTATATGTTTTTTTGGTTACTAGGTATTTGTGAATTATTTGATATTATCAATTGGATAGAACGTCCTTTAATCTATGACATATGCTGTTTGATTTTTGGTGTACTGATTTACATTGTTAGCTTTTATAATTTAAAACACCCTGAAATATTTAAAATTCCTTACCCTTCAAGAATTGAAAGTGAAATCAAAAAAAAGAACAAACTTGACGAAAAAGAAGTACTCAAGATTAAAAGTCTCGTAAATACTTTTTTCGAAGAAAAAAAGGGTTACAGGCATGCGGAGTTGAGCTTGTCGATCTTGGCCAATGAAATCAATACGACAACTAATAAATTGTCTTGGGTATTAAATAATAGTTACAAGAAAAGTTTCTATCAACTTGTAAATGAATACAGGGTTAAAGATTTCAAGAAAAAAATTGTAGACAACGAGTACAAGGAATATACCTTAATTTCCATTGCTCTTGATGTTGGATTCAAGTCTAAATCGACTTTTTATAAGGCTTTTAAGGAGCTTACTGACTTTACCCCCACCGAATACATCAAGAAAATTGAATCTACAAAGAAAGGTGACACCCTTAACTAAATCTTTTGAAAATATTGAGGGCCGTAAGAACTTTTCTATAAGGAATTCTCCTTTTCTTATTTAGTTATCAACTTTAATTTTATCGGAGCTTTTGTTTTTGGAAATTGGTATATTTCAAAATTGAAAGTCAAATGACATCATTTGCTATCTAATTGAACGTCAATGAATCGGTCAACAGATTTTGTAAGGTTCAATAACAGTTTGAAATATCAGGACTTTGGAAAAAGGTTTAAATCCTGCTGAAGTCACGTAAAACAAAGAACCACGCTTAAAAGCGTGGTTCTTTGTTTTATGACCTAGCCAAAGGCCGGGTTTTAATCATCAGGCCATCAATCAAACCCGATTTCCTTTAAACCCGCATGACTTATTTTGATGGCTTCCAAAGGCTTTTTATCAAATGTCATGTCCTGTTCCACAAAATAGTATTCCATTCCGGATTGCTTCTTGCCGTCCAAAATCTTTTTAAAATCAATACTCCCTTCCCCTACAGGGGCAAAAAGCCCATTGGCTCCCATATCCTTTACATGCCATGCTTTAAACCGACCGGGATGTTTTTCAAAGTATGCTACGGGGTCTGCCCCTGCTTTTGTTACCCAAAACAAGTCCATCTCAAAATTAACGTGTTCCGGATTTACGTTTTCCAACAAATAATCTATAGGTACCACACCTTCATCATTTGATTTGAACTCAAAATCATGGTTGTGATATAGCAATTGAAGGCCATATGTACTGGCTTTTTCCCCTAATTCATTGAGTATTTTTGCCAAATCCCCTACGGAACCCTTCATGCCCATGACCATTGTTTTTCGGTCAAAGGTAAACATCCCCATGGGGGGAATGGGAACAACAAAATATGTAAACCCTACCTTCTTGGCCGCTGCAAAATGCTCATCCGCAGTTTCCAAGGTTATGGAGCTTTGATGAGTGCTTATGGGATTTAAATTGAGGGCGTTCAAGGCATTTTTGAAGGCTTCGGGAGACATGCCGTAGTACTTCCCATCCTCATAGCCTGCTGCTTCAATATGGGCATATCCTATTTCTTGAACCGCCTTTAAAGTTTCCATTGGGTCTTTCGTCATATCGTCCCTAACCGTATAAAGGGCAAGTCCTCCAAATTGTTCCTGTCCAAAAGTGATGGACGAGAAAAGGAAAACAACAAATAGTATTTTGATTTTTTTCATAAAAAGGGGATTTCTTGATTGCCCTGAAAGATAAAGAATATTTGAAGGCAAAAAAACAGCCCATCCATAAGACGGGCCGTTTTCTAAGCTAAAGGGTTTCCCTTTAAGCGTTTTTCAATTTTCCGTTTCTTTTCGGTCAACCGTTTCATGGTGTCCATTAAACTTGCATCCTTTGTCTTCTTATATATTTCGTTGATCGCCAAAATAAGTTGTTTTGCCTCACGAGAAGCAGCTACCCGATCACTCGTAGACATATGACTAAGCGTCCTGTTCTCGAACTCCGTGGCTTTTTCCAATAAATCTGCAGTCATTTTTAGTTTAAATTATAAGTCAAAAAACATCTAAAGCACAAAAGCCGTGCTTTAAATTTATTGATATTCCATTTCCTATATTTGAAAGATCAATACTTTCGTCCAATCCAAGAAATATAGCAATTTTTGATTTAGATGGGCAATATAAATAAACTTGGAGATAAAAAATTCCCAAATAAAGCTTAAATTATCGATTAAATTGAATTCGCTATGAAAATTTTAATGAAAAGCAAGGTTTTTACGCTTGCCCTTGTTCTAATTCTTATCTCTTGTTCTTCCGATGACAATGGCGGAGGAGGTCAAGCAGGAATTGAATTGGCAGGCACTTGGGTTTTGACCCAAATTAATTTGAGTGGACCAGTTGATGCCAATAATGACGGTAACTCTTCCGCTGACCTTTTGGACGAAGTGGATTGTTTAAGGGATACGTTGGTTTTGGATGAAACCCTTGCATGGAATTCTACCGAGGTGGCGGTTAACACGGTTACACAAATTACTGGAAATCTTATTGATGTTAATTGTCCTGATGAAAGAAATCTAAGTGGTAATTGGGGGGTCTCAGGTGTTAATCTAATTTTGGTAGGTTCCGTAAATAGAACCTTCCTTATTAGCGGAGATCAACTCATTGAAAATTTAGCCCAAGATTTACCGGGGATATTAACCCGAGTTTATATTAGACAACAATAGCCTATTCCGCACTTTTAGTGTACAAATACTGAATACTATCCACCTGTTCCCTGAGTTCCCTATTCTCAGTCTCAAGAGCCCTAAGCCTTACCTCTATATCCTTTAACTGATACTCTTCCGTCGTCACAAAAAGAGGTTTTAACAGACTAAATAGCGTAAACAAAAAACTTACGGTGACGGCAGCAATCAAACCAAAGAGCAAAAGTCTTTCCCTCTTGTACGATTTCTTTTCACGTCGCCCAAGACTGGCCTTTTCCTGCGAAGAAAGCTTACGTGTATTGGACAGTTGTTCCAAAAAGGTGTCCCATTTTTCCTCTTCTTGGACGTAAAGGTCCTTGAACCCCCCTTCCTGGAAAAAATCCGAGGTATAGGCCGTAGCGGAAAGCATAAAGATTTTAGCCCCGTTCCCACTCATAATATCCAATAGTTCTGGATTATGCTCTATGATTTCCCTAATGAGCTTTTGAACATACTCCAAGCTATAATTAGGACGTAAGAATTCATCGTACAACAACTGAACTTCAAAATAGTCGTCCCGTTCTAAGGCATATTGAAGAAATTTATCCTTGAGTTCGGCCTTGAAAAACTCGCTCATCAGTACTTGGGAAGGGATTTATTGGTTGCGTCAAATACAAAATTAAGCCAAACAGGAGCAGAAAATGGTTGCTGGGTAAAAGAATTGTCAGATTTATTAAAAAATAAAATCGAGCTTTGGTTTGTCACCTATTCAAAATGATTTTTCCATTGCCATTACCAGGATTCAAAATTTAAGCTTTTCCTCCTTATCCCATAGCCCCCAATAGGCCCCAACATCTCCTTCCGAACCAACTTTCCACGATTCATCAAACGAGGAAAAATAAAAGATTTCAATAGCTTCTTCCTTTGACCATTTCTGCGTATTCATAAAATACTTCAAAAAATTGGGGAAAGATGGGTAGGCCCCATCAAGATGGGTTCCTTCACTGGGCCATCCGGTTTCGGTAACGATCACTTTTTTACCATTACCCGCCCTTTCGGCCTGTCTGTACATATCCTTCATGTATAGAAGGGAATAATCCAAATCACAACCTTCCCAAAAAGGATAGCAGTTCGCAAGAATAATATCGCAAAGTTCCGTAATTCTTGGTCGTTCCCTAAACTCATAATAGGCATCAACATATCCTATCGGTATATTTTTAATGGCATTTTTCGCTTGATTGATAAAGCCAATCAACTCATCTTCCGTTAGGTCCCCTCGATACATCACTTCGTTTCCGACAGCTGCAATATCTACTAGGCCTTCATCAGCCAATTGAATCAAACCTTCCATTTCACGTGCGTTGCTCTCTGGATCATTACCCAACCAGGCCCCAACAAGCGTCTTAATTCCATAGTCCTTCGCGATTTTCGGTATCAATTCATTGCCCTCAGTACATGAAAATGACCGAATCCATTTGGTATAGGGCTTAATAATCTCCATTCGGCGCCGAATCTGTTCTTCACTGATTTGATCACCGGGCTCTTGATTTTCCTGGTAAGGGCTAAAACACAAACCATGCATCCCTTCTTTAAGTACCTCCCTGCATAAAAGTTTTAAATCCTCTTCCGATTTTCCGGAATACTCCATGGACGCAAGTGCCAGAAACCTTTCTGCTTTGTAAGACATTATATCTTTCTATTTTTTACGTTAAACACCCCTTTGGGAACTCCCAAATTTAAGATTCAGTTGCTTTTCTCTTTTCAAGTTGGGCCCTTATTTCATTTGCCCTTTCTTCAGAAACATCATAATTTTTCATTATCAACATCGCGAACAAGGTTCCTACCATAGGAAAGAAGCAGAAAAATGCATGAAGACCATCAACCGCTCCCTGTTGCTCGGTGGTCGCTAAATCAGGGTTGAAACCTACTATTCCTATGATTACACCACTAAGAGCTCCAGCAATGGCGAATCCTACCTTGACCATCCACCAGTAAATGGCACCAAAAATACCTTCCCTACGTTTACCGGAATTCAATTCATCAATATCTATTACGTCTGCGGTCATTGACATCATAATGGTAAAAAGGCTCCCAATTCCAAATGAGAAAAACGGGAGTGCTATAATGTACAACCATGGCTTGCCCGGTACAAAAAGAAAGTACATCATGACATAACCAATAATGGAAATCGCCTGAGCCCACATGAACGCCTTTTTCTTACCCATTTTTTTAGACATCCATGTAACCGCTGGAATCACTATAAAAGTAGTTCCCAAAGCTCCTATACATCCAAAAAGTGCCACCCAAATACCTGTGGCCACCGCATCGCCATTGAACAATCGATATACAATAACAAAATACGTTAATGCCGCAACGGTGTTAAAAGCATTAAAAATTAAAAAGGTTGCCCCGCATATTTTTCTGAACTCCGAAATTTTAAATGCTTCCACAAAGCTCTGAACGATCTTCATGAGACTCCCACCAATATTAGCAACATTTAGGGGTTCATAATCTTCATCGAGCGTCGATTTGCTCTTTATGAACAACGCAGGAACCATTGCAGCAACGGCACAGGGTACAGCCACCCAAACTGCAAGCTCCCGTACCGCAATTTCTTGGTTGGGAAACCAATCCGGATTATCCATAATCACCCAAAACCAGGGGGCAATAACCCATGCCCACTGTCCGATCCACTGGGCCACCGCCATGATATTGGTTCGCTCATGAAAATCATCACTCATTTCATAACCCATGGCCACATAGGGCACACTAAAAAAGGTCAGACCCAAATAGAAAACAATGGACCATAAAAAGAAATACCAGAAATTATACTGTAGGGTATTATCGGAATACAATTGCCACATCATGGTAAAGGCCACGCCCATAAGAATACCACCAATGAGCACGTACTGTTTTCTTCTTCCATACTTGGATTTGGTATTGTCTGAAATAAAGCCCATAATGGGATCTGTAATGGAATCGAAAATCCTTGGGAAAAAATAAACCAAGGACCATAGCCATCCATCAAATCCGAAGGACTGCACAAGGACAACCATGAATATTCCAAGAATGGCTGGGAACATTTGATTGGCAAACATGCCTACTCCAAAAGCTACTTTTTGCCCAAATGGGACTTTTGCTGCGGTACTTATGGCTTTATTCATAATCGTTTGGTTTGCTATTGTTCAATTAATTGGTTATTAAGGTTTGAATTGCTTTAGGGCGGATATTCAGTTTCTTGGATCTATCTCCCAAAATCAATTCAAAATTTCTTGGTTCTTCGTTCATGTTTAAAACCACCACGGCAATCGTTCCATCTGGATTCTTGGCAGCGGTAACCCATAAGGAATCATCCGTATTGCGCAACCCTATACGCGTGGCGCCTGGTCTGATATATTTGCTAAAATGGGCGATGGTGTAATATAAGGGCGTAAAATACACTTCATCCTTTTCCAAATCCACTATTACTGGGGCCACACACCAGTTTTTGGACCAATTGGGACCCCCATTGCGATCAAGAACCATATTCCAGTCCACCCAACCATCTACCCAATTGTTCAGACAGCCGATCATATCCCTAGCATAGCGATATACGGGAACGTATTTAGGATGATACTTTTTTTGCGGTTCCGGAGCCCAGTCCCATCCCCAATCGGTTGCTTCTTTTGACCAGTACCATTGATCATCTTTCCATTTGGGTACTTGGGCATCAATACATGCTTCAGATTGAATCAGGTGTTTTTCAGGAACTTTTTGATGTGCGTATTGCAACGCCTCTGGAAAAACTTCATAGGTGCTGGCGTACCAATGTATGGCCGTACCCGCAAAATATTTGGAGGTCTCCGGTGATTTGTACATGATATCTACCCATTCCTTTAGATGTTCGCGGTTTTGATCGTATCCCAAAATCCTTACATCCCCGTTCCCCGTTTTCTCTAAAACAGGTCCCAAATAATTCTGCACAAAATGGGTCATTTCTTGGGGAGAAAAATGCATGCTTTCCCAATTATTTCCATTCCCCAAAGGCTCATTTTCAACCGTTATTCCCCAAATGGGTATTCCTACTTCCTTGTAGGCATCAATATATTTAGAGAAAAACCGTGCCCAAACTTCATAATATTCAGGCAACAATTTGCCTCCTACATAGCTTTTATTGTCTTTCATCCATGGTGGAGCGGTCCATGGGGAAGCTATTACCTTAAATCCTCCAATTGAAGTGGCCATGGCCTCCTTTATAAAAGGAATGATATCATCCTTATCCTCTTTAATGGTAAAATGTTCCAATTGCCAATCATCCTCAACTGGGGCATAGGTATAATTTGTAAGGGAAAAATCACAGGAATTGATATGGGTACGTGTCAAGGAGTACCGAGCACCATCAGGACCAAAATACGCATCGATGATCCTTTTCCTTTGGGGTACACTTAACTGATTCAAAAGATGGGAGGACGATTGGGTGAAAGAGCCTCCAAACCCTGTAATCCTTTGAAATACTTTTTCGGGAAAAACTTCAATCTTGGCAAAGGAACCTGTTTGGGCAAATTCATGAATCCTTTTCATTTTATGGCCAGCCGCTGAAGTTTCGTATACTTGGACGGCTAAGGCTTCCTCTTTATCAGATGAAGGGGGGACCATGGCCAATGGTAGAACAAATGCTATTGCTTTTTCAACACTACCCATGTATCATTAGTGATTTATCAATGTCAACCCTTTGGTTGGTGGTACCATCACCTTTTTCATCAGTTCTTCTTTATTCCCTGAAAACGTCTTCGTAATTGGGTTACCGCCCCTGGTCAACCCTTCGAACATTCCTTGATCAACTGCATCCCACAACACATACTTCGCTTTTCCTTCTACCGTAAACAATCCAAAGTGTTTTTCCGAATCGCCCGGTTCTTCCCCCCCTTTCCACGGTTCATCGAACGCTTCAAAATAAAAGCAGGAAATACCTTCAGCGTTTGTCCAATCCCTCATTTTATGGTAAAAGAGGGCTTCTTTGTACTCATCGGTAGCCTTGGAACCGGCATCCCCATAAAAACCGTTGGAGAAGCTGGCCCACCCTGTTTCACCTATATGAACTGGCTTATTTACCCCCAAACTTTTCATATAGGCAACCACACTGTTATATTGATTTTCTGCATATGCTTTGGACCTGTTCATTGTCCCTTCAATTTTTTCAATATCGGATAATCCACTTTCCTCTTCCAATACTCCCCAAAAATCAGGATTGTAATGCGTATCGTGCATGGGGTAGGTATGAACGGATAGAAAATCAACGGACTTGATAAGCTTGGTAAGGTCGTCAACATGGTATTCACCTTCTCCCCCACCCCAAGAGGCAAAATTATCCGAACTTGTAATCCACAAGTCTTTTGGAAGCTCACCAGATGCTTTTAATCCTTGTAAATGATTTACCCATTTTAAGATAACCCAAGGTTGCACATAGTAGTTGGTAGCCCATTTGACCATAGCCTCGTTACCAACGGCAATCACCTTTACGATATCAGGGTGGTTTTTGGCCAACCGGACCGCTTCATCTATTTCTGTGGCATTACGTTCGCTTTCCTTTTCATGGTCAGGTTCCAGATCGGTCCATGCATTCTTACAGTCAATCCACGCCCCCAGCATCACATACATCTCAAAATTGGAATCTTCGGATTTGATTTCGTGAATGGCTTGTAACACGTTTGCGGCATGAGGTAAATGCACCTTATAGGTTCGTAGCACCTTAATGCCCATAGTTGCCAGTATTTTCATGTCTTCCTTCAATTCCGAAATGGTCGGCTCAATACCATGATTGGGATGCCGGTATCCGCCGTATGAAATAGCTTGGTATTTTGGATTGCCTAAAATGTATTCTGCTGTCACTTTTTGTTTTTTTTCCTGAGTTATTTCTTTTGGTTTCGTTTCTTCCCGACATGAGGTCATAAACAAAACTGCCAATACCGCAAGGTGTATTTTTAATCTTTTCATCTCAATCTGGTTTTAGCTACCGAAACAGTTATCTGGAGTACCTCGCCAGTACGTTTAAAAATACTATCGCTCAAAGAGATAGTCAAATGAGCACCTTGAATAACGGTTCGAGAACCATCATTATGCACTACTTCAACAGCATCGGTCTCAGCTATTCCATAAACTACAGGAATCTGACAATAGGTAAAGCCCAAAGAATCCGGTTCCAGGGTAATTTCCTTATGTTCTGATTGAAGGTTCACGTACTTAAAGACTTTTTTATCCTTTAAAAATTCCTCTTTTCTCAAGAGTACGGGGTCAAAACCAAGCCGCCCCTTTTGGACCGTAACCCCCAATTCACCAAACCGACTCAGGATATCTTCTTTGACCTGTCCGGTCATACCCGGCTGTTGGGCCCCTTTCCCTGCCGGCGTATGTGAATAAGGGTCGGTTGGGAAAGCTCCGTAAAGTTGTGGGGGCTTATGCACCCCTATGCCCTCATTTATTTCATAGAAATGCTCCAACAGTCTTTCTACGACTTTCCCTTCTTCCTCTTCTTTTATGGCTTTAATGCAACACTCCTTAACAGCCAATAAAAGTTTTGAGACCATATGCCAATAAATGGATCCGAGTCCCTCATATCCGAAAAAAGTCCCAGACCTGCCCGTAAAGGATTTATGATCAAAAACTGCCTCAAAACACTCCAAAACCCCTTCCCTTTCCCTTTTGGAAATTGAAAACAAGGAGGTATCCAGGGTGTCCAGTGCTTTTTCAAGGTCCTTTGCATTTCTGAAATTTCCATTAAAATGTACCTTCCCAGAAGCGTCTTTTTTTACTATCTGTCCATTTCCACTTTCAAGTAAAGACGTTAGGAGTTTTGAAGTTTTGATACGTTCCTCGGGAACTGTATTCTTATTGATAAACTTCGGCAGGTCCTTATTGGGGTAGAGTATATAGCTGTACTGGTCCTCCCTAAACAATGAACTTGATTTTAATCCGTCCAACACGTTCAATGCCTGCTCACCATTTAAGTAGCCTGAACTCAGCACGGCCACTTGTCCTTCCAACATTTCACTGAGATAAGTGATGGAAACACCCCCATCTTTTTCAATTGACATTAGGTTGTATGCATGGTACATGCCATCGACCCTTCTATTGGCTTCTATGGAGTGTTCCAAAAACTGGAGGGCAATCTTAATAAAGGCCTTCAACTCATGTATTGAAAGTTGTTGTTTTTTGCCTGAAAAGGAATCCTTGTATATTTTGTTTCGATAGGTACTTGCAGCGGTTCCCAAACCGTCCAAAATGTTCCTGCGATCGTTATTGGAAATGGTGCCTGACAACAGCTTTGCATTAGTGGTAAGCGTGGCAAGAATTTCATTAAAGAAAACAAATAGCTCTTTGGAGAGGGAGATTTTTAGGTTGTCCAATCCCTCGAAGTTGTCATCAAAAAACTTGAGGTACCTTCTTAAATAATATAGGGTGACCATGGAAACACCGTTACCAACAAGGGCATTGTTGGCATCGTTCCATTCCGGTCGTTGTGTATTCATCCATATTCCCCCATCAGGAATAAAATTTGACACTTTCGCCAAAACGGAAGCAAGCATTTTTTCTATAAAATTGACCCTATGCAATTGGCCATCTGCCTGTTTTAATAGGGCGCCGTCTGCCCCCATCCGATTACGCGCCTTTCTTATCGAATCATCCGCAGCACTATCAAATTCTATGGTATCCTTTGGATCGATCAATACTTCCTGATAGGATTTTATTTTGTAGGGAACATTAGCGTAAACAAAAATCTCTTTTTCAAAATAGCTTTTTAACCGTTCGGGATAGTGGTCATGAATAAACTCCAAAAACTTAAGGGAATATATGATTTGATGATCTCCCCAATATCCAATGTAGGACCAGGGATCGTCCGGTTCTATAACCTCCCAATCGAACCCACCCTTTGTAACCCGATATGGATTATACCCATCAAAGGTGGAAGCATTGAAAAACTTTAGTATCATTCCATCGATAAACTCTGGATAGGAATAGGCCAAAGCTTCCCAATTTTGGAAAATATCCCTCCAGTTGCCCTCATAATCCAAAATTTTGGATCCATCCAGTTCGTTATGGGTGTTGATGGAAAAAACATTCCAAGGTCGGCTTGGATCTCCATGTCTCCTACTAAATCTTAGTGGCAAATACTCCATACAAAGCCTTTCAAAATCAGGATCGGTATTTTTGGTCAGGAATACCTGTAATTCTTGCAAGGTGAAGACTTCGGAAAGTAGGGACAAGTCCTCTTTCTTAGCCAGATATAACGGTTTGTTTGCATGGAGCAAATACTTCTTAAAATCACCTTTTTCAATACGATAACCATCATCAAAAATCCCCCCACGCATAATATTAAAGAGGGTATTTGAGAAGTGACGGGTATCCCTTAAGGAATCAGAGGTACATTGAATAGCATCGGAAGATGCGTTTACTTCAATCAACTTCTTTGTTCCCAAGGCGACATCTTCCTGTACTTTCTCCAAGAGTTGTTCAGGATCTTTCAGACTACCTATGAGTTCCACAATATTGGAATGGTCCTGGTTGACATTAGCAACAATCGTCCATCGTTTAGAGGCATTAGGTGCCAATAGTTGTTCAAAATTCAATAAATATGCTCCTTTTTCCCCTTTAATATCGTCCTCTTGGTATAAGGTTTTGTTCTTTCTAAAGGCATCCAACTGTGCAGCGGACAATAGATGCTTGGCATCTTTCAATCCTGAAGACCAAATGACATTGGCCTTAAGTGCTTCACTAGGTTCCGCCTTATCCACAATAATGGCACTTAAGGCATAAATTCCAAGCCCAACGCCGGTAACCAATTCGCTTCTTTTATAGGCATCGACCAAGTTACTTGCCCTGTTCTGGGTTTCGCTTGGAACACCATAGGGCAGGACATTCTGAATACCGTCCAGAACCTCCAATTCTACGGTTAGGGAACCATCATTCCTCAAAGAGGAGTTTCGAACAAAACCAAATAGGTTACTGGAACACCATTGATAGCTAAAGGTCAGGTTAAGGTTGTTGTTGACCTCTTCAAAAATAATCTTATTGCCATGCACGCTTTTGTAAAGATTACGAGTAACGCTATATTTCCCTTCGTTACGGATAGAAAAAGGCTCCCAAACCTCAAATCCAGATGTGTTCTTTATCCTTACAATCGTTTTGCTTCCCGTTATCTCCGAAGACTCGGTGATTTTATCGTCCGTATAATAGGGGAAAATGGCATATTGGGCATTTTTCCTTCCTGCAGACAATCCTCCATTGCTGGAGATGAACATCCAGTGATTGGAGTCGCTCACAACCGTCATAAAAAATGGCCTTAGTACGTCAATGTCACTGATTTTGTAATACTCTTCTTGTCCAATATTTACTCGATGCATAGAAGTTTCCATATATTCCATTTATCAACTTAAAGATTAGCTGGTGCTTGTGTAATTTGATTTGGTTCTTGTTTTTTCAAGGTTCAATTTTTATGATTTGCCCCAGCCTTAACTAAGGCATCATCTATACTTATGTTTTCAAAATTATTCATAAGTGTGCCGATGGTCATTCCATCTTCGTAAGGATTTAAACCGTGAACCCTTTTTAATACGTAATAGGTGGCCCTGGGCTGCAATTTGTACATCCCGTTTGCATCCGTTGGACCTTTGGCACATATTCCAAACCACTCCTCGTTCATGTTATTATCTCCAGGCAGGGCTTGATCTCTTGAATATCCATCATTCGCCCAGGTAGCCGTGTTATTGTGAACGTCCAAATCTTCTGTCTGTTTGTACTTCCACCAACCATCGCTAAATTGAAAAGTAAACCCTCCCAAGGAATTGCCCACTCCGCTTAATCCCGATGCGTTTTGGTAAATCTCTTTCCAATTTCCCAAGTTATAATAGGCCTGGCTAAACTGATCTTCCTTTTTATCTCTGGCATTGAATGCGTCAGCACCGAATTCAGAAAATAAAATTGGCAAATCCAACTCGTTTTTAACCCTATCAAAGGCATCCCCAAAGGATACCCCTCGATACATATTTGTGCCGTAAATATCAATATCGGTACATTCTTCCTTTACAAGGTCCAAGTAAAGCAAATCACCATTACAAATGGCCACGGGATGATTGCCATCAATTTTTTTTACTTCTTTCACGGCGTTATTGAACGCCCTATACAATGCACGTGCCTTTGCTTTCTTCCCTGCATCCACTTCATCATCCGGTATTGCTTCTGTTTCCGCACCTTCCCAAGACAAATGATAATTGTTTTCATTTCCTATCATATAAAGCAGCAAACCGGGAGTATCTTTATAGGTCAGTGCCATATCCCTAACCTCTTTCATTAAAACTTCGATAACGGCTTTATCCGCATAATCCGTTTTTGAAATCCATTTGCCTTTAATGGGGACGCCATAAGCCCCAAATTGTGTGTTGATCATGGTATATATACCATGTTTTTCATAGATGTATTGAACCCATTTTGGTTTTAAGCCATAGGTCCTAATGGCATTACCGCCCATGTTTTTTAATAAGGACATCTCTGCATCAAGGGCTTGCTTTATCAAATTATCATCTTTGTCCCATATACCTCTGTCAAGAATTCCATCCCCAATAGGCACGTAATCCCAGTTCACACCATTGACCATAAAGGGTTCACCATCCACCAACAACAATTTACCATCTGTACCGCTCAACACGGAAATACGGGCATTTTGTGAATGAAGAAAAGTGGAAACAAGCAATAGCACTAGGCATGCAAATCGGGTATCCATAACAGGTAATTTATACTTCCTTTTCTGGTACTTACAATTTCGCCCCTCCGTTTAAATCCTTTTACCGTTATCCATTTTAGCCACCCATTTTTGGGGTTTTAAACGGTCTTTAGAAAACTAAACGCAAGCAGCAGTATAAAGCGGTCAATTCCAAGTTAAAACAAAAGAGACCAGACAAGCTGGTCTCTATCTGTAACTATTCAAACAATTTATTGATACATCCTAACGTAATCCACTTCCATAGTGGACTCAGTAAATGCTGGATCAATATCTCCTCCGAGACTTCCACCCATGGCCACATTAAGAATGAAGAAGAAGTCTTTATTGAATGGCAATGTACCATCATTAGTGACCGAATGATAAACTACTCCATCAACGGCGAACTTGATGTTGGTTTCCGTCCATTCCATTTCATAGACATGGAATTCATCGGAAGCTCCCTCAACTATTGTTGTACCTGTTCGCGAATTGCCTCCAAAATTGTTTGGATCGTGTGTGGATGCCAAGACTACATCTTGATTGTTACCAACATGTTCCATAATATCCATTTCTCCAGCCGCTGGCCACGGATTTGTCAAGTAATCAGCACCCAACATCCAAATTGCAGGCCACGTTCCGCCGCCAGTGGGCAACTTAGCCCTGGTTTCTACCCTTCCATAGGTAAACTCTTGAAGGCCTTCAGATTTTATTCGAGCTGATGAATATGCTGCTGCTGCTGTTCCTGGATTTCCAAAGTCAAAGAAGATAACAATCCTATCATAGTTAAAAGTTGCGGCGCCGCTAAAGTCGAAAGTCAATTCTTCCCAGGCTCCGGCTGTACTGGTCATAGCATCAACTTCCGCAAAGTTATTTGCATCATTGGAATCTTCAAGTTTTAAACGAACAACGGCATTGGCAATAGGAGACCACGTTTTTACCGAAATTGTAGGATTGTTGGGCACGTCGATTGCCGGTGAAACATCAAAGAACGATGCTGCGAAAGTCTCTGACCCTTCTGATTTGGTGGTCCGCCCTACAGTTGCAGACGTATTTACACCACTCGCATCAGGATTTGCAATGACATCCGAAGTTGCTCCCCCAAAATCTGTGAAAGCAGGGGCAGTCCCCTCAAAATCCTGAATAACCGATTGGCTTACACCACCAGCATCCAACAATTGGAAATCATCAAAATAATACACGCCTTCTCCTGTAGGACTCTCAGCGCGGGCTGTAATCAAAAGATTTCCACTTGATACGATAACATTGGAAGCATCGTCTGTGTAAGACTGGATTTCTCCATTGCCCCAACCATTATCTCCAGTACCCAAATCATAGGTCCAATTGACTGGGTTGGGAGCACCATCCGTATCAAATTCATCTGCCCATATCAAATTGGTAAATACCGTTTCTAAAGGATCTCCAACTCCTTCGCCAAGGGTATCACTACCATCACCACCCTCTTGGAGCGATACGTTGTCTATATTGACCATTCCCACTTCCCCTCCGTTGTCAAAAAGGACTCGGCTATTTGCATCGCCAAAACCATTGGCATTCAGATTTAAGGTAAACGTTTGAACATCGGTGGTCAAATTAACAGGAACACTTGCGTTGGAAAAGTCGCCCCCACTAAGTCCGATACCGGCGACAATACTCCTTTCACGATCGGACCAAGCATCAAATTCCAATATGTAGTTAGTGCCTGGAACTATATTTAGGCCTGTTTGGCTTAGGTTCACACTGAACACCTCACCTGCCATGTCTACCATTACTGAATAATAGGTGTTGTCATCAACAGTTACTACAGGGGCTGGGTCTGAACTTACTCCAACGGTCCATGGGTCTGCACCGGCCTCGAAATCTCCGTTGATTAGCTCTCCGCCGCCCATTCCGCCGTCTCCTCCGTCACCCACTACGACATCACTACCGTCACCTTTGACCATTTTATAATTCCAAAAAATTCCCGTATCTGTTTCAATAACCACGGTCATGGTTTCACCATCTTCTGAAAATGTTACATCATAAGTAATTGAGTTAGGTAAGGCTACATTTGGTAACTCTCCGCCATTTACCGCTTTAGGTAACCCCAAGTACGCACCAGCTCCATTCAGGGTCAATGTACCCGCACTTGGATTGTAAGAGAACGTAGCATCTGCTGAACCGTCATGTGGGGCAACCGGAGCACCACAAGCATCTGCCATACCACTTTGCCAACCTTCAAGCCACGTCTCATCACCCAAGTCGTTGGTGAAAGAACCGTCGTCACCAAAAATATAGGTATCATTAAAGTAACACGCCCTTTGCATAAGGCCTGTACCGTCAATTGCAAAAAAGCTGATATCACCCGGTGCCGGGCCAACACCAAGGGAGCCCGCTTCATTGGCCATCACCCATGACCCAAACAGTACTTCGTTGGGATCAATGGTAACTTCCACCTCAACACTTATTGAAGAGCTGATATTACCGCCACCCAAACTATAAGCCGTTACGGTGATATTATAAGTAGCTATCCCCTCCGTTGAATACTGATACGATGCTGTTTCCCCAGCTTCTACAACAACAACGTCCGCACCTTCTTCGAAATTAACAACAAAAATAGCCGCGTTGTCCGCGGTTGGGGTTACCTCAACCAGGCCGGAACCGTCCATGGCTACATTTGAGTCGATGGAAAGGTTTTCGGGAAAGACACCTTGAACCTGGGCATCATCGTCATCATTACAGGACAGGATTAACGCCGTGAAGCTCACTAGCAATACACTAAATAAGGTGATTTTTTTTCTCATAACGATTTGTTTTCAAGTTAGAATAAAGCTGCATGCAATCTGTTTAACAAAAAGGACTCTTAAACGTCAAAAATTGTGATATCGTTAAACAAATCGCAAGAATACATATAATAATATTTCAAATTTTAAATTATTGCAAGGAAAAACTCAAGATTTCATAAAATCTTCTACTCTTCTATTCTAAAGAACCATCTTTTTGAATCTTAAATAGTTTTCCATGAAGCAAGCTATGAAGTATTCCAACCAAATTCACAAAATAGACCTCAACAAAAAATATACAAATTCCATTTTTGCACAACTATTTTTATTAAAACCTCAAATTGCAACCGTAATTATTAGGGATTTGGTAATTGATTACTATGTACAAGAGTCCCATGTAAGAACGAAAAAAAAGTAGTTGTATAGGAAATGTTGTGGTAATTATAGTGGCTGATGTGGCCCCTATAGGGAAATGATGTATTCAGTTAAGCTATTTTCATGGGGTAAATTCATTTTTTTTCGCAAACGGTATCTCTTTACTTCAACACTCCTAACGGAAATGTTCAGTAAAGGGGCTATCTCTTTGGAAGAGAGGTTGAGTCTCAAATAAGCGCAAAGTTTAAGGTCATTGGGTGTCATCCCAGGATGCAGTTCCTTGACCTTTTTCAAGAAGTCCTTATCGGCATTATTGAATGCTTCCTCGAAAAATTTCCAATCATCCGTATTGTTTAGATTTCTGTCTATGGTGTGGATTACGGATTTCACTTCCGAATTATCTGCAACCTTATTGAGGTGCGATTTAATGGTATTCAAAAATTCATTTTTCTTGATCATACTCATTGTTGCCACGGCGAGCTCCCTGTTTTTTGATTCAACCTCAGCCCGGAGTTTATCATTTCTAAGTTTTATCAACTCTTTTTCCGCTTTCAGTTTCTTTCTTTTCTGCTTCTTCTTTTCCAGATGAAGTAGTCTTTCTTGCTTTCTTGTATAATAGGCGCGGTACATTCTGTGAATTCCAAAGAAAAGCGCACATGCTACAAGAACATACAGAAAAATGGCAGGAGCAGACCAATACCAGGGCCTTTTGACCCTAAAATCATAGCTTGCCAAGTTTGAGGTCATGGTATTGCCCACTTTTGCCTTAACCTCAAATTTATAGTTCCCAAATTTTAAATTATTGAAGGTTACCTCACTTTGCTTTGAAAAAGGACTCCATTCCTCAAATAGCCCCTCCAACCGATATTGATACCTTACTTCGTTGTACTTATTAAATTGTGGAACTGCAAATGAAAATGATACCGTATTACTCTTATAGTCGAATTCAGGTATTGAAGTCAAATCTATTACCCTAGGTTCTTCCAAACCCCTTTGATTTACAACTTTGCCAATCTCAATGGAAAAGGAGGCCTCCTTTCGTTTGTTCAAATCCAATACAACAAAGCCGTTGGACATTCCAATAATATATTTATCATCCCCTATCGGTGTAAGATTTTCAAATCCTGAAACCCCCAGACTACCCTTAAAGAACGAAGGGATGGGGATGGTATTCAAGCCCAATGAGGTGCCAAATGCTCCGGGTTGCATATAGGAAAGACCACTTTGGGTAAAACACCATAATCGATTTGCTGGTTTGTCAGGTATGGAAATACTGGTAACTCCCCCTGCTTCTTCAAACAAAAGCTTGAGCAAAGTCGTATCCGGTGAAAACGCAAAACTGTCCTTTTCCTTAAAAAATGCTCCTTCCAAAGAGGTATAGACTATCCGATCTTGGTACTTTGCAATGCTAGATCCATGTCCCATTATAGGCAAGGACCCTTCCTTTGCAATTGTGGAGTAATCCTCATCCAAGATTAAATGATAAAGGCCTTTATACTCATGGTTCACCAATACTTCCCTTTCTCCCAATACCTCCAAAAACCGACTGGAAATGGGAAATCCTTCTATGGTATTTGAGAAAGACCAAGTCCCGTCTTGCTTTTTCAAGATTGAAATCCCATCGTAATTTCCTTGAATTAAAAGGAGTGGTTGTCCCTTTATTTCCTTTACCACCCAAGTGCCAGGTAAGGTCGATATTAATTGGGCTTTGCCATCATTGATTACAAAAGTGCCTTTATTGTGACCGCAAAATAGCGTTCCCTGAATCTCTGACAAACTCCAGACCTGTCCGTCTGTACCCGCAATAATCTTAAAATCGGATTCACCATGGGCTGAATTAACGAACAGCCCTTGATTTGTCCCTAAGTATAAACGATTTTTGAATAGTTTTGTCGCATACACCACGCCCAGTTTTCCGGAATTGTCCCTGAATTCATTAAAGGGCGAATCCAAATTAATAACGCTCAAGCCATTGTCCAGACCCAACCACAAATTTTGGTCCCTGTCTTGAAAGGCATATAGTACGGTATTATTATTCAAACCGTTTAATTGGTCGATTTTCCTTACTACCAATCCGTCCTTTCCAATATGAATTATACCGTGGGAGATTGTTCCTAAAATGAATGATCCATCTGTCAATTGAATTGTACTATAAACGCTCAAATCCTGTACATCCAAGCTTCCAACATTCCATGGCACCACTCCTTCTTCACTTAGGGCAAGAAATTTGGCATTATCCAAAATCATCAGAATTTGATTTTCAACCTTAAACATTCCCACAACATTGCGGTCGCTGATCAAACCATGATTGACTACGAGTTTCGGTTTACCATGTTGAATTCTATAGACTCCTAAATTTTGATTTTGAAAGTACACCGTTTCATCTACCTTAAAAAGATGTGCCTTGGTAGATTTTGCTTCCAACACTTCAAAAGTGTGTGAAGCGATATTATAACTGTAAATTCGATCTAGCGATTGGAACAAAATCCAATCATCAAGGACAATAATATTCCAAAATTCCTCATCTTCAATCATTTTGGCATCCATCTTGGTAGAAATGGATGAATACTCCAGAATGCCAAAATTGTTCTTTTTCCAATACCCAAACTCCATGTATTGGCCAGTGAAAATCAAAGAATCGTTTGCAGCAACAGATCTAAAAATTGATGCATTGGGGGACGCATACGTAGTCCATTCCATACCATTAAACTCCAATAGGTTATGGTTGTTGGCTACATAAATATGTCCATCAAACCCTTGCGTTATGGACCAGTTCTGATTTTCACCACCATAGTCTTTTGGTTGATAACTTTTTATGGGCGGTAGCGCCTGGGATTGCAGCAAGATTCCAGTAAAGAAAACACCTATATAGAGCCATTTAGCCATAGATTAGCAACGACGATTTCTCTAAATATAGAAAAGTATTATTGAAGTTGGGTTTTGGAATACCCCTCTAGATGATTTCCGCACTTAAACCGGCTTGCAAAAGCCTTGAGCAACGTGGTTTTAAATCGTCATACTCTCCGGTCTTCACGGTACATTTTCCGTTATAATGGACAATTAGTGAACATTGCTCTGCCTGCTCGGGTGTGTGGTCGCAGACATCAATAAGAGTGTTGATGACGTGGTCGAAGGTATTTACATCATCATTGAAAAGGACAATTTCGTTCTGTTTAACAACTTCCTCTTCCAGTAAAAGCTCTTCCGATATTTTTTCTTTTACTCCCATCTCAATTGACATCTACCCCTAATGTACATATTTTGCCGCAACCCAATTGTTCTTTTCCGAATTTTTTTCAAATTGAAGATTATATGACGTACATTTTGTGGAAATCATATCTAAATCCCTCAAATAGAACCCACTGAGCAATAAAATCCCATTTTCATTTAAGCAAGAGCTATAGGTTGGGATATCCTTTAGTAGTATATTACGGTTGATATTGGCGATAATTATATCGTATTTTCTCTGCCCAAGAATTGAGGCGTTCCCCAACTCCACATTGATATGAGCACAATTGTTTTTCCCAATGTTCTCCATAGTGTTTTCCACGCACCATTCATCAATATCAATGGCGTCTATTTCATGGGCACCTCGCATCTCTGCTAAAATGGCCAACACACCTGTTCCACAGCCCATGTCCAACACTTTTTTTCCCTTCAAATCTTGCTCCAATACTAATTTAAGCATCATGTAAGTGGTTTCATGATGGCCCGTACCAAAACTCATTTTGGGTTCTATAACAATTTCAAAAGGGACATTCCTTTTTTCATGGAAAGGTGCCCTAACCCGACAGTCACTGCTAATCTCAATTGGTTCAAAATTTTTCTCCCACTCGACATTCCAATTTTGTGGTTCAATCGCTTTTGAAGTCCAACTAATTTCAACATCAGGATTTTGAAAGATAAAAAGCTCATGTAAGGGATGGCCTGACCATTGCTCGGAAAGAATGTAAGCCAAAAGACCATTTTCCGTTTCAACAAAACTATCAAAACCCAATTCCCCAAGCTCGGCAATCAATATTTCCCTGGCGGGCTTCAAAGGGGAAATGGAAAAGGTGAATTCTAAATAGGTCAAAATAAGGTTCCGTTAGATCCCTTTGTTCGTAATAAAGACAACACTAAATGGCCTTTATGATGGTTGTAAAATCATCACACTTCAACGAAGCTCCTCCAATAAGCCCGCCATCCACGTCGGGCTTTGAAAAAATTTCCTCTGCGTTCCCAGGTTTAACACTGCCCCCGTACAAAATGGTCACCCCTGCTGCTACTTCTTCATCGTAAGCTTCTTCAATGGTTTTTCTAATAAAGGCGTGCATCTCTTGGGCTTGCTCCGGTGTTGCCGTTTCCCCTGTTCCGATTGCCCAAACAGGTTCGTAGGCCAAAATGATGTTTTTCCATTGTTCCTTCTCCAAATGGAAAATGGCATTCTTTAATTGGTTTTCAACCACTTCAAAATGACCTCCACTTTTTCGTTCCCCCAATTCTTCACCAAAACAAAATATAACTCGCATATTCTTAGCTAATGCGGCATCTACTTTTTGGGTCAAAAGGGCATCATCCTCACCAAAGTAGGCACGTCTTTCAGAATGACCCAAAATGACGGTTTCCACTCCAATATTCAGCAACATATCCGCAGAAATCTCTCCAGTGTAGGCACCACTCTCTGCAAAATGCATGTTCTGAGCCGCCACTTGGATCACGGAATTTTGCAAATGATTTACCGCCAAGGGTAAATTGACAAAGGTAGGAGCCACAATCACTTCAGCATTAGTATCGGGAAGCTTGGCCGAAAGCTCGGAAAGCAAGACTTCGGTTTCTTCCAAATTTTTGTTCATTTTCCAATTTCCAGCAACTATTTGGGTTCTCATGTTTTTGGTATTTATCTGTTTATACTATGTATTTGGTTATTCAGTTTTAGTGTATTGAAGTCCGGCCTTTAGCTCCTCGATTTCTTCGATACTGTAACTTTTAAATTCAAAATCATCTCCAAACATACGCTTTCCATTTTCCTCCACGGATAGTTCAAACCCTGCCTGTTTTCTAAAAATGTTGACAGAATCAGGATTTTTTAGAGGCCAAATGAACGCCACTTGTTCTGGTGTCCCCATAAAGTAAGCGGAACCTTGGGTACCATAAATTTGAGGTTTGTTTTGATTCATCAAATGTCGATCTAACATCATGGCATATAACCGAAAGGGAAGTTCTTGCCTCTTGGAAGCCAACTCCATGGTGTCAATATACTTTTCAATTTTGTTGGAATGCTGAATGACGTACCAAACCGTTTTACCAGCCTCGGAGCCTACCATGCTTTCCCCGGGATATCCCCTCTCCTCAATGATTTTCTCCACATATTTCATATTGCTGCTATCAATCTCCAACTGCTTGCCCCAATTGCTAAAATCGCCAGTCGCCCTATATTTTTGATCCAAGATCATTATGCTATCCAATTTCGCTTTAAGGTCGGCATCAAACTTCATGGCCCTTGGATTGTAAAACACCCCATTTTCCGGGTCTCTAAATTCCAATTCATTAAAATCGTTATGGTGCTTCTTTTGTAGAATAGTCCCCTTTTCCAAAACCAATATGGCGGGATTGGACCGTACAATGGTCTTTAGGGTGGTCATATCAGTAAAGTAAAAATCGAAATTCAAATCATGTTCTTGGATAATTGCTTGGCTTTCCCCACTGCCGGAAGCTGACATTCCAATGACCTTGTACCCCTTGCGCAGCGCTTCATCCGTATAGGTCTTAACTTTGGTAAAGGCGTCCCATTCACTTTTGGCCAGATCATAAGCAACGACCATAACCAATTTTGGTTCGCCCAACATGGATTCTGTGAAATCCGATCCATCTTTTTCAATGGTAAAATCATGGATAGGGGGCTCATATCCTTCTTGTACCACTTTGGTTTCCACGCCTACAAATTCCCCTTCAACATCTGGATAGCCCCCATCCGTTACGTAAACCTTTTCTTCCCCATCTACATTGAATTTCCAAGCAAACTCTTGGATGGGCTTTGGGGCATCTTCGGGAACTGTCATCCCTTCAGTAATATTGGCCCCTATGCTATAGGGCCTAAAGTCTGCGGAGGGCAAATGGTTGAGTACTTGATAGCAAAATACCACGCAAAGTAGGGTTGCCAATCCAACAACCGCCCAATTCAACCTCTTGGAAAACAATGGTTTTATGAATTCCAGGCCCCATACTAAAATCAATATCAATACCAAAAGCACCACATCTTTTGTAAAGGACTCCCATGGTGTAAGCTTAATGGCATCACCAAAGCAACCACAATCGGTAACTTTATTATAATAGGCAGAATAAAAGGTCAAAAACGTAAAGAAAATAATCATGGCCAAGAGGCTCCAAACCGTAAGCTTTGGCTTAAATCCCACCAAAAGCAGTACACCCAATAAGACCTCAATGATGACCACAACTATGGAAAAAGCAAGGGCATACGGTTCAAAAAAGGGCAAATCCAATACTGCCGGACTAAAATATTCCTCCAGTTTAAAGGAGAAACCAACAGGGTCGTTCAGTTTTATAAGTCCGCTAATGATAAAGAGAACACCTACAAATATTCTTGAAAAGCCTACTAGATATTTCATACTGAAAATTCTAAAACACAAATATCAAATTTCAAAACTATTGTAACCATAAATAAATGCTGATAAAATCCTGTCAATTTTTTACAAAGTGAAAAGTTCTCTCTTCCAAATCCTATGTATAAATTCGAAAAAATGGGAACTTAGATTTTGTTACTTGGAATTTGCATTGATGTGAATCAATGCGAAAACCGCATAATTGACCATATCTTGGTAGTTGGCATCCACCCCTTCACTGGCCACGGTTTTTCCCTTATTGTTTTCAATTTCCTTGACCCTAAGGATCTTCTGTAAAATTAAATCAGTCAATGAACTGACCCTCATATCTCGCCATGCCTCCCCATAGTCGTGGTTTTTATCCTCCATTAACTTTTTCGTCCTTGCTGCTTGAATGTTGTAAAATTCCAAGGCTTCCTCCCCACTCAAATCAGGTTGGTCCACTACACCTTTTTCCATTTGGATCAAGGCCATTAGGGAATAATTGATAATACCAATGAATTCGGATTGTTCGTCCTCATCAACTTTTCTCACTTCGTTCTCCTGAAGACTACGTATACGCTGCGCTTTAATAAAGATTTGGTCGGTCAAGGATGGAAGTCGTAAAATCCGCCATGCTGTTCCGTAGTCCCTGGTCTTTTTTTTAAAAAGTTCACGACAACGCTGGATAACGGCATCGTACTGTTCTGAAGTTTGCTGCATCTGTATGCGATTTTGCGTATTTTCAGCACCTCTTTGGCGTGCGCTTTGAGCGATTCCAAAGATAGTTGAAACCATTCAAAACAAAACAGCTCCAATGACCATAAACTGTAAGGGAAAATTGATTGACCTATCCGCTCCAAAAGTAATGGGTATCCTAAACATTACCCCAGATTCATTTTATGATGGCGGCAAACACAAAAACTCCGACTCCATCCTCAAGCACACGGAAAAAATGCTAAATGATGGGGCAACATTTGTGGATGTCGGCGCCTACAGTTCACGACCTGGTGCAAAAGATGTAAGCGAGGATGAGGAGTTACACCGCATTCTCCCAATCGTTAATCTTATTTTAACCGAATTCCCCACCGCCAATATCTCCGTAGACACCTTTAGAAGTAGGGTTGCAAAGAAATGCCTGCAGGTGGGAGCGGCCCTGGTGAATGACATTTCAGGGGGTCATCGGGATATGGATATGCTTAAGGTAGTATCGGAATTTCAGGTGCCTTATATTGCCATGCACATGAGGGGCACTCCTCAAAATATGAAGGATAAAACGGAATACGGTGATTTGTTGAAAGATATGCTATTTTACTTTTCCGAAATCGTTGAAAAGGCAAGGTCCAAAATGTTGAATGACCTCATTATTGATCCAGGTTTCGGTTTTGCCAAAACCACTTTTCAAAACTTTCTAGTATTGGAAAATCTGACCTTTTTCAAGGACGTGGAAAAACCTATTCTTGTCGGTATCAGCAGAAAATCAATGATCTACAAAACATTGAACACCAATCCCAACGAAGCATTGAATGGTACCACTGCACTTCATATGATTGCATTAAGGAACGGCGCCAACATTTTAAGGGTTCATGATGTGAAAGAGGCCGTTGAGTGTGTCCAACTTTATACCGCCCTACAAAACGGTCAATGCTAGTGCACCAAACATTTTCCCTAATTTTACAAAAACGCGCTGCCATTGGAGTTTTTGAATTTTCTTGAATTTAAAATCACGGATTTCATAGATATCGTCTTGGTGGCCGTGTTGCTCTATTACATCTATAAACTGGTCAAGGGTACTGTAGCCATCAATATTTTTATAGGAATCGTTATCGTTTGGGCGTTATGGAAGTTGACGGAATTGCTTCAAATGAAAATGATAAGTAGTATGGTTGGCGGTTTTATGAACATTGGCCTTATTGCTTTGATTATAGTTTTCCAACAAGAAATTAGAAAGTTCCTGCTACTTATTGGATCAACAAATTTTGCATCCAAGCGAAGCTTTGTACGTCATTTTAAGTTTTTAAAGCAGGAAGCCTTACCCACAGACGTGGATGTGGATGCGATTATTGGTGCGGCCAAAAACATGGGCATTAGTAAAACCGGGGCCATATTGGTCATTGAGCGGAACAATAATTTGGATTTCGTAAAATCCACTGGGGATAAAATGAATATAGAAATTACCCAACCCATAATAGAAAGTATTTTTTACAAAAACAGTCCTCTACATGATGGGGCCGCCATTATCCAAGACAACTACATTACGGCCACTAGGGTCATCTTACCTGTTTCCAATGAACGTAATATTCCCTTACGCTTTGGTCTGCGCCATCGTGCGGCGGTAGGTATTACCGAAAAAACGGATGCCCTTTGTCTTGTAGTCAGTGAAGAAACAGGGTTGATTTCCTATATCAAAAATGGGGAGTTTGTGCTCTATAAAAGTCTTGAAGAATTATCTGAAATGATTAAAAAAGACTTGGCTTAATGCATTGTAAAAATTGTGGATACGCCCTTAGGACAGATTACAGTTATTGTCCTAATTGCGGAGCAAAGGTAATTCGCAAAAGGATTACCTTTAAAAATCTTCTCTATGATTTTACGGAACGATTTCTGAATCTTGACAATGCCTTCATAAAGACATTTTTCTATTTGTTCAGGCAACCCGATGATGTTATCGGTGGTTATATACGTGGCGTACGGAAGAAATACATGAATCCTGTTTCGTACTTCACCATTGCAGTGGCCCTTGGTGGATTGTTCGTGTTCTTGTTTCGGAATGTCTTTACGGATGCCATGGACTATTCGATGAATCTTGGTAAGTCAATGAACAATGACAACCCCATGGCAAACAGTTTATCGGATAGTATCAATAATGCCATTTTTGATTACCAACAGCTTTTTTACATATTGTCCATTCCCTTGTTGGCCATGGTCTCTAAATTGATATTTATAGACAAAAAACAGTTTAACCTAAGCGAACACTTGATAATCAACCTGTATGGTTACTCGCAAATGTCAATTTGTATTAATGTGCTGTATATTCTTTTCATATGGAACAGCAAAATCATTTTTTACATATCAACCTTCAATATTGTTTTTCAGATTGGCTATTTCACCTATGTGTTAAAACGTCTTTTTAAGTTAGGTTTTGGCAATATGTTCATTAGACTGATGCTTTTTTTGGTTGTTTTAGCGGCACTCTTTTTTGTTTTAATTGTTGGTATTGGAATTTATATGGCATTGCAACCCGAATTTATGGAGCAAATAAAGGCCGCACAGGAAGCCAACGCTACCTAAGCCATTTCTTCCTCCTGCAGAAACTGGGCATGATATAAGTCACTGTAATAGCCCCCATTTTCCAAAAGTTGCTTGTGGGTGCCCATTTCAACAACGTGTCCTGCATCCATAACCAAAATTTTATCGGCCTTTTTGATGGTAGCCAAACGGTGGGCAATGATAATTGAGGTTCTTCCCTCAGTAATTTTATTGGTTGCTTCTTGAATCAGTTTTTCAGTATAGGTATCCACGGAGGAAGTGGCCTCATCCAAGATCAAAATTCCAGGGTTACTTACATAAGCCCTTAAAAAAGCTATCAGTTGTCGTTGCCCACTCGATAGCATGGTACCCCTCTCTTTGACATTATACTCATAACCCCTAGGAAGGCTGCTGATAAATTCATGTACGCCTATCTGTTTTGCGGCGTTTTCAATATCGACTAAAGAGATGTTTCCATCCTTAAGGGATATGTTATTGGCAATGGTATCCGCGAAGAGGAACACATCCTGCAGGACAATTGCAATGTGGGATCTCAAGGAATCCAATTTAAAGTCCCTGATGTCCACCCCATCAATACGGATCTGACCACTATTGATCTCATAAAAACGGTTCAACAGATTGATGATGGTTGATTTACCGGCTCCCGTTGCACCTACAATAGCAATGGTCTCACCCGCTTTGGCGTCAAAAGAAATACCATGAAGCACCTCCTCGCCTTCGACATAACCAAAACGGACATTTGAAAAAACAATATTGCCTTGTATTTGTGGTAGCTCGGTAGTACCCGTATCGACAATGTGGCTATCCGTATCCAGAATTTTAAAAACCCTATTGGCGGCCACCATACCCATTTGTAGGGTATTGAATTTGTCCGCAATTTGCCGTAACGGTCGAAAAAGCAATTCCATCAAAAAGAAAAAAGCAACAATGGTTCCCACCGCGGTATCCTGCACGGATTCTATTTGCTGGATAACCCCAAAATAAACGACCAATCCAATCCCGATAGAGTTTGAAATCTCGGCCACCGGAAAGAAAATACTATTGTACCAAACTGTTTTTAACCAAGCATCACGGTGTTTTTGATTAATGGCCCTGAACTTTTCCCTTTCAATTTTTTCCCTAGTAAAAAGCTGAACAATTTTCATTCCGGCAATGCGTTCCTGCACAAATGAATTAAGGTTGGCCACTTGGGCACGCACATCAATAAAAGCTACTTTCATAGCCCTTTGAAATAAACGGGTCGCCACCAGGATTACGGGAAGAATGGCAAAAACAATCATGGCCAAACGCCAATTCATCGCAAGCATAACCGCAGCTGCTGCGACCATTTTCAGGACATCGGCAACGATCACAAAAAAACCTTGGCTAAAAATTTCTCCTATACGCTGCATATCGGCAACGGCACGAGTCACCAAAACCCCGATGGAAGACTTGTCAAAATAGGTCATTTTAAAGGCCATCATTTTGCGAAAGAGCTTCATACGCAAATCTTTGATAACCGACTCTCCCAATAGGTTGGCGAAATAATTGAACAAAAGCTGAAAAATCACTTGCCCCAAAAGAACCGCACCCATCACCAGAATGGCCGTGAGTAGTTGCCCATGATTTTTTTCATCAAGTGCCTTATTGATGATGTGCTGAACAATAATTGGCGTAAAAACCGCAAAGGCCGCTGACAAAATACCCGAAAGCACCACCGTGATAAGGATACCTGGGTATTTTTTGGCAAAGCCAAAAACACGTTGAAAGAGCTTGAAGTCAAATGCTTTTCCGATCTCCTGTTCCCTGCTCATGTAAAAATAGTTTCTGGATAGCTCACTTTGGTCAAATATAATCCTTTTGATGGCACCGATGCCCCAGCATTGCCCCTGTCCTTACTTTCAATAATGGTCCGGATTGCTTCAGGTTTTCTCTTGTGGACACCCACATCCAAAAGTGTTCCCACTATGGCGCGTACCATATTTCGTAAAAATCGGTTGGCAGAAATAGTGAAAATCAATTTTTCTCCATCGTTCTTCCAAATGGCCGTCCTCACATCACATAGAAAGGTCTTCACATCCGTGTTGGATTTGGAAAAGCATTCAAAATCTTGATATTCCATTAAAATATGGGCAGCCTCGTTCATAGCACTCATGTCCAATGGTCTAAGAACACAATGGGCACTATCCATATAAAATGGATTCTTTTCTTGAACAACCCAATACTCGTACGTACGTTCAATGGCATCAAAACGGGCGTGGGCTTCCAAAGCAACCTTTTTGATGCCCGCTACCGCAATGTCCTGCGGCAAAAAGGAATTCAAACGGAATACCAATTCCCCAAAGTCAACATTCTGGGCAGTATCAAAATGGGCGAACATCTGTCTGGCATGAACACCGGAGTCCGTTCTACCTGCCCCTATCAATTCCATAGACTCGCGTAGCAAGGTGGAAAGTGCCTTTTCCAGTACCTCTTGTACACTTTTGGCGTTAGGTTGGTTTTGCCAACCGTGATAGGCGGTGCCTTTATATGAAAGTTCAATAAAATATCGCAAGCATCACGTTTTGCAGGACCAAATATAATTTAAACCGATACGAGCCCTTTTCATCATTAAATTTTTAGCATATTTTTAGCGTATGACCAAGATACTTTTGCTGTCGGATACACACAGCTACATGGATGATACCATTTTAAAGTATGCCAAGCAAGCTGATGAAATTTGGCATGCCGGAGATATTGGCGATTTACTGGTAACCGATGCCTTGACCAAACTGAAACCCCTGAAGGGAGTTCATGGCAATATTGACAACCACGTCATTCAAAAGGAATTTCCAGAACACAATCGTTTTATATGTGAAGACGTCGACGTTTGGATTACCCATATTGGCGGGTATCCAGGGCGCTATGATCGTCGCGTGAGGGAAAGTATTCAAAGTAATCCACCCAAACTGTTCATCTGCGGACATTCCCATATTCTAAAGGTGATGAACGATACGAAATTAGGATTACTACATATGAACCCGGGAGCATGTGGCAAACATGGTTTACATCGAGTACGGACCATGCTTCGATTTACCATTGACGGAGAAAAAATCGACAATTTGGAGGTCATTGAACTGGGCAAACGATGAAAACAATCTAGATTTTATTAGGTGTATTTTGCTGCGTAACCGGACTATCCCAGAATAATGATGTTTCTCTAGTCGTTTTGGGTACAGTACAGGACGGAGGTAGTCCCCATATTGGTTGTAGAAGGGAATGTTGTTCCGTTTTGTTTGAAAAACCCGATCCTACAAGAATGGTGGTTTCCCTGGGTGCTGTGGATCATGGGAATGGGAAAACCTACCTTTTTTAAGCCACTCCAGATATGTCCAGGCAACTAAAAATCTTCAAAAAGTACTCCGATTAAAATCAAGAAACCCCGAAACGGTATCTTTCTTACCCATGCGCATATAGGTCATTATTCCGGGTTGCTGTTTTTAGGACGCGAAGCCCTTGGTGGCGATTCCGTTCCGGTCTATGCCATGCCTAGAATGAAACGTTTTTTGGAAACTAATGGTCCTTGGAGTCAATTGGTGCAATTAAAGAACATATCCATTCAGTCCATTTTTGACAAGGAAGAAATTAGACTCTCATCAAATCTCTCGGTAATACCATTTAGCGTACCTCACCGGGATGAGTTTTCAGAAACCGTTGGATTCAAAATTGTAGGACCAAACAAATCGGTCCTTTTTATTCCGGATATTGATAAATGGGGAAAGTGGAGCACTTCCATAATCGAGAAAATCAAAAAGGTCGACTATGCTTTTTTGGATGCCACCTTTTATGATGGCAAAGAAATCAATAATCGGAATATTGCTGAAATCCCACATCCCTTTGTTATTGAAAGCATGGAACTATTCAAACGTTTGGAACATAGGGAAAAACCCAAAATACATTTTATCCATTTATATCATACCAGCCCTTTACTTAATGAGCAAAGCGCGGCCTATGGAAAGACCATCAATTCAGGATTTAAGGTAGCACGATTCTTCGAACAATTTCGGCTATGGTATCTCCTTGAAGTCCTATTTAGTAAGACTTTTTCATTTTCACGTCTAATTAAGCCAAAACACAGAACACAACAACATGAAAACTAATTTTTTGGGAATTTTTGCCCTAGCCAATGTACTTCTGGTCCTTTCTTGCGCACAAACCGTAAAAAAAGCGGAGGAAACACCTGAGCAGGCAACCACAATTGTTGAACAAACTCCTGTATATGACACCAACGATCCACAGACCATCTTGGCAGCCATAGAACAAAAGCATGGAGGTTGGGGTGACCTATGGAAAAAAGGTGATGTACAGTACACCTATAAATACCACGATCCCACCTTGAACAAGACCGACCTTTCCACAGAGCGTTACATTTTTGCCAATGAAGCTTCGTATGGTCACTACACCCAACATGAAATCAATGTCATGCCTGGGACCGAAGGTAATATCACCCAATGTTTTGACGGAGAAAAAACCATTGTTATGGTCAATGGAGAAAAAACGGATGATCCACAGGCCAATGCTGTAGGTGCCTTTTTAAGGGGTGCCAACTATTTTTGGTTCGTGATGCCCTACAAATTGAATGATAAAGGCACTATAACCACATATCAAGGTCAAAAAGAATATAAGGGCTCCAATTATGATATACTCAAGGTAACTTATGACCCTGAGCTCACTGGAAAGGAACAAAATGACATTTATATATTGTATGTCAACCCAGACACCAAATTAATTGATCGGTTCTATTTTTCCCTGCCCTTTTTGGGCGTCAATGATCCAGTATTAATTGCGGATTATGAGTATGAGGATATTGATGGTCAACTGATATCCACAAAGCGCACTTACTTTCTGCCCAATGAGCAAGGAGCGTACGGAGATGAGCCCAGCTTGATTCAAACCATGAGCGATATCACTTTTAGTAATGGGTTTACAGCGGAAAACCTAATGGACCAATAAACGAGTGGAGAAAGGACCTAAAATTAAAAGCCCCATCCAATCGGTTGGGGCTTTTCGCACTAATACTACTAAGATGTTAGGTCTAACGTAAACGATCTACAGATTTTACAAGATCTTCATCCTTTTTGATGGCCCTGTTCGCCAGAACCAGAAAAACGATAGAAAATACAGGAATCAGCATCCCAATACCCTTCTCAGAGACCGCCGTCCCTCCGGATAAGTTTAGTGATCGATAAACGAAAAATCCTAGTAAAAAAAGGTTCAATATCATGTTCAACCTGTTGAGCACAAATTGATGTTGTCTTTTCTTAAAAAGGAAAATGGCAATAATGGCAAGAACGGCTACTCCCAAGAACGTCGCTAAGACGGACAAATTGTCCTTGGCGGATATCTGAACATCTCCTGATAAGGTCCAGAGGGAAACCACAAAAGGGAGGATTCCCGAACAGAGGGCCACTACTGCTAGATACAATGTCTGAATACGTTGAATCATCCTTTTTTCAAAGTGGACTGCAAAATTACGTCGGTTTATTGACAAATAAGCCCTGTTCTTTTAAATATTTTTGTATACTTGTAGCGTTATTAGTTAGAATACTTGCCTAGGGAAACCTTTCCCCCATAGTGAAATCCAAATAACATTTTTACTTCAAAATTTAGATTTACGTTTAACCTATTGCATACTTAATGTTTGAAATAACTGATTTAAAAGCTAAAAAACTGCCTGAATTACAGGAAATTGCAAAGGAATTGAGCATTCCAAAGTTCAAGACCTTAAAAAAATTGGATTTGGTCTACCAAATCTTGGATGTTCAAGCGTCCAACCCCTCTGCGGTATCAGAAAAAAAAGAAGAAAAGCCTGCAGCCCAAAAACCAAAAAGGGAAAGGGCACCCAGAAAGGTTCAAAAAACTGAAAGTGCCAAGACCGACACTTCTAAAAAGGATGCTGAAAAAGAGGGCAAGAAAGAACAAGCCCCTTCACAAAACGAACAGCATAAACAAAACGGTCAACACAAAAATCAGAATCAGAACCAGAACCAAAACCGTAGAGGCAATCAGAACCAGCGCAACAACCATCAAGACAGGCGCAACAGCAACTTCGATAAGGACTTAAAAAACAGGTACAAGGAGCCGGAATTTGAATTTGATAGCATTATTGCCAGTGAAGGTGTCCTGGATATTATGCAGGATGGTTATGGTTTTTTACGTTCTTCCGACTACAACTATTTATCCTCCCCGGATGATATCTATGTTTCGCAAAGTCAAATCCGGTTATTTGGTTTAAAAACTGGGGATACCGTACTTGGAAATATTAGGCCCCCTAAAGAAGGGGAAAAGTATTTTCCTTTGATCAAAGTGAACAAGATCAATGGTTTAGACCCCCAAGTGGTTCGCGATCGCGTGGCCTTTGAGCACCTAACACCGTTGTTCCCTAGGGAAAAGTTCAATGTAGCCCATGGACAAACCACCCTTTCCACAAGAATCGTGGATTTGTTCTCCCCAATTGGAAAAGGACAACGGGGAATGATCGTTGCACAGCCCAAAACCGGTAAGACCGTGTTATTGAAAGACATTGCCAATGGCATTGCTGCCAATCACCCAGAAGTATATCAAATCATTTTGTTGATTGATGAACGCCCTGAAGAGGTTACGGACATGCAACGTAATGTACGTGGTGAGGTGGTCGCCTCGACCTTTGACAAGGAGGCGAGTGAACACGTAAGAGTGGCCAATATTGTCATTGAAAAAGCAAAGCGATTGGTGGAATGCGGGCATGACGTGGTGATTTTGTTGGATTCCATAACGCGTTTGGCAAGAGCTTATAATACGGTACAACCTGCATCAGGTAAGGTCCTCTCCGGAGGTGTGGATGCCAATGCCCTGCACAAACCAAAACGTTTCTTTGGTGCTGCCCGTAATATAGAGAATGGTGGGTCACTTTCTATCATAGCAACTGCCTTGACAGAAACCGGTTCCAAAATGGACGAGGTTATTTTTGAAGAGTTTAAGGGTACGGGTAACATGGAGTTACAGTTGGATCGTAGAATCAGTAACCGTAGGATATTCCCGGCCATTGATTTGATTTCTTCATCCACTAGACGTGATGATCTGTTATTGGATGAGCAGACCATTCAGCGTATGTGGATCATGCGCAAATACTTGGCCGATATGAACCCTGTGGAGGCCATGGAGTTTATGGAACAGCGTATGAAACAGACCCGAAGCAATGAGGAGTTCTTGATGACCATGCAAGAATAAGGATAGAAATACCCCAGTAAAATAAAGACCCGATGGAATTCCATTGGGTTTTTTTGTTAAAAAGATTAAGGTAAAACCCCTATCTTTAAGAAGTAATCCCCCACATTCTATAACCCAATTAACACTAATCACATGAAAGTCAGAACATTAAATTTTTCTACCTCCACCCTTGGATTCCTAGTCACTGCTATAATTTTACTCAGCGCTTGCAATCCACAAACCAAAAAAGAGGATGAGCCAGCAATGATGGACAAAGAAGTCAAAGAGGTGGATGCGCCAGAGGGAATCATTTCTTTGGACGTGGCCAAAGGACTTTGCGAAAACTATGAAAGAAGACGGATTCCGGGCATCAAAAAATTCGAGGCGGCCAATACGGATTCCGAGGAAAGTTTTATCCCAACACAGTATGTGACGTTCGATTTAAAGACGATAAGGCAGTATTTGGATTACGTTGAGCAAGAGGCAAAAAGGGCAAACGTCGAACCCGATAGCTTACGTATTTATCTCGGTAACTACGGCAAAGAAGGGAGAGATCCCAACCGGAACACCGTTTTCATTCTCCCAACCGCGGAAATCGGAAAGGAGTATGGCGGCTTTTATATTGACGGTACTGAGGCCAAGCTCATTCGTAATCATTGGCCAAGAGGGGAAAATGGAGGGCAAGAGGGTGAGCCCAAATCAAAGGCTTCGTTTATACCCAACTTCAATCCCCTTCATTTACAGCCAAACGGTAGTCTAATATTAAATTGGGGAGGATCTGGACCTCCTCCACATACTGATTTTTAAGAGTATGTCCCAAGAGTTCGTTGAAGTATTGTCCAATTATTTTTTATTGCCTTTTTATTTAATTGCGTTAATAATTGCAGTTAGGTATTACAAAAAATATTTTGATACAGCACTTAGGTATTTTCCGGTACTTATTGCATATACGTTCTTCAACGAACTCTTGGGACATCTCATAAGATATTCGGATGATTTTGCCTTTCTCCCAGATAAGACGTTTGCAAATGATATTATTTACAACATATATGATTTGTTTTATTACGGTTTCTACTTCTTTGTGTTCTGGAGTTTGGCAAAAAAACCAAAACACAGGCTAGTTATAAAAATCATCGCATTTTCAATTTTAGGAATCTATATTATCAATTCCTTTTTTCAAAACCCCATGCAAATTAGCCTGTATTATGCCAGATCATTAACATCAGTTACGCTAGCGATTTGTGCGGTTTTATATTGGTTTTCTAAAGAAGAATGGAATTGGGGAACTGAAAAATACAACTTGATGTTTTGGGTTTCTCTTGGTTTGTTTATATTCCATATCATTTTTCCGTTTCTGTTTTTGACAGGATATTTAAGATCCGAAATTTGGTATAAATATAATTTTCAGACTATTCTCCGAATATCGGTTGTAATTATGTATTGCTTCTTTTGCACTGGCTTTATCATAAGTCGCCGAAGAGCATTCGGTTAAAGTGTTCTCTATTGTTTAGCTTTTACTTTCTTTTTTACCTGATTGCGCTAGTGGTCTCCTTGATCCACTTCAAGAAATATGTGGATACTCCCTTACGGTTCTTCCCCCTGCTTATAGCCTACACCCTTTTTAATGAAGTTCTGGGATTTTTTATCCTACAATTTGAGGCCTTTAGTTTTTTTGATGAGGAAAAATACAACTGGCACAATGTTATCATCTACAACATTTATCACTTACTGTTCCTTTCCTACATTTTTTGGTTGTACTACAAAGTGCTCAAAAAGAAAAGGGATAAGAGAATTATCCAAATAGGGGCTTTCGTGACCTTCCTTTCCTATGGAATATCGTTTTTTTTCCAAGATCCTTTCCACTCCAATTTGTACTATGCGGATTGTATAGGCTGTATGGCAACCGTTATGGCCATAGTACTGCATTTTAAGGAAATCAGTGGAACCAATGGAGGAATCAACCGCTATAATCTCATGGTATGGGTCAATTGTGGTCTCCTTGTTTTTAACGTCTTTTTCCCATTCTACATTTTAAACGGCTACCTCAACGTGGAATTCTACTTGCAATATCACCTTCGGCAAATACTGTGGGCGGTTATAAGTATTATGTACAGTCTTTTCATCATTGGTTTTATCATTTCAAAACGGAGTGCCTTTCGCTGATTGGTTTTTACTTCGACTTTTCTGGTTTTTACAACATTAGGGTGTAGTTCATCGGTTTTTTTAAATCAATTTGTAAGATTTTTCGTTCTTTTCAAGTTCGATATTTGGCCATGAACACAAGGAATCACCCCATTTTGGTTCTTCTTATCCTTTCTAGTTTTCTATTAAGTTCCTGTTTAAAGGAAAAATATGAAGACTACCTGAATTCCCTTGACCTTCAGGATACCGACTCTATCATTGATACCGGTGCGGTCTTGACGGAACTTACATTTCCATCGGATTTTCAGTTCAATACCGAAACCCATTTGAACATCACCATCAATGACAACGCGGACAATATTGCTTACGAGGTGTATGCCCAAAGTAATGAATTGATTGCCTCCCTAGACAGCATTCAAGGCCCGCTACCCTATCGCCTTTTTGAAAGAAAAATCAAAGATGGAGGGATACGGGAACACATCTCAGTACCTGCTTATATTGATAGTCTCATGATCGTGAGAAAGTCCAACAATTCGGTACAATCGTTTACCGAAGCTGTTGCTTCATCGGGAATCACTTTTACCTATTCGGGAAATTCCGGTAAAAAGCCCGTTACATCCACCAAGGGCGCCAAGAACACTACAAATGATTGTGCCGATATTTTCGGCCAGCGGTTACCGGTAGATCTCTTCAATACCAGTACGGGTAACAACGGCAACACTCGGAGCATTTCGGATCTATATTTTCCAAACCAAGGGGTCAGCGCAACAATAGAAGCTACCTCATTTGACGGTGTGGAACTTAAAAGTTCATTTTTTATTGGAATTGCCGGACTTTCCACCCCAATTTATACCGTTAATGATTTTGCGTATTGGCTGAGTTCAAGAATAGATACCAACAATGATAGCGATGGGTATGTGGAGTTTGTAATGCGTTTTGACCAACCTGTGCAAAACCTCCTACTCCATGTACGAAGTGTGGACAACTCCATGTATCAATTTGTAGGTGACGCGCATACGGAAAAACTATTGTCGGGAGGGTATGAGTTTCTATATGATGAAAACGAACGTATTCTCAGGGACCTAAACCCAAGATCAAGGTCCAGGTATTATAGGGATGGCTATGGCACCATTTTGATTTCCGCTACTTCCAACGCTTTTGATGAAATTGTTTGGAGACGCATTGATGACCCAAACAGTAATGGACAGAATGATTCTAATTGGTTGACCTTTACAGAGGTGCCCACTTGCAATGATCGGGATGGTGATGGCGCAGAGGATATGGTTGACCTTTATCCGGAAGATCCCAACAAGGCCTTTGCTGTTTTCTATCCAACAAAGACCACAAAAGCCAGTATTGTCTTTGAAGACCTATGGCCATTTTTAGGGGATTATGATTTTAATGATACTGCTGTTGACTATTCCATTAAAACTATCCTAAATGCTGACAATGAAGCTGTAGCGCTGGAATTTGACTATATGGTAACCTCTGATGGTGCCAGTTTTGTCAATGCCTTTGCATTTGAATTAACGGGAATTCGACCAACGGATATCGACCAAGTATCAGGGCATATTTTGAATAATGGCGTTTTTAGTCTTTCCAGCAATGGAACGGAGCAAGGGCAGTCAAATGCTGTGATACCCATTTTCGATGATCATAGCGCCCTAGTAGGTCAAGAAGGGAAAGTTGTTGTTACTTTTTCAAATCCAGTACCCGAAGGTCAATTGGGCAATGGACCTTTTAATCCTTTTCTTGTAGTGGACGGCAATCGGGAAACGGAAGTACATTTGGCGGGCAGTGCGCCAACTTCTCTAGGCAATAATGTTCCAAAGGTTGCTGGAAACAATGTGGATAGGGATGGGAACTATGCTACCGTAGAAGGTTTACCTTGGGCCATTAACATCACTGAAAACTTTACGGTACTCCAAGAAAAGGTATCCATTGATGAGGGTTATCTTTTCTTTAGGGAATGGGCACTCTCTGGAGGAAAGAATAGAAAGGATTGGTACAAACCCATCCTTGGTTACCGTAACCAAAACAAGCTACAGTTAGATCAGTAGTTGAACAAAAAAGGTATTCCATCTTTTTCACCACAGGTATTTTCAATTTCACAACATTGTACTTCCGTTTATCGATTCATTTGATGTTTTTGTAAGATTTTTCGTTCAATTTAGCGCTTGGTTATTTTAAAATTGCTTAGTCGCAGGCTAATTGCCGTTCGTCGATAGCTTTTTTAATCCCAAATAAAACCTACATGGGCAGCATACCATTATATACACCTTTGAACAAATGTTTATGACTATGAAGCAGTTAGTACAAAAAAAAATACCCTTATTGGCAATTTCATTTCTTTTGTTATTAGGCTCTTGTGTAAAGGACAGCCTGGACGAGGTGGTCACTGAAGAAACCCAACAAGAAGAAAACGAGCAAGAAGAAGAACTTGATGAATCCGCAATCGTAAATCTTGTCATCCCGGAAGGATTTGAGTTTAACACCTCGGAAACAGTGAACATCACCATTAACGACGGTTCTCCCAATGCCATTTACACCGTCTATGCTTACAATGACGTTCCCTTGTCCATCCAAGAAAATGAGGTGATTAATGATGAAGGGCAAAGTGAATCGGTCACTACCTTTGAATCCGATGCCTACAACCAAATTATTTTCTCGGGAAGACCGGTAAGCGGAACATTGGAAAGTACCTTTTCCTTACCCTCATACTATTCCAAAATCTATATAAGGCGAAGGGAAGGAAAAATCCACTCCTCGGCAGTAGTGGACATTATAAATGGAAATGCAACATATACACATTCCAACATGTCCGGAAAAGCGAGAAGGGCAGAAGTGGTCCAGTTCAAATCCAAAAATAGTCATAGGTCCTTCACCAATAAAGGGATTGAAATTGACTCCTTGTACTGTGTTAATGGTTCCGGGCAGTTATTCACGGTCAATCCACTTAATGGGAACCTTACTGATTTGGCAGCCATGCCACAAGGAAGCTGGACGGCGGCAATCGACCATGACAATCTGTACCTCTATTCCATTGGCAGAAGCAAACCCTATCCATTAATGCGCTATGATATGGTCAATGATAATTGGACGACGGTAGGAAATGTAGGAATGGGTGGTCCAAGATTGGATTATAGGGAAGAAGACGGCCTACTCTACTTTTCGGGCAACAACGCCAAAGTATACTCCATTGATCCCTCTAATGGAGCCGTATTATCTACTTGGAATATCAATAATTTAGACGTTACCAATGGTGGTGACCTGGCTTTTTCCGAGGACGGCACCCTGTTCTTGAGCAGTTTTGGTGGGCTATATCGTCTGGATTTGGACAACAACAACGTTTATCAAGCCACACGAATCAGTGCGGACAATCTACCCTTTACCCCCACTTCCATGACCTTTGATAGCAACAACGAACTGTGGTTGGCCAGTAATGGAGGAAGTTCCGATCTCATCGTTATGGATACCGAAACTGGTGGGTGGGAGTACATCTATGGGCCCAATTCAACATCGGGTATCAATTTTGGTAGAACCATTAATGATTTGACCACCTACACCATACTTGACGAAGAAACGGAAGACCCGGATACCGACGGAGACGGTATTAGCGATAGTAACGATGAATTCCCAGATGATGCTGAAAAGGCCTTTGAACAATTTACTCCCAGCAAATATGGATGGGGTACCGTGGCCTTTGAAGATCTTTGGCCCTTTTTGGGAGATTATGATTTTAATGACACCGCCATTGATTATCGCTTTGTAGCCGTTATAAATTCCCAGAACGAGGTAGTGGAACTTGAAATTAATTTTGAAGTTACCTCTGATGGCGCAGGATTGACCAATGCCTTTGGTATCGAATTTGAAAGCATTGCCCCAAATCAAGTGGAATCCGTTACAGGAACCGTTTTGACCGATAACTATATCAATGTGGCTTCCAATGGCGTCGAGGAAGGACAAAATAGGGCTGTTGTCATCTTATACGACAACAACGATGTCATGTTAAACGTGCCCACTCAAGTAACTGTAAGGTTTACCACTCCTCTGAGTATCGCCCAATTGGGGATTGCACCATTCAACTGCTTCTTGATTGTTGATAAAGACAGAGGGCGGGAAATTCATTTACCGAATAGATTAAGAACAAGTTTAGGTGTTAATGCCATTGATACTGGAGGTGTCAACCAAGATATTGATGGAAACTACCAAACCGATTCGCGTCTACCGTGGGCCATCAATGTTGTGCACCAATTCAAGGTGCCCAAGGAAAAAGTCCCTGTAAATCAGGCCTATAATTTCTTTAATCAGTGGGCCACTTCCGGTGGAACGATTTATAATGATTGGTATAAGGATAATGCAGGTTATAGGAATGCCTCCCAGATAAAATAAACACGGGTACGTCCATAAAAAAAGCCTCTCCGAATTGGAAAGGCTTTTTTTTGTTTATGCCGTGTCTTACTTACATAGCTGCCACCTTGCTCATCAACTTGCTCTTTAAGTTAGCAGCCTTATTAGCATGAATAATGTTCTTTTTGGCCAACTTATCGATCATACCAACTACGGTTGGCAATAGGGTTTCTGCCGCTTTTTTATCTTCTTCGTTCCGAAGCTTCTTTAGCGCATTACGCATGGTCTTATGTTGATAACGGTTACGTAGACGAACAGCTTCGTTCCTTCTAATTCTCTTTAATGCTGACTTATGATTTGCCATTTTCTCTTTTGTTATGTGTTATGATCAAGTTGTGAGCAGATTCCTAAAATCTAAATGTATAACTCAAAAACCTGAACGCTAAAATTGTAGCCCGTAGGGGAATCGAACCCCTGTTACCAGGATGAAAACCTGGCGTCCTAACCCCTAGACGAACGGGCCAATATGTAACGTATGAAATAAAAAAATGAAATTGAAAATGGATCTGCATCGATAGATTTCAAACCTCATACCTGTATTTCATACTCTGCCTTGTAGCCCGTAGGGGAATCGAACCCCTGTTACCAGGATGAAAACCTGGCGTCCTAACCCCTAGACGAACGGGCCTTAAATGCTTTTTAGGCGGGTGCAAAAATACAACTATTTTTAACTATTGCAATAGTTAGCCGCCTTAATTTTGGTAGCCCTAATACGCCTTGGCAAATAGTACACGATAGGCCGAAGGTTTTCCTGTCACCATGCAGCTGCCCTGTTCTTTTTCGCGATCAATGGGAATACAACGAATAGTAGCCTTGGTCTCTTCCTTTATCTTGTCTTCTGTTGCTTTGGTGCCATCCCAATGCGCCGCGAAGAAGCCACCTTTTTCTTCCAGCTGCTTTTTGAAATCTTCGTAGGTATCCACCAAGGTCACATGCTCCTCTTGGTGTTTCTTGGCTTTTTGGAAAATAGCGGTCTGTATCTCTTCCAATAAGACTTCTATTCTTTCCAGAACCGTGTCCATGGCAACGGATTCTTTCTCCAAGGTGTCCCTTCGAGCAATTTCTATGGTACCATTTTCCAAGTCCCTGTTCCCAATGGCCAATCGAATGGGTACCCCTTTTAATTCATATTCATTGAACTTGAACCCTGGCTTATGGGTGTCCCGATCATCAAATTTGACAGAGATACCCTTAGCCTTTAGGGCATCAACAAGGGGGTATACTTTTTCTGAAATGGCTTCCAATTGCTCCAATCCCTTATAGATGGGAACAATGACCACCTGAATGGGCGCCAATTTTGGAGGAAGAACCAAACCGTTATCATCACTATGGGTCATGATTAGCGCTCCCATCAGTCGGGTAGAAACTCCCCACGAAGTGGCCCAAACATACTCTTGTTTTCCCTCTTTAGTGGCAAATTTAACATCGAACGCCTTGGCAAAATTCTGACCTAAAAAATGGGAAGTACCTGCCTGAAGCGCTTTACCATCTTGCATCAAAGCTTCAATACAATAGGTCTCAACCGCTCCTGCAAAACGTTCACTTTCTGTTTTAGTTCCTTTGATTACAGGAACGGCCATGTGGTTTTCCGCAAAATCCGCATACAAATGCATGATCATTTCAGCCTCTTCAATAGCCTCCTTCTCAGTAGCATGGGCAGTATGCCCTTCTTGCCAAAGAAATTCAGCTGTCCTTAGAAAAAGTCGGGTACGCATCTCCCAACGGACTACATTGGCCCATTGGTTCAACAGTAATGGAAGGTCCCTATAGGACTGGATCCATTTCCTGTACGTATCCCAAATAATGGTTTCTGAAGTAGGCCGTACAATAAGCTCTTCTTCCAATTTGGCATCTTCATCCACTACGACACCATTTCCATCTTCTGCATTTTTCAATCGGTAATGGGTCACTACGGCGCATTCCTTGGCAAATCCTTCCACGTGACTTGCTTCCTTAGTGAAATAGGATTTTGGTATAAAGATGGGGAAGTAGGCATTTTGATGTCCGGTATCCTTAAACATCCTATCAAGACCGGACTGCATCTTTTCCCAAATGGCAAATCCATAGGGTTTAATGACCATACAGCCCCGAACACCGCTGTTTTCAGCAAGATCGGCTTTTATCACCAATTCATTATACCATTTGGAGTAGTCCTCTGCCCTACTCGTCAAATTTTTTCCCATCCAATAAAGTTTGGCACAAAACTTGTGACTAGATTAACAAAAATTGAACGGTAAAACTACCATTTTTTTAGTATGTTGAATAATAAAAATCGAGATATGAATCCAAAGCTACCCCGCAAGAAATTCTATGCTTCCCTTGTTTCAGGAATCCTTGTACTTTCATTGGTTTCCTGTGGTTCTTACCAGCAGGCTTCCTATTATGAGGACGATGGTATTTATTCTTCCGGGAACCGTGTGGTTTCCGTTGAAAAGAAAAATCCAGAAGCGATTCAGGTACAGGAGACGGAAAATAACATCTACGGCGAGTACTTTGGTCAAAAAGCCGCAGCGTACGGAGAAATTTTGGATTCCGAAATTTTCACCGATGTGGATGATTACTACAGTGGTGTAGAAAATGATTCCATTCAACTGGGAGCACAGGTGGATTATTTTGCGAACAATAATGATTATAATGGAAATGCTGGTTGGGGCGATAATCCTACCAACCTGTCCATCAATGTCTATGACAACAGCTGGGGCTGGGGAGGCCTTGGCTGGGGATGGAATGATCCTTGGTTATGGAATTCCGGTTGGGGCTGGGGCCCTGGTTGGGGTTGGGGATGGAACAATCCTTGGAGATGGAACGCTGGTTGGGGCTGGGGAGGCGTCGGCTGGGGCTGGAACGCTGGTTGGGGCTGGGGAGGCATCGGCTGGGGTTGGAACAACTGGGGTTGGGGAGGCCCGGGTTGGGGTTGGAACAATGGATTTTACAACAGGAATGTTGCCTTTAATAGAACCCGAAGGGGATATACCAATAATGCGTTAGCGAGCAATGCCTTGCGCGGAAGGTCCAACCTAAGAGGTAATTCTGGAATTAATTCCTCCAGATTACGCAGCAATAGTGGGCGCTCCAATATCAATAGAGGTACCACAGCAAGAAATTCAAGGAGCTATCGCAGTAACAGTACGGCAAGAAGGTCCATTAGTTCTGATGCCATTGCCAGGAATCAGAGATACCGTTCCAGTAGGAGCACCAGGTCCTTACCTAGATATAGTGGCATCACCCGAGGTAATCCAAGATATAACGGAAGTGCCAGAAGCAGTGCATATGGTCGTTCCGGAACTACGGCCCGAAGGTCAGGTGCTTACAACGGTGCTGGAAGAAGCACCCGCGGCTATCAATCCTCAACACGTACGGCACCACGAAGTAGTGGGTATAGTCGATCACGTTCAAGTTCTTCAAGAAGCAGCGGATATAGTCGATCTAGATCCAGTTCCTCCAGAAGCAGCGGTTATCGCTCGTCTTCCAGAGGTAGCTCAAGAAGCTATGGCAGAAGTTCCGGGGGATCAAGAAGCTTTGGTAGAAGTTCCGGAGGAAGCTATAGAAGTTCTGGAGGTGGGCGTTCATCAGGTGGACGTTCCTCAGGAGGAAGAAGTGGAGGAAGAAGGAACTAATTCCAAAAAATCAAGTAACAAAAAAATTAGGTGAAATGAGAAAGTTATGTACGCTCATCATGGGAGCATTATGCCTTGGGGTCAATGCACAAAACATTAATGATGTTCTTAGGTATAGTATCCAAGAAGGTCAAGGAACCGCACGTTTTCAGGCCATGGGAGGTGCTTTTGGAGCACTGGGGGGCGATTTATCCTCGCTCAATGTAAATCCGGCCGGATCATCTGTTTTTAACTATAGCCAGTTCACCGTCACCGGAACCAACTACAATCGCAACAATGACGCGCTATATGGCAGTAGCACCCGTAACTCAGAAATCAATTCGTTGGAATTAAATCAAGTGGGGGGGGTGTTTGTTTTCAAATCATCCAGTTCTCCGTGGAAGAAAATTGCCCTAGCGGTTAATTACGATATGGTCGAAAACTTTGATAATGAATTTATCGCGTCTGGAAATTCGGTCGAAGGTATTGACAACTATTTCCTGAATTTCGCACAAGGGGTGCCCTTTGGGAACCTGCTTTTAAACGATAACGAATTTTTGGAAGAAGCCTATCTAAGGGTAGGAAGACAACAAGGGTTTGGACAACAACAGGCATTTTTGGGGTATTTTGGAGGATTGATCAATCCGGTTGACGAAGGGGATGCCAATGGCACCGATTATCTGAGCAATGCCTTATATGACAACGTAAACCAGACTTACATTCAAACCACCAACGGCTACAACAGTAAGTTTACCGTTAATTTTTCTGGTCAGTACCAAGAGAGTCTGCATATAGGGGCATCATTAAATTTCCACTCCGTGCTCTACGAGAGGTTGACCACTTTTGATGAAAATGGATATAATGTGGATTCCCCCGTTCAGTTTACCACTTTTGATAATTTATTGAGAACCGAAGGTGAAGGTTTTTCCTTTAGTGTCGGAGCCATTGCAAGATTGAATGAGAGCATCAGAATCGGTGGTAGTTACCAGTCACCAACGTGGTACCGCTTTAGGGATGACACCTCGCAGCGCATAAATTCCACCTTGGCCGACAATGATATCAACTTTATTGATTTTAATATCGTTAACCTTTTTGAAGAGTACCGTATACAGACTCCAGGTAAGGTTACGGGTAGTGCTGCCATTGTTTTTGGGAAAGACGGTCTTTTAAGTTTTGACTATGGCTACCAAGATTTTTCCCAAGCAGAACTACGACCTACTACAGATCCAGCATTTGCTGCCGAAAATGATTTTATAGCCGCACAATTAGGCGTGGTCAACTCTTACAGATTTGGGGGAGAGTATCGGATTGAACGCGTCAGTTTGCGTGGTGGATATCGAATTGAAGAAAGTCCTTACGAAGATTCTGATTTGATTGGGGATTTGGAAGGATTCTCGGGGGGTATTGGGTATGATTTTGGTGGAAGCCGATTGGATTTGGCCTTCAGCAGAACCGAACAGGATGTCAATGAATTATTCTTTGAATCGGGAGCCAATAACAATGCATTGGTCAATAGGACAAATACCAACCTTGTGCTGTCCTATACCTTGAAATTCTAAAGAGCTTACTGTAAGGTAAAGAAGAAAAGTCGAACCAAAACGTTCGGCTTTTTTTATCGTAATAAGGCAAAGTGATTACGTACGGTCTTGGCAACAATCACGGACTGCTCATTTCGTTCGTAATCCAATCGAAACCAATAATCCGAAGATGGTAATTGCCTACCATTAAAAGTGCCATCCCAACCGGTATCAGTTTCGTCCAACTGTTTTAGAAGCTTGCCAAATCGGTCAAAAATAAAGATGTCGGGACCCGTCAGTTGGTCAATGCCCAATACCTGCCATAAATCATGGACGCCATCGCCATTGGGAGTAAAGAACTTTGGATAGCCTACGACCAAAAATTCTATGGGCTCGGTCATTCCGCATCCATTTTTATCATTGATAATTACCGTATTCAATCCAGGAGGTACATCCAGAAATATGGGATCATCCTGAAATTCACCCCCATTAATGGCATATTCATAATCACCCTGTCCATCTACAACGAATTCAACTGCATAACTATCTGGGTCATCAGCATTGGTCAAGTCTTCACGAATAATGATGCCGTCTTCTCCAGGTAAAAGAACGGGAATCCCATAAAAAGTAATTAAAATGTCGTCTGTTACCGTAGTAACACCATCCGTACTTTCAATGGTAACAAAATAACGACCTGAATTTGGACTGGTAACAGTGAGCTCAGTGGCACCAGGACCCGTGGCTAAAGTAGCATCTGGTATTCCATCATCGTCAAAATCAACTTCCCAAGTGATTGTGGCAATATTTGGGCCAATAGGGGAATTCAATGCTGAGAGCACAATATCCGGATCTCCTTCACAGGCTATGATGTCAAAGCCTAGAAATTCATCCCTCAACGTACAATCCAAGGCGGTATCTTGATTGGCGTTGACCGAGTTCCCTGTAAACGTGAGCACAAAATTCTCCGGGTCACCGTCAAAATTGGTATTGAAATTATTAATGAGCAGAAAGTAGACTTCCCCTGCAATTACATCCAGATATTCGTCATACGTATTTTGACTCCCTGTGACATTGGGAGCTCCAACTTGTCCATTTTCTGGATTTACTCCCATGCCCGTGAAGTTGGTATCATTTACCTCATAATTACATCGTATGGGCTGTTCGGTTCCATTACTAATATTTCCACAGAAATTATCACCAGTGGTTTGGTCAAAGGGACCATACAAAGCAAAATCATATTCAGCGGTCACTGGAGCACCGGGAGTGACAGGAAGGGCCTCAATATCAAATCCTATTTGACCGTCAGTTCCAGCCCTAAAGACATACCAGCCCGTGTTGTTCTCTATGTTTGCCGAGATGACGCTCCCTTTTTCAAGACAACCCGTTTGCCGAATGACATCAGGGTCAAAATCGTCAATATCCCCTCCACCATCGGCAATACCATTGATTGGGGCATCGGCACAGACCGGAATAGCGGTTCTACAATCAGGGGAGTTCTGCGCTTTTAATTGAAAAACAAAAAAAAGCAGACACGATATAGCGCAAAATAGTGTTCGCATAAGTTTGGGGCTATGCATATCTGAATAATATGCTTATAACTATGGATAAGGGCTTTTTAGTATGTAAACGCATTGAATTCTTTGAAAAATCGACAAACGACAGGAAAACGACCTCCCACAAGCCCAAATGGCACCTTCCCCAAAGTAGGCTCGCGAATCTATCCATTATTTATGTTACAATCATGCTTAAATTCACTCCCTTACCCCAGTTTACACCCTAACTTTTTAAAAGTCCTTCTTAACAATACTTTATGTAGCTAAATGGCAGCTTAACCCATTGAAATCGGCATTAATGCCTATCTTTATGCGCCTTATTGGAAGCTAAAATGAAATTGGAACAAACTTTGGAAGAACAGTTTGAAGAGCGTGGCGACAACCATGTTGGCTCTGCTGAGGATACCCCCTTACGAAAAGATGCCTTTGTACTGGACGATAATGAAAAAATCAAGCGGATTGAACAAAATGTTCGTGAGATTCTTTTGACCTTAGGAATGGATTTAGATGATGATAGCCTAAGGGGAACCCCTAAACGGGTCGCAAAAATGTACGTTAAGGAGGTTTTTGGGGGATTGCATCCCGACAGAAAGCCAAAATCGTCCACTTTTGACAATAAATACAAGTATGGGGAAATGTTGGTGGAAAAGAACATTGTCCTATACTCCACATGTGAGCACCATTTACTTCCCATCATTGGAAAAGCCCATGTGGCTTACGTCTCCAACGGAACTGTGGTAGGTCTTTCCAAAATGAACCGTATTGTGGACTATTACGCCAAACGACCCCAAGTACAGGAACGGTTAAATATCCAAATTGTTCGGGAGCTTCAGAAAGTTTTGGGTACCGAAGATGTTGCCTGCGTTATTGATGCCAAACACCTATGCGTGAACTCAAGGGGGATTCGTGATATTGAAAGTAGCACGGTAACGGCAGAATATGGCGGTAAATTCAAAGAGGAATCCATCCGCCGTGAGTTTTTGGATTACATCAATCTGGATACCGAGTTTTAACTTTCATTTTACCTATGCAACTTTACACAAAATATCCACTCAAAATTCACAATTCCCTTGGCGGAAAAAAAGAAGAGTTTAAGCCTATTAAAGAGGGCTACGTGGGTATGTATGTATGTGGCCCCACCGTTTATAGTAATGTTCACCTAGGCAATTGCCGCACTTTTATGTCGTTCGATATGATGTTCCGATATTTTAAGCATTTGGGATATAAAGTAAGATATGTGCGCAACATAACCGACGTAGGACACCTGGAAAATGATTCAGATGATGGAGAGGACAAGATAGCCAAGAAGGCTAAGTTAGAACAGATCGAACCTATGGAGGTTGTTCAGCGCTACACCGTAGATTTTCACAATATTATTGAAAAATTTAATATACTTCCTCCCAGCATAGAGCCAACAGCTACTGGACATATTGTGGAACAGATTGAAATCATTAAGCAAATAATTGAAAAGGGTTTCGCTTATGTAACCAATGGTTCGGTCTATTTTGATGTTCAGAAGTTCAATGAAAAATACGAATATGGCAAGCTAAGCGGAAGACGGTTAGAAGATATGATGGCCAATACTCGTGAGCTTACCGCCCAAAGTGAGAAAAGAAATCCCCATGACTTTGCCCTTTGGAAAAAAGCAGGTGATCAACACATTATGCGCTGGCCTTCCCCTTGGGGCGATGGTTTTCCCGGATGGCACATAGAATGTACAGTTATGAGTACAAAATATTTGGGAAAAACATTTGATATCCATGGTGGCGGAATGGATCTTAAATTTCCCCACCACGAGTGTGAAATTGCCCAAGCAGAAGCCGGCTACGGAAAAGCTCCGGTAAACTATTGGATACATACCAATATGTTGACCCTCAATGGAAAGAAGATGTCCAAATCCATAGGAAACAATGTCTTCCCCCATGAAATATTTAGTGGTGCCAATGAACTCTTAAGCAAGGCATACGCACCAGCAGTTGTGCGTTTCTTTATGATGCAAGCACATTATTCCAGTATTTTGGATCTTAGTGATGATGCACTACAAGCATCAGAGAAGGGATACTATAGATTAATGGATGCAATGAGTGCTTTAGAAAAGCTGGAAACTGGTCCGGAGTCGGACTTTGATGTACAAGTTTGGAGGCAAAATTGTTATGACGCCATGAGCGATGATTTCAATACTCCCATTCTCATAGCGCATCTTTTTGATGCAGTTAAACACATCAATCAGATCAAGGAAGGAAATGAAACGATTACGGTTTCTGATTTAATAGTACTTACCAATACCATTGAGGCTTTCGTGTTCGATGTTTTGGGAATAGCCCATGCTTCTCAAAGTAAAGAGGATTCCAATGATTTAGATGGGGTTTTGAATTTGCTTATTAAGTTGCGCAACGAAGCACGAGAGAATAAAGATTTTGAAACTTCGGACAAGATTCGGGATGAACTGATTTCCTTAGGAATTCAACTAAAAGACGGAAAGGATGGCACCACCTTTAGTTTAAAATAGCGCCGCTGGATCCTATTACCCAATTTTTGACTATGAGCTTAAAAAAAATACTTATCGCCCCTTTTGTCTTCTTGGTAAGAGTATATCAACTTTTGATTTCACCCTTAACTCCAGCAACTTGCAGGTACTCCCCCACTTGTTCACAATATACCTTGGAAGCCCTAAAAAAACACGGATTGTTCAAAGGGGGTTGGTTGGCCATAAAACGTATTTCCAGTTGCCATCCATGGGGTGGTAAAGGGTATGATCCCGTACCTTGAGCAAATTCTGGGTAATGCAATAATCCAACGATGCAAAACCATTATCTTAGCCGAAATCTTTAGCCACATGCACTTTTTGGGATTTATTTGGAATCCGGATGAGACCATTTTTCAGTTGGGGGTCCTTCAAATAAAATATTACAACATGCTCTGGATAGTGGCCTTTGTTTTGGGCTGGTATGTCATGAAGCGCATCTTCAAGAACGAAAATAAACCTATGGATAAATTGGATTCCCTTTTTATCTACAGTGTGGTTTCTATTATGTTGGGTGCACGTTTGGGGCATGTACTGTTTTATCAATCAGAGCTATTTATTGAAGACCCATTATCCATTTTATTACCCATTCAGACCACTCCTGAATTTAAGTTTACGGGGTTTGCAGGTTTAGCATCACACGGTGCGACCCTAGGGGCCATTTTGGCGCTATGGTTGTTTTCCAGGAAGAATAAGGATATGAGTGTCTTTTGGCTACTGGATCGAGTTGCCATAGCTGCCGGACTGGGGATGGCCTGCGTGCGTATTGGGAATTTTTTCAACTCAGAAATCAATGGCAAAATCGTGGATAAGTCTTTTGGCCTGGCCACTAAATTCATCAGGGACTCTGATGATATGCCGGCATATAAGGCCATGCAATTGACCAAGGAAAAAACAGCTTCAGCAGCGTATAAAGCCATAGAAAACAATCCGGAATTCGCATCCATTTTGGATGCAATACCGTATCGCCACCCGGTACAATTATATGAAGCCTTCGGTTACATTATTGTTTTCTTAATCATGTTTTTTGGAATGTACTGGAGAACCGATTTAAAGAAAAAAGAAGGTTTTTTGTTCGGGTTTTGGCTGATAACCGTATGGGGGGTCGTTCGATTTTGTTTTGAGTTTTTCAAAAAGAGCCAAGGTGGTTTTGAAGAAACCTGGGGAACATTTTCCACCGGTCAATGGTTGAGCATTCCATTGGTATTACTTGGACTTTATTTAATGTTTAGACCACAAAAACAATGAAGGTCAGTATAATACCTAGATGCCTGTGTTTTTTAGTTTTTGTAGGACTCCTTGTAGTCACTGGGTGCAAAAGAAAATCCAGTACGGAATCGATAACTACTGAAACCATTGCCTTCACGAAAGAAGGGGAATTACAGCTGTTTAAAAAGGATTCCCTCTTACAAACATTGGATGTAGAGTTTGCGGAGACGGATTACGAGGTGCAGACAGGATTGATGTACCGAAATTCGATGGGGGATAATCAGAGTATGCTTTTTATTTTTCCAGATGTGGCCCTGCATTCGTTTTATATGAAGAACACAGAATTCCCATTGGATATCTTATTTATTGACGAGAATCAGAAAATAGCCAGTTTCCAAAAGAATGCCCAGCCCTTAAACGAATCGAGTTTATCCTCAAAAGTCCCCATCAAATATGTACTGGAAATCAATGCAGGGCTTTCGGATAAATGGAATTTGGCAGAGGGAGATAGCATTTCTTTCAATAGAATGGAGTAATGCCCATATCAATTTTGCCATCGGAATTGGATGTCGGTAGGGAGTATCCACTCGGGTACACACAATACCTTCCCGAGGGTAAACCTATTAAGGCCATGCTTATCTCTTCGGCCACGGCAGTATACCAGAACTATTACAAAAAGTTTGCCCAATATTTTGCTGAGCACGGCTTTGTTACCTACACCTTTGATTATAGTGGTTTTGGGGCTTCGGGCAACACAACGGAATACTTAAAGACACATAAGGGAGGTGTTATGGGTTGGGGAGCTGTTGACCAAATGGCTATGGTACAATTGATACGGGAAAACCATCCCGAATTAAAGGTAGTACTGGTCAGTCATAGTATAGGAGGACAGGTAATGGGTTTTAACCCGCTAAATACAACATTTGAAAAGGTAATCATGGCGGCCTCACAAAGTGGTTATTGGAAAATATATAGTGGATGGGACCGATTGAGATTATCGTTGTTCTGGTATTTTTTCATTCCCGTGTTTACCCCCATTTTTGGTTATTATCCAGGAAAAATCATAGGTATTGTGGACAATCTTCCAAAAAGCATGGTTCTTGAGTGGAGGAAATGGGGTGTCAAAAAAGAGTACTTTATGCATTTTCATACCAATGCGAAATATCACTTGGAAGGGTTTAAGGCACCCATTCGTATGTACAGTTTTACCAATGACAATTTCGCTTCGAAAAAAGGTGTTGATTGGTTGGCAAAACAATATAAAAATGCCAAAGTGGAAAGAATTCATTTTGATAAGGGTTCCAATGGGAAGAGGCCAGGTCATTTTGGATTTTTTAAGGAAGAATTTAAAAAAGAGTTTTGGGAACCAACACTGGATTGGTTAACGTCATGAATTTTGGCAGTAATCTTTTATTGAACGGAGAGGAAACCGAAAGGCTTTTCTTCAGAAAGGTCCGATCATCAGATTTTAAAGATTGGCTTCCTTTTTATAACAATCCCAAAAGTACCCAATTTTGGGATGGTCTTCCGAAGCACCCTTTGGAAGCATGTCAGCAACAGTTTGACCGAATCTTTGAACGATATCAAAAGGGCCTTGGTGGTATGAACGCCCTAATCCATAAAGAAACCAATACATTGATCGGGTTATGCGGACTCTTGGTTCAAGAGGTAGATCATCAACCGGAACTGGAAATTGGCTACTCCGTTCTACCCTCGTATTGGCGAAGCGGATTCGCCTACGAAGCAGCACGTAAATGCAAATCGTATGCAAGGGAACATGGATTGGCAGAAAGTCTCATCTCCATCATTCACGTGAACAATATCCCATCACAAAAAGTTGCTCAAAAAAATGATATGTCTCTGGATAAAACCACGGTATACAAAGACAATCCAGTCCATATTTTTAGGGTACTATTGTAATCCTTATATTTTGGACCTATTGAAAAGCCCATGATTGGACATCACTCCCTTATTTTAGTGGACAATAAAGTAAACACCAAAAAACTGGTTGCTGATCTAATAGTTGGAAAATACATCAATTTCCCCTGGTTCATCAAAAAAAAATGGGGGGAGTTTTCATTGGAACGTATAGCCCAATTCATCGAGGAAGAGGAACGACACGATCAAAAAGAACTTTCCAAAGAAGCCGGGCAATCCCTTAAATCCATGAGCAGCGGGGAACGAAAAAAGGCCTTGCTCCATTTTTTACAGCATCAGAACCCTGATGTCCTATTGGTAGTAAATCCTTACGATAGTTTAGATTTACAAACCCAACGCACTTTAGAGCATGATTTTGAGAGAATGGCAAGGCAAACGACCATCATTCAAATCATTAATAGAATCTCAGATGCCTTCCTTTTTGCAGAACGATTCTATCTTTCAAACGGTACTTCCCTTGAAACGTATCCTAGTTTGGATGGTCTTAAAGAAGCGACCCAATTAAAGAACATAAGTATCCGTCAAAAGATTCCAAAGCCTTTAAAAGAAAAGAAGTTCTCCCATGAAAGTTTGGTAGAATTTAAGGAGGTATCGGTCAGTTTCCATGGCAAACCTATTTTATCAAAAATCAGTTGGTCGATTAAAAAAGGGGAGTTCTGGCAACTAAAGGGACCCAATGGTAGTGGAAAAAGTACGCTCCTTAGTTTAATTACTGGGGATAGCCATAAAGGGTACGGTCAGGATTTAACACTATTTGGTCACAAAAAAGGTAGTGGAGAAAGCGTTTGGGATCTCAAAGAAATGATCGGTTATTTTTCACCTGCGATGGTCGATCGGTTTAAAGGATACCATACGTTGGAGCATATGCTTATATCCGGACAACATGACTCCGTTGGGCTTTACGTAACACCAACTGAACTGGAAAGACATAAGGCAAGGGAATGGCTTGAACTCCTGGGATTGGAGCATAAAAAACAATGTTATTTTCATGAATTGAGCATCGGGGCCAAAAGACTGATGATGACGGCAAGAGCCCTAATAAAACATCCTACCTTACTTATTTTGGATGAACCTACCGTAGGTTTGGACGATCATTCTGCGGTCCTTTTTGTAAGGCTTATCAACGCCTATGCAAGAGAAAGCACCTCTGCTATTATCTATGTATCCCATCGCGAAGAAAAGGGCTTACGACCAACCCATATTTTTGAGCTTGTACCAGGAAAATACGGCTCCACCGGCACCATCAAATCTCCTCTATTTTAGCCTTTTTTTGCGTGGTTTTTGTTATCTTTTCAAAGAATCAACAAACTTCTTCCCATGCAAAAAATTCAGGTTAAGCCCGGTGCCAAACTCCAAGATTACAAAGCCTATGGTTCCCTATATTCTTCTGTTCTCGATTTTCTAGAACAATCCAAAGAAGCTATAGCATCCATTGAGGGCAAAACCATTTGGATGATCAATTCAACAGCCATTGGAGGGGGGGTTGCCGAAATGCTTCCCAGTCAAATGAGGATATTGAGGGAGCTTGGCGTCTCCATCGAATGGTTGGTCATAGAAGCCTTTGAAGATGCTTTCTTTGATCTTACCAAACGCATCCATAATGCCATTCACGGGAGTGGTGACGGAAAATTTTCGGAGGCTGATAGGGAAGTCTATGAGGCCGTGAACAAACAGAATCTCCCCAAGGCGTTGGAACTTATCAAGGAAGGTGATATTGTAGTAGTACATGACCCCCAACCTATGCCCTTGGCAGCTTTGATAAAAAAGGAAAAGAAAGTACCCATTATCTGGCGCTGCCATATTGGATTGGAGGAGGATACGGAAATCACTGACGCCGTTTGGAAATTTTTGTCCGTTTATACCGATGATTACGACCATTTTATTTTCAGTCTACCTTCCTATGTTCCAAAATCATTTAGAAACAGGACGAGTATTATTCCTCCTGCGATAGACCCTTTAAGCCATAAGAACAGGGCACTACAATTACATAAATCCATTGGAATTTTATACCAGTCCGGCATAACCGATGATCACGAAGCAATTCTATATCATCGGTATAATCACTTGGTAAGAAGAATACTACCGGATGGCTCTTTTGGTTCTCCCAACGAGACCAGCAAACTAAATTTAATCTATCGCCCTTTTGTCACCGAAATTTCCAGATGGGATCGTCTAAAGGGTTTTAAGGAACTCATGCAGGCGTTCATAAAAATGAAAAAGGACAATCTGGAACATGGTGATCCGGATAGTTTGGAGTACAAGCGCATTAAAATGACCTTGCTTGTCATGGGAGGGCCTGACCCAGCTTTTGTTTCTGATGACCCAGAAGGTAAGGCCGTTCTTAAAGAACTTACAGCGGCCTACCAAGCATTGGATAGGGACATGCAGAATGACATCGCCATTTTATTGCTCCCTTTGGACAATCCTAAAGAGAATGCATTAATTGTCAACGCACTACAACGGGCTTCAAGTATCATTGTACAAAACTCCATTCAAGAAGGTTTTGGATTGACCGCCACGGAGGGCATGTGGAAACGAAAACCTCTATTGGTTTCCGCCGCTGCGGGATTGAAGTTTCAGGTGGAACATCAAAAAACAGGAATCATAAACGACGACCCAACGGATATAGAACGTCTTTCAAAAGCACTGGCCTATATGCTCAATCATCCGAAGGAGCGGGATAAATGGGGCTTCAATGGACAAACAAGGGTCATCCAGCATTTTACCTTGTTCAGTCAGTTGATTTCTTGGTTAAAGGTCTTTGAAAAACAACAATTCGATTAGATTTTAAAGGAGGCTCGTCCAAAAACCCATTAGATTTAACCATGGATAAGGCGCGAATAGGCAAAGAACTCATTGACCATCATGAAAACTTTATAGCAACGCTACGTTCACTTTCCGATGAGGATTTCCAAAGAAAACCAGGGCATAAATGGACCGCTGGTCAACAGCTTGAGCACATCCTCAAATCTGTAAAACCAGTAGAAAAGGCCTTTAGTTTGCCCATTGCCGTTTTAAAACTAAAATTTGGCACCACTAATCGAAAGAATAAAACCTACGAACAAGTGGTCGAGGAATACCTTCAGGTCCTGAAAGAAAATCAAGATTATGTGCTTCCCAAACAATTTGCTCCTGACGAGATTTCCCTTGGAGCAAGGGATAAAAAACTGGAAGAACTAAAACATTTGGTAAGAAAGTTGAACAAAAATGTTGCTAAAACTTCCCAAGGCTATTTGAATACCCATATTCTTCCGCATCCCGTAATGGGCAAGCTTACGCTTGGGGAAATGCTCTATTTTACGATTTATCACGTTCAGCATCATCATCGCCAAATTCCAGAGAACCTAGGGAATGAAAATCCGAATAGCTGATTCAAAAGATGCTGAGCTAATTGCCCTCTTGGCTAGAATAACGTTTACCGAAACTTTCGGTCATTTATTTCGTTACAAGCAAGACCTTGAAAGTTATCTAGCTCAAACCTTCGGTGTCCAAAAAATAAGAAGAGGGCTCAACAAAGAAAACAACGTATTTTGGCTTGCCTACATGGACGGCCTTCCCGTGGGCTACGCCAAACTCAAAAAGAACTCTACCTCTCCGTTTCTGGATGGGGAGCCTATTTGTCAGTTACAAAAAATCTATGTTTTAAAGGATTTCCTTGCTCAAAAAATTGGAAAGGCCCTTCAGGATGAACTCCTTGACCACGCCGCAGATTTAGGGTTTAAAAAAATATGGCTATCGGTTTTAAAAAGCAATGAAAGGGCCATTGGCTTCTACCAAAACCATGGTTTTGTCACCCTTGGACACCATACTTTTGGTATAGGAAAGGAAACTTTTGATTTTCAGGCCATGTCCAAAGAACTTTAGCTTCCCAAATTCCCTTATTTTTATTGGAGTAATATGCACTATCTAAATGAACCAAACACTTGATCTTTCCCTTGAGGATTACAAAGGGTTACTCGACCGCAGTACTGAACTGGTACTACAACAGTTTGAAAGAATTGAACAGCTAAAAGGCTACCATGACTTCCCCCAAGGAGAAGTGGAAAAATGGTTTGACGAGCCACTCCCAAAAACTGGAATGGATGCGTCCCAATTATTGGATGAAGTAAGACAGAAGGTGTTGCAAACAGCCACGGGCAACCTCGGTCCGCATATGTACGCTTATGTAATGTCCGGTGGAAACCAAATGGCCATTATTGCTGAGAAATTGGCCACTACCATTAACCAAAATCAAACCAAATGGCACTTGGCCCCGGCTCTCAACGAAATTGAAAAACGGGTCATTCAATGGACCGCTGAGCTTTTGGACTTTCCCAAGGACTCAGGAGGCGTTTTGATCAGTGGTGGCTCCGCTGCCAATCTCACAGGGCTAACAGTAGCAAGAAATATTTTCTTTGAAAAAGAAGGGATTCGGAAGAAAGGTCTTTTTGGGCAAAAACCCTTTGTAGTTTACGCTTCGGAAGAAGTGCACAGTTGCGTGGATAAAAGTGTGGAGCTTTTGGGAATAGGTACCAACCATCTCAGAAAAATTGCAACAGATGCCCAGTTCAGAATCCGATTGTATACTCTTAAGGAACAAATTCAGGAAGATTTGAAGAACGGACTCCATCCCTTTTGCCTTATTGGTAACGCAGGAACCGTCAATACAGGAGCAATTGACGATTTGGACGCCCTCGCCGATTTGGCAGAAAAGTACCAAATGTGGTACCATGTGGATGGTGCTTATGGTGCCCTTGCAGGAATTTTAGACAGTCTTACATCCGAATATCGAGGCATGGAACGTGCGGATTCCATTGCTTTGGATTTTCATAAATGGCTGTACGTGCCCTTTGAAGCAGGGTGTACTTTGGTAAGAAGTTGGGATAAACTCAAACGTACGTATTTCAAAAAGGCTGCTTATCTGGATACTGAACTGGCCAATGACGGCAATCGATTGGAATATAATGAACACTATTTTCAACTGTCACGAAACGCTAAGGCCTTTAAAGTTTGGATGACCATCAAGGCCTATGGTATGGACCGTATTAAGGCCATGATTCAAAAGGATATTGATTTGACCCAATACTTAAACGATTTGGTCCGGGATGCCGAGGACTTTGAGTTGGTGGCTGATTCCAAACTAGCGGTTTCCTGTTTTCGATACATTGGTAAAATGACTTCAAGGGAAGAAATTGTGGAGTTCAATCGAAGATTGATGCCCCAATTGGAAAAGGACGGTCGGGTCTTTATCATGGGAACTTCCTTAAAGGGAGAATATGCGATAAGGGCCTGTTTTATCAATCACAGAAAAACCAAAGCAACCACAGCATACCTATTGCGGGTGATTCGGGAAGTGGCCCATAAAATGGAATCCAAAATTACAAGTGTGATATGACGAGGGAGGAACAGCTAAAAATTTACGAAGAAGCCATTTCCATGGAGGGGTTGGAGCGAAAGGGAAAAACCATGCCGTATACCTCATCCAACGGCCATATGTTTTCACAGGTAAACAAGGCCAATGAACTGGGTATTCGACTATCAAAAGAGGATACTTCGGAATTTGATTCAAAATATGGGGCGCAACCCTTTATTTCTTATGGTGCAACCATGCGTGAGTATGTTTTGATTCCTGAGGAATTGCTACTTCAGAAAGAGGAATTAAGTACCTACTTGAAAAAAGGATTCGACTTTGTCAATTCCAAACCGCCAAAATAAAAAACCGCTTTCCCCAGGTTAGGAAAAGCGGTTTCCCTATTGTAAGGACAAGTAATTAGGCTACAGCTACTTTACCGTCCACAATTTTCTTTTTCAAAGAATCGAACATGATGGGAGTTGCTATGAATACGGAGGAGTACGTTCCCACCAAAACACCAACAATCATGGCGAACATAAATCCGCGTAGACTTTCACCTCCAAAAACAAAAATGGCCAAAAGCACAATTAAGGTGGTTAAGGAGGTATTTAGCGTGCGGCTTAAGGTACTGTTCAATGCCTGGTTAATATGTTCCCCACCTTTCCAACCTTTAAGGCCTACCACCTCCCGAATGCGGTCAAATACCACCACGGTATCGTTCAAGGAGTAACCAATTACGGTCAAGATCGCAGCGATAAAGGCTTGGTCAATTTCCATATTAAAGGGCATAATGGCACTTGTAAGAGAGAAAATGCCCAGTACAATCATTACGTCATGGAATACGGCAACAACAGCTCCCAATGAGAATTGCCATCTTTTAAACCGTAACAAAATGTACAGGAATACTACGGCCAAGGATCCCAAAATGGCGTAGTACGCATTCTGTTTAATATCATCTGCAATAGTGGGCCCTACCTTGGTCGATTGTAAGATACCAATGGACTTTTCTGAGGCACCAACCGTAAAGTCTTCAAATGAAGTGCCATCCGGCAGATACTGTTGAAGCGAAGTATAGAGCTTGTTTTGAATTTCATTATCCACTTCAATCCCTTCAACATCTACCTTATATGGCGTGGTTACCTTAATCTGATTGGCTTCCCCAAAGGTCTTTACTTGGGTACCACTTCCAAAGACGTCATTTAAACCTGAAGCAATCTCGGAAGCGTTCACCGCATTTTCAAAACGAATCTGGTAGGAACGACCTCCAATAAAGTCCACTCCTTGCTGTAACCCGTTAACAAAAAACAACGAAACCACACTAACTCCAACTAGGATAAAAGAGACGACATAGGCGATTTTACGCTTTGAAAGGAAATTAATATTCAGGTTGGTAAACAGATTTTTAGTGATTGGGGTAGAAAAGGCCAGTTCCCTACCACGTTTGGCAATGTACCAATCCACCATCAGTCGTGTCACAAAAATTGCGGTGAACAAAGACGTTACAATACCTATTAAAAGGGTGGTTGCAAATCCTTTGATGGGACCGGAACCAAATACAAATAGTATAATGGCCGTAAGTCCCGTAGTGATATTGGCGTCTAAAATAGAGGACAAGGCATTGTTAAATCCATCAGCGACCGCTTGGGCCTTTCCCTTTCCTCTCGCCAGCTCTTCTTTGATTCGTTCAAAAATCAGCACATTGGCATCCACGGACATACCTATAGTCAAAACAATACCGGCAATACCTGGCAATGTCAGTACGGCCCCAAGGCTGGTCAGCACCCCAAAAATCAATAGGATATTGAATATCAAGGCAATATCAGCAAAAATTCCGGCCCTTCCGTAATAGAAAATCATCCATACCAATACAAAGCCCATGGCAATCAAAAAGGACATAAATCCACTGTCAATCGCTTCCTGTCCCAAAGAGGGCCCCACTACTTCAGATTGAATAATCTCAGCAGATGCGGGTAATTTACCCGCGCGTAATACGTTAGCAATATCCTTGGTCTCATTTACTGTGAAGGTCCCTGTAATTTCAGAACGCCCGCCGGAAATTGGTCCGGAGGAAACCCCAGGAGCTGTATATACTTTATTATCCAACACAATGGCGATCCCCGTTTGGTTGTTAAAGGCGTCACCGGTCAATTTTTCCCATTCCCTTGCCCCACGAGTGTTCATGCTCATGGTGACCGCAGGTTTATTAAATTGGTCAAAAGTATCCTGGGCATCTGTAATGACGTCCCCACTGATGCGGGGAGTACGGTCCCTATTGGATTTTAAGGCATACAATTCAGCAATTTCAGAATCCTTTGGGGGCTTCTCAAAGACAAAACGGGTAAACTGGACATCAGCTGGCAATAGCCTCAAGATTTCCGGCATCCTTAAATAGGCACCCACCTCGGCGGTATCAGCAACTGCCAATCGCGCTATCGCGTGACTTCCAGGAGCAGAAGGCAACAACTTACCAATCAATGGGTTGGCCTGGGTGGACAAATCCAAGGAATCTTCCGCAACATCGGATAGCAAGGAATCAATTTCAGATTCCGGAGTAGCATCAGCTACGACTTCCTCCTCAACGGGCTCCAGAATTTCCTGTAGTTTTTCATTGGCATTGACAAAGAACTGTCCTAAACTTTGGTTGCTTTGTTCATAGGTTTCCCAAAACTCTAACTGTGCCGTACTGGACAATAGTTCCTGGGCACGTTGTACATCGCGTGCCCCAGGTAATTCCACCAATATACGTCCCGAGTTTCCCTCCCGTTGGATGTTGGGTTGGGTAACACCAAATCCATCAATACGCTTACGCAATACCTCAAATGCCGAAACAACCGACTCATCAATCTTTCTTCTAATGATCGGTTTTACCTCGTCATCTGTCATTTGAAAGTTGATTTCATCACTCAAGGCCTTGTTCGCAAAAATATCCGGAGCGGCCAACTTGGTATCACCCTTTACCGCATCAAAAGCATCAAAAAAGAGCTCCAAATAAGTATCATCACTGCTTTTGGATGCTTCGTCGGCATCGGCCAGTGCTTTATTGAAAACAGGGTTCTTCGTATTATTTGCCAGACCTTTTAGGATGTCTTTTACCGAAATCTGGAGGGTCACATTGATACCCCCTTTTAGATCGAGACCTTTATTCAATTCTTTGGTTTTGGCATCATCGTAGTTGGTATATCCCAAAACGGGGTTTCCTCCAATGGAATCCAAGTATGATGCTTCCAAGGCCTCGCGCTTTGCCACATAGTCTTCCTCCGCTTCCGAAATCCCGTTAACGGCAAATGCTTCCGCATCACTCTCAATCTTACCGGTAATGAAGGTGTAGGAAAGTTGGTAGATGCTTACCAAACCGAAAAGGAGTGCAAAAAGCCTTACTAATCCCTTATTTTGCATTGATTTAGAATTTTTTGTAAACAGCGTGCAAATATATCATTTCAAATAGGATTAGCCAATAGAAACGAGGCAATTGTGATTTGATAGAAAAGAAAAAGAAATGTCATTTCTCCTCACCCTTAGGGGATTCGAAATGACATTTCCTTACAAGGCAATAAACTTGTTATAACTCCAAAAGTCCGTTGGTTTTGCCAACCCCTTCTGCACTTTCTGTCAGTTTGGCCTTTTCGGCATCCGATAATTTTATTTCAACGACCTCTTCGATACCGTTTTTACCCAATAAAACAGGTACACCGATACAGATGTCCTTCAATCCGTACTCCCCTTCAAGATATGTTGAACATGGGAACATTTTCTTTTGATCACAGGCAATGGCTTGAACCAAGGACGAAACGGCGGCTCCTGGAGCATACCACGCACTCGTACCCAATAATTTGGTCAGCGTGGCCCCCCCTACCTTGGTCTCCTGAACTACCCAATCCATTTTTTCCTCATCAATAAATTCAGAGACCTTAACACTGTTGCGGGTCGCGTGGCCAATCAAAGGAACCATTCCTTTATCACTATGACCGCCAATAACCATGCCATCAATATCTGAAATTGGAGCTTCCAAGGCTTGTGCCAATCGATATTTGAATCGAGCACTATCCAATGCGCCACCCATTCCAATGATTTTATTTTTGGGTAGGTCAGTAGTCTTATGAACCAAATAGGTCATGGTATCCATAGGATTACTAACCACAATGATAATGGTATTTGGAGAGTGCTCCAAAAGGCTTTGGGCTACAGTTTTTACAATACCTGCATTAATACCAATCAATTCTTCACGGGTCATCCCGGGTTTTCTAGGAATTCCAGAGGTAATTACAGCAACGTCACTATTGGCCGTTTTGGAATAGTCATTGGTGCTTCCCGTTATTTTGGTATCAAAGCCGTTTAAAGAAGCGGTTTGCATCAAATCCATGGCCTTGCCTTCGGCGTACCCTTCTTTAATGTCCAACAATACCACTTCAGATGCAAAATCCTTAATCGCAATATACTCAGCGCAGCTAGCCCCAACGGCGCCTGCACCTACAACTGTAACTTTCATATATTCTTATTTTTTAGTTTTTTCGGCAATCTGCAACCTCTGTTAGTTGAGGAAGTTACCCATAAAAGCTTATGGACCCCTCTGACAATTTTGGTTTCATATTTCCTTTGGTTCTTCGTTTAAAATCGCCCAAAAATACGGATTTTAAAGACCAATATTTTATGAAATATGTCATAGTTTTTGCGATTTCATTAATCAAATTCACCTGATATTAAGAGGTTATTTGTACAGAAATGTTAAAGAAAGAGGGATTTTATCGAAGATACCGTTTTTAGGATACCATACATCGAAATTTTGCAATACGGGCTTTAGAGATACCGTTCTAAATATCCCAAACTTAACGAATACCTACTTATGAAAAGGTTCTTTTCAATGCTTGCCATTGTTGGCTTCATTGCAGTGAGCAACTGCAGCCGCATACCCGAAAATAATGATCCCGTTCTGGGAATTTGGGTAAAGGCGGAACTCTTGAATGAAGATTCCTCCAAGAAGACGACCACTCCGATAAGTGAGGAATGGATTTTTAATGATGTTTATCTAGGTAGATATCATCGCTATTCCAATAACGAAATTGTTTTTTACACCGATTTTAGATGGGATGTGGTTGATGGTGTTTACACCATTTCCTATTCGGAGGAGGATTTGTCCTCAGTACAAGTCTCTTTAAACAACGAATTGCTTGAATTTGAAAATGGTGATGTTTTCGCAACGCGAAAATAACCCTCGTTTGACTACTATATGGAAATAAAAAGTCCCGACATTTAGTCGGGACTTTTTTGATTGGTCATAGTTCTTAATAATTAGCGAAATCCAAAGCTCATTCCTGCGGTAAAGGTGCTGAACTCTGAAATATTGTATTCGGCATTTAATCTAAAGAAGCCCAACTTAATTTTGGTGCCGATGTTGGCAACTACCCCACTGGCATCCTGGGAAACTGTGAAAGGATCATTATACGTGGTCTGAAAAGGACCCGAGGTGACCACATATTCACCTAGCAAATCAATATCGGATTTACCCGTAATATAACCCAGTCCCCCATAGAAATTGATAACGGGAATCTTTCTGGTAGAGACCACAGCACTAAAATTCCATGTTCTGAAGTTGGCATCGATACGTTGATTTTCACCATCAATTAAACCCGAGTCGGTAAAATCGTATTCACCATTCAAATTAGTGTAACCAATTACTGCTGAAATGGCTACAGGCAATACTTTATCCGCAGGTAGCAATTTTGTAAATTCATATTGTAGTCCTGCCCCAAAAAGGCCAACTTTAGCCTCATCAATATTGATTTTTGGTAAAAAACGTGCTTTGACTTCCAGACCTTTAACCAAACCAACGCTACCTTGAACAAAGAAAGTAGGAATGAAATTAATATCTTCTGCGGCCAAACCGGAGGGTAGCTCAAACTCTTCTCGAAACAGGCCATTTTCGTCTTCTACAAATACTTCGATACCTTCTGTATCACCAAGAGCGGTTGAAACCTTTCTAGGTTGCCCCGGATTATCCACAAAATCCAAATTATCATAGTCCGAAGGATCTAATAAAAAAGACTGTTTGTCGTTTTTGTTTCCAAAACCAGTAATATTCCCTACAATGGAGATTTCAAATCCACCCAAGGGCTTGGCGTCAGCTGTATTGTACCACCCATTGGAAACACTATAAATACCAGCTTCCGAAACAGGTGCCAAGTAGGAATTCGCAAATCGTTCCGCATCTTCAATACCCGACACAAAAAGGTCGTTTAAATCTTGAGCCTTTCCAAAAGAAAAAACACACAAAGCTATCAACAAGAATATTTTCTTCATTTTGTAGGAATTTATAGGTACTAAACTAAAAAACCCTGACCATACTGTCAGGGTTTTTGTTGTGAATTCTAGGTTATCGTTTATAAACTACACATCAATGTTGGCGTACACCGCATTCTTTTCAATAAATTCACGTCTTGGGGGAACTTCATCTCCCATAAGCATGGAGAAAATACGATCGGATTCTGTGGCGTTTTCAATACTCACTTGGCGCAAGGTTCTAAACTCCGGATTCATGGTGGTATCCCAAAGTTGTTCCGCATTCATTTCACCAAGACCTTTGTAACGTTGAATACTCGCTCCCCCTTTCATGGATTCCACAATCTCATCACGTTCCGCATCGTTCCATGCATAGCGTTTTTTGCTTCCTTTTTTCACCAAATACAAAGGCGGCGTGGCAATATATACATGCCCTCCTTCTATCAATTCTCGCATATATCGAAAAAAGAAAGTTAAAATCAAGGTTTCAATATGGCTACCATCCACGTCGGCATCACACATGATGACCACTTTATGGTAACGTAGTTTTTCCAGATTCAACGCTTTACTATCTTCTTCAGTGCCAATGGTCACCCCTAAAGCTGTGTAAATGTTCTTGATTTCTTCGTTCTCAAACACTTTGTGTTGCATCGCCTTCTCCACGTTCAAAATCTTACCCCTAAGTGGAAGAATGGCCTGGAAGTTTCTATCCCTTCCCATCTTTGCAGTTCCACCTGCAGAATCCCCCTCAACAAGGAACAATTCGCAGTTTTCCGGGTCTTGATCCGCACAATCGGACAGTTTTCCGGGCAATCCACCTCCGCCCATTGGATTCTTTCGTTGTACCATCTCACGGGCTTTGGCAGCAGCATGCCTAGCCTGAGCTGCCAATTTTACTTTTTCGACAATTTGTTTGGCATCATCCGGGTGTTCCTCCAGATAATCGGTCAACATTTCGGAAACGGCCTGACTTACAGCACTAGTTACCTCCCTATTGCCCAGTTTGGTCTTGGTCTGTCCTTCAAATTGCGGTTCGGCAACTTTCACGGAGACTATGGCCGTGAGTCCTTCACGGAAGTCATCCCCGGAAATTTCAAACTTCACCTTATCGAGAAGGCCTGAGTTATCGGCATATTTCTTCAAGGTGGTCGTCAATCCCCTTCTAAAACCCGAAAGGTGCGTTCCCCCTTCATGCGTATTGATGTTGTTGACATAACTATGAAGGTTTTCTGAAAAGCCATTGTTGTAAATCATAGCAACTTCAACAGGAATTCCGTTCTTTTCCCCTTCCATGGAAATGACACTTTGGATCAAAGGTTCCCTTGTCTCATCCAAAAACTTAATAAATTCCTTGAGGCCTTCCTCAGAAAAGAAAGTTTCGGAAACAAACTCCCCTTTCTCGTCTTTGTTGCGCTTATCCGTAAGGGTAATAGTGACGCCCTTGTTCAAATAGGACAGTTCCCGCATACGATTGGCCAAGGTGTCATAACTGTATTCCGTAGTTTGCGTAAATATGGTCTTATCGGGATGAAAAGTAACAATGGTACCAGTGATATCACTGGTTCCTACGCTTTTTACGGGATACATGGTTTTACCCCTTTCATATTCCTGCTCCCATATCTTTCCTTCCCGATGGACCGTAGCCTTTAAATGTTCTGACAATGCATTGACACAAGAGACGCCCACTCCGTGGAGTCCTCCGGAAACTTTGTAGGAATCTTTGTCAAACTTACCACCTGCACCTATCTTGGTCATAACGACCTCAAGTGCCGATACCCCTTCCTTTTTATGTAATCCAACAGGTATTCCACGACCGTTATCCTGAACCGTAATGGAATTGTCTTCATTAATGGTTACATTAATGGTATCACAGTGCCCTCCCATAGCCTCATCAATGGAATTATCCACTACTTCATAGACCAAATGGTGAAGTCCCCTGGTACCTACATCCCCAATGTACATGGAAGGGCGCATTCGCACATGTTCCATGCCTTCCAAAGCCTGAATACTATCGGCTGAATATTGGGGAGATTTTACTTCTTTGCTCATAATTATTTATCGGTAAATTTTTCTAAAAATCAAATCTTACAAATATACGAAATACCCAGTGAAATTAGGGTCTAAGGTCATATTCGACTTTTATAGTTATCAACAAATGTCTGTGGAAAAGTAACACAATTTAGGGATTGTACAAATGGGCGATTTCCAACAAAAAAGAAGCACCAAAATTGGTGCCTCTTCCTGACTAAATTCATGAAGCAAAAATGCTTCCCAAATGAAAACTACTTCACATAAGCATCCTCATGGACCTGGGCCACTGCCCTGCCAGAAGGGTCGTTCATGTTTTTAAAGGCCTCATCCCATTCCAAAGCAATTTTGGTACTACAGGCAACGGAAGGTTCCTGTGGAACGCTTAACGCAGCTGCATCAGAAGGAAAATGTCCTTCAAAAATGGAACGATAATAATATTCTTCTTTTGTGGTAGGGGTTTGAATTGGGAATTTAAAATGGGCATTCTTCATTTGCCCGTCCGTGATTTCCTGGTCCACCAAAGCCTTTAACGTATCTATCCAGCTGTATCCTACACCATCCGAAAACTGTTCTTTCTGTCGCCAAGCCACACTTTCTGGCAAATAGGCTTCAAAAGCCTTACGAACGACCCATTTTTCCATTCGCCCGCCAGTAATCATTTTATCCTTTGGGTTGATTCGCATGGCCACATCCATGAATTCCTTGTCCAAAAACGGCACCCGACCTTCTATACCCCACGCTGCCAACGATTTATTGGCCCTAAGGCAATCGTACATATGAAGCTTATCCAATTTACGTACGGTCTCCTCGTGAAAGTCCTTAGGACTGGGTGCTTTGTGGAAGTAGAGATACCCCCCAAACAACTCATCGGCACCCTCACCGGAAAGTACCATTTTGATGCCCATGGATTTTATGACCCGAGCCATCAGGTACATAGGTGTACTGGCCCGAATGGTAGTTATATCATACGTTTCTAGGTTATAGATGACGTCCCTAATGGCATCCAAACCCTCCTGAATGGTAAACTTAATTTCATGATGGATAGTACCAATATGGTCGGCCACTTTTTGGGCAGCTGCCAAGTCCGGAGAACCTTCCAATCCCACGGAGAAGGAATGCAATTGTGGCCACCAAGCTTCTTTGGTATCACCAGATTCCACACGCATTTGGGAATATTTTTTGGCGATGGCAGAGGTCACTGAGCTGTCCAAACCACCCGAAAGGAGCACGCCATATGGCACATCGGACATTAACTGCCTTTTTACCGCAGCAGAAAGGGCATCATGAAGCACTTCGATACTCGTTTCATTTTCCTTGACATGATCATACTCCATCCAATCCCGTTGGTACCAACGGACCAACTCCCCTGTTGAACTATGCATATAATGTCCAGGGGGGAATAATTCAATTTTTGAACAAGTCCCTTCCAAAGCCTTCAATTCTGAAGCTACATAGAACGTACCGTTTTTATCCCAACCGATGTAAAGGGGTATAATACCCATATGGTCCCGAGCGATGAAGTATTCGTCCTTTTCAACATCATAAATGGCAAAACCAAAGATGCCATTCATCTCATCCACAAAGTCCATCCCTTTCTTTTGATAAAGGGCTAAAATAACTTCGCAGTCCGATTGGGTTTGAAACGCATATTTGCCTTCAAACTGTTTCCGGAGCTCCCTATGATTATAAATTTCACCGTTGGCAGCCAATACCAGGTTGCCATTGGCACTGAACAAAGGTTGTTTGCCTGATGCCGGGTCAACAATGGCCAAACGCTCATGGGCCAAAACTGCTTTTTCATTGGCATAAATACCACTCCAATCAGGTCCACGATGGCGCACCTTTTTTGACATCTCCAAAAGTTGAGGCCTTAATTTTTCAGAAGGCTCCTTTAAATCAAACGCGCATACAATACCGCACATAATCTTTACATTTTCTATAAATCCTTTACAAATTTTAAACTAATTATAATTATCTGAAACAATTAAACCTATTTTAATTTCAAATTAGAATATTAATCCGTTAAATAATAACAACTTGAAGGTAATTACACCAATTAATATGAGCTTAAGATTCAAATTGAAAGGTTGCAAATTTTAACTCATTTTTAAAAATGTACAAGCTTGATAAGGACTAGTTTTGATTTTCGACGTATTACGCACTTTGAATACTATTTAATAACTCCTTTAAAAATTTTAAACGAATGAAAAATCTAATTGTATTAACTTTCTTTGCTTTGGCGCTAATCAGTGTGGATGCCACTGCGCAAAAGTTCAGCGGTTTGGATAAGAGCCCTGCGGACATTGCCTCATTTCCAACGAGCTACAAGGAATCCGGTAAGTCGGTTCGTGTCATTTACGGACGCCCACAATTAAAAGGGCGTGACATGGCCACTTTGGCGCCTACTGGAAAAGTATGGCGTACCGGCGCCAACGAAGCTGCTGAAATCACCTTTTATAAGGATGCTACCTTTGGTGGGGAAAAGGTTGCTGCGGGCACGTATTCCCTGTTTACCATCCCAGGAGATGGGGAATGGACCGTTATTTTGAACAAAAATCTCAATCAATGGGGTGCTTATTCCTACGACAGTGCTGCTGATGTAGCTCGAGTGACAGCTAGCGTTTCTTCCGATGGTGAAGCATTGGAAGCCTTTTCGATAGCCTTTAAGGAAGTGGATGGCGGTGCCCATTTGGTGATGGGATGGGGAACTACCCGAGTGGCCACTCCCGTAATGTTTTAAAGTTCCATTTCCATTGAAAAATCTCTTGGCTCCTGAACTTTAGAGTTCAGGAGTTTTTTTATGGTATTGCGTGTTTTTCCATCCACTCCTAACGCATTAAGCGTTATCTTTATTCCGATACGGAAGACTATGAAACATTTTGGATATCTTATTTTGTTTTTTGCCTTCGCGACCTCTTTATCGTGTTCGGAAGATGACATTCCCAACACGGCCGACCCCAATTTGTTTTTAGGGGTATGGAAATTGGAAAGCTCCCTTCGCAACAACGTTGCCCAAACCCTTACTGATTGTGACAAAGAAAGTACGTTGATTTTGTTTTGGTTCAGCCAAGCCGATCCTGACTACAATGCTGAAATCTTTAGGTATGAGGCAAACGAAAGTGGCGACTGTGTAGTGGCACAACAAATCATCAACGCTTCTTGGAGGCCGATTACCGAATTTGATGCTGAGGGAGGTGCAACTTCCGCGGTTCCGTTAACGTATACCGTAGGAGATACGTTGGTTAGGCTGGAACTAAGTATTGAAAATGACATTTTAACACTTCAAGGTGAAATGCCCATTGATGGTGAGATGGTATCCATGGTAAAGACCTATCGGCAACTTCGACAAGAGATTTGACCCATCGTCCATCTTTTCCCTTGGTTTTGCCTCACTAAAGATGATCACCTCGCCCTAGATAGGCTCTAATTGATATAATTCGTCCATCGTCATCAAATGTGATGACATCTACCACGTAAAGCTCTTCCACTTCGTTGACCACTATCTTTAGTTCGGCAGCAACCGTGTGCTCATTCTCGTAGGTGGAAAGCACTTCTATGGCAAGTGAATTAGCGGCTTCAAAGTTCTTCTTGGTTTCCTCGACGGCCTTTTGTTTGCCCACCACTCGAATCTTCCAATCGCGAAGTACAATATGCTCTGCAAATAGGGCCGCCACCCCATCCAAGTCCTTTTCGGCGTAACTTTTAAGGTAAGCAAGGCATTGTTCTTTATTGGAGGTTTTTCGCATCTTCTTGATTAACATCTGTACAAAGGCAGGTATGGATTATAGTGATTATTTGATACCTATTTCTTTCATTATTTCACCCGCTCCCCACCAACAAACACCTTTTCCGCTTGTATTTCTGGGATGGTGTGGACGTCAACCGTCATAATATCATCACTAAGCACCACAAAATCCGCTTTTTTGCCCGCTTCAATACTGCCCTTTTCATTTTCTTTAAAATTGGAGTACGCCGCCCAGATGGTCATTCCTTTTAGGGTTTCTTCCCGGGTCAGGGCATCCTTCATTTGAAAGCCCCCTCCTGGATAGGCTTCCAAATCCTGCCGGGCCACGGCAGCGTAAAAGGTCAAGAATGGACTCACTTTTTCCACCGGAAAATCAGTACCCAAGGCCACCATACCTGCCTTATCCAAAAGGGTTTTAAAGGCGTAGGCGCCTTGTAGTCGCTGTTGCCCCAATCGTAGCCCAGCCCAATACATATCACTTGTACAGTGTGTGGGCTGTACGGAGGGAATGATCCCCTTTTCAAAATAATCGAAATCATTGTCCGAAATCACTTGGGCGTGTTCCACTTTCCAACGGCGGTCAGGTTTTCCTTTCAAGGCTTTATCATAGGCCCGTAAAACCACAATATTGGCAGAATCCCCAATGGCATGCGTGTTCATTTGGTAGTCCGAAGCGGCAATGCGTTCCGCCAGTGCTTCCATTTCATCAGTTGGGGTAATCATAGCCCCAAAATGACCGGGCTGATCGGAATAAGGTGTTTTTAGTGCAGCACCACGAGAACCCAATGCACCATCCCCATAGACCTTTACCGACCGTACATTTAACCGATCGGTCTCTACAATTCCTTTGTTCAAATAATACTCCAGGTTCTCCTCATTGTTGCTCACCATGGCGTACACCCGAATCTTCAACCCTCCGGCCTGTTGTAGGCTATCAATCAGTTCAATCACCGATCTGTTTAAACCCGCATCGTTTACCGTGGTCAAACCATAGTCAAAACAGCGGGCTTCCGCATCCTTTAAGGCCTGGATTTTTGTCGCCAAGCTAGGTTTGGGTATCACAGCATCCACCATTGCCATAGGTCGATCTACCAAAATGCCTGTGGGTTCGCCATTGGCCCCAAGGATGACCTCACCTCCACTGACTTTTGTTTTTTTTGTGATTCCAGCCATATCCAAGGCCTTTTGGTTGACCAAATAGGCATGGCCATCCACACGTTCAAGTGCTACCGGGATGTCAGGGAAAAGCTCATCTAACGCATCTTTTGTGGGGAACGCTTTTTCTTCCCAATCATTTTGGTCCCATCCCCTACCCAATATGAATTCCGAAGGACGTTCCTTTTGAAAGTCCTGTACCTTTTGCAAAATCTCATGGTAACTGGTGGTACCCCTTAGATTCACCACTTGTTGCGTCATTCCCAAACCATAGAAATGGCAGTGGGCATCAATCAACCCAGGAACCACGGTTTTTCCCTTTGCATCCAACTGATTTTCAGCACTATATTCTTCTAGGATGTTTCCATTATGGGAAACAGCCACAAATTTTCCATCTTTAATGGCCACTGCGCCAGCTTTTGAAAAGGTGGAATCCACGGTGTAAATGTTGGCATTGGTCACGATAAGGTCAACCTTTTGTTTTTTGCTACAGGAGATGGCGCACCAAAGAAGGACCAAAGGCACATATACTTTTTTCATATATGAAGGGCTTTCTCCAAAAATAACAAATAAAAAACCCCAAGAAAACTACTCTTGGGGTTCCATTTGATGGTCAAGTCGTTATCTATTGGTCATCGAATTTGGTCATTACAAACTCGACGCTCCTATTGGCCAAATGGCCTTGTTCTATTTTACCGTTTCTTAGGGACTTGGTTTCTCCTACCCCTTCCCATACAATGCGTTCATCATTAATTCCCAATTTTTTGAGATAGAGTGCAACGGCCCTTGCCCTAAGGGAAGAAACAAATTTATTGTACTCAGGAGTACCCGCATCCGTGGAATGCCCAGTGATTTTTAATTGTACTTCCGCATTTTCCTTTAGGTATTTGAAAATCTTCTTGATACTTGTTATGGCCGCATCATCCAACTCGTACCCCTTAGGCTCAAAAGGCTTATGCTCCAAGACATAAATTTTATCTTTTTCGTAATTGACCCGTGGCAATTCCTCCAACTGAAAATCATCGATGAAGTAGTACGAAAAATCACTCGGAATCAATGCGCCCTCATGGTTCAACAATGGGGTGTCCACGTTATTATTGAAATTCCCCACCAACAAGTGGGTTTCAAAACCTTTGGCCTCAAATTCCCCATTCAGGGTAATCCATCCCTTGGTATCGGCCATTGACCGGTCAGCTTTTAACTGCACCTCCTGGAATTCCAGTCCTTCCTGAAAATTCAAACGTTCTGTGGTCAAAGTAGTACTGTTTGGCAACCGAAGTTTTCCATTGGTCAAAATCACTGACATGTTCTTTAGGGCCAAAGTGGAGGCCTCCGCCAAACTTACCCTAAAGGAAATCTTATGGGGAAACCTTGCTCGGAGAACGGCTTGAGTTCCTAACTGCACATATTCTCGGTAATCATTTAGGGCATAAAAGTAAAGTCCTAAATAACCATTACCTTCGGCAGCCGGCTGATTTCCCTTAAAATTATTGGGAATTCCAAAGTCTTCATTGCTACATGTATTGAAATAGTCCCCTGAACTTGACGTTGGCAGCGACACATCTTGCAACAATGCATTTAGACTGGTAAAATTGGAGGGACAAGAGGAATAATCCTCAAATCCAGCATTCAAAATAAGGTTCTGCCCCATCATGGAGCCCCCTATTAGTAAACAAATAAATAAAAAAAAGCGAGTGTAGAATCGTTCCATAGGCTATGATGATTTGGGTTCTCGCTTGCATTAAAAACGCAGTTTCATCGGCTTTAGTATGTATTTTGTCGATTCAAATACATTCCACCTTGAAATTGAGATACTAAGACCCCACTGTTTTCGTTATTATTGTCCAAATCTTGCTGTAATGCGCATATTGACCATTGTGCTAATAATGGCCCTTACGCCTATTTTTGGTCTGGCCCAAAACACGGTGACCGGTAAAATCGTGGATGAGCTTGGTTTGCCCATATATAGGGCAGGAATTTCCTTGGATTCTTCTGAAACCGTTGTTTATACTGACTACGACGGTAATTTTACCTTAAGCAGCACAAAGGACTTTCACTGGAAAATCAATATCAGTTCTGCCGGTTACAAATCAGAATCCTTCTTTGTTCTGGATGGTGGTAGTGCAGGGGAAATTGTATTACAATATGGCGATGAGCTTCGGGAATTGCTCATAAGTGAGCAGTCACCAACCGATGATTTAAAAAAACAGTGAATTACTGGTCTTCAAAGTCCGTAATTACAAAATCTACCCGTCTATTCCTTAAACGGGCCTCTTCCGTCAGTTTGGACACCAAAGGCTTTCGGTTGCCATGCCCTTCCCATATGATGCGTTCTTCGGGAAATCCAAGGTTTACCAAATAGGTAGCCACGGATTTCGCCCTTCGGTGCGAGAGAAATTCATTATGCCCTTCTGAACCCATATCATCGGTATGGCCGTTAATGGTAATTTTAACCTTGGGCATATTTCGAATTTTTTGGTAAAGTTCACGGACTTTGGTTTTTGCAAAGTCCGACAATAGATAGCTATCCGTTTCAAACTGTACCCCTTCAATCACGTAAGGGGCACCCAGCTCATACATTTCGTGGCGCGTCTTCACCAAAACGACATCATCGATATAATAATAGGCGAACTCTTTGGTCACGGGACCTTTGTTAGCCGTTTTGAACTTATTGGTCAAGGCATCAGCACGAAAATTACCTAAAACGATATTTTTTTCAAAGCCCTTCGCTTCAAACCCTATTTCTACTTTCACCCATTCCTTGGTATCTCTTGAACTCCCTTTCCAAGACAATTTTTGAAAGTTCAATTTTTGATGCTGCCCCCTGAGCAATCGACTTTTTGATAAATTCCTAGAGGTAGTTAAGGCAATGGGGGCTTCCGTAAACAATACATCAAGTGAAGCTGTGGAAACCGTTGAACTTTCGGCAAGGGATACAAATAGACTGAACTCATAATAGTCACCCTTATTTAAAACGGTATCCAACGGAAGTTGAATATATTCCCTATAATCATTTGGGGAATATAGGTACAACCCGGCATAGGCCTCACCTGAAAGCGCTTTCTGTTGTCCTCTAAAATTTTTGGGAATTCCCACCTTTCCTGAGGAACAGGTACTAAAAATATCAGTGGTTCCCTCAGTAGGGGAACTCAAATACTGTGCGGTCTTCGTCAAGCTACTCACTTCTTTGGGACACTCCGTCAATAGCTCAAAACCGCCATTTAACACAAGGTTGCCCTGTGAATAACCATAGATCGTGGTCAGGCAATAAAAAATAAGAACAACTGCGATTCGGGACATAGCAATACGTGTTACTATTCTTACATAACTCTACGGATTTAGTTTTATTGTCCTAGGAATCAATATGATGCTATGGGAAAACTACCTGAAATTCTACCCTTCTGTTCTTTGCCCTGTCCTGATCGGAGGTATTGGAGACCATAGGCTTCTTCGCACCGTGTCCAAACCACGATATTCGGTTGGCTTCGATACCTTCCCCAAGAAAGTAATCCGCGATTGCTTTAGCCCTCTTTTCTGATAGTACTTGATTATACTCATTGGCACCCAAATCATCGGTATGCCCATGAATTTCCAGCTTTAGCCCTTCATTTTTCCGCAGTTTTTCCAGAACGAGGGCGAGTTCACCTTCGGCTTTTTCACCAATTTGAAATTGGTCAAAATCAAATTGAATGTTCTGAAAGACATAGAGCGTATCCGTTTCAATTACCTCCATGGACTCCCTATTGTCCAGCGAAGTCAGGGAAACCATATCAATGTAGTAATAGGCCCCTTTTTTGGTCTCCTTTCTTTTGGTCTGGACTTTTCTGGTCGTCTTGTTATCCCTTAAATTGCCAAGGATAAGATACTTCTCAAAGCCTTTGGCAGTAAAGGATGTTTTGATTTTCAGCCATACGGATTTGTCTTCGTGAAAATCGGAGTGGTTGATTTCCAATACCTGAAATCTATTTCCCTTGGTTCGGAATAGTCTTCCTTTTGATAATTCTTTTTTTGTATCGATATCCAAGGGTTTGTAGCTCAAAGCCGCCCCAAAATCCTTAACTGCAAAATCCGATCCTTCGGCCAGGCTCACATAAAACTCTAACTTATAAATTCCATCTTTTTTAAGGGTTCGGGTCAATTCAGTCTGAATATATTCGCGATAATCCCCGGGAGCATAGAAATAAAACCCGGCATAGGCATTTCCTGACTTGGGGCTTTGTACGCCATTAAAATTTTCGGGGGCACTCATTACCTTACTACAGGTATTGAAATAATCCGTGGAACCCTGGGTAGGCGTGGACCAGTGCTGCACTTGGGTTCCAAAAGTGCCCAAAGCATTGGGACATTCCAGATAGCCCTCAAAACTTGGATTCTTGACCAAGTTTTGGGCATTTCCCAAGAAAGGAAGCATCAAAAAAAATAGCCCCAAAACCGCTTTCATGTACTTCTAAGGTAATGAAATACACCTAAAACCCTGAATTCCGCCCGCTAGACAGCCATCACAAATGGAAAGAATCGGAAAGACCCATTCCCTTTGCTCGAGCCTTGTTCAGTCAATCGTTTGTAACCGTTTTGCCATCCATTGGATGGCTGATTTTGCTAAAAATCGAATTTATACGAGACTCCCGCCAAGGCTTGAAAACCCTGAACCCTAAAATTGACCCATCTTTGGTAATTGTTATTCGCCAAATTCGAGGCCTTGGCAAATACGGACAATTGGTCATTGAAGCGATAGCCTAAATGGATATTGGCATCAAAAAAACCATCCAGGGTGACGATGCTTGAGGCAAATTCGTTGGGTGGGATGGTTTCTGCCGCTACGGATTGCAAATCCTCCCGTTCCCCAACAAAGAAGAGATTTGCCCCGGCATACCACTGGTCCGTTATTTGATAATCCACAAAAATTGAACCCTGAATTTCGGGTAGGTTCCAGGCAGGATTATCGGTTTCCGTATTGTAGTTGAAATATTCTGCATTGATGCCCAAGGTAAAATCCCTATTGATATCCACATTCAACTCTCCAAAAAAGCCAAGTGTTTTCACATCATCGTAAAAGACCTGAAAGGAATTTCCGAAATTGTAGCCGCCTTCATCTTCCCTAAAAAGGTTTTGTGGATTCAAAAGAAAGAGTGGCTTTCTATTTTCAGCCCGATAAAAACCACGAATGTTATATCCAATACTGGAAGTCAATTGGCCTTTTAGCCCTGCATAACCCTCGTATTGTTGGTCCGTAGGTTGGATACTGTACAAACCGTATAAAATATCGTCACCAGGCAAAACCAAGGTAGGGGAGACAAATGGGTTTTGTTCCACGAAACCATGATAGGAGTTCTGATTTAAATCCCCTTCCAATCCTCCATAGGCAATTACCTGTTCTTCCATGACCCGGTAGGAAGCGGTAACGGCGGGATAAATAAAGAAGCTCCCATTGCTACGCTCCAAATCCGTCCCATATACAAAATTGGCCCCCAGATTTAGGGTCAACTCATCCCGTAATACCACAAAACTGGGGTTTACCCCAGCAATTAAGTGACCATAACTTAATCCCGTGGCGTTGGTAGTGCTATTGAGGGTGGCGTTGTTGAACTCCCCTCCCACATAGTCCACCTTTCCCTTAAAACTGACCATCTCGGAACTTATGGGTGCTTCCAGTTCCGTAGTAAAAACGGCTCTGTTCTCACCTGTTTCCAAAGCGTCCCAAAATCGTCGCACCAATAGTTTTCCATTCTTGAAAAAGGAATCTTCAACGCTCAACTTCGCATTGGCCTCCGCATTGAAATAATTTTGGGTTTCGTCAATTCCGGCCAACTGGATTTCCGTAAATGCCCCGTTTTCCAACCCATACCAGTTGTACAATTGGTGGCCCAATCCCACTCCAATACTCCAATCATAATCCCTATCCTTTTTTGCAAAGGACAGGTCCAGGTTAGTATTGTAAAAGTCGGTATCCAAAGGTGTACTATCAATATCACCCCTGGAAGAAAAATGGGTCAATCCCACATCAAACAGGTTCTCGTCCCGACCAACTTCCCTACTGGTATAAAAATCAACAATGGCGTTATTAAAATTGCCCAGCCCCACCAGGGCGTAGGTATTATAAATGGTAGGTGGTGGAATCTTTTCCACTCTTGACGCCTTAGCCTTTGCAGGGGTAAAGGTCGAGGCTACTGGTACGGAGAAAATCACATATTCTATGGGTTTCTTTTTGAGCTCTATGGAATCATTCACCACCGGAATCGACTTAATTTTAAAGGCATCTGAAACGGAGGGGGAATACGGTTTTACCACCGTTACCGTTTCCGTGCCTATGTTTTCGGTTTCCTGGGCCCGAATTACCACAAGACTCAAAAAGAAGATGAAAAAATATAATTTAGCTGTTCGCATGGTCTTTTGATTAGTTACCATTTGGATTGATTGATGAATTGATTTCCGCTTCGCGGGATTTTATGATGGAAAGCTCTCCGTTGGCCTCTGCAACAATTTCTGGATACTCCGAGAAGTTCTCTATGACGCTTTCCAGAATATAGGTGGCTTGGAAAGCATCTTCCAAGGCATAAAAGTTTTTGGCCATAACAACCAATCCCCTTCCGCCCCATTCCTTGTAAGCGGCAAAATCCTTGGCTAACTTTTGCACCGAGGTGTTGGAGGACTCATAGTCGCCATTTTTATTTTTAAAGTACGCATCATAGTACCACGCCTCGGCTCCCACTTTACCTTTAGCAATCTTTTTGACCTCTGCAAAAGCGGTTTCGGCCAATTGCTCGTTACCCGTTTCAATGGCGGAACGAGCTATCATAATCTGGGCGTCACTCTTAATTCTATTATCAATGTTTCCTGCTTTCAACACCTTTTCAGCATAGGCCAATGTATTTTGATAGTCCTTTCTTTCATAATAGCCCTTCATTAAATTGCTTTGGGCAAATGTTCGGTTTTGGGAAATTTCGGCCGTCTCTTCCAAGCGTTCCAGATACGGAATGGCACTTTCATAATCTTCCTTGGCTACATAGATTTCACAGACCCTTGTTAACGCTTGCTCGCCATATTCACTGGTTCCACGGTCTGCCACTTCCTTATATCTTGGCAGGGCCTTTTCACGCTCATCTTTAGAGAAGTATAATTGAGCCAAGGTGAAGTTGGCCTGCGTGGAATGCACCCCATTGGGGAATTCCCTTACATAATCCTCAAAGGCTCTTATGGCGACCTCGGTCTTACCTTCCAGATACTTACGCTCCGCTGCCTCAAAACTGGCCTCGTCCAGTTCTGAATCGGTCACTTCCACGATATCCAGATTCCTTGCCCAAGAGGCATATTCCCCTACCCTACCCAAATCTACATAAACCAACTTGGCCGTGGCTACCGCTTGCTTTGCCTCTTGGGATTTTGGGTAATCGTTTACCACACCTTTCAACTTCTCCAAGGCTTGCTCATTTCTATTGGAATTATAATGAACCAAACCCTGTCTTAAAAGAGCCTGGGGAGCAAACTTGCTGCGATTGAATTGCTTGACAAGCCTATCATAGGTTTGCAGCCCTATGGATTCCTTGTTAGTTTTTACATAGGTGTTAGCCAATTCAAAAAGGGCATCATCCCTTAAGGAAGATTTGGGATAACGACCCACAAACTGACTGAGATTATCAATTTTGGAGGTATTGTTTCCTAAAAAGCCGTAGCACATCGCCTTTTGAAAGGCCGCATAATCACGTTCGGGGCCATTGACTTTCGATGCTTTATCATACGTCTTTAAGGCTGCATTGTAATTGCTGGATACAAAATAACTATCCCCAAGTCGCATTAGGGCATCTGTCGTCATCCCTTCTTCCAAACTGTTGGATTGGGAAGCCCTTTTGAAAGCAGTTACCGCATTTCCATAGTCCTTGAGCTTAAATTGACAGTATCCCAAATTGTAATCCAATTGGTCATATTCCCCTAAATTTTTTGCACTTGGGTTTTGTTTGAATTCCCTAAAACCAATCAGGGCATCATCAAATCGATTGAGACGATAATTGGATTCTGCCCTCCAATATTGGGCACGAGCCCGAAAAAGTGTTTCAGGAGCATCTTTCAGGGATTTTTCAAAGGCTTCAAGGGCTCCGGAATAATCATTGTCCACAAAGAGTTCCACTCCCCGATAAAACGCGACTTTCTGATAGGTTGCCTTAGTGGCATAATTCGAATTCTTTTCCAAAAGTTCCATGGCTCCTGCAAAGTTCTTTGAGGTAATGAAGGAATCCACCAATAAATTCTTTATTTCCGCTTCATGTTCATCTTTCGGGAACTTTTCCAAATATGCGGTCATTACCTCTGGGACCGGTTCGTAAGGGTTACCGATTTCATAGCTCAACCGGGCATAATTTAAAAGGGCGTCCTTTTCAATTTCAGGACTAAAGGACATTTGCGATGCATTTCGAAACGCATTTAACGCCTCCGTTTTTTGGTCTAGTTTTAAGTAGCACTCCGCTAAGTGGTAATACGCGTTTTGGGCCACGGAATTTGTTCCTCCGATGATTTTATTGAACTGTCCAATGGCATTCTCAAAATCCCCTTGCATGTAGTAACTATAACCCAATAAATAGAAATCCGTATTACTCCATTTACCCCGTTTTCCACGATATTTTTTGAGATAGGGAATGGCCTCATCATAACGCTCCAGATTAAAATAACTCTCCCCTATGATTTTATTGAGTTCCGATATTTCCCTTCTATTTGATTTGGGCAGTTGCTTTTGCGCCATCTCAATGGCCTTCTCAAAATTCCCCAACTTAAAATTAAGATCGGCCTGGTAGTAGGATAATTTTTCCTCCAAAACGGCTGGGTCCGCAATCTTATCAAAACGCTCGTTTGCAGCATCATAATCATCCTGTTCATAGGCAATATAACCCAGGTAATACTCTGCTTGAGAACCGTAAGTGGACGAGTTGGAAACCTTGCTAAGATAACGCTCAGCTTCATTTGGTCGATTTGCGGAATAGTAGGAATAGCCCATATTAAAATTGAACCGTTCCCTATCCTTTCTGGACATGGCATTTTGTTCCACTTTTTTGTACCATTTTAAGGCGTAAGGGTAGCGACCTGTTTCAAAATAATAATCGGCCACATCCATAAAGGCAGAGTTCCTTTTGGTGGAAGTAGGGTACCGTTCCACAAACTCCTCCATCAGCTGATCGGCTCCCCTTTGGTTTAAACGAATAGCGGAATTTGCTGCATAATAAACGCTATTGGCTTCCGTCTCTTCATCCTTTGTGGACTCCTTGACTTGCTCAAAAAGGGCTTGAGCCGCTTGATATTGTTGATTATTGTACAGGGCCAAGGCATCTTGGTACTGTTTGTTATCGTGCGAAAAAACTTGGGTCTCTTGTGCCGTGCCGGAAAGAACCATTCCCAAAAAAAGGAATGGAATGGCTTTAAAATTCCATCTCATAGTGTTCTACGTGGTTCTCTGATTGTACATACCTAACGTCAAAATTCGCGCCAAAGTATGGCACACGCCCAGAAACCCCTACTTAACCGTTACGGCCTAGGGGTGGTATTGGCCCATTGTCAAGAAATACGGAAATTGGGTTAAAACCAATTTCCGAAAAGTCAAACCACTCATAATCAATGGGTAAACCTGAAAAATTGTATCTTGGGGTACACGTAATCATTAAAACACAACATCATGAAAATTTTGAAGTATGTATTGCTGTTCCTGTTGGTAGTCATTATTGGTTTGGCCATTTACGCCGCCGCACAGCCAAGCTCTTATGAGATTACAAGGAGTCGTGTTATAGACGCACCTCCGGAACTTGTTTACAATAATGTAAGTGACTATAAAAACTGGGAGGCATGGCTTCCTTGGCTGGAGGAAGACCCTGCGATGACCTTCGAATATGGTGACCTTACAAAAGGGGAGGGCGCTTCGTACAGTTGGAATGGCAAAGATGGTACCGGAAGTCAAAGAATGGTCAGTGCCATACCCTATGAATCCATTACCAATGAACTGTCTTTTGATGGTATGGGCAGTTCCACCGCTTATTGGAAGTTCAGTCCCAGTGGTGATGGCACTGAAGTGACATGGGGAATGAAAGCCGATGAAGTACCCTATATGCTCAAATTTTTTGGTGCGATAAGTGGAGGGTATGACGCTATGATGGGCCCAATGTTCGAAAGGGGCCTTGAGCGCTTGGACAGTGTAATGGTTTTAGAAGCGGTAGCTTATGAAAAACTGGCCTCCACTTGGTCCATGGGTGAAATCTCAAAGGTGGCGGTCCATGGAAAAAACTTCATTGGCTATGCCCACAGTGCCAAAGCTGATCAAGAGGCAATGTCCAAATTATTTGGGGAATCGATGCCCAAGGTGGGGGAATACGCCCTGACCCAAGGTCTTGCGTATGGAGAATTCACCCCGGGGGCCATTTACACGAAATGGGATGAGGAAACTGGTGACGTTGATCTGATCATCGGTGTTTTTTCAGATACCGCTATCACGCCCGGGGAAGATATGCAATCCATGAATTTGCCAAAAGGTGAAGTGGTTATGGTATCCAAATTTGGAAATTATGGCGTTGGGGATATGGAAACCCATGAGGCGATTGAGGTATTCATGAAAGCGAACAATATTACCATGACCGGAATTGTCTATGAACTGTATATGAATGATCCTACCGAAGTAACACCGGATAAGATTCAGACGGACATTTACTACCCCATAAAATAGTTTTGCCTATATATTGAAGTTAGAAACGTCCCTTCCAATGATTTAAAAGGGACGTTTTTCGTTTTATCATTTTAATCGTTTGTTTACTCAAATCTTGATACTTTTACGGAAATAACCTTGAAGATGCCAGAAACTATTTTAAAACTGCAGGATGTAGCCATATTTCAAGAGGATAATATGGTACTCAGTAGCGTTACCCTACAAGTAAGGAAAGGGGAATTTGTCTATGTTATTGGAAAAACTGGAAGCGGAAAAAGTAGTTTTATGAAAACCCTTTACGGGGATTTACCCTTAAAACAGGGAGAGGGATCCGTTGTGGACTTTAATCTTAAAACTTTGAAGGAAGCCGAAATTCCTTTTTTACGTCGAAAACTGGGCATTGTTTTTCAGGACTTTAAGTTACTTCCTGATCGAAATATCAACAACAACCTAAAATTTGTCCTTAGGGCCACGGGTTGGACCGACCCTTCAAAGATGGATGCCAAGATTGAAGAAGTTCTGGATAAGGTACGAATGAAGACCAAAGGCTTCAAGTTTCCCCATGAGCTCTCGGGTGGAGAACAACAACGAGTAGCCATTGCCAGGGCGTTATTGAATGATCCAGAATTGATTTTGGCCGATGAACCCACAGGAAATCTGGATCCCCAGACCAGCGTGGAAGTTATGAAAGTCTTACAGGAAATCAATGAAAGTGGACGAACCATCATCATGGCAACGCACGATTATGCCTTAATTCTAAAATATCCCCATAAGACCATTAAATGTGATGGCAGTAAAGTCTTTGAAGTCGTTCAAAAAGCCATCTAGGATACCGTTGAAAACTATTGGATAAGCCTTATTTTCCAAAAAATTGGATTCCATCCAGTTTTTGTTTCTTTGCTAAAATTTTTTAGGTAAATGGAATTATTGGGAATAGACATTGGGGGATCCGGCATGAAAGGAGCTTTGGTCAACGCAGAAACCGGTGAAATGGTTACGGAACGATTTCGCGTTCCTACACCCGAAAGTCGAAAACCAGAAGACATGGCCCAGGTGATCAAACAGATTGTCGATCATTTCGACTACGATGGTCCCGTTGGGTGTGGATTTCCAACCATTGTTAAAAACGGTGTTTGCAAAGCCCCCGGAAATTTGGACCCAAGCTGGGTAGGGGTAAATATTGATGAACTTTTTACTGAGGCCACAGGTCATGAATTTACCGTAATCAATGATGCTGACGCAGCAGGTTATGCCTCCATGAATTACGGTGTAGGCCGTGGAAAACAGGGCTTGGTGGTAATGATTACCGTAGGTACCGGCCTAGGTAGTGGCGCCTTTTATAATGGGGAGTTACTTGCTAATTTTGAGTTGGGGCAGATTCCATATAAAGACTATAAGAAAATTGAGCTATGGGCCGCTTCTTCCGCCAAAGAACGTGAAGGCCTTACCTATGAAAGATGGGCCAAGCGGTTCAACAAATTTTTGAAATACGTGGAGCTTATCGTTGCACCCGATCTTATTATTGTGGGTGGTGGCATTTCAAAAAAGTGGGATAAATATGAACACCTCATCAATATAGAAACCGATGTGGTCCAAGCCGAACTCATGAACCACGCAGGTATTATTGGTGCTGCCATTTCCTGTCTACGGGAACAGCACCATGGGCATTTAACCTAGCTGAAAAGGGAAAACTATAGCTTTTTGGCTCCCTCAGGCATATTAAAATACACTTTTGGAAGGTCCCCTTTGAATCCATAGTCACTTATCTCAATTAATGTTAGGTATTCCCCAGGTTGCCCATCCACTGTCCAATGGGTTTTCAATTGGTTTGGCAAGAGTATCCCATCCACGGATACCAATGGCCCTACTTCCATAAACTTTTCGGGTAAGTGGTCCCCCTTCTTAAAATATTCCGGATAGGAAACGATGTAGCGTGTACCGATCAATTGGTGTGTTTGGGAATCAAAATGAAGAATATAATAATCATCAGGGGCGTCTCCCGTACCAGGGTCAAAAGTAACCTTGACCACATCATTGGTGGTGTTCAGATAATTGGATTGCGGCAATACTTCCAGATTTACCCCTTCCCCGTCAAGAACAAATGGGAAACCCATAAGATAGAGCGGGGTCATTGCCCAGAATTTAGTATCATATGCAAAAGCTGTGGAATCCTTGGCCTTTACCCAATGATCTGTTCCCGTCCAGCCATAAGAGGCCGTGCTATCTGCAGCACTATGATGTACGGCACGGTTCCGCCAAATGTCCACGACTTGATAACTATCCCGCTGTGTGCTGCCGTCCAACGGCTGGTAATTGAATCGAAATGTCAAAGGGCCTTTTGAATACCAATTCTTTAAACCACCATGCGCTTCCATGGCATTCCAGATGACCTTTCCTGCCTCAGAAGCGGTCAACCGTATCTCCGCTTTTTTTACCCTATTGATAATCCATGATTCCGGAATGATATCAAGGTTTTGAACAACCTCTTCTTGCACTCTTGTATTCAATGGTCGGTTATCCTTGCAGCTTAAGACAAGAACAAAAAGGGAAATCAACAAGGTGTTTTTTAGTAGATTGGACATATCGACGTTATTTATTGCCAAAGGTCGTTGAATTACAGCCAACCTTTCAAGAAAAACACAGGATATCCCAGCCAATGGCTTAAGCCACCTTATTTCGTTTGCGGTCGACTTCCTTTAGGTGGATTTTACGCAACCGTAAATGATTTGGGGTTACCTCAACATATTCGTCTTTTTGGATGTATTCCAAAGCCTCCTCTAAAGAAAACTTAATAGCAGGAACTATTTTCGCCTTATCATCGGCTCCAGCAGATCGCACATTGGACAGTTTTTTGGTCTTGGTGACGTTGATGGTCATATCATCCTGACGCGAATTCTCACCAATCACCTGTCCTTCATAAATATCCTCCCCTGGGTCAATAAAGAATTTACCGCGCTCTTGGAGCTTATCAATGGAATAGGGAATGGCCGTCCCATTTTCCATGGAAACCAGGGAACCGTTGATTCGGCCGGTAATATCGCCCTTCAGGGGTTGATACTCCAAAAATCGATGGGCCATGATGGCTTCACCTGCAGTAGCCGTGAGCAGTTGATTTCTAAGTCCAATAATACCACGGGAGGGAATCATAAATTCGCACACCATACGGGAACCTTTGGCTTCCATACTCACCATCTCCCCTTTTCGGATGGAAACCATTTCAACGGCCTTTCCGGAAACCTCTTCAGGTAAATCAATGGTCAATTGCTCTACTGGCTCGCACTTTGTCCCATCAATATCTTTGATAATTACTTGGGGCTGACCTATTTGAAGTTCATATCCTTCACGACGCATGGTTTCAATCAACACGGAAAGATGTAACACCCCTCGCCCAAACACCATAAACTTATCTGCACTATCCGTTTCTTCAACGCGTAAGGCCAGGTTCTTTTCCAACTCCTTTTCCAGGCGTTCCTTAATGTGCCGTGAGGTAACAAACTTGCCATCCTTTCCAAAAAACGGACTGTCGTTAATGGTAAACAACATACTCATGGTAGGTTCATCAATAGCAATGGTCTTTAACCCTTCAGGATTCTCAAAATCGGCCACGGTATCGCCAATATCAAAACCTTCCATACCTACCAACGCACAAATATCCCCAGTTTGGACTTCCTGTACTTTTTTACGCCCCAATCCGTCAAAAACAAAGACTTCTTTAATCTTTGATTTTACTTTTGAACCCTCACGTTTCACCAGGGTAACCTGCTGTCCCTCTTTTAAACTTCCCCTTTGCAAACGCCCAATGGCGATACGTCCTGTAAAACTGGAAAAATCCAATGAGGTAATCAGCATTTGCGTAGAACCCTGTTCCGGTTTGAACTCAGGAATATGGTCCAAAACCATATCCAATAAAGGTGAAATATCTTCAGTTGGTTGCTGCCAATCTTCACTCATCCACCCGTTCTTGGCGGAACCGTAAACCGTAGGGAAGTCCAACTGCCATTCCTCGGCTCCCAACTCAAACATAAGATCGAAGACCTTTTCATGCACTTCTTCAGGGGTACAGTTTTCTTTGTCCACTTTATTGATGACCACACAAGGTTTCAATCCTAAATCAATGGCCTTTTGCAATACAAATCGGGTTTGCGGCATGGGGCCCTCAAAAGCATCCACCAACAATAATACGCCATCGGCCATATTCAACACACGTTCCACTTCACCCCCAAAATCCGCGTGCCCAGGGGTATCAATAATATTGATTTTCGTATCCTTATAGATTACCGAAACGTTTTTGGAAACAATAGTAATGCCGCGTTCCCGCTCCAGATCATTGTTATCCAAAATCAAGTCGCCCTTGTTTTCGTTTTCGCGGAACAATTGGCAATGGTACATGATTTTGTCCACCAAGGTAGTTTTACCGTGATCTACATGGGCTATGATGGCAATATTCTTGATTTTCTGCATGGCCTTGTTTTGAGCGCGCAAAGATACCGCTATTTTTGGGTTGCAGAAATCTTAATCCATTATTTTTATCTTATTGATTTTTAGTTGTTTGTCAACTTCCAATTCGATCGTTTTCATCGGTCAATCCTGTCTTACGCTTTCTAGCTTTTTTGATTTCGTTTCGCCCAAAATCATAGGTCAGTCCAAAGGCCACTTGACGACTGTCACTACCACCCTGACCATCAATAAAAAGGTCACCAAATTGTGTGGTTCCGCTCCATGGCACTGTAAATAAAACATCATTAAAGGAAAGTCGGGCAGTAAACCGGTTGTCAAAAAGCTTCTTTTGAAGTGCCAAGTTCAACGAACCCAAGGATTGGGTTTGATAGGTGCCCCCCCAAATGGAAGGGGAACTGTACCATCCTGAAATCTCCATTCTCAAGGTTTTTGACAGATTCAAGGTGTTCTGGGCATAAAAACTAAGTGTTTCTTGGCGTATGGGTAAGAACTCGTCACTGGTGGCCTTAAAATCACTGATATAGGCATTTAGACTAAAATAGAGATTCCACCATTCATAGATTTTTTTGGGATAGGATATTCCTAGATTGATGACTTCTTGATCGGCTACATTCAAGGTTGTCAAAAAATTGGTCGTTTCGGAATCGGCAATCGTTACCCGAGCAAAAAAGTCAGTTACATAGCTGTAGCTTATGGAGGTGGTCAAGCGATAGTTATATGTGTGGGACAATTTGATATTGTTGGTATACTGCGGTTGGAGAAAGGGATTTCCCTTACTGAACGACAGCTCATCCAACTGGTATTCAAAAGGATTCAATGATTGGTAATTGGGTCGCTGAATCCTTCTACTATAGGTTAAGGCAAATTGATTCTTACGGTTCATTTGATAGGTCAATCCTCCGGAAGGAAAATAGTCCGTATAATTTCGCTGTACCCTGTCATCTTCATTCTCCTGTTGGCTGGTCAGGATGCCGTCTGAATCCGTGTTCTCCAACCTTAGGCCAAATTGCAGGTTCCATTTGCCCCATTTGCGATTGTAATTTACATAGGCAGCATTGATATTTTCTTGATATTCAAACTGATTGCTTTGATCGATGTCAAGCACATTCTGCCCGTTGATTTGATTGAAAAAATCGAAGGTATTGTCCGTATTGATATAGGACAGTTTAAACCCAACACCTAGTTTTCCCTTTAAAAAGTTTTGTTCGTAATCCCCTTTAATAGTAGCAATATTAATGTCAATTGGGGTGTCTTGAAAAGTGATTCGCTCACTTAGCACTTGGGATTCATCCGAGTTAAAATAGGTGTTTGGCTGCAGGGCATCTTGCTCACTGTTATATCGGCCGTAATCCAAATCAATATTAACGGAACGCCCCAAGGTATCCGCATATTTGTAGTTTACGTTGGCATTGATATTGTATGATGTATTCTGTCTTTGGTTTAATGCGACTAACACACTGTCATTTTCTACGGTACCCACTTCACGAATTGGGGTCCTAGTGGTAGAATTGGTAAATCCGTTATTAAAGTTTCCGTTGACAATAGCCCCCAGGGTATGTTTTGAATTGAGGTAATAATCATAGCCTAGCTTCACATTGTTGGTATTTCGGTCATAAATACTTGAAGACCGGGAGTCAAATTGGGTGCCGAACTGACTTCGCAATAAATCGATAAATCCTGTACTCTTCCCAAACCGATTGCTATAGGTTCCATAGAAATTTCCCTTTCTCTCACGATTATTAAAATTTATGCTGGAGTTGGTTCGGGCAAAATCCCCAACGGTCATGCCGGAGGTAAACGTCCCGTTTGTTCCCAAGCTTTTATCCTTTTTAAGTTTAATATTGATAATTCCGGCATTACCGGCCGCATCGTATTTTGATGAAGGTTGGGTAATGATTTCCACGGACGCTATGTCCGTAGCCTGAAGACTTTCCAGATAGTTGGTCAAATCCTCGCCCTGCAAAACGGAGAGTTTTCCATCTATAAAGATTTGCACTCCCGTTTTCCCCTCAACAATAAATCCTCCACCGTTATCCACAATGACCCCAGGGGCCTTTCTTAAAAGTTCAAACGCACTTGTTCCCGTAGCATTGATGGTATTCTCAACATTGAAGACCGTCTTATCTGCCAATACCTGAACCATTGGTTTTTCTGAAACTACGGTTACCTCTTCCAAATTCTCAGCCTGAGTGTTGATGTAAATGGTTCCTAAATCAAGTTGGTCCCCACTAAAATCAATTTGTTTGGAATAATCGGAATAACCTATACTTGAAATTTTTAGGTTGTATTTACCTGCGGTGATACCATCAAACTCGAAGACCCCAAAATCGGCAGTAATGGTTGCCTTAACAAGACTTGAATCAATAGGGTTATTTAAGGTAACCGCTGCAAATATGATTGGAGCCTCATTTTCATCGATTACCTTCCCCTTGATGATTTGGGAAGAAAGTGTACCACTGAATACTAGGGCAAAAGAAAGAAGCAAAGTTCTCATGACTGTTCGTTTTTTATGTATACCCCAAAACTCATACAATGGTTACAGGCATCAAACCAAGTTCTGTTGAGTTGGACTAAGGAACGATGAATTGACCGGGACGATTCAACGGCGAATAGGTCAATTCGCCGGTTTTTTCTTTTAATTATACTAGACTACAGGTAGCTTACTTCGAATTATCAAAAAACGAATCGGTCATGATATATTTAATACTACCTTTAAAAGACGAGTTATTTGATTATCACGTCCAGCTAAAAAATCTTTTCAAATGAATATCCTTGAAAAACAAATTGGACTTGGAATACGTGTAAAGGATGTGCTCATCGTCTGTGCCATTTATCTATTGATGGCGTGGCTCTATGCGGTCACTATATGGCGTAATCGCGCTGATTTTACTGAAACAGAGAATGTGCTCTTTACCATGGAGAATTTTTTGGATGAAGCAGGCATTCAATATGGGGTTTTTCTTTTATTCAGCATTCCTATTTGGGTACTCATTTTCAGGGTTTTTAGGAAAAAACCTCTCCAATTTAGACTTTTTTTGCATGTAATTACCATGCCTATTTTTGTCTTAGGGGCACAAAAAGTCTACTATTTGTACTCTGAATCGTTGGGTTTTGGTCATTTGGAGGGATCTGGACAAGTATGGGACATCTATATACCCGCACTTATTTATCTTATACAATTTGGAATTTTGCATGCTTACGAATACTACAAAGAAAACCAGCGTAAGCTTATTGTGGAAGGGGAACTTCGCCAAGCAGCCCTTAAAAGTGAATTGGCGGCAATAAAAGCACAGCTCAATCCACACTTTCTATACAATGTGTTCAATACGATCAATGCGTCCGTCCCTCCAAAGCAAGAAAAGACACGAATGCTAATCGCCACATTATCTGATTTGTTTCGATACCAATTAAAAGCATCAAAGAAAGATTTGGTGAGTTTAGAAGAGGAACTGGATTTCGTTACGAAATATCTGGAGTTGGAAAAAGCACGCTTCGAAGAACGATTGAATATTAACATAAATGTTCCCAAGGAATTACACCAAGAAAAAATACCGCCAATGTTACTTCAACCTCTTGTTGAAAACTCGGTAAAACATGGCATTTCCACTTCTCTGGAAGGTGGTGAAATTTCGATTTCCATTTTTAAGGAAGAGGGTAAATTAAAATTTGAAATCGCAGATACAGGTAAAGGGGTAGCTGACAAAAAAAGTATGTTAGGAAAAGGCATTGGGCTTAGCAATACTCAATTGCGACTGCAAAAAATGTATCAGAGTCAATTGGAAATTTTGGACAACCAACCTCAAGGACTAAAAATACGGTTTACCCTATGAAAAAGGTGCTTATAGCGGATGATGAAAAGGCGGGAAGAACTTTGATTAAAGAATATTTAGAGGATTTTCCGGATTTGGTCTTGATTGCCGAAGTCAACAATGGTGTCGATGCCATTACCGAAATCAATCGTTTTAAACCCGATCTCGTATTTTTGGATATTCAAATGCCTGGAAAGACGGGCTTTGAGGTCCTTCCCTATTTGGAAGAACTCCCCGCTGTTATTTTCTCTACCGCTTATGACGAATACGCCTTAAAAGCATTCGAGGTCCATGCTGTGGATTATTTATTAAAACCCTACACCAAAGCACGTTTTAAGCAAGCCGTTGAACGACTTAACGGTGACAATCAAAAACTGGGCAATCTCACGGAAAGCTTGCTCATGGAAAAGACGGATTATCCTTCAAGGGTCTTGGTACAACACCAGAAAAAGCTAATTACCATTGCCGTGGACAACATTCAATGGGTGGAGGCCTACGGGGATTATTCCAAACTCCACGTGGATAACCAGGTCTTTCTCAGCAATTTTGGCATCACCGATTTGGAGCAGAAATTAGACCCTCAGAAGTTCTTAAGGGTGCATCGTTCGTCTATCATCAATTTGGATAAGGTAAAGGAATTGAACAAGTACGGAAAGAGTTATGACGTGACCATGCTCAATAGCGAAGTGGTGCGCGTGAGTCGTGGTTATATGGACGCTTTGAAAAAGATAATGTTGTAACCAAGGTTGTTCAGTTAGAAAACGGACTTCTTGATTTTCTTTTCGTAGCAACCCAACCAAAGGTAAAATTAATCAATGGCCCAAATCCATTGGGGACACCATCACCCCGATAATAGCCAAATCCAGCTTCAGCATTGAAATTAAATCCCTTTCTGTAGGTACGCTGAATTCCATAGACCCCTCCATAGAAAGCAACAGCCCAATTTTTGTCCTCACTAAGATTTTGTGAAATTTGAAGTGGCCCCCAAAACACACTTCGAGCCGGAGCCAGGTAATCTGCTGAATTGCCTACGATGTTTTTGTTAATATCCAGTCGATTTTTAAAATTGTGATAATATCGAATTCGTGTATGCCATGCAAATCCAAAGGTATAACCTGCATCATAGGTAGCAAGACCTGGAGTAAAACTTGTTGAAACACTTACGTTTCTCAACAATCCCAATTCGTATCGAAATCCTGGCCCCAATAGATTGATCGTAAATTGATGCCTTTCCAAATTAAGAATGCCATATCCTTTTTCCTGAAGCCATTGACTTCTGATACTTTGAAAAGACAATACTAAGAGTAAAGCGAAAAGAAATATTATTCTGGACATGGTTTGGTTTTTAGCTAAACTAAGGGCTTTGTTCTGTCTATTGTTCTTTTTATAAAAAGTTTAGCACAGGTTTATCTTCCCACACACCAGCGTTTTTCACTGATAATCCAACCTAGACTCAAATTGAATACCAAATTAAAGCCCTCCTCAAAAGGTCCAAAATAATAGGCGCCGCCGACATCCACCGAAAAGCTTAACCCTGAGTTATAACTGCGTTGTAACCCGGTTACCAATCCCGTCGTCACAAAAACACCTTCCGCCAGATTGCCCTCAACAATCCTGCTACCAGATTCAAACAGGGAAACGGATGGCGCCACGTAATTCGCTGAGTTTCCATAAATCTGATGCCCTCTACGGTCACGCCCTCCAAAGTTGTAATAGTATCTATTTTGAACCGTCAGTGCTGGAAATAGCTCGTAATTCTCGAGCGGGTTAGTGGTAAAGGGATCCAAGGAAGTCTGATAGGCTACTCTAACATCCAAGGTAGAGCTGACGCCCAAAGCCATTTCGTATTCGATTCCAGGGTGGATAATATTGATTTTAAACTGTCGCAATTCACAATTCTTGCCAAATTGTGCGTGCATTGGATGGCCGACAGCCAAAATAGCAATGACAAAGAGAGTTCGCATAGTAGGTTCTTGGGTATAGGTATAACGATACTTTTTTAAAATAGTATGGGGACATTTACAGAATGGATTTGCAAAGGTCTCCTTACTTTTGTCGAAAATAAGACCATGTCATTATCAAACATCCCTCTAATGAAGCATGCCAACAGCGAAAATTTCTTTCTCTTGGCTGGACCCTGTGCGATAGAAGGAGAGGAAATGGCCCTTCGCATTGCCGAAAAGGTGGGCAGCATCACCGATGCGCTCAGAATTCCTTATGTTTTCAAGGGAAGTTTTAAAAAAGCCAATCGCAGCCGAATTGACTCCTTTACAGGAATTGGAGATGAAAAGGCGCTTAAAATACTGAGAAAGGTATCAGAAACCTTTGAGGTGCCCACGATAACCGACATCCATACCGAGCAAGATGCGGTAATGGCCGCAGAATATGTGGATGTTCTCCAGATACCGGCCTTCTTAGTGCGCCAGACGGACTTGGTTGTTGCAGCCGCCCATACGGGAAAAACGGTCAACTTAAAAAAGGGGCAGTTTATGAGTCCCGAAAGTATGCGACACGCCGTCAAAAAGGTAACGGATTCCGGCAACGATAAGGCCTGGATCACCGATAGGGGTACCATGTTTGGCTATCAGGACATGGTCGTGGATTTTAGAGGAATACCCACCATGAAGCAATACGCTCCAGTGGTATTGGACGTGACCCATTCCTTACAGCAACCCAATCAATCCTCAGGGGTCACAGGAGGAAGGCCTGCTTTGATTGGCACCATGGCCAAAGCAGGGATTGCCGCAGGGGTAGATGGACTTTTCATGGAGACGCATTTTGACCCTGCGAATGCAAAAAGTGATGGCGCCAATATGCTGGATTTAAGTCTTTTGGAAAAATTATTGACGGATTTGGTCGCGCTGCGCCAAGTGGTCAATTCCTTTTAGTTCCTTTTGTAAAACCCTTTTTCTTTCAGCTTATAAACCTCTTGTAATACTTCAATTAGAATTTCGTCATTGATTTCTTCCAAAGACCCATAACGAAATGACTTTACTACCTTACGCTTTTCAGAATACATGAGTTCTATGTGTTTGGTAAGGTGGGCTGAATTCCAAAAGGCGATATCCACAAATTTTCCCTTATAGGAAGCGTTTAAATAACAGATGGGGCGTTTTTCGGCATAGAAACACGGGATACTCCATTTATATTTCATATTGACCTCGGGTATGACTGCTTCAATTACCGCTTTCAGGTGCAATAACATACTGCGATATGGTTCTTCCCTTGATAAAATATATTCTTCGGCCGGGTTCACAATCCAAAGATCATCAATTGGAAGAGAATGTCAATTGAAGATTAGAAAAAAATGGGCATTTAAGAAGCTAAGGCCGAAAAATTGAGCTTGCCATTGATTTCGGTATCAAAATCGGCTCTTATTTTATCGGCATATCCTTTGGGGGTTTCTTCACCGATCCATACCCACTTGGAAAGGACGTCCACATCAAAATGAAAACAGGTCAAGTCGCCGCAACACTCCGTATCCATATGTTCCAATAAAAATTTGGTGATTTTGGGTCGCAATTGGTATTCAAATTCGATGCAAGCCTTTTTGAGGTCTTCGCTCAATTCGTTGGTCGGGAACTTCCAGTTAAACTTCATTTTGTTTACGGACAAAAGCTTTTCAATATACCATTTTTAGGGGAACTGCTTAAAAAAAAGTGGAACAAAACGGATGAACCGCATTTTTATTCGCCATCGACGTAATCTTGAAGGTAGGCATACCCTTTGGTGAGTTTGCCCTTTTCCGTCATTTTGGCCCTTTTCAAAATACCCTCTTTATCCCCATTGAAAAACGCAGGAATCACATATTTTGAAAAGGCCTCACCAAAACCATCACTGGCATCCCTTGGAAGTTCTGCAGGTAGATTGTCCACGGCCATTACAGCGATGGCCTCCGGATGTTTGTAATCAACCACCGTTTCTGATGGGGGGTCATATCCATAAATGGGATCGGCGATAGTGGAGGGTTGTATAGTGGTGGCTACTGGACCATCGATATCACAACTGATATCGGCCACGACCTTTATCTTGAAGTCCGGGTGTTTAACATCGTCGCGGGTATAGAGATAGGGTGCTCCATCGCCATAAAAATGACCTGCGATATAAAAGTCAGTTACTTGGGCAAAACGAAAAAAGTCCGACCTATATTCCTCCGGGTTCGCAAAAAAATCCGCTTTATTACCGCGTATTCCATCCTTACGTTTGTTGTATTCCGAGGCATCGATTTGACAATACACCGGTTCATCAAAGGTTTCATGAAGATAGTCGCCCACGTTTACCCGTTTTAAGTGCATCGCATCCAACATTTCGCGAGCGCCATTGCCCACACGACCTCGTCCCGTCAACAGAATTTTAATGTTGGGCAACTTGATTTTATTAAGTTCAGCAAGCAATGCCTTTTTATCTTTTAAATCTTCCGCCTTAGGAAGGGTAAACGTTTTCTCCTTTAGGCCAAATGCGCGTACGCCATTGTAGGCCCCAACGATACCCGCATATCTGCCAAAGGCCACCAAACGCATGCCTTTGGCATTGGTAATAACTTCGTGGTCATAGAGCTCAATGTTTTTATCCAAAATGGCCCGAAGCAAATCCTGGTTGTAAGGTTGCTTTTTAATGGTATGGGAAAAGAAGAAGTACTTTTTATTGGGAATCAACGCTTCAATCGGCACTTCCTTCACCCCCAATAGTACATCACACTCCTCCATTTTGGAGGCGACTTTGATACCCAATTCTTCGTATTCACCATCATCAAAAACACGAATGGGCGAAGGTTCCACAACGATTTTGGCTTTGGGGTGTTTTTGTAGGACAGTTTGACATAATTTGGGGGATAGCACTACCCTTCTGTCCGGCGGATTTTTGCGTTCTCTGATGATTCCGAATTTCATGAAAATTTGGTATGGATTTTGACTAAATTAAAGCGATAAAAAGGGGTACGCAAACTTTTCCGGCGAAAGCAAGAAGGTTTACGGTTTGTCGGATAAATGGTTACCTTTGCCGCCCCGCGTTAGGCACTTCGGCAAGTTCAGTGTTTCAGATTATGGTAAATACAGTGTATGGCCGAAAGCCCGACCCTTTAAAAAAAGGGGAACGACCAAATGATCTTTGAAAATAAAGTGAGAATATGATTTAGGCCCTTCGACTTCGCTCAGGGCATAATTCGACTACGTAAATCACAGATTTACTGTCTCATTATGGGGCCGACTGGTTTTGACAGCAAGACCAATGGCGGTGTAAGCATGCCGAGCTATGGGAATGATGCTCGTAAATTCAATATCCCACACTTTTAAATGGCGAGTCTAACTACGCTTTAGCTGCTTAATCGACTGAATTATAGTAAGTCCTAGCCTAGTCGCGCAAGGCGCGAAAGCTAAATGTTCCTGAATAGCCCTTGTTGACGGCGATTCGTTTTGGAGCACCATAAAAGTCAACACCGAATCGCTAGGGCTTCGATAGCGGTTCTAAACTAAAGAAGCTAAGCGTACGATAGGCGGTCTTAGGTCGGTTGTGCGTCTAAAATTGAACTAGGACTACGCATGTAGAAAGCATGGTTGTTGCTTGTTTGGACGGGAGTTCGATTCTCCCCGGCTCCACTTTTACAATTTTAAGGTAACGTTTAAATGGATTGATCGCGAGCTTTTATCCTCTGAGGAATTGCAACGATTGGTAGATTTTGAAATCACGTGGCCATGTATCGATATGGTCAGGGATATGTTCGTTTTCTGTTGCTATACCGGATGGCTAATGTTAATGTCAAGAGATTAAATCCAGACAATCTGCCCAGAAATATTGATGGGGGGCTATGGATCGAAGCCAAGGGGACCAACCAAAACAAAATTTCAGAATTACATGCAAAGGATGAAAATTTGGTTTTTTAAATACCCCAGGTAGGAAAAGCACCAATCAATAATTCTTTAATTCAATAGTTAAAAATTTCATCTATGGTATCTTTCACTCTCGGGTGCTGTAGCATCGCATACATAAATTCATAGGCTGGAGCTGCCGTGGCCCTGCTTGTTGCCGGCTCAACGATGGGTACATCCCCAAAATCACATTCAGGATCGACCAATTTTCGAATTTCATCATTGTGTTTCCTCACCCTTTTTAATATATCACCATCAGAAAGTCCAACATCTTTGCAGCTCACCTTTTTACCTATTTCATCCTTTATGTCCTGCACCGTAACTATGTGGGGCAAATAAATACTGTAATAATCAATATTGGAATTCTCTTTGGCCAAACGCTGTAATTCTGTTTTAAAAAAGATAGGCATCATTTCCGTAGAGGCCAAGGAGCTGAAAATGATACTGGCCTCCCCGAAGGCATTCAACTCTAGAGGTTCGCAGAGCATTTCATCCGTTAATTTTTCAACATAACCATCTTTACTATTAATGATATTGATAAACACATTCCTTTGGTTTAGATTTTTACAGCTCTGCTTATTTAAATGGTTAACCGCCCTAAAAAGTTTATAGATAGACAGCATTCCCGAATTCTCATACAGTCCCCCATCGTTAAAATGCCCATGGGTCTCAATCTTGGCGGCAGGGCTCAAAAGGGGAAAACGATTGCTCGTAGCAGAGGCATCATAATATGATAAGGTACCCAATTCATTTGTGGGATTATCGCATATCAATGTACGATCGATCTCCAAAATGTTCTCCGTATTTTGATAGAGGAGGCTTTTGGCCTTGGAGTCGAGTACTCCCACACTGACTGCCATTCCTCCATTGCCCCTTACATCGGTAGTATTGGCAATAAAAATTGGAAAGCGGTAATTGTACCTACTTGCCAGTTGCTCCCAGTATTCCCGATAAGGCGCCCGATATTTATAGGAATGCCAATCGCCAGATAAACCCGAAAGCCGCTCCATGGCCAAAGATGAACGATCATATCCCCTGTAGTTACCGGGCAGCAAAGTATAAATAAAGCTGTCCCGTCCCAAAAGGTGGACAACATCCAATGAAAGGATGTTTTCAGTTGCAATTGCCTTTATTTTATCCAAGCGTTTTTCCTGACTGGTACTGTGAAAACCTTTTTGTATGGCAAACCAATTGACCATGCCCATCGTACCTCCCGATGCTCCCGAAATTCCTACCATCTGATTTAGGAATTCGTCATTTTTTTGGTGAAGCGCCTCCAAAACGCTCATCGTCCATCCATTGGATTTAAGTCCACCACCATAGGTACCTATATAATAACGGGGCTTTTTAAGGTTCCCCTGGTTCCCCAAGGTGTCAGCATATTGTTCCAAAGTAATTTCCTTGTTGGAATCACGGGGAACCGTAGTCAATGTAAATAGTTCGTTTCCTATGGTCTGGCGTAATGCAATACCCACGAGTAAGAACACGGCAATACCAGCCAAAAAATAATCGTATTTGCGTAGCGGCTTTTCTACGAGTTCCAAATTCTTGGAAATTTGGGTATAAAATATGCGGTTCTTGACCAGGACCACCACAATGCCATAAAAGAAGAACAGGTATGACAAAATAATGATAATGGTGCTAAATCGCGTGGCCCAAGCACTGTCAATATTTAGCCAGATTAAAAAAATGACGTTCAAAATGCCAATACGAGCATTGAACTGCAAAAAACTGATGTTGTTACTAAGTGCACCAAAACCCAATTTTTTAAACAATTGACTCACCCAATCAGTACCCACAAATCCATGCTCTTCAATGAACTTAATAACCTTTTCCCTACTATTTTCAACTTCTTCCTCTCGCGCTTCCAAACTCATTTGAAACCATTTAATATCTGTTGGAAGGGAGAAAAAAGAAAATAAAATCGCCCCAATTTTTTCGTTAAATAGGCTAAAACGAAGTAACGAACGGTATGAGCGATAAAAAACAAAGGTAAACATCTGCAATATGATACAGGCCAGACTCAGCCCTACCATGGGCCAAGTATAGTTGCATTCCAAACACCCCATAAGAAAGCCAAAAAATACAAGATGTACGATTGCGGTAACAAAAAACAAACGAAGGTAAATTAGAATTGGTTGACGAAGTTCAACGGCATATTCCTTTATTTTTTCGCTGCTCAATGACTTCGAAGTTTCTTCCCCTTCAGCTTTATGATGGTCTCCGTCGTAAAAATTGCCAAGTTTTTCCTTAATATAAGGGAAAGTGGTTCGGTACCACTGATCTTTTTTACGTTTTAAAACAAAGAGCAATACCGCTCCAGAGATAAAAAGCACCAAGGCTAAGGTCTTTATATCAAGTAACCAGGAGAAGTTGATTTGTGACGGATAGGCCACCATATAAAACAAAGCCGCATAAAAGGATATCCCCAATAAACGAAACAGATAATTTAGTTGTGGCCTGTTCTTACCGGCGGCTTTATCGTTTTCATCTTTCCCGTTGTCATCCGTTTCTTCTTCGGTGTCCGATTTGTATTGATAGTGTACGGTACCCAAAAGACCCAAAAACTTATGTTTTGCCATGTACCAATATCTATTGGCGATGTTCGAGCCAAAATAACTGGGATAATGCGCAAACACCACGGCAAAAAATGGCGCTGACAATAACAATATGATCATATTCCATGGTTTGGTGTACAGTTCCACCACAATGGAATTTACCTGATCGGCGGTTGGGAGAAATACTCCCAATATCGCAATAAAAAATAGGCTTAAATAGGCCGATCGGATAAAGGACCATAAAAGGGGCAATAGTGTATTTGCAATGTAATAGAGTAAGGCGAAAATAAATGAGAGAAATGAAACGGCATACAAGGAAATTTTAGTGTATACCAAGTAAGCCAAGTAGTAATGCCCAAGGAAATAAAAACCATTTTCAACAAGATCCGAACAATAGGCCAGGATGAACACTATGGCCAACCATTTTAACCAAAGCTTTCCACGTTGCACTTGCCCTTCTTGTATTTGCTGTGTAACTTTCATGGACAATTCATTCCCATTTGAATCCAAAAGGGGACCTTTTCTAAGATCGGCATCCTGTCGTTCAAAATACCTTCGTGCGGTATTCCACATAACGATCAATAAAAATGCTGCCCAAACTACATCAACAATGAAAAAGGCATAATACGCTATACCGAGAAAAACATTGCCTGCAATATCCCCACTCCCCCAAATAATTGTTTTTACTAAATCAGTACTCGCGGAGTCAGCAAATTGGGGATGACTTACAATACCAGGAACATTAAAGATTGCCCCTGTAAGCATAATCAACATACTGCTCCAGAAAAAAATCAATAATTGCGATTTGTAGTTTTTGTCTTCCTTAATCCAATTGATTATTCTGGTTATTGGGGATGTAGTTGGCTTTGTATTCATTAGTATCGTTTTATTTGGTTGAAAAGAACTGGTTTTTTGGCTTCATCTTTTGATTTTACTGGTCAGTAGTGGCCGTTCTCTTGCCCACCCCAAGGGTGAATCTATAACCAAATTGAATCTGATTAAAAGCTGCATCACCATCGGTAATATCCCTAAATGCCCGCATTCTCAAAAAAACGGACTGATTCTTACTGTCATTGGGAAAGTAAAAAACTTCAGCTTCAATGGAATGGGTCATAAAGCTGTCGGGCTCCTCAAACGGAGAATCGGTGTAATCCCCTAGAAATGTGTACCACTTTAAATAAGACCCAAAATTGAAACCAAAATTGTTGAGCCTTTTTACTTCGAAAGTGGCTCCTAGGCCATACGCTAGAGTATTGAAGTTCTCATCATTATCATCCGTAGTTTGGGCAAGTTCATCCATATTGGCTGCAGATGCAGCATCCATTGCGTCATCGCCCGTTGGATCCACCATGTCCATTCCTTCGGCAATAGGTCTTATTTTGGTGGTATAATAGTGTAAGGGTGCATTTACGGATATCCACACAGGGGATTCCTTAAATAGTCTGAAGTTGATAAAATTCCAATCCAGTCCAAACTCAAAATTCGATTTTTCTATAAGCTCCAACCTATCCGAATTAAAGCCGGAAACATTTTCATCATTTGTAATTACTTGAATAAAGCCATTGTCCTCGTCAAATCTGGAATACCGGATATAGGGAGTGAGCTTTTTGGATATGTAAAGTGATGACCTACTAAAGTTAAAGGGATTCAAGAAAAAATCGGCCTTCCCTTCTAACTGAAAAATACCGTTATCCTCATCTCCAAAGAGTCCTAGAAAATCTGTATACGACCGTAAATCCAAGAGGTTGCTTAAGCTGGTATTATTTATTAATTCATAATTTCTAAGTACGTTCTCGGTGTATTCGGCTTTCACATCGGTTGGGAGTGTGAGTGCAACATCTTCCGGGACGAAGTTATTCCCGGGATTTGGCACGTATTTGATTACATCAGATACCCGAATGAACAATTGGTCCAAGAACCTATAATCCATATTCTGGAGCTGAGCCCTATCATTGAATTTATTGGAAAACACTAGAAAGCTTCGTTTGGCCCTACGAGTAAAGTTTAGCATGGAAACCGGAGCTTCGCTTTCAAAATATAATTCTATTTCTTTGTCTGCACTAAGGGTTTGCAAGCGTATATCTACCATTCCCCCTTCCCTAGTTTCAAAAGAGATTGATTTGAAAAGGACCTTTTGAGGAAACATCCTTCCATCATTCAGAGGACCCTTTTTGGCACCAGATTTTTTCTCTTTCAATTTTTGACTCATTACTTCCCCCACATAGGAAGATGTAAATACCTTTTGTATTTCAGAATCATTCTTTTTGAGAAGTGCGTTTGAAAAATACCCGCTTTGGAGGATTCTATTGATAGTAATGTATGACTCGCTGGTATTTGCCAGATTTTTTATTTTTTTACTTTTTGTTTTTACATAGAGTTCTATCGCTGCCTCATCCGGGAGAATTTTGAATGTTCCTAATTGTGTTTTGTTTTCCTCCTTAAGAATTTCCATAAAAAGGGCTTTGGCCGTATCCTTTTCAAATAGTGAATCCGGGTCAATAGGGTCACCATCACCAACAATGACAAACTTTTTCGGTGCAGATTCTTCTTGGGTTTTTTTAAAATCCTCACAGGCCCTTAGCTCCAGTTCTTTGACTTCATCGGAGACCGTTTCATTTTGTTGGAGTGCTTTAATGTGGTCATCCAGCTGTTGGCATTTCGCGTCCACCTTATTTTTGAGGTCTTCTATTATTTTTTCTTTTTCTTCTCGTTTGTCAGGGTCATCCGACCTACCCAAGTCCTCCTTAACTTTTTTAAGGTCATAGCTCATTATTTTCACCTCATCATTCATTTCCTTCAATTCCAACAGTCTTTGCACCCCATCAAATTTCTTACAGAGCAAACCAACATTATAGGTATCTGTTTCTTCCTTAGTAATGAGGCCTTCAGCAATTAAATAGTCAAACAAAGGCACCGCAGAGGCACAATCGGTCTTAATTCTTTTCCTTTCGTTTTCGGATAGTCCGCCATAACCATCCATTGCCTCCTTAATTTGTTCATGAAACTCTTTTAATTCATTGAGGGGTGTATCCGATGACTCTTGCGAATAACTATGGATGCAGCTCAAAAAAATGAATGGAAATAATACTTTTTTCATGGTCAATTGGTTTGGTTTGGTACAAATTCCCTAAACGGGTTGGGATGGAAAAACATGGATTTCTGCCTTATTCAATTGGTGCTCGAGGTGTCCTTATCTTCAGTTTTCTTTCCTGCCGCCCTTAAGTTGACCGCTTTCCCCAATAAATCAAACCAAAAGGGAGCCCCGAGCGAAATGGCAAAAACGGTGGTCAACCAACCCGGCAGATTTTTAAGAATGGTGTTGGCTTTTGGTACTTGAAAGGAAAAAATGGATTTTAAGGACTCCAATGATTTCTGGATCTTATCTTCCACCCTTTCATCGTCATGAAATTCTACTGCGCTTTCTACCCAAAAATCCCTAAGGGCCTGATTTTTCAACAAATCCGAAACAAAGTCAAACATATTGATATTAAAAAAGACCACCAGAATCAGGCTCCACCAAAAAATGTTGGTGTGACTCCTTTTTTTATACCATCCTGAAACCCGATTCATGTAGCCATCAAACCACTTGGAGGTATTTTCTAGCCAAGACTCCATATTTTGACTGTCCCGAGCCAAAAAATCAGATGTTGAAGGAGCTTCAGTGCCCGAGTGCAGCAAATAATTATCCAAAAGACAGGTCTCTTGTTGCTGTTTATCCAGAAGCATGTTTGATTTAATGGTATCACGCAATTCATTCAAAATGGTCAATCTCTCATTTTGAAAATCGGTGCCTCTCTTATTCCATAACCTATCCCAATATTTTTTTGCCTGTTCATCAAAAAGTCCCTTATCGGGGTACACATCCAAAAAAAGTTGGAAGTTGGTCTCATCCATTGACTCTATGGTTGTGAACATCCGCCTTTCCCAATCATTGGCTTGGTGGGTGGAAATACTGTATTCCTTGCCCAATACCAGAATATCCGCCAATGCTTTCGAAAACAACTTGCTGTCTATATATGAGGGAAGAAAATCATGCTGAAACTTATTGGTCCTAAAAAAGTTGATAATCTTTAGAAACAGTCCCCGAATGGAATCCTGTTTAGGTTTTTCCCTCAGTGGTGATATTAGCGGATGGTCATAGAACCGTCGCATGAGTTCATCACTTAATTCTGGAAAAGCAAGTTGTAAGGCCCTTCGCAATTCCCTTCCCCTCTTATTGAGCAATAATGCCCACATTTCGTTAATTCCCGAAACCAGGGTGCTCAACAGAAAAAGAACAAACGATGTCGCTATTATTATTTCAAGATAAAGCATTGCTGGTTGTTTTAGTTGTTATTTTTACTATGTAAATTCTTTGAATAAAGCTTCAAAAAACTATAAGCGTTGTCAAAAAACAGCTTTTCCAAAAGTTCTTCAATACTTAAATGATCCATGCAGGCCTCAGACTTTTCACTATCGGATATTTTGCTCAATTCATTTCTAAGGTCATTCTTAAGTTTTAAAAACAATAGGGCACTGGAATACTTATTGACAGGGTCAATCAATCCATCAAAATCGGTCCCCATGGTAACGCAGTCCCAAAATCTGGGGTCGTCCGCCGCTTTTGCCATCGAAAGAATTTGATTAAGTACCAATTGGGGATAATACTCATAAGGTTCTCGTTGTACCCGCTTTCCAAACTTTACGCCGTGGTTGTTCTGTTCCAAACTAACCCCTATCAAACCGCCTGATTCAACAATGATTCCAACCTCCTCACTTCCCAGATTAATGCTCCATGTATTGAAAAAATGACGTCGGCCATGGATCATGGTTTCCTCGCACTGTGTGCCGTCCTTTTCATTTCCGGTTCTTGAGTTAAAGAGCAATTGTGCCATGGTTCTATTACTAAATCCAATATGGCTGGCAATGAGTGGTATTTTATCGTCGGGATTATTTTTGTTGTAGCCTTTGACCAATTGATACAGTGTCATTCTTCCTCGAATGCTCATGTGTTTTACATCGATTAGAATTCGTCTTCCGGCATCCTTATCTCGCACCCATTGACCATTTTCCAGTTTAACGGCCAACAATTGTTGAAGGATTTTATACCCTTGTCTTGTAAAAGACTCATTTATGAAATGCTCTTGATTTAAAAAGCCCCAAAACCGTGCTTTATTGGGAAAACTTCGGGCATGCCCGCATAAATCAGATGAAAAATGATGTGAAAAGGTGAGGTAGAAAACCGGCAGTTGTTTTATATGTTGAATTCTTTTTTCAATTTTTCCCAAGTCATCCAAGTGCGTTCCATGTTTGGATCTATTTGCACCTTTCTTTGTTTGGGTCAGTGCCCCTACCCCCTCAATGGTGAAAACGGTCAATACCTTACCATCTTCAGGTATCATTTGATCCCAATTTTCATCCACAATTTGAAAGGAGCCCCTAGTGCGAACGTTCCCATCCCATTCATTGTTGGTATAAAAATGTTTCTTGACATCCCTGATTTCCTTGATGTTATCATCCGTCAATGGTTTTGACAGCTGGTTGTTTTCATTCAAAAATTGGGTGGTTTCCTCAAGTAAAGAATCCCAATACTCCTTCCCCTTTAATTCCCTTATCTTTTTGGGCAGAAAGTTGGTAAACAATGACATGGGATAGTCCCGTAAATGTCCATTTCTTCCAAAAGGGTTTAATCTGGAAATACCTAGTGTTAAGGCACGGCCCACAATGTTTAATGCGGATACCAATTCATTATTATTCACCATGAACCCCTGTTCCAATGGATATAACACTACGTAGGCAATCTTTACATTACCATTGATCAATTTGGGATAACCGGATTGTGCATAGATTGCGCCACGAAGACCCTTCTTCTGTTTTCTTATAATAGCCCTATGCCTTTTTCCCCTGTGCGTATCCCAAAAGGTCTTTTTTGATAGCATCAATGGAATCATGGAAGGATGACAGTGCAAATCTGAGAAATAGTGATGTGCCATTAGTATAGTCTTGAATTTCTATTTCGACCCCGGGTTCTAACTGAAAGTACAGATCTAAAAACCCTTTTTCAATGTATTCTGTTAATGGGGGAGAACCTTGTTAAGTTACTTTTTTTAATCAAAAACCCGTTGTATGAAAACCTTAAAATTTCTATGGTTTTTATTTACAGAACTTTCTGATAATCAATGTACTACATTTACATCTTTTTGTCACTTAAAGGCAAGATAGTTGGGAATATATATCAAAACAATACCCTTTAGTGGGTATTTCCTAAAACTCATACTTCTTCTCCACCGCGTAGCGCAATAATTCGCCCGGACCGCTCAGTCCCAACTTCCGAATCATATTCTTGCGATGAGTGTCGACCGTGCTTTTTCCGATAAAGAGCGAATCAGCAATTTGGTGCGAGGTATTGCCCTTGGCAATCAGTTGCAGGATTTCGCGTTCCCGCTTGGAAAGCACGCTCTTGGAGCTGTTCTTTTTATTCTGTTCCAATACAATTTTTTTGTCGAAATAGGTATTTCCTTTGGCAACGCTGCGGATGGCTTCCAGTACGACTTCCAGACTGCTGTTCTTCAAAATGTACCCATGGGCACCGGCTTTGAGCATTTGTTGTACGGCCTCAGTCTGGTCGAACATGGTAAAGGCGACCACCTTGGTATGTGGAAACTCCTTTAAGATGGTCGTTGTGGCTTGAATACCATCCATTTTGGGCATACGAATATCACAGAGCACCACCTTGGGCTGTTTGAGCCTCACCAATTTCAACAGGGCTTCCCCATCGTTGGCTTGACCTATGACTTGGATATCGTCTTCGTATCTGATATAGGATTTAATCCCGTCAATCAAAGCTTGGTGGTCTTCAGCAATAGCTACGGTGATCATACCGGAATATCGATTAGGATGGAGGTACCTTTACCAAGGATACTATCAATAGTAAAACTACCCTCCAAATGTTCTACGCGTTTCTCAATGTTGGTGAGGCCCATTCCCGACCCTTCACCCGCAACCTTGGTGCGATTAAAACCTTTGCCATTGTCCTCCACAATGATGTTCAGGTTATCCTCATGTTGGGTGAGCTGAATACTTAATTTCGTCGCCTCTGCATGTTTGATGGTATTGGCCACCAATTCTTGTACCATTCGAAAAATGGAGAGCTCCAGGGAATTTTTCATACGCTCCCCCAAACCAAAATCTTCTACGGTCACTTCAAGGGCATCGGTTTCAGAGATGGTCTTGGCCATTTTTTTGATGGCCGTCAAAAGGCCCTGATCGCTCATGACTCCTGAACTCTTGTTATGGGCCATACCTCGAATCTTTTGATAGGCCTCTTCCAATAATTTTTGGGCATTTTGGAGGGCAGGGTCTTTTTTACTGACCTTGGCGTTATCAAAGTGCAGTTTGATGGTCGCCATTAAACTGCCCAGATCATCATGGAGTTCGCCTGCAACCTTTTGGCGTTCCTTTTCCTGCCCAGCAATCATGGCGTCGATGCTAAGCAATTCCTGTTCCTTCAATAAGTTATCGACCCGTTGTTGTTTAAGTATCGCCTCTTGTTCAGCAATTTGACGTTTTTTAGTGGTGTTTTTTTGAAGGAGAATCGCAATTCCGGTTCCCAAAAGCAGGGCAAGACCTGCGGCAATCAACCAATTACGATTTGTTTTTGCTTTTTGTTGTTCGATTAGGATTTGCCTTTCTTTTTCAGCGGTTTGGTATTTTCTGTTTAATCTTGATATCTCTGATGAGTTTTTATTTTTACTAAGTGTATCCTTAAGATCAAGGGCTTTGGACTTAAGGGTATATGCATTTCGATAATCTCCTAGTGCCAAATAATTGGGAGCAGAGTACTGATATAAATAATACCTAGCTCTTAAGGTATCTGACAAATCGATGTATTTTTTTGAACTATCAATATAAACAAGAGCCTTTTTAGGTTCATTTATTCTTCGATGTATTTCAGATAGTCTAATAAAAGACCTAAATTTCAATCTTCGAAAAAAAGGTTCTTCCTTAATTAATCTTATTGCATTCCAATGAAAATCCAGTGCTGTTTTCATGTTTCCAAAAACCTCGTGAAGGACTCCTACGGTTGAATAATAAACAACCCAAAATGGATGATTACTTTTAAATCCTTCTATTGTTCTCTCAATTCCATGAAGGAACTCTCTTTTCAAGCCTACATCAAGACTAATATTTCTCAAATGAAATAACAAGAGATTAATTTGATATCTGAAATTGTCTGATTCATTTTCCACCAACCTTAGATATTGATCTAAATATATCTTACAGTCCTCATTCGTTTGAACCAATTGAAAATTGTATACATCTAAAATTCCTAAAATTGAAAGCTTTTGTAAACCAATACTATTCTCCTCTTTCGCAAGTTGAAGGGCTTTACTAAAAAAATCAAAGGAATCTGGATTATATCTATCAAAATATAGGGTCTGATAGCCATTAATTAGATGACAATAGATTTGCGCAATTGCAGTCTTTTTGTGATTACAAGTAGAAATTGAATCTTTCCATTTTTTTTGACCTGATTGCAATAAGACTTTGGAAAGTCTGTACTGTAGTTGCTTTATCTCACTATAAGGTTCATGTTTGGTTAGTGCCAATGCTTCGGGATACCTCATTTCAATTAGAAGATTGTAGTAACTCTTTTGCTCTTCACTTTTAATTTTCTGTGACCACAGAAAGTGAGAAAAAAAAATAGAGAGCAAAAGAGATATAAATCTTAACTGCATCAAATTACAATTAGCAACATAAATGGGCATATCCAACCTCCGATTGATTTTACATAACCATTTCTAGGAGGCTTATTTCTATCTTTCCAAAATCTTATCTCATAACCTGTCCGCAAAATGGGAGAATCCTTTTTGTAAATACCTTCTCGATAAAACAACTCATTATCAAAAGTCCCGTTAGCCTCACTAGTGCTCCCATCATTGTGCATTGGCGCTAAAAACCTCTCTACTAAAATTTCTGAACCAATATTGCATTTCAAGTTTTTAGACTTTAAATCAACCTCCACATCATCTGGGGTATCCAGTAATGGTTTAACTCCTATTTTTAATAACCTTCTGGTAACTTCGTTTGGGTTATCTGGATCAAATTCTTTATCAACTAATTCAGCTCCGATTATGCCCAAGTTTACAACTCCTTTATAGTTAATGATTTTCAAGTCTATCCCTTTTAGGGTATAAAAATCATCACCATCATTATATGAGGTATCTACCAAAGCAAAGATGGAAAAAAATGTTCCATACATTTGGCTACTGTAGATACATTGATAATTTTCATTTTCTTTTTTTTCTCCTAAATGAATTTTTGTAATGAATTCCATGTTGTTTTGGTTTTTGATTAAATATTATTTTTAAGGCAATTGAAGTACTCCATGAGTTCCAAAATCTTCCTGGTATCGTTTTAATGTATTCCATTGTTGATGCCAATAAAGTTTTTTTCTAGATTCAGTAAGTATTTTTTGATGGGTGGCATTCGGAAATTTCTCCCAGTACAATGCTAGTACTCCTGCAACAAAAGGGGCCGCCATGCTGGTTCCAGAAAGGTATTTGTGCGTTTTTGGATTAAATCTTTTACATGTTGACCATGAAGAATAAATATCAACTCCTGGGGCAACATAATTCATCGTATGCCCAGAAATGAATACAGCTCTATTTGAATTTTCATATAGTACATTTTGTTGGTCAATAGCTCCAACAGCAATACTTAATTGAGAATCTGCAGGACTGGCTAAAGGCATAATTTTGGGTATGGCCCGGTTTCTATTACTGTCATTGCCGGCACCAGCTACCACAATGCAATCGTTCATTCTCGCCTTATACATCGCAGCATGCATAGTTGGGGAGGCAAATGCAGTTCCATTGTTAGATATACCAACCGATAACAATGCAACTTTACAATCCCTTTTTTGAGCCCAATCCAAACCAGCAATTATATCACCCTGTACTCCATATCCGTTTTGATCTAAAATTTTTACCGAATGAATTATTGCATCCGAAGCGATACCATATCTAACATTATTGTGATCTTTATTACCGTAAGCTATACCAGTACAATGCATCCCATGGCCATTGTCATCCTCATGCGAGTTTCCAACGAGATAATGTAAAATAAGGTTACGACCTTGAAAATCAGGATGCTTATCGTCAAAACCGGTATCTAATATCGCAACATTAACGTTATGGCCCGTATATTTGCTGGTAGAAGCACCCTTTACAAGGTCTATTCCCCAAGTAGATGAATTTGGTACAGGGGTAATTGTTTGACTTGAGTTTGAATTTTTGTTCCCAATTGCCTCTACAATTCGCTCCGGTTCAACAAAAAAATAATTTTTTTGTTTCTCAATTTGTTGAATTTCCCTGTCACTCAATTCAGTATAAATTATTCCAAGTCGCCTAAATAGGAAAAAGCTCTTCCCTTGAAAGAGTTCAGTTGGCGAAATCTTATTGTCAGCATCAATTATATCCTTTTTATTCTCGAAAACGTTAATGAGCTCCCTTATTTGTTTATCTCTTTTCGGCAAACCGTTTCTTGGGAACACAATGAAATAATTACCAGTTACGCTCTTTTCAATATTATCATTCAACTTTTCCCGTTCTAAACCAAAATCCAGATCTGAATGGCAATTGTTCGCTCCAATTATTAGTGATTCTCGAAAAGCCCTTTTGTATTTATTATAGTTAAGAAGAATTTCTTCTTTTACCTTAGGAGCATTTAACGGAGTGATTAGTTTTAGATTCATTTGGCTAATTTCAAAGTAAAGAGTGAAAAATATAATCCCCATTCCTAGGGATTTTTTACTAAAGTCTAAGAAGAAAAATAATGGTAGGGGAATTGAAGCACTGAAAAATAAATTTTTCAGCACAAAACCCATTGTAGAAAAACCTTAAAAAAAATAGGGTTTGCCCATAAAATACCCACTCCTAGGGATATTTTCCTACCCCACCCTAAGCTATTTTCACCGCATTGAGTTATGTAAACAACGGGGTTCGTTCAGAATTCCAATCTCCGCCCTTTATCAGTAGCCGTGTTGGCGTCTTGGGGGAGGCAAAAACAGGGTGAACGTAAAGGGCTTGGTTTTATAAAAAACAAAAACCGATAAAATGTCACATTTTTCGATGAAATCCATTATATAAACGTCTCATCTACAGTAGCTTACCCTTATCGATTTTATTATCATTCCTTTGTCAATCGTGGGATATTTGAAAAAAATTACCCCAAATGAAAGTACTTGTATTAAAACTCAAAAAGGAGTTTACCCCTTCAAACCGTTTGGCAGCCATTAGCTGTTTGATCATTTCCATAACCATTTACTTTATCATGGCCGTCCTAAGTAGGGAGGTGCCCCTATAATTCAATAAAAAACTAGTACAAAAGCCACCTATTTGGTGGCTTTTTTCTTTATCCCTAACTTCCAGTTTACAATTCAGGGATAAGGTATTGTATTGCATCATCGACATAGAGACTACGGGCAACGGCCTTAAGGGAAACAAGATTACCGAGATTTCCATTTTTAAATTTGATGGCAATCAAGTGGTCGACGAATTTACCAGTTTGGTAAATCCTGAGTGCCCCATCCCCTATTTCATTACCGGGCTTACGGGAATTAATGATGAAACGGTACGTAACGCCCCCACCTTTGCGGCAATTTCCCATGAGGTTCTGGAAATTACCGCAAATAGTGTCTTTATCGCTCATTCCGTAAACTTTGATTACGGGGTCATTAAAGAGGAGTTTCGGCAATTGGGCGTCGACTTTGCCCGGAAGAAATTGTGTACGGTCCGTCTTTCCAGAAAGCTGATCCCCGGCCTGCAATCCTATAGTCTTGGCAAGCTGTGTTCGGCAGTGGGCATACCCATAAACGACCGCCATAGAGCCAGGGGTGATGCCATGGCCACGGTCACCTTATTCCAACAACTGCTCCAGAAGCCAGAAGCTGAAACTATAATTAAGACATTTCTCAATTCGCGAAGTCAGGAGGCCACCCTTCCTCCCCATTTGGATAGGAAAACAGTGGATGCCATCCCCCAAAAACCAGGCATCTATTATTTCTTGGATCAGAAAAAAACCATCATCTATGTTGGTAAGGCCAAAAACCTAAAAAAACGGGTATTGGGGCATTTTTATGACAAGTCCGAGCATGAAATCAAGCTATGTAGGGAAGTGGCCTATGTCGATTTTGAACTCTCAGGCAGCGAACTTATTGCCCTTTTGATGGAGTCTGCGGCCATAAAAAAGTATTGGCCAAAGTACAATAGGGCACAAAAAAGAAGGGTACGACCCTATGGTATTTTTACGTATGAAGATCGACGTGGAATACTTCATCTTGGATATGGCCCGCTTTCAAAAACGTACAATCCCATCAAAGTGCTCTATTCCGTAACAGACTGCCGGGCTGTTTTGACCACTTTATGCCATACGTTTACCTTGTGTCCAAAGTATTGCCAACTGTTGGATTCCAAGTTAAGTTGCCCTAAAATGAATAACCACTTTGGTTGCTCCGGCCTTTGTAAAACAGCATTGGATGTTTCGGAGTACAACAGCAGCGTTAACCAGGCGGTTGCTTCATTGGAAAATCATTCCGAAACCTTGTATATCAAAGAAAAGGGAAGAAACGTTGAGGAAGATGCCATACTATATTTAAAAAATGGTGAATATCAAGGTTTTGGATTTATACCCAAAGAGACCACCATTACTACAGATGCGGACATAGAGCCCTTTGTTCAACTCCAAGAAAATACGAGAGAGACCCAAATGATTGTTGCGTCCTACCTACAAAAAAAGTCAGCCTTCATTTGAAGTTGATAAATGCTTACCTTGAGACAATCAACAAGCAAACCATGTTTTTTAAGAATTCAAAACCCTATATTGGTTTTGATGACCGACCGCTTATTATTGCCGGAGTTTTGATCAACTCCATTGTGGCCATTTCCATTTTCTATCAAAGTGCCATTTTTAAAGTGCCCTTCCACTCTTTTCTATATAAAGGCCTGGAATACCTTATCGTGGTTTCATTTATTTGGATAGTTCTCAGAAATATATTTTTGTTTACTAAACTACGCTTTCCAGGCCCCGAGAATAGAAAAAAGAGGTGGTTTTACCTACCCATTTTACTCCTCCCGTTCTTCATAATCATATATGCCTATATCCGTTTCATCCAACCGAATTTGAATTTTGTAATGCCGGGGTATGCAACTCCCTCCATGTTCAGAATTTGGGTTACCGGTTTAACCATTTTGGTCATAGATGTGGGCGTTTATACCATACTTATCTATATCTATGAATTAAACAAAGCTAAGTTGATCGAGGTGGAGCTTAAAAAGGAAAATGCCATCCATCAATTAAAAGTCCTTAAAGATCAACTAAGTCCCCATTTTTTAATCAATAGTTTGAACGCTTTGCTACATCTCATTGAGGAAGATAAAAAGAAGAGCAAGGAATTCGTGCATCAATTGGCCTTTTTATATAACAAGATTCATGAGTTCTCAAGTCATAATTTGATTTCACTGGGTGCAGAACTGGAATATCTTAATGCTTACATTGGATTGTTGAAAAAAAGGTATGGTCCAAACATCGATTTTCGCATTAATATCCCAAAAGAACAATTATCAAAGCAAATCATTCCGCTTTCCCTGCAACTCGGGGTAGAAAATGCAGTAAAGCACAATACCATTACCAACAAAAATTCCCTTCAAATATCAATTCGTTCAACCGATAAACATGTAACAATAATGAATAACTTTCAGCCGAAACATAATAAAAATGATTCATGGGGAATTGGTATCAGTAATATGAAAAGGCGTTATGAAATTCTCACGCACACCAATCTCTCCATTGAAAAAATGGGTGGGGTGTACACCCTAAAGATACCAATACTTAATGAGGGGGTTGATTTTCAAAACTCCAATTAATCCGTACTGCTGCCCATGGTTGCATTTTTATCCAACATGTTTTCCAATCCTACTAAAATCCTTGGTTTTGATGACCGGCTTTTGGCGTTAACCTGTATTGTCATCAACACCCATAGCGTTATGGCCATTTACTACACTGGGGCCTTCTTCAATGCCGATTTTGGTGCTTATGCCTTAAAATGGTTGGGGGAATTCATGGCGGTGCTACTGTTATGGATGATTATCCGATGGCTATATCTTGAACTATTGAAGCGAAGAAGCGGGCTAAAAAACGTTAAGATCCGATTGTTGATCGTCCCCCTTTTTTTAATCCCATATTTTTTAATAAGCATTTGGTTCATTGCATACGTTCAGCCGTATTTTGATTGGCAATATTTACAATACCAAGATCCAGAGGTAAGCGTACAAATTGCCACTGGCGCCGTTATCTTTTTTATCGACATAGGACTGTATGAGGCTTTGCATCTATTTGTGGAACTAAAGAATACCAAAATTAGAGAGGAAAAGCTTAAAAAGGAGAACGTAACCACACAGCTTGCCAACCTTAGAAACCAAATTAGTCCCCATTTTCTTTTTAATAGTTTAAATACCTTGGTGTACCTTATCGATGAGGACAAGGAGAAAAGCAAGGAATTTGTTCATAAATTGTCTTACATCTACAAGACCGTGCTGGATTCCTCAAAAAAGGATTTGGTTTCGGTAGGGGAAGAAATGGAATATATCCATGCCTATACTGGACTACTAAAACGTAGGTTTGGTCAGAACCTTATGTTCAACTTTGATATCTCCAGCAAGGATTTGGACAAAAAAATCATGCCCCTTTCCCTCCAACTGGGGATAGAAAATGCGGTAAAACATAACGTAGTCTCCAAAAAGCAACCGTTGTTTATCAATATTGAGACGGTTGATGGTTTTTTGGTCATAAAAAACAATCTACAAAAAAGGACAATACGTAGTAAAAATACCGGCTTGGGATTGATGAATATTACCAACAGATATCAACTCATCACCAATAAACAAGTACTGATAGATAATTCCGAGGACTATTTTACCTTAAAATTACCGCTTCTTGATGCCTAAGGGGTTTTTAGAAAAAACCTTGGGCCTATCAAAATCCCGAAGGATATTGGGTTTTGATGGCACCTCTTTCTTTTTTTGGAGTGTTTGATAAATACTATAATGATGGATATTCCCTACATGGAGGTGGTGACCAAGGAAACCCCAACAAAGTTTCAATTAAAGTTGCCCCTTATTCAGCCTCAACCAAACAATCGATGAGGCCTTTTACATTGAAAAAGGAACAGACTACAAATCAGGTATTTCAGAAACTTACGGTCCAAGCTTAAGGAAATGGAACCCAATTGGCATCTCCTTTCACTTCCCATTTTCAACCTTTGATTCCATCAAAGTGACCGTTCAAAAAAAGTGGTGTCTTACTAATGGATTATATACTATATTCATACGACTTTGCGAATTTGATTATAAACATGGGTAAAACACTAAAAATTGTAATTGTTGAGGATGAACCCATATCCTCTGCTTATCTTAAAAAGCTTATAAGAGACACAGGTATCGATCATGAAATTGTAGCCGAACTTGATAGTATTGCGGAGTGCCTAATCTTCTTTGCGGAAGGGACCAATTACGATATTGCTTTTATGGACATTCATCTTGGGGATGGCACTTGTTTTGAATTACTCAATTCCCTTACTATAGAAAAACCCATAATTTTCTGTACCACCTTTGATTCGTATGCGGTTGAGGCCTTTAAATACAATAGTATTGACTATATACTAAAACCCGCCAAATTAGAAGATATCAATGCAGCCCTAAATAAGTATTGGGCCTTTAAAAAAGTGGATGAAGACGATTATTTAGGTCGTATAGATGCCATGATGGAAAACTTTAGTGCTCCTAACTACAAAAAAAGGTTTTTAATCAGGGAGAACAGTAAATTAAAGCTTGTTAATGTGTCCCAAGTAACTTGTTTTTACTCCGATGAAGGGCAGACCCATTTGGTGGATAGATCAGGAAGGGACCATATCATTGATTTTACCTTGGAACGATTGGAAGATTTACTCGATCCCGAAGAGTTCTTTAGAATCAATAGAAAAGTGACCGTTTCCATCAACGAGATACACTCCGTTGAAGACTACTTCAACAACCGATTAAAGATTCGTTTGAACAGCAGGTTCAGTATGGATATGGTGGTGAGTAGAAATAGGGTAAAGGATTTTAAAAGCTGGTTGAAAGGCGTTTCTTAGGTTACTTTTTTATCTTGTCGTACATCTTTACAATAAAGACCAACCACACCAAAAATATCAGTGCAACTATAATCGAATAAATGAGTATAAAATCCATTATTTTTTATACTTCAGGTAATTCATAAAACCTAATATGGTCGGTGCCCAGAATGCAATAAAAATGGCATCCATCTTCTTTCCGCTAAGGAAAAGTACTTCAGAGACGATAATAATTGAAACTACCACCAAGAGCATAATACAGTTCATTACGCCCACTCTCTTTACAAAACGCTTAAACATTTTAAAGAACTTGTAATATTCCAACAACCAAATTACTCATTAAAACGGAGAAATTGTTAAAAATATTGTGATTTTCTTAACATTTTTGTCAAAGTGATATTGGCAAAAAAAATGTCCCCAAAAGTGGGGACATTCAACCAACTAAAATCAGAGTACATCAGAATTGAGCAGTCTCCGTACTTCCTTTCATGGCAACCGTACTGGACATACCTGAGGTCACCACATTTTGAACGGTATCAAAATAACTTGTTCCCACAAATCCTTGGTGCTTCACCGCTTTAAAGCCATCCTTCTGTAGGGCAAATTCGCGTTCTTGCAGTTCGGAATACCCTGCCATACCTCTTTCCTTATATGATTTGGAAAGCTCAAACATACTGGTATTTAAGGCATGGAAACCTGCCAAGGTGATAAATTGAAACTTATACCCCATGGCCGCCAGTTCCTCTCGGAAGGTTTCCATTTCCGGTACGCTCAACTTGGCTGCCCAATTGAATGATGGGGAACAGTTGTACGCCAGCATTTTGTTCGGATATTGCGAGTGGATGCCTTCAGCAAACTTTCGCGCCTGTTCCAAATCAGGAGTTGAAGTTTCCAACCAAATCAAATCTGCAAAAGGAGCGTAGCTTAAGCCCCTATCAATGCCTTGTTCCAAACCATTCTTCACATAGAAGAATCCCTCTGGGGAACGCTCCCCGGTAATAAATTTATGGTCACGTTCATCTATATCACTGGTCAAGAGATTGGCAGCATCAGCATCAGTGCGGGCAATAATAACCGTAGGAACCCCCATGACGTCCGCAGCCAAACGAGCGGCAATCAATTTATTGATGGCCTCTTGGGTAGGCACCAAAACCTTTCCGCCCAAGTGTCCACATTTTTTGGCCGAGCTCAGTTGATCTTCAAAATGAACACCAGAGGCCCCACTCTCTATCATGGATTTCATCAACTCAAAAGCATTAAGGTTGCCACCAAATCCTGCTTCGGCGTCTGCAACGATGGGCACCAAATAATCCTTTTTTATTTCGGCTTCATTAACGGTCTGTATTTGATCGGCTCTTAGCAGTGCATTGTTGATTCGCTTTACCACCATGGGAACGCTATTTGCGGGGTAAAGCGATTGATCAGGATACATTTCACCTGCAAGATTGGCATCTGCGGCTACTTGCCATCCGCTCAAATAAATGGCCTCCAGACCTGCTTCCACTTCTTGAATGGCTTGATTCCCGGTTAACGCACCCAATCCCGCCACAAAATCTTGGGAATTCAATTTTTTCCAGAGTTTTTCAGCACCCATCCGTGCGATGGAATAATCGATTTCATATGATCCCCGAAGTTTTAAGACTTCCTCAGCGGTATAAGGGCGTTCAACGCCTTTCCATCTTGGATTGATGGTCCAATCGGTTACCAATGCTTGAATCTTCTCTCTTTTTTCCATAATTTTAAATTTTCGAATTTGAATTGAATCCCAGGTAATGTTCGCCCATTCTTGGGATTTTTTTGTTGTTATAGTTATTGATTAGAAATGATTAAAGATTATCATAAGCCTTGAGGGTCAAGAACTCTTGAAACTCCCTGGATTTGACCAACTCGTCAAAAAGCTGGAAGGCCTTCTCAAATTGGGTATTGCTTAGATTGGCATCACCCACCAAATGTCTTATCTTTTCTACCTCTTCGGTGAAGATTTCATCATAAAGCGCAGCAGTGAACTTTCTGCCATCTTCCAATGGGGCCGTATATTTTCTCCATTGCCAAATCTGGGTCCTCGAAATCTCGGCCGTTGCCGCATCCTCCATAAGATTGTAGAGCGCCACACAACCATTGCCCCGTAACCACGACTCCAAATAAAGAATACCTACATTAATGTTTTTTCGAACGCCTTCTTCCGTTATGGTACCGCTTGGTATAGCAATCAAATCCGCCTCCGTGATTACATCATTTTCGCGCATTTTACCCAATTGATTGGGTTCGGGCATATACTTATCAAACTCCTGCATGGCAATGGACACCAAGGCCGGATGCGCCACCCAAGTACCATCGTGACCATTTTTGACTTCGCGCTCCTTATCCAATCGGACTTTTTCAAGGGCCGCCTCATTTGCTTCTGGATTGTCCTTGATGGGAATCTGTGCCGCCATTCCACCCATGGCATGGATACCCCTTTTATGGCAGCGCTGAATCACCAATCTGGAATAGGCATCCATAAAGGGAACGGTCATACCCACTTGATCTCTGTCCGGTAAAATATATTCTGGATGGTTTTTGAATTTTTTAATGTAAGAAAAGATGTAATCCCACCGTCCACAATTCAACCCGACAATATGATTTTTAAGCTCATAAATGATTTCATCCAACTGATAACTGGCAGTGATGGTCTCTATCAAAACAGTGGCCTTAAAGGTTCCCACGGGAATACTTAGGTACTCCTCGGCAAAAGTGAATACCTCGTCCCACCAACGTGCTTCCAAATAGTGTTCCAGTTTAGGCAGGTAGAAGTAAGGAGCTGTACCCTTTTGCATACGAATTCGCGCATTGTGGTAGACATACAACCCAAAATCCACCAAACTACCGGAAGCCTCCTCATTATTGATAAGAATGTGGCGTTCATTTAGATGTAAGCCCCTAGGACGTACCAGAAGTACGGCCACCTTATCATTAAGTTGGTAGGATTTCTCTTTTTTAACATCATAATAGCTAATGGTTCCCTTATTTGCGTCCAATAAATTGTGCTGCCCTTCCATACAGTTTTCCCAAGAAGGGGCATTACTGTCCTCAAAATCGGCCATAAAGGTCTTGGCACCTGAATTCAAGGCATTGATGACCATTTTTCGATCTACGGGTCCAGTAATCTCAACCCGCCGGTCTTGCAAGTCTTCTGGAATATAAGGTATTTTCCATTCGGCCAACCTAGTCTGTTCGGTCTCTTTCGGAAACTTGGGAAAGACCCCTGCATCCAATCTGGATTGCCTTTTAATTCTATTCTGTAATAGTTGCAACCTACTTCTATTATATTTCTGATGAAGGGCGATTAAAAACTCCAAAGCGCCGTCCGTCAATATGTCAGGATAATAGTTCTTTACCGTTTCGGAGAACTGCAACTTGGTGTTTGCGAGCAATGTCTCTTCCATAATATTCCGTTTTTTGTCCATACAAGGATAGATCAAACCAGTCAAAAAAACAAGCGAACGTTCGCTAAATTGTATTTATTCGCTATTTTTACGAAATTCGCAAAATAGTCTATCTTTGATTGCGAATAATGGAAGAACAATACATAAAATTGATATTTGGGCTCAAGCTCAAACAGGTTCGACTTAAGAAAAACCTTTCCTTGTTTGGGCTTTCCAAACTTTCTGGCCTCTCAAAATCTTACCTGAATGAAATAGAAAAGGGAAAAAAATATCCCAAAACCGACAAAATCGCGTTGTTGGCCGAAAAACTGGAAGTGCCTTATGACAGTCTAGTGTCCCTAAAATTGGACAAGAACCTGGCTCCAGTAGGTGAATTGCTCCAATCCAATATTCTCAAGGAAATACCATTGGAATTATTCGGTGTCAAAGAAAGTGACCTCATTGATATTGTAGCCAATGCTCCCACCAAGGTCAATGCCTTTATCAGTACCATTATTGAAATTGCCAAACACTATAATTTTGGAAAAGAGAGTTTTTACTTGGCCTCAGTACGATCATATCAAGAAGCCAATAATAATTTTTTCCCTGATCTGGAAAAAGCGGTGGTGGATTTTGCCGATGCCTATCAGGTCAATCTCAAGGTATCGGTTTCCTCAAAAGAGTTGGAAGAAATATTAATAGAGGAATATGGTTACACCATAAATAATGAAGATCTTAGAAAACATCAAGAACTGGACAACCTGCGGTCCATTTTCGTACCCAAGACAAAGACCCTCTTGATCGCCGACCATGTGGACGAGGCGCAACGAACGTTTATTTACGCCAAGGAAATCGCTTACAATTATTTAAAAATCGAGGAAAGGCTCTACACCTTTACTTGGATTGCCTTTAAAAACTTTGACCAAGTACTCCATAATTTCTACGCTTCTTACTTTGCAGGTGCACTGATTATCCCCAGGGAGTTGTTTCGAAAGCATATTGATACTTTTCTGGGAAAACCCAAATTTGACAAAACCTTTCTAACAGGAATTAAAAACCACTACAATGCTTCCCCTGAATCGCTATACCAACGACTGACCAATATTTTACCCAATGATTATCACTTGGAAAACCTTTTCTTTTTACGCTTTGGGCACAAAAAGGGTAGCGAACGTTTTGATATTAACAAAGAACTTCACCTTACACACAAACATTCCCCCCATGGCAATGAGACCAATGAAAAATATTGCCGGAAGTGGGTTTCCATTCGAGTATTAAAGGAAATTGCCAAAACTGGGGACGAACATCATATGGATGTTCAAATATCTCATTATCCCGAGGATGGACTATCCTATCTTATCTTTGCCTCTGCCACAAGAGATCCGTTCAAAACAGACGAGTTCCGTAGTGTCAGTATTGGCTTGCAAATCAACAATGAACTGCGAAAAAAGGCAAACTTCATTAACGATTCCTCCATCAAATCATTCGAAGTTGGTGTTACTTGTGAACGGTGCGCCATTGCCAATTGTGAAGTGCGACAGGCACAACCAAAGTTTTTAGTACAGGAACAAAAAAATCTAAAAACGGCGGAAGTAGTTAGCATACTTCAAAAAAAATACAGTTAGGCCTTTGGATGAAGCGATACCTTTAGTGCTTCCGTATTTTTAAGATATTGAAACCCTTTGTGAAGATGATGTTGCTCAACGGCATAGGGATAAAACGTTATCGGTTCAATACAGACCATGTTCCGCACTTCCGTCCAGCACATAAAGTGACCAAAACCTTGGGTTTTTATAGTGATTTCCTTTTTATCAATTAAAGTGATCTCCTCACAATTGGAAACTTCCAGGGCCCTGCTGCCTACAGCCAATACCTCATCCAGACTGATTTTTCGGTCTTTGGCTTGGATACTGGGAGCGGATGAGTGTAATTTAAAAGCGGGGTGGTAGCCCAGCATAAAAGGCGTGTCCTTATCCCCAAAAACCCTAAAGGTGATTTCCAAAAAATCCTCGTACAATTCAAATTTCTTTTCAAATTGAAAAGAATAGGGCCAATCCAACCATTCTTTGGTTGATTTAGCTGGATATTTTGCATTTTTAATTGGCGTGTCCGCTTCGTACACTTTCCTAAAAACGGCTTCGGTTCCGGAAGAAGACATTAGTTCATACGGAAATTGCCTAAGATGCCCATGTTGGTCTTGATTGGCGGTACCCAAGGGTAGTTCAACTTCAAAATCGGCCTGGTCCACTGGCCCAATGATAGGAAACATCTCAGTATCCGAACTTCCCCAGCCTGGACTTCCTTTCTGATGTATGAATTGGTGGGTATTCACCTCATACCCCACCAGTTCCCCTAAGTCAATGGTTACCTCTTGATTTCCTAACTTGAGTCGTGTCATATACATCAATAATACGGTACACTAAAATACATTTTATTGAACTACCCATTATGATAAGACCATGTTATCCTTTTTTCAAGAAAGCAAGGGTCCGTTTCATTGGAAACATCCTAACCAAGGGTCGTTTTATGGAATGATTTTTGATAAAATTATCAAAAATCAAGCTGAGTTAACCGTTTAAATATCCCTAAAATGAGCATGGCCCAAAACAGTTATGATGTCTTTTCGGGGTCTTGGACCCAGGGACGAACCTTATTGTTAGGCATCACATTACTATATTTCTCCACAACTATTGCCCAAGAGAACAAAAAACTCCAACTTTTGATCGAAGATGCTGAGGCTGCAAAAGTGTCTTTCATAGCATCTGATCCAAGTATGGAGGCCCTTTTTGAAGATACCTACGGATATGCCATTTTTCCCAATCTAGGTAAAGGTGCCTTTATTCTTGGGTTTTCTGCAGGAAGAGGCTTGGTTTGGCAAAATAGCGAACTCATTGGTGAGGCCAGGCTGAGGGAAGCAAGCTTAGGGCTACAAATTGGGGGACAAGCTTTTCAACTGGTCATATTTTATGACAATGATGAGGCTTTCAGTCGTTTAAAGGCCAACAAATTGGAATTTAGGGCTCAAGCCGCGGCTCTGGCGGACAACAAAGGCGCTTCAACGAAGTTGGCCATGGCAGAAGGCATACAAGTGTTTGCCAAACCGAAGAAGGGTATTATGGGAGAGGTAGCCGTTGGTGGTCAAAAATTTAAGTTTGAGCGATTTACTACCTCTGACAAGAAAACCATCAAACAAAAAAAGGAAATCAGCGTAGAGGACTATTTTGACTATTAATCCCTGGACGCTTACCTAGAGATACCCCATTTTCCGCATCCAGTCATCATTGTACATTTTACCAACATATCGGCTTCCATGATCGTGAAAAAGGACGACAACCACATCATCCTTGGTAAAATGCTCCTTTAACTGCAAAACCCCTTTTATGGCTGCTCCCGCTGAATTCCCCAAAAACATTCCCTCCTCTTTGGAAAGGCGTTGGGTGTATACAGCAGCATCCTTATCGGTTACCTTGGTAAAACCATCAATAATATCAAAATTGACATTTTCTGGGAGAATGTCTTCACCAATACCTTCAGTAACATAGGGATAGATTTCATTTTCATCAAAAATTCCGGTTTCGTGATATTTTTTGAATACGGAACCGTAGGTATCCACTCCCCAAACTTTTACATTGGGATTTTGTTCCTTTAGATATTTGCCAACGCCGGAAATGGTTCCTCCAGTGCCCACACCAACCACAAAATGGGTCACTTTACCAGCTGTCTGTTTCCAAATTTCCGGACCTGTACTTAAATAATGGCCCTTGGTATTCGAAGGGTTATCGTACTGGTTAACGTACCACGCGTTTGGGGTTTCGGAACCAAGCCGTTTTGCCGTGGAATAATAACTACGGGGATCATCCGGCGCCACATCGGTTGGGCAAACATGAACCTCACTCCCTACCGCCTTGAGAATATCGATTTTTTCTTTTGACTGTTTGTCGGTGGTAACACAAATCATTTTATAGCCCTTGACTATGGCTGCCAGCGCCAAACCCATTCCCGTATTGCCTGACGTGCCCTCAACGATGGTTCCCCCAGGTTTTAACCTCCCATCCGCTTCCGCATCTTCCACCATTTGCAAGGCCATTCTGTCTTTCACCGAATTCCCTGGGTTAAAGGTTTCGTATTTGGCAAGCACCAAACAGGACAGGTCTTTGGTCAAGGTATTGAGTTGAACCAAAGGGGTATTTCCTATGGTCTCAAGAATATTTTTTGCGTACTCCATATTGGGTGCAAAGGTAATTCTTTGGTTTGTGGGATAGATGATTTTTTAGATTATTAGATTGCTGAAACAGTCCTATTCAAACTTAATCGCCTTGACCGGGGAAATTTTGGAGATGGCATAAGAAGGCACCAATAACATGAGTAGGCAAAGCACCATGACCCCACAGTTGAGGAGCAAAATATTGGCTAGGGAAATATCTACTGGAATCACGGTAACATAATACTCCTCTGGGTTGGGGAATGTTAAGAACTGAAATTGCTTTTGAAGGAAGATAAGTCCAAGTCCGATAAGATTACCCCAAAAGAGCCCTAAACCAATAAGATAAGCCGCATTGATCAAGAAGACTTTTCTAATGGTCCAGTTTTGGGAACCCAATGCTTTTAACACCCCTATCATTTGTGTCCGCTCCAAAATCAGGACCAAAAGGGCCGTTATCATGTTAATGCCCCCCACAATAATCATAATTCCAATAATAAGTGCCGTATTTAAATCAAACAACTCCAGCCATTCGAAAATTTTAAAATATCGGTTCCCCAAATTCTGCGTATCCAAACTGGAAACCGTTTTCCCATAGATCTCTGCTGTTTTTTCCCTTAGCTGGTCAAAATCATCCAAAAAGACCTCAAAATGACCTACCTCATCGGTGGCCCATTTGTTCATTCGCTGTATATGCCTAAGGTCAACAATGATGTAACTGGCATCCAGTTCCTCAAAACCACTTTCATAAATGCCCGTTACCTCAAAACGTCTATTGTTAGTCTGTTTTGAAATATCATTGTCCTTAAGAAAAATGGAAAGGAACCTGTCGCCAACGGAAAGTTGCAATTTAGTGGCTAGCGTTCTCGAAATCAGGGCTTCTTCATTCAGTTCACCCGAAAAATTGGGTAGTTTGCCTTCAACCAAAAACTCTTCAAAACTGGACCATTTAAAGTCGGGACCTACGCCTTTTGCCAAAATACCTTCAAAAGTTTCTGCCGTTCTTATGATTCCGGCTTTCACAGCTACCGCTTGAAGATGCACTACCCCTTCTACATCTGTGAATTCAGGATAAAAATCCTGGTTCAATGAAACAGGGTTCACCGAGACTTCCGAGCGGTTATTGTCAAAATTGGATATCTGAACGTGACCATTAAAGGCCGCTATTTTTTCTCGAATTTTTAGTTTTAAACCAAGACTCGTAGCAATTGCGATCAACATCATGATCAACCCAATGGCTATTGCAGCAATAGCGATTTTAAGTATTGGCGCAGAAATACTATTTTTAGTTTCCTTACCAGTAATCAATCGCTTGGCGATAAAAAAAGCTAAATTCAACGCATGCGGATTTTCCCTGTTTTCAAAGTTACTGTTTTAAGCCTAGGTATTTGTGCCACCTCATGCGGACAGGTACCCAAAGAAAATTCCAATGTTAAAACCTTAAATTCGGAAGAAATTATCGTAGCGGCAAATCGCACAGAAAGCTATATTCCTTTACTAAAAGGAAAAAGAGCAGGTGTTGTAGCCAACCAAACCAGCGTCATTTTCAAAAAATCTGACGAATCGGAAGTTCCGGCTTTTACCCATTTGGTGGATTCTTTGCTTTCGTTGGACGTAGATATCAAAAAGGTATTTGCCCCTGAACACGGGTTCCGGGGTAAGGCAGACGCTGGGGAAAAAGTCAGCGATGGCGTGGACACCAAAACCGGACTACCCATTGTTTCCCTTTATGGAAAAAATAGAAAACCCAGCCAGGAACAGCTTAAGGATTTGGATGTGGTACTCTTCGACATCCAAGATGTTGGCGTTCGCTTCTATACGTACATTGCTACTTTACAGTTGGTCATGGAAGCCTGCGCCGACGCGGCCATTCCAATTGTTGTTTTAGATCGACCTAATCCCAACGGACATTATGTCGATGGCCCTACCATGGAAACCGAACACACCTCGTTTCTTGGCATGACCGAAATACCTTTGGTGTATGGTATGACCATTGGCGAATATGCAAAAATGATCAACGGAGAAGGTTGGCTGGATTCAAATCAAAAAGCAGATTTGACCGTAATTCCCTTAGAGAATTACACGCACAGTTCAGAATACCATTTGCCCATACGACCTTCCCCCAATTTACCCAATGACACCGCCATCAATCTATATCCCAGTTTAGGATTGTTTGAGGGTACCCATATTAATGTCGGCCGTGGTACGGAATTTCAATTTCAACGCTTTGGGGCTTCTTTTTTGGATAGTACCATATACGATTTCAGCTATGTGCCGCAATCCAATTTTGGTTCCAAATATCCCAAGGAGGAGGGCAAAACTTGTTATGGAAAGGACCTGTCCAAACAACCAAAAATGGAAGAAATGTCGCTGCGATGGATTATTGATGCGTATAAGCACTGTACAGACAAAGCAAAATTTTTTAATACGTCCGGTTTTACCAAACATGCAGGTACCCAGAGGCTTCAAAAACAAATGGAAGCGGGACTTTCAGAAATGGAAATCAAAGCCAGTTGGCAGGGTGATTTAGCACGGTTTAAAAAAATTCGAGAACGCTATTTGTCCTATTAGCCCAAAGAAAATCGTCTTCGCTTTTTCTCCCTTTGAATACCCATTAGTAGACCCAAGAAACCCACTAAGGGAAATGAAAGAAACCAAAAGGGAATCGTTTGGCCAGTTAAGTAAATCTTACAAAAAATAACGAGGGCAAACAGAACTATTCCCAAAAATCCCCAAAACCAATCGCGCTCCATCCTATTGGGATTACTTGGTTCAAAGGGTAGGTTGAAGATGACCCTTAGTTCATTCCACTCCCAAAGAATCAATAGCAAATTGGCCAGAAGCATTAACCCCGTAATCACGGGAGTATATGCAAAATAATACGATAAGGTGATGACAAAAACGTTCCCGATTATCGGAAGATTGAACAAGGCCCCTAATTTGGAAAAACGTTGTGTCATTAACAGAAATCCAGATAACAATTGGGCCCAGCCAATAAACTTCCAATAAAGACCCGACGCATACATTGTCTCAAAAAAATGCCAAGAACTATCTATCGCATTTGCCGCTCCACTCTCTGACGTGAAACGATTCCCTGAAATTTTTACAAGACTCGCAAAAACAAAAGCACTCCCTATTACATATCGAGTATAGATAATAAACGTTTGGGACCACAATTTTTCTTTAAGGCTCTTCATTATTGGACAGTTTGCCTACAAGACGATTTACAAACCAAATTGTAACCGTACAAACGGGCTATAATGATAACCTAGTTGTAACACTAATGCTAATAAAAGGGACATGGTCAGTGGATTTTGGGGAGCTTGAAAATTCAAGAACAGTAACATAATTATGCTATCAACTAAATTAATTGTCTTGTATCTAGATGCTGGTCCTTTCAATGACCGGGCAAGTTGCTTTAAGTTTTCATATGTAGCACCAGCCCATTAGAACATCTTTTTTTAACTTGTAAAAGGAAAATAACAGCGTTTTTTTAATTCCAATTATTTGAAAAAGGATTAAAGGTCCTTAAGAGCTATATTCTGAAAAAAGCAAAGTACATATCACCTATTAAGAAGTTTTATTTTGCTTCGATAGCCTTTTTATTTGCCTGCACTGAACCAGTTAGTCCCGAATTTGAATTTGAAAGTGGTTTAATTTATATAGATGCTTTTATATCCAATATTCCCGGATCTTCTTTTGTCAACGTTACAGAGTCCATTTTTGAATTTGACTTTTTCAAAAATGAATTTCTGGGGAACGCTGATGTTGTACTCATCAAAACAAATACTGGTTTGGAAGTGCCATTTTCCGAGGTGGAGGAAAGCTATTTGCCCCCAGAGGATTTTAGTATAACAACAGGGGAATCATGGGAATTGCACATTACACTTGAGGATGGAAGACGTTACCAATCCACACCTGAGATGGCTACAAGCCCAGTTTCCATTTCTGAAATTGAAGCATCTTACAATCCAGAGTTGGAATTCAACATTAATGAAGATGATTTTGTCCCGGGTCACAAGGTGTTCGTAACCTTAGATGATCCTGCTGCGGAGGATAATTTCTATTTGTGGAGGTACCGATCATTTGAACGACTGATTGCTTGTGAAACATGTGCTGGAGCCATATTTAGGGATGGTGAATGCATAAGTTTTGAAGAATATGAAGCTCAATTTGGTCCCTGCATCGATGAAAATGCCATAGAACCTGAGTATACATACACCTGCGAAAGGAATTGCTGGCGAATTCGATTTAACGAAAAAATTGAAATCTTTTCTGATGAATTCACCAATGGGGTATCAGGAAATAGGTTGGGGGTGGCAGACGTATTGCTTTACACCAAAAATAATCTCTTGATAGAGCTTCAACAATATTCCTTGACCGCTGAGGGGTATAGATATTTTAGGATATTAAAGGATATAGTTGATAACAATGGTAATTTTAATGCCCCACCACCAGCAGCACTTTTAGGAAATATGTTCAATGTGGAGGACAGCGAAGAATTTGTACTTGGTAGATTTACCATTGGTTTAGCATCAACGGCATCCCTTTTCATCGACCGTACGGCTATTGAGGAAGACCCTTTGGAACCAGAAAGAAACAACATTGAAACAAGTGACCTGTTTTCCGGAAACGGGCTGAAAGTTAGATCTACCGCACCATGCAGTGAGGGACGCTTTAGAACTAGTGTTCGACCTTCAGATTGGATAGATAACTAGGGCCACTGGAATGAAGGAACATTAAAATCAAAAGGAAAATGAATGTAAGGCTGGGCATGCTGGTATTTTTTTTTGGTCTTTCTTTCACCCTTGTTTATCCTCAGGAACACCAGCTTGCCTTTAAGGTTTTGGATGGCACATCAAACCTTCCCATAAAAGATGCGAACATTTCCATTATCCCTTGCAGATGTGGTGGTGCATCTGATGAGAACGGCGAATTCTCCATATACCTTCAAGAAAAAAGTTATAGGGTTACCTTATCATTTGTTGGCTATGAAAGTACCAGAATGTCGGTCGATTTAAAAAAAGACATGCAATTGGAAGTTAAAATGAAGCCCAAACAGGAGCGTTTGTCCGAGGTCATTGTAAAAGCGAAAAAAGTCAACGAGATGATAACATCTCCCCAGATGGGGGTTTTACAACTCGAAAGCCAAGAGCTAAAAAAAATTCCCACTGCCCTAGGAGAGCTCGATGTACTTAGGGGGTTGACACTGCTTCCTGGAGTGAATAACACTGGGGAAATAAGCAACGGTATTTCGGTTAGGGGCGGCTCCCTTGATCAAAATTTGGTATTGTATGACTATGCCCCGGTATTCAATCCAACCCATTTATTTGGACTTTTTTCGATTTTCACCCCCGACGTAACCTCTTCAATAGACTTATATAGGGCAAACATCCCCGCCCGTTATGGAGGAAGGGCCTCCTCTGTTTTGGATATAAAGGTAAAAACACCCTATGCAGATACTTTGAAGCTGAGTGGTGGTATAGGATTGGTTTCAAGTAGGCTTAACCTTGAGACGCCCCTGATTAAAGATAAACTTACCCTAGTGGCAGGGGGAAGAGCCGGATTTACTGATTTTTTACTACCCATATTTTCCAGACGACTCAAGAATACCAAAGCCTCATTTTATGACGGTACAATTAAACTGCTGTATTTACCGACGAAAAATGACCAAATTACATTTACAGGTTTCTATACCAAAGATTTTTATCAGTTGGATTTGATTTCGAGAATTGAAAACATCGAGGCCGAAAACAATCAATACGATTTTCAAAACCTTAATGGAACACTGAATTGGCAACACTCCTTTAACGAAGAAACGGCCCTTCGCACAATTCTGGTATCCGGAACGTACAATGCAGACAATATTTTCCCTGAAATAGATTCTTCAAATGAAATTGAGTTCAATTCCAGGATAAAACATTTGAGCTTCATCTCCGAGTTTTCAAAGTTCAAACCAGCCAAGAGGTTGGATTATTATCTTGGAACCCAAATCAATAGATATAAAATAGATCCTGGAGCGCTGAATCCAGGAACAGCCACCTCAATAACACCCATAACCTTGGCTCAAGAAACCAGTTATGAGCTTTCGGGCTACGCCAATCTGAATTGGGAGCCCATTCGGTTTTTGACCCTCTCTACTGGTCTTAGATATACCTATTACTTTTTGCAAGGCCCCTACACCCAAAATGAATATGATAATGTATCAGGTAACGTAGTTAATACTGAAGTCTTTGAAAAGGGAGAGGTTGTGGCTTCCTATGATGGTTTGGAACCCAGACTTGGGGCCAGTATTCGATTAAACCCAACGACTTCCTTGAAAATGAGCTATGCACGCTTAAATCAATACTTACAGAACATTTATAACAATACCACCCCTTTGCCAACATCACGGTGGAAAACCTCAGATGTCAATATTTTGCCTCAGACAAGCGATGCATACGGACTTGGTATTTATAAAAGCTTTAATGAAAATAGGATCGAAGCTAGCATAGAAACCTATTATAGGGATTCTAGAAACAATCTTACCTATAGACCAGGAGCTGATTTCTTTTTGGAGCAGTTTGTGGAACGGGAAGTAGTTCAAGCACCGGGTAGAGCGTATGGTGTTGAACTTAGTATTGGAAAACCCAAGGGTAATGTCAACGGGTGGTTGAACTATACATGGTCTAGAAGTCAATTACGTACTGAAAGTGAGTCCCTAAGCGGGAGGATCAATAACAACCAGTGGTTTAATTCTGATTTTGACCGACCCCATACTTTGAATGGCACGCTAAATTATGAAGCCGACGAATACAACACCTTAAGTTTCAACTTTGTAGTTCAAACGGGTAGGCCATTAACACTCCCAAACGGAGTAGTTGAACTCAGTGATGGCATTCGCGCCCCTATTTTTCTCGAAAGAAATAATTCACGGTTGCCCACCTACCACCGTCTGGATATGTCCTATAATGTTCATTTCAGCAAAAGCAAGAAGAATAAGCGCTGGCAAAATGATTGGACATTCACCATCTACAACCTCTATGGGAGAAAAAACCCATTAAATGTCTTTTATACCCAGCGTAACGGATCGGAAAACTCAGATATATTTTTAGATAGTCCTTTGGGCTCTTTCGAACTTTTGGTCTTGAATGCCCCATTATTTTCCCTCACCTACAATTTTACGTTCCAGTAGAGGTATATTTGAAAGTGACCGAAAACAACCCGTGTTAAACCTAAAAATTAAAAAGGCAAAGGCGCAACAATTTAAGATGTTCCGGTAGTGGGCCTTCGATATTTATGAAAAGGCTGTTTTAACAGCCCCATAATGCTGGAATTCTCCTTTTCATCGGGAAATGTATCCACACCATAGGTAATCTTATCGGGATCCAATTCCATGTACGTTCCAAAAAGTCGGTCCCAAATGGAAAAGATATTGCCATAGTTGGAATCCGTGTAGGGCAATACAAAATGATGGTGTACCTTATGCATATCCGGGGAAACAATAACATAACTCAACGCCTTATCCACGCTTCTGGGTAATCTAATATTGGCATGGTTGAACTGTGAAAGTACCACTGATAGGCTTTGATACAGCATAATGATTCCGATGGGGGCACCCACCACAAAAACCCCGATCAGCGTAAAAACATAGCGAATAACACTCTCTAAAGGGTGGTGACGATTGGCCGTAGTAGTGTCCACATTATGGTCCGAATGATGTACCAAATGAATCATCCAAAGCGGTTTTACCTTATGCTCCACCCAATGGGCCGCGTAGGCACCTATAAGGTCCAAAAACAGTACCCCAAGAAAAACATAGAGCCATAAAGGCATTTCGGGCAACCAATTGATGATACCAAAATCATTGTTAACGGCCCAATCCGAGGTTTTCAGTAAAAAATACGCCAATGGGAAGTTTACGATAATAGTGGTCAGGGTAAAAAAGAAGTTGGGTACTGCATGTCGCCATTTTTTATAGCGCACATTAAAAAGGGGAACAATTCCCTCCAATATCCAAAAAAACGTAATTCCACCCACCAAAATCAAACTTCGGTGCAGTGGGGGAATGGTTTCAAAGTAGTTCATTATTTCTTCCATAGCACACTAAAATTACAAATTTCAAAATTCAATCTCCAAACACGGTCTTTCGCAATGACCTGTAGGACAGGAAAAACCTATCTCCCCTTTCCCTATCTTTATGGTATTCTTCATATGCTTTCCACAATTCAATAGTGAGGGCGCGCCTATACCTTTATTTTTTGCTTCATCGATTCCACAATATTAAAGGCGGCGGGGCAAATGGCAACATTCTTAAGGGTCAAGTGACTTATTTGATGAAATTTTTTGCGATTCGTATGTGGAAACTCCCTACATGCCTTGGGCCGTATGTCGTAAATGGAACAATGATTATCGGAGCCCAAAAAAGCACAGGGAACTTGTTGCAACACATAATCGTTTTCTTCATCCAATCGTAAATACCTTTCTATAAATACTGAAGGCTTGAGTCTAAAGTGCCTGGCAATGCGTTCAATATCCATATTGGTAAATAAGGGACCTGTGGTTTTACAGCAATTGCCGCATTGTAAACAATCTGTCTTATCAAACTCCTCCTCATGCAATTCTTGCATTACATAATCCAAATTCTTAGGGGGTCTTTTCCTAAGCTTTTGGAAAAACTTTTTGTTTTCCCCAGATTTCCTGGAAGCCTCTTCCGGTAATCTTTTTAAAGTGTCCTGCATGGAGCAAACATAAAAAATGAATAATAAACCATTTATGTTTTTAAAAGTCACACCTTTGAACTGTGGATATATTGGGGAGCGCCTTACTGGATTTTCAAGAAGGAAATTATTCCGAGGACATTACCACCTTTTCGTCATTGGACGAAGAGGATGTATTAGCCATTCCCTATCTCTTTAGGGATTTTGAAAAAATGCCGTTAATTGAACAAAAAGCCTTGGCGTTTTGTAAAGGAAAAGTATTGGATGTGGGTTGTGGTGCTGGCAGTCATTCCATATATCTGCAAAAAAATGGATTTAACGTTATGGGGTTGGACCAATCCGAAGGTGCCATTCAAGTATGTAGGGCAAGAGGAATAAAAAGAACGGTATGTACGGAATTTCTGAATTTTTTCGAAACTGGTTTTGATACCATATTGCTCTTGATGAACGGCATTGGGATTTCGGGAAAACTGGAAAAATTAGCGGAATTTCTAAAGCATGCCAAGAAACGCTTGAGTCCTAACGGACAAATTTTACTGGAATCCAGTGATATCATCTATATGTTCGAAAAAGAGGAAGATGGTGGCTATTGGATTCCTGGGGATGTGGACTACTATGGTGAGGTTCAATTTCAAATGAGCTACAAAAATGAAAAAGGCCCAATTTTTGATTGGCTGTATTTGGATTTTGAAACCTTGGCGGCTTATGCAGAAGGGGAAAACCTTCATTGCGAAATGATAGCTAAAGGTGATCATTACGACTATTTGGCAAGGCTCTCCCCAAAAAAATACTAGATGGAGGGCAGAATCGTTTCTAATTAAAAGAATTGATGAAAAAGATTTTAATCCTACCCCTATTGGCCTTTTTGTTCCTGTCGGGTTGCTCTTCCGGCGATGGGGACGACACTCCAGACCCTACCAATGATGATGACCCGGTAGTGGTGGATAAATCCCAAAATCTGCTGGCCACTGGTGCATCAGCCAACGACCTGTTATCCAATGTCAACTTTGACCGACTACTTGTAGAAATAGGGTATGTAAGAGGATTTCGACCTACAGCCCAGACCATGACTAATTTTGTACAATATATTCAGGAGCATACCTTTAAACAAGACATTGAAATAGAATATCTGGAATTGGATTCTCCAGGAGAAGAAGACTTGACCCTTCAGGAGATTGCGGATTTGGAAGCAGAAAACAGAACTGCATACAACGACAGCACCACCTTGGCCGTTTACATTTATTTTGCCGATGCACCATCAGAGGGTGATGATGAGGACGAAGGTTTGGTCACGTTAGGAGCAGTTTACCGAAATACTTCCATGGTCATTTTTCAACGCACCCTTCAAACCTTAGCTGGACGTAGTCTGACCATTACAAACACGGATGTGGAAACCGCTACCCTCAATCATGAATTCGGTCATTTGTTTGGATTGGTTGATATTGGTACCGTACCCGTAAATGACCACGAAGACCCGGATGCGCCAAACCACTGTGTGGTAGACGGATGTTTGATGCAGGCCCAACTCACTTTTGGTTCGCCAGCAGCACGGGCCCTGGTTTCAAATGCGGACAAAGCGCTGGTGTCAGCTTGTTCGTTATCTGGTCAAAGCGTTTTGGGTATGCTTGAAGCCAATGCAGCGCGTAATATGGCCATCGTTCCTGTATTGGACGCGGAATGCATTTTGGATTTGCAGAATAACGGCGGTAGGTAAGGCACTTACTAAGGAGGTTGACCAAACCCTAGTAACATACCGTATCCATAATTAAGAATATTCCCTATCTTTCCACGTATTGATTATTCTTAATTCCCAACCCAATGAAAAAGTACTTTATTTTTCTTTTTGTTTTATTATCCATTCAGGTGCTGCCCCAGCGAAACAAGAAATCCGATAAAAAATCGGATGATAAAACGGTACTGGAAAAGGCCAATTTATCCGGCTTAAAATTTCGCAGTTTGGGTCCTGCCCTAACTTCAGGAAGAATATCGGATATCGCGGTCAACCCCAATAACTTCAATGAATATTATGTGGCCACTTCGGCAGGTGGGGTTTGGAAAACCACCAATGCAGGCAATACATTTCAACCCATTTTTGATGGTCAAGGAAGCTATTCCATTGGATGTGTCACCTTAGACCCCAATAACGCCAATGTGGTTTGGGTAGGTACGGGTGAAAACAACAACCAACGTAGTGTGTCCTACGGTGATGGTATTTATCGCTCCAAAGACGGTGGAAAAAGTTGGAAACATATGGGACTGAAAACTTCAGAACACATTGGTAAAATCATAGTACATCCCGAGAACTCCAACGTGGTTTACGTGGCTGCCATTGGCCCACTCTGGAGTTCGGGAGGCGAACGTGGACTGTACAAAACAGAAGATGGGGGAGAGACGTGGAATGCTGTTTTGACCATTGATGAACATACAGGAGTTACGGATGTTGTCATGGATCCCCGTAATCCTGATGTGCTTTACGCCGCAGCATTTCAGCGAAGACGCCATGTGTTTACCTATGTTGGCGGTGGACCTGGTTCGGGAATCCATAAATCAGAAGACGGGGGAACGACATGGAAAAAAATCAACAGCGGATTGCCAACTACGATGTTGGGTAGGATCGGTTTAGCAATTTCACCTGCCAATCCAGAGTATCTCTATGCCATAGTTGAAGCGGCCCAAGGTAAAGGAGGATTTTATAGATCGACCAATAGGGGGGCTTCTTGGGAAAAAAGGGGCAGTTATTCCACCAGTGGAAATTACTATCAGGAAATCTTTGCAGATCCCGTGGATCCCAACCGCGTTTACGCCATGAACAACTGGATGCGCGTGACCCACGATGGCGGCAAAACTTTTGATTATGTGGGCGAAGATTTCAAGCATATTGACAATCATGTTATTTGGATCAATCCCAACAATAATTCCCATTTACTATCAGGAAATGATGGTGGGGTGTACGAATCTTGGGATGGTGGAAAGCATTGGACCTTTAAACCCAACTTACCGGTTACACAATTTTATAAAGTGGCCGTTGACAAGGCCAAGCCATTTTACAATATTTATGGTGGCACACAGGATAACTTTAGTCTTGGTGGACCTTCGCGTACCGTAAGTGGAAACGGCCCCAATAATTTTGATTGGTTCATTACCCATGGAGGCGATGGGTTTGAATCACAGATTGATCCGGAAAATCCAAATATTGTTTACGCCCAATCACAATATGGGAACCTTGTTCGCTACGACAAGTTAAGTGGGGAGGAAAAGGGCATTCAGCCCAAGGAGCGAAAAGGCGAGAACAGCTACCGATGGAACTGGGATGCTCCCTTGGCTGTCAGCCGACATCAATCTGGTCGTGTATATTTTGCAGCCAACAAACTGTTCAGAAGTGATGATCGGGGCAATAGCTGGAAGGTTATAAGTGATGACCTCACACAAAATATTGACCGCAACAAACTCAAGGTAATGGGCAGGGTACAAGGTATAGATGCCGTAGCAAAAAATCAATCTACTTCTCCTTATGGAACCATTGTTGCCTTTTCCGAATCTCCCAAAAATGAAAATCTGCTCTATGTGGGTACGGATGACGGCTTGGTTCAAATCACCGAAGATGGAGGTACTAACTGGCGCAAAGTATCGAGTTTCCCAGGGGTACCCAATAGAACCTACGTTAATGCGGTTTTTGCCTCAAAGCATGACGAAAATGTAGTATATGCCTGCTTTAACAACCATAAGAATGGGGATTTTAAACCTTATGTTTTGGTCAGTAGGGACAAAGGAAACTCATGGAACTCAATAACCAACAACCTACCTGAACGCGGTTCAACATATGCCATCGAAGAGGACCATGTTGATAAGAACTTGCTATTTGTAGGAACCGAATTTGGGGTCTTCTTTTCTGACAATCAAGGTAAGGAATGGAAACAATTAAAGGGCGGCCTACCACCTATTGCCGTTCGCGATATTGCCATTCAAGAGGAACATAATGACTTGGTTTTAGGCACTTTTGGAAGGGGCTTTTATGTGTTGGATGATTACTCCAGTCTCCGCGGAATCCAACCAAAACTGGATAGCGAGGCCACCTTGTTTGGTGTTCGTGATGCCTTACAATTTGAATCTTCCTATCCGCTTGGGCTACCGGACAAGGCCTTTATGGGGGACAATTTCTTTATAGGGGACAATTTGGGTTCTGAAGCCATTTTTACATGGTATTTAAAAGAGGGGATAAAAAGTAAGGAAGATCAGCGCAAAGAGAATACCAAGGATTTGGCCAAAGACGGGAAGGACAATCCATATCCCACCTATGAGACTTTAAGTGAGGAGGCTGCAGAAATGGCTCCACAGCTGGTCTTGACCGTCACGGACAGTAAAGGTGCCATTATTCGAAAGCTGTTGACCAAACCCTCTGCAGGTTTAAAACGAATGCATTGGGACTTACGATATGCCTCCCAGGAACCCATAAACTTTTACAAGCCCCCGTTTTACAATCCATTTGGTGGGGAAAGTCCGGGGGCTATGGTACCCCCTGGTGTTTATTCCGTAGCACTTTCTAAAATTGTGGATGAGGTGGAAACACAATTATCGCAACCTGCCTCCTTTAGGGTGGCACCTCTGAACAATACGGTACTTCCCGCGGATGATCGTGAAGCCTTGGCGCAATTCCAACAAGAGGTAAATGACCTGTCAGGTAAAGTAAGTAGTGTTCAAAACTCCCTTTCGGAACTTTCGGATGAGCTACGCTATATGAAAGAGGCTATTAAAAGAACCCCAACCAGGCAAATCGATTTAATGAAGGAATGGAAAGCATTGGATTCCGAAATTTCAGAAATACGAAAGAAAATCGGTTTTGATCGAATTGCCTCGCGTTTGGACATTGACCAACCCCCTACGATAGGGAACCGCGTTGGGTATTTGATTTATGAACAAGGCCACTCCACCGGAACACCTACCGAAACACATAGAAGTACTTTTGCTATTGCCAAAGAAGAATTTGCCCCGTTATACGAGCAATCGAAGAATTTGGTGAACAATAAGTTTGATGCCTTCAGAAAAAAACTAAAGGAATTTGGCGCTCCCTATACACCAGGGAACATTCACTTTTTGGATTAGGACAAAGAAAGGTACCAATTGAATTATTAGCAGAAATATTTCTGCTCGAAAGCAACGATTTAAAACAATTGGATTTCCTTCAAGTGGAAGATATACAACAAAAAAGGGACGGATATTGATGAAGTATCCGTCCCTTGTATTTCCTGTTAAGCAGGATTGCCTCTAAAGGTACTGGACCGATTCCGTCCAGCGAATCCG
>JANQQQ010000013.1 GCA_028284935.1 Croceivirga sp.
ATTAGCGATATTGCCATGAAGGCTGGAGTAACCTCCGGCTTGATCTCCAGGATAGAAAATGGAAGAACCATACCCTCACTTCCCGTTTTTCTAAAATTAGTAGAGGCCCTGGAAACCGAACTCAGGGATTTCTTTGATGGTATTCCTCATACCAACGGAGCTAATTTTCTAATAGCCCGCAAGGGGGATTCCCATATTATTGAAAAGGAAGATGAGGCTATTGGTTTTACCTACAATTATCTCTTCGCAAAATCATTGAACTCCGTTGGTTTTCAAAGCGTATTACTGGAGGTGGACCCGGGATCGGAAAGGGATAAGGTGACCACTGATGCCTTTGAATTCAAATATGTCTTAAACGGGGAATGCCATTACATTATAGCAGACCAGGAAGTAGTACTATACAAAGGGGATTCCATCTTCTTTGATGGAAGAATTCCTCATGTTCCGGTAAATAAAGGAAAAGCTACCTGCCAAATGCTGGTTATCTATTTCTTTATATAATCAAAGCTCTTCTTTAATTGCTGCCAAACTATCCAGAATCATGGAGGGTTTTGCGGTGAGCAGTTGTTCTCGTGTCTGTGCCCCCGTTAATACCCCAACAGTAACTCCGCAATTGGCATTTTTACCTTCCTCAATATCAATGATGGAATCGCCGGCTTTGAGTACTTTGGAAGCATCCTGAATTGAAAATCTTTTCATGGCCAGTTCAATCATATCGGCCGATGGCCTGCTATTTTTTACATCATCAGCGGTAATCAAATCATCAATGTCCTGACCGATTTCCCATCCCAACTTTTTAAGCAGTTTTCGAGCCGTTTTCTGGTCATATCCGGTGTTTAAAACCACTTTTACTCCTTTGTTCCTAAGAAGTTCAAAGAGTTCTTCCACACCATCATAACTGGTAACCTCCAAATCATCGTATGCCAGCTTTAAGGCCTTCCTAAATTTTCCAAATATTTCATCAACTAACTTCGGGTCTGCCTGCTTACCGACAACTAATCCAGCAATATGGGCAATAGCATTTCTCTTCTCTTTGCCTGCTCCATGTTCCAAAACCATCTCAAGTGACACATCGAATCCTGCATCCATTAACGATTTTTGAACCGTTTTATAGACCACATTGTTTTCATTTACCGTAGTTCCGGCCATATCAAAAACAGCCAATTCAATTC
>JANQQQ010000039.1 GCA_028284935.1 Croceivirga sp.
TTGCTCAGTGAAAGATTGTGAAAAGTTTTTAAAACAAACAATAAGTAAAAACATACTTAATATTTCTCTTTTCATTTCATTTAATGTTTGCCAACGGTCCGGCTATGATTTCGGCGTGGAATGATTGGACAGAATCGTTCCGCCAGAGAAATCAGCCGTATTTAGTGTTAATAGTTTCGTTAAAGTTATTCAGCCACGCTGGATTATAGCCCTTGTTGTAAAAAGTTTTTTTCAGGGATTACCAAGTACCAGTTTTTATCCAATTTCAGATTATTACCTTGATTATTGATTTCTTCTTCCAAATCCTCAATCTGACTTGGATCATTAGTATAAATCAACGAAGTACTATTCAAATCGTTCTTTTCCAGATAAAACATAGCAGATATTGTTGTGTCAGATTTTAGCAATAAAACCCTTCCTTTCAACGGTTTTGGAAAATTTGACTTCAAATCTATAAGTCCAGATTTGAAATTATTAGTGGTATCATATTTTATGTTTCTAACAATCTCATTCAGGGAAGCTTTTTCGTTTTCAAATTGAACCTTTAGGTTCATATTTCTTTTTTTTTCCACTTCAGAACAGCCTTGAAGCAGAGTCAGACAAAAGACAAATAAAAGTAATTTCATCAAAATTTTTTACAACGGTCCGGCTATGATTTCGGCGTGAAAGGATTCGTTAGAATCGTTCCACAATAAAAATCAGCAGTACTTATTGTTAATAGTTTCATTTTATTTCTTCAACCACGCTGAATTGTAGCCAATGTTGTGCATAGGTTTTTATTTAATAATTAAGTCGAAGCAACACTTGTCCATTCAGAGAGCTCGGTTCATACTTCAATTATCCCATTAATTGCAAGTTAGAATCTAACGCTATATTTAAGTTGAGTTTTATTTAAATTTTTCATTTCTCTTTTAGATACCAAAAATTAATGGTCAGCTGCTAACCCAACTTCGACGGTTTACACACCCCAACCGCGGGCAAATCCAATAAATGCATAAATACCTAATACAACGATTATAATAAAAACGATACCCAAAGCGATTATTAATCTTCTTTTTAGTTTTCTATTCTTAACAGCAAAAGAAATAATCACTAATACAAACACGAAAAACAGAATAAAAAAATAAGCTAAAATCATTGGGTTTTATTCTGCGATAGTTTTTTAAGCAAACTTATGCACAACGGTCTAGTGTATGGGCAGTAGCGGGTTTCAAGCCTCTAAACTATCAGATTGCATTGACCTTTGATTCATAGTTTTATGTTTCAAATTAGCACTTAATCCGCTATAGCTTATACACAATGTTGTAGCACGTTTTTATTCTTCATATCCTGTCCAATAGCCATTCTTATCAAATACCCAACCATTAGGTGTTTTTTCTATTTTGTAAAGTTCAATGTGTTCAGACTTATATATTTCATCTGCATTAGCAGGTACTTGAATATTGCTGAGCATATAATTATACTTTTGGGTTTCATCGTTGGTGGCTTCTTGCAAACGCATATTTCCTTCTGTGGGGTTGAGTATATATATACGGTTATACTTTTTAAAATCATTTGTATTGAACGAAGTAACCATACACGATTTTGTGTTCAAAAACCAATTACTGATATGTTCTGCTCCATTTCGGGTAATGACCAAATCTTTATCTGTAAAATGGATTTCGTTTTTCATTTTCATCAAATCTTGGTACACTTCTTCTTTGTTTTTATTGTGCCAAAAGGAACTCACAATATCGCCAAAAGCAATGGTTAGAGTACCAAGAAAAACGACTGATAAAACCATTGTTTTAATCCACGATTTTTTAACTGAAAATCTAATCAAATAGACCAATATGAAAATAAAGGGTAATGAAACGAAATTGAAAAATCTTGCCAATAATAGCGGTTCATAAATTGGCAATATCAAGAGGTAAATAAAAATGGTATTGGATAACCAAAACAAACTGTTGTCTTTACTCAATTCTTTTCTTGCATATTGATACCATTTTAATAAGAGCAATAATAGTATCAATGGTACAACAATCATAAATATTGTAGTGAACTTGTCGGGGTCATTTGGCGAGAATAGTAAGGCTAAACTGGAACTGTCATAAATCCTGTGGATATAATGTCCAATTCTGTAAAACCTTTGAATGTCTAATAAATAAAATGCAGTTAATGCTATTACCAATCCCGCTACAGGAGCGAAGATTATTTTGAAGGTTATTTTTTTGGGATGAAGTACAAAGTAGGAAAGCAAAATGGAAGTGGTGAGAAGTAGGGTAACTGCTACTGTGCCAAAATGTGTTAATGTAATTAGCAAAAACAAAATGCTTAAAACGAATATTCTTTTGGAATTAAGTTTGTTCAATGCCAATTTTGACTGCCAAATAAAGAAAGCTAAAAGGAGCAGCCCAAGCGTGTTTTTCTGCAAAAACTCCGGCAGGTACAAAATGGTTAAAGGATAAAACGCAGAAGTAATAAGAAAAACCCAAGTCCATTTTGGCAAAACTTGATTATTAAAAATGCTTTTTAAGGTCAAATAAATTGGAATAGGAAGCAATGAAGGAATAATACTCATCCAAAATCTTGTGGAAATCACAATACTTTGATTTAATTCTATTCCAAACCAAGTCAATATCTTGCCTGTTACAGCGTACAGATAAAACAATAAAGGCATATCAGGAAATGGTAATTTGCCATATAGTAAAAGACCTTTAGTTTCTACATAATAATAATATGTATGATTAAACCAGCCCACAAATTCAGGTCTCCCAAGCCATAAAACCAACACACGAGTAACTAACGCCATAAATATTAATATTGATAGAATTTTGTTTTCTCGGTTCATTTCTTACTCATGTAGATTTGTCGTTTTTCTTAAATGTGCTGCAACGGTCCGGCTATGATTTCGTTATTTCCTCCGACGACCCTGAGTTTACCGAAGGGGAGAGGAAGGCACTGTTGAATTCATCGTCTAGGCTTATTCGTTTGAGATTAAATTTAGTTAAAATTGTTAGGGTAGTAGCGCAGCCATGAATTGAAGCCTTATTGGTAAAGCCTTATTTTCCAATACAAAATATTCCATAATCGTATCTTTGCCAAAATTCATTGCATGACTCCTATTTTAGTTGTGGATAATGTCTCAAAATCCTTTGGGGGACATACCGCACTAAGCCAAGTTTCATTGGAGATTCCAAAAAACTGTATTTATGGCCTATTGGGACCCAACGGGGCCGGAAAGACCACATTGATTCGCATTATCAACCAAATCTCCTTTCCGGATTCCGGGAAAGTGTATTTTGATGGGGAACCTTTGGCACCCAGACACATTGCCACTATTGGTTATTTGCCAGAGGAGCGAGGGCTGTACAAAAGTATGAAGGTGGGGGAGCAGGCCCTGTATTTGGCCCAGTTGAAGGGCCTATCCAAATCCGAAGCCAAAAAACGGTTGAAGTATTGGTTTGAGCGTTTGGAAATAGGGGATTGGTGGAACAAAAAAATCCAGGAACTTTCTAAGGGAATGGCGCAAAAAATACAGTTTATTGTCACTGTCCTCCACGAACCCAAGCTCCTTATTTTTGATGAACCTTTCAGTGGCTTCGACCCTATCAACGCCAATAAGATCAAGGAGGAAATTCTGGAATTAAAACAGAAGGGCACTTCAATTATATTTTCTACCCATCGCATGGAATCGGTGGAGGAACTTTGTGAGTACATTGCCCTCATCCATAAGTCGCACAAAATCCTGGATGGAAAACTGTCCAACATTAAAAAGGCCCACAAGAACAATGTGTTCAAAGTAGGGCTTCAGGTAAATGGGGAAGGGGAAGGACTGGTCAATGAACTAAAGGACAAGTTTCAAATTTTGGATCACGTTTTTGATCCCTTTGAAAAGCAATTGGACTTCACTTTGAAATTGCCAACGGCAGATACTACGGAAGCACTTGCATTGCTTGCAAAAAAGGCAAACATCAACCATTTTGAGGAAACCATACCTTCCGCCAACGATATCTTTATACAAACCGTTAAAGCCAAAGGGGAATGAGCAAACTGGGATTGATCATAAAACGGGAGTATTTGGCCAAGGTGCGCAATAAGTCGTTTGTGGTGATGACATTTTTGAGCCCCATTCTTATGGTGGGGATGATTGTTCTTATTGCCTATTTGACAAAGATCAATGACAGCGAAACCCATATTGTTTCCGTTTTGAACGAGAGTGCCTACTTTCATGGCGATTTTTTACCCGGGGCATCGGTTTCTTTTATTGAATTCAAGGATATTGCTCTTCCGCAGGCCAAGGATTCCACAGTTTCGTTGTCCTATGATGGTTTGCTTCACATTCCAGCATCCGCTGATTTGGAAAGTGCCTCGCAAGCGGCGTTTTTATACACCAAGGACAATCCAGTAAGTGAAGTTTTAAATCGCCTGGAGGATATTTTTGAGGACCGCTTACGCAAAAACCGATTGAGTCACTTAGGGGTGTCCAATGAAGAGTTCTCCACCATAGAAAAAGGGTACGAACTACAGACGGCCACTTTTGATGGAGAACGTAACTTAAAGGGTATTAATGAGCTAAAGGCCTTTATAGGCGGAGGTTTTGGCTACCTTATTATGATGTTTATCATTATTTATGGGGGATTTGTAATGCGCAGTGTTATTGAGGAGAAAACCTCAAGGATCATAGAAGTGATCATTTCATCGGTGAAGCCCTTTCAATTGATGTTGGGCAAGATTATCGGTAATTCCCTGGCCGGAGTGACCCAATTTGCCATATGGATTTTTTCAGCTTCCATTTTACTGTTTATTTCGCTGCTTCTTTTGGATATTGACATGGCAGCCTTAGGCGCCAATCCCGCCATGCAGTCCGGTACCATGGGGGCTATGCCGCCCATGCCGGATGGAGATAGCGACATTCAAAAATACGCGAATGAACTGTTTAAGATTCCATGGTTGTTGTTGCTCTTTTCCTTTGTCATCTATTTTATCCTGGGGTATTTGATTTACAGTTCCATTTATGCAGCGATTGGTGCCGCAGTAGACAATGAAACGGACACACAACAATTCATTTTTCCAATCATCCTTCCTTTGATGCTAGCCATTTATGTTGGTTTCTTTTCGGTTTTCAGCAATCCACACGGACCTATTGCCGTAGGGTTTTCCCTATTTCCCTTAACATCCCCGATAGTCATGCTAATGCGGCTGCCCGGAGGGGTAGGGGAAGGGGGCGTTCCCTTATGGCAGTTGGTATTGAGTATTGTTCTTTTGCTGTTGACCTTTCTTGCCATTGTGTGGTTGGCAGCCAAAATCTATCGTGTAGGCATATTAATGTACGGTAAGAAACCCACGTATAAAGAATTGTATAAATGGCTGAAATATTAATACATGCAGGAAACAAGTGGTGAAATAAAGGAATTCGTGAAAGAGGACATTTGGAGTTCCCTTCAGGACTTTCTCAATTGGGGGCTTCATTTGGGGGAGGGGGACAATTCCATACATGTTACCATTGGTCTACTGCTGTTATTGACCGTAACCATAATCACTACCAATTTCTTACTGAAGCTATTGCGTAGGCTGTTTACCCGTAAAATGAACAATGAGGATAAACTCAAGTTCATCAGTATTTTTAAGTTTATCCGCTATGTGGTCTATGTTATAGTGCTCTTGGCCACCTTGAGTGCCGCCGGTATCAATGTAACGGTTATCCTTACGGCTTCCGCTGCCCTTTTTGTGGGGTTGGGATTGGCCCTCCAGGAATTGTTTCAAGATATTATTGCCGGTATTTTGATCATGGTGGACAAGTCCCTTCGGGTTGGGGATATCGTGGAAGTGGAAGGTAAAGTGGGAAAGGTTTTTGAAATAAAGCTCAGGACCACACGGGCCATTACCAGGGATGACAAAATAGTCATTATCCCTAACCATAAGTTCATCACCAATACCATTTACAACTTTACCCAGAACCATAAGACCACCCGTGAAAGAGTGACTGTTGGAGTCGCTTACGGAAGTGATGTGGATTTGGTGACCCGCTTATTGGAAGAGGCCGTTAAGGAACAAAAAAGCGTGCTTAGGAACCCAAAACCTTTTGTGCTATTTGAAGATTTTGCGGACTCTGCACTTTCTTTTTCCATTAACTTCTTTATCAACGATAGCTTTACCGAACCAAGAATTAAAAGCGACATTCGCTATGCCATAGACAAGAAATTTAGGGAGAACAACGTTACCATACCGTTCCCACAGCGGGATGTACACTTTTATTCACGATCATCGGAAAAATCATAACACATAAAGATGCCCAATAAAATCACCCGACTCCTTATTTTAAGTGGTTTGTTGGGAGGTTGTATTCTTGCAAACGCACAAAGTTCCGATCTGTTTCGGTTGGAATACCTAAGAATACCTGAAAATAACACGGGCATCAACACATCAAGATATAGGGCTTTGATCAATGTTCCCATAAAGGTCAATACAAACAACTATTTGGTGGTAGGTTCGGAATACAACGAATTTGACATTGAATTTAGAAAAGAGACGCCTTTCAATAAGGACGATGTGGAACAACTTCATGTTATTGACTTTAATTTGGGCTATATCACCAAATGGAACGATAATTGGCGATTGGTGGGTATTGTGACCCCTAGGATTGCATCCAACCTCACGGGGGGCATCAGTACTGATGATTTATTCTTTAACGCCACGGCTTCCTTCTGGAAAGAAGCGAAAGATGCGGAAAAGCCTTTTCGAATTGTTGTTGGACTTTCATTTAACAGTACCACGGGTATTCCAATACCATTGCCTTTGGTCAGCTATTACAGAAGGTTTCATCCCAAATGGTCGTATACCCTAGGGATACCAAAATCAAACGTTAGATATCACATTTCCGATAGGCACTCCCTACAGTTGGCATTATTATTGGATGGGTACTTCATAAATATTCAAGACGATATTCAGTTGCCCGAAGGTGAAGTAGGGTCCCGTATATCCCTATCCGCTTTGGTAGGTACGTTTTGGTATCAATATAACATCAATAAGAATATGGCATTTTATGCAACATTTGGTCGCTCCCTAATTCTCGAGGGAACGTTGAGAAATGATAGCCGTGATGACGTATTTTTACTGAACAATGAGGCCAATCTTTTTTTAAGGGGCGGTTTTAGAATTTCAATTTTTTAAAAACTAGGGTATGTCAAAAATATTGGTCATAGAAGATGAAGCGGCAATCAGACGGGTGTTGATAAAAATACTATCTGAAGAAAGTGATGACTATCAGGTTTCGGAGGCGGAGGACGGCATCAAAGGGATTGAAATTCTAAAGAAGGAAGACTTTGATTTGGTGTTGTGTGATATAAAAATGCCCAAAATGGATGGGGTTGAGGTTTTGGAAGCTGCCAAAAAGGAAAAGCCCGAAGTACCGTTTATCATGATTTCCGGCCATGGGGATTTGGATACGGCGGTCAATACCATGCGATTGGGCGCCTTCGATTATATTTCCAAACCGCCCGACCTTAACCGATTATTGACCACAGTAAGAAATGCCTTGGACAAAAAGGAACTGGTGGTCGAGAATAAGATCTTAAAAAAGAAGGTCAGCAAGAACTATGAAATGATAGGGGATAGTCCTGCCATCGGTACCATCAAGGAAATGATTGAAAAGGTCGCCCCTACGGATGCCCGAGTGTTGATAACGGGCTCCAACGGTACCGGGAAAGAACTGGTGGCCCATTGGGTACATCAAAAAAGCCAGCGTTCCAATGCACCGTTCATTGAAGTGAACTGTGCGGCCATTCCTTCTGAATTGATAGAAAGTGAGCTTTTTGGACATGTAAAGGGTGCGTTTACTTCCGCAGTAAAGGACCGTGCGGGTAAATTTGAGACCGCCAATAAGGGAACCATTTTTCTCGATGAAATTGGCGATATGAGCCTTTCGGCCCAGGCTAAGGTTTTAAGGGCACTTCAGGAAAATAAAATTTCTAGGGTTGGATCGGACAAGGATATAAAAGTGGATGTTCGTGTACTTGCAGCCACAAATAAAGACTTAAAAAAGGAAATTGCCGATGGAAAATTTAGGGAGGACCTCTACCATAGGTTGGCCGTAATATTGATCAAGGTACCTTCCTTGAATGATCGTCGTGAGGATATTCCATTGCTTATTGCGCATTTTTCCCAAAAAATCGCCGACGAACAAGGGTCTATCAAAAAATCCTTTGCGCCCAAGGCCATTGAGTTGTTAAAGAGCTATGATTGGACCGGAAATGTACGGGAACTGCGCAATGTGGTAGAGCGATTGATTATCCTTGGAGGAAAGGAAGTGAGCGAAGATGATGTTAAACTATTTGCCAGTAAATGAACTATTCTGTAGGGCAACCCTCCAACCTTTTTAAGGCATCAAGTGAGATGGTTTTTACACGGGCATGATATTGTCGCTGTGCTATGGTCAGGGTACTTCGTGCTAAATTACCGTTGGATTTGGTAATAATTTTATTGATAAAATTAAAAGCATCTTCACAGTCCACATGTTGAACCACTGCTTCCAAGGAAGTTTCAAATTCGGAAAGACTTTGGTCCATTTTCTGCTGTATTTTTTTAGCAGGACTTACCATAATTCCGCCCTGTTCATTTAAAACCTCTTTGGTGTTCATGACCAAAATATCATCACCGTAAGTACTTGTATACCCTTGTTGGAAATTTTGCAAAGCATCAAGTGTGATCAAGGTGTTTTGCAAAGCAAGTTTCAGGTAATTTTTTGAATCTTCGAGAGAATTGGACCGGACGGCTTTTTTAAGGTTGAACTCAGTATCTTTTGCAGTTTGTAAGGCCGGTTCACAACCACAATCATTTAAATGGGTTTTGGTATTTTCCAAACTGCTCAAGGCTTTGAAGCCATGGTATTTCGCCATCTCCAAGGATTGGGTTTCCAATGCCCGTTGGGTGTGCTCTTTAATTGAGTTAATATCACTATTGGCCATTTGGCAAGCATTGATACCCGTAAAGGAAAGTAGCATTAATAGTCCTAAAAGACCTAGGACAAGACCCAAATAGGGCAATATCTTCAGGTAGGCTCTCATTTTGATTTGATTTGGTCCTATAAAATTAGATGATGTCCGGGTTAACCCAGAATTCCATCGTCAAACAACGGGTTTTGACTACAAAAGGAACATAAAGTTGAATTTCTCGATAAACGGTAATCCATAATAGCGTTATGCCCCACTATGAAAAATGTGTATATTTCTGGCTATGGAAGACATTGTTATTGACAAATACAAGAGTACGGGCGCCTCGAACCTAAAGAATGTACCCACCTTTGAAGATTTTGGGAAGACGGGGAAGCAATTAAAGGATGCATTGGAGCAAGTTAGCAAAGAACTGGCGGATTTTCAGGATACCCTTTATGCCCATGGAAAGTATGGGATATTGGTCTGCTTGCAGGGTATGGATACGGCGGGAAAGGACAGTCTCATCCGCGAAGTCTTCAAGGAACTCAATGCTAGGGGGGTTGAGGTACACAGTTTTAAAGTGCCCAGTAAATTGGAATTACGGCATGATTATCTTTGGCGTCATTATATCGCCCTTCCTGAACGGGGTAAGTTTAGTGTCTTCAATAGAACACATTATGAAAATGTACTGGTGACCAAGGTACATCCACACTATATTTTGGGAGAGAATATACCGGGAGTTCTTCATATATCTGATGTGAATGATGAATTTTGGGAGAATCGCTACCGACAAATCAACGATTTTGAGCGGCATATCTCGGAAAACGGTACGATCGTCTTCAAGTTCTTTCTGCACCTGTCCAAAGAGGAGCAACGTCAACGTCTATTGCGCCGACTCCGGTTGAGACGAAAGAACTGGAAATTTTCACCTGGCGATTTAAAGGAAAGAAAACTCTGGGATAAATATCAGGAATGCTATCAGGAGGCCATCAACAAAACATCCAAACCTCATGCCCCTTGGTATATTGTTCCCGCAGACGATAAAAAGGCTGCTCGCTTGATTGTAGCTTCTATTTTATTGCAATCGTTAAAAAAGTATAAAGATGTAAAAGAACCGGAATTGGATGATGAAATAAAGGCTAACTTAGAATCTTTCAAACAACAATTGGAAAAAGAAAACGAATGAATATCAGAATACTTCTTGTCCTCTTTTTATGCTGTACGGTTCTTTTAAGATCTCAATCCGAAGATGAAAAGCAACTTAAGGCCATTTATGACATGGCATTGACCAATGGCAAGGCCTACGATTGGTTGAACTATCTGTCCAATCAAATTGGTGGTCGTCTTTCAGGATCGGTCCAGGCGCAGGAGGCCGTGGAATATACCAAACGTCAAATGGATGTATTGGGATTGGATAGGGTTTGGTTACAACCGGTCATGGTCCCAAAATGGGTTCGTGGAACACCAGAGTTTGCCTACATAGAGACCAAGCCCGGTATTACCACCAATGTTCCCATTTGTGCTTTGGGAGGTTCCGTGGCAACGCCGGACGGTGGATTGAAGGCAAAAGTGGTGGAGGTGCAAAGTATCGAGGATTTGGAAAGACTGGGACGGGAAAAAATTCAAGGAAAACTGGTGTTTTTTAATCGACCCATGGATGCCACCATCATCCGAACCTTCAGGGCATACTCAGGTTGTGTGTTTCAAAGGTATGGCGGCGCAGCAGCTGCGGCCAAGTACGGTGCCCTTGGTGTCATTGTTCGCTCCCTTAGCCTGAAATTGGATGATTATCCGCATACGGGATCCATGAGCTACGGTGATACCCCGGTGGAGGACCGAATTCCTGCTGCGGCAATCAGCACCAATGCTGCAGAACTGTTGAGTACCACCTTAAAACTCAATCCAGACATTAAATTTTACTTCAGACAAAACTGCAAGCAATTTCCAGATGTGGAATCTTACAATGTTATCGGTGAGATTCGTGGGTCCGAATTTCCAAATGAAATCATGATCGTAGGGGGGCACCTGGATTCTTGGGATTTAGGCGATGGCGCCCATGACGATGGCGCTGGGGTGGTACAAAGTATGGATGTCCTCAGACTTATAAAGGCAAGTGGTTATAGGCCAAAGCGAACTATTAGGGCGGTACTTTTTATGAACGAGGAAAATGGACTTCGAGGTGCCAACAAGTATGCTGAAGTGGCCAAAGCAAAAAAAGAAAACCATGTATTTGCCCTGGAAAGTGATGCGGGTGGATTTACCCCAAGGGGATTCTCCCTGGACTGTTCCGATGAAAACTTTAAGCAGGTGGAAGGTTGGAAGACGCTATTTGAACCTTATTTGATTCACTTGTTTGTCCGAGGTGGAAGTGGGGCCGATGTTGGTCCCCTGAAAGGTGAAAATGTTGTTTTAGCTGGGTTACGACCTGATTCACAACGTTATTTTGATCATCATCACGCTGCAACGGACACCTTTCAATATGTAAACAAGCGGGAGTTGGAACTGGGGGCTGCAACCATGGCAAGCTTGGTTTATTTAATGGATAAGTACGGAATCATTCAACCTAAAAACATAAAAGGGTAGTGTCCCTTTAGTTTCCAAGTATTACTTTTGCAGCCTTAATCAAAGGAACTATGCAAGACGGTATATACGCTAAATTCAATACGACCAAAGGTGGGATTTTGGTAAAGCTGACCCATGATAAGACCCCGGGGACCGTGGGTAATTTTGTGGCGCTGGCCGAAGGTAATTTGGAGAACAGTGCCAAGCCCCAAGGGACACCCTATTATGATGGTCTAAAATTTCACCGGGTCATCCCTGATTTTATGATTCAAGGGGGGTGTCCTCAGGGAACGGGAACGGGCAGTCCCGGATATCAATTTGAGGATGAATTCCATGATGATTTGAAGCATGATGCACCTGGAGTCCTCTCCATGGCCAACGCTGGTCCTGGAACCAACGGAAGTCAATTTTTTATCACCCATGTACCAACGCCGTGGTTGAACAATAAGCATACGGTCTTTGGTCATGTGGAACACGGGCAGGAAGTGGTGGACACCATTGCACAAGGGGATATCATTGAATCTTTGGAAATTGTTAGGGTAGGTGAAGAGGCCGAAAAATGGAACGCAGTCGAATCCTTTAGAACCTTTGAAGGGGAACGTGAAAAAAGGGAGGCTGAAAAAAGGGCCAAAGCAGAGGCAGCTTTGGAAAAATTGGCCGCCGGTTTTGAGAAAACAACCTCAGGTCTTCGTTATAAAATTATTCAAAAGGGCAATGGGGCCAAGGCTGAAAAAGGTAAGACCGTAGCTGTGCATTATGAGGGCAGCTTGGATACTGGGAAGGTTTTTGATTCCTCATATAGCAGAAGACAGCCTATTGAATTTCCATTAGGTGTGGGCAAGGTAATTCCTGGATGGGATGAAGGTATCTCGTTACTGCAAGTAGGCGACAAGGCCCGTTTGGTAATCCCTTCCCATCTTGGCTACGGGAGTAGGGGAGCCGGAGAGGCCATTCCCCCGGACGCCATTTTACTATTTGATGTAGAGTTAATCTCCGTGAATTAATCTAGTATAGCTAAATAATGGGTAAAAGCTCCTTTTGAAGGGGCTTTTTTATTTTGCCTTGTTGACACTCAGCAAAAGCAAAAACAAATTGATGGCAAGCAATAGTAAAAGCACCGTAAAAAATGCATTCATAATTTGATGGAGGTTTGATGGTTATTCTGAATCTTTCCCTAATAACAATACAACGGGGAAAAACCCTACTTTAGTATGGAAACAATTTCATTATCAATTATTTGAAAGTTGAGCACAAGTCTTATTTAAATGGAAATACTGCTTAAGGTCGTATAGGTTATCCCTTCCAGGGAGGTGCTCAATTGATACTGAAAAAGCCCAGTTTCGCCTATGGCTATCAACAAATCCCCATTGATAATAACATCAAAGGCTTTCCGGTCAATGGCATTGACCAGTTTGGATTCCGATGGATTACTTACATCAAAGATTTTGATTTCATCATCACAGACGATAAGATAATTTCCATAAAGTCCAAGTCCTCGGGGAAAGATTAAATTTCTTGAACTTATCAAAACGGGTTGGGTCACATCGTTGACATCATAAATTTCCAAAACATTGATATCGTTTCCGCAAAACGTATCACTATGTAAAGTAACATAGGCATGGGTATCGTTGGCCACTACGGGATCGCAAGCTGTAAAGTGCTCCACTCGGGACAACTTTTGAGGAAACTCCGGGTCGTTTAAACCATAGATAAACATACCGGTTCGCGAACCTATATAAAGGTAGTCCTTATATCCAAAGAGGGTTTCAATGTCAAACCCAATATTGACTTTGTTGACAAAAACGGGTTCCTGGGCAGTGCTAAGACTGAAAACGTTGAGATCAAACTGGTCCACAACGTACAAATAGTCCCCTTTTAGGGTAAAGGTCGCCAAGGAACCACCTTGACCATCCGTTGACGGGGAATCCTGTCCGTTTGCTGAATCGCCATCAGATTCACAGGAAATTAGCCATAATGTTAGTAGGGATAATATAAATAACTTTTTCATGGGGCTTAGTTTTTTAGTTTCCAATCAATCACGATACTGGTAGCAGGAATATCATAGGCATAATAACCATCAGGGGATGGGAGTTCCGGAAAGGTATTCTCCACCCGTTTGGTCACCGAGAGGGTATTTGCGTCAAAATTGAAGCGTGCAGCAATTAAATCGGTGGCCTGATTGATATAAAGTACGTTTTCCCTAATCGCTAAATCCGTTGACCCGGGTACTTCAATATATTTAATCTTGATGGGATTCTCAGGATTGGAATTGTCGAATACATGAAACCCTTCCCTCACCTCGCTTACAAAAAGCAAGTTGTCCTTTACATAGATTTTTCCTGAGTTTATGATTTGAACGGGGTCTTTGAGACGAACGGACTGCTCCAATTCGGCCCGGCTTAAAAAAACAGGTTCATATTCGGAAAAGGCTTGGGGGTCATCGTCAAAATCATCATCGCAGCTACCATAAAAACAACAGCTTTCAAAAGTAAATGCCAGTAGGAGAAAAAACAAAAGGTTAGGTGTTTTCATACGTAAGGGTTTACGGTAGGATTTAAAAAGAGTGGAACGGTTGCAAGAAGCTAGGTTAAGTTTAGGTTATGAAAAGATATAGCACAAAAAAACCGCTCGATAAGAGCGGTTAAATTAGATGTATTTAATGACTATACCGTTGGGTCAGGAGTCATTCTCAAATAGGGCCGTATTTCCTCTACGCCTTTGGAAAATAGTTCTTTTGCCTCATCCGTTGGAATTTTGGGACTGACTACAACATCTTCCCCATTGTTCCAATTAGCGGGCGTGGCCACTTTGTGATATGCGGTTAATTGCAATGAATCAATTACACGCAACAGTTCGTGGAAGTTCCTTCCCGTTGAGGCAGGATAGGTCAAAATTAATTTGATGGTTTTGTCAGGTCCTACAATAAAGACGGAACGAACGGTTAAGGTATCATCTGCATTTGGGTGGATCATATCGTACATGTCGGACACTTTTCTGTCCTCATCGGCCACAATGGGAAAGTTGACCTTGGTATTTTGTGTCTCATTGATATCCTTGATCCATTCATTATGTGAATCTGCCCCATCTACGCTAAGGGCCATCATTTTTACATTGCGTTTGTCAAATTCATCCTTAAATTTTGCCGCAGTACCCAATTCGGTGGTACATACCGGTGTAAAATCTGCCGGATGGGAGAATAAAATGCCCCAACCATCCCCTAGATAATCGTAAAAGTTTAAGGTTCCTTGTGAAGTCTCTGCAGTAAAGTCCGGAGCAATATCGCCCAGTCGTAAAGTAGCCATATACGTTCGTTTTTAAGATTTAAATAAAGGTAGGTTCAACCTATATCTTATGCTAGGGGTTTAGGGTTAAAACTATACTAAAGTTTGTTACATTTAAACCATGGAAGAAAAAGTACTGGAACAACTTCGATATCCCATTGGAAAGTATGAAATCCCAAACCCAATAACAGCGGAACACCTTTCTAAATGGATCTCAATTTTGGAACATTTACCCGCCCGTTTTGAAGAAATGGTCAATGGACTGACCGAAGAACAACTGGAAACCCCCTATCGACCTGGAGGATGGACGGTGCGCCAAGTAATTCATCATGTATCGGACAGTCACCATAATAGCTACATCCGATTTAAATGGGCTTTGACCGAAGATACCCCTATTATAAAACCCTATTTTGAAAAGGAGTGGGCCAATCTTTTTGATACCCGCACAGCTCCAATCCAAATGTCGTTGGACCATCTAAGGGCAGTACATTTTAAATTGGTGTATTTGCTCAAAGGGTTATCCAAGGAGCAGTTACTTCGAACGTTTATCCATCCAGAGGGAAACGAAGTCAGTACTTTGGAGGAAAATATCGGACGGTATGCCTGGCATGGAAGCCACCATTTTGCCCACATCAAAAACTTAACGGAACGGAAAGGCTGGTAGACTAAATGGGCTTGCCCATCACCCACATTTCCTTTTCCTCGTGTAACACCCTTGGAAGCGTTATATGGGATGCTCCAATGATTTCATATCCGTGTTTTTGATAGAAGTTCTTGGCTTTTCCCTTTTTCATGGTTTCCAACCAAATCATTTTCTTTTTTAGGTGAAGGGCTAGATTTTCGGTATGGTCCAACACCGCTTTACCAATATGCCTTCCTGTGGCTTTTTCCAGTAAATATATTCGATGTAAGTAAAGGGTGTCTTCTGCTTCCCAATTTCCCCACCCTTGGTTTATCGTTAGTTTAAGGATGCCCACGTTTGCTCCCTGAAATTTCACCAAATAATTATGGCAGTTGGGGTCATTCAATTCCTTGATGACCACTTTTGGTATAAAACTGGTTTCGAGATAAGGGGTTGGATCTTGGTCTTCCCAAAGATGTACATAGTGTGCTTTGTAGGATCGCGTGCCCACTTCAATGTAAGCTGGAACAGTTTCTGGGGTCAACAGGTCAAAAACAGTTTCCATGGGGGTGTTCGCGGTTTTATTTCCATTTAATATTACACCCAATACTCGGTTTTTGGTTTTCTGAAATGATTCTTTTAGCCAATAGGGTATTCAAGGCACTTCTTAGGTCCTGTCCGTTTAAAGGTAACCCATTCCCGGGTCGCGAATCGTCCAATTGCCCTCGGTAAACCAACTCCAGTTGGTCGTTGAACAAATAGAAATCGGGGGTACAGGCAGCATCATAGGCTTTGGCAACATCCTGGGTCTCATCATACAAATAAGGAAAGGAATACCCCTCTTGTTTTGCTGTTTTGGTCATGAGATGAGGTGCATCTTGGGGATAGTTTTCCACATCATTGCTGGATATGGCAATGAAGCCAATTCCCTTTTCTTGATATTCCCTACCCAATTTTGAAATTTCAGGATTTACATGGATTACAAAAGGACAATGGTTGCAAATGAACATGACAACGGTACCTTTTTCGCCTTTGAGCTCATCTAAACTTAAGGTTTGGCCGCTTACGGTGTCAAAAAGGGAAAAATCGGGAGCCTTGGTGCCCAATGGGAGCATATTGCTGGGTGTTCTTGCCATTATGGGTTATTTACTAGCGTTTCGTCAATAAGTGAGATGAGTTGTTCAATATTTTGCTTGAATTCCAAGACCCCTTGGTTTTGCAAATTAATGATATAGATAAGTCCATACAACTCAGAAATTAACCATTGTTCTTTATGAATGTTCAACTCATCGTTCGTGGGTAATTCGGTAGAGAGACCCAAAAGGCTTTTGGTATGTTCACGTGTAAAGAATTTAGGGAAGGCATTATCAATGATACGTCTGTTCATCTGCTGAACCCTAAATTGTACGCTGCCCGTGTAATCATATTCATAATAGGAAATCAATGCTTTTCTGAGTTCTCCATTCTGTACTAGGTCTATGGTTTCAGAAGCCACCATATTATTGAAAGCCGTTCTTTGAGGGACAAAAATTTCATACAGTGTAAAAGGTTTGGAATATCTGTCAAATAAGGCTACCCTTTCGTCATTGGTTAAGCTATTACTAAAAATCTGCATCATTCCTTTAACGATGGGTACTTTTTTGTGATTAAAGGCCAATACACTGTCAATCCTTTTAGCGTCTTGTTCCAAGTTGTCCCGAATTTCCTGAAGATAGGATACTTCCTTTTGATATGAAATTTGAGTACTGTTCCAGTTATTGATTTTTAGAGCGATAAGTATTCCAATGACCACCAGGACTATTTCGCCAAGAGCGTAAAAAAAGTATTTTGTCAATTTATTTTCAGAAAGGAGATTCTTGCGGATTTTCCTAAAAAAAGCAAGCATAGCATAATGATATTCTTGGAATCATGAGTCCCCTAAATATAGTCAGAATTAAAGAGATTTCTAAGTAATGTTCCTATCAAGGAAAGTAACAGTATATTGTCAATGTTAAAATCTTGACTTTTGGAGCAGATCATTGATAATGTTCACATCAATTTTGATACCAAATCCCTTTGGACGCTAAACATTGCCTTGGCCTTGGTGATGTTTGGAGTGGCCTTGGAACTAACCTTTGATGATTTTCGGGAACTGACCCGAAAACCAAAACTGGTACTTACAGGTGTTTTTAGTCAATTTGTCTTATTGCCAGTTGTCACCTTTTGTCTGGTTTGGCTTTTGGAACCCATGGCCAGTATTGCTATGGGAATGTTTATGGTAGCTGCTTGTCCCGGTGGAAATATTTCAAATTTTATTACCCATTTGGCTAAGGGGAATTCAGCCTTGTCCGTGACATTAACCGCAATTGCTACCTTGCTGGCCATTGTAATGACCCCATTGAACCTTCAAATTTGGGGTTCGCTGTATGGACCTACGGCAACAATTTTAAGGGAGGTATCCATTTCTCCTTTTGAAATGGTTAGGCTGGTAGCTTTGTTGTTGGGAGTACCCTTGGTAATGGGCATGCTCGTCAGTCATTTTCGGCCAAGACTGGCAAAAAAAATGGCTAAAGGTTTTAAGATCGGATCACTTGTTTTCTTCATTGTCCTTGTTTTTTTGGCCCTATATAAGAACAGGGATATTTTTCTGGATTATGTTTTTTATGTGTTCTGGTTGGTGTTGCTCCACAATTTAGTCGCTTTTCTAACGGGTTTTTCCCTGGCTAAGTTTATGGGGTTTCGGAGCGAGAACGTACGTAGTATTACCATTGAAACGGGAATTCAAAATTCTGGCTTGGGCCTGTTGTTGATTTTCACCTTTTTTGAAGGCCTTGGTGGTATGGCCCTGCTCACGGCATTTTGGGGTATCTGGCATTTGGTTTCCGGACTGGTATTGGGAAGTTTTTGGGGGTATGGACCAATGGAAAACAAAAAATTGGTTTGAAAAGATTGGGATATTACTTTTTTAAATATTGGGTCTCCATGGGGCTTTTTTGCTATTACCGATCCGTTAAAGTAGTAGGTGTGGAAAATGTGCCTAAGGATGCCCCCGTACTTTTTTTATCCAATCACCAAAATGCTCTTATGGACATTCTTTTAATTGCTACCAATTGCAAGAGAAAGCCCTGGTATCTAACCCGCTCGGATCTTTTTAAGAATAAAATTTTTCGACCGCTTTTTCAGTTTCTACAAATGATACCAATTTATCGCATACGTGATGGAAAGACCAACTTGTCCAAGAATCATCAAATTTTCCGGAAGTGCGGGCAACTTTTGGCCGAAGGAGAGGCCATTTTGGTATTCCCAGAGGCCAATCATAGTTTAAAACGTAGGGTGCGGCCTCTGAGCAAGGGGTTTACAAGGATAATTGATGCTGCACTCCAATGCAATCCCAATTTGGACCTTACCTTGGTCCCCATAGGACAAAACTATCAATCTCCGCGACAGGTTGGTGACACTGCTGCACTTTATGTTGGAAAACCAATAAGCGTTCATCGGTTTAAGGAGGAGCGTCCTTATGCTAGGACGATTAAAAAGGAGGTATTTAAGGAACTTAAGCAGCTCACCACCCATATACAGAAAGAAACCTATGAAAGTGTACTATCAAAACTGGAAGACTGCGGAGTTGATTTCACGCAACCTACAAGCGTCAATGAGGGCATGGAACATAGAGCATATGAAAAGACCCCAAAAAGAACCAAAAGTAATAACGCCATAGCGCGATTTCTTTTTCTATGGATGAACCTTCCCATTGTTCTTTTGTGGCGCTTATGGTTAAAACCAAAGGTTCCGGAACCCGAGTTCGAGGCCACTTTTCGCTTTGGCTTTTCCCTTATGGTGTATCCTTTGGTTTATTTACTTTTTCTTTTTTTAATTAGTTTTTTCTACAACGTAAAAACAGCATGCCTCATAGTGATTGGACATGCCGCTCTTAATCTTCTTTTCACTAAGGTTTTTGGCATTACATCATCGAACCAAAGAAAATAGCGTTCATCATTAGCTTGTTGGTTCCGTACCAAAATCCCCTGAAATTGGTGTTGTCCGTAAACAGGATGACCCTTCCACGACCCATTCTTTTGGATTTGAATGGCACACTGTTTTTTATAAGTTCCGCATTCTCCTCAGAGATATAACCGCTGAGTAAGGGGCTGTTGGTGTACTGAATGGGGTTGTTATAACTGTCCTTTTCTGGCTTCAAATAAATATTGGTATTTCGGAATAGGGAAATCCTATCATTTTTGTAACCGTAACCAATAGGATGGGAGCGATCGAGTTTTGCTTCGAAAATAGCACCTCCCGTTACTTGGGCTCCCCGGAAATCCCCCCTTTGGTCAAACCTAATATTTTTGGCTTTGAGCGTGTCCTTTTTCATCTCCAGTTTTAGGAATTCATTTTTCTTGAACCAATTCGCCACATTTCTAAAACCGATTACGGTACCCCCACTTTTCACCCATTCCTTCACTTTTTCCGCCCCGGTTTTGTCCAAAACGCTATCACCCCAACCGCTCGGAACAATAAGGTCCGTATACGGGCTTAAATCCACTTGGTCAAAGTAACGGGTATCAATTTTGGTGATTTTCATATCGTATCGTGTATCGAACAAATGCCAAATTTCCCCTGCGTCATAGGAGCGAACCCCATCACCCACTAAAACGGCCACTTTCTGTTTTTCAATGGGATCAAAATCATTGCTTCCCAAATCAATACCTTTGGTCAGGCCTGAGGCTACGGCATCGATGTGTATTTTACTTTCCCTCGCCACCTTTTGGAGGAATGCATATAACTCGTCAGCATCCAACTTTTGATTTTGAACGGGAATCATAATGGTCCCATAATCGTACGTTTTTCCATTTAGCGTAAAGGGGGTTTTGGCCACCTTGGCTCTTAGTCTTTTTTGGGTAATGGCATTCAAAGCTTTTGGGGTATAGTACTCATGCCATTCAAAAAGATAGGCATAGGCGCTTTTTTCACTAACCGAACCCACAAGGGGTTGAAAATCGGTCACCTCATCACCGGCACTGATCAGGGCAGAAATTTCAGAATAGTCCAAATTGAACGCGAAAGGGAATGTCCACGCGGAAACATCGTAGAATATACTATCGGTAAAGGTGGTGCGCTTTTCAAACATGGCCTTGATGAGCCTAGGGTTTTTCTGGTTCAAGGGAACCACATAGGCAGCTCCTTTTTTAAAGCGTTTTCCCGCTAGAGTGACATCATTTTTTAGTTCGTGGAACCGAATCTTGTGACGGTTTAAAATCTCGGCCAAATGCCATGTTTTATTCACATCCTTGGCATCACCAAAAACATATCCTTTCAGCCTACTTCTGTCGGCTTCCCTTTTGATATCCTGATAATATTTTCTTTGGTAGTCCAGGATCTTTGACCTCATGTTGTGGCCCGCTTCAATCGTGGACAAAGCTGTAGTGAATTGATTTCTAATGGTGAAGGGAAAGGTTACAAGACCATTTTCACTTTCTTGGATGTGTCCTCTGGAACTTCCCTGCTCAAACAAAATGCCTATGCCCCCGTTCACATCGGGAAAAGTAGAACCCTTGCCGTAATAGTAGTCGTCAAAGTTCTCTTCGGAATAGTACAGAGATCCTATTTTGTCCAATGCCTTGGCGTGGTAAGTGCCTATTTCGGCCGTCAATTCCTGATTGATTTTTGGGGTAAGGGGATGAACCCGTGAAGGTTCCCCTGGTTGAAAGAAATAGGTGGAATTGGTGCCCATTTCATGGTGATCGGTAACGATATTGGGCATCCAACGGTGAAAGGTCTCTATTCGTACCTTGCTTTCTGGGAGTTGTACCGGAAGCCAGTCCCTATTCATGTCGAACCAATAATGGTTGGTACGTCCCCCTGGCCAAATTTCATGGTATTCCCGTTCGTTGTTATCAGGATTTAGGTTCTGGCTTTTATGTACATTGACCCAATTGGCAAACCGCTGAAATCCATCTGGATTCATACAAGGATCGAGTAATATGACCATATTCCCCAAGAGTTCTTCAATTTCCGGACCTTCGGCGGCTGCCAAGTAATAGGCGAAAGCTACGGCAGCATTGGTACCACTGGGTTCATTGCCATGGATGGTGAAGCCTTGGTACACCACTATGGGCATTTCGGATGTATTTAGGGAAGAAGCACCTGTCTCGGTAAGGGCCAAATGGTCTTGACGTATTTGCTCTAGATTGGTATGATTTTCCGCAGAAGTGATCGTTAACAAGAAAAGTGACCGGCCTTCAAAAGTTTCCCCTCTATCTTCCAAGGCGATCCTATCACTAGCTTTGGCCAAAGCCTGCATGTAATACAAGAGTTTGTCATGGGTTATGTGCCATTCGCCCACTTCATGTCCTATAATATCAGCTGGTTTGGGAATAGCTGGATTATAGGCCACGTCATCGGGAAGGTAATAGTTCAAGCTTACTTCATTTTGTGCCCACAGGGAAGAAGTTAAGAGGGCAAAAATGATCAATGGAATTGTTTTCATCATGAGTGAATTGAGTTAGTCATTGCTAAAAATAAAAAACGACCCGCGTTGACGGGCCGTTCAGTACATTTTTTAAGTTTATATTTAGATATCGTCAAAATCAACATCTGTAAAGCTCCCAGTGGAATCCTCCTTTTCAGGGGTTTCCTCTTCCTTTTTAAAGTCCTTTTGGTGCCGTTCTGAAATTACCTCGAGTCCCTTCTCGTCAATAATATAGTCCATCATTTCTTCCATGATTTCACGGAAGGATTCAAAATCTTCCTTATACAGGTAAATCTTGTGCTTTTTGTAATGGAAAGATCCATCGTCATTGGTGAACTTCTTACTTTCTGTAATCGTTAAATAATAATCACCGGCTTTGGTGCTTCTTACGTCAAAAAAGTAGGTTCTTCTCCCAGCCCTTAGAACTTTGGAGTAAATTTCTTCCTGGTCCATCAAGTCTTTATCGCCCATTGGTGTAGTGTTCTGTTAGTATAATGTTACATTATTCTGGTAAAAATGTAAAAAAAATAGTAAAGGGGCAACTTTTTGATTATTCTTTCTCTGTTAATTGGTCCTGATATAATTTCTGATAGTAACCCTCGGTGGCATTGAGTTCCGCATGGGTCCCTTCTTGTAGAATTTTACCATTTTCAAGTACGATGATTTTATCGGCATTTTTTGCCGAGGATACGCGATGACTTACAATGAGTGTGGTTTTTTCCGATGAAGCCTTTTTTAGGTTTTTCAAAATTTCTTCCTCTGTTTCAGTATCCACGGCGGATAGGCAGTCATCAAACAAGTATATTTTTGGGTCTTTCAATAGCGCCCTAGCTATGGAAACCCGCTGTTTTTGACCCCCACTTAACGTAATTCCCCGCTCGCCAAGTACGGTTTCATATTGTTTGGCAAAACCTACGATATTGTTGTGGACTACGGCTTCTTTGGCGACTTCAATAATTTCTTCCTTGTCCGCATTTTCCTTCCCAAAGCGTATATTGTTCTCAATGGTGTCCGAAAACAAAAAAGCGTCCTGGGGCACGGCTCCCGTGGCCTCCCTTAAATCATTTAAGTTTAATTCTTCAATAGCGGTTCCATCGATGAATATCCCTCCTTCAGTGACGTCATAAAGCCGGGCCACCAAATCTAAAATGGTGGATTTACCTGAACCTGTTTTTCCCAGAATGGCTAAGGTTTCACCGACATCCACAGAAAAGGAAATAGCATTCAGAGCCTTGATTCCCGTGTCCTCATACGTAAAGGATACCTCCTTAAATTCTATTTTCCCTTGAATAGGGGTCTTGGTAGCAACTTCATTTTTTATGGAGGGCCTTACTTTTAGGAACTCGTTGATTCTTTTTTGTGAGGCCTCTGCCCTTTGCACAATGGAGGTTAACCATCCTACTACGGCCACAGGCCAGGTAAGCATATTGACATAAAGAATAAATTCAGCTATGACCCCAAGACTTATTTCATTGTTGATGTACTGCCTTCCTCCAATATAGATGACCATAATGTTACTGATGCCAATTAAAAGGATCATCAATGGAAAAAACCAGGCATTGACCTTGGCCAAATCCATGCTGGTATCTTTACCTTCAATAGCCAAATCCCTAACCTCTTTATTGATTTGGGATCCCAAACCATAGGCCTTAATGACGGAAATGCCGGAGAACGACTCTTGGGCAAAAGTGGAAAGGGTAGAAAGGTACTCCTGTACCTTGGTACTTCTCTTATGGATGATCCTACTTATTTGATATATGAGAACGGACAAAATAGGCAGGGGAATTAAGCTGTAAAAGGCTATGGTAGGTGCCTTGATGAACATTAAGGATATTACAAAAACAAAAGTGGTCAAGGTATTGATTCCGTACATAATCACAGGTCCTCCATACATTCTGACCTGAGTGATATCCTCGCTGATTCGGTTCATTAAGTCCCCAATGCGATTGCGCTTGTAAAAATCCAAATTGAGAATCTGATAATGGTCAAACACCTCATTTTTCAAATCGTATTCCATATACCTGGATACATTGATAATGGTTTGCCGCATTAAGAAAGTAAACAGACCCGATAAGATGGCCGCACCAACTATGATGAGAATGTATTCAAAAAGTAAGGTTTTGGCTTCTGATTTGCCAATTATATTGGTCGCCAGGGCATTGATGGTATCAATGGATTTACTTACATAGGACGGCATTATCAAGGAGAATACCCTTGCAATTATGGTGATAATGATACCCAACAATAGCTTAAGCCAATGTTTTTTGAAGTATTTGTTGAGATGCTTTAGTTCTTTCATTGGTTAGGTGCCCTAGTCCCAAAATATGAGTTGCCAAAGATATGGGATTGGCTGTAATGGGAATGTTATAAAACTGATAAGATGTAAAAAAGGGATAGGCTTGCTAAAAATATAGCCTTACTTTTACGTCGTTATAATCAATCAATACCTTTATAGTTCTTTTAAATGCTAACAAGAAGGCACATTAGGGTTAAGGTGATGCAATGTATTTATGCACTGACCCAATCCGAAGATGATTCATTGGAGAAACAACAAAAATTTCTAAATGTAAGCATCGCCAATGTCTACACGCTTTATTTGTTGCTACTTGGGTTGCTGATGGAACTTCATCAGCTGGCTAAAAAACACGTGGACCATGCCCAGAAAAAATACCTGTCCGAAGACGATATCAAATTTCCCGATAAGGCTAGATTGGTCAATAATCAACTCCTGAGCCAGCTCGTGGAAAATGGGGCCCTAAAACAAGAAATTTCCAAACGCAAGCTCAACAATTGGTACTTGAATGCGGATTATGTAAAAATTCTTCACAAGGACATGGTGGAGAGTGGGATTTATAAGGGCTATATGAGTGCTCCGACAACGGATTTCGAAAAAGATAAAAATTTCATCATCGATTTATATCGGGAAGTTATTGCACCCAATGAAAAGATTTACGAGTATTTTGAGGACGATAAGCTTACCTGGGTCGATGACATCCCTATTGTCAACACCTTTCTGGTCAAGCGTTTGAAAAAGGCTAAACGGGATGATGGGGAACGTTTCTTCCTTCCACGATTGCTTAAGGATGAACAGGATATGGTTTTTGCCAAGGACCTGTTGGTAAAAACACTTTTGAACAATGCCGAATGGGAAAGGGAGATACAGGCGAAAACTCCAAATTGGGACAAGGACCGTATCGCAGAGATCGATCATATACTTCTTAAAATGGCCATTTGCGAATTTGTTCACTTTTCGTCAATCCCTGAAAAGGTGACCATTAATGAGTATTTGGAAATCGCCAAGGAATACTCCACGCCCAAAAGCAGCATTTTTATCAATGGAATTCTGGATAAATTGGTTAAAGAGTACAAGAGTACGGGAAAAATGCAAAAAGTGGGGAGGGGATTACTTTAAGATGGGTTTACGTCTGAATTCATTATTTTTGCGCAAACAAAAAATATCAAAATGAGAAGAGTAGTTTTCGTAATGGCCGCTGTAGGGTTGATGCTGATGGGTGCTTCCTGCAAGGATAAAGCGAGCAACAAAGTAGTTGCCGATAATGTGACAAGCGCCTCTGAGCGTGACGAAGTTTCCAAAAAACTTCCCGTGATGGCTTTCGAGAAGCAAGAGCATGACTTTGGAAATATCATACAAGGGACGCCACAAGAAACGGTATTTACCTTCACCAATACTGGGGATGCCCCTTTAATTATTACTGATGCTAGAAGCAGTTGTGGATGTACAGTACCCCAATATCCTAAAAATACACCCATCGCCCCCGGGGACACAGGCGAGTTGGTGGTAAAATTCAATGGCTCGGGTAAAAACCAAGTGACCAAAACCGTTACGGTTACCGCAAATACTGAAAAAGGGTCTGAGCTCCTAAGAATCAAAGCATTTGTTACACCTAAGGACCAAGCTCCCGCTGGCCCTGTAAAATAAGCTTAATGGAAGGATTGGGACAATTTTTTCCCCTACTACTCATTTTTGTGGTCGCTTATTTTTTTATGATTCGACCCCAGATGAAGCGTCAAAAAGACGAGAAGAAATTTTTAGCGGATATTAAAAAAGGGGATAAAGTGATTACAAAAAGCGGTCTTCATGGTAAAATAGTCGATTTGTATGAGAAGGATAATTCCTGTGTTATCGAGACTATGGCTGGTCGATTAAAATTTGACAGATCTGCCATATCCATGGAAGGAAGCAAAAAACTAAATACAACTCCTGCCAAAAAATAATGAGTTCCCAATAAGAGGTAAAGGCCCCTTGATTTTCAAGGGGCTTTTTTTGTTTGTACCTTAAAGCCAAATCAAGATTAAATTATGACTTCAAGAAGGGATTTTATCAAATCAGGCTCGTTGTATGTTGCAGCCACGGGGGCAGGCACGCTTTTTCCCATAGACTTGCTGGCCTCCATGCGAAGGCCTGTTAGCCCAAATGATAGGATACAGGTGGGCTTGATAGGTTGCAAGGGCATGGGTTTCAGTAATCTATCCTCTCTATTAAAGCTTAATGAGATTGAGGTGGTAGCGCTTTGTGATGTAGATAAAAATGTGCTGTCCAAGAGAACTGCGGATTTGGAAAAGGCGAACATCAAAAAACCTAAATGGTATGCTGATTACCGAAAGCTCTTGGAAGATAAGGATATTGACGTGGTCATTATTGGTACGCCGGATCACTGGCATTGCCTGCAATTGATGGATGCGGTTGATGCTGGGAAAGATGCGTATTGCGAAAAGCCTATAGCCAACTCCATTCACGAATGTGAAGCCATGTTACAAAAGGTAAGTTCCAATGACCGAATGGTACAGATTGGTCAGTGGCAAAGGAGTCAGCCCCATTTTGTGGATGCCATTGACTTTGTACATTCCGGTAAACTGGGGGAAATACGACTGGTCAAGGTTTGGGCCTATCAGGGTTGGATGCAACCCGTGCCCGTGGTTCCTGACACAGGGGTTCCGGAGGGCGTGGACTACGATATGTGGTTGGGTCCAGCTATGAAACGACCCTTCAATCCCAATAGGTTCCACTTTAATTTTAGATGGTTTTGGGATTATGCGGGAGGCTTGATGACGGATTGGGGCGTACACCTTATGGATTATGCCCTCTATGGTATGAAAGCGGGAACCCCTAAATCGGTAATGGCCATTGGAGGTAAGTTTGCCTATCCCAATGATGCCTCGGAAACTCCGGATACCTTGCAGACCGTTTATGAATATGATGGGTATTCCATTTTATGGGAGCATGCCACAGGAATCGATGGGGGTAATTATGGCAGGGATCATGGTATCGCGTTTATTGGAAACAATGGAACTCTGGTCCTCAATCGAGGAGGTTGGGAAGTGATTCCTGAGAACGATCGGCCAAACTGGAATCAAGATTTAGGCCCAAAAATACCAGCAATTCCATTGCAACAAAATGAAGGGAATGGTTTGGACCTCCACACCACCAATTTCATTGAAGCGGTAAAATCAAGGGACTCAAAAATATTAAATGCCCCCATTGAAGTGGGTTACAACACGGCCCTTGTGTGCCATATGGGGAATGTTGCCTATAAGACAGGAAATCGTATTTATTGGAACAGGGATAAAAAAATGTTCAGTGATGCCAATTCAAATGCTTTGATACGACCAAGCTATCACAACGGTTGGGAACTTCCCAAAATCTAGTGGTCAACGATATTTGTCGTTTAGCCCAATACCCTCCTCAATCATAGGAATAATTTTTTCGAGCCTTCTGAGCTTCGTCTTCTCTTGTTTTGCGGTACTAAGGTATTCGTGAAATTCCTTTTTTTTGTATTCAGCAAGGCCTTGGTAAGCAAGGTTCAACGTTTTACGCTTTCCTAAGGCTTCTTTAAGCAAAACTGGAATTTCCGAATGCTTGGCCGACATTTTTGTTGGAGATAAAAACCTGTTGTTTTCTTGATTGGTAATAGCTTCGCTAACATAGGCAAGAACTTGTTTTGGGTCAATATCGGCTTCCGAGGTGAACTTCCAATGCCGCATGGCCTTGGTCTTTCCTTCCTGGGCATTCTTGAGTACCTTAAGGGGATCGGTCAAAAACACCCCATTGAAAAACCACATTCCAAAATGGTTTTTAAACTTACAAATGGCAAGTACATTTTTGCTCTTTAAGGTATAGGTTGGGAACATCCACTTAAAGGTCTCTTCCAATGGGGTTTTTAAGACCAACTCGCGCAATTTTCCTATGGCATTTTTGTAAGGGTGTTCTTCCTCGAAATAGGCTTCAATTTTAGCTGCTTTGTCCATTGGTTATAAATTTTTCAGCAGTAAGTTCGCAAATTTTTACGATTACCTTCACGGCCTTTTGCATGCTTTCCAACGGGACATATTCATATTTTCCATGAAAATTATGGCCTCCGGCAAAAATATTGGGGCAGGGGAGTCCCATAAAGCTTAGTTGGGAACCATCCGTGCCTCCACGTATGGGTTTGATTATGGGTAATATGCCAAGCGCTAACATGGCCTCCTCCGCAATTTCTACAATATGGTAGACGGGTTCTACCATTTCACGCATGTTTTTGTACTGGTCTGTGATTTCCAAGGTGACAAAGTCCTCTTGATGTTCCTTATTTATTTTTTCGGCGATAGCGGTAAGGAGCTCCTTTCTTGCCTGAAATTGCTCGGCATCATGATCGCGGATAATGAGTGTTATTTCGGTCTTTTCTAGGGTCCCGTCCATATGATGGACATGAAAAAAACCTTCCCTGTCTTCCGTGGTTTCCGGGGTTTCCCGTTTGGGCAATAGACTAAGAAATTGATTGGCCAAAACTATGGAGTTCACCATTTTTCCTTTGGCATATCCTGGGTGAACACTTTTTCCTGTAATGCTGATTTTAGCTCCGGCGGCATTGAAGTTTTCATATTCGAGTTCGCCTATTTGGCTTCCGTCAATGGTGTACGCCCAATCCGCCCCAAATTTTTCTACATCAAAGCTATGGGCACCACGCCCAATTTCCTCATCAGGGGTAAAGGCAATGCAAATTTTGCCGTGCTTTATTTCGGGGTGCTGTACTAAATATTCCATCGCCGTTATAATTTCCGCAACGCCGGCCTTGTCATCCGCTCCCAATAAGGTGGTGCCGTCTGTGGTAATCAAGGTTTGTCCCTTATACTGCAAAAGGTCCTGAAAGTATTCAGGAGAAAGAATGATGTTTCTCGTAGCATTAAGCACAATGTCCTTCCCATCATACTTTTCGATAATTTTAGGTTTTACATTGCGTCCGGTAAAGTCGGGCGTGGTATCATAGTGCGCAATAAAACCAATGGTAGGAACCTCTTTGTCCTGATTGCTCGGTAAGCTGGCCATGATATAGCCATTTTTATCAATGGAAACCTCCTGTAATCCAATTTGATGCGATTCAAAGACCAGTTTTTTGGCCAAATCCAGTTGCTTTTTCGTACTAGGGGTTGTTGTTGAACGGGGGTCGCTTTGGGTATCAATGGTCACGTAATCCAAAAACCGAGGTAGTAGTTTTTCCATGAAACTTTTTTAGGTTTTTTTCTTTGAAGTGAAAATTAAAGATTTTAGAATCCTTTTGAAGGATTTTTTTGAGTTTCGTAGCATAAATTATTGGACGGTAATCGGACAAAAATGGGTATAACCGAAAAATAGGGCGCCTATTTAAGCGTCATGAAAGCAGTATTGAAGCGCATTTTAACAGAAATACGATAGGGTTCATCCCTGTTTTTCCACTTCCTAGGGATTTGCACCTATATTTCTTCCCCTTAAAAAAATACATATTGGTAAGAATTCTACTTCTATTTTTTTTAACCCCATTCCTGCTCTTTTCCCAAGAAGACTGTTTTTTGGGTATTGGAGGTAAGGATGATGAGACTATTAAGGCGGTATTTGAACTTACCGAGGATCAGGTGGAAAAGATGCGTAATTGGGGTGCGGAACTCCAGTTTAGAAACGAGATTTTTGAGAGACGTGCCGAGGATTTGCTGAAAAACCATGCGCAAAGCTCTCTTGAAGATTTAATGAGGATGTCCTATGAGTTCAAGGCCTTATTGGATAGCATGGAAAACAACATGAAACGATTGGATCAACGCATGTTGGGCATTTTTACGAATGAGCAGTATAACCTCTATATCATGCTCTGCAATGAGGTGTATCGAAGTCCAATTTACGCGGCAAGGTCAGTCAACGAAAAATGAGGCGAATTTAAGCCTGCTCCATGTAGACTTCCTATTTTTACGGAAAATATGTGTTAATGTACAAATTGGTCATTCGGCCCTTCCTATTTCTGCTTGACGCGGAAACCGCCCACCACTTTTCCTTCGCATCCATCAGATTACTTTCAAGACTTGGTTTTTCCGGTATGTTCAGAAAGCTTTTTACCATGGAAGACCCAAAATTGGAACGTGAGGTATTTGGATTAAGGTTTAAAAACCCTGTGGGTTTGGCGGCCGGATTTGACAAAGATGCCAAATTGCATAATGAGCTATCCGATTTTGGATTTGGGTTCATTGAAATAGGCACCCTTACCCCAAAACCCCAGCCTGGAAACCCTAAAAAACGATTGTTTCGATTGTTGGATGATACCGCTATCATCAATAGAATGGGTTTTAACAATGAAGGTGTTTTTGACGCGGTGGAACGACTTAAAAAAGAACAGCGGGTACTTATCGGGGGAAATATTGGAAAGAATAAGGTGACCCCGAATAAAGAGGCAGTGAAGGATTACCTCATTTGCTTTGACGCCCTTTTTGAATATGTGGATTACTTCGTGGTTAATGTTAGTTCCCCTAACACTCCGGGACTTCGGGAACTTCAGGATAAGAAGCCCTTGACGGACATCCTTAAAAAACTAAAACGGGAAAACAAAAAATTGGCCGAGAAATATAAGGGTGCGGAAAAACCCATTCTATTGAAAATTGCACCGGACTTGACCAATGACCAGTTACTGGATATTATCAGCATCGTAAAGTCCTCTAAGATTGATGGGGTCATTGCTACCAACACCACCATTGAACGAAAGGGGTTGAAATCACATTTGACTCTGGCCGAAGAAAAGGGCGGACTGAGCGGTAAGCCTTTGACCAAAAGAAGTACCGAGGTCATTCGATTTCTTTCAGAAAAGAGCAAACAAGCCTTTCCAATTATTGGGGTAGGGGGCATTCATTCTGCCCAAGATGCCTTGGAAAAATTGGAAGCCGGCGCTTCGTTAATCCAACTGTATACCGGGTTCATCTATGAGGGCCCAGGTTTGATTAAACGCATCAATAAAGCTATCTTGGAGCAGGAATCATAAATCCTGCCTGTATGAAATATTTCCTAATTTTTGTCGCATTCTTTTTTGCCATAATCCTCTATTCCCAAGAAGGCCGAGCACCCAAGACCCCATTCACCAAACTGTACCTTCCCGTTTGGATGGAAGCCAAAAAGCACTGTTTGGAAGTGGCGGAGGCGATGCCCGAGGAGCTATATACCTATCGCCCCACCGAAGTCAGTATGTCGTTTGCAGAACAAATGGTCCATATTGGGTACACCATTGAATTGTTGACCAAACGTTATGTGCAAGGAATGGAGGTGACCCCCAATGCACCCGATGCCTCCAAAATGAGCAAAAAGGAGATTGTTCAATTACTGAAGGATGGGTTCGATTACACCACCGAGGTCATTTTTACCATAGAACAGGGGCAATTGGATGAAACCTGTAAAATGTACCATAGTGGGAATGTGGTGAGTAGGGCTTTTGCTTTTTTCTATGTGCAGGACCATATGACAAACCATCGGGCCAAATCGAATTTATACCTACGAATGAATAACATAAAGCCTCCTGCGTATACTTGGTAGATCAGTTTGCCCAATAGTCCATGACCAGTACATCTTCAATATGTGGTGAGGCCAAATCCACAAAAGCTTTATGGTCGGGATGGGGCAAATAGATCTCACGCCCTTTCTCAGTGGCAAAACTTACAAAAAAGCAATGGGTAAACCCCTTGTCCAAGCCTTCGGGACTGTTGTTGGTGCCCCACTCAAAGTCCACGATTTCGGGAATTTTATTGGGCAAGCCGGCGAAAGATGCTTCAATAGCATTCAATTCTTCGGCCGTGGTACCTTCCTTAAATTTGAAAAGCACGACGTGTCTTAGGGTTTTGCTGTTTTCAATCATGGATGTTGCCGTTGTGGTGGACTTTAGATTGGGAATCCATCTCATGGTAAAAACTAGGATTAAGCCAACCCCAATAATTCCAAAGTACGATAAAAAGTTGTTTTGCGTAATCCCTAATCGCATGGTTTTTCCTTTCAAGGTACAAACAAGTTTTGGAATTTGTACTTTGCTACTCCACAGAATATACTTTTTTGGACTACAATATCCTTACTGGTTTTATCCTTGCTACGGCGGCCTTGGCCGTTTCTCCCGGGCCGGACAACATTTTTGTGTTGACGCTGAGCATGGCGAATGGTAGGAAGTACGGACTTGCCGTGGTGGCAGGGTTGATGACGGGTTGCCTGGTACATGCCACGTTATTAGCATTTGGGGTATCGGAAATTATAAAGCGGAGCGACACCCTATTTTGGGCCATCAAGGTATTTGGTGCGCTCTATTTGTTGTACTTGGCCTTTATGGTTTTTAGAGAGGGTTCAGGGATCGAACTTTCCAAAGGGGGAACCACAACCTTGAAACTATCGGAATTGTTCAAGAAAGGGTTTTGGATGAACGTCCTTAATCCCAAGGTGACCATATTCTTTTTGGCTTTTTTTCCTGGGTTTCTCTTTAGTGACACCCTGAATACCGTAGTACAATTTTATGTGTTGGCATTATTGTTCATTGTAGTTTCCTCGCTCATTTTTGGGGGAATTGCCATTGCAGCGGGAAGCATTTCCAACTATATCACCAAAACACCAAGGGTTGGTCTATTCTTCAAATGGTTACAAATTGTTGTATTTGTAGGGATAGCTGTCTATTTGTTAATAAGCTAAGGGTTATTCCTAGATTAGGTAGGGGGTTAAGAGCATAAAGTCCCAAATTCCGAATTCCAAGATAATTCGTATAAATTCCTGCTCACATAAAAACGTATGGTCCTTTTTATTCACTTATTTTTTGAGTAGATGACAATTGTTTGATGGTGCCAACAAGCTTATAGCCATCAGTATTTCTTATTTCTATCCTTGTACTTTGTACTTTGTACGTTGTAGGTTGTACTTTTACTTCATGGCCCAAACGTCCGTTAAGATTATAGAATGTCCCCGCGATGCGATGCAAGGCATTAAGACCATGATTCCCACTAAAGAGAAGGTAAAATACATTCAATCGCTGTTGGGCTGTGGGTTTGATACCATCGATTTCGGGAGTTTTGTATCTCCCAAGGCCATTCCACAAATGGTGGATACGGCTGAGGTCCTGGAACAGTTGGATCTATCACGAACAAAAAGCAAGCTGTTGGCCATTGTTGCCAATGTACGTGGAGCAAACAATGCCAGTGTTCATGAAGCCATTGATTATTTGGGTTTTCCGTTTTCCATATCAGAAAACTTTCAGATGAGGAATACCCATAAGACGATCGATCAATCCGTGGAAACCCTAAAGGAAATCCTAGAGATTGCGAATGCCTCCAATAAAAAGGTAGTGACCTATATTTCCATGGGGTTTGGAAACCCCTATGGAGACCCTTGGAATGTGGACATTGTAGGGGAGTGGACCGAAAAACTGGCAGATATGGGCGTGGGGATCCTATCGCTCTCGGATACCATTGGCAGCTCCACCCCAGAAGTGATTGACTATTTGTTTTCCAATCTCATTCCCAAATATCCCAATATCGAATTTGGTGCGCATTTGCATACCACGCCGACCAAGTGGCATGAAAAAGTAGCCTCCGCCTATGAAGCCGGTTGTAGACGATTTGACGGCGCGGTACAAGGGTTTGGCGGTTGCCCCATGGCCAAGGATGAACTTACGGGCAATATGCCCACTGAAAAGATGCTCTCCTATTTTACGGAACACAAGGCGGATACGGGAGTGAATGCCATGGTGTTTGAAGCTGCCTATAACAAGGCTACGGAGCTGTTCTCCGTATATCATTAGGTGCCGTTTCCTATCTATAACTTTTGCATAATTCCAAGGTTGTCGATCGAAATGACCCCGTTTTCATTTTTGTCAAAAACAAAGCGCAGGGTTTCGATTCGGGTAAAATCAAAATTGGGATGTGTCGTTTGTAATTCCTCAAAGGGAAAATAAAAGGTCTGATAGACTTTTTCCGATTCCTTGTCATCTGTGATAAAACCCGTTTTATTGATGACCACCTCGATGGTGCGTTGTAAAGGGGAAAAGGTACTTAGGGGAAAAGTGATTTTTTGCCCCAATGAATCCTTGAGTTGAATTGTCATGTCCAAAGGTTCTTTGGGTTCGTCCTTGTCCTCCTCATTTTTCTCTTCTTGGTCTTCATCATCTTCCTTGGCATCATCTTCTTTGTTCTCTTCCCCTTCTTCCTCGGTATCCTCATTTTTGATGTCTTCAACCCATTTTCCCGAGGCTTTGGGGTTCGACTTTTCCTTGGATTCGGCCATGGAGAGGACCAGTACACCCGTGGAATCAATAGGTATTGATGGGAGGTTAATGGTATAACTGGCAATCAGCGAATCCGGAACGGATGCCATGGTTTGTTCCTCGTCCTCAAAATCATAATCCCAACCCAGAAAAAGGGCTCGACTGCCTTTTTTCTGCCATTTGAGCTGTATCTCCTGTTCCCGCCAGACGGTCAAATTTTTAGAGGTTATTTTCCCAAGGTTCCAGGTGGTGGTAGTTACGTCAAGGTCCTCATCAAAATTGGCGATGGGATCCAGGGTGGAATCTTCAAATTGACTCAGATAAATGGTTTCCGGCAGCCAATCTTTGCCTTTTCTGGCGTCCAAAAACAAGGGTAGGTATTCTTTCCGATTTTTAAGGGTAATGTCCAAGAAAGCCCCGATATAGACTTTAGCAATTTCCAGTTGGTCGTCATTTGAAAGCAACTGTTTTAGGTTGAGCAAGCCCGTAAACGGATTGCCCGTATCATTGTTCCCCCAACTGGTATTGAATTGCCCATGATTGGCCCCATAGACATATACCCCTGATTTGAAATGGTAAAGGCTGTCCGTAAATGCTACCCGTTCGTATTGCTGTGATCCCATAAAGGAGCGGACATCGGCATCTTGTGCCCCATGGATGACAAAGTAATCGACGTTCTCAATGGATGTTCGGGAATCCCCGGGTTGGTACTGTCCATCAACTGGGGCAATGGCCACAATGGATTGGATGGCATAGTTGTAATCAAAACGTACCGAGGCATCATCCGGGTAATAGGGAAGGGTATTGAACATTGCTGCATGGGCCACGGCCTCCCCGCCTCTCGAATGGCCTATCAGGGCCAGATTGGAGGTGTCGATTTTCTGATAAAATGGATTTCCTTTGTTCGAATTCCATTCATGAAATTGCCGAAGGTGTTCCAGCAATAACCAACCGCGGGCATCATTTTCTTTGGACAATCCCCCAAAAATATTGGACCAGGAGCCATTGATAAAATTTTCATCGACTGATGCCAGAATAATGCCTTTGGATGCGAGCAGTTCCCCAAGGTAGGAGTAGCCAACATCGGAATAGTCTTGCATGCTGTGATTGCCATGGACGATAAGGGCCAGTGGAAATGGTCCTTCCCCTTCAGGATACCATACCCGTGCGTTTAGTGGTAAGGCCTTGGAATCAAAGCCCCAATAGGTTTCACGCCACCATCCCCCAAAACCATCCCAATCATCAATAAAGGGCAGACCGTTTACAGAATCCGTAACCATGCTGACTTCCGAACCAAATTCCGGCCGATGGCGGTCTTTGCCACTGCCATAGGTTAAGGTTTTGACAGGGTAGGTCCCTTTTTGGGAAGGGGAGGGGGCTTTGATACCCTCCACCAGAGTATTCGTTTCTTTTGCTGCATTGAGCAAGGGATCCACTTTAAAACCGACTTGAGAATAGAAGATAACTGTCGCAATAAGACCGCCCAACCCAATGACCAAACCGAGCAAGGTCACCACTTTTTGTTTAGGGGTCAAGGTCTTGAACCCCGTCTTTTTCAACACCCAAATTGCAGCCCCCAGGAGTGACCCCATAATGGCCAGGGCCACGGGGACCATCCACTCAAAACTCATGATGATCAATAGCGGTATGGAAATAAACAGCGCCAATTGATAGGCTTTATTTGTACTGCCCAGCCATCGTAACAGCCATCGCGTGAGATAGGCCACGAGTAGGGCCACCAGCACAAAACCGGCAAACAATAAGAGTACCCAGCCCTCCCGGATATTATTGACCTCGCCAGAAGCAAAGAGCAACCAAAGCAGGCCCGTAAGGATCAACACGCCCAAAGCGGCACCTCTAAATGCGGTTTTGCCAGGACTGAAATCCTTGATTTGGATTTTACACCAGTGAATGAGTTGTTGAAACTTTTTTTTCATGCGGAATAGGTTGGGTTGGGTCCAGCTTTACGATCAAAGCCTATTGAAATATAGCAAAAACTGGGCACTACTCCCTACCCCTTTTTTACTTCCACAAGGGCAACATCGGTGTAAGGGGGGCGTTTTCTCTACAGAAAATAAAGCGGGATTGGCGTTAGGTTATCCCATCTGGAAGGGGTTATCCAGGTATTTACGGAATAAGGGAAATCCCTGTTATTCTCATTTAGGTGGATTTAGTTGTCATACTTTTCCTTCCATTCCTTGACCAGCGGGGGCAATTCCTCCCCATCTGCCACAAATAGCAAGGAAGCAGAGTTCATACAATAGCGCAATCCTGTCGGTGCCGGACCGTCATTAAAGACATGACCGAGATGGGAACCGCTTCCACTATCGACGACTTCAGTACGGACCATGCCATGGCTTCGATCCACTATCTCTTTGACCGCATTGTCATCAATGGGTTGGTAAAAGCTGGGCCATCCAGTGCCTGAGGTATATTTATGCTCAGAGCGGAACAAGGGCTGACCGGTAGCCGCCGAGTAATAGGTACCCTTTTTCTTATTATCCCAATATTTTCCGGTAAAGGCATATTCCGTGCCCTGCCGGCGCAATACGTAGAACTGCTCATCGGATAACAGTTTTTTCCATTCTTCATCCGACTTTTGAACAGGGTAGGCGTAGTTTTCTTTGATTTGCTCGGATTTTGACTGACAAGACCCCGTGAAATAGGCAAGGCTAAGTAGTAAAACAAGTGACAATCGCATAGATTTTTTCTTTTTCTTTTCAATAGTCGTAAAGTTAGCCCATTTGCTTACCAAAATTTTGGATAAACTGTGAATTGTATCTTAAGATGCTTCAAATGGAGCACTTATGATGGGGAATATCGGGTATATCCTCGATGTAAAGGTCACCAAAGTTGTTTTTAGTTTTCCTTTTCCAAGGTCTTCAACCGTTCAATGACTTGTTGGTCATGAGGATTTATTTCCAAACTTTTTTTAAAGTTTTTGATGGCCTCGTCCTTTAGCCCGGCCTGCAATTGAAAGTCGGCCAAAAAAGCATAGGGGTACGGTTCATGGGCATAGGCCTGTACGATTAATTGCATGACTTCAATGGCTTGATCCAGTTTACCTTGGCCAGCAAATTGTTCGGCATAATGAAAGGTATTCTTGTCGATAATGTCATTGTTCAAACTTGTTAAGCGCTTGCTGGCTTCTTCAAACCCTTTTAATTTGTAGGTTTTGATTACTTCCTCGGTGTTAAAAAACGTTTCCAATTCCGGTGTCATTCCGAAAAATTCCTTTTGGATATGTGACCGTACTTGAACCCATCCGCCCAAGGGGTGTCGGTTGGTCATCGTCACGATAATAAGGGGTTCTCCCAATACCATAGTTAACTCACCGGCAATTCCTGGCGCACCGCCGTTATGTCCGTAAACATGATGTTCGTTAAACACCTTCAACGTCATTCCATAGCCATAGCCATGTTCAAAATGGTCAGTGGTCATAGCTTTCAGAGCATCTTTTCCAATAAGTTTGTGTTGCTGTAAAGCCAATGCAAATTTGTACAGATCATGGACTGTGGAAGGTCCTCCGCCTGCAGAACCAATGAGCGGGCCCGTGCTGTTCATTCCGGCAGGTTGGAATATATGCATTTCCAAATAGGAACTATAATTGGTACCGGAGACTTTCTGGATAATGAGTCCAAGAACAATATAACCGGCATTGCTGTAACGCATGGTTTCTCCTGGAGTGAAGTTGAGGGGGTCGTTGACGAAATAGGGCAAAAAGTCTTCAAGGCTTTTGATATGCTTTTCATTCTCGAAAAATGCAGGACCAAAGTAGTCCCCCATGCCCGAGGTGTGTGAAAGTAGGTGCTTTACCTTGATGTTCTTGGCTTCTTTATTGGGGTACTCCGGCAGAATTTCACCAATGGTCTGTTCAAGTGACAGTTGACCTTGTTCTACCAACTGCATAATGGCGGTTGCTGCAAACATTTTGCCCATGGAGGCCAAATCATAACGGGTTTCGATGGTATTGGATTCCTTGGAAAGGCTTTTTCCGTAGGCATTTTGGAATAGAATGTGTTCCCCTTCCGCAATAAGGATAGTACCATGGTAGTTTTTCCCAAAATCAGTTTGATTAAAAAGTCGTTTTACCTCGTTGATATGATTGGCATATTGGGGTTGTGCGGTTGTTGTTTTGCAAGCCGTGAAATTGGCAAGACATAGAATTAGAATGGACAGTTTTTTCATCAGTATTATTTTTTAAGTGTATGTATTTTGTTGAATAGCAGTAGGTAAAGGGGGAGCGCGGAGACCACGCTTCCAATGAGGACGGCATGGCCCTCCCATTTCGATGCCTGTTGTACATAGAAAAAGAGCACAAAGGCAGCGACGTACAAAAACCACTGCAGTATGGTTTTTTCATGGAACAACGGCCGTTGTTGCCTTATAGGTTTGACCTTCAATTGATCAATGATTTTTTGGTTAAAACCATCTTTTTCCGAGCTTTTTAATTGTTCCCGTAGGAGTTGTTTGAGGGTGTCATTCTCCATTGTTCTGGTATTTTTCGTTGTACATGGCCTTTAGCTTGGTTCGTGCCCTATGTAACAGTACCTTGACATTCGGTGGGCTAAAGGAGGTGATTTGACTGATTTCCTTGATAGACTTCTCCTGTAAATAGAACAGGGAGACTACCGTAAATTCATTGGGTTTTAGGTGCGTTAAAAGTTCTTTGATGTTCACGTTGTTTTCTTCTGGTTCGGTTTCTGGTTCCAGTTTCACCAATTGTGGAACGTATTCTACCGTTTGATTTTTTGTTTTCAGTGTTTTAAGACATTCCCGATAAATAATCTTGTAAAGCCAGGTCGAAAACCTGGATTCACTTCTGAATTTTTTGATGGATTTCAACACAATAATGAATGCATTCTGTACAACATCTTCAGCATCCTCTTTGTTTTTCAAGTACTTCCACGCAATGGAAAACGCTAAGGTCTTGTGGCGTTCTATCAATGCATTCAGTGCACATTCATCCCCCCTTTTTGCCTTTTGAATCAATCCCTCGGACATGGTGGCCTATTGACCTCTCGTCATGACATAAAACACCAAGGCCCCAATTCCAAAAAATAGGAGTACCATGGTGGAATACGCCACCCACGGATGGAGTGAAGTGCTGACTTCCAAAAAGTAACCAGTCAGTATTCCCAAGGATAGCGTAATGGCAATGATGCCCTTGCTTAAATGGCTGGTCTTCATTTGTTCCAAGGAATCGAAATTCACCAAACTCTCCCCTTTTTTGATCAATTCCATTTTTTGGCGGTACTGGGTCCACAAATAAAACACCACCACGACGGAAACAGCAATAAAAATGGGGCCCACGGGAACATCCGAAAATACAAGGGATGGGGTAGTAACCATACTTCAAATTTTAAATTCCTTCTTTAGAGTGGGAAAGTTCAAAAAGGTTACAATTTTTGGAAAATAAGGTATTTATGGTATTGGTATTCAAAAACTTAAGTATAAAAATCATAAGCTCCTTCCCTTGGTTAAGGGAAGGTGGCATTGAGCAAAGCGAAATGACGGAAGGGATGGTACATTCCACCCTTTCCGTCGTCGTTACACGCCGACACCTTTCCACTTCGACTTTGCTCAGTGCATGCCTGTCTAGGGAAAGGAATTCTTAACATGGTCTTTAATCTCTTGAAGTACTGAATGGAGATGCTCAAAAACCATTTTATTCTCAAATCGTAATACGGTAAATCCCAAATTTCTTAGGTGAATATCCCGTTTTTCATCTTTTTCTTCTGCTACGGGATGGTTATGGACTTCGCCATCCAATTCAATAACTAGCTTTTCGGAAGCACAATAAAAATCAACAGTATAGTTGTCGATGCTGTGTTGCTTTTGAAAACGCCTACCCTCGATCTTTTTGGTTTTAAGGTGCGTCCATAAATAAGCTTCAGCGGGAGTTAAATTCTTTCTAAGCGCTTTTCTTTGGGTGATGAGGTGTTTCTTATTGTGATGCCGTTGCATAACATTAAAAGTAAGCAAAGCTCCCTAATTCATTAAATGGTACACAAGTGTTTGTCTATGAACTCCTCCCTTTGGAAAAGGGAGGTGGCAGCGAACGGAGTGAAGCTGTCGGAGGGATTGAACTTTCAATCTCCCCTTTCTCCGCTAAAAGCGGATTCATTCCCCTCTTTTCTAAAGAGGGGAGCTAGTACTCTTATAATTTCTCCCTTACTGGGATCCAAATCTCTTCTTCCGAGTTGGGGTCGTTGTTTTTGTACTTGGGACCCAAAACCTCAAAATGGGGACGATTATCGACCACATAGGTGGATTGGGGCAACCATTCCGAAAAAATATATTGAAAAATGGAGGGGTCGGTGCTGGAGCCTTTGTAATCAAATACGGCATAGAGTCCGCCTTGCAGTTCAAAAGACTGCAGGCCCTCGGTGATATCTTCAAAGGAGTTCACTTCTACCATGGCCCACTTTTCAAATTCGGTAGTGGGGCTAAAATGGGCATAGTAGTTGGGCGGATAGACCTGTAGCGAAATTTTATCCTCAGAAACGCGGTGTTGAATGTCACGGATTCTAGGGCCAAACTGCCCCCAAAGCTGGCCTGTTAAGTTGTTGGCCAAACTCATGTTGCAAGATAGACCGATTAATTTTTTTGGGGAAAGGATTTCGATTCTGGGTTGCATTTATCGCTTTTGGTGAATTTTTAGTGTTTTCTAGAGAGCATTTAGCACTTTATAGTTTATAGTTGCACTTGTAGACATGCACATATCCATCAACATCTGCATATGCTAAGAGGTCAGCATACTCAAAGTTTTGATTCTTCTGAGAAAAGTCAAACGGGTGCATGATAGGGTGACAGTTTTCAAAGCGTCCGATTTCCTTCCTTTTAAAGACGTCCCAAACTCGAATTGTCCTATCTTCTGAAGCGCTAATTAAATAATCTGTTTCCCAAATTAATTTAGTTACCAGTCTGGTATGTCCTTTCAATACTCCATACGAATGATTTCCATGAGGTCTAACCACGTAAATTGTTCCATCTATACTAGCAACTGCCACAAGAATTCTATGTTCATAGTGAGTTACTTTATTGAATCGAATTGAATTAAATGAAGTTCCTGGTTCTACATAGGTCCCTTTTGGATGATATCCGTCCTCTATCGACCAATCGTAAATCCTATCCCCCATGTATCTTATACCTCCTAACTCATGACTTACTCCAATCACCTCATGTCCATTAAATAAAACTTCAGCGTCAGATAAGTTATATTCATGTTCACCAACAAATACCTTTGGACAGTACTCAGAGGCTTTTATTGCAGCTATTCTTTGTCGTCCAAAGGGTTTAATGTAACCGATTTCAGTATCATAAACGTCCATAACTTCAATCCCTTTCCTTTCTTTTGAACGGAGCAGATAACAACGACAAATTGCTGATTTACTTCCATCTTTATCATGTACCAATGCACCTACATATTGACTATCAAAGAGGAGTATTTGTGTTATGGTAGGTTGTGATATTCCTTCGATTTCAGGTAATTTTTCTCTTACAACTTGCTTCCATTCAACTCCGAATTTACTTTCAATGGATTTTTCTTCTCCCCATGCAACTATTACGTTGTCACTCTCAATAGTGATGACCCAACCATAGTCTCTTATGGCAAGCTTTAAGCCTGCTTTACTTTCTAAAGTTTGAACAAGTTCACCTGATGAAATTTCCCATATTCTAACAAGATTTTTATTGTAAGCGGTAGTAGCAATATATTCTTTTTCTTTTCCAACAAAACACACATTCTCAATTCGAACTGTTTCAGAATTGGTGTTACTTAGGTCTAAAAAACCTGCAGGGAAACTTGTTAATTTGTCAAAATTTTCCTGATGTTTTAATCGTATTTCTGTTTCTTCTTCTCTTTTATGATTTATATGATTCTCTAATTGATTTGATTTCGTCTTTAACTGGAGTATGTAAGAACGAATTTTATCAGGATTTGCGATGCTTTCGAGTTCCATATTGGTTGTAGATGTCTTAACGATCAGTGTTCGTATTCCTGCCAAACTTTTTGCATTCCATTTACCTTTTTCGACACTTTGAATTTCTTGGATGTCTATGGTCTGTTGAACGCCTCCTTGAGGCCAAACTTTCTTATGAAGAAATTTACCATCTTCGATTTCGTAGGTTACACGAACTTTTGTAGAAAGGGCCGGACTAAAGCTCAGTCTTTCTATATCGTTCTTTACAGTTTTTTTAAATAGTTCACCCATTTACATTGAAATTATATTATGAAAATCTGTGCTTTGTGACGTGCTCTCTAACGGTCATGTGTATGATTGGTTGCGGACTTTTCCAACGGAAAATGTCTGCCTAACTTTAAAGATAATCGATTGCAGGAAATTCATTTGTTGAATTTCCGACCGCAATTAATTATAAACCGTGTTGTAAAACGTTTTCTAAAATCCTATATCAGCTATTTTCTCGTCTTTATAATAAAGTTCGTAAGCTGATTTTAGGTTTTTAGTGGGGATTCCAAAGTACAATTCACCAATTAAGTTTTTAGAACTGGCCTCACCAAAATAAACGATACTCAATTTGGGATTATCCTTTTTTCCAAAATTTATAGGTATTTCCAAATTAGAAAAACCTTCCATGTCATAATCATAAAAATAGTCTTTAACTGATTTGTCAATTGGAGGGCCGTAGGTAATAGGTTTTCCTTTTTTGTCCATTATTTCACTTTTTCGATAGGCTGGAGAATAAGCTAAACATCCAACAGGACAAGCGTAACCAACAAAATCAGATAATCGGTATCGAATCTTATTCTTGGTATCTAAAAGTGATAATGCGCTCAATTTGGTTTTATTCTCTGGTTTTGCTTTAATCTTAACTTTGACCAATACCTTACTAAGCTCATTATTGGTTATTTTGACTTGACTGAATCGGAAAAGTCCTTGCTTGTCGACAGGCTTTGTTTTTTTTATCTGAAATAGGACTCCTTCTTTTGTTGTAGTTTGTGAGTGAACGCCAATAGCTGCACAAAGGAGAATAATGAGGATTATTCTTTGCATAAATTGTTTAAGTGTTTTTTGATTAAAATGTTTTACAACAATTGTATATAGATCAAATGATTTATATCTCTTTTATGTGATTCACTCTAAATGGGGAGCGGTTAGCTGTTACAAGATAGGAGTTCACCTTTTAAAAACCAATAGGCGAAAACTTTAAAAAAAGCTGGGGTTTTTATGCTGTAATGAGATTTCTCACACTCACGTTGTTCGGTTCGAAATGACATGTGTATCCTTTTTGGTCATTTCGATAGGAGGAGTGTAACGACGATTGAGAAATCTAGGAAACGTATGTGAGATTTATCGTGCTCATTATATTCGGCTCGAAATGACATTTCACCGCCTTAACTATTCAACACCTCTAACACCCGTTCCGGGGTAAAAGGGAGGTGGCGTAAGTGTTTGCCCGTCAGTTTTAAAAAGGCATTGGCAATGGCCCCGGCCACCATGGGTGTAGCCGTTTCGCCCACGCCCTCAGGGTGCTCCACCGAGGGCAGGATGACCGTTTCTATGCTATCGGGGACGTCTTGCATCCGTAGCAGTTGGTAATCATGGTAATTGCTCTGTTGTACTGCACCGTCCACTAAGGTGATTTGCTCCTTTAAGACCGAGCTCATCCCCATAAGGATCCCACCTTCCATTTGGGCCTTCACATTGTCCGGTTGTACCACTACGCCGGCATCGAGGGCAATCCACCAGCGATGTACGTTGATTTGCCCAGTGGTCCGGTCCACCGAGATTTCACAGACCCCTGTACCCAAGGAACCGTGCTCCACAAAGGCCACCCCTTTGGCGCGCCCTTCAGGAGATGGAGTGCTCCAATCGGAGATTTCAGCCACTTTTTCCAGTGTCGCTAAGGCTCTGGGGGAGTCGGCCATCAGTTGGCGTCGCAGTTCAATGGGGTCTGTACCTTGGCCTACAGCGACGTCATCTAACATCGCCTCAATAGCAAACTTATTGGGGCCATGCCCCACCGCGCGCCAGTGCTTTAATCGCACTCCATGGGAAGCTTCCTGCCATTCCACCCATTGGTTGGGAATGTTGTAATGGTCATTGCGTGCGCCGCTGGCCACCAAGTGGCCCCCATCACCGACCACGCAGTGCGAGAACCCGGTCAATTTTCCCTGGGCATCCACACTGGCCTGTAAACGTTGTAAGGTCAAGGGGCGAAAGGTACCATAGGTGACATCGTCTTCACGCGTCCATACCAACTTCACCGGTTTTGGGGCCATGGCCTGGGCCAACACCCCACATTCCAGTACAAAATCGCTCATACTGCGGCGTCCGAAGCCACCTCCCAAATATTGAAGGTGCACAGTCACCGCTTCGGGCGGGATGCCCAACAGGTCAGGGATACCCAGTTTGGTATCAAAACCCTGTTGGCTGCCTACCCAGATATCAGCATGCTGCCCATCCTTGGCCACCTGGATAACGGCATTTAAGGGTTCCATTTGGGCGTGGTACACATAGTCATTCTTAAAGTCGGCCGTATAAGTTTTGGCCGCTTGCCTTTGGGCGGCTTGGATATCGCCTATCGCATTGACCGTTTTTCCCTGTTTGGAAGCACTAGCGAGTTGCTCATAGGTGGTATAGATCTCTTGAGAGTTAAACCCCTTGGGTGGGGCATCGCTCCATGTAATGTTCAAGGCTTTTTTGGCACTTAAGGCGGCCTCCAAGGTGGTGGCAACCACCCCAATGGCATAATCATAGGGCACAACTTTTAACACCCCCTCCAGGGCCAAGATGTCGGCTTCATTAATCAGGGTCGGTTTTGCGCCATGCAATTTTCCACGTTCCAAAACCCCATAGACCATATCAGGGAGACGGAGATCGATGGCAAAAAGTGCAGAACCATCCACTTTCGCTGGAATTTCCGTCCGAGGAATTTCAGTACCGATTAATCGAAAATCCTTAGGGTCCTTGAGTCCGTCCGTTTCAAAATCGGGTAAGGATTCGGGCATGGTCAAATAAGGTGCCAATTCCCCAAAGGCGATGCGTTGGCCGCTGGCCTCATGAATCACCTCATGGGGTCCCGTACTCAGTTTTTCAAGGGGTACTTGCCAATGTTGGGCGGCGGAATACATAAGAACATACCGGGCCTGCGCGCCAGCCCTTCGCATCACCGAATAGTAACTGTTGGTGGTTCTACTGCCCACGGTGAACATCAGTTTCGTGCCCGGCTGAAAGCCTGGAGATCCATAGATGTCGGTTTCCTGGGGGGAGAATTCCACCTTGACCTTGTTCCAGTCGGCATCCATTTCCTCGGCAAAGACCAAGGGTAGGGAGGTCATGGAGCCCTGGCCCATCTCCGCGGCCGGATTGTAAATGATGAGCTCCCCGTCTTCCGATAGGCGTACCCAAGCCGTGAGGTCGTGTTTTTTTAGGTTCGCTTGCAACGACTTTGAATCATTGCAGGAAATAAGGTTGGGCAAAAGTCCCCCAGCGCCAATAAAAAGAGCGACTCCCCCTGAGGATTTTAAAAAATTTCTACGGCTAACGTTGGCCATGGGTGTGGTTCCTGTGTTTTTCATGGCTAGGCGTTTTGGGTTGTTGTTTCGCTTGCCAGTTCAATAGCTTCAATAATCCGCATATAGGTGCCGCAACGGCAAAGGATGCCGTTCATATAGCTTTTGATCTCCCCCCGGGAAGGGGAGGGGTTTTGCTCCAACAGGGCAGCCGCTTGCATCAATTGCCCAGATTGGCAATAACCACATTGGGGTGCCTGTGTTTCTATCCACGCCTGCTGTAAAGGGTGGTTACCCGATTCGGAGAGCCCTTCAATAGTTTTCATTTTTTGTCCGTTGGCTACATGATCCACCTGAAGAACGCAAGCCCGTACCGGAGCCCCATCCAGATGAATGGTGCAGCTGCCACATTGTGCAATACCGCAGCCATATTTGGTGCCCGTAAGTCCTAGATGTTCCCGAAGCACCCATAATAGGGAGGTGCCTTCGGCAACATCGACCTCATGGTCTTGGTTATTGATGTTGAGGGTGTATTGGGCCATAACGCTAGCTTTTCGGTTAAGGTACCAAAAAAGAAAACGTAAGGCTAGGAGCGGGACAAACTTTAAGAAACGGATGATACGTTAAGGCGAATGCTTAAGCTTTTGCCTTTGGTGCTGCCACAATTTTACATTCCTCAAAATCAATGTCGGGATAGCTTTCCTGTGCCCAATCACTCAAGGCACGTAGGGCAGGTAGGAGGGCTGTTGCCTTTGACGATAAGGAGTATTCCACCTTGGGAGGTATCTCGGCATAGGCCTTTCGCACTATGAGACCATCCTGTTCCAGTTCTTTAAGTTGTGTCGCCAGGACCTTTCGGGAGATGGTAGGTACAAAAATGATCAACATGCCAAAGCGCAAGGGTCCGTTCGACAAGAGGTAGAGGATGATGGGTTTCCACTTATTGCCAATAAGGTTCATAGTATGCACCAAGGTACAGCTATTGGGGTTGTCCACATATTTTCTTCCCATGGTAACTTCTAGGTAACTACTATTTAAGTTAGTAGTAACAATATTAGTATCAAAAATAAACTAAAATAAGTTTCTTTGTGATACTAATGTAAATCATTCTACTAATGAAGCGGATTTTTATCATCAACGGACATCAAAAATATCCTTTTTCGGAAGGTCGGTTGAATGCCACCTTGACAGAAAAGGCCAAGGCCTATTTTGAGGACAAGGGTCACGAGGTAAAAGTGACCACCATGGAAGATGACTATGATACCAACGAAGAAATTGAAAAGTTCAAATGGGCGGATGTGGTGTTTTTTCAAACCCCTTTGAATTGGATGGGGGTGAGCTGGTCGTTTAAAAAGTATATTGATGAAGTGTTCTCCTATGGGATGATGGGCGAACTCTCCGATGGAGATGGTCGCACGGTAACCGCACCCAAAAAGAACTATGGCCTAGGCGGAAAGCTCAACGGACAATATATGATGTCGGTGACGGCCAATGCGCCTAAAGAAGCCTTTAACGACCCCAAGGAAACCTTCTTTGAAGGTTTGAGTGAGGACGAATTGCTACGCCCCATGCATTTGAACTTTAAGTGGTTTGGTTTGGAACCCTTACCGACCTTTATGGCCTATGACGTAATGAAAAACCCGGATATTGAAAATGACTTTCTACGATTCAAAAACCATTTAAACACCCATTTTTAATTTAGAACCTATGACAAGACCCACACCTAAACATCAGGCGCCAACCTTGAAATTCCCCCTTCTGGGAGGAAGCACTTGGAACCTAAAAGACCAACATCCCCAGAGCTTTACCCTTATTGTTTTTTACCGGGGCCTGCATTGTCCCATTTGTAAACGGTATTTGCAGCAGTTGCAGGAGCTGAAGCCCAGTTTTGAAGAACGCGGGGTATCCGTCATCGCTGTAAGTATGGACTCGGAAAAACGTGCGCGACTGTCCCGCAAGGATTGGGACCTTCAGGAATTACCCTTGGGCTACGAACTGGATTTGGAAACAGCCAAAAACTGGGGCCTCTATATCAGCACCGCAGTCAAAGACGGCGAACCTGAAGTATTTAGTGAACCGGGACTGTTCTTGGTGGCCAACAACAACGATGTGTATTATGCCTCCATGACCAGTAATCCTTGGGGACGACCCTATCTGCCTTCTTTTGTAAAGGCAGTGGATTACATTGTGCAATCCAACTATCCAGCTAGGGGAGAAATGCTATGATTCACAAAAAACAAAACCCCTCAACTGAGGGGTTAAGTAACTAAACCAATTGCAAACAATCTAACGAAAACCTAATTGAAAGCTTTATAGTTTAATTAGCCTTTCACCTTGTAAGACTCTATTCGTCCTGATTGGGTTTTAGGCGGTATTGTTTTAGGGTTTCATCCATGTTCAATAAGAACTGGGTGCCTTTGATGAGATCGACCAATTCCTTTTTGTTTTCTTCATTTAGGGTGAGTCCAAACTCATAATACTTACTAGTGCACCAAAGGCGCTTGCATTGTTCCCCTTTGCATTTTGGGCAGTAACAGGGTTGTCCGGATTGCTGGACCATTTGCAAAAGGTTCCCCAAATCATCTTCCGTCATAAAGAGCCCAATGGAATCGACCACCAACTGCAGTTTGCAGGACGGGTTGGGCACATTCTTCACTCTAAAGGTGGCCCCGTAATCGTTTTGATAGACTAACTCCATGGATTATTTTTTAAAAAAGGCCGAAGGCAAAACCAAGAACCTTCGGCCCAACTAAACTAACTCAAACTTAAAATTGGAAAAAAACAACCGTAAGCATTCACCCATACGGCCATTTGCTATCTCCATTCTTTGGCTTCGACCCAAAGGCTCTTAGTTGGCCAAAGAAGTTTCCCCTTCGTTGGGGTTGTATACGTAATTGAAGGTAAATACCCTTGACTCATCCATAAATGGATCAGGTTGTGCTGGGGCGTCCCTATAATAACTCAAAATTTCAATTTTGGCATATTTCCCATCATGGGTTCTAAAGACCAATACTCTTCCTGGAATTGGCGTTACGATAAACGTCGCAGGGTTGTAGTTGTACCATCCGTTGTCGCTTCCACCGGGTATTGCAAAAGCGCCATCAGCATCTACGGCATAGTTAAGGCCAGCTGCTGAGGTGATTTCGGCAAATGTGCCGGTTTCAATAGACGCTCCTCCATTTCCATTTCTAGCAGGTTCTTCCGCTGCACCTGTAACCGCTCCACCATTGACCGCTATGGAAGTTCCCCTAAAAGCGATGTCCCAATCGGTTTCACTATCAGTTACGGTACCGGTGGCAAAGCTGAATTTGGTGAATGGGCCACCAACGGGCTGTCCCTGACCACCGGTCTGTGGTGCTTCCAAATTCTCCATGGTACCGGATACCAATTCCGCCAATACCGTAAAGGATACAGGAGTTGTTTTGGAAACTCCATTGGCGGCAATGCTCACTTCCCCGGAAGCAGCTCCTGCTGGGACCGCAGTGACGATCTGCGTGGTGCTGACCGAAGTAATGGTTGCCGTGACGCCGCCAAAGGTCAAATTGATTTCAGAAGCATCGGTAGGGAAATTGGTTCCCGTAATGGTAATCTCCGTACCCACGGGACCCGATTCTGGGCTGATGGCTGTGACCGTAAACTCCACCGGTGTCGGGTCTGCATCATCGTCATCGCTACACGCCACAAAGGCAAATAGCATAAAAATTAAACCAAATAATTTAAAGGTAGTTTTCATAGTAATCCTAAAATTTAAAATTGAATATTTAATCGTCCGAATAATTGTATTCCTGGGTTAATATTTTGTGCAGCTATGGGATTGGTTCCCTTAAAATCCAAAAGGTTATTTGCGCCCACCTGCAATTGATAGTTTTTATAAAAGGTTTTTCCGAAAGAGAGGTTGACCAACGCATAGCCCTCCACAAAGGAATCATCAAATTCATCCAGTAGATCGTTTCCATTGATATCGGTTAATCCAAAGCGACTGCGGTAGACGACTCGTAGGTTCGCATTGGCGTCCCATTTGGGAATCTCATAAAATACCTTGAAGTTTAGGGTATGCCTAGAGCGGTTTTCCAGTCCAAAATAATCATCGCGTTCCAGTCGAACAGTTTCCAAGGATTCTGGATCACGAACGAAGACTTCCCCGTTTTCAATGGCATCCTCCTTATCCTTATCAAAAGCGTATAACAGTTGATAGCCGGCTGAAAGGTTGAGGTTTTCCAATACTTTGTATTGTAGGTCCACCTCCATACCCTGGGTATACACACTTTGTCTATTTAAATAACCAAATATGTTATTGTTGCCTGTTGTAGCAAGAAGGTAGGTGTCGATAAGATCTTTGAAATCATTTCTAAAGAAATTGACTTCAGAAGAGATTTTTCCTTTTCGATAGGATAGTCCAAGATTATACCCAACTGAACTCTCTGCATTCAAAGTACCACCCAATTGAGATTGGCCGGTGTTCTGAAGGGTTACTTCTTCACCGCTGTCCCGCAAACGTTGCAAGGCTTCCTCTTCCACATTTTTGCCAAATACAAAATATCCTCCTGCAGAGTTGGTAAAGTCAAGGAACAACTGCCTAAAATCGGGCGCTTTAAATCCACTGCCCACAGAACCCTTAACGGCGAGCTCAGGATTTATTTGGTAACGGAGGGAGAGTTTTGGACTGAATTGCGAATTGTATTCGCTGTGGTTATCAAAGCGCGCCCCAGCAATGATGTTCAGGTTGTCCCACGGCTTAAAATCATACTGGGCGAATACATATTGGGAATCAAAGGAGACCTGCTCCGCGAATAGGGAGCGGTCCAAGGTTTCAAAATTATAACCGCCCCCCATGGTTAAGGTGTTGGTTTCACTAAAGGAGTGGTTAAATCGCAACTCGGGACGAAACAATTTTTGGTCGAAATCATTTTCAAAAAGGACCTCATTGTTCACCGGGTCTACCTCTTCGACATTGGTTACATAGTTGGTATAATAGAATTCGTATTCAAAATGGGATTTATCCGAAAGTTTATGGTCGATACGTAACTGGGCATTGCCGTCACGTTCTTCACTGGTTCCATCAGGGTCATCAAAATCTTGGAAAAAATAACGCCCAGAAGCGAAAAAGCGTAGTTTATCCGAGGCCTCGTAAAAGACCCGCCCATTAAAAGTGTAGTTGAAGAAAGGATTTACGGTCTGTGCCTCAGTGTCTGGAGCTAAATCAAAACCATCCGTACTCAAACGGTCTACAAAAAGGGAATAACCTAAATCCCCTTTACGTTGGTTTAGTGTAATAGCAGTGTTTTGATTGTTGAAGGTGGCGGTGCGGTGCGATATCTGTCCACTTATTTTTTCCGTTTTGGGCTTTTCAGTGATGATATTAATAACCCCACCCAAAGCCTCCGACCCGAATAAGGCCGAAGAAGGCCCTTTGACTACTTCAATCTGTTTTATATTTCCAACAGCAAGACGACTTAAGTCCAGATTTCCCGAACTTCTGCCCACTACTGGTACCCCATCTATAAGTACCATAATATAATCGGCATTAATACCCTGTATTTGAACGCCTTCCCCACCAACAGTAATGTCAGGAGTCATGACGATGCCTGTCTGTTCATTCAATATTTCATCCAAGCGCGTGACTCCGGTCCTAGCGATTTGTTTTTGGGGAATCAATGTTACGGGTAGGGGCAGTGAGGAAAGCTGACGTATGGTTCGAGTAGCGGTAACTACCACTTCCTCAAGATCTTCGGTCAGAATGGAATCTTGTACTTCTTGTCGTATTTCCTGCCCGCTGATCTTCGCAACGAAAAAACAAAGAAAAAATAACAAGAAATAGTTTTTATTTAGACTCATTCTCTATAGATTTGTTTGGCAAATATATATTTATTTAGACTTAATCTAAATAGTGATTAATTTTTTTTTTTCATTTTAACTAAGAGAAACAAAACCATCATGAGACAACTTACTGTATTTACAAGCTTAATTCTGTTTGTTGCCATAACAAACGCACAAACAAAGAAGGAACAGGACAAAAATGCCATCAAAGAAATGTGCGGGTGCTTTGAGGTCACCTTCAACTTTGCCGAAACCTTTAATTACAGTCAGGATTCCTTGTACCAACCTTCAGCAACCAAAGTGGACAAAGGATTGGAATGGGCACAATTGGTGACCGATAAAGATGATAAAGTGGTCATTCAACATCTTCTGCAAGTGGGGCCACCCGATCAACCCTACATTGTAAAGCACTGGAGACAGGATTGGTTATATCAGAATACTGACCTCTATCTTTATAATGGTGATAACCAATGGACGTTTGAAACACAAGATGCTGATGCCGTGGCCGGGCAATGGACCCAAAAAGTATTTCAAGTGGATGACAGCCCACGCTATGAAGGGACCGCCACATGGGTGCATGTGGATGGGAAGAGTTATTGGGAAAACACTACCCCTGCGCCGCTACCACGACGGGAATACACCAAACGAGCCGATTATAATATCACCATGCGGGGTAACCGCCATGAAATCACTCCAGAAGGTTGGGTGCACGATCAAGACAATGCCAAAGTGATGCGCAAGGCTGGGGAAGAGGATTTTGTATTAGCCAAGGAAAAGGGATATAATACTTATGTAAAAGTGGCCGATGAAAGATGCAAGGCGGCGGCCGATTGGTGGGTCAAAAACTATGACAAATGGGCAACCGTGAGGACCAAATGGGATGAAGTATATGGACGCAACACCAATCTAACACTTAAGGAAAAAGTGAACAATAAAGTATTGTTCAAACATTTGTTCGATGAGGAAATGACCGCCAAAGAAGATATTGATAAGGTTATCGAGTCTTTTGTGGTAAAAGAAAACCTGGAGGAGGCCACCAAAACCAAATAAATTATGAAAGCCAGGACGCTTGTATGGGCTGTACTTCTTACGACAGCCGCTGGTTTTTCCCAAGAAAACATTTTTCTACAGCGGGACTATTGGAAGGGGAACCCCTCCATTGAAGCGGTAGAAAAGGCAATCACAGCAGGGAATGACGCCACTGAACTCAACCGAAATATGTTTGATGGGGTGTGTTATGCCTTTTTGGAGCAAGTGGACAATACCACAATAAAGCACCTTTTAGGCAAAAAGGGCAACGAAGTGGATAAAATCACCCATGATGGGCGTACTTATATTTTTTGGGCGGCGTACAAAGGTAATCTTGAAATGATGCAATGGTTGGTCGATCGTGGCGCAAAGGCCAATATAGAAGATGCCCACGGGTATTCGGTCTTGAATTTTGCCGCCAATGCAGGGCAGTCCAATATCGCACTCTATGATTTTCTTTTGGAGCACCAAGCAGACATTAATGCCACCACCCGTAGTGGGGCCAATGCGCTGTTGTTAGTGGCTTCCGGGGCCAAGGATGGGAACATTCTCCAGTACTTTATGGACAAAGGCCTTTCGTTTGATAGTCTGGATGACCATGAAAACGGCATTTTTCAATATGCTGCCAAAGGAGGAAACCTAGCATTGCTCAAAACCTTGAAAGCCAAAGGCGCAGATGTGAAACTAACGAATACAAAAGGGGAGAACGCCCTTTTTATGGCCGCACAAGGAACACGGGGAAAACAACATGGAAAAGCGGTATTTGCCTATTTGGAAGGTCTGGGATTGGATGCCAATGGCACCAATGTGGACGGGCAGCACCTTTTGCATGTCTTGGCCTATCGCAATACTAATGTAGAGGTCTTTCAGCATTATTTGGATAAGGGCTTGGATGCCAATATCCAGGACGCCGAGGGAACCACGCCATTGATGGCTGCGGCCCGCGGCAATTCCATAGAAGTGGTTACCTTGCTTTTGGAGGGTGTGGAGGATATCAATGTACAAGATGAAAAAGGACGTTCCGCCTTGGCCATGGCGGTTTCCAGAAATCAACCGGAAGTGGTTCAACTCCTTTTGGATCAAGGTGGGGATGCATCTGCAATGGACAAAAGTGGGAATACCCTTGCTTATTATTTAATGGGCACTTACAATGCCAAAAGCCCTGAAGCTTTTGAGTCCAAATGGAGGTTATTGAACAAAGCAGGTGTATCCATGACCGATACCCAGCACAATGGGAATTCGTTATTGCATTTGGCTGCAAAGAATAACAATATTGCCCTATTGAAACGATTAAAAGCGTTTGGTATCGATATCAATAAGAAAAATGGGGAAGGCAATACGGCTTTGCATTTAGCGGCGATGTCAACAGAAAATACGGAAATCTTGAAATATTTGATTTCGCAGGGAGCGGATATCACCTTAAAAACCGATTTTGAGGAAACTGCCTATGATTTGGCCAAAGAAAATGAGTTGCTCCAAGATGTAGACGATCAGCTGGAGTTTTTAAAAACAGGGAATAAAGAACAAGGGAAATGAGGACGTTTTTTAAAGGAGCACTTGGCATATGCTTTTTTGCCTTGGTCGCTTTTGCGCAAGCACCTTCCAATACTACAAATTACAAATGCTTGATTCAATTGACCAACTATGAAGGGGAAGGCGCCTATGTGGTCGTGTCCATTTTGGATGGTGAAGGAAAATATGTTGAAACCCTTTATGTACAAGGAGAGGATGATGAATGGTATCGGGATATTACAGAATGGTGGAAGAATCTTTACGGGATTCGAAGACCTAATATTGATGCCATTGTGGGTGAGACCGTGACGGGAGGTCAGCGCAAAATGACGGTACTACAAATTCCAACGGATAAAATTGACTCCGGATACAAAATCCGATTTGAGTCGGCCGTGGAGGACCAAGAGTATTATGCAGACGATGTAGAGTTCGATTTGAGTGCTGAGAATTTAACCACCAAAAAAGAAGGCAAAGGGTTCATTCGCTATGTGCGAATGATTCCGCAGTAACCCATAACGTATGACCATATCAATTTGGCGATATAGTCATTTGACATTGGCCCTGGTTTCAGGGCTTTTTTTGGTTTTGGCCGCGATTACCGGGATCATCTTGGCCTTTGAGCCTATGCAGAGTGCCGTAAAACCGTACCAGCAGGAGCAGTTATCCAAAATTTCGTTGGCGGAGACTATTGAGGTTTTACAACAAGAGTACGATGAGGTGCTCACCTTGAAGGTAGATGCCAATGACTTTTTGGTGGCCGATGTCATTACTCTGACAGGGGATAGTAAATCGCTGTATGTCCATCCAAGGACGGGTGCCATTTTAGGTGAGCCGCAACCCCAACATCCTATTTTTCAGTTTACCACCAATTTGCACCGTTCCCTTTTCCTCAAGGGTATAGGGCGTTTTTTTGTGGGGTTGGTTTCCTTTTTATTATGTCTCATTGCCATCACGGGTTTGTTGCTTATCATTAAGCGTCAAGGAGGCTTGGGGAAATTGTTTTCAAAAATCCAAAAGGATTATTTTGAGTTGCGGTATCACGTAATTCTGGGACGTTGGTTTTTAGTTCCCATCATCATTGTAGCGGCAACTGGTGTCTATCTTTCCGCTGAAAAATTTAACCTCCTCCCTTCCACAAAAGTGATCCATGCTACCTTGGAACCTGATGTGGAGGTCGATATGTCAGTGACTCCAAAGGAATTGGACCTCTTCCAGGAGATTTCTTTGGATGAAGTGCGATTGGTCACCTTTCCTTTTTCAGACTTTCCAGAGGACTACTTTGAACTGGCGCTTAAGGATCGGGAGCTTTATGTGCACCAATATACGGGTGCCATTTTAAGTGAACAACCCTACCCTTTCGCTTTTGTTTTAAGTAGATGGAGCTTACTATTGCATACGGGACAAGGATCTGTTTTATGGTCCTTGGTCCTGCTATTGGCCAGTATGTCCATCCTATTTTTTATCTATTCAGGTTTTGTCATGTGGTGCAGGCGGGTAAGAAATTCCAAAGCGGTCAAGGCTAAAACGAACAAGGATGAATGCAGTCATATTGTTCTGGTGGGTTCTGAAACGGGAACGACCTATACGTTCGCTGAAGCCCTGGAAAAAGGCCTGACCAAAGCGGGAAAAACCGTTTTGGTTTCCCAGATAAACGAGTACACGACCTATGCAAAAGCAGAACAGCTTATTTTTTTGTCAGCTACCTACGGTGAGGGGGAGGCACCTACCAATGCCAGAAATATTCAAGGTTTGCTGCAGGAGGTGCAACAACCTAATCCAGCTCAATTTAGTGTAGTGGGCTTTGGTTCATTAACCTATCCCAACTATTGTCAATTCGCTATTGAACTGAATGGACTACTAAGGTCGAAGGCAAATTTCATCCCAGCGGTACCATTGTATAAAATCAACAATCAATCTTTTGAAGCCTTTAAAGACTGGGCTAATCAATGGGGTTCGGCCACAGGAGTGCAACTTCAGGTAGCACCTCCAAAAAGGAAAAAAAGAAAGACGAAGTCCCATGCTTTTGAAGTGGTGAAGAAAACGGAATTGAATGCTGATAACACCTACGTGCTGCATCTGAAGCCAAAACGGCACCTTAAATTTCAGTCAGGGGACTTATGGGAATATATCCCAGAGGAAGATGGCATTCCAAGATCCTATTCCATAGCAAAGTACAATGGAGAACTCCTGTTGAGCATAAAAAAGCACGAATTTGGGATTTGTTCCACTTTTTTAAGTGCAGTAAATCCTAATGAGACCCTTAAAGGGGGCATCAAACGAAATGTTGATTTCCATTTTCCAAAAGGTGCACCAGCCTTGGTTTGTATTGCAAATGGTACCGGTATTGCCCCATTTTTAGGGATTTTGGATGAAAATAGAGCGGCAGTTCCCATCGACCTCTATTGGGGTGGCCGTACCCAAAATTCAGTAACCCTTTATAAGGAGTATTTGGACAAGGCTTTGGAAAGGAAACAGTTGACCCAGTTTCATTTGGCCTTGTCCCAGAAAAATGGCACCAAGGTTTATGTACAACAGTTGTTGGAAAGGGACAGGGAAAAACTTGCCAAAAAATTAGGGATGGGCGCCGTCTTTATGATTTGCGGGTCCATAACCATGCAAAGTGCCGTGTTGGAGGTATTGGAAGAACTTTCAAAAAGCTTATTGAACCAACCCCTTAGTACGTTTGAACATCAGGAGCAATTGAAAATGGATTGCTATTGATAAAGGAATTGATTTAATGACCCTTTATACCGATTCTGCGCGTGATTGGGTACAATTATTCCAAAGAATTCGCACTATTTTTGTGGTGCGTATAAACAAAGGATTGTTGGTGGTATTCTATTGTATGAATAGCACCTAGTAGAATTGAAGACTATGATCAAAACGGATATGTTGATTATTGGTGCAGGGCCTACTGGGCTTTTCACCGTTTTTGAAGCTGGGTTGTTAAAGTTGAGATGCCATTTAATTGACTCCCTCCCTATGCCTGGGGGGCAGTGCGCTGAAATTTATCCCAAAAAACCTATTTATGACATTCCTGCCTATCCGGAGATATTGGCTGGGGAGTTAGTCGATAAGCTGTTAGAACAGATAAAGCCCTTTGAGCCTGGTTTTACCTTGGGTGAGCGGGCCGAAACCCTTGAGAAGTTAGAGGATGGTTCCTTTGTGGTCACTACGGATAAGGGGACCCAACACAATGCCCCAGTGGTTGTCATTGCTGGAGGTTTGGGTTGCTTTGAACCTAGAAAACCACAACTTGACAATCTCGCCGATTTTGAGGACAAGGGGGTTTCCTATATGATTAAAGACCCAGAGGTTTTTCGGAATAAAAAAGTGGTGATTGCCGGTGGCGGGGATTCCGCTTTGGATTGGTCCATCTTTTTATCCGACGTTGCCGAAGAGGTGTATTTGGTGCATCGGAGGAACGAATTTCGGGGTGCTTTGGATTCTGTGGAAAAAGCTGGGGAACTTGCGAAAGCGGGTAAAATCAAACTTCATACCCCGTGCGAAGTGGTTTCCATTAGTGGTAATGGACGACTGGATACCGTTATCATAAAACAAAATGGGGCCGAGGGTCAATCGATTGAGGTAAAAACGGACTATTTTATTCCGCTATTTGGCCTTTCTCCAAAACTGGGGCCTTTGGCGGATTGGGGCTTGGAAATCGAGAAGAATGCCATTAAAGTTAACAATGCCAAGGATTATCAAACCAATATCCCAGGTGTTTTTGCCATTGGCGACGTAAATACGTACGAAGGAAAATTGAAATTGATCCTTTCAGGTTTCCACGAAGCTGCCGTGATGTGCCAATATGCCTATAACTTGATACATCCCGACAAGAAGTTTATATTAAAGTATACTACGGTGGGTGGCGTACAAGGTTTTGATGGGTCTTCCAAAGAGGCAAAAAAGGCTGTGGTTAAAGCCATCAATTAATTGCTTTCCATCTTTGAAGGGTTTTATCATGCCAATAACTCGAAAAGGACCTTTTTGAAAGATGGCAACCTTGATTATAAGGACTATGCTGCAATTTGTTCCCGCTCCATAGCTAGAAAATGGGTGACCACCCGCTTATCATCAAATAATGGGATGACCTCAATATGACAAAGGTATTCCTCGCCATTTTTCCGGTAGTTGATTAGTGCACGTGAAAAGCGCTCCTGTTTTTTTAATAGTGCCCTAATTTCCATTTTGGTCTCCTCAGAAGTGTTTTCACCTTGTAAAAAGGAAGGATTTTTTCCTTTGGCAAACCCCCTGGAGTATCCCGTCATTTCATTAAAACCATTATTGGCCCAAACAATGTTCTTTTGGCTATCCGTGACCACTAGGGCGTCATAATTTGAAATCTGCAAAATATCGACAACGGAGGGTTCCAATTCCCGATGTAGCAGTTTCTGTAACTGAGCCACGTCATTTTCCAATTTCAGCTTTTTGCACAGGGCATGGTACTTTGTCAAGTAAAAATCCAAACTTTGCAAGGGTGATAAGTATTCTTTTTTTCCGTTGGCCATGACACGAGGATGTTAAGTATACGTCCTAAAGGTAAGGAAATAAAGAAGGGCAGAACCTGACTTATGTTGGGTTTTACCCTTTTTTCTTTTGACCTATCCTATGGTGGTTTGGTCGTCTTCCACAACCCCTTTTAAACGAAAGTCCAAGAAGTTGACAAGTACGATAACTTCATGAAAAAGAAGTAATTTTACCATCTGAAAACTAAAATTTCCGTTAGTTGATAAGGACGTATTAAAAAAAGACGTGTATGGCATGTGTAAGCAGTTATAAAATTATTAAAGGGGTATTTACCGAATTTTTGGAAAAGAAAGGACATCGAAAAACTCCGGAACGCTATGCAATTTTGGAAGAGATTTATCATACGGATGGGCATTTGGACATTGATACGCTCTACGTTCAGATGAAGCAAAAGAACTACAGGGTCAGTAGGGCTACATTGTATAATACCATGGAACTTTTAAAGGAGTCCCACCTGGTGCGAAAGCATCAGTTTGGAGATGGGGTGGCCAAATACGAAAAGTCGTTTTTAAATAAAAAGCATGACCATGTTATTCTCACGGATACGGGAGAGGTACTGGAATTTACGGATGAGAGAATTGAAACCATTAAAGCGACCATCGAGGAAGTCTTTGATATCAATATTGATGACCATACCCTATATTTTTACGGCGTAAGAAATCAAGCTAAAACCGATTAATACAGAAAATTAACCATAATCTGGTTTTGTTTGAATACCTCCTCCATACGATCTTTGTTTTTTAGCCCCTGCTAGTTTACCAAGTACGTCAGGAATAACAAAATCTGGGCCCTTAGCCATCATTGGATGATCCCGTAGGCGTAACATCGGCGCTATTTCATTAGTGTACTAGTATCAATTCCAGACCATGAAACTATTTTCAAAAAAGGATGCTGTTGAAATTCATGGGCAATGGTAGCTCATCTAGGCCTCCTATTTCAGTGATTTGTTTCTTAGGGACCTTTGGCTTCCTTAAATAAGCTAGACCGGCCGTTCAATTTGGATGTGCGATTTGAGGATAAGGAAGCTCCAATAGCTTGGGATGCTTTTTGCAATCGGGCTAGGGGGCAACTTTACTTCTGTCGCCTAGAAATGTTTTACCTGAAAAGCTAACTTTTTTCCCAACAAGGATGTTCGTTGATACTTCCGGGGAAAATTCAAAAATCAAAGAAAGTACTGGCCATCTGATTTTTTTTAAAAAAAAGTTAAAAAAGAAATAAGATTGTTCGTGTATAAACTGTTGGTTATATTCACAATTATTTAGAATGATTTTAAATTAAAGGCGCAAAGAAGGTTCTAAATGACAAAATTCTTCATAAGGAATTCAAGTACCAAGAATGGAAAAGCCATTGTATGGGAAAAGGGGATTCACATTGCCATTATTTCTTTGATTTTACCTTTTCTATGTGGCATTAAGGGTTTAATGGCACAAGAAACCTTTCCTCCTCCTGAAGTTCCTCTTGAGATTAAGTCGCTTAAGGTAGAGGATGGTAGCGTGGAACTCGATGGTTTTTTGAATGAAGTCATCTGGAACCAGGCTGAAATGGTATCCGGGTTTACCCAACGTGAACCCGTTCAAAGCAATCCTGCGAGTTTTGATACCCAAGTGCGCATACTTTACGACTCTAAATTTCTATATATCGGTGCTATATGTTTGGATAGCATAGCAGACCGTAAAAAACTTCGGGTTCGTAACCTACAAAGGGATTTTAATAGGTTTGGAAATGACCGGTTCGGAGTTGCCTTGGATGGCCTTTTGGATAAACGCAATGCTGTAGGTTTTGAAGTAACCCCATATGGTTCCCAACGCGAAACCCAGGTTATTGATGGAAACGAAGGAGATGGGAATGTAGACTGGGATGCGTTGTGGTATGTCCGCACCAAGGTTACTGATACCGCTTGGACCGTTGAAATGGCCATTCCATGGAAAACCTTGCGTTATAAGGCAGGTACGGACAGAATGTATATTTCATTCAACCGAAACATAAGGCGGTTCAATGAAATAACCACCTGGCCCTCATTTCCCAGGGCATTCTCTCATTTTCGAATGGCCTATGCTGCTGTTTTGACAGGTTTGGAACCCCCACCACCATCGGCCAACATTCAGATTAATCCCTATCTATTGGGCGATACGGGAAGAACTGAAGAAGGTGATACCCCCGAGGAAAATAAGACCAACTTTGAGGCTGGGGGTGAGTTTAAGTGGGCCGTTACTCCCAATTCAGTTTTGGATGTGACCGTAAATACCGATTTTGCCCAGGCAGATGTGGATCAACAAGTACAAAACCTTACCCGATTCTCCGTCCTGTTCCCGGAACGACGACAGTTCTTTTTGGAAAACGCCGACATTTTTAGTGTGAGCGATATTAGCAACATCCAACCCTTCTTTAGTCGTCAGATAGGTTTGGACCCTAATGGTCAACCCATTCCCCTTGATGGAGGACTTCGTTTTACAAGTCGAACGAGCAAACAAACCTCAGGAGTACTGGCTATGCGCCAACGGGCAACTGCTGGCAGTCCGGCAACCTATTTTGGGGTTGGGCGGTATGCCCAAAATCTTTCGGGCCAAAATAGGATTGGAGGTTTGATTACCCATAGAAGTGAAAATGCCTTTACCAATGAAGAGGGTCAAGAGATTGGCTCCAAACAGAATACCACGGCAACGGCGAATGCATTTTTTAGGCCGAAACAATCTTTGACGTTGGATGCCATGGTCTCGTATAGCACGGATTCCGACCAAGGTAATGGTCTTGGGGCAAGCGCCTGGATCTATCAACAGAAAAACTGGGGGTATTTGGGATTGATAGGTCAGTTTGTTTCGGAAAACTATCTGCCTGGAATGGGCTTTTTGCGTTTTAACGATTACATCTTGGCTTCTCCAGCCATCGATTTGGACATTAGGCCCCAGTGGTTGCCCAAATTTGTTCGCAGTTATGGCCCCGATGGTTTTGCCGACTTTTTCTGGAGGGCATCAGATGGGGCCTTTCAGCAGGGGATACTTAATTTTTCCCCATTCGATCTGGAGTGGCAGACCGGAGGACAGTTTGAAGTCCGGTTTCGACAAGAATGGCAACAAATCGATGCTACCTTTAGTCCATTGGGGATCAATATCGGTCCTGGATATTACCAGTTTGGCCAATATGAAATAAGCTTTGATTCGGATTTTTCAAGAAAACTGGCAGGGGCCGTTACCTATGCCAATGGCACTTTCTATAATGGGGATTTTGAGAGTTGGGATTTTGATGTAAGGGTATCCCCTTCGCCCTATATAGAGCTTATCGGGTCCTATACCATCAATCAATTTTCAAATTTAGGTGTTGCTGAAAGCGATGTTACGGCCAATCTCTTATTTACTAGGGCCAGATTGGCATTGAACCCAAGGGTGCGGCTTGATGGCTCTTACCAATGGAACAGTGCCAACGACGCCAATATTTGGAATGTGCGTCTCGCTTGGGAATACCGACCATTGTCTTTTATATTTCTAGTCTTCAATAACAATGAAACTGAAGGTCTCCCGGGACAAAACCAACCTTTTTTTCAAAGAGAACTTATCGGCAAGATTACGTTTCTCAAACAGTTTTGATAGACACCGATCAATGAAAAAAGGGAGCCCTTGCTCCCGTCCCATTCTAAGTTTTTGACCTGTTATCCTTGACCTTACAATTCATTGTAGTTCCGTAAAAATTTTAGATTTAGGGTCGCCACGGGGGTGCCATCAATTTGTGGTATATTTGCACGCAATTAATCCGTAATTGCAATGGAATTCCACCAAAGTAAGATAGTAGGTGAGGGGCTAACCTACGATGACGTCCTTTTAGTTCCCGCCTTTTCGCAAGTACTGCCCAGGGAAGTGAGTATCACTTCAAGATTTACCAAGAACATATCCATAAATGTACCCGTGGTTTCGGCCGCTATGGACACGGTCACTGAGTCGCGGATGGCCATTGCCATGGCCAGGGAAGGGGGTATCGGGGTGCTCCATAAGAATATGACCATTGAGCAACAAGCCGCCAAGGTCAGAAAAGTGAAACGGGCCGAAAGTGGAATGATCATGGACCCGGTTACTTTGCCCTTGGATTCCATAGTTCAGGATGCCAAGGCCAGCATGAAGGAACACAGTATTGGAGGAATTCCCATTGTGGATGATGACAGTAAGCTCATTGGAATTGTGACCAATCGTGACCTTCGGTTTGAACGAAATAACGAACGGCCCATAACCGAGGTCATGACCAAAGATAATCTGGTCACGGCAGGTGAGGGAACTACATTGGAAGAAGCTGAGGACATCCTTCAGGCGAATAAGATCGAAAAGTTACCGGTGGTCAATGAGGCCAACAAATTAGTGGGCCTCATTACCTTCCGTGATATCACCAAACTCACACAAAAACCCATCGCCAACAAAGACAGGTATGGACGACTTCGGGTGGCAGCGGCCATTGGTGTTACTCCAGATGCAGTGGATCGGGCCGGGGCATTGGTAAAAGCGGGGGTCGATGCTATTGTCATCGATACCGCCCATGGGCATACCAAAGGGGTGGTCAATACCCTTAAGGACGTGAAATCGAATTACCCCGAGCTGGATGTTATTGTCGGAAATATTGCAACAGCTGAAGCGGCCCGCTATTTGGCGGATGCCGGTGCAGATGCCGTTAAAGTGGGTATTGGTCCGGGATCTATATGTACCACCCGTGTGGTGGCCGGAGTTGGATTCCCACAGTTTTCGGCCGTATTGGAAGTAGCATCGGCCTTAAAGGGAACGGGCATCCCCGTCATTGCTGATGGTGGTATTCGATACACGGGAGATATTCCCAAGGCCATTGCCGCTGGCGCAGACACGGTGATGTTGGGTTCCTTGTTGGCCGGAACGGCTGAATCCCCTGGGGAAACTATCATTTATGAAGGTAGAAAATTCAAAAGCTACCGTGGTATGGGCTCTGTGGAGGCCATGAAAGAAGGGAGTAAAGATCGCTACTTTCAGGATGTGGAAGACGACATTAAAAAGTTGGTGCCCGAAGGTATTGTGGGCCGTGTACCTTATAAAGGGGATCTTTATGAAAGTATGCATCAATTTATTGGAGGCCTTCGCGCAGGAATGGGCTACTGCGGGGCCAAGGATATTGCCACGCTTCAGGAAACGGGCAGGTTTGTAAAAATCACGGCCAGTGGCATCAATGAAAGTCACCCCCATGATGTGATGATTACCAAGGAAAGTCCCAATTATAGTAGGTAGTTTCCTCTTTTCCTGGAGGAAAAGTTTCAATTAATCTATTTATATTTATTGAAACCCTAATTTTTAACCCGTGAGAAAATCTATTCCCCTGCTTATTCTTGTCCTATCCTGTTTTGCTTGCAGTAGTGATTCTGATCCAGGAGAACAGGAAACTCCTGTGGTTTTACCCACGGTTACAACAGGAGACATAAGTGCTATAACCCAAAATTCTGCCAATGTTGCTTTAAGTATTATTGATGATGGCGGCGGTCAAATCACGGAAAGGGGAGTGGTCTACAATAGTTCGGGAAATCCTACAACTTCCGATAACAAGGTGACCGTATCAACGAATACGGATAGTTTCACCGCTAACCTTGATAACCTAAACGGAAATACGGAATATTTTGTTAGGGCCTTCGCCATAAATAGCGCTGGTACTTCATATGGTGAGGAAAAGACGTTTAGCACGAATGCGGGTTTACCTTCAATAAGCACCATACAAGTCTCCGAAATCACGCCAAATTCGGCCAAAAGTGGCGGTGAGATAACAGATGATGGAGGGGACGAAATTACGGCAAGAGGGGTAGTATGGTCCCTTTCGGCCAATCCAACTGTAGATGACAATGCAACAGTTGATGGAAGTGGTCTGGGGGAATATGAAAGCAATATAACAGAGCTCGAGCCCAATACCGAATATTTTGTGAGGGCTTACGCTGAGAATAGTTTGGGGGTGATGTATGGGAATGAATTCAATTTCACCACGTCAAGTATTGGTCCAAAGGTTTTTGAAGGAGACCTGGTATTGCAATCTCAATCTGAGGTAAACGATTTTGGAAATGAGAATTATGAAATTATTACGGGTTCCTTAATAATTATTGGTGACTCCGTTGTGGACTTGGGACCACTATCAAGTTTACAAAAAATAGGTAATCAACTAGGCATTGGTTGTGAAAACCTGTTGACCTTGGAGGGGCTTGAAAACATCCAAGAGGTTGGTTCATTAACATTAAACGGCAATGATGCACTTGAGACCACTGACGATTTAGAAAGCTTAGTCATAATTGCTGACAATATATTGGTAATAGGTAATTTTAGTCTGGAATCCCTTTCGGGTTTTAGAAATATCAAAGAATTGAATGGTTATTTTCAATTGTTTGGAAATCAGAACTTGGTAAGTCTGGATGGCCTGCAAAACATGGAACGCATAGGTGATTATTTTAGAATCCAAAATAATAGAAGCCTAGAAAATATAGATGCCCTAGCGAACCTTAAAGATATTGGTGGTTTTTTGCAAATCAGTACCACCAAACTATCTAATCTAAATGGTTTTGATAATCTTGAAACCGTTGGAGACCGCCTAGATATTTCCGTAAATGAAAATTTGTTGTCCATAGAATTTAATAAATTGACTTCTGTTGGCAGTATATCAATAAGACAAAATGATAATATAGTGTCAATAAATGGATTTAATTCTCTACTTCAAATCAATTCAAATCTAAGTATATCCCAACATGAAGTATTGGAAAGTGTTCTTGGTTTTGAAAAACTAGAAATGGTAGGGGAGGGGCTTAGAATAAGTGGAGGAGGTAATTTACAAGATTTAAGTGGATTTATGGCCTTAAAGACTATAGGAGGAAGTCTAACTATTGATGATGTTGAGAAAATGACAAATTTAAACGCCTTCATGAATGTCACTGAAATTGGAATGGATTTACGAATTGAAGGCAATGGTTCACTTGAAACACTTGAAGGGATTAATAGTTCTATGCAAATAGGAGGTGATATTTATATGGAGTTCAATAGAATGCTGTCTGATTTTTGTGCACTACAACCGGTTTTTTTAAATGGATTTACAGGGAGTTTCACTTCCCGGAGTAATTTTCCTGTTGTAGGACCAACATTACAAGACATAGTTGATGGTAATTGCAGCTTCTAGCTGTATAAATTGGCTTTTTCGTATCATTAGAATCAGCTACTATATTTTAAGAGTAATTGTTGTAGGTGAAGGCAATCAATAGATATTGTTCCAATCTGGATGATCTTTCGGATAATGTTGCGCTAATTAAGATTATTTGCCGACTCCGGCATAGCTTTTCCAATCTTGCTCCTTGTACACATTATCACCAAAATAACGGGCAATTTGCATAAAAGGTTTCACCTTTTGGTAACCAGGTACCCGTGACAACATTTTCATGTCCTTATCCAGAAATACCACCGTTGGATAACTTAGGCGATTCTGTAGTAGCACAGCAACCAATTGATGGTATCCTGCCGAAGACATATATTCAAAAGTGCGGTCATCAAACCCAATGGGTTCTTTGCCTTCGGCGTTGAATTTGAACATATTATGGCAGAAAACATCATGCCTCCAAATGAAAAAAGGATATAATTCAATTGTTTTACACTATTCCCCCACGAACCCAAACACCCAAAAGAATTGGACCATTGAATCTTAAATTCAAGATTTTCGGGAATGCCATTGCAGAATATTATCAGATGACTGCTTCAAAGTTGAAGGGTTTTAACAGGTTTACCCATATAGAAGTGGTGGTAGGTGGTTATGAAAAACTATTGCTCCAGTTTAAGTATTTAGTAAATAGCATTCTCAATGAGAACTAAACGTTATTCTTTTTGCTTCCCTTTGAGGAATTCGATGACCGAATCTTTATAACTGGCCCCAATGGGAATTTCCATTTGACCAATTTCTACGTCCATTTTGGTAAAGGCCGTAATCTTTGCCGTGTTCACGATATAGGAACGATGCACCCTTAAAAAGGTAGGGGGCAGCTTTTTTTCAAAATTGGCAATGGTATCCTTTGTAATGGTGTTTTCCTGCATGGTGAAAATCCGGACGTAGTCCTTCATACTTTCCACATAGTCAATATCATCGAAGTTGATTTTGACGAATTTTTTGTTTGCGTTGACATAAAGATGATTATTTTGTGGTGTATTCACAACGGGATGTTCACTGGATATGGGAAGATTGGAAAGGCTTTTGTATTTATTGATAGCCTTATACAAACGGGAAAAGGAAATGGGTTTTAGAAGATAGTCTGCCGCATCCAAATCATAACTTTCCAAAGCGTAGTTCCTGAATGCTGTAGTAAAAATCACTTTGACTGAAGATGGAATGGTCTTTATCAGTTCCAAACCTGATAATTGGGGCATTTCAATATCAAGAAAGACCAGATCAATTTTACTTTGGTTTAAAATGTCAAAAGCCTTGGTGGGGTCCTGAAGGGTGTCGACGACCTCAATTTCCGGAAGTAGCCCAAGATGGGATTGGAGGACCTGTATGGCCAAGGGTTCGTCGTCAATAATTATGCATCGAATCTTCATAATTATACCAGATCCAATTCCAGTTGTACTTCAAAATGTTCTTCATTATCCAAAACCCTGAGGTCATGTGTTTTAGGATAGTTCAATTCCAATTGCCTTTTAAGGTTACGTATGCCAATCCCACTGCTACTGGATGGTATCGACTTTGGTGATTTTTTAAAACCTTTTGGGTTTTTGGCGATAAAGTGCAAGTGCCCTCCATCCACCTTTAAATCCAACACAATTTCCGCTTTTTTTGTAGTAGGCGTTATCCCATGTTTAAAAGCATTTTCCACTAAGGGAAGAATGAGCAGCGGTGCCAATGTAACGGTTTCATCATCAATTTTATGATGAAAGGTAACATTTAGTTTTTTGCCATGCCGTAACGACTCTAGCTCAATAAAGGCATTAAGTAGTTCCAATTCCTTTTTTATTTCGATTCTTGGCTCATTACTCTGATACAGTATAAAATCCAGGATTTCAGAGAGTTTTAATACAACTTCGGGAGCTAAATCGGATTTGGCCAATGTTAGCCCGTAGAGATTGTTCAAGGTATTGAACAAAAAATGGGGCTGTATTTGGGCCTTTAAAAACCGAAGTTCATTAAATGCTTTTTCTTTCTGTAATACCTCAATTTTGTGTTTCTCCCTAAACCTATTTTGGAACGCCTTAATCAATAGCATAATAAGTGCATAAACGTAAACCGAAGGAAAATAGACGGAAAAAAGATAGGCAGAATCGGATAGGATTTCCCTCAGGGACTCTTGTGTGAAATCCTCCCTAAAAAAGGGTTCAGCAATATAGATGATGGAGAGTCTTCCTATGACCGTAAAAACATAAATGGAGCATAGGAATCCAATAAAAAAATCGAGGTATTTCTTTTTGAGAAGCTGTTTCGGAATTTGATAGTAGTTCAAGAGATATGCCGCTCCAATTTGGACCGGGAGAAGGGCGAGATAGTTAGCGACATTTGCCTTTATAGTTCCAGAATTCAAACTGGCCAGGCTAACAAATATGCCAACCAAGCCCATCCAGAACAAAAGGTGTGTGGCAAGCCTGTTCCGAAGTACCGAATCCAAAAATGGCTTTACTCCCTTCATAAACGCTAAAAGTAGCGCATAAAAGGTTGTACAATCGAGTTAATTGCCGAATCCTTGGTATTGGTCGATGAACTTTGATTTCCATTTGACGAAAACTCATTCTCGTGTTTTCGTCTTTTCCGTCCCTAGCAAAAGGGTATTGGTCTACAATTTAAAATTGGTGTTGGTGTGCCATTTAGTTTTGGGGTATCAAAAGAATTCATAAAAAACGAACGTCATGAAAAAACTTGCTTTATTACTTATTTATCTACTCGTATCAACGATTACTGCTGCCAAGACACAAAATTGCGAAGCCTTGCTAGGGGCGGTAAGGGCCAATGATGAAAAAGCGGTGGAAACCCTACTGAAAACCACAAATCCCAACTGCGTTTACGATGAAAAAATCCAACCTAGGACACCCCTTGGGATGGCCGCTACAATAGGAAACTTGGAAACCGTTAAAAAGCTCATTAATGCAGGGGCCAAACCAAACTATCGTTTTAAAAGGGATGCCAGTCCCCTTATGATTGCCGCACAAAAGGGGCACTATGGTATTGCCAAGTACCTATTACAGGCTGGGGCCAATGTCAATGCACGGATTGTGGGTGATGGCACTCCTTTAATGGCCGCTGTTCGTGGAAATAATGTTGACATTGTAAAACTATTCTTGAAAAAAGGAGCCACGGTCAATACTGAGGTCATGGGCGACGGAAATGCCATGATTATCGCCGGAAAAAAGAATAGTAAGGAAATTTTAAAACTTTTGGTGGAGGCTGGTGCCGATATCAATAGCGCAGTCGAGGGTGATGGCACTGCCCTCATCAGAGCTTCTTCAAGAGGAGATCTTGAAATGGTGAAAGCCTTGGTAAGTCTCGGAGCCGATGTGAATAAGAAAAGCAGTCGGGATGGGAACCCCTTGATCATGGCCTCAAAAAATGGACATCTTGATGTGGTTACCTATCTAGTGGGCAAGGGTGCCGATGTGAACGTCCATGTTAGGGGGGATGAAACCCCTTTGATTCGGGCTGCTTGGAGTGGTCATTTGGAAGTGGTAAAATTCTTGGTGGAACAGGGAGCCGATGTGAATACATCAGTTAGGGATAGTTATTCCTTAAATTCTGAGAAGCGAAGTGCCCTTAAAATGGCAAGACACGGTAATCATACCGATGTTGAAGCCTACCTACTAAGTAAAGGGGCCGAAAAATAATCCATAATCCTTTAGGAGAAGATAATGAGTAGGATATATAGCCAATTGATTTTAGTCCTTTTGGTAGTGTGTGGAGGTCTACATGCCCAAGAAAGTCAAAGGATTGATTTCCTTTCCGAGTCATTTCTTAGGCAGACCCAACTGCCAGGACTTTCCATTGCGGTTGCGAAAGAAGGTAAAGTGATATATGCAAAAGGATTTGGATTTTCAAATTTGGAAGACCAACGTCCAATGCTTCCTTCTTCGTGCATTAGAACTGCCTCTGTGGCAAAGGTCCTTACAGCCACTGCGTTGGGACGTTTGGCCACCGAAGGCTTATTGGACTTTGATGCACCTATAAAAAAGTATGTTCCCTATATCAACAGGAACTATGTGAATTTAACCGTTCGCCAGTTGGCAGGGCATACGTCAGGTTTGAAACATAGACCTTCTGGAAGAGGTTATCAAAACAAACAATATACTACCATAAAGGAAACGGTTGACATTATCAACGGACCCTTATTGTTTGAACCTGGAACGGACTACAAGTATTCTACAGCCGCCTTTAATTTACTAGCGGCAGTAATAGAAGGGGCTTCCGGGATTCCTTATGACGAGTATATGAAAACTAGGGTTTTTGCACCCTTAAAAATGGAACATACGTCTCCTGAAAACATCAATAAACTAACAGATAGGGATGCTGAGATTTACTATCACAAGAAAGGAAAACTGAAAAGGGACAAACTCAACAATGGAAGCTACAAAGTTCCTGGTGCTGCCTTTCGGAGTACGCCGAGTGATTTAGTGAAATTAATGGGCGCATATACTGACCGAGGATTTATTTCTGGAAAAGTTGTTGAGGACATGTTTGCTAGCAATAGTTTGCCAAATGGTAAAAAGACGCATGTGGGCATCGCTTGGCGTTCTTCCATTGATGTTTTTGGGAATGCCGTTATAGAGCATGCTGGTAGTTGGAGGGGTGCGCGTACGGTTTTGGTGTATTACCCAGAAGACGAATTGAGTCTTGCGGTAATGGTAAATGCCGAATGTCAACTGCTTATCGAGGAAACAGCACATATTTTTGCACAGTTCTTCCTCAATGGAGCATGGAGTACTTCCAGGTTATCGGTGAATGAGAAAATAAAAGTGGTTCATCATTCCAAAGAAGGCCAAGTGCAGTATAAGGGAAACCTTCTACTAGATTTGGGTCGAGGTACTTTATCTGTGGAAAGTGAAAATTACCTAAAGTCAAATGAAGTGGTCCAACTCCAAAATGGGTTTGCTTTGAGTACCTTTTACGGGCTTTTTTTTATGGAAATAGACACCAGTTCAATACTGGATGGACAGGTTTATGCTTATAGAACAAGGAATGAAAGAAATCCAAGGGAAGAAGGTCCCCTGCTCGAGTTCCGTAGTCTGGACTGATACTTCGTTTATTTACCTATCCCAGCATAACTTTTCCAGTCTTGCTCCTTATAGACATTGTCACCAAAATAACGGGCTATTTGCATAAAAGGTTGCACTTTTTGGTAACCGGGAACGGGAGAAAGCATTTTCATGTTCTCGTCTAAGAACACGACGGTTGGGTAGCTCAGGCGATTCTGTAGGAGGGCAGCAGCCAATTGGTGGTATCCCCGCCTGCCGGAAGGCACATATTCAAAGGTTCTACCGTCAAAATCAATGGGTTCTTCACCCTCGGCGTCAAATTTGACCATATAGAAGTTCTCTTGCATGTATTTGGCCACTTCCGGATTTTGAAAGGTGTCCTTATCCATTTTTTTGCACCATCCACACCAATCCGTATACACATCAATAAAGACCTTTTTAGTATTGCCTTCGTTTTTCGTCATGGCAACGGCATCTTCAAAGGACATCCATTGAATATCCTGTGCAGAAAGGGTCAGGGTGAGGAGTAGGGCAAAGATTAGGGATATCGTCCGCATTGTTCTAAATTTTTGAGTTTAGTCCTAAGACTTTATCAAAACTAACGAAAATCATGCCGAAATAGTATTAGGAAAAGAATTCGCTGAGCAGAATTAAGATCCCAAGAATGAAACAAAAGGGGGAATAGTATCGGGTATCCAATCTTGAAAATTTTGAATTTTTGATTTTTTTGGTAAATCCAACATACTTAAAATCACCAATGGCCCTGATTAAAAATAGAATTCCGATGGCAAACGCAGTATAGTTTAACCACTTGCCTTCGATGAACATAGCTATTTTGTTAATAAACACGAATGCGAAAAGTAGTAGAATCACTCCCACCATTGCAGAACTTCCTTTACCTGGTGAAATCACATGACCTTTAGTAGGATTCGTTGGAACTACGGTCGAAATATCGATTATACCAAATAGGGCCCAATAGAAATGCAATCCTGATAGGAATGTCAAGGTAATGGAAATGAGGATGGCAATAACGTCCCACATTATTTAAGGGCCACTTTCTTCTCGTCGGACTCAAATAGTTCTTTTGGATCGACCTGATTTCTAAGAATATCGTCAAAAGACTCACGTTCACGAATCAAATGGGCTTGACCATCCAACCACAGTACTTCAGCAGGACGATAGCGGGAATTGTAGTTACTGGCCATGGTAAAGCAGTAGGCACCTGCATTTCTGAAAGCCAATATATCACCCTCGGTAATTTCATTGATGCGGCGGTTATTGCCAAAGGTGTCCGTCTCACAAATATAACCTACTACGGAATAGTACCGCTCCCGGCCTTTGGGGTTTGAAATATTGATGATTTCATGTTGTGCGCCGTAGAGCATTGGGCGAATTAGATGGTTAAAACCGGAGTCCACCTGCGCAAAAACGGTGGAGGTCGTCTGTTTCACCACATTTACCTTGGCCAAAAAATATCCCGCCTCGCTTACCAAAAATTTGCCCGGTTCAAAGGCCAAGGTCAACGGTCTTCCATAGTCCTCACAGAATTCGTTGAACCGTTGTGACAATTTTTTCCCCAGTTCTTCAATATTGGTTTCAATATCCCCTGTTTTGTACGGTACCTTAAAGCCACTGCCAAAATCAATAAACTCCAAGTCCTTGAAATTTTTGGCGGTTTCAAAAAGAATTTCCGAAGCGTAGAGAAAAACATCAATGTCCAAAATATCGCTCCCGGTGTGCATGTGGATGCCATTGATGTTCATATCGGTTAACTCAACAATCCTTAAAAGGTGGGGGATTTGATGGATACTGATACCAAATTTGGAATCAATATGTCCAACGGAAATATTGGAATTGCCTCCGGCCATTACATGGGGATTGATCCTAATGCAGACAGGTACATCCGGATGTTTGTTTCCAAATTGTTCCAAAACGGATAGGTTGTCAATATTGATTTGAACTCCAAGTACAGCAGCTTCCTCAATTTCTTCCAGTGAAACCCCATTTGGCGTATAAATAATGGATTCCGGCTGAAACCCGGCCATTAATCCCAATCGTACTTCTTGAATGGATACGGTATCCAAGCCACTGCCCAGATGCTTCATCAACCGCAGTATGGAAAGGTTGGAGAGTGCTTTTGCAGCGTAATTCAGGCGTACATTGGAAACGCCTTCAAAAGCATTGGTCAAACGTTGGTATTGTGATGTGATTTTGGCGGCATCATAAACGTACAGGGGCGCCCCAAATTCTTCAACAATGTTTAAGAACTGCTTGGATTCCATACTTAAATTTTATTCAAAACTAAAATAGTAAGGTTTGACCAACAAAATTTGAAAATCAATACATAAAAATTTAACTTTTTGTTGCAAAAATAACAATCAATAAAGGTTGGTACTTCCGTCCCAGCTGTTTACATTTAGAAAAAAATACAAATGAAGCTGCCCCTTTTTCCTTTGCAATCGGTTTTCTTTCCGGGTGAAACGGTACCCCTCCACATTTTTGAGGAACGCTATAAGCAATTGATCCATGATTGTAGGGAAGAGGCCATAACATTTGGTATTCCGGTGTTTATTGACAATACCGTGAGATTTGGAACCGAAGTTCAGTTGGTAGAGGTGGTCAATACCTATGAGGGCGGGGAAATGGATGTGGTCTGTGTTGCCCGTCAAGTATTTAAGGTGCTGACTTTTGATAACGAAATGGATGGGAAATTGTATGCAGGTGGTATCGTGGAGTTTTTGGAATCCCAAAATGATGCCGATAGCAATTTTAGAAAGGAGGTATTTGATAAAATCAAGCAATTGTATGATTTAATGGGTGTGCAGTTTCCGCCGACACCCTTTGATAAGTTCAATAGTTACGCTTTTGCCCATAAAATGGGACTTTCCTTTGAGCAAGAGTACCAATTGTTACAACTGACCAATGAAACGGAACGTTTGCGTTTTATCGCCCAACACTTGGATACGACCATCGCAGTACTTGAACAAATTGATAAGACAAAGGCTGTTATTGAAATGAACGGGCATTTCAAGAATTTTGATCCCCTGGATTTTAAGGATTTTAAGGTGGAATAAGTCCATTATTGATCCAACTCCAATTCTTCCAATTAAATTATTAATTAAGGATGTGGTTTCCTATTTTTGTCACCGCATTTTAACAAACAATCCTATGAACCTTCACGAATATCAAGGGAAAGAAATTTTAGCCAGCTTTGGTGTGCGCGTACAACGTGGAATTGTGGCGCATAATGCCAAAGAAGCTGTCGATGCTGCAAAACAATTGACCCAGGAAACGGGAACAGGTTGGCATGTTATCAAAGCTCAAGTTCACGCCGGAGGGCGTGGAAAGGGTGGAGGTGTTAAGTTGGCCAAAAATCTAAAGGAAGTTGAGGAGTTGGCAGGAAGCATCATCGGTATGAATCTGGTAACACCTCAGACTTCTGCAGAAGGAAAAAAGGTGCATCAAGTTTTGGTTGCCGAGGATGTGTATTATCCCGGGGATAGTGAAACCAGTGAGTTTTACATGTCCGTCCTTTTAAATCGTGGAACCGGTAGGAATATGATCATGTATTCCACCGAGGGAGGAATGGATATTGAAGAAGTTGCCGAAAAAACACCACATTTAATTTTCACAGAAGAGATTGACCCTGCTACCGGCTTATTGCCTTTCCAAGCGAGAAAAGTGGCTTTTAACCTTGGCCTTTCCGGAATAGCGTTCAAAGAGATGGTAAAATTTGTATCCTTTTTGTACAAGGCATACCAAGAGAGTGACGCCAATCTTTTTGAAATCAATCCTGTCCTCAAAACTTCTGATGACAAGATTATGGCCGTGGATGCCAAAGTTTCCATAGATGATAACGCTTTATATCGAAGAAAGACCTATGCTGAAATGCGGGATTTGCGGGAAGAAAATCCCATTGAGGTGGAGGCACGTGCCGTTGGCTTAAACTATGTTGATTTGGATGGCAACGTGGGATGCATGGTCAATGGTGCAGGTTTGGCCATGGCGACCATGGACTTAATCAAAATGGCTGGTGGGGAGCCGGCCAATTTTTTGGATGTGGGAGGTACGGCAGATGCGAAAAGGGTTGAGGAAGCCTTCCGAATCATTTTGAAAGACGCCAACGTGAAAGCCATCCTTATTAATATTTTTGGTGGTATTGTGCGGTGTGACCGAGTGGCACAAGGTGTTGTTGACGCGTATAAAAACATGGGAGATGCCATTCAAGTGCCCATTATAGTGCGTCTTCAAGGAACCAATGCGGAACTGGCCAAGGAAATTATCGATAATTCCGGTTTGGCCGTTCACTCGGCGGTACAATTCCAAGAGGCAGCTGATAAAGTAAAAGAGCTTTTGGCTTAAAAAAGTATAGATTTTGATAATGTATAAAGGGGGCACTTGCCCCCTTTTTTTGTTTTAACCTGTGTATAATCTTAAATAAGGGTTAAAACAAGAACCGGGGTGTAACATATGGTACCGGGGCATAGTCTCTATTGGGAAATCATCAATCAATTAGTAATCATTTAAAAACAGACAGTCATGAAAAAAACAAGTATTTTGACATTTGTTGCCGCACTCTTTAGTGTCGCCTTGGTTTCGGCCAACACCACAACCAACAACCCGGATTCAACCATTAGTGAACAATTGAAGGAAATTCTATCGCAAAATGCAATAGATGTTGATACCAAAGATGCTACCGCAAGGGTATTGTTTAAGGTAAATAATGAAGGGGAAATTGAAGTTTTAAGAGTTGCTACGGAACGGAAGGACATCAAGTGGTTCCTAAACAGGAAGTTGGAAGGTAAAAAGCTTTCCCTTGATAATTCTGCTTACGGGGAAGTATTTGTGGTGGATGTTAGGGTAACATCTTAAGTAACAAAAGGAACCTAAAGGAAGGACGGGCAATGTTTTGATAACATTGCCCTTTTGTTGTTTTTTCAATATTCCATCCGGTCACATCTATGCAATACAATAGTTTCTCGGAAAAAATTGGAAAACAGCAATTGATCTGAAAGTTTTAAGAAGATTCATTAATGTTACTTTCCCAATGCAGCATACATAGAGTTTTAGGCCCATGTTATGCAATTTAAATATCCGTTAAATTGAACAGGAAGGATGATGATTGTACGGAATCCGAAGTAATTTTGGGATGACTAAAGAAAGGGGGAGTTCTCTAAAATTCTGTTAAAATTAAAATTTGTTGTAACATTCTCATTTTTCAGACGTCTTTTAGGCATATTCATCAAATTTATCAATCTCAAAAAACGAAATCGTCATGAGAAAAACTAGTTTGGCATTTTTAGCCGCAGCATTGTTTGTAGTAAGTACACTATCCGCTAATCCTACCGAAAATCTAGAACCCACAAAAAAATTATCCACTCAAATCCACAAAATGTTGGAATCCAATTCCTTCGACGTTGAAAGTGACATGGTAGCCAATGTTAGATTTACCCTAAACAAAGACGGGGAAATCGTTGTATTATCGGTCGATACCAAAGACAGCCTATTGGAAGGCTTCGTAAAGGGAAGGTTGAATTACCAAAAAGTGGATTTGGAAAATCCAAAGGAAGGGAGATTGTATACCGTTCCTGTACGTATTACGGCTTAGAAAACTGTAATTATTTGAGTTAGTCATGAAAATCCCGGGGAAACCCGGGATTTTCCATTATACGAAATTGGATGTAAAAGAGTTAGTATAACAAAGACCAACCGTGAACTCTTACCAAGATAAACTCAGTATTTTAAGTGAACTTATTGCTTTCGCCAGAGTAGACTATAAACTAAAGGAGGATGAGTATGATTTTCTTCTTAGTGTAGCCAACTTAATGAAGGTCAAAAAAACTTCCTTGGATGCCTTGCTAAAAAACACCATTGAAATTTCCACTCCAAAAACCCAATTGGACCGAATTGTACAGTTTCATCGTTTGTTGTTATTAATGAATGTCGATAATGAACAACATGAGAAAGAGATTGAAAAATTGCACAACATCGGTCTTTGGATGGGACTTCCCCCTTCCGCCATTACCCAGGTCCTAGAGGTGATGCACCAATATCCCAATATGGCAGTTCCACCAGAAATCCTTCTTAATATTTTCAGGGCACATTACAACTAAGCGTCATTTTGACATGTATTTTGCATATGTTAGTGCCAAATAGTCATTAATTCTCGATTGGTATATCCTTTGTCCATTTCTTGGTGAATTTAATTTTAAAATACAATCACCATGTTAGTCAAAAGAAATAATGTACTGCTACCGAGTTTAATGAGCGATTTTTTCAAGCCAGACTGGTTTGGAGGTATGGAAACCTTTTCCACCAAGGTTCCTGCTGTGAACATCAAGGAAAATGAAACCGATTTTACGTTGGAACTGGAAATTCCCGGTTTTAAAAAGGAAGATTTTAACATAGAATTGGACAACGATGTACTGACCATTTCATCTGAAGTAAAAAATGAGGGTGAAATTAAAGAGGAGACGTACGCGAGGAGGGAATTCTCGGTTTCTTCCTTTAGAAGGGCTTTTAGCTTGCCTGATTCCGTAAATGAAGGTGCGGTTAAAGCTGCCTATGAAGGGGGTATCTTAAAGGTAACCCTTCCCAAAAAAGAAGAGGCCTTACCCAAACCAAAGCGCCTCATTGAAATAAAATAAAAGTATTGCGAAACCAACTAGGTGTTTCCTCTGATATTTTGGGTTTTGCCTATGATTGGATATAATTCGCAATGAGATAATGAAATTATGATTGGGCCCGTCAGGTCCATTTCATGATGGTTGGTTTGTTTAGTTGGTTAGTTAGGGAAAGCGCCGCACTCGCGGCGCTTTCTTTTTTTCAGTCTATGACTATTGATGATAGCAAGTATTGGTTCTTCAAAACGTCAATTCGTAGGACTATCAAAAAAGACCAAGAATGGGACTTATCCCAGTTAAGAGAATTGATTTTACACTTTTGTCCTTTAAATCGGCCGATTTTTGGGTTAATTCTATTATAGCGGAACTTAAAATTTTCTGTTGGCTGCATATCGTCTGGAAATAAACCACTCCGGGTAAGACATTGGACCATCAGAATACTAGAAAATACTGTATCCCTGGAGCATATATGGCACAATATCTATATCAAACCAAATCCTGTAGTAATACTATTTCAATCACAACATTTATAAACTTCTTTCAACTACATTAGATTGAAAAAGCCGATGCCATTTTTTGGAATGGCATCGGCCAATCTTGTGTCAAACATTCTTATTGCACCACCCTAGGAAGCAAGATAATCATGTTGTCATAAGTGACCCCTGGAGCAAAATCAAAACAACTACCACCGTTGCATGATAATTCACTGCCATTTGAAGTAAAACTCGTAAAAGTATCATCCTCCAGGTATACCCTTACTGTTATTGAAATTTCATCTATCCCCAATCCTCCTCTAAATCGGGCCTCAAACGCACCATCCTCAGTATCAATTGGTGTGCGAAAGTTGATGACTTCTACGGAATCGTCCACTGGAAAATCATCTTTTGTAGCAACAAATCGGATTTCAACATTTCCCGCAGGTTCCATCGTATCTGAAAAAAGGACAACCCCAGAGAAGACCGTTGGGTCATCCGAACTGTCTTTGTCGCAGCCTTGAAACATAAACAGGCATATTGTCAATAAAAAACCAAACCTCATAACTATTGTCTTTGAAGTATTACTTTTCTGGTGACCCGTTTTCCATTAATTTCAACGGTCAGTATGTAAATACCATTGGTTAGGGAACCCGTATCAAACTGTTCGTAGTGGTTTCCCTTTGCCCTGGTCTTACTGTCAACGAAAGTTATGGATTGGGCCCCATTGAACATGGAGGTTAAAGTTACCGAAACTTTTCCATCTTCAGGAATATGGTATCCAACCTGGAACGTATTTGCCACAGGATTGGGCCAGATGACCACATCTTCTACAGGCTCGGCATCCTGTCCTATTTCAGCTGTAAGGGGAATACCGCCCCCGGGCCCTGGACCACCAAAGCCACCACTGCCACCACTACACCTTCTGTCCCTTTCACCGAACAGGGTGAACAATCGGGACGTGGTACGTGTAGCGGTACCATTGAGACCCTGCCCGCTCCTGAACCTTCGGGTACAGGTAATACGATATACCCCGGGCCTCATGGTGGAACTCATGGTCAGCGTATTGCCACTACCCCCAAAAGACTGGGGTCCCGTGACCGTCCATGAATGTTCGTAGAGGTTGTTTATCGCGGGGTTGTTGTCGACCCTTATCGTCCTAGTGGCACCACTGTTCTGACAGGAATACCAATAATTTGTATTAATCCTGGGCGTAGTCGGTGTACCGTTGCCCGTTGCCACCCCACAAGTAGTTCGTATCTGAAGGCCCAATTCATCCCTTAAAAGGTCTTCCCATTGCTCTCTTAAAAAGTCAGTCCTTATATGAGGGGAATTATCATTGACATCACCATAGACTTCATCGAACGGGGTCCAATTGTTTCCGGTCAATTGGGCCTCAGACCTATTTAAATCGTTTTGGTTATTCAGCGGAGCGGTTGAGGCAAGGCCACTGAAAAGTGGGACAAAGGAAAAATTGTCATTGCCACTTGCGTTGAAATAGAACCTAAAGAGTATCTGCACCAAGGCTGGGACCGACACATCACTCGCGCCTTGGTTGTCCTGGTATCCGCCAGCGGCAATATCATAGTTGAATTGATTGAAGCTAAGGCTGCGCTCCCGAATCGTGGTCGGCACGGGCCCTGTGAATATCCAGATTGAGGATACCCTTCCCGTTCCACTTATAGGATTGGTCCTGACCCGTATCCTTCCACTGGTAATCACGGAGCCCCATTCATATTCTAGAATTCTGGAACCCGGGGAATAATCAAGGTCCCCGTTTCCAGCCGTGGAGCCGTTCAGGGCTCCGTTTACAATGGCTATGTTCTGGAGGCCCCCTTGGCTTGGAAAGCCAATGGAATTGAGTTCATTCTGCCAAGTGGTAAAGTCCGGGTGCGGGTTTGCCCCCCGATGTCTCAGGAGCATCTGTTTTGCCGCCTTACTGTCCAAAAGGTCAAAGGCGTCATCAATTTCACCCTGTCCAATACCGAACAAATCTCTAATGGCAATCCGGTCCACATCTTCCAGTAACTTTTGGTATCCTACGGGGACATTGGCTCCCCGGTGCGGGGCATCAAAACTGATGTAATGGCTTACATTGTGCGTTCGCCCTCCCATTTCCATTCTGCGCAGGGCCCAACGGGCCACAAGGCCGCCCATACTTTCACCAATGACCACACTGGGTTGGTTACCCTGTTTTTCCCGATTTACGCTTTCCATAAGGTTGCGGAGCACATTGCCATTGGTTCGGATGTCCGCACCCCCGCTTTGGAAGTTAAGATAGATGACATCACGTCCATTGGATCTTAGTATTTCTTCAATATCCGTAAAACTCCTATACTTTTCCCTCACATCGGCTATTGATTCGTCATTAAGGGCATCAAAGCCCTCTACGATAATCACCGGCCTATCAAAAACACCGTCACAACCCACGTACATAAAAGCAGTACCCCCGGAAAGCCCTGTTGAAGAGGTGCTTCTATTGATTGCTGCCTTACCCCTTAAAATAATGGCCTTAGAAGCAGAACCGTTCTCATCAGCACTCAGTTCAAATACCATAGTAGGTTCTTCCTGTTCCAACTGAACAATCTTAATTGCGCTGTAACTGATAAATTCCCTATTTGCCAATCCAAACTTAATGGCAATGGACTTTACTCCCCTAGTACCATACTGTACCTGATGGACATCCCCTTTGGCCAAAGGTTTCCAACCTTGGCCATCATCAAAGTTAATGCTCAGGGACTTTACCTTGTTCTCGTTCTGTATGTGAAACAGCTCTGGAAGCGCCTCAAAGGTTACCTCTCCCGAATACACTTTTTTCTTCAGTACGCTGGCATTGAAAATATGGTACTTGGTATATTCGTCGGCAATAGGTACTCCCTGCTGCGTAAGGGATATATTATTATCAATTTCTTCCATGTCAAGATATTCGCCCCTGGCCTGGACCACTCCAATGGGAACGTAATCAGTCCTTTCCTTGGTAGTTCTTTTGAGTTCCTTGAAGTCATACTTTGGCAATCTTTTATTTTTCTTTAGGTCGGATTTTCTGAGCATTCGATAAATGCGCTTAAAGGTCCTTCTATCCGTCAATTTAAAACCATCTTCTCCAGAACCTTTAAAATCAAGAAACTCCACTATTGGGTCTTCTATGAGAAAGCCCTTGTTCAAAAGATATTTGGTTTTGATGGATTTCTTGTCCACGCTGTCCAGCTTTGCCTTGTAGTCATCGATAATGTCGGAAATTTCATCTTGACCATGCACTACAATTGAAAACAATGCTAGGAAGAAAACAAGTAATTTTTTTGTCATAATGGTTAGATTAAATGTGAATTCGGTTAACAAATCGATTGTGAAATTAGTTGCAACAATCGAGAAATGCCTTACGGTTTTCCTTAGAAAAACTGGGGTTTTTCTCCAAAATTCAATATTTAACTATTTGGAAATAATGTGAAAACTCAGTCCTTAAATATGTTGACTTCGGAGATATAGATAGAATTATTTCTCTTAGCAAAAATTCTAGGTGTTTCGTAGTGAAGAAGTTTCACTAAAAGAACGATTTATTGCACAGGTTTAAGCTATTGATATATCCCTGCCTGCCACTTCAATTATTTTTTTTGCAACATAATCAATCTCCTTTTTAGTATTATACCTACCAATTCCAATTCGGAACACAGATTTTTGAATTCCCTCAGAAACTCCCAACTCAGCAATAACGTGTGAAGTTGTTGTAGACGCACTAGTGCAGGCCGAACTTGTTGAAAACAGAATTTTTGGAAGATGTTCTTTTAGTTGTTCTCCTGTAATGGAGGGTATGGCCAAACTCAAATTCCCAGGGTGTCGATTTACGGGGCATCCCAACAAAGTAATTTGAGGAATGGTTTCAAACAGTTGATCTTTCAAACGATTCCTAAGGAAATTCATATTTTCAACGTTTTTTACCATTTGATTTTGTGCCAACTCGCATGCTTTTCCCAACCCAACAATGGCTGGTATATTTGGAGTTCCAGAGCGTAGTCCATTTTCTTGGCCTCCTCCAAGCATCATGGGTCGGATTTTAGTTTTTAAACCGGATTTGCGAATGAACAATGCCCCTGCCCCACGTGGGCCATAAAACTTATGGGCCGAGAGGGAAGCCATATCGATTTTCAGTTTTTTCATATCCAAAGAATACCAACCAACCCCCTGTGTAATGTCGCAAAAAAATATAGCTCCCTTGGCACTACACAGTTCACCGATTTCTTCTATCGGTTGAATAGTTCCTATCTCATTATTGGACAACATGATGGACACCAGTAATGTTCTTTCGGAAATAGCTTCTTTCAACTGTTTTAAGTCGATTCTGCCCACTGAATCTACATTGAGCTTTGTGACTTCAAACCCCTTTTCCTCGAAATACCTCATGCACTCCAAAACCGCTTTGTGCTCGGTACACTGAGTAATTATGTGGTTCCTTTTTGTCAGATTGTCCTGGGCCAGTCCCAGAAGCCCTAGGTTGATAGCTTCCGTGGCACCGGAGGTGAACGTGATTTCTGAGGGTCTCGCCCCTAACAACTCGGCTACTTTTACTCTAGAATTTTCAAGAGCTTCCTTGGTTTTCCAACCCATTTTGTGGTTTCCATTCCCGTAATGAGTTGTGAAAAAGGGCAACATAACGGAAAGAACATCTTGATCCACAGGCGTTGTCGCGTGTGAATCAAGATAGATCAGTTTATTCCCGATATCTGTAGAATTCTTATTTCCAGTAGTCATACTCTGCAAAGCCACTTAACAAATTGGAAGCAAGATTTTCAATTCTTTTATGGTCAGGATGCCTGATATAGGAATCCTTCGCTTCCTCCGATATAAAACCTAGTGTCAATACCACATTGAAACCGTCAGAAGAATTCTGAATCTTGTATATTTTGAATTCTTCAAACCCTTCGATTTTATTGGGTAATCCCGAGAAAATCTCTATCAATTCTTGCTGTTTTTTAAGATCATTGACCTCATTCCACTTGAACAATAATACATGGTGTAGAAGCTTTGGATTTTCTGGTTCAATATTACTATCTCCCGTATATGGGATCAACAACCCAAGACTTAAGACTACTATTGAAATTATTTTTGTCATGATATATTAGTTTTCTTTATTTATAGGTAATTAAAAAGAGAGGGTTTGGGCACCTTCGGCAATCCAATCCAACATAGGTCCGGCCCCCACAACTGTTGTTCCTTCCACCGTTTCTTCCACATTCAACCCTCTATGGTTGAAACATGGAGCGCATGCCCAAAGGGTTCCGCCGCCGGTGGTAAATGCCTCAATCAGCTCATTTAATTTCTTAAAGGGTTGAACATGGGTGAACTCGCAGGCTCCGTCTTTACTCAATTCTACTCCGTCGGAAGTTAGGAATATACCAACGTTGATACCTTTACTCATAGCTGCATTGGCCACGGTAAAAGCTACTGTAGAAACATCATCATTGGCGTTTACTGATAGGGTCACGATTAATTTGTTTACGTTTTTCATTGTTTTTCGATTTTAATTATGTGTTTAATTTTTGTTTTACTTTATTTGAAAATCCAGTGTCCTTGGATAAAAACATTGTTTTTTGGAACAGGCCTGATAGGTCAATGCTCCATTTATTGAGGGCTTGGAACTTGATTCTTTTCTGCCTTTGAGTATAAGGGTAATCGAAAAGGTATCTTCTATCAAGTCTTGTTCATTCCTATTAATCCCATTTGAAAAAATTGTCTTCAATACCTCAAAAGAGATAGGCTCTTCAATCCAAAATTTGGTAGCAACAAAACTTTCAAATTTTGGGCTTTCCGATTGGATATAAAATCCTTCTTTGACCTTAAAGAATAGTATGATTTCCGTGAGCTGATGGTCTTTGATTTGTTCAAAATCAGCTCCTTCGAATTCTACAAACTCTTGCCCTTGGATTGATAAAGTGAATAAGACCAAGAACCTTACCATCTTAAAGCAGCTCATTGAGACGTTTTTTAAGATGGACCAACTTTACATCAAAGTTTTTGGTATCCAGAAGCGACATGAATTGTATATTTCCTTCGGGATCAATTAAAAGATTGGAAGCCAACATAATTTCATCCCTGGCCAGTTCTGGAAGTATGTCCTCTGGTGCAAAGCTTGCTGCTACTGCACCATCTGAATCCAAGAGTACTGGGAACGATAAATTGAATCGGTCTTTTATCAATTGTGTTACCAATTCCTTGGATTCTTTGACATCAATAATCAAGACCTCAACGTTCTTATCCTGATATTCTTGATAGATTTCTTCAAGATAGGGGGCTTCCGCATTGCAGTAGGGGCACCAAGTTGTAGCGATATGAACCACAACGAACTTACCCTTAAAATCTTTAAGACCAACTTTTTCACCTCCCGTGGAAAATAGGTTGAAATTAGGAGATTTTATAACGTCCTTTCCCGAGGGAATGGACTGTCCAAAGCAAACAGTGCACAAAAAAGAGAGACCTACAGCCAATTTTAAAATGTAACGTTCCATATTTATTGATTTTTTTATTTCTATTGTTTTCTGGCGAGAATGGAAATACTCTTTATGCCAAATCTTTTAGTAGCTCCCTGGGCACTATCAGAGATAAATGCATAAGGGTTCTCTTTTACCGATTCGATAAGAAATCCAGCCTCCTCAATCAATTTTTTGTAACTGTCTATTTGCATAGCCCCACCAATGCATGCGGCCCAAAGTGTGGCATTGCAGCTTATACTTTCCGGAAGATGTACACCGGTAACAATATCGGACAGAACCAATCGTCCCCCTGTTTTCAATACTCGGTAGGCTTCATTGAACACCTTATCCTTTTCGCAGGATAAATTGATAACCCCGTTACTGATCACCACATCAGTGCTTTTGGATACAATAGGAAGCTCTTCGATATAACTTTCCCTAAAGAGAACTTGGTCATAGTCATTTTTAAACCCAAGGTCTTCTGCCTTTCGAAGTTGTTCCTTGGTCATGTCGATACCTATAACTTCTCCTGAATATCCAACCTGGTTAGCGGCAAAGAATACATCCATTCCAGAACCACTGCCCAAATCCAATACAACTTCTCCTTCTTGTAATTGGGCAAAATCAAAAAAGTAACCCACTCCTGCAAAAGAGGCTATGGCCTCCTGTGGAATCTGGTCTAATATCTCTGATGGATAGCCCAGGCGTTCGGCCAAAGCACGGCCCATTTCAAAATGGTATTCCACCTCTGGATGTTCGGCCACTTTGGCGTACATATTCTTTACTCTTTTTTCCAGATCCTTTTGATCTACCTTTTTTGATGTTTTTAAAATTGCGTCCATTGTATGTGTCGTTTTAATGGTGAATATTGTTAGCTCGCATTACATTGAAATGCAAGGCAAATCTATTCGTAGCAAACGCTAAACACACAAAATCAGAAGGTTACAAATAGTCTACAAACCCAGTTTGTTAGGTCTACAATGGGTTTACAAAATGAAGGAATTATTTTTTAACTATTTGAAAATCAATAAATTGAAAATAAATTCAAAAGGAACGCAAAAAAAGGTTCAAATCGTCTTCAGGGGCAAGGTTCAGCTTTTTTCGAAGCCTATGACGATTCATTTTAACGGAGGCAGGACTGATGTTTTGCAATACGGCAATCTGTTTGGTGTCCAAATCGAGTTTGATTAGGGAGCACAATCGGATTTCATTTTTGGTCAAGCCCTTAAATTGCTTGGTCAGCTTGTCAAAAAACGAACTGCTCAAGGAATCAACCTTGGTATAAAAATCGTCAGTGCCTTTATCCACCCAGATTTTATTTTTGATTTCAAGCTCTAAACCTTGTAGTTCTTTCGCACGTCTTTTACCAGTTGAGCTCTTTAATTTTTCGAGTTTCTGCTGAAGGGAAAAGGCCCATTCTTGATTGTTGGAAATGTTGATTGCAAAATTGGTCAGGTCCTTTTTTTTGTAGTCTAGCTCAGTATTCAAAAAATCAATTTGAAGCTTTTCATACTTAGCCCGTTGTTGATAACGATAGACTATTAAAGCTATAAACAAAAGTGCCGCAAGGCTCCCAAAAACAATCCACAAAGTCTTGGCCCGGTTCTTACTGTTCAATAATAAAATCGTCGATTCTTGGTATTTGAGTTTCTCTGCTGCTATTTGAGCTTCCTTGGCACGAACAATACTATCTTGGGTCCTAATTCTGGTAAACTCCATTTGTTGGAGCTTTTTGGCAGCTTCTTTCGATTTTAGGCTATCATTAAGGAAAATTTTGGTTTCATGGTAGAAAAGGGCTTGGTTCCCACTTCCAATCTTTTTATAGCTTTTGTACAAGCAATCGCACGCTTCTTTTTGTCTCCTGACATCCCCTATTTCCAAAGCACTGTTGTAGGCATCTTTACAATCACTTATACTCTTGGGATAGTTCGCTTGCAGGGAATAAAGTTCCCCTCGTTGTATCAATAAATCAGCGATATCCGCTTGAGCCCCCAGATCTTGTAGAAGATTCATGCTGCGTTGATAATAGTTAAGAGCTTCTTTATATTTCCCTTGATTTTTTAGGGTATTGCCCGTATTGCGCAAAAACATGGAGACATTTTTTTTGGAGCTTGTGTTCTCGCCCATCGCCAAACTTCTGCGATGATACTCTAAAGCGTTGTCATAGTCTTTCATAGCATTGTGAACAACACCTACATTGGCCAGGGCAAAGGCTATTCTGTCTTGATTTCCAAGTCCTTCCCTGATTTTGAGGCTCCTTTCCTGATATTCCAATGCTTTAGTATAATTTCCTTCCTTTTGATACAATAAACCGATATTGGTCAGTGTGATGGCAATAGGCTCCGGACTTCCTATTTCCTCTCGTATCTTTAGGCTCTTTTCATAAAAATCAATCTGTCGCAAAACATCACCGGCATCTCCATATACAATCCCTAGCTTATTGTAGGCTGAAGCGATGACACTTTTTTTGCCGAACACTTTTGCGACTTTAAGGTTTTCTTCAAAATAAGGGATGGATTTTTCATAATCCCCTTTTACCCAAAACGCAGTCCCCTTGGTGCTAAAGGCGGCAGCAATAAAGGTTTTGGCATCAGTTTTTTTTGCCAGCTCTAGTTGGAGGTCCGCATAGTAAAGAGCGCTGTCAGGTTCAGAAAATACGTATTTGTACCAAGAGTAGGCCGTCATCGCCTTAAGGCGGGCCGTATCGGGCAGGTTCTGATTTTCCCATACCAGAAAAAGGGAATCCAATTCTGAAGGTGTATAGGAGGACTTGAGCTGTGCGTTGTTAATGCCAAAACAAAAAATGAACATTAAGACAGCTACGAGCTTTCTCATGAGTCGTTTCGATTTTTTTAATAGAGGTTCGAGCTCTATATCCTATCCTAATATAAGAAACTATGATTTTGAATCAACATTTTTGATAGACTGATGTTCTAAAAAACCAATATTTTAAAAGACCATTGCTCCGTGATTAATCATGGTACTAAAATCTATAATTTTATCATACTGTAGGTTTTATAGAGTTATCGATTATGTTTTTAGGAGTTGTATATCCCTGAAATGCTAAAAGAGCTATTAAAAAGGAAATAATTATTAGGAAAGAAGAATCAAAAGATTTTAAACCAGTATTTCAAGTAATCGAAGAGGCATTTGAAAATGAACAAATGAGTGACCATAAAGAACAGTTTCTAGTGGAAAGATTGAGAAAGTCAAATACATTTGTTATGGAACTTTCTTTGGTAGCCGAATTCGAAAACAAAATTGTAGGGCATACTTTACTCACAAGATTGAAAATAAAGAATAGGCTAGATGAATTTGACTCTCTGGCCCTTGCGCCGGTTTCAGTCTTACCTGAATTTCAAGGAAAGGGAATTGGGAGAAAATTAATACTTGAATCGCGCAAAACCGCTAAAGAGTTAGGACATAAATCAATCATACTTTTAGGGCACGAAAAGTATTATCCAAAATTTGGCTATAAACAAGCAGACACCTTTAACATATGAGGTGCCGAAAGAGAATTGTATGGCCATTGAATTGGTAGAAAACGGACTAAACGGGTGACCGGAATGGTCGAATACCCAACAGAATTCAATGAATAAATAATTAGACCTTAAGGCAATGGGTATGATTGATCTCTTTTAATCAATGCCCAAGAAATTATGCTGCATTAAAACAAAATGAAAATGAAAGAACCTGAAATTATTAGAAAGGGAGAAGGAGATAACTACAACTATTCCCAAGACCACTGTTTTGTAAAGTTATCTTCCAACCGAACAAATGGCGAACTCTGTTTTGTGGAGGACACCTTGAAACCTAACTTTTATCTCGCAAGACACCACCACAAAATAATGACTGAGGTATTTTACTTTCTTGAAGGTGAAGTTGAACTGATCTTTGATGACAAAACTGTTCTTTGCACACCAGGAGATACGGTAACTATTCCTCCAAATGTTTGGCATGCTGCAAGATGTAGGGAAGGTGGAAAAATGCTATCCATTTTTAAGAATGGGCAATTCGATCTTTATCTAGAAAAAATATCCAAAATGTCGGACGATGAATTCGCCGATATCGAATTAATGAAGTCAATCTCTGCTCAATTTGATATTTACGAAGAATAAATCTTTAGCATCAACATCTGTACAGAAAACCATTAGGAATACTCTTATAACCGACTACGTTATTTGTTTCGGAACCGAACCGTAAATGGAAAGCCATTTAGTTCAATTTTTGTAGTCTCTAAAACCCAACATATTTTAGGAATCTAGAACTACTAACCAATAAGTCTTACCAACTCGCTATTTTATGAGGCTATTCTGCACTTAGACTTTTCACGGGATTGGACCTGATAGCTTTTATAGCCTGAAAGCTAATGGTGGCTATTGCAAGAAGAATAGCCAGTATGCTGGCAACTAAAAAAACTATCCATCCAATTTCGATTCGATAGGCAAACTGGAGAAGCCAATCCTTCATAAGGTACCAGGAAATCGGAGTGGCAATCAATATGGCAAGTAATACAAGTTTGATAAAATCGGATGAGAGTAGTTTTAAAATCCCAAATGCCGAAGATCCCAAAACCTTCCTAATACCTATTTCCTTTACACGCATTTCTGTATTGAAAGCGGCTAGACCGAACAAACCAAGGCATGAAATGAAAATGGCCATAAATGCAAAATAACGTGCAAGGCTTAAAATACGTTTTTCAGAAAGATATTGGGCCTCAATAGCTTGGTCCATGAACGAGAAATTAAAACCATATCCTGGATTATAGCTATTGTAAAGGTCATCGATTCCCTGAATTACATCCCGCTCCGCTCCAGGTTTTATTCTTATCATAGCTTTTTCCAAGTTCTTCGGGGTGTACCTAAAGACTATGGGGGAAATTGTCTGCATCACCGAGGCCGTATGAAAATCTTTCATGACACCCAATATGGTTTTGTCCTCACCCCAAAGTTTAACCTTGGTGCCGACCGGATTTTTCAAACCCATTAAACGGATTGCTTCTTCGTTGAACAGAAGATAAGATTCTGGGGTTCCAAGGTCTTTGGAGAATCCCTCTCCTTCAACCATTTCAATATTCAAAGTGCTGATAAGTTTTTCATCGATTCCCCTTAAGACAAAATCGATATTGGCTCCATCATCTCCGGGCCAGTCGATGCCATAGGTCGAAGAACCTCCATCTTCACGTATAATCGTTTCACTTATTCCCCCTACGCTTACTACCCCTTCCAGAGCTTCCAATCGGTGAAAAAGTACTTCTGGATCTTGAAAGGCCTTTCCCTCCAGGTCAACTTGAACGAGGTTCTCCTTTAGATATCCCATAGGTTTAGTAAAGGCATAATTGATTTGCTTGCTGATAACCAATACCGATATGATCAGTACCAAAGATGCCATAAATTGAAATACAACCAAGCCCTGCCTAGTAAATAATTCTCCCCACTTGCTTTGAAATTTTCCTTTTAGACTTGATAAGGGGCTAAATCCAGAGAGGTAAAAGGCCGGGTAACTGCCAGAGAGCAATCCGGTTAAAAGTGCCATAAGGAGTATTATCAACCCGTCATTCGGTGTAAATTTAAAATCAAACTCTTTCCCAGTAATGAAATTAAAGGCTGGGATAAGAATAATCACCAATACGATGGCGATAAGAAACGAAAGAAACGTAAGAAACAAGGATTCTATTAAAAATTGGACGACTAAATTTTTCTTCGTGCCACCGAGGGTTTTTTTAATTCCTATTTCCTTACATCTCCGTGATACCCTTGCTGTGGACAAGTTCATAAAATTGATACAGGCAATTAATAGCACCAGCACCGCTACAAAGGAAAATAGTTTTACATACGTAATTCTACCCCCACTTTGAATACCGTTTTCATAATTACCTTTCAAATAGGCGTCGGAAAATTTTCTGGTAAAGAGAGTAAAAGAAGTTTCCTTGTCATATTTTGTGATGAAATTTTCAATTTTCTTATCAAAGGCCGTGACATCCGTGTTCGGTTTTAAGAGTACATAAGTGTCCGGTCCCGTGTTGCCCCAAACTTGACCATTGGTCCAAATATCTTCCAGTAGTTTTTGTTTGGTGGCCACATAATCAAATTTTAGTGTTGAACGGTTCGGAACATCAGCAAAAACCCCTGCTATTTTAGCAATGGATTTCTCTCCGAATATATCATACTCCACATTTTGATTAATGGCTTTTTCAACAGATCCAAATAGGATCTTGGCAAAGTTTTCTGAGATGACAATGGCATCCTTATCCAACAATACTTGTTTGGATGACCCATAAATCAGGGGAAAGGAAAATACTTGAAAAAAGGTTGATTCAGCAAACAATCCTTCCGCTTTGAACAAGTTTTCTTCGTTTTTGAAGGTAACACCTGTTCCTAGTTTTCCGAGGTTCATAACCGTGACTGCATTTTGAACTTCTGGGAGATCGTTCTCCAATGCATCTGCCAAAGGGCCTTGAGTGTGCTCAAGAACCCTAACTTCCCCGTTTTCCACACTCTGCTCCATTATTTGGTAGAGATTACTATCATTTCCATGAAATTTATCCACCATAAGCTCATCTGTCACCCAAAAATATATGAGGAGCGCACCAGCTAGACCAGTTGAGAGTCCTAAAATATTAAGCAATGAGAACAAGGGGTTCTTTTTGAGATTTCTCCAAGCTATTTTTAAATGATTTTTAAGCATGATTTTGTTTTAACTAAGGAAAGGTGACAATACTTTTTTCTTTTTAAGACCCAGATCAACGTTCGGTAGTGAATTAAACAAAGATAAAATCATGCCATAATTACAAGTATTTGAGAATCATTTTTTTATGTTCCTTTTCGTAAAACCGAACGGGAATTCATGTAAAGATTTTTTACACAAATTGTCCAGTAATTGAACAATATGATATGATCTTTTAAAAATTCTTTACAATTTGTGACGAAGGCCTTGGTATCGAATTCGAGTTCCATAAGGCTTTTCAAACAAACCCCGGCTCGGTTGAACTTGGCAACGAGCTCTATGAGGGCTATGTGCGCAAGAACCGGGCAAATACTCCGATAACATAGGTTTGTATATCATTCTGTCATAAAAAGAGTCGAGATACCATGTTCTTTATCGAAAAATTCCTGGATAGTTGCGGTTCATCGAAAACTACTCGAATAAGACCATTTATTTTACGTACTTGGATATCCCAAATCTTTGTACATGTTCCAGTCCAAGATCCTATTTCTTTGTAGTTTCAACTTTTTGTTGCACTTGACCATGGCCACCGCCCAACGCATGACATCAAATTTGGCAGAGGGTTTTACCTATGTTTCCGTGCGTGGTGAAAAGACCATTTTCTATATGCTTGAAGACCAACGTTATGCAATTGTTACCGATGGCATACCCATGGAAAGTCTTGATTATAAAGTTGAAAAGGGAATACTGACCATCCATTTGCCAAAGGATGGCAATTGGGCAAAAAAGAGTTTGGTTCTCTTATATCCAAAGGGTAACCAGGTTCCAAAAGTCATCCACCCCCGTGGAAATGGACTGGTGCGCTTATAGTCACTTTAGTGATATTCTCAATTTCATTGCTTGGGTATAATTGGATGTTGAAATTGATCAGGGGCATTTTTCCCCAAAAGTGATAAAAAATACGTTAGTAGCAATTTTATAGGACGTTAAGGAGAACCTTACTTAAATCTACAGTGGATTCCAAAAGATTTATGACCTAGGAGACAACAATGTGGAATTTGTTGAATCATAAGGGGAAATATATTATCCGGTGAACAGTGGGATGGGACAGTGAAGGCTGCGATTAGTGCTACAGGTAGGGTATTGACATTTGATTATGGCCCTTGCAATGATACGTTCAATTGCTTGGAAACCCCTTGAGCTGTCTCGAACGGATTAGGCTATTGAGGTTGCAGCTACAATTGCCACGCTCAATACAACTATTACCCATTGCATAACTTTTTCTTCTCTATTGGCTTTCATATTAACGAAAATACCATTTTAAGCTTTCTCAATGGTTACAGGGATGCGAATTTAGAATAAGGTTAACGTTTTGGCATAATGCCATTAAAAACAAATTGGTCACTACATTTTAAAATAGGTTTAGCTGTAATGGCAATTGAGATTTAAGGGAAAAGTAGATTCCCAAACTGATTGAAAGGCCCCCATATAGATGGCCCTGCCTACTGAGAATCGGCCAAGACCTCAATGTCGGTTATTTCAAAAAAATCAGCACATATATCTTCAAACTCGAAGGATTCATAGATAAATCCACTGAACTTAACCCTCAGGCCATCTGATTTAAATTCATTTTCCAGATTACATGGGAATAGAAGCGCGGTTGGATTTTCGTCCAACCGCGCTTCGGGGTCAATTAGGAAACCGCAAGGTTCACGAAAGTCAATGAATCCGTTAATATTGCTAACAGAGGAAACTATCCTCCGTCCTTCCTCTTGAAAACAACCTGGAGTTGGCTCATCATCAGAGCAGGAAAAAAACAAAAAGAGGCATAAAAGGGGCGAATAGGTTTTGAACATGGCTTTTAAAGAAAACTTAATTCGGTAATGGTCGCATGAAGAAATGGTGCTGAATCCACAAAAAAAAGGGGAAAAGCAACGCTGTTTTGGAACTTAGTCTGAACGCTCATACACCATTTGAGTATGAACAGGGGCATCCGCCGGATATGATATGTAGGACAAAGTCAAGGTTCTGCCAAGGATGGCAAACCTATTTGCGTATTTTCCGCCGTTAAGAATCCCTGGTTTCGGGTCCAGGCCTAAAACCTTTCTCCCATGATGTGGTTTCCGTGTCCCTGAAAAATATACTGTCACCAACAACTTCGAAGGTTCCTTTTCTCAAGGATGACCCAATGATTTCGTCCGGATTATCGTTTTCAAAACCATAGAAATCCACCGTGTAGGAATAATTGGTGTCCGCCTCAAATTTATAGGTGCTTTCCATGTTGAAATAGCTGAAGTCGGACTCGGAGCGTCCACTTGGAATACGATCAATTCTTACCCAATTCCCAATTAAATCCTCACTTGAATAAGGCTCAGAAACCGAATCCGAATCACTACAGGAAGAAAAAAGACATATTAGTCCAATACTGACAATTGTGGATTTGAAGCTCATCTCAATCATTAATCCTTAACAAGATACTGAATGATCAAAAGGTTGCCCTCTCCTTTCGTTAAATTTAGAAAGGTCGCAATAAAAGCGAATCACAATCATTAAAACCTTCACAAATTAAGGTAATGGTCAGTCCGTTGGAAACTTAGAAACTTTGCAAACGGAACTTGATTCTTTGAATAGAACAATGCTTGGGAATTCGCTTTTATTGACAACCTGTCCTATAATTCGCCGTTTCATCAAAAAGATTTCAAAATGCGGATTCAATCAATTGATTGAATCAATTGATTTCATATATTTAAGGCAAATAATTTCTCTATGCAACTCAATTCCACCGAGGAAAAGATTAAAAAAGCTGCCTTAAAGGTCTTTTCAGACAAGGGGTATGCGCAAACTAAGACAAGGGACATCGCCAGTAATGCAGGGGTCAACATTTCCACATTGCATTACTATTACAGGAGTAAGGATAGACTTTTCAAAATGGTTTCCGACGAAGTTTTCGAAAAATTCAACAAGATATCCCACGATATTTTGGATGCTGACATTCCGTTTGAGGAAAAGATCAGACGGTTTGTATCCGATTACACGGATTTCTATAAGGCCAACCCCAAACTGGCTTCCTTCATTATATTTGAATCAGAACGTAACCCTGAAAAGGTGTTCGACAACATTGATTTTGAGCGTTTTGACCAAAAGGCGGAACGCGAACTAAGGCAACTTATCCAACGCGGTGTTATCCGTCCAATTTCCTACCCCAATTTCGTCCTTAATATGGTCTCCATGACCGTTTTTCCCTTTTTGAACAAGCATATGCTGCACAAGTTCAATGGTTTGACCGAAAAAGATTTTGAAGATTTATTGGAAGAACGAAAAATCATGGTTCCACAAATGATCATCGACCATCTATACCTTAAATGAAATACAACCATGAATCTTAATATAAAGGTAAAAAAAGAGAATTCCTATGATGCCATTGTAATTGGTTCCGGAATTAGTGGTGGGTGGGCGGCCAAGGAACTAACTGAAAAAGGCTTAAAGACCATGGTGCTTGAAAAAGGCCGCGATGTGAAGCATGTAGTGGATTATCCAACTGCCAATAAGCAACCCTGGGATTTCCCCAACGGCGATAGAATAACACAGAAAGAAGCCCAAAACTATTCAAAGCAAATGCGAACGGGTTACACGGTAACCGAATCCACAAAGCACTGGTGGGTCAAGGACTCTGAACACCCCTACAATGAGGAAAAACGTTTTGATTGGATCAGAGGTTACCATGTAGGTGGTCGCTCTATTATGTGGGGCCGGCATAGCTACCGTTGGAGTGAGATGGATTTCGAAGCTAATGCCAAAGAAGGTATCGGAGTGGATTGGCCAATCCGTTATAGGGATTTAAAAGATTGGTATGACCATGTTGAAAACTTCATCGGGGTAAGCGGTCAACCCGAGGGATTGTCACAACTTCCGGATGGTAAATTTTTACCTCCCATGGAGCTGAATTGCCTTGAAAAGCATGTTCGGGAAAGAGTGGCGGAAAATTTGAAAGGGCGTGTAATTACCATTGGACGCGTAGCGCATTTGACCGGTGGTACGACCAAGGGAAACCGCGGAAAATGTCAACATCGAAACCTGTGTATGCGAGGCTGTCCCCTTGGCGCTTATTTTAGTAGCAACTCCTCGACCTTGCCAGCGGCCATGGCCACTGGAAACCTTACCCTAAGACCGTTCTCGGCAGTAAGCGAAATACTGTACGATCAAGATATAAAAAAGGCAATTGGGGTCAGAATAAAGGACACGCAAACCGGTGAATATGTGCAGTATTACTCAAAAATCATTTTTCTGAACGCCTCTACGATCGCCTCAGCACAGATATTGATGCAAAGTGCAACCGATATTTGGCCAGAGGGATTGGGCAGCTCTTCGGGAGAATTGGGTCATAACCTTATGGACCATCATTTTTTTGTAGGGGCCATGGGAGTATATGAGGGGTTCAAGGACCAATACTACAAAGGACAACGCCCAAATAGCATTTATATTCCAAGATTCAGAAATCTTCCCAATAAACCGGAGACCAAACGGGATTATCTCAGGGGTTTCGGCTATCAAGGAGCAGCCAGTCGCGGAGATTGGAAGGCACATATCAAAGAAATGACTTTGGGAAAACCTTTAAAGGAAGTTATGAAACGGCCAGGACCTTGGAAAATGGGAATTTTGGCCTTTGGGGAGACCTTGCCCTACCATGATAACAAAATGAAGTTGAATAGGGAGTTGTTGGATGTAAACGGTATGCCCACTGTGATCCTTGATGCCGAATGGAAGGAGAACGAACTTAAGATGAGGGAAGATATGGTCGCGGCTGCGATTGAAATGCTGGAAGTCTCTGGCTTCAAAACAATTTTCCCCATGGCAATGATGAGTTACCCTGGACAGGCCATCCATGAAATGGGAACGGCGCGAATGGGGAAGGATCCAAAAACCTCGGTTTTGAACAAATGGAACCAAGTCTGGGATGCTAAAAACGTTTTTGTCACAGATGGGGCCGCAATGACTTCCTCAGCTTGTCAAAATCCATCCCTTACCTACATGGCCCTAACAGCTAGGGCTGCCAATTATGCCGTGGATAGTCTAAAAAAAATGAATATTTAAAACTAATGAATAGGAGATCAGCACTAAAAAAAACGGGATGGCTATTGGGGAGTGGAGTGGCGGTTTCTTCATCGGGTTTGCTCATGCAATCCTGTATGGAAAAGGCCAGGAAAGAAACGATACAAACTACGGTACTTTCCAGTATGGAAGTAGAAATGATCAATGGAATTGTACATCATATGATTCCAGACCCTGAACTACCTGAAGATGTTTCTTTAGCCATACCCTTGTATATAGATATAACATTGACCGAATATGTGGATGGGGAAACAAAGGAGACTTTTATAAAGGGAATCCAGGAATTGCAGAGAACATGTAGTGGAGAATATGGGATACCCTTTTTGGATTGCTCCAAGGATCAACAATTGGAACTCCTCAAAAAGCAAGAACTGGAGTTTATTGGTTCGCAACAGCCCACTTTTTATGGTATGCTAAAGCAGTGGGTTTTTGAAGCTTTTTTTCAATCAGAATTTGGGGTAACAAATTATCTGCTTTACGACCCACTTCCCGGAGGCTACAAAGGCTGTGTTCCAGTAGCAGAAGTCGGAAGGATTCAACACAGCAATGACGTATTTAAACTTTAATATAAAAATAATGAAACGAAGGGACGCAATTAAACAATCAACACTCGGCTTGGGCGGACTGTCTATTATGGGTGGGTTTGCACCAATGAAAGAACTGTTGGAAAGTACTAAAACCGGTAAGGTAGGTATTCAATTGTTTACCATTCCTTTCTTGGTCGATAACGACTTTGAAGGTACCCTGGAACTTTTAGGTGATACTGGATACCGGGAAATAGAGTTTTTTGGACCTTACCCATTTAGCTCTCAAACAACAAAGAACGGGTGGGCAAGAATGCAGGAAATGCTAAATCTAAAACAGCATGCGTTCTATGGTCGTACCGCTGAGGAAACTGCAGCCCTTTTAAAGGCTAATGATCTCTCTTCACCATCAGTTCATACCACTATAACCACAATGCGAGATGGTTTGCGTCCCTTCCTGGACGGAATGGGCCCCTTGGCACCAAAATATGCAGTGGTACCAGCACTTTTGAACCCGGAAGATAGAAACTCAAAGGACGCCTACCTTAAGTTGGCTGACGAATTCAATGCTCTTGGGGAAACCATGAAGCCATATGGAATGAAATTTGTCTATCACAACCACGGGTATGAACACGTTACATACGACGGGGAAATGGGCTTGGATATCCTGATTAAGAATACAGATGCTGCACTGGTACAATTCGAGCTTGACATTTTTTGGATGAAAGCAGCTGGCCAAAACCCTATTGATTATTTAAAAAAATACCCCAATCGATTTAAGTTAATGCACGTTAAGGATTCATCAGTTGATTTCAGATTTAAAGGGGATGGTTCCACTCCCGAGCAGTGGATGGAAGGTTTTCCATTGATGTCCGATCCAGGGGATGGCGTTTTTGACATCAAGGGCATTATTGAACAGGGCAGGGAATCTGGTGTGGAACACTTTTTCCTGGAGAGGGACCTTGCGCCAGAACCTGAAAAAACCATCAAGAATTCTTATTCTACTTTGCGTAAATGGGTTTGATATAACAACAGCTAAAGTTCTTGCTCTTGTAACATTTTGATTTCGTCCCTAAGCTTTGCGGCCTCCATAAAATTTAATTCTTTGGCGGCCTTTTCCATCGCTTTACGCTTATCCCGAATCAGTTTTTCCTTTTGATTGGGCGTTAAATATTCCAAATCGGGTTCTGCTGCGCGTAATGCTTCTTTTTCAAAATGATAGGTCGAAACGGAATTCTTGGCCAGCGCATTGTCGAGACTTTTGTTCAAGGCCTTTGGAACAATATTGTTCTCGGTATTATAGGCCATTTGCTTTTCCCTGCGATAATTGGTCTCATCAATGGTTTTCTGCATGCTTTCTGTAATGGTATCCGCATACATGATGGCCTTACCGTTTAAGTTCCTTGCGGCCCTACCCACTGTTTGCGTTAAAGAGCGGTTGCTACGTAAAAAACCTTCTTTATCGGCATCTAAAATCGCAACCAACGAAACCTCGGGCAAGTCCAGGCCTTCCCTTAACAAGTTCACACCCACCAATACGTCAAAAAGTCCTTTTCGCAAATCCTGCATGATTTCCACCCTTTCCAAAGTATCCACGTCGCTATGGATATAACGACAACGAATGTTTATACGGGTCAAATACTTCACCAATTCCTCAGCCATACGTTTGGTTAAGGTAGTGACCAAGGTGCGTTCATCCAGTTCCACCCGCTGTTGGATTTCTTCGATCAAATCATCAATTTGATTCATACTGGGCCGGACGTCTATAGTAGGGTCCAACAATCCCGTAGGGCGTATGACTTGTTCCACGTAAACTCCTTCGCTTAGTTGTAGTTCATATTCGGCAGGAGTGGCGCTAACATAAATAACCTGATTTTGTAGGGCCTCGAATTCTTCAAACTTTAATGGTCTGTTGTCCAAAGCTGCTGGTAATCGGAACCCGTATTCCACAAGATTCTCCTTTCTGGAACGGTCTCCACCGTACATGGCATGCACCTGGGGAACGGTCACATGACTTTCATCGATGACCATCAAATAATCATCAGGGAAATAATCAAGCAAACAAAACGGTCGTGTTCCAGGTTTTCTACCATCCAGGTACCTCGAATAATTTTCAATGCCTGAACAATAGCCCAGCTCCCGAATCATTTCCAAATCAAAGTTGGTGCGTTCCTCCAATCGTTTGGCTTCCAAAGGTCGGCCTATTTCCTTGAAGTACGCTACCTGTTTCACCAAATCATCCTGTATCTCCCGTATCGCATTTTGCAGAATATCAGGAGAGGTCACGAACATATTGGCCGGATAAATATTGAGGTTGTCATAAATTTCTATGACCGAATTATTATGGGGATCCAACGCTTCTATTTCCTCAATTTCATCTCCAAAAAAATGGATTCTAAAGGCGTGGTCGGCATAACCCGGAAAAACGTCTACAACATCTCCCTTAACCCTGAAATTTCCATTTCTAAAATCAGCTGTGGTCCTGGAATACAAGCTTTGCACCAATTGTCGCAAAAACTTGGTTCTTGAAATCACTTGGTCACGATGAATGGAAATCACATTTTTCTGGAATTCAATCGGGTTTCCAATGCCGTATAAACAGGAGACCGAGGCAACCACTAGTACGTCCCTTCTTCCAGATAGTAGGGATGAAGTAGCACTAAGCCGTAATTTTTCAATATCCTCATTGATGGATAGATCTTTTTCTATATAGGTCCCACTGGTAGGGATGTAGGCCTCAGGTTGATAATAATCGTAATAAGAAACGAAGTATTCTATGGCATTATTGGGGAAAAACTGTTTGAACTCAGAATACAATTGTGCGGCCAATGTTTTGTTATGGGCAAGGACCAGCGTTGGGCGCTGTACTTCTGACACCACATTGGCCACCGTAAACGTTTTTCCCGATCCTGTTACTCCAAGCAAGGTTTGGTGTGGGTCACCGGATGAAATACCATCGGAGAGCTGTTTGATGGCTTGAGGCTGGTCACCGGTAGGTTGGAAATCAGAAACTACCTTAAACTTCATGCTATAAAAATACAAAAGGGTTAGGCGATCTTATCGCTTCAGGGTAAAATTCCCTTGCACAACATCCCCGTCATCTTCCACGGCCCTGAACCAATAACCTCCTGCAGGTAAAGGCCTACCATTGAAGGTGCCATCCCATCCTTGGGAGTTCTGATTGATTTGCCGTAGCAGCTTTCCATAACGATCGTAAATCTCAATGCTTACAAGAACTATGGTCTGCCCCTCAACAGGTTGTATAAACTGCCAAAAGTCGTTGATGTTGTCCCCATTGGGGGTGAAAAATTTGGGAAAACCCTCTACGGTCAAATCCTGTTCAAAAGTTTCTTGGGCAATGCCACATCCATTCTTGTCACGTACATAAATGGTATGCGTTCCAGGGGTCACTTCCCTGAATACATTACTGTCCTGATATGGGCCATCTATATTGTCAATAGCGAATTCATAATCGCCAATACCGGATACATTAACGGTTACTTCCAAACCCAACGCAGTATCCTGAATGTCGAGGTTATCTATGGTGGCAATTTCAGAGGATACTACGTCAAATTCCAAGATGGTGGGACATTCGATAACATCTCCCGGTTGTGAAACAATGGCATAGGCCTCAAGATAGTATTCACCGGTTTGACCAATAATTACTTCTGTCTCTTCGGAAAGTAGTTGGTCACTACCTCCAAATTCATCCACTCGAAACCAACGATAGCCATCGGCGCCTGTTGGTGCCGCAATAGTGAGTGGGTCCGAATTTTCACAAAATGAAAACACTTCGTCAAGCACAACGTCAGGGTTTAATGTGACGAACTCTCCCGTTACCATATCCAAAAAGGGGCCACATCCCAGCAGTGTCGAAAATATTTCCTGGCCGCATCCAATGGCATCCCCAGAATCGTTAAATGGAATTATGGTAATAAAAAAAGTGCGATTTGGTTCAAAATCTATAACGAAGGTGCTATTTGTTGTAAATATGGCATTGTCAAGAACATCGTTTGTCGTTGGGGTAGAGCCAATTGTCACCCGATACCCAGTAGCCCCCGGAACAGGGGTCCATTCTATTAACGGGGTCAGGGGAACGTTTATCGCTCCGTTCAAAGGTTGTATTAAATTCGCGCAGCTCGGAAGCGGCGCCAACTCGCCCGTAGTAAAAGTGAATTCCGGGCAGTTGATTGCCGGGCCATTTTCATTTCGCGGAATAATTCGGACATAGATGGTAGTGTTTTCAGGGAGTTCCCCAGGAGGATTAAAACTTAAATTGGTCACATTGGTGTTCGCAATATCGCCCAGGCCAGGAGCTGTTCCAATAATAACATCATAGCTTGTGGCCGTTGGAGAATAGTTCCAAACAACATTGGAGAAAACACTGACATCGGTTGCACCATCATTTGGTATGTTTAACGTAGTACACTCAGGCGGAGTCGTGACATCTTCTGTTGTAAATGATTGTCCTCCGCATTCTATATCAGCCTGCCCTTGGAAAAAATCAAGGATAATAGTGACAAAAATTTCCGTATTCTCCGGAAGACCTTGTGGAGGGGTATAGGATGTGGCACTACCTACAGTTGCAGCCAATATATCACTAGCCCCAGGAGTGGTTCCCAAGAGGATTCTATAACTGGGAATACCATCTATCCGTTCCCAAGTTATTGTCGCATCAACGGGAACATTGATTGCACCGTTCACAGGATTGATTAAGTCGGGACATTCCTGGGCGAAACCAAAGGCAATTACAAAAAATGCGTAAAAATGGAGCAATTTTTTCATCATACAGCATCGATCGAACACTGTAAGATACTACAAATCCCGCTTTTTTAATAGCGCATAGGACAAATAGACAAAAATTAACGTCCAAGCGATTACGGTTAGAAACTCGTACCAATGAACATGGTAGTTGAGCTCAATGGATTCACCGACCTGATTGGCGACGGTCTGGACCGCTTCCAGTCGGGTTATGGGCTCCTTTATAAGATTGAACATGGATTGAAGTGGAAAGAAACTCATTACCCTTTCCGTGGTATCCCCATCAAACAATTTCCAACGAATCAATCCCCTAATGATCCCTTCCAAAATTTGCCATAGAATTAAAAAGCCAAGTGCGAAAGCGGAACGTTTTACCAATATGCCCAAGAATAGACAAAAAGAGAAAAAACCGACCAGTTTTACGAAGAAGGCCAATACAAACTCTAAGTCGGAGAATATGATGGAAAGCTCATTGAAATCGGAATAGACCAGTCCCAATATCAAGGAGACCACAAATACAAATACGGTAGAGATTCCAGCAAAGGAAAGCACCGTCAGAAATTTTGACAGGATAAATTCCTTTTTTGAAAGCCCATCAATCAAGTTCTGCTTTATGGTCTTATTGCTGTATTCGTTTGCCATCATGGACACAATTACAATGGCCAGAAACAGCTTGAAAAAAGCGGTCACAAAGGTGTTGAAATGCCAGATATAGGGAAAATTAAAAATGCCTATTTCCGCCAAATGAAACTTTACGGGACCGATATCGAATTTAATAGCCGCAATGAGTGCTATTGAGGTCAATATCATAAAGTACGATATGATAAGCACCTTGCTGGCCCTATTGTTCCAAAGTTTGATAAACTCTATTTGTAATAATCGTACCATGGCTTAGGAGTTTTTGGTTAGTGTTAAAAATTGTTCCTCCAAACTTTCCCTTCGTTTCACCAAGTGCGATAGTATGATTCCTTTCTCAAACAGCATTTTGTTCAATTCCTCAGCATCCATTTCTTCTTTGAGGTAGGCGGTCAAGGTACCGTTTTCCCCAACAATATTACCAAAGCTGGCATGCTTTGAAAGCAGGTCCTTAAGCCCCTCCATATTCTCTGTTTTCAATTCAAAAAAGCCATGACTCGCCAGCATACTGTCCACAGGGCCGGAATACAATTTTTCTCCCTTTCTTAGAATCACCACATGCGAGCATACCTTTTCGACTTCGTCCAATAAATGGGAAGCTAAAAGGATGGTTGTTCCTTGAGCTGCAATTCTTTTGATGATTTCACGAATTTGATGGATTCCTGCAGGATCCAGTCCATTGGTAGGTTCATCCAAAATCAAAATCTCGGGATCATTGAGTAGGGCAGAAGCTATGGCCAAACGCTGTTTCATACCCAAGGAATATGTTTTGAATTTACTGTCCTTTCGTTCGAGCAACCCCACCAATTCCAATTTTTCAAGAATCTTGTCTTCCGGTACTTCCTTGATCTTACAAACGAGCTTGAGATTTTTTTCGGCCGACATGTAAGGGTAAAAGTTAGGACGTTCAATAATGGCGCCTACCTTTTTAAGGGCGTCATGGGTTGAGGTGGTACCGTCAAACCAACTGAATTCTCCTGCGGTCCTATTGACCACGTTGAGAATAATGCCCAAAGTGGTCGATTTTCCACTGCCATTGGGGCCTAATATGCCATAGACGTTCCCCTTCTCTATGCTGAAAGAGAGGTCCTTTACCGCTGTTAAGTAGCCAAACTTCTTCGTGAGGTTATTGACCGTAAGTATGGTTTCCAAAGGAAGTATCGTTTTTTGGTTGATACCTACTTGACGAGTATTCACCTGAAATGTTACACAAAAAGGAGAAAAACCGATTTTGGCATGCTCTATTTTTAGTTCCGATTCACCCTGTAGGTTATTCTTCTATTGGTTATTACGGTTGTGGGTTGAATCATGTTCACCGTAACATTGACGCTTGGATTGTCAGGGGTAACATTTAGATCGGTCTGGTCTTGGGAGTTGGTAACTGTATTGGTGTATGTTTGGGAGCTTTGATAGATATTGGTTATTCTGACCTTGGCCGTCAGGATCAAGGTTTCAAGTTGTCCTGGAATCATTGTCCCAATGGTCCAATCGGGATATGAAAAAGAACCAATGCTGACCGAAGCTGAAACAAATTCCAATCCAAGGGGGAGCATATCGGTTACCACTAAATTGGTCACTGGATTATCCCAAAAATTTTCGACGGTAATGGTGAAATTCACATTGGTACCGTCAGGAACATTGTTTAGGTCAACCGTTTTATTAAGGATAATATCAGGATCACAATTGTAAACTGCTATGGAGTTGGAGTCATAACTACAGGGACCACGTGTTACCCTTAAAAAATAATCTCCTGCCACCGTAGCATTAAATGTTGGGGTGGTTGCACCAGGAACCAAAACCCCATCACCATACCATTGGTAGGCGTCAAAGGATTCTCCACTGGCAATCTCCAAAACCGCGCCTGGGAGGCAGCTATTCCCCGTAATCTGTAGATTAATGTCCGGTACCGTGTCAAAACCTGAGTAATAACCGGCAACACCCCTTGCGCCATTGAAACCAAAAAATCCTACGGCAATGGGTCCGGACGATTGTACGCTTACATTACCGGTCAGACTAGGAAGGTAAAATGTTTTCCAATCAGTTGTTCCCGCTACTGGTGAGGCGGCGGGAAGGGCAACCGTGCCGCTTCCATCGGTTACGATAATATTGCTGTCCGGTGTGGTCGTTGCCGCAATTATTGTTACCCCACCATTAATACTGACCCCAGCGGCATCCGTAATACTAGGGATATTGTCCATGGTATCGGGCAAAAGACAGTTTACGGGAGCAACAAAATTCAATCCCTGGGTATAGGCTTGGGTGGATCCCCCCATACACTGATACGCATACACATCTTTTGAAGTTTCTACATACATATTGGCCCCAACCGAGTTTGAGGAGTAGTTGCTACTAGGAATTTCAAAGAAATCACCATCATTTAGGGTAGCAATTGGAGTAGCGGAACCATTTACAAAAATCTGGGTGTTGTTTTCAGTGGCAATGATTAAGGGGAATTCTGTCCATCCATTGCTATTACCATTACCTCTTACAAAAACATATTCCTTGCCCAATCGGTTTTCGGGTACGGGCTGATCAATACCGGCATCCCTATTTCCAGAACCTGCTTGGCGGCCATAATTTAGTGAACCGTTGCTGATGACAATATCGCGGTCCGCTACTATGGATGCCCCAATCCAACCTCTTTCATGTGCTGTAGTAGGTGAGTTTCCTATATAGGTTTCGTACACAAAGGACTCATTGGCATCCAAAGTAATGGTATGCGAGTCTGCCGTGATACCTGCCCTGTCACTTCCCACTCGAAACTCACAATCAGGGTCGTAACCCGAAAGGGTAATAGTGGTGTTGTCTTCAGTTGCCATGATGCCCAAAGTATTGGATTTGGAGACTTGACTACCTAAGTTCGGTACGCCGCCCCATTTAAAATTCTGACCTAGGGCTACCCGACCTTTTGAGGTCAATGAAGCCGCTTGGGAGTTTGACCTTCCCCTGTAGTTTACATAAAAGTTTTCCCCTCCGGCAGATTCAAACCGAAGTCCACTGTTGGTCAAAACCACTCCAGTATTGGAATCGTCCACCAACGTGACATTGTTGTTGCCATTACCCAAATTATAGATGGCGGGCGCTGTATTTGAAATTGAAAATGAGGTGACAGGCGTAGCGTTGGTTCCTTGGTATACATTTACGGTAAAAGCAGTGGTTTCTGGTGTGGATAAGTAAACAGCCTGTTGTTGAATAGCCCCATTGTTTTGCCCTTGCCTTAGAGGGGGCAAGTAGTGCAGATCACTCAATTGGGAGTAACCGATTGCACTGGAAATGAGTAAAAGGAATAGAATGAGTTTCCTCATAATGGACATTGATCAACCACTACCTTGGCTAATTTAATCAGGTATCACACCGACTTACAACAGTTTGTTGCAAAGCGTTCCTATTCTGTGGTTTGTGTATAAAAAGACAACACCAGTCAACACATTTGATGCATTGACCGGTGTTCCATGGTATCTATTATTAGCGTTTATCTATAGAGCGTAAAGTGCCCAATAAACTCACGTTCGTCTTCAACGCCATTGAGTTTAATGATGTACCAATAGTCACCCGTTGGCAATTCATTTAATTGGTACTGGCCATCCCAATCATCCTCATTTCCCCTAAATTCATATAAGGTACGTCCATATCTATCATAAATCTTTATGAAGATGTTTTCGTACTGCTCTATATTTCTTGGGGCCCAGGTGTCATTATTTCCATCCCCATCAGGAGTGAAAAAATTAGGGATTTCTATATCAATAAACTCTATGAATATTTCACTCGAAACGCTACATCCATTTTCATCGGTTACCGTAATGGTATAGGTCGCCGTTTCTGTAATATAAAATATGGAGTCATTGGTCGCACTTCTATCATTGATCGCAAAAGTGTAATTTCCTGAGCCTCCCGTTGCCAATGCTGAGATGGTATTGATATTGCTTTCCGTCAGTTGCAATGCTAAAGGCTCAAATTCAGTAATGCTAAAGTCGTATGTATTTGAGCAACCATTGCTATGCAATACGGTAATGGTATGGTCTCCTCCGGTCAGACCTTCAAAGGTTCCGTCCAAGACCATATCGGCCGGATCTGAAGTATCCAATCCATAGAGTACATCATTGATGATGCTTTGATCTTCAAATGTGATACTAACCCTATTGGTCGTGATACCATCATTACAGATGTACTCCACCAATGGTTCACCAGCAAGATTTACTCCCATGTTAACTTCAAAGAATTGAGTTGTTTCACAACCATTGGCGTCCCTTATAAATATGACGTGGGTACCACTGGCCAAATCAGCGTATTGGAATACATCTTGTGCAAAATCAGCATCTGCATTGCTGTTCAAACTGGTAAAGTAAGGGGCTGTACCTCCAATAACCTCTATGGTTACCGTACCGTCAGCACTTTCGAAACAAATTTCATCAGTAACCGTTACCGAATTTATGGCCAATGGGTCCGGTGCTATCAACTCAACCTCCACGACTTCAAAACAGCCATTGCCATCTTGTACGATAACGGTGTAGTTCCCAGCTGAAAGTTCATCAAAACTATTTTCATCATCAAACTGATTAAGGTTCGGTGAAATAGCAAATTGATAGTCACCCGTTCCTCCCTGAACATCCAAGGTAATGGCCCCATCGGTAGTGTCGGCACAACTGATTTCTGTTATCGTTGGGACTACAACCAATGGTGTGGGTTCATCGATTTGAATAACCCCCGAAATGGTTTCGCAGTCCCCGCTTTGTACCCTTACGTAGAAAGTACCCATGGGTAAATCGGCAAATGTTCCATCGGTTTGATTGGGTCGTACCTCATCGGTAGCAGCCATATCCCTAAACAATGCATATTGGTAGTTGCCAAGGCCACCATCGGCATCAGCTTCAATCAGCGCCGTTGCCTCCCCGTTACAGTTGACGGCAGCAGCAGAGGTGTCAATGTCCAAAGTCAAGGTGGCCACAGGTTCCACACTAATCCTATTGGATATTATGGATATACAGTTATCGCTATCCATGATATAATACTGATAGTCACCCACGGCAACATTTGTAAACAAATGCGTGTCGGAAGTAATGGTTGCATTCATCGGATTGAACGTTACGCCATCGGTGCTCCATTGATATGGACCCGTTCCTCCCGATGCTACCAATAATAGTTCAGCACCCAATTGACAAGTTAATGATTGATTGGTGACCAATAATGCTTCTACATCCGATGGGTCCACAATTTCAACGATGGCACTTTCAAATTCGCACGCCATGTCATCGATGACCGAAATACTGTAGAATCCAGCCCCGAGATTATTGAAGTCTGGAGCGGTCTGGGATGTTGAGTTACTCAATACCGTTGTCCCCGTGGTATCACTGTACGTATTGAGAATATAACGATAATTTGTGATTACATTTCTCGGATTTAAGGCTATGGATACCGAAGCATCCGTATCTCCCTGACAAATTAATGCGGTATTGGAAATGGTGCCTGTAATTGGATCCGGCAACACCAAATTAAAGTGGTTGGTAAACACTTCAGGACAACCTCTGGCATCCGTTATTGTTACCGTATATTGACCTGCAGAAAGGTTTTCAAACAGATGGGCATTCACATTGGGAACCGTTATTGGAATTCCTGTGCTAGTAGGTGTCAATTCAATGGTGTACGGTGCTTCACCGCCTATTGGCACAATCAGTGCAGATCCCTGGTCATTGGTACAACCTACATCGGTTAAGGCAACAGGATCTAATCCAATTGGAGCAGGGGGGGTGGTAATGGTAAAGGCCCTTTCTTGACTACATTCCGGGAAGGCCACTTGGGTTATCCTAATAATGTAGTTTCCAGCTGCTACCGGTATACCGGAAATGGTTCCAGAACCGGTTATAGTGCCTTGATCGTCCACTCTTGTTGTAGAGGTGGAATCATCATTTAATACCTCCCAATTATAATCTCCAGCATATGTGACATCCGTAATGGTCAAATCGATACTGCCATCATCACCAAAGCAAGCTACATCAACAATGTTGTTTATTGCCAAATCAAAAGTATTTGGGTCCACCACGGTATGATCAACAAAGACTTCACAGCCCGTTGCTATATTTCGTACGCCAAAAGTGTAGGTTCCAGGAGTGAGATTATTGAACGTATTATCACCCAAAGGCTCAAAAGTGGTTGCTGGTAATTGTCGGAACTCGTAATTGTTTGGATCTGTACCAAAACTTGTCAAACTACCTACGATATCAATGCTAATGTCTTCACCTGAACTTGTACAACTCAGTGGATCTATGATGTGGACCGTTGGCGTACCCAAAATATCAAAGGGTGCTATGGTTGCCGTAGTGGTACCGAAACAACCTTGGTCGTCATAGACGTTTATGGTATAAACGCCTCCATCAGGATTCGTTTCAATGTATGTTGCGCTCGTTCCTGATTGAACGGTGTTGGGTGCTTCAATAGCAACCGTATTGGGGTCATCTTCTTCTATGAATTCATAGCGAATGAAATTGGAACTACCTCCTGTCACCCCACTTATGGTAATGGTGGCGTTATCAGTGAAATTACCCGTTGTACAACCAAACGCTACAACTGTTGGCACTGAAACATTAATGGTGGTAGGTTCTGCAATTGGAATCACTGCACTATCCACCGAACAATTGTTAGTGGCTGCATCCCCTGTTACGGTTACCACATAACCACCTGCAGTGGCTGGCGCCAACCCGGTAAAGGTGGCGGAGTTGCCTGTGGTACTCGTAGGTAAAATACTTACAGCCCCACCATCTTGCGAGGTAATCTCGAAGCTATATGGTGCAGCTGCACCATTAGATGTTGAAATGGTTATCGTTCCATCATTGGCGCCAAAACAAGTGACATCGGTTGCAAGGATAGCAGGATCGATTATTGGGACTATCCTATCAGGAACGTTTATGATGAATACCCTGTCGCAACTTGGGCTACTAGGCGTATTGGTGTCAAAGATCGTTATGGTATAATCACCAGCCAAGGGAGCATGATAATCAAAAGTGTTTGAAGGCACCGGACCTTGGGGAACTGCTGGTGCTCCTGCCGTATTGGTAATACTGTATTCATAATGACCGGAACCATCCAAAATTTCTATGGAAATGACGGCGTCTGGAGATGCGGTACAATCCAACAACTTTGTTAGCGTTGCACTCGCGGACAACACGGGATCGACCACATAATTGGTATGGGAAGTGATACAGCCATTGCCATCCATAACATAGACATCATAGGCGCCGGGAGTAACATTGGTAAAGATTCCGCTATTGTCCTCATAGGTAGTTGGCGCTGGACTGCCATTGGCTACCATAGCATAACGAAGGTTTCCTGCTGCCGAACCGCCAACTGCGGTAACCGTTATTGGATCTAAACAATTGTCATGGCTTACACTTAACGTTGGATTTACTGATAAATTCAAAGAAACTGTATTCGTAACAAAGGAGCAACCGTATTGATCATGCAGGGTAACCGTATAATTCCCTGCTGGTGAATTCACAGGAATTTCAACCGGATTGTCCAAAGTTCCCGTTAATGCCGTAAAACCGGTTGGACCACTAATATCGTAACTATAAGGAGCACCCCCGCCTCCGGAAATACCGGTAATGGATATTAACCCAGGCAAGTTACAAGAAATATCCCGAGTTGCCGTCGCTGTAGCAGTCAACGGAGCCAGTTCGGGAACATAGGCATTTTCACTTGCGCCCCTGCACGTATCCATATTGCCAGCATCCACCTGAATCACATCAATGTAATAATCTCCCTCGGCCAAAGGAACGGTTGTGGTTATCGTACCGTTGTAGGCCACGTTAACGGCGGTTGCACCACCTCCACTCACCTCAATTGGAGTGGTATTGCCCACTTCATAGATTTCCCAGCGCATACTGGGGTAAGCGGTATCGGGATTTAAGTTAAAGGTGATACCCCCATTGGCAGCTCCATCACAACTTGGGGTTATGACAGATGTTATATCAATGGGTAAATCCAAACCTGGAATTTCATTAATTGGGATGGTATTCTGCCTAATACACCCATCATTACGCACATAAAACGTGTATTCCCTACCTGGAATCAACAAGGGTAAGGATGGATTGTGCGGAGTAACCGGGTCAACGTTTTGGAAGGTATATGGCACACCTGCTGCTTGTGGTGCAGACCAAACCGCAGGATTGGTTGCAAAGGTGTTAAAATTGGCTGGATCATCCGTAAAGGTATATTCGTAAGGCATGGCGACATTACCTTCTTGGCCGGTAACCGTGACCTGCATGTCATTACAATTCACTACAACAACGGACAGTGATAAATCCAGATCATCCAATGGGAATGGTATGATATACCGGTCAAAATCCCTCTGGCAGATCGTTCCGCTCCCCAAGATGACCCTTATGGATGGGAACACCTCGGTTCCAGAAACATACCCTCTCAGTTCGTTTGAGGCTTGCCAGGTAGTACCACCATCCGCACTATATTCCACAGTTCCAGTTGGTGAAGTAACACTGGTGAATTCAAAACCGAAATCGGTAGCTGTATTGGATGGGTCATTACAATTTGCAGGTAATATGGGTATAATATTTGCCGTGATTTCAGTGGCATTATTAATGGTCTCCGTTGTTGAGGTTACCGAACATCCACTTGCATCAGTAATGGTTACTTCATAATCTCCAACACCGATTCCGCTGTAATTCAAAGTAGGAGCAGAAACATTAGTATTGCTTCTTCCATAGTCAATACCATCAGCGGGTGAAAGATCGACCAGGGTGTACGTAAATGGCGCTGTTCCCCCTGTGACCGTAATATCCAGTTCGCCCAAGCCATTAAAACACTCTGGGTCGGTGGGTGTCATACTTACCGATAAGGTAGTAACCGGAGTAAAGATGAAATCTTCCTGGACTACGGTACAAATGGCTGGGGCACCATTATTGTCCTGAACATATACGTCATATCCGGTTGGATTGGAAGTAGCCATTGCGGCCGTAATCGTTAAGGTATTTGTAGCACTATAAAGTCCTGTGGGACTTGTATTTGCTGGTACAATGGCATAAAGCAGGGTGCCGTTTCCTCCAGTTGCATTTGCTGTGATCAATCCGTGATTACAAGCACTTAGGGGCGTAATAACAACATCCAACTCTAGAAGTGGGTTGATGTCCACAGTTTGGGTATTGGCCGTTGTAGGACATCCCAACTGGTCGCGAACCTCGATATCATAACTTCCCGCTGAAAGTCCTGTAAACGTATGGGTGGTTGCCGTTGATGGGGATGGGGTAATCCATGGTCCACCATCAATTCTAAACTCGTAGTTTCCATTACCTGAGGTAACATCCACTTGGATGGAACCATCATTTGTGCCGGAGTAGCATGCTGTTGGTGTTGCTGTAAATACAACAGCAGTAGGCGGTGTTACGGTTATTGCGCTAGCCAAGGGCAATAAGACTTCACAAGCATTATCATCAAGCACGCGAACAAGGTAGTCTCCGTCAGGGACATTGGTAAATTGTCCATCCGTCTGATAAGGTCGAATTATGGTACCCGCCGTATCTTCCAATTGATATTCATAAGCTGGATTACCTCCTGTTGCTGAAGCCAATAAGGTTCCACCAGTGTTAAAACAGGTGTAATCAGCAGTTAGCGCTAAGGATGGGACAATGACGGATGGTTCTGTTAAGGTCACTGGGAATGACACACTACATGTTGTGTCATCCAACTTTCTTACTTGAACACTATAACTTCCATCAGCCAATGCTGGAGGGGTCGTTACGGGTGATGTCAAGGAGGTTGTCCAGTTGGTACCGTCAAAAGAATATTCAAAACCAACCCCGGTTGTGAAATTGGATACTTCAAATTGAATGAATCCGTCAGAGGCAGCATTACAGCTAGGGTCCGTTGTGGATATCAATTGCGCTTCAAACGCTTGGTTAGCTGCAACAGGAATTTGCAAGTCTTGAGTTGCCGAACATACACCAGGCACCTGGAAGGCCGTAATATCATCCAAGATTAAATCATTACCATCGTTGCTATTCACGTTATTCCTGAAAACGATATCAATATCAGTATTTGCACCAGGATTAAAAGTGATGGTACGTTCGTGCCAATCAGTATCACTGGTATTTTTAGGGATTTCGGTAAATGTTCCTGTGGGGTCGGACGCTACCACACTATGGATGACCGTACCGGTATTGTCCAAAATTTCAATTAAGACCTCTGGGTTGTTTCCTGCACCTGCCAAATTCATTAAGTTGTAGGCCCAAAAACTCAACGTGATATCTTCATTGGGCAGTACCTCCAAATCCCTTCTTGCCCATAAAACGGAATTGAGTACTGGACTTCCCGTATCTGAAAAGGTACTGACATCAATAGCCAAAAATCTACCATCGGTCAGGCCGGTGTGATCTTGAGGGCTGGTATAGAAGGAGAGCGGATTGGTTACCAGATTGGTCACCGTATACTCACCATTTACCAGAATTCCTGCGGGACCTCTATTACATGGTGTCAATGAAAGGTCTTGTGGTTCATAACAATAATCCGGACCTATTTCGCCTATTTGAGTGTTGGGACCGGCTCCAAAATCTTCAAAGAAGAGCGTGGTTTGGTCTGGCGTAGTAGTACTTGAATATTCGACACTTACCGTGTAGAGACCGTCTGGGACGTCGCTGAAAACATTATTATTCGCTGTCCAAGTGGGAGGCACGGTATAGCTATAATCAAAATCGGTGGTATTGGAGGTTGAAATGGTGATAATACCTAATCCAGCGCAATCATAGTCAACGGCATAGGATAGTGTTGGATCCGCCACGGGATTGGGTACCGTTAAGTCCATATCATAGGTACATCCAAGATTGTCCCGAACAACCAACTGATAGGACCCAGGCATTAAGTCACTTTCGTTTAAGCTTCCAAAACTACTTCCTCCGTTAAAGCTATATTCATAGGGCGCTTGCCCACCATTTGTATTTAGAATCCTTACAGTAGCAATACCGGTATTGCAAAGATCATCGTTTACAATAGCTGCAGAGGCCGTTAATCGGAAAGGTTGGTCAATTTCATAATCCAAGGTTTGAATACACCTTGAAGTTGGGGTACCACTGGAGTCCATTACGGTAATGGTGTAGAAACCAGCAGGTAAATTCACGAAGGTATTTGCCGTTTGGAAGTTGGTTCCGTCCAAACTGTATTGATAGGGCGCCGTTCCCCCGGTAACCGTAACAGTGAGGGTTGAGGTTGACGAATCAGCACAGATAATATCCGTATGTGATGCCGTTATCGAAGGACTTCCAAGATAATCAATAATTACAGCATTTGAAATTGCCGAACATCCGCTGTCATCAAAAACCACAAATTCATAAGTTCCTGCGTCGGCAACATCCGTAAATGTAAAGTTGTTGGTTGTTTGCAGGCTCGTTGGCGGAATATCCAATATGTTGGGCGGGTTAGGATACTGATCCGTGCCATTTATGCTCCAAATGGCCATTTGATAATCAGGATTTGGACTGCCACCGTTGGGGGTAAGGGTAATTACCCCTGGATTACAGGTGATATTATCCGTGGTGACCGCGGTCAACGTTAATTCCGGAACTTCGGGCACATTGATGTTTTGTGTATCCGTACAACCGTCATCCGTTGTTGTAATAACAATGTAATCTCCTGGGTTTACATCTACGAAGGTGTAGGTGTTATCGGTTGAAGCCAAATGGTTATCTAAAAAACTACCATCACCCCCATTACTTCCATCATCCAGGCGAAGTTCATAACTATAATTTGGTAATACATTTAAAGCTGTGATTTCAATAGCACCAAGGGCACCGCACTCCGCTGCGATGGGGTTAACACTAACGTCAAAGACTCTTTCTTCGATACGAATATCATCAGTCTCAAAAATACAGGCGCCTGGTATAGGGTCACCGCTAATGGGATCTAACTGCGTAATTTGTACATAATAGTATCCAGCGGTGGTGATATCAAAACTTGGTCCATTGTCAGCCGAAAATGGAACAACGATAGTATTGTTTGAAGCATCGACCAATTGAAAACCGTACCCAGAACTTATGTTACTAATTCGAATATTTCCGTTGGTACCACAGATAATATCTGTCGGGGGTTCAACATCAAAGTCTAAATTGTTTTGAAATACGTTGAAGTAAAAAGTACTGCGACATCCGTTCTGGTATCTTATCACTACGCGATATCTTCCTTCATCAGTAACGGTATAGTTGTTTTGCGTGGCCAAATTGGTCCATGAACAGCCACTATTTGTATTTGGGCAATCCTCTCCAGGATCATCAACATTTGCCGGACAACCGGTCATTACATCCCAATCAATGCTATCCGCATCGGTGATTCCCAATTGAATGAGCGCCTCATCAGTTTCACCGCACAAGAAGATTTTTGGTAGAAAGCTACCATCGATACCACATTGTGCCACTTCACCCTGTATATCGTTATCAGGATTACCATCTGAATTTACCAAGTTGAAGTAATCGATAACAGGATTGGTCTGTGTGGCACCAAACCGTTCTACAGTAATCAGTTCTACCATATCGGCACAACCTGTTGCCCCTGATTTTTCCACAATATAAGTGCCAATGTCCGTGACCAACAAAGTACTTGGGTCGCCATCGGGATTTCCATCATTGATTGGTGGTTCAGTTGCATCAATTTGTCCGTTGCCATTGGTATCCAAAGCCCAGGTGTAGGTGGTAAATCCGGCCCCGGCGGTCAGAACGACATCGTCACCACAAAGTAGTACCGTACGTGCATCCCCGCAATTGGCTAAATCCCCCAAAACGGGATTAGTGGCTACTTCCGGTGTGTAGGCACAATGAAAGTTGAGACCATTTGGTTCATCGGTGAAGACTGTTGAGTTGATTACACCTTGAAATGTGGTGTAGGCCCTGTTTTCCAAGGTAGTGCTACACGCGTCCACAAAATCGGAACAACTATTGGCAACAGTTACAAGAATTCTAATTGTATATATGGGATCTCCAACCTCTACCATGTCATCTGGAACGGTGAACACGATTTCTTTGGTATTAGGCCCAACAGTGGGGTGGGTCACTCCAACTGCATCGTCAAGATCAATACCATCCAAGGTCACATTATCCGGGAGGATATTTCTAATCGTAAAGTTGGTGGCGTCGTCATCCCCCGTATTCTGGAAGCGAAGGACATATTGAAAACTGGTTCCCAGATTGATGCCTTGTCCATTTATTGGTACGCCCCCCAAATCCTCTGAAGTGTTGCCCAAAAGTATTTCTGGGGCAAACACCTGTACGTAAGAAGCGGCATTCACCGTTCCATCCGTGGTATCTACAGCGGGTGGTATTCCCGTGCCATACTCCCCTCCATCGCCACCATCGGCATTGTTGTCTTTATAATACTCATTGGCATCGCTACAGCCATCACCGTCGCTATCCAAATCCAAATGATCGGGTAAACCGTCGGAATCAGTATCGCAGCCAGCAGTTAATAAAACACCTTGCATGTTCGTAGGTCCAACTACATCTTGGCCAATCGTAATGGTATTGCTCCCTGCTGGATTCCAACTAATTGGAGCAGGAGGGGTGTCCAATACCATGGGTTCCAGAGGTCCGTTGGTGGACCTGGTTCCAAAAATTTGAAATTGACCGGCTTGGTCTATGACCACACGAAGAATAGGAGTGCCATTAGTCCCAGTAACCGTCCAAATATCTGGATTGCCACCCTCACCATAGGTGGTACCATCAACAAATCGCGCAAAATTTCCTGGTTCCCCCAATTGAAATTGTACTTCTCCTGCAACATCATTTCCATTAATACTTAAATTGAAGGAATTATCTATGCTAAAGACATCCATGACCAAATAGTTGTCCACGCTTACCAATGCACTATTGTGTGAGGCCCCACTCGAAATGTTGAAGCCTAAAGTATCGCATTCATCCTCATCATAGATACCGTCATTATCATCGTCCAAATCTGTAATATCCCGAACGCCATCATTGTCGGAATCGTTGTGTACCGTTATTAATGCTGTTGGGTTGTCTGGTGTTGTATTGACGTCCGTTTGGTCTTGGGTATTGGTTACCGTGTTCACCAAGCTCAATAAAGGTAGAATATCAATTTCGTCCGCTCTAACCGTCAGTTCCAATTGAGCAACATCACCCCCATCCAAAGTGCCAATATTCCATGTATTTCCACTCCAACTTCCGTGAATGGTATGATGGCCGTCTAGTGTAAGTCCTGCGGGTATATTATCGGTGATTTGAAGGTTGGTTACGGGGCCAACACCATTGTTTCGTACGCGAATGGTGAAGGTTGCTGTTTCCCCCTCCATAATTTCATCATTGTCCACCGTTTTGTCCAATACGATATCCGGATCACAATACAGTGCTTGAATGGTATTACTATCATACGTACATGGTCCTTTGGTCCCGCGCACATAATAATCCCCGGCAATTGTAGGGGCGTAATTTGCACCATTGGCTCCGGGAATCAATTGCCCATCCCTATACCATTGATACGCATCAAAACTCTCTGTGGCCTCAAAAATTTCCGAACCCACAAAACACCCAGTTCCGCCACGTATCTCCAATATTACTTCAGGTACCGTGTCAAATCCGGAAAAATATCCCGCAACCCCACGTGCACTGTTAAACCCAAAAAATCCAACCGCCATGGGACCAGTGGATACCACACTAACATTACCATTTAGATTGGGTACATAAAATGTCTTCCAGTCAGCAGTACCTGCAACCGGGTTGGAGGCGGGTAAGGTAACGGGTCCGTTGCCATCGGTCACAATGATGTTGGCATCCGGCGTATTCACCGCAGCAATAATGGTCATTCCTCCGGTAACGGTGGTTCCGGCCATATTACGGATGTCTGGAATATTATCCATGACATCGGGTAACAAACAATTCACAGGTGCCACAAAATTCAATCCTTGTGTATATACCTGGCTGGCCCCTGCCATACATTGGTAAGCATACACATTCTTTGAGGTCTGTACGAACATGTTTGCACCTACCGTATTTGACGAAAAGTAGGTGCTTGGAACCTCGAAATAATCCCCAGTATTTAAGGTAGCTAGGGGAGCTGGGCTTCCATTCACAAAGACCTGCGTGTTATCCTCAATGGCTATCAAAAGGGGAAATTCGGTTATTCCGCTTGTATTTCCATTTCCACGTACAAAGACATAATCCTTGCCCAGTCGGTTTTCGGGTACGGGTTGGTCAATACCTGCATCACGATTGGCCTGACCCACCTGACGACCAAAGTTGATGGAACCATTACTAATAACAATATCTTTATCGGACTCTATTGAAGCACCAAGCCAACCTTGCTGTTGCGCTAAAGAAGGAGGATTAACATTTCCAACATAGTTTTCGAAAACAAAGGATTCGTTGGCATTTAGTGTGATTGTATAGGTATTGGCAGTAATGGCATTTGCATCATTTCCTATTCGAAAAGTACAGTCGGGATCATAACCGAACAAGGTAACAGTAGTGTTATCTTCGGTGGCCATGATACCCAGGGTATTTGATTTTGAGGGGTGTCTACCCCCTAAATTTGGTACCCCGCCCCACTTGAATGCTGTGCCTAGGGCTTGTCTCCCCTTTGCCGTCAAAGACGCTGCCTGTGCACTGGAGTTTCCCCGGTAATTGACATAAAAGCGATTACCGCTTGGGGATTCAAATCGAAGCCCACTGTTTGTCAAAACAATACCTGTATTGGCATTATTGACCAAAGTAATGTTATTGTCCCCATTTGTTAAACCTTCTCCAGCGTCAATGACTGCTGGACTCGTGTTGTTGATATTATAGGTTCTCCAAGGAGTGGCATTGGTTCCTCGATAGACATTTACCGTAAATGTTGTCGGTTCTGGTGTAGACAAGTAAATTGCTTGACTTTGAATACCCGCATTGTTCTGTCCTTGTTTCAGTGGGGGTAGATAATGCAAATCGCTCAACTGGGCCTGTGCAAATTGACCCATGACAAGGATGAAAAAAAGACAAAAAACGGATTTGAGGCTAACGGTTTTTCGCAGTTTGTAGGTGTACATGTTTCTAGGATATATTAGTCCTTAACTACGAAAAAAGCACCTTTCAATGGTATACACAGATAATTGTTGCAAACCTATGGGATTAAGTTGCTAACTATAAAATAAGCGATGTAGGGATTTTTTTTATGTTAAAGCTCAAGTAATAAAAGGATTACAAGCTTTTTGTATATTTAGAAGTAGAACCAGAGAGAATTATGTCCGAAGAAAGGCTAATGTCAAAGAAGAAACCGGCCTATCCTGTCAGTGATAAGTTGGATGAATATTTGGAGCGATATAACCGAAAAATAGAGATACCCATTTTTTATGAGGATTTACTCCGTTTTTCAGGTTCCATAGCTGTGGAGGATGCGGATGGGGAAGATACCCTTTGGGTGAGGGTGTACTACAATGATTTCGACAGGGAGGAAATTGACCTTAGCCTTAAAAAGGTATATTCCATTCTGCACTCCGACGGTAGTGACCGGATATTGGAATTCTTAAATGTTGATGCTGTTGATTATTGCACTTTTGGAAATTCAAAACCCTTCCGAATAAAGGTTAGGAACATTCTCAATGACAACTACACTTATTTTTATGTAAAGAAAACGGATGCTTCCAGGGTTTACGGATTGGAGTTGGAGCACATGCTCTCTCCCCATAACCTGAATTTTCTTGTCTATAAGGATACCTTGATCGAAGAGCATATTGCAGGCATTCCTGGTGATGTTTTTATCAAGGATTTTTTACCGACCCTTTCCAAACCTGAAAAGGCACAGTTGGCCAAGGAATTTGTAAAGTTCAATGAACGTTGTATGATTCGCCTTCTGGGGGACATGCGCTCCTATAATTATGTCATTGTTCCAGTTCATGATTTTGACCATGTGATTTACAAAATTCGAGCGATTGATTTTGACCAACAGTCCTTTGAAGGAAAATTGAAAGTCTATAGGCCTCAATTTTTCAAAGAGAATTTCCAGATGGTTGAACTTGTACGATTGCTGCTCCAAAAGCACTCAGTTGACCAGTATAAAATTGAGGAGCGGTCCATTGTGGCCAAAAGGATATTGAGTTCGGGTGATCGAATTAAAAGTTTGGCGGAGATTGCAAAGGCCGATTCCATTTCATTACTGGAAAATATTGATCGCTTAAAAAGCGAAATCTATGAACTAACGCTCGATATGAATTTTAAAAAGAGCACAAGTATGGGACAGATCCTGTCATTGGCCCTTGATTTTGTAAAGCGGAATTATCAGGATGTTAGTATGAGACAGATAATTGAGAAAAAATTTTAAGTGTTGATGGTTTGGTGGGTCATAGGTGCTTTTCCAGTTCTTCCTTGATTTGTATTCTTTGAAGTGACAAGGTATCTGATTCTTCATTTAGTTGTTCAATCATGAACAAGATGTTCGTACAGAATTTTTTTTTGTTCTCAGGATTTGATTTTTTAAGGATTTCAAAAGCAATTTCGACTAACTTGTCAATATGTGCCAAATGCAAAGGTGCTAATTTGCCTTTAAGTTCAACTTCATCCAACTGGCTTAATTCCTGTATTGAAAAGTCAACCTGTTCCTGTAGATTTTTTTCCAGTTGGCTATACTGGGGTTGAAAATCTTCGTTATTTAGACCAGCTACTTTTCTTAGTAGAATTTTTAAGAAAAATGAGATTCTTTCAATATCCCGTTGCAAATAGTCTTTCTCTTGTTGCACATTCTAACCTTTCTGCTCTTTGTTAAAATAGACCAGGTAATAGTACATTTGCCGCTCTTCATCCCAACCTTTTTCCACAAATTTCTCAGCGGATTCAGGATTGATAAAATCCATCTTTATTTGAATATTGGTGTCCAGATTGATAACATTTTTAATTTTTTTTCTGGCATCCGAAACTGCTTTATTGGCGATGTCGAAATTTGAAACGTCTTCAATACTGTATTTGGGGCCTTTCTCTACTTTGTAGTGCTTAAACTCTGGAATCAATTCCGGATTCTCAATGACCTCGTTCAAAAAACTGGACTCCTCAAAGGCATCGTTTTTTGCAAAGTGGTTTACCGCACGGTTCATGAACAGGACTTCCTGCTGTTTGTCCTCTGCGGGCAAAACCACATCTTTTGCAAAGCCTTGACAGAATTTCAGGTAGTTTTTTGTATAGAAATTTTCATCGGTCAATGGTTCCACTCCTAGAAAATGTTCCAGCCAATATTTGGCGTCATAGCGATTACTGTCTACAGATAAAACTTTGTAACCATTTTCTTTTTCTATATTGAAAATGAGGCATCCCTTATCCAGTTTGTTTACATTGATACCTTGACGTACAAGGATTTCCAGGTTTTGTGATTGTTCTTCAAACTCCAGAAAATCGTGCTTTAGCTCACTTTTGAATATACCGATGGCGTTTGCCTTTTCGTTATCGATGATCACATCCGAAAAGTAAGCTATATATACTTCACCATTTTTGATATGCGGATGGTTGGATTGTTCAAAAAGATGGGCCGTTATTTGTTTGGATACCTTATGCGTCCGGGCAGGATCTTGGAAGATGGTCGTTGCCGCCTTGTAAATCTCATTGAACGCAACATCAACATCATTCCAAAGCCTAAAGTAGTTTTCTTCTTTTTCCCTAAAAGGTTTAAAAAAGAATTCTTTGAGCAATGCCGAAATCTCATCATTTAAGGTATATGGACTTTCGGATAGAAACATGGATTCGTTCCTACTTTTATTCCCAACGCGATGAAGGGAAAGATGTTCAATTTGGGCAGAATATAGGTTGAGCATAGGTGTTTTAGAGGTTAAAGGAAGTGTTTAATTTTTACTGGTCCTAATTCCAGTTTTCATCGAAGTCCAAATCTTCATAATTTCCGATGGTATCATCAAAATCCAAAGTGGGTTCCGACTCAAACTTTTTATCCGGTGGGGAATCTGGCAATTCCCCAAAGCTAAAGAGGAGATTGGGATAGCTTCTTCCGTCCTCTTTGTCGGTAATATCGGCCAGTTCCACAAAAAAGGTCCACATACTTAAAAAATCGTAGACATAAATCATTTTTGGCCTTTGTTCGGTAAGGACATCATCAAGGGAAGTTTCGTTCATCAACCGAACATCGGAACCATTTTCACTCATATCAAAAAGTGCAATTTCCTCATCTTGGTTCCATTCCTCATCACAGGTATAAAAAGAGGCCATTTCATTCCCCATAAACCCGAAGGCTTGGGTAATTGCATTATGAAATTCTTCCAGGGTATTGGATTCCTCAATCTCAATGTCCCTGAAAATATCATCTTCAGCGTCTAGAATTACCCTGATTTTATATATCATTACCTAACTTTTGCGGTAAGGGCAAAGGTACAAGAAAGAAGTTATTTAGAGAACTGATGTAGCGTAAAGGTCATTCCCGCCAAAAGAAAGAAGGCCCCTACTTGATGTACTACACCCAGCCATACAGGAACGGCCCAAATCAAAGTAAGAACCCCTAGTAAGAACTGAAGCCCAACGAGAATCAACAGGGCATTTAACCCCTGTTGTTGAGGTAAGGTCAACGTCATTCTGCGGGCCTTAAACCACATAAAAACAATGATACCTACAACAAGATAGGCCAAGTAACGGTGAATAAACTGCACGCCACTGCGCCCTTCGATAAAATTCTTTAGTATGGGCTGTTGCTCGATGTAAACGGTTTCGTGTATCAACTTCCCCTCGTTCATCAGCGGCCAGTGATTGTGAATAAAACCTGCATCAAGACCAGCAACGAAAGCCCCCCAGACAATCTGTATCATCAAAATAACCAGTCCCACCCGTATGGTATTTCGAAACCTTTTATTGACTTCCCTTCGTTTTGGAAAAATTAAATCCAAGGCCACCCATAAACAAAAGGCGAAGGTCAAGAAGGCGGTTGATAAATGTGCCGCTAGCCGATAGTGGGAAACATCCGGTCGGTCCACTAGTCCGCTTTTTACCATGTACCATCCTAAAAACCCTTGAAAGCCTCCCATCAAAAGTAAAATGAGGCATTTTTTTAAGATTGGGCGATTCAGTTTTTTACTGATCCAAAAAAAGAGGAAGGGAATGATGAATACCAAACCAATGAACCTGCCTATGACCCGATGTAGCCATTCCCAAAAGTAGATATCCTTGAAATCCTCTAAATCAAAATGGAAATTCAATTTTTGATACTCGGGGTATTGTTTGTATAGTTCGAATGCTTCTACCCACTCTTGCTCGTTCATTGGGGGAATGGTGCCACTGATCAATTTGTAGTTTGATATGGAAAGGCCCGAATGGGTCAACCGTGTGATACCACCAACGATGACCATAATAAAAATAAGGGTACATCCTGTGAGCAGCCAGATAATTACAGGTCGATTACTATTCACATCAAGAGATTTTTTCGCAACACCTTTTAGCGAAGTCTGGTACGAATCCAAAGCAGCAATTTTTTTACAAAAATACGATGTAATGGTAAAAAAGCCGAGTAGTATAGTTTGAACTTAGGTGACTTTGACGCCAAATGATTTTAGGGTTCCTTCACAGAAAGACCCAAGTCGTTTCCCTTATTGAGCATAAATTGGTACGCTGCGTCATATTCATTCGGTATTTCCCCTTCCAAAATAGCCTCTTTAATAGCTTCTTTTATAATACCGATTTCCTTGGAAGGTTTAAGATTGAACGTCTTCATAATGAGCTCCCCTGTTACCGGTGGTTGGAAATTCCTTATACGGTCACGTTCTTCCACTTCCTGAATTTTTTGGCGAACCAGCTTAAAGTTGTTCAGATAGCGTTTTTGCTTTTTAGGATTTTTGGTGGTAATATCGGCTTCACATAAGGTCATTAAATCTTCCACATGATCACCAGCATCAAAGACCAATCTACGGACTGCAGAATCAGTAACGTGTTTTTCAGAAAGTATAATGGGTCGGGAACTTAGAAGGACCATTTTCTGGACAAACTTCATCTTGTCATTCAATGGCATTTTAAGCCTTTTGAATAATCGGTACACCATTTTACTTCCCACAAATTCATGCCCATGAAAGGTCCATCCATTTTTTTTGTGGAATTTTTTGGTTGGAGCTTTCCCTATATCATGGAGAAGGGCGGCCCAACGCAACCAAAGATTGTCCGTGGTTTTGGCAATATTGTCCACAACTTCTAAAGTATGCCAAAAGTTGTCCTTATGCCTTTGACCTTCCATTTCCTCAATTCCTTGTAAGGCCGTTAGCTCAGGAAAGATAAAAGACAAAAGTCTAGTTTTATGCAATAGCGCCAGCCCAATGGATGGCTTTTTTGTCATCAGAATTTTGTTGATTTCAACGACTATTCGTTCCTTGGAGACAATCTTGATTCGTTCTTTGTTTTCCATAATGGCCTGCAATGAACCTAAAGCTATCTCAAATTCCAATTGAGCCGCAAAACGGATGGCACGCATCATTCGTAAAGGATCATCAGAATAGGTGATTGAAGGCCGTAGAGGAGTTCGAATAATTTTTCTTTCCAAATCCAAAAGGCCATTAAAAGGGTCCAAAAGCTTGCCATAATTTTTTTGATTCAAACCAATGGCGAGTGCATTAATGGTAAAGTCCCTTCGATTTTGGTCGTCCTCCAAAGTACCATCTTCAACAATGGGCTTTCTGCTGTCCTTTTGGTAACTTTCTTTTCGGGCACCCACAAACTCCAACTCCAGGCCCTTATGTTTTATCATTGCAGTCCCAAAGTTTTTGAATAGGGTAATTTCGGGATTTCCCTTTAAAAGGACGGCTACCTTTCTGGCAAGGTCAATTCCGCTACCAACAGCTACTATATCAATATCCTTGGGGGTATCCCTATTTAGAAAATAGTCGCGGACAAAACCACCGATTACATAAGCCTCAAGGTGTAATTCATCTGCTGCTTCCCCTAGAATTTTGAAAATAGGATGGTCTATGGCCGATTTATGGTACATTTTCATGGAAAAGCAAAGTTAGTTGCTAAATCAATGCGCCAAAAACATCCAATTTTATTTTTGGGGAAAGAATACGGCCTCGTAACGCTTCATCATATGATTTAGACTGAATTCCCCTGCCATTCTTTCACGTTGTTTATTGGGGTCAAAAGCGATGGTGCCATTTGCTAGGTCCTTTATTCCTTGAGCCATTGCGTTTACGTCCTCAACTTCCGTAAGTATCCCGTATTCACTGTCACCCAAAAGTTCGTCACTTCCGGGCGCCTTGGTAGCCACAATAGGTTTTCCAAAGCTCATGGCCTCATTTAAGACATTGGCCAAACTCTCCGATCTGGAGCTCAAAAGAAAGATATCAATTCCCCGCCAGAAGGCCTCCATGTTGTTTTCATAGCCCAAAAAGTGAATCCGTGGCATAACGTCTTGATTGTCTTCTATCAGTTTATCCATATCTAAATCAAATCCTCCGCTACCCACATGTACAATATGAAAACTATTCGGTAATTCCCTAGCGATATCAGGTAACAAATCAAACCCTTTTCGGTAGTTGAGCCAACCTATGCACCCTACGATTGTACTGTCTTTATCAAGATTCAACCTTTTCCTAAAGTCAATGGCATCACCTTTCAATTCCGGTAGCTCCACACCCGTGTAAATCTGAATAATATTTGTTTCATCAAAATAATCCGTGGTCGTTGTCAAATGTCTTTTCAGTGCCTGACAATTTACTATCATTTTAGCTTTTAAGGTTCTAAAAACGGTATGGTATTTTAAGCCCTTTCTGACTTTCCTCCTATTTCCCAGATATAATATCCTATTAGGTACCTTGGCAATGGCAGCGGCGGCCGTGACTAGCCACCAATCCCGTTTAAGTGGACAGAAAACCGTATGGGGCTTTACTTTTTTTAAAAACTTTACATAGTTCATTAAAACAAAAACATTTAAATCTCCCCCGCGTTTGTTGACATTTTTTATGTGAACGTTTTTCAAGCCATCAAAACGTTCCTTGAATTTGTTTTTTAACAGGACTACGTGAACCTGATATCCGTTTTCACCAAAATATTTGGCACGAAGCCTCACATTTTTTTCAATACCACCCCATCCTTTTGTAGCGCAAAATATCACAAGGGTATTGTTTGCTTTGTCATTGAATGCTGTCATAATTTATTGTATTCTTTGGTTAGTCTCTTCATTTCCTTGCATCGGGACCAAACTCCCAAAGCATTTAGATAACATATTATGATTCCTTTTTTTCCGTCCAAAAACCCTAAACGAAGCAAGTAGTGATTGAGGAATTTATAAGTAGGCCGAAAAATAATATGGTGCCATTTGGTTCTTTTGCCCTTTCTAAATTCCTCCTTGGCCTTCATCTGACCATACTTGACCATTTTTGATTTATAGCTGTCATAATTCGAGTAGGAGTAATGGATCAATCTATTCTTTAAGGTTCTGGAAGTACCATCCACTATCAATGTTTCGTGAACGATACGGTCTTTTGCGAATTTTACCTTACTCTTTTTGAAAAGGCGGTAATTTTTGTCGGTTTGCCAACCGCTAAATCGAAGTATGCTATCCTTGAACATAAACGTTCTTAAAAAGTAATATGCAGAAGCCGTTTCCTTTTCTGTTTGTACAATACCCAGAATCTCTTGCCTTAAGGGATTAGGTATACGTTCATCCGCGTCCAAAAAAAGAATCCAATCATAGGTTGCTTTGGTCAACGCAAATTGTTTTTGGTCTGTATAATTTTTAAAAGATCTCTGAAAACTTTTTACCTGTTTGAATGTGCCAACAATTTCCATTGTTCTGTCGGTACTAAAAGAATCCACCACTATTATTTCATCGGTAAAACTTAAATTTTCCAAGACCTCTCGAATATTCTTCTCCTCATTGAAGGTAATGAGCAAAGCCGATATTTTTTTAGTATTGCCCATGTAATAAATATGCTTCTATTTCTTTCAAATTCTTGTTCCTGTCAAAATTCTGTGTTATGTGCGCCAAACCTTTTTCTGCCATTTGGTTGGACAAGCTAGGGTTATGGTACAATTTTTCAACAGCATCCGCAAAATCATTTAAGTCATTCATTTTAACCAAAAAGCCTGTTTTTCCGTGAATGACCAATTCCGGATTACTGCTGACATCAAATGCTACGATAGGTTTTTTACAAAGTGCAGCTTCTGCCAGTACATATCCAAAACCTTCCCACAGGGAGGGTAGTACAAAAACATCTCCTTTGGAAATAAAATCAAAGGGATGTTCAATAAATCCAGCAAGTTCTACCCGATCTTCTACACCCAATTCCGAGATTTTTTGCTGTAACGCTTCTTTAAGTCTTCCATTTCCGCCAATATATGTTTTAATGGGCAGCCCTCTATTTTTTAATTCCTTCGCCAGGTAAATCAAAAATTGCTGATTTTTTTGTACCTCAAGCCTCCCTAAGTTGATTAAGGTGAAGCCAGTTTCTTTACTAAGACTTTCCGATTTTTCCCTGGGCTTTTCTGAGAGGTCGATTCCATTGTATAAGACCTTGATCTTTTCTTTGGGAAATAGATTGGGATTCCTTTGGAGGACCGTTCTTTTTGTTGCTAGGGAATTGGCCAACACCTCAGTAATAATATATTTGAAGTAATAACGATTGAGAAAAGTGTTTTTTATAGGAATGGCACTTCCCCTTCTGTAAATAATTCTCTTTATCCCAATCGCTTTGGCGCAGGCCCCCGCAATTTTAATATCACGGGAAAGGTTCATTACTATGGTATCAATGGTGTATTTTCTGAGTGCCCTTCTCAGCGCGATGTGTTTCAAGGGGTTTAAAAAACTAGTATTGGATATTTCTATGGAGATGCATGGAATATCCGTTTCCTTTAGTTTTTCCAAGAGTACACTTTTTACGTGTGCAACCACTAAGACTTGGTGGCCATTCCCGTGAAGAAAAGAACTGGCATCCAAATGCCACTTTTCGCCGCCGCCCCAAGCTATGGCCGTATTGAAAAAACAGACACAACCCACTAAAGAATGGATTTGTAAAGTTTTATAAGACCTTCACTCACGCTCTTATCCGAGAAGCGTTGTACATAGTTATACCCTTTTTTAGCCAAAAGCCTTCGTTCCACTGGGTGTGAGAATACCCAACGTAACTTCTCCCTAATTTCTTTAATGTCATAGGGCTCAATGTAAATGGCATCAGGTCCTGCCGCCTCTGGAAAGCAGCTGCCCCTAGTTACAATAACTGGAATTTTACTGTACATGGCTTCGATAATAGGTATCCCAAAACCCTCGCAAACGGAAGGGTAACAAAAAACTGTTGCATTTTGGTATGTCATTGCCAGCTCATTGGCATCAATTCCCCTTAGAAAGGTAATCTGATTTTTTAGTCGGTTCCTTTCAATATAACGATGCACCTTTATCGCATAGCTCTTCTCTCCGCCGACCAACACCAAGTGATAAGGTGTTCCTTTGATTGCCTTAACCAGTGACAATGCGTTTTTGCGTTCCTGAATTGTACCTACATTGATAATGTATTCGTCGGGCAGACCAAATTTTGTTTTGGTGGTTTCCAATTCTTCTTCAGAATAGTCCTTTTTAAACGCATCATTGCAACCCTGATATATGACCGTAATCTTATTGGCAGGTACCTTAAAAAACTTAATAATATCCAGTTTGGTCTGTTCGCTAATGGCAATGACATGATTTGCTGTATTAACGGCGTATTGAAATTTAAATCTATAAATAATTCTATCCCAAATATTATAAAAATGGGGATGACTCAAGAAGATGAGGTCATGAATTGTAACGATTTTGGGAATGGTGTTTTGTTTAATTTGAATGGGTATTTCACCCGAGAGACCGTGATAACCGTCCAGTTTAAGGTTTTTAATTTTACCCCATTGTCCAAAAAGTCTCCAAAGCGATGTGAAATTTTTCCAAATGCCTGTTGGATAAACAATTTGGGACTTTTCCATGGCCACCAAAGATTCCAATCTTGACTTCTTTGTATTGAACAAATGAAACTCTGCAATAGAGGAATGCTCGGTCAGTATACGAATAATGTCCCTTCCATAATTGCCCAGCCCTGTCTGGTTGTGGAAAATTCGTTTGGCATCATAGCCTATCTTCATGGTTTTGGAACATTTAAGCGGTAAAACTAAGCATAATACCTTGTCAAAAAAAAGCCTTTGATTTTCTAACTACTCCCTTAATATAAATTCAAGGTAGTGGTTCTTTTGAAAACTAAAATGCCATTTTTCACTCCCGTAAAAGTGTTTTGTACATGGAAAGGTGTTTAAGCTATCCAGAAAATCATATAGGGTGCTTTCATCATAAAAAATTGAGTTTTCACTCAAATCTGGTAATGAACTATAGAATTTATGGGTGAGCATTGGTTTCTTGTAGGCAAACGCCATATTGAAGCTACCGGAAATTTTGTGGTTTAAGTAGTCGTCGTTCAATGTGAGCAGAGGCATAACAAAATCTGCCTTCGCTATATGGGCGTGAAATGTTTCATTACCAATGAACCTTTCAAAAGTGACAAAATAATGGTTCAGTTTTCTTTTTGATATCTCTTCCAAGAGTTTTCTCCCATCTTCAAAGGTGTCATTTAATTTGCCCAATAAAATAATTTTCAACTTCGCTATTGGAGGTTGACCAAAGAGGCTATCCATTAATCTCAAATAGTCCCTTCTTTTAAAATCTATGGACCCTGGAATAACCAACCAGGTCTCATCTTCTGGTTTTTCCAAGCGAGAAGTGTATTCTGGAAAGTAAATAGGGTAAAAGCTTTGTATTTGAATGGTCTTTTTTAAGTTGGGAGGCTTTGTCAAATGATCATTAAGAACAAAATACCGCTTGATTTTGGTAGAAATCAAACGTTGTGTAAAACTTGATTCCAGTTTTTTGGTGTTGTGGAGGACACCAAGACAATCAACGGAGTAAAAATTCAAGAGGAGTACTAAGTTTCGAAGTAACTTACTTGAACTTGCCGTGTTAAATACCAGTCTATCGTATTTGCCCAAAGTTTTTGCAAGACTAAGGGCGTATATCCACTTTTTGAAAAATCCCTTTACAGGCTTGATTTCAAAAACTTGTTTTTTGTCCAATCCATACCCATCGATCAGAAATGCCACTTTTGGATTCAGATATAAATGGAGATTTGGGTTATCTACACCAATAAATTGAACTTGACTATACAGGCATTCTTCATGACTTTCACTTAATTCAATTAAGGCAATTTTCATTTGCGTCACAGGATTCTTGGATACACAAATCTAAACTATTCAAGAATTGAATGATTCATTCATGATGGCATAAATTGGAAAATGGGGCCGATGGTCATTTCGAATCGTAGCAGTTCTGTAAATGTATATAAATCCCTTGATCAAAGCCGTTTCAGTAGGAATGCACCTCTGTGTAGATGGGTTCCGTCATTTACGGGAAAACGAAGGTTAGGCCAATTCGTGCTTTCGGATCATTTTGGCCAAGACAGGGGAACGATGCAATTGTTCCAAGCGGCGTAATTCATGATAGCGCTTGTAAACACTTAGCGCGTTCAGGTAACAGACATTAATACCCCTTCTTTCATCGAGAAAACCAAAACGAACCACGTAATTGTAGAAAAATCTCCATGTGGTTTTGGTCCACATTTTCAAATAGTTAAAGCGCTTTCCCTTCTGTAACTCTTCTTGCGCCTTAAGGATTCCGTAATGGAGCATTTTGTTTTTATAATCATCAAAATCCTTATAACAATAGTGCGTTAATCTTTCCTTGAACTTGCCGGATTTGCCATCAACTTGCAAGGTTTCATGTACCAATCGCTCACTTGTAAAATGCACCTTACTTTTTCGAAAAAGCCTATGGTTCTTATCGCTCTGCCAACCACTAAAATGTAAGGGTTTGTTTTGATACATAAACTTTCTGTAGAACCAATAGGCCTCGCAGCCGTTCTCTTGATTAATTGTTTCAAGGATTTCCCTCTTTAATCCACAAGGTACTACTTCGTCAGCATCCACAAACAATATCCAATCGTGGGAAGCCAATTTTAACGCGTGGGATTTTTGATCCGTAAAATTGAAGAAAGGACGTTGAATTACCTCAACTTTGGGGTGTTCCAATAAGAATTCATAGGTACCGTCGGTACTGAAAGAATCCACAACAATGATTTCATCAGCAAAAGAAATGGACTCAATACACTTTTCAATGTAGCCCATCTCATTGTAGGTGATGATCAGTGCTGACAATTTTTGCTTTGGGGTGCTCAAATCAGCTTTTTTTGGTTACGTTCTGTTGGTGCAACAAAACTATAACATCAAAACTTATAATAAATTGTTTTAATGTTTTCTTTTCTTACAAGCTACACCGCAACATCGTACTCCCTTAAGGCATCGTTCAAGGAGGTTTTTTTATTGGTACTTTCTTTACGCTCTCCAATAATCAAGGCGCAGGAGACCTGAAATTGACCCGCGTTGAATTCCTTGGTGTAACTACCTGGTATAACAACTGAGCGGGCGGGAACCCTACCTTTTATTTCAAATGGTTCATCACCGGTAACGTCAATAATCTTAGTGGAGGCAGTCAATACTACATTGGCTCCCAGAACAGCTTCCTTTTCCACTCGAACCCCTTCAACGACAATGGAACGTGACCCAATGAAGACATTATCTTCAATAATGACAGGTGCCGCTTGAAGGGGCTCCAAAACGCCACCAATGCCCACTCCACCACTAAGATGTACATTTTTGCCAATTTGGGCACAACTACCCACTGTAGCCCATGTATCCACCATGGTACCTTCATCCACATAGGCACCAATGTTGACATAGCTTGGCATTAAGATGGTGCCTGGGGAAATGTAGGCTCCGTGCCTAGCAACAGCATGCGGGACCACCCTAATGCCTTTTTCCTGATAACCACGCTTAAGTGGAATTTTATCGTGGTACTCAAAAATACCGGCTTCCAAGACCTCCATCTTTTGAATGGGAAAGTAAAGTACTACGCCCTTTTTTACCCATTCATTGATTTTCCATCCATCGGCTGTTGGTTCGGCACATCGTAGTTTACCTAAGTCAATGAGGTTGATTATTTCCCTAATGGCTTCCCGGGTATTTTCATCTTTCAGTAACTCCCTGTTTTCCCATGCCTCTTCTACACTATTTTTAAGTTCTGTCATCATTGAATTTTGCGCAAATATAGGAGTACCGTGGCAATCCCGTACCCAATTTTAAGGGTGTAACATTTTTAGGATTATTTTTGCCAAAAATTATTTGGATTGGGAAGGATAATGGCCCTTGACTTTGGAGAGGTGAGAACCGGGATTGCGGTGACCGATGAGTTGCAACTGATTGCCTCCGGCTTGACTACCGTTAAAACGGGCGAACTTTTTTCTTTTCTCAACGAATATTTGGAAAAAGAAGCGATTGGTTGCATTGTTGTGGGTAAACCCAAACAAATGGATGGTTCCGAATCTGAATCTGAAGTCCTGATAAAACCCTTTATCCAAAAATTGGAAAGGACATTTCCAGATATCCCCATACAACGGCAGGATGAACGATTTACCTCAAAAATGGCATTGGATACCATGATTGCGGGCGGAATGAAAAAGAAAAAAAGACAAAACAAGGCTACGGTGGATAAAATCAGTGCCACCCTAATTTTACAGGCCTATTTAGACAGAGTTTGAGTATGATATTACCAATTGTGGCTTATGGAGATCCGGTTTTACGGAAAAAAGCCAAAGAGATTACTACTGACCATTCCAATCTAAAGGAATTGGTGGAGAATATGTTCGAGACCATGTACAAGGCTTCCGGAGTGGGATTGGCAGGCCCCCAAGTTGGACTTCCATTACGGATATTCGTTATTGACGCTACCCCTTTTGCAGATGATGAAGATCTTTCCCCTGAAGAACAGGCCCAATTAAAGGATTTTAAAAAGGTATTTATAAATGCCAAAATAGAAGAAGAAGAAGGGAAGGAATGGGTATTTAACGAAGGATGTTTAAGTATACCGGATATACGGGAAGATGTGAATCGTAAGCCCAAAATCAAGATTACCTTTCAAGATGAAGCCTTTACCTCTTACACGGAGACCTATGATGGTTTGGCAGCACGTATCATCCAACATGAGTACGATCATATTGAAGGCATTCTGTTTACGGATAAGTTGTCATCGCTAAAAAAAAGACTTTTGAAGAGTAGATTGGAAAAGATTTCCAAGGGTAAGGTTAACGTGGACTATAAAATGCGGTTCCCCCAAATCAAAAAGGGGCGTTGATATGGCCGCACAAATTTGAAAAATATATTTTTGCACACATAAAATTGCTATTGGAATGACGCTGGACAAAATCTTATCTATTTCCGGAAAACCTGGACTTTATAAATTGTTAACGCAAACCCGGAGTGGATTTGTTGGAGAATCATTATTGGACGGAAAACGCCTTTCGGTTGGTATTCGAAATAATGTCAGTGTACTATCAGAAATTGCTATTTACACCTTGGAAGAAGAAATTCCTTTGCGGGAAGTGTTCCAAAAAATCAAGGAAAAGGAAAATGGTGGTAAAACTTCAGTGAGTCATAAAGATGATAAGCTAAAGTTAGAGGAGTATTTCTTTGAAGTCCTTCCAAATTATGATGAGGACCGTGTATATTCCAGTGATATAAAAAAGATTCTGCAGTGGTACAATATTCTCATTGATCAAGGGATTAATGATTTTTCTGAATCAGATAACGATGAAAAGGCTAAGGATCAAGAAGAAGAGTAAGCACAATCTCAAACAGCATTTCCTTCATTCTATGGACTTAACCCCTCTTATAAACCCACAGTGAGATTTCACTATCATTATTTTAAAACGCCTTGGTTTGTTATCAGGTGATGTTTCTATCTTGGGTAAAAGTCACATTTTGTGAAGCCCTCATTGTAAGAAAACAATAAAAGAGCAAACCATATTTTTTTGAATATGTAAGGTTCTAATTCACAAAGTTCTTTAGATGGTTAAAAACCAGCTTCGGAGAGCGGGAAAATCGTTTTAAATTTTAGGCATTTGAACATCACCCCTGTGTAATTTCTAAAATTTGAGATATTTCGCTTCACCAAAGATTACCTCTTTAGGTCTTTGTACTTTTGATGAGCAATTTAATTGAAATGAATTCAAGAGAACAACAGATTTTGGCCTTTGACCGCTTATTAGACATCATGGACGATCTTAGGGAACAATGCCCTTGGGACCGCAAACAGACGATGGAAAGCTTACGTCATCTGACCATAGAGGAAACCTACGAACTTGGGGATGCTATTTTGAACAATGATTTGAATGAGATAAAAAAGGAACTTGGGGATTTACTGCTCCATATTGTTTTTTATGCCAAAATAGGTTCGGAAACCCAGGATTTTGATATTGCGGACGTGTCCAATGAAATCTGTGAAAAACTGATTAATAGACACCCACATATCTATGGGGATGTAGATGCCGAGGACGAAGATGCCGTGAAGCGAAATTGGGAAAACATTAAACTAAAGGAAGGAAAAAAGAGTGTGCTTGAGGGGGTTCCCCTTAGCCTGCCTGCTCTCGTAAAAGCAAATAGAATTCAGGAGAAAGTGGCCGGTGTGGGATTTGACTGGGAGCAACCGGGACAAGTCTTTGAAAAACTACAGGAAGAACTGGGGGAACTTCAAGCAGAAATAAATGTCGCCGATACCGATAACATCGAAAATGAATTTGGAGATGTTCTTTTTTCCATGGTGAATTATGCTCGGTTTTTAGGGATAAATCCGGAAAATGCCTTGGAACGTACCAACAAAAAATTCATGCAAAGGTTTCAATATTTGGAATCCAAAGCCAAAGCGCACTGTAAAAGCTTAAAAGATATGAGTTTGGCAGAAATGGATGTATTTTGGGAAGAAGCCAAAAAAGTCGAAAGTTAAATGCAAAAGTTCAAATTGCTCAATTTAGATGAATCATTTTTCCTTTCCATGGAGTTCAAAGGGGCCAATAACCATATCTAGTTGCTGAATCAATACACAAAAGAATTTCCGTATAACCTAAAATTGGCATCCCCAGTTGTATTGGGGATGCTTGGACATACATTTGTAGCCTTCGCTGATAATATTATGGTAGGGCAGCTAGGGACAGCTGAACTGGCTGCTGTTTCCTTGGGAAACAGCTTGGTATTGATGTTCATGTACGTAGGCATTGGCTTTTCAACAGCTATTACCCCCTTGGTTGCCGAAGCCGATGGTGCTGGAAATCATGGAGAAGCCAAAAAAGTGTTGAAGCATGGTATCTTGATGTGCATCTTTTTGGGGGTAGGGCTTTTCGGGCTCATTATGGCATGCAAACCTTTATTGTATCTGGCCCAACAACCGAAGGAAGTTGTGGAACTGGCCGTTCCTTATCTCAATTTGGTGGCGTTTTCCATTATTCCCATGATTATATTTCAAGCGTTTCGCCAGTTTTCAGAGGGGATGTCCCAAACCCGGTTTCCCATGTATGCCACCATTCTGGCCAACGTTTTGAATGTCATCATCAATTATTTATTGATTTTTGGAACTTTTGGTTTTCCAAAGTTGGGAATTATTGGAGCGGCCCTAGGGACCTTAATTTCTCGACTCGTTATGCTTATCTATTTATACTTCCTACTCTTCGCTAAGCAAGAATATACGGGCTTTGTTACCAATTTTAACTTTAAAAGTTTAAGCAAAAACACCATCAACAAACTGGTCAATTTAGGTTTTCCGTCGTCCTTACAGGTGTTCTTTGAGGTGGCCATTTTTACTGCTGCCATTTGGTTGAGCGGTGTATTGGGGAAGAATGCCCAGGCTGCCAATCAGATTGCATTGAACCTCAGCAGCATGACCTATATGGTAGGTGTAGGGCTTAGTGTGGCTGCCATGGTGCGCGTTGGGAACCAAAAAGGTCTTCAGCGGTTTATGGATTTAAGGCGCATTGGAAAATCAATTTTCCTGCTCACCTTCCTTATTGAAATCCTTTTTGCCACTATTTTCATTGTTGGTAAGGATTGGTTGCCTACCATTTATTTGGATGTAGGGGATGTGAAAAACCAGGCGGACAATCTTGAGGTTATTGGGTTAGCTGCCCAATTGTTGTTGGTGGCGGCCTTTTTCCAAATCTCAGATGGTATTCAAGTAGTTGTGCTTGGTGCGCTCAGAGGTATCCAAGATGTTAAGATACCCACTGCAATAACGTTTGTGGCCTATTGGTTGGTTGGATTTCCAATTTCCTATTATCTGGGACTTCACACCGAATTAAAAAGTATGGGTATTTGGATCGGTCTTCTTTCAGGGCTTACGGCTTCAGGTGTTATGTTGTATATTCGATTTCATATTTTGACAAATAACCTAATTGCGAAAAAGGTAAATGGAACTACCTAAATTTTTACTTGGTGACAATACGGATTTTCCTGAGGGTATTTACATTGTACATACGGAGTATCCACGTTTTATCATTAACCTTGAAAATGACGATGTGGAATGGTTGGAGGAGTTTTCCAAGGATGACGAAGACGAATTGGAATCCGAGGCAGAAAACCTTATCAAGGCTGCTACGGCATTTTACGATAGGGAAGTGTCACGTTATGAAAACTAAAGGTCTTGGAAGAAATCGTTCAGCTTGATAAGGAATTATTTCTGATTTTAAATGGCCTAGGTACCACATCCTGGGATGGATTTTGGATGTTCGTAACTGACAAATGGGGTTCCATACCTTTTTATCTTCTCCTTTTGGTACTGTCCATAAAACAATTGGGTTGGAAAAAGACGGGAATACTCCTTGTGGGAATTGCCTTTCTAATAACCGTTACGGATCAGTTGGGTAACTTCTTTAAATATGGTATCGGTCGCTATCGACCATGCCATGATATGGAAGTCTCAAGTTTAATGCGTTTGGTCAAACATTCCTGTGGTGGAAAATTTGGCTTCTTCTCAGCCCATGCGGCCAATTCTATGGCATTGGCAAGTTACTTCAGCTACATTTTGGGCATGCAGGTAAAATGGTTGTCAGGGGTGCTATTTACCTGGGCCTTTCTTGTGGGGTATAGTCGAATTTACATTGGAGTACATTACCCTGGAGATGTGCTTTTTGGAATGCTCTTAGGACTTTTCTTTGGGTGGTTGTTTGCTCGTGTTTATGTCTTAACCGTTAACAAAACAGGAGTATGATAACGGACGTGCGGTATAGGTTTTTGTTGCTTTTAGTGGGTCTGATATATATTGCTGGAATGTTCGTTACCCTTTTTGAGAACGACTCCGCCCAATTTGCTGTAATGGCCATGCGAATGGTTCAAGAAAATGATTTCCTTAACCTCTTTAAGGGTCCTGAAGAATATCTGGACAAGCCCCATATGCATTATTGGTTGGCCGCGCTTTCGTTCAAGGTTTTTGGGGTTCATGATTGGGCCTATAGGATTCCAGGAATATTGGTTACATTCTTAGGTGCATATAGCTGTTTTGGGTTGGGAAAGTTGCTGTACAATACTGATGTTGGAAAGTTTGCGGCCCTTATTTTTTTAACCTGCCAAACCATAGTATTAGGGGCAATTGACGTAAGAACCGATGCCGTGTTGACGGGCTTTACCATATTTTCAATTTGGCATTTGGTGGGATATCTCGAAAAAAATTCCTTGCGGCACATTGTTTTGGGTGCTTTTGGTGCGGGCATGGCCTTCTCAACCAAAGGTCAAATAGCAGTATTGGTCATTGGAGTTTGTCTTATTTGTCACTTGACCTACACAAGAAAATGGTATCGTTTTGTGAATTGGAAGGTCTTGGTAGCCCTTTTGGTTTTTGGGTTGACCATTTCACCAATGCTTTATGCCTATTACCATCAGTTTGATTTGCATCCTGAAAAGATCATTCGTGGGCGTAGCGACCGCAGTGGTATTTTCTTTATTTTTTGGGAACAAAGCTTTGAACGTTTGAGCGGTGAGGGTGTTGGTAAAAACAGTAGTGATTACTTCTTTTTCTTTCATACGTTTTTATGGGTGTTTCTTCCCTGGACCGTTCTTGGATTAATTGCCTACTGGTGGCGGGCAAAAGCTTTTGTGAAACTGAAATTCAAATACCATCCTTCTTTTGAGTTTTTGACGTTGGGTGGGATTGCCCTTATTTTTTTCATTATCAGTTTTGCGCAGTTCAAATTGCCACACTACATGAACATTATGATGCCCTTGTTTTCAATTTTGACGGCATCGTATCTCCACAGTTTGCACAAATACACCAAAAGCAAGGCGATAAAGGGCCTTTTGGGAATTCAATACTTTATTTTGGCGGTAGTCTTCATTTTTTCACTTCTGATTTGTTTCTATGTGTTCAAACTCAAGGATGTATGGGCCTACGCGCTATTGGTCACCGCTTTACTTCTGATTGTGTATTTCTGTTTAAAGCAAGAAGCGTATTATTTAAGGCTGATTACCCTATCCGTATATGCATCACTTTTACTCAATGGGGTCATGAACGTCCATTTTTATCCATCGCTATTGAACTACCAGGGAGGTTCTGAAATGGCCTTGGAAGTGCAAAAAAATGGAATTGCCACCGATAGTATCTATAAGTTTACAAACAGGCATACTTGGGCGTTGGATTTCTACAATAAGGAACCTGTAAAGATTTTGCCATTATCCCAATTAAAAAATAAAAAGGATGTTTGGGTTTATGTAGATGCAAAGGAATTGGAAACCCTTCAAAAAGCAGGTTTCGATTGGGACAAGCAATTGAGTGTTGATCAGTTTAGAATTACCCGATTGCAACTTAAATTTTTAGCCCCTTCAACACGATATAAAAAACTAAACAAAATGCACTTGGTGCATTTGAATTAGGGAATAACGGTTTCCAGTTCCGGTTTCTTAAAGTGGTATACAATGCCAAAAAAGGAACCCAAGGCCGTAATCAGGAAAAAGACAAAACTTATCCCTATGGCCGTATTGGCATCCAGTCCCAACCATTTGGCCCCATAGAGGAAGGTGACTTCCCGACTCCCAATCCCGCCTATGGTCAAAGGGATTACCGAAACAATGGATGAAATCATAAAGATGAACAGGTATACCAAACTGCTTCCGGTTAGTCCAAGGGCCTTTATGATGCAAAATGTTGCTCCCAACTGAATGGCCTGTAGTAATGCCGAATATCCAAAAGAGCTCCAAAATATGGGAAGTGCGTAAGAAAAAAAATGCTTATTGATTATCCAAAAAGCCATTATGCCGATTGGAATGGCCGTCCAAAAAAGCCATTCCATTCCTTTGAAAAGAGGTATTTGTAGAATACCGGCCAACAAACAGGAATAAATAAGAATTAAAAGCATACCGCTTAATCTGTCCAAGAGTAAAACGCCCACAACCCTTTTGGTCCTTACCTGGAATTTTTTCTTTATCACGTATCCTTTGTAGGCATCTCCACCAATACCTCCGGGTAAAAACAAATTATAGAACATACCGAGCAAATACAACCTTAGATTGCTCAATTGGGTCAATGGAACTCCAATCACATGAAAATAAAGGTTGAGTCGAAACGAATTAAAAACCTTGGAAAGGATAAAAAGTAAGGATGCAGCTGCAAGCCATATCCAATTTGCTGATTTAAGGACATACAGGACTTCCCGAAAATCAACTTTAGTAAAAATGAAGTAAATCAGAAAAAGGCTGATCACCGTCTTTAAGGCAGTGGTCAGGAGTTTACGCTGCTTTTCCGTCACCTATGGTTATTTTTTTGATACGGTAAGGGCGTTTGGATTGTGATTCGTAATAGGTACGAATGAGCAACTCCATAACAATACCAATGGTGAACAATTGGATGCCACCAAGAATGAACATCATACCAAAAATCAACAGAGGGCGTGTGCCAATATCCTGTCCAAATCCAAACTTCACAATGAGGAGGTAGGTTTCGATCAAAATGCCAAGAATGATCAATAGAACGCCGAAAATTCCAAACAAATGGATAGGGCGTTGGAAGTATTTCCTGATGAAAAGCAATAGCATCATATCGGCTACTACTTTAAAAACACGCTCCAATCCGTATTTGGATTTTCCTGCATGTCTGGCGTGGTGCTTAACAGGAACCTGTTTTATTTGAGCGCCCTCCAAAAAGGCCAACAAAGTAATAAATCGGTGCATTTCGCCGTATAGGTTCAATCCCTTTGCTATTTCCTTAGTGAATATTTTGAGTGCGCAACCGTTGTCCTTGATATTCAATTTGGTCACTCTTCTCACTAAAAAGTTGGCAATTTTGGATGGGATTTTCTTGATGAGGGAATCTTTGCGTTTTTGCCGGATACCGGTGATGAGATCGTATTCTCCGCCAACCGCAAATCCAAGCATTTTTGGAATGTCGGATGGATCGTTCTGTAGATCGCCATCCATTGTTATGATGTACTCCCCTTGGGCATGGTCAATACCGGCGGCCAATGCCAAACTTTGACCATAGTTCTTTTTAAGTTCGATAAGGGTGACGAAATCATCATTCATATCACCGACCACCTTTTTTGTGCTGTCCGTTGAAAAATCATCCACATAGATAATTTGGTAATGGTAACCAGTAAGGCTTTCGTGAATCTTTTGGGTCAGCAGTTCAACATTGTCCTGTTCATTGTAAAGGGGAACAACTATGGAAAGAAGGGCATTGGTGACGGGTTGCATGTATCACGATTAAATTGCAGTAAATTTAGGATTATTCATGCTAACAAGGAATTCTTTCAAACATCTAAGGGATTAACCTTACTGAATGTCTTCCTGTACCAGCAATTTTTGAGCTGCTAAAACGGGGGAGATAGTCTTATTTTCAATACCTATAAGATATTCCTTCATATGCTTTTTTACATTTTCCTTATCAAAAAAACGTGTTTTTAATTGTTCTTCAATGGTTTGCAAAAACCAGTTTTTGTTTTGTCTCGTCCTATTATCTTCAAAATGCCCATCTTCTTTGGTACCCTCTAAAAACGTAACAATGATTTCCCAAATGGCATCAATACCCAAATTGTTCAGGGAGGAACAACTGGTAACTTTGGGTATCCATTGATTTTCTTTTGGGGGATATAGGTGCAAGGCCCTTTTAAACTCTGTCATGGCATGCTTGACCGCTTTTATATTTTCTCCATCGGCCTTATTGATGACCACGGCATCAGCCATTTCCATTATACCGCGTTTTACACCTTGGAGTTCGTCCCCGGCACCGGCCAATTTTAATAATAGGAAAAAGTCGACCATGCTATGAACCAAGGTTTCGCTTTGTCCCACCCCGACAGTTTCCACAAGTATCACGTCATAGCCTGCCGCTTCACACAAAATAATGGTCTCCCGCGTTCTTTTTGCTACTCCACCCAACGAATCTTGTGCAGGTGAAGGCCTTATAAAGGCATTGGGATCTTTGGATAATTTTTCCATACGGGTTTTATCCCCCAAAATACTTCCTTTGGTAATGGAGCTGGAAGGATCAACAGCCAAAACCGCAACCTTTTTTCCTAAATGGGTCAAGTAGGTTCCAAAAGCTTCTATAAAAGTACTTTTGCCTACCCCTGGAACTCCGGTAATCCCTATTCGTACACTTTCCGTTTCAACTTGAAGACAGTTGGTCACCAGGTGTTCGGCTAACCCCATGTCTTGGGGCCGAGAACTTTCAATTAAGGTTATGGCCTTTGCCAAAGCAGTGTTATCACCCTTAATTAACCCTTTGAATAGTATATTGGTATCAATGGACTGTTGCTTCTTTTTTTTCTGCTGGTAGGAATTTCCTTTTCTAACGGCCAAAATCCACTCGTTTTAATTTCAGTAACTAAATTAACATAAAAAGAGGTTTTCTTTAGTGAGCTAGGAGCTGGAACAGATTCCCCAAAAATTGTTAAAATCTGATAAATGTTTCAAATTTTGCCACATTGGATTTTTATTTCAGTCTATAAAGCAACAACAAACCGACCATTTTGCAATTGGAACTGGTAGAACAATGTAAAGTCAACGATAGAAATGCGCAGTTACAGCTATATCGCAAGTACTGTCAGGGCATGTTTTGTGTAGCCATGCGTTTTTTAAAAAATGAAAGTGATGCCGAAGATGTGCTGCAGGAATCGTTTATCAAAGCTTTTCAGCGCATCGATCAGTTTAAGGGAGAAGTGACCTTTGGTGCATGGTTAAAACGGATAGTAGTAAATGGATGTATTGATTTTTTAAAGTCTAAAAAGCAACGAATGGTAGAGTTGGATGAAAGTTATATGCATATAGCGGATGAAGAGGATTGGAATATTGGTGACACCATTGATTTGGAAGAGGTTAAAAAAGCCATTGAACAATTACCGGATAAATACAAGTATGTAGTACAGCTTTTTTTAATGGAGGGGTACGACCATAACGAAATATCTGAAATCCTGAACATCTCGGAGACAGCGTCCAGAACGCGATTACTCCGTGGAAAGGGAAAGTTGAAAGAAGTATTAAGTGAACTGAATTATGGGACAGGATCTTAGAAAATTATTTAGAGAGGAACGGGAGTCCAAAAAATATCCAATGAAAGAGGGGCATGAAGCTCGATTTTTGGAACGATTGGAAGCGGAACTTCCAGCCAAGGAAAAGTACCACACCTTTTTTTGGTTGCGTATCGCGGCATCCATAGTGCTACTACTTGGTGTGGGCACTTATTTTTTCCTGCAGAGGACAACGGAACAACCTATTAAAAATACCGTTGTTGCCAAAGAGGATATCATGAATGAAAAACAGGGTATTTCCATTGGTGACCTTTCTCCCGATCTTCAGAAGATTGAAAATTATTACGTAGCTAACATCAACTATGAACTATCCCAGTTGGATGTTTCCGATGACAATAAGGAGATGGTGGATGGATTCATGGAACGCTTGGGAGAGCTTGATAAGGAATATGGAGTGCTCAATACGGAACTTAATGAACTTGGGCCAAATGATGATACCATCTCCGCCCTGATTCAGAATTTACAATTACGTCTGCAGTTGTTACAAAAGCTAAAGCAAAAGTTAAATCAATTAAAATCATCAGAAAATGAACAGGAAACACATAGTATTTAGTGCAGTACTGCTCTTCGGGGCAGTTGTTTTGGCACAGGAAACGAAGACCTACAAGGAAACCTTTAATGTAGGTGATGGGACCGTTTTGGAAATAAACACCTCCCATACAGACATTGAATTTGAGACTTGGGACAAGGACCAGGTGGAGATTATGGCTACCGTAACCTTGGATGAAGCAACAAAAGAAGAAGCGAAAGAATACTTTGAGAAGAATCCCTTCAAAATTGTTGGAAACAGTCGAGAGATTGAAGTTTCTTCCGTAGGTAGGCGTTCTTGGGATTTTGCTTTGGCCGGATCTGATTTTGATTTCCATTTTGATATGGAGCCGTTGTTCCTAGATCTGGAAATTCCGGATTTACCTGAATTGGCCGTAATTCCCGAATTGGCGGTTATGCCCCCCTTACCACCAATGAATTTTAAGAATTTTGATTATGATCAATATAGGGAAGAGGGTATGGAATATTTAAAAGAATGGGCAGAAGGCTTTGAAGAGGGGTTTGATGAAGAATACCAAGAAAGAATGAAGGAATGGGGCAAAAGGGTAGAAGAACGGGCCAAAGCATGGGAACAGCGGAATGCAGAACGATTACAAGAGCGTGAAAGACTTATGGAAGAACGGGCAAAAGAAATGGAAAAAATGGCAGCAGAGCGTGCTAAAAGAGTTGAGGAGAGGGCTAAGGAGATGGAGGAAAGACGAAAGGCTAGAATTAAGGCAAGGGGAGAAGATTCCGAAAGTATATTCTTTTCAAGTGACGATTATGATGGACCCAACATCTTTTATTTTTCCTCCGATGGTGAAAACAAAAAATACAAGGTAAAGAAGACGATTAAAATTAAGATGCCAAAATCGGTCAAATTAAAAATGAACGTCAAACATGGAGAAGTAAAATTGGCAGTAACCACGGAGAATATCAATGCAAGCTTGCGTTATGCAAGCTTGCTGGCCTCCACCATTGATGGGAAGAACACCGAAATCCTAGCCTCCTATTCCCCCGTTGTTGTCCAAAAATGGAATTTAGGAAGTCTTAAGGCCGATTATTCAGATAAGATCAGCCTAAAGGAAGTGGGGGAGGTAAAATTGAATGCCGTCTCTTCCAATATCACCATTGATAGATTGAGAAAGAAAGCATTTGTGACCAATAGCTTAGGCAAATTGGCGATAAACAATATTAACTCGGATTTTTCCGATGTAGATGTAAATGTCCAGAACGGGGAAGTCTTCTGTAAAATCCCGAATGTGCCCGTTTCTTTTTATTTGAACGGAACCAAGTCAAAAATTGCCTATCCTGAGGACTTCATTATGGAACAAAACATCAATTTTGATAATATCATCCATAAAGGATTCCGTGGTAATGATAATTCTGGGAAATTAATTACTATCAATTCCAAATACAGCGAGGTAGTTTTGAAGGAGTAGTGGAGCTACTCCAGATCCTGTCCTAAATTCAAAAAGAGCTTACCTAAAACTTAATGCGCCTCTTCTTTTAAGTATTCCTTGTAATTTTCCTTAAAACGATTTAACCTTGGGATGGATACCGCTCTAACGTAAGAGTTGTTTGGATTCTTTCTTTCAAAATCCTGATGGTATTCTTCAGCTTTCCAAAATTTTTCGAATTCGGTCACTTCGGTAACAATGGGTCGATCATATACCCCCTCTGATTTTAAGAGGTTGATGTAATCCTCGATCATTTTTTTCTGATCCTCGTTCTTATAAAAGGCAATGGAACGATATTGTGCCCCACGATCCGGTCCCTGACGATTTAAACTTGTGGGGTCATGAGAGCCAAAAAACACTTGGACCAAGGCCAAAAACGAAATTTCCTTGGGATTGTAATATACCTCAACAGCTTCTGCATGACGGGTACGACCATAGGCTACTTGTTCATAGGTAGGGTTTTCCTCACTTCCGCCCGAATAGCCCGATACCACTTCCTTCACACCTTTTACACTTTCAAAAATGGCTTCAACGCACCAAAAACAACCACTTGCAAAATAGGCCGTTTCGTACTGCTGTAGTTCCTCAGGGGATAACTGAATTTTTTTAGGGATTTCGGCCGTTGCCAAATCTGTGTTGGAGGATTTTGTTGCCGTATTGCAGCCCAATATTGCAACAATGGTGATAAAGAGTGTTATAAATCGCATCATAGAAGTTTAGCTTTTAGTATTGCAAGATGGCATTAGATTACAAGGATTTGGGTTAAAAAATGTTAAGGTTTACAGTGTTATCGTTTCCCCAATATTGGGCAGCCATAGTTTTTTGCCCTTGGCCTTAAAATGCTGTTGGGCTGCATTTTTATCCATGACAATGGGTGGGAACGTATCATAATGACATCCAAGAACGGTATCACATTGAATAAAATCTGCTGCAACTACGGCATCTTCGTAGCCCATAGTAAAGTTGTCGCCTATTGGCAGTACAGCCAAATCCACGGGCCCCATGGTTTCTGGAATCAATTTCATATCGTAAGTCAGAGCGGTATCCCCCGCAATATAAATTCTTTTGCCCTCCGCTTCAATAACAAATCCACCTGGGTTGCCCCCATAATTTCCATCGGGCAAAACACTGGAGTGGATGGCGTTGACATACTTAACAAGGCCAAAATCGAAGGTTTTTTTGCCCCCATGGTTCATAGGATGCCCGTTGATGCTCTTCCCACCAAACCAACTTACGATTTCAAAATTGGAGACCACAATGATTTCTGGATTGTTTTTGGCAATTTGCTCTACATCCAATACATGATCCTGATGGCCATGGGTGACCAATATATAGTCTGCCTTTAAACTATTGACATCTATTGCCGTGGCCAATTCATTTGCGGAAATAAAAGGATCTACAATTAGTGTTTTTCCAGCGATGTAAAGTTGGAGGGAAGCATGCCCCAGAAATGTGATATCCATGTCCTATTTTTTTGAAATCTTCTGAAAATTACAAAATCCATTTACTTTTGAATATCTTAAGGTAGAATTGTTCAAACCTTTTCATTGGAGTTTCTTAAAGCCATTAATAAGACTACAGGACCTATTCCGATTTTAGATAGGAGTATCCCGGTTAGCAAGTATTGTCCAATAGATTTATCCACAAATAATAGGGAATTGGATACGATTACCATTTCAAATGCGGAAGCATGTCAAAAATATGTCACTTATGTTTTGAATCGGGAAAATAGCAAAGTAGCCTATGGTGGTTATTTGGAAAAAAGAAACCTCTATGGCAATTCCGAACGTTTTCATGGAATTGAATCGAGGAACATTCACTTGGGGATGGACTTTTGGTGTGATGCAGGAACCAAGGTTTTAGCCCCTTTGGAAGGTATTGTCCATTCTTTTGCAAATAACGCTGATTTTGGGAATTACGGTCCGACCATAATTCTGACTCATGAAATCACAGGAAATAGGTTTTATACATTGTATGGGCACCTATCCTTGGATTCCATAGATGGACTTTACGTTGGCAAAGTTGTCCATAAAGGTGATATTCTAGCTGCTTTGGGAACATCTGGGATTAATGTGGGATACGCTCCCCATCTACATTTTCAACTCATACGGGATATAGGCGATTACCTGGGAGATTACCCAGGGGTATGCACAAAAAGTGATGCGTCATACTTCAGCAATAATTGCCCAGACCCCGATTTGCTGTTGGGTTACGACCCTAAGTTTCGATAAAATGCAGTTTCATTTCGATTAGTGGTTTTTGATGGGAAATACCCTTATCGAGACTTTTTTACACTTCAACCAAAATAGGTGATTTAAACGAGAATTTTTGTTGGCTCAGCGAGATAAATCGTGAAGCCCTGAGGTCGAAAATAGCTTTGAAGTAAGAAAGATTCGACCCCATGAAAACTATGTTAACCTATTGTGTTATGCTCTTTTTTGGCATAATGGTATCGGCCCAAGAGTCACAGTACCCCAGTATTTCGGTCCATCAAGTTGAGGTATCGGAAAATGGATCAATGCAATTAAAAAAGCGTTTTCCAAAAAAGGGAAGCACGGCTCGTCTTTATCTATTTAAAAATTCGAGGGTAAAAAAGGAACTTGCCTTTAGGACCAAGGCCAATAAAGCAAAACTCGCATAAGTATGGATACACTTTCAATGATTTCCCTTGTTGTTAGCTTGGTATTTGTAATTGCTTCCATTTACCTGAATTTTAAGCTTTCAAGGGTGTATAAAATAGCCAAGAAACGCTCATCCTATCCATCGTAGTATCGATGAAATACACTTCTGTTCGATGTGTAGTTCATCGAATCAAAAACAGTTGTCGGGACTTTTTTACACTTTATCCGAGATTGGGTTTTTAATCGAGAAATCCATGTTTCACAGCGAGTTATATCGCCGCTGGCTTTCATGAGGGGATACCTTTACAACATAAGACAACCCAAATTATGAAAGCAATTGTAACCTTTATCTTCATCATTTTCCTAGGGACTTCAGCTATGGCCCAAAAAGAGTTAAAAGTTGAAACTTTTACCGCAGGTGTTGAGTTGAATATCAGCATCGATCAAGATGGGGTTCAAGGTGAAAAAATTGCTAGATTATATATGTTCAAAAATTCTAGGGTAAAGAAAGCCCTAAAGTTCAGAACCAAAAGGAACGCTTCCAAAATAGCATAAGAGACATGGAAATGATTAATCTATCCCTGGTTGTTTTATTGAGTACTTTGATTTTTGTTTTTGGTTCGCTACTATTGTCTTTACGTCTTGTAAAAGCTTCTTCGCGTTAAAGACAATCCCATCTTTAATGGTATATTTTACACCACCCACTCGAACAACTTTGTTTTCTTCGGTCAGTCTAATAGCTCCCGTTCCATACAGTACCTTCAAATTTCTTAGGGGATTTTCCTCAACAATGACAAAATCGGCCAGTTTTCCAATAGCCACAGTGCCAATTTGATCGGCTACCCCTAAAGCTTCGGCACCATTCAAAGTTGATGAACGAATTACTTCCAAAGGATGAAAGCCAGCTTCCCTCAATAATTCCATTTCCCTTATGTAAGCGAAACCATATAACTGAAAAATAAAACCTGAATCTGACCCTGTGGTCACACGACCTCCACGATTTTTATATTCGTTGATAAAGGTCATCCAAAGCTGATAGTTCTTTTTCCAAGCAACTTCCTGTTCGGTGCCCCAGTCATGCCAATAGGAACCATGGCTTATTTTACTGGGCTGGTAGAATTCCCAAAGTGAAGGAAGGGTATAGTCCTCATGCCATTCTGCGCGTCTGGCCCTGTGCAGGTCTCGGCTCGCTTCGTAAATATTAAAAGTGGGATCAATGGTAAAATCCAACTCAATTAATTCATTCATTACCTTATTCCAATGTTCTGAATAAGGTTTAGCGGCTTGTTCCCAAAGTTTTCCGGCTTCCTCAAATCTGTGCTGTTCATTTTGATAATTGTAATCCAACGGATAGTCTTGTACTGTTCTTTCATCAAACAAGGCCTCAGGGAGTCCATACCAATGTTCCATGGTAGTCAGTCCAGCTCTCGCGGAATGGAGCACGTTCCAACGGGCAACATCCATTTGGGCATGGTGACAAGCAGAACGGAGTCCCAATTTTTTGTTTTCGTCCAAGGCCGCTGCCATGATTTCAGGGGGAGCACCAAAAAACTTAATCCCATTGGCACCCTTTTTGGCGTTTTCCCTGACCCATTCCCTTGCCCTTTCGGGAGTATTTAGGGGTTTGTCACTAGCTTGACCAAATACGGTGTGGGTGAAGATTCTAGGGGCGATGATGCTGTTTTCAACACTTTTTTTCCTTAAATCCTTGGACCAGCCCAGGCCGCGTCCACCAACTTCCCTTACGGTGGTAACACCATGCGCCATCCAAAGCTTAAAAACATAATCATAGTCCGCTCCTTGAGACACCCCTCCAATATGCGCATGCATATCAATAAATCCCGGCAAAAGATACATACCTGTGCAATCCAATTCCTTGCCTCCAGGTTGAAGCTGTGGTCTTTTGGAATTGTCAATTTCCACGCCCGGATAGCCCACGACTTGTATATCCACAATTCTATCATTTTCCACGACAATGTCAATAGGCCCCCTAGGTGGGGCTCCATTGCCATTGATGAGGGTAACACCCCTAATGATCAATTGCGAAAACGGGCCTTCCCGCTGGTCATCTTGGGAATGGACTTTTATTGTTAAAAGAAGTACCGTAAAAAAGAACAGTATTTTTTTCATAAGCATATCACTCCGGTATTCTGATTTTATTCCCAAGGAAAATGGCGTTGAGGAACAGTCTATTGGTACCGTACCAAGAACCTCTAAAATTAGGGTTGTCCGCGAACATGATGATACGACCTCCCCCTAATTTACTCACTATTAGGGACGCGGAATGGTTCAGGAACTCCTCCGTATTCCTTTTAGTAATAAATCCATCGACAAGTGCATTTTTGGAGTATTGCGCCACGGTAGAATACTCATTTTTACTGGGTTTTAACCAAATAGTATTGTTTTTGTACACAGGAATTTGTTTATCCCGATATCCAAATGCCAATGGATGGGTTACATCCAAATCGACATTTAGAATAATTCCACCAACGCGTTCTTTGCCAATATTTTCTGGAGCATCAACATAGGATTTTCTTTCCGCTACTTTTGAGGAGTCTTTTTCGGATTTTACCAGCTTTTCCTTGACCCACTTCTTATCAATAACCCATTTGGAAGTACTGCCAATAGTAATCAGCGTATTTCCTTTGCTTACCCAATCCTTTATTTTTTGTTGTTGTTTATCGGTCAAATTATATCGTCCAGAAACCATGACCAAGGTGTTGTATTTGTCAAAATTTGCCCTATTGAAGTTGCGCATAGGTATTTTAGTGATGGGCATATGGACTCGGGTATCCAAAAGATGCCATACCTCGCCAGCTTCGTAGGAACGTACCCCATTACCAATAAGCATAGCGGCCTTGGGTTTGGTTATGGGGCTAACATAACGGCTACCCAAATCAATTCCTTTGGCATTGTAGCCCGTTTTTACGGAATATACAGGAACTTGATACTTGTTTTGGGCCTTTTGGACCCATTTAAAAACATCCTCCGTATTCTTTTTTTGAAGTGATACTGGAACTACCAAAGCTCCGTAATTAAATGTTTTTTCCCCAACAGTTGTTTTGGCCGTAAATGGTTTAAAGGAACTTGAAACCTTGATTTCGTTGGTTTGAAGAAAATTCAATACTGCAGGGGCATTATAATCGTCATAATCGATGATGTACGCATAATCTGTTTTTTGAACCGGAGTCACCGAGACCAAATCCTTGGTGGACGTAACTTTTTCGCCAAGGCTAAGATTGGTAACGGGTTTGTACTTCATATTATAAAAATTGGCTACGGACCATGCCGAAGCATCATAATACACACTATCCCGATATTTGTTGTAGGTTTCAAAAAAGGTTTGTACCATCCGGTACTGCGGTTGGTTGGTTGGAACCACATAGGAGCTATTCGCTTTGTAAATATCGACCTTGTGCAACAGTAGCTTGTCTATAAACGCCTTCACCCGATTCTTATCGTGGTCATCGTTAAAGGAATACCCCTTAATCCGACTCTTAGCCGCATTCCCTAATGCGCTTTTAAAAAAATCCTGTTGATATTTTCTAAGGTAGGCTTTGTTTTCCACTGCAGCTTTGACCGTTGCCATACCCGAAACATATTGATTTCTTATGGTAAAGGGGAAGGTGATTTCCCCAAAAGCGGTTTTTTGGACATGTCCCCTAGAACTTGCTTGTTCAAATAAAAGGGCAAGCGCACCTTGGAGATCGGGATAGGAGGAACCGTAACCAGGATACGTACCGTCAAATACCTCTTTGGTGAAATAGAAAGAACCAATGCTGTCCAAAGCTTGGGCAAAATAATCTCCGAATAGATTGTTTAAATCCACGTAGTTTTCCTTTGGCATAATAGGATCTAGGGAAGCATTGTCCTTCATGGGCTCAAAGAAATAGGAACTTTGGGTGCCCATTTCGTGAAAGTCCGTTACTACGTTGGGGTACCATTCATGGTACCATTTTAGTTTTCCACGACTCTCGGGGTGTATGCCCAACAACCAATCCCTGTTGAGGTCGAACCAGTAATGATTTGTCCTGCCCCCCGGCCAGTATTCGTTATGTTCGGCATCTTGGGGATCCGATACCAGTGGGTTACCTTGATACATATTGGCCCATTGCGTATGTCTATCGCGTCCGTCCGGATTTAGTGTAGGGTCAATCATTATGACCGATTTGTCTATATAGTTCAGGATTTCAGGGTTATTTGAAGCAGTAAACGTATAAGCGGTCAATAATGCTGCTTCTGAGGTAGAGGGTTCGTTGCCATGTACGCTATACCCCTGATTAATGAAAATGGGCACTTCGTCATAATTGGAAACTGATTTGGTCGGGTCTACAAAAGCCAAATGATCCTGTTTTATATTTTCCAGATTTTGAAGGTTTTCCGGGGAGGAAATGGTCAACATAATTAGTTTTCTACCCTCATAGGTTTTACCGTATTCATAAATGGTAGCCCTATTCGAGACTTCGGCCAATTTGGTCATGTAGGCAACAATGAGGTCATGCCTTGTATGCCGTTCCCCGATATCATATCCAAGAAATTCGGCTGGGGAGGGAATACTTTCATTAAATGGATGGAACTTTTTGTAAAAATAATCTTGAGCGGATAGGCTAGTACCCAGAAATAGTACAGCCAGAATAATTTTTTTGAACATGTAAGAATTTGATTGAATTAGTCCCTTTAAAGATAGGGGAAAGCGATTAATCCACCGAACTGAATTCTTCTATCACTTCCTCAAAATTAATTTGGTAGTAGGTGCCATTGGCTTCAATATCCCTTTCAATGGTCCCCCTCAGTTGTCGAGCAAGGTTATGAATGAGTTTAAGGCCCAGTGATTTTGTCGTTTTAGGGTTGACATCATCAGGAAATCCAATTCCGTTGTCACCCAAATACATTTCGTAGGTATTCGCTCCCTTTTTGGCAAGATGGATCCTTATTTCTCCTTTGGCATTTCCTGGAATACCATATTTTAAGGCATTGGTAATGGTCTCGTTGATGACGAGCCCTAAAGGAATTACGGTATCGATACTCAACTTATAATCACCTATATCCAAGTCAGTGGTTATATTGTGTTCATTTCCTTTAACACTACGAATCAAATATTTGCAGAGTTCCTCAACATAGGGCTTAAGCTCTATTTTAGAGGTGTAATCATCCCGCTTATATAGCATTTCATGTACCATTGACATGGAAACCACCCTATGTTGGCTACTTTTAATGATGCCCGCTATCTTGGCATCGGCCACACTTCGCGATTGTAGGCTCAAAAGACTTGAAACGGTCTGTAGATTGTTCTTAACCCTGTGGTGTACTTCCTTTAAAAGGGTTTCCTTTTCCTTAAGTTTTGCTTCAAGCCCGGAATTTACATGTGTTGTGCCATATACCTTTCTTAGATATAAAGCATTGATTAAAAACAAAATAGACAAAAGAGTGACCACAGTGATAATTGTCCAATGAAAATATCTTGACCAACAATAAACGGCCAAAACAAAAGTTAAGGTGGAAGCTATGTAGTTCAAGACCTCCACCCATTGATTTTTGTTGGCATACTTTTTCTCTGAGGATAGGTCACTCATTCATTAGTGGTTAGGACTAATTCATTGGTCAGAAGACCGTTAAAACTAGGAGTTAAGGGGTGTTCTAATAGTAAAACTAACTATGTTTTTGAACATAATCAAAAAAGGTAACCGAATTCTGGCTACCTTAAATTAACATTTATATGTCCCTTACAAATTATTCGTCCATCAACACCCATTCCCCTTTATTGATTAAGGGTTCTGCTTGTTTATATTTTACGGTCTTGCTCTCCCCGGACATCACGTTTTTGATGGTCACGCGTTCGTTACGTCCTATTTTTGGACGCTCACGTACAATGGTTTCCGTCTTTTGGGGACGTTGGCCTTGAGTTTGGCCTGCTGCCCTGTTCTGGGCCGCAAGCTCATCACTGTTTGGAATTTCCTCCTTGGTGGTCCTTAGTTTTTCCTTAGGTCTTCGTACGGTTCTTGCTTCCCTAATTTGATTGGTGTTCTCCGACGGCAATTCCCCTTTGAATAAAAAGGAAATGACCTCTTTGTTCACTTTATCAATCATACTTTTGAAAAGTTCGAATGCTTCAAACTTGTAGATAAGCAAGGGGTCTTTTTGTTCATGAACGGCCAACTGAACGGATTGTTTTAACTCATCCATTTTCCTGAGATGGGTCTTCCAAGAATCGTCAATAATAGCCAAGGAGATATTCTTCTCGAAATCGTTGACCAACTGCTTTCCCCCGCTTTCGTAAGCTTCTTGCAGATTGGTAACTACATTTAAGGTTTTTACCCCGTCCGTAAAGGGAACAACAATGCGCTCGAATTTATCGGATTGGTTTTCATACACGTTTTTTATGACCGGAAAGGCGGTTTCAGCACTACGTTCCACTTTACTTTGGTAATGGTCATAGGCTATTTTATAAACGTTTCCGGCGATATCTTGGAAATTCATGGACTTAAATTCTCCCTCATTGATAGGTGATGTGATGGAAAAATACTTGATGAGTTCAAATTCAAAGTTTTTGAAATCATCCGCCATTTTGTTGGTCTCTGCAATTACCTCACAGGTGTCATAGACCATGTTGGCGATGTCCACCTTTAACCGCTCTCCTTGCAGGGCGTGTCGCCGACGTTTGTAGACCACTTCGCGTTGGGCGTTCATCACATCATCGTACTCCAATAGACGCTTACGGATGCCAAAGTTATTTTCCTCCACTTTTTTCTGGGCCCGTTCAATGGACTTGGTCATCATGGAATGTTGGATGACCTCTCCTTCCTCCAATCCCATACGGTCCATCATTTTGGCCACGCGTTCCGATCCAAACAATCGCATAAGGTTGTCCTCAAGGGAAACATAGAATTGTGAACTACCTGGATCACCTTGTCGTCCAGAGCGCCCCCTTAGCTGCCTATCCACCCTTCGGGAGTCGTGTCTTTCGGTACCTACAATGGCTAAACCCCCTGCTTTTTTGACTTCGTCACTCAATTTTATATCCGTTCCCCGACCGGCCATGTTTGTAGCAATTGTTACCACCCCGGCATTTCCCGCTTCGGCTACAATATCCGCTTCTTTCTTGTGCAGCTTTGCATTGAGCACATTATGCGTAATTTTGCGAACGCTTAACAGTTTGGAAAGTAACTCCGAAATCTCAACTGAAGTAGTACCAATTAGAACGGGACGCCCAGCTTTGGAAAGAGCTGTTACCTCTTCGATGATGGCATTATACTTTTCCCGCTTTGTTTTGTAGATCAAATCATTGCGGTCATCTCTAGCAATGGGCCTATTGGTGGGTATTTCTACCACATCCAACTTATAGATTTCCCAAAATTCACCGGCTTCCGTTACCGCGGTGCCCGTCATCCCCGCCAACTTATTATACATTCTAAAGTAGTTCTGAAGCGTGATGGTAGCAAAGGTCTGGGTAAGTGCCTCAATCTTTACATTTTCCTTGGCTTCAATAGCTTGGTGCAATCCATCAGAATAGCGCCGCCCGTCCATAATTCGACCGGTTTGCTCATCCACTATCATGACCTTATTGTCCATGACCACGTATTCCACATCCTTTTCGAACAGCGTATAGGCCTTTAGTAACTGGCTCATGGTATGGATGCGTTCACTTTTTACCGCGAATTCCTTGAAGAGTTCTTCCTTAAGCTCCGCCTCCTTTTCAATGTCGAGTCCTTGTTTTTCGATTTGAGCTATTTCCCCTCCGATATCAGGCATTACAAAGAAATCCTTGTCCTGTTCCCCCGAAATGTAATCAACCCCTTTATCGGTGAGTTCTATTTGATTGTTCTTTTCGTCAATGGTAAACAATAGGTCTTCATCCACTTTGGGCATTTCCCTATTGTTGTCCTGCATGTAGAAGTTTTCCGTTTTTTGGAGTAATTGTTTGACACCTTCCTCGCTCAAAAACTTAATTAACGCCTTGTTTTTTGGTAGTCCTCTATGGACTCGAAGTAATAAGAATCCCCCTTCTTTCGTATCCCCCTCCTTGATCAACTTTTTTGCTTCCGCCAACACACCGGTGAGATGTTGCCTTTGCTTCTGAACAATATCCGATACCTTGGGCCTAAGTTCATTAAATTCATGTCGATCCCCTTCAGGCACGGGTCCTGAAATAATCAATGGTGTTCTGGCATCATCTATCAACACGGAATCCACCTCATCTACGATGGCATAATGATGCGGCCGTTGTACCAAATCCTTAGGGGTATGGGCCATATTATCGCGCAGATAGTCAAAACCAAATTCATTATTGGTACCATAAGTAATATCAGAGTTGTAGGCTTTCCTTCGACCATCTGAATTAGGTTGGTGCTTATCAATACAGTCCACGGAAAGTCCATGGAACTCAAATATGGGTCCCATCCAAGCACTGTCCCTTTTGGCCAGATAATCATTTACGGTTACAAGATGGGCTCCTTTACCGGAAAGCGCATTGAGATAGAGTGGCAGCGTGGCTACAAGGGTTTTACCTTCCCCTGTCTGCATCTCGGCAATTTTACCTTGGTGTAGGGCAATGCCACCGATCAACTGCACATCATAATGGACCATATCCCAGGTTACTTCCTTTCCTGCGGCGTCCCATGAGTTCTGCCAAATGGCACTATCCCCCTCAAGAGTAACGTATTCGGCATTCCCGGAAAGCGCGCGGTCAAACTCCGTTGCTTTTACGGTTAGCGTCTCATTGTTGGCAAAACGTTTTGCGGTCTCTTTTACTACGGCAAAAGCTTCTGGAAGAATTTCATTAAGGGTGTCTTCAGAGATTTTATAGGCCTCTTCATTCAGCTTATCGATTTCAGCGTAGATTTCCTCATTACGGTCAATATCGGAAGAAGTTTCTACTTCTTGTTTCAGGGATTCAATCTTTTCATTTATCGAAGCACAGTTTTCCTGAATCTTTGCCTTAAACGCTATTGTTTTCTCTCGTAATTCATCGTGGGAGAGCCCTTCCAATTCTGTTTCAAAGGACGTTATCTTTTTGACCAAAGGTTGCAGTGCCTTTACATCTTTTTCGGATTTATCTCCAACAAAAACCTTTAGTACAGAGTTTATAATGCTCATGGGAATTCTTTCCTATATGTTGTCAAAAGCCGTTCCGAAGTGAAAACGGCAAAAAATGTTTTGATTGGGCTGCCAAAATTACACAAAAAAAGCCTCAATAAAGAGGCTTTGATATGTTGTTAACAGGGTGTATTTAGTATTCATCCTCGTTCCAGAGGTAGTCTTCCTCGGTAGGATAATCTGGCCAAATCTCCTCGATGGATTCATAGATTTCCCCACCTTCTTCCTCCATGGATTGTAAGTTCTCAACAACTTCCAAAGGAGCTCCGGTACGAATGGCATAGTCAATCAATTCGTCTTTGGTGGCTGGCCATGGCGCATCACTCAAATAGGAAGCTAATTCTAATGTCCAGTACATAGCAATGGTTTGATTTTAAAATTTTTGCAAAAATAGTTTTTCAACGCAATCTGCCAAGTAAAAACTCAGATAATTCCAATTTATTTTCAGGAGTTCATTTTTCATTGAAAAAAAACACGAAAAATCAATCCAATTTCTCGGGGATCCATTTCACCTCCTTGGCATTCAAGTCCTTTGACAATTTCCGTGCCAGGACAAATAAGTAGTCCGAAAGACGGTTAATATACGCCAATACGGTATCTGGTAATGGCGCTTCATCATGCAGGAGGGCTATCATTCGTTCCGCTCTTCTGCAAATGGTTCTCGCTACATGACAGTATGACACCGTAGTATGGCCGCCCGGAAGAATGAAATGGGTCATAGGGGGAAGCTCGTCGTTCATGGTATCAATCTCTTGTTCCAACAAGTTGCTGTCCATTTCGCTGATCCTTGGAATTTTTAAACGATTGTCTTTGGTAGGCTCTGTGGCCAATATGGCTCCTAACGTGAACAGTTTATCTTGAATTTGAGTCAATACATTTTGATAACGGTCATTAATTTCTTGATCCCGTATCAATCCCAACCATGAGTTAAGCTCGTCCAATGTGCCGTAACTTTCAATACGAATATGGTGCTTGGGAACCCGTTTTCCCGTAAAGAGGGCTGTAGTCCCCTTATCCCCAGTTTTGGTGTAAATTTTCAATGACAAAAAATAAATACGAAGATAAGTTTGATTATGGAACTATTCAAGATAATGGGAAGTAACTGTTTTTCCTTTCTTAAAAGGGGGCATTCTTGGTATAGGACTTTTCCTTGCAAAAGAACCGTGAACTTCTTTTTCGAATCCTGCTCCTTCGCGTAAATATCCCGGCAACAACAAAAAGCAAGCATACTGCACCTATAATCAAGGATAGTTCTAATATCAAGGTATATTTAGAAGGCTCCATTTTCTCCCGGTTTTCTTAAATATACAAAATTTAAAAATTTTGCCACTACCTATTACTTAATTACCCACTACTCTTCATGCCTTCGTTTCCCTTCCATAAATTTTCGGGATTTTCGTCTTTTGTTGCCACGCCTGTTATTGAACAACACCACAAAATAGACCAGGGCCAGAACTCCCAAAATGATGTAGATTGTATAATTCATTTGTTGATCAAATTCTTTCTTAAAATTACTTTATTACAATCGAATGGTAAAATGCTCTTTCACCTGCTCTTTTCGTGTAAAAAGTAAGCCGAGCACGAATCCATCGATGCTAACGGTAATCCTGGGATGCGAGATGACCTTATTCCATTCGTTCCGGTTGTTCCTCAAATCTTGAATTAAAAATAGGGTGTTGTTATGGACTTTTCCCGTGGCCATCATTTCCAGAACCATTGCTATTTTTAAATTTTGGAAAACCACTAGATCCAATGGCAAAACACCATAATGTAATCCAGTAAGTTGATTGCCAATCCTTGTTTTTAAGGCCCTATCTTCAATCCGAATGTTTTTGAATTCGAAATACGAAATGCTTTTAAGAAGTATGTTTTCAACCTTGTCCTTTGATAAATTGGGTTTTGAGTAAAGACATTTTGTAAGATAATTGAAAACAAAGGGGGAGTGGACCCCATGATGGTTCGTTGACTTCAATAGGAATTTTAGATAGGATACCATTTACTGACCTTCCGCTATTGATGACAACTCAAACCAACGTTCGGTCTTAAGCTCCAAATCGTCTTCCAATGCTCTTAAGTCAATGGAAAGTTGATTGATTTCTTCTCCGGATAACCCTTCATCCGAAAACTTTTGTTGCAATCTCTCTTTTTCTTTTTCCAATTTTTGGATTTGTGTTTCCAGTTGTTTAAGCTCCTTTTGTTCCAAATAGGAAAGTCTGGGACCATCGTTTTTCTCCTTCCATTGTTTCTTCTCGGATTTTATGGAGGCGTTTAATTCCCGTTCCTCATCAAGTTTACTTGATTCATAAACCCTGTAATCCGTATAGTTTCCAGGAAAGTCTTCAATTACACCATTACCCTTGAATATAAATAGATGGTCCACAATTTTGTCCATAAAATAGCGATCATGGGATACCACGATCAAACATCCGGGAAAATCCAAAAGAAAACTTTCCAAAACATTAAGGGTGACAATATCAAGGTCATTAGTCGGTTCGTCCAAGATCAGGAAGTTGGGATTCTGAATGAGCACCGTACACAAATACAGTCTTTTGCGTTCGCCACCGCTTAGTTTTTCAACAAAGTCATACTGCTTTTTTCGATCAAAAAGAAAACGTTCCAAAAGTTGCTGGGCCGAGATTTGTCGTCCTTTTTTCAAGGGAATATAATCCCCAAATTCCCGGATGACCTCAATCACCTTTTGACCTTCTTTCACCGGAATTCCCTTTTGGGTATAATACCCAAATCTTACGGTGTCGCCAACGACTATTTTTCCTCCATCAACGGCTTCCCTACCCGTAAGGAGATTTAAAAAGGTGGATTTTCCGGTACCATTTTTTCCAATAATTCCTAAGCGTTCGCCCTTGGTAAAACTATAATCAAACGTATTGAGGATAATTTGTCCCCCATATGATTTTCTCAAGCTATGGAGTTCCACAATTTTGCTGCCCAGGCGTTCCATGTTCAACTCCAACTGCACGTGATGTTCTTTTCTGCGTTCGTGGGCCAAAGCTTTTATTTGATGGAAATCATCAATTCTGGATTTGGATTTGGTGGTACGGGCCTTGGGTTGCCTTCGCATCCAATCCAGTTCCTTTTTGTAAAGGATTTTATTTTTGTGCTGTTCTATTTGCTCCCTTTCCAATCTGGCATCCCTTTTTTCCAAATAGTAGCTGTAATTACCTTTATAACTGAAAATGGTGTTATTTTCAAGTTCCAAGATTTCATTGCACACCCGCTCCAAAAAATAACGGTCATGGGTCACCATGAAAAGTGTGATGTTCTCTTTCTTGAAAAATGCTTCCAGCCACTCGATCATCTCTAAATCCAAGTGATTGGTGGGTTCATCCAAAATCAATAATTCTGGTTGATTTATGAGGGCATTAGCTAGGGCCAGTCGTTTTTTTTGCCCGCCTGATAGGGTATAAACTTTTTGCTGGAGGTCTGATAAACTCAGCTTAAAAAGAATCTGTTTGTACTGGGTCTCAAAGTCCCATGCATTAAAACGATCCATGGCTTCAAAGGCCTTTTGGTATTCTTCTTGGTCTTCGGGATGTTGAAGGGCGGTATCATATTTTGAGATTACCTGAAGTATTTCATTTCCCGATGCAAAAATGGTCTGTTCAACAGTAAGCTCAGGATTTAGGTCAGGCTCCTGAGGAAGAAAGGAAATCCTAATGTTCTTTCTCCTGATGACTTGACCTTTTTCGGGTGGGTCAAGTCCAGCCATAATATTTAGAATGGATGTTTTTCCACTTCCGTTTTTAGCAATTAAGGCAATTTTTTGGTCCTTATTGATGCCAAACGAAATATCCGAGAACAGTGTTAGTTCTCCATAAGATTTGGAAATATTCTCTACGGTTAGGTAGTTCATTTGGAAGATTTATGCCCGTTTTAGGAGTAAAAGGTAGCGAGCTGATAAAATTAGTATTAAAAGTATATTTAATGGGGATAATACCTGGACTCCAAAGACCCAAAAAATCAAAATGAGTCCAATACTCGCGAATGCCACCCAAAGATACTTTTTCAACCACGTTAATTTATCCTGTCTTCCCAAAAGGTAGAACGCCACAATCAGGTTTGTAGGTAAAAGCCATAGAAAGTTAAAGTTGTAATGGGTGACTACATGGTCAGTAGCCAACCAAAGTAATAAAATGCCAATTCCGGTAACGCCAGAAATGAAGAATAATGAAAAGTCGAGCCAACGGTGTCTTGTTCCATGTTTAAAATCCAAGTAAGTGATTATTATGACGAAGCACAAAAGCAATAGGAACCAAAAAAGTGGGGAAAGTGTAAAAACGGATTGATACTCCGATTCTGGGTAGTTCAAAATGATACGTTCCCTTTTTACCAAGGGTCGACCATTCCTAGTGGTATTTTTGAATTGCCGCATGGCATAATAGGGCTGAAACATATGTTCTTCAACATCGGCCACTCTATCCGTAATTCCACCAAAGGCCAATTCAATCCCAAAAGACCCCCAAGAATTCAAGGATATATGTTCGCGGACCAGATCTCGGAAAGTTGATGATTTTTTTAGGTGGGAACCATCAAAGACAATAGTATCATCAATTTCTTCCTTGAGGATAATCCCCGTGATATTTGAACAATTGTTGAATAGGGGATCATACAAATAATCACGGTTTTCAGGGCGATAATTGTTTTCAAAATATTGAAATAAGGTATTGACCTCTTCTCTTGAAAGGTCTAGAATCTGTTCCTTTACCCAGCGCTTTTCATACTCATATTCAAACAAAAAGCGATCAAAAGTCCTTCTGCTTAAGGAATATATGAGCTTGCCCTTGGCAAAATTGGTATAGAAATTAGGTTTGTCAAAATCAAAGGTCCCGTAATTATAAACGCAATCAAATCCTATGGCAGGGTCTTGAACCCGGAATGCCGTATGCCCAAAAGCGGAATATAATTGGTTGCCTGCCCCGCAGGTCAAAACACTTACTAAAGCATCCTTCGAAAGTTGGGGGGCTTTCTGTCCAATCAATTTAAAGGACAGTAGCACCAGTATGATTAAGTGCGCTATTCTTTTCATGTGTCTTCGATGGCAAATATCACTATAAAATCCAATCCATTGAGTTGCCAAAAATCTAAAAATTATTTTTTCTCCTATTTTTACCAAAACCTTGACCATGAAACAGCATGTGCCCAATTTTATTACTCTCCTCAACTTGTTTTGTGGCTGTATCGCGGTAGTTTTTGCGGTAATGAACAAGCTGGACTTTGCCGCAATTTTTGTGTTTTTGGGAATCCTCTTCGATTTTTTGGACGGTTTTGCCGCAAGATTACTTAAGGTAACCAGCGAAATAGGAGTTCAATTGGACTCCTTAGCGGATATGGTTACAAGTGGTGTAGTACCTGGTATCGTTATGTTTCAGATGTTGAACATGGCTCAAAAGCAGGGTTGGAACTTGGATTTGTTTGGAATGCATGGTGATATTGGTGTTCTCCCTCTTTTTGGATTCCTTATTACACTGGCATCTGCATATCGGCTGGCTAATTTCAATGTGGATGAGAATCAAGTTTCCTCGTTTAGAGGCTTACCCACTCCTGCCAATGCGCTATTGATTTTATCACTTCCCCTCATCCTTTTATATCAAAACAATGATGCCTTAAGTGATGTGCTACTCAATCAATGGTTTTTGATGGCCCTCACACTGCTAAGTGTTTTTTTGTTGAATAGCAAGATTGAGCTGTTTGCCTTGAAGTTTCAAGGAACCGGTTTCAAGGAAAATGGGATAAAATACCTTTTTCTTATCGGGAGTCTTGTGCTATTATTGACCATGAAATTTTTGGCAATTCCAGTGATCATTGGGCTTTACATCCTTACCTCCTTAATGGTGAAAAAGGGGTAGTGTTAAAACTCCAATTTCTTTTTTCTAAGTTCAAAATTTTGACCCAAATACACTTTTCGGACCATTTCATCCTGGGCCAAATCTTCAGGAATCCCTGCTTTTAGAATTCCTCCTTCGAACATTAAATAGGAACGTTCCGTAATGGCCAAGGTTTCTTGAACGTTATGGTCCGTGATGAGAATACCAATGTTTTTGTTTTTTAGCTGTGCCACAATGCGCTGAATATCTTCCACAGCAATAGGGTCGACCCCAGCAAAAGGTTCGTCCAACAAAATGAATTTGGGGTCGGTTGCCAACGCCCTAGCGATCTCAGTTCTTCTACGTTCCCCACCGGAAAGCAAATCCCCTCGATTTTTTCGGATGTGCCCCAGTCCAAATTCATCGATCAGACTCTCCATCTTCATATGCTGCTCCTTTTTGGAGAGCGTGGTGGTTTGAAGCACACTAAGGATATTGTCCTCTATGCTCAGTTTTCTGAAAACAGAGGCTTCCTGGGCCAAATACCCGATTCCGTTCTGCGCCCTTTTGTACATGGGAAACTCAGTGATTTCCATATCATTGAGAAAAATCTTACCTCCATTGGGTTTGATCAGTCCAACAATCATATAGAAAGAGGTGGTCTTGCCGGCTCCATTTGGTCCCAAAAGCCCCACAATTTCACCTTGCCGTACCTCTAAAGAGATTCCCTTAACCACTTTACGGCCCCGGTAGGCCTTCATAATGTTTTCAGCGCGTAAAATCATACTTGGATGCCAAAGCTAGTTAAATTGATGGATTCCATTAAAGTGAATTGTGATACCATTAACCTTCGTTCATGGATTCCAAGACCTCCCAATATTCATAGGCCCTTCTTAAATGGGGAATCATAATGGTGCCCCCAATCAAGGTGGCTATACTCAAAGTTTCCATGACCTCCTCTTTACTTGCTCCCTGTTTTTTAGAACTTTCCAAGTGATATTTGACGCAGTCATCGCAACGCATGACCGCCGAAGCTACCAAACCTAACAGTTCCTTGGTTTTTACATCCAAGGCCCCTGGTAAAAATGCATTGGTGTCCAAATTGAAAATGCGCTTGAGTACCTTGTTATTTTCATCCAATAATTTATCGTTCATTTTTGCCCTGTAGGCATTGAACTCTTCGACTTTATTTGGCATTTTTGGCTTGCTTTTTTGCTTCTTGCTTGGTGACTACTTTGGAAATGTAAATACTTATCTGATATAATATCAAAACTGGGATGGCTACCACTATTTGGCTCGTTACATCGGGTGGGGTAATTATGGCCGATAATATCAAAACGATGACCAATGCTATTTTTCGATATTTCTTCAATATATCAGGGGTTACCAATCCCACTTTTGTCAAAAAATAAATGACTATGGGCAATTCAAACATAATTCCACATGCAATTACGGCTGCCCTTACTGTACCTATATAAGAGGCCAAATCAATTTCATTGGTAACTTCCTGGCTTACTTGGTAGGTTCCTAAAAAATTAATGGACAAGGGTGCCACTACGTAATAGCCAAACAGCACTCCCAAAAAGAAAAGGAGGGAGGCCGTCAATATAAAACCGCGCGAATGTCTTCGTTCCTTCTCATAAAGCCCGGGGCTAATAAATCGCCATAGTTCCCATAGGATGTAAGGAAATCCAACAATAACCCCTGCCCAAATGGAAGTCCAAATATGGGCCGAAAACTGTCCGGCCATTAATCGACTTTGAATGGTAAAAGGTAGTTTATCACCGCAAAATTCCGAGTCGATACCAAAAAAAGTGGCTATGTTACAGAAAAACCGATAGGTGGGAAAATCCAAGTTCTTCGGTCCAAAAATGATGGTATCAAAAATAAAACCACGCATGACAAAGGCCACACAACCAATAATGACTATAGCTAGGGTGGAACGAATTAAGTGCCATCTTAGTTCTTCCAGATGGTCCAAAAAGGACATTTCATTTGGATCTTGGGCTACTTTTGCCATTAGGAAATACCTTCGTTAATTAGATTATGTAGATGAACGACGCCCATATACGTATCCACATCCATGACCAAAAGTTGGGAAATGCCATTCTCCCTTAGGGTTTCTAGAGCTTTGACCGCTAACACGTTGGGCGAAATGGTTTTTGGATTTTTGGTCATAATGTCCCTTGCGGTTATGGTATTAATGGAATCGTATTTGCTTAACATTCTTCTAATATCCCCATCGGTTACCACACCAATAACCTTCCCCTTTTCCATTACAGCGGTTACCCCCAGCATCTTTTCCGAAATTTCCACAATAACCTCCTTAACACTGGCATCCGCCTCAATCTGGGGTTTTAAGTTATTGCTTACTATGTCTTCCACTCTCAGATAGAGACGTTTCCCTAGGGAACCTCCTGGATGGAATTTGGCAAAATCCTCACTGCTAAAGCCTCTAAGCTGCAAAAGTGATATGGCAAGCGCATCACCCATGACCAGTTGGGCGGTTGTACTTGTTGTTGGGGCCAGGTTGTTGGGGCAGGCTTCTTTTTCCACATAGGTGTTCAGGACAAAATTGGACTGCTTTGCCAGAACGGAATCCATATTGCCGGTAATGGCAATCAATTTGTTTTTACCTCTTTTTATAAGGGGAATCAACATTTTAATTTCCTCGGTGTTCCCGCTTTTTGAAAGGCAAATAACCACATCGTTTTTTTGTACGGTCCCTAGGTCACCGTGAATTGCGTCCGCAGCATGCATAAATATCGCTGGAGTACCCGTAGAATTAAATGTGGCCACAATTTTTGAAGCAATCAATGCGCTTTTTCCCACCCCGGTGATGACTACCCTTCCTTTGGATTGTAAAATATAGTCCACGGCATCTTCAAATTGCTCATCCAAAAGGGAGATGAGATTATTGATGGCATCACTTTCGTTCTTAATGGTCTGCTTTGCAATATCAATAATAGCTTTTTGGGAGTTCAATGTATTTAACTGATGTTTGGGTTGTATTACTGAAAGAATGTCTTATATTTAAGAATACAAAACTAAAGAAATCTATATTGATCACATAGCAAGGGCACCAAGATTAAAAACCAACCTGACCTATAACCTCCAGCCGACTTTGGTGTTTCTGCCTTTTGTTAACATATTTTATCATAATGGGTTTGACAATGGATTTGCAAGGTGCCTTAAAGAAATATTTTGGTTTCGACCAGTTTAAGGGGCTCCAAGAAAGCGTTATAGAGAATGTTCTGGACTGCAGGGACACTTTTGTCATTATGCCTACTGGTGGAGGTAAATCACTTTGTTATCAGCTTCCCGCATTAATGAAAGAAGGAACTGCAATCGTGGTATCACCGTTGATTGCACTAATGAAGAATCAAGTAGATGCCATTAGGGGGGTATCAGAAGAACACGGAATCGCACACGTTTTAAATTCTTCACTAACAAAGACTGAGGTGAGACAAGTCATGGAAGATATCACCAAAGGGGTCACCAAGTTACTTTACGTTGCACCTGAATCCCTAACAAAAGAGGATTATGTGAATTTTTTGCAAGGGGTCACCCTATCCTTTGTGGCTGTTGACGAGGCACATTGCATCTCGGAATGGGGGCATGACTTTAGACCGGAATACCGAAATCTAAAAAACATTATTTCCCGATTGGGAAATGACATTCCCATAATTGGTTTGACTGCCACCGCTACCCCAAAAGTACAGGAGGATATCATTAAGAATTTAGGGATGAACGAAGCCAAAGTCTTTAAGGCTTCGTTTAATCGCCCCAACCTTTTTTATGAGGTACGTCCTAAAACTAAGAACGTTGACGCGGATATTATTCGATTTGTTAAGCAAAATGCAGGAAAATCGGGTATTGTTTATTGTTTGAGTCGCAAAAGGGTAGAAGAATTGGCTCAAGTACTGCAGGTCAATGGAATTAGTTCGGTGCCTTATCATGCAGGATTTGATGCCAAAACCAGAGCGAAATATCAAGATATGTTTTTGATGGAGGATGTGGATGTGGTGGTTGCTACGATTGCCTTCGGGATGGGCATTGATAAACCTGATGTCCGCTTTGTCATCCATCATGATATTCCAAAGAGTATTGAAAGTTATTATCAGGAAACAGGTAGAGCGGGCCGTGATGGTGGTGAAGGTCATTGTTTGGCCTACTACTCCTACAAGGATATAGAAAAACTGGAAAAGTTTATGTCTGGAAAGCCTGTTGCGGAACAGGAAATTGGTCATGCACTTTTACAGGAAATTGTCGCCTATGCTGAAACTTCCATGTCCAGAAGGAAGTTTATCCTTCATTATTTTGGTGAAGATTTTGATGAGGTAAACGGAGAGGGCGCCGACATGGATGATAATGCCAGGAATCCCAAACCCCAAGAAGAGGCCAAGGATAACTTGGTAAAGCTCCTTCGCACAGTACAGGAAACAATGGAGAAGTTCAAGAGTAAGGAAATTGTGAAAACCCTAACAGGGAAATCCAACGCCTTGATTTCTTCACATAAAACGGAAACCAAGGAAATTTTTGGCATAGGTAAGGAGCAGGACGAATTGTATTGGATGGCCTTGATCAGACAGGTCTTGGTAGCCGATTACCTGCAAAAGGAGATAGAGCAATATGGAGTGCTCCATGTGACTGAAAAGGGGAAGCAGTTTTTGAGTAATCCAACGTCCTTCATGATGAGCAAGGACCATGAATACAAAGAAGAGGAGGATAAAGGCATTATTACCAATGGAAAATCAGCGGGAGGAGCCGCTGATGACAAGCTACTAAAATTGCTTCGTGACTTAAGAAAAAACGAGGCAAAGAAAAACGATGTTCCTCCATTTGTGGTTTTCCAGGATCCTTCTTTGGATGATATGGCCTTAAAATACCCCATTACGATGGAAGAACTATTGAATGTTCATGGCGTCGGAGAGGGAAAGGCCAAAAAATACGGGAAACCTTTTGTTGAACTTATATCCAATTATGTTGAGGAAAACGATATTATTCGGCCTGATGATTTGGTGGTCAAAAGTACTGGGGCCAATTCAGGGTTAAAACTGTACATTATTCAAAGTGTGGATAGAAAACTTCCATTGGATGACATTGCCGCCGCCAAAGGTTTGGAACTACCAGATTTGATCAAGGACATGGAGCAGATTGTCTTTAGCGGTACAAAATTGAACCTAGGGTATTGGGTTGACGAGATTTTGGATGAAGACCAACAAGAGGAAATACACGACTATTTTCTTGAAGCCGATACGGATTCCATTGCTACTGCCATGGAAGAATTTGATGGTGATTATGAGGAAGAAGAACTACGTATTTACCGTTTGAAGTTTATGAGCGAGGTAGCAAATTAAAGAACCCCTATTGATAAATCAATAGGGGCCTTTTTCAAAAGTTCCCTATTTCTCCAGAACTCATTACAAAGGCAATGATCACTCCAAAGTAAATGATGAAGAAAATGAGCATGATCAGTGATAGTGCCAATCCTATGTAGGAAAGAATCCTCCCAGTCTTAACATTACTAAAGTCGCTATACAACTCCGGATTTTCAAGATAAATCCCTTCCGATTTTTTCGCTTTTACCAATCCAATGATGCTAAAAATAATAGCGAATGGTCCGCAGCATACTAAAGAACCCACAATGGAAATTATTCCCATTGTGAGTACTGTACTTGCGCCAGGTAGAGGTTGTTGTGCCATTTAAATACTACTCAGCTTCAACACCGTATTGTTCCATCATCTCATTTACTTTTTCCATGTAGCCTTCCCATCCGCCCATGGAGTCGATTACCCAAAATGTATACATAAGATAAAGGAAACCTATAACCATTCCAATTATTGCAATAATCTTTACAGTTTTCAAAGTGCTATAATTGCTATAACCATCGGGATTGGCGCTATATGTCTTTTCGTCTTTTCTTACAAGAAAGAAAGCAATTCCAGCAATCAGTAAACCGGGAGCACCACCAAAGCAACAACACAAGAATGATAAGATTGAAAGTATTAAAGCCAGTGTTACGTTAGGTAATTTTTGTTGTTCCATAATTGAAAGGTTTAGTGTATTAGTTTTAAGATATAGTTGATTACGATCATTGCCACACTTGAGATACTTAATGCTATAATCAATTGGTTGGCGTATTTAAAATTGAAAAACTTATTGGTTATCAGCACCAATGCTAAAGGTATAAGGGCAAAAATGGCAGGGTACATATTGAAGGCCCCAATAAAATCACCCTGCATCAATAACATCACGGAGCGTTGAAGACCACAACCAGGGCAATCAAAACCCAATAACTGTTTGGTGGCACAGGGTATCATGTAGTCTTGAAGTCCCATGTAAGATACATTGGTTGCTGAATCCATTTCCGTAATTAATTGAGGCACGTAAAATACTATTATTTTTGGTTTCGAAAGGCATGGATATTATTTTTTGGATACATGAATACGTTTAAAATTGGTGATCAAGTGGAGGTTTTGGACGAAGCTATTCAGGGAAAGGTCATAAAAGTTGATGGAGCAATGGTTACTTTGGAAACGGAAGATGGCTTCCCAATGCAGTTCACGAGAGCGCAATTGGTGAAATCAGGAGGTGGTATAACCGTAAGTAACTATGAGGCCTACCAAGTAAAAAAGGAGAAGGAAATTCCGAAGCGAAAAAATAGACAGGTTCCAAGGGTTAAGGAACGGAATGTGCCAAAGATGGAAGTTGACCTTCATATTCACCAATTGACCAAATCCACAAGGGGAATGACCAATTTTGATATACTCAACTTACAACTGGATACCGCGAAACGGCAACTGGAGTTCGCTATGAGCAAACGCATTCAGAAGGTAGTATTTATTCATGGAGTGGGAGAGGGTGTTCTGAGAGAGGAACTGAAGTATTTATTTAAAAAGTACCCAGTAGATTTTTATGATGCCGAATACCAGAAATATGGGTTGGGGGCCACTGAAGTGTATATTTATCAGAACCCTTAGTTGGCCGTGGTGGTGGTAACTGTTCCAAAAGTAAATGTCTCAATAACCGGAATTTCATTTTCATTGACATCTTCCAAGACAAAATTACTAAGGGTCAGAACGTGATCGAACAGGGGATTTTCTGCGGTGCTGTCTCCATTTTCAGTGGTCGTTACGGATAGTGTTCCAGAAATTGTGGTAAAAGAATTCTCTAAATCCGAGTCACCGGAAAAATCACTGCAAATAAGTGCCTCAGAAACAATCTTTTTAAAGACGGGATTCGAAAAGGTTGCGGTCATATCATCAGGAATATTTCCCAAGGAAACGGTTCGGGGTTCTGTTGTAGTTTGATTGATAAGTAAGGAAGAAGGGAAATTTAGTAGCAGCGCTTCGTCATTCAGTATTTTGAATAGGGTAATGGTTGTACTAATTTCATCGGTACAACTAGAAATGGTCGTGCCAGAGTAGTTGGAAAAAACCTGTTTCACGCTGCTATCGACAGTAGTGGGATATGTTCCAAAATCAAGTCCAGGCTCGTCAGTAATTCGTTCATTGTCACCACCGATAATCGTTAAATCCGTAAAACTTATGTTATGCATGTAGGTCTTGGTTGAGCTAGTTACAGTATCTACCAGGGTAATTATATTTACTATCCCTGAGCTTGCCGTTGTCTCTTCCAGGACCATTGGATTTATTGGTGGAATATCATCACAGAAATAATCGTTGGATACATTCTCTGAAAAAAGCCGATATGTCAAGGTGGATTGACTTTCCAAATTGCTCGTAATGGTCTCTGCGGATGTTTGATTCTCAATGAGCCCAGACTGTAGGTCAAGAATTAAAGCTTCATCTTCCACAATTTTGAAAAAAAGGGTCCGTTCCGTATCCATTTGATTAAATTGTAGGGTGCAGAAGGCCACCGTTCCGTCCTCGAAGTCAATATTCTCAATTGTCAAGTCGCCATCACTACATGCGAAACAAACCATAAGTATTGCTGCTATAACAATTTTTTTCATGGCGTCAAATTTAGGTGAAATTCATTTTATCCTCTTTTATTGTTGTGCATAATTTGGAAGAAATTAACGTAGGAATGGCTATTTTTGAGCCCCTTCTAAAACGATATCGTCGAATGGACAAAGTGTATTTGGATAATGCAGCCACAACCCAGGTTCGGGATGAGGTAATAGAAAAAATGCAAGATGCCCTGGCCAATTGCTTTGGGAATCCATCTTCCACCCATAGTTTTGGTAGAACAGCCAAGACGGCCATTGAAAAAACCCGAAAGACAATTGCCAAATATCTCAATGCCCACCCTTCCGAAATTATATTTACTTCGGGAGGTACCGAAGCTGATAATATGATCTTGAGATGTGCCGTTAGGGATTTGGGGGTGACCAGCATCATCACTTCCAAGATTGAGCATCATGCAGTATTACATACCGTTGAGGAATTGGAGAAAGAATACAACATCAAGCTACATTTTGTACGTTTGGATGCTAATGGCAATCCTGATGTCAATCATCTTGAGGAACTGCTTAAAACAGATCCTTCCAAAAAGTTGGTGAGCTTAATGCACGTGAACAATGAGATTGGAAATCTTATTGATATAGATGCAATAGGGTTGCTTTGCCAAAATTATAATTCGCTATTTCACTCCGATACGGTACAATCCATTGGTCATTTTGAATGGGATGCGGAAAAAGCCCCAATTGATTTTATGACCGCTGCAGCGCATAAATTTCATGGGCCAAAAGGCATTGGTTTTGCTTACATCAGAAAAAATTCCGGGTTGAAACCACTCATTGTTGGGGGGTCCCAAGAGCGCGGGTTTAGGGCTGGTACCGAGCCTTTCCATAATATTGTTGGTTTGGAGGAAGCATTCATTGCAGCCTATGAAAACCTTAGTAAGGAAAAAGCTTACGTTACGGAACTTAAACGGTATTTTGTTGAAAAGCTAAAAAAGGAAATTCCAGCTGTTGAATTCAACGGACATTCGGAGAGTTTGGAACACAGTACCTATACCTTGACCAATGTTCGCCTCCCATTTGATGCCCAAAAGTCGCTTATGTTGTTATTCCATTTGGATTTAAAGGGTATAGCTTGTTCCAAAGGAAGTGCTTGTCAATCTGGAAGTACAAAAGGTTCCCACGTTTTACAAGAGCTATTGACTGATGATGAACTCAAAAAGCCTTCCTTACGGTTTTCCTTTTCAAAATACAATACAAAGGAAGAGTTGGACTATACCATTTCGGTTTTAAAGGAGTTTGCGGAGAGCTAGCTTTTCTTTTTTCGTTTTTTCTCCTTATCATAAGGAAATTTTCTAGAGGCGGCCTTCATCATTTTATCGATAAGCTCATTCGTATTTTTGCCTGTTTTTTTGGTAATGATTTTTTCGTATTTCCACAAGAGTTTCCCAGTGGAACCATCGCTGATTTTAATTCCGATTCTGCCATAATTTGTCTTTCCCCTGAAGTAATCCAATAGGTTAAAATCCGTAGATACCCCTTTGGATAACAGTACATTTAAGTCCAGACTACCACTTATAATTCCATCAACCCCAAGGATATTTGAAAGCTCTTTTACCGTTCTAATATCAATGTTCTCATAGGTGATGCCATTTTTGGTGAGCAAGGCATTGGTTTCTTCAACGTTTTGAAAGTCCACATTGAACTTTTTTCTTTTTTTTCTTCGAGAAAAATAGGTCTCCAAGGCATCTTGTACGGCGTACCCTTCTTTTTGGGCCAATTGTTTGAGTTCTTCTTTTGAGATGTTCTGTTCCAACTCCAGTTGGGTTATAAAGGGAACTATGGCCAGAACCTCATGCCCTTCGGAGAGCTCATCAAAACGATTGCTTTCAAAAATGTCCTTTTGGGCATAGCCCCAAAGACCATATAAAAAAACAAAGAAGAATAGTATCCTTTTACCCATAATGTCTAAAATCTCATGTGCAATTTTAAGTTCAATAGACGCGGTGTCAAAAAATTGGGGATGGCAAATTGCCTTTGGGTATCCACATCCCTGACCCAAGTATTGGTAATGGAATTTTGATTGTTAAAAGCATTGAAAATTTCTAGGCCTATGTCCAATTCCTTAAAATTGTTTAACCAATGTCCTTTTTTAAAAACGCTGGTTCTGTCGGCAAAAATATAGGAAATGCCCAAATCGGCCCGCCTATAATCTCTTAATCTATTCTGAAATTCATAAGGGTCTTCATTGTTGGGCGATCCTCCCGGGACCCCCGTGTTGTACACCAAATTCACATAAAGTTTCATGTTAGGAATCGTAGGCATATAATCCTGGAACAATAGTCCAAGCTTTAACCGTTGATCGGTGGGTCTTGAGATGTATCCCCTGTTGTCAATGTTTTCTTTGGTTTCCAAATAACCTAGACTTAACCAGGATTCAGCGCCGGGGATAAGCGCACCGTTCAATCTAAAATCAAACCCATAGGCATATGCCCTTGAAACGTTATCCGCGCGATATCGTATTCTTACGTCTTCTACGGTGTACGTGTTTACATTATCCAGTTCTTTATAGTATCCTTCACTGATAAGGGTAAAAGGCCTATCAAACAAAGAAAAACTATATTCATTACCAGCTACAATGTGCAAAGACTTTTGAGCTTCTACTTCGGGATTTACCTGCCCTTGAATATTTCGTAATTCCCTATAAAATGGAGGTTGTTGGTAGCTTCCAACGGCCAATCTAAAAAGCACATCATTTTTCCAACTGGGTTTAATGGCAAATTGTGCCCTTGGACTTATTAAAAACTGTTGATTGCTTTCAAAACCTTCCCCAGATAAGCGCCAATACTGGGCCCGTATGCCTAAATTGTAATAAATGGTATGTTTGCCCCACTGGGCCTGCTTGTCAAATTGAAAGAAACCTGAAAGACGATTGGTCTTTACAAAGTTGGTGGCCCTGGAACCTTCAAACGGTAATATAGGGGCTTCAAAGGGCTCTTCAGGTTCGTTGTTAATGAATTCCCCGTTAGGGGGTCGAATCAAAAAACCTGCAGAATCCAAGAATTCAGCCTCGTTCAATCGATCTCTAAAATCCTCGTGTGAATAGCGAACCCCATATTCCCAAATGGAATTTCCTTTCTTCAATACCCCTTTATGCGAAAGATTGAAAATCAAAGCATCCAGCTGGTTGCGCGCCCTGTTAAACTGTGAGCCTACCCCACGACTTTCGGTTACTTCCCCAAGATTTTCACTTCCTAAATTGGTTTCTACCGAACCCAATTCATAGGCTGCAATGAGATCGGTAAATTCTTCCTCCAGCGCATGATATATGGACGAGGTGAAACTCAGTTTCAGGTCGTTATTCACTACTAAGTCAGCCTTGAGGGCTCCAAGTTGTGTTTCGTACCTATTTTGCTCCTGACCTTCATAAAACACCACTAAGGCCCGTGGCTCGGAAATAGTGCCAAAATTTGTTTGCCTTACAATAGGTTCATTTTTGTAGTTGTTTATGGAAAGGTTGCCCAAAAAGCTCAACTTAAAATTCTTGGTAAGCTGCTTCGTCAAATAAGTTTGCACATCAAAAAAGATGGGGACTACATTGGTTTCGGTCTGCTGGCTATTGATCAAAAGGGAATTGTTTCGGTATCTCATCCCCGTCAAGGTGGTGAAATCCTTTTTTTTTGAAATGGTTTCCATTGTGGCACTCGCTCCAAGAAAACTGCCCTCTGCTTCAATGGAAAACGACGTAGGTATTTTATAGGTAATATCTAGTACTGATGAAAGCTTATCCCCATATTTGGCCTGAAAACCCCCAGCCGAGAAATCCACGTTTTCAACCATACTGCTATTTACAAAGCTGAAGCCCTCTTGCTGTGCCGAGCGTATTAAGAAAGGTCTATAGACCTCAATACCATTGACGTATACCAGGTTTTCATCAAAATTTCCACCCCTTACGTTGTATTGCGTACTCAGTTCATTGTTGAAAGATACTCCCGGAAGTAACTTTAATAGGTTCTCCACACCGGCATTCACGCCTGGGATTTTACGAACGATTTCAGGTGGAATCGTGGTCACCCCCTGGACATCCCTCTTCCCGGTAGGACTAACTTCAACTTCAGCTATCTGAATGTTTTTTGTGGCCATTACCGGATTGAACTCAAAGGTCTCATTTGTGTTTAGGATAATATCCTTAAGAACTACATCCTCATGACCGATATGGGAAAAAGTAATGGTTACCTTTTTGTCTGCAACGATTTCAAGAAGGTAAAAACCGTTTGCCCCAGTGGTTGTTCCAATACCATCCGATGAAATATTGACACTGGCCAACGGTTGTTGTTGTTCATCCAAGACATATCCTGAAATTACAGCGGTTTGCCCCACTAAGGTTTGAATCGCGGCCAACATGGTGAGCACAAATATGGCCCAGATGCTATTTTCTATAGAAAGTTTCCTCAAAAGTGGTGGTATTGCCTACATTATCGGTAACGACCACCTTAAGGTTGCATTGCGTGTCTTCCACAATTTCATCGTCAAAATTATAGGTAATGGTTCGTTTTTTAGGTTCGTACTCCATCAAAATCCATTTCCCATTGAGATAGGCATTATAGGAATTTATGCCACTTAAATCATCTGAAATGGTCAAACTGAGATACCGATAATTATTGAGCCATTTCCCTGGCTTAAAATTCCTTGGATGTATTGTTGGTGGAATAGAATCGGTTACCAAGGTGTATTGCCCCAAGTTTTTGGTGCTGGTGGCAAATGTGTTTCCCTTTTTGTAAGTTCTGGAATAATTGGGTTCCAAATCATCATTCAAATGGGCGATGAACAGTTGTTTTTTCTCTTCTGTACCGTATTTGGATACATCAAAAGTAATGGTGAAATTTCGATGGGCCGCAATCCAATCATGATGGATGGAGATGGTATCCGTACTTTCTTTGAGTTCGATATAAAAATCTTGATAAAAGGTGCTTTCCGGAAAATACACTTTCGCAATTCCAAGGTCAAAGCTATTTGGCGTGGTCGCTTTTAAAAAAGTGTTGGTGCTGTCCACCTTTTTAGGAAGTAGGATCTCTTCCTTTTTACCCTCAACAGGAATGATTACCTTGGTTTGGTTGTCCTTGATGTCCTTAATGATCAATTCCACATTGTAGCTCAACCCTTCTTGAACCACTATTTTTCCATCCAGGTAAAGCTGATTATAAATACTCAGTTTGTTATAAGGTTCCTTAAATACTTTTTGTATGCGCTGACGGTACTTTTTAAAATGTGCATAGTCGATTAGGGCGTTGATATACCTGGTTTCCCCGAAGGAAAAGGTCTCGAAATCATAACTGGTGTGAATTTTACCATTTACCTTTTGGGTGACCGAGAAAACCCCATTTTTGTTGGCGGCCATGTCCTGTCGGTCAAAACCAATGAACCCAAAGCCAATGGTTCCAAGTGCATTGACTTGATCTGCAAGAAAGGTACCATCTGATTGTTTTGTGAAATTCAACTGAATTTTTTCTTCACTTTGGTTGATGTGGCTCCCTTCAGAAAGGGGGTAACCAAAAAGACCAACCAAGTCTGGATTTGTGGCATCCCGAACGTTAAGCCCGTAGAGTAGGGGATTTGTTGGTTTTTCCGTAACGCTATTCCTAATTTCAAAATGTAGATGGGGTCCTGAAGAGCCTCCGGTATTGCCCGTGTAGGCTATAATATCTCCTTTTTTCACCTCTATTTCCCCAAACTCTGGGAATACCTCCACTTCATATTTTCTTTTGCCATACTGCACTTCCTTGATGTATTCTTGGATTTTTGGACCATACTTTTGAAGGTGGGCGTACACGGAGGTATATCCATTGGGGTGGGCTACATAAAGTGCTTTGCCATAGCCATAAAGCGAAACCTTAACACGTGTTACGGTACCATCAGCAATGGCATAAACAGGAAGTCCCTGTCGTTGTTGTGTCTTAATGTCAATACCACCATGGAAGTGATTGGACCTCAATTCCCCAAAAGTCCCAGAAAGTACCAGGGGAATATCCAATGGAGGCCTAAATGTATTTTGAGGATATTTATTCTGACCGACCAAAACGAAAAACACAAGAAAAAAAACGCAGGTCAATGATATGCGCGTCATGAAGTACATATTTGCTTTCAAAAGTAACCAATACCCAACAATATCAAAACTGATGCCAAGTTGTGTTTTGGGATCTGCCATAGCAAGAATACGATAAAAAAATTGCTTGGTTGGTCTGGGTTCGTTAACTTTGTTTGTATACGCATTGCAATTTGCAGATGGGTGAACTTATTGAAATTGTTGATTCCCTTGAGAATAAAGTGAGTAAGCTCTTGCACCGTTTGGAAGTACTTAACCAAGCTAATGCAAAGTTAAGGAAAGAGCTTAGTGCCCAATTGGAATCCCATGAACTGAGCAAGGAAGCCCTAGCGGAGTGGAAAGAAAAATACGACTCCTTGAAATTAGCAAGTTCAATGCTGGGTGGTAATACAAATAAAACCGAGGCTAAGCTTAAAATAAATACCTTGATACGAGAGTTGGACAGTTGTATAGCCCAACTAGCGGAATGAGGGTGAGAGATGGAAGAAAAGCTCAAAATAAAGCTTTCAATAGCGGATAGGGTGTATCCCCTAACCATAGATCCCAGACAAGAGGAGGGGCTAAGGAAAGCAGCCAAGAATATTGATAATTTGGCAAAAAAGTTTGAGCAGAATTATGCAGTACGTGACAAACAGGACGTTTTGGCCATGTGTGCTTTACAATTTGCTTCCAAAATTGAGCAAAGCGGTATAAATGAATCCGAAAGTATCAAAGAGGCCAAAGAAAGATTAAGGGCCTTGGAGGGTTCGGTACATGCCCATTTAGGTACGGAATAAGTTCTTTAAAATATAATTGTTACTGCCCACATTGGTACCAATTTTTTGACAAACTCAACATTATTACAATTAAAAAGGGTGAGTTTAGGTTGTAAAAGCAGGCCTTACCAGTATAAGGATCCTTGAGCAGCTTGGTAGCCCTAAACCTGTTATTAGGAGTTTGTACAAAACTTCCGCCAATGTGGGTTTTTTTTTAAACCAAACTCAGGAAAATGGATAATACGGTTATACCCATTATAGCAGCCGTTGTTGGTCTGATCATTGGCTTTGCCATCGCCAAAATGATGGAAAAAGGCAAAGCCGCAAGGACTATTGGCAATGCAAAAAAAGAGGCGTCCACTATTTTAAGGGAAGCGAAAAAAGAAGGGGAGAATATAAAGAAGGACAAGATTTTTCAGGCCAAGGAAAAGTTTTTGGAACTCAAAGCCGAGCATGAAAAAGTAATTATCGGAAAGGATAAGAAGATTGCTGAGGCCGAAAAGCGGACCAGGGACAAAGAATCCCAGATCGGTAATGAACTTTCCAAGAACAAACGACTCAATGGGCAACTGGAAACTTTAATTAAGGAAAACGAACACAAGGGTGAAATACTTGACAAGAAGAAATCCGAGGTAGAGAAGCTCCATAAAAGTCAAGTTCAGCAATTGGAAGTAATTTCTGGACTTTCAGCCGAAGATGCCAAAAGCCAATTAATGGAATCCTTAAAGGAAACGGCAAAGACCGATGCCATGGCGTATTTACAAAGTACCCTGGAAGAAGCCAAGTTAACCGCTCAGCAAGAGGCCCGTAAAATTGTTATTAATACCATTCAACGTATTGGCACGGAAGAAGCTGTTGAAAACTGCGTTTCTGTTTTTAATTTGGAATCGGATGACGTTAAGGGAAGGATTATAGGTCGTGAAGGCCGCAATATTAGGGCGATTGAGGCGGCCACCGGAGTAGAAATTATTGTGGATGACACACCTGAGGCCATTATTCTCTCCTGCTTTGATTCGGTAAGGCGGGAAGTTGCTCGACTATCCCTTCATCGTTTGGTGACCGATGGTAGAATCCACCCGGCCCGTATTGAAGAGATTGTCAAAAAGACGGAAAAGCAAATCAATGAAGAGATTGTTGAAATTGGAAAGCGAACAGTCATTGATTTGGGCATCCATGGTCTGCACCCAGAGTTGATCAAAGCCGTTGGTAGGATGAAATATCGTTCTTCCTACGGACAAAATCTTTTGCAACACTCCAGGGAGGTGGCAAAACTTTGTGGGGTAATGGCAGCCGAACTTGGATTGAACCCCAAACTGGCCAAACGGGCAGGTTTGTTGCACGATATAGGTAAAGTGCCCAATTCGGAAACCGAAGTAGAGACCCCCCATGCCATTTTGGGAATGCAATGGGCGCAGAAATTTGGGGAGAAAAAAGAAGTATGCAATGCTATTGGAGCGCACCATGACGAGATTGAAATGACCAATTTGATTTCCCCGGTCGTTCAGGTGTGTGATGCCATTAGTGGCGCAAGACCCGGTGCTCGAAGACAAGTACTTGATTCGTACATTCAAAGGTTAAAGGATTTGGAAGACGTTGCCTTTGGTTTCAATGGAGTACAAAAGGCATACGCCATTCAGGCAGGACGGGAACTGCGGGTTATCGTGGAAAGTGAAAGAGTAAATGATGACCAAGCTGCTGAACTATCCTTTAATATTTCCCAAAAAATACAAACGGACATGACGTATCCCGGTCAAGTTAAGGTTACGGTAATACGGGAGACCAGAGCCGTAAATGTAGCAAAGTAAATACTGTTTTCACTTTATGGACGTACTAATTTGAACCACAGGTTGAATATTGGTATAGTTTGGGATATCACTCAGAATCTTTTCTGCATTGGGTCCAAAAGCATTGTCATAGTCGGATAGTTGGTCAAAGTAAAAACAACCGATTGCTATATAAGGCACGGGTTCTTCCGGTGTTCTCCCAGCAATTCCTCGGTCAATGGAGTATGATTTTAATGGTGCTCCAAACAACTCGGCGACCATGGGCATGTGCTTTTGGGAGTAATAGTCCATATCAAAGGTTTTACCTTCTTCGTTGGGGTAAAGTATCATCACCTTGATTTTTCCGGAATCCACTTGTTTCGATTGTAAAAACGTGGTGTTCTTCCAGCTTATCAACACTATGAAAGCTATAAATAGTAGCGGAAAAGATTTAGTTTTCATGATCACTTACTTGTTTAGGGGTTTAAAGTTAATAGAAGTAATTGCAATGTTTTAGTAGTGAGATTAGGGGTTATTTTACCAATAAGGTTTCAAGTTCCTCCAGTGATTTACCTTTTGTTTCCGGGATACTTCGGATGATGAAGACAAGTCCTGCAAAGGCGAAGATACCATAGATTAAGAAGGTCCATGAGCTTCCAATAGTAGATAGTTCCCAGGGAAATAAAAACTGGACCCCAGCGGAAACTGCGGAATTGACAAAACCCACAAACGATATGGCAATGCCCCTTATTTTAAGGGGGAAGAGTTCAGAAAACAAGACCCACATGACAGGTCCTAGGGAAACGGCAAAACAAGCTACAAAACCAATAATTCCTATGAGTATCAAAGAAGGATTCATCTTAATGGCCGCTGTTATCAATTCCGATTCATGTTTTTTGGCCTTTTCAGCTCCAAGTAAGGATTTAAGCTCATTTTTATAGGCAACATCATTCTCAAAGGATTTTCCTAGAAGCACTGATAGTGCTTCCCTTAGTTCCACATTTTCAATTTTATCCATGTTTTCTGAAGACAAGGAATAGGTTGCGGAATGAAATCCGTAAGCCAAAAGCATCATAAACAACCCTATGCCCGCTACCCCAAAAGCCAATAGGGGTTTGCGACCTAACCTGTCAATAAAAACCATGGCCAAAATGGTAAATACCAAGTTGGTTACCCCAACAAGAATAGCTTGGATAAATGAGGCATCCGTTCCTATACCGGATTGTTCAAAAATCATGGGCGCATAAAAGAATACGGAGTTAATTCCGGTAATCTGCTGTAATATGGCAACCACTAAACCAATGGTGATTACGAACCGCATAGCTGGTTTGAACAATTCCAACAACGACGCCCTTTTTTTGCCTTTATCCCTTTCCAATGAGGACTTTACTGCCAACAAGTCTTTTTTGGCCTGTTCAGCGGAACCAAATTTTTTGAGAACCTCAAGGGACTCATCCAGCATCCCTTTCATAATCAACCATCTTGGGCTTCGTGGGACCGCATAAAGCCCAAAAAAGTATAAAACCGCTGGAAAGGCCTCTACGCCTAACATCCATCGCCAGTTGTTTTCCTGGATACCCAAGGAGTGTACCCAGTTTGCATTGGAATCGCCTATTGATAGAATAAAATAGTTGCTAAAAAATGCAATGGTGATACCCAGTACAATATTCAATTGATTGAATGAAACCAGTTTTCCTCTTTGTTCTGGAGGGGAGATTTCCGCAATGTACATTGGGGCCAGTATAAGTGAAGCTCCAACCCCAATTCCCCCCAGCATTCTAAAAATTAAAAACAACAAAAAGTTGGGGGCCAAGGCGGACCCTATTGCTGAAACCGTAAAAACCAAGGCGCAGACCTTTAGGATAATCCTCCTTCCAAATTTGTCGCTTAAAGGTCCGGAGACCATCATGGCCAATGCCGCAATGATGGTCAAGGAACTAACAGAAAACCCGAGTTCCAGATCGGTCAGGTTAAAATCGATTTGAACGAATTTGTTCACTCCTGAAATTACCGAGGCATCGAACCCCATCAAGAATCCACCCAAGGCCACAATTAGGGCGATGCGAGTGGTGAAGAGTGCTTTTTTTGTCATTGTTTACTTTGATAACATCCAAATAATTGGATATTGTTTGTAAAGTACTTTTCAGAACTGAACACATCGCTTAGAATTCGACGTGTTCATGTATTCTTAAAATACCTAATGGTTTCCCTAAAAATAACGGAAACCTCTTGTATGGACAAGGGATTATTGTGAAGCTTTGTCAAATCCAATGAGTAAACCTACTACCGCATTATAACTCTGTATGCCGCGCTCTTGGTTGTTGGCTTTTAGAAAAGCGTTGAACATAGCTTTGAAGACGGGCTCCGTGGGATTTTCATATTGCCGCCAAAATCGGTTGAGTTCCGCATAGTTTTCTTTTACCCCGGGGCGAAGTTTTTCGAAGACAGTTTGAAAGGCATTTTCGTCTCTTCGCCTTAGGTCAGAAAGACAATAAGCGAGGCCATGGGAGTGGGCCGCATATTGAAAGTAAGGGTCAGGGTTGGCAGACGTTACGAACAGACCTATAAAATTGGTGGAATCTTCGGAGGAATACCCAATTTGGTGTCCAACCTCATGTCCGCTAATGGAAGGCAATCGGACTGCTGGAATCATATTATTCACCTGCGCTTCATTCGTAAACGGGTTAAGGTACCCTCCATAGCCCATGTAGGTTAAAGGAAGGGAATACAAGGAGGATTTTAAGCTTGGCCGTTGGTATTCAAATAATGGAAACACCTTTGAAGCACTTTTATAACTTTCCAGGGTCTTATCATAAATCTCCTGAGTAGTATATGGAATTTGTACGGCCTTCAAACTATCAGATTCAAGCTGCATATGTAACCTATTCGTGGTTTCCGCTATTTTGAAGGTGAAATTGAGCAAATCTTCTTTGGTATACTCCACCTCAAAATTCAATTTTTCATTAATGGGCAACCGATAATAGTTCATGCCCCATAATATGTGAAAAATAAAGTAGGCAACGGATAAAACGCATCCAATATCCAAGAGGAAATGTTTGGGTCGTTTCCATATTCCCTTACCGTGCAAATAAATATAGCGTAGTGCTCCAAAGACCAAGAGCGTGTAGAAGATGTCACCCATGGAAAAAGGAATCCATCCAAAAAGCAATCGTAAAAATCCGGCGATGTAGGGGTATATTCCCTCGGAATAATACTTTTCAATCCACTCGGGTTGTGTCCCCAATAATTTCACCAAAAGAATTTGTGGAACTAGGGAAACGGAGAGCCAAGTCTTCTGTTTTTGATTCACAAATTTTCCTTTACGTAAAACATCCCCAAAAAGATAAACCTTTCGGGGATGTTTTTCATTGGATCTTATAAAATATTTTATTGGGCAATACCGGTAATTTCCACATCAAAAACCAACGTTGAACCTCCCGGTATAGGACCATTGTCCCTATCACCTGTTCCTAGATGCGGGGGTAAAAAGAGACGTACTTTATCTCCAACTTTCATGGTCAGCATGCCTTCTCGAAAACCTGGGAACAATGGGGCCTCAGGGCTATACAACATTGGGGAGGGTTGATAACCCCCTAAATCCCTTCTTCTGAGGTTTACATTTTCAAATTTTTCCGCTACTTCCAGAACATTACTATCAAAAAGATCTCCGTTAGCCATGAGCCAACCTGCATAGTTCACCAAAACTTTCTGACCCGTTTTCGGTTGTTCCCCTGAACCTTCGGTCAATTTTAAAATTTTGAGCCCTGATTCGGTGGTTTCCGCTTCATTGATCTGTGATTGAAACTCAAAAACTAAATCTTCCTTAAGCTTCTTGAAAGCCGCAACCACCTTTTTTTCCTCTTCGAAATTCGCATTCATGATTTCAATGGCATCGAACTTTTTTGCCTCCTTACCATTCCTTATGATTTCCACTTTGTTCATGACTACATCAACTTCAGGTCTATCTTGGGGAATCGTTTTTACATTGGCAATGCTATCTACCACTTCCAGTCCCTTGACCACTTCACCAAATACCGAATGCTTTCCATCCAGCCAGGGCGTGGGACTGTGGGTGATAAAGAATTGACTCCCGTTGGTTTTAGGTCCAGCATTGGCCATGGAAAGCAATCCTTTTCCAGAGTGCCGTAAGGTATCCACAAATTCGTCCTTAAATTTGTAACCTGGATTTCCCCTTCCCGTACCATCAGGACAACCACCTTGTATCATAAAATCTTTCATGACCCTATGAAATACCAATCCATCGTAGTATTTTTTGTTTTTGAACCGCTCCTCAACAAATGGGCTATTACCTTCTGCTAAGGAGACGAAGTTTGCTACGGTAACAGGTGTAGCGTTGTGGTATAGTTTAACTACGATATCTCCTTTAGTGGTCTGAATGTCTGCAAAGATTCCATCGCCTAAATCGGAATATTTTCCTGCCTTACAGCCAGTCAAAAGAATGATAATGGCACTCAGCCCAAAGATTAGTTTTTTCATCTATTGTAATTTAATGTTGCTACTGTCTTTTTTAATTTCTAGAATGCGTACGCTCGATTTTATAGGAAGGTTGGGACCAATTTTATTGTTGTCCCCTTTGTAGCCGTATGCTTGGCCCGAAGGAAAAAGAAACGTTGCCTTTTCCTCCTTTCTTATTAGTTTTAAAGCGTTCCTCAATCCCGGGAAAAGTTGGGATTTATCCACCGCATGCTCTACCAAACCAATATCTTCGGCCCTATAAATGGTGTCCCCTTTAAGTGACATGATGTTGTAGGTCAATAACAATACATCATTGGTTTTGGGCAAATAATTGGTGCTATCTTTTTTGATTTCATAGGTATACCAAAAGCCATTGTTGCTCTCCAAGTACTTATTTGAACCGTCCTTTTCAATAAGTGCTTGAATAACCTTTGTTTCTACCTCAAGGATTCTTTTGCTTCGCTCCACGGACTCCTTAAAGAAACTACCTGATTTAACTTGGACAGGTTTTCTGGGTTCCGGTTCGCCACAAGCAACCATGATGAATAGTAAAAGTAGGGACAACAGGAGCTTTCTCATGACTGTAATTGACTTTGGTACTCATTAAGAAGGGAAGTGAATCGTTCCACGGTTACCGTCATGGCATTCGTGCTTCTTCCTCCTGCGGCGTTGGTATGTCCACCACCATCGAAATGGTTTCTAGCAAACTCATTCACGGAAAAGTCGCCCACTGAACGAAAGGATATTTTTATAATGCCCTCTTCCTGGTTCTCAATGAAAATGGCGGCAAATACAATACCTTCCAGTGTAAGGCCATAGTTTACAAAACCTTCGGTATCTCCCTTACTAAAGCTATTTTGGTCCAATTCTTTTTGTGAAAGGGTGATGTACGCCGTCCTATACTCCTGCAAAATGACCAAATTACTCAAAGCGATACCCAAAAGATGTAATCGGGCGGGAGAGTTGGTATCAAAAATCTGTTGGTGAATCTGCATGTTTTGGGCACCTTTATCGATTAGTTCGGCAACCACTCTATGGGTTCTGCTCGTGGTGGATGAAAACTTAAAGGAACCGGTATCGGTTAAGATTCCTGCATAGAGGCAAGTGGCTATTTCTGGGGTTATCGATGCATGCTCGCCAAAAGCCTCAATTACATTGTAAACCATTTCACATGTAGAACTCATGTTAACATCCGAGTAAGTGACTATGGCATAATCATCCGGTTGTTGATGATGATCAATCATAATGAACGGCACTTGAGATGATTCCAATACTTGTTCCATTTGCCCTGTTCTGGAAAGCTGGTTAAAGTCCAGGGTAAATATTAAATCGGCCTTTTCCAAAAACTCGATGGATTGCGAATTCTGCCTTTCAAAATTTAAAATGGTTTCGTTGCCCGGTATCCATTTCAAAAATTTAGGATAGTCGTTGGGGACAATTATCTGGGAGCTTTTCCCCAAAGCCTTTAAAAAATGAAATAATCCCAGTGCGGAACCAATGGCATCACCATCGGGATTTTTATGGGGCACAATGATTATGTTATTGTATTTCGAGAGCAGTTCCCGTACTTTGGCTACGTCTGCTGAATTCATGCGCGCAAAGATACAATAATATAACATTGACATAATTTCCTGTTATTTAATTTTGACGCAATCCTAAGAGTCTCGTTATGAAAGAAAATGTGTTAAAAACATTGATATTGCTCCTATTGATTGGTTGCAAGTCCCAGCACAAAAGCATTACCGGTCAGGTGAATACATCAAAGATTGAAAACACGGATTCCAAGATTCTAATTGCCTTTGGTTCCTGCAATAAGCATGATGAGGAAAATGTATATTGGGACGATATTATCAATGCAAACCCCGATATATTTATTTGGGGAGGGGACAACATTTATGCGGATACCGAAGATATGGGCAAAATGAAGGCCATGTACTTGGAACAGAAAGCTATCCCGGAATATGCTGCTTTGGACAAAAGCGTTTTGATTACGGGAACATGGGACGATCATGATTATGGAATGAACGATGGGGGTCAGGAATTTACTAAAAAACGTGAAAGCCAACAGTTATTCCTGGATTTTATGGAAGTAGGGCGGGATGACCCTAGAAGAAATCGAGAAGGGGTATACTCTGTCCAAATTATTTCAAAACCGGAAGGACAGGTGAAAATCATCAATTTGGATACACGTTATTTCAGAACCCCATTGACGGACGGTAGTAGCCAAGGGAAACGGTATTTGCCCAACAATTATGGTGATGGAACCATTCTGGGGGATGCGCAGTGGACTTGGTTGGAAAATGAGCTTTCAAACTCAGAGGCAACATTTAATTTTATTGTTTCCAGCATTCAGTTCTTGTCCAATCAACATGGTTTTGAGAAGTGGGCCAATCACCCTCATGAAGTGGACAAAATGTTACGTGTTATTAAGAATTCAGGCGCAAAAAGAGTCATTCTTTTATCTGGGGACCGCCATATTTCAGAATTTTCCAAGATGGAGACGGATCAACTTCCATTTCCCCTTATCGACTTTACCAGTAGTGGATTGACACATTCCTATACTTCCTTTACAGGCGAGCCCAATGACTTTCGGGTCGGTGAGGTGGTATCCACTACCAGTTTTGGTTGGGTTGACGTTGATTTAATGAAAATGGAAGTCCATTTCAAAATCATGGGTGAAAATGGGCATGTCTATCAGGAACTAAAACAGGCCTACTAAAGGTTTGCCCCTTGCCTGAAAAGGTTTACTTTTGCGCAAAATTTTAAAAAATGACAGGAAACAGAACGTTTACCATGATTAAGCCCGATGCTGTAGAAAAGGGATATATTGGCGCTATTTTGGAAAAGATCAGTGCTGCTGGATTCAACATAGTGGCTATGAAATATACCCAACTAAGCAAAAGGGATGCCGAAACGTTTTATGCCATCCATAACGAGCGTCCTTTCTTTGGCGAATTGGTGGAATTTATGACCAGGGGCCCCATTGTTGCTGCAATTTTGGAAAAGGACAATGCGGTAGAGGATTTTCGGGCGTTGATTGGGGCTACCAACCCAGAACAGGCCGCCGAAGGTACTATCAGAAAGTTATACGCTTCCAATATGGCGGAAAATGCCGTTCATGGTTCCGACAGTGATGAAAATGCTGCAATAGAAGGCGCATTTCACTTTTCGGGAAGGGAAATTTTTTAGTCTAAAAATGATAATGGGAAGCCATCCAACACTGGGTGGCTTTTTTGTTTACCTCAGCACCATTTTTTTTATCAATTCTTTCCCAAGCTCTTCATTTAGCATTTTTATGATTTTGCTTTTACCATAGGAAAGTTCTTCCCTTAGTACGGAAGAGGTAAGGGAAACAAAAAGCGTCTCTCCCTTCAATTCCACATTTTGGGTATAGTTGTTTACCCCATTGCCCATGAGTTTGGTCCATGCTTCTCGGGCATCCACTTTGTCCATTCCCTTTTGTAAGCGGTTTTCTTTGATGAACTCCTTAAGGGCATCGCCCAAATTCAAATGTTCATTCTGTCTTTTGGGCATTAGGGATTAATGTTAATAGGTTCGTATCTTCTGTAATGGTATTCCACACCATTATCATTTCTAACAGCAAATGTATTTTGTGTTACCATTAATAAAACTTCCTCTCTTTGCTGCATACCCTTTCCGTAACTAATGTGGAATATTTCATTTTTCTCAAATATGCTAAATGGTTCTGCATCATCTGAGGTAATAAAGGAGCCGTTTAGTTGAGGTTTTACTTTCTTTCGGAAACCTGCCATCCCCTCCATTTCTATGAAATCGACCATTGTACTAATGGTATAGGTTTTTTGCTGTCCATTTGGGAATTGTACCTCACTGATTTCCCAGTAGCCATTCAACTTTTCCAAATCCTTTTTTTCCAGGTTTTTTCCGCACCCAAAAAACAATAGAACAATCACTAAGTAATGGCGATACCCATTCATATTACAAGGTAAATAATTTATACTCTTGATGGGTCTGTTTTACCACTTTTTCGGTTCTAGCAGGATGGGTATCGCTGATGAATAATTGCCCAAAGCTATCTTGCTCCACCAATGAAATGAGTTGAGAAACCCTTTTTTCATCCAGTTTATCAAAAATATCATCCAATAAAAGAATGGGAGTGGTACCAGATTGTTCTTTGATAAAATGAAACTGCGCCAGTTTCAGTGCTATTAAAAACGATTTTTGCTGCCCTTGACTTCCAAATTTTTTAATGGGGTGACCAGAAATGGCAAAGTCGAGATCATCTTTGTGGATCCCAACACTTGTATATTGCAAAACCCTGTCCCTATCAATTGCGTTGGTCAAAAGATGGAGAAGTGAATGTTCCGCCAGTTTTGAATCGTATCTTAGCTCAATATGTTCCTCTTTATTGGAAATAATCGCGTATTGTTCCAAAAAAATAGGAATAAAGGCTTCCAAAAATAGTCTGCGCTTGTTGTAGATGACGCTGCCTTTTTCGTGCAATTGATCATTGTAAATGGAAAGGGTGTCCGTACTAAAGGTATTATTGGCTACAAAGTACTTTAAGAGGGCATTTCGCTGTGCCAGAACCTTATTATATTCAATTAGCGTTTGTAGATAACCTTTATCCGATTGGGAAATAACCCCATCGATAAACTTTCTTCTGGTTTCGCTTCCCTCTACAATTAAATCACGATCTGCCGGTGAAATAATGACCAAGGGCAAAAAACCAATATGCTCAGAAAATCGTTCGTAAACCTTTCCGTTTCTTTTAATAATCTTTTTGGCACCTTTTTTAAAGCTACAAACTATCTTTTCATGCTTGCCTTCTTTTTCAAACTCCCCTTCAATCACAAAAAATTCCGTTCCGTGCTTTACATTTTGTGTCGAAACCGGATTAAAATAACTTTTGCCAAAAGAAAGATGATAAATGGCGTCAAGGATATTGGTCTTGCCTACACCATTTTCCCCGACCAAACAATTGATTACAGGACTAAAATCCAGTGTTTTGGACTCAAAACTTTTATAATTAACTAAGGATAAGTGTTTTAAGTGCATTTAATTCAAACTGCTTAAAGAAGCTCTTCTATACGGAAGTTCATTAAAGGTTTCAAAAATAACGAATAAATTACCTTTCGTTTTTGGTTGAAATCGATTACTTTTGCGCGATCAAAATTTGAAGCATGGCCACTTACAAAAAGCGTGGATATAAGCCTAAAAACAAGAAAGAAGAGGCTCAGGCACAGGTAGAGAACAGTACAACAGCAGAAGTATTTAGTTCACTGGATGAAAGTGCTTCCAAAACCGAAGCTTGGGTTTCCAAAAACCAAAACTACATTTTGGGGGGAATAATTGCTGTGGCTGTTGGAGTTTTGGGTTATTTGGCATACAATCAATTCATTATCAAACCAAAGGATGCAAACGCGGCCAATGAATTTTCCTACCCTATGCAACATTTTAATGAAGCATTGACCAATGAGGTTCAAAAGGATTCATTGTTGGTACTTGCCCTGAACGGTTCTGAAGGAAAGTTTGGTTTTTTGGACATCATTGACGAGTATAGCGGAACGCCTACCTCAAACTTGGCAAAATATTCCGCAGGAATGGCCTATTTGAACCTTCAACAATATCAAGAAGCCATTTCATATTTAGAGGATTTTTCGTCTGATGATGAAGTATACAAACCTTTGGCCCTTGGAGGAATTGGCGATGCCTTTTCGCAATTGGAGCAAGCTGAAGATGCGTTGGACTATTACGAAAAAGCGATAGCTGCTGCTGGGGAAAATGAATTTTCCGCCCCCAAATTCTTATATAAAGCGGGTGTGGCCGCACTTGGACTGGGTTACAAGGAGAAGGCGTTGGAATATTTTGAGCGAATCAAGGAAGAGTTTCCAAATTCAAATGAGGGAAATAATATTGATGCTGTGATTGGATCTTCCCAATAATTCAAGGAATGGCCACTGAGAACAAGAATCTTTCCCATTACGATAAAAGCCAAATTCCCAATGGCGAAAACCTAAAAATAGGTTTGGTCGTTTCTGAGTGGAACCAGGAAATTACGGAAAACCTTTATACCGGAGCTTTAAATGCCTTGTTGGATTGTGGAGTAGGAAAGGAGAATATATTTCGTTGGAACGTGCCCGGCAGTTTTGAACTTCCCTTTGGGTGCAAAAAGATGATTACCTCAGAACCCGTTGATGCCATTGTGGCCATTGGAAGTGTGATAAGGGGAGAAACCAGCCATTTTGATTATGTCTGTAGCGCCACGGCCCGGGGTATCATGGAATTAAACGTACAAACCAATGTTCCTGTTGTTTTTTGTGTGCTTACGGATGATACCATTCAACAATCCCGTGACCGAAGCGGCGGAAAACATGGCAATAAGGGAACTGAAGCCGCTATCGCCGCAATCAAGATGGCCAGTTTGGGCAAACAACTTTAAAAATTCACCCAGCCTTATAGCTGTTAACATTTTTTGTGACCCACCGTTTAAGGCTTGAAGGGTTTTTAAGTACCTTTGAGCGTATGGTAAAAGGGGTATATGCGTAATTTTTTAAAGCTTCGAAAAAATCGCGAATTTGATTATAAGCCCCGTTATTACAAGGGCCAGGGAAACCCCTATAAAATTGAGCATAAACTTGACAAATTCAGAACTACCGCGCATCATCAAAGAGGGTTAAAAAGCAAATTCTCAAATGCTTTTGATGATTTAAAGAACGAGGGAGACCGACATATGAGAATTCGTTTTTTTGTGGCTTTGGCAGTGCTAATTTTGATATTCCTCTATATCATTGATTTTGATTTGTCCATATTCTTCAATTCTTAATGGCAGACCTCATTAAACTGTTGCCCGACCACGTGGCTAACCAAATTGCGGCAGGGGAAGTGGTTCAGCGGCCATCATCAGTGGTCAAGGAACTACTGGAAAACTCCATTGATGCCGAAGCAGAACATATCAAACTGATAGTCAAAGACGGGGGCAAAACCTTGATTCAGGTAGTTGACGATGGTATGGGCATGAGTACCACGGATGCCCGACTTTCTTTTGAGAGGCATGCCACATCAAAAATTTCCACGGCAGACGACCTTTTTAAGCTTCAAACCAAAGGGTTTAGGGGAGAGGCCCTTGCCTCCATTGCGGCGATTGCCCATGTGGAACTTCACAGCAGAACATCAATGAATGATGTTGGGACATATCTTAAAATTGAGGGAAGTGAGGTGGTGACCCAAGAGGTTACCGCAACCGCTAGAGGTACCTCCATAGCAGTGAAACACTTGTTTTTTAATATTCCTGCAAGACGAAATTTTTTAAAGTCAGATCAAGTGGAGTTCCGTCATATCATCGATGAGTTTCAAAGGGTAGCGTTGGCACATCCCAAGGTAGCGTTTCAGATGTTCAACAACGGCTCGGAATATTTCAATCTGCCCCGGGAAAATTTCAGGCAACGTATCGTACACGTTTTTGGTAAGAAGACCAATGAAAAGTTGGTGCCTGTTGAAGAGGAGACAGAGGTGGTAAGAATATCAGGATTCATCTGTAAACCAGAGTTTGCCCGGAAGAGTAGGGGAGAGCAGTTCTTTTTCGCCAATGGAAGGTTCATCAAAAGCCCTTATTTACACCATGCCGTGGTTTCCGCTTTTGAAGGATTATTAAAGACGGATAACCTTCCGGGTTACTTCTTACGATTGGAGGTAGCACCTAAATCCATTGATATCAACATACATCCAACTAAGACCGAGGTGAAATTTGAAGATGAACACACCCTTTATGCTACTTTGAGAGCAGCGATAAAGCACAGTTTGGGACAGTTCCATGTGGCTCCAGTTTTGGATTTTGAACGGGATGGCAATTTGGACATGCCCTATAATTTCAAGGACCGTAACGCCCAGATGCCAACGATAACCGTTGATGCCAATTTCAACCCTTTTTTCAAAGGGAGCGGTTCGCCAACATCAAAAGGCCGTATTGGGAAAAAAAGTACAGAGGGCTGGCAAGATTTATACGACTTTGATAAGGTAGATGGTGGTTTCAGTAAATTACAGGTAGAGTCGGAGGTGGTCAATGCCGAAATTTTTGAGTCTGCTGATGAAACGATTGAAAGTAAGCAAATTACTTTCCAGCTTCAGCGAAAATATATTGTCAGTACGGTAAAATCCGGACTTTTGGTCATTGATCAAAACAGGGCGCACCAACGTATCCTATTTGAGCGTTTTTTACGGGAAATAACATTGGAAAAAGGGGTAACCCAACAACTGCTCTTCCCTGTGGAACTTCAATTTGGGAAAAAGGAGCTAAAGATTTTAGAGGATTTGACCCATGATCTGAACCAACTGGGTTTTGATATGGACTTCACTGCAGAAGGACCATTGCGTATTGTGGGAATACCTGCCAATATGCCAGAGACATCGATTAAAGAGGTCATTGATGCCATTTTGGTATCAAGTTTGGAACATACGTATGATGGATTTTCGAGGGCGGAATGGATTTCGAAAACGATGTGTACTTCCTTAGCCATAAAAAATGGACAGGGATTGAACCAAGATGAACAATATATCTTGATTAACGATTTATTTGCGTGTAAAGAACCCAAGCTAAGCCCATTTCAAAGGAAAATTTATGTTATTATTGGGGCTAACGAAATTGAAAATAAGTTTTAAGGAATGGGAAGAATGACCGAAGCTATAAAGCATTTATTAATCATTAACGTGATTTTATTTGTCGCAACCCTTACTAGTTTCGGTGAGACGATCTATAGATACTTAGCCCTTTGGTTTCCTGAACATCCATATTTTGAATGGTGGCAAATAGTAAGTCATATGTTCATGCATGGTGGGGTTATGCATATCGCCTTTAATATGTATGCCCTCTGGGCCTTTGGATCCCCCCTGGAGCGCATGTGGGGCCGAAATAAATTTTTGTTCTTTTATTTTTCTGCGGGTTTTGGTGCAGCCCTTCTACACATTGGATACAATTATTTTTTATTTAATAATACTGTTGAGGTCATAGTGGATTCCGGAATTGGAAAAGCAGATTTAATAAATCTGTTGAATGAGGGAACAGCAAACCTAAATGTTATTTCGGATGTTTTGGGGGCTAACTTATTTGAAGATTTTAGAAGTTCCTATTTAGGTACGGCGGTTGGAGCATCCGGAGCGGTGTATGGTATTTTGGTAGCGTTTGCCTTTATGTTCCCGAATGCCGAATTAATGTTGATATTTCTTCCTATTCCCATTAAGGCTAAGTACTTCGTTCCTGTTTTAATTTTAGGTGATTTATTTTTTGGCTTTAGCAACGTAAATACTGGCATCGCCCATTTTGCACATATCGGTGGGGCGTTGATTGGTTTTATTATGATGTGGTATTGGAAAAAAAATCAGTTTAATCAAAATCGCTGGAATTAGTTATGGCCAATGGAGGGTTACAATATTATCTTGCACGATTGAACATTGCTGAAAAATTGATTGCCATTAACTTGGCCATCTTTATCATAACAGGCTTGACCAGTGCTCTATTGGGGTTTTCGACGGATTCCATTTTGTACTGGTTTGAGCTGCCTAAGGATTTTTTCGCTTTCTTGACCAAACCGTGGTCCTTGGTGACCTATTCCTTTTTTCATGCCGGAATCGGGCACATTTTTTGGAATATGCTTGTTCTCTATTTTACAGGGCGTATTTTTTTAAATCTGTTTGATAATCAACGTTTTTTAAACGTATACTTTCTTGGGGTCATTTTAGGGGGGCTATTATTTTTAGCGAGTTACAATATATTCCCTACCCTTTTAAATACCAATACTTCATTGATTGGGGCATCAGCTGGGGTCACTGCGGTTCTAATATTCATTTGTACATACATTCCAAATCAAGAAGTTCGCTTGTTTGGCCTCATCAATCTAAAGTTATGGTATCTGGGAGCCTTTTGGGTTCTCATGGATTTGATACAAATTGCGAGTGGGGAAAATATCGGCGGCAGATTGGCTCATTTGGGGGGTGCGTTTCTTGGGTATTTCTATGCAAGGCAACTGTTGAATGGAAGGGATATAGGGCAAGGATTTTCCGTGTTGTTGAGCGCAATAGGTAATCTATTTAAGTCGGGTAAAAGAAAAGCTCCCCTAAAAACGGTACATCGAAGGGACAGGGCCAAAGGCGCAAAAAGTGGCGTTGATTACAACAAGGAAACCCGTCAAAGGAAAATAGATGCCATCTTGGATAAAATTAGTAAATCAGGTTATGAAAGCTTGTCCAAGGCGGAAAAGGACTTTTTGTTTAAGGCCGGGAAAGAAGATTAAGTTTGGGGAAACAAGCTGTTGTTAAATCGATTTTTTGGAGAACAAATGTGTTTCTGACAATCCTACTCGGCATAGGGTGGCTCGCGTATTACTTACCTGCCAAGGGCATAATCATACTTTCTATCTTTAGTCTAGTTGTACCCATACTATTGGTCTTACACTTTCTATTTTTATTGTTGTGGACTGCTAAAAAGGGAAAAAAGGCCTTTCTCTCCCTTTTATGCCTAATCATAAGTTATTCAATTTTTGGAACCTTTTATCGTTTTTCACCTTCCGATATGGATGGAGGAAGTAACGAATTTTCAATTATGTCCTTTAATGTACGCAGCCTTAACATGCATGGCCAAATACCTGTTGCTAAAGTAGATAGTTTAATCATTGGATTTATTTTAAAGGAAACACCTGACATTTTGGTTGTGCAAGAGGCGAACCGTGTCATGAGCATAAAAACTCCACTTGATGAAATGTATCCCTTTAGGTTTGTGGATTATGAATATGGCGTTCCCAAGATCGGTGTCGCCAATGCAATCTATTCAAAATATCCCATAGCACAGCTGCAGCTAATTGATTTTCCTGGGAGTGACAATGGGGCACTATTTGCTGATATTGCTTTAAAGAGCGACACGATAAGGATATATAATGCCCATTTACAATCTTTCAATGTTGTTCCAGATGTAGAGCATTTACAAAATGAGCCATCAGGAAAGCTGTTTAAAAGAATAATAAGGGTGCTGGAAAGACAGGAGGAACAAGCACTTACGATTAAACAACACATTTATAGTTCACCGTATCCAGTGCTATTGGCCGGAGATTTCAACAATACCCAATTTTCAAAGGTATATAGGATTTTAAAAGAAGATTTTAGTGATTCTTTTCTTGAAACCGGTGTTTCATTTGGTAAAACCTTTAAAATGTTTGGCCTGCCTATGCGTATAGATTACATCCTCGCCAATAAAAACTTTGATATCATGTCCCATACCAATTACAACATTCAACTATCGGATCATGAGCCCATTATGGCCAGATTGAAGTTAAAATCCGATAAATAGACAGTCCACGGTATCAGCAAAAATGTGTATAACGAGTGCCAAACCCAGTAACCGTGTCTTTTTCCAAAATGCCAATCCAAAATAGACTGGAATTAAGACATATGAGTGCAACGGATGGAAGCCAATACTACATCTATTAGGGTCAAAAATAGGATTGGCAAAAATATGGTCAATATCCAGTAACATTCCAGCTAAAAGAGTGAGCATCACCTTAAACCTTTTATCCCCATAAAAGAACAATGCTACTCCAATTGGAACCAAAAAATGGATGCCATAATGTAAGAAATGCCTAAGCATAGGATAACGATTGGTTCTTTAAATATGCTATGGCATGTGGTCCCTCATTAAAAAGTATATCCAAGGTGCTGGTGTTGGAAATAAAGCCATGTCGGTCCCCAAACACCTGATTGTACCGTTCGAAAGTAAATGGGGCTGTTTTTTTTGCGTTGACCAAATGCCTATGGTCTTCTCCTTTCTGAAATTCCTTTTCATATATGGAATTACGTTCCGAACGAAATTTGATTTGTAAAGCACCAATTAAAAAATCAAGACTTTTCCAATTAAAATCGAGTAGGAATTTAAATTGTTTTTCAAATAGAGGGGCCAAATCATCTTCATAGAACTCAAAAAATGGGGAAGTCCTATAGGCGGTCTGTAAAGTCCGCCAATGTTGTAGCTGCCAACGATAGCCGTTTTCAATCTGGACGTCCCTATACTTTTGACGGCCATTTTCCCCACCAATGTGCGTAATGGGAACACTCAATTTATGGAGCCCTTGATCGGTACAAATGTGGTACCGATTGCGATAGGTCTGTTTTTGAAAATTATCATGAACCTCCCAAATAACATCTTGCTGCACCAAAACCGACATTGTAGCAATGTTGGAAAAGGAAGTTGGATGAATGAGGGATTTCAAGTTAAGCGTTTTGGGATTTGGATTTTCTCCTCTTTCTAAAGAAATCAAATACGAACCATCCCGCAAGGGCAATTAAGAAATAACGGAAATAGGAGACCGGTTCCCCATCTCCACCAACCGTGGTAAAAACACGGTCCCATCGCATTTTTTCATTAAATGTGATTCCATCCTGAAAATTGTCAAAACTTAACCAGATAAAAACCGGCTTACCCACAATATGATCTGCAGCAACATAACCCCATGCCCGGCTGTCCTCTGAGTGGTCCCTGTTGTCTCCCATCATCCAATAATAGTCCTGCTTAAAGGTATAGGAAGAGACCTCTTTTCCATTGATAAACACCTTTTCACCGCTCACTTTTACATCATTCTTCTCATAATCCCTGATGGCTTTTTTATAAAAGGGGAGAGTGTTTTTATTAATTTCCACCGTAGCCCCTGCTTCGGGAATATAAATGGGCCCAAAATTATCCGTATTCCATGGATACAATGGACTTTGCGGAAAGACGTTATAGCCCGCCTTTCCCTTGGGTTCTACATACATTACCACAGAATCGATAAGCTGATTCTTTTTGAGGGATTCGGCCATTTCAAAAGTGAGATTGGCAAGACGCTGCCTTGGTGTTTCTTCCGTTAACCCTAGTCTTAACCCGCGTATAACGTCAGTGGGAATTCCATTTTTTTCCGTGTATAACTCAAATTTTCCGTCTTCCCGTTTTCTAGCATCATAGATATATGGAGTCAAACCGTTCAATTGGGATTGATTAATGGAGGATGCAATAAACTTTCTTTTATAATCATCCGCTCCAGCCTCGTTCAACAATCTACTGGAAACCCCTTTACGGCTGTATATGACATGATCGTACATTGGCTTGGCCCTATACGACAATTCAAGCTTTTCCCCATTGATGTGAACAAAACCATCAATGATTTCAAGGGAATCACCAGGAGTGCCTACACAGCGCTTTACATAATTTGATTTTTTATCGATAGGTTTTTCAACCCCTTCTTCCGCTTTAAAAAATACCCGTACCGTATCTGCAGGCCAACTAAAAACCACCAAATCATTTTTCTTGGGGCTACTAAGTCCTGGAAGCCTGAAATAAGGAATCTGAGGTTTGTTCACATAGGATTTTGTCTTAAGTATCGGGAGCGTATCGTGCACCATAGGCGCTGCGATGGCGGTCATAGGAGTTCTGGCTCCAAAATGAAACTTGCTTACAAACAGAAAATCCCCTACGCGAAGCGTGCGCTCCAAGGAGCCCGTGGGGATAACATAGGGCTGAATAAAGTAGGTATGCACAAAAGTTGCGGCGACCACCGCAAATACAATGGAGCTGACCCATTCACCCAATCCCGTTCTTGGCTTTAGGTCACGGTCAACTATATATTCGGCGTCCATTGAATAATTGACCACATAGCTGTAGAAACCAAGGGTAAGGATGACCGCCCAGGTCTGCCATAATTTATTTTGTCCAAAACTCCGAATGGTTTCAACCCATACCACAGGAAACATCAGCAAGTTGATAATAGGGATAAAAAGTAGTAAAACCCACCACTTGGGACGATTGATGATTTGCATTAAAACGATACCGTTATAAACAGGAATGGCCGCTTCCCAAGCTTTTCTGCCAGCCTTAACATAGAGTTTCCAAGTCCCTAAAAAGTGAATGACCTGAACCAATAATATGAATAAAATCCACTGTGTACCGTTCATCTGAAAATTTATTTTGAGACGTTAATTCTCAGTTTTTGTTACCAATTATACAAGGTTTAACACATCTTTCATAGAAAACACCCCTTTTTTACCTTTAATCCATTCGGCCGCAATTAGGGCTCCCAAGGCGAAACCTTCCCTATTATTTGCAGTATGCCTTATTTCTATGGAGTCCACAGAACTGCTATATCTAATGCCGTGGGTACCGGGAACTTCCGCTTCACGTCTCGCGGATATGGGTATTTCAAAATCCGACTTTGCATCTAAGTCCCATCCGGAATAATGGGTGTGTTCAATAATCCCTTCCGCCAAGGTAATTGCCGTCCCACTTGGGGCATCCAATTTATGGATATGATGGATTTCCTCCATCGCAACTTTGTAGTCCTTTACATTGGCCATCATTTTTGCCAACTTTTTATTGAGTTCAAAAAAAATGTTCACCCCAAGACTAAAGTTGGAGGCATAAATAAAAGCCCCATTTTGTTGTTTACAGATGGATATGGCTTCTTGATAGTTATCCAACCAGCCTGTTGTTCCAGAAACGACAGGAATGTTATTGTTGAGACAATGCTTAATATTTTCAAAGGCGGATTCAGGGGCGCTAAATTCGATGGCTACATCGATAGAAGAAAAATCAATCGTTGAAATATCAGTTTCCAATTCTATTTTTAAAGGAAAAGAGTGTCCTCGTTCCGTTCCCAGTTTTTCGAGCATTTTGCCCATCTTTCCATATCCAAAGAGTGCAATATTCATAGCTAAAAAGTGACAATAACAGCCAGGCCGTAGTTGGGGTTACCTGTAACTTCGTTTAAATCAAAATAGGGTTTAATTTCATATCCCAATTGCTCATCTACATTGTACTGTTTTAAGTGGGCATCCACATTGGCATCGATAATATTTAGCGCATAAAATCCAATGGTAACCACAAGCCATAGGTCTCGATCGCGCTGCAACCGTTCCTGGGCGTCCTGTAGGGCTTCATCCGAAAAACGATCGAACACCTCGTTTGTGAACCCAGCCCTTCTTTCTTTAAAGGCATCCCTAAATAAATTATACCTGTTATTGGTATCAATAAATTGAAACGCTCCCCATCCTATAGCGCCCCAGACTATAGGTACCTTCCAATACCGTTTGTTGTATATCTGTCCCAGTCCCGGAAATAGCGCTGAATAAAAGGCCGCTTTACTTGGGGCCAGGGGATTGATTTCTTTTTTAACAAAGCTTACCTCTTCAACGGTAATTCCCTTTTGTTTTAAATCCGTTCGTAAGGAATCCACTGGATTGGAGGGAAGTACGGAGTCTTGCTCTACCTGGGACTGTCCTACATAAGCAAAAAATAGAAAGAAAGAACATAAAACGAGTGCTCTACCCACCGGAAAGAATGTTTTTGAGGCGTTGAAACTCCTCTTTTGAATGAAAGGGAATGATAATTTTGCCCTTGCCTTTTTCCGAGGCATTGATTTCCACTTTGGAGGCCATAAAATCCCGAATAGCACCCAAGTGTTCTCCTGCATATTTTGGTAGTGATTTGCCGGCGTCTTTTTTCTTACCCGAATTTTTTTCCTCAGATTTTCCACTGCGATACGTACGTACCAGTTGTTCGGTTTCCCTGACCGAAAGTCCGTTGGCCACAATCCTTTCGAAAATCGCTATTTGGTCTTTTTTCTTTTCAATATTGATTAAGGCCCTACCGTGTCCCATACTTACAAAGCCATCCCGCATCCCTGTTTGAATGATTGGATGTAACTTAAGGAGACGCAAATAATTTGTTATGGTAGACCTTTTTTTCCCAACCCGTTCACTTAGTTTTTCTTGCGTCAACTGAATTTCATCAATCAATCTTTGATACGAAAGTGCAATCTCAATGGGATCCAGATCTTGGCGCTGAATATTCTCGACCAAGGCCATCTCCAAAGATTCCTGATCATTGGCAATGCGAATATATGCAGGGATGGTTTCAAGACCAACCAATTTGGAAGCCCTGAACCTTCGTTCCCCGGAAACCAATTGGTAGCTGTTGAAATCCAGCTTGCGAACCGTAATGGGTTGGATAATGCCCAATTCCTTAATGGAACTGGCCAATTCTTTGAGCGACTCGTCATTGAAATTGGTTCGTGGCTGGAACGGGTTTACCTCAATCGCCTTCAACTCCAACTCCACCACATTTCCAATAACCTTATCCGCATTTTTGTCTGAAACCGATTGAATATCGTTCTCAGGATCTTTCAATAAAGCAGAAAGCCCTCTTCCAAGGGCCTGTTTTTTTGTCGCTTTCGCCATTTAAACCTTTTCCTTGTTTTTATTCAACAGTTCCTGTGCGAGGTTCAAGTAATTGGAGGCACCCCTACTACTAGCGTCATACTTGATGATGCTTTCCCCATAGCTGGGAGCTTCACTTAATTTTACATTTCGTTGGATGATCGTATTAAATACCATGTCAGCAAAATGCTTTTTTACTTCCTCAACTACCTGATTGGATAACCGTAACCTAGAATCGTACATTGTCAATAACATACCTTCTATATCCAAATCCATATTGTGGATGCGTTGAACGCTTTTTACCGTATTCAATAATTTACCCAATCCTTCCAATGCGAAATACTCACACTGGATAGGAATCATTACGGAGTCCGCTGCGGTTAACGCATTCAATGTCAATAATCCTAAGGAAGGGGCACAATCGATCAAAATAAAGTCATAATTGTCCCTGACCTCCTGTACCGCCTTTTTCATCATATATTCCCGATCGTCCTTGTCCACCAATTCTATTTCGATGGCCACCAAATCAATATGTGAGGGAATAAGGTCTACATTAGGGGAGGCAGTTTCCATAATGGTTTCTTTGGCACTTAAAGTGTGTTCCAGAAGTTGATACGTACCCTTTTCAACATTGTCTACCTCAATTCCCAAACCGGAAGTGGCATTGGCCTGCGGGTCAGCATCTATCAATAAAACCTTCTTCTCCAATACCCCCAAAGAAGCCGCTAAGTTCACCGTTGTCGTGGTCTTACCAACCCCACCCTTTTGGTTCGCAATAGCAATTATTTTGCCCATTACATAAGTTAAGTTAGGGGTTAAAAATACGATTATTTACAACGCCAGAAAATGGAATTTGTTAACACTGAGTGAATAAGTGGAAACCCCTACGTTAAAGTAAGTTAAAGTTTAATTTATCAAATCCTTACAGGAATCTAATCCATCAAAATTTCAAGAATCTCAATGGCGGCATCACTGATTTTAGTGCCTGGTCCAAAAACAGCTACGGCCCCTGCGTCAAAAAGGAAATCATAATCCTGTTTTGGAATAACCCCACCAACGATGACCATAATATCATCCCTATCATATTTTTTGAGTTCTTGTATGACGGCAGGAACCAAAGTTTTATGTCCTGCTGCCAGGGACGATACCCCAAGTATGTGAACATCATTTTCTACGGCCTGTTTAGCGACTTCTTCCGGAGTTTGGAACAAGGGGCCAATATCCACATCAAAGCCTAAATCGGCATATCCCGTGGCGACCACCTTGGCGCCTCGGTCATGACCGTCTTGGCCCATTTTGGCTACCATGATTCGAGGTCTACGACCTTCTTGTTCGGCAAAAGTATCAGCCATTTCCCTAGCCTTTTGAAAGGTAGAGTCGCCCTTGATTTCTTTGGAATATACTCCGCTCACAGATTGAATTTGCGCTTTGTGCCGGCCGAAAGCACTTTCCATGGCATCACTGATTTCTCCCAAGGTAGCCCGCTCTTTGGCCGCAGTTATGGCTAAAGCTAATAAATTCCCACCGCTTCCATCCAGCATTTTCTGTTTTGCTGCCTTTTCAAGGGCCGATAGTGCCGATTTAACTTTTTCAGAATCCCGTTCGGCGCGGAGCTTGGAAATCCCCTCAAGCTGTTGCTGGCGAACCCTTTGATTGTCCACTTCTAAAATCTGAAGATCGTCTTCATCTTCCAATACATATTTGTTCACCCCTACCAATACTTCTTGTCCACTATCCAATCTTGCTTGTTTTTTGGCAGCAGCCTCTTCTATACGGAGTTTGGGTATACCTGCCTCAATGGCCTTGGTCATTCCGCCCAAGTCCTCCACTTCCTTAATCAGTTCCCATGCTTCTGTCGCAATTTCATCAGTCAATTTTTCAACATAATGACTTCCCGCCCAAGGATCGACCGTTCGGGTAATATGGGTTTCTTGTTGCAAATAGATTTGGGTATTTCGTGCAATTCTAGCACTGAAATCCGTTGGAAGCGCAATGGCTTCGTCCAAAGCATTGGTGTGAAGACTTTGTGTTCCTCCAAAAGCAGCTGCCATGGCCTCAATCGTCGTTCGTGCCACATTATTAAAAGGGTCTTGTTCCGTAAGGCTCCAACCACTGGTCTGGGAGTGGGTTCGTAACATCAGCGATTTTTCATTTTGAGGGTCAAATTCCTTAACCAGTTTGGCCCAGAGCATACGTGCTGCCCTCATCTTGGCAATTTCAGTAAAGTGCTTCATTCCAATACCCCAGAAGAAGGAAAGCCGTGGTGCAAACTCATCAATTTTCAATCCTGCCTTTAGTCCTGTCCTTATATACTCAATACCATCCGCAAGCGTGTAGGCGATTTCCATGGCGGCAGGTGCGCCTGCCTCGTGCATGTGATATCCTGATATACTAATACTGTTGAACCGCGGCATATTTTGGCTAGTGTACTCAAAGATATCGGCAATCAATTGCATGGACGGGGTGGGAGGGTAGATATAAGTATTCCGAACCATGAACTCCTTTAAAATATCGTTCTGGATGGTTCCCGAAAGTTGGTTCAGGGCAACGCCCTGCTCCATAGCTGCAACAATGTAAAAAGCCATAACGGGAATAACGGCACCATTCATGGTCATGGACACGGACATTTTATCCAGTGGAATACCGTCGAAAAGAATTTTCATGTCCTCAACGGAGTCAATGGCAACTCCCGCTTTACCTACGTCACCAACGACGCGTTCATTGTCACTGTCATATCCTCGGTGGGTCGGTAGGTCAAAGGCTACCGAAAGCCCCTTTTGACCGGCAGCTAAATTTCTGCGGTAGAAGGCATTACTTTCTTCTGCGGTAGAAAAACCTGCGTATTGACGGATGGTCCATGGTCGCCGTACGTACATGGTGGAGTAAGGACCGCGAAGAAAGGGTCTAATCCCTGCTGAAAATGCCTCATGACCAAATTTTGGATGCTGTGTTTTGGAGCTTAATTTTTTGAGCGTGAGCTCTTGAAGGTTTTTTCTACTCATCTTTTAGTCGGTTTTGTTCTAAAGCTTCCGATAGTCGCTTTTCAAGAATGGGCTCAATCAAGGTTTTCCGTTTATCCTGTTTTAAGAAAGGGAAAAGTTCAAGATTATTCTTCATATGGTCCTCCGGATTTTGATATTTATTGGTACCCAACAACACCAGTTGGCCCTCATCAAAAAACTGTTGCTCCCTGGCTGACGCCTCTTTTATCTTTTTTTGGAAAATGCCTTTTTTCAGTTCGTTCAAAAATCCTCCTGAAGCCTCAATTTGTTTGAACAGTTCCAAAGCCTTTTGAGCCAGCTGTTGTGTTAATGTTTCTATATAATAGGTGCCCTCCGATGCCTTAACGGCTGCGTCGAAATAGCTTTCCTCCTTAAGCAGCAACAATTGATTTCTCGCAATGCGCTCTCCAAACTCATTGTCCTTGTGGTACAGGGCATCGTAGGATAGGTTACAAACCGTATTTGCTCCTCCCAATACTGCTGCCATACTTTCAGAGGTTGTTCTCAGCATATTTACGTTATAATCGTAAAGGGTTTTGTTCCGTTTTGAGGGTGAAGCCAATACATGACATTCTTTGGTGAGCCCATAGGTTGATGCCAATGAGCTCCAGAGCCAGCGAAGTGCTTTTAATTTGGCAATTTCAAAGAAATAATTAGGTCCAATGGCCACTTTAAAAACAACGGGTTTTTCTATGGCATCCTTGATAACATGGTCAAAATGATTCAAGTATTCGTTGGCATGTGCCAGCCCATAGGCCAATTGCTGTACCAAATTGGCCCCAGCATTTTGATATAGGCCCATATCAACCGAGATTATGCCAATGGATGGGTTTCCATCCATTAATTGGACGACCTCCTCCAAGATTTGGTGGTCTTGTTCCATTCCGTGGAACCAATTGCCACTTTTTGCCAAGTTTCCAATAAGGTCAAGATGAAGATAGATTTGACAAGGTTTTTCCCCAATGAATTCTTTCAATTTTTGAAATGGTGCCAGTTCCAAAAAGTGAAAACTCAAATGAATAGGGGTAGATTCCAACGGAATATTCTGAAACAATGCGGACCAATTGATTTCTGAATCCGGTAATTCAAAAATTAGGGATGTTGCCCCTCTTTTTAATACGTCCAGGGCTTTTTTATTGGCCAAATTAGGATGACCTCCATAAATAACTTGACCTACCTGCCAAGCATGGGTATCGGGTAGCGGAAACCCCACAGTGCCCTCTACATCTTCAACATTGTAAAAGGGTTTGACCTTGATGCCTTCAAGGGATTCCCAGACCAAGGCTTCATTGTAATCCGCACCTTTTAGGTCTACCTGAATTTTTTGTTTCCATTGTTTGGCCGAAACGACCTCAAATTCCGAAAAAAGCGAATTATTATCCATATTTAGTTCTTCACCTTTGTACTGTCTTCATATTCAATTAAAAAGACCTCTTCATCTTGTTTCTTCATGTAATATTTCTCCCTTGCATATTTCTCTAGGGCTTTTGGGTCTTTTAGTTCATTCAGTATTTTTTTGTCTTTTTCAATTTCTTTTTGCAAAAAATCCTTTTGTTGTTCCAGTTTGTTGATTTCCTGTTGTAATTCCATGTGGATTAAAAGGGAGTTGGTATCAAAAAAGGCCATCCAAATCACAAAAATGGTCAATACCAGTATATAGGTATTTGTGAAAATCTTGAACCATTTTTTTTCTTTTAGTTCCTTCCAACCCATATTACCGTAGTTTTTGGTTGATAATGCTTCTTACCATATCCACTGCTACAGTATTGTAATGGTTGTTGGGTATAATGATGTCCGCAAATTCCTTTGAGGGTTCAATGAACTCATTGTGCATAGGTTTTACCGCCGTTTGGTAACGGTGCAATACCTTTTCCAAATCATGCCCCCGTTCTTTAATATCACGTTGCAACCGCCGAATCAACCGTTCATCGGAATCTGCATGCACATAAATTTTCATATCAAATAGTTCCCGCAGTTTTGGATTGCTCAATACCAAAATCCCTTCAACAATAACTACCTCCTTTGGTTCAGTTGTTACAGTGCCTTCCAATCTCGTTTCTTCCACAAAGGAGTAAATGGGGATTTCAATGGTCTTTCCGGATTTTAATTCGGTAATCTGTTCAATGAGCAAATCAAAATCAATGGAGTTGGGATGGTCAAAATTAACCTCACTTCGTTGTGCTTTGGTTAAATGGGATAAATCATTGTAATAAGAATCCTGAGAAATGACAACCACTTCATTTTTAGGGAGTTGTTTTACAATTTTATTGACCACAGTGGTCTTTCCACAACCTGTTCCGCCAGCAATTCCTATAATGAGCATTACCAAAAATTTAATCCAAATGTACACAATTGAAGGCATCCCCAAAGTTTACCACGGTGAGATTTTGGATGCATAGGTACGATGAAAATCAGCATTAAAACATGATAAATTTCATAAAATAATAATATGGGTCAGGGTAGTTTTGGTTGCCGATTTTGGGTGAAACCTCTATATTTAAAAACAACTACAGTTACCCTATATATATGGAAAAAAAATACAGGCTCAAGGTCAACGACCAATATGAGTTTCAATTTACAACGGCTGACCTGGAATCTTTGGATTTGGTCAAGACCGGAACTGATTCCCTCCACTTGCTGGATAACCACCTAACCTATCACATTGACTTTGACACCAAAGACTTTAATGGGAAAAGGTATAATGTCAAGGTAAACAATGCCAATTACAACGTATCCATTGCCAATCCCTTGGATTTATTGATTGACGACATGGGCTTTGAATTAGGGGCCTCTGCACAAGTAAGCAGTATTGAAGCTCCAATGCCTGGATTGATTTTGGAAGTATCCGTCACGGAAGGTCAAGACGTTAAGGAAGGGGATCCCCTTTTGATATTGGAAGCCATGAAAATGGAAAATGTAATCACCTCTCCCCGCGAGGGAATCATTAAAAATATTGCTGTTAAGCAGGGGGAAGCTGTTGAGAAAAAACATGTATTAATCACTTTTGAATAGGAGATTATGAATAAAATACTAGTCGCCAATCGTGGTGAAATAGCCATTCGTGTGATGCGAACGGCAAAAAAAATGGGGATAAAAACCGTTGCCGTTTTTTCCGAAGCTGACCGAAACGCACCGCATGTTCGTTTTGCGGATGAAGCCGTATGCTTGGGCCCTCCACCCTCCAATCAATCGTACTTGTTGGGAGATAAGATTATTGAACATGCCAAAAGACTTCATGTAGATGGAATTCATCCAGGATATGGATTTTTGAGCGAAAATGCTGATTTTGCCGAAGCGGTAGAAAAAAATGGATTGATTTTCATTGGACCAAAATCACATGCCATACGCATAATGGGAAGTAAATTGGCAGCAAAGGAAGCTGTGAAGAAGTATAATATTCCCATGGTACCTGGAATTGATGAAGCCATCACCGATGTTGACAAAGCCCATGAAATTGCCAAGGAAATCGGCTTTCCCGTGTTAATAAAGGCATCTGCGGGTGGAGGTGGAAAAGGAATGCGTATTGTGGATAAGGAGAAGGATTTGGAATCGCAAATGAAACGTGCCATCAGCGAGGCAACATCCGCCTTTGGGGATGGATCGGTCTTTATAGAGAAGTATGTCACCTCTCCTCGCCATATTGAAATTCAGGTCATGGCGGATACCCATGGGAATATACTCCACTTTTTTGAGCGGGAATGTAGTATTCAACGTCGCCACCAAAAGGTGGTCGAGGAAGCCCCTTCCTCCATTTTGACCCCAGAATTACGAAATGAGATGGGAATCGCAGCCACCAAAGTAGCGGAGGCTTGTGATTATGTGGGGGCTGGAACCGTTGAGTTTCTAATGGATGCCGATCACAATTTTTATTTCTTGGAAATGAATACCAGGCTTCAGGTGGAACATCCGGTTTCGGAATGGATCTCTGGGGTGGACTTGGTAGAGCTGCAGATTAAGGTAGCGAGAGGGGAAACGCTACCCATGAAGCAGGAAGAATTAAAAATTAACGGTCATGCCATGGAACTTCGAGTGTATGCAGAAGACCCTTTAAATGATTTTCTTCCCAGTGTCGGCAAATTGGAACGTTATCGATTACCTGTGGGAGAAAACATACGGGTGGACAATGGTTTTGAAGAGGGCATGGACATTCCCATCTATTACGACCCCATGCTATCCAAATTGATTACGTACGGGAAGACCCGCGAGGAATCCATTGCATTGATGATAAAGGCCATTGAAAACTATGAAGTCGAAGGGGTCCAGACCACCTTACCTTTTGGAGCCTTCGTAATGAAACATGAAGCCTTTCGTTCCGGGAATTTTGACACCCACTTTGTGAAAAATTACTACGCTCCGGAAATGATTGCGGAAGCAAAGGAAAACGAAGCAAAAATTGCTGCACTTGTTGCCTTAAAACAATATCTGGACGACCAAAAACAACTAAAATTACCCACAAACTGATCCCATGGACGAAAAACTAAAAAAGCTAGAAGAACGAGTGACCTTAGCCCATTTGGGGGGAGGCGAAAAACGAATTGAAAAGCAACATGCCAAAAAGAAATTGACTGCGCGGGAGCGAATCCACTATTTTTTGGATGAAGGGTCTTTTGAGGAAATGGGGGTTTTGGTTACGCACCGTACCACGGATTTCGGTATGGAAAAGGAAATATATTTCGGGGATGGGGTAGTTACCGGATATGGGACGGTTAACGGTCGCTTGGTTTATGTATATGCTCAGGATTTCACGGTTTTTGGTGGTGCGTTGTCAGAAACCCATGCCGAGAAAATCTGCAAAGTGATGGATTTGGCCATGAAAGTAGGTGCTCCGATTATTGGCTTGAACGATTCGGGTGGGGCCCGTATTCAAGAAGGGGTAAAAAGCTTGGGCGGCTATGCCGATATCTTCTATAGAAACGTACAAGCATCTGGAGTGATCCCTCAGTTGTCAGCCATTATGGGGCCATGTGCAGGTGGTGCAGTCTACTCGCCAGCTATGACTGATTTTATATTGATGGTAGAACAGACCAGCTACATGTTCGTTACTGGACCCAATGTGGTCAAAACAGTCACCAATGAAGAGGTTACCTCTGAGGAACTGGGTGGAGCAAGTACCCATGCAACTAAATCGGGAGTAGCACATAAGACTTCGGCCAATGATGCGGCTTGTCTTGAAGACTTGAAAAAATTGCTGGACTATTTACCACAGAATAATCAAGAAACCCCAAAAATGCATCCTTACCAATTGGGCGATGAAATACGGGAGGGTTTACGGAATATTGTTCCCGATAATCCCAATAAACCGTATGATATGCACGATGTTATCGATGGGATAATAGATGAGGATTCCTTTTACGAAATCCATAAGGATTATGCAGAGAACATTATTGTAGGTTTTGCCCGATTGGGTGGCCGAAGTGTGGGAATCGTGGCCAATCAACCCATGGTTTTGGCTGGGGTTTTGGATGTGGACAGTTCCGTAAAAGGCGCCCGATTTACCCGATTTTGCGATGCCTTCAACATTCCCCTTTTAGTGTTGGTTGACGTTCCAGGATTCCTACCGGGAACAGACCAGGAGTGGAATGCTATTATCATGAACGGCGCGAAATTGTTATATGCCTTAAGCGAGGCAACGGTACCTAGAGTGACCGTAATTACTAGAAAAGCATATGGTGGGGCCTATGATGTGATGAATTCCAAGCATATTGGTGCCGACTTCAACTATGCATGGCCAACGGCTGAAATTGCGGTAATGGGAGCAAAGGGTGCCAGTGAAATCATCTTTAGAAGGGAAATTATGGCAGCTGAAAATCCTGAGGCCAAACTGAAGGAAAAGGAGCAAGAATACGCGGATAAGTTTGCCAACCCTTATCGTGCAGCTAGACGAGGTTTTGTAGATGAGGTTATTTTACCCGAAAATACACGAAGAAAACTGATAAAAACCTTTGCCATGCTAGAAAATAAAGAGGTGGAATCCCCTTGGAAAAAGCATGGGAACATTCCTCTTTGATTCGTTAACAAAACTATCACACCAAAAGTAGTACCAGTCCAAAGGGTAGTAGTACTTTTGCCGAATGCAAAATACGCAGGACCGCCCCCATTTTGAATTCATTGCCTTGATGGCATCCTTGATGTCTATCGTGGCACTGGCCATTGATACGTTATTGCCGGCCATACCCAATATTGGGGAAACCATAAATAGCCATGACTCCGCCGAGCATCAGTTATTTGTAACCATGATTTTCTTGGGCTTGGGTGTGGGGCAACTATTCTTTGGACCGCTTTCCGACCAATATGGGAGAAAACCTATGGTGTATGCCGGCTTTGTGGTTTTTGGTATTGCAAGTGCCATTTGTTTGCTGGCCCCGAATCTCGAAGTAATGGTCTTGGGCCGTATTTTACAAGGGATTGGACTTTCTTCCCACCGAACCATTGCCATTTCCATTATTCGTGATTTGTACAAAGGGGATTATATGGCTCGGGTCATGTCGTTCGTAACCGCTTTTTTTATTTTGGTTCCCGTAGTCGCCCCGGCCATTGGCAAGGTCATTGTCGACAATTTTAATTGGCAGACCATTTTCTATGTGCATCTTCTTTTGGCAGGAATCCTGTGGATTTGGTTTTGGAAAAGACAACCAGAAACGTTGCGTCGAGAATATCAAATCAAATTTTCATTTAAAAGTTTTGTTGAGGGCGCCAAGGAAATGTTCCGGTATTCCGAAACGGTAGCGTTTACCTTTATCTCTGGATTGATTACCGGCTCATTTTTGGTGTATTTGAGTACGGCCCAACACATTTTTGAAGATCAGTACGGCCTTCGCGATGCATTTCCTTATTTATTTGCTGCACTGGCCATTTCAATCGGCACTTCCACCTTTACCAACGGAACCATGGTGGTACGTTTTGGTATGCGGAAATTGGCGCTGGCATCCACCATTGGGTTTAGCGCCATAGCTTTGGCCTATGTCCTCTTGTTTCTAAATACGGGTAACCCAAGTGTTGGGGTTTTGGTAGCTTTTCTCTTCTTTCAATTTTTCTGTTTGGGATTTATGTGGGGCAACTTTCGTTCCATTGCCATGGAACCGATTGGACATATTGCTGGAATAGGAGCTGCCATCAACGGATTTATCTCTACCATGATTTCAGTCCCCATAGCCTCTTGGATAGGGGCCTATTTGGACGATACGGCACTTCCTTTGTTTGTTGGACTTGCCATTTGTGGGTTTCTATCAGTAGGTATCATGTTCCTTGCAAGACAACGGAAAAAAGCATTGGCTCGTCCTTAGTCAGCTCTTGTTTCCGGCTCAAAGATTTCCCCACTGGAAGAATCCCTTTCGGCTCCAGTGACCGAAGCGTACACGTTGATTTCCCCCACATGTTTGAGGACTCCCATAAAGGCAAAAACCATGGCTTCTTTGTATTCGATAAATTTTTTTGGAGGGATGACAACTTCACAAGTCCTACTTAATTTTTCTTGAAGGGTTTCCACGAAAAAGTCGTTCAAGGCCCCACCTCCCGTGACCAAAACCTGACTTTTACCCTTTGGTTTCTTACTTTTTATGGCTCTGGCAATTTGCTCGGAGTTGTGGTGGATTACGGTATGGAGCAGGTTTTTCGTTTCAGATTCGGTCTTTTCCAATAGCGGTTTTACTTCTGAGGAAAACCATTCATAACCCGTGGATTTTGGATAAGGAAGTTGATAGTACTCCAAGGCATTGAGGTCTTCCAAAAGCTTAGGCACCAAGCTTCCGGTGCGCGCCAATGCCCCTCCATTGTCATATTTTAGATTGATTTGTTCCGTAAGATAGTTCAATGGCATATTGGCCATGCCAATATCGTAAGCCAGACGTTTCCCATTTTTTTGAAACGAGATATTGCTAATACCGCCCAGATTCAAACAAAACTGGTATTCAGATAGCAGTAGGTGATCCCCAATGGGTACCAGTGGCGCCCCTTCTCCTCCGAGGGAAACATCAAGGGTTCTGAAGTCACAGATAACTTTTGCGCCTGATGCATTGGCAAGTTGTTGTCCGTCGCCCAATTGGAAGGTAATCCCCTCTTCGGGACGATGGTGGGAGGTGTGCCCGTGACTGGCAATAAAATCAATCTGCAATTGATGTTCTTCAATGAAATCCCGAGCCTGATGACCCAACCAATTCCCATAATCATGGTGTAGTTGCAGATGTTCCTCTTCTGATAGATGAATGGCGTTTTTTAATTGTTCAAAAAGCTTTTTATCATAGGATATCGCTCCACACTGTCGAATCTCGAAGTCCCAGGCAACTCCTTTTTTCCAAAAATGGCAATAGGCCAAATCGAGTCCGTCCAGCGAGGTACCCGACATTAATCCCAAGACCTTGTATTTATTCATCTTCCTTAGTTATAATGATAAGCATTGAAAGAGGTTTCTGCTCGTCATCTACCACCTCCTGAATCCCAAACGAAGTTTGTGGAATTTTGGAAATCAATGCAATCCAGTCTGCCATGGTAAGGGCATACCAAGAATGCCCATCTTTAAACTCACCCGGAAGCCCTTTCCATATATCTTGAAGCCATTGGGAACGATATCCGAAACCGTTCTCTAGCAAGTAAAAGGGATGAAGTGTTTGAATTATCACAGCTCCGTTTTTTTTGATATCATTCAATACTCGCTGTAAGAGTATGTCCAGATTATCTTTTTGGTATAGGGCGAAGTTGAAGATAGCACCGTCGAAAGGTGCATTGGGTAACCGTTCACCCTTTATGATATGCTCAAATTCCAATTGGTGATACCTTTCATTCCCTTTTAACTTGGCCAGTTCAATTAAGGCAGAAGTGGCATCAATTCCAGTGGCTTCTATTTGGTTTTTAGTCATTTCTCGACATAACCAACCCTCCCCACAACCAAGATCAGCTACCTTTTTAAATCCCAATACTTGTATTGTTTCCAAAATGGCCTTATTGGTATATTTTCTTGAAGGAATGCCTTGGCTATCAATTAGTGCATTCCATTCTTTGGCATTCCTCTTCCAAGAATTTAGGACTTCGTCTTTCATGAAAGGGTATTTTTTAGGAGCACCGGTAATCTCCCTTTTGCTTTTACCAGACCATTGAAATGGTCGATGGCATGCCGTTGGAAAATGGCAAAATCTTGGTAGGCGACCACCACGGCTTTCGCTTTTTGCCACGGGAGTAAATTTAGAACAAAGGGATTGCCAAAGAGATAGACAACAGTTTCCTTTGTTTCCATAAGCCTTTTCATTTTTTGAAGCTCATCTTTACCAAACCCAAAAGCACCTTTTGGTTTTACTTGAGGCGGAACAATACTTATGAGTGTGCTTATACTATTGTTTTTGTGGGTGTTCCATTGATTATAAAAAAGACCCCCCGACTTTCCAAATTGCACAAAATTAAAATCGCTTTCACGAAAAGTTTTTAGTCCAGCGTAATCTCCTTTCAAGAAGGTGATCGACTCCTTTGCCAATTTCCCCAAAAGCCCTTCAAAGGAGATTTCCTCGGAAACCACTGTAGAACTGTTTAATGCCTTTTCCTTGAGTTTCCAAAATCTAGTGAAACTTTCCTCTATTCTTTCGGTGCCGCAGTTTTCTAAAATCATTTGAAGACCTTCAGTGACACTATCGGCAAAACAAAGTACATCGTTACCTGCCTCAAAGGCGGCATATTCCACTCCACCCTTTTCAGGAAAATCTTTGGAAACCGCATGCATGTTAAGGGCATCGGAGATGATGACCCCCTCCCAACCCAATTCGCCCCTAAGAAAATCAGTCATGATTTCCTTTGAAACAGAGGAGGATGTTTTCGTCCCATTCGCTATGGCGGGAACTGCCAAGTGACCCACCATGATGGCGTCAAGGTTTTCGTCTATCAATTGGATAAAAGGAAACAGTTCATTTTGTAAGAGCTCTGATTTCGACTTATCGATAAGTGGCAATCCCAAGTGGGAATCGGTTGCCGTATCGCCATGTCCAGGAAAGTGTTTGATGGAATTTAAGATGCCTTCCGATTGCATTCCTTTTACATAAGCCCTAGCGTATTTGGTAACCTTGTTTTTCTTGTCCCCAAATGAACGGTACCCGATAACTGGATTGTGAGGATTCAAGTTGATGTCCACCACAGGGGAAAGATTCCAGTGAATTCCTGCTTTTTTGCAGTCTTGTGCAATGCCCCTGCCCACCTGGAATACCAAATCATCTTGATGCTGCATAGCTCCCAAAGTAATGGCATAGGGGTATTGTGGCGTATTTTCAATGCGCATGGCAAGCCCCCATTCGGCATCAATGGCAATCAGTAAGGGTATGGTAGCCGCTTTTTGATACCGTTCAATGAGATACAGCAGGCGTTCGTAACTATTTTCATTGTGTATCACTTCTTTTTTACCCTCGAAATTAGTAGCAGCACTGGCCCGACTGTGAAAAAAACAAATACTTCCTATATGCCGGTCATTGATGAGTTGCTCCAATTCTTGGATTTCCTCCTCTGTGTCATTAATAAAAGCGGCTGGCATAAACAATTGCCCGACTTTTTGTCGTAGACTTAGGGTTTTGGAGGAAGGAAGTTTAGGCATCTGAATTTCCTTTTTTACCATAATCTGCAGGATATTTGAGGAAAGGGAGTAAAATTAAGGCCGGAAGTGCAGCGATGACCACCCAAATGAAAAATCCACCGTATCCCAGCCATTCTTGTATAAACCCACTGAGCATGCCTGGTAGCATCATCCCCAAGGCCATAAATCCTGTGGCAATGGCGTAGTGCGAAGTTTTTGATTTTCCTTCCGCAATGTATATAAGGTACATCAAGAAGGCAGCAAACCCAAAGCCATAACCAAACTTTTCAAAGACTACGGTAGTGGTTACTGCCCATGTGCTCGTTGTTTGCGTCCAAGCCAATATGGCATAGAGGATGTTGGGCACGTTTAATGATAAAATCATGGGTAACATCCATTTTTTGAGTCCGTCCCTAGAAATGAGAATTCCCCCGAGAATTCCCCCAATAGAAAGCATAATGACACCAACCGTTCCAAAAATAGTGCCCAATTTTTCCGTGGAATACGCCAATCCACCTTGCTCCAGTGGATCCAATAGAAATGGTGCGGCCATTTTAACTAACTGTGATTCCCCTAGGCGATAGGTGAGGATAAAAGCGAGGGCAATTCCAATGTTCGGTTTTTTGAAAAAAGATATAAATACCTCTAAAAAACCTTGGGGTTTATCCAAAGCAATAGTTCCGGAGGTTTCATATTTTGGTGTAGCGAAAAAGTTGGAAACCGTCAAGACCAACATCAGGAAGGCGGTTGCCGTCATGGTAATACTCCATGCCTTGGTATTGTCGCCATAATGGTTTTCCAAAAAACCGGCCAATATCACTATGAGCCCTTCACCGGTAACCATGGCCAATCGATAGAACGTACTACGAATTCCAACAAAAAAGGATTGCTTTTTTTCGGTAAGACCAATCATATAATATCCATCAGAGGCAATATCATTGGTAGCAGAAGCAAAAGCGGCCATCCAGAAACACGCAAGGGTAGTGGTAAAAAAAATGTTGGTGGGAATGCTCAACCCAACGCCAAATAGGGCTAGTGCAATGACCAATTGCATCCATAGAAACCATTTTCGTTTGGTACTTTTTAAATCCACAAAAGGGCTCCAAATTGGTTTTAAAACCCATGGTAGATATAACCAACTGGTATACAGTCCAATATCGGCATTGCTAACGCCTAATTTTTTATACATGATGACCGAAACGGTGACCACAATGACGTAGGGAAGGCCTTGTGTGAAGTATAAAATGGGAACCCATGCCCATGCCCATTTGTCTTTCCTAATGCCTGCCATATTCAGTTTGTTATTGGGATTGGTTGACTTTCATTTCCAAACGCATCTTTAACTAAAAGTTCCATTTTCTTGGAACTATTCTTTAAGGTAAAACAGCACTGCGATTCATTTATAGGAAGGTAGACTTTTTTCAGCAATTGAGGAAAACGTCTCCTACCGGGTTTGATTTTGTAGATGGACAGAAAGCGTGGAACGGAATCATAATGGGAAATGCAAATGTTTTGTCCATTTGAACCGGATTCATTGGAAATGATGCCAGGTTTGGGTATTAAACGACTTGGAAAGTTTAAGGGCATTGAAGGATTTGTGGGCGAGGAATACAACTTTTGTTGTATTTTTTTGGTAACCTTAGGATGTTGGGGTAATGATTTGGCACTGAAAAAGACGTTACCTTTTACCTGCGGTATGGAACGACTTAGCTGAAGCTGGAGTGGAAGCTCCTTTTTTTTGTTCCAAGCTTCATCCGCATTATTTTTAATCTTATAGGCTCCATTCCCCATATAAAGTTGGGTATTCTCACTGTTGTTGGCCCACCATTCCGTAATTTTTCTATGGGAGGCTGCGGGATAATCCATGCTCCAATAAGCCTGAGGCACGATGTAATCCAACCAGCCTTGCTTCATCCATAGCAAGGGGTCGGCATATAAATCCTCATAGGTGGTTTGCCCCGCTTTTGTATCGGAACCCAGTGGGTCTGTTGATTGATTCTTCCACACACCAAAAGGGCTAATACCAAACTGGATCCAAGGCTTATGCGTTTTTATGGTTTGGTGCACATTCTTGACCAAGGAATCCACGTTGCTACGTCGCCAGTCACCAAGGTTTTGGGTCGATAAACCATATTCGGCGTAGGTTAAGGAGTCTGCAAACACCTCCCCGGGAATTTTATACGGATAGAAATAGTCATCAAAGTGGATACCATCAATATTATAATTTACAACTACCTCTTCGACCACCTTGGTCAGGTGCTTCCAAACTTCGGGATTCCCTGGATTGTAATAGTACTTTTTACCATATTTGAGCATCCATTCACGATGTTGGTAAAAGTCATGGCTCTGGGCGAGTAGTGTAGTGTCCAAATCAAAAGTCGCTCGGTAGGGATTAAGCCACGCATGAAATTGCAAGCCTCTTTCATGGGTTTGGTCAATCAACCATTGTAACGGGTCTTCAAATCCGGATTTTGGTTCTCCTTCCGATCCTGTCAAAAATCGGGACCACGGAGCCAGATAAGAAGGGTAAAAGGCGTCACCTGCGGTCCGTATTTGAACAATCAACGCGTTGAAATTCAACGCTTCATAGAAATCAAGAAATTTTATGAAGTCGACTTTTTGTTTTTGGACAACGTCATTCCCATTTTTAGGCCAGTCGATGTTGACCACAGTGGCCACCCAAACACCCCTAAACTCAGTTTCAGGAGCGGGCAGGCTTTGGCAACCAAAAACTATCATGACCAAAAATGGCCATGCAAGCTTTTTTTTATACCTCCTTGGATGGTATTTTTTTTTAAATAAAGTCAACGCTAAAAGTGGTGCCGTACAAATCCTTCTATCGCGGCATATTCTGCTAAACCTAATTTACGATATTTTTCAGCTGTATTTTTGTTCCGTTCTTGTGCCCGCATCCAAAATTCCCTGGTATCATCCCCTTGGAACATTACTCCATCCTTTTGGGATTGATGACAGAAAATGGCATTTCGCTTTTTAATGACTTGGACTGGACTCATGGGTACGGCCATTTCTATTTCGTGAATATCCCATTCGTGCCATGCCCCTCGATATAGCCACACCCAGCAGTCTTTCATATATTTCTTGTCCCTCAAAATCGCCAAAGCGGTAAAGACGGCATCAAGGCAAACACTGTGGGTGCCATGTGGGTCTGCAAGATCGCCCGCTGCGTAAATTTGGTGGGGTTTTACCTCTTTAATTATCTTGACCATAATGTCAACATCATCTTGGGTAAGATTGTTCTTTTTCACGGTGCCCGTTTCGTAAAACGGCAGGTCAAGAAAGTGGACCTTATCGTCTGGAAGTCCTAAGTACCGAGTGGCTGCATACGACTCCCCCCGTCGGATACTACCTTTGAGTTTTCTTACCTCAACGGTATCTACTGCGCTTTCCTTTTTGGTAGTAATGGTTTTGACGAGTTCGTCTACCTCCCTAGAGGGTTGAACTGCATTCAAGACTTCTGCAAATTTCAAGGCTTCAGTATCAGAGACCGCAATATTTCCGGAGGTTTGATATGCTACATGAACTTCGTGTCCCTGACTGATCAAGCGGTCAAAAGTGCCCCCCATGGATATTACATCATCATCCGGGTGTGGACTAAAAATAATGACCCGTTTTTTTGCAGGTACAGCGCGTTCAGGCCTTTTGGAGTCATCTGCATTGGGTTTACCCCCGGGCCAACCGGTTATTGTGTGTTGCAATCTATTGAACATCTTGATGTTGAGGTCGTACGAATCTTGTTGGGCCAATAATCCCGACATTCCATTGTCGTTGTAATCTTTATCCGTAAGACTCAAAATAGACTTGTTAAGGGAAATGCTCAGCCACAGCACGGCTTTAGCAGTAAGGGTTTCTGTCCATTCGCAAGATTCGTCGACCAACCAAGGCGTTTTATTTCGCGTGAGTTTACTACCGGCACCGTTATCCAAAACAAAAGTGCAATTGTGATGTCTTTGTAAGTATGTTGCAGGAACTTCAGACGAGATTTCGCCTTCAACCGTTTTTTTGATGATGTCCGCCTTATTTTGACCCCACCCCAGTAAAACAATTCTTCGGGCATTGTGCACCGTTGAAATCCCCATGGTAATGGCCCTTCTTGGTACATTGTCTATCCCTAAAAAGGCTGGTGCGGCATCAACCCTGGTGATATGGTCCAATGTAATGACCCGGGTGCCCGAGTTATAGTGGGAGCCAGGTTCATTGAAACCAATGTGCCCAGTTCTTCCTATTCCCAATAATTGAAAATCAATGCCCCCGCAATCCTTGATTTTCTGCTCATAGTCCAGACAATATGGAATGATGTCATCACCCATCAGTGTGCCATCAGGAATGTTGATATTTTCTGGAGCTATATCAACATGGTTGAACAAATGCTCGTGCATAAAATACCAGTAGCTCTGACGGTTATCCTTTTCCATGGGAAGGTATTCGTCAAGATTAAAAGTGATTACGTTAAAAAAGCTCAGGCCCTCTTCTTTATGCATCCGTACAAGTTCTTCATATACCCGGATGGGTGATGAACCTGTTGCCAGACCGAGGACACAGTGCAGGCCCTTTTGCTGTTTTTTTCGAATTAATGCGGCAATTTCTTGGGCTACGACAATAGATGCCTGACTTGAACTGTTAAAAATAACATTGTGGATTTTTTCAAATCGCGTTTCTTCGAATTGCCCCACAGGTTTGTACGAGATATCGAAACTTCTTTTTGCTACGGTTGCGGTCTCCATTGGACTAAATTGAGTTTTAAAATGGCAAAATGCTGTTATACACAGCAAAGATACAATTATTTGCTGTTTTTTGCTTTTTTATTTGCTGTTTTTTGCAATTAATAACAATTTGATAACTTTATAGCGAATAAAACGGCAACAAGATGAAATGGTTATCTTTGCCTCAGAGGTTTTAAATATGTTGAAAGAGGAACGACAACGTACTATTTTGAATGAGGTTGAGCTGCACAATCGAGTACTTCTCACCGATATTGCCGAAAAGTTGGATGTTTCCATTGATACCATACGACGGGATGTTAAGGAACTGGATGCCGATAACAAGTTAAGAAAGGTCCATGGAGGGGCGGTATCACTCGGATTTGCCAATTATAGCCCTGCGCGAAATAACGTTTATGCACTTGCCCAGAAAACGACAATAGCGGAAAAAGCACTGGGTCTCATCGGAGATAATAATGTGATATTAATTGACGGAGGTACCACTTGTTTGGAGTTGGCCCGTCTAATTCCGCCAGAGCGAAATATCACCTGTTTTACCCTAAGCCTGCCCGTTGCTATGGAACTACTGAACAAACCTAATGTGGAAACCATATTCATAGGGGGGGTGCTCTCAAAGGATTCGCAGATTTCCATAGGGCCCAATACCATACATAATTTATCCGAAATTAAGGTGGATTACGGATTTATCGGTACGGGCTACGTGGATGCCCATTTTGGCCTAACAGAATTTGATTGGGATATTGTCCAGACTAAAAAGGCGGTCATTAAAGCTTCTAAAAAGTCGATTTTGCTCAGTATCTCTGAAAAATTGCATTCACAGCATCGCTATAAAACCTGTGACATCAATGAGATTGATACACTGATTACCGAATTGGAACCCGATCATCAATTGCTCAATGCATTTAAAGACCAAGATATTAAACTGCTGTAATGAACGCATTCAAAAAAATAACCGAACAGTCTTCCCTTCACCATGATTTGGAAAAACAATCCACACTGACCTTGCTCAAGGGAATCAATGAAGAAGATCAAAAGGTGGCAAAGGCTGTTGAAAAGGTGATTCCTCAAATAGAAGAATTGGTCGATGCTTTGGTCATTCGGTTTGCACAAGGTGGACGTTTGTTCTATATAGGGGCAGGGACAAGTGGACGTTTGGGAATACTGGACGCTTCAGAGATCCCCCCAACTTTTGGAATGCCCCATGATAGGGTCATTGGTCTTATTGCTGGCGGCGACGGCGCCATCAGAAAGGCCGTTGAGTTTGCCGAAGATAATACGGTTCAAGCTTGGAAAGACCTGGAGGAATATCACATCAACCAGAATGATGTGGTGGTAGGAATTGCCGCTTCGGGGACTACACCTTACGTTTTAGGGGGAATCGCGGACGCAAGAAAAAAAGGTCTTTTGACTGCGGGCATTACCAATAACCCTGGCTCCCCATTGGCTCAAAGTGCTGATATTCCTATTGCAATGGAAGTGGGGCCTGAATTTGTTACGGGAAGTACCCGGATGAAAAGTGGCACAAGTCAAAAACTGGTGCTGAACATGATTTCCACAACTTTGATGATTAAAATCGGTCGGGTCAAAGGGAACAAAATGGTGGATATGCAATTAAGCAACAACAAATTGGTGGATCGGGGAACCCGATATTTGGTTGAGGCTTTAGGTCTTGAATATCAAGAGGCGGAGAAAGCCTTAAAAACCTATGGTTCAGTGCGGGAAGCGATTGTTCAATTAAAATCCTGATTTTTCCGAGTTTGGCCTATGCATGGATTATCACCTAGGGGACTCTTTTTAATTGATGCTTTGGGTGCTTTGACTTCTGCTATCTTGCTGGGCCTCATACTGCCTTATTTTAAAGAATTCATTGGAATGCCAAAACATATCCTTTGGGTTTTGGCAATTGTGGCATTGCTCTTCTTTTTTTGCTCCATTAGCTGCTACCTAAAGCTTCCAGTCAATTTGAAATACTATATGAGGGGGATTGCAATAGCGAACTTTTTATATTGCATACTTACAACTAGTTTGTTAATTTTCTTTTGGTTAGAAGTGACATTGCTGGGAAGGGTTTACTTTATAGGAGAATTGATTTTAATTATGGGTTTGGTGCTTCTGGAATCTAGGATGAGTTCCAAAAATTTCTAAGTTGATGTATGGGTGATTTTGAAAAAAGGTTGACAGGCGGTCACCCCAATTCTTTGGGCAATACCATTGAGGTGGTGGAAGACGTTTTGGCCAATCATGAACTTTTTGTGGAGCTTTTTAACTGTTATTTTTCTGATGATGAAGTGGTTAGGTTGAGGGTTTCTAATGCAATGAAGCGCATTTGCAAGACCGAAAAGGTGCTCTTGTTGCCCTTCGTCGATCGGTTTTTAGATGAGATTTCAAAGATTGATCAAGCTTCAACGCAGTGGACCTTATCCCAACTTTTTCTTCAATTGGAAAGAGATTTGACACCAACTCAAAAAGCACAGGCGTTGGAGATATTGAAGAACAACCTGTCCACGCACAATGATTGGATTGTGCTATGTCAAACCACCGAAACCCTAGGGAGATGGGCTAAAAAAGATCACGAGCTCAAGTCATGGCTTTTGCCTCATTTACAAAGATTGGGTAAAGATAGGCGGAACGCTGTTTCAAAGAAGGCACAAAAGACCTTAGCGATGTTGAGCGGCTAAAGGAACGTCGGATTCTTTATATTTGGGCATCGTGTCATTTTAGTGTTCATTGCCGCAACATACCACTTATTCAGTACCTCAGAGACATTTCTGTTTTATGGGTGGTGGCAGTTTGTAACCTGTTTATTCGCCTTTATTGCATTATTGTCCATTTGGTGGCATATTGGTAAAAGGCAAAACGATTTTGGGCAGGTATGGCTGGCCCTATCCATTTTCTGCTGGAGTATCTCAGGACTGGTTGAGGTGTATTTTGCCAAAAACCCAGGGTTCAATAGCGTTTATTTGGATGGCCTACGGAGTGTACTGTCTTTATTCAACAGCCTCTTCATCCTTTTGGCCCTGCCTTGGTTTAGGTATTTGCCCAAATTCCTGGAACAATTGATTACCTCAAAATACTGGCTCTGGATTGTTGGTCTCCCTTTCATTTTTTCGTTGCTTCCTACGATTAACAAGGTAGTATTGGGCCGTGAAGGGATTATCAATGAATTGGATGTTTACTATGCCGTGTTGACTTTGATTTTTTTGGGCATGGTATTGTGGCATTCTTTTTCAAAAAGAAGGCTGACCTCATTGGCCTATTTATCCCTGTTGTGTGTGGGAATTACGTTGATGGCCCAATTTTATAAACTTTCGGGTTCTGCAATCAACCTCACCCTCTTTTCGGCAATTTTTAAAACATGTTTGATCATGATATTCTTTGCCCTGGCCTTAAGTTGGGTCAAGGAATTATCTGAAAACACGATTCCCCCTGCCAGTCAAATTTCGCTGGCTTTTGAGATCATCCGAAAAGGGGATAAGGTGGAACGTTTTGTGTCTTTTGGAGGTTTTCTGGGAAGCGGCAATCGAAAGATTCCATTGACGGTTACGCAGTATGAATTGTTCCATCGCTTTGCTGCATTAAAAAAATCCGGCGATGAGCATTGGTTGGAAATACGACCTAAAAATTATCCTGATAAAAAGAAGACCTACGACATTGGCGATTATAACGAAATAAAAAGGTTGCTACTTTCCCTACTGGATGGGTTATATGGCAGGGGTAATTGGACCAAGGCCCAGCATTTGCATCCGTTAAAGGACACCCTTTTTGAACTTTCAAAAAAGAGGGAACGCAAGATTGGACTGCGTATACCTGCAAACAATATCAAACTATAGCCCTTTATAAGGTGTGGATTGTCAGAATCCCCATTACTGACAATTCTATATTTTTTCTGACAATTTCGCGCTAATAAGTACGATACCCTCAATTTGGTGCCAACTTCAATATTTCATAAATGGCACTACAAGGAATACAGTTCTTAAAAATTCAATTGCAGCAAAATTCTGCAAAAGGATTGGACGAAAGAATCAACGATGCATTCATGCCCTTTGCGATATGGTGGGAAAATCTAATATTCTCACAGATAAGTATTCTAGGTGTTGGTATACCTGTTGTACTTCTCCTACTCCTTTCGGGAGCCCTGTTTTTTACCATCTACTTCGGATTTGTCAACATTAGATGTTTTCCCCTAGCCATTAATGTAGTGAGGGGCAAGTTTGATGATTTGGAAAAAGCAAAAGACCCCTCAGGAAATCATCATATTGAAATGGAAAATTTAGGGGAAGTCAATCACTTCCAGGCATTGACTACAGCAGTATCGGGGACTGTTGGCCTCGGAAATATTGCGATGGTTGCCGTGGCCATCTCAATTGGAGGGCCTGGGGCTACGTTCTGGATGATCATTGCAGGGCTATTGGGCATGTCCACGAAATTTGTGGAATGTACATTGGGAGTAAAATTTCGTGATATTGATCAAGCCGGGAATGTATATGGTGGCCCCATGTACTATCTATCGAAGGGACTCAAAGAAAAGGGACATACTATGATTGGAAAAATTCTGGCGGCCCTATTTGCAGTGCTTTGCGTTGGGGCTTCCCTTGGCGGTGGCAATGCCTTTCAGACCAATCAAGCTGCTGCGCAAATAATTTCTAGGTTTCATATTGAAAGTGAAAGTTCAGGAAGCGTCATAGGCGTCATTTTTGCTATTTTGGTGGGAATCGTCATTATTGGCGGTATCAAAAGAATTGCAAAAGTGACCGAAAAAATAGTGCCCTTTATGGCGGCACTTTATGTACTATCTGCCCTCTTTGTCCTTTTTATGAACTTGGATAAAATCGGTACGGCCCTGAACCTCATCTTTACTGAGGCTTTTACCCCACGGGCTACCATTACCGGAGGTTTTGTATCAGTGATGATACAAGGTTTTCGAAGGGCGGCGTTTTCCAATGAGGCCGGGGCAGGGTCTGCAGCCATTGCCCATTCCGCTGTAAAGACCAATTATGCCGCCTCTGAAGGTTTGGTTGGTTTATTGGAGCCTTTTATCGATACTGTAGTTATTTGTACCATTACAGCATTGGTCATCATCATTTTTAATGTAGACGGGGGATTTGTTTATGGTGATGTTGTCAACCAACAAGTTTTAATGGCAGATGGTGCTAGGGTAGGGGGCGTAAATCTAACTTCATTGGCTTTTGAAAATAGCCTCCCAGGATTTTCCTACGTTCTTGTTGTTGCTGTTGTACTTTTTGCATTCTCTACCATTATTTCTTGGTCCTACTACGGATTGCAATCTTGGAAATACCTTTTCGGGCGCTCAAAATTTTCAGACTTGGTTTACAAAATACTGTTTTTGGTATTTACGGTTTTAGGAGCTGCCATTACCCTTGACGCCGTAATCAAATTCTCCGATGCCATGATTTTGGCATTGGTATTCCCCAATATCATAGGCTTGTTTCTTCTTTTTCCAGAAGCAAAAAAAGAATTGGTAAAGTATCTTGAACTTATAAGGACAAAATAGAACTAAGAATTACGCCGTTATGAATGAAAGATCCTCATCTATTTGGGGGTCAATTTAAAAATCCCCTTTCCCTCAATACCTACATAAATATAGCCATCTGGGCCTTGGTTGACACTTCGGACCCGTCCCATCCCATCCAATAACTTTTCGCGATAGGTCACTTTGTTATTTTCCAAAACCAAGCGCTCAAGATATTGAAAGGCCAAGGAACCAGCCAACACATTTCCCTTCCAGTCAGGATAGTTGTTCGAACTTACAATTTCAAGCCCTGAAGGGGCGATGGAAGGTACCCAATAATAGACAGGTTGCTCCATATTGGGCCGTGAGGTTTCATCGGTAATTTTTGTTCCACTATAATTGATACCGTAAGTAATTACTGGCCATCCATAGTTCTTCCCTTTTTTAACAATGTTGAGTTCATCACCACCCCTGGGACCGTGTTCATGTACCCATATTTCCCCCGTTGTTGGATGTTTTGCCATACCTTGGGGGTTTCTGTGGCCATAGCTGAAAATTGCAGTTTTCGCACCTTTTTGATTTATAAAAGGGTTATCCTTCGGAATGCTTCCATCATCAAGTATTCTATAAATTTTTCCACCGTCCCGTGTAACATTCTGTGGATTTTCATCCCTACTCCCCCGATCTCCAACTGAGAAATAGAGGTGACCTTGGTCATCAAATTCAATTCGAGATCCAAAATGGTAAGGTTTACTGGTATTGGGACTGGCTTTATACAATACTTTTTGGTTGGACAGTTGATTTCCCTCCAATTTGGCGCGCATAATAGCGGTATTTGCACCCCTACCTTCTCCTTCAGGGGAGGAATAGGAGAGGTATATCCATTGATTGCGCTCAAAATTAGGATGCAGCTTGACTTCCATTAAGCCTCCCTGACCCAGTACCTTAATCTCTGGCAGGCCTTTGATTTCTATCTTTTTCCCGTCTTTAAAGTGAATGAGCTTTCCGGATTTCTCAGTGATTAAAAGGGAACCATCAGGAAGAAAATCAAATCCCCAAGGGATTTTCAAATCTGGAACGATCAATTCTGTGCTAATAGGGTCCTTTTCCGGAGTTTTTATGCTTTGATCTACAGTTTGGGCACATGCTTGAGAGAGCAGTACAACGAAAAAATAGGGGTAGATCATACACTTTTTCATAATTTTATCGTTAAATGGAGTGAAATGCAGGTCGAATTGCGGTTTATTTCCGTTCGACCGGCATAAAGATAATAAGCATTTTATACGATTAGATAATTACTATTAGGAATATTAGGCTCCCAAATCCCAGTATTCCTTAAAAACCAGACTTAACCTATGCCTAAGAGCAATACAAGGCGACTGCTCTATTTCCTGCTATTGGTGTTCACATCAGCAATAGTTTCGTCGGCAGTGTTAAACAATGATTTTAAAAAAATCATTGCGGATTTTGGTATATCCAAAAATAAAGCTTCCGATTCAGAAAATTCTTCTTCTGTTTCACTGGATACTAAGAAGGTCAATCTTACGTCAGTTGCCATGCAACCCATGTTTACCACCATTATTCAGGGAGCGGATGAAGAGGTGTCATGCACCAATAATGGATTTACCATTGCACGATTCAATTTATGTGGTGATTCTGATGATAGAACCATCACTTTGGCAGGTAGTTACAGCAATGTGGAATGGCGGATAATAGATGCTGATTGTTCCTTTGATACGAACCAAGACTGCCCTGAGGCCACTACCAGTTGCTGGAACGACCCAAGCAATATAGTAAGTTCAACAGCTACTTTCAACCTTGATGCCAGTAGCATTCCCGCAGGTTCGGGAGCTGAGTTTCGAGTTGTGGCAGACGGACAACAATACTTCTTCAAGGTTAAAAAAAGTACAATTACCCAAACGTTTGTTAAGCGAGACTATATCTGTGGGGTCGATGGTCGTATTCAGATTACTAATCTTTCAAGTGCTTATGAGTTTAGTATTGATGGTGGTCTAAATTGGCAAGCATCTCCAATTTTTGATGGGTTGGCTCCTGGCACGTATGTTGTGACCGCAAGACTTCAGAATACACCAAACACCTGTGAATACCCCTATGAACCTATAGTCATTGAACAGCTGGACATAGGCATTGATGTTGAGTTCACGGATGCTCAGTGTTTTGGGGATACGGGAAGTATTCAAGTCACCGTAAATGATGTTCCCGGACCATTTAGATATACGCTTTTGGACGAAGTGGGCATCCCCATTGAATTTACCACTTTTATCACCACAAATCCATACACCTTTAGTGCGGTGGGGTTTGGTACCTACAGTGTCCAAGTGGAAACCCAACAATGTACTGGGGATATTGCCAATGGAATTCCACCTCCCCAGCAAAGTCTTGATATTAATGGAAATCCAATAACCATAGGAGATGGAATAGTTCCTTTATCCGCTTCTACTGAGGTAAATGAAAGTCTGAGTTCGGAACCGGGATGTGGCTCTTCAACAGTAGACATCATCGTAAGGACTTCCGGAGGTACGGCCCCCTATACCTTTACCGTTAGTGATGGGGGCAATTCAGGGGGGTCATATACCACCCAAACCGTATATAACGTAAGCACTGCAGGTACGTATGATTTTACCATCACAGATGCCAATGGTTGTCTTATAACGGCATCTGCCAACGTACAGGAATTGACCCCACCAGATGTTACGGTTACTGGAATTGATGGGACCTGTACCAACGGTGGAGCTCGATTGGATATTACTGTGGTTGATGCTAAGGGATATAACCTTTCCTTCAGGCCTACCCCAGCGGATCCTTGGAGCACAGACCCCTTACTTTCCGTTCCGGCCGGCACCTATAACGCTATCCAAGTGCGCTATGAGCAAGGTGGTTTTAGCTGTTTTATCACCTTGCCAGATTCCATTACCGTCACTGAAACCGGTGCCATCAATGGTGCGGACCCTATATGGGTAGATCTGACTTGCGATGGGGCTGGAGGAGTGAATGACGGATCCATAACCTTTCCTGGTACTTATTCCGGTGCTGGTGGGGGACCTTATGAATTCAGTATTAACGGGACTGACTTTTTTACACAACAGACGTTTAATAATCTACCTGCGGGTACCTATACCCCCGCAGTAAGGAATGCTTCAGGATGTCGAAGGGATTTCACCGCGATTACCATCGCAAACGTTGATCCCCCTACCGATATCGATTTTGTTCAGAGTAATACCAACTGCGCGGCGAACACTTCAGATGTACAATTGACGCCAACTGCGAATAATCCTATTACGTTGTATGAAATCATTAGTCCGATAACAGCTAGCAATGCAACCGGTATTTTCACTGGGTTAACAAACAATGTTAACCATGTTTTTAGAATTACTGATGCCAATAACTGTATCTATGAAGAAAGTTTTACTCCAGCGGTCATTAGCTCCATTCGTGCACGAGTGGGATCTGGGGGCGATTTAAGGGTTTGTACTGGTGCTACTGATGGAAATGCTACATTTTTAGTGGATGGTTTTACGAATACGTATTCTTATACAGTCACTCCCGGTGGTTTTAGTGGCACTGGGGAAACCAATTTACAGGTGCCCATCACCAATTTAGGTGCCAACACCTACACCATTACGGTTACCGATGATGATACGGGCTGTACCGATACGGCAAGTGTTACCGTTGAAGAACCTACTACACCACTTACCTTGACTCCGGATGTAACGGACATGAGTTGTGCCAATAACAATATTGGTCGGGTAAGGGCTAATGCATCCGGTGGCTTTGGAGCGTATCGCTATGAATTGGAATGGCCCACACCTCCAGGAATTACTCAGGGGCCTAAAAGCGGTCGTACTTTTGGTAATCTTACCGCAGAGGGCACGTATACCCTTACGGTAACGGACGCAGAAGGATGTACGGCCTCAACAACTTTTAGCTTGAGTGCTGTTAATCCACCTACCATTGCTCTTGGAGCTGTGGATTATTGTTTCGGTCCAGGTGATGATGCCTCTATAGCGGTGAGTTCAACAGCGGGAACAGCTGCCGTGGGAACCCATCAATACCGTATCAACGGAGGTGCCCTGCAAGGAAGCCCAACGTTCAATGGCCTAGTACCTGGAACGTACACCGTTGAAGTGGTCGATGGAAATAACTGTACCGACCAACTCCAAGTAATTATCCCTCCCCAAGTTCAAATAGACTTGGATTTGGTAACTGAAATTCCGTGCGGAGGTAATGGAGCAATGGAAATCACCGTTAATGGAGGTGATATTTCAACCCTGGCGACTACCTCATATACTATTTATCTTGACGGAATACCGGTCACAGGCCATATAGGTCTGCCACTGCCCTCAAACCCATTTAATTATACCGTTCCTCTGGGTAGTGATGGAGATTATACCGTTGAGGTCACTGATAATAATGGATGTACCAATACGTCACCTCCCTTGACCTTTACCCCTCCTGTACCGATTTCGGCAACTGCGGATGCCGTTGGCCCAAGTTGTGGTGACCCCAACAGTGGGTATGTGGAAATCATTCCAGATGTATCTTCCGGTACCCCAGCATTTGAAGTCATTTTTGCACCCCTGGGAACTGGTTTGGTCGATAGCCCATTTGATGCGGCTCAGCCACTTGGATTCACCTACGGTTCGCAGACCATTTATTCCGGTCTGCCCTCAGGGGATTACGAGTACATTGTCAAAGATGCTAGAAACTGTACCACGGGCGTGCTACAGATAACTGTAGCTGCCGACCCAACAAATCCGCCGGATGCAAGTGTTTCACCAGATCCCGCAGTTTGTCTTGCTGGTGTTGTTTCGGGCGGGATTACCATTAATTCAATTGCGGATGGTCGACCTAATTTTATCATCATCGTTGAAGATATTTTTGGAAATGAATTTTTTAGGCAAGAAGATGTTGCTTTGGCCGATCTACCATTGACTATCAATGGTTTGGCCGAAGGGAATTACAATGTAATTACATTGGATTCCAGAGGATGTATCGACCAAGATCAGGTCAGTATAACCTCCACTACGGTTGATATTGTACCAACTACGACACTACCTCTCATTTGTGATGATGCCGGGTTTACTTATTGCGTCGATATTGTCGGTGGTACCGGGCCTTTTGGAATTCGGAGAATTGAAGATCCATCGTTCACAGATTTGGGAGGTACACCACCAACGCCAAACCGATCGCACTGTTTTGCCAACATCCAATTTGGTCAATCATTTACGGTGGAAGTCATTGATTATGCCACAAACTGTACGTATCAAGAACTCATTACCGTTCCGGACGGGCCATCAACGGTAGATGTTGATCTAAATGTTGGGGGAGCCACCTGTTTAGGTGATTTGGTCACTTTGGACTGGACAATTACCGGTACTACGGGAGCTACATTTTTTGTTGAAATCCAAAACTTGGATACGGGGGCAATCGTATTTACGGATGCCACATCCACTAGCACTACAGGTACCTTGGATGTTCCAGAAGGAGCATATGCCATAACGGTAGTTGACGACGGTGCCGGGGGTACGGAATGCTCGGACGGCGATACCGGTAATGCCATATTGGATTATCCCCGAGTTGATATTATTGACAATCAAAATGCCAATTGTAACGAATTGGGTCAGTTGACCTTTAGGGGCAGCGGGGGAACACCCTATGCTCCCGGCGTATTGCCCAATGATTCTCCCTATGAATATGCCGTGGTGCCCGCGGGAACTCCGCCTGGAGCTGGCGACTATGGTGTAGAGACCACCGTGGCTTTGCCTGGTTCCCTGGCACCAGGAACCGCCTATGACATTTGGGTACGTGATGCTCGAGGTTGTGAATTTCAAACTTCAGCAACAGTAGTTCAATTAGATCCTGATTTGCCTATACCTACCATTGTGGTAAACAATCAGTGTATTACGGGTACGCCTCCTGCCAGTTTCCAAATCGATGTGACCATGCCCCCCAATGTGGACAACCCTACATTTACTTTGGGCGGTCAAACCTTGGTTCCGGCATACGATGGAATCAATCCTACTACCGCTACATTTAGTGTACCGAGTATAGGCATATATGATGTGTATGTTATTGATGCCAATGGATGTGATATCCAAACTACTGCCGAGGTATTCCAGATTCTTTCCGCATCAGCGGATTTCTCCACGGAACCAAGCTGTAACAATACCGATGGTGTGATTACGGTGACCCCCAATGGAGGTAGTGGCAACTTTACCTTTGAGTTGCGTGATGGAGCGGGAACACCCACTGGTAATACAACAGGTGCGACCAGCGGCGTTTTTACCGGAATCGGTCCTGGGGATTATGAAGTGTTCATTAGGGATGACATTGCCAATGATGGAAGTGTATTCTGCGACTTCACCGTTGATGGCATCACGTTGGATGCCGCTACCCCGCCGGTCATTGCGGATATGGGTGAGAGTGATGTAAGCTGTAATGGACTTGACGATGGAAGTATCAGTGTGGTGCTAAATACCGGTTCCGATATCGACGGTATTTTGGAGTACCGTTTATATGACTCCGGCAATAATCAAATTAGCAGTAATATTTCAGGTTCTTTCCCTGGACTTTCACCAGATACCTATCGCGTGGAGGTGGAGACCGATAGAGGTTGTATTGATGATCAAACCGTAGCCATTAATGAACCTCCGGTATTTGAAATCACTGCTACTGATGAAACACTGGTCTGTGAAAATGGTACGAATCGCTTTAGTACCGCGACCATTACGGCAACTATTGTGGGAGCAAATGTTGGTAATGGAGCCCCATATGGGTATCGTATTGACCCAAGCGATAGCTATCAAAGCAGCCCTAGTTTTGATATTGTGGATAATGGAACGGACCAAACGATTACCATTTATGCCATAGATGCCAACGGATGTGAGGACAGCGTGACCATTACGGTGTTCGCCCCAACGGACGTATTACCAAGTCTTACCACCTTGAATGACTTGACCTGTGCAAATCCTGAGCGCGTCGAGATTTCTGTTGTCGGAACTTCCGATTTTACAGTGATCACTTCGGCGCCCTCGGGTAACACAGTGGCCAATGTTTCGGTAACCGGCGGTGGTACTGCAGTGATTGAACTACCAGTGGAAGGGGATTACTTATTTGAGGTTCAGGATGATAGCCCTAGTGGTTGTAGTTATCCATTGCCAAGGTACACCGTAGACCCACCCCTATACCCTTATATAACAGTTACCGAGGCCAGTCCCGTATTATGTTACGGGGACACCAACGGAAGTGTTTTTATTGAGGTTACCGATTATAGCGGGGTTTACAATTATGAAGCCTTTTTGCTCGATGTCAATGGAAATCGTGTTCTTCCCGCACAGGCTACTGGAACCTTTGATACCGCCAATTTCCCAGACGTGAATGGGGATGCCGCCCGTATTACTGGATTGATAGGTGGAAACTATGAAGTGGCCATAACTACTGCTGCCGATCCCCAATGCCCGGGCGTTAGTAATGTAACCACAGTCCGTTCCCCGAACGGGCCATTGGTACCCACTGCTATTGAAATAGGTAACGTAAGTTGTAATGATGATAGTGGGGTCATCGAGGCCAACTTAAATGGAGGATGGGATTACGCACCGTATGAATATAGATTGGTGTTTGATGGCGATAATGACGGAAATTATGAGACCGAAGTCCAGACGTGGAGCAATACGAACCGATTTGAAAATTTGAACAGCGGGGACTATCAGGTTGAATTTAGGGATGTGGAAGGATGTTTGACGAGTTTTGACATTACCTTAAATGCTATTGATCCCATTCTTGCAGGTATTCGAGAACCCCAAGCCCTAGTTTGTCCGGATGGAAACAATGCCGTTTTGGAGGCCTATGATCCCTCAACGGGCGATGCATCTACTGCCGTAGCCGGTGCAACCGGAGGAGTACCCGGAGCAGGATACATCTATCAGCTCATTTACTTGGGAAGCAATAATATTGCGGATGAGCTTTCCAGAAGTGGTCTTCAAGATACACCCACCTTTACAGGCGCATCAGGTGGTTTTATTAGCCAAGGATGGTACGCCATTGAGGTTTCTTCCAGTTATGGTTGTGTTGGCGTTACGGTTCCTTATTATGTAGATCCGCCACCACCAATAATCCCGGATTTGGTTCAAGTTCAGGCCCCCGGTTGTGGAGGAATGGGTCAAATGCGACTGCAAATTGAAAACCCAGAAGTTGGTTTTGAGTATGAATATCGATTGGCGGATACCGCTGGGGGCAATCCCACCGATCCCTTCATTCGAATGGAAGATGGATTTGGTAATCCTGCCACAGAGGTCATTATTGACGGGGTACAAGGGTTTTACCAGTATGAGGTGAGGAAAATCAACGCTACTAATACCTGTGGGACAATAAATTCCAACGGATTGACCTTGGTGGATGCCCAAAATATTGATTTGGTTGTAAATCAACCGGATGATATCTCTTGTGCCAATGAAATAGACGGACGTATTGAATCCTTTTCCTCGGGAGGTGTAGGTTCCAATACCTACACGCTTTATTTGGGGGATCCGGTTGATGCTTTCAATCCTGCTCCAACCGCAACTATGGTTGCTTCTAACAACTTTGGTACGTTTGAAGGATTGGATGATGCTACCGACTATTATATTGCGGTAACCAGTGGGGTAAGTTGTCAGGATATTGAAGGACCTTATGTGGTATCAAGACCTGAACCTATCATTTATAATGCTATTGGCACTCCCGTAAGTTGCAGTGGGGAAGAAGACGGTACCATTACCATTGAGGTAACAGGTGGGGGAGTTGGCTTGGTACAATTTGCCATTGGCCCAAATTTCAATGAGTTTTTCAATGATCCAGCCACTCCAGGAATTTACACCTTCGAAGATTTGGCAGGAGCTGCCAACGGCCAGGACTACACTATTCTCATTCAGGATTCCGAAGGATGTTCAGAAACCGCTGTTGTACGGGTTTTTGAGCCTCAGCCCATTCAAATATCGTCCGTCGAAACACCGGAGATTTGTCTTGGTTTCGCGGATGGTACCGCACAGCTTGCGGTAACAGGTGGGACCCCTTTTGTAGATACCATGGGTACCAATTACTATGAAGTGGCCATCAATTCTTCGGATGATATCGATTTTGTTAGAAATGACAACTTATTCTTTGATAATTTGATGGGTGGCGAAAGCTATGTGTTCTTTGTTCGGGATGCCAATGGATGCATGAATACTATAGTGGTTCCCATTGAAATAGGTGTGGATATCAATGCCGAAGCTATCGTTGAATACGGTTGTGAGGGAATCTTCCCCAACAGTACTACATCTATCGTTCCAATGAACTCCTCCTCACTTTCTGATGTCTTGGTTTCGTTGGACGTTGATGATATCACTATCGCCACAGAACAACGACAATGGGCCGATTTACCCTCAGGAGATCACACGGCGTACCTATATCATCCTAACGGTTGTACCACTTTTGTTGAATTTACTATTGATCATTACGAACCGTTGAATGTAGAAGTGTTAAAAACCGGGCCTGATGAAGTAACGGCCACAGCTACCGGTGGTTTTGGGGACTATGAGTATTTCTTTCAAGGAGAATCCCAAGGAAGCGACAATGTCTTCAATATTATATTTGATGCCACAATAATCGTAAGGGTGGTTGATGCGCAGGGCTGCTTTGTTGAGGTCGTATTCCCATTCAATTTTGAGGGCATGCCAGACTTTCCAAATTTCTTTACCCCGGATGGGGATGGCTTGAATGATGAATGGTTTCCACGGAATCGGGAATTCTTCCCCAATATCGATGTCATTATTTATGATCGCTATGGACGGGTAGTTGCAAGATTGGATCAAGTCAGGAAATGGGATGGTAATTATGAAGGTAGTCCATTACCTACAGGGGATTATTGGTATGTAGTCAACGCCAATGACAATGAAAAACAACAATTTGTAGGACATTTTACCCTATATCGTTAGTTTTACGAGCAGTATTTTAAATTTTTCCAATTAACTTTATAAGTTGAGTTTTTCAATTCACCTTGCTTGAATGGCATTTCAACAGCATATTAAGGTGATTGGATAAATGTTTAAATCAAATGTCGTTGGTGTTACGTTAATTTGTTATCTCAAATGGAACCACTACATATCCTTCTTTCAATCCTCAAGTACAATGCAAGACAATTCTGACCACTCCATGGATTCTTTTTTATTTAATGACAAGAATGAACTTGACGCTTCTTCTTTAATAAGGCTTAATCTGTATTTAAATAGCTCGGATCAATCCCTAAAGCCCTATCAGATAGACTACAACGTGTTACTGTTAAGCTATCAAATGTGGGAGGGAAAGAGTTTGGAGGAGTTTTGCAAGAAACAGACCTTGAGTTATTTTTTGTTTAATCCACAAAATGATTCCGCAGAGGCTCGTGAGGCGATGTATATGGATATTAGGGAGTTTTTAATGGGCAATTAAGCTTTTCGGTTTATCGTTTTTTATTCCAGCATTATTTCTATTTTTGCAAACCAATTTCGGGATGTGGCGCAGTCTGGTAGCGTACGCGCATGGGGTGCGCGTGGTCGCTGGTTCGAATCCAGTCATCCCGACAAGATAAAGCCGAGCAAACTGCTCGGCTTTATTGTTGATAAGCCATCATAACTTGCTGTAAGTTTTTGGTCAAAAAACCTACTTTTGTCCTAGAACACAATGTAAGAGGATAAGAATTATGTCTGAACAAATGGAACGAATAAAAACACTAATAATAGGTTCTGGACCTGCAGGGTATACCGCGGCCATTTATGCCGCTCGGGCCGATTTAAAACCTGTTGTATACACAGGTATGGAGCCTGGGGGTCAATTGACCACTACAACCGAAGTAGATAACTTTCCAGGTTATCCTGATGGGGTTGACGGACCCACCATGATGGTACAGCTACAACAACAGGCGGAGCGCTTTGGTACGGATGTTAGAATTGGAATGGTCACTGCAGTGGAATTAAGTGATGAGGTCGGCGGTATGCATAAGGTTACCGTTGATGATAGCCAGCAACTGGAAGCGGAGACCATTATAATTTCTACAGGTGCGTCGGCTAAATATTTAGGGCTGCCCAGTGAGCAACGTCTTCGTGGAGGAGGAGTTTCTGCCTGTGCGGTTTGTGATGGTTTCTTCTACAAAGGTCAGGAAGTGGGCATTGTTGGGGGAGGAGATACCGCTGCCGAGGAGGCTTCGTACTTGGCCAACATATGCAAAAAGGTGACCATGCTCATCCGTAAGGACCATATGCGGGCATCAAAAGCGATGCAGCATCGGGTAAATAGCCTAGAAAACATTGACATTAGGTACAATACCGAGATTGATGAAGTATTGGGCGACCAGGTGGTTGAAGGGTTACGAATGGTCAACAACCAGACCGGGGAGAAAGAGGAAATAGCGATTACGGGACTTTTTATTGCCATTGGTCATAAACCCAATACCGATATATTCAAAGGCCAGTTGGATATGGATGAAACAGGATATATCATCACCGAGCCCGATTCGACCAAAACAAATAAACCGGGGGTATTTGCGAGTGGTGATGCACAGGATAAAATTTATCGTCAAGCGGTAACGGCCGCAGGGACAGGTTGTATGGCCGCCTTGGATGCAGAACGTTACTTGGCCACCGTTGAAACTACGGCTCCGGTAAGCTCCTAAAGTATTGGGATGGATGATACAATAAAAAACGCTGGGTTACGGCCCAGCGTTTTTTGTATTTAGTTGGTTATTTAATCGCTAATCAATGCGTTTGTAGTTTTCTGAAAAGGTACGGTTCCCTTCTTCATCCAAACTAATTTGACTGTAGGTATCCTTTTGGAGGTCAAGCTCAAAAACGAACTCCGTTAAAGTATCCAGAGCCTTCATCATTTGGTCGTCTCCAAAAATAATGGTCTCATGAAGTTCATCCTCGGTGATGTAGTAATTGCCATAGCCAAAGCGCCCGTGGGGCTCATTGGGCACGTATCTGGACCACATCACTTTTCCATTATAGTACATCTTGACTTGCCGATAGCCCTCAGCCTTGGGTTCTGTACTGGAGATATTGATACCATCATCATAGTGGTGAAAGCTTACCAATTCCCAGGTTCCTTCAATGGAATGAAAAGCATCGGGTGGGTTGGAGGTCAATTCAGTTGCTGATACCAAAATCAGCATCAAGAATAGGAGTCCTAATACTTTTTTCATTTTCAGTGGTTTTAGTGGAATAAAAAAATCACTAATAAGTTACTGATTTTATATGAAATATTTAAAAATCAATGGTGTAAAATAAGATAATATCAAGAATAAGTGCTGTTGTGTTAGAATTATCAAATAAAAAAATCCCGAGTGAACCGGGATTTAATTATTGATGGTTGGCGGTTTGTTTTAGTATTTATGCACACTTCCGGAAACTGATTTCTTTTTTTGAACGGTGGCATCCCCGGTATAGGAAATGTCAGCACCGCTACTGGCATCGGCTACTAGGGATTCTGAAACATTTACGGAAATGTCTGCCCCACTGCTGGCATCTGCCGTACATCTTTTGGCGACCAATCCTCGTGCTTTGATATCCGATCCGCTGCTCGCATCGGCATAAAGCACTTCCGTTCTACCAGAAACTTTAATGTCCGCACCGCTGCTGGTTTCTGCGATAACTTCTCGGGCATCCACTTCAACCTCCAAATCGGAACCGCTACTGGCATCCAGTTCAATTTTATCCGTTGAAATGGTATTTTGGGCAATCAAATCGGCTCCACTGGAAGTACTTAAAGAACTTACATCCGGAAGGGTCACATAAACATTTTTGGTTGCCCTGCCAATGTTTTCGATGGCATGCACCTTAAGTCTACCATCCCTGACGTCTGTTCCAATAAGATCAATAATATTCTCATCTGCCTCGATGTTAATGCTGAAATTGTCCCCTTGGGTCACAAAAACATCCAAGCCTTCTGATGCATGTACCTCAGTAAATTCGTCCGTTACTTTTCGGCTTTCTTCCACCACCTGTCCATTACCTCGTTTACCTTCACCAAAATTGATGTCAAAGGCACAGGAAGAAGTAAAGAGGGCTAAAAGTGCCGCGATTGCCATTCTTGCTAGTGTAGTCATGATTGTTGTTTTTAATGATTGAATAAAATTCGCGTTTGTGTTTTGTTTTATCTACTAATGCTTTCCCAATTGTCAAATTTTATGACTGAACTGTAATTAGTCTTGGGCCTTGATTTCAACCCCGTCTTCGTCGATTTTCATTTTAAAGGAATCATTACCATCTTCCACGTTGATGTCGATGCCATCTTCATTGATAATGATTCTGCCACTGTCATCGTCGTTCCAATCAAAGTCATCTGGGCAGTTTTGGCACTTTAACTCTCCATCACTGCCCATGACCCATAGGTAATCAACTATATCGTTTCTATAAAGATCCTTATTGTTTTTTGTGCTTCTGCCAATGTTTCCCTTCGCCGATTCGTCAAATTTTAAGACTGCGCCCTCAGGTATATAGACGATATTTCTGACCTCTTGGTTACGCATTTTTTCAGAAATATCACTGGTCAAAAAATCATTGAGTACGAGTTCATTTCCGGAAAATGCATATCCGTAGTCAATCATTGACGAACGTTCCCGGGCTTCTTCAAAAGAGCTCCCGTCCGCATCCTTCTTAATTTTTAGCCGAATGATGCTGTCCGTAGATTTTTTGATATCGAAGCGAACATCCTCTGAATAAAGTAGGGCTCTTCCGTTTTCATCATAGACCATGGCCAAATCATCAAAATTAAATCGATTGTCATAATCGATATTTTCCGCGGATTTCATGCTTACCAGAATCGTATCCGTAGGTTGTTCCATGGCAAACTGTTCGTTGACGGTTGTGGTACCGGTAAAGGCGTGAGCCGCCGCTTGCCGCACTCCTAAGGCAATCAGTACACCAATGGAAAGTAGCCAAAGTCCCAATAAACTGAATTTAGCGATGTTACCTATGGACTTGAGGTTGTTGACCAATATTTTCAATCCTACGTACAGCACAAAAAAGAAAGGAATGCCCACGGCTAGGAATAATAATATGGATACCAACCAAACCGGTGCACCGGTAGTGTTGACAATATCGTAGAAGTCTACGCCCGGAAAGTGCACCACGTCTATGATGCCAACCGTGACAAGACCAACAAATAGTCCTATTAAGGTGGCTGCACCAATGATGATCAATAAGATACCAATAAACTTGCCGAATACTTTGAAAAGGAACATGAAAATATCCCCTATGGTGTCAAAAAAGGTCTTGGAGCTGCTTTTGACCTTGTTGCCCACTTGTTCGTAGTCAACGTTTTTCACCTTATCTGCAACATCATCAAACCCCTCTTTTACTTTGCGTTCTATATTGCTGATGTTGATAGGCTCTCCCCGCATGTCCAGTTTTTGCGAGGTGGTTATAGCTTCCGGTACCAATATCCATAATAGGATATAGGCAATAAGGCCGAAACCGGTAAATACGGCCAAAAGAATGAATATCAAACGAATCCATAAGGCATCAAAACCTAAGTAATGTTCAAGTCCGGAACATACGCCACCGATATATTTGGATTCCGTATCCCGATATAATTTTTTAACCCGTGATGAACTCGTGGTTTTCGATTTTGACCTAGGTTCATCTTCAAAGATATCTTCGTCAACCATATAATCTTCTGGTTGGCCCATGACGTTGATGACCGCATCCACCTCCTTTTGGGTGATGACCTGCCGCTCATGCTCCATCTTTTCGGAAAAGAGCTCCGCTATTCGAGCTTCTATATCGGCAATGATTTCGTCGCTACCGGCCGTACCTGAAAACGAACGTTTTATTGCTTCCAGATAGCGCCTTAGCTTATTGTACGCTTCCTCGTCAATATGGAAGAAGGTATTTGCTAAATTTATATTTACTGTCTTGTTCATTTTTTGTTGACTATTTGTTGTTGGTTACCAAGTTGACTGCATTTCTAAGTTCATCCCAAGTGCCATTCAATTCCTTTAAAAACAATTGACCGGTTTCCGTGAGGGCATAGTATTTTCTGGGTGGTCCTGACGTGGATTCTTCCCAACGATAATTGAGCAATCCGGCATTCTTTAACCGTGTAAGCAAAGGGTAAATGGTACCCTCCACGACAAGCATCTTTGCGTCTTTAAGGGCTCCCAGAATTTCTGATGCATATTTGTCATTTTCCCTAAGAATGGAAAGAATGCAATACTCCAGAACCCCTTTTCGCATTTGCGCTTTTGTGTTTTCTATATTCATAACTTCATGGTTCTAATTTAATTAACTGTTCGTTTTGTGTTTCCACCCACTCCTCCGTGATGAGCGGAGGGAGTGGAAACTTCTCTCGTTGATCGATCCTTCCATTTCGTAAAGGACTGGTGTTTGATTGTTTTGATTGATGCTTTTTTGTTCGTTTTTTATTGATGATTAAACTCCCTTATTTTGATTGATTATTGTTGTAATTGATGATCGTAACTTAATTCGCGTCTAATTTTCCATTCCCCTTCATCCAGTATCCAAACATGGGTGAATTTTGCAATGTCCCCTTTTTGGTATTCCCCTTTTTCATTTAAAAATTCAAAAGTGTGGACCCCGTGCTGAATGGCACCATAGAGCACTCCATTATTGAACATTGGATAGACCTCCAAACTATTGGGAACTAAAATTCTTTTTGCCGGTTGAGGGTCATTGTCGCTTCTATTTTTGCATCCTTCTTCAATGCGACCTACAAATGCCTCTCGCCCTTCGGTTATACCTCCCCTGTCGTGATAAAATTCAAAATCATTGGTGAAAATTGAATTTAGTGCGGCGATACCACAGGTGTTGAAGGCTGCATCAAACAAAAGACTGTCTTTCTTTTTCAATACAATGAACAGCTCATCTTCGGTATACTCCTGGGCTTGTAATCCCATTGTGATTATCCCAAAAATTAATAAAGATGTTTTTTTCAACTCCCTCATTACTTGATGAATTTAATGGTGAAAGGATATTGAAAACGTTGTCCTTCATTGGTTCTAATGGTGGCCAAAATGGTGTACACCACATTGACGACAACCAAAGCTCCATGTAACAAACCTGCTATACCGGCTGGCCAAAACCATCTTCCAAACCTAAAATTGTCACTGCTGATGTGAATGTCAAGGTTGTTCAAATCACTTAAGCGATCAAAACCCCAAAAACTGCCATCAAATAAATCTGGAAGAAAACCTATAAAAAAGGGAATACTGATAAGACTCACTATGACCGAATAGAGCAACATGCTTATTTGAAAGTTCAACGCCTGTTTTCCATTATAATCCACAAATTCATATTCCTTTTTATTGGCCGTCCAAAGTATCAATGGAAAAATAAAATTCCCAAAGGGGATAAAGTACTTTGAAAAGGTTGACGCGTGTATGATCGCCGATAGATTTCTTTCATGTTTGGTTACTACGGTTGCCATTTTTGATTGATGATTTAACGATTACCTATTAGCTTACGATGCAAATATATATCTAAAAGATGGTACTATGCAAAACAAAGTACTAAGAATTAACAAATAATTAACAATATTATGATTTGATGACACGATATAAAAGACAATACAAATATTTGATATTCAATTATTTAAATGGAACTGATAGGGATATGACGTTTTTTTGGATACAACGTCATCGAGTTATCAGCCTATTTTAAATTGGTTATCTTAGTAGTACATTATAAGGCCTCCGTGAGTGAAAAATCATGCTAATCTTCGAAATAAGATTCTTGGTTATACCCAAGTTGATGACGAAATATTGACTGGGGAGTTGGTACACTATGACCAAATAGAATTATCCAAAGGGGAAACCTTACTTACTCCAGGTAAAGTGGAAAATAGGTTCTATTATTTGGAAAAGGGCTGCGTTTGTTACTATAAAGAGCAGGAGGGTGAAATCAAAGTGTTGGAATTTTACACCGAGGACGTCTTTTTTACCGATTTGCTCTCCTATGTCAATGAAGAAACTTCGAACTGCTATCTTAAGGCACTCGAGGAGACTATCGTATTTGCCGTAAACAAAAAAGTGGCTGAAACCAGTTTTGAAAACTCCCATCAATTGGAACGTTTTGGCCGTCTGTCGATGCAGGAAGCTTTTATGAAACTATTTACTAGGGTGGAGCGAATGACACTTCGTAGCAACGAAGAACGCTACCTTAGGCTTTTGGAAAAACGACCCGAATTATTTCAACGGGTTCCCAATTATCTTATCGCGAGCTATTTGGGAATGACCCCTGTTGGTCTTTCAAAACTTCGAAAACGGCTGAGCGCAAATATTTCAGTGACCTGATTGTTTGGAAATCAATCGGTTTCTTTTCGCCTTCCCAACACCCACATCAAAATACCCCCGGTCACAAACATCCAAATGGAGTAAGCAGCAATGGGTATCCCCATTTCGGTATTCTTGAGAATGGTGGAAACAATGACAAAGGCCAAGGTGCCATTTTGTATACCGCTTTCAATGGTGATTGAAATGGTGCTCTTAAAGTCAAGTTTGAACAGTTTTGATGAAAGAAAACCAAGCCCCATGGTCGCCAAGTTGAGTAGTAAGGTTACCAGCCCCACTTCTTTTAAACCTCGAAGAATGGTTTCGGAGTTTGCCGCAATTACTGCGGCGAGCACAAGAATAAAAAGTAGGGCAGAGGCAGTTCTCATAGGCCTTTCCATTCGCTCGGTGAATTTCGGTTTGAACTTCTTAATTAACATTCCGATCGAAATGGGAATCACGGTGATGACCATGACTTGAAGTATGGTATCCATGACGGGCAATTCAATGGTGAGATCCGTGGTGTTGCCAAAATAGTCCAGTGTTTCAGAGAGAATCAGGGGAATGGTCAAAATAGTAATAAAACTGGCAATCGCGGTTAAGGTAACGGAGAGTGCAATGTTTCCCTTACAGGTGTGCGTGATCAAATTACTGGTAGGGCCACCAGGGGAGACGGCCAAAACCATTAAACCCATGGCCATAAGCGGTTCCAATTTAAAAGTCAGGGTAATTAAAAATGCAATTAAGGGCAGCAGCACCAGCTGGTTGGTAAGACCCAAAAGGACCGATTTAGGATAAATGATAATTCGTTTAAAATCGGCAGGAATCAGGGTCATACCCATGCCAAACATGATAATGGCAAGGGAAAGGGGAAGAAATACAGTGCTCAACAGTTCGGCCATTTGTTGCGATTTTAGAAAAAAAAGATAGTGATTGCTGATTGATTTTAAATTTGAAGCCGGCTTTTTTACAAATTTCTCTAGGAACCTCTTTTTTTATTATACTGGTTTAACAAGATTGGCATGAATAAGTGCTAATTTTCTACCTAAATTAAATCTAGATGCTATGCCCAATGAATATGTTGATATAGAGACCTTGAAGTTCTTACTCTTCCAAGTTCAAAATGTTAAGGAAGTACTTGATCAAGAACGATTTTCAGAGTATGATGAAGAAGCCATCGAAATGTTTGTGGATTCGGTAAAAGATTTCGCCGACAAAGAAATGTTTCCTTTTTTCAAGGAAATGGACGAACATCCGGCGCATTTCAAGGATGGGGAGATTATAGTGCACCCTCAGATCAACAAATACATGAAACAGGCCGGTGAAATGGGCTTCGTTGGGGCACCGTTTGATTATGAAATTGGTGGATTGCAAATGCCCTCAATGGCCGTGAACGCCTCAGCCTTTATTCAGGAGGCGGCAAATAACCACATGCCCGGATATGCGGGGCTTACCCTAGGAGCGGCAGAACTCATTATTCATTTTGCCAATCAACACTTGAATGAGACCTATGTTCCAAAAATGATTTCCGGGGATTGGGGAGGTACCATGTGTTTGACAGAACCCCAAGCGGGAAGTTCGCTTTCTGATATTGTTACCACGGCCACCCCAGATGGCGATGCGTACAAAATTCACGGTCAAAAAATATTCATTTCCGGAGGTGATTATACAGGAGCCGAAAATATTGTTCACTTGGTATTGGCTCGAATTAAAGGTGCTCCTGCGGGAACCAAAGGAATTTCGCTGTTTGTCGTTCCTAAGAATAGACCTAAATCCGACGGTTCTTTGGAATCTAATGACGTAACCACTGTTGCCGACTTTCAAAAAATGGGTCAAAAAGGCTATTGTACCACCCATCTCTTCTTTGGTGATAAAGAAAATTGCACGGGTTGGTTGGTCGGTGAGCCGCACCAAGGTTTACGATACATGTTCTTGATGATGAACGGGGCCCGTATTGCAGTGGGTCGCGGTGCCGCGGCCATTGCCACGGCGGCGTATCACGCGTCGTTAAATTATGCCCATGAACGTCCTCAAGGGCGCGAATTACAAAGCTCCGGCAAAAAGGATGCTTCAACGGAACAAACGCTTATTGTCAACCATCCTGATGTTCGCAGAATGCTCTTGCTACAAAAGGCGGTATCTGAAGGATCTTTGAGTCTGATTTTCCTTTGTTCAAAATATCACGACCTGTCCATTTCAGCTGCCGACGCGGAAGCGCGTGAAAGGAATAACTTGTTGTTGGAAATTCTCACTCCGGTTGTTAAAACCTATCCTGCTGAAATGGGCGTTACCTCGGTCAATAATGGCGTTCAAGTTCTCGGTGGGTATGGCTTTTGTTCCGATTATATCTTGCAACAGTATCTCAGGGATATTCGAATTTCTGCTATTTATGAAGGTACTACGGGGATTCAATCACAGGATTTATTGGGAAGGAAGGTCACCATGGAAAATGGCAAGGCTTTGATGTTTTTATCCGAAGAAATCCAGCGTTCCATCACAGGTGCAATGGCCTATGAATCCCTTGTTCCTTATACTAAAAAATTGGGAGCAAAATTGGAATTGACCCAGCAGGTTTTACAATCGTTAATGGGGTATGCCATGCAAGGCGATTACCAGCGGTTTCTAGCGGATGCCACACCCTTTATGGAATTTTTCAGCACTATTGTGGTCGCTTGGCAATGGCTGGTTATCGGTACTAACGCACAACAGGCTCTGGTGATGGGTTCAAAACAGTATTCTGACGAATTCTATGAAAGTAAGCTCCACACCATGAAGTTTTACTTCAAATATGAGCTTCCGAAAACACAGGGATTGTCGGAAATTTTGATGGACAAGGAGGCCTTGACTTTAAATACGGATAAAAAGATCTTTGCTTAGATGAGTGAGATAAAATCAAAATTTGACCTTACTGGCAAAGTTGCCATTGTAACAGGCTCCAGCAAGGGAATTGGTCGATCCATTGCCCAAGGTCTCGCAGAACATGGCGCTAAGGTTATCGTTAGTAGTCGAAAGCAAATAGCTGTTGACAAGGTAGTCGAAGCATTTAGGGCACAAGGTTTGGAGGCTACAGGTATTGCCTGTCATATTGGTGATGCAGACCAGCGAAAAAATCTTATTGAGCAAACCATAACTGCCTACGGCAGATTGGATATTTTGGTAAACAATGCCGCCATTAACCCCTATTATGGGCCCTTGGAGGCCGCTGGAGAAGAGGTATTTGACAAGATTATGGACGTAAATGTAAAAGCTCCGTGGTTATTGTCGAATTTGGCGCAGCCCCATATGAAACAGGAAGGCGGTAGTATTATCAATATTTCTTCCGTGGAAGGTGTACATCCCGGTTTTCGGTTGGGACTGTACAGCATGACCAAAGCAGCATTGATCATGTTGACCAAAAACCAAGCCAAGGAATGGGGAAAATATGGCATTCGTTCCAATGTGGTATGTCCTGGGTTGATCAAAACAAAATTCAGTGAGGCCTTGTGGACTGACGAAAAAACCTTGGGCATGTACACCAATACCCTGCCTTTAAAGCGGATGGCCGAGCCTGATGAAATGGCTGGATTGGTGATGCTTTTAGCTTCCGATGCAGGGTCATACATGACGGGAGGCATATATATTGCAGATGGAGGGTATTTGATTTCTGGATAATAGACACGATATGAATTTTGAATACAGTGAAAGGTCGTTACAGCTTCAAAAGGAACTGAACCAGTTTATTTCCGAACACATTGAACCGGTAGAGGAAGAAGTTTATGACTTTCACGCCAATCCCACAAATGTTTGGAAACGATGGCCAGGTACTAATGACTTGAAACAAAAAGCAAAGGAACAGGGGTTGTGGAACCTGTTTTTGCCAAAGTCCTACAAAGCATTTAGTCCTGGATTGAGTAATCTGGAATATGCCCCTTTAGCGGAACAAATGGGACGAATCCTCTGGTCTTCAGAAATCTTTAATTGTAGCGCCCCTGATACCGGAAATATGGAGGTGCTTGCCAAATACGGCTCTAAGGAACAACAGGACAAATGGTTAAGACCCTTGCTTGAAGGGGAAATCCGCTCTGCTTTTTTGATGACTGAGCCCGCAGTGGCCTCATCCGATGCTACCAATATTGAAACCTCCATCAAAGCCGATGGAGAGGAGTATGTCATTAATGGAAGAAAGTGGTGGTCCTCAGGGGCTATGGATCCCAATTGTAAAATCGCCATTGTGATGGGGAAGACCGATTTTAAGGCTCCAAGGCACAAACAGCAGAGCATGATTTTGGTGCCTATGGACACCCCCGGTCTTGAAATCATACGGTCACTCACCGTTTTCGGATATACGGACTCGCCCGAAGGCCATGCCGAAGTGCAGTTGAACGATGTGCGTGTGCCAAAATCCAATCTTATTTTGGGAGAGGGTAGGGGTTTTGAAATAGCGCAGGGTCGCTTGGGACCTGGACGTATCCACCATTGCATGCGATTGATTGGCATGGCACAGAGCGCTTTGGAAATTATGGCTAAGCGAACCGTTCAGCGGAAACCTTTTGGACGCACATTGGATACCTACAGTAGTGTTCGTCAAGCCATTGCCAAATCTGCATGTGATATAGAACAGACCAGGTTACTGGTGTTGTCTGCTGCGGATAAAATGGATACCGTTGGAAACAAAGAAGCCAAGGATTTGATTGCCATGATTAAAATTAGTGCCCCGAATATGGCCTTACGGGTCATTGATAGGGCCATTCAGGTTTTGGGCGGAAAAGGGGTTGGCAATGATACCCCATTGGCCCATTTCTTTGCGGCAGCGCGTATGCTTCGCCTTGCGGATGGACCGGATGAGGTGCATATGAGTCAGTTGGGCAAAAGCATCATAAAAAGGTATACAAAATAGGTTATGGCTTTTAACAACCCTATAAGAGCTGTGCGACAGGGCGAGGAGCTGTCCGCCCAAAAATTAAAGGAATTTTTGATCAAGAATGATTTAATTGTTTCGACAGCTAGTGAACTGGTTGCCCATCAATTCTCAAATGGCTACTCCAACCTTACGTATTTGCTTCAAATTGAGCATCGGGAGTATGTGCTTCGCCGCCCACCTTTCAATGCCCCCAAGCGAGGCCATGATATGGGTCGTGAGTATAAGGTGCTAAAGCATTTGAATCCTGTTTTTGATAAAACCCCTAAGGTTTTTGTCTATACTGAGGATGAAACGATTATAGGCGCTCCTTTTTATCTTATGGAAAAAGTGGATGGCGAGATTTTATCTGCTAAGGCCGCATTCAAAAGGCAAATACCCCCAGATGAATTTAAGACGATTTCCAATACATGGCTCGATACGTTTGTGGCCTTTCATGAAATCGATTATAAAGCGGTAGGTTTGTCTAATTTAGGCAAGCCTGACGGGTATGTGAACCGCCAAGTTTTGAATTGGGGAAAACAATACCTCGCTGCGGCTACTGATGACGTTCCAGAAGCGGAAAAGGTGATGCAGTGGATGGACATCAATCAACCCAAACGGTATGACCACAGTTTGATTCACAATGACTTCAAATATGACAATGTTGTTTTTTCAGGAAGTGATTGGAAAAACATATCAGCCATATTGGACTGGGAGATGTGCACCCTTGGTGACCCCTTAATGGATTTAGGAACTTCCTTGGGCTATTGGACCACAAACGATGATGCAGAATTCATGAAACAAGGCTTGCCTTCACCTACTGTGATGAAAGGCAATCCCACCCGAACGGAAATCGTACATCAGTATGCTTTAAAAAGTGGTCGGTCCATAGACCATTTGGTGTTCTACTATGCCTATGGTCTTTTCAAAATAGCGGTAATAGCCCAACAGATTTACTATCGCTACAAACATGGACACACCAGTGACCCAAAATTCGCAAACCTCAATAGGGCAGCGGGATTGTGTTGCAAAACAGCCTGGAGGGCTATTCAAAAAAAACAAATTGACAACTTGAACTAAATGGAATCCTACCTAAGAGTAAACCCTGAAGTTTTTCTGAATTTCAAAGATGCGACCGATGATGAACCGGTGATCATGTTGAATCTTTTGAGGTATAAAGAACGGGTGGAGGAGACCGGCGAAACGGGTAAGGAAGGATATAGTATCTATTTGAAGGCCGCTACGCCTTTTCTGGAAAGAGCAGAAGCCACGGTTTTGTTCTTTGGTGTCCCCAAGCATATGTTGATCGGTCCAGTTGATGAAGCCCTTTGGGACGCGGTCATTGTGGTCAGGTACAATTCATTTGCGCACTTTATGGGTATGGTAAAGGCGGAGGGATACCCATCCTACCTTAGGGAAAGGGCATTGGAAGATTCAAGATTAATTCATTGCAAATCCATCAATAAATGAACCTAAAAGATAAAATAGTCATCATTACGGGAGCGGGAAGTGGAATTGGAAGGGCCACGGCGAAATTATTTGGAAGCTATGGCGCCCATGTGATTGTTTCCGATATCAATAAGGAAGATGCCCAAAGCGTTGCTGAGGAAATTTTATTGGATGATGGGAAGGCTGTAGCCCAAAAAACGGATGTTACCGATTTCAATGCGGTCAAAGATTTGGTGTATGGGACTTATGAGAAATACAAAAACATTGATATAATGGTCAATAATGCGGGTATTGGCGGTAAGAACCAGGCCAAAACCGCGGATCATACGTTGGACGATTGGCACGATGTCATAGCCGTCAACCAAACAGGGGTGTTTTACTGTATGAAACTGGTTTTGGGCATCATGTCAAAACAAGGTCACGGCAATATTATCAATGTAGCCTCACTGGCAGGCTTAAAACCTTCGGGGAATAATCTGTCCTATTCGGCAAGCAAGTTTGCCGTTGTGGGCATGACCAAATCAGCGGCACTGGAATACGGCCGAAGAAACATACGGATCAACGCGGTCTGTCCTGGTTTTACGGAGTCGGCCTTATTGGATCAGTTGTTGGCGGTGAGCCCTGAGATGGGGGATAAATTAAAGCGATTCATACCTATGGGTCGTTTTGGTAAGGCTGATGAAATTGCCGAAGCCATTTGTTGGCTGTCTTCGGACAGTTCAAAGTTCATTACCGGACAGCCCATTATTCTTGATGGAGGAAATTCATTGATTTAAGATGTGTATGAATACAATACAATTAATTAAAAAGGAGGGATATACCATTGTTCAGTTGGACCGTGGGAAGGTGAATGCCATCAACTTGGAAATGGTCCACGAATTAAGGGAGGTGTTCCATAGCCTGTCTAAAGGTGATGATGTAAAAGGGGTTATCCTTACGGGAAAGCCACATTTTTTCTCAGCGGGTTTGGATTTAGTGGAACTCATTCAATACGATAAACCTAAAATGGACGATTTCTTTACGGCTTTCGGAAGCCTGTACACGGAAATGCTTCAATTCAAAAAGCCCCTTATTGCCGCAATTACCGGTCATTCCCCGGCAGGGGGTTGTGTTTTGGCGGTGACCTGTGACAATAGGTATATGGCGGAAGGGGAAAAGTATGTGATTGGGTTGAACGAGGTGGCTGTCAATGTCCAAATCAGTCAAGATCTCACAGCATGTTACGCCTATTGGTTGGGTGATGGTTTGGCCCATCGCTATGTTTTGGAGGGAAAATTGTTGAAGGGACCCGAGGCCCTTTCCTGTGGATTGGTAGATGAACTTCTTCCATTGGAAGAGGTTTTACCACGTGCTGAGAAGCAAATGCTACATTATTTAAGGGCGGATCAAGAAATCCTTGTCAACACCAAAGCCAAACTACGAAAATCGCTTTTGGAAAAGTTGGAAGCCAATCCGGAAAACGCGATGAATCAAGCGGCCGAATTATGGTGGAAGCCTGAAATACGAGGAAAAATGAAGGCCTACGTGGCCAGTTTTACGAACAAGAAAAAATAGAACTGAAGAAAATGAACAAACAATTACTATTTGTAAAAAGACCCGTTGGGGAAGCGGGTGCAGATACTTGGAACCTCATGTCCCATCCCATTCCTGAACCTAAGGACGGCGAGGTATTGATTAAACAGCATTATATATCATTGGACCCAGCGATGCGGGGTTGGATGAACGATTCCAAATCCTACATTGAACCCATGGCCATAGGTTCGGTAATGCGGGCAGGTTCGGTGGGGGAGGTCGTTAAATCCAACAACCATCCTAAATTTAAGGTAGGTGATTTTGTTTCGGGGAACGGTGGGGTGCAGCAGTATGTAGCGACGGATGGCAAGGGGTACTATCCCGTTGACCCAAATTTGGCACCGCTGCCAACCTACATCGGTACCTTAGGAATGCCAGGAATGACGGCTTATTTTGGTATTCTTGAGGTGGGAAAAATTAAGGAAGGCGATGTGGTCTTGGTTTCTGGAGCTGCTGGTGCGGTGGGCAGTGTCGTTGGTCAAATTGCGAAAATTAAAGGGTGTACCGTGGTTGGAATTGCCGGCGGTACTGATAAGTGCACCTACATTAAAGATGAACTCTGTTTTGATGGCGCCATTGACTACAAAAATGAGAAGGTACGCGACCGACTCAAGGAACTATGTCCTAAGGGTATTGATGTGTATTTCGATAATGTAGGCGGCGAAATCCTGGATACAGCATTGACACGACTTCGTATGCATGCCCGAATTGTCATCTGCGGGGCCATTTCCCAGTACAACAATAAAATGGCAATCAAAGGCCCAAGCAATTACCTTTCCCTTTTGGTCAATAGAGCTACGATGCAGGGCATGGTCGTTTTTGATTGGGCAAAACGCTATGGCGAAGGCGCCCAACAGATGGGCATGTGGATGGCACAGGGAAAATTAAAAAGTAAGGAAGATGTGTACGAAGGCATTGAAAATTTCCCAGAAACCTATAGCCGACTTTTTAGTGGGGACAAAATGGGGAAGTTGGTGCTCAAAGTCTTAGAGGAATAGGCACTATGAAAGCAATTCGGTGTAAATCGTATGGCCCACCTTCCAATTTGGTTTTGGAGGATCTTGATGCTCTAAAAACGGGACCAAAACAGGTGGTGGTCGCTACGAAAGCATGTGGCCTCAACTTTCCGGACACCTTGATTATCCAAGGCTTATATCAATTCAAGCCGGATTTGCCCTTTACACCGGGCAGTGACTTGGCCGGGATTGTAAAGGAAGTGGGCGAGGGGGTAAAGCATCTGGAAGTGGGACAGGAAGTATTCGGGTTCGTACCTTACGGTGCCCTGGCAGAGGAGGTTTTGGTGCCGGCGAGTGCCTGTTTTCCAAAACCACCGCAAATGGATTTTGAGACGGCAGCCTCATTTTTAATGGCATACGGTACGTCCTATCATGCACTGCATGACCGTGGTCAACTGAAGGAAGGGGAAACCCTTTTGGTACTTGGAGCGTCAGGAGGTGTTGGGCTGGCTGCGGTGGAATTAGGCAAATTAATGGGAGCTAGGGTAATTGCCGCAGCTTCAACGGATGGGAAATTAGAACTCTGTAAAGGTTACGGGGCGGACATCACAATAAATTACAATGAGCAGGACCTAAAGACCACATTGAAGGAATTGACCAATGGCAAAGGAGTCGATGTTGTTTACGATCCCGTTGGTGGTCCTTATTCAGAACCTGCCTTGAGGGCCACGGCACGTTATGGACGATTTTTGGTTGTTGGATTTGCTGCGGGCGATATTCCAAAAATCCCCTTGAACCTGCCCTTGCTTAAAGAGGCCGAAGTTGTTGGGGTTTTCTGGGGTAGCTTCGCCATGAAAGAACCTCAGGCCAATATGGCCAACAGCATGCAACTGATGAAATGGCATGCCGAGGGAAAGCTAAAACCCTATATCCATAAAACATATGAACTACAGGAAACTGCTGTAGCTCTGGAGGAAATGATACAACGCAAGGTTATGGGAAAACTGGTGGTAACCATTTAAAACTAGTATATGAGACTCAACGATAAAGTAGCTATAGTCACTGGGGGTTCACGTGGCATTGGACAAGCGATATCCGAATTATTTGCAAAAGAAGGAGCCGCCGTAATCATCATTGATTTACTTCCGCAAGGAGAAGCTGTTGCCAAAGGAATCAATTTAAACGGGGGAAAAGCCGAATTCCACTCAGTATCGGTGACGGACAAGGCGGCCATAGAAGCTTTGTTTGAAAAGATTAACTCGGAACATGGGAAAATAGACATCCTGATTAATAATGCTGGAATCACGCGTGACCGCACCTTGGAAAAAATGAGCGAAGACGAATGGGATGCGGTCATAGAGGTAAATTTAAAAGGGGTCTTTATTTGCACCCAAGCAGTTGCCCCTTACATGAAAGCCAACAAATATGGGCGCATCGTTAGTGCGGCATCCAATGTTGGACTGCGCGGTAATTTTGGTCAAACCAACTACGCCGCAACAAAAGCGGGGGTCATCGCCATGAGCAAAACATGGACCATGGAATTAGGTAAGTATGGCATCACCGCAAATGCTATTGCTCCCGGGTTCACCATGACAGATATGGTCAAAAAAATACCTGAGGAGCATTTTGCTGCGATTAAAGCAAGTATTCCCCTCAAAACTGTGGCCCAACCTATGGATATCGCTTACGGGTATTTATACCTGGCGTCTGATGAAGCTCGATTTGTTTCAGGGATTTGTCTAACCATTGATGGGGGAACTTCAAGATAATCGGTATGTCAAAATTGGAATTGGAAAATTTATCGGCCTTGCAAACCTGGGTAGGGAAAGAATTCCCCACAGGGGAATGGCTTACGGTTACCCAGGAAATGATTAATGATTTTGCCAAGGCTACCCTCGACTTTCAATGGATACATGTAGACGTTGAAAAGGCGACCCAATTTTCCCCTTTTAAAAAACCGGTAGCCCATGGTTTTCTGTCACTGTCCTTGCTATCAAAAATGTTGGGAGATTTGATTACCGTAAAGTCTGTGAAAATGGGGGTAAACTACGGTCTCAATAAAGTGCGTTTTCCAAATCCAGTTCTCGTGAATAGTAGGGTGCGTCTACGAGGTAGCGTGAAAGAACTAGAGCCTTATGGGGAAAATGGCATTAAAGTGACTTGGAGTTGTACGGTGGCCATTGAAGGATTGGAAAAACCTGCCTGCGTTGCTGAATTTGTAAGCCTAATGTTTGAGTAACCTATAGGTATCCAGGTCTCCATTTGGTTACCTAGTGTTCAATTTCGTATTTTAAGGGACTACGAACCCAACTAGGCTACCCAATGACCCGATTATTTGATTTACTCTACCATCAATTAAACAATTTTCCTTCCCCTAAAGCCTTAAATGCCCGAAACAGTGATGGGGAATGGGATTCCTATAGTACGGAACAGGTCGTTTCCATGGCTGAGAGGGCTGCTTCCGGGCTGCATTCAATTGGATTGGAAAAAGGGGACCGAGTCGCCTTAGTGGCATACAAAAACCGCCCCGAGTGGTTGATCATGGATTTCGCCATCCAATTGGCCGGTATGGTAAGTGTGCCCCTTTATCCTACCATTAGTGTTGGGGAGTACGAATACATCCTCAATGAAGCTGAAGTTAAGGCAGCTTTCTGCGGTGGTTTGGATCTAGTGAATAAATTGGACTCGGCCCAAAAAAAAGTAAAAAGCTTAAAACACATCTTTGTTTTTGATCGGGAAATTGATGGAACCTATTGGGAGTCTATTTTCGATGATGCACATAAGAAAACGATTGAACAAAATAGGGAAACCATTGGACCTGAGGATTTGGCCACGATCATTTACACTTCTGGCACCACGGGCAATCCAAAAGGGGTAATGCTCTGTCATAGGAACATTATGTTTGTCATTGAGAAAACGTTCCCCCATTTAATGGCCATTGCCGGAGATAATGTCATCAGTTTTCTGCCATTGTGCCATATTTTTGAACGGGCCGTTGCCATGGCCTTTATTTTTGGCGGAGCCCAAGTGCACTTTGTGGGTACGGACAACCTCAGTGGCCCCGATGGTGATTTACAGGCGGTAAAACCGGTCACCTTCTCCTCGGTCCCCCGTTTATTGGAAAAGGTATATGAAGCCATATATAACAAGGGGCTTGCGCTTGAAGGAACCAAACGAAAACTCTTTTTCTGGGCCTTGGAGTTGACCAAAGATTATCAAATCGATCAAAAATTATCCTTTGGAAAAAAGCTACAATGGAGAATTGCCGACAAGCTCATTTTTAGTAAATGGCGCGAAGCCCTTGGAGGTGAGGTAAGGGCTATCATCACCGGAGCCGCACCCTGTCCGGTAAATGTGATACAAGTGTTCTGCGCTGCTGGAATCCCAATACGGGAAGGGTATGGATTAACAGAAACGTCCCCAACCATTTCCCTCAATACCATGGAACCTGATGGAATAATTATGGGAACTACCGGACCTATAATCGATGGCGTTGAAGTTCGGATCGATTCTGAAGGGGATTATCGTGAAGGTGAGGGTGAGATATTGGTACACGGGGACAATGTGATGATGGGCTATTACAAAAAACCGGAAGAGACCGCTAAGGTATTTAAGGAAATGGATGGGAAAAAATGGTTTTGTACCGGAGACATTGGCAAGTTGGTCACGGGTCCGACCGGGAGAACATTCCTTAAAATAACGGACCGAAAAAAGGAGTTGTTAAAAACTTCAGGTGGAAAATATGTAGCTCCGGCGCCTATTGAGAATAAAATAAAAGAGGATTTCCTTATCGAACAAATGATGGTAGTGGGGGATAAACAAAAGTTCGTCACTGCATTGATCGTTCCTGCCGAAGAGGCCTTAAAAAGCTGGTGCGAACAAAAAGGAATTCCTTGGGAGGGCATGGAACTTATGGTAAAGCATAAAAAAGTGCGAGAGAAATATCAAAAAGTCATTGATGGTTACAACCCCATGTTCAGTCATATTGAGCAGATCAAGAAGTTTGATTTGGTAGCTTCCCAATGGCTTCCCATCCATCCGGATGGCGCCGAAGCGGAGTTAACACCAACCTTAAAACTGAAAAGAAGGGTCATCCGTAAAAAGTTTAGCAAAGAAATTGCCGAACTTTACGCATACTAATTTTTGACTCCAGCCATGAAGACGCCTTCGGTTTTTAAGATCAATCTTTTTACCTTTTTTAAACTTCCCTCCGCCTGGTGGTGTGGGGTACGTTTAAAATCGATAGATGAAAAAAGTACGGTGGTTACCGTCAAGCACCGATGGTTCAATCAAAACCCCTTTAATTCCATGTTTTGGGCCGTTCAGGGCATGGCCGCTGAATTTACTACAGGCATTTTGGTTTCCACGGCCATTCGGGTGAGTGGTCGCAAGATTTCCATGTTGGTTCAGAACAACAATGCCAACTTTTCCAAAAAGGCTACAGGAAGAATAACTTTTAGCTGTGAAGATGGACATTTGATCTCCGAAGCCTTGAGAAAAACTATAGATACGGGCCAAGGAGAGACTATTTGGATGAAATCGGTTGGAGTGAATGAAGATGGAGTGGTAGTTTCGACGTTTAATTTTGAGTGGACTGTGAAACTAAAAAGTTAGCTGTCCCAAGTGACTTTTTTAAAAAAAGGTGTCCAATAGGTATCTCGAAATTTGGAATAGTGGTTTTTATCATATTATGTATGAATCGACCAAAATTTTAGTAATTTCAGAACGTATTAAAAATAACCGCAAATTAATTTATACATAGATGGGAAAATTTGAAATTAAAGCTTCAGGATCAGACAAGTGCATGTTCAACTTAAAAGCGGGTAACGGACAGGTCATTTTGACCAGTCAAGCCTATGCCAGTATGGATGGCTGCAAAAATGGAATTGAATCCGTTCGTAAAAACTCACAGAGTGATGCTCAGTTTGAGCGCAAAACGGCAAAGGATGGCAGCCCATTTTTCACATTAAACGCTACCAATGGTCAGGTCATTGGTAAAAGCGAAATGTACAGCTCTACGGACGCCATGGAAAATGGTATCGCTTCTGTGAAAAAGAATGCTCCGGACGCGGATGTAGTGGAAGCTTAAGCTTTTAAGTGCGTAAAATAATAGGCGGCTTTTTGGTCGCCTTTTTTTGTTTGTTATTCGTAACAAAAAGGTAAATTAAGTTACCTATAACAAAAACGATAAAACAATCAAAAAATGAATGCACACGAAATTGACTATGAAATCCATGGGGAGGAAATGCAATATGTTGAAATTGAACTGGATCCCCAAGAAGCGGTAGTAGCCGAAGCAGGCAGCTTTATGATGATGGATACCGATATTAAGATGGATACCATATTTGGAGATGGGTCCAATCAGGATTCCGGTGTCTTGGGGAAGTTGTTCTCCGCAGGAAAACGCTTATTAACTGGGGAAAGTCTTTTTATGACCGCCTTTTTGAACGTAGGTCAAGGGAAAAAGCAGGTCAGTTTTGCGTCGCCCTATCCAGGAAAGATTTTGCCCATAGATTTGTCTGAGGTTGGCGGTAAGTTCATCTGTCAAAAAGATGCTTTCCTCTGCGCGGCAAAAGGGGTTACGGTGGGCATTGAATTTTCCAAAAAATTGGGCCGCGGACTTTTTGGAGGCGAAGGCTTTATCATGCAAAAACTGGAGGGTGATGGGATGTCCTTTGTGCATGCTGGAGGAACCTTGGCCAAGAAGACCCTTGGCCCCGGAGAAGTCCTAAAGGTAGATACCGGTTGTATTGTAGGTTTCTCCAAAGATGTGGATTACAATATTGAGTTTGTAGGCGGTATTAGAAATACGGTTTTTGGAGGCGAAGGTCTCTTTTTTGCTACCCTACGAGGACCGGGAACGGTATACGTGCAGTCTTTACCCTTTAGCCGATTGGCAGGTCGAGTGCTTGCAGCGGTTCCGCGGGGTGGAAAGGACAAAGGCGAAGGTAGCATTTTGGGCACCCTTGGGGATATTGCCATGGGGGACCGGGGCTTTTAAAGAAAAAATGGCATTGATCAGCGCATCTTACCACCTCATGGTAAACAAACGTTACCAACAGAATAATCACTAAAAAAGCCTACTTTTATAATAGTGATTTGAGTACGTATGTTGTTTTTTAGAAAAGCCGTTTTTATTGTTTTAACCTTCTTTTTTGCATCTCTATTAAGTTTTTGTTCCAATAATGACGATTCCGGAGATACCGATGATGATACTACCGGAGGTACTGACGACGAAATTAGTATTGACCTCGAAGAAATATCAGGGGAATACTCAGGATTGGCAGCTAACGCTACGGTAAGTGATGATATTTCAATGCGGATAATACCAACAAGTGTGGAAGGACAGTACGCTATCCAGTTCTTTGGATTTAGCGACCTTAGGCCATGTTGTAATTCAAATGATAGACCCGATGGTACTGGAACGCTTTTTACTGGGAATAGTCAGTTGAGTATTCGTATTAACTGGAGTTCAGATTCTCCTCAATGCACGGGAACCTACATAGGTTCCGGTGGCTCATTTGGTATGGGACGAATCATTATCGAGATGAATGTTGATCTGTCATGTCTTGAAAATGAAGATACCCAAAGATTTAACGTCATGAAAATAGCAGATCTGTAGCATAAATAATTTGTTTTGAACGGGACCAAATCGCTTTCCTTTAATATCATCTTGGCCTAGGTTCTTAGCAAACAACTTCATGGCGTAGCGTGCGATAAGGCGAGAATGCAACATATAGAGTAAAAGGTCCATTTCGGAAAAACAAGAAAGTTTAAACCACCTAGTTAGTTCGTCTTATGAACTTCAATAATCTTTTCGCCTTTTTGGAGGAACTCCAAAACAACAACAACAAAGAATGGATGGATGCCCATCGCAAAAGGTACCATGAGATACGAAATGGTTTTATGGGCTGGTTGGATGGGTTGAACTCCATATTGGAAGAACGGGATGAAGGGTATTACCCTACCCCCGGGAAACGAGGTATTAATCGTATCAACAACAATTTAATGTTCCATCCCAATAAACCGGTCTATAAAGACCATTTTGGCGCCGGACTGGACAAGGCACCAAAATCCGCTGATTTTTATATTCACATTGGAGTCAATGAATGTATGCTTGCTGGTGGTTTTTGGCGCCCTGACCCAAAAACACTTCGGAACATCAGGGATGGTATTGATTACAATGGGGAGGAGTTGGTAAAAATTATGGGTAAGAAATCCTTCAAAGCCACTTTTGGGGAGCTGTACAAAGACGAACGTTTGACCAATGCGCCGAAAGGATTTTCCAATGACCATCCCCACATCAACTTACTCCGGAACAAGTCCTTTGCGGTAGTGCGAGAGATAACCCAAAGGGATGTCTCTCATCCAGACTTTAACGACTTGGTATTGGAAACGTATTTCGAGATGCTCCCCTTTAGAAGATACTTGAACGAGGCGGCGATGCTATAATTTAAACACTTACATGGGCTCTTATGTAAACCAAGAATATTTTGATCCTTTCTTTGGGAATTTTGAAAAGCACATCCCTCTTTCGGATGTAGAAAAACGAATCATTTCGGAAAACCTAAAGTGTATGGATGTCCCAAAAAACACACTTGTGTTATCCCAAGGTAGTAAGGTAAACACTATTTTTTATGTGGTGAGTGGGGCCCTTAGGGCATATCATCTCAATGAAAAAGGAAAAGAGTCAACGGTGATGTTCGCTATCAGGGACTGGTGGATAACCGATATGAATGGCTTTACCCATCAAGACCTTGCCCAAGTTTCTTTGGAAACCTTGGAAGATTCAAAGCTCGTTGGGTTGGGTTATGAAGTTTTGGAATCACTTCTCCGAGAATTACCAAGACTTGAACGGTTTTTTAGGATTTTATTTCAACGTGCATACATACGCGAACAGTCGAGGTTGTTACGGCAACTTTCCATGGACGTGGCCAAAAGATATCGTGCTTTCGTGGAGAGGTATCCTAACATCGTTGCTGCCGTGTCCCAAAAGCAAATGGCTTCCTATCTTGGTGTGACCCCGGAATTTTTGAGTCAGGTTAAAAACAAATGACACATTCTTAAACTATCTTATTCCGGAAAAAAACAGGAAGGGTTTGCTTTGCAAAAAATAAAGCATATGATGTTAATTTTGATTGCAGGTCCCTATCGAAGTGGAACAGGAAATGATCCAAGATTGATAAAAAAGAATATGGATCAACTTGAGGCAATGGCTTTACCCATTTTTAGGAAGGGTCACATTCCCATGATAGGGGAATGGGTGGCCAATCCGTTGATTCACTTGGCAGGCTCCAAAGAGGTGGGGGATGCAATTTTTAAGGAAATCCAATATCCTACGGCCCACCGTCTTTTGACAAAATGCGATGCTATTTTACGTATCCCTGGGGATTCTACCGGAGCTGATAATGATGTTGAAATAGCCAAGTCCTTAGGATTGAAAATCTTTTATTCGATTAACGAGATACCGGATGCTAAGTAAATCAGTTCGTAATATCCAAAAAGAAGTACTTTCCAATAATTGGTACTCCTTGACAAAGGTCACCTTCGAGTACTTACGGGAGGATGGTATCTGGGAAGCCCAGGTGCGCGAGGCATATGACCGCGGTAATGGAGCGGTCATTCTACTTTACAACAAGGAAAAGGGTACCGTGGTACTCACACGACAGTTTCGTATGCCTACCTATCTCAATGGCAATGAGGATGGTATGATGATTGAAGCTTGTGCGGGTATTCTAGAGAAGGGCAATGCGGAGGAAACAATAAAAATGGAAGTGGAGGAAGAAACAGGGTACAAAATTGATAAGGTAACCAAAGTTTTCGAATCCTACATGTCGCCTGGCTCAGTCACTGAAATCCTCTATTTTTTTATTGGTGAATATGAGGATAACATGAAGATCAGTAAAGGTGGCGGTGCAGCCGATGAGACAGAAAATATTGAAGTGCTTGAGATGCCTTTTTCAGCGGCCTTGGACAAATTTGAAAATGGCACCATTAAGGATGCGAAGACCATTATGTTATTGCAATGGGCTAAAATCAATGGGTTATTTCCGTAATTCTTTTGCGACCAATATCGTATGGAAAGGATAGGTTTAGGTGGAGGTTGCCATTGGTGCACGGAGGCGGTATTTCAGTCCCTAAAGGGTGTGTCTAGGGTGGAACAAGGTTGTATTGCACCTGGGAACGACCCAAATTCATTCTCGGAAGCGGTTATAGTTCATTATGATGGAGGCCTAATCAGCTTAAAAGACTTGATTGAAATACATCTTCTTACCCACAAGAGTACAGTTACGCACTCCATGCGCAACAAATATCGCTCCGCAGTTTACACCTTCGATAGTGCATCCCATCAAGAATCAAAATCCATATTGAACATATTGCAAGGAGAATTTACCCATCCGCTGATAACGCAGGTATGCCGTTTTGGAGCTTTTAGGCCCTCAGATTCCCGATTTCATGACTATTATTATAAGAATCCCAAAAAACCATTTTGTGCGACTTATATTTCCCCAAAGTTGAAATTGCTAATGAATAAATTTTCCGCGCTTGTGAATCATGAAGTACCTAATACGACTCATGAATCACCTTAAGTATATCATACATATCCCGCCTAACTTCTTTGCTCGGCCTTCTAAAATGATTGTTCATAAAACTAAAGGCCAATAGTTTTCCGGATGCCGTTCTAAGGTAACCACTAAGGTTGTAGATATTTCCCATAGAACCTGACTTGGCGTGAATGAAGAGGTTGTTGTTTGAATGTTCCATGGTTACGGTTCCATTGAAATCCCATTGGGGTATCAAAGAAAACAATCTGAGGGAATCTGTTTCTAAATACAATGTATGGAGTACTGAGACCATGGACTCAGGCGTAAAAAGATTATATCTGGAAAGCCCGGAGCCATCCACCCATCTGGGTTTTTGTCGAAGCGTACTAAGGTGATTCCCTAAAATCAGATTCCTCGCTTTTTCAAAACTTAAAGTGTCCGACAAGGTGGAAGAACAGGTCAGCATCAATTGTTCGGCCAAAAAGTTATCGCTTTGCCAAAGCATGTATTTTAAAACTGAATCCCTTGGAATTCCTGGAAGTGTTTTCCAATTTTGTAACGGTAGGGAATCCACTAATTGGACGTTCTTATCAATGACATCCTTTAGCAGCGTTAAGGTCAGCTCCTTAGAGGTAATATAAGGCGCATACAACGTATCCGGTTCAATATCCGGTAAATAAAATTGGTTCTCCTTCCACTCCCTTAGGGGCATTCCATTTTTCCTAAGGATGTTTTTGGAGAAGTATTTAGGGGTGACTTTTAGGGAATCATTGACTTTTAAAGTGACCACATTTCCGAATAAAGGTAAGGAACTGATTTCAGGGGAAAAATCGTAGGGATAATCTTCCCAGGCCCAACCAGGCCCAAATTTACCCCCAACATAATTGTCCATGAAAAGTGCAATGGAGTCATATTGCGCCAGAAAATTAATAGGTATTTCATTGTTGAAATAGGGGTGTAACCAGGATGGATCTCCCGTGCCCATTGCAATGAGGGTGTTATTTTTATTTACGTATTTCAATGAGGGTATGCGGTCACCCAAAAGCTTTAGGGAAGTGTAAAGCGTAAAGAGTTTGGTAGTACTTGCTGGTGTAAAATACTTGGCTCCATTTAGGTTGATCAAGGTGTCCTTATTTGCCAAATCCACCACCAAAAGGCCGGTGTACTGAGCTTTAAATTTTTCGGATTGGAAATCATCCAAAACTGCTTTTTGCATTGTTTTATAGGGGAGGCTAGCGCAACCTACCCATAGGGAAAATGGTAGGACAACACCAAAGGCTTTTAGCCTAAGTGATTGATTAAAAAACACTTGAAAAGTACCTACAATTGAATTTAACATGAAATTATTCAATTTTTAACGGATTATATCTTCCAATTTAGACCTTTTCTAAGTAAATTAGTCAAACAACTTGTTTAACCTAAATATTCTTCTTTAACATTATGGCTAGAGCGATGCTGGAATACACCAAGACTGTACTTCAAAAGGTAAGTTTTGATGCAAAGTTATTCGCAAAAGAGGTGAAAAAAGCGGTTTCAAGGCTTCTGCCAGAGGAAATCGAAGAGCTGAGAATCTGGTTAAAACAGTTTATCACTGATAAACCGGAACTACAACAAAGTTTAATGTATCTAAAAGTATAAAAAGAACCGCCAAAAAGGCGGTTTTTTTAATTATTTAGGGGGCTTACAATCTCTACATCCTGGAAGGCTATGGCGCCCCTTACTATTCCTGAAATAGTATCTTTCAGGGCTTCCGTAATCTGCATTTTCAATTCACTTTTGTGGTATATCAGACTGATTTCCCGTGCTGGGGAAGGTTTTTTGAAATGCTTTAGGTTCGCTGTTTTTTGTTTGTCCAGGTCAAGCGTATTCAAATAGGGGAGTAGTGTCATGCCCAGGCCTTCGTTGGAGAGGTTGACCAAGGTTTCAAAACTACCGCTCTGAATTTGAAAATGCTCAGATTGTATGTTTTTGGGTGACTTACAAAGATTAATTACGCCGTCCCTAAAGCAATGACCATCCTGAAGCAATAAAATATCGGATATATCAAGATCGGTCGTGGTAATTTCCTTTAGTTGTGACAACCTATGACTTGATGGCACATAACCTACAAAAGGCTCATAATACAAAGGGCGTTCAATAAGAAAATCCACTTCGAGGGGGGTTGCGGCAATGGCCGCGTCTAAGTGGTTGTCCTCAAGATTTCTAATCAATGTGTCGGTAGGTTGTTCTTTTATGATCAAATTGACCTTGGGGAATTTTTTTACAAATGTGGGCAGGAACATAGGAAGCAAAGTTGGCATTACCGTAGGAATAATGCCCAACACAAAATCACCGCCAACATACCCTTTGTCCTGGTCCACAATGTCCTTCATCCTCTCGGCTTCCGCTACAATATTCTTTGCTTGGGCAACTATTTTTTTGCCAATTTCGGTAATGGCAATGGGTTTTTTGCCCCTATCAAAAATCAACACATCCAATTCATCCTCTAGCTTTTGGACTTGCATGGACAAAGTAGGCTGTGTTACAAAACTTTTCTCTGCGGCCAAGGTAAAGTTTTGATATTCCGCGACTGCTAGAACATATTGTAGTTGTGTGATGGTCATGTGCTGTTATTGAAATACGAAACTACAAATCTATCGATAAAACCTATTTGTTTTGCAATCAAAATCGGAATCATCTATAAATGAAAAACCCTCAACCAATAATTATTGATGGAGGGTTTTAAAGCGGCCTAAATACTGTTTAGAACCGAATATTGAAGGCTATATCTTCATTGCTAATCTCAAATTTTGCCATATCGAAGGTCGGTGGTCCCATGGTCATTTCATTGCCACTCATTCCATAGCTTTCTTTTGGCATACCGTTGGATTCATAGTCCATTCTTTTGTTATCGTTGGCATCATGCATGGCCATGATGGCATAGGTTCCTGGTGTGACATTTTCAAAGGTCAAGGTTACCGGACCTTTTTGTGCTTTTACCGCTAAGTCAATGATTCCTCCACCTTTCATGAAAGTGTCAGAAGTGTGCAAGGATGCCAAAACAGTGCCCTCGTCATTCAATACGTTTTCAATGGTGACCGTAACGGTTACGGTTTCTTTTTGAGCTACAACGTTAAGGCTTATCAATGCCAATCCTAAAAAAAATGCAATTGTTTTCATTTGTTTTTTGATTTAAAAGTTAATGATGCCTCAAAAATCGCTAGCAAAATGGCCATTGGAAAGAAGAAAATACCGAACTGTGAAAATTTTGGAGTGAACCGTTGACTTGTTATAACCAGTTCATTTTTTTAGCGATCACATAATCCAGGCCAAAGCGACCGGACCCAAACCAAAGCCCCAAAATGCTTACTGATAAGAAAGTGAAGGTAGGAATATAGCTCCATGTATAATCGTATTCTCGAAACAATAAAGTCACCAACATCACTAAAAAAATCAACGAAGAAGCTATTCTTGTAAAAAAGCCTGTCATCAGACAGATACCGCCAAAGAACATGGAATACGCAGCAGCAGTGGCAAAAAAAACAGGGTATGTAGAAAAGGCTAAACCAAAGTCCCGTACATGCCCCACAAACGCCGGTGAAATCTTAAAAGGAGCTAAATTATTGAAATCGGATTCCCAAGGAACGCCCATATTTTGGGCGCTATAGTAAAACGTTAGGAAGAATCCACCTATTATTTTCGGTAGGGTGGTGATAAGACATAGATGCCACAGTTCAAATGAATAGGGTAATGTTAGTTTTTTTAGCACTAGAAACACTACAATTATTGATTTAACAGGGAAACTGCTAAAAAACTATCAACTTTAAGAGGGAATGCTGTAGGGGAAGGGTAAAGTTTTTAACAGTGAAATGTCGATAAGTTGAAATGAAATGCTTTTTTTGACCTTTGAAGAGTGTTTTTTGGTTTGGTCAACATGCAAAATATCCATTACGGAATATCCAAACACATTTGTATGTTACATCGTTCGTACGGGGTACTTATATGTTCAATTTCTTTAAAACCCAATTTTTTATACAACCGAATAGCGGGTTCAAGGATGGTATTGCTTTCCAAAAAGATACTTGTGGCACCAAGCTCCTTCGCTTTATCAATTACCTTGGCACCCAATTGATACCCCACTCCTAAGCCCTGAGCCCTTGGAGACACCGCCATTTTAGCCAGTTCATAATCAAATTGGTTATTGTCCATTTTCATAAGGGCACAAGTACCTACAGGAACCTTCTCCCATAGGGCTATGGCAATGTACCCACCCTTATCAAGAATATGCTTTTTTGGGTGGTCCAAGGCCTTAAAATCAGCCTCTTCCATCACAAAATACTTTTTTATCCACGCTTCATTCAATGCTCTAAAAGCATTTTGGTAGGAAGGATTGAAATCCACAATTTTAATTTCTTGGAGCATAGGTGAAAATCAAGTAGTAATTGGGTTATCCCTTTTGCTAATAATTTCTACAAGCCAGTAAATGAATTGTCCTATACCGCCAACAAAAACGAAGAGCAAAATCCACACAATTAAGAGATTGTTCCCTTTTAAATCGGGATTCTGCAACGCATGCACGATATAGAATATAAAACTGGAAAAAGAGATGACTATCATAAGAGTTATAAAGCCCACGAACCATGCAATGTTGCCCAATATCATGGTCGCCTCGGGTTCGCCGCCCATAGCCTGGGCCGCTTCGATATCGGTAACCAAATCAAATACAAAGTAAATGTAATAGCCGATGGAAAGTATTCCAATGATTATAGGGGCAAGGGCAAAAAAGGCCTGCCAAAATTTGTTCTGTATCATTACGTTTGCTTTAGGGGTTGGTACATTTTAAAATATTGGTCTAATGATTTTGGATTCTGTTACACTTCCGGTTTTCGTTTGACCTAATATCAGACCCTGTAGTCGCACTTTGGCAAAACGAATTTTAATCATCAATTCTTTTTGCCTTTACGAGAAGCTAGTACCTACCCGGGAAGAACGTAATTATTTTATTTTCAGATACTCTTGCTCCGGTCTGCTGCCCAAGGTCAATTTAAAACCGGTAACGTTATCATTTTCATCACGGACCAGCTTGGCGAACCAGATGACAAGTACAAATTCATCTTTGTTTTCCGGGTATAACGAATAGGTATCGGAACCACCTCTATCAATCCAATCATAAACCAATTTGTTGTTTTTCTTCCTGATAATAAAGGTGTCCTTCTTCTGTTGGTTTTGTAGCACATAGGTACCTTGATACTGTTCAAATTGGTCAACAGCCTTGATTAGGGTGCTATCCACGTTTATCTTTAAATAATTGGACAAATCAATATATAGATCTTTTGCGGCACTATTGAAGAACGCATTATATTTAAAGTGGTTGTTTAGGCCCGTTGACTCATAATAGGCCACATCATTCAGGTACAACGTATCATTCAAGAAAAAAAGGTAGGCCCTCTTTGGTAAGTTTTCGCGATTATTGCTTAAGTAATACCAAGAGGTCGTTCTTTTTATTCTTGATTCAAAGTCAAGTACCGCTTCTTCAATGGCCTCATCGCTTACATCTAATGTAGGTTTAAATGCACTATATAATCGATTGATTTTTGCTATGAGGCTATCTTGTTCCTTATTTAAAAGGTCAGTATAGCTATCGAGTTCCCTAGCTGTATCATCTGATAGATCCAATGTGGTATTGTTCCATATTAAATAGACCAAACCGGAATTCTCGTAGTCTTCCAATGTTACTTTTTTGCGGAGAACATCCCCTATGTCTTTTTCCTTAAATCTATAGAATGCAGTGACGTCATCCGAATAATGGATGTTGAGCGCGAGTTCTTCCCGTACCTTTTTAAGTATCTGATCTATTTTTAGACGGCTCTTTCGTTGGTCGTTCCAATTGTTAATTTGAAGGGCTATTAAAATTCCGATGACCACTAGGATGATTTCTCCCATGGCATACAGCAAGTACTTACTGAATGTATTGTTGGCAAGAAAGGTCTGACGGATTTTTCTAAAGAATCTAATCATGGGTTTGTTGATCTTTATCCTCTTTTTTTAGTTTTTCATACTTGAAATATAAGCGCACCCCCAGTCGTGCAAAAAGAATGATGGCGATAAGAGTAACGATATCAATTGTTGTCATATCAACCTAAAAATTGAGCAAGCAAACGATGAAAATGATGCACTCCCTGTTCTCGGGTTGGGGAAAAGCGTCCAGCCTGGTAATATTTTGATTTTAAGCCCTGATGTACTCCTTCCACTACAAATTCATCCTCCCGTTCTACTTTGTCCAAAAGGGCACCGGCACCACTATGCAATTTAGTTTCGTCGAAGAGATAGGTAAGGAAAGACACCTTGGTCTTTTCCATGTCAATAGGTTTGACAATATTGATGGAAAGGCCCCACGGGTAAAAATTGAACATCATATTCGGGAAAACCCAAAAATAATAGGCTCCGATGGTACTGCCATAATCATTATGTCCTTTAGGTAATTCAAACACCTCCTCACCACTTTGTGCATACCCCACTTGTAAATTCATGTATTCATAAATTTCTGTGGTGTAGCTACCATAATCCAGTACCTCATTAAGGTCCGAATGCACAAATGGTATATGAAAACCCTCCAAGTAATTGTCGCAATACAAGGCCCAATGGCAATTGACCAAATAGTCTTTACTCAAGTCTTTTCGATATTGAAATTGCTCCAAGGGAAGAAATCCGATCCTTTCGTTCATGCACTCAATGATGTCTGAAATATCAAAGGTGGGTTCTAGGCCAACAAATAAAAAAGGATTCCATTTTTCAACCTGAAAACGATGCAAATTATCGCAAGGCCTAGGGAAATCTTCGACCTCCTCAAATTCCGGCATCGCTTTAAAAGTCCCGTCAAAGGCAAAGCGGCGGCCATGATACATACACGTCAGTTGTTTTTGAACCCCAGAGTTGAGCACGACCAAATGACCTCTGTGAGTGCAGACATTGCTCATACAATGGATTTTATCTTGTTCATCCCTGACCAAGACCAAAGGTTCGGCTACATATCCATCCAATAATTGAAAGGGGTGTGCACTTTTGCTCAAAGGTAATAGGTTCAAATCTCCGATCCAATGCCAAGAAGCACGGAATACCTTTTCCTCTAGCTCATCAAAAATTGCCTGGTTCGCATAAAATGAAGCTGGTAAGGTTTCGGCCTTTTTAATGTCTGGGTCTATATGAAAACGACTCATTTGTACACTTTTTTAAGTTGGAACAATAGCAATCCCATGCCAATTAAAGTGATGGTGACACTTGAGATTTTGATGTAAAAGCTCATTTTATCTCCCACGATGTTCGATGGTATTACTGCCAGTACAATGGACAACAAGATAACGGATAAAGCCATAATCCCAAAAACCCAGACGATGAAGGTACGCTTACCAAAAAACGAAAGATTACTGGAACCGCCGGTATTTTTTACATTATGCCAGATGAAGGCACTGAACATATACACAAACGGAATAAAATAGAGCAGAACAGACATATCATAAAGAAGGGAATAGGCTTCTTGTATTTTGGTGCCCGAAACGGCAATCAACAGTAAAATACTTACTAGGGCCCCTTGAACAAGCAGTGCAATATAGGGAGTGCCATATTTGGGATGCACTTTTCCCAAAACCGGAGGAAGATAGTTATCGATACCTATGGCAAAGGGTAAGCGCGCATTTCCGTTCATCCAGGAGGCGAAAAGGCCCAATGTTCCCAGTGCAACCAAAAGGGCACCCAAGGGTCCTAAGAAGGGCCAACCCAATTGATGGGACAACACATAGAAATTTTGAGCTATGCCATCAATAATACCTACTTTTCCTTCCGGTATCGCAACCAATAAGGAAAAGGTTCCTATGGTGTATAATGTCAGTACCATAAGTGCCGATATAAAAACCGCCTTGGTCATTATCTTTTTGGCATCTTTCATTTCCGTGGACATTACGGAAGAGAGTTCCAAACCACCAAAAGAAAACGTTATGGCCGCAAAAAAGGGAAGCAAACCAAAATCGGTAAAATCAGGAAGAAACCTATTCGGAGAAATTTCTTGGGAACTACCGTTGGTTATGAATTGATAAAGCGAAGCAACGGCCAAAAGAGCAAACAATATCCATAATGAAATGGCCCCAATATTTTGAATCCACTTGCCGAATTTGAGTCCAAATACATTCAAAAACACGGTAAACCATAACATTCCCAAGGAGAGTAAACTGGCAAACCAAAAATTATCCCTGAGGTCCAGCCATTGGTCGCCAAAAATGTATAATACGGATAGTGCAATGGTAAAGAGTACTGTGGGGAACCAAACAATGGCACTTAGCCAATAGCACCATGCTGCCAAAAAACCATGCCATTCCCCAAAGGCCGTCTTTATCCAAAGATAAAATCCGCCTAAACCCTGAATCCGGGAATTGAGGTCAATAACCATGAAACTGCTTGGAATCAAGAAAAAAACCGCAGCAAGGATCCAAAGCATCAAACTGGACCAACCGAATTGTGCTGCCTGAGTCAGGGAGGAAAGCCCAATCACGGTTGCCACGTTAAGCAGCACTAAATCCCTGAGGTTTAGTACTTTTTTTAGTTGGGACATTTAATCGACTTTTGTAAAAGCGTATCCAAAAAATTCAAGGCTTTCCACCTTGGCTTGATTATTTAAATGGAAGTTCACTTCAAAGGTCCCAGTGAATCGTTTGTTGGGTTGGGTCATAAATGTGTTAAAATGCCAGTGTGAAGCTTCCATCTTTTCAAAGTCATTGAAATTGAGTTGGAGCAAATTGTTCTCTACAGTAATGGCTAAATTTCCGCAAAGTGGATTTTGGTATTTGCCGGCGTAAGCCCTTAAATCCAATGATGGTTTTGTGTTTGGTACACGATCGTCATTTCTCTTCCTTTCCCGAGCTTTGTTTTCCTTGGCCATGGTTTCATATAGTTCAAAGACCTTAGGATGCCAATTGGTAGTTTTATCATCAAAAGCATACAGATCCATGACTTGATAGAGAATGGCGTGTCGCAGTTCAGCATGGTCCATATTTCCAAAGACGTACACCGCAGTGTTTTTGTTGTGCATAACACCAGCAATGGCAATGAGCCCTTGAAGGCTACCGGTATGAAAATCCAATTTTTCACCTCGATAATCGTGTTGAAACCATCCCAAGCCATAACTTGTCCAGTTGGGCTTGGTCAGTCTCGCCGTGGGATAAAACTGAGGTTGTGGAATCAAGGTATGGGGGTGAAAAAGGGTTTTAAACGTATGGGGTCGTATAATAGTGTCTTGGTTGAGTACTCCTTTGTTCAGAATAAATTTAAGGTATTTGGAAACATCATCAATGCTGGACCACATCATTCCTGCCGCCCCTATTTGGTCGGAATAATTTCTGGCTACTAGTTGTACCCCTCCTTCCTCAAAATCGTAATGCGGGGTCACATAATTGCCAACCTTTAAAATATCCATCGCCCTGGATTGGGAACGGCTCATACCTATCGGTGCGAATAATCTGGTTTTTACAAATTGATGCCAAGGAATGCCGCTAACGGCTTCAATGACCTGACCCGCAGCTGCATACATGATGTTTTGATAGGTATAACCACCCCTCAAGGGATATACCTTTTCGGTATGTGCAAAACGCCTTAAGGTCTCTTTCGTGGAAACACTATCCAGTACCCATAACATATCGGCATTGGCGATGCCCAAATTATGGGTGAGGAGGTCTTTTACCTGCGCATCATTGGCAATATAGGTATCGGAGAGTTGAAAATAGGGCAAATGGTCCTGTACCTTATCGTTCCAATTCAATTTGCCCTCGTCGACCAGAATCCCCAATGCCATGGCCACCATGGCCTTAGTGGTTGAAGCCATGGCAAAAAGGGTTTCGCCTGTAACGGGTTCTTTGGTCTTAATACTTTTTACGCCATAGGTTTTTTTAAAAACGGTTTCCCCACCTTTGACCACAACAACGGCAAGACCGGGAACTTTCCAGTCTTTCATCCCTTGTTGAATCATATCATCAAGGATTTTTGCTTTTTTGTCGTTTTGGGAAAAAGAAAATGATGTTGCCAAGCAAACCGATAAGAGCAGTACTATTTTTTTCATGGGTTGTATTATGAGTTGTAGGTAAGTTATGAAATTTTAGGATGGACAAACGAAAGTATAAATACCACATTTGGTCATACAATCCATCCACAAAAAGCAACAATTCGGTTTTCCTAAATTTTTTCCAAGGAAGGAGTGCATGACTTTTGAACCATCAAAAACGAACAGTCATGAAAAATTCAATCATCGTTTTAATCAGTTTTTTTAGTTTTTGGGTCTCATCAGCCCAAACAACCATCAGCGGAACGGTTACCGACAAATCGGGCAATGCCATATCCGGTGCCAATGTCTTTTTGGAAGGCACCTATGACGGCGCCTCCACCACGGACGAGGGATCCTTCTTCTTTGAAACTTTAGAAACGGGAACACAGACCTTGGTCATTTCGGCTTTGGCCTATGAAAGGCACTATGAATTGGGGGAAGTGGGGTATTTGAAAAACTTGAATATTGTAATGATTGAAGCTATCAATCAATTGAATGGTGTCACCCTTACCGCAGGTACGTTTGAAGCAGGGGACAACTCCAAGGTGTCCGTACTAAAACCACTGGATATTGTTACCACTGCCGGTGCCTTGGCGGATGTTGTCGGTGCCCTACAAACCTTGCCAGGCACAACCACGGTCAACGAAGACGGCCGACTTTTTGTTAGAGGGGGTGGGGCTGAGGAAACCCAAGTCTTCATTGATGGAATTCGGGTATTTCAACCCTTTTTTAGTACCGCTCAGGATATTCCTACCAGGAGTCGGTTTTCCCCAATGCTCTTTAAAGGCATTACTTTTAGCACGGGGGGCTATTCCGCCGAGTACGGACAGGCACTATCCAGTGTCCTGTTGATGAATACCACCGATGTTCCCGATCAGGAAAAAACAGATGTTGGGGTATTATCGGTGGGGGCACAATTGGCGCACACCAAGATTTGGGGGAACGAATCCCTCAGCTTGAACACACAGTACATTAATTTGGCACCCTATGAGACCTTAATACCTTCAACACAAGGCATGCGCTGGAACAGACCGTTTGAATCCTTTGGAGGGGAGGCCGTTTTTAGAAGTAAGGGCGAACGCAGTATTTTTAAATTATACACAGGCTTTAACCATTCCAACTTGGACATCGATCAAGAGGATATCAATTTTGATGATTTTGTACGTTTCCGCTTAAACAACAATAACCTCTATTTCAATTCTTCATACAAGTTTTATCTTGAAAATGATTGGATCATCAATACTGGAGCCAGTATTTCTTGGGACGCCAATGACATAGGTTTTATGGAAAATGACATAGATAACAACGAAACCGCCGGCCATGTTAAGCTCAAAGTAAAAAAACTGTTCAGTAATAGGTTTTCATTGAATGTAGGAACGGAACTTTTTAATGTGGATTATGAAGAAACGTTTACTTCTCCCGATGGATTTAGGTTTGAAAGTGGTTTCGATGACGCGCTATGGGCCAGTTTTATTGAGGGTGATATCTTTTTTAGCAATGATTTCACCTTAAAATTAGGTGGGCGTCTTGAGAACACATCGGTCTTGAACGAGTTTTCATTTTCCCCTCGGTTATCCCTGGCCTATAAGAGTGGGGAGTTTTCCCAATTCTCCATGGCCTATGGCGATTTTTACCAAAACCCGATTCGAGACGTGCTTAAATTTGATCAAAGCCTTGTCTCCGAAAGGACATCACACTATATCTTTAACTACCAATATCTGAATAATGGTAAAACCTTTCGTGCGGAAGCATATTACAAGGATTACGCCAATCTGGTAAAGTTCAATACGGAATTTCCCCAGTTCGGATCTGATTTTAACAATGACGGAAGTGGTTACGCTGCGGGTTTGGATATTTTTTGGCGTGATAATAAGTCCTTTAAGAACCTTGACTATTGGGTATCTTACAGCTATTTGGATACGGAACGCAATTATCGAAATTTTCTTGACTCGGCCACGCCCAATTTTGCACCAAGACACAATTTTTCCTTAGTGACCAAATACTGGGCGGACAAACTTCGATCACAGATAGGGTTGACCTATCAATTTGGCTCAGGACGACCTTATGATAACCCTAATACTCCGGAATTCATGGCGGAGCGAACCAAGCCGTTTAATAACTTGAGCTTCAATTGGGCCTATCTGATCGATCAACAGAAGATCTTGTTCTTTTCTATAGGAAATGCTTTGGGAATCAACAACATCAATAATTATCAATATACGAATGCACCAAATGTAGATGGTCTATTTGAACGCAGGGCAATACGACCTGCTGCAGATAGCTTTTTCTTCGTGGGCTTCTTTTGGACGCTCAGCGATGATAACAAAAGCAACCAGTTGGACAACCTGTAAGTGGCAGTGCAAAGCAAGTTTTTCCGCCCTGGTCAATTAGATTTTTTCGAATGAGTACTTATCTTAAAAATCCCGAAATAGGAAAATCCTTCATAATCAAAAGATCACCTTCGAATCCAGGTCCCTTTTCAAAAAAACGTTCTCTGCTCTCAACTACGGTAAAAAAGGGAACAGATGGAATGAATATCTGCTCCAAGAATTGATCATAGTTCGTAATTCCTTCGTAGTTTTCGGCAACACCTTGGACATATTCAAAATCTTGTGAATCGAATATTTGAGTGATTTCCTGAGAGAATAATTCACTCGGTATTTTAGGCAGAACAATAGGTTGGGTCAATCCTCCCTGCCAAAGACCATTAAATAATAGATGGACATTTATAAATTCTGAATCTCTATTTCTTAGCCAAGCACGACCTACCTCAAAATCATCTACGCCGTAGTAAACGTAGTCACCATTTAACTTTGTAAACGACATCCCACTATTAGGAATATAAATTTGAGAAGGTATGTTACCATTTCCTGAAATAGTATAGTTGCTTGACTGTACGCTGTATGTCATTATTTGTTCAATATTGGGTACAGGGTATTCATAATTATGTCCGCTAACGAAGGGTAATCTGTTGTTATATAAAAGATGCGAATTATTATGTTCATAATCCAGTTCAGACTCATATCCATAAATGGCAATCAAAGGGTTACTTGGATTTCCGCTCAAGGAAAATGTTTTTACTTCAATATCATTGGAGAAATCTTGAAGTGATAAACTGGAAACCAGGTAAAGATCTTCAATAAATCTCCATCTATAATTTAGGGGGTTAAAAACATCATAGGCGAATATGAATGAGTTCGAGTGGTTTAGCCCATTTAGATTGAGTTGTTTTGAAAAATGGCCATCCAAAAACGAGAAGTTTCCAGTAAAGTTTGTGATTGAACTCCAGTTGGTGGACGCTCTTATGAAAATATCCTCTTCATATTGCGTTATCTCTGTATCTATAAATTTGGTTTCACGTGCTAAGATTCTTTTCCCAAGTTTAAAAATTTCTTTGAAATGAACTCTCTTAAGATTTTGATATATATAAAAGGTGGGATTGAGAGAATCAAATTCAAGAACAAAGGTTAGCATAAATTCATCCTCATCGCCAATATATGACTCGGAGCAAAGTTCTAATATCTCATTTGAGTTTGAATCATGGGCAGTAGAAGATAAATATTCTCCCTTGGTATCTGAGAGAATAACGGTCAAAGTAGAATTGGAGCCAACAAAGTCGTCAGGTAATTCTAATTTTAAAACCTTTTGGGTCAGGCTTAATAGGGTTGAATCTTGTGAGATATTGCCCACTTCATCCTCCATAACAACTTTTAGATAATTCTCACCCAGGTCGAGCTCATTCGGATTGACGGTAAAATTCAAGTTGGAAGTCTTTTCAATTTCCTCAATAATCTGCTCTCCCCAAAAAACGGTAACTTTTTCAATTTCTGACACCTCGTCGGTGACAGTCGAAATAAATTGAATAGGTCCACAATAGGATTGACCTTGTCCAAAACCATCAAAATCAATAGTTGGGCCGTTATTGTCAATTTTCACGGTGATATTTTTACTGCCAATAATAGAAGCGTTAAATAAAGCCTCAATTTTGATATTATGCGCTCCATCCCGATATTCTGAAACTTCAATTGAAAATTCAAAAGGGGCTTCTTTAATTTCCCTAATGAGCGTGTCATTAAAATAGACTTTAAACATTGAAAGTTCAACGTCTGATGGAATACTAATGGTTATTATCTGGCCCAGCAAGACTTCTCCTTCGGTCACATTTAATTGAATGTCTGAGGCACTTAAAACTATGTCTTCATTAACACTGGTATTTTCATCGATGGCAGATTCCTCTTCATTCATCAGCGCCTCGTCATTTGTTATTGACTCATTATCTGAGCTACAGGAGCACAATAAAAATAGTCCAGTTAAAAAAACGAAAACACGTTCAGATATCATAAGTACTTCATTTTAAGTTGGGTCGTAAAATAGGTAATCTTGCTTTTATTTAATTGATATGTCGATACAAATCTTCAAAACCAGACAAGATGTTTTAGCGGTCTCTTCCTTCAATTCATCATACAAATCCGTCAGTATGGACTCAAAGTCGTTTCGAACATCCCATCGATTGGAGTTGTCAGCGGTAAAAACCGGAATCAAATTATTTTCCTCATAGATATAACACAAGGTGCCTTGGTTGAATTAATTCAACTGAAAGATATTTCCATTTGTGAATTGTCACCGTCTTTTGGTATCTTAAGCAAAACGGGAATACAGACTTTACTTCTGCATTTTTAGATAGTAATCCGCTGAATGTTTGCCCGATCCGTAAAAGGCAAAGAAAAGGCAGGCTAGCAGTGTTATCGAGGCCAGCAGCAGACTTTTGGTATCCATTTCGCCTAAAAAATTGGCTAAAACTGCCCCGATCAATATGGGCAGTTGTGCCACAGTTGCCCAACGCGTCAACAGCCCTACCACAATGAGAAAGCCGCCAACAAAATGTGCAGGGGCAATGTAATGGACTACCATCATACTTCCGGTAATGGACTTAAAGGGTTTCATACCCTCAGCCAATAGCTCGGGGTTGGACATAAAATCAACTCCCATATAGAAAAGAAAAATGCCGAGGGCTATGCGCACTACATCCAAAGGATAGTAGGTATGGGCGTTGGCCCATTTGTTCAGATTTTTTATGACTCCCATGATTTTAGATATTGGTTAACCCTATAAAATACTCATTTTTAAGGAGATATAAAAGTTGTTGCTGATCTTATTTGCACGTATAGGTAACGGTCCATCCCCTAAATACGACAATTCGGTGGATGAAATTGTGTTTTTCCTGTGCACTGGTTGAAGTTTGTGCCGTAGTTAAAATTTAATCATTCAAAGCAAAAACGGACAGTCATGAAAGTAAAAATTCTATCTCTTGTGTTGCTAACATCGGTATGCATGGTCGCCCAAGACCAATATACCAAGGGCATGACAAAGGCACTATCACTTTGGGGAGAGGGAAAGATTGTGGAAGCTTCCAATCTTTTTGAACGTATAGCCATGGCAGAAGAGGATAATTGGATTCCTTACTATTATGTGGCCCAAGTAAATACCGTTGCTTCTTTTGGAGAAAAAGACGAAAGGAAACTGACCCAACAATTGGATAGGGCCAAGGAGTTTGTGGATATCGCCAAACGTCTTTCTCCCAACAATCCTGAATTATTGGTTCAAGAGGCCAATATCAACATGGCGTGGATGGCTTATGATGGCGCTACCTATGGACCCATGCTTTCTGGGAAGAACATGCAGCTGTATAAGCAAGCCTTACAATTGGCTCCTGAAAACCCAAGGGTGGTATACTCAAAAGCGAACTGGGAAATGGGCGCTGCCCGATATTTTGGTAAGGATACCGCGCCCTATTGCAAGGATGTGGAAAGGGCATTGGAACTATTCGCTACCTTTGAGAATGATACGCCTTTTTATCCCAGATGGGGTGAAGATCAGGCAAAGGCGGTTTTAGAACAGTGTAAAGGTTAAATCATGAAACGTTTTGTAACGGTATTGAAATGGGCTTTGGTAATCACTATTGTGGTGGCCCTCTTTGATATTGTGATTTTTGGAAACGGTGATTATTCTTGGGAGCACGTATCCCGTCAATTGTTGATTGACTTTATATTCTCATTTTCATTGACGGCAGTGAATTCCTATTATTATGATGGTCATACACTGCGGTTCAGGTGGGATACAGATCCAAGGCAGCGGCTATGGCTGGGGGCCCTTTGGTCCTTAGTCTTTTCGATTTTGACCATCGTAGTGCTTCGGTATTTGGTCTTCTTCTATTACTCAGGAGGAGGAATAGCCGAGTTTTTTGCGAAAGAAGACCCTAACGACTATGTCTTTACCATTGTCATCACCATAATTGCCCTTCTATTTTTTCATGCCTTTTATTTTTATCGTACGCTGCAAAAGAGAGAGGTCAAAGAGCAAAAGATTATTGCCCGAACTGCTTCCGCAAGTTTTGATGCCTTAAAAAACCAATTGGATCCCCACTTTTTGTTCAATAGTTTAAATGTGTTGACCAGCTTAATTGAGGAAGACCCCCATCAAGCCCAAAAGTTCACTACTTCACTTTCCAAGGTCTATCGGTATGTTTTGGAACAGAAGAACAAAGACTTGGTTTCAGTGGATGAAGAGCTCAATTTTGCCAGAACCTATGTGCGTTTGCTAAAAATGCGATTTGAGGATAGTATCATATTTGAAATTCCTGAAAAAGCATCAAATGCTGATTACAAGATTGTTCCCTTGTCCCTACAGCTGTTATTGGAAAACGCGGTAAAACACAACGTAGTGACGGCTTCCCGGCCATTGCATATCAAGGTCTTTGAAGAAAATGGCATGCTCACGGTCACCAATAACCTTCAAGCGAAGGAAGTGGTTAAAAAGAGCAGTGGGGTAGGGCTTCAGAACATTAAGGAGCGCTACGCTATCCTTACCGACCGAGCAATGAGCATTGTAAAAACGGAGACCGATTTCAGTGTACATCTCCCCATGTTATCCCAGCAAATAACGGTAGTGGAAACCCAAGAGACCCATATTGAGGAAAAACGCTATCTAAAAGCCAAAGAGCGTGTGGAGCAAATCAAAGGGTTTTATGGTAACCTTGTTGCGTACTGCTTGGTGATTCCCTTTTTATGGTGGCTCAACTACCGTACCACGGACTTTCTTTGGGCCATTTTTCCCACCTTTGGATGGGGAATAGGTTTGTTCTTCCACGGTATGGAGGCGTTTGGATACAATCCATTTTTAGGTCGACGTTGGGAGGATCGTAAAATCCGGGAGTTAATGGAAAAGGATGATTTTTAATTCCTTTTCCAGCTTTGTAATTCAATCAAATTTCCTTCCAGATCCCTTGTATATACAAATGTAATTTCCCCCACCCCCTCGATTTGTCTTTTTGAAACTTTGCCATGTAGGGAACCTCCATTTTTCAAGAGAAGTTTCAGTACGGTCTCTACATTTTCAACCTCAAAGGCTATGTGCCCCAGGCCCTTTCTGTTTGGCAATGGCAGCCCTTTATCATTGCAGTTGTTATATTGGTAAATCTCCAGGGTTGGACCATTTTTACCATGCCCAGGTAGCAATAGATGGGCACCCTTCAGTTCAGCGTTTTTTAAGCCGGTCCCTTGATCCAGCCATTCCCCGGATTGTTTTCTAATAGGCGGTACAAGGGTGCAATTGAAGGTTTTTATATAAAAATCAACCAGTGCTTTCCAATTTTCACTTACAATGTTGGTGTGTGCAAATCTCATTTTCTGCTTCCAATTTCAATTTAGTACTTTGCTGTTTGACCTTGGGGAGGTATGTTGGCCAAAAGATCGGTTTCTAAAGTGACCTTCCCAATATGATAGGATTGTTCTTGGAATCCTTATTTAATGGTCCACCCTCCATCGATGACAAGGTTGGAGCCCGTAACCATTCCCGAGTTTGGACCTGCCAAATAGATAATCGCAGCGGCAATATCACGGATGGTAGCAACTTTTCCCACAGGTATCCTATTGAGCACATTTTTTAAATAATCAGGATTGTCCAAACGTTCCGCTGTTCCGGGAGTATAGGTAAAGGTTGGTGCTATGGCATTTACTGTTATTCCCTTTTCCGCCCATTCCAAAGCCAAAACTTTGGTCAATAGGTTGACCCCTCCTTTAGAGGCACAATACACGGCATGATCTTTTATAGCAACAAGACTGGCTTGTGAACTTATATTGACAATACGGCCGTACCCGTTTTTGATCATATATTTTCCTGCCTGTTGGGAACAAAAAAACAAGCCTTTTAGATTAATGCTCATCATCTCATCCCAGTCCATTTCCTTTACATCAAGCGCTGCATGGTTATTGCCCAATCCTGCATTGTTTATAAGAACATCGATTCGCCCAAATTCATCATGGATACCTCCAAAAACGTTCTCAATTTGGGAAACGGAGCTCACATCGAGTTGAAAAACATGGGCAATCCCCCCCTCTTTTTCGATTTGGGCCTTTAATTTTTTCAGCTTTTCGATATTTCTGGAGCATAAAACAACTGTGGCACCCAGATGGGCCAGTTCTTTTGAGATACCTGCGCCAATGCCTTTACTGGCTCCGGTTACTACTACGATTTTGTCCTTCATTTTTTATTCATCTTTTTTCTTTTGCCCAGATTGCCATGGAACTCCGAGGCCGTTAAAAACGGTTTCATCTGGGTTGTAACCGTTAAAAATACTTCCAATCCTTTACAATGCCTACCTTCCTTGGGGTTTTTGGTAATTCGGTTAACTTTTACAATTTATCCCTTAAAATTTACAGTTCGGTCATCCACTTTTTTAATTCGTGCACATCTGTTGGATATTTGAATCATCAATTAACAATAACATAAAACCATACAAAAATGAATATTAGGGATGACTACAGATACATAAAGGCAAAAGAAAAGGTGGAATGCATCAAGGGTTTCTACGGTAACCTCACTGCTTACGTTATAGTAATTACGCTATTGGCCTTATTGAACTTTTACACCACTAGCTTCCCCTGGGTCATTTTTCCGGCCGTAGGATGGGGCTTGGGTGTCATTGCCCATGGATTTAGTGCCTTTGGTTACTTACCATTTTTGGGTAAGGATTGGGAAGAGCGCAAGATTAAAGAATATATGGAGAGCGATTCCTTTTAAGTAATTTTATAGCAACCGGTCATGGAGTACAGAAACCAAAACAGCAACCAATCCAAATACCTAAGGGCCACCAAACGGGTTTCAGAATTAAAGGAATTTTACAATCGTTGTTTTAGGGGTCTTGTGGCTATCCTCATTGTGGCCGCCATCAATTATTATTTGAATGAATGGCGACACCCATGGTTTTTATGGGTGGTCTTTGGAGTGGGCCTGAGCTTGGCCATAAAGGCGTTCAAGGTGTATGGTCTCAACGGTTTTATGGGACGCGATTGGGAGGAGCGAAAGATTAAGGAATTCATGGATGAAGACCGTTTTTAAATGGAGAATGCATAAATTCAGTACTATGGATGCGAAGAAGAACGAATCAAAATATATTAGGGCCAAGGAGCGGGTAGATCAACTGAAGAAGTTTTACGGTAATCTGACCTCATACGTATTTGTTATTACTGGTCTTGCTATTTTAAATTACTACGTTAATGAATGGCGTTATATGTGGTTCCTATGGGCCGCTTTTGGTTGGGGAATAGGTATTTTGTTTCATGCCATAGGAACGTTTAACCTCAATCCCTTCTTTGGAAAAGACTGGGAAGAACGAAAGATAAAAGAATATATGGATGAAGATGAAAATCAACGAAAATGGAGGTAATCATGAATGAATTGGAAAACGATAAATTAAAGAGAGCTAAAAAGCGGGTGGATGAAATCAAGGGATTCTACATTCATGCAACCGTATATGTAGTCATCAATACTTTTATTCTGATCAATATTTACTTGAATACGGATAATTTTTGGGAATGGGGTCACTTTATCACCCTATTTTTCTGGGGCATAGGGTTACTTTTTCACGGAACCAAGGTCTTTGGCTTCAATCCTTTGTTTTCAAAATCATGGGAAGAACGCCAGATTAGGAAATACATGGACCAGGATAGGGATGATGCCAATAAATACCTTTAAACATGACAAGGAGTTTGGAATCAAAACGCGAACGGGCCAAAAAAAGGGTTGAGGAGTACAAAGGATTCTTTAGACACCTTAAGGTGTTTATCTTCATTAATGGGCTTTTGTACCTTTTTAGAACAGGTTGGGCGGAATCGATTATGCCAGAATGGTTCCCTCAAGAGGCCTATTACTTTGAATGGGTAGACGCAAATGTTATCATATGGGGCATAATTCTAGTGGTCCATGGACTCACGTTGTATCGGCATAGGTTGACATTCCTTAAAAAGTGGGAAGACCGACAAATTCAAAAATACATGGACAAAGACCAAGAAGAAACCAAAAAGTACCACTAAAATGCAAGAGGACAATCAACAATACACAAAACTAGGAAGGGCCCAGAGGCGGGTAAAGGAAATAAAGGGTTTTTATCAGCATCTTACAGTATATCTACTGGTCAACTTTGGTCTATTACTATTTAACCAACGTATCCAGTTCATTCTTCTTAGTGAAGAGGCCCTGGGAAACCCAGAATTTTTGGAATGGATCAATTGGAATGTTTGGGGAACACCCATTATTTGGGGATTGGCTTTGCTGATACATGGGGCAAGTGTATTTCTCAAGAGCCCCTTTAAAAAATGGGAGGAGCGTCAGATTCGAAAAATATTGGAAGAGGACAACTAATTCTTAAATTGCCATCAAAATAGCTTTGCAATGAAAGCCATTATTATAGAAGACGAAAAACCAGCGGCAAGACGACTTAACCGCTTGTTGGATGATTTAAATGTGGAAGTTTCAACACTGTTGCATTCCGTTGAGGAATCCATTGATTGGTTCCAAAACAACCCGCATCCCGACCTTATTTTTTTGGACATACAACTTTCCGATGGGCTTTCTTTTGAAATCTTTGATGTCATTACCATTAAAAGTGCCATCATTTTTACTACAGCTTTTGATGAATATGCGCTTCAGGCCTTTAAGCTGAACAGTATCGATTATTTGTTAAAACCCATTGATGATGAAGAGCTCGAAAAGGCGGTAAAACAGTACCGAGATTTAATGCCAGAAAAGGAACGGATCTCCGTGGATTTTGATGACATCAAAAAGTTGTTGGTCAACCCGCTGGAGCGGGAGTATAAAAAGCGGTTTACGGCCAAGGTAGGGCAGCACCTAAAAATTATTAATGCGGATGAGGTCGAATGTTTTTATAGTGAGAACAAAGGCACCTACGCTGCTACCCTGGAAGGTCGAAATTATTTGCTCGATACCACCTTGGAAAACTTGGAGGAGGAGCTTTCCCCAAAATTATTTTTTAGGGTGAGTCGAAAGTTTTATGTGAACATCAATCACATCAAAGACATCGTTTCGTACACCAATTCACGTCTTCAAATTAAAATGAATACCTTTAAAGAGCAAGAAATTATAGTAAGTAGGGAGCGAGTAAAGGATTTTAAGTTATGGTTGGAGTAAAGTGCTATTAAGAATTGGTAATCAATTAAATAGTATTAACAATAGATTTTTCTTATACTTTACTTTTGAAGCATTTTGTGGGTTATTTTTCCACCCGATTGTCGTCAAAAGCGGAAGGGAGCAACTTTGGAATCAATTTGATAAAAATCGGTAATAGAACGGCTCCACCAGGCAGCATAAAAATTGCCAAAGAAGGAATACTTTTGAAAATATCCAGCAGTTGTTGTTGAATTTTTTTTCGCTCTTCCGGACTTAGATCTTGGGTAGTGGACTTGCCTAAAAGTGATACCAATTCCCTGCTTTCTGAAAGCTCTTTTTTTAGTCTTTTGCTATTTCTAAGGATTAATTTGCTCACATTTTTGGTCATCCCTTCATAGAATTGCGAGGCCAAATTCTTATCCTTTAAATAAGGTATTTTTTCTTTGTTTTGATCAAAGAAAATGGTGACGTTTTGGAGTGCCTTTTCAATAATATTTTTATCCTTCTTCAGTGCAGCTCCAATCTCATGGATAAACAGTAGTTCCTTACCTTCCAATTGGTGGTCTTCCCATACCGTCAAACAAGCAATATCCAACAAGTAATTTTTTTCCGACTCGTTAAAATTTTGATTCAATAATTTATCATAATCCGTTTCAAGATATTCTGAATTCAAATCGACATAGGTCAAAGAAGATTCCAGAAGTTGGATCACCTTGGTGTCGTTGACATGGGTCTCCTTTGAATTTAATGCTTCATAGGCAATATTTATTGCTGCATACTCCAATAGTTGTCCATGCTCTTTAAGGGAAGGGTGTTTTTGAAGGTACCTTCTAAATAACAGTACATCAACGTAAAGCAGGGAATTGGTCAAACTGTTGCCAAAGGCCCTACTAAATGCATTCCCACTAAGGTAAATTCGTGAATCGATAAGCTTTTCGAGTTGGGACTCTGTTTTTTTGCCGGTCAGGACTTTATTCAAAAAAGAGACGTTTCCTATTTCCAAAGTGGTATAATAGGAGAAGACCGTTTGGACGAATGTTTCAAAATCTTCTTTGCCCGTCTCAAATAGAAATGAAAAATATAGGGCGGTCAAAAGGTTGGCCTTGGCCACCTCATCTTCGGTAAAGGGATGTTCTGCGACAATAAAATCCGAAGCCTTTAGATGAACGCCATACACAAAACCATTATTGACTAATTCTGCATACAATGCAGCGTCATTGGGGTATTCAAAACTTGCCTCTTTTACAAGGTGTCCGAATTTATTGATCCAACCTGAGGCTGAAGGATTCATGTTCGCATTGATTGAAAAATCAAAGAAAAACAAATTATAGGACTCTACCTACAATCGAAAATTAATAAATGTTTGTCATTTCAAGAGCATTAAGATTTTTTTAACAATTGAAATGAAACCCCCTTGTAACAAACCTCGTAGGTAGGGGTGATTAATTCTAAAAGTTATTCTAATGAAAAAAACAACTAAAGCTACCATTGTACTCGGTTCTTTGGTCGTTGCAATCACCCTATTTATTGCAGCCGACCATATTGATGCCCCGAGCAGTATGGGTACTTCTGCGGACATTGCCGATTATTTTGCCTTTGAACCTATGGAAGGGTCGGACAATACCACTTTTGTGGTTGATTTACAATCCGATGTTTTACCCGACCTGGCGTATGGAACCTTTGATGAAGACGTGGTGACTGAAATCAACATTGATACGGATGGTGATTTGATTGAAGACTTGGTCATCCAAGCCATTCCAAGGGATGGAAGAATGTATTTTTTTGGGCCATTTACTCCAACCACCACTGGACTGAACAGCGAAGTTGCCGTGGATTCCCCATTGGGGGATGTTGAGATTTCAGCAGCTACAGCCATTGTCGAAACCACGGCAAGCGGGGTTTCCCTTTTTGCCGGTCCCCGACAAGATCCCTTTTACTTTGATTTTTTTCGATTTAACGAGGTGCTGGCGCCCAGCATGGATGATAATTCAGGTTTTAATAATCCAGGAGTGGACACCTTTGATGGAGCCAATACCATGACCATTGCCGTTGAATTACCAAACAGCTTGTTGGGTGGGACCACTGCCACTAACGTGCTGGGAGTTCCGGTTTACAAGACCTGGGTAACTACGAACAGAAAACAATAATTAACGCAACAAAAAGTATTAAAATGAATGTTAAAAAGATAATGCATTTGTGTTTGTCCCTGATGGTTTTGGCCGCTTTGACTGCATGCAACAATGACGACAATGGAGCCGCGATGGAAGATGACTTAACTAGTATGGAAGACGACGGTATAATGGAGGACGATGGCATGATGGGGATGGATCTGGATTTTTCAGGAACCTATGCCCAAGTTGATTTTATGGGACGACCAGGTATCAATTCAGTGCTTAGTGCCAATGGGGATATCAAGGACATGCATAATAGGAGCATCCCATCAGAGATGAAAGCAAACTTTCAGGCAGCTTTTGAAGCACAATTGGAAGGCTTACACGATGCCTATGCCGTGGCCTTGGGCTTGACGGCCCAAGATGTAGATTATCAACCCAATATTTTAGGAGATATTCTCAACGGACCTGATAATGACGGATTTACCAATAATCCCGTGACAGCAACAGTTCTGACAACAGTATTGGCCAATGATATCCTGGAAGTGGCTCCTGATGCCCCAACGACCTACTTCAACCCTGGTGTTGGGGCTCCGACATATGAAGGAGGTATTGGACTCACAGGGAGAACCCCACAAGATGATGTCATTGATGTTTCCTTGATTCTTCTATTTGGTGGAGGCGATGGTGCCCGTTTTAATGGCCAGGGCGGGCTACCCTTATTGGTTTCTGATGGGGTGGGTCTAACCGCAACCATTTCCGATACTTTCCCATATTTGGGAGACCCTGAATAGTCAATTGCTATGAAAAAGATGGGAGAGGACATTTCCATTCCTCTCCCTCTACCATTACTAGATTATCTTAAAACAATTCCATGAAATTTTTAAAAACCTTCCTTGTTTTCCTTCTTTTGACTTCCTGTACCCAAGAAGATCATTTGATAACCGACCCAAAAGACTATACCATTTATTTAAAAACGGAGCAACCCCGAACGACCTCCAAATATTTTCAACTTTGGGACTCCAAAATTAAAACGGACAGCACACAACTATTTAGTTTTGGCCATGTAGCAGGCGAATACAGCCGTTATTTCAAAATTACAGGAGACGTCAACTTCCTTAAAAAGGCGGAAAGAGCGTTGACCAAGGCCGTTGAAATTGCCAATATTGGTAAGGAATCCTATGCCAGGGCGCTTGCACGAAACTACATTTCCCAACATCGTTTTAGGGAGGCCCTTGCCATGGCCAAACTCGCGGAGCGCGCAGGTGGTGGCAAAAAAGATACGCAAGCCCTACTTTTTGATGTGCATATGGAATTGGGCAATTATCAATTGGCCGAAAACTACTTGGACAGCATCAAAAATATGGCCGACTTTGGTTATCTCATCCGAAATGCAAAATGGAACGATCATGAAGGCAATTTGGATACCACAATACGATTTATGGAGATGGCACTGAAAAGGGCTGAATCCACAAAGAACAGAAATCTACTACTTTGGTCTTACACCAACTTGGCGGATTACTATGGTCATGCAGGACGCATCCAAGATTCATATCACGGCTATTTAAAAGCCCTTGAATTGGATTCGGAAAATGCCTACGCAAAAAAGGGAATCGCATGGATTGTCTTTTCATATGAAAAAAATGGTGCCGAGGCGCTACGGATTTTGGATGCCGTTACTGAACATTACAGTGCTCCGGACTACTACTTGCTAATGGCTGAAATTGCCCAATTCATGGGGGATACCAAGAAAATGATTGCCCACATGAACGATTACAAGGCTCTTGTGCAAGAACCAGGCTATGGCGATATGTACAATGCCCATCATGTGGAGTACCATCTTGGGATTACGAAAAAGTATGATCGTGCACTAAAGCTGGCTTTCAAGGAAATTGAGAACAGACCAACCCCGGAGTCCTATGGGTTATTGGCCAAGACCTATTTAAAGATGGGTGAGAAGGTCAAGGCCTTGGATTTGGCCGAAAACAAAATAATGGGAAAGACCTATGAGCCCGGCATTTTATTGCAGGCGGCGCAGGTGTTTAAAGCCAATCATCAATATGAAAAAGTTGACGCCCTAAAAAAGGAGCTTCAACAAGCATTTTACGAACTTGGCCCACTTTCTAAAAAGGAAATTGAAATGTTATAGAGACAAAGAATTTCATTTAAATGAGTTGGTTGTTTTTAGTGATGCCCTAGGGTTTTACCTAGGGCCTTTTTTGCGATGAGGAAGGCAAGTCGTTCAAAGATGTGTAAATTGAAGTCATGAAGTTGCAATATGTTCTCTTTGGCAGTTTCTTTTTGTTGCATTTTTTTACTTCCGTACGCGGACAGCAGGCGGATGAAACCGTTAGGGACTCCATCAAAAATTTTAAGTTGACCGCCATGCCGGTACTCTTCTATTTGCCCGAGACAGGCCTAGGGTACGGTGGATTGGGCATTGGAACGTTTCGATTCAAAGGTGAGCCTGAAGAGAGTTACCCTTCTTCTGTACAGCTGGCCGTTAGCTATACTTCAAAAAACCAATTGTTGATATGGGCGCCCTATGAGTTGTACTGGGACAATGAGAAATGGCGGTTGTTCGGCGAACTAGGATTTTATAAGTACTTCTACAACTTTTATGGTATTGGTATTGATGCCCAAGAGGAAAATTTTGAGACCTATGAAGTCGATTTTCCTAGGTTAAGAATGTCCGTATTGCGGGAAATACTCCCTAACTTCTTGGTAGGGGCCGGGTATGAGTTGGATATTTATTACAACTTAAATTTTGATGTTAATGGGGTTCTGGACCGTTCATCTGTTGAAGGAAAAGAAGGAGGGGGAACCATTTCCAACCTAGGGCTGTTGGCCGTATATGATACGCGTGACCATGTTTTTCAGCCCACAAAAGGGTTCTTTGTACAGGCAGGGGCTTTTACCGCAATGGATGTCTTGGGTTCTTCATTTTCCTTCTCGAAATTTAGTTTGGATACCAGGTACTACGAAAAGATTAAGGGTCAACATATTTTGGCCGGTAACTTCTTTGTTGCACATACGGGACAGGGAACCCCATTTTTTAGTTTGAATTATTTGGGCACCAATAACAGAAGTAGGGGATTCAATGACAGAAGGTATTTGGACAATGCCGAGCTAAGCTTTGCACTGGAATACCGTTTTCCAATATCAGGAAGGTTCGGAGGGGTAGCTTTTGGTTCCAGCGGAACGGTGGCAGGGGATTTTTCAGGTCTTTTTACTTCCCGCTACCGAAATGCCTTTGGGGCCGGTCTTCGATACACCATCAACAAAAAAGATGGTATTCGTATTCGTGTGGACTATGGTATGTCCGAGGAAGGCGGCAATCTCTATTTTACGGTTAGGGAAGCTTTTTGACTACAATTCAATAAAATTATCAAGGGCCAAGGTCCAATCGTAATCCTTATACTCCAAATCAATGTCCTCCGTATTTGGGATGATACCTTGATTTTTTAAGATGTTTTTTGTTCCGTCCTTTCCACCAAAATCACCCCTGAACCAACTAAATAAGGAGGTGATGTATACCTTGTTTTCTGTGGCAACGTACTTCGATGAACTTTTGAGGAACAGCGCCGTGCTCCTGGCAAATTGCTCGTTCAGCTTTTCGGGGGTATAGATGCCTACCGGTGGACAATCCTTGGCCCCACAGTTTAACGCAAAATGTATTCGATAGTCCGGATTTTCCACTCTAAGGGTTCTTTCAAACCTGTCCGGGAACCCTTTTTTTACATAACCAAGCCCCAATTTTGATTGTGACCTTCTGATAATGCCATGTTCAATTTTGTCAAAGGATATGACATTCCCAGCAATTCCGATCTGATCTTTTGAAAAGAAGTTCCCACGATTTTCATAAAGCTCAGGGCTTCTAGTCAAAATAACCTGAATATAGGCGTTGTAGATGTTTACCCAAAAGGCCAGTTTTTGTTCATCCGTTTTCAAACCGGATACTAAGGCCTCAAATTCAATATTGGCCAGTTCTTGTCTGATTTCCCTGGTGTCCTCTCCATTTTTAATTTTTTTCAAAAAATCTTCCGAAAGGGTATTGAGGTCATTGTTTTGGGCATTGCCAAATGAAAAAACCAAGGAAAGGATTAAGGTGAGGCCTTTACAGTTCATACACGGTTGTTTACGGTTGTACTCTGACTCATTTACGTAAAAAATGATATGGGGGTTTTGTCGAAATAATACTAACTTCCTTTCTACAAATCCCATGCCTTACAAATTACGTAGGTAATCAAGTAAAGATATTTCGTTTGATAAGCGTCATCATACCCGCCCATAATGAGGCAAAAAATCTCAATAAATTGCTTCCTATTCTGGAAGAACTTTCAGATGGTCATCAAGTAGAAGTCATAGTGAGCCTAGGAGATTGCACGGTAAGTTATTCCCGTCATTTGGGTGACCTAAAGCGGGTGAAGCTTATTGCCGAAAAGCGAAAAGGGCGTGCAAAGCAAATGAACGACGGAGCTGCCGTTGCCAAAGGGAGTATTTTGGCATTTCTTCATGCGGATGTACTTCCTCCCACCAATTTTTTTAAGGACATCAAACAGGCGATATCCAGTGGGTATGATGCGGGTTTTTTCTCCTATCAATTTGATAAGGATAGTTTTTTTCTCCGCATCAATGCCTCCTTTACCAAAAGGGATGGCATTTTTACCGGTGGTGGAGACCAATGCCTATTTATTAAGAAATCAGTTTTTGAACAATTGGGACGTTTTGAGGATGATCAAGTGGTGATGGAAGATTTTGAATTCTTTGCTCGAATGAAAAAAGCGAAAACCCCTTACAAAATAATCAATAATGATTTACTTGTTTCTGCAAGAAAATATGCCCATAACAGTTATCTACGGGTCAACCTATCGAACCTGCTTTTAATGACGCTTTTTAGGTGCCATTACCCTCCAAAAAAGCTGAGACGGCTGCATGACAGACTCATTGCAAGACCAAACTGAATCGGTATTTTATGAAACAATGATTTTCATCATTTTATGTTTTTGGGTTCAAATTTAGTTTTGCCGAACCTTAAAAATGAATTTTATGAGAAAAGTAATTGTTTTATTCGTGCTGGTAGCTTTTGGGCTTTCCAATGGTATTCTGGCCCAAGACGTCAGTTCGGATGGAGATTTTTCAAAATGGCAGTTTAGGTTGCGCGGTATTGTGGTTACACCGGATGAAAGCGCCGATATTGAAACCATTGGTGGTGATGCATCGATTTCCACTGCTTTTGTCCCCGAATTGGACATCTCTTATTTCTTCGATGAGAACTGGTCATTGGAGTTGATCTTGGCGACTGCAAAGCATGACGTAGAAGCTGTAGGTACTGCTGCTGGGGATATCGATCTTGGTCATGTTTGGCTTCTGCCCCCTACGTTGACAGCGCAATACCATTTTACGGGAGGTGATTTTGTTCCTTATTTAGGAGCAGGCCCCAACCTTACCTTATTCTATGGCGTGGATGAAGGACCAACTGCTGATGATGTAGAATATGATACTGCGGTAGGATTCGCCCTTCAAGGTGGCTTTGATTTTATGCTCAATGATAAATGGTTTTTGAATTTGGATGTTAAAAAACTGTTTTTGGGAACGGATGCCACAATTGACGCTACAACTGCACTCGGTGCTACGGTGGGAGCAGAGGTTGATATTAACCCATGGATTTTTGGATTTGGAGTTGGGGTAAAAATTTAAAACTACTTTGGAGACAACTTGACCGCCCTCATCAGGGCGGTTTTTTTATACCATCTGATTGAGAAGCACTTCGGTATCCATAATTACCGCAAATTCCCCATGTAAACTGGCCAGGGAGGTGTTATGTACCAATTCTGATGGAAATACCTCGTTATTCAGTCCCATTCTATCAAAAGTGGCCGTGGCATCCGCAATCAAAATAACTTCAAAACCAAGATTTGCCGCCATGCGTACCGACGTGGAAACACAGTGGTTGGTAGTCAATCCCACAACGACTAATTTTTCAATGGCTTTTTCCCTCAACATCTTTTCCAAATCCGTTCCGATAAAAGCACTATTTACATTTTTTGTGAACAAAGGTTCGGTTTCCAGCGGTACCACTTCATCCTTAATTTGAAAACCTCCATTACTCCTATGTAAGGGGGAACTTGGATTGGTTGAACTATGCCTGACATGAAAAACCGGACGTTGATCCCGTCGCCATTTTGAAAGAATTTTTGCCATATTTGCTTCCGCTTGTGGGTTGTTTCGATTGCCCCCATAAAAGTCCCAATCGTCAAGACCTTTTTGAACATCAATCAAAAGGAGCGCGGTCTTTTCATCAATCATAAATTCGAATGATTTCGCCATTTCCTTTTCCTAGAACACTTCTGACATAACCATTGACCATTTTGTCCATAGGAATGACATGGTGTCCGGGAAAATAATCCTTGTACCGTTCATAGGCATCCTCCACCAATCCGGAAGAGACCACATTTAGCCTAAGTTTGTGCTGCAGCTCCAAAGAAGCGGCTTTTACAAAACTATGGATGCCCCCATTGACCATGGCTGCGCTGGCTGTCATAAAGACGGGATCGTCGGCCAAAATACCTGTTGTCAATGTTATGGAACCGTTTTTAGTTACATAATTCTGACCTATCCTTACGAGATTTACTTGACCCATCAATTTGCTTTTTAGACCGATGTAATAATCTTCCTCGGTCAGTTCATCAAAGGCTCCCCATTTGGCTTCCCCGGCAATATTAACAATGGCATCGACCTTGCCAATTTCCTTGAGTGCGTTTTCAATGTTCTTAAAATCAGCAATATCCAATCGATAATCGCCTTGGTTTCGTCCTGCAATAAGAACGTTATGACCTTCCTTGAAAAAATCGGTCACTTTTTTTCCAATGGTACCGTAACCACCAATAATCAATATTCTCATCTGTCTTAATTAAGGTCCTGTCGCACCCAAAGTATATAATTGTTCGAGGGTGGGGGATTCACTTCCTCCTTCGGGTTCCAAGGTAATGCCAAAAGCTTGCGATTCATTGGGGTTTTCAAGCTCAAACACCTTGTTCTCATTTAGTACAAAGTTTTCCAATAACCCTATACTTGTAGGGGTTAGGGGGTCAAGCTTTAATGACCAGACTTGATAGTTAAAACCTGGTGGCGGCTCTGGAAGACCTTGTGCGTCGATAAATACCTTCTTGGCTTTTTTGTTCCAATACGCTTTGGCATAGGCCTTGGGCGATGCGGTTTGACCTCCAAGGGCAACTACGTCAACGTTTTGGTCGCGAAGTTGGTTCAATAGGTCTTCGGTATGGGTCATTTCATTTCTGATATCCAAAATTTGCTTTTCCACGGAAGTTTTCTCTTCCGTTACCACCTCAATTTTAGATTTCAGTTGGTCATTTTCCAAATACAACCACAACAATCCAAGGGCAAATAGTAGAGAAGCTGCCCAACCTAAATAATTCGTCCAAGCAGCTGACTTTCTTTTTATGTTTGGTTCAAAAGGAATAACCTCATTCAGCTCATTTCTTAGGGCTTCAAAGCTCTTTGGCATAAGTCCGGGTGAAGCTGCCCTGGTCACTTCCAGAACTGCCTTTTCAATGGACTCGATTTCGTGTTGTATTTCTTGATGTTCAATAGCATAATGTTGTACCTCCAAGTTTTCCTCCTCACTTAAGGTACCTGCAACATATTGTTCCAAGATTCCAGACGCTATGTATTTTTCAACATCCATTAAATTTTCATGTTTTCCCGTATTTGGGAAATACAGCTTCTATTACGTGTTTTAACGGTTCCTATGGGAATATTCAACTGCTCTGCGACTTCTTTTTGGGTAAAGCCCTTAAAATAGAGCAATTCAATTAACTCGGTGCATTTTTCCTTTAATCCTTTCAGCAATTTTCTCAGACCGATAATATCAATTTTTGAATCCATATCATCGTGTGCCTCCAAATTACCTACGAAGTAATTTGTAGACAGGTTCTTTTTCCAATTCTTGTGGGATTTTGAACGAAGCTCATCTATTGCAGCGTTTCTTGCAATATTTAATAGCCACGTAAAAAAACGGCCCTTCGAAGGATTAAAACCATTGGCATTGTTCCAGATTTTTACAAAAACATCTTGGCAGATTTCCTCGGACCGTTCGGGGTTTTGGACGATGTTATTGATCACTCCAAGAATATTTTCGGCATACATGCTATGTAGCTGTTCAAATGCGGCCACATCCTTTTTTTGAAACTTACTGATTAAGGTGTCTAGGTCCATAGCAATGAACCCAAATATAAGAAATGATTTAGCGCTTTAAATGGATTATTCAGGGTGAATTGACCTCTTCTTTTAAGACCTTCCAGACATTTTCCGTAACAATTTTATGGCCTTCCGGAGCAGGGTGGATGCCATCCTCAAGATTTAACTCAGGTATACCGGCAACACCATCCAACAAAAAGGGAATCAAAGGAATTTCATTTTTTTGGGCCAGTTCAGGAAATATCTTTCGAAACTCGCTGGTGTATTCTGGGCCCATATTGGGCGGGATCTGCATTCCGGCCAATACGATTTGGGTACTGGGATTTTTGTTTTTGACCTCGTCAATGATGGCCTGCAAGTTGCTTCGTGTTTGGTCCAACGGAATTCCCCTTAGCCCATCGTTGGCCCCTAACTCCAAAACGAAAACATCAACTTTTTGATTAAGTACCCAATTGATCCGATTGAGTCCCCCAGAAGTAGTTTCCCCACTTAATCCGGAATTGATTACCGTGTAATCTTTGCCTAAAGAATCCAGGCGTTCCTGGATGAGGGCAGGAAACGCTTCTTCCAGCTCTATTCCGTAACCGGCAGTTAGGCTATCCCCAAAGAATAGAATAACCTTATTGGTGGCCTTAGTGACAACTTCGGAGGCCTCCTCGGTTTCATTGGATAGCTCCCCTCCTTCGGACTTGGGTGCCTCTTTGCAATTAACCAGGAAGAAGAGTAGAAAAAAATAACGAAACTTTAAGATGTGCGGCATGGTGTATGGGTAAATTAATCAAAATCATTTGCCTAATTTTCGGGTTTTTCGAAAAGAAAGCAAAACCATGTCAAAGATATTAAACGTGAACCAGTTGGGGAAGACCTATACCAGTGGCTCCAAGGAATTAACAGTGTTACAGGACATCTCCTTTAGCATAGACCAAGGGGAGACGTTTGCCATAGTTGGACCTTCCGGGAGTGGTAAAACGACCCTGCTAGGACTTTGCGCTGGTTTGGATCGTGCAGATACGGGATCCGTGGAACTTTGCGGCCAAAATTTGGCGGACTTAAATGAGGATGGATTGGCGTTATTGAGAAATAAGGAGGTGGGGTTTATTTTCCAGAATTTTCAATTGTTGCCCACATTGAGCGCCTTGGAAAATGTGGTAGTCCCATTGGAGTTGCAGGGTAAGAAAAATCCTGGTAAGATAGGAATGGAACTATTGGATAAGGTAGGTTTAAAAGACCGATTTCATCATTATCCCTCCCAATTGTCCGGTGGCGAGCAGCAGCGGGTAGCTCTTGCCAGGGCCTTCTCGGCCAGACCCACGATTCTTTTTGCTGACGAGCCGACAGGAAATCTAGATCAAGAGACGGGAGAAAAAGTCGTTAACTTGCTTTTTGAACTTAATAAAGAAGCAGGAACTACTTTGGTCATTGTGACCCATGATATGGATTTGGCCCAAAAGAACCAACGTATTTTAAAGCTGAAAGGTGGCAAGGTTTTTTCCAATACGGAAACCGAGTTGGCGTGAGTATGAAACAACAGGGCAAATCAAAATCAGGTTGGGATTGGATTTTTAAAATGGCATGGCGCGATAGTCGTGCCAGTGCTAAAAGGCTATTCCTTTTCATGGCTTCGATTATTTTGGGTATTGCTGCGGTAGTTTCCATCCAGTCGTTCAGTGATAACCTAAAGAAGAATATTGCCTTACAGTCCAAGGCCTTGATGGGTGCTGATTTTCTTATTGACAGTAATCAGCCCCCCAATGAACGGGTACTGGCAATCATCGATTCATTGGGAGGTGCTGATGCCCGAGGGGTAAGTTTTCCTTCAATGGGGTTGTTTCCCAAATCCGGGGATGCGCGATTGATTGGTGTGAAAGGTGTGGAAGGAAAGTATCCCTTCTATGGTGAATTGGAAACCAAGCCTCAATCGGCTGCCCAATCCTATCAGGAAGGCGGGGGAGCTTTGGTTGATGCTACCTTAATGCTTCAGTTTGATTCAAAGGTTGGGGATTCCATTAAAATCGGGAATGTGGTTTTTCCCATAGTAGGGCAGCTCATTTCATCACCTGGGACGGGAGGAATAGGGGCATCCATAGCACCACCGGTTTGGATTCCACAGCGAATGATTGAAGCTACAGGACTAATTCAAACAGGGAGTAGGGTAGGTTATGATTTTTACTTTGTTGCCGAAGAAGGGCAAGACCTTCAGGCTCTGGACAAGATTGTGGACCCCCAATTGGACGTTGAAAATGCGGATTTGGACACCCATATTTCAACTGGTCAACGACTGGGGAGGAGTTACGATAATTTTGGGAAGTTCCTCAATTTGGTAGCTTTTATTGCCCTATTACTGGGTTGTGTGGGTATTGCGAGTTCCGTACACATTCACATCAAGGAAAAGCTACGCTCCGTTGCCGTTCTAAAGTGTATAGGTGCAACAAGGAAACAAACTTTCTTGATCTACCTAATTCAAATTGCCGGAATGGGACTTTTAGGCGGAGCTATTGGTGTACTGACGGGCCTACTGCTGCAACAAGCCTTTCCCACAATTTTAAAGGATTTTTTGCCCTTTGATGTTGAAATCAGCCTTGCCCCTGATGCCATTCTGATGGGATTGGTTCTTGGGTTGCTAATGTCCATATTGTTTGCTTTAACCCCTCTATTAAGTACATGGTACGTTTCTCCATTGCAGGTCCTCCGGGTACAGGAAAATATGCCCAATAAGTCCCAGACCTCACGATTACTCGTCTTTGCCGGGATACTGTTGTTCATTTTTACCTTCGCCTATTGGTTGTTGGGCGATTTGAGGTATGCTTTTTTCTTTGTACTTGCCATAGTGGTGGTATTCTTGGTCTTAGGGGCGCTCGCCACTTTTCTTATGCGATTGGTCAAGCGTTTCTTTCCAACATCTTGGGGTTTTACCACAAGACAAAGCCTCCTAAACTTATACCGACCGAACAACCAAACCATTGTACTGATTTTGGCCATTGGAGTAGGAACCTTTCTCATAAGTACACTTTATTTTACCAGGGATATTCTATTGGCAAGAACCGCTCTTGAAACTTCCTCAAAGACCCCGAATCTCATTCTTATGGATGTTCAGACCGAGGAACGGGAGGCAGCCATGACCAGTATTACCAAAGCAGGGAGGGAAGTTTTGAATAACATCCCCATTATCACCATGCGAATGCAGCAAATTAAGGATAGGCCCGTTCGGGAGTTAATTTTGGATACCACTACCACCATGAACCGATGGGTTTTGCATCATGAGTTTCGAGTGACCTACCGTGATTCCATGATCATGTCAGAGACGACAACGGGAGGGGATTGGCCCGCGCAAATTAAAAAAGAGGGATACATACCCATATCATTGGCCCAAAACGTAGCTGATGACGCCGAGGTAGCCTTGGGCGATATTATTGTTTTTAATATACAAGGGGTACTTATGAAAACCGTAGTAGCCCATCTTAGGGAAGTAGATTGGGCACGAATGCAAATCAACTTTTCCATTCTTTTTCCTTCAGGGGTACTTGAAGATGCCCCCCAATTTCATGTACTTACGACCAATTTGCCGGATGCCATCAGCTCAGCTCAGTTACAACGCCAATTGGTTCGTTTATTCCCAACGGTGTCCATTATCGATTTAAGGCAAGTAATAACGGTTATTGAAGATATTTTAAACAAAATTTCATGGGTCATCAATTTTATGGCATTTTTTAGCATCCTCACAGGGATAATTGTTCTGATTGGTTCGGTGAGAACAAGCAAATATCAAAGAATGAAGGAGAGTGTGCTCTTGCGGACCCTTGGAGCCAAAGACCGTCAAATCCTTAAGATTACTGCATTGGAGTATCTTTATTTGGGACTTTTAGGCGCAGGTATGGGCGTAATTTTAGCGCTTTTGGGCAGTTGGCTCTTGGCACAATTTGTATTTGAAACTTCATTTACGCCTTCCTTGGCCCCCTTCATTTTGGTTTTGCCTGGGATCAGTGCTTTGGTGCTGCTCATTGGCTTGTTGAACAGTCGAACGGCTATCAAGAGCTCCCCATTGGTGGTACTCCGAAAAGAACTGAGCTAAAAAAAGCCACATGAAGGTGGCTTTATATTCAATTCAGAAAAGCAGGGTCTTTAGGACATTCTGGAAGCCACCTTGTCCCAGTTGATGATTTTAATGATGTTTTGAAGATAATCCCCTCTTTTGTTTTGATATTTTAAATAGTACGCATGCTCCCACACATCTATGCCTAAAATAGGGGTTCCCATCCGTTCCGCCACCTGCATTAGGGGGTTGTCTTGATTGGGCGTTGAGCAAATATGGAGTTTTTTATCATTGTCTTGACAAACCCATGCCCAACCTGAACCGAATCGTTTCGCCCCAGCTTCGGCCAACTGATTTTTAAATGCTTCCTCAGAGCCAAAATCCTTAATTATATGTGATTTTAAGGACTCACTCATTCCTTCACTTCCAGGGGTGAGTATATCCCAATACAGCGTATGGTTGTAAAAACCTCCTCCATTGTTACGAATAGCGGTAGGAAGATTGTCCATAGTTAATATTTCCTCTATGGTTTTACCTGAAATGTTGGCCTCTTTTAAAGCAGCATTCAATTTGTTGGTGTAACCTTGGTGATGTTTTGAGTGGTGGATTTCCATTGTCATGGCATCAATGGTATCGGGGAACGCATTGTAACCGTAGTGAATCTCTGGTAAGGTAAAAGAGGTGGCTGCAACAGCTGCCGTTTCCGTGGTTTCTTCTTTTTTAGTGTCGGTTTTACAAGATGACAATAAAACACTCGGAGCCACTGTCATACCAGTGGTGGCGATTACCGTATTCTTTAAAAACTTGCGCTTATTCATAGTAGTGTTTTTAGGATTTGTTCGAAGTTAACCATAAAATGTAGCGATGTCAACCTAAAGGGACTTTAATAACTCTTTATTCTCCCGAACACCCCGCTTTAGATTTTCACATAGAACCAGCGTCTTGTCTATCTTTTTTTGGGAGTCCTTAAAACGTGTAATCATATAGATAATACCCCGCTGTTTTCCTTTGGTAAAGGATTCAAAAATTTGAAAGGCCTCATAATCACTCAGCATTACGGCCTCAAATTCTTCCGGTACCTCAACGCCATATTTTGAAGTGTCCTGAAAGAACTGCAATTGAAAATAATCATTCGGCAAGAGACCGAGTTCCTTCTGTTTATTTTTACTGAACATCATGGTGTACTGACCGTAATATTTTCTAAGAGCGGCGAAGAACTCGATGGTTTTCGTTTCAAAAGAAGCCCTTACCTTTACCCGCGAATACCCCTTTTGCACAAAAGGTTCGGCAACGTGGTCCGGAATAACAATACTGTGTGTTCCCCTAACGGCAACTTCAAAAATGGCACTTTGCATTTGTTAAGCTTTGTTCCCTGAAAATACAGCTTTTGTACTTAGGATAAACCACAAAATTGCTGGGGTTTTTATTTAAAACATCGATAAAATGTAAATTTTTATCGACGAAATACTATTTTTTTGAAATGACCGTTTACTAAATTGAATTGAAGCATTTCCCCCAATGTTTGGATGAAGTAAAACACATGACCATACGCCGACCTAACAAATATCTTGATTTTATTGCTTATTGTAATAAGAGGAAAACCTTTTCCAGGGATTATCAAAATGCAAAAGCTAGACTTTTTAGCGGCGATTTGCATATTGATGATTACTTCCAAAGACTACGAAACATTCAAAAAGAAGCTATTGAGCTTGAACTCGAATACTTCGATATTCTCCACCTACGCATGTGAGGTTAGACCAAAGTAGTTATTACCTGGGTCTCGCTATGTAAAGTTTTATGAACTGGGCATTTATCTGCTATTTGCACTAAACGTTCCCGCTGTTTTTCATCCAAGTTCCCAGTAATTTTCAATTCTCGGTGGAAGGTGTCAATTTTGGCACTGGTATCCTCACAATTTTCGCAATCCTCGGCATGGGTTTTACTGTAAGAGGTATGTACTTCTACGTTGTCCAGGTGCCAACCTTTTCTCTTGGCATACATCTGTAATGTCATAACGGTACAGGCTGATAAACCGGCAGATACCAACTCATAGGGCGATGGGCCAAAATCATTGCCGCCAAAGCTTTCAGGTTCATCGGCGAGCATATAGTGATTGCCGACCTTCATTTGAGTGGTAAAGCCATCTTCGGCATCCAAACTGGCTGCTACTTGATGTTTGGTCTTCAAATCCGGTACAACCCTATCGCTTACCTCCAAATAACGTTTTGCCCAACCTGAAATAATTTCGCCAACGTATTGGGAATCTTCTTTATTGAAGAGCAAATGATCGGCACCATCCAAGGAAACAAAACTTTTGGGATGATGGGCGGCTACATAGATTTCTTCCGCGTTTTTGATTCCGACCGTGTTGTCTTGAGGGGAGTGCAGTATTAACAGGGGTTTTCTAAGTGCCTTTGCCGTCTCAGGTAATGATTTGGTCTCCAAATCATCCAAAAACTGTTTTTTAATGGTAAAATCCCGTCCACTTAGATTAACCACCGCCTGTCCCGTTTCCCTTATTTCTTCAATTCCGCTTTTAAGTAAATGCTTTACATGTACGGGATTGGAAGGTGCTCCCACTGTTGCAATAGCCTTTACCGAGGCAATTTCGGCAGCTGCAAAAATAACGGCCGCCCCACCCAGGGAGTGGCCAATCAGAAGGGTGGGGGATTGATAGTTTTCCTTCAAATAGTCTGAAGCGGCCACCAAATCCCCAACATTTCCTGAAAAATTGGTGTCTTCGAAATCGCCTTCACTTTCTCCCAAGCCCGTGAAATCAAAACGTAAAACAGCAAAACCATTATTGGTCAACGCCTTGCTTATGTTTCGTACAGCGGAAAGGTTTTTTGTACAGGTAAAACAATGTGCGAACAAAGCATAATTGTGCGGATGCCTATCAACGGGCATTTCCAATCGACCTACTAATTTTTGGCCATGTTTGTTAAGAAATTCAACTTTGGTAGTATCCATACAAAGCGGATTTATAAAATGGTGAAAAATTCAATTAGGTAACCATTGATCCCTAACCTTTAAAAACACCTCTTAAGTCGGGGTTAAAGAATAAACCTATCTGCCATCGGTTAAATACGGTATCGGTAAATTGATTTCTTAGATACCCAAATTGCACACTGCTATTTTTGGTAATATGAATTCCGAAAGCGCCATAAAGCCGATTTTGGTCAAAGAGATTGTCCTGTAGATTGATGAAAAGCTCATCATAAAAATTAAGGAAAAGGGTTTTGGTCAATGGCACCATCATTTGCAATCGGTAACGGGCACGGTGTTCCGTTCTTGAAAGATCTTGTTCTGGATTACTTAAAACGTTAGTTTGTGATATGAACCGCTGCTCCAAACGGTACCTATGCTCAAAAAGAAATTCCCAAACCTTGTTCGTCAAAATGAACTGTTGAAAAATCCTGTGCTCTTTTAGGTTAGCCCTACTGGGGCTTTCTAAAAATGTTGGGTCGGTTTCAATAAAGGCATAACCCAAGGTTGCAATAGCATTGTTATTGATATGGTAATTCCCACCAGTTCTCAATAAAAGTTGATTGAAATTGTCCGAGGTCTCAAAATATCGAAACTGTGCCTCCGTGTGGATACTCCAGCGTTCCGACACCCGGTTCATGCCAAAATACATATACCAGATGCCCCTTTCGTTTTCACCCAGTATAGGTTCTGGGACTGATTCTTCTTGGGCACTACAAAAAAATGCTCCTCCCAAAACAGTTAAGAGGAGCATTCGAAAACTAAAGGTCACTTTCTTCAATGGGCTTTTCTACTTCTTGTTTCAAGTGCATATCCAAGAACTCCAAAATTTTGCCATAGGCCTTAATTTGATTTTCCTTTTTGACAAATCCATGCCCTTCATCCTCAAACAGCACGTATTCTACTGGAACCCCATTTTGCCGTACACTAGCCACAATTTCATCCGATTCCACTTGGAGCACTCTTGGATCTTGTGCTCCTTGAAGAACAATTAATGGTTTGGTAACCTTATTGGCATGGAACAATGGAGAAATTTTGCGCAGGCGCACGGAATCGGCGCTGTAGGGGTCACCTAACTCTTTGTAAAGGGCATCTTTGAAGGACTCCCACCATGGTGGAATACTCTTTAGCGTTCGCAACCAGTTGGTTACCCCAAAAATATTGACACCGACATCAAATTCCTCTGGGGTGAACGTAAGGGCAGCCATGGTCATATAGCCACCATACGACCCCCCTATTATTCCAATTTTTTCACCGTCAATTTCAGATTGCGTTGCCAACCAGTTCTTTCCTTCCACACAATCCTTCAAATCTTTGTCACCATGATTTAAATCGTCCATTTGAAAGAATGTTTTTCCATAACCACTGCTCCCCCTGTTATTTACCGCCAAAACGGCGTAGCCATGATTCACCAAATATTGGATGATGGAGTTGTAGTTCATTCTTGACTGCCCCCCAGGTCCACCGTGCACCCATACTAAGGCCGGCGCTGGATTCTCAGCGGTAGCTTGATGTGGTTTATAATAAATGGCGGGAATTTCAACACCATCAAAGGAGGGATATCGAATAACCTCGGCGTGAACCAAATCTTGGGCTTGAATTTCTGGATTCAACACATCGGTTAATTTTTTGTACTCCTTGGTAGCCAGATCCATGTGATATAGATTGGATGGGGTATGGGAACCGCCTAAATAAAAACGCATGGCAGAATCATCTTTTGAAAAACCCACACTTGTAATGGCACCGCCATCGAAGGTAGGGAGTTCAAGATTCTTTTTGGCCTCCGTATCATACACCTCTATGACATTGGTGCCATCGTCGTTGACGTAGGACACCCGGTATTTTCCAGAACGGGTAAAATAGGAACCCATAATGTCCCAATCTTTTTCGAGTACTTTTTCTGAAGTACCTTCGGCCATTGAATAACGCTTTAAGTAGCTAAATTCCCCGCCATCATCCGTGGTGTAGTAGAGGTATTTCCCATCTTTGGAAAAATCTTGTGGCGAATTGGAACTTTGGTTCTCATTGATCTTTGTCATTTCTCCATCATCCGTGGAATACAGGAACATATCTACGTCATTGGTATTTACCGGTTTTACCAGTGCCAGATATTTTTCATCATCAGATATTTCGCTCACATCATACCCTTCATTATTCTCATACATTAGGGTATGGCTAAAATCTTCCAGGTTCATTTTATAAACATCGGTGAACTGCGGATTTCGTTTGTTCGACCCAAAATAAAAACTTTTTTCATCCTTACTCCAACCATAAAAATTAGCACGTGCCCCTGGAAATGGTGTTAAATTGGTCACGGTTCCCAAGGAATCCCGTAGATAGATTTGATAAATTTCATCGCCGTTATTGTCCTTTCTTAATAGGATACGATCATCATTGGGAAAATAACTGGTCGTAAAAACTGAGGAACTATCGGATTGGGTCAAGGGCTCCAATTCACCGCTCTCGATGGATAGCGCATAGGCATTATAAATCCCCGTGCGGTTGCTATGCACCAGTAGTTTTTTATTGTCAGGGGAAAAGCTTCCCCCGCCAATGGCTTCATTGTCCATCATTTGGGCAATGGTGTAGGTCTTCATCGTCTCGGCAATGGAAGGTTCTTTTTTTTCTTCTTGGCAACCCCAAATAATGGCGATACTTAGGACTAAAATTAGTTTTTTCATGTTGTTGTTTTTAATTGATTGTAAATATTTCCGTTTCCTTGAAGGGAGACAATTCCAGTCCTTCAATATCGGTCCTGTAGGCTTTCCAATGTTCATTAAAAAATGAGTTGGTTTTTTCTAACGCCCCTTTAAGCTCTTCTTTGGCGAATTGAATCAAACGCCTTTCTGTTTCCGTGATACCATTTTTACGTGTTGCTGTATAAAAATTGGCCGTATTTAGTCGCTGCATGACCGTAATCTCAGGATTTCTGGTGATTCCTTGTCTTTTGTCTTCCTTTCCAATGTAGAGCGCGACAACAGAATCAATTTGTTTGACAATAGCTTTTGAAGCCTTGATTTGTTCCTTGAACTTATCCTTGTCCAGTTCCTTCAATTCCTTCGCATATTTATTGGCTAAATCCTTGCTCTCCACCAGTTGTTTTGTGGCATCCGCAGCTGTTTGGATGTGCTTCTCCAATTGTTTTCGGGTTTCATAGACCTCACTGACCCTGGCCATTGAAACATTCAATCGAGGGTCTGTTTTTACGGTTACCATTGTTGAATCGCTGGTTTCACCAAAAGTAACCTTTACCTTATAGGTTCCAGGTTTCACCGTGACTCCACCGGGTTCCCGTTTGCTTTTACTAATTTTTCGAGCTGGACGGTCAGGACCTTTTTCATTCATCCCCCAGTACATTCTATGGAAACCTTTCTTTTCTGGGGTCTTGTATTTTAAGGTCCGTATCAAACGTTTACCATCGTAAAAATCAAACTGGATGGAATCTTTCTTTTGGACCCCCGTCATTTCTTTTTTGTCTGCCTCTTTATCACCTTCCTTTTTGTCTTTTTCATCCTCTTTTTCTTTTTTCATGTCCTTTTTACCTTCTTTGAGGTAATAGGTAATCATTGCACCTCTGCTGCGATTTTTCCCTTGGTAGAGGGCATCACCGCCAAAGCGGGTTCCAGATCCCTGTTGATAGGCCGCCAGATACGCATCAGGACTGGTGAAAAGGGCAATATCTTGTTGGAGGGGAGCCATACTACTTGCCAACTCACGAAGTGGACGAATATCGTCCAACACCCATGCTGCCCGTCCAAAGGTACCGATGACCAAATCCTGCTCTCTTGGATGAATGGCAAGGTCCTTTGTGGATACGGTGGGATAGCCTTCCGTCCATTTTTGCCATTTGTTTCCAGCATTAAAGGAAGTGTAAAGGCCATCGTCGGTGCCCAAAAACATCAAATTTGGATTTTCAGGATCCTCAATAATGGACAAGGTATAACTCTCAACATCCTCTGAATCGACAATACGCGTCCATGTTTTTCCATAATCTTTGGTGCGATAGGCATAAGGTTCGTAGTTAAAGCGTCGGTAATCGTTGGCGATCAAAAGTGCTTCCCCCTCGTTCTTTTGTGAAGCTTTAATTTGTGGAATCCAACTTCCTTTCGGTAAGCCTTTGATGTTATTGGTTACTTCTGTCCAGCTTTGCCCAGCATTTTGTGTGACATGGACCCGCCCATCATCGGTACCTACCCAAAGCATATCTCTTTCAACAGGTGAAGGCTCAATCACCAAAATGGTACAATGATTTTCTGCTCCCGTGGCATCCATGGTCAACCCTCCACTCTCGCTTTGTTTTTGCTTTTCTGGGTCATTTGTAGTTAAATCGGGGGAAATTACTTGCCACGTAAGTCCTTTATCCGTGGATTTATGCACAAACTGACTTCCAAAATATACCGTGGAATTGTCAAAAGGGTCCTGCCCAATACCAGCATTCCAGTTAAACCTAAGTTTGGTGTCGGCATCGGGAGGGGTAGGGCGAACCGTATAGTTGTTTCCGGTTTTCCAATCGTATCGACTTACAAACCCTTGTTGGCTCATGGCATAGCCAAATTGGCTGTTCTCTTTGTCCGGGACTACGTCAAAACCATCCCCGAAAGCGATTTCTTGCCAATAACTGTTTCGAATGCCCTGCGCACGCCATACATAGGAAGGGCCCCGCCAGGAACCGTTGTCCTGCATTCCTCCATACACATTGTAAGGATATTCATTGTCCACACTAATATGGTAAAATTGTGCAACGGGCAAGTTGCCAATAAATCGCCACGTCTTACCCCCGTCCTTTGTAATATTCATTCCCCCGTCATTCCCATCAATCATAAATTGACCGTTTTGAGGATGGATCCACCAAGCATGATGGTCCGGGTGCACCCCATTGTCCACACCATAAGCTCCCATCAACTGGGTAAAGTTCTTGCCTCCATCTTCTGAAACATTGACGTAGGTAAAAATGGAAAACACCCGGTTTTCGTTTTCAGGGTCCACATAGATTTCAGAATAATAAAAAGGTCGGTTGCCAATGTCATTTTTGTCATTGACCTTTTTCCATTTGAAACCACCATCTTCCGATTTGTAAAGCGCATTCTTTTTGGCTTCTATCAGGGCATAAACGATGTTCGGTTTGTTCCGGGCCACGGCAATTCCTATTCGTCCCAGTTCGCCCTTGGGCAGGCCCTCTTCTTCGGTAATCTCTTTCCAGTTTTCACCGCCATCGTGCGTCATGTACAAACCACTTCCTTCACCCCCCGACTTAAAAAACCAAGGGTCGCGTTTGTGCTCCCACATTGCCACAAATATCTTATTTGGATTGGTATGATCCATGACCATATCGGCCACCCCAGTTTTATTATTTACAAATAAAATTTTTGACCACGTCTTGCCGCCATCCGTTGTTTTGAAAACACCCCGTTCTGGATGCTCCCCCCATGGTGAACCAATGGCCCCTGCATAAACCACATCAGGATTTGTAGGATCAATGATCACACGATGGATGTGTCGTGTTTTTTCAAGACCCATACGCTTCCAAGACTTTCCACCATCGAGGGATTTATAAATCCCATATCCCCCATTTAAACTGTTGCGAGGGTTTCCTTCTCCGGTACCCACCCAAATAACCGAAGGATTGGATTGTTGAATGGCAACGGCCCCTATGGAAGCCGTAACTTCTTTATCAAAAATAGGGTCCCATTTGATGCCTCCCGAAGTGGATTTCCAAAGTCCGCCGGATGCAGTACCGACATACATGACATCAGGGTTGGAAAGGACTACATCGATGGCCGTGACACGCCCGCTCATACCGGCCGGACCAATGTTTCTTGGCTTCATATCCTGAACCAAATCCATTGAAAAGTCTTGTGAGAATAAAGATGTTGAAGCCAATAGCACCAACAAGGAGAGTAATTTTTTCATTTTAGGTAGTTAATTAGTCGGCTAAAGATAACGCAATAGCTAAGGGAGATTTCTTAAGGCATTGTTAATGAAGTCGCCAATCACTATCTTGATGCATCGGAATAGCTTGAAAATGAACCTTAAACATTAAACAACCACATTATGAAAAATGGAATTATTCTTTTGATCGTTTTAGCAGTAACGGCCTGTAATCAAAAACAAGACTTGAAACAGATTGCGCCCGAAGCGCTATCTGAAATAGATTTGGATGCTGAATATGCCAAGCTAGAGGAAACCCGTCAGGCCTTTCAGTTGGCAATCAAAGAAAAGCGATACAGTGACTTGAGGCAATGGTCCACCAAGGATATGAAAGGGGTTTCCCCAGGAAGTGCAGATTGGCTTGAATATAGAAGACAACGAGAAGCGCGTTTGGGTAAATTCAGTTACGATAGCATTATAATGACCCCCCAGGAAACGGTAATTGTCAGTGATTCGGTCGCCTATGATTATGGAACCAGCAAGACCTACTACACCAATGATAATGGAGAATCCATAGAGCTTCACGATACCTTTTTGGTCATTCTTAAAAAAGACAAAAGTGATGGGGTCTGGAAACTACATCGAGAGGTTGCTTCCTCCATTGTGGAATAAGTGTTTTATCCATTATCATATCGATAAAACGGTTGGTCATATATCATAAGATTTCTGACGATGTTTTAAAGTACCTAATCATTTAAACCAAAACCTTATTTTCCCCTTTTGGTAACAAAAACCTGTGTTTGGCGTCTTGTTGAAACAACCGTAATAGCATTGAGATGCCCAAAAACCTAACTAAAAATCACCGAATACTTGTTACCTTAATTGTTACACTTTTGGTTTGGGGTCATGTGCTTTGGGACCATTTGCATGGTGGCATACCCGCCCATTATTTATTCCACAATAAGGATATGCCGGGAATCCCCAATTGGATGGGCGCTTTGATGCTTCCGTTTTTTACTTGGTTTTTATTGTACCGCATTCAAAAAAGGACCAATGATCCACATGCTCCAAATTCTTTAAGCAAGGTTGTGCTTCGGTTTTTGGCAGCTTTCGTAGTTGCTATTATCATCTCGGTTTGTTTTATGAAGGGCATTGAAATACCTACGTTCGTTTTACTTTCCATTTTGGGGATGGGGCTGTTCTTTCCGTTATATTTTTCTGAATTTCTTTTAGGGTGGGTCCTGGGATCTGCCTTTACGTTTGGTGCTGTAATACCTATGGGCTTTGGCAGCATTTTTGCCCTGGTCTGTTTTGGATTGTTTGTACTTGGGAGGTTTGTACTGGGACTATTCAAGGCAACGACTTAAATTATTGTACTTTGCGTTCCAATGAAGCAGAAAGCTCCTTGGTATTACCTTATTCTTCTTATTTTGGCTGGAGAGGCCGTCTTTATCCTTCCTTTTGTATTGCCCCGTATATTCCGACCAACAGTATTGGATGTTTTTGGATTGGATAATGTTCAATTGGGATTGTGTTTTTCGGTATACGGTATCATTGCTATGGTATCCTATCCTTTTGGAGGACCTTTGGCGGACAAATTTGCCCCAAGAAAGTTGATTGCAATCGCCTTGTGGCTAACAGCCTTAGGCGGGATATTATTTGCACAATATCCTTCATTATCAACGCTACAACTTTTATATGGCTATTGGGGATTTACCACTATTTTTTTGTTTTGGGCACCAATGATAAAGGCTACCCGAGTTTGGGGAGGAGATACCTCTCAGGGTAAGGCTTTTGGTCTTTTGGATGGAGGTCGGGGCCTAACCGGTGCCTTATTTGGATTATTGGGGGTTTTTGTCTTTTCGATGTTTTTGGGCATCGATATTTTGGATGCCTCCCTAATCGATAGGCAAAATGCTTTTACCTACGTCATTTATACAGCCTCTGGTATCATTATTTTGATTGGACTTTTGGTCTGGCTTTTTATGAAATCCGAGATAAACGAACGGGAAATCCTTGTGGATAGGATTACACTTCGGGAGTTAAAACAGGTCTTAAAATTACCCTCCGTTTGGTTATTGATGGTGATTATTCTTTGTGCCTATGTGGGGTATAAAATTACCGATATCATTTCGCAGTATGCCAATGAAGTGATGCTATACGATCAGGTAAAATCTGCCCAAGTGGGTACTTTTCTTCAGTTTTTACGTCCTACTACGGGGATTTTGGTGGGGTTGTTTGTTGACCGATTTCGAATCACGTTCTGGCTGTTGCTAAGCTTGATATTTTGCATAGTCGGCGGAATTTTATTTGCTTCAGGTTTTATAGCGCCTTCCACTACGGCACTCTTTTTTATATCGGTGATTATTGTAGCGATTGGTGTGTATGCGGCTAGAGCCCTTTATTTTGGGGTAATGCGGGTGGGTAGGATTCCCTTGGTCCTTACGGGCACGGCCGTTGGACTTATTTCACTGGTGGGCTACACCCCTGATATTTTTGCAGGACCGGCTTATGGTTACTTTTTGGATAAATATCCAGGGGAACAGGGGCATCAATACGTTTTTTGGATGTTGACGGGATTCTCCACTATTGGAGCTGTCGCGGCATGGGTATATCATAAAAAATACACAAAGAAGTAGAAAAAGGAGAATTTCAAACAGGTAAAAAGGTAGTTTTTGGTATCTTCCGAAACCGAACCAAAACCTAGTAATATGAGAGGTTTTTTCCTTTTGACATTCCTTGCCCTTACCACATTTTTAACCGCACAAATCAATCCACGATGGGCCAGATATCCATCAATTTCACCCGATGGTTCCAGCATTGTATTTACATACAAGGGAAATCTGTTTCGGGTCGCTTCAACTGGAGGAACCGCAACCCAGCTTACCTTTCACAACGCGCATGATTACCGAGCGGTATGGAGCAACGATGGCAAATCCATTGCCTTTGCCTCGGATCGGTACGGGAATTTCGATATTTTCAAAATGGACGCCCAAGGAGGTGAGGCAAAACGGCTGACGTTCCACAGTAATGATGAGGTGCCCTATACCTTTTCAACTACTAATGACAAGGTAATATTTGGGGCGGTGAGACAAGATGACGTCAATCACCGTCAATATCCTACCAGAGTACAACCAGAGCTTTATGAGGTTCCTGTTGCTGCAGGAAGGGTTAATCAGGTACTTACGGTGCCTACCCAAGATGTGCAGTTGAGCAGTGATGGGGCTTTTCTATTATACCACGACCTCAAGGGGTATGAAAACGAATTCAGAAAACACCATGTTTCCGCCATTGCCCGTGATATTTGGAAGTATGATATTGAACAAGACAAACATACCAAGATGACGACGTTTAAGGGCGAGGACAGAAATCCAGTATTGTCCAAGGATGGAACCATGGTCTATTACCTCAGTGAAGAAAGTGGAAGCTTTAACGTACATCGTTTCGGTCTGGAGAATCCCTCGCAGAATCAACAATTAACATCCTTCAAAACGCACCCGGTACGTTCCCTGTCCTATGGCGATGGAACAATGGCTTTTAGCTATGATGGTGAAATCTATACCTTAAAAGATGGTGGGGAGCCCCAAAAAGTCAATATTCTTATTCGTACGCAGGATGGTTCCAATGCTGATAAGTACATTTCCATTAACTCAGGCGTTCGTGAAATGACGGTTTCCCCCAATGGAAAGGAAATTGCATTTATTGCCCGTGGAGAGGTATTCGTTACCGCTGTTGAGGGGGGATTGACCAAACGATTGACGAATACTCCCGAACAAGAGCGGTTTGTGCAGTTCACCTCGGATGGTAAGGCCGTTGCCTACGCCAGTGAGCGTCAAGGGAAATGGCAAATTTTTAGAATGACCAAAACCAGAAGTGAAGAACCCTATTTCTTTGCGGCCACAGTGCTCAAAGAAGAATTGGTCTTGGGCAAGGACGTGGATTGTTATCTCCCAGAGTTTTCGGCAGATGGCAATTTAATGGCCTTTATTGAGGACAGAAGGACCTTAAAAGTGCTGAACTTAAAAACTAAGGAAGAGACAACACTGCTTACCCCGGATGAACTCTATCATTTTCGGGATGGGGACAAATATTTTAAGTGGAGCCCAGATAGTAAATGGTTGATTACGGCTTGGGGGAAAACCCTAAGTAATGGGGAAATTTTGTTGATTTCCGCCGATGGCTCCAGAAAAGAGAACCTGACCCAAAGTGGGTACTTTGATTATTTCCCAAAATGGGTGGACGAAGGTAAACAGCTTTTATGGTTCAGTAACCGTGACGGTCTAAAGAGCTATGCCACAAGCGGCAGGACGCAAGCAGATGTTTATGCGATGTTCCTCACGAAAGAGGGTTGGGATAAGTACAACATGTCGAAAGAGGATTTTGATTTAATGAAGTTGATTGAGGAGTCCAATGGAGACAAAAAAGAAGATAAGAAAGAGGCTACCAAAAAGAAGAAAGGCGAAAAAGATGGGGAAAAGAAGGAAGAGGGCAAGCCCATAACCTTTGATTGGGAAGACCTAAGGGACCGGAAAGCACGTTTGACCATACATTCCTCCAGTTTGGGAGACGCCGTGCTTTCTAAAGATGGCGAAAAACTCTATTACTTGGCCCGATTTGAAAAAGACATGAATTTATGGGAAACGGAACTGCGAACCAAGAAGACCAAAATGTTGATTTCCCTTGGGGCAAAAAGGGCTAGTTTGCAATGGGATACAAAAAAGGAAAATCTTTTTCTTTTGAGCGATGGGCGTATTTTAAAGGTGGATTTGGGAGGAGCCTCGACCAAACCGGTTAAAATGAAATCTGAGATGCAGCTGGATACTGACGCCGAGCGACAGCATATGTTTGAACATGTTTGGTTGCGTACCAATGCCATTTTTTACCATTCCAATTTTCATGGGATGGATTGGGAGATGTTACGAAAGGAGTATGAGAAATATATCCCACATTTGGGCAATTCCTATGAGTTTTCCGAAATGGTGTCTGAGTTGTTGGGCGAGCTCAACGTGAGTCATGCCGGAGGGCGATTTGATGGTAAAATTCCCAATGGGGATGCCACCGCAAGCCTCGGTATTTTCATGGATTATAATCATAAGGAAAATGGAATAAAAATCGCTGAAATCATAAAGGGAGGGCCATTGGACAAGGCTTCGTTTTCAATAGCTCCGGGAAGTATTATTGAAAGAATTAATGGAGAGGCCATATCCTCGGACAGGGATGTTGCCCAGTATCTTAATCGCATTGCTGGGGAATTCACCTTATTGCATGTCTTTGACCCCAGTACCCAAAAGAGACAGCAGGTTACGGTGAAACCGATTTCTCTTAATGAAGAAAACCGACTCCTATACAAAAGATGGGTTAAAACCAACGAGAAGGAGGTTGAGGAAAAAAGTAAGGGTGCCTTGGGCTATGTACACATTCCGGGGATGAGTGATGGTCCTTACCGTAATATTTATGATCGGATGCTTGGAAAATTTGCCGATAAAAAGGCGGTTGTTATTGATACAAGATTCAACGGAGGAGGGGATTTGGTTGCTGACCTCGCTATGTTTTTTACCGGAGAACCTTTCATCTCCTATGAAACTGAAGATAGAAAAGTTGGCGGTGAACCAACTTCGCGTTGGACGAAACCCACATTGGCCATTTTTAATGAATCCATGTACAGTGACGGTCATTGCTTTGCAAGTGGATATACGGATCTTGAAATCGGAAAAACGGTGGGAATGCCCGTTCCAGGAACCTGTAGTTTTGCCGGATGGGAAAGGCTTCCTGATGGCGGGCGATGGGGTGTTGTTCCTGTGAGTGCCAAAAATAAGGCTGGTGAGTGGATGGAAAACAACCAGACCGAGCCCATGATTATGGTGAAGAATGCTCCTGATGTGATTGACAAAGGAATCGATCAGCAATTGGAACGAGCCATTGAAGAATTGTTGAAAGAAGTTGGAGAGAGATAACTAACGCGTATTTCTCGACTTAATTCCTTTCTTGCAAAGGGAAATAATCTCTGAAATTCGCTTTTGCCTTGTTTCGTCCCGTTTGGCCTGATTTAGCCAATAGAGATAACTCTTTCGCTGTCCCAACGTAAAATTTTGGTAATTGGAGAATGCCTTTTTATTGCGATTGAAGGCCTTTTGCAAATCCTCCGGAATTACTCCGTTTTCCACATCATCCAAAGCAACCCACGAACCGTTTTCTTTGGCCAACGCTATGGCTTGGTATCCACTTTTATGAATTAATCCTTCCGCTTTTAGTTCTTTGAGGTGGTTCTTGTTGACCTTGCTCCAAACACTTTTTGGTTTCCGGGGGCAGAAGTACTGTCTGCGTTTTCCATTTCCCAAACTTTTTACCGTACTGTCTATCCACCCGAAACACAGCGCAACCCTTACAGCTTCTTCCCAGCGCATACTGGGCATCTTGTGATCCACTTTGTAAAAAATAAGATAAATCCCTTTTGATGTACTATGGTGGTCTTGAAGCCAATTGCGCCATGCTGCATCATTTTTAAAATAGAGTTCCTCGAAATCAGCCATAACATAAATTATAAAGGTTCTGCCAAAATAGCCAACATCGTTTTGATTCCCTCCCTATAATTGCCCAAACGCAGATTTTCATTGGGGCTATGCTGATTGTTATCCTTATTTACGGTGGGAACGGTAACCGCTGGAATACCTAAGGTGGTCACGAAAGGTGAAATGGGAATGGAACCCCCGCTCATCCGAATCCGTATAGGGTCTTCGCCAAAGGCATGAACCAGTGCCCGTGCTAGCCAAAGTCCCACTTCTGAGTCAAAATCGGTTCGGAACGATTGATAGGAGATTTCATGGGTTAAGGTGGCAATTTTAGGATATTTTAATCGCTCCCCTTTGGTGGGTACCCTATCCAGAAGGTGGTAACCCTGGTCCGCAATATGACTCTTGACGAGTCCGATAAGGCGGTTGGGATCCGATTCCAATACCAACCGCATATCTATTTCTGCCCGGGCCCAACTTGGGATAATGGTACGAACTTCTTGGTCGATCCAGCCCGATTGCATACCCCTAATATTCAAGGAGGGATATTGAATGGCTGCTTGGTAGTAGTCGGCAACTTTGTCCGCCCGCGCAATTTGTAAACGATATCTTATTAGCTCTTCGTTGTCAGGAACCGTTCTAAGAATTTTCTCGGTTTCAGGATCAATGGAAATGCCATCATAGAAACCAGGAATCATGACCCTGCCATCATCATCTTTCATAGAGGCCAATACTTTGGAAAGTCGCAATGCAGGATTTGGCGCATAATTACCAAAATGCCCACTATGCTGGGGGACCACAGGGCCATATGTGGTCAACTGCAATGTGGCAATACCCCGTGCGCCGAAAGTTAGCGTGGGTTTGTTGCTAATATGCCTTGGCCCATCAAATATAATGAGCATGTCCGCTTTTAGTAGGTCGGTATTTTCAGTAACAGCTTTAGGAAGTCTTGGAGACCCCAATTCTTCTTCAAAATCCATAATGACCTTGATGTGGTAATTGGGATTGATGCGCAATTCTTCCGCTGCATCCAAAGCGGCCAAAAACATGGCAACAGGACCCTTGGCATCACTTGCCGACCGGGCAAAAACCCGCCAATCGTCTTGATACTCCATGATAGCACTCCATGGAAGGGATTCCCAACCCACGGACTTCCCCGGTCTTTTGAGTGTAGGGGTGTATGGGGTTTCTTGAAGCCAACGCGTGGTATCCACGGGTTGCCCATCAATTTGTAAATAAATGAGCACAGTCTTTTTGGCTTTTTTATGTTTTCTTTCCGCTAATAGTAAAGGGACGGTCTCTGTTGGAATTCGTGTTGTGCTAAAGTTGCGTTCGCCAAAAGCCTGTTCACACCATAGTACGTTTTTCTCAATGTCCTCCGGATAAAAAGCATCATTGGGAATACTTAGTAGTTCTTTTAGTATGGGGAAAGAGGATTTCGTAAACTTTGCTGCAGTTTTATCAAGTTGGTTTTTATGCAGTTGTTGCCCATGTAGCATACAACCACTGGATAATAGCAAAACGGTAAAACATGTTCTCAGGATGACAAGGGAAGGCATATGAAAAATTGAATAGTTTCCTTTAAATGTAACAAACCTTCAACTTTTTCGCTAATTAAACCTATCGATGATACGAACCCCCGTAAGATTGAAATTATTCATTTCGGGGAGTAGTTGAGTGGCTTCTTCCAAAACGATGGTTTCGCTGATCAATTTTTGTGGTTGCAGTTTCCCTTCTTGAATCAGTTGCAATAACTCGGGGTATGCATGGGCTTGCATACCATGACTACCCACAATTTCCAATTCATTGGCAATTACCTGATTCATTGGGATCTTGGGATGTACATGCTGTCCAGCAACCAATCCTACTTGGACATGACGACCCCTTTTTTTGAGATTGGCAATAGAGTTAAAGCAGGTCTCCTGACTGCCCAAAGCATCAATGGAAACCGCGACACCGCCTAGGGAATGCTCCCTTACCGCTGAGACAACATCATGAGTTTTTGGATTAATGGTCGTTTTTGCCCCAAAAGCCTTTGCTAGTTTTAAATTCTCTTCATTAATGTCAATGGCAATTATCTCAGCTCCAAGGGCATTCGCAATCATAACAGCGGAAAGACCAACGCCCCCACACCCATGTACGGCCAATGTGGTTCCCCTTTTCACCTGTCCTTGGGCGATTACTGCACGATACGCCGTGATAAAACGGCAACCTAAAGTAGCAGCAGTTACATCTGTAATACTATCGGGAAGTTTTACCAAGTTTGTATCGGCATAATCCAAAGCAACATATTCCGCAAATGAACCCCAATGGGTAAACCCCGGTTGGAATTGGTAATCACAAACTTGATGGTTATTGCTGTGGCACTGTTCACAAGAGCCACACCCACTGACAAATGGAACGGTTACCCTATCGCCAATGGAGAAATTCGTGACCTTTTTTCCCTTCTCCACGATAATACCCGCCAGCTCATGTCCAGGAACGTGGGGTAAAACGATGTCTGGGTCATGGCCCATCCATCCATGCCAATCGCTTCGACATAGTCCTGTGGCGGTAACCTTCAATACCACACCATCATCCTTTGGTCTTGGATCAGGTACATTTTGAACCGATAGTTGTCCTTGGAACTTTTCGAAAACGACCGCCTTCATACCTATGTCTTTGCCGTTTTATATAAAATAAAGGTTAGCCCTGTTTTCGTGGGGGTGTGCAGGTACCCAAGGCTTCCTTTTTTGTCCAACAATTCACCGCCTAGTTTCTCTACGGCCCTTTGCGACCGGTAGTTATAATGGTCGACATGAAACAAGATGTAATCAAAATGTTCAAAAGCGTATTCAATCATCAGGGACTTAAAGGAGGTATTGTAAAGACCGCCCCAATACTCCCTGGATAGAAAGGTCCATCCAATTTCGATGGCTTCTTGGGAGTTTTCGGGTCTTTTGAATCTGGAACTTCCTATAATTCTTTTTTTGGCCTTGTCAATAATTACAAAGGCGCCCTTGGAATCCAAAGCGCCTTTGAAGAAATCCTTAAAAACCTCCAATTCCCATCGATCCGGATTTTGATGTAGCTCCCAAATTTTAGGGTCCTTGGCCGCGCTGTATAAAGCTTTAAAATCCTGAATTTTAAGGGGACGCATGACCACTAAATCATTTTCCAGGGTGGGTTGAAGGTCGATCATTAGAACAGGTCTTTTTCAATTTTTATGTCGGGTTGATTCCTAACACCAAAGGTAAAGATATCATTGCGGGCATAATGTCCACTAACATCAAAGTCCATTTTTCCCTTGATTACCTCGTTCAGATCCAATTCGGCCATAAGTACTCCAGCTTCCCCAAATAAGGGGCCTTGAATTATTTTTCCTTGTGGATTGACAATAACACTTCCACCGGGGCAAAGCTCTTCCCTATCATTAGTTACATTTTTCAGATACTTTTCGGGGTACATGGATTTGGTAAAGTATTGATTGCACCCCAGTACAAAACAGCGTCCTTCCAATGCTATCTGTTGCATGGTAATCGTCCATTCCGGTCGTGAATCGGCGGTAGGGGCAATATAGATTTCCACGCTTTTTTGATACATGGCCATACGTGCCAAGGGCATGTAGTTTTCCCAGCAGATGAGTCCACCCAGTTTACCAATTTTGGTTTTAAAGGTCACTAGGGAGCTGCCGTTGGCCTCTGCCCAAATAACACGTTCCGTTCCCGTAGGCTTTATTTTTCTATGAATTCCTAGAAGTCCATCAGTTGGGGAGAAATAGGCCATACTACAATAGAGACTGCCGTTTTCTTCCTGTTTTTCGGTCATTCCTACCACCAAATAGGTATTGGTCTTTCTGGAGAGCTCAACCAGTCGTTCCATGTCTTTACCATGGGTGGCAACACTATTGACATAATAAGCCGCATACAATGATTTTCCTTCATCCGTTCGGCTGCCTATTTTGGCCCCAAAGTCAAATCCCCTAGGATATCCCGGTATAAAGGATTCGGGGAATACCAAAAGACGGCACCCTTTGGAAGCGTATTTTTCTACAATGGTTTCCAACGTATCCAAGGTCTTTCCCTTATCAAAAAATACTGGATTGGTTTGTACCACACCGACTTTAACCTTCATATGCCATCCTTTTATAAGCGTTCTTTAGCATATAGAAAGATAAGAATTGCTCCGATAAGGATTTTGAAGGGGAAGTCTAGCGGCTAAAATTAGTCCATTAACGCGTTTATGATTCCCAGAATAGGACGCAATTCCCTTTGATCGGTAGCTATGGACTCCAAAACACTGGCACCGACCACCTTGAACTCCTTTTGAAGTACTTTGATACAGTTTTGGGATTCTTTAATGGAAAGTCCATGAGGAATCTGGTAATAGGTTTTATCGTATTCTGAGGGTTCCAAACCATCAAAATCAAAATGTAAATACAGATGGGTAATCCCTTTTTGGTGAAGGGTACGCACCAAGTTTTCCACACTTAAGTTTTTTTGGGAAAAGATGTTTTCCGTCTCGATAAGGCGTTGTTCCATTTCGTCCACATCACGCAATCCCACATAGTGTATTTGAGAGGCTTGAATGTTGGAAAACAACAAGTGATCCATTTGTGCCCCATCCTCTCCCAAAAGAATTCTCAAGGGCATCCCATGAAAATTACAACTTGGGGAATCGGAAGGTTTGTTGATATCGGCATGGGCATCAAACCAAATCACGCCTAGATTGGGATATTTCTTGTTTAAATAGGAAACAGGAACAATTTCGAGACCACAATCACCGCCGATGATTTGAATGTGGTTTGGATTTGCTTGGGTAAGCGTATCTTTTAAACGTCCTAATTGCTCTACAATCGCTTTGTAATTATTGATATGACACTCTTGATTTCCTTTTTTGCCGGCAGGCAGGGTAGACAGTGATATTTCAATAATGGATTCATCATTCAGATAATCCAAGATGGTCTTTGCCCCATGGAAAATGGATATACCATAACCCGAGCCTTGCCACTGAGGAAAGAAAACTTTCATTAAAGCGATTTGCTTTTGATGTAAAAGTTGGCATCTATGGTCAACTCCTCGCCCTTAAGTCTTTCCGTTTTCCATTCGGAGTTCTTTTTTGGGAAGACCCAATGCTCTTTTCCATCGAGAAAAACCCTTACCGGCATATCGAAATCTTCCACTACATTGGTGTAACGATACTTCAGTTTGTTCCCATCAAAATCATATTCCAACACGGGAATATCTTTGGTTCTTAAGTACTGGTCAAAAAAGGCGGACAAGTCTTTTTCGGTCTTTTCGGAAATGTAATTTTCAATCTGCTCAGTGGTCACGGTTTGGTGGTAAAAAGTTTCGTTTAAACCACGTAAAACCTGACGCCATAGTTCATCATCCTCTACCAATTGTCTTAGGGTATGTAGCATATTGGATCCTTTGTAGTACATGTCTCCGGAGCCTCTTTTGTTCAGGTTGTAACGCCCTATGATGGGCCTGTCATTTAAGATACGCTTGCGCGTGCCAATGACATACTCGGCCGCTGCCTTTGTACCATGGTGATAATCCAAAAATAAATTTTCCGAGTAAGCAGTAAAACTCTCGTGAATCCACATATCGGCAATGTCCTTGTAGGTAATACTGTTTGCAAACCATTCGTGACCGGCTTCGTGGATAATGATAAAATCAAACTTTAAACCCCAACCGGAATCCGAAAGATCGGTGCCGCGGTATCCATTTTGATAGCCGTTACCATAGGTAATTGAACTTTGATGTTCCATGCCCAGATAGGGTACTTCCACCAATTTAAAACCATCTTCATAGAAAGGGTAGGGGCCAAACCAATGTTCAAAGGCTTCCAACATAGGCTTGGTCTGTTTAAATTGTACTTTGGCTTTATCCAAGTTTTCCCGCAACACAAAGTAGTCCAGGTCGAGTTCGCCTTTCTCACCCGGATATTTTTCTCCAAAATGGACATAATCACCAATATTGACATTTACTCCATAGTTGTTGATTGGACTGTCCACATACCAGTGGGTTGTTTTGGTAGTTGCCGTTTCCTCAATTTTCTTTAGTCGCCCATTGGAAACATTCATTATATCTTTTGGTGCGGTGACGCTAATGGCCATGCTGTCCACTTCGTCATACATATGATCTTTATTGGGCCACCAAACACTAGCTCCCAAACCTTGGCAGGAAGTGGCTACAAAGTGTTTGCCATTGCTGTCCTTTTTCCAAGAAAACCCACCATCCCATGGAGCCCTAATGGCTTCTTTGGGGTGTCCTGAATAATACACGACAATTTCATTTTCCTCCCCAGCCTTTTGTTCATCGACCAGAAGAACCATATAGGCATTCGTTCCTTCTTTTTTATAACTCAGTTCTTTGCCATTTTGTAAGATCTTATCAATTCTAAGTGGTGGTTGCAAATCTATTTGCATTATTTTCTTTGGCGTTAACACCTTATAGCGAATGGCATTTTTACCTTCAATGTATTTTTCATCCGGACGTACTTCGATATCCAAATGATAAAAAGTAAGGTCCCACCATTCCCGTTCTGGGGTAATGCTGCCCCTAAGGAAATCGTCTTGTGTGAAGCCCATGTCTTCCTGAGCAAATAACACATAAGATAAAAGGATAAAATAGAGGGGTAAGAATCTTTTCATTCAACGGTTTTTATTAACGGAATATCCCAGAAGGAAAAACAATGGGACTTTCGTGCCCATCTTCTCCAACTGCTGCAACTCCAAAGAAATAATTATCAATAACTATGCCTTCTAAGGTTTTTTGTAAAACGTTTCCTACATACATATAATTGTCCCAAGTGGGAGAAGTTGTATCCCGCCAGTAGATTTTATACCCTTTTGCCCCATCAACTTTATCCCATTTCAGTTTTGTGGATGGTTCCACAATACCACCGATCTCAACTTTTTTAGGTGCCGGAGGAGCCCAAGCAATGGAAGCTAAATTAATGGCATTTACTGCTGTAAGTTTTTTGGCGTATTCAAAATTTACATGTTCCAACACATCACCATAGGCAATACCATCTTCCACACGAATGTCTTGGTGTTGCTGGGTATAATTTTCGTGGGCTTCCATAATGCGGATACCGGCATAACCAAAATCGTTGAAGGGACGATGGTGTCCACCTCTACCAAATCTATCCAGTCGATAGATGAGCATGGGATTCATTTCAGGCATATATGTTCTGGTGGTCTTATGAACATAACGGGCCAATTGTCTGGAAATGCCGTCCACTTCCCCACCATAAAAGCGTCTTGCCCTTCGCTCCTGGGTGGTCTCCATTGGGGGAACCGGTTCGGAAAATATCCTGAAATCCCGATTGCTTATCACGCCGTTCACCCCTTTGATATTTCCAATCATATCATTATTGAGTATCCCAACGATATCCCATTCTTTTCCTTTAGCATATGCAGCAAGGCCCTTTCCACCAAAAAGCCCTTGTTCTTCTCCAGAAAGCCCAACAAATAAGATACTACTTTCAAAGTCATATTTGGAAAGCACCCGGGCCGCTTCAAGGGTCCCGGCCATACCACTGGCGTTATCGTTTGCACCCGGGGATTCAGAAGTATAATCGTTGGGGTCGCTCACCCTGGAGTCAATATCTCCGCTCATTATGATAAAACGATTGGGATATTTAGTGCCTCGCTTAATAGCGACCACATTAACGACCCATACGTCTTTTGCAATTCTTGGGTTCACCCCTTGCTTTACTAAATCCTTTTGATAGAACACTTCAAGACAATTGTCACATGCAGCAGAGATTCTGTCGAATTCCGATTTTATCCAACGCCGCGCCGCGCCAATTCCCCTCGTATTGGATACTGTGTCACTTAAAGTATGGCGGGTACCAAAATTGGCAAGGGTCGTTATGTCTTTTTGAATTCGTTCTGCCGATACTGAATCGACAATATTATAAATCTTAAGGTCGGTTTGCGACCATAGCATGGATGGTAGGATAAATAGGATAAAAAGGAGACAGCGTACACTTTTTCTCATGAAAGAAGATTGATGTATTTTTTATGGAAGTGCTTTGAGTGCCAGAAACATAATGGTCCGATAAGGGTATATACTATCCCAGGGAAACCGAAAACAATGCCGACTTTGAAATAGGCGAGCAGAACGGAAATTAAACTGACCACAACAAAAATTGCAAAGTGCCTCGCATAGAAATATAGCAAGGTAGCATTTTCAGTCGACTTTGATTTTTTGTAAGCCCTATGGTACATTAAGGAAAAACATAAAAAAATCAACAAAAAACCTATGCCGTACATTAGAAAAAGGTTTGCAAGGTCTTTTGGTGTATTGACGCCTTCGCCCATTCCAGATTGTACTAAGTCTTTCAAGGGAAAAACATAATAAAGAGCTACAAACAACAAAATAGAATTTAGGGCTATCAGGCCGTTATCCATATAGTTTGTACGCCTAAAAAAATTGTAGTGGACCCACCATATTGCTACGAGAACAAAGAAGCTAACAAAAAAGCTTAAAAATCCTGTGGAAATTGATTTCGTTGAGGTCAGGGTATTGCCCATATCGAAATCAACGACCATTAAAGTTGCGGCGAAAGCAAAAACGCCATCACTAAAAGCTTCAACCCTACTTAGGTTATGAGGTAATTTCACATGGACAAATTATCGAATAAAGGTGACTTTGGCAATTTTACCATTTTCAACCTCATAAATGGCAACGGCAGTAAAGTTCTGTCCATTCATTGTAAGATATTCTTCATCAATGACTTTGTTTCCGATAACGATCCTACTCTTTATCTCGCAATGCAAATCTGGCGTAGATTCAAAAAACGCCTTATAGGTCTTTATTAAATTCACCTTTCCTTTTCCGATAGGGACGTTTGGATAATTGAAAAGTTCCACATTTTCACTGTAGGTGGCGGCAAAACCCTCTATGTCCCTGGCATTATAGGCCTCAAGCTGTTTTTCAACGATATGTCTCGGAGAGACTTCTGCGACAAATGCTAACCTGGTATTACTTTCGTTGACTGCTATTCTTGAAATATTTTGTATTTCTTCATCCTCAAAGTGCATTAAGGGCTTCCAACTGCTACCTTTTTCCGGGTTGGCATAAAAAACCATTTTTCCGCTTGCTGTTAGTATGGTGCCATCTTGGAGCCAACATATATCCTGGGTGTTGGGAATATTGTCCATTATGGTTGTCGTTTCCAGAGTCAAAGGATCAAGTGTTTTTATTTTCCATTGCTCTCCTTCTTTTTTCAGGTAACTGATTTGGGTCTTATATGGAACCTTGAGCAGCGACCTACCCACATTGTTATCTATAGTTTTGACCTCTCCATTTTGGACATTGGCAACCACCAAATTCATTCCGTTTTCAACCAAAACAGTACATACCAACATTCGTTTGTTATACCAAACATGATATCCCACTTTTAGGTCTTTGAGTAAAACATTTGCATCACCTACCGCGATATCATATTCATATAAGCGTTGGAGACCATCCAAGTCCAGGCGAATAGCGGAAATGGACGATTTTTCGGGAATTTTCAATGGTGAGTACTCGCTACCCGTAGGGGTATCCGTAATCCAGGTTTTAAGACTCCCTTTTAATAAATCAAATCTTAAAATATCGGTTTGCCCGTCCCTTGTAGCCGCATAGAGCAAGGTATGGTCATCCATGAAAGAAGGCTGGTTGTCATATCCTTCATTATTGGAAATATTTTTTGGATTGTTCAATCCAATATGACCCTCATTCACTTCCAAATCAAACAAATACACCTCGGTATCGGATTGAGCAAGGATGAGCTGAGCGCCAAAAAGACCGAACAAAAAAAATAGTCTTTTCATTGCAACTCTAATTCGTGAATTCCTTCAAAAGCCCACGTACTTTGGAAACCCCTTCCACATGGTACCTCGCATGTGTTTTTTTAAGTCCCACTTTTACGGTTATGGCATTTTGGGGAAGCTCCTGAAACATAAATTCGTCTGTCCAATCATCACCAATGGCAAAAACAAAATCATAATCATCCTCTCCCAACATCCTTACCGAAGCCCTTCCCTTGTTTACATTACTACTTTTTACTTCCATGACCTTATTCCCGTTCAAAACACTGATGTCATCATTGCCAATTAAGCTTGTCAATACCGTATTGAGTTCCGTGGCCCTTTTCTCCCCAAAATCCGGATCGGTATTTCGGTAGTGCCAGGCCAAAGAATAATTTTTTTCCTCAATAAAGGATCCTGGGGTACGATCCACAAAGGATTCCAGCACCGGCATAATTTTCTCCATCCATTCGCCCTTTACTTTTTCCAGGAGTCGGAACTCCTTTCCGTCTTTTGAAATCCACACACCGTGTTCGACAATCATATTATACTTTTTGTCCAGGAACCAGCGTGAAAAAGTTTCTTTGTCCCTACCGCTTATCAAAAATAAAGTAGTGTTTTCCTGATGGTGCAATGCATCCAAAAGCTGATATAGTTCGTCATCAGGGGAAGCCTTTTGCGGGTCTTTATGAAACCCCGTCAACGTACCATCATAGTCCAAAAACAATAGCCTTTTCTTTGCGGTATTATATTTTGAAGTAATCCATTCCAAAATCTCTGGTGATATTTTTTGTGAAACGTAGGTTCCAGTTCCCTGCTTTTGGGATTTAAGGGAATCCATAAATTCATTGGCCCAGACTTCAACACTATAACGGCGCAACCTGTTTTGCAAAAACATGTTCCTTGCCATTTGCTCTTCTTTAGGCATGGTTATGGCCCTTTTAAGGGTGTCTGCCTGTTGTTCAAAGTTATTTGGATTGATAAGCAAAGCTTCGTTCATTTCATACGCCGACCCCGCCATCTCACTCAAGATCAAGACTCCGGTTTTATCCGTTCTGGTGGCGATATATTCTTTGGCCACCAAATTCATTCCATCACGAAGGGGTGTGAGCCATGCGATATCTGAAGAGGTATACAGGTCGATAAGATTTTCGAATGGAAGGGAGCGATAAAAATACCAAATGGGAGTCCAGTTTACTGTGGATAGCTCCCCATTGATCCGGCCAACCAGCTCATCAATTTCACGTTTAAGCAATTTGTATTGTGGAACGTTGGCCCTTGATGGAACCGCCAGGATGATGAGTCGCACCTTTTCTTTGTACTCCGGATATTTATTTAAAAAATATTCAAAGGCATTAATACGCTTGGCGATGCCCTTACTATAATCCAAACGGTCAATGGATACGATGAGTTTGGTATCTGGAGCGGCTTTTTTGTGATTGTCCAGTTTCTTTTGAAGATCTGTTCGTTCTTTCCCTTTTAGGGCCGAGCTTTTTAGTGCGGCATTATGAAACTTATCATAATCAATACCCATGGGAAAAGAATCGACCTTAATAACCCTGTTTTCCAAATAGATGTCATTAAAGCTCACATCCAGACCAAGCAGGCGTCTGACCGAACTTAAAAAATGCCGCTCGTAGTCATACGTATGGAACCCAATTAAATCCGAACCTAACAGGCCCTCCAAAACCTCTTCCCTCCACGGTAACGTCCTAAAAATTTCATACGAGGGAAAAGGGATATGCAAAAAGAAACCAATGGTGGCGTTGGGACGTTTTTCCTTAACCATCTGTGGGACCAACATCAACTGATAGTCATGGACCCAAATGATGTCATTGTCATCTGCCTTTTCAAGAATGGCATCGGCAAATTTTTGATTTACGGATTTATAGATTTCCCAGAATTTTAGTTCAAACTCTGTATACTCCAGAAAATAGTGGAAGAGGGGCCAAATGGTTCGATTGCTGAACCCAAAATAAAACCCGTCAATTTCATGTTGGGTCAAACCAACTTTTGAACAGCCATTTTCGGCCAAGGCTTTATCAATCTCCCCTTCCAATTCTGATGGAATGTCCTCTTTGGTCAATCCTGACCAACCTATCCATAGACTTTCACCTCCGTGGTGAACCGATTTCATTCCTGTGGCAAGACCTCCGACACTGGGTTGTGCCGACAAACCACCATCACTTATTTGCAATTGTACTGGTAGCCTATTGGAAATAATTATAGTTTTACCCATAGGTTGGATTTTTTAAGGAAATTGAAATAAAAATGGTGTTTTTTCGATTATAAAGAAAGAAAAAACCTACAAATATCACCAAACGATAAGAACTTGCTTATGGATAACCTAAATTACGGAATTATTGGCAACTGCCGAAGTGCGGCTTTAATTTCGGATACCGGTTCATTGGATTGGTGCTGCTTGCCCCAGTTTGATTCTTCTTCTGTTTTTGCCAAACTTCTGGATGATAAAAAAGGAGGGAATTTTGAGTTGATTACCAAATACAATTATGAAATAACCCAAAAATACCATCCTAATACGGCCATTTTGGTGACCCGCTTTTCCGATGGGGAAAATATTTTTGAACTACACGATTTCATGCCTCGCTACCATAAGCCCAATGGTAAATACAACGCACCTCCGGAAATTATCAGGTATGTAAAGCACATATCGGGCGCGCCTAGGTTTACCGTGCAATATGACCCTAGATTGGAATATGGTAAGGGGGAAACCACGCATCATGTTAAAGGTTCGTTCATTGTAAGCATTACCAGCAAACAACAATTTGATTCGCTTTTTCTTTATACCTCTTTCAATAAAAACCATGTCCTTCATGGGGAAGAAATCACCTTAAGGGAAGACGGCTATTTTTTGGTCTGTTATAATGAGAAGATTTTACGTCCTTCCACGGAAAAGATTGCTTTGGAATTGGAGCGTACAAAGATTTATTGGTTGGATTGGGTGGACCGTACGCCAACGTACAAAAAGTTCAATTCCGAGATTATGCGCAGTGCCATTACCTTAAAAATGCTCACGTACAACAAATCGGGTGCTGTTTTGGCGGCAGCCACCACCTCATTGCCTGAAACCATTGGCGAGGTTAGGAACTGGGATTACCGTTTCTGTTGGATAAGGGACGCGTCCATGGTCATCAAGGTGGTCTCTGAGTTGGGACATAAAAACAGTGCTAAGCGATTTCTACAGTTTATCATTGATTTGATGCCGGACAAGGATGAGAAACTCCAAATTATGTATGGTATCAATGGTGAAAAAACGCTGACCGAGAAGACATTGGACCACTTGGATGGCTATAAAGGCTCAAAACCTGTGAGGGTTGGTAATGCTGCTTATAAACAAAAACAAAATGACATCTATGGCATCCTCATGGATGTCATCTACGAGCAATTGCTCCGTTTTAGCAATGACATAGAAAACGGGGAGGAGTTGTGGAGTATTACCAAGGCCATTGTTTGGATTGTGGACAAGCACTGGCAAGAACCTGATAAGGGCATTTGGGAGTTTAGGGGGGAAGACCGTCATTTTACGTTTTCCAAAGTACTCTGTTGGGTAGCCCTTGACCGGGCCATCAAGGTAGCCAAGATGTTTGGTAAACATCGTAAGATTGAAAAGTGGGCGGCCATTGAACAACACATCAAGGACGATATCATGGAAAATGCTTGGAATGAGGATGTCAAAGCATTTACCCAGTCCTATGGTTCCTATCATTTGGACGCTTCAGTATTGTTAATGGAGTCCTATGGATTTATCCATGCCAGGGACCCAAAGTTTGTGAGTACTGTAAAAGCTATTGAAAAAGACTTAAGCAATGATGGCTTGTTGTATCGCTATAAAAACGAGGATGATTTTGGTTTGCCTTCCTCATCCTTCACTATCTGTACCTTTTGGTTCATCAACGCCTTGTTTAAGATAGGGGAGGAGGATAAAGCGCTGGCCCAATTTGAGCAATTATTGAGTTACAGTAACCATTTAGGCTTATTTAGTGAGGATATCGATTTTAAGACCAAACGTTTATTGGGCAATTTTCCACAAGCGTACTCCCATTTGGCTTTGATAGAGTGTGCCATCAATTTCTCACGAAAACAAAGTGAGGAAAAAATATTGGAATCCATCAGCTAAACTACGGTTTTAGCAACTGACTTTATTTTGTCCATGAGTTGTTTTAGGTGGTCCATTGAGGTAAAAGGGTTCATTAGGGTGGTCCTCAAATAATGAATACCCCGTAGCTTGGTCTGTACGATATAGTATTCACCGTCCTCGAGAAGTGCTTGCCGAACTTTGGCGTTTAGCAGGTTCAATTCTAAAGATGTCTTTTCCTTTTGAACCAATCGAAAACATAGAATGTTTGATTGGGGAGAAGTGGCGATCTCGAAATGGGGATCGGCTATAAGAAGTGCTTCAAAAGTTCTAGCCAAATCGTATTGGCGGGTTACAAATTCATCAAAAATGTCCTCCCCATAGCTTTTCAAAAGCATAAACCAATGAAGGCACATCATGGTTTTTGTGCATTCAAAGGTCTTCTTTCCGCTGTTGATCCAGTGTTCCTCCTCCTCATCATTCAATAAATAGTCCGCCTTTTGATTAAAGGTATGTTGGGAGTGCCAAGTGTTCTTGAAGAGCAATGCAGTAGTAATAGCAGGCATCATCATCATTTTATGGCCATCTATAACAACGGAATCCGCTTTTTCAATTCCATTAAGTAGGTGTCTGTATTTTTCGGAATAGATGGCTGCCCCACCATGGGCCCCATCAACGTGAAACCAAATCTGTTTTTCATGGGCAAATTGGGCTATAGCCTTTAAATTGTCATAGGCTCCTGTAGCTGTGGAAGGGGCAGAACCAATGATGGCAAAGATCTCAATCCCTTTGGATGTTGCGCTACCATAGTACTTTTCCAGTTGGGCAACGTCCATGCTGTAATTTTCCATTGATGGAATCTTGATTATTCCTTTTTCTCCCAAGCCCATAATTTTAGCTGCCCTATCCACACAATAGTGGGCTTCTTCACAAACCATTATACCCAAGGGTTTGGTATGACCTTCATTCCATACATCGTGCTTTACAATCGCTTTTCTGGCCGAAAGCAAAGCGGTAAGGTTGGCCAAGGTCCCTCCTGAGGTAAGAAAGCCGGCAGCGTCTTTACCATACCCAATTTTTCTGCAAATACTATCGGTCACAATTTTTTCGATGGAAGAAGGCGACATCCCCATTTCATAAACTGCCATACCGTTGTTTAAAAGTGCGCTCAGCATTCCTGTTAGTAGGGTAATGGGTGCTGTGGCTGCCACTTGATGTCCCAAATATTTTGGGTTATGGATATGGGTGGTGTGTTTCAGGATTTCGGCGGCTAAATCCTCTTTTTTCCCATTTTCGAAAAAGTATTCCCAGAACTCAAGTTCTTTTGCTGGTTCATTCCACTGGATGGTTTTCTTGTTTTTATTGGTGACCACTAGGTCAAGATGGTTGGAAATTTGATTCAAGACGGTCACCCCAAGTTCTTGAAAGTCAACGGGGTTGTACAATTTCTCTAAAAGCGATTCAGACATGCTGTAAAGCTAAAGGCTTTATTAACGATGAGCAACAAAAAACCGCCCACGATTCAGATGGGCGGTTTTCACTTCCAACGAAGCTATTTGAATTAGTCAAAGGTATAAGCGTTTTCACTGGCAACTTTGTCTGCAATCTGCGTGCGTAATGCCACAACATTGGGATAGTTGATGTATTTGGTAAATCGCTTAAGGCCCATTAGCATCATTTTCTGCTCGTCTCCTTCCGCAAATGATACAATGCCTTCACGACCCTTTCGGTTCACCGTCTCTACGGCATTGTATAAATACAATTTGGCCATGGCAATCTGTGTGGCTTGCGCCTCTTCGCCAAAGCGCTTTACATTTTTCTCAGTTCTGAGAATGGTGGACTCTGCCATATAGATTTCAATAAGAATATCCGAGGCGGCCGTTAACAATTGCTGGTGTTTCTCCAAATCAGGACCAAATTTTTGGGCAGCAGATCCCGCCACCATTAAAAAGACTTTTTTCAATCGGGCGATCATGTCCTTTTCTTCAGCAAAAGGCATAGAAAAGTCGGGCGTATCAAAAGAAGGGATGCCCATTAATTCTTGACCCACAGCTGTTGCCGGCCCAAGTAGGTCCACATGACCCTTCATCGCTTTTTTCACCAACATGCCCACAGCAAGCATTCTATTGATTTCATTGGTACCCTCATAGATTCTGGCAATACGTGCGTCACGCCAAGCAGATTCCATAGGGGTTTCTTCGGAGAAGCCCATTCCCCCAAAGATTTGAATTCCTTCGTCAGAACAGTTTTGGATATCCTCTGATACAGCCACTTTTAATATGGAACATTCAACTGCGTATTCTTCCACCCCCTTGAGTTCGGCCTCTTGATGGGAATTCCCATCGGCCATCCTCATGGCGATTCGGTCCTCTATATTCTTTGCCGCTCGGTAACAGGCCGAGACCCCTGCATAGCAATTGGTGGCCATTTCAGCTATTTTCGCCTTGATAGCCCCAAAATTGATGATGGGCGTTTTAAATTGTCTGCGCTCATTGGCATAATTGATGGCATGATTGACCACCCTTCTTTGCGAGTCCAGACAGGCCGCTGCCAGTTTGATACGTCCAACATTCAAGGCGTTCATAGCAATTTTAAATCCGTTGCCGCGCTCCGAAAGCATGTTTTCCACAGGCACCTTGGTGTCATTGAAAAACACTTGTCTCGTGGATGATGCCCTTATGCCCAATTTATGTTCTTCCTCACCGAGGGTAATGCCATTGTTTGGGTCATTTTCGATAATGAAACCTGTGATGTTCTTATCGTCTTCAATTCGCGCAAAGACGATAAAAAGCTGACAAAAACCGGCATTCGAAATCCACATTTTTTGTCCATTGATTTTATAGTGGGTGCCATCTTCTGATAGGGTAGCGGTCGTTTTGCCGGAATTAGCATCGCTACCCGCACCGGGTTCAGTCAAACAATAGGCTCCAAACCATTCGCCGGAAGCTAATTTTGGAACGTATTTTTTCTTTTGCTCCTCGGTTCCATAAAGGGTTATGGGCATGGTTCCAATACCTGTGTGCGCCCCAAATGCCGTGGAAAAGGAACCGGAACCACTGGAGATATATTCACATACCAACATCGTGGAGACAAAGCCCATTCCAAGGCCCTCGTACTCTTCTGGGACGGCGACACTTAAAAAGCCCAATTCACCGGCTTTTTTCATGCATGCTTCCGTATACCCATAATCTTTGGATTCGAATCTATCCCTATGCGCAACTATTTCACGATCATTGAATTCCTTGACGGACTCCCGCATCATCTGTTGCTCCTCTGAAAAGTCCTCAGGCGCAAATACGTCTTCGCAGTCGGTTTCCCTTACTATAAATTGTCCACCGCGAAGGATTTCTTTCGTTAATGTTTCTGTACTCATCGCAATTATTTTTTAGTATTAGTTTAAAAATTCAAATATCCCAGCGGCCCCTTGTCCGGTTCCAACACACATGGTCACCATACCATGTTTTCCTTGCATGTTTCGTTTTCGCATCTCATCAAATAATTGAACCGAAAGCTTGGCACCCGTACAACCCAAGGGGTGGCCTAGGGCAATGGCACCTCCATTGACATTCACAATATCATTGTTCAGGCCTAGTTCGCGGATTACCGCCAAGGACTGTGACGCAAAGGCTTCGTTCAATTCTATAAGTTCTATCTCCTCCTGTTTCATTCCTGCTTGCTTTAGCGCTTTTGGTACAGCGGCCACAGGGCCAATGCCCATGATTCGTGGAGGTACGCCAGCAGCAGCGTAACTTACCAATCTAGCCGCTGGTTCAAGATTTAGTTCCTTGACCATTTCTTCACTCATTACCATCACAAAGGCAGCCCCGTCGCTGGTCTGTGACGAGTTCCCAGCGGTGACGCTTCCGTTGGCAGCAAATACAGGCCGCAATTTGGCCAAGGCCTCTTTGGAAGTTCCCTTTCTCGGCCCTTCATCCTTGGTTATGGTAAATGTTCTATTGGCCTTTTTACCAGTTGCATCCACAAAGGTTTCCTCTACTTCAATAGGGGCTATTTGGTCTTGAAAACGGTCTTCGTCCAGTGCTCTTAGTGCCTTAACATGGGAATTATAGGCAAACTCATCTTGGTCTTCACGGGACACCTTGTATTCTTGTGCAACGGCCTCGGCCGTATTGCCCATACCCCAGTAATAGTCTTCATGTCCGGATTTTACCAAATCATAATTGAGTTCTGTCTTGAATCCGGTCATTGGGACTGAGCTCATACTTTCTACCCCTCCCGCAATAATACAATCGGCCATTCCCGCTTGTATTTTGGCCGTGGCAATCCCTATGGTTTCCAGTCCGGAAGAGCAAAAACGATTGACGGTGACCCCTGGTACATCCACAATGTCCAATCCCATCAAGGAAATCAATCGGGCCATATTCAGACCCTGAGATCCTTCGGGCATTGCATTACCCACAATGACGTCATCAATACGTTTTTTATCAAAATCCGGTAAGTTCCCCATCATGTATTCTATGGTCTCAGCAGCCAGCTCATCTGCCCTTTTAAAACGGAAACCTCCTTTTTTGGACTTACCAACAGCGGTTCTATATCCTTTGACTATATATGCGGTTTTCATTTCTTAGTTTTTAAATTCTGTTTTAGCCTTAAATTCTTCTTTGTAATTCTTGTCATCTTCGGAATCGTAATACCAATATTCATCCAATACTGATTTATACCCGACCCTCAATCTTAATTTTGGGATATTATCCACGATGATCTGCGTTTCGTCGTTATAGGGCAGACCAAATAGCATGACTTCCTCTCCAGATGTGAACACATAATTGGCAATGGAAGTGTTCCTTAAAATATCATACCCAAAAGTCCGATCAGGATTCATGGTATCGAACAGTACATCTTTGTCTTCCATAGGTATACCCTTGTAGTCCACCTGAACGGAGGTCACAATGGCCGGTCCAGTGCCTTTATTTATGATTTTTATTCCAAAACCTTGACTGTCGTAGTGTTCCGTAACACTTAAGTAAGGCCATACCATCGACTTTTGCTGTGATTTCATGATACCAGCCTCATAAATGGAGGTGACCATGGCGATGACACTGATCACCAACGCCATTATGGTTCCAATACTTTGGAGTCGATCCGTTCTGGTACTAGACATAATTATTTAATTCCGTAACGGTTTACCTGTTTTCAGCATGTGCTGGATCCGTTCCAGGGTTTTTCTTTCAGAGCAAAGCGATAAGAAGGCTTCCCTTTCTAAATCCAACAAATACTGTTCTGAAACATAACTAGGTTCGGATAAATCCCCACCTGCCATGACATAGGCCAATTTATTGGCAATCTTTTTATCGTGCTCACTGATGTACCTACTGGCCTCCATAGCGTCCGTACCTACCAAAAACATACCCAAAGCCTGTTTTCCAAGTACCTTGATATCCTTTCGTGCTGGAGGTTTGGTATAGCCCTGCTCCGCCATCAATTTGGCATGGGCCTTAGCAGTAGCTATTTGTCGGTCTTTGTTTACCACGATACTATCCTTGCCTTTTTGAAGAATGCCCAAATCAAAAGCCTCGTAAGCCGAAGTGGATACTTTGGCCATACCGATGGCCAAGAAATATTCCTGCAAAATGTTCAGTTCTACATCCCCTGTTCTCAAGGAGTCCGTAGCGCGCATGGCCATTTCTTTGGAACCCCCACCGCCAGGGATGACACCAACCCCAAATTCGACCAAACCGATATAGGTTTCAGCTGCTGCAACCACTTTATCGGCATGCATGGTAATCTCACAGCCACCACCCAATGTCATGCCATGGGGTGCGGCTACCGTTGGTATAGAGGAGTAGCGCATACGCATGACCGTATCCTGAAACATTTTTATGGCCATGTTCAGTTCGTCATATTCCTGCTCAACGGCCATCATGAAAATCATGCCGATATTGGCACCTACAGAGAAATTGGCGGCTTGGTTGCCGACCACAAGGCCTTGAAAATCCTTCTCTGCAATATCAATGGCCTTGTTCAAGCCCATAAGCACATCTGCCCCTATGGTATTCATTTTTGATTGGAACTCCACATTCAGGATACCGTCACCCAAATCTTCAACAACAACACCTTTGTTTTTAAATACCTCATTGGACTTCCTAATATTATCCAAGATGATGAACGCATCCTGGCCAGGAATCTTCTCCATGTTCTTGGCGGGGATATCATAGAAATAAGAGGCACCATCTTTAACGGAGTAGAAAGAGGAAATTCCGGATCCCTTCATCTCATGCACCCAATCTGCTACTTTTAATCCCTCGGCTTCCGCAAATTCTATACCCTTCTCCAATCCTACGGCGTCCCATATTTGGAATGGACCATGTTCCCACCCAAAGCCGGCACAGGTAGCATCGTCAATTTTGAATAGCTCATCCGTAATTTCTGGAATACGAACGGAGGCGTACGAAAATAAGGCACCAAAGCTTTTTCTGAAGAATTCCCCAGCTTTGTCTTTCCCGCCGCATAACACCGGGAATCGTTCGGCAACGTTGTCAATGGATTTGGTCAGTTCAAGAGTGGCGAATTTTGCACTTTTCTTTGAACGATAGTCCATGGTGCCCAAATCGAGGGTAAGGATTTCCTTTTTGCCGTCAGCATTAACTGATTTTTTATAAAACCCTTGACCGGTTTTGCTTCCTAACCATTTGTTTTCCATCATGGTATTGATGAATTCCGGCATTTTGAAGACATCGCGGCGTTCGTCTTCCTTGCAGTTTTCATAAAGACCATTGCCCACATGGACCAGAGTATCGAGACCCACTACGTCTACCGTTCTGAAAGTGGCAGATTTAGGCCTTCCAATAAGTGGGCCAGTCAATTTATCCACTTCCTCAATGGTCATACCCAAATCTTTCATGGCATGGAAGAGCGAAAAAATCCCAAACGTCCCAATTCGATTACCGATAAAGGCAGGGGTATCCTTGGCCAAGACCGAAGTTTTCCCCAAATACTGTTCACCATAGCCATTTAAAAAGTCCAAGACTTCTGGTGCCGTTTTAGGACCCGGAATAATTTCAAACAGTCTTAAATACCGGGCTGGATTGAAAAAGTGAGTACCGCAGAAGTGCTTTTGGAAATCATCACTCCGACCTTCGCTCATGAACTTAATGGGAATTCCCGAAGTATTGGAAGTAATCAACGTTCCAGGGGTCCTATGCTTTTCGAGATTTTCAAATACTTGTTTTTTAATATCCAGGCGCTCTACGACCACCTCAATGATCCAATCCACCTCCTTCACTTGTGCGATGTTATCCTCAAGGTTTCCTGTAGTGATCCGATTCGCAAATTTTTTGTGATAAATGGGAGATGGTTTTGATTTTAATGCTTTGGCCAGCGCATCATTTACCAAACGGTTTCTGACTACCTTATCATCCAGGGTCAGCCCTTTGGCCTTCTCTACCTCATTTAATTCCCTTGGAACAATATCCAAGAGCAGTACTTCAACCCCAATATTGGCAAAGTGACATGCAATACCACTTCCCATAATACCGGAACCGATAACGGCAACTTTGTTGATATGCCTTTTCATGTTACGATTTGAGTTTTATTCAGTTGTTGTTTTTGTATAAATTTTTTTGTCCAGAATAAGCTGATGGATGGTCTCGGTAGTTTTATAAAAGCCTTCCAAATCCTTTTCGCTTATATGTGCTTTTACCGCTTCATTAAATCGCATGACCACCTCCTTGGATTCCTTTCTTTTTTCCAATCCAAGTGCTGTTAAATGGATGAGCACTCCGCGGCCATCATTTGGGTTGGGCCTACGTTCTATATATCCCCGTTCCTCTATGGCTTTTAGAATTCGGGACAGACTTGTGGATTCCATTCCCATACGGGGTCCTAGCGAAGTACTGGGCGTTCCCTTTTTGGAATCTATGCTCAATAAAGTGAAACCAATCGCCATGGTTAGGTTATAGTTCTTGGCCTCCTCATTGTACATTCTGGTCACTGCCTGCCAGGTTGCCCTTAGGGCCCAATCAATTGTCAAATCCTTCATGGAACTATTTTGGACATCCAAATATAGAAAAATTTATTATGCATGCATAATAAATTTTTGTGATACAACCATCAAGATTTTAATGAACCGCGACTATTTGGAGCGCTTTTTTAGTTCCCCATCGATCATTGAGGAAATAACAATTGGAATAAAAGTCAGCGGACCAAAAACAGTGGGAACAAGAAAGAGAAGGTTTGATTCAATGTCATTGGCACTTTGATACATGCCATAACCCAAAGCAAAAGCCATCAAACACAACATCACAATGGCTATGATTACCAAATTGCGTTTAAACTTCCTCAGCTTTTCGTCGGGGTATTTTTCAAAGACCATTAGCGACCGTAAATGTCATTGTAAAGATTAATGTACTTTTCCTTTACAATTTTTCGTCGCAATTTCATGGTAGGGGTAAGGTGCCCATCATCGATGCTCCATATATCCGGAGTCATTCGAAACTGCTTTACCTTTTCCCATTTGGCAAAATCTGCATTGGCCTCATCCACCTCCGTTTGCATCATGGCGATAACTTTATCATTGACAACAACGTCTGAGTTTTGACCAATGGTAATGTTATTTTGTTCACACCATGATTGCAGCATATCAAAATTGGGCTGAATCAGGGCAGCCGGCATTTTTTCACCTTCGCCGACAACCATAATCTGTTCAATGAACCGGGATTGTTTGAAGCGATTTTCCAGTAATTGTGGTGCGACATACTTTCCACCGGAAGTTTTGAACATCTCCTTTTTGCGGTCCGTTATTTTAAGAATGCCATTGGAATCAATTTCACCAATATCACCCGTATGGAAGTAGCCTTCCTTTAGCACCTCAGCCGTTTTTTCTGGATCTTTGTAATACCCTTTCATGACATTGGGTCCTTTGCATAAAATTTCGCCATCATCCGCAATCTTGACCTCAACCCCATCAATAACCCTTCCAACAGAGCCAATTTTCCATCCATTATTGGCTTGTTCGTTTACGGAAATGACCGGAGAGGTTTCTGTTAATCCATAGCCCTCCATTACTGGCATCCCAGCAGCTCCAAAAACCCGTGCCAACCTAGGCTGTAGCGCGGCACTTCCAGAAACCAACATTTCAATTTCGCCACCTAGGGCTTCTTTCCATTTACTGAAAATCAGTTTTCGGGCAATTCCAAGTTTCTTTGCATACCACCATCCGTTTTTGCCATAGGGTTCAAATTTAAGCCCCAGGTTCACGGCCCAGAAGAACAGTTTTCTCTTTACGCCATCCAACGCTTCACCCTTGCCAACAATGGCATCATAGACTTTTTCCAAGAGCCTTGGTACCACGGTCATCACATTTGGATTCGCTTCTTTGGCATTGTCCGAAATTTTATCCAATCCCTCGGCAAAATAAATTTGAATGCCGCAGTATTGATATAGATAAAGAATCATGCGTTCAAAAATGTGGCATACCGGCAAAAAACTCAATGCCACCGACTCCGCTTTTAGCGGTACCCTTTTTTCGCTGGCAATGACATTGGAAACAATATTGTCATGGGATAGCATCACCCCTTTTGGTCTTCCCGTGGTTCCTGAAGTATAGATAAAGGTAGCAAGGTCGTCTGGTTGTACAGCAGCTTTGCAGGCCTCAACCTCGTCTTGGTTTGACTCATCCTTTCCCTTTTCCAGTACTTCGCTCCAATGGTTGCAGTTCTCCAAGCGGTCAAACGAGTATACGTCTTTGAGCTTCTTTACCTTGGAACTAATGGCCAGCACCTTTTGAAGTACTTCGTTACAAGAAACAAAACAATATTTTGCTTCTGAATGATTGAGAACATATTCATAATCCTCTTTTGAAATCGTGGGATAGATGGGCACCGTCTGTGCACCTGTCTGTAGAACCCCAATATCCATAATATTCCATTCCGTCCTATTGGTCATGGATATTATAGCAATTTTGTCATCCTTTTTGATGCCCATTCGCAATAATCCGCGGCTAATGGCATTGGCCTTATCCAAATATTCTTGGGTAGAGGTGGCCTCCCATTGTCCATTTTTTTTGGTTACAAGAGCTTGTTGTAAATCATATTTTTCCTTTTGGTAATAGGGAAAATCGAAGAGTCTGGTTACTGAAGTCATAGTAAGTTACTGTAAAGAAATTGCAAAATAGGGAAAGGAAGGTTTATTTTAAAATGGAATCGATAAAATTGTTTGTTAATTTTTGGGAATGTCTAAACAAAATGAAGAGGTCGATACTTTATCATCATTAAATCAATAGTGATACTTTCAATTAAGCGAATTTTTAACCCAAAGCTGACAATTGTCATTTTACATGGTTGCAACCACTACTAATTTCGCCATTGAAATTCATCAATAGTGTTGAACCTAAAAGTAAAACTGTGGTAAAGGAAAAAATTAAAAACGGAGTTTGGACAAAAGAAATTAATGTAAGGGATTTCATTCTAGAAAATATAAGGCCGTATCATGGAACGGCCGATTTTTTGGTTGGACCTACCCAAAGGACAAAAACGGTCTGGGAAGGTTGCAAGACGGCCATGCAAGAGGAACGTGAGCGGAATGGTGTGCGCGCCGTTGACACTAAGACAATTTCCACGGTAAGTGCCTTTGAGCCTGGCTATATCGATAAGGATAATGAGGTTATTGTGGGGCTACAGACCGATGAGTTGTTGAAGCGAACCATGAAACCCTTTGGTGGTTTTCAAGTGGTTCAAAAAGCACTGGCCGAGCAGGGATTGGAACCGGAACCTGCATTGACCGAACTTTTTTCAAAACACGTTAAAACCCATAATGATGGGGTCTTCAGCGCCTATACTCCTGAAATCAAGAAATATCGTTCACTGGGTATTTTGACAGGGCTTCCTGACAATTATGCCAGAGGTCGTCTTATTGGCGATTATAGACGTGTTGCCCTTTATGGTATTTCCTTTTTAATTCAGGGGAAACTCAAGGATTTAGAAGCTTTTGAGACCCCTATGACAGAAGAAACCATACGCCTTCGCGAAGAAGTCGCCGACCAAATCACTGCCTTGAAGGAAATGATTGTGCTTGGTGAGAAATATGGTTTGGATTTAAATCGTCCGGCTCGTAATGCCCAAGAAGCGGTTCAGTGGACGTATATGGCCTATTTGGCAGCTGTAAAAGAACAGGATGGTGCGGCGATGTCTTTGGGCAATGTCTCATCATTCCTTGATATCTTCATTGAAAAGGATATTGAAGACGGACTATTGACGGAATGGGAAGCACAAGAGCTCATTGACCAATTTGTTATGAAGCTTCGCGTGGTGCGCCATCTTAGAATGGAAGCCTATAACGAAATCTTCGCCGGTGACCCTACTTGGGTAACCGAGGTGATAGGAGGTATGTTGAACGATGGAAGGACCAAGGTCACTAAAACGTCCTTCCGGTTCTTGAATACCTTGTACAACTTAGGCCCTTCTCCAGAACCTAACTTAACTGTACTTTGGTCACAGCACTTACCCCAGAATTTCAAGGAGTATTGCGCAAAGGTGGCCATAGATACCTCTTCCATTCAGTTTGAAAACGATGATTTGATGCGAACCCTAAGGGGCTCGGATGACTATGGAATCGCCTGTTGTGTTTCTCACCAGGATTTGGGAAAATCGATTCAGTTCTTTGGAGCACGTACCAATTTGGCCAAAACTTTATTATTGGCGTTGAATGAAGGGCGATGCGAAATTACCGGCAAACAGGTGGTTGATGGAATTCCACCCATCGAGGAAGGATATCTTGATTTTGATGAAGTAGTCAAAAATTATCAAAAAGCATCACGAGAAATAGCTAGGGTTTACAGTGATACCATGAGCATTATTCATTACATGCACGATAAGTATTACTACGAAAGGGCCCAAATGGCACTTATTGATACCAATCCAAGTATTGATATGGCTTATGGTGTTGCCGGTGTCTCCATTGTTGCCGACTCGCTTTCGGCCATAAAGTATGCCAAGGTTTTGCCCATTCGAAACGAAGAGGGATTGACCATAGACTTTAAAATTGAAGGAGAATTTCCAAAGTATGGTAATGACGACGAGCGTGTTGACGATTTGGCCACAAAAGTGGTTGCCGACTTTAATACCCAGTTGCAGCAATTTCCAGTGTACAAAAAAGCCAGACCTACCTTATCCGTACTTACCATTACTTCCAACGTGGTTTATGGTAAAAAGACAGGGGCGACCCCTGACGGAAGGGCTATGGGAATACCCTTTGCCCCCGGAGCCAATCCCATGCATGGAAGGGATACCAACGGGGCGATAGCTTCCCTGAATTCGGTCGCTAAAATTCGCTATACAGATGCACTTGATGGCATTTCCAATACGTTCTCCATTGTTCCAAAATCCTTAGGAGCCACGGACAATGACCGAATGGCCAATTTGGTGAGTATCCTCAATGGGTATTTTGAGCAACAGGCGCAGCATGTGAACATTAATGTGCTGAACAAGGAAACTTTGATGGATGCTATGGAGCATCCTGAAGAATACCCACAGTTGACTATAAGGGTATCAGGATATGCGGTCAACTTTACCAAGCTGACCCGTGAACAGCAACAAGAAGTAATTACACGCTCGTTCCATGAAACCATGTAATCACTTTTTTCCCTTGGTACTGACACCTGACATCCAGAAAAAAAAGGATTCGGGTGTTGGTACCCCAATCAAAAGGGCATCTCAGGAAATTCCTACCTTGAAAGTGCACTCCATTGAATCCTTTGGGACCCATGACGGTCCAGGAATACGAACCGTTGTTTTTCTTCAAGGATGCAAGCTTAAATGTGTCTATTGCCATAATCCTGATGCGATTGCCATGCAGGGTGGCCGTGAATACCATGTGGAAGAACTGGTGGAGCGGGTTCTGAAAATGAGGCCTTATTTTGGTGAAAACGGTGGCGTGACCGTTTCCGGTGGAGAACCCTTGTTGCAGGCCAAAGCGCTGATTCCATTTTTCAAGAAGCTAAAGAAGGCTGGCATCCATACCAATATTGATACCAACGGACGCATCTTGAACCATTTTACCAAAGAATTGCTGGATGAGTATACCGACTTGGTGATGTTGGACATTAAGCATATGACGGAAGAGGGCTATCAAGCCATTACCGGTATGCGCAACAAGGAAACCACCTTTAATCTGGCCAAGCATCGGGAAGCATCCGGTAAAAAAATGTGGTTGCGATACGTACTCATCCCGGGAATCACGGATACCCCGGAATTGTTACATGCCTTGGGTAGGTACTTTAAAACGTACAAAACCATTGAACGATTGGAACTGCAGCCCTATCACAAATTAGGGGTACATAAATGGAAAGCACTGGGCTGGGAATACCCCATACCGGAGGCTCGAGAAAACACCAACCAAGAGATTCGGGACGCTGTGGGTATCCTACAACACTATTTTAAAAGGGTGACGGTGAATTAAGTTGTCCTAGAACCTAATACAATTCAAAATGGGAAACCAAGCAAAACTTAAAAACCGTTGGTTGATTGCCGCCGCCGCCGTAGGCATCCATATATCCATTGGATCGGTATATGCCTACTCCGTAATGACCAACCCCGTAAAGGACATTTTTGAAGTGGATGGCAGCGTTATCAAGTGGGCCTTTAAAATAGCGATTCTTATGTTGGGACTTTCTGCGGCATTCATGGGACGGTGGGTGGAAAAAGTGGGTCCCAGGAAAAGCGGTACTGCTGCTGGATTGTTTTATGGCATCGGAATATTGGGAACCGGACTGGCCGTACAACTTGGCTCCCTATGGCTCTTTTATCTATGTTATGGTGTTATTGGGGGTATTGGTCTTGGTCTGGGGTATATCACACCGGTGAGCACTTTAGTGAAGTGGTTTCCAGATAAACGAGGCTTGGCCACAGGAATGGCGATTATGGGCTTCGGTTTCGCTGCACTTCTTTTTGGACCGGTAATGCAGGCTTTTTTCGATTTCTTTGGAGTTTCCAACGCTTTCTTTTTACTAGGGGCCATTTATATGATTCTCATTTTGAGTTCGGCACGTTATATGGAAAAACCGCCGGAAGGGTATTTGCCTGATGGTTTTGTACCGGGTGAAGGCAATCGCGTGAAGGCCGATATGGCGAATCTTACAGCCTCCGAAGCCTTAAAGACCCGTCGTTTCTATTACATATGGGTGATGATGTTCATCAATATCTCTTGCGGCATAGCTGTCATTGCCGCCGCCAGTCCCATGATGCAGGAGAAATTGAATTATTCACCCATGCAGGCTGCTGGTATCGTAGGGCTTATTGGGGTGTTCAACGGATTGGGGAGAATTTTATGGTCAGGACTATCCGATTATCTGGGTAGGGCCAACACCTACATTGTTTTCTTTGCGTTCCAAGTTTTGGCCTTTTATTTTCTACCCAGTATTTCCATGGAATTGGCGTTTCTGGTCGTGCTGTTTATGGTGATCACAATGTATGGAGGTGGTTTTGCGACCTTGCCCGCTTTTTTGGGTGACTTGTTCGGTACCAAGCAACTAGGGGCGATACATGGTATGGTTTTGACCGCATGGGCATTGGCGGGTGTTGTAGGACCAACCATTTATGACGTTGTTAAAAAAATGACGGGTTCCCTAGATATGACCTTGGGTGTTTTTGCCGGTTTATTCGTTGTGGCACTGATTGTCTCTTTACTTATGCGGCAACTGGTGACCAAGGCCCATAAAAAGGACAAAACCTTGCAGTTGGTAAAAACTTGAGGTTGAAATGGGAGGAATGTTTTGCTTTTAGGCGGGTTATGCCCTTAAGTGTAACTTCATTCCCTCGTGGGAGGCCTTGAATCCAAGATTTTCATAAAATTTTAAGGCTTCAGGTCGCTTTTTATCCGTGGTCAATTGCACCATATGTGCCCCTTTATTTTTGGCCCTTTCAATGGCCCATTCAAATAAATGTTTTCCCAGACCTTTGCCCCGCATGCTTTCATGAATTCTAACCTGTTCAATTTGTGCTCGAATCCCACCTTGGTAGGTCAAATATTGAAGGAAAGCGAGTTGTAAAGTACCCATAACCCTTCCCAAGTCATCCTCTAACACCACCAATTCTTGATGAGGGTCAGTATCGATTCGTTCAAAAGCGTTCCAATAGACATCTGGCAAGGGGTCTTTAACCTGTTCACGGTAACGCCCCAATGAATCGTTCGCCAGCATTTCTACAATGGCAGGAACATCTTTCTTGGAAGCTTTTCGGATTGTCATTAGGAGGTAATCCTACTTTTTAAGAATTTAAAAACGCCATTATGGTTCGATTCATGTTCGCAGACATGAAACCATTTACAATAGTTGTTTGTTGGACCCCAGGGGAAATCATTATCCACCGAAAACAGCCAATCGTCATCCCGCTTCTTGAACTCTGCAAGCGTATTTTCGCGGATAGTTGACATTTCTTCAAGATAGTAATCCAAGGGTTTTCCTTTGATTTCCGATCTTCCTCTATCACCGAGCATGGAGGCGGCACCATACTTTATTAGGTCCTCTTCTGGGAAATCACCCCACCTTTTATTGTTAAACGTGTTGATTTGATAAAAGCGTTCCGTAGCGGCTAAATGCATAAGCATGGCCCCAATAGTATTGGCTCTTTCATCAATTAAATAGTCCAAGTCCGAAACGCTCATTCCTCGGACAGGAACAAGCATTACTTCACGCATCCAGTTCATCATCGACACTAAAGTTCCAATATGGGGCGAATATCCCTTCCTTGGACCTATAACATTCATATTCTCCAGTGTTGCGGAAGGGATTGAAGTCGGTACTGAAGTCGCACCCATGAGTGGAGCGGCTACGGCACTCATAGCCAAAAAAGAACTATGTTGAATAAATTTTCGACGTTTGAAAGAATTCTTCATGTCGTTTTCGTTTATTCTAAAGATAAAAGAAAACAAGTCCAATCCCCTGATGAAAAATCAAATATATTGACCACTTGTCTTCTTGGGACGGAAAGAAGCTTCTAAACCAGGTTATTCATTAACGTTTTCCACCCACTCCCGTGCATTGATAAAGGCCTGGATCCAAGGAGAGATTTCATCATTTCTATCCTTTGGGTAATGCGCCCAGTTCCAGGGAAATATACTTCGTTCCATATGGGGCATGGTTACCAAATGGCGGCCTGTCTTATCGCAGAGCATCGCCACGTTGTAATCACTTCCATTGGGATTGGCAGGATATTCAGCATACCCATATTTGGCGACGATATCATAATGGTCTTCTTCCAAAGGTAGGCTGAATTTGCCTTCGCCATGGCTTATCCACACCCCTAAAGTGCTTCCTTCCAAGTTGGATAGCATTACCGAAGGATTCTTTTGAACTTTGACCGAGGTAAAATTACTTTCGTGTTTATTGGAATCGTTGTAGGTCATTTTTCCATGTTGTTCCCCATGTTCGGGATTGATCAAATCCAATTCCATAAACAATTGGCAACCGTTGCAGATACCTATGGAAAGGGTATCCGGCCTTGCAAAGAAATCGTCAATGACCTTTTTGGCTTTTTCATTGTACTTTATGGCGCCTGCCCAACCTTTGGCCGAACCCAAAACGTCAGAGTTGGAGAACCCTCCCACAGCCCCTAAGAACTGGATATCCTTTAAATCTTCACGACCGGAAATCAAGTCGGTCATATGCACATCCTTAACCTCAAAACCAGCCAAATACATAGCATGGGCCATTTCTCGTTCAGAGTTGCTCCCTTTTTCACGAAGGATGGCGGCTTTTGGCCGGTCACTTCGAGTGGCCCCAGTGACCGGATGGCTGAGGTTACTCGAGGTCACCCATTTTGGAAAGGTATACGTTAAGGGCTGCTTTTTGTAGTTCTCATAACGGTCTTTGGCCAGCCCATTTGAAGTTTGTTGGTTATCCAGTAAATAAGAAGTCTTGTACCACGTATCACGAAGGGAGCTTACGTTCAATCCCAATTCCACGCCTCTATTTTTGATTTGCAAAATAGCTTCTTTTAGAGGCTTGCCAATCTGTATGAGGTTCAGTCCTTGGGCCTTTAACCGCTCCTCAACTGCATGATTTGCTTGGAACACGATCCCGATGTTTTCCGAAAACAAAAGTTTAATCGTATCCGACTCCTCCAATCCACTTAAATCAATATCAGCGCCCAAATCAGTATCAGCGAAGCAGATTTCCAATAGGGTCGTAATCAGTCCTCCCGAACCAATATCATGGCCTGAAACGATGTTTCCAGCCTTGATTTCCTGTTGCACTGCATCAAAAGCCTTTTTAAAGTAAGTAGCATCTGAAATGGAAGGCGCCTCACTTCCCACGGAATTCAATACTTGATGAAAACTGGAACCACCTAATTTATAGCCATCCCCACTTAAGTTGAGGTAGTAAATATCACCCCCATCTTTTTGAAGGACAGGTTCTATGACTTTCTTCAAATCCGAGCAATGGCCCGCAGCAGAAATGATGACCGTACCCGGTGCAATGACCTCCTGATTCTTATATTTCTGTTTCATGCTCAAGGAGTCCTTCCCCGTGGGAATATTGATACCCAATTCAATGGCAAACTTGGAACAGGCTTCCACAGCATCGTACAATCGGGCATCCTCTCCAGGATTACGGCAAGGCCACATCCAGTTGGCGGAAAGGGAAACCGATTTCAGGCCTTCCTCCAATGGTGCCCAAATGATGTTGGTCAAGGCTTCGGCGATACTGTTTCTACTTCCCGCAACCGGATCGATCAAACCGGAGATAGGGGAGTGGCCAATACTGGTAGCGATTCCTTCCTTTCCCTTAAAATCCAGGGCCATGACCCCACAGTTATTAAGTGGTAATTGAAGCGGACCGGCACATTGTTGCTTCGCCACACGGCCACCCACGCAGCGGTCCACTTTGTTGGTCAACCAGTCCTTACAAGCAACGGCTTCCAGTTGTAATACCTGTTCCAAATACTCGTGGAAATGCTCCAACGTGTATGAGCTGTTCTTGAATTGCGTTTCGAGCTTCGCATCTTCCATAATGGTTTTGGGAGAGCTCCCAAATAGGGCAGAAAGTTCTACGTCCATAGGTTTTTCCCCAGTGGTCTTGCTTTCAAAGGTAAAGCGCTGGTCCCCCGTAACTTCTCCCACCTCAAATAGGGGGGAACGTTCACGTTCTGCAATTTTTTTTAGGGTGGTCATGTCCTTTTCGCCCATGACCAAGCCCATGCGCTCCTGACTTTCATTGCCGATTAACTCTTTGGCCGAAAGGGTAGGATCTCCAACAGGTAGTGCATCCAGATCAACATGGCCACCTGTTTCTTCCACCAGTTCGGAGAGGCAATTTAAATGCCCACCCGCGCCATGGTCATGAATCGATACTATCGGGTTTCCCTCACTTTCCACCAAACCTCGTATCGCATTGGCCGCCCGTTTCTGCATTTCTGGGTTGCTACGCTGTACCGCATTCAGTTCAATGGCAGATTCAAACTCACCGGTATCCGCACTGGAGACGGCAGCTCCACCCATACCAATACGGTAGTTGTCGCCTCCAAGGATAACCACTTTGTCGCCCTTTTTCGGCGTGTCCTTTAGTGCCTGTTCGGTTTTTCCATAGCCAATTCCACCGGCAAGCATGATGACTTTGTCATAGCCCAACTTTATATGGTGGCTGAGGTTGCTCGAAGCCATCTTTTCTTGGTCATTTCGAGAGGCCTCAGTGACCTCTTGATGTTCGAAGGTGAGTAAAGACCCCGCAATCAAAGGTTGGCCAAATTTGTTCCCGAAATCGGAAGCCCCGTTACTGGCCTTGATCAAAATGTCCATGGGGGTTTGGTACAACCATTCCCGTTCCGGAAAGGCCCTTTCCCAGGGTCTTGATGCTTCCAAACGAGAGTATGAGGTCATATAGACCGCAGTTCCTGCCAAGGGAAGACTTCCTTTACCACCTGCCAATCGGTCACGGATTTCCCCACCCGAACCGGTAGCGGCACCATTAAAGGGCTCTACCGTTGTCGGGAAATTATGGGTTTCTGCTTTTAGGGAGAGTACGGAATCGAATTCGGTTTCTTTGTAAAAATCGGGTTGATCTGCCCTTTTTGGAGCAAACTGTACCGCTTTTGGGCCCTTGATGAAGGCCACGTTGTCTTTGTAGGCGGAAACAATACCATTTGGATGTTCCTCGGAGGTCTTTTTGATGAGCTTAAAAAGGGACGTGGGTTTTTCTTCCCCGTCAATCACAAAAGTGCCATTAAAGATTTTATGGCGACAGTGTTCGGAATTCACCTGACTGAAGCCGAAAACCTCGGAATCGGTCAATTTGCGATCTAGGTCTTTCGAAAGCTTTTCCAGATAGGCCACTTCGTCATCACTCAAGGCCAGGCCTTCCTTTTGGTTGTAAGCTGCAATATCCCCAATCTCCAAAATGGGTTCTGGGGTAATGTTGATAGTAAAAATATCCTGCCCCAAACTAGGGTACTTTTGGAAAAGCATGGGATCGTAGTCTTGGTGCCCCTTTTCAATCGCCCAGAACTCTTCGATTCTCACAATACAGGAAATCCCCATATTTTGAGTAATCTCAGTGGCGTTGGTACTCCAAGGGGTAAGCATGGTGGCGCGGGGACCAACAAAAAAGGCGTCAAGTGACGCCGCTTCTATCTTGGGTTGGTTGCCGAACAACCATGTTAGTTTTTCTTGGTCCTGTCGAGAAAGCTCTTGATGAGTCTGTAGTGCGAAAACCTTGGTTTTTGGGTCTCCGAAAAAGTGAATCATTGCAATGAATTTGGAAAATACAAATTTAAGTGTTTATACTAAAATTCACATCCAGTAGAAGTAGACTTGTTAACGGGAGGTGTTGATAGCAGTAGTGCGTTTTGCTCAGTGTTTGGGTTTAGGTGCGAGTTGAAAACTCCCACTAGTGGAAGGACTGCACTTTGTTAACATCAGTTTTTTACATTCTTGCAGTTTAGACGAATTTTATAATCTTCTTTCAATAGTCTTTATGAATTCATTATTATGATTAAACTCTAACCTTTGAGTTTTTTCTTTGTCTGTTTTTTCAAAGGTTATCTTTAATGGAATTAAATCAGAATAAAAAGTGTATTCATCACTCGGATAAATATACATTGGATTATCACCATGTGATGTCAAAGTCATTTTGCCATTAATGATTTTGATTTCTACCGTTGTTTTTTCGGAAGGGAAATCATAAACTCCAATATGTTTGTGCATAAATTGGGTTAATGGAAGTTTTGCAGGAGTCTGTTTTGGTAATTTATACTCCTTGTCCATAAGTATTTTTTGGATGGTATGCCCCAATAAACTTCTTTCACTATACTCACTATTGGTCAAAACAATAACTACTATATTTTCTTTTTTATAGTATCGATGCATGGCTTTGTACCCATAAATTCTGCCTGCAAAGCCATAAATAAAATAAGGTTTGTCTTTTTTGGAATAATCCCAAACTTCCCAACCATAAGTGTTAAATGGCCGAGGCTCTTTCTCTAACGCCCATCTTCTTTTCATAAGTTCAACACTTTTCTTCGATAGTATTTTTGCCTTTTCGACCGACAAATGAAATTTGTAAACATCATCAACTGTAGAATACAACGAACCGCCTCCTCCTAAAGAGTAACTGTCAAAATATTTTGCGTGTGCCAAATTGTCCACACCATATTGGTCTGGAGCACGATTAATTCCGATGGACAAGTTTTTTATTCTTCTATTTTTGTGCTTTCTAATACCTGTATTTTTCATGTCAGACGGTCTGAAAATGTGGCGCTTAAAATAGTTTTCATACGTCAAGCTGCTTACTTTTTCTAAAATATGCGTTAGGGCATAGAATCCCACATTGGAATATTCACTTTTCGTGCCCGGTTCAAAATTGAGAGTATCATTTTTTACGGATTGCACTCTTTCCAAAGGAGTTACCTCAGCATCATAATCTAAACGCGAATCTCGCCTTAAGCCTGACTGGTGACTTAGTAAATGATGAATGGTAATCTTATCTGAGTCTCGTATTTCTGGCAACCATTTAGACAATTTGTCTTCCAAACTGAGTTTTCCTTTTTCTACTAATTGCAAAATAGCTACGGTAGTGAATTGCTTCGTAATTGACCCAATAAAATACCTTGAACCAATATTGTTTAAGGTTTTTTTTTCAAGATTTGAATACCCAAAAGCACCCCTATATATAATACTGTCATCTTGTGCAACTAATACAGATCCACTGAAAGGAGTTAGACTATTGACATTTGCCTCTAATAATTCATTTATTTTAAGGGAATCATAGGATTCATCGGGTGAGCTTTGGGCAAAAGATAGTGTTGGGATAAGAATAATTGCCAACGTTATTATTTTATCTGCGACCATGGTGAAATATTTTGAAATTATTTTGTACGATTTTCGATGATTTGATTTACGGTTTCTTGAAGCTTGATTAAATCTTTTAACTCCATGTTTAAGATGGCCGTCGCTTTGTTAGAGGTAATGATTTGTTTTAATTTTGCAATGGTATTATGCCCTTTTTTGTGGGTGAAATTTTGCAATGGCAACGTTTTTTTGTTATTTCTACGTTGTAAATAACCATTCTTCCTAAGAATTTCTACCATTCCGGTAACGCAAGCTTTGTCTTTCAAAATAATATTACTGAGTTCTACTTTCGTGGCTTCATTATCAGTTAAATAAACTAAAATCATAGCTTAGTCTAAGGTTGTGTGGTTGAAAAGTACATTTACCTGTTTCTGTGCAAACCCTCCTACATTCGTTTATTGCCCGTTTAATACCGTAAAACCGTCTCGTTAGGTTGTTTAAACGTTCTAATTTAAAACATTGACACAAATATATTTGATATATCAAATATATTATTAATTTTTTAAATTTTAACAATTTGAAATTATGTTCAACTGTTGGTTGTGTGCGATTGGGTATATTGCTTTTCAGATATGATTAAATCATCTTAAAATTGGTGACAACGGTCTCCTTTACCCTCAAGCACCTAACTTAATAAAGGGAAAGAAAAGAACTGAAAGGGCTCTAACTTAGAGCCCTGCCTAGCGATTCCATGTATGGCTAAGCCATAGATAGCTATAGTTGGATACTATGCGAAAGATTCCCCAGTTTTGTGGTTTCTTTATGGATTTGATCGTAGATTCCTTTTGCTTTTGGCGATAGTTTCACGTTGTTTTTTTAACTACCAAGTTCGCAGTGCCTTTCCTTTTTCAAGATATTCCTGTAACGATTCGTGGATGAGATAGTTCCAACCGCCCACAAAATTGTCCCGAACAAAATCCGGATTATCCCGTGGAAAGCTATGTAAGCCTTCGTGGGTAAGCTTCAATAGGGTAGTGTCGCCTTGATCAAATAGCTCAAAGGTCACGAAGGAAAGCCCGGTGTACCCTTGATATTTCCAAGAATATTTGAGTTTTTTAAGGGGGACAATCTCCACAATCTCGCATTCATGTATATAGCGACGACCCTCCTTGCCGCCTTCAAAATGAAAGATTGCGCCTATCTGCAGTTGGAAGTCTGGGATGTCAAAATACCATTTCTTCATCAATTCTTTGTCAGAGATACACTTCCAAACCAGGGCAACGGGTGCTTTGTATTCTTGTTTAATAACAAGGGGTTGCTCACTCATGATTAGGATTGTTTTGATGGGTTATTTCTGGGTTGGGTTTGCAGTTCCCGCAAGAGGTCGTCGAGCTTGTTGAGCCTGCTGGCCCAAACTTCCCTGAAGGGTGCCAACCAATCGGCCACTTCGCCCAATTTTTGAGGCTCAAGGCGACAATAGCGTTCGCGACCTTCCTTTTTGACGGTGATGACGCCACATTCCTTCAAGTATTTGATGTGTAGCGATACAGCCTGTCGGGTCATATCGAACCGATCCGCCAATGCATTCACATTATGTGCCTCTTTGGTAAGCGACAGCAAGATACTCCTTCGGGTGGGGTCGGCGATGGCATTGAATACATCTCTTTTCAAAATGCAAGTGTTTGCTTGCAAATATATAAGCAAGTTTTTACTTGCGCAACTATTTTTTTGGACTTTACGTACGAAAAGCATCCAGTAGGGAAGTTGTTTACGGAGTTTGTGACTACAGAACAAAAAGCTACAGCCTAAAATTATACCGTACTTTTAATAATATCTGTCGGTTTTGCAACTCCCAAGGCTGGTTGTTGATATTATTAATAGTATTGTTGTTAAAGACCAAGAAGACATCGCCCAGGGGTGAAAATATCCAATGTATACGGGCGTTTAATCCCAAGACCCGGCTATCCGTATCGTATTGCAGGTAACTGTTTAATTGCAAATTGGAGGTGACATTAAAGCGAACACGAAGCCCAGCCAAGGTCTGGTTAAAATCCCCGAAGGGCAGTCTGGCCCGGTTGTGCAATCCGGCGAATTCAAAGGCCAACAAAGCACTGGGGTTCCAATTGAGGCTCAATTCGAACTCATCCAAGTTCCCTTCATAAAAACTACCGAACCACCACGTGGCCTCCCCGCTCAACCGACGTTTACGCGCAAATTCCGCTTCGAGGCGATAGCGCATAAAATTATATTCCCCTACGGGAATGGTGACCCCATCCGATATCTCAAAAGGTCCCAAAATGTTTTCACCAACCGGTCTGATATTGGCTTCAATGCGATCACCACTTTCCAATCGCCAGTTAATGGGTGCAGTAAATACACTATACGATTGCCAAGGTCCTGAAAGGGTATTGATATAGGTGACAAAAAGTTCATGGAACATTTGGCGTAGCCAAGGGGCCTGCGGTCGAGGGGCAAAAGTACCGCCAACACGATAAAAATTCACACCGCGGCGGGGCACAAACCCCAAAGAAGGGTCAAAATCCTCTCCAATACGGGCATAGGTCATGGCAATATCCCATCGATCGTTCGGATAATCAATTTTGAATCCTGCAGCAGAACGGTCACCTGCTAAATCCTCTCGGTTGGTAAAGAGGGCCCAACCTCCAACGATAAAGTTTTTATCCCCGTTGAATCGTGTCGTCTGAAAGGTAAAATCAGCCCCCGACATCCAACTGCCATCACGCCCCAAAGGATCTCCTGAGGTGGCTATGAACCCTACCGAACTTTCTGTAAGCACGTTGCGACGCACCCGTACTACCCCCATATTGGTAGCACTAAAGCTATCCTCTTCCAAATTGAAGTCCCCTGTGCGGATACCCAACCCCCCAAAAGCGGTCTTCCCAATACGACCATTGAGTTTAGTGCCCCCAACCACAGGAATCTGCACATTATTGCGTAAGCCAATACGTCGACTAAAAAAGGGAAGTACAGTGCTGCGACCCGTTCCAAAACCGAACTCGAAAATATCGGAACCTTCGAGAAAAAATATTCTCCGCTCAGGAAAAAATAAGGGAAAGCGGGTCAAGTTCGTCTGTCTAGTATCTACCTCGGTTTCCCCAAAATCAGTATTTGCAGTGAAGGTCGCCAAAACGTTCGGACCAATACGCTGGTTCGCATCCAAACTAATATCAGGCTTCACTACCATCGCACCATTGGGTCCCGTTTGATTGGCATTGGCAATCAATGACGGACGTACATTGACCCCTACGCCATAATTGAATTCGGGAAGCCCTGTGACCAAGCCTGCACGACTAGTCTGGGCAAAAAATTGGTCCCGTTTCACATTGGCCCAGCGAATGGTTTCCAGGTTTCGCTGTATCCTACGTTCGATATTAAAACCCCATTTCGATAACCCTTTTTTAAAGGCAATACTTTGAATGGGAATCACAATTTCGGCCGTCCAACCCTTCTCGGTAATCTGGGTCTTGGCATCCCAAACGGCATCCCAGTCCTCATTCTCACTTTCACCGCGATCCGAAACCAGGGCATCATAGCGGGCCGCCAAGGAATTGACGGCAAAGATGTAACCCGATTGTCCATCCAGAAAGGGATCAATGACCACTTTCACATGGTCTTCTTCAGAAATATCGGCATCCCGAAGTTTGGAGAAGCGAATAATGCCCTCTGGGTTGGTATCCTTACAGGTTATGCCGATGACCACGTTTCGTGCATTGGCAATGACTTGGACCCAGGTGGTCTGCGAGGGCGTGCCCCCTTCTTCAGGGACTGTTGTTTTTAAGGTATTGAGGATGGGAGCATTTTTCCAATCGGCTTCGTTCAACGCGCCATCAAAATCCAAGGGTTCCGTTAATGCACCGGAAGCGAATTCAGGTCGCTGCACGGTCTGGCCCATGGTAGTACCCGGTAGTACAAGTACAGCCAAAATAAGGAAGAAGGCATTAAGGCAACAGTTCAGTTGTTTGGTTTGTACGGTTTGGACTGTATTCAATACTCACATCTAAATCACAAGGAAAGATAGTTCATAGTTAATTCCTAAAGCCGATACCTGTTTAGTTTAGTGTGGTTCTAAATACGTCAAGGGACCAATTCAATTCTTGAAATGGTCAATTCAAAACTTTCGGGAACTTTATTGCCGATGAGCAAGGCAATTTCTTCAATGGTCGTATGATTGAAATTGGGAAGGTTCAATCGCCTTCCTCGAAACCTGGGGTAGAGGTCCTTTAATTTGAACGCCACCGTTTGCCAGTTTCCATCGGTATCAAATGGAATGATATAGCTATAATATTGGTCCCTTTGGTTTTTTACCCTCAATTGATATCGCTTTCCATCCCCCTTCAATCGTAAGCTAATGGTATGCTCAGGGCGTACGATTGTTTTGGGAATTCCGTACCGAACGGAGGAAAAGCCCCCATTATTTTCCAAGGATACCTTGCCGTAAAATCTGGCATGGCCTTCTTCCGTAATTTCAAGTTGTCCATTGGAACGTCCGCCCATGACCACGTCATCCAGAACGTACCAGCTTTCTGGGCTTGGAGTGTTTTTACTATCGAAAAGGGCTTGTGCGTTCATAGCGATGGATAAAAGTAAAAACAGTAATGTACTTGACTTTATTTTCATTGTGCCTTTGCGGCTTGTTAGGTTTCATTGTATCAGGTGGCTGAGGTAACTCGAAGCCACTTTGTTTCGGTCACTTCGAGTAACCTCAGTGACCTATTATCGTCCAACATTAGATATTTAACTTCCATTTGTTACATCTTTCAATTGAGGGTTTCTCATGCTAACAGGTTAGGTTCGAAATGACAGCGTATTGGTTGTCGTCGTTTCGACAGAGCTGTGACACTGAGCTTGTCGAAGTGGATGCGACGAGAAATCCAATATTTTCATTTTACGAAAACCATACAATGTTGCCACGGTAGATTGACAATATTTTCTTTGAGTTCAAATCCAATGGCGTTCATTTCCTTTACCGCTTGTTCCTCTGTCATTTTGTGCAATCGTTTGATGGGCACCTTGGGGTCTTCGCCACGGTATTCAATCAAATAAATTTCGCCACTTGGTTTCAATGCTTTCTTTATGGAACGCATCATCTCCACAGGGTGACTCATTTCGTGATAGACATCCACTATCAACACCTTATCCAAACTATTGGGCCCAAGGTTCACACTTGTTCTTGTACCCTGAATCAGTTTTACATTGGTATGATTACCTGCTTCTTTTTTGATTTTCATGGCTGAAATCATCTCCTTTTGAATGTCGACCGCATAAATGATTCCATCTGTTGCGATTTTGGCCATTTTAAAAGCATGATATCCAGAACCCGCTCCAATATCAGCAATATGATCCGTTTTTTTGATGTTCATGTTTTGGAGGAGGGTGGTCGTTTTTTCTTCTTCCTCGCGTTCCCTTCGCTCCAACCAAGACATGCCTTGATAACCCATGACATAGGCAATTTCACGACCCATGAACCATTTTCCAATACCGCCATAGTCCCCACTTTTATAGGTGTATAGGGAGTCTTGGGATTGCAGGATACCTGAAAACAAAAGAAGAAATCCAAGGAGTTTTAAGGGGAAACTATTCATGCATTACTATTTCCTTGGTTGGCTGTTGTCCAAAAATACGATGATGAAATCTAGGGACTTCCTAAAATTCTTCTAAAGTTTTACTCCAGTTGTTGTTTGAGGTAGTCGAAGGCCCTATCTACTTTCTCAAAGATATCCTCTTCAGGTACCAGATCAGGGATGATGTCAATTTCCGTCAATTGATCAAAAGGTTGTTCCTGTAACCCGGTTAAAATGACTTCAATGTTTTGCGCACGTAAATCAAAAATGGCCTCTTCCAAGGCATATACTCCAGATTGGTCAATAAAGGGAACCCGGTCCATTCTGATAATCAGGGCTTTAATGTCGCTCCCCAAATTCTTGATTCCATCTTTAAAATAAGAGGTAAACCCAAAGAAGAAGGGGCCATACAAGTGTTTAATGATGACCTTGTCCTTATAAGTTTCATAAAATTCCAACTCATCTTGCCATGGCTTTTCACCGTCAAAATCCGAAACCGGCCCAACATCCAATCCCTTTACTGCCAAATCGCTGGATTTTTTCATGAAAAGCAAAGCGGCCAGGGCCACACCTATTCCCACGGCATTGATCAAACTGCCAAAGGTGGTAATCAACAAGACGATGATAAGCACTATCGCATCGGCTCTGGGAACTACTTTTAGATGTTTTAAGCCCTTGAAATCAATAATTTTGAATCCCACTGGGATCAAAAGGCCAGCGAGGACTGCCAATGGAATATGTGCTGCCAAGGTGCCCAAGCCCAATAAAACAGCCAAAAGAAATAGGCCATGCAATGCACCGGATAGACGTGTTTTTCCACCTGCGTTGATGTTAACCACAGTGCCCTTTGTTGCTCCTGCTCCTGGAATGCCTCCAATGATTGCAGCCAACATGTTCCCGATGCCCTGACCAATAAGTTCCCGGTTGCTATTGTGTTTGGTCTTGGTCATGTTGTCTGCAATGACCGAAGTAAGTAAAGAATCAATACTTCCCAAAACGGCCAAGACAAAGGCGTACTCAACGATAATGCCATAGGCATCGGCATCAATGGGCCACATGGTTCCGATTTGTAAGGCCGGAAGTCCGGAAGGGATTTCCCCAATAACGGGAACGTCCCATTTTAGAAAATACGCAGCTAATGAGGCCACCAAAAGTGCTACCAAGGCGCTAGGGATGGCCTTTGTTATTTTTGGAAACAAATAATACACCCCTACAGTTAATCCTCCCAATGCCAGCGCATACAGATTGGCTTCGGTAAACATTCGGGGCAGGTCTTGAATCACCGCGACCGTGGATTTTGGTGATGACAATCCTACCAAAGGGAATAATTGCAATATGATAATAATGAGCCCAACTCCGCTCATAAAACCAGAAACCACGGGATAGGGAAAATACTTGACATATCCGGCAATATTCAAGAGGCCAAAAATTATTTGTATCAATCCTCCCAATAAAAAAGTAACCAGAATAACACCTATGGCATTGTCAAGACTACCGTTCATTTGAATGGCTCCTGCCACAAGGGCTGCAGAAACCACTGTCATTGGACCCGTGGGCCCACTGGCTTGTGTTTCCGTACCTCCGAAGAGTGCTGCAAATATCCCCACGGCAATGGCACCATAAAGTCCAGCGGCAGCTCCCATACCGGACTGAACGCCAAAAGCAAGGGCCAGGGGTAGCGCAATAACTCCCGCTACCAGTCCTCCGGTTAAATCCCCTTTGAAATTCTTGAAATCATATAGTCTTTTCATAGCATTGGTCAATGTTATCCTTAGCTTCGGTAAGATAAAAAAATTGAGCAATTTTCATCATTTTTAAATTCCCTACTTTTAAACCAAACTGAACCAATTTTATGACCTTACTTATCGTTATTGGTGGCATTTTGTTATTGTTTGCCCTCATTGCCGGATTAAAACTGAACTCCTTTCTCTCATTTATCATCGTTTGTCTTTTTGTTGGCCTTTTGCAGGGAATGGAGCCTTTGGCCATTATTGGTTCCATTCAAAAAGGAATTGGAAGTACCTTAGGTTTTTTGGTGCTCATACTCGGTCTTGGGGCCATGTTGGGTAAACTGGTAGCGGATTCAGGGGCAGCCCAGCGCATCACGACCAAATTGGTGGATACGTTTGGCATTAAATACGTACAATGGGCGGTAGTGCTTACGGGATTTATTGTGGGTATTCCCATGTTTTATTCCGTGGGCTTCGTTATTTTGGTGCCCCTGGTCTTTACGGTGGCGGCAACCACCCGACTCCCCTTACTTTATGTAGGCTTGCCCATGCTGACCTCATTATCGGTTACCCATGGTTATTTGCCCCCGCATCCTGCGCCCACTGCCATCGTGACCATGTTCAATGCCGACTTTGGCAAAACCTTGCTTTATGGACTTATTGTTGCCGTACCAGCAATCATTGTAGGTGGTCCCCTGTTCGCTAGGACCTTAAAGAATGTCGAAGCCAAGCCCTTGGCCAAATTTTATAATCCACAGGTATTGGAAGACCATGAAATGCCGAAAACAACAATCAGTCTTTTTACGGCCCTTTTTCCTATTCTACTCATTTTTATGGCCATTGTTGCCGAGCAGTTTCTATCGGAAGGACCTTTGCAGACCTTTTTTATCTTTTTGGGCAATCCTGTTATGGCCATGTTGTTAGCCGTATTGCTCGCCATCTATACCTTAGGGATCCGGGAGGGAAAGAGAATGCAGGATGTTATGGCCACCGTTGTTGATGGCGTTGTGGGTATTACCATGATTCTTTTGGTCATAGGGGGCGCAGGAGCACTAAAACAGGTGTTGATTGATAGTGGGGTCAGTGATTATATCGCGGGATTGTTGGAGAATTCTAACTTTTCGCCCATTATATTGGCATGGCTTATTGCTACAGCCATACGCGTTTGTGTGGGTTCAGCTACGGTTGCGGGTCTTACCGCTGCCGGAATAGTGTTGCCTTTGGCCTCAAGTGACGGGGTAAGTGCTGAACTCTTGGTCCTGGCCATAGGTTCGGGTAGTTTGATGTTGTCCCACGTCAATGATTCCGGCTTTTGGTTGTTCAAGGAATACTTTAACCTATCCGTGAAACAAACGTTGAGAACATGGACGGTCATGGAGACGCTAGTGGGCATTATGGGGCTTTTGGGCACTTTGGTTTTAAGTCAATTTATATAAATACCCTATGGAGATTTCAATAGAAGATAGAATTAAGGAATTGGGACTGGAATTACCTCCTGCACCTCCCCCAGCAGGGGTGTATCGCCCAGTATTGAAGGTGGATAACCTTTTATATGTTTCAGGGCAAGGGCCTGTAAGTTTGGATGGAAGTCTCATGATTGGAAGGGTCGGGAAGGATACGGATAGGGATGGTGGAAAGTTAGCTGCCCGGCAGGTAGGCCTAACCATGCTCTCCACCATAAAGACCCATTTTGGTGCCTTGGACCGAATAAAAAGGATGGTCAAAGTTTTGGGCATGGTCAACTGTACCCCAGAATTTGGTGAACACCCCTATGTCATCAATGGGTTTAGTGAATTGATGGCGGACGTTTTTGGAAAGGAAAATGGTATTGGTGTCCGTAGTGCGGTAGGTATGATGCTCCCTAGTGGGATTTTGGTAGAAATAGAAGCACATTTTGAATTGCATCCCTAATGGCATATAAAGAGTGGTTTGTAGTCGATACTATTGAGAAGATCAATACCCCTTCATTGTTGGTATATCCAGAACGTATTGAACATAATATACGGGAAATGCTTCGTATTGCCGGTGGGCCAAGAAATCTTCGACCCCATGTAAAGACCTATAAAATGGCTGAGGTGATCCAAATGCAGTTGAAACATGGGATTGATAAATTCAAATGTGCAACCATTGCCGAAGCGGAACTGTTGGTAAACACCGGAGTCAAGGACATCCTATTGGCAATGCAGCCCGTGGGACCCAATGTTTCCAGATTTTTTGATTTGGCATCCCAGTATCACGATTTGGATTTTTCGTGCTTGGTGGATAACCCTAAGTCCCTAAATGACATCTCCAAGGAAGCCCAAAATAGAAATCTGGACATAGGCGTTTTTATTGATATCAATAATGGGATGAACAGGACGGGGATGGTACCCGGTCCTAAGGTTATTGAATTGTTTATCGCCATTGAGCATTCCTCTTTCCTAAATGCTAAAGGATTTCATGTCTACGACGGCCATCTACGAATCCCTGATTTGGAGGAACGAAAAAAGGCTTGTGCAGCTGCCTTACTTCCCATTTTAGAACTTAGGGGAGCATTGAAGGATAAAGGGGTAAACGTAGGTTCCATAGTGGTTGGAGGTTCACCGACCTTTCCCGCTCATGCCCAAGGTGATGATATTGTACTATCCCCGGGTACGGTACTATTATGGGATGCTGGGTACGGTACCAAATTCCCTGATATGAATTTTCAGCATGCAGCTGTATTGATGACGCGATTGATAAGCAAGCCGAAGAAGGACCAGTTCTGCCTTGATTTGGGGCATAAGGCTTTGGCCTCTGAAATGGCATTTCCCAGGGTGGAGTTTCTGAACACTCAAGACTTTGGGCAGATAGGTCAGAGTGAAGAACACTTTGTAGTATCAGTAGCGCATCCGGAGCGCTATGAAATAGGCGATGTGTTTTATGCCGTTCCCATGCATATTTGTCCGACTGTTGCAAAATATCCCCAGGTTATTACTGTAGTGGACCACCAAGTCACCTGTAGCTGGAAAGTGGCTGCTCGTGACCATAAAATCTCCTTTTGATGGACGGCCCTTTCATTTTTGATGCCCATCTGGATCTTTCGATGAATGCCATGGAATGGAATCGTGATTTGCGATTACCGGTGCATGAAATTAGGCAATTGGAAAAGGGGATGACCGATAAACCGGACCGCAGCAACAATACGGTATCACTTCCGGCTATGCGTGAGGGAAATATAGGTCTTTGTGTGGCCACGCAGATCGCCCGCTACGTAAAAAGGGGAAGTAACTTGCCTGGATGGCATTCGCCTGAACAGGCATGGGCACAGACCCAGGCCCAATTGGAATGGTATAGAACTATGGAAGTATGTGGCGAAATGGCACAAATCACCAACCTACAGGGTTTACACAACCATTTGGATACCTGGAAGAAGGATGCCCAGACTACTCCTGTTGGATATATTCTAAGCCTTGAAGGTGCCGATTCCATTATTGACATGGGATATTTGGAACGGGCATATGGGAATGGCCTTCGAGCTATTGGCCCTTCGCATTATGGTCCTGGCACTTATGCGTATGGAACTGATTCTGATGGTCCGTTGGGCCAAAGAGGACGGGAGCTTATCAAAAAAATTGAAGAACTTGGTTTGATTTTGGACGTCACCCATTTGAGTGACACCTGCTTTTGGGAGGCGTTGGATATGTACTCCGGAGCCCTTTGGGCCAGTCACAACAACTGTCGTGCTTTGGTACATCACAATCGCCAGTTTTCTGATGAACAAATTAAGGAAATTATTGATCGCGGGGGCGTAATAGGTGTGGCTTTGGATGCATGGATGCTGGTGCCCAAATGGCAAAGAGGAATCTCTACGCCTGAGGATATGGGAGTGGGTTTGAAGCAAGCCATTGATCACATGGACCATATTTGTCAATTGGCGGGTAATTGCGATCATGTGGGTATTGGAACCGATTTGGATGGTGCCTTTGGTAAAGAGCAGTCCCCCAGAGATTTGGATACCATTGCGGATTTACGGAAACTACCGCAACTCTTAAAAAAACGTGGGTATTCCAATTATAATGTGGAGCAAATTCTGAATAAAAATTTCATCTCATTTTTGCAACGGGTTTGGCAGTAACCAAATCCTATATATTCTGCTAACATACTAAATGACAATTTTTTAAGTTATAGTTCCTAACCCCAAACATTGAACTATGACATCTAAATCATTTACGCTCATCTTGTTATTATTTGTAGGTCTCTCGGCCAATGCAAACCCATTTGAAGATGCCCCCGCCACCTGTTCGGATTATCACAAAGGCACCATTACCCTTAAAAATGGAAAGACCAAAGAGGCTTATATTTTTATTGATAATTGTAATCCCCACAACTTTCAGCAAGGAAACATCATTACCATTGGTGAGAAAGCCTTTAAGAAATATAAAAAAGGAAAACGTATCAAGAAAAAAGTGATGGAAAAATACAAAGTGAAGCAGATTAGAGGCTTTGTGCTTGACAATGGCCGGGAATTCCGTCAGGTAAAATACGTGAACCTTTCCGCAACGACGAAAGTGGGAATGTTACCAAAACGCTTTATGCTTGAAGTCGTTGCTGACGGTGATATTACCGTGTTTAGAAAATTCTACCGCACCCAAAATGGTTTTATTCACAAACCGGTAATGGATTCCAAACTGGAAGGAGGGAACGAACACCTGGAGTTCATCACCAATAATTTTGAATTATTGGTTCAAAAGGATAAGGACAAGAATCCGCGTAATATTAGAAACGTGAATTTGAAGAATTACATTGGTGACAAACCTGGGATTGATGACAAATACCTCAACGGGGATTATGAATTTAGGGTACAATTTCAAAGGCCCTCAACCTTTGCATCCAACTGTGATACCCCATTTATGGAAGCCTTATTGGAATTGGTCAATGAATACAATGAACAACCCAAAGGCGGATATGCAAACACGGTTTTTGAAAACTAATGGTATAGGATAACAAATTAAAACCCGCTCGAAAGCGGGTTTTTTTATTTCCTCTTTTCCAAAAGCGCCATATAGAATCCATCAAAACCGCTATGGGAAGCGTAAATGTTTTGTTCTTTGATGAATGAAAAATCGTTACCGGCATCAGAATCCAAAAACTTCTGGACCTGTTTCGAATTTTCTTCTGGAAGAATGGAACAGGTAGCATAGACCATCTTTCCACCCGGCTTAACCATTTTGGAATAGTTGAAAAGGATGTCTTGCTGTACTCCTTTAATACGTTCCAAAAATTCCGGTTGCAATTTCCATTTACTATCTGGATTCCGCCGGATGACCCCTAGTCCGGAGCATGGGGCATCCAATAAAACGCGATCGGCCTTAGCGTGAAGTTTTTTTATGGCCTTGGAGTTTTCAATGATCCGTGGTTCCATATTATGGACCCCATTTCGCCTAGCACGAATCTTTAACTTTTTTAGTTTGCTTTCGTAAATGTCCATGGCAATCAATTGTCCCTTGTTTTCCATAAGGGAGGCCAAGTGCAACGTTTTTCCACCAGCTCCGGCACAGGCATCAACCACGCGTTGTCCAGGCTTTACATCGAGATACGGGGCTACCAATTGTGACGAAGCATCTTGGACTTCAAAAAGACCGTCCTTGAACGCCTGTGTGGTAAATACGTTTTTTCGCTCCTTTAGCCTTAAGGCGTCGGTGGCACCAGAAATGGTATCCGTTTCAATACCTTCATCATTCAACAACCTTCTGAGGTCGTTTTTATTGGTTTTTAGCGTGTTGGTTCGCAAAACCACTTCGGCCTGTGCATTTAAGGCGGCACTTTCCCTGTTCCATAAATCCTTTCCTAAGGCCTTTTCTCCCAATTCATCCAGCCAATCGGGATAGGATTCCCGAAACTTTCGGATTTTGGAGAGTTCATCGAACCGACCTTTAATGCGTCGTACCGGGGTTTCTTCCAGCTGTTTCCAATTAGGCAGGGAAATGCCCCTTAAAACGGCCCAAACCGCAAACAAACGAAACAGGTTGGATCGTGAATACGGCTCGTTCACTTCAGCAATCTCAGAATACAGTCGTTTGTAACGAACAATTTCATAGGTGGTCTCGGCGATAAATCCACGATCCCGAGCCCCCCAACGTTTGTCATATTTCAGCACTTTTTCAATGACCTTATCGGCATATTCATTTTCATTGAAAATCAGGTTTAGGGCATCAATTACGGCAAAGACCAAATTTCTGTGAAGGCGCATACTGGAATTTAAGAAGGCAAAGGTACTCTTAAACTTATGGAGATTCTAATTTCTATTTTTGCCGAAATTATTTATCCATGGATAAGTTGCTTTTCATTTTAGGAATAATTACGCTAGTGTCTTCTTGTTCAACCCAAGAAAGATCGCATGACTTTTCCTCCGTTGAAATTGAAACCGTATTCGAAGATTCGGTAAGCATACGGGCCATTGAATTTCTGGACCACAATACGTTGGCTTTTGCCGGAAGTGGGGGTATGTACGGCTCGGTGGATGTGAATTCCGGTAAGGTAAGATCAAATGTCCAAAACTACGATTCCATTGCCCTTGGGTTTCGTGCCGTTGCACATACCAAAACGGATTTCTTTATGCTCTCCGTTGGAAGTCCTGCACTCTTGTATAAAACAGGGGCTGAGGGAGAGATGGAATTGGTATATAAGGAGAAGGGAGAGGGGGTATTCTATGATGCCATGACATTTTGGAATGATGAGGAAGGAATTGCCATTGGTGATTATAACAACGGTTGTTTTGCCATTATCCTTACAAAGGACGGGGGTAATACCTGGAATAGGTTGCCCTGTGACGACATCCCCGATTTAAATGAAAATACGGGTGCCTATGCCGCCAGTAACACCAACATTGCCGTTGTAGGGGATAAAGCTTGGGTGATAACATCAAAGGAGCAGGTTTTGTACACCCCAGATAAAGGAAACACTTGGAAGGTTGTAGAGATTCCAATACAAATTAAGGAAATGTATCAAGGTATTTATTCCATCGATTTTTATGATGCCATGAACGGCTTTGGAATTGGCGGTGATTTCAGCAAACCGGAACTGAAAGAGTCCAATAAGATTAAAACACTGGATGGTGGCAAAACATGGTCTTTGGTTGCTGACGGTGAACATCCGGGATATAAAAGTTGTGTGCGTTATGTTCCAAATACTGGGGCGAAAGACTTGGTGGCGGTAGGTTTTACGGGAATCTCTTACTCTAGGGATAACGGGGTTACATGGGACCCATTGAGTGACGAGGGATTTTACACAATTCGTTTTTTAAATGATTCCATAGCCTTTGCGGCTGGGAGAAATCGGATTGCAAAACTCACTTTTCAATAACTACGTCAATGACTTTTGTAGCAGTTGAAGGGAAAAGCTATCCGCATCCAATAGGGCTTCAATGCCTATGGGAAAGGTAAAGCTTTCGGTAATGTGTCCAAAACTCATTCCGTAAACAGCTGGAATTCCCATGGATCCAATACGGTTCATAACCACTTCTTTTAAGGAAAAGGAGTCGGAACCTTCCTTTTTGTCACATCCTGAACAGACTCCAAACAAAACTCCCGCCGCTCTTTTAAAACTTGGAGTGGATAATAATTGGGTGAGCATACGATCAATACGATAGGGAGCTTCACCCACGTCTTCAATACAGACCAGGCAATCGGTATAATCAATGTCATAATCCGTACCGTTCATGACGGATAATAAGGAAAGATTGCCACCCACCAATTTACCAGAAGCCTTTCCAGGGGTTATTACATATCGTTCATATACGGAATCGGTCAAAGTGTCCCCATCAAATTCATAATTGGTTATGGTTCTTTTCTTTTTGGGGTTCATGACCATGGCTTTTACACAACGATAGGCGTAGGAATCCGGTTTAGGCCCCATGGCCCCGTGAAAACCTACCAATCCAATCTTCATGTAAAATGCATTCAGTAAGGCAGTAACGTCACTATATCCCAATAGTATTTTTGGGTTTTGTGCGATACGTTCAAAATCGAGCATATCCAATATTCGGGTACAACCATAACCTCCGCGAATGCAAAAAATACCCTTGACCTTTTCATTGGTGAACATATGCATAAGGTCGTTGGCCCGTTCTTCATCGGTATTACTTAGATATCCGTGATTTCCAAAAATCCTTTGGGTATGATAGGGTTCCATGCCCATGGACTTCAATTGATTGATGGACGCCTTCAGCATTTCCGAGGTAATGGAATAGCCCGGGGCAATAAGACCGACAACATTCCCTTTTTTTAGCTGTTTTGGTCGAATAATATCCGTATTTTTTTTATTCTTCTGAAGATCTTTGCCAGACCCAACCAAGGGTATGCCCAACGCCAATGCTGAAACAGTCGATTTTTTGATGAAATCCCGTCTTTTTGTCATGGTTCGAAGTTACTTTAAATCATTTCAAATTCATAAAACAGCATTCGCTGGTACGCAACCTTTTCCAAACGGAAATATCTTTATACAAAAGGATACCAATGAAGTTTCATTTCCAATTTTTACATGCCGCCCTTCGCTTAATACTCCTTCTGTTGATAGTATCCATTTCCTTGTCCTGTTCAGATGACGACGATGATGATCAAGTACTTTTCTTATGGAATCAAACGGGATGTGCCGATCCATGGGACACAGGACCCACCGATTCCAATGAAGAAACAACGGAAGCAATGGTTTCCTACCTAGCTGAAAATGGAGTGGAAAATGCAAGAATCGCAAGGTTTGAGTTTGATGAATCTGTAGCAACTTCCTGTTTAGCCTGCAGTTGTACCACGGGCACCGTCATTTATGTAATGACTTCCGAAACCAATAGTTCTATAATGGAAGACCTGGGCTTTATAAAGGAATTACAAAAAACGTGAAGAATAAAAAAGAGCGCTTACGGGCGCTCTTTCAACTAACAACTAACTAATCCTAACATATGCTATACATTTACTACCACATAGTTTCTTCCTGATTTTTTATACCAAACACCTTTGTATTTGTACAGTTTTCTTCCATTCATCACCACCACTTTGTTTCCGCGGGGTAGACTTCTTACTTTAATGCCAACAGGGGCTCCCACAACCACATATTTTCTTCCTCTTGCTCTGTACCAAACGCCATCGGCAAAATAAAAGTTGGTTCGTTTATGAACAAAGACTTTTGGCCTATTAATAGTTGTGACCACTGTTCCACGCTTTGGATACACGCGTACAACGGTTCTTTGGGCAGATACGGTTAACATTCCCCCAACAAGGGCCATGGTCAAAAAGATAAGTTTCAAATTTTTCATCAGTATAAAATTTTAGGGTTAATAGAATGTCCCAAAAATTTTAAGACATCCAGTAATTCACACAAAAAATATTAATCGTTACTTCAAAAACCACGGATTAAATTTTTTATGCTCATTTCATAACAATTGATTTATTTGGGTTTATCTCTTTGACCTATGGAACATGAAATGGTTTAAGTAGTGTAGGTTGTTTTCGATAAACGGCAAAACCTATCGATAAAAGCATAAAAAGGACACTTATTAAAAAAATCAACAATATATAGCCAGTAAATTGATTTTCAGTAGTTTGAATCTCACTTGAGACCCTGTTCCCACTAGCATCAAGGAGGTAGTGTTTTTTTATGTCATCAGAATAAACAAAGACATGGTTCTTCGCCCTCCTATAGATGTCCACAAAGCTCAATACTTCAACTTCAAAACTTTTGGGTTTTAAGGCTATGCCATTCATTCCAAAACTTAAGGTGGCTTCATGCGCATTCAAATCGGTACGCCACAATGCCAACGAAACGGGTTGGTCGTCCACCACAAACCGAATAGTTTTATTGAAATAGGCTTCAAAATCGATAGCATAGGCTTGAAGGGAAAAACTGCTTTGATTCTTTAATTGTGGATGAAGCTTTTCCAAGATATCAATGGCCGATTTTGGGGTGAGATGAATGACCAGTTCCTTATCATCCAACTTAAAGAAATAACTTATTTCATTGGGGTTATGGGCTTGTGTTATCCCTGTTCCAAACATGCTCACCAGTAGTAGCGTGAAATATCGTTTCATAACTATGGCCTACCAAAACTTGTATCTGGGGTACCGGAAAAACAAATGGGCATGGAAGGGAAATTATCTGTAATCACATAATAATATTCCTCCTCCGCTTCAGGAGTTTTTCCGAAACGACCGTTACATTCATCCAAGGTAGAAATGCCATTTACATATTCGTAGTCTTGGAAATAGTATCCATCGGGACATCCATCGGGGGCGGAAACCCCATCCCCCCCTCGAGGTTCCGTTTTTAATTGATACCCACTCTCCAGAGAGATTATGGTGTTCCCATCATCGTCATAGACATATTTGTAGTAGATGGGAAAACCATCTGCAGCATAACCCACCTTGACCATTTGCGATCCATCAATATTGAGTTCATCCACATAATTCGATGGCGTTCCATGATAGTGATAACGTCCGGTGGGTTGCACGTGGGCATTGTTGCAGTCCAAGCCCAAAGATGTTGTGGATTGCAAGGTGGTAATATTCCAATCCCGATTGATGGTGCCGTTGGAGCCTATGAAAAATTCTGCAGTGTAAGGCTCAATCACAACTCCCGATAGTAGAATTCCTGTGGTATAACCAGACCCATAGGTAATGCTATTGGCCAATGATGGTACCGTGGTCATGCTGTATGTTTCGGACACTTCCGATATGGTATTTGGGTTGCCTCCGTTTGGGAATTCCCCCACCAAGTGGTTGGCAATACCATTAATGGAAATAGTTCGCGTAGTACCTGAAATGGACTCTGAATATAGGGAGTTACTGCCTAATTGGGATTGAATGTCAACACTGCATGTCGTAGGATCAAGACTAATGGTAAAGACACCTAATGGGTTGGAGCAGTCCAGATTGGAAACAAGGTCATCTTCCATCATCACAGATTCAGAATCATCGGAATTGGAGCAGGAGATCAGAAGTAACAGGTTGAAAACTAAAAGGGTTCTAAGGATATTCATTGGTCTGTTGTTTTATAATTAGTGATATGACCCTAATCCTTGGCATTGGTTTAACCAAAAAAAGGGGCTTTGCCCCTTTTTAATGAATATTTAACAATCTAAGATCATTGTCTCCTCCGTTGACCAACACGTTGCAGAAGTCGTTTTTTGAAGTCTTCCTCGGCTTTTAGCAGCAGGACGATTTTCTTGGCAGGAAGTACATTTTCCAAATCGGCAATGAACTTTTGCTCCAAGGCGTGTTTTTCTGTTTGGATGGCACTAAATTCAGATAGTAGCTTGGATGCTTCGTTCTCTGATAAATCATTCAAATAGGGCAATTGACTTCCAAAGCGTTGTCGTTCCTTTCGCCTCAATTTTTGCAAAGAGGCGTCATGTGCATTGTAGACGGGCCAGAATTGCTGTGCCTCTTGGGGTGTCAATCCTAGACGTTCTGTAATAAAAGCTACCTTAAGTGTTTTTATGCGCTCCTGGGCAGGCCTTTGGGCAAGGGCACCCGTGGTCAGCAGTACCGCCAGTATAACTATTATTTTAATATTCCAGTTCTTCATAATTCAAATCTAGGTCCTCTACATCCTCCACATGTTCATCCAAATATTCCAATATACTTTCCTCTTGAAGGCTTTTCTCAGTGAAGTCAGTTATGGAGATATCCTCCAAATTTACAGTTTCTGCAATCTCATAGGAGGAAAGTCCAACCTCATTGTTCTCAAAATAGGCCTCAATATCGGTACTGGCAAGGTCTTCAAAGTTCAAATCTGGACTATTGTTCCAGTTCCACCCAAGAGTTAGTACAAGCAGTACCGCTACCGCTGCTGCGGCATAATAAAACGTTCTATATCGGTTGAAGGAAATGACCTTTGGGGCTCTTTTTTCCAATTGGGATTGAACACTGGGATACACCGTATCAAAATAGTGTTCTGGGATACCAAAACCATCTTTCTGGGGAAGAAAGTCGGTATTGGGTTCCCCTTCTTCGGTTTCCAGACGCGCAAAAAGCCGTTCATTGAAGCTTTCAAAGTAACCCTCGGGGGTTTTGAATTTATTTTTGTGGTCCTGATTCATGCTATCCTTTAGATACTTTTTTCTTTAAAAGGTTTAATCCGCATCCGTAAGATACGATTCAATTTTCTTTACGGCCAAGTGATAGGAGGCCTTTAAGCCTCCTACCGAAGTTTCCAGCACTTCCGAAATCTCCTCATACTTCATTTCCTGAAAATACTTCATGTTAAATACCAATTTCTGTTTTTCGGGAAGTGTGGCCAAGGCCTTTTGGAGTTTTAATTGAATTTCCTCGCCCTCGAAATAGACATCGGAGTGCAAGTTCTCAATCATGGTTTCTTGTAATTCCTCATTGGAAATTCCAGACTTTTTGGATTTCTGTTTTAAAAAGGTCAACGCCTCATTAGTCGCAATGCGATACATCCAAGAGTATAATTTGCTTTCCCCTTTGAATCCTTCAATGCTTCTATACACTTTGATAAAGGTGTTTTGAAGCACATCATCGGCATCGTCGTGATTGAGTACGATCCGCCGAATGTGCCAATACAAGCGTTCTTTATAGGTATTCACCAATACCTCAAAAGCTTGGGCCTGTGTAGCTTTGTTCTTTAGCTTTAAAACCAGTGTCTCCTCCGTCGACAAAAGGGGTGTTTTGGTGGTTGGACCATAAAAATAAGGAAAGGTTTAGTTTGGTACGGTGATAAAATTTAGAGACAACCATATCCAAGGGATTACATCTTAAGGTAAATCTTAATGCTATTATTAAGATCCTAACCCAAAAAAAAATAGTTATGAAAATTAAAAATGGTGTATTGCTTTCCCTAGCAATAGTCTTGGCGAGTTGTAGTAATACCTCTGAGAATGAAGGTGGATCTGGACGTGATCCAGACCTGCAAACGGTAGCGGCAAAGGCCATGGTAGCGGCCAATAATGATTTTGCCCTTGAGCTCTTTAATGAAGTTGCCGGTGCCGAAGCAGCCGAAAACTATATGGTATCCCCATTAAGTGTTTCGTTGGCCTTGGGCATGACCTATAACGGTGCCGATGGCACCACTGCTTCTGAATTTGGCAATGTTCTGGGGTATACCGATGTTGCTGCTGCCAATAGTTTTAACCAAAAATTGATTACATCCCTTACGGCGTCCGACAGTGGAGCAAAACTGGACTTGGCCCAAGCAATATGGATTCAAGATGATTTTCTAGTTGAACAAAATTTTGTGGAGGCCACCCAGACCCATTACGATGCGGAAGTAGCCAATCTGGATTTTTTAAGTTCAAATGCAGTGAATGTTGTGAATGACTGGGCTTATGAACATACCAATGGTAAGATAGTGGATTTTGTGGAGAGCTTTGATGCCGGCACCGTACTCTTTTTAGCCAATGCCCTATATTTTAAAGGAACATGGAAATATGAGTTTGATCCCAACGATACAAGTGACGCTCCTTTTTATACTGCCAATGCTACCGAACAGACCCCGATGATGTACCTAAATGCTACGGTACCCTATTTGGCAAACAATAGATTTTCCTCCATTATCCTTCCTTATAAAAATGACCGGTACCAAATGATGGTATTCTTGCCCAATGAGGGTTTTACCACCAAGGACATTGTTTCTGAATTTAATATTACCAATTTGAATGCTTGGTTGGACACATACATTGAAGGGGAATTGGATATCAACTTACCCAAGTTTAAGATGGAATATGAAAATGAACTCACGGATGAATTGATCAATCTAGGTTTGGAAACCGCTTTCTCCGAAAGCGCGGATTTCAGTAAAATCAATAAAGATGCAGCTTTGCTGATATCCAAGGTGATTCACAAAACCTTTATCGAGGTGAACGAGGAAGGTACCGAGGCAGCAGCGGTTACTGGGGTGCAAATTGAGCTGACATCCGCAGGGCCATCTTTTGTGGCAAATAGACCGTTCTTGTACATGATTCGAGATAGTTTTACCGGTTCCATTTGTTTTATGGGTCAAGTCGGAAAGCCTTAGGATAATAAGTTATTTCCACAACTAAGGGATTGGATTGAACTTATGGGAAATCCAATCCTTTTTTTAGGATAACGTCTGTAACTCCACCAGTTTTTTATAGCCCTTCTTGGATTGCATTAGTTCCTCATGAGTACCCTGCTCCTGAATTTTGCCTTTGCTCATGACCACAATGGAATCCGCATTCTGTATGGTCGACAGACGGTGCGCAATGACAATTGATGTGCGGTTTCGCATCATTTTTTCAAGGGCATCTTGCACCAATTTTTCACTTTCCGTATCCAAGGCTGAGGTGGCTTCATCCAAAATCATGATAGGTGGATTTTTCAAAACCGCCCGAGCAATGGATAGGCGTTGTTTTTGACCGCCACTGAGCTTATTTCCGCTATCCCCAATGTTTGTGTCATATCCTTGGGGCAATTCCATGATAAAATCATGGGCATTCGCAATTTTGGCCGCTTCAATGATCTCTTCTCTAGTGGCATTATCCTTTCCCAAGGCAATATTGTTTTTCACCGAATCATTAAAGAGGATGGAGTCTTGGGTCACTAATCCCATGAGGCCGCGAAGGGATTTTTTGGAGATGTCCTTGATGTTGACACCATCAATTTCTATACTGCCATGGTTTACATCATAAAATCGGGTGACCAGATTGGCCACCGTACTTTTGCCACTTCCCGATTGGCCCACCAAAGCGACGGTATGGCCTTTATTGACCTTTAAGTTAAAATGCTCCAGGATATTTTCGTTCTCATACCTAAAAGAGACACCTTTAAATGCAATTCCAGTGGAAAGGGAAGTCAATACCTTGGGATGTGCCGGCTCCTTGATATTGTTTTCGGTTTCCAGTATTTCAAAAATACGTTCGCCCGCTGCATTCCCTTTTTTGATGTTGTAGTTGACCGTGGTTATGGCCTTTACGGGATTGATGATGGTATAAAATAGGCCAATATAGCCCATAAAATCTTGAGGTTTCAATGTACTGTTTTCGTCAAAAACCAAGCTTCCCCCATACCATAGCACGGTAATGACGACGGCGACCCCAAGAAATTCACTCAAGGGTGAAGCCAATCCTTTGCGTTGCAGGACAGAAGTCATGATATCCTTAAAACGATTAGTGGATTCCGTAAACTTTTGGGCCAATTTACCTTCTGCGTTAAATCCTTTGATTACCTTTAAACCGCCCAATGTTTCCTCCAAAAAAGAGAGGAATACTCCATTTTCTTTTTGTGCGGCCAAAGATTGTGCTTTTAGTCGTTTCCCCACAGCAGAAATGATAAAACCTGTTATGGGCAGAAAAACAAATACGAACAGCGTAAGCTTCGCACTGATCAATAACATGGACATCAATACAATAATAATGGTAATGGGTTCGCGAACCAGGGCTTCCAAAGAGTTGATAATAGACCCCTCAACTTCTTTAACATCGGAGGTCATTCGCGCCAACAGATCCCCTTTTCGTTTTTCTGAAAAAAAAGAGATGGGCAGGTCTACTATTTTATGATAGAGGTCATCTTGAATATCCTTGACCATACCAGTGCGCAAAAAGGCCAAAAAGTACATCGCCAAGTATCGAAAAAGATTCTTCAGAAAGAAAATTAGGATACTGGCCAGGCAAATAAAAACCAAAGCCGCCATGGGGCCATCGTCGGTGACCTTCTGCGTGAGAAAATAATTTAAGGAGTCCTCAGCATAGCCCTTAAGGTTACGAAATCCTTGATAAACAGGTTTTTCAAAGACTTCTTCCTGCTTGTCAAATAATATTCCAAGGGTGGGAATAAAAATGATAATGGAAAGCACATTAAAAAAGGCATACAAAACATTGGATAAAATGTTGAGCATGCCGTAAAATTTATACGGTCGGGCAAACCGCAATAATTTTCGCAAAATGTTGTTCATCAACCTAAATTCAGTTCAGCTACAATACCGTTTAGCTTGGCATCCAACTGCGAATTTACGGTTTTATAATCTGAAGCATTTGCCAAAGTTGTGTTAGTACTCATATAAAACTTGACCTTAGGTTCTGTTCCTGAGGGCCTTGCGGCAATCCGTGTCCCGTCTTCCGTTTCATAAATGAGAACGTTGGATTTTGGTAAATCAATGGTTTTCTCCTCACCGGTTACGACATTTTTGGCTATGGAGGTATTGTAATCTTCTATCCAGACTACTTTGGAACCTTGTACGGAGGCCACAGGATTTTCCTTAAAATCCTTCAACATTTGTTTGATTTCCTCAGCGCCACTAATCCCTTTCTTGGTCAGCGAGATCAATTTCTCCTTGTAAAAACCAAACTGTACATAACAATGAATCAACTCTTCATAAAAGGAGCTGCCATTTGCCTTGGCCTGGGACGCCACTTCACAGGCCAACAGGGTAGCGGTCACTGCATCCTTATCCCGCACAAAATCACCTACCATATAACCAAAGCTTTCCTCCCCACCTCCAACAAAGGTCGACTCGGGAAAATCCTTGATCATTTTCCCAATCCATTTAAAGCCTGTGAGTGCGGTTTTGAATTCCACTCCATAAGCTTTTGCCATTTGCTCCATCATGGGTGTGGAGACAATGGTAGTAGCTATAAATTCATTGCCCTTAAGCCCATTGGCCTTATGCCGGTCCAAAAGAAATTTGGTCATCAATACCATGGTCTGGTTGCCATTGAGCAATTCCATCTTGCCATCAAGATTTCTTACGGCAATGCCCAAACGGTCACTATCCGGATCCGTGCCTACGACCATGTCAGCACCTATCTCCTCCGCTTTTTTTAAGGCCATCGCAAGGGCTTCGGGTTCTTCGGGGTTTGGGGATTTTACAGTAGGGAAATTTCCATCGGGCGTTGCCTGTTCTTCAATAACGTTCACGTTTTTATAACCGGCCATTTTCAAAACTTCGGGAATGGCGGTTATGGACGTACCATGAATGGAAGTAAAGACAATTTTGAAATTGTCCTTCCCTTCCGCATCAAAGTTCCCTGCTTTGACCGAGGCTTCGAAAAAAGCTTTATCGACCTTGGTATCTATGGCTTCTATTAAATCGTAATTGGCTTTAAAATTGACATTTTCAAAGGATAGGCTGTCAATTTCAGCAATGATTTCCCCATCTTGGGGCGGAACAATCTGTCCCCCATCACCCCAATAGACCTTATAACCGTTGTACTCCGGCGGATTGTGGGATGCTGTCAAAACAATACCTGCGTGGCAGTTTAAATGTCTAACGGCGAAGGATAGCTCTGGAGTGGTACGTAGTGCCGAAAAACGATATACCTTAATTCCATTGGCCGAAAGGACTTCCGCCACCGTTTGTGAAAGGGTATCACTGTTGTGACGACAATCATAGGCAATAACTACTCTGATTTCCTCTGACGGATAGGTTTTCTTAAGGTAGTTGCCTAACCCTTGCGTACTCTTTCCCAGGGTGTACTTATTGATTCTATTGGTTCCCACGCCCATAACACCCCGCATACCACCGGTTCCAAACTCCAAATTTTTGTAAAAACGTTCCTTGAGTTCTTCATAATCGGAGTCCATTAATTGTTGTACTTCCTGCTTTACTTGGGTGTCAAAAAAGTCGGTCAACCAAGATTTCGCGGTGGTCAAAAAAGTGTCCATAAATGGGTAGTTGTGTTTGTTAAAACAAAGGTAAGAAGAATCGTATCTTTTTTAGTCCTTAAGATTGGCAGTTTCCCGTATTTTATATGCCTCACTTTGTTTCTTAGTCCTAATGAATAATTCCCCTAAAAAACCAGCCAAAAAAAGCTGTGAACCAATAATCATACAGCTAAGCGCAATATAAAATTGGGGACGATCGGTTATCAACCTTCCCGTAGGATTTAGGAAGAGTTTATCCACTCCAAGATAAACGGAGAAACCAAATCCAATGATGAACATGACTACCCCCCAAGCCCCAAATAGGTGCATAGGTCGTTTTCCGAACCTGGATACAAACCAAATAGTGGTCAAATCCAGGAATCCGTTGATAAATCGTTCGGCGCCGAATTTGGTGGCCCCATATTTTCTTGCTTGATGTTTCACCGCTTTTTCACCAATACGATCAAATCCTGAATTCTTGGCCAGAACAGGGATATAACGATGCATTTCCCCAGAAACCTCAATCGTCTTTATTACTTCTTTTTTGTAGGCTTTCAAGCCACAATTAAAATCGTGCAATTTTACACCGGAGGTGCGTCTTGCTGCCCAATTGAATAATTTGGAGGGTAAGTTTTTGGCAAGAATGGAATCAAATCGCTTTTTTTTCCAGCCCGAAATGAGGTCAAAATCTTGCTTTGAAATCAAGTGGTACAATTCCGGTATTTCCTCGGGATTGTCCTGCAAATCAGCATCCATCGTGATGACCACATCCCCTTGAGCCGCTTTAAAACCGGCATGTAGTGCTTGTGACTTGCCAAAGTTCTTTAAGAATCGAATGCCTTTGACGTTTTGGTCCTTTTGGGCAATTTTTGAAATGGTTTCCCAAGAGGTATCCGTACTGCCGTCGTCAATAAAAATGAGCTCAAAAGAAAGACGATTGGACTGCATTACGGATACAATCCAATCGTATAGCTCTTGTAGGGATTCTTCTTCGTTCAGTAAGGGAATAACAAGGGATAATTGCATGGTTATCACTGGAAATTCCTCAAAAGTACCCAATTTTTGTTAGTAGGAGGGCTTGGCTTTTTTGAAAATTAGGCCGAAAATCAAACCGAATACCAAACCTATCAAAACGTTAATGATGATGATAAATGGATAGCCCATCCACCAGAAATTAATGCTCTGTTCTTTCTGCATGTCAAACTGTTCTTGGGTTATTTCCCCACTTTCAAGCTTTGGAGCCAAACGGGCATCCATGATATCGGATTTGGCATTGACGTCAATAACCTCCACCAAGGCGACGTTGTACAAAACAGAAATAATGCCAGCAACTAGGGCGATACCAGCACCTATTTTTACTGCTTGGCCCAAGGATAGCGTGCCATCATTCTGTTTTTTGAAATTGGTAATGCCAAAATAGGTTACGGCAGCGGCCAAAACCAATCCAATAATCATAATTGCAGGGCTCTGCGAGGTATGCATATCCTGTAAGTACAGCATCACGCCAAAAACGACACCGACTGCACCGAGGATTATACCGTAGTTCAATGAAAACTTTCCAATTTTAGGTTGATTACCTTCCATGATTTTAATTTTTAAAGTTGATTACCGGTAGTTTGTTGATATTCTGAACAAAATGTTACAATTTAAAAATACAATTTTTGTTTTTTGCTAGAAACCACTTGTTTGTCAATGGAATTTATCTAAATTTGCAGTCCGAAAAATTGAAGTATAGCGATGAAAGCAGGAATTCACCCAGAAAATTATAGATTGGTAGCTTTTAAGGATATGTCCAATGACGATGTATTCATTACAAAGTCCACTGCGGAGGCCAAGGAAACCATTACTGTTGACGGTGTGGAATATCCTTTGGTGAAGTTGGAAATCTCCAGAACTTCCCATCCCTATTATACTGGGAAGACGAAGTTGGTGGATACGGCCGGTCGTATCGATAAGTTCAAGAACAAGTACAAGAAGTTCAAAAAGGAGGAGAAGTAAATTCTTGCCTTTGGAAAATATAGAAACAGCGCCTTCGTTACCTTTACGAAGGCGTTTTTATTTTTGACCAACCCAATTGAGAAGTCATGAATTATATTCTTTCTGACGGTACAGCACGAAAGGCTTTGATGCCCTTTACCTTTACAAGGCCAGTGGCAGCAATCAGAATAGGTATTTTGACCATTGCAGAAAAGTGGGGCAACTATCTGAATACGGATTTGAGTTTTCTAACGGAAGGCTACCTCCAAGATAAATTCCCCTTAGTCGTTGATAATGATAATGTGGTGATCAACGGTTCGTATTTGCCCAATGCTTCCTTGGTTGCACTGATTATGTCGCTACAACCCAATCAGGCTGTTGTAGCTGGGGATACTATTATTGCTTATAGGACTACGGACCCCAAGAGGGCATTCGATAGGTCAAGCTTTGACGTTATCCCTTTTGAGGGGGAATGCCTTACCGTAAAGAATACTTGGGATATCTTTTCAAAGAACGGCGAAGCCTTGCAGGCCGATTTCGATTTGTTGACCGAGGGAAGGCAAAGTGCCCCAATTTCCAAAACGAATCACCTGATTAACCCAGAAAACATCTTTGTGGAGGAAGGGGCACAGGTGGAATATAGTATTCTTAATGCTACCGAGGGTCCTATCTATGTGGGAAAAGATGCCCAAATTTGGGAGGGAAGCTTGATACGTGGAGGTTTGGCGCTTTGCGAGAATGCCATTGTAAAAATGGGGGCCAAAATCTACGGCCCGTCCACGGTTGGACCGCATGGGAAGGTATGTGGAGAGCTGAGCAATTCGGTCATCTTTGGCTATTCCAGTAAGGGGCACGAAGGGTATTTGGGCAATGCCGTTTTGGGGGAATGGTGCAATATTGGGGCAGATTCCAACAACTCCAATCTTAAGAACAATTATGCCAAAGTTCGGCTATGGAATTATGAGACCGAAGGGTTTGACCGTACGGGACTTCAATTTTGTGGTCTCATGATGGGCGATCACAGCAAATCAGCCATCAATACCATGTTTAATACGGGAACGGTCATCGGGGTGAATGTCAACGTATATACCCCTGGTTTCCCCAGAAACTTTATCCCAAGTTTTAGTTGGGGCGGGGCTTCTGGCTTTCGAACCTATAACCTAAAAAGCGCCTTTGAAACGGCAGCAGTGATGATGGCACGTAGGGGAAGGACCTTTGATGAAAAGGAACAGGCCATTTTGGAACATGTTTTTGAGTTGACGAAGAAGTGGCGGAAGGAGTAGTTTTAGATGGTTTTGGAATATTTGGTCTCATTAATCAAAGACTAAGATTAATATCATAAATCTTTGTTGCTAGCTTTGACTTCTTTTAACATCTTCTCTTGGTCCTGAAAAGAAAGTACCGAGTCACTGTAATAATTGGCCGTCGATTTATCAGAGTTTTCTAATATTTTAATTAATGCCAAACTATGAATTGCTAAATACTTTCCCAAGCTATGATAGTTAGCATTCTCCCTCTTGTAAAGCCTCACAGTAAAATTGATAATCAAATTTTGATAAGCTGTTAAAGTCTCTTTTAAGGCTTGAATATTGTTCAATCCATATTTGTCAAAAATCTCCAATACGTGGTCAAGATTTCCAACACCATCACCAATAGGAACTTGCATTTCTTTGGATATAGTCTCGTTTATTCGTTGTACCAGGTTACTTTCTTCCATGTATTTAGTGAGTGTAACAAGATTGAGTTCTTCTTGGGTTAAGCTTTCATAGCTTAAGCTCTCTACTTTAGCCTGGTATTCACTTAGCTTTTCCTTAATACTTTGAAAGCCAATGTCCGCGGATTCTAAAAGTGCAGCTATTCTATAAAAATCTCTTCTTAGAAAATCTGGTATTTGTCTTTCTCCCTTATAGCCAATATCATGTTCTATTTCTGCCCAGGAATGTTGAAGTATTGTCCTTATCTGAATTTCGAAAGGAATGTCTGCATAATCAGAGTATTCACGATTACCTAGTCTTCCCTTGTCAAATTTGCAGATGTAGTGCAACGATTTGTAACCAAAACGATCAAGCTCCTTTTGTCTTTTATCAATTGAGTTCTCCAAATCAATCTCGAATTCCTTGGATATAACGTCGGCAATAATATCAACTTCATCTTCGTAATATGTTATTATTCTTAAGCCTACAATATCAGTTATCTGATTTAAGTCATCGTACTTGTAGTTTTTATCAATTATTTTTTTCTTTAATGAGCTCGTAGTTTTAACTCTAGTAGTAATCTGATGATATTGAATTTTTTCTTTAGACAAAAGGGTTCTTACCAAAGAATTAATTGTGGATTCCAAATTCTTGTACAAGTCGATTCTTCCCTTGTATATTTCTAGTAATTCCATTCCATAAGTTGTTAATAAAGTTGAATTGGATATTTTTTTTGGATTTTGAAAGGAAAATGATGACAAAGTTATCCTAATAAACCATTATCAATGACTTACCAATTAATTTTTACAATTCTTTTTAGGCTCAATTCACTATTTTTGCACCCCGTTTTCAGTAGGTTATGGCACAAAAAGTCGCATTTTACACCCTAGGTTGTAAACTGAATTTTTCAGAGACGTCTACCATTGCACGAAACTTCAAAAATGAAGGTTTTGAACGCGTGGATTTTGGGGAGCAAGCGGACATTTATGTCATCAATACCTGTTCGGTTACGGAGAATGCGGACAAACGCTTTAAGACCATTGTAAAGCAGGCACAAAAAGCCAATCCGGATGCTTTTGTGGCAGCAATTGGATGTTATGCCCAATTAAAGCCAGAGGAATTGGCTGCCGTGGATGGTGTGGATTTGGTGTTGGGCGCTACCGAAAAGTTCAAACTCACGGATTACCTCAATGACCTTTTCAAAAATGACAAGGGGGAAATCCACTCCTGTGAGATTGAGGAAGCCGATTTTTATGTGGGCAGCTATGCCATCGGCGATCGGACCCGCGCTTTTTTAAAAGTGCAGGATGGTTGCGACTATAAATGCACCTATTGCACCATACCGCTGGCCCGTGGTATTTCAAGAAGTGATACCTTAGAGAACGTACTAAAAAATGCAAAGAAAATTTCGGAACGGGGCATTAAGGAAATTGTCTTGACCGGGGTCAATATCGGAGACTATGGCAAAGGCGAATTTGGCAATAAAAAACACCAACATACATTTTTTGAATTGGTCCAGGCCTTGGATGGGGTGGAAGGAATCCACCGACTGCGTATCTCCTCCATTGAACCCAATCTGTTAAAAAATAAAACGATTGATTTTGTTGCACACAGTACTTCCTTTGTACCACATTTTCATATCCCGCTACAAAGTGGGAGCGATAAAATTCTAAAACTTATGCGGCGCAGGTACCTCTCCAATCTTTATGTGGATCGAGTGCAACGCATTAAACGAGCCATGCCCCATGCCTGTATAGGCGTTGATGTGATTGTGGGTTTTCCCGGAGAAACGGATGAGGACTTTCTGGAAACCTATCATTTCCTCAATGCGCTGGATATTTCCTATCTCCATGTCTTTACCTATTCGGAACGGGACAATACCTTGGCAGCGACAATGGAAGGAGTGGTCCCGAAAAATGTTCGCTCCAAGCGCAGTAAGATGTTACGTGGGCTTTCGGTAAAAAAGCGCAGGGCTTTTTATGAAAGCCAATTGGGGACATTGCGTACCGTCTTGTTTGAAGGCGAAAACAAAGAAGGGTATATCCATGGTTTCACGGAAAACTATGTCAAGGTAAAAGCGCCTTGGAACCCAGATTTGGTGAATACCTTACACCAAGTGGAGCTCACCGAGATTGACGAGGACGGCCTGGTGCGTTTCAACTTTGTCACAGCTACCGTCTTGGCATAAAAAAACCCTACCGCAGGGCAGGGTTTCTCCATATGATTTGATCAGTTAGTTAGATGCGTATTCCCACAGGAAGCATCTCTTTGTATTGCCTGTTCTTTCGTAAGAAGCCTGCAATATGTGGGCTTGTAGGGACGACACGAACGTTTTGTTCCTGTAAATGGTGCAAAACTTCTTTAATGAAGTCTTCTTTGAATCCTTCTTGTTGAATTTCCTCTGGGATGACCAATTTGGTCAAAAAGACTTTGCGCTCTTGTGAAGAGTACTCAATCTTTGCTAAGTGGCCATCGATTTTCGTCTCAAATTGACGGAGGAAGCTGTTGTCCTTAATTTCCATTTCTCTCATATAGTTAAGATTTTACGTAGTCACCTACCATAAAGCAAGTGCTAAATGGTCTTACGTTAAGTTTGGCGACAATTATTGTCTATGAAATGTGTGTGGTTAAACATAAACGGGAGGCAAAGATAGTTAAAAATTCCCTAATTTCCTAGCAAAATCAAGGCCTTCAACTGTTGAATACCGCTAAAATCCATATCTATCTCATGCCCGGAATGGCGGCCAGTCCCGCTATTTTTGATAGGGTCCACTTAGATGAAAACCGTTTTCAACTCCACCGATTACGGTGGTTTTTACCCGATAAGGGAATGACGCTTCACGACTATGCCTTAAAGATGTGCAAAAAGGTGGATCATCCCAACCCCGTCTTGCTGGGTGTATCCTTTGGAGGTATGCTTGTGCAGGAAATGGCCAGGCACTTGCCAACAAAAAAGATCATTGTGGTATCCTGTGTGAAAACAAAGTATGAACTTCCCAAGCGAATGCTTTTTGCCAAGTATACCAAGGTCCATAAATTATTGCCAACAGGTTTGGTCAACAATGTGGAACTATTGGCAAAATATGCCTTTGGTGAGACCGTAGCCAAAAGGTTGGATTTATATGAACAGTACTTGGATGTTAGAGATAAACAGTACATTGATTGGGCCATCGATCAGATAGTAAACTGGAATCAAACCCAACCTCCCAAGAACTTAATCCACATTCATGGTGAAAAAGATGCCGTTTTTCCCATTGCCCATATCAAGGAGTGTATTACGGTGAAAAATGGGACCCACACCATGATTATCCATCGTGCTAAATGGTTCAACGAGCATTTACCAAGACTCATTTTAGGCTAACACGAATAATTTTAGTGCTATCTTGCCTTAAAATTGAGTTGTGATATGAAGCATCTGAGGAATATTTTAGCAGGGATAGGCTTTTTGTTTGTTTTGGCGAGTTTGATATATGGCGTTCAACAACAGGTGGAGCATAGTGGACCATCCACCCCTGAAACCCCAAAGAAGGAGAAGAATGTGGCGGAAACCTATCAAATCAGCGCTATTGATATTCCGGATGACTTGAATTTTGCTGGGGAACCTGTCCCTATGGACGACCCAGAAATCATGGAACGTATTGATCGCGAATTTTTGGTCAACACCTATTGGCAGTCCAATGCTTTACTATTAATGAAACGTGCCAACAAATACTTTCCCATTATTGAACCCATTTTGGCAAAGAACGGAATTCCTGATGATTTTAAATATCTGGCTGTAGCGGAAAGTGCCTTGGAAGAAGTTCCTTCCTATGCCGGAGCTTCGGGATTGTGGCATTTTATGAAAGGCACGGCAAGGGAATACGGATTGGAGGTCAATGACAATGTTGATGAAAGATATCATATCAGAAAATCCACGGAGGCTGCTTGTCAGTATTTGAACAAATGGAAAGCTAGGTTTGGAACTTGGACGTTGACGGCTGCCGCCTACAATGCAGGTCCTGGTGCCGTCCAAAAATTTATGGGTATTCAACAAGTCAACGACTATTATGATTTGCTCTTGGGGCAGGAAACAAGCCGTTATGTGTTTCGGATATTGGCCATAAAGGAAATATTGTCCAACCCTGACGACTACGGATTTGAGTTAACGGAAGATGATCTTTACGAAATGGTCCCAACCTTTACCGTTGAAGTGGATACGGTGGTAAGGAGTTGGGCGGATTTTGCCCAACTTTATGAAATCAATTACAAGATTCTAAAACGGCACAATCCATGGTTGCGGGAACCGCATTTGAACAATGCCTCGAGAAAAAAATATACCATTGAAATTCCCAATAAGGGATACTATCGGGAAACGAAATAAGGATTAGCGATACCTAGTTCTCACCTGTTGTGGGCCTTTTTTCAATTGCTGTTGCATCATTTTAAGCTGGTCCGTAAGCATCCCGTTTTTATCCAGCTTTTTAGCTTCCTGAAGTAGTTTTGTAGCTTCCTGCTTTCGGTTTTTTTGCATGGCAATTCCTGCTAGGCTCATTTTGGCCATGGCTTCATCGTAGCCCATGTTAAGTCCCAAACGAAGCGCTTTTCTAAAGAATTTCTCTGCTTGAGTGAGGTTCTTTTGGGAATAAATAATCCCATGCAGGTAATTGTAGTACCCTTGTTGTTTTTTTATCAGGGCTCCTTCGGGGTTCTTAATTTTTGATAGCCACCTTTCGGTTCCCTCCATATCCTGTTTACGCATTCTCAAAAAGGCCAACAAAATAATTTCGTTTCGGAAATAGAGAAAAATGAAGATAAGGGATAATAAGATGAGGAAAATGCCATTGCCAATGTAACCTTCCACAAACTGATATACGGCGTAAGCAATTATCAATGCTGCAATGACCAGCTTTATATTTTTATTGAACATGATTTAGGTTCGATTTTTTTGAGGTTGTGAGGTTGATTTTAAGGGCAGACAAAAGTAACAAAAAGAGTTGAAACATTTTGTTTTTAGCGCTTGTGAAAGTGAAAACTCTTTGTATATTTGCGCCCAGAATTTTTGACCCTTTTATAGGATTTCCAAAATACCTTCAAAATGAAAAGAACATATCAACCTTCCAAAAGGAAGAGACGGAACAAACACGGTTTTAGAGAGCGTATGGCTTCAGCCAGCGGAAGAAAGGTTCTTGCCAGTAGAAGGGCCAAAGGAAGAAAAAAACTTACAGTTTCATCTGAACCAAGACATAAGAAATAGATGAGCTGTCAATAACTCGTTAATTAATAGGTGCTGTATTTAAAATCAGCACCTTTTTTTTGACCTATTTTTAACGATTAAAAAAAAATCACCGAGGAGAATGCCTAAAAGAGACGACTTAAAATCGATTTTGATTATTGGTTCTGGCCCCATTATTATTGGTCAGGCATGTGAGTTTGATTATTCTGGTTCCCAGGCGTTGCGTTCATTGCGCGAAGATGGGATTACAACCGTCTTGATCAATAGCAATCCTGCAACTATTATGACGGATCCGTCAATGGCGGACCACGTATACTTAAAACCGCTGAACACGAAATCAATCATAGAGGTCCTAAAGAAACATCCTGAAATCGATGCGGTGTTACCCACCATGGGAGGTCAAACCGCACTGAACCTTTGTATTGAGGCGGACGAAAAAGGCATTTGGGAAGATTTTGATGTTGAAATCATAGGGGTCGATATCGATGCCATTAACATCACCGAAGACCGCGAACAGTTTAGGGCATTGATGACCAAAATAGGCATCGGAATGGCTCCCCAGGCTACGGCCACCTCTTTTTTAAAGGGAAAGGAAATTGCCCAGGAATTTGGGTTTCCCTTGGTGATTCGAGCTTCTTTTACCCTTGGTGGAGCTGGGGCTTCCATTGTTCATGATCCAAAGGACTTTGACAATTTATTGAGCCATGGATTGGAGGTTTCCCCAATTCACGAAGTGATGATCGATAAGGCGATGATGGGTTGGAAGGAGTATGAACTGGAATTGTTGAGGGATAAGAATGATAATGTGGTCATCATCTGTACTATTGAAAATATGGATCCCATGGGCATCCATACAGGGGATTCCATCACCGTGGCTCCTGCAATGACCTTATCGGATAGAACGTTCCAGCGTATGCGGGATATGGCCATTCATATGATGCGCAGCATTGGGGATTTTGCCGGAGGATGCAATGTGCAGTTTGCGGTAAGTCCGGATGAAGAAGAGGAAATTATCGCCATTGAAATTAATCCACGTGTTTCCCGTTCTTCGGCTCTGGCCTCAAAGGCAACAGGATATCCCATTGCAAAAGTGGCGGCAAAACTAGCCATCGGTTATAGTTTGGATGAATTACAGAATCAAATTACCCAGTCTACCTCGGCCTTATTTGAGCCCACTTTGGATTATGTGATCGTAAAAATCCCGCGATGGAATTTTGATAAGTTCGAAGGAAGCGATCGTACTTTAGGACTTCAAATGAAGGCGGTAGGCGAGGTCATGGGAATAGGTCGTTCCTTCCAGGAAGCACTGCATAAAGCAACGCAGTCGCTGGAGATCAAGAGAAATGGCCTTGGTGCGGATGGAAAGGGCTATACCAAATATGATACCATCATTCAAAAACTTACGGTTCCCAGTTGGGATCGTGTCTTTGTCATTTATGATGCCATTCAGTTAGGAATTCCCCTAAGTAGAATTCATGACATCACCAAAATTGATATGTGGTTCCTTAGGCAGTACGAAGAATTGCACTTGTTGGAACAAGAGATATCCAAGTATACCATTGCCAGTCTGCCCAAGGCTTTGCTGCTGGAGGCCAAACAAAAGGGCTTTGCGGATCGTCAAATTGCACACATGCTTGATTGTTACGAAAGTGAAGTCCATAAAAAGCGTCAGGAGCAAAACATCAATAGGGTATATAAGTTGGTTGACACCTGTGCTGCGGAATTTAAGGCTATGACACCGTATTACTATTCCACCTTTGAAGAAGAAATTGAAACGGCTGATGGTCAGCGTTTTGTTGCCAACGACAGCGCGGTGACGGATCGGAAAAAAATAGTGGTACTCGGTTCAGGACCCAACAGAATTGGTCAGGGAATAGAATTTGACTATTGCTGCGTTCACGGGGTCTTGGCTGCGGCGGAATGCGGTTACGAGACCATTATGATCAATTGTAATCCAGAAACTGTATCCACTGATTTTGATACCGCGGACAAACTATACTTTGAACCTGTTTTCTGGGAACATATTTACGATATCATTTTACATGAAAAGCCTGAAGGTGTTATTGTGCAGCTCGGAGGTCAAACGGCCTTGAAACTTGCCGAAAAGTTGGATCGATACGGCATCAATATTATTGGAACAAGTTTTGAATCTTTGGATTTGGCCGAGGACCGTGGTAGTTTCTCAAGGCTACTGAAAGAGAACGACATTCCCTATCCTAAGTTTGGTGTGGCCCAAAGCGCCGACGAGGCCTTGGAACTTGCCGATGAATTGGGTTTCCCCCTTTTGGTAAGGCCTTCCTATGTTTTGGGTGGACAGGGAATGAAAATCGTCATCAACAAGGAGGATTTGGAGGCGCATGTGGTCGATTTACTTCGTAAGATTCCCAATAACAAATTATTACTTGATCATTATTTGGATGGCGCTATTGAAGCGGAAGCAGATTCCATTTGTGATGGAGAGGATATTCAGATTATTGGGATTATGGAGCACATAGAACCTTGTGGTATCCATTCCGGGGATTCCAATGCTACGCTGCCACCTTTCAATTTAGGGGAGTTTGTGATTCAACAGATAAAGGACCATACCAAGAAGATTGCGCTGGCCCTAAACACTGTTGGCCTCATCAACATTCAGTTTGCGGTAAAGGATGATACCGTGTATATCATTGAGGCCAATCCTCGGGCGTCCCGCACGGTGCCCTTTATAGCAAAGGCCTATGGAGAACCTTATGTGAACTACGCCACCAAGGTGATGCTGGGCGAGAAGAAAATCAAGGACTTCACCTTTAATCCACAATTGGAAGGCTTTGCGATCAAACAGCCCGTGTTTTCATTCAATAAGTTTCCAAATGTGAACAAAAATCTAGGCCCTGAAATGAAGAGTACAGGGGAGAGCATTTTATTCATAGACGATTTAAAGGATGATGAATTTTACAACCTGTATTCCCGTAGGAAGATGTATTTGAGCAAATAGATGGACATCACGAATACTTTGCATTACTTTTTGTAAGCAGCTACCAATTCTTGGTATAGTTCAGATTCTTTTTTGGGGATATCGGAAAGAAAGAAGTTGGCAAACTGTCTCACCTCGGCCGCAAATGTTCCAAAATTTTCCAATCTCCCATTGATTGACGCATTCACTACCAGTCCATAATCTGGAAACAGCACCAAGAAATTCATGGAGCCTTTACTTATACCTCCATGGTGGACCATCCATATGGGCGTACCATTCAACAGGGAGTCATTTTCATAGTTTAACCACGAGCGCCATCCTAATGCATAATCCTGCTCGTTGATTGCTCCGTTGACCAATCGCATTGGGGACCAAAATTCTTTTTTTGTTTCTATTGACAGAAACGTGGGGTCCGATACCCAAGCATTTCCTAATTTCACCAAATCCGTTGGGGTTGAAATAAAACCTCCTCCAGCCCATTTATAGCTAAGGTTGACATCATGTTTTATACCAAAAGTCCTATGCTCCCTGTAGTATCCCTCTTCAATTTGGTAAAACGTTGCCAAGTTTTCTGATTTTGGCATGGAATGATCTCCATAGGTGTTTCCCATATCCAATACGTTAAAGACATTGTCATCTATATAATCCAGAAAAGGTGAAGCTGCAGCCTGTTCCAAAACGACACTGGCAAGATTGATATCAAAAGAAGAATACTTGAATTGTGTTCCTGGTTTGTACAATAACTTGTAGCGATCAAAAACTTTCAGCCCTTCAGATGCCGTATAGAACTGTTTGCAATTGCAAAGCGTATACCTGCCCGATGCAATTCCAAAATCCTCATAATTACCTACCCCTGCGGTATGGCTCAATAGTTGCCTCATAGTGAATTCCCATCTTTTCTTTGTCCAGTTGGTAATGCTGTCCCCTATAATATGATCTAGGAATAACCTTTGTCCATCCACTAATCTTGCAACACCGGTCGCGGTAATGGCTTTTGACGTGCTCCCCACCCGATATTGTGTTGTTGGAGTTGCAGTAATACCCGAATCCATATTGGAGAACCCTTCCGCTGCCGACCAAATAACATGCCCATTGTGACCTATGGCAATCGAGAAAGAAGGGACCCCCAGTCTTTTGGAGGTACCTTTCAAATGCTCTTTGGCTAAACTAATTTGTTGGTTATAACGGTTATCCACTACAGTATGTGTGATAGGGTAGTTGGTTGTGGGAAATTTTGTCCATGTACCATAATCATGTAAGCTCCATGTAACCCAAACGATTATGATACCTCCGATAGTTCGAAGTAAACGCCTTGTGATTTTGTTGGTTTTTATTTTCATCATGGGCCAAAGATGAAATATGTCGGGATTCGAAAACTATAAAATAGACGAATAGCACTTATTTGCCTGCAGTTCGGTGCCAAACAAACGTCTAGTGTGTTTTGTATATTGAAAGGGTCAATTTAGCATCGTTGAAGGGGAATTGGTCTACAAATACAACTAAGCGGGCATCTTATGGTTAGTTTTGATTTATCAATGGGCACGAATACCTTATATAAGAACCCACTTCAAAAACTGGAATTATCTTCCCACTTGCGGTTCTGGCTACTGCTTTTGGGAAGTTTTACGTTGATACAGTTTTTCAAAGACGGGAATGACCAGAATATGGGATTAATTCTTCTACAGAACCTGAAAAGGCTCCCAGCCATGATTATGGCCGTTTATGCATTTAATTTTTATTTGATGCCGTTCCTTTATCGAAAAAGAAAGTATGGCTACTTTGTGTTGGGATGCATTCTTCTTTTCTATTTTACCAGCGCCTTGGACAGATTTGTAAATGTACATGTCTATGAACCCCTTTTTAGGGAGGGTGAGTTTGTACAAGAATCAATTTGGCAAATATTGGGCGACATTGAGTCTTTGCTCACGGGTTATCTGTCGCCGTTGTTGATTGCAACCTTTGCCATGAACATTACCATGGTGGTACATGAAAAAAATGAAATTGAACGTATAACGCTCCAACTGCAAAGCGATAAAAACAGGGCAGAGCTCAATGCCCTTAAAGCCCAAATACACCCTCATTTTCTTTTTAATACTTTGAACAACCTTTACGCCCTAACGGTACAAAAGTCGGAAAACGCCCCAAGAATGGTGGAATCGCTGTCTTTTATGCTGGACTATGTTTTATACAGGTGCAATGATAAATATGTTCCGTTGTCCAATGAAATAGCGTTGATTAAAAATTATATCGCCTTGGAGCGACTCAGGTTCGAGGATTCCATACGTATTGATTGTACATTCGATTATGATGTCAGCAAAAATGGAAAGATAAAGGTAGCTCCTTTGTTGTTACTGCCCATTGTAGAAAATGCTTTTAAACATGGGGCTAGCCAACACTTGGAAGTCCCTTTTATTACAATACGGTTGACGGTAGAGGATAGCTCCCTCTCTTTCGATGTTATCAATTCAAAAGAAGTCAATCGACCGGATGAAGACGTTGGTTTTATGAAAGGCATCGGACTTAAAAATTTAAAGGAACAATTGCATAAACTTTATAAGGATTACACGTTTGAGCATAAGGATCAAGGTGAAGTTTACCATGTACATTTAAGAATTGACACCGCCTCGGCCTATGATTAAATGTATAGTAGTTGATGATGAACCCCTGGCGCGCGCATTATTGGAGTCGCACATCGCCGAAGTTCCCTATTTGAAGTTGATAGGATCGTATAAAAATGCACTTCAGGCCAGCGATTTTCTGGCTAGGGAAGCCGTCGACCTAATTTTCTTGGATATTGAAATGCCAAAGCTGACGGGCCTGGATTTTTTGAGAAGCATTGCCAACCCGCCTAGCATCATCTTTACCACGGCGTATCGGGAATATGCTCTGGAGAGCTATGATTTTGAGGCTATAGATTACTTGTTAAAACCAATAACTTTCCCCCGTTTTTTAAAAGCAGTCAACAAACTCTTGAACAAGGACAAAGATTTGACCAAACCCCGGGGTGAGGTTCAAGAGAGGGAATATTTGTTTCTCAATGTAAATCGAAAAAAGGTTAAAGTGGTTCTGGAAGAAATAGCATACATCGAGAGCCTAAAAGACTATATACGCATACATTTTGCAGATGATAAATTAGTGGTAAAAGAGCAATTAGGTCGAATTATGGAATACTTACCGCCCTTTGTATTGCGAGTTCACAGGTCTTACGCCGTGAATACCAAAAAAATAACCGCTTATACCATGGACGATATCGAAATTGGTCCTCTGGAGATACCTATCGGAGGTAAGTACAAAGATCAGGTTTTTGCCTATTTACGGAAAGACTCAAATAAGGGGAAGTGAATCCAACCCCGGATAACGTTTTTACCACAAACAAGTATTCAAGAAGAACGATGTAATTGCGGCCATAGGTTCAATTATACCAAACGGCGTAGCGCTTTCTTCGGAGTTCCAATGCCAGTTGTTTTTCCATTTGTAATGCTTTTTCCCTGGAGGAAAGGGGATTAATGTGATTGTATAAACTGGGTCTTAAATAACTCCCATATTTTTTGACAATACTGGAAGACAAGTTGTATCCTCTTTTGCTTAAGGCCCCGGTCTTGTGTTGTTGAAAACGTTCTTTTGGGGTCTTGCTGGTCATACCTACATAAAGGCACTCCAAAACGCCGTTGAACTGGGGATTGGCTTCACGAAACCTTCTGTTTTCCGTGTAAACCTTCTTTGACAATTCAACCACGTAAATGTGGTATTCCACTTTGGGCATGTTTTTAGTACGGAAATTTATTTGGACTTTCCTTTACTTGCTTTGGCCAAGGGATTGAAGTCAAGGCATTTTTGAATCCAGAATTGTAGCTCGCTATCCGAGTCCCACCCTTGAGAGGTCACGAAAACATATCCTTTCATCGGGCGTCCCGTAAAGTCCATGGGGAGCACTCCTTTTTTACGTAAAGCTTCCCCATAAAAATCCGTTCCAATTCTCGCCATTAATAAGGGACTATTGAATTTCTTGTCGATATGGGTCCCACAGCACATTTTACCATCCACCATAAAACAGAGTCCGCCCATCATTTTCTTTTCTTCAAAAGGAGATTGGAACTCCCTGAGCTGCTGCCGAATCCGATCAGCCATAAATTCATCGTATGCCATAGCTCTTGCTTAATTCAAGTTTGCCACTCCGTATGAAAAATACCCTCCCTATCTGTCCGCTCATAGGTATGGGATCCAAAATAATCGCGCTGGGCCTGGATAAGGTTCAAAGGCAATCGTTGTGAGGTATACGCATCAAAATAGGTCAACGCATTGGCAAGTCCGGGTAGCGGAATTCCGTTTGTGGCTCCATAACTTACCAATTCCCTAGCGGCATTCACAGTACCCTTCACTTTTTCAACAAAGGATGTGGAAAGGAGCAAATTTTGCAATCCGGGTTCGGATTTATAGGCTTCGGTGATATCTGCCAATAGTGCCGCACGAATGATGCAACCCGCACGCCATATTTTGGCAATTTCCCCCAAATCCAGTTCATAGCCATATTCTTTGCTGGCATCGGCCAATTGATGCATCCCTTGGGCATAGGTCATGATAAAGGCAAAATAGAGCGCTTGTTCGCCTTTATCAACAAGGGCGGATTTCATGACTTCTTCCGGCATGGGTCGATCATAAAGTTCATCTGCTTTGGTACGTTCTGCCTTCAAGGCTGAAATTTCGCGCATGCTCACCGCAATGTCTATGGTGGGAACGGGAATCCCCAAATCCATGGCATTTTGGGAGGTCCACTTTCCGGTACCCTTTTGTTTGGCTTTATCCAAAATCATATCTACCAAGTCCCCACCGGTCAAATCGTCCTTTTGAGCAAAGATTTCTGAGGTAATTTCCACCAAAAACGATTGTAATCGACCTTGGTTCCATTCTGCATATGTCTTGTGCAATTCCCCGTTGGTGAGTTTTCCGGCTTTTTTGAGGAGGTCATAAATCTCCGAAGTCAACTGCATTAATCCATATTCAATACCGTTGTGTACCATTTTCACGTAGTTGCCAGCCGACTTTGGACCCAGATAGGCTACGCAGGGTTCTCCTTTATACTTAGCGGAAACGGCCTCAAAAATGGGTTTTACGTGCTGATAGGCATCTTTGGAACCACCCGGCATAATGCTGGGACCCAATCGGGCACCTTTGGCACCTCCGGAGACGCCTGCCCCAAAAAAGTTGATACCCTTTTCCTTTAAATAGGCTTCTCGCCGATCAGTATCGGTGAAGAAGGAATTGCCCCCATCAATGATAATATCACCTTCATCCAATAAGGGCAAAAGGCTTTCAATAACGCTATCCACTATTTTTCCGGCCGGAACCAGTAACATGATTTTTCTTGGGGCGCTTAGGGCGGCCACAAAAGTTTTGGCATCGGTACTGGCATTGACTTTATTTGGATCATCACCTTCCTCAATTAAAGCACTTACTTTTTCCTCATCCAAATCGTTTCCAAAAGCTGTAAAACCATTGTCTGCAACGTTTAAGATAAAATTCCTGCCCATTACCCCCAGACCTACAAGGCCAAAATCATAATTGTTTGTCATATCACAATGGTTTTATATCCGTTAAGCGAATGCTAAGTAATCAATTTATTAAAAACGAGACCTAAAATAAACGTTATATTCGTTACGCTCAACCTATGCGACCGCCTAAAATGAAAAAAACTGAAAATCAAATTCTTGTCATTTTCGGAGCTTCTGGAGATTTAACCGCCCGTAAACTGGTACCTGCGCTCTTCAATCTTTTTCTTGCCCGCCAACTCCCTGAAAATTTTGTGGTTTTAGGGGCGAGTCGCAGTGACATGACAGATCAGGAATTTCGAAACCGAGTTGTTCTGGAAAGCAATTATTTAAAGAATCGATTGGAGGATTTAAAGGATAATTACATTGAAAAATTTTCGGACCGATTTTTTTATGAGGATTTGGGTGGAACCTACGACATATCCTATGATAGGCTACGTAAGCGTATTGAAGATTTAAAGAACAAATACAACACCTCTGGTAAGATCATCTATTATCTATCCACACCGCCAACCTTGTATCAAACCATTGCGAAGAATTTGGCGGATGCTGGTCTAAGCGCGCAAAGCAATGGTTGGAAACGCCTCATTGTGGAAAAACCGTTTGGCTATAGCCTAAAGACCGCCAAGGAATTGAATTCTGGCCTACAGCAGTATTTTGAAGAACACCAGATTTACCGCATCGATCATTACTTGGGTAAGGAAACGGTTCAAAATCTGTTGGTCACTCGATTCGCCAATAGCATTTTTGAGCCCCTTTGGAACAGAAACTATATCCATCATGTAGAAATAACCAATGCAGAGAGTGTGGGCGTGGAGAAGCGAGGGGGATATTACGATAAGTCGGGAGCACTGCGGGATATGTTCCAAAACCATTTGTTGCAAATAGTCTCCTTAATAGTTATGGAACCCCCCATTACAGATGCACCGGAAGATATCCGTAATGAAAAGGTCAAAGCCCTTAAATCATTACGAATCATGGCAGATGGGAAGACCTTGCACAACAACACCATACGGGCACAGTATATGGCTTCCACCATCAATGGGAAACAGCAAAAAGGATATCGCGAAGAGGATGGGGTGGACCCCAATTCAACTACTGAAACCTATGCGGCCATTAAGTTTTTTGTGGACAATTGGCGTTGGCGGGACGTGCCCTTTTATGTACGTACGGCAAAGCGAATGCCGACCAAGGTCACCGAAGCGGTCATCCATTTTAAAACACCACATCATGAAATATTTCAAGATGCCGGTCTAAGTAGCAAAGACAATAAACTGGTGATTCGAATTCAACCAGATGAAGGTATCCTAATAAAATTCGGTGTAAAGGTGCCGGGGCAGGGATTTAAAGTAGAGCGAGCCAATTTGGATTTTTCCTATTCAAGCTTGGCAGAGACACACGTGATGGAGGCTTATGAACGTTTGTTGTTGGATGCTATGCAAGGCGATGCCACCTTATATGCTAGGGCGGACGAGGTTGAGGCGGCATGGGAGTTTGTCGATCCTATTTTGGACTATTGGGCTACCGGTAAGGATGTTAGAATGTACGGCTATGCTTCCGGGGTGTGGGGACCTGAAAATGCAGACGAGTTGATAGAAGGAATCGGTTTTTGGCGGAACCCTGGGGCCAATTTAACGGATGACCCTGGTTTTTGTGTGATTTGTTAATATGGAAGTAAAAATATTTAAGGACAAACAAGAGGTAGCCCAGCAATTTTCAGCCTATTTTGCTGATGTAGTAAAGGGTAAGGAACTTTTTCATGTAGCCTTATCCGGTGGGAGCACCCCAAAACTCATTTTTGATGTATTGGCGGCTGAGTATGGAAATACCGTTGAATGGTCAAAGATTCATTTTTACTGGGGGGATGAGCGTTGTGTACCACCCACCGATGAACAGAGCAATTACAAAATGACCGTTGAGCACCTATTTTCAAAAATTGAAGTTCCCGAGGACAATATTCATCGAATGTTAGGGGAGGCGGATCCCACGAGGGAAGCGATGCGGTATGCCAATTTGTTGGAAATCAATTTGGATAGGGTAGCGGGTACTCCTCAATTTGATTTGGTCATTTTAGGCATGGGGGACGATGGTCACACCGCTTCTATTTTTCCACATGAAATTGAGCTTTGGCATTCAGAAGACCATTGTGTCGTGGCTACGCACCCTGATTCCGGTCAGAAACGGGTTTCCATTAATGGAAAGGTCATCAATACCGCAAAGGAAGTGGCTTTTTTGGTCACTGGAACGGGGAAGGCGGACAAGGTGGATGAAATCCATAACAGAAAAAGAGGGTTTGAAAAATATCCTGCTTCCATGGTGAATCCTGATTCAGGAAAACTGACTTGGTACTTGGATAAGGAGGCAGCTTCCAATCTATAAAACCCCTCCATAGACGAAGGGGCCTTACGTACATCAATCAAAAAACAAATGCAGTTTGTGTTACTACCGGTAACTTTTAGGGTTTGGTCTGTTTGTTGTAAAACCGCATCAGTAGGAAAATGGATATAAGATTCGGTAGTAAAAACATGAGAAAAGACTGCACCACGCCGGTTGCATCGGAAATCACTTGGGTTTGCAGCCCAGCTACCAAATCCAAAATATCCATGGCCAATCGGGCTAAAAGTGCGACCAATATGGCCCTACAGGTTCTAAAAATCCAGATACCCAAAAGCATTGCTACCGCTAAAGCGATATATCTTCCTGAAGAATTCAACATTATAAAGTCGCTGGCCCCTCCGGTATCAATACCAAAGACCTGCATCATTCCATTACCGTCAACCAAACTGTAGAGACTGAAACCCACAGTCCATAGGGTCAAATAAGCGGGTAGGATAAACCACCAAAAGGGAAGTTGTATAGCGTAATCAACTCTTGTTTTCATGGTTAGAATACTTTTTCCAGCGGAATCTGTAGTTGATGGGGTCGATTCTCAACTTTATCAAAAGGGGTTCCATCTACATGTTTGGCGCCCATGAACAACAGCCGGTTCTTGAAATAGATGAGGTCGTAATCCGAAACAATTTGCCCTTCCATAATATGAAACATGGGAAACGCCTTTCCTAAAATGTCTTTTTTGATATTGGCTTCAAAGGGAGACATGCCTTCCGGCAACCCGGCATTAAGCAATTGGGCAGATTGATCATGTAGTGGGGTAACTGCAAATCCTTTATTGAGCACGTAGTCAATCTTCCATGCACCATCTACTATGGGATGGGCTTCCCCCCAGACCAAATCTCCCTTGAATTCAAACTCCATTAGGGGCATCTGTCCGTAGTTATCTCCATACAGGGTAATGGTACCAATAAAGGTGTTATCCTCCAGGTATGTAAAGTGCCTTCGCAAGTAGGTAGGTTGAATGGTACCGCTCCCGGTCCTGTCCTCGGTAGGTCTAAGTTCCACGGAAATACTTTTCCACTCCCCTAAGGCATATGCCTTGACTTCTTCCAAGGTTTTTGGTTCTTGGACCATCCATTTTGCTTTTTCCCGTATTGATTTCATGTGTTGTGATGTTAAAGGTTGAAGGCCCGTGACAACTAGGGTCAAGACAAGGGCCAGTACGGTTTTTTTCATGTTCAATGAATTTTATAACGCAAAAGTCCTATTATTGTCTTTGAAATACGACTAGTCATTATTTTTGGTGATAGTATAAAAAAATAGACTATTGGGTATAACAAGGAAAACAAAGGATTTTAATCCGAATGGATGTCCCGTAACACATTGTCTGAATAAAATAGGAGGGAAGTGGAAGCCGGTCATTCTATTTTTGATTCGAAAGGATTGCAACCGATTTTCAATGCTCAAAAGGGCCATTCCGGATATCAGCAAACAAATGTTGGTCAATCAATTGCGGGAGTTGGAAGCTGATGGTATTTTGAATAGAAGGGTCTATGCCGAAGTGCCACCTAGAGTCGAATATGGAATTTCGGACTATGGGAAAACCCTTTTGCCCGTAATCGATACCATGCAGGATTGGGGATTAAAGGACATGGGCAAAACCAACTATTGTTAATCCAATTCCAATTGTACATTTTCCCCTTCTAGAAGTTCCAGATATTCATTGACCTTGAATGTCTTGTTGTGGTATTTGGTGTCCCTTTTGTATACGGCCATTTTTCGTTCCACGCTGCGCGCAAACCGACGCAATTCCTCTTTATTGGTCAACAAAAGTCCAGGAACCTTGATGTTTTTGCCCCTTTCATCTTTGGCTACCATGGTAAAATAAGAGGAGTTGCAATGCCTTTTTTCCCCTGAAGTCACTTTTTCCGCTTCCACGCGAACCCCGACCACCATACTGGTACGGCCCGTGTAGTTGATGCTGGCCTTTAGGGTCACCAATTCCCCGACTTCGATTGGATTCAAAAAATCCACTCGATTTACCGATGCGGTGACACAATAGGTTTGAGAATGCTTGCTGGCACAGGCAAAAGCAATTTGGTCCATTAAGCTCAAAATGTAGCCTCCATGGACTTTCCCTCCAAAGTTGGAGTGTTGGGGCAACATCAGTTCGGTGATGGAAACCCGGGATTCCTTAGCAGTTTTAAACTTTTTCATCGGCTAAATTGGAAGACTTTTCATACGCGACATCAGTAAAAGCATTTCGTATATCGACTCCTAATCAAAAATGATATGGTAGCGCTCTTTATAGGTTCAATTTGGGTTGTTCTTCGCTTTGTTCAAAGCTTGACTCATGGTCATCCAAAGCATCTTCCTCCGCACGTTTCAAGATGGGTTCGGGGATGGATTTTTTAGCTTTCGCCCCCATTTTTTTCAATCGTTCAATACTGGTGACGATATTTCCACGTCCTTCCACCAATTTGTTCATGGCTCCTCGATATTCATTTTTGGCTTCGTCCATTTTTTTACCTACTCGGGTCAAATCCGTAACAAAGCCTTCAAATTTATCGTACAATGCGCCTGCCTGACGTGCGATTTCAATAGCATTTTTTTGCTGTTTTTCATTGTTCCACATGGTATCAATAGTGCGTAAAGTGGCCAATAGGGTAGAAGGGGTGACAATAACGATATTTTGTTCAAAAGCTTTGTTGTAAATGGTAGTATCCTCATTGATGGCAATGGCAAAAGCGGGTTCAATGGGCACAAACATCAAGACAAAATCTGGGCTTTCCATCTCATATAAATCCTCATACTTTTTTGCGGAAAGTTGTTCCACGTGTTTTCGGAGGGAGTTGATATGGTCCTTTAGAAATTTCGATTTATCGTCTTCGTTGGAGTTGGTATAGCGCTCATAATCGGTAAGCGAAACCTTTGAATCCACTACCATTTTTTTACCATCTGGGAGGTTAATGATAACATCAGGCATCACCCTGGACCCATCTTCCAATTTAAAGCTTTGTTGCACACTATATTCCCTATCTTTTTCCAATCCTGACTTTTCGAGGACCCGCTCCAATACCAATTCTCCCCAATTCCCTTGCATTTTGCTGTCCCCTTTCAGGGCTTTGGTAAGATTTTCCGCTTCTTGGGTGATTTTAAGGTTCTGTTCCTGTAGTAATCGAAGTTGTTCCTTTAAAGCCGCATTGATTCCAAAACTCTGTTTTTGGTTTTCCTCGACCTTCTTTTCAAACTCTTTGATTTTTTTGTCAAGGGGTGTTAGTATATTCTCAATGTTTACCCTGTTTTGTTTGGTAAATTTTTCGCTTTTTTCCTCTAATATTTTGTTGGCCAGGTTCTCAAACTCCTTGGTAAATTTTTCCTGTAACTTTTCTACTTCTTCCTTTTGCTCTACATTGATGCGTTGTAGGTTTTCTAAATCGGCCTGGTACCTTACGACTTGATTGCTGAGCTTTTCTTTTTCATTCTGAATCTGTCGTTTTTCGTCATTTTCCGCAACAAGTTTTTCATTCAAGGAGGTTATGGATTGATGGAGTTGTTGCTCCCTTTCCACCCAAACCCCCTCATTGGATTTTGTCTTTAGTTTTTGGATGTACATGCCCAGTACCCCTCCTAAAACTAGGACTATGATTCCAACAAGGAGATAAATTAATTCACTACTCATAGGGTATATTGTAAGGATAAAGATAGTACTAAAGTTATTCCCATAGACCGAAGAGGAGCGGAATCTAGTTGGGATTTCCCACACTCACCATAGGTTTGGTCCAAAATGACATTGTGGATTACTTTTTTACTCTAAAAGAACCCGTTTTTACATCAAACGTTACCATTTCAGATGGAAATAGGTTGGAGAAACACCCTTTTTCAATCAATTCACAAGGTTCTCCAAACGGATTATCAGCTCCATTCAAAATCAGCATTTTGTCACACAATTGAATGGCCAAATCAATTTCATGGGTGGTAAATAGGATGGTTTTTTTGTGTTCGTGGGCCAGCTTTTGAAGTAGTTTGAATATCTGGACCTTATGGGAGAGGTCCAAATGGGTGGTCGGCTCATCCAATAAAATGATGGAGGTATCCTGGGCCATGGCTTTGGCAATGAGGACGCGCTGCAGTTGACCATCGCTCAGTTCAAAGCATTTTCGGGATTGTAGGGATTCCAACTGAAAGGTTTTCAAACTCAATGCAATCTGTGATTTATCCGGTTCGGACAGGTTGCCCAACCAATTGGTATACGGCTGCCTTCCCAAAGCAACCAGCTCCCGAACGGTTAAATTTTTAGTGGCCACGGGTTCGGTGAGGACCAAGGCGATTTTTTGGGCCAGTTTGGAAAAGGAATATGCTTTTAAAGCGATTTGGTTGATTGTAATTTTACCTTCCAAGCACGGTTGAAGGCTGGCGAGGGTTCTCAACAAGGTGGATTTTCCAATGCCGTTGACGCCAACAATGGCACAGAACTCCCCTTGTTGCAACACAAAATCAATGTTCCGGGCTACTTTTTTACTTTTATAACCAACGGCCAAGTTTTTTGCGATTACCACTTCTTTCTGCATTAGAACAACATTTTTCGTTTTCGCACCAACAACCAAATCACCACAGGAGCCCCTACTAGGGAAGTAATGGCGTTGATGGGCAATACCTTGGCAGAGGAGGGCAATTGGGCAATGGTATCACAAAACAGCATTAAAATGGCTCCATATAAAAATACCGCTGGCACTAAGGTCCTATGCTCCATGGTATTGAATATTTGCCGGGTTAAATGGGGCACGGCAAGTCCTACAAAGGCAATCGGGCCGGCAAAGGCCGTAATGCTGCCCGCTAACATGCCAGTAGCTATGATAATGGTCAATCTGGACCTTTTGAGGTTAACCCCAAGGCTTTGGGCGTAATTTTCACCCAAAAGGAATGCATTGAGCGATTTAATGGACAAAATGCTTAGGATGGTACCAAGAAGTACAATACCTCCTAGCATCCAATTTTGGTTCCAGGAAAGATGGCCAACACTTCCATAGGACCAAAAAATGAAACGTTGCAATTGTTCCGCACTGGAAAAATAGGCCAGCACACTTACTATGGCCGAGGTAATACTTCCAAACATCAAACCGATGATAAGTAAAGCCATGGTATCCCGTATGCGGTTGGCGACCAACAGTACCACCAATAACACCAAAAAACTACCTATACTGGCCGCGATGACCAACGAAAAATCGGAAAACAGGAACCCTCCCAATAGGGTGGAACCCATCAATAGAATGGCTGCTCCAAGACTTGCCCCCGAACTGATGCCCAAAACAAAGGGTCCGGCCAATGGATTTCTAAACAAGGTTTGCATTAACAATCCACTGAGTGCCAACCCCCCTCCAACAAGAATGGCCGTAATTGCTTTGGGAAGGCGATAGTTGTAGATGATATATTCCCAGGAAGTATGCTCCACGGATTGACCAAAAAGGGCCGACAACGTGGCCGTAAAAGGAATTGTAACGGAGCCCAAACTGATATTTAATAGCCAAACGGCCAAAAGAATCAACAGTAACCCCAAGAATCGGAACCTATAGTTTTTCATTGCAAAGGCGTGAAAAAATAGGGGTTATGATCAGGTAAGAGTTCTGGATGGAAAATATGTACCAAGTCTTTTAATACCAAATCGGGGCGTTGGGGCGCCAGTTCATAGTACAAAAGACCTCCGGTAGCGCCCTTAGTGGCCGCAAAAGTGTAAACGTTCTTTTCTTTAAACGGTTTAAACTCTTGATAGTGGGTATTGGCCTGTTCCATCTCTTTATAGCTAGTGAATCGTGAAGGAGCCACCCAGTAATCCGCAAGGGGGGCTTTCTCCAGAACACTTTCCAAACCTAGGGATAGGCTTCCGGTTCCTTCAGTATCCTTATATAAATAATCGGCATTGGCATCACTGATAAATTGTGCCGCCCAACTATCCCCGGCTGGTAGGTACCAGATATCCTTATACAAAGCACCACTTAAGACCCTTGGCTCGATCTTGGCCTTTTTAGCCAATTCTTTGACGCTGAAATAGGAGGTCTCAATTTCTCGGAATATGCTATCAGCCTCTTTTTCCCTATTGAACAGAACCCCAAAGAACTTGATCCACTCCGCTTTTCCCATAGGAGTTTCCTCGGTCCAATCCCCATTGTAAACTACTGGGATATTTGCCTTTTGGAAGATTTCATAGGGACTGTTTTGATCGTCAATTCCAAATCCCACGATAACATCTGGGCGCAGTTCCATTACCATTTCCGTATTCAAACTTTCATTGTTTCCCAATTCCCTGATTTTCCCCTTTGCAATTAAATCCCTTGCAGGCATGGAGGAGATGTATTTGGTATCGGGAAACCCGACAAGCTTATCCAAGGCATTCAAACTTTCCAAAGCGGGGATATGGGTAGTTGAAGTGACAACCAACGACTTGATCGGTGTTGTTATGACAGCGTCATATTCATTACTTGGAAATGTCATTGCGGTCAATTTTTCCTTTGGGACAACGATATAATTCAAGGGTTTTGTAGCTCCGGGCCAAGGGCGATTTACCTGAATAACAGAATGATCACCATAGTGCTCAATGGAAAAGCTTTTGGCGTATTTGACCTCAATGACGTCTGAATTTTTAACTGATTCAGGGCTTCCCGAAATCTTTGAAGTATCCTCTTTGCATGAAAGACAGAGAACAAAAACCAGTAAAGCGAGCGGGGATATTTTGCGTACAATCATACCTTCAAAAGTAGTATTTTGACTTAAAATCACTACTTTCACCCTTGAATTTAGGTTTCAGCAGAGCGTTTCTGTTGAATTAAAAGGGAATCCGGTGAGAATCCGGAGCTGTTCCCGCAACTGTATACTTTAGTCCACCTTAGGTGGATGCTTACCTCAACTTCATAACCACTGTCCGAATTAGATGGATGGGAAGGTAGAGCGTAAGACGTGAGTCAGGAGACCTGCCGAGTTCAACAAAAGCTTAAAACCTTCGGGATAAGGGTTTACGGTTATGAGAACAAGATACCTTCTATTAGCATTAGGGTATATTTCCCCTTTTAGTGCACTTGATGCACAGGAATTGCCTATCCAAAACTTGGAAGAGGTGGTGGTGTCCGATACCCGTGTTAGGCGCTATGCCGATGGGCATAAGGTTACAGAAGTAAGGGATAGTACCCTACAGCGAAATGGTATCTTTATGACCTCCCTGTTGAATTTTAACAGTAACATTTACTTCAAGGAAAACGGACTGGGAATGGTGTCCTCCCCTGCCTTTCGTGGTACCAATGCCTCCCATACCGCGGTCATTTGGAATGGAATCAACATCAATTCCCAGTTAAATGGTCAGGTAGATTTCAATACGGTCAATCCATTAAACTACAGTTCGGTTGCCATACGCAGTGGTGGGGGCAGTGTGCAATTCGGTACCGGCGCCATTGGCGGAACAGTTCATCTCAACAACGATTTGAAGTTTGAAAAACACTTTGAACATCAAGTAGTTACAGGGTATGGCAGTTTTGACACCCGGAGTGTGAATTACAACAATAGCTTTGGTACGGGAAAATGGTCCTCCAGTTTTGGGGTCAACTATAACAGTTCTGATAACGATTATGTTTATCTGGAAACGGATGAACGAAATTCCAATGGTGAATTTGAGCATCTGAACATCAATTTTAATGCAGGTTATCTGTTGAGTGAGGAACAAGTACTACGATTATACCACCAAAGCTTTGTTGGGGATCGGAATCTTTCGGGAACCCTTGTTGCTCCCGGCCGTAGTCGCTATAAGGACAACCAGCACCGCACACAGTTGGAGTGGGCAAAACTGGGCAGCAAGGTGACGCACAAGATAAAGGCAGCACATCTATACGATGTTTTTAAATATTTTGAGAACAAGGATTCGGAATTTTTCTCCGAAGGAAGGGTGACCAACCTACTTGCAAGGTATTCGCTGGATGTTGAACTTTCCAATGCGCTTCGATTGAACTCCTTTTTGGAGTACAACAATTTCTCAGGTACAGGAAGCAATTTTGGCTCACCACAACGCAACGATCTGGCCATCACCGCATTGCTTAAACATAAGTTTTCCGATAAGCTCAGGTATAACTTGAGTCTACGACAGGACGTTTCATCTGATTTTTCAAGCCCTGTGGTATTTTCCATGGATGGGAGCTATGATTTCGGCAAGGTGTATCAACTGCAATTAAACGCTTCCCGGAACTTTAGGTTGCCCACCTTCAATGACCTGTATTGGCAACCGGGAGGTAATTTGGATTTACGGCCGGAGCAATCGTATCAGGTAGATCTAGGACATCAAATCAAGTGGAATCCCTTAACCATAAGGCTCAACAGCTATTATATCGCCACAGAGGATATGATTCGTTGGTTGCCCAACACCTCTGGAATCTGGTCCCCTGTAAATGTGGATGACGTCCAAATTTATGGTGTGGAAGTAGAGCTTGGTTTTAAACGGGCAATCGGAAAAACACAGGAAATTGACGTCAGGACCAACTATGCCTATACCGTTTCTGAGGATAAGGAAACGGGGGAGCAATTGATATATGTGCCTTTTCACAGGGGCAATGCTTCCTTGGCCTATCGCTTAGGTGATTTCTCCACCTTTTACCAGCACTTGTACAATGGAGCTGTGCGAATTATCGGTGGGGAATTGGAAGGCTACCAGGTGGCGAATGCTGGAATTACTTACAACATCAAAACCGACGGTAAACTACAATGTAGACTTGGTTTGACCCTAAACAATATATTTAATACCTACTACGAGAATATCGCATTGCGACCAATGCCCAATAGAAATATACAAACACAATTCCTATTAAATTTTTAAAATGAAGAACACTCGATTTTTTTTAACAACGATTTTGACCGGATTACTTTTTGTAGCCTGTAGTGATGACGATGACCAACCGGAAGTACCCGGTGTAAGTGTTTCAATAACGCAAGACACCTTTAGTGAAGGGGATGGCACGGTGACCGTAACTTTCAGCTCAACCGAAACATTTGCCACTGATGTGACCTTGGCCTATGAGGTTTCCGGTTCGGCCACTGCTGGGGAAGATTATACTGCGCTCCCAGGGAGTTTAACCTTGGCGACGGGTGAAAGTTCGGTAACTCAGAATCTTGTATTGACCGATGACGATGAAGTTGAGGCCAATGAGGAAATCACCATTACCTTGACTTCAGTGGATGGCGGTTCGGACTTTATTGGTTCCAATAACGCTGTAACACTTACCTTGACGGACAATGATTCCTTTGCCTTTGAAAATGGCATTCTGGTGGTACATGAAGGCAATTTCACACAGGGAAATGCCTCTGTTTCCTTTGTTTCGGAAGACTTAAGTGAGGTACAAAATGAAATTTATAAGTCGGTTAATGAAGTAGATTCCTGGGGAGATACGGCCCAAAGTATGGCATTTGATGGAAATTTGGCCTATATCGTTGTCAATAATTCCCAAACCGTGGAAGTGGTCAATCGCTACACCTTTGAATCCATAGGGACTGTGGATACTGGACTTCTTAACCCAAGGTATATCACCTTTGCCAATGGCAAGGGGTATGTAACCAATTGGGGTGATGGTTTTAATTCTGATGACGATTTTGTAGCGGTAATCGATTTGGAAAACCTAACCGTGGAGTCTACCATTGCTGTTCCTGAAGGGCCCGAGTGGATTCTGAACAATGAGGGTACGTTGTATGTCGCCCATCAAGGTGGCTTTAACCAAAATAACATTATATCGGTCATTGACGCCTCATCAAATATGGTTGGAACACCTATTACCGTTGCGGATAGACCGAATTCCATGCAATTGAGCAATAATGAGTTATGGGTGCTTTCTGGTGGAAATCCCGCCTTCACGGGAAATGAAACTGCAGGTCAATTGGATAAAATCAATGTGACCACCAACACCGTGGAAGACACCTTTGAGTTCACACAAACCCAGCATCCCAACTATCTTTCGGTTGATGACAATTCCCTTTATTACCTGTTGGATGGCAATGTCTTTAAAATGGATGTTTCCGATAGTTCCTTACCAACAAATGCGGAAATTATGGGCGTCACTTTTTATGACATGACCGTAAATGATGGAAGGTTATACGGGGTGGATGCCAAGGATTTTCAGAGCAACGGTTCATTGGAAGTATATGACCTTTCTACAAACTCCATATTGCAATCCATTGAAGTATCGATTATCCCTGGAGGTGTTTATTTTAATGGGAATTTTGAGTTTTAAACCCTTTATTTTAGGAATTAAATAATGTGGAAAACCTCCTCCCAGATGAAATAATTGGAGGAGGTTTTATTTTTGAACGAGTAATGCAAATAGAAATTGAGCATGGATTATGGTCCAAAACGCATTATCTGCCTGACCGAAGAGACCACGGAGACCCTGTACCTTTTGGGCGAGGAAGAGCGAATTGTGGGTATTTCCGGTTTTACGGTTCGACCAAAAAGGGCCAGGAAGGAAAAACCAAAGGTCTCCACCTTTTTAGATGCTAAAATTGATGAAATTCTTGATTTACAACCCGATTTGGTCATTGGTTTTTCCGATATCCAGGCTTCGATAGCCAAACAGCTTATTGAAAGGGGTGTTACTGTTTGGGTGAATAACCATAGGAGTGTTCAAGGTATTTTTGAAATGATGGTGCAATTGGGTGCTCTGGTAGGTAAAAGAAAGGAGGCGATGGCCTTAGTCCACGGAATGGAGAAAGAGATCCATCGAACAAAGCAGGAAACCGCCAGCTGGTCGATGCGCCCGAAAGTCTATTTTGAGGAATGGTATGACCCTTTGATTACCGGTATCCAATGGGTTGGCGAACTTATTGAAATTGCTGGAGGTGAGGATATTTTTAAGGAAAAGCGGGGTGCATTGGCCAAAGAGCGTATCATTGAAGATGATGGGGAAGTAGTGCAGAGAAACCCCGATATTATCTTAGCGTCTTGGTGTGGAAAAGCATTTAAAAAGGAAAAAATGGTTGCACGGACCCATTGGGAAAAAATTTCAGCGGTAAAAACCAATGCTATTTATGAGATTACATCTGAAATTATTCTACAGCCAGGTCCAGCAGCCCTATTGGAGGGATTACCTCTCTTACACGAGATTATAAAAGATTGGAAAGTGAACCATGGAACATAAGGCATTCTTTAATTGGAGCAGTGGAAAGGATTCCGCATTGGCCCTTCACGTTTTACAATCACAAAATACCAATGTAGACCTTTTAGTAACAACGATAAGTTCAACATATCAAAGGGTAACCATGCATGGTCTTAACAGGAACCTTCTGGAAGCACAGGCAAAAGCCTTAGGGATACCATTGCAACTTATAGCGCTGCCTGATAACCCTTCGATGGAAGACTACGGGAAACTAATGGATGCGGAATTGCGGGCGTTGAAAACAAAAGGTTTTATCACCACGTATTTCGGGGATATCTTTTTGGAAGATTTAAAGACTTACAGGGAAAATATGCTAATTCCCCTAGGATTTGAAGTGCGTTTTCCATTGTGGAAGCAAGATACCCGTACCTTGATGTTGCGCTTTGTTGAAGAAGGATTCAAGGCGGTAGTGATTTGTGTAAACGCTGAAGTATTGGATAAATCGTTTTGTGGTCGTTTAGTGAATCATTCGTTTTTGGAGGATTTGCCTTCTCATGTAGATCCTTGTGGGGAAAATGGGGAATTTCATACTTTTTGTTTTGATGGTCCCATATTTCAACATCCAGTACCATACATAAAAGGCGAACTGGTGTACAAGACCTATCCTGAGCCCAAGGGAAATGACGGAAAAGCGAAATCCGACTATGGATTTTGGTTTTGTGACTTATATCCAAAAAGGGATTAGATACGTTCGATGCCTAGTATTGCATGGGTTTGGAGCTATTTCGGCAAATTATCCTATTGTGGACCTAAATGAATAGGTTTATCCAGAATCATCAAATCGCTTTGTGGTACATCGAATTCAACCCTTTCCAAACCTTTTGGATCAGAGAAAGGCTTTGAGGTTCTTTTGCTTGGAATCCCAAGTATGGCATCAATGGCCCTTGCCAACATGGGTTCATCAAGTTCCCCAAAGCTTCCTAAATTGAAGACATCTTCAACCAACTCTATATCTGGCGGAAACCCTGCGGTGTAATCAAAAAAGCCCACTGAGTTTTCATTCCTACCGACCAATGGTTGAATAATCCAAAGGTTTTCTGGATTGATACCGTCCTCTGTGCTCGAGGAGTAAACAAAACTGTTATCAGGGTTATCCACCAAGGAAATGGAAAATTCGTTCTTTCCTCTCGTGGTAGTTCCAATGTGTATAACCTCTATATAGGGGTCGAGACCATTCATTAGTAATTCACTTGCTGAAGCCGTACTTGAGGTACCTAAAACAAAAACTCTACTAAGATTTAGGGAATTCAATGGCTCGCTTATGGTTCTTTCCGGATCATTGGGATCAGGAATACGGACTTCATCAGCAAAAAAATCGTTCAGGTTTGCTTCACTTATCTGTGGTTGAATTTTACTGTTCCAACGCTGTCTAATATAAAGCTCACTTGTATTGGTACCGTAGATCATACTGGCCAAAAGCCGTGAAGTATTCACCGAACCACCTCCGTTATAACGCATATCCAATACTAAATCGGTTACCCCTTCCGATTTGAATTGTCCAAAAACTGCATTGAGTTCTTTGTCAAAGTTCCGATTGAATTGGCGAAACATTAAATACCCAATTTTTTGTCCGTTAACATCAATCGTCTTGGTAAGACGTATAGGATTTTCTTGGAAACCTTCCCTTTTAATGACTGTGACCACATCATCTGTTCTTTCCACCAATCTATTTTCGACATCCAAGCGTCCAAAATTTAGTGTGTACGTATCTGGAGCCAGAAGATTTGAAAAGTTACTTGATGTGAATTGAACTCCATCTACCCCCCAAAATACATCGCCTCGTTTTATGCCTTTTGCCTCAGCATCTGAACCGGGCACTACGTTACGGATAAAATAGAATCTATTTTCGTCATTTCCGTCAGCCGTCAGGTCAACATTAAATCCTTGCAATCCGTTGCTCTTTGAAATCCCTGAAAGGGAATTTAATAGTACTTCAAAATCTTCATTCCAAAAGGTAAACCGGTCTTCCTGAAACAATAGATCTTGTAAAAAGGTTTCTGGATCGCTTTCGTCTTGAAGAAACTCAGTGTACTCTTGATCGGTGGAAAATCGGTCATCTGCCAAATCGGGAACTTCTTCTTGCCAAAAATACCATAGGTTCATCGCCTGCCACATAAAATTTTGGACTACAACATCATTTGTGGTAGGGTCTGGGGTATCAACGTTTTGTATTCCATCGTCGTCGTCGCTACAGGAAAACAGCAGCAAACCAATTAGAGGGATAAGGAGTAACTTTTTCATTGCAATTTTTTCTTACTTAAGGCAATAATCGTTCCAGAGTCATACGAACTATTTCCGTAACCATATAACAACTTTAGTGACCAAAACCCTAAATTACTTACATTCCTAAAAAATAAAAATGAATTTGTAACAAAATTCGTTGTACGTCGTCATGAAAGTGTAAGTCGATAAAAAGGTTACAAAAAATCAACCACCAAATGCAACAAAAAGAGTTCGTAGCGCTGGTAATGCCCTTTAAGGATAAACTGTATCGAATGGCCAAGCGACTACTGGTCTCCAGGGAAGAAGCGGAGGATGCGACGCAAGAAATTCTCTTGAAACTGTGGGCAAAGAACGAGTCCATGGAACAGTATAAAAGCGTGGAAGCCTTTGCGATGACGATGACCAAGAATTTTTGCTTGGATCGGTTAAAATCAAAACAAGCGGGCAACTTGAAATTGGTTCATAGCAATTACAAAGATGAATCCGTTTCCGTTCAGCGTCAATTGGAAACGGAGGACAGCGTAAGCTGGGTTGAAAAAATTATGGAAGAATTGCCAGAACAACAAAAAATGGTGTTACAGCTGAGGGATGTAGAGGATTACGATTATGATGAAATAGCCCAAATGCTGGACATGAAGCCAACAGCGGTAAGGGTAACCCTATCCAGGGCAAGAAAAAGTGTACGAGAAAAATTGCAACAAAAACATAGTTATGGAATTGGATAAAACCATAGAAAAACTTTTGGAGAAGTACTTTGAAGCAGCTACTACAGTTGCCGAAGAGAAGGAACTAAGGGACTATTTTGCCAAAGAGCAGGTTGCTGCCCACTTGGAACAATACAGACCCATGTTCAACTATTTTTCCATGGCCAAAAAAGAACAATTTACGAAGCAGGTTCCACTAAACACCGGAAAGAAGATCAACTATGGGTGGATTTCCATTGCTGCGGCGGTTGTATTGGCTTTTGGCATCTATTTTGGCCCTGATCAATATCAGGCGTACCAAGAAAGAAAAGAGGCAGAGTTTGCCTACCAAGAAACCAAAAAGGCCTTAAACCTATTGGCTGAGAACTTTGGGAAGGGTAGGGAACATGTTGCCCAACTGAATGAGTTTGCGGTTGCAAAGTCTAAGGTGTTTAATCAAAATTAAAAACAGAAAACGAAGAGTTTAAAAATTTAAAAACATGAAAAAGTATATTTTAATTCTAATGATTGCCGTACTGCCCGTATCAGGGTTCTCACAATCACTATTTGATAAGTATGAAGATTTGGATGATGTTACATCGGTAATCGTTTCAAAAAAGGCTTTTGAACTATTGGCCAAAATGGATATTGAAACCGATGATCCAGAAGCCCAAGACTTCATGGATATTGCCACCAGCGTTCGCAGTCTAAAGGTATTTACTACGGATAATGAATCCATTGGTGCCGATATGAAGGCTACGGTGGGCAAATACCTTAAATCGTCAAAACTTGAAGAGTTGATGCGTATCAAAGATGATGATACTAATGTGAAGTTTTATATCAAAGAAGGGAAGGACAGTGATCATGTAAGTGAACTGCTCATGTTCGTGACCGGAATAAAGGATGTTGAGGTTGAGGTCAATGGCGACCAGCGTAAATTTGAGACCGTGCTCCTTTCGTTAACTGGTGATATTGACCTAAATAAAATCAGTTCGTTGACCAATAAAATGAACCTCCCCGAAGAGTTGAACAAAGCAGGTAAAAAAGGACAATAATCAATATGTAAATGGGTTGGTGGAAATGACTGCCAGCCCATTTCAATCATCAATCAACAAAAGAACATGAAAAATAAAATCAAAGCACTTCTAGTTTTTATTTGCCTATTCCCTGTTTTGGTCAGTGGCCAATCAGCATTTGACCAATTGGAAGATTCAGAGAATATTGGAACGGTGACCATAAGCAAGGGGATGTTGGGTATTGTTGCCAACATGTCCATTGATGACGCAGATGAAGAGACCCAAGAATTCCTTGACTTAGCGAAAAGCATAAAAGAGATAAAGGTGTTTGTCTCTGATGATAAAGCGGCTTCACAAAAAATGAAGGCTACTGCGAAAGGGTACATCAAATCATCAAAAATGGAAAGTTTGATGAAGGTCAAGGATGATGGATCTGAAGTGAACTTTTATGTGATGGAGGGCAAAGACAGTGATCACGTAAGCGAAATGGTCATGTTGGTTACGGACATGGATAAAAAGTCCGGCAAACCGGATTTCGAAACGGTTTTGGTCACCATGACCGGCGATATTGATTTAACTAAAATAGGTTCCTTGGTGAACAAAATGAACCTTCCCAAAGAATTAAAAAAAGTCGATAAAAAGTAAGTGACAACGAAATGAATAGGTTGACCTTCTTATGTAGTTTGACGCTCTTGTTTGGTTGTCAATTAATGGCTCAGACCACACTTAACTCCTTTGAAAAACATGAAGAGGTATCAAGTGTAATTTTGAACAAACCACTTTTTGAAATCATGGCAAAGGTTGGTCTTGATACATCCAATTCCAAGGATTTGAAGTTCATTAGTGCCATTGATAATATTGATTCAATACGGGTTTTTGCCACAAGTGATGAGGATATTTCAGTAGCTTTAAGGGCGTCGGTTGATGATTATGTTCACCAAAATAGTTTTACCTTGACCCATAATCGATCTGGACGTCAGTTCTTTAAAAAATATGATAAGGAAAACAAGAATGTGAACGAACTGTTGATGTTTTCAGAGGAAACGAATAGGACCAAGTTTTTTTGGAAAAATAAAAGGTTTAATGCCGTTTTCGTTCAACTGAGTGGCACAAATATTACCATGGAGAACGTATCGGCATTGGTTGAAAGGTTGGATTTGCCAAAAGAACTGTTGTTCTCAAATAACTGATTGGGAATAGGGGTGCATTTAAGAGACTAATTGGGCAAAGGTTTAATATAAAAAGCAATGAAAAATATTTTAAAGGGATTATCAGTCATTATCACTGTTTTTCTGGCATCATGCGCCAGTCAACAAAGTCTACAGGAGTATTATGTGGACAACAAGGAAAACCCCAATTTCATTTCGTTGGATATTCCAGCGAGCATTCTTAACATGGATGAGGTAGAGCTAACGGATGTTCAGAAAGAAGCGATTGAATCGTTGCGAAAGTTCAACTTATTGGCCTTTAAGAAGACCAGTGAGAATGTAACCGAATATAAATTGGAAAAGGCCAAGGTGAAGGAAATATTGAAAAATGAGGACTTTATAGAACTCATGAAAATCAATTCCTCGTATGGTAAAGGGGTCATCAAGTATTTGGGGGAAGATGATGCCATTGACGAAGTCATTATTTATGGGGATAGTAAGGAACAAGGATTCGCTTTGGTTCGGGTTTTGGGAAAAAACATGAATCCTTCCCACATCATGCAGATCATGCAGGCCATTCAAAAGTCTGACTACAAAGGGGAAGGCTTGGGTGAAATAGGGAAATTCTTAAAAGGCTAGCTTTTCAAAAAGATCATATAACCAAAATCCCGGTTCCTTAGGAATCGGGATTTTTTTATGTCTTGAATTCACCCTTTCTTCATGGAGATAGGTGACTTCCTTGTTATATTAGTGTCTCATTTTAGAAGTAACACTAACAAAACGAAAATAATATGGAAAAAGCACAGGAGTGGATAAATTATGGTTTGGACTTGGCCAAGGAGTTTGGACCTAAGTTGATTACGGCCATTCTCATTTATATTGTGGGTTCTTGGATTGTCAAAAAAATAATCGGAGCGTTACGAAAGGTCATGGCCAAAAGCAAATATGACGAATCACTTCAAAAATTTCTTTTAAACCTTCTTTCGTGGACGTTAAAGGTATTTTTGATCTTATTGGTCATCTCCCAGCTCGGTGTTGATGTTACCACCTTTGCCGCGGTGATCGCAGCGGCCGGTTTGGCCGTTGGACTGGCCCTTCAAGGTTCCCTTTCCAATTTTGCGGGAGGGGTTTTGATTATGATTTTCAAGCCCTATCGCATTGGAGACTTGATTGAGGCCCAAGGGGAACTCGGGGTAGTAAAAGAAATCGAAATCTTTACTACAAAATTGGTTTCCCCTGAAAACAAATTGATTATTGTGCCAAACGGTGCCATGGCCAATGGAAATATTGTGAACTACACTGCGGAAGGTAAAATTCGAGTGGACACGGTAATTGGAGTGGCATATGAAGAAGATATTAAAACCACTAAAGAGGTATTGCTGAAGGTCTTGACTTCCAATCCAAAAGTACTTAAGGACCCCGCTCCATCCGTAAATGTTTTGGAGTTGGCAGATAGTTCGGTCAACTTTGCCGTTCGCCCCTTTTGTAAACCTGAAGATTATTGGGATGTGTATTTTGCTACCTATGAAGGTTGTAAAAATGCACTTGACGCGGCTGGAATTGAAATTCCTTACCCACACGAAGTAGAGATACAAAAAGTATATAAGGCATAAATAAGGGATTGCCTTTGTATTTAAACCCCAGTGTAGTTTGCTGGGGTTATTTTTTTGAGCTCATTTTTGATTTCTGCGGTAACCTCTAACGTTTCTATAAAATCGGCTATGGTTTCCTGGGTGATTTTCTCATTGGTACGGGTCAATCCCTTTAGTGCCTCATAGGGATTGGGATAGCCCTCACGTCGTAAAATGGTCTGTATCGCCTCGGCAACAACGGCCCAGTTATCCTCAAGGTCCCTTTCAAGTTTTTCTTGGTTCAGGACCAGTTTCCCCAAACCTTTCAAGGTAGCTAGAAAAGCAATTACGGTATGGGCGTAAGGAACGCCAACATTGCGTAAAACGGTACTATCGGTCAAATCACGCTGTAAACGGGAAACAGGAAGCTTAGTGGACAAATGCTCAAACAAAGTATTGGCAATGCCAAGGTTGCCTTCAGAATTTTCAAAATCAATCGGGTTTACCTTGTGTGGCATGGCTGATGAACCTACTTCCCCCTTTTTGATGGTTTGTTTGAAGTAGTCCATGGAAATATAGGTCCAAAAATCCCGATTCAAATCAATGATGATGGTATTGATTCGCTTTAAACAATCAAATAAGGCGGCCATATGGTCATAGTGCTCAATTTGTGTAGTGGGGAAGGAATGATGAAGCCCTAATTTTTCTTGTACAAATTGCTGTCCGAATTGTTGCCAATCAATGTTGGGATAGGCCACCTTATGGGCATTGTAATTTCCTGTGGCACCGCCAAATTTGGCTGCCGAAGGAATGTCGTTCAGTAAATCAAACTGCTGTCTCAATCGTTCCACAAAAACCATGATTTCCTTTCCCAATCGGGTAGGGGAGGCGGGTTGTCCATGGGTTCTGGCCAACATGGGTACATCTTCCCAAACATGGGCCAAATCCCTAAGCTTTTCAAATAGTTCAAAGTACAGGGGTACATAGATATCGTTCATTGCCTCCTTAATGGAAAGTGGGATGGCCGTATTGTTGATATCTTGGGAAGTCAAACCAAAATGGATAAACTCCTTGTACTCCTGGAGTCCAAGTGCGTCAAACTTTTCCTTAATAAAATACTCGACCGCTTTTACATCATGGTTGGTGGTCTTTTCAATTGCTTTGATACTGCACGCATCCGTGGATGAAAATTCGCTATATATTTTTTGGAGTGAAGGGAATATTGCGCTATCAAAACCTTGAAGTTGGGGCACTGGAAGTTCGCACAACGCAATAAAATACTCAATCTCCACTTGTACCCTATATTTAATGAGAGCCTCCTCGGAAAAGTAAGGGGCAAGATTACCGGTTTTATTCCGATAGCGACCATCTACGGGTGAGATGGCATTCAATGGTGTCAGTGACATAGGTTTGATCTTAGAAAGCCTCAAAGATAGTTCAATACCCCAAAATCTTTAGCTTATCCAATATTTTCGCACCCCTATTTTGAAAACCGGCAGAACCCGAAGAAAAATTTTGCTCGAGCACTGATTTTAGTTCGGGCCTGATCCAATCAAAACGCTCCCCTAGGAAAAATAGACTGGTCATCGCAAAAACCTTTGTGGCCACTTTGTGGTCTTCTATTAACCAATCAAAACAAATCGTGGCCATCCGTTCCAAATGGGAAGCGGAAATTTGTTCCCGGAAAAGTGGGGTTTTCTTTTTGAAGTACGCTTCCGTTAGCATCTGGCAAATATGGGCCATAGGTCTAATGGAGGATTCGGATTGTAGTTGATCAAGGCCATCCATAAAATCATCCAATATAGGTAGTACCAAAACCAATTTTTTCCGCATAACATGGTCAAATACCCAACTGGCCATAAAATTGTCTTCTACATCATGGACAAAGACCTCACGTAACAAAGTGGGTAGGACTTCGGGGGATGCAATGATACGTGGCACTATTTGGTCTACATCCGGTTTGTTGATCCGTCCTGTGTTTAAAAACATATGTAACTCGGAAGCGGTCACAGTTCGGCAACTAGCTTTTGGACGAGTGCAGGTACACCATTCGCAGCAGTATCCGGAATGATCGTTAAATCCAGGAAGTCTGATTTAGCAATATTGGGTCTTGGATCGATGAAATACATTGGAGTGCCAGAGGACGTATAATTGACCAAACTGGCAGCTGGGTACACCTGCATGGATGTTCCTATGATCACTAAAATATCCGCGTTCGAGGTGATTTCTATGGCGGGTCCGAGTAGGGGAACCATTTCGCCAAACCAAACTATATGAGGGCGCAATTGATGGCCGTTTTCATCCATGTCCCCTAAAACCAAATCCTCGGTCCAATCCAAAACATGGTTTTCATTTTTGGTGCTTCGTACTTTTAAAAGCTCCCCATGCAGATGGAGTACATTTGAACTTCCAGCCTTCTCATGAAGGTTGTCCACATTTTGTGTGATAATGCGAACATCAAAATGGGTTTCCAATTGGGCCAATGCCAAATGTCCAGCATTGGGTTGTACTTCCTTTAACTGTCTTCTGCGTTGATTGTAGAATTCCAGAACCAATTCTGGATTTTTGGCAAACCCTTGGGGGGAGGCCACCTCCATAACATCATGCCCTTCCCAAAGCCCATTGGCATCACGAAATGTTTTTAGTCCACTTTCCGCGCTCATTCCCGCTCCTGTTAGTACTACGATTCGGTTTTGACCCATAAACCAAAAATACCATTTTTACTATCTTCCCCTTATGTTCAATCGCGATTTGCTCACCCATTTGGAAGGATTTCTTACCGAAAACCGGAAGGAACGTTTCTTGGAGGTCCTTTCCAAACGAACCAATTTTTTGACGGTCGCCATTGAAGATGTGTACCAATTGCATAATACCAGTGCCGTTGTACGCAGTTGTGACTCCTTCGGAATTCAATCTGTCCATGTCATTGAGGAGCGTTATGAAAAACGTTTGGACAAGAATATTTCCATGGGGGCACAACAATGGGTAGATGTGCATCAATACCCATCTACCGAGCAATGTATTGCATCACTTCGTGAACTGGGGTATAGGATTGTGGCAACAACCCCACATGACACTTCATATTCGTTCGATACGTTTGAATTAACCGAAAAAACGGCCCTCTTCTTTGGCACGGAATGGAACGGACTTACCGACGTGGTAAAAAAGGAGGCTGATGATTTTTTACATGTTCCCATGGTAGGCTTTTCAGAAAGCTTGAACGTTTCTGTTTCAGCGGCCATACTACTACAAACGTTGACAACAAGACTAAGGGCCTCCAAAGCCCTATGGCAATTAACGGAACAGGAGAAATTGGAGAAACGTTTGGACTGGACAAAAAAGTCCATCAAGAATGTGGAACAGATTATCAGGCGTTACCAGGACAACTAAAGTTTTTTGTACATTTAAACGTAACTAATTTATAAACAGATGACTACACTACTTTACATTCTAGCAGGGATTGTATTGCTACTACTGATTTTGGCAGTATTGGCTCCCAAAAAGTATGATGTTTCCCGTTCTATAGTAATTGATAGTCCACGGGATAAAATTTTTACAGTATTACGTTCACTAAAACAACAGGATGAATGGTCACCCTGGGCCAAACGCGACCCCAATATGCTCAAGGAATATAGGGGTACGGATGGTGAGGTAGGCTCCGTAAGTTATTGGAAAGGCAACAAAGAAGTTGGGGAAGGCGAGCAGGAAATCACCAAAATTGTTGATGGCGAACGCGTTGAGGGGAACTTGCGCTTTCTTAAACCCTGGAAGTCGGAGTCCGATTGCTATTTTGTAACAGAGGATGCTGATGCTGGAAAGACCAAGGTTACTTGGGGTTTTTCTGGAAAGAATAAATTTCCATTTAGTATTATGATGTTATTTATGAGCATGGATAAGATGGTCGGAAAGGACTTTGAGGAAGGATTGTCCACTTTAAAAACAAAAATGGAAGGCTGAAGCGATGAAACAAAATATGGTGGGCTGGTTTGAAATTCCAGTAACGGATATGGATCGGGCGAAAAAGTTTTACGATATCGTTTTTGACATTGAAATAAGCATCCATGACATGAACGAACTGCTTATGGGGTGGTTTCCTTTTTCAGAAGGAAAACCTGGAGCATCCGGATCTTTGGTCCAGCATAGGGATTTTTATTTCCCAAGTGAAAACCAAGGAACATTGGTCTATTTTTCCAGTGAGGATGTCCAAATACAGTTGGATAGGGTAGAGCGGGCAGGGGGTAAAATTCTGCAGCCCAAAAAGCAAATAGGGGAAGGTCATGGCTATATGGCCCTCTTCTTGGATTCAGAAGGGAACCGAATTGCGTTACATTCACAGAATTAGAAGTTCTATTTGAAGGTAGCCGCAACATTTATAGGACGGACCATCATACTCGGTTTCGTTCTGGGAATTATAGATTTTATTCTAATTTTCATTTTAGGAATTAGCAATATGGGGGGTGAATCTCCTTCTGCTTCGAACAACTTTTGGAATGATGTTTTAGGATTTATAATTGGTTTTCCAATCAAAGTACTCTTTACTCCAGATTTTAAGGATTGGCCTTTGGGCTACTTGGACATTATTAATCTGCTGGCCAAGGCAGGAATCATTTTAGCGGTGCCAATTCTTACCAACAAAGTTCGGGGAAAATAATAACCTACCTCGATTACTCTACCAATTCCAATAAAGCCGTGTCATGGTCATTGTCAAGAATGACCTTACCATTTTTCACCATCACTTGGGTATCGGAATAAGTATCGTGCAATAAGGTGCCATCCCCAAAAAAGCCTTTGACCCAAAGCGACTTCTTGCCCTTTGGTAAATCAAGTCCCACTACCACTTTATCCCTGTAATCATCCTTAACATAGGTTCGTGAAAACACATAGGGTTTTTTTGCCAATCTTTTGTGTTTTCCTGCCCCAATGGCTGGATGGTTCCTTCTGAATTTACCCAACTTTTGCCAGTGTTCATGAACGTTTTGTACCTCGGGTTTTTCCAAATCTTCCCAATTCATGAATGACCTAAGATTGGCATCACCTTCCGCACCTTCAACTTGCAAGGGTCTCATGGTCTCGTCACCATAATACACTTGGGAAGCACCGGGCGTCAATAAAAGCATGTTTGCTGATTTGAAGGGTTTGCTACGGTCTACATCAAAGGGACTTCCATCATCATGGGAGGTCAAATAATTCAGCACACTTTTACCTTCAAACTTGGTGTTCAATACATAGCTGTATTTTCTAAAGACCTCTTCGTAGGACTTATTCGCGTCATTTTTCAAATCAAAGTTGATAAGACTGGTAAAGCCATTGTCAAAATAGTCCACTTTCTTGTCCCCAAAGTCAAATTTTCTTCCCCCTGAAATTCCATAGTTGTACACTTCACCCACCATATAAAAAGGACTGTCGTCCAAGATTTTTTCAGGATGCTTCTTTTTCCAGGTATCAAAGGCATATTCAGCTTCCTTGCGAAGCTCGGCCCATGCATTTTCATTGACATGTTTTACCGTATCCACACGAAATCCGTCAACACCAAATTCATGGATATAATCCGTTAGCCATTTTATGATATAAAATCTTGGGGCTCTTGGATATCCCGTACGCTCAAAGAAAAGGTTCAACTCGTCCAGTTCTTGACTGAGCCGGCCTTCATCTTTCCACTTCGCCAAGAGCGTGTCCGGCAATTCCACGGATGCATCCGACTCCGTTAAAATATCTGGAAGGTTCTTAACCAAGGTACAAGCTGTGGTATTCTCATAGGTGTCAAAAGAACAGGCAGGTTCGGTTCGCACCCATTCCTCTGGCCATACGGGATCAATATCCGTAACGGGTCCGGTATGGTTCAAGACCACGTCCAACAAAACGCGAATTCCCTTGGCATGTGCTACCTGGACTAAATTTTGCAGGTCCTTTTTTGTTCCAAAGCTGGGGTCAATGGCTGTCCAATCCTTGGTCCAATACCCGTGATAGCCATACGTGGCACCCGTACCTTCATTCGTAGCCCCATGAATTTGCTCTACAACGGGGGTAAACCAAATGGCATTTATGCCTAGATCGGAAAAGTACCCACTTTCAATTTTCTCGGTGATTCCAACAATATCCCCACCCTCAAATCCGCGTAAAACTGCAGTGGAATCCTTACGTTCAAATGTAATATCGTTTTCTGGCCTACCATTATTGAACCTATCCGTAAGGAGAAAGTAAATGTTGGCTCCTTCCCAGACAAAGGGAGCTGTTTGCTCTTGTCCAACGGCATTTTTAGTAGTGACCGCTTCAGGATTTTCTTTGGGCATTTCTTTTTGTGGGTTTTTGCAACCAAAAAGTGAAGTCAATATCGACACTGCGATAAGTAGTTTTCTCATGCTTTGAGGTTTTTGCCTAAAACTATAAAATGCGGAGTAGAATCTAAAATTTATTTCACGGGCATTTTTTGCCGTCGGAAAATAAAAATTACTGCTTTACTTTCGGTTAAGCACTTTGTATTCCTCATAGCAACTACTGATGGCATCCAAAATTTGGAGGTCATTGGCTGTTTGTATAAAAGAACGGGAGTAATTGCAGTTGTTAAGGATGTCCTCAATATCCATTTTTTCCAATTGCAAAAGTTGGGTCAGGGTTTCGCGGTCAAATTTTGAGGCAAGCAAGTCACGAATGTTGTCGTCTTCCTTCATCTGACGGAGCTTGCGCATTTGTTTTGGTTTTTTACCAAATAGATTCCGCAATAAATCTGCAGGATTTAGAATGGCCCCCAACACCTTGGTGACGGCACCAGGACTTTTGCTTCCACCTTCATAACTTTTGTTTAAACCTGATATACTGTACTGATAGGCATTATTGATAGGCAGGTTTTTAACATCAATTTCAAGATATCCCGTAAGTTGATACGGACGTACAACGACCTCCTCCAAGGCATAAGCCAATTCGGTCAATGCAATTTTGGTGCCTTCAAATTTGAACATGTCATTGGTGACCCGAAACTTCTGGGGTTTAAATCCAAGGTAGGTGAGATACAACGTATCATTAACCGATGCCGAGATTTTAAACTTTCCCTCTTGATTGGTAATGGTCCCTATAACTTTGTTCAAGTTAATAACGTGAACACTTTCCAAAGGGAAGTTAGTTTGGGCATTGACCACGGTAGCAACAAGTTCTTGGGTGGCCATTTCCTCCCCATTTTCCTGTGCATGTAGTACGGCTCCAACTAAAAGGAAAATGAAAGGTAAAATTCTTTTCATTAAGCAACTTTCAATCTTAAAGATACAAAACAAAGGAATTTAAATGGCTTGCTTTTCTTTTTGGCAACTCCTTAACTAAAAAAAACCGGGGTTTCTTCCTTTTTTACGTCTTCCGGAAGATTTCTTCCGTTTGTCAAATGAATTTGCGTTGCCTTGGTCCCTTCTTCCCCCTCTTCTTCGTTCCCGTTTTTTTCCTTTTCCACTTCGGCCCGGATTCTTGGAGACCTCCACATTGATAAAGCGCCCATCAATTTTGAAATCTTGAAATGTTTCGAGGATTAAGGGCGTAAAATTGGAATCCGTATTAAAGAAAGAAAAGCTGTCTTTGGTGTCTACCTTATAGATGTCCTCTTTTTCCAATCCAAGCTGATCTCTTAGGAAATCCTTAAGGGACATCCAATCAAAGCCATCCCGTTCCCCCACATTGATAAAGTAGCGGACCGATCCGTCCTTGGGTATTTCGCCTTGATTCCTTTCCTTTCCCGAAGACTTCTGATTATCCAGATCACGCGTTTTACTGTAGTAATTGAAAAATCGAGTGAATTCAACCGAAACCATCTTTTTGATGATTTCATCACGGTCCAACCCGTTGAGAACATCATAAATGGCAGGTAGATAGCTATCAATTTCTGTGTTGATATCAGTGTCCCGTATTTTGCTCGCCAAATGATACAATTGAATTTCACAGATTTCAATTCCGGTAGGAATCTTCTTTTCAATAAACTCCTGTTGGATTTTCTTTTCAATGGCCTTAATCTTTCGAAGCTCACTTCTCGTGACGATGACCATGGAAATACCGGACTTTCCAGCACGTCCCGTTCTTCCACTGCGATGGGTATAGGTTTCGATTTCGTCCGGTAATTGGTAATTGATCACATGGGTAATATCATCCACGTCAATACCACGGGCAGCAACATCAGTGGCTACCAATAGCTGGATTTGCTTTTTACGAAAGGCATTCATGGCCAAATCCCTTTGGTTTTGACTTAAATCTCCGTGTAAGGCCCCGGCATTATATCCATCTTCAATGAGTTTTTCCGCAATTTTTTGGGTATCGCGTTTTGTGCGGCAAAAGACCACGGAAAATATACCTGGATTGGCATCTGCCAGTCGTTTAAGGGCTGCGTAACGGTCCCGGCCCCCAACAGTGTAGTATTCATGTTGAACCGTAACCGCACCGGCATTCTTGGAACCTACGGTAATCTCTTTAGGCTGGTGCATGAACTTTTTGGCGATACTCGCCACCTCCCTTGGCATGGTGGCGGAGAACAGCCAGGTAGATTTGTCATCTGGAGTATTGGAAAGAATGTCCTTGATATCCTCATAAAAACCCATGTTCAACATTTCATCGGCCTCATCCAAAATACAATACTCGATTTTGGTAATATCCACAATGCCTCGCCTGATCATATCCTTCATACGCCCCGGGGTGGCCACAACGATTTGTGCACCTCGTTTTATGAGCTTGGCTTGTTCCGTGATGCTTGCTCCTCCATAAATGGCTACAATATTGACCCCTTTCTCATATTTCGAGTAAAGTTGCATTTCATTGGTAATCTGAAGACAAAGCTCACGGGTTGGGGACAAAATCAGCCCTTGTGTAGTTCTGCTTTGTGCATCAATCTTTTGTAATAATGGAAATCCAAATGCTGCGGTCTTACCCGTCCCAGTCTGTGCCAAAGCAACCAAATCGGTTTCATCTTCCAACAAAATGGGAATGGCTTTTTCTTGGACCTCGGATGGGGATTCAAAACCTAAATCGGAAATGGCAGATAATAAGGACTCTTCAAGCCCTAAACGTTCAAATGGTGTCATAAACTGTTTATAAACTCGCTTTTTTGTGCTGTATAGAGCGAAACCTTATAAACAAAGCCCATCACAGCACCCCTTTATACCCTTTTCTTTTGGGTGCGACATTAAATCGGCGGCAAATGTACACTTATTTTAGTTGTTACGGGCCATAGTGGTGAGAAACTCAACCAGATGGGCTATTGCCCTTGCCCTATGACTGATATTATTTTTTAGGTCCATGGAAAGTTCAGCAAACGTAAGATCCAAACCTTCAGGTTGAAAAATGGGATCGTACCCAAAACCCTTGGAGCCCTTTTTTTGTCGGGTAATTGTTCCATGGACGATTCCCTTAAACAAATACTGTTTTGAATGCAGGTTAAGGGCGATAACAGTTTCAAAGCGTGCTGTTCGGTCCTCGTGGGGCTGCAGTTCCAGTAAGAGCTTGTCCATGTTCTTGTCGGCGTTCTTTTCCTCCCCGGCGTATCTGGCAGAATACACTCCAGGTGCGCCGTTCAAGGCATTGACCAATAGTCCTGTGTCATCGGAAAAACAAGGAAGACCATAATTCAAAGCAACATAATCCGCCTTTATTTGGGCGTTTTCCTCCAAAGTCTTTCCTGTTTCCGGAATTTCTTTATGGCATCCAATACCATCCAATGAAACCAATTTCACATATTGAGGGACCAGCTTTTTTACTTCTTCAAATTTATTTTGATTGTGTGTGGCAAAGACCAATTTCATAGAACCTACTTTGTAGGTAAAAATACTATTTTAGAAGCATGAAGCTAAAGATTCTACCCCCCTTGGTAATGGTCATTTTTGGATGTTTTATGTATTTGGTGGACCGCTTTCTTCCTGTAGGTGAGTTTGACTTTTTTGGAAGAAGGGAGATGAGCTATATCCTTTTGGCAGTAGGTTTTCTACTAATTATAGTTGCGGTTTTCCAGTTTATAAAAGCGAACACTACAACGGACCCCTTACACCCAGAAAAAGCCAAGCATTTGATAACGGGTGGCGTATTCAAATATACCCGTAACCCTATGTATTTGGGCATGTTGTTATTTTTAATTGCTTTTGGACTACACTTGGGAAATGCATTCAACACCCTTTTGGCTGCTGGCTATGTGTATTACATGAATCACTTTCAGATCAAACGTGAAGAAACGGTACTTATTGAACAGTTTGGTAAAGCGTACCTTTTGTACCTTAAAGCAGTAAGACGATGGTTCTAGTTTATGGAATTGACAATTATCTTCTTTTTAAAAAAGGAAATTCGCAGTTCAAAACGGGAATTTATCAACCAACATCCCTTTTTTTGAACAACCGTTTTGCCCCCCTATTTTAATGGTTACTTTTACCGCTTAATTCTGATAAAATGGTGGAAACCAGCCGGAAGTACGTGTTTGATTTTGATAGTACGCTGACCCAAGTAGAGGCCTTGGACGTTTTGGCGGAAATGACCCTAAAGGGTAAATCAAATAGGGATGAAATCCTTGAAGAAATTCAGAGCATAACCAATTTGGGCATTGATGGAGAAATTTCCTTTACGGAATCCTTGGAACGAAGGATTAGGCTTTTGGAGGCCCATAAAAGTGACCTGGAGCCCCTAATTGCAGACCTCCGCCAAAAAATTTCAAAATCCATCAAGGAAAACAAGGAATTCTTTCAATCCCATGCCGATGACATATATGTGATATCTTGCGGATTTAAGGAGTTTATCGATCCTATTGTGGCCGAGTACAATATTCCATCAAAACGGGTGTATGCCAACACTTTTAAGTTTAATGATGAGGGTAAGATCATTGGCTTTGATGAGACCAATATATTGTCCTCGCACAACGGTAAAATAGAATGCTTGAAAAACCTGGATTTAGAAGGTGAGGTTCAGGTTATTGGTGATGGATACAGCGACTATGTGATGCGAGAAGCTGGAATTGCCCATAAATTTTTCGCTTATACCGAGAATGTACATCGAGAGAAGGCCGCAAATAATGCAGATTTTGTGGCACCTAATTTAAATGAGTTTTTGTTTGTGAACGATTTACCAAGAAAAATATCCTATCCCAAGAACAGAATTAAGATTTTATTGCTTGAAAATGTCCATCCGGCGGCATTTGACAATTTGTCAAATGATGGGTTTTCCGTAGAACTGGTCAAGCATAGTATCCCGGAGGAGGAACTCATGGAGAAGATCAAGGGAATTCATGTGCTGGGTATCCGCTCCAAAACACAGGTGACTAAAAAAGTACTTGAAGCTGCTGACCGACTTTTGGTTATTGGGGCTTTTTGCATTGGTACCAAGCAGATAGATTTGGATACCGCTAAGAAAAGTGGGGTAGTGGTCTTCAATGCTCCCTATAGTAATACGCGCTCCGTTGTTGAGTTGGCTATAGGTCAAATCATCATGTTGATGCGCAGTGTTTTTTTGAGAAGTACCGAAATCCATCAGGGGAAATGGTTTAAGACCGCCATAAATTCCCATGAGGTAAGGGGAAAGAACCTTGGTATTGTTGGTTATGGAAATATAGGCAAGCAACTTTCTGTTCTTGCGGAGGCCCTTGGTATGCGGGTGTATTACTATGATATTGAGGACCGATTGGCATTGGGAAACGCTATTAGATGCAATACCTTAGAGGACGTACTAAGGGTATCCGATGTGGTTACATTGCACATTGATGATAATAAGGCCAATGAGCATTTTATTGGCGAGAGGGAAATTGGTCAGATGCGCGATGGGGCCATGCTCATTAACCTTTCGAGGGGATTTGTGGTGGATATTGAGGCTTTGGTCAAGGCGTTAAAATCAAAAAAATTGGGAGGTGCTGCTATCGACGTATATCCTGAAGAGCCCAGAAGTAACGGAGATTTTAGAACCGAACTCCAAGGCTTGGAAAATGTCATCCTTACACCTCATGTGGGCGGAAGTACACAAGAGGCGCAACGTGATATTGCTGATTTTGTACCCAATAAGATCATGGACTATATCAATTCTGGAAATACGGTTGATGCCGTCAACTTTCCGAACATTCGCCTTCCAAAGCAGAACAACTCGCACCGATTTCTGCACATTCATGAGAATGTGCCTGGCGTAATGGCAAAAATCAATGAGGTTTTGGCCAAATTTGAGATGAATATAACGGGACAGTACCTTTCCACGGATGCCGATGTAGGCTATGTAATTACAGATTTGGATAAGGATTATAACAAAGAAGTTATCAAGGCCCTGAAGAGTGTTGAACATACCATTAAGTTCCGTGTCCTCTATTGATTCCGTAGGCACCACCACAATTACCATAGGGTTTCACTAGCGGTCATTGCCCTTTCACAACATTTTTGGTGCCCACCTATTTTTTAAACATAAATTGTAGGTAAATTCTTATGTTTTAAAATAGGGGTATTGAAAATAGGGAAGTATACTATATTCAAAAAAGGGTTCCGTGCCTACTACCTGTTGGTGGTTTCCATCATACTGTTGACCATTGCCATGCAGACCATAGTTCAATATTCCTTGGATAAGCAACGTAACACGGCATTGGTGGTCAACCTTGCGGGCTATCAACGTACCCTTGGCCAACAGCTTTTAAATGAGGCGTATTCCTGTCGTTTTCATAACTGTAACTATGCCGAATTAAAGTTGACGCTGAACAAGTTGTTACAACGAAATATCTTATTACAAAATGGAAGTGATGTTCTTGAAATTGCTCCTTTACAGAGTGATGAAATTAGCAGAAACTTTCGTAGGCTCATGCCTTATTTGGTCTGGTTTGAATCCAATATGTCTAATATTCAGGACATTGAGGGATTGGCATTCAATGATATTCGTTATCGCGTGGATAGGTTCACTCAAATAATGAACGACATAGTGCTGCAATTCCAAAAAAAATCGGAGGAGGATATAAGGACTATGCGAATCATAGAATTGGAATTGGCCATTTTCTCCGTTTTGATCGTGTTGTTTGAAATCTTCTTTATTGTGAATCCTATAATCAATCGCATCATGAAGCAAAAGAAGAAACTTGCTGAGATTGCGTGGCATCAATCCCATGTATTTTCTTCCCATATGAAGAACATCAAGGATTTACAATATGTATTGAAGGTGGAAAAGAACGCTGAGCGAAGGGATGAAATTGTAAAGTTTATTTATGAGGAATTGGACCATTTGGATCAGGTATCCCAAACCATGCAAAAGTCCTTAAAGAAGAGCGAGCATATGACATTACCCCATCAGAAGATATGGAAGAAAATAGAAGATATGTTGGAAAAATACCATATTGTGCCCTCTGAAGAAATCACTGATGATGATATGGTTCATTCCTTAAAATCGTAAAGGCACGGTAGAGCTGTTCCACAAAGAACAACCGCACCATTTGGTGCGAGAACGTCATTTTGGAAAGGCTAACACTAGCATTGCTCCTTTTTTTCACCCGTTCATCAAACCCATAGGGACCTCCTGTGACGAAGACCAAATTCCTCAAGCCACTGTTCATTTTCTTTTGAAGGTATGTGGAAAAATCAACCGAAGTATATTGTTTCCCGTTTTCGTCCAATAGGACGAAATCATCGGAAGGGTCAAGGTGTTTTAAAATGAGTTCGCCCTCCTTTATGGTCTGTTCTTTTTTGGATAGGTTTTTTGTGTTTTTTAGCTGAGGTATGGTAAGTACTTCGAATCTTGTATAGTGTTTTAACCGATGGGCATACTCCAAAATAAGGCTTTCAAGCGCTTTGTTCTCCGTTTTTCCGACAACAATTAATTTTACGGTCATTAAATGGGCTTTGGCTCAAAAGTACTATTTGTATCATATGGGAAATATTCCATAGGTCACCTTTTTAGTATTTTCGCTGAAAATATTTCCACATGATTTCTAAGGAGCAATTTCAGAAAGAATTAGATCTCATCATTTCCAATGCCATTCGTGAGGATATTGGTGATGGGGATCATAGCTCCTTGGCGTGTATACCAAAAACCGCTTTTGGGAAGGCAAAATTGTTGGTTAAGGATGAAGGTATATTGGCCGGAGTTGATTTTGCCAAACAAGTATTTGCTTATGTTGATGGTGAATTGAAGCTGGAGGTTGAGATGAGCGACGGGAATCACGTAAAACATGGAGATGTGGCCTTTTATATTGAGGGCAGCTCCCAAAGTATTCTTAAGTCGGAACGATTGGTGCTCAATGCCATGCAACGCATGAGTGCCATCGCAACCAAAACGGCTTTTTATGTAGACCTTTTAAAAGGAACAAAAGCAAAGATTTTGGATACGCGAAAAACCACTCCTGGAATTCGCGCTTTAGAGAAGTGGGCAGTTAAAATAGGAGGAGGGGAGAACCATCGATTTGCATTGTATGACATGATTATGCTAAAGGATAATCATATTGATTTTGCCGGAGGGATAACCAAAGCAATTGGTATGACCCAAGAATACCTCGAGAGGTTGGACAAGGATTTAAAAATAATCGTGGAGGCGAGAAACCTGAGGGAGGTGGAGGAAATCTTGAAATCAGATGGGGTGTATCGCATCCTCTTGGATAATTTTAATTACACCGATACCAAAAGAGCAGTGAGCCTGATTGGTGACCGGTGTCTTACGGAATCTTCCGGGGGTATCAATGAAAAGACCATAAGAAAGTATGCGGATTGTGGGGTGGATTATATTTCCTCAGGCGCCTTGACCCATTCGGTTCATAACATGGATTTGAGTTTAAAAGCAATTTGAATGTCCCAAGAGATTGAGGAGAAGTTAGAAAAGATACCCGTTGTCAACTGGGGGGTCCGCTTGCTAAAACGGATAAAACTTCCGGGCTTTGAAGGACTTTCAGCTTACGACCTATCCGAAATATACATCATTGGTATCATTGAGGGGGCATTGTCAAGCAGGGCCAGTGCCATTGCTTTCAGTGTTTTTCTGGCGATTTTTCCTTTACTGATTTTTTTGGTTACACTAATTCCCTTTGTTATTCCCTATGTAAGAATCGGTAACGAAAATTTTGATACGCAGTTTCTATTGTTTTTGGAATCTTTCCTGCCTACTGCCACTGGGGATTATTTTGAAGAGATTTATAAACAAATTAAGGATCAAAAACGTGGGGGGCTCTTGTCATCCGCTTTTGGTCTATCCATATTTTTGGTCGCCAACGGTGTGAATTCCATCTTCAGCGCCTTTGAAGATTCGTATCATGTAGAGCTCACCCGAAATTTTATACGGCAATACGCCTATGCCCTAATGGTAGGGCTCCTACTGAGTATATTGCTCATAGTTGGAGCCGTCGCCTTCGTGTATTTTGAATTTTATATCGTGGAGTATACCACTGAATATTTTGGAAAACGGTTTAGCTATGACGTGGAAAAGGTGGACGATTTTGGGCTTCAGTTGGCCAAGGTGCTGTTCTTTTTCCTGTTGTCCTATTTGACTACGGCCATTTTGTATTATTTCGGTACCGTAGAAGGTCGAAAAGCTAGGTTTTTTTCCATAGGAGCGCTGGTCACGGCCATATTGTTTCTTTTAACTTCCTATTTATTCGGAGTCTATGTGGAGAAGTTTGCGCGCTATAATGAACTTTATGGTGCACTGGGTGGATTGCTGATATTAATGTTTTATATATGGCTTAACTCCAATATATTGCTATTGGGTTTTGAATTGAACGCTACCTTACACTCCCTAAGAAAAAATGTAAATAAAAAACTGCAAGATGAATAAGATACTATTTGGAATCGTACTATTTTTTTTGGCCGGGGGACCGCTTACGGCACAATCCATATTTGGGAAATGGAAAACAGTGGACGATGAAACGGGTGAGACAAAGTCCATTGTGGAAATCTATCAAAACAACGGAAAGGTATATGGGAAAGTAAAGCAACTCCTTGAAAAGGGTAGGGAAAACGCCGTGTGCATTAAATGTGAAGGCGATTTAAAAGACCAACCCATTGTAGGAATGAATGTTGTTCTTGGACTGAAAAAAAATGGCGACGAGTACTCCGGTGGGAAATTGTTTGACCCAGAAAAAGGGAAGTCCTATAAAGGTAAAATTTGGTTGAACTCTCAAAACCCAAACAAGCTCATGGTACGGGGATATATTGCTTTTCTGTATCGCACGCAAACCTGGTTGCGTGTTACTGACTAAATTTGTCCATGCCCTACTTTTTAGATGTTATCCTTCCCATTCCGGTAGAACGGACCTTTACGTACAGTATTACCGCTGAACAGGTATCGGGTATCCAACCGGGCATGCGGGTGGCGGTACCCTTTGGAAAATCCAAGATATATACGGCTATCACTTTTAGGGTACATCAAATACCTCCAACGGCGTATGAAGCGAAAGAAATCCATGAAGTTTTGGATGACACTCCAATTATTGCTCCATTACAACTTGAGCATTGGCGGTGGATTGCCGAATACTATATGTGCACCTTGGGAGAGGTCGTAAGGGCGGGAACTCCCAGTATGTTCCTTTTGGAGAGTGAAACCTTAATAGTGCCTGGGCAAATCAAGGAAATAGATGAAAGTAGGCTAAAAGATGATGAATTTTTGGTAGTTGAGGCATTACATCACCAAACTTCACTACAGATCAACGATGTAATTCAAATAACGGGAAAGAAGCGGGTACTGCCATTAATCAATGGATTGGTGCATAAGGGGGTGATAAAGTTAAAAGAACGAATTCAAGAAAAATACCGACCAAAACAAGTAAAGTATATTAAGCTTAGTTCCGATTTTGATTCCGAGGAAGCCTTGGAATCCCTATTGAAGCAACTGGAACGAGCACCCAAACAAAGTCAGGCGGTACTATCGTATTTCAATATCAGGGGGAGCCACAAAAAACCACTTAAGGTTGCTGATTTGGAAAACGAAAGTGGTGTTTCCAAAGCGGTTATAAAGGCCTTGGTGGAAAAATCCATTTTTGAGGAATTTGAAATTCAAACCGATAGGGTCATTTTTGAATCCAATCAAAAAACAGCAACAGACATACAGTTAAATACGTTGCAAGCAGGGGCCTTAAAAGATATCCAGATCGGTTTTGGACAAGGAAAGGTCTGTCTTTTACATGGGGTGACTTCCTCAGGAAAGACTGAGGTTTACATCAAACTTATTCAAAGCGCCTTGGCATCAGGAAAACAAATTCTTTACCTTTTGCCTGAAATCGCCTTGACCTCCCAATTGATCAATCGGCTTAAGGCCTTTTTTGGAAACCAGATAGCCGTTTATCATTCTAGATATTCACAAAATGAAAGGGTGGAGGTTTGGCAAAACGTCCTACAAAAAAACGAAAAAGCCAAAATAGTGCTTGGCACAAGATCCGCTCTCTTTCTTCCTTTTACCGATTTGGGATTGATCATTGTGGATGAGGAACATGAGCAGTCTTTTAAACAGTTTGACCCCGCACCAAGGTACCATGCCCGTGATTCGGCCATTTACCTCGCCAGTTTACACAGAGCCAACTGTTTATTGGGTTCGGCCACGCCCAGTATAGAAAGTTATGCCAATGCAAAGAAGGGAAAATATGGTTTAGCGGAGATCTCCCATCGCTATGGGGACGTTTTGATGCCAGAAATAGAATTGGTGGACATTAAGGAAGCACGTCGTAAAAAGCGGATGCATGGTCATTTTTCGGAACGACTTCTCAATGGTATTCAAGAGGCGCTTGACGAAGGGGAACAGATCATTCTTTTTCAAAACAGAAGGGGATTTGCCCCGATCATAGAATGTACCACCTGCGGTCACTCCCCGCAATGCCCCAACTGCGATGTCAGTTTAACGTTCCACCAATACCACCAACAGTTGCGTTGTCACTATTGCGGTTTCAATATTCCTATGCTAAAGGGCTGCCCGGCTTGTGGAAATTCCACATTGGATACCAAAGGTTTTGGGACGGAACAGGTAGAGGAAGAGTTAAAGCAACTATTCCCTGAAGTAAAAGTAGGACGAATGGATTTGGATACTACTCGCGGAAAATATGCCCACGAAAAGCTCATTACTGCCTTTGAAGCCCAAGAAATGGATGTTTTGGTGGGAACACAAATGATTACGAAAGGACTGGATTTCAGAAATGTGGGACTTGTTGGAATCATGAATGCGGATACCCTGCTCAACTTTCCTGATTATCGCGCCCATGAACGAAGTTTTCAATTATTGGTACAGGTGGCCGGTAGGGCAGGTAGGACCAAAAAAAGGGGTAAGGTATTGGTTCAAACATACAACCCTTACCATCAAGTATTGCAACAAGTCTCTAGGTATGAATATTCAAATTTTTTTCAGGAGCAGTGGTATGAACGGGAGCAGTTTAAATATCCCCCGCATATTAAAATGCTCAGAATTACCCTTAAGGCTAGGGATTTCAATACCCTAAATGAAGCTAGTGCCTGGCTGGCCACCTCCCTTAGAAATGTTTTGAAGTGCACAGTTTTAGGTCCTGAATCGCCTGTGGTTTCCAGAATACGCAATGAGTACTTAAAGAATATTCTGGTGAAGTTTGATGCGTCGGAATCCGTTTCCAAGGCAAAAAAAAGCATCAAAAGAGTGGAACAATCCTTTGATGCTATTTCTAAATATAGAAGTGTTAGGGTGGTCTATGATGTGGACCACATTTAATTACACGTTGGCCAAAGCCTCCGCCAATTCGGTCTTTTTGTTCCTACTAAGGGGAATCTGACGTCCTCCCACTTCCACATTTTTACTATTGAACTTTTCAATTTTTTCCAAATTCACAATGTAGGACTTGTGAATTCTTAAAAACTTTTCGGCCGGTAGCTGTTTTTCGAATGACTTCATGGTAGACAAAATAACAATGTTAGCTTCGTCCGTTACCAATTTAATATAGTCACCTAAGGCTTCGATCCATTTGATATCATTAAGAATGACCTTACGTTTTTTAAGGTTACTCTTCACAAAAATATGCTCTTCGTCCTCATCGGAACGATGCATTTGCTCATACTTTGCAACGGCCCGTTTTACGGAAGCTTCAAATCTTGCAAGTGTAATGGGCTTGTGTAGGTAATCCGTTACGTCATAATCAAAAGCTTTGAGCGCGTAATCAGGCTTTCCGGTGATTAAAATAACTTGTGGTGGGTTTTCAAGGGCTTCGAGTAGGTCAAAACCACTGATGATGGGCATTTCAACATCTAAAAAGATAAGATCTACCTCATTGTTCTTTAAACCATTCTTTGCCTCAATAGCGTTACTGAATTCGGCAACCAAGGCAAGATGTGGGTGATTGTTGACCAACTTCGCTACAGCCATTCGCTGCATGGAAGAATCGTCAACAATTATACTTTTTAGTTTCATAAATGGGGTGATTTGTGGGGTTAAATCATCGGCAAATTACATAATAAACCCGATTAACTGCAACAAAAGATGTAAACATGGCATATTCTGTTGTGTATTTGGTATTACGCACGATGTAGGTTTGTTTTGATTTTAATTGTTAATAACTTCTTAAACGATTAACGAACATTTCCCTTTTTTCTTGTGAAGGGAACTAAATATGATTACTTTTGCGCTCCTTTAAAAATAAATATATGAACCATTACGAAACTGTTTTCATTTTGAATCCCGTTCTATCTGAAACCCAGATAGAGGAAACAGTCAAGAAATTCGAGGATTTCTTGGTTAAGAATGGCGCCAAAATGGTGGCCAAGGAAGATTGGGGGCTAAAAAAATTGGCCTATCCCATTCAGCACAAAAAAAGTGGTTTTTACCACTTGTTTGAATTTACAGCTCCCGGTGAGGTCGTGGGACCTTATGAAACGGAGTTTAGAAGGGACGAACGCGTTATGCGTTTTCTAACGGTGAAGTTGGACAAGCATGCGATTGCTTGGGCAGAGAAAAGAAGAACCAAATTAAAAGCAAAAGCATAAGGTATGTCATCCATAGAACAACAGGCAAAAGCTAAAAAAGATGGGGAAATCAGGTATTTGACCCCATTGAACATAGAGACGACCAAACAAAAGAAATACTGTAGATTCAAAAAGTCGGGAATCAAATATATTGATTACAAAGACCCTGATTTCTTGATGAAGTTGGTCAATGAACAAGGGAAGTTGTTACCCAGAAGATTAACCGGTACCTCATTAAAGTATCAAAGAAAAGTGGCCCAAGCGGTCAAAAGGGCACGCCATTTGGCGCTGATGCCTTATGTAGGTGATATGTTGAAATAATAAATTGAAGCAATGGAATTGATTTTAAAACAAGACGTACAGGATTTGGGCTTCAAGGACGACATTGTCACCGTAAGGCCAGGTTATGGTAGAAACTTTTTGATTCCTCAGGGAATAGCTACATTGGCCACACCATCCGCAAAGAAGGTTTTGGCCGAAAATTTAAGGCAAAGGGCCCACAAGGAAAAGCAAATCATAGATGATGCCAACAAAGTGGCGGACACTTTGAAGGCAATGGAGATTAGAATACCTGCCAAAGTAGGCGCCGGGGACAAACTTTTTGGATCGGTCTCCAATATTGACTTGGCGGATGCCATTTCAAAAGCTGGTGAGACTATTGATAAGAAGTTCATTTCCATTCAAGGAGGTACCATTAAGAGAACCGGACCTTACAATGCAAAAATTCGTCTTCATAGAGAAGTCGTTGTGGACTTTCCTTTTGAGGTCGTTGCAGAAAAGAAGTAAGAAAATTTTAGTTAATAAGTTGTTAAGAGCCACGCATGCGTGGCTCTTTTTTTATGCTATGTTTGAGTTGGCTTAATCATTATTTAACAGAGAACATCATGAAACAATTTCTACTCACCGGAATGGTGGCATTATTTACATTGTCATCAGCCGTAGCACAGATTACCACCTCGAACATTAGAGGTTCAGTATCCGATGATCAGGGTGAACCTTTATTTGGGGCCAATGTTGTGGCCGTTCATACCCCCACGGGAACTAGGTATGGTTCAATCACCAACGAAGAAGGAAGATTCAACCTATTGAACCTTCGTGTTGGAGGACCTTACGAAGTAACCATTTCCTATGTTGGGTTTAAGAACGATGTAAGGAACGATATTTTCCTTTCCTTAGGTAAAACTTTTACCTATAGTACATCATTACAACTTGATAGCCAACAATTGGATGAGGTGGTTGTCATTTCCGATCAGACGGGAACCTTTGGCAGTGACCGAACCGGAGCCGAGACGAGTGTAAGCCGAAGGGATTTGAGACGACTCCCTACCATTTCCAGATCGGCAAGTGATTTTATTCGATTGGAACCTGCGGCTTCTAGTGGAGCATCCGGGCTATCTTTTGGTGGTAGAAATGATCAGTACAATAACTTTTCTTTAGATGGGGCAATTTTCAATAACCCTTTCGGTTTGGATGCGGCTACACCTGGAGGCCAGGCCAATGCACAACCTATATCATTGGACGCCATTGATCAGATAGCGGTGACCACTGCTCCGTATGATGTGACTCAGTCTGGTTTTACTGGGGCATCCGTGAATGCCGTAACAAAAAGTGGAACGAATGAGTTTTATGGCACGGTCTACGGCTTCTTTAGGAATGATGACCTTACAGGAGGCAAAATAAATGGGGATGACGTTATCAAAACAGGCCTTGAGCAATATCAATATGGAGTTAGTATTGGAGGTCCAATAGTGAAGAATAAGCTCTTTTTCTTTGCAAACTTTGAAAGGGATGAATTGACCTCTCTGGGAACGGATGGTTTTGTACCAAGTGGCACTGGCGCTGATGGTATTAGTACATCCAGGGTTACCCAATCGGATATGCAGTTGGTAGATAATATTTTACGACAAGTAGTTATTGGGCAAGATGCTCAAGGCAATGATATTTTCTATAACCCTGGTGCAATTACGGGCTTTAACTTTGATCAAGAATCCACAAAGGGGATTCTTAAATTGGATTGGAACATTAACGATAATAACCGATTGGCCATTATTTATAACTTCCTGAACGCCTCAAGGGGACTACCAGCCAATAGGAACGCCATTACCTTTCGTGGACCGAGTACCCAAACTTTACAATTCGAGAATGCGGGATATGAGATTAACAACAATATTCAATCTGTTCAGCTTGAATTGAACAGTACTATAAGCAACGAGGCAACCAATAAAATCCAAATCGGATATACCCATTTTGATGACTTTAGAAATCCTTTTTCAACACCTGCCCCCAGTATAACATTATTGGATGATACGGGAAGTTCAAATTACATTATCGCAGGTCATGAACCTTTCTCCATAAATAATAGACTGGACCAAAAGGTTTTCCAGGTCACTGATAATCTGAACCTTTTTGTTGGGGATCACACCTATACCGTTGGATTTTCATTTGAAAAGTTTCAATTCGATAACTCGTTTAATTTAGGTTTTTATGGTGCTCAGGGGGTATTTTTTCCTTCCGGTTCCATTGCTGATTTTAGGAACTTGGATGCTGCTGGCGAGGCTGCTTTGGTTGCTCAGTACCAATCACAGTTTAATTCGGCCATCGCAACGGCAAATAACAACAACCGTTTTCCTGATGGTACCCCCGGGGGGTGGTCCTTGGCCGAAACCAATGTAGGGCAGTTATCGTTTTATCTTCAGGACCAGTGGGATATCACTAATGATTTCAAACTTACATACGGGGTCCGTTTTGATCAGCCCTTATATTTTGATACTGGGGAAAAAATTCGCGAAAATATTGCACGTAAAGGTGGTACTTTGGCGGAAGGGGGAACCTACGCACCGGATATCGTTTATTTTGATCCAGATACCAATGAGGAAATCTTCATTGATTCAGAGCAGTTACCGACCAGTGATTGGCTGATTTCACCTAGATTTGGTTTTAACTGGGATATCAAAGGAGATCAAACATTACAGCTAAGGGGAGGTTCGGGCGTTTTTACTGGAAGGTTTCCTTTTGTTTGGCTAGGGAATCAGGTTCAGGGAACGGACTTTTTCTTTTACCAAGTTGTTGATCCTGATTTTCAATGGCCACAGGTTTGGAGAACCAATGTAGGTTTGGATAAAAAGTTTGATAACGGTATTATCCTAACTGCTGATTTGGCCTACACCAAGGACCTCAATGCTGCCCATGTACAAAATTGGGGATTGGGTGCTCCCTCTCAAACCCTCTCTGGCGTTGATAACAGGGCCGTCTATGCCAACGAAGATAAATCCCAACTTTTCGGTGGGCCAACGAATGCCTATGTATTTACAAATTCGGACCAAGGAAGAATTTGGAATGCTACATTGAAACTTCAAAAGACTTTTGACGATGGGCTTTACACCCAATTGGCATACAACTATTTGGATGCCAGAGAGGTAAACTCCATTGACGCAGAAATTACTGGGGATGCGTTTGTGGGTAATGCAGTTGTTGGAAATGCCAACACCGATGTTTTGGCCTTTTCTAGATATGGTGACAAGCATAGAATTATTGGTATCATTTCCAAGGCTTTTAAGACGGGGACCACCGTTTCTTCTTTCTTTGAATATGCACAAAGTGGTCGTTTTAACTATATCTATGGAGGTGACATCAATAATGACGGTTCCGCCATCAATGATTTGATTTATATTCCAACTTCAAGTGAACTACAACAAATGAACTTCAGTGGACCGGGACAGGCAGAAGCCTTTGAGGCATTCATTCAACAAGATGATTACTTAAGTGACAGAAGAGGTGAGTACGCCGAGCGATATGGTGCGTTGGCACCATGGCGTGGCAGATGGGACATTAAGGTCCTGCAGGACATTAAAATCAATGAAAAGAATCGTTTCCAACTAAGTTTGGATGTCTTAAACGTTGGGAATCTCATCAATTCTGATTGGGGGGTTGTAGAACAACAAGATTTTGATCAATTGCTCGGCGTAACATTCCCACAAATTGCGCCGGATCCCAACCAACCTGATGTTCTTGTTCCGGACTTTACGCAAGCGCCCATTTTTACCTTTAATCCGGACAGGACAAATACGTTCTCTGCGGATACGCGGTTAAGGTCCAGATGGCAAGCACAAGTAGGATTACGTTACATTTTTGATTAAGTTTTTTGCAGTGTTTTATATCTTGCTCCGGCTTATTGTCGGGGCTTTATTTTTATAAATAGTTAGGTAGATGAAATTTAAAAGGTTGACCAAAGAACAACTGGAAGAACTGCACGGGGAATTCATCAATTTTTTGGCTACCCAATCCATAACCGCTGAGGAATGGGCGGATATCAAGAAAAACAAACCAGAAGTCGCAGAGGAAGAGCTGGATATTTTTAGTGATCTCATTTGGGAAGGAGTATTGTCCAAGGTAAATTATCTGGAGAATGTCTCGGCAGACCAAATGCACCTCTTTGAATTGGCAGAAAAGGAAATGAAGTTGATTTCGGTCAAGGTGATGAATCCTGGAATTGATTTGCGCACCAAAGAAGGTTTTGGTTGGTTCAAAAAGAATTGGCAGTCAGACTTTGTCGACTACCTCACCGCTTCAAAAGCCTATACGGATGATAAGAATCTGGATAAATTTAAACTCATTGAGCAGGGAGCTGTGATTACCAAAGGCGAATTGTACCAATGGTTTGATACCATCTTAGAAAACTAATTTGACAAAAGAATTAAATAACTAGATATTTGCAATCCTTATGTGGTGTTTCGATTCCCAGTCATTCGTATGAAGCCGCTCCCTATAACTCCAAAGGAATTTGATGCCACAAAAACCATCCATACCCAAGGGAACCCGTGATTTTTCCCCCAGCGAAGTAGCCAAGCGTAGCTACATTATCTCCACGATTAAAAGGCATTTTGAAACTTTTGGTTTTCAACCCATAGAAACCCCAAGTTTTGAAAACTCGGAAACGCTGCTGGGCAAGTATGGGGAAGAAGGAGATCGGTTGATTTTTAAGATTTTGAACTCGGGCGACTTTATTTCGAAAGTGGATGACGTCACCTACAGTTCAAAAAATTCAAATTCGCTTGCCCCAAAAATTACGGAAAAAGCCCTTAAGTACGATCTTACCGTGCCTTTTGCCCGGTATGTGGTGATGCATCAAAATGAAATTGATTTTCCATTTAAACGTTACCAAATTCAACCGGTCTGGCGGGCTGACCGTCCCCAGAAAGGACGCTTCCGGGAGTTTTATCAATGTGACGCCGATGTGGTGGGTGCCCATTCCTTGCTTCAAGAAGTAGAATTTGTTCAGTTATACGACGTCGTTTTTACGGATTTGGGCCTGACGGGGTGTACCATTAAAATGAACAATCGAAAGATTCTTTCCGGTATCGCTGAAGTCATTGGAGCACAACATTTACTGGTTGACTTCACGGTGACCCTAGACAAACTGGATAAAATTGGGGAAGAAAAGGTAAAAGCGGAAATGTTGGCTAAGGGAATCTCAGAAACTGCTATTGCCAAAGCAGGTCCACTTTTTCGGATGGCAGGGGGCGCTTTGGAACAACTGAACCAATTAAAATCAATACTGGCCGATTCAGAAATCGGACTTCAAGGGGTAGGGGAACTGGAACGGATTTTTGCTGTGGTGACTTCCATAGGTCTGGCGTCAGCATCCCTAGAAATTGATGTAACCCTAGCCAGGGGATTAAACTATTACACTGGAGCTATTTTTGAAGTTGCCGCACCTAGCGGTATATCTATGGGATCTATTGGGGGAGGTGGCCGCTATGATGACCTCACGGGAATCTTTGGCTTAAAAGATGTAAGCGGTGTGGGAATCTCGTTTGGATTGGATCGCATTTATTTGGTTATGGAAGAGCTTGGGTTGTTCCCAGAGGCCATTGAACAGAGCCTTGATGTCCTTTGCCTCAACTTTGGGGAGAACGAAGCAAGGACAGCCTTAGAATTGGTCGTTCAGCTTCGACAAAAAGGAGTTCGAGCCGATTTGTATCCCACTTCCACAAAGATGCAGAAACAGTTTAAATATGCGGATAAGCGGAATGTTCCCTATGTAATATTGTTAGGGGACAAAGAATTGGCCGAAAAAAGTTTTGTGGTAAAGCATATGGATTCCGGGGAACAACGGACCTATTCCATTGACCAACCCCAGGAATTCATTGATGCATTAAAGTCTTGATTCAATTTCGGTGATGACTTTTCGATAGCGTTCTGTGGAGTTGGGGACAAAACGTTCATCCCCAATCGACACCATCCCCTCAAAATCCTTTAGGGAAACCCATTCCAAAGCTTCCACTTCCGATACCTGCGGAACCAACATTATATCACTATCCATCCGGTATAAAAAGGTATGGGTAAATTCCCGATCCCACATACGCTTGGAGTGCTTTTTTTCAATTTGGAATACCCCTATTTTTTCAAGTCCCAACATTTCAATGGCTACGCCAATTTCTTCCTGCACTTCACGCAAAGCCCCTAGTTCCGGTGATTCCCCAGCACCAAGATGACCGGCCACGGAAACATCCCATTTCAAGGGATAGGTACTTTTATGGGCACCCCGTTGCTGTAACAGGACCATACCCCTTTGGGAGTAGCACCATACATGAGTTGTAGGATGAAAAAGGCCCAATTGATGGGCCTTTGATTTCATGGCAGTCTTGCCGGTGTAATTACCTTGTTCGTCAAGGATATCGATTAGCTCGTCCAATTTCCATTAATCAAAATAACTGAAGGTCTCTCCAGCCTCAATGTTCAACAAAGTCTCATAAATCAATCGGATCACATTTTCCACATCTTGCCTGTGGACGGTTTCCACCGTGGTATGCATATACCGAAGGGGTAAGGAAATCAATGCTGATGCTACGCCACCATTACTGTAGGCAAAAGCATCCGTATCCGTTCCAGTATAGCGTGAGTTAGCAGCCCGCTGAAATGGAATTTCCGTGGCCTCTGCCGTTTCTATGATGCGTTCACGCAACTTCTGCTGAACGGCTGGTGCATAGGCAATGACAGGCCCCTTGCCAATTTCCGCTTCCCCCTGTATTTTTTTCTCGATCATCGGAGTGGTGGTATCATGCGTAACATCCGTTACTATGGCCACATTGGGCTTTATGGTTTGGGTAATCATCTCGGCCCCCCGAAGTCCAATTTCCTCTTGAACGGAATTGGTAATATACAGCCCAAAGGGTAGTTTTTTACCATTTTCATGTAGTAGTCGTGCCACTTCCGCAATCATAAATCCTCCGGCACGGTTGTCCAATGCCCTACACACAAATTTATCTTCATTAAGTACATGGAATTCATCGGGATACGTAATCACACAACCCACGTGCACTCCCATTTTTTCGACCTCTTCCTTATCCTTGGCACCAATATCGATAAAGATGTTCTCCAACTTGGGAGGCTCTTCCTTGCCGCTTTTACGGGTATGTATTGCCGGCCAACCAAAGACCCCCTTGACGATACCGGTTTTTGTGTGAATATTCACCCATTTTGAAGGGGCAATTTGGTGATCGCTGCCTCCATTTCTAATGACGTAGAGCAATCCGTTGTCGGTGATATAGTTGACGTACCAGGAAATTTCATCGGAATGTCCTTCAATGACCACTTTATAGTCAGCTTGAGGGTTTATAACGGCTACAGCGGTTCCGTAGGTATCCGTAATAAACTCATCCACGTAAGGTTTCAGGTAGTCCATCCATATTTTTTGGCCTTCCCATTCATAGCCTGTTGGGGACGCGTTGTTCAAGTATTTTTCGAAAAAATCCAAGGATTTTTTGTTGAGAATTGTGTCTTTTGCCATGCGCTAATTTTGAATACCAAACTTAGCAATATTCACGTTTATTTAATAATATGCGCTAATCAATATTGTTACTTTTGGTGCGATTCTTGGACTTGTATTCCATATGAAGAGATGCTTTTCTTTCACTTTAGTACTTTTTTCATTTTGGTCATTTGCCCAAATAGAAGAAGAACCCATTGATTCTTCGGCCTACTATGTCCGGATGGAAGGCGACTCCTCGTGGATAAAGGCCATTGCTTTGGATGATGTGTATATTTTTGGAAAGCTGGAATTCGCAGACCGAAAGGAAAAACTTCGATATTATATCCTGAGGAGAAAGACCTTAAAAGTATATCCTTACGCTAAATTGGCTGCGGAGCGATTGGTTGAACTCAACGACAGTTTGCAGTATATCAAGAAGAAAAGACATAGAAAGCGATACACCAAAAAGGTACAGAAATACATTGAAGGAGAGTTTTCCGAAGAACTAAAGAAATTGACACGGACAGAGGGGCAGATACTGGTCAAATTAATTCATCGACAAACGGGAAGTACCGCCTTTGATTTGGTGAAGGAGCTCCGTAGCGGTTGGCGGGCCTTTTGGTATCAAACCACCGCAAAGGCATTCAAGATTAATTTAAAAAGGGAGTTCAAGCCGACTGACGTTCATGAAGATTATCTTATAGAGGACATTTTACAACGGGCGTTTGCAGCAAATCGGCTAAAGCGTCAAAAATCGGTTCTGGACTATGATTATGCCAGCCTCAGCAATAAATGGAAGACGGAATCACCAACGAAAAACTAAGATTTCCTTTTCTTTCCAAAAACGGCATCCATCACAAGATTCACGGAACGAAACCCCATATAGATCGCAAATCCGGCCAGTAAAATTCCAATGATCAAAACAGGAATAAAAAGAGGTTTATCCGTATTCTTAAAAGCTTGGTAAAGTACTATGGGTGCAAGGAACATCACCAGGGCCGTATATACGAATGATTTTATTCCTTTAACCAATACATCTTTGTCTGTTCGTTTCATAAGTCCTGCAAGTTAAAATTAAGGTATTGTTTTGGGAAGTAAATAATGAAAATGTACCAATTGTATCCTTTTTGGATTATCCTTATTTTGAGCTAACAAAACCGACCCTTTTATGAATTGGCTAGACTACACCATCATTGTTGTTTATTTATTGGGATTTTTGGGCCTAGGATACCTGTTCAAAGAAAACAAGAATTCCGGAGATTACTTTTTGGGAGGACGAAGTATGGGCTGGATTCCCCTGAGTCTTTCCACTATGGCCACCCAACTTTCGGCGATAAGTTTCATTTCGGCACCTGCCTTTGTTGGTATTAAGGAGGGTGGGGGACTACAATGGTTGACCTATGAATTTGGTGTTCCATTGGCTATGGCTTTTTTACTGATTGCCTTGATTCCTTCGCTTTACAAAGCGGGCATAGTAAGTGTTTATGAATATTTGGAGAGGCGCTTTGATGCCTCGTCACGATTGCTCATAAGTTTTGTGTTCCAAATTAGTCGTTCAGTCGCCACTGGGGTTATGGTGTATACTATGGCTTTGATTCTTCAGGCAACCACTGGCATAGAGTTTTGGATTTCAGTACTCTTGATTGGAGTAATTACTTTGGTGTATTCCTTTCAAGGGGGGATGAAAGCGGTTATTTGGGGCGATGTGGTCCAAATGCTTATTCTATTTCTGGGTATTGTGATTTGTTTAGGATATGGTATCAGTGCCTTGGGTGGGTTTGAAAACTTTCTCACTCAGGTAGATACCGAACGTCTTACAGCCGTTGACTTTGGCAAATGGGGCTTTAACAATGCGGATAAAAACGACGAGTTTGGGTTTTGGCCCATGGTCATTGGTGGCTTTTTTCTATACGCATCGTATTATGGTACGGATCAGACACAGACCCAACGCATGCTCTCCGCCAAAAGTATGGGTACCATCAAAAAGCTTTTATTGGCAAATGGATTGTTCCGCTTTCCCGTAACCCTGACCTATTGTATTATGGGCTTGGTTCTGGGAACACTGTTATTGTCTGATATAGGTTTTCAGGAACAGGTCAACCAAGTATATGAGGCCAATATCTCTAGCTTGGAGGGGAAAAAGGCGGACCTTATGGTGCCCGTGTTTATCATAAAATATTTACCCAATGGGATTATTGGTATTCTACTGGTTGCGATTATGTCCGCCGCCATGTCATCCTTGAGTTCCTCAGTGAATTCTTTGAGTGCGGTCACTATTGAGGATGTGGTCAAAAGGTTCAAGAAAGATTTGACGGATGCGCAATACGTAAAGTATTCTAGAATGTTATCCCTTTTTTGGGGATTGGTTTGCTTATTTTTTGCCTTCTTTGCCGGTAGCATTGAGGGCACCATTATTGAGGTCATCAATAAAGTTGGGTCTATTTTCTTTGGCCCAATGTTGGCCGCCTTTATGTTGGCCTTGCTCACCAAAAAAACCCATGCCCTAGGAGCCAATATTGGGATTGTGGTAGGTGTTCTCCTTAATATGTACCTATGGCTTTATGTACCCCAAATTTTTTGGTTTTGGTGGAACGCCATTGGCTGTGCGGCCACTTTTATAACAGCTTATGCGTTGAGCATACTCCTACCCAGAAAAGCTAAGGAGGGCATTCCGTTTGAATGGTATTCCGCTAAAAAAGAAATAGGGCTGCTATTGGGATACTTTGTCTTGATTGTATTGGTTGCCGTTTCCCTAAAATCCATTTTGGGCTTATGACAGGTTTGGAGACTTTAATAGGATGCCTATACCCAGAAGCCAAAGATGAGGTGCTTCAAAGAATTGAACAGCTTAAGAAACAGTATCCCCTGAACAATTCCGAAAGGGTACTTTCGGAAAAAGACGTCATTTTAATCACCTACGGTGATGGTATCCTCAAAAAAGGAAAATCGCCCCTACAAGCGCTAAAACAATTTTGTGATACGTATTTAAAGGAAAGTATTAGTGCGGTGCATGTATTGCCCTGTTTTCCCTACTCTTCGGACGACGGGTTTAGTGTCATTGATTATTACAAGATAAATTCCGATCTGGGAAGCTGGGAGGACATTGATCAACTGGCCGAAAACTTTGATTTAATGTTTGATGCCGTGGTCAACCATATGTCCAAGCAATCGGATTGGTTCAAATCATTTTTGAATGGGGACGCTCCTTACCATGAGTATTTTGTAACTGCCAATCCTGAGTTGGATTACAGTACGGTTGTTAGGCCAAGGGCATTACCGCTTTTACACAGGTATAATGCCAAAAAAGGCAAAGTCCATATTTGGACGACGTTTAGCGAGGACCAGGTAGATTTAAACTACAAAAACACTGAGGTATTTCTACAAGTCCTTGATATTCTCCTTTATTATGTAAGTAAAGGAGCCCGATTTATACGGCTGGACGCCATTGCTTTTGTTTGGAAGGAAATAGGAACTACCTGCATTCATCTGCCTGAAACCCATTTGGTCATTCAAGCCTATCGCAAAGTACTTGATTCGGTAGCTCCAAGCACCATCTTGATTACGGAGACCAATGTACCTCACGAAGAGAATATCAGCTATTTTGGGAATGGCTTAAATGAGGCCCATATGGTGTATAATTTTACGCTACCTCCGTTATTGGCGTTGTCGGTACACCAGGAAAATGTTGATATACTTTTTAAATGGGCCAAACGTCTGGAACAAAACGGAAACACCTGCTTTTTCAACTTTACCGCCAGTCATGATGGGGTAGGAGTACGACCTCTTCAAGGAATTGTACCACCATCTGAAATTGAAGTTTTGGCCGAAAAGGCCTTGGAACATGGTGGATTTGTATCCTACAAGGATAATGGCGACGGCACCCAATCGCCTTATGAGTTGAACTGTAATTATTTGGATCTTGTAACCCATCCATCTGCAGACGATACACTTCGTATCAATAGGTTTTTGTTGACGCAGTCCGTCATGCTATGCATGCCCGGTGTTCCCGGGGTCTATTATCACTCCATTTTGGGTTCTATGAATGACCGAAAAGGGGCACTGGATTCGGGAATCAATAGACGGATCAATAGAAAGAAATTGGATTTTGATGGCTTGGCAAAAATCTTGGAAGCCAAGGTAAATTTTAAGGCCAAAGTTTTTTCGCTTTACTCCCAGATGCTACAGGTGAGAAGGGGAGAACCCTTGTTCAATCCCTACGGAAAGGCTGAATACTATGATAATAACGGAGTTTTTATCATAGAAAGGAAAGTGGGAGGCAAAAGACTGTTCTGCCTTCATAACTTCTCTTCAAAACCAATAAGGATTGAACCCATGGACAAAGAGGCGAAGGTATTGTTCAGTGCTCAAGAGGATAACCCGTGGGTTTTGGAAGCCTTTGGATTTCAATGGCTTAAAAAATAAAATCTAATTGATAATGGAACTGATTGTATTGTTTTTTGTGATTGCAGGCATCATTCTGGCAACGGTGAGGTTCAAGGTACACCCTGTCTTTTCGTTGACCATGGCTGCGATTGTTTCAGGGTTGTTATTCGGGTTATCGCCGGAAAATATAACAAAAACGATTGGCGAGGGTTTTGGAAAAACCCTTTCCAGTATTGGGTTGGTCATTGCCTTTGGTACGGTTATCGGTACTTTTTTGGAGAAAACAGGCGGAACCAAGGTATTGGCAAATGCCATTTTAAAATGGGTAGGGTTGAACAAATCCCCATTGGCATTGAACTTAGCCGGTCTAATTATTTCCATTCCGGTGTATTGCGATTCTGGTTTTGTGATTCTTTCTTCATTAAACAGGGCATTGAGCAAAAAATCTGGAATTAAAATTTTGGTATTTGCCATCGCACTTGCCACAGGGCTATACTCTGCCCATGTCTTTGTTCCTCCAACGCCCGGACCTTTGGCTGCAGCTGCCATTTTGGAAGCGGATTTGGGAATGGTCATGCTCTTTGGGTTTTTAGTGGCCATCTGCGTCTCATTGGCTGGGTACTTTTGGGCATTGTTCATTGGAAAACGTTTACGTACTCAAGAAGAAAGTATCGAGGCTCCATTGGTGTCCATGGATGATGGTTTGGAAAATGCACCCACTCTTTTGAACACTCTTTTGCCCTTATTTCTTCCCTTAGTGCTCATTGCGCTAAAATCCGTTGCGGAATATCCCACCAGCCCCTTAGGAGAAGGCCTTTTGGCGGAGGTGTTCAGTTTTTTGGGGAACCCTATAGTGGCATTGTTCATTGGTGTAGTCTTAAGTTTTCCAATGGTTAAAAAGAACGGAGAAAATCAAATACAAGGTTGGGTCATGGAATCGCTGAAACAGGCTGGGGCAATTGTTTTGATCACCGGTGCGGGAGGAAGTTTCGGTGCCATTTTGCGCACCTTGGATTATGCCTCCCTGTTACAGATCGATTCTTCTTCTGGAGTGGGAGGTCTTCTTCTTGCCTTTGGAGTGGCTGCAGTTTTGAAAACCGCCCAAGGGTCTTCCACGGTATCCATAATTACGACCGCTGCTATAATAGCCCCCTTGCTTGGGACTTTTGGTCTGGAAAGTATTATCCACAAAGCGTTAGCTGTTCTGGCCATTGGTGCGGGCGCCATGACCGTTTCCCATGTGAACGATAGTTATTTTTGGGTAGTTGCGGAATTTTCAAAAATGGATATGAAAACAGCACTAAGGGGACATACGTTGGCAACGCTATTTCAAGGATTGGTCGGAATTGGGGTTATCCTCGTTTTCTTCCTGATCACGTAATTATTCAACTACAATGGAACTCTTGGCTTCTTGCACCACCGCAAAAAAGCCAAGGGCAAAAGAATCTGGGCGACCTACATTGTCAAAGATTTCAATATTATCCAGACCGGTTACATCAAACATATTGCCCCGAACCGTTGCTGCTGGGGTTTCAAAAATCCCACCGTCATTCTCGGTCTGTTCCACCAGTAAATCTATATAATTAAAAAACTGTTGGTCAGCACCCAGAATACTTATCTCCAATTCCGTTCCCGACGTCAATTCTTGATCATAAAAATAAGAGAAGGTAAATTCTTGACCGTCGATAAACTGATCATCAGTAGCGAGGAAATTGCCGAACCCGAAATCAAAAACATAATAGTTACGTTCCTCCGGCACATCGGTAAACGTTACTATGATTTCCTTTTCATCTCCGCTGAACAGGGTTCCATCCCCTTGCTCCAAAGTATCTATGGGCACCGTTGGGGAGTATATGGTCTGCCCCGCATAACGTCTGCCTTTATGCTCTATTACTAAAAAGAACTCGGTGTCTGGAGTTAAAAATTCCGTTCTAATACGGTCGTCCGTATCCGTACCAGGTATATAACTGGGAATATAAATACCGCTTCCTGGTTCCGACTCCTCCAAGATTGACGTGCTAAAACTAGTATTGAATGGGTCATCTGGGTCACGTTCCCCTATCAGGATAACGGCACTTTCCAACTGTGTAATTGTGTTTTCAGAAAAGAATCCGGAAGACTCTGTTACTCTAATTTCTACCGGGACAAATTCTTGGCTTGGGTCAACTCTAACTATCCCATTGACCACGAGCCTTGTTTCTGGTTCGGGAACGTCCACTTCTATCACATCCTCGCAAGAAATGAGGGGTGTTAAGGCAATAATGCACAAAATTAAATTACGTATTTCAAGAACCCTTTTCAATAACTATGCTTTCTTTATATTCTTGTATTACCGCAAAATAACCAAGGGCAAAGGATTCAGGTCTGCTAACATTGTCAAAGATTTCAATATTATCGAGTCCCGTAACATCAAATATGTTGCCTCGAACCGTAGCAGCAGGGGTTTCAAAAACCCCACCGTCATTTTCCGTTTGTTCCACCAATAAATCAATATAATTAAAAAACTGTTGATCGGCGCCTAGTATTCTGACCTCCAATTCTTCACCAGATTCCAAATCCCTTTCCGGAAAATAGGAGAATTCAAATTGTTGACCATCTATAAACTGATCATTCAAAGCTAAGAATTCACCCTGCCCAAAATTAAAGACATAATAGTCCTTGGACTCTGGTACGTCAGTGATGGTTACCTTAATTTCAACATCGTCTTCGTCAAATAATGTTTCGCTTCCTTGTTCCAAATTGTCTATTTGCACCGTGGGGGAATAAAAGGTCTGACCTGCATACCGTTTTCCCTTATGCTCAACAATGAGAAAGAATTCCGTATTTACATTTAGAAATTCAGTTCTGAGACCACCGTCCGCCGCGTAAACACCCGAGTTGGGTTCCACTTCATTCAAGACGATAGTGCCAAAACTGGTGCTAAAAGGATCGTCAGGGTCGCGTTCTCCCACCAAAACGACAGCACTTTCCAATTGTGTCACCGTATTTTCTTCAAAAAAGTTGGAAGATTCGGTTACCCTTATTTGGATTGGCGCAAACTCTTGTTCCGTGTCAACGGTAACAATGCCGTTTACCACGAGCCTTGTTTCCGGTTCGGGAACCTCAACTTCAATAACGTCTTCGCAGGCAAATACAACAAAAAGAATTAAGCCGAAAAATATTGAAGTACGTTTCATCATTCCTGAATGAAATTGTCCACAGAACGTCTAGATTTTAATCGATAATGATACTGCTTCTGAATTCCTGGACAACGGCAAAGTAACCTAAGGGAAAAATATCTGTCCTATTAACGTTATCAAACAACAAGTTGTTGTCCAAACCGGTTACATCAAAGACGTTACCCCTTACAGTAGCCGCAGGGGTTTCAAAAATGCCTCCATCGTTTTCCGTTTGTTCAACAGCCAAATCAATGTAATTAAAAAATTGTTGGTCCGCTCCTAAAATACTCACCTCCAATTCTTCCCCACTTTCCAAATCCCTTTCTGGAAAATAGGAGAATTCAAATTCCTGTCCATCAATAAATTGATCGTCCAAAGCCAAAAATTCCCCTTCCTCAAAGTCGAAAACATAGTAGTTTTCTTGATCGGGAATATCAGTTAAGGTAATTTTAATTTCCACATCATCTTCATCGAAAAGGGTTTCTTCTCCTTGTTCCAAATTTTCAATGGGAACGGAAAATGAAAATGGTGTCCTTGCGGCGAACCGTCTCCCCTTGTGTTCCATTATCAAAATAAAGACTGTATTTGGCAAAATACTGCTGGTTCGTATTCTTTGATCGGCATCAAAACTGGGATCGGGAACATAAATACCGCTGCCGGGTTCTAATTCGGTTAAAGATGAAGTTGCAAGGTTGTCAATAATTTCTGGAGCATCAGGGTTGGGCTGTCCATAAAAGATAACAGCATTGCCATCTAACTGGGTTGGCACGTTGTTTTCAAAGAAATTTGTGGTTTCCGAAACACGAATTTCCACAGGTACAAACTCCTGGTTGAAATCAACCCTCAAAAGGCCGTTGACAACCAATCTGGGTTCGGTAGTTTGCAATTCAACGTCAATGACGTCCTCACATGAAAATAAGAATACTGACAATGCTATGATGTGGATATACTTTTTCATGATCAAAACTTAAAATTATAAGTTATTGCAGGCACAACCCCAAATATTGCCGTACGCACAGCTTCATTTCGTCCTGTATCTTGATTTTGCCTGAAGTTTATGGAAGCGGCATTCATTCTATTATAGACATTGTAGACGCTAAAAACCCACTCGGATTGAAAACTACGGTTTCTATTTTTTTTGGGTGTAAGCGTTGCCGATATATCCAGGCGGTGATAATCGGGTAGCCGTGTTTGATTTCTCAGCCCAAAGAAGGGCACTACCAATTCTTCAAATTCAAACTGTCCTACGGGAAAATTGGTAGGTTGCCCCGTTTGATATATGAAGTTTGCGTTAAAACTCCATTTCTTATTCAATTCATAATTTCCGAATAGGGCGATATCATGGGTCTTATCAAATGGTGTGGGGTACCATTCACCAAAATTAATTCCCGTTTCCTGGTTGGATCGTCCATTATCGATAACTGGTTCCCGGCCTGGCGTTCTTTGTTCAGATCGGGATAGTGTATAGGCCAACCATCCTTGGAACCTGCCTTCATTTTTTCTGAGTAGTAATTCAAGTCCATAGGCCCTAGCTTCCCCATTAAGAATGACCTGTTCAATGGCGTCATTGGCTATTAAGTCAGCCCCGTCAATGTAATCGATACGGTTTTGGATATCCTTATAGAAACCTTCTAGCTCCAAGGTGTAGGCACCTCCCTCAAAGTTTTTAAAATATCCCAAGGCATATTGATCCAATAGCTGCGGTTCTATAAAGGGACCGCTGGGGGCCCAAACATCCAAAGGAGTGGGTGAACTGGTATTGGAAAGCAGGTGAAGGTATTGTGCCAATCTTGTATAGCTGGCCTTTATGGAATTGTTATCATTTAAGGTATATGCCGCGGAGACCCTTGGCTCAAAATTGAAAAATGTACTTAAGTTGGTACTTCTCCCCGGATTTATGGTATCAATTGGAGTTGCCTCCCTATACACCAGTTGAAAGGGATCGAATATTACTGCTTGGTCGTTTTCATACACAAATAATTCGTCTTGACCCAAACGATTGAACTGACTTACCCTTAAACCGTAGTTCACGCTCAGGTTTTTTGTCACTTTTTGTTCGATATCAATATAAGCGGCAGCCTCATTTGCATACTTTTTCGTGAGTTGATCGGCAACGATACCGGAATCTTCACTATTGGGCTTTATTTCTCCCGGATTGAATACATAATAGACATTGTTAAGGCCGTAGTTGATTTGAAGCTTATCATTTAAATAGTGCTTTAGATCATATTTTAGATTAAAGTTCTGAATGCCCGAATCCCACTCAAAGCCCACAAAATCAAGTTCCAAGCCATAAAAATAATCCGAATATATTAAGGAAAGATTGGAAAACAATTTATCGGAAAACAGATGGTTCCATCTGAAATTACCAACCGCGTTACCATAGATGTTGACAAAACTGTCATCAATACTAAATAAGTCCCGCCCAAAATACCCGGAAAGGAAAATGCTGTTCCGATCATTTATTCGGTGACTGATTTTTGTATTTAGGTCATAAAAGTAAGCTCGGTTATCAATATCAAACAGGGGTAAGAAGAGGTGTGCATAAGAAGCCCTTCCTCCAGCCAGAAAGGCCGTTCTGTCTTTACTGATAGGACCCTCGACCAATAATCTGCTGGCTACGGCGCCAATCCCTCCATTTACTTTAAGCTCTTTACTGTTTCCTTCTTTTTGAAAGATTTCAAGCACTGATGAAACACGACCTCCATATCTTGAAGGTATCCCTCCTTTAAACAGTTTTACGTCTTTAATGGCGTCCGGATTAAAAACGGAGAAAAAACCAAATAAGTGGGAAGAATTAAAAATAATGGCCTCGTCCAAGAGAATTAAGTTTTGGTCGGCTGCTCCACCTCGTACATTAAAACCAGATGAGGCCTCACCAGCGCTGGTAACACCAGGTAGCAGGAGCAACGATTTGATAACATCTGCTTCGCCCAAAACAACGGGTATCTTTTTTATAGTTTGTACCGCAAGGGTATTTACACTCATTTGGGGTTTCCGCACGTCCATTCGTTCCACGTCTTCGGTAACCACCACTTCATCCAATTGTTCCGTTGCCTCCTGAAGATTAAAGTCCAATTTAAGATCGGAATTGAGGGATACGGATTGGTTGATGTCTTGGAACCCCAAATAACTAATGATCAAGTTATACTCGCCTTGTGGTAGGGTGATGGAATAAAACCCGTATTCATTGGTGGTAGTTCCCGTTCTTAGGTCTTGGATGGCAATGGTAACACCAATTAACGTTTCATTACTTACAGCTTCTCTTACGGTACCACTTATGGTAAACTTTTGTTGGGAGTGGAGTATAAAAAAAGAACATAGGAATCCTATGCTCAGCAGCAGCAATTTTTTTTTCATTAGTTCGGTTTTCCTTAAAGTTAAGGATTCTTGTCAACCGATATCGCTTTTGGGAATTTTTTAAGAATTATTGTTGGTTAATTGAGTTGTTCCAAGCATTTCCACCGTGTATTTGCACATTTGTGGAACATGCTAGAGTTTTTCTAAAATGGAGTTAAAGGTTCTGCTTGGGCGCATAGCCTTAGAAACCAATTCCAGATCAGGTAGATAATAGCCTCCTATATCCACAGGTTTGCCTTGGGCGTCCAACAACTCTGCATTGATAGTCTTTTCGTTTTCTTCAAGGGATTTGTAGATGGATTCAAAAGTTTCTTTGAGAAAACTATTTTCTTTTTGATTTGCCAGCTCTTCGGCCCAATATAAGGCGAGATAAAAATGGCTTCCTCGGGTGTCCAGTTCGTTTACTTTTCTGGACGGTGATTTGTCGTTGTCAAGAAATTTTTCAGTCGCTTTGTCAAGGGCATCAGCCAAAATCAAGGCCTCCTTATTGTCGTTTTTGGTTCCGTAATGCTCCAATGAAACCCCAAGGGCCAGGAATTCACCCAAGGAATCCCAGCGTAGGTGCCCTTCTTCCAAGAATTGTTCCACGTGTTTTGGAGCGGAACCACCCGCGCCGGTTTCAAAAAGTCCCCCGCCGTTCATAAGGGGAACTATGGATAACATTTTTGCACTCGTACCCACTTCCAATATAGGAAAGAGGTCGGTTAAATAGTCCCTGAGAACGTTCCCGGATACCGAAATGGTATCTTTTCCTTCTTTGATTCTTTTTAGGGTAAATGTTGTAGCCTCAATAGGGGAAAGAATATGAATTTCCAATCCAGAAGTGTCATAATCCCTCAGATATTTTTCCACCTTTTTTATCAGTTCCGCATCATGGGCCCTATTCCTATCCAACCAAAAAACGGCTGGGATATTGGTTGCCCTTGCCCTGCTAACTGCGAGTTTTACCCAATCAGCGATGGGGGCATCCTTAACTTGGCACATTCTCCAAATGTCACCTTCTTCAACGGAATGTTCCAGTACTACCTTTCCAGAATCTGAGTCCAAGACCTGAACAGTGCCGGGACTTGGAATTTCAAATGTCTTGTCATGGGATCCATACTCTTCTGCCTTCTGCGCCATGAGCCCCACATTGGGTACAGTGCCCATAGTGGTTGGATCAAAGGCCCCATGTTCCTTGCAAAAGTTAATGGTTGCCTCATAAATTCCAGAATAACTACTATCGGGAATTATGGCCTTGGTATCTTGTAGTTTCCCTGTGGCGTTCCACATTTTTCCGGAATTACGAATCATCGCAGGCATGGAGGCATCGATGATAATGTCACTTGGAACATGCAGGTTGGTGATTCCCTTATCGGAATTTACCATAGCCAGGTCCGGACCCTGCTCAATTACTTTTGAAATAGCCTTGGAAATTTCCAATTTTTTTGGACTCGCTAATTCCTCCAATGTATCAAAAAGACTTTCCAATCCATTTCTTGGAGATATTCCTAAATCCGCAAACGTTTCATGGTAAGTCCTAAACACCTCACCGAAATAAGCTTCCATGGCATGTCCAAAAATAATGGGGTCGGAAACTTTCATCATTGTCGCCTTTAGGTGTACCGAGAGCAACAACCCTTTTTCTTTGGCATCTGCTATCTCTTTGGTCAAAAACTCCACCAAAGCCGTTTTGCTCATTACAGTAGCATCAATAATCTCTCCATCTTGAAGCTGAAGCCCTTCTTTTAAAATGACCGGTCCTTCATCCCCATTCAAGACAATGTTTACGTTTTTGGCACTGCTTAGGGTGGTGGATTTTTCATTGGACCTAAAATCCCCAGAAGACATGGTGGCTACATGTGTCATGGAATCTTTTGACCATTCCCCCATTTTGTGCGGATTTTTTTTAGCATAATTTTTAATGGCCTTTGGGGCTCTTCGATCCGAGTTACCTTCCCTTAAAACGGGGTTGACTGCGCTTCCTTTTATTCTGTCATATTTGGCCTTAACAGCCTTTTCTTCTTCGTTTTCCGGTTGCGAAGGATAATCTGGGATGGAGTACCCTTTTTTCTGTAGCTCTTCTATGGCCTCGGTAAGTTGGGGAATGGAAGCGCTGATATTGGGCAGTTTGATAATGTTGGCCTCTGGAGTCTTGGCAATGGTGCCCAAGAGTGCCAAATCATCCGAAGCCTTTTGTTCTTCGGATAAGAATTCAGGAAATGTAGCCAATATTCTTCCAGCGAGGGAAATATCCTTGGTTTCAATATTCAAGTTGGCGGTTTTGGTAAAAGCCTTAACAATGGGAAGAAAAGATTGGGTTGCCAGGGCCGGCGCTTCGTCTGTTTTGGTATATAGGATTTTGGCCATTTACGCTTATATTTTTGCGGTGCAAATATACGTATTACGGCGACTGCAGTTGGTGTCAAAATGGTAAATAATGGTTGTGTTTTTTGAGAAACACAAAAAGAATAAAAGCCATATCCTTTCATTGCTGAAGTGATATGGCTTTTGGTAAGCTTTTTTCAAAACTGGAATTCCACGTTACCATGGGATTCCTACCTTGCGGTTAACTTTGAAAAAAGCTTAGACGTTTAACACAACGACACCCTCATTTTGCAACTCGAATGTCACTACGCTGTTTTATTGTTCGTGGTCACGTCAAAATAAAAAATTGCTCTTCTATCCGCACACGTGCCCAGTTGCTCATTCGACCGAAATCTCATTCACAACGCATTTATTTTTTGATTAGTAGTGCTACCAACTAAAAATAAACTGAACAATACCTTAAAGAACGTCTACTTTTCGAGAATCAATTCGAGATTGCTCCGTCATGATTCTTTTGTAAATGTAGCATAATATTGATTTAAAACAAGAAATTCAATCGATTAAAAATCAACATATTATAAACGTATGTTATTAACATTTGTTCATAAAAAAAGCACCTCTCAGAGGTGCTTTGAGCTCTTTTGGGGCATAGTCCTTTCTAGGAGCGCACTTCTTTAATACGTGCCTTTTTACCGGTAAGTCCCCTGAAATAGAATATTCTAGCCCTTCTTACCTTACCTTTTTTGTTCACCTCAATCTTTTGAAGTGCAGGTAGGTTAATAGGGAAAATACGTTCCACACCTACAGTGCCCGACATTTTTCTGATCGTAAAGGTTTCGGTGGAACCGCTTCCACGTCTTTGAATCACCACACCTTTAAAAAATTGGGTACGGGTCTTTTCACCTTCTTTAATTTCGTAGTAAACGGTTATGGTGTCCCCCGCAGAGAAATCAGGAAAGTCTTTTTTCTCTACCAGTTCGTTTTCCACAAATTTTACCAAAGATTCCATTTTGTGTTTTTTATGGATTTTTCAAAAGCAACATTCACGACTCTCGCCAGAGGTTGATTTTAATAGGCTGCAAAATTAGTTCTTATTTTAGAATGGGCAACAGGCTATGGCAAAAAAGTGAGAAAAATTGGTATTAAAGCAAATCCGGTCGTCTGGATTGTGTACGTTTTAAGGCCTCCTCCTCTCTCCATTGTTCAATTTTGGGGGTATTGCCACTGGTTAAAATTTTAGGAACCTCCATTCCTTTGTAGTTGGATGGCCTGGTATAAACGGGAGGCGCCAACAAATTATCTTGAAATGTATCCGTCAAAGCGGATGTTTCATCATTCAACACTCCAGGTAGTAGTCGAATTATGGCATCTGAAAGCACCGCCGCCGCAAGTTCACCGCCCGAGAGCACATAATCTCCAATCGATATTTCCCTAGTGACCAAGGATTCCCTTACCCTTTGATCTACGCCCTTATAGTGACCACAAAGAAGGATAAGGTTCCCTTTAAGGGAGAGCTCGTTGGTTATTGCTTGGTTCAGGGTTTCTCCGTCTGGGGTGAGGTAAATGACTTCGTCATATTTCCTTTCAGTTTTTAAACTGGAAATACATTTGTCAATGGGCTCAATCATCAATACCATACCCGCTCCACCTCCAAATTGATAATCGTCCACCTGTTTATAGTTTCCCATGCCATACTCCCTTAAATTGTGCAGATGTACTTCAACCAGGCCTTTCTGAATGGCCCTTTTTAGAATGGAAGCCTCAAATGGACTTTCAAGTAACTCCGGCAGGACAGTTATGATATCAATGCGCATGGTTTAAAATCGGAATCTTGAAAGTTGGAAGTTTTAGCTTGGATTTTTCCAAAAGTAGTGGAAAAAGTCGGTATCCTTTTTCCAATTCAACTTTTCATAAAGCCGTTGCGCTGGATTGTCCTTAGCGGTTTCCAAAGCCACTCCTTTACAGTTGTTTTCCTCGCATGCTACTTTTGCGGTCTTTAAAAGTTCTTCGCCAATCCCTTTACCACGAAATTCTGGCAAAACATACAAATCATTCAAAATGTAAAAAGGTTGTAGGGAAACCGAAGAATAGGTAGTGAATAGTTGTGTAAAACCTATCACCTGTTCTTCCCAAATGGCCATAAACACTGCAGACTCCTTCTTGGCCAGCCGTTCATCAAGAAATGCCTTGCCCTCTTGGAGGTCTGATTCTTGATCGTAAAAAACACGATAGGCATCAAAAAGCGGGGCAACCCTTTCTGCATCTACCTGCTGCGCTCTTTGGATTTTAAGCATTAAGCGCCTTTTCTATTCTTATTTCGTTCATCATGTAGTTCCCTACTGATTTTTTGCTCACGCTCCAGTGCCCTTCTACGGTGCTGCTCGTATTCCTCCTCTAAATCGGCCAAAGCCGCTTTGGCCTGTTGGGTAAGCATATTACTATTTCTAAACTTAAAAATAAATAATGCCAGAAAAATCAATAGGCCAATGATAATGGACCAAACAATCACTTTGTAGGTCGATTTTGAAACTAAACTTCCAAAAAAGGGCATACTGTCCTTCTCTTCGGTTATACGCTCCAGATTTTTCGTTGTCTCATCCAATTTTGTGTTCAAGGAACCCATCGCCGTTTCGTTTTCGGCTATGGTCGATTTTAAAGTGTTGATGGTGGAATTGGCCGTTTTTATGGAATCCAGAGTGTTTTTTTGTAACGCGTTCAACTCCAACAACCGGACGACTTCGTAGCGCTTTCCATTTTGCCTGTAATTCGTGGATTTCCTAATCAAGGTCTCGAACTGTCCTTGAATGGAAGTATCATCCGTCTGATTTTGATTTTGTTGGTTTTGGGCATGCAGTGTAGCACAAGACCATAAAAGCCCAACAAAGAAAATTATGAGATTTTTCATAGGTGTACTCATTAAAAATTAGGATTTAGGGTAGGGACGAAGGTACACCATTACGCCATTATCCCCAAACCTGGGCTTAGTAGTAGGTATACCTCCTCACTTTGGCTATGTATTTTGCCAACCGAATGACCTGATGGGAATATCCGTACTCATTGTCATACCAAACATACAGGATAACATTTTTCCCGTCTAATGAAACTATTGTGGCCTTACTATCATAAATGGAAGGAGCGGAAGTGCCCACGATATCTGAAGAAACCAATTCATTGCTCAAGGAATATTTAATTTGCTCTACCAAATCCCCTTCAAGGGCGTACTTTTTTAAGATGGTGTTCAAAGCCTCCACGGAGGTTTTATGCTTCACTTCAAGATTGAGAATAGCCAGGGACCCATTGGGTACGGGTACGCGAATGGCGTTGGACGTCAATTTTCCCTCAAGCACGGGCAATGCTTTTGCTACGGCTTTTCCCGCACCGGTTTCCGTAATCACCATGTTTAAGGCGGCTGCACGGCCCCTGCGATATTTTTTATGCATATTATCCACCAAATTTTGGTCATTCGTATATGCATGGATGGTCTCCAAATGCCCTTTTTTGATGCCCAAGGAGTCTTCTATCACTTTTAATACCGGGGTAATGGCATTGGTGGTACAGGAAGCAGCGGAAAAGACGTTTGTTTTTTCTGGGTCGTAATTGGCATGGTTGACGCCATGTACAATGTTGGGCACCTCTTTTCCCGGAGCCGTCAAAAGAACCTTTTCACAGCCTTTGGACCTTAAATGTCGGGAAAGGGCGACCTTGTCCCTGAAAGCCCCCGTATTGTCGATTACCAATGCATTGGTGATTCCATATTTGGTATAATCAATATCCTCTGGTTGGTTGGCCGAAACAAAATACACCGTGGTCCCATTAATGGCCAGGGCCTTTTTCCCAAAATCAATTTCAACCGTCCCACTGAATTGGCCATGAACGGAATCTGTGCGTAGTAGTGCCGCTCTTTTCTCGAGAACTTCCTTGGTTATTTCACCGCGGGTTACAATGGCCCGCAATCGCAATTGGTTTCCTTTGCCTGTTTTGGCCATGAGCTCCCTGGCCAATAAGCGTCCAATCCTCCCGAATCCATAAAGTACCACGTCTTTTGGCTTTATTTCCCTTGTTTTTTGGGCATCTTTCAGTTTGTCAAGAACAAAGGATTTGACGTTGTGGTATCCATTGTCCTGGGAATGATATTCATAGGTGAGTTTTCCAATATCTATTTTGGCGGGTGGCAAGGGAATGTCATGGATGGCCCTTAATATTTCCACGGAATCAAAAATGGAAATAGGTTTCTGAACAAACTCCACGGCGTACTCGTGAAGGTTAATGATGTCACTTACGTTTTTATCAATGACCTGATTCTTAAAAAGAACGATTTCAATGGCTTTGTCATACCATAGATCGCTTATGATTTTTATGAATTCGGTGGTCGCCTTTCTACGATCGGCCTGAAAGGCAAGCTCTTTCTCATACGATTTTATATCGCTCATGGGTAGCGTTGTTTGAAATGATGGGCAAAAATAGAATTTCAAACGTTTTCGTAAAAGAATTTATGGGATAAAAAAACGCCCAAATTTTGGGCGTTTTTCTTTTGTGGTTAAAAAGCGGATTATTGGAAAATCAATCGCTCCTTTTCACCATTTTCGTCGAGTAGGGTAATACTTGTTCGTCCGTATTTTGAAATCTTTGCAAAAAGGTTTTTGGCATCCTCAACATCGTTGATTTCCTCATCGTCCACTTCCACCATGACCTTGTTCAGTAATCCGTAATCCCTGTACTGTTGAGGTACATTGGTGATTTTGACTCCGTTCTTTACACCAAACTTTTTCTGGTCTTCTTTGGATAGGTTCTTCACTTCCATGCGCATAACGGGTAAAATCTCCGTTTGTTTCTTCTTCAAAACCACAGGGAGGTTCATCTTTTTACCATTTCTGTCAATGGTAACATTTACCTTATCTCCTGGCCTTTTGGATGACAAATAGCCTGTAAGTTCAGAAAACTTGGTTACTTTAACGTTTCCTATTTGCTTAATGATGTCCCCTTCTTGAAGGCCAGCGGCGTCGGCACCGGAATCTTCCTCGATTCCGGAAATATATACACCGGCTATTTCATCCAATCCCTGCTCCCTAGCCTGTGGACTTTCAGCATTTAATGCTGATATGCCTAATATCCCTTTTTGAACCTTACCATATTCCAATAAATCATCCACCACCTTTTTGGCAATATTGCTGGGTACGGCGAATGAATATCCGACATAGGAACCGGTTTGGGAGGTAATGGCCGTATTGATTCCAATTAGGTCACCATTGGTGTTTACCAAGGCCCCACCACTGTTGCCGGGGTTTACGGCAGCATCAGTCTGAATAAAGGATTGATTTCTTCCTGGGGAAATGGAACGTGCTTTGGCACTTACGATTCCTGCGGTCACCGTGGAAGTAAGATTAAAAGGATTACCGACTGCCAAAACCCATTCCCCAATTTTTGCATTATCCGAATCTCCGAAAGCAAGATACGGTAGAGGCCTTTCGACATCGATTTTTAGTAATGCAATATCAGATGAAGGGTCAGCCCCAATCACCTCAGCTTCATAACTACTATTGTTGTTAAGGGTAACCTCCAAGGCCGTTGCTTTTGCTATAACATGGTTATTGGTTACAATGTAACCATCTGGTGAAATGATGACCCCAGAACCTGTACCAATTTGAGGGCGCTGGGAGGCTTCAGAGCCATAAAAGAATTCTGCGATGGGATTACCGCGGCTAATGGTCATATTTTTTACGTGAACAACGGCATTCACCGTTTTCTCTGCAGCTATAGTGAAATCCACCTCATTAATGCCAGCACCTTTTGGTGAAGAAGGCAAACCTGCTGTAATAAAAGGGGTTCCCTCATTTTTGGGAAATGCAATGGTGGCTGGTTTTTCGAAAAAATAGGTATAGGCACCTAGGGTGATTCCTCCCGCTAAGAGTGCAACAAGAAATAATTGTGCTGTTCTTTTCATATTTCCAGGTAATTTATAAATCGTTTACAGGATTAAAATTATGCATAAATCATACCAATTTTAACAGTTTAACGAGGTTTTAACTGGACCTAAGCCAACTTGGGAATGTGCTATATTTGCGGGATGAATTCAAAAGCCACCTTCACCTTCTGGAAATATCAGGGTACTGGAAACGACTTTATTTTGGTGGATAACCGTGAATTTGATTTTCCAAAGGATGATATGGATTTTATCCATCATCTATGTGATCGACGTTTCGGCGTAGGTGCCGACGGATTGATTCTGTTGGAGAATGACGATTTGTCAGATTTTCGAATGGTCTATTTCAATTCCGATGGCAATGAAAGCACGATGTGCGGTAATGGCGGGAGATGCATCGTGGCATTTGCCCAAGAACTGGGGATACTAAAAGATGGAGCCTCTTTTAATGCTGTGGACGGGCTACATCAAGCAAAGGTGGTAGGTGAACATATTGAATTGGAGATGATTGATGTAGAAGAAATTACAGCTATCAGAAACTATTATTTTTTGGACACAGGATCTCCACATCATGTTCAATTGGTTGATAATCTTAGCGCCCTCAATGTAAAAAAGGAAGGAGCCAAAATTAGATATGGGATTTATGGAGAAACCGGTTGCAATATTAATTTTGTGGAACAGGAATCCGACGACACTTTTAACGTGAGGACCTATGAAAGGGGAGTGGAGAATGAGACGTTATCCTGTGGTACAGGGGTTACTGCAGTTGCACTGGCCATGTATCACTCCGGAAAGACCAATGCCCATACCGTGACCGTGAAAACCCGTGGGGGTGACTTAAAAGTACGGTTTGCCAAAACTGGGGAGGGATATTCGAACATTAGACTGAATGGTCCAGCAACTAAAGTTTTTAAGGGGCAATGGCAGGCATAACGTTACATGGAAAGCTTTGCGGTCTTCGCGCCTTGGAACCGGAAGACCTTGATTTTCTTTATGCCCTGGAAAATGACACGGCGATTTGGGAAATCAGTAATACCCTGAAGCCCTATTCAAGAGCGGTCTTAAAAGAATACTTACAAAATGCCCATCGGGATATATTTGAGGTAAAGCAACTTAGGCTGTGTGTTTGCAATACAAAGGAAGAAAGAATCGGCCTAGTCGATTTATTTGATTTTGACCCAAGGCATAGGCGTGCCGGTATAGGCATCATTATTTTAAATCCTACCGATAGAAATAAAGGGGTAGGAGCCGAAGCGCTCCAGCTTCTTATGGATTACTCCTTTACCGTATTGGAACTACATCAGGTCTATGCCAACATTTTAGAGGATAATTTGGCAAGTATCCATCTATTTGAAAAACTAGGATTTGAAAAAGTGGGTGTAAAAAAGGAATGGATTCGATGGGGAGATGGTTTTAAAAATGAATTGATATATCAAAAAATAAAGTCTTGAGCAATTTAAAGAAAGTGGTGTGGGGCACGGCGATTCTGGGCCTTGTAATCTGCGGGGTCATCGTATATCAAATTTATAATGCCATTTTTTCTCCGAATACGGCATTTGAAAATGATGAAGCCTTTGTCTTTGTTCCGTCCAATGCAGATTTCCCCGAAGTGAAGAATATCATGGAACCGCTACTAAAAGATGTGGGTTCTTTTGAAGCAGTTGCGGAACGAAAGGGGTATGTTGCCCAAATTAGGGGAGGGAAGTATGCGATTTCCAAGGGCATGAACAATAATGAAATTATCAACTCCTTGCGCAGTGCCAACATTCCGGTAAGGGTTTCCTTCAATAACCAAGAGACCGTTGAAGATTTGGCGGGAAGGATTTCCGAACAGCTTGAAGCAGATAGCGTATCCTTGTTAAAAGCATTGAGAGATACTACCTTCCTCATAGAAAACGGATTTGATGCCGAAAATGTAATTACACCCTATTTGCCAAATACCTACGAATTCTTCTGGAATACCGGTCCTGAGCAATTCAGGGAGCGTATGCTCAACGAATATGCACGATTTTGGAACAAAGAACGAAGAAGCAAGGCTGAAAAGTTAGGTATTACTCCAACGGAGGTCACTGCACTCGCGGCCATTGTACAAAAAGAAACTGCAAAGATAGACGAGCGCCCACGGGTGGCTGGTGTATATCTGAACAGACTTAAAAAAGGCATGTTGCTACAGGCAGACCCTACGGTAATATTTGCTATAAAGAAGGAAACCGGAAACTTTGATACCATTATCAAGAGAGTGCTGTATAGGGATTTGGAAATGGATTCGCCCTATAACACCTATAAAAAACTGGGAGTACCCCCAGGACCCATCACGATGCCTGATATCTCTTCATTGGAAGCCGTATTGAATCCGGAAAAACATAACTATTTATACTTTGTGGTCGATGTTTCCAATTTCGGATACCATATGTTTGCAAGTACCCTACAGCAGCATAACCGAAATAAAGTGCAGTACGTCCGATGGTTAAACCAACAGAAAATCAGGCGATAAGGATAGTTAAACGAATTTTTTGACCCTTCAGCGGCATTTACCCCCCCCTTTGGCAAAAAGTTATGACTTTTATCATTCAACTTTAACAGTTTCCCCACTATATTTGCCGGCCAATTTAAATCCGGGTTTGGATTTTTAAATTTATGCTTATGAAAAGATGGATTTATTTTTTAGGTCATCTTGCCATAATTACGATTTTAACAAGTTTTGCTACCTTTCGTGTAGGACCTAAAACTGTTGAGGTGCCATTGGAGTTAAAAGGTCAAAAAGACCAAGTATTTTGGGTGGCACACCAAGATGGAGATACAAAACGTATCGCTCCTTCCTTTGAATCAGTTTTTTTGGGGAAATCCTTTTTAGGGTTTAAGGAGGCCTTGGCCTTCAAGGAATCCCAAGGAAAATATTCCTCAGTCAATACATTGGGTTATTTAGGAAAGTATCAGTTTGGCGCAAATACTTTAAAGCTGATGGGGGTAGATGATACCGGACTGTTTTTACAAAGTCCGGTGTTGCAGGAAAATTTATTTGAATTGAACGTAGCACGTAACAAATGGATTCTTAGGCGTGATATCAAACGCTTCGTTGGCAAAAAAATCAACGGGGTACCCATTACAGAATCCGGTATTGTTGCTGCCGCGCATCTAGCAGGTGCTGGTAACGTAAAAAAATACTTACGCTCTTATGGCCAAATGGATTTTTCCGATGCTTATGGCAGTACCGTTGCCTATTACATGAAAAAATTTGGTGGATACGATGTCTCCCAAATTAAGGCAATACACAATCCAAAAGTGAATAGCTAGGCTTGGATGATAAAGACTGTAGGTCTTTTATTAATATCGTGTCCCCTCCTTTTCCACTCATTTACGGTTTTTGTAATAATATGTTCCGTGGGTAAGGTGATATCCGTGGCAACACATAAACGTGTGGAGGGTTTTAGTTTGCGGATTAGTTCTAGAAGCAGTTTTTCATTACGGTAGGGTGTTTCAATAAAGATTTGGGCTTGTCCGGTCTCGAAGGACAGTTTTTCCAATGACTTGATGGCCCTGCCCCTTAAATCACCCTCAATAGGTAGGTACCCCGTAAACGCAAAGTTTTGACCATTCATACCACTTGCCATCATGGCCATGGTTATGGATGATGGTCCTACCAATGGGACCACTTGTATCTTTTTTTCATGGGCTACCCGTACGATATCGGCACCGGGATCCGCAATACCTGGAGCACCAGCTTCAGATAATAAGACCATATCCAAACCTTGCACACATGGGTCAAGGAAAGCAGGTATTTTAGTGGGATCCGTGTATTTGTTCAAAACCTCAAAATGAAGGTCGGGTTGGTTTTTTGATGGACTGATCCGTTTAATGAACCTTCGTGCGGATTTTTCATTTTCAGCAATATAGTGGTCAACATTCTCTATAGTCCGTTTGATGGAAAGGGGTAGCACTTCCAAAGGGGCATTGTCACCCAACATGGTTGGAACTAAATAGAGTTTGCCAACCACTAACTGGGGCTTGCTATCTTCTTCCATGTTCCAACTTTTTTACGATTTGATTGCATGCCTGTTCAATCAGTCCATAAACATATTCAAATTCATTGGTTCCGTCATAATACGGATCTGGGACTTCAGAAATACCGAGGTCAGCTTCTTCCAAAAGTAGTTTTACTTTTTTTCTATCCTCATCGGTATCGGAAAGGGCAATGACATTGTCATAGTTGCTTTTATCCATGACATAAATGACATCAAACGCTTGGAAATCTTCCGAGGTAAATTTCCGGCATCTTTGATTACTGATATCAATACCGTGTTCGTTGGCCACATCCATCGATCTTGAATCCGGTAAACTACCAATATGATATCCTCCAGTTCCTGCAGAATCCACGAATATCTCAGAGGCATTTACCTTGGATTTTAAAACTCCTTCTGCCAAAGGGGATCTGCAGATATTCCCAAGGCATACCATCAGAATTTTGGTCATAAAAAGGGGGTGTTAGGAAAATTTCTTGTTCAGGTCTTCTTTGTACTTTCTGAACTGCTTGTCCGTTTCGGCCAGGTTCTCTACCGTTTTACAGGCATGTAAGACGGTGGCATGGTCCCGTTTGCCAATTTGCGAACCAATGCTTGCCAAAGAAGCCTTGGTGAATTTTTTTGCAAAAAACATAGCCAATTGCCTAGCCTGAACAATATGACGCTTTCTGGTTTTGGATTGTAAGGTGGCAACGTCCATTTCAAAATAATCTGAAACCACTTTTTGGATATAATCTATGGAAACTTCGCGTTTGGTGTTCTTCACAAACTTTTCCACGATTTGTTGTGCCAATTCCAAAGTAACTTCCTTTCGCGTAAAGGAGGCCTGTGCAATCAGAGATATAATGGCCCCTTCCAGCTCGCGGATATTGGTTTTAATGTTCTTGGCAACATGATCAACAATCTCATCGGACATCTCAACACCGTCACGGTACAGCTTATTTTTTAGGATGGACACCCTGGTCTCATAGTCCGGACTCTGTAATTCCGCGGAAAGTCCCCATTTAAAACGGGAAAGAAGCCGTTGCTCAATGTCCTGCATATCAACAGGAGCCTTATCAGAAGTCAGAATAACTTGCTTTCCATTCTGGTGCAAATGGTTGAATATGTGGAAAAACACATCTTGGGTCCCGGATTTACCTGACAGAAACTGAACATCATCAATGAGGAGTACATCGATCAATTGATAAAAATGAATAAAATCGTTTCTGGTATTCTTTTTGACCGATTCAATGTATTGTTGTGTAAACTTTTCGGCGGAGATATAGAGTACTGTTTTTTCTGGGTATTTATCCTTTATTTCAACCCCTATGGCATGTGCCAAATGGGTCTTCCCCAAACCAACACCCCCAAATACCATCAAAGGATTGAAAGAGGTGCCTCCTGGCTTGTTGGCCACGGCCATACCGGCCGAGCGGGCCAGTCTGTTGGAATCCCCTTCCAAAAAGTTCTCGAAATTATAATTTGCGTTTAGCTGGGACTCAATCTTAATATTCCTAATCCCCGGAATTACGAAAGGATTTTTAAGCTCAGGATTTTTGGATGTGATGGGAACATCCAATTCTTGAGGTGTCATCGCAGAACGATTGGAACTCGGAATCTTTTCAGTAAAGGATTCTTTATTTCCGTATTTGTTCTCCATCTTAATAAGGTAAATCAATTTGGCATTAGGTCCCAATTCCTTTCGTAAAGCCACCTTTAACAGTTTCACGTAATGCTCTTCCAACCATTCGTAAAAAAACTTGCTTGGTACTTCAATGCTTAACGATTGATCCGATAGCTTTACTGGCTTAATAGGTAAAAACCAAGTTTTGAATGCCTGCGGTTGGATATTATCCTGAATAAAAGCCAAACAGTTTTTCCAAACGGAAGACGCAGTAACATTCATGCTAAATAGTTCCTTTGTTTGTTGGTTAGATAACCGGTTAAAATCGATTAGTCCTTTAGGAGGATTTTCTAGTGCTTAGTGCGCGACAAATATGTGTACAAAAAACTTAAAAAAAAAATCAATTGCCGGTTGAAATTGTACTTTTTTTTTCGCATGTTCCGAACGAAAAATTAAAGCCTATAAATATATCGTTTTTCATGTGATTTTATGGATTTAAATGAAATTTCTTTCAGGGTGCGTTATGGGGAAACTGACCAGATGGGAGTGGTGTACCATGGTAAATATGCTGACTATCTGGAGATTGGTCGGACGGAGTGGCTGCGAAGTCTTGGAATAACGTATAAGGGGATGGAAGACGAAGGTATTATACTTCCAGTAATCCACTTACAAATTAATTATAAAAAATCTGCCGAATACGATGACCTTCTCACTGTGGAAACCAGATTAAAAAACAGACCTCTGGTCAAGATTGCTTTTGACTATAAAATCTATAATGAAAGTAGGGAATTATTGGCGGAAGCCCATACCGTTTTGGCCTTTATGGAAAAGAATACCTTAAAGCCCATGAAATGCCCGGATTACATCCTGGCCAAATTGGATTAAATATGGGTGATTTTTAATGGATGTATTTTCTTCAACTCTTGATGAATTGCATTCCTTTTGCTTTTGGGTACGGCAATGACAAAAGAACATGTTCCTTCCATCTCTCGCGAAACCGTACGGACATTCCATTTTTTAAGAACCCTCATTACATCATTCATGATGGGATAGCCGAAATCCAACTCCATCTTGGCTTCAACGAGACGCTTCTCTACAACCGTGCCTTCCAGTGCCATTTGAGCTGTAGTTTTGTAGGCGTTGATTAAGCCGCTCACCCCTAATTTGGCCCCACCAAAAATTCGCACCGCCACCACGAGCACATTGGTCAGTTCAAAAGACTGAATTTGTCCATAAATGGGCATTCCAGCAGAATTTTTAGGTTCACCGTCATCGTTGGCCCTAAACCTTTCCTTCTCAATACCTATTCGCCATGCATAACAAAAATGGTTGGCAGTTGGGTACCGTTTCTTTAGACTATCTACAATAGGTTTTACTTCAGACTCCATTTCTAGGGGAAAAGCATATCCATAAAACTTGCTTTTACGGTCTTTAAACAATACTTCGTTCGAAGGACGTGCAATGGTCTTGTAGGTATCTTGGGATACATGCATCAAAACAAAGCTACCAAAACAATACTGATGACCGCCAGTATTACTCCCAGCCAATTTTTAGGACTTAGGTGTTCCTTAAACAGTACAATACCCAATAGGGTGGAAAACAATACTATGGCCACATTATTGATGGTGAAGACGGAAGAACTGTTTAGGGAGTCATTGTTTAAGGCGCGAAGCAAAAAGAAAATGGAGAAATAATTGGGTACGCCCAAACATATTCCACCCAAAATACTTTTGAGGTTCAATTCAACGGGTTTCTTAAGATGGGTCGTTCCCAAAAATAGAAATCCTGTGAGGGATGCCGCGCCAAAGACGGTCGAAGAAAAAATGGGATACTCACTATCCATCAGAAAGCCCTCTTGGATAAATTTAATACTGGTATCGATAATGCCGGAGCCCAAGAATACCATTAGCGGAAGCCATCCATGTCTTTTTCTCAGCTTGGCACCTTGCTTCGTGGAGGCTAAATAAACGGCGGCCAGTGCGAGCAATATCCCCAAAACCTGAAAAATGGAGAGTACCTCCTTAAAGTACAGAACAGCGAACAAAACGGGAATGACCAAAGACATTTTAGTAGCTACCGAAGTAACGCTAACACCATTAACTTGGGAAGATTTGGCCATAATGGTAAAGATGACAATGAAAAATACGCCGAGGAGAAGAGTTCCCAAAAACCACGGTTGGGTACTAAGGTGGGAAAGATGAATGGCTTGTGGATAAAAAAATAATCCACAGGAACAGGCCACCATATAATTGGTCACAATGGCCAAGAGGGTATTTATCCTGTAAACGGCAAATAGCTTAAACACTACGAAGATAAGGCTGGAGCATAGGACACTTAATGCCAAATCCAACATTACAAGCGACTTTTTAATTGGGTAACGTCCTCTCGGCCTACAAGTAAATGCCAAGTTTTAATGCCCAGTTGTTTTGCTGCATCCGTATTCTCTTTGGTGTCGTCGATAAACAGGGTTTTCTCTGGCACGAGGTTGTTTTCGTCCAAGACCTGTTGAAAAATATCCAAATTTGGTTTTCGTTTCCCCATTTCGTAGGACAGGTAAAAGACTTCAAAAGCATTTTCAAAGCGCGTAAAGCGTTCCCCCATTCTCTTCCTTTCGTTTTCAATATGTATTTCATTGGTGTTGCTCAACAAAAACATTCGATAGCTGTTTTCGGCAGCCAAATCTTCCAAAAAGCACAACCGTTCTTCCGGAAAATCCAATAAGATGGCATTCCAAGAATCTATAATGTTTTGTGTCGTGGCCTTAGGGAACATAGCTCCCGTTTGTTCCAAAAAGCTATCGGAACTCATGAGCCCCATTTCATAATCTTTGAAAATGGCATCCAGTTCGGGAGTGATTCCCTTGAATCCATATTTCCGCATTTCCCTTGCCGTGGCCGGTTTGTCCAAATTGATGAAAACATCACCAAAATCGAATATTATATTTTCAATCATGTGTCAAAAGGGTTAAGCTGTCCTCACAAATGGTCGTTCTGGAAATTTGGGTTCCGGTAATTACAGGGGATTTGGTTCCGGATTCAAAAGCGGTTACACCCGTAAAGATTCGGGCTTCATCCCATAAATCCGCGTCAATAAAGGATTGCAGTGTTTTTGTTCCTCCCTCAATAATCACTGAAGTGATTTGGTGACGATATAGGACTTCACAAATTGTCGCAGCTAAGTCGTGGTCAAAATTTATGGTTTCCATGATTACTCCCTTGGGCGTGGTTTGCGTTTTTTGTTCGGTGAGTACTATGGTTTTTGAACTTCCATCAAAAAGATGGAAAGTTTTGGGAATTTTCAATGTCCTATCCAGAAAAACACGTGTTGGATTCCTTCCTTTCCAATGCCGCACATCCAATCTAGGGTTATCATCCAGTACTGTTTGGGTGCCTACCAAAACAGCTTGTTCTTCACTGCGCCAATGGTGCACCCGTTGGCGGGAGTAGGTGTTGGTAATCCAATATGGCTCGGCCTTGGTATTTCTTTCTGATATCTCTGGGGCAATATAGCCATCCGAGCTTTCGGCCCATTTTAGGATGATGTACGGTCGCTTTTTTTCCTGAAACGTTAAAAAACGTATATGATGGGCTCGGCACTCCTTTTCCTTGATGCCCATAGTTACCTCAATTCCAGCTGATTTCAGTTTTTCAATTCCTTTGCCTGCCACTTTATGATGGGGGTCCTTTAGTCCAATGACCACATGGGGAATTTCCTTTTTAATAATTAAATCGCTGCAAGGTGGCGTCTTCCCAAAATGGGAGCACGGCTCAAGGGTAACATAAAGGGTAGCTCTTTTAAGTAATAAAGGGTCTCTAACGGATTGAATGGCATTGACCTCGGCGTGTGGTCCACCGTAAGGGCTTGTATACCCCTCGCCAATAATGGAATCCTTATGAACAATACAGCAGCCTACCGCTGGATTCGGTGCGGCCGACCCCAGAGCGTTTTTGCCCAATTCAATGGCCCTAAGCATGTATTTTTGGTCTATATTCACCAGGTAAAAATACCATTTATAAAAGCAATTAAATCGTTTGGAAATTCGAAAAATCAGGGAAGCGGATAATATACAAGTGGCCCATTTGATTCGTAGTATTTTAGAGGATATGGAAGTGCCAAAAGAAGGTACTGCTTATGCCGATGCCGCCTTGGATAATATGTACGCTGCCTATCAACGATCAAGATGCGATTTTTATGTGGTCGATCTGGAAGGTGAAATCATTGGGTGTGGAGGAATTGCCCCATTGGCACATTACGGGGGGAACCTCTGTGAACTACAGAAAATGTACGTTTCCAGAGGCCATCGTGGAAAAGGTCTTGCACAAAAAATAGTGCAGACATGCCTTGATACCGCCGTGAATTTTGGTTTTGAAGGATGCTATTTGGAGACCTTACCCTCTATGGAAATGGCACAAAAGCTCTATTTGAAAAACGGTTTCGAATACCTTAAAGAACCGCTTGGCAATACAGGTCACACGGCTTGCTCCGTCCGAATGTTGAAAGCATTTTAAATATGTACCTCAAGGAGATTAAAGTCATATTCCATAAAGAACTGGACCCTTTATATCCCAAGGAGGAGGTAGACAGTTTTTTTTATATGTTCATGGAACACTACTTGGAATTGGAACGTTTCTCATTAGTACTCCAACCCAATACTATCGTTTCAAAAGAAGAGGAACAACCATTTTTTGAAGGACTGGCCCGTTTAAGGAAAGAAGAGCCCGTTCAATATATTTTGGGGGAAGCCAGTTTTATGGGTCTTAAGTTTAAGGTCAATCCCCATGTTTTGATTCCAAGACCGGAAACTGAGGAGTTGGTCAGTTGGGTAATCAAGAATTATGAAGGCAAAAGTCACAAAGACCTAAAAATACTGGATATTGGTACGGGAAGTGGTTGTATTGCCATTACTTTGGCCAAATTGCTGCCCAAGGCCTCGGTCTTAGCTCTTGATTTCTCTAATATGGCATTGGAAGTAGCGAGGAAAAACGCGGAACTGAACAACGTGGAAATCAACTTCCTCAATGCCGATATTTTGGACTTAAATATTGAACTTGGGTTTGAATTTGATTGTATTGTATCCAATCCGCCCTATGTACGGGAAATGGAAAAGGATCAAATGGGGAACAATGTAAAAAACTATGAACCCTCGGAGGCTTTGTTTGTGAGCGATAGCGATCCTTTAAAGTTTTATACGTCCATTGCGGCATTTTCGCTTGGACACCTAAGACCAAAAGGAAGTTTATTTCTTGAGATCAATCAATATCTGGCTATGCAAACCAAACAACTGTTGGTGAATAACCATTTTAAGGAAATAGATTTACGGAAGGATATTTTCGGTAATTTCCGAATGTTAAAAGGAACCCGACCTTAAACCGGTATGATATTGAAAAGTATTGCCATATTCTGTGGGAGTAGCCCTGGTGACGACGAAGGAATAATTGAAGCGGCCTATAATACGGGGGCTTACCTTGCCCAAAAACAAATAACCTTGGTATATGGTGGCGGTAACGTAGGTCTCATGGGCAAAATAGCGCAAGGGGCATTGGATAAAAAAGGTGATGTGATTGGTATCATCCCTCATTTTTTGGAACGAAAAGAAGTCCATCACCCCGGACTTTCAAAGTTGCTCTTGGTCGATACCATGCATGAACGAAAACTGCGTATGCATGAGCTTTCGGATGGGGTCATCATGCTACCAGGAGGTTTTGGCACCTTTGAAGAGTTTTTTGAGATGTTGACATGGGCACAACTTGGTCTGCATCAAAAACCGATAGGCATATTAAATGTGAATGGCTTTTACGATCCACTTCTTCAGATGTTCGACAAAATGGTCGAGAATCGGTTTTTAAAGCTTGAAAACAAAGAAATGGTATTGGTGGACGACTCCTTAGACCAGCTAGTAGGAAAAATGGAAAGTTACACGGGTCATGGTGTTCCCAAATGGATGGAAAAGCACCAAACTTAGTTCAATTATAAAAATGGCAATGGAAGCTAAGCAAAAAATAGAGGCGTTACGAAAAGAACTGCGCGAACATAATTACAAGTATTATGTTTTGGACGATCCCATTATTTCTGATTATGAGTTTGATATCAGGTTGAAAGAGCTACAAGCCCTAGAGGATCAATATCCAGAATTTCATGACCCTACGTCACCAACTTTACGTGTAGGCGGAGCAGTAACCAAGAATTTTGAAACCCTTAAACATGAGTACCGCATGTACTCCTTGGACAACTCCTACAGCAAGGAAGATTTGGAAGATTGGGAAAAACGGATACAGCGTATTTTGGGTGATGTTCAGGTGGAGTATACTTGCGAACTCAAGTATGATGGGGCGTCCATAAGTTTGACCTATGAAGATGGAAAATTGGTGCGCGCGGTGACTCGGGGTGATGGTTTTCAGGGGGATGATGTTACTACTAATATCAAAACCATTAAATCGGTTCCATTGCAGCTAAAGGGGGATTACCCACCCAAATTTGATATACGGGGTGAGATTATTTTGACGTTGGAAGGTTTTGCTAAAATGAACCAAGAACGTATGGCCCAAGGGGAGGAACCTTATATGAATCCAAGGAACACCGCTTCGGGAAGTCTTAAACTCCAAGATAGCTCCCTTGTGGCCCAGCGCCCTTTGGAATGCCTTTTATACAGTATTGTAGGTCCCAATCTAAACATTGAAAGTCAATTTGAAATGTTGGAAAAAGCTCGCTCTTGGGGTTTTAAGGTCCCTACTATTGCTGCGCTATGCAAATCCACCAATGAGGTACTGAAGTTTGTGGAATATTGGGACGTTCATCGCCATGATTTGCCCTATGAAACCGATGGGGTAGTGGTCAAGGTGAACCGTCTCCGCTATCAAGACGAATTGGGCCATACCGCTAAGGCCCCAAGATGGGCCATGGCCTATAAGTTCAAGGCCGAACAAGTATCCACCCTATTGAATAAAATTACGTATCAGGTAGGTCGTACCGGGGCAATTACGCCCGTTGCCAATCTGGAACCCGTATTGTTGGCGGGGACTACGGTAAAAAGGGCATCGTTGCATAATGCTGATCAGATAGCTAAACTGGATGTACGGGAAGGCGATACCGTTTTTGTGGAGAAAGGAGGTGAAATCATTCCCAAAATCATTTCGGTCGACCTGACCAAGAGACCTCTTGGCTTACAACCTAATGAATACATTTCGAATTGCCCTGAATGCTTCACTAAATTAATTAGGAAAGAAGGGGAGGCTCAGCATTTTTGCCCCAATGAGACCGGGTGTCCTCCTCAAATAACAGGTCGTATTCAACACTTTATTTCCAGAAAGGCCATGGATATAGAGGGATTGGGTGGTGAAACTGTGGAGTTGCTCTTTAAAGAGGGATTGATTCAGAATTATGCCGACTTGTATATGTTAACTGAAGAACAGATTATGCCTTTGGAGCGCATGGCCGAAAAATCAGCGGAGAATTTGGTCAATGGGGTAGCGGCTTCCAAGCAGATTCCATTTGAACGGGTCTTGTTTGCCCTTGGTATTCGTTATGTTGGGGAAACCGTTGCCAAAAAACTGGCAAAGGCGTATAAAACCATTGATGCTTTAATGGCGGCCTCGGAAGAAGAATTGGTAGCTGTTGATGAAATTGGTGGGCGTATCGCTGAGAGTGTTATACACTTCTTTTCTGAAGAAAAAAACTGCGAAATTGTGGAACGCCTTAAGACCTACGGTCTTCAATTTTCCCTATCGGAGGAGCAACTTCAAAATCAATCCGATACGTTAAAAGGAAAAACCTTTGTGGTTTCTGGGGTTTTTGAAACCTTGGAACGTAATGAACTCAAAAAATTGATTGAAGATAATGGGGGCAAGGTGTCCTCTTCCATTTCCTCAAAGACTTCCTTCTTGGTGGCTGGGGATAAAATGGGACCTAGTAAACGTGCAAAAGCCGAAAACCTGGGAGTGCTCATTATTTCTGAACAGGATTTTCTGGAGATGGTCTAATTTATCGGACATCCGGTATCCATGCTCACCGATAAACATCGATCCACCGCTCAACCCGTTCTTTGGCATTTTCCCGAATATTTTCATAGAAGAAGTTAATGTCTGCGATATGATAATTCTTTCTTCTAAACAGAAAGCTCCATGGAAAACGTGGTTTGGTAGCCCATAAAATACCGTTGTGTACTTGGGCATCTACCCGTTTGTAAAGAATTTTATCAAAGTTTCGTAAGACGGCCCCTTTGTTTTGATTTTTTGCGATGTAGGTGGTGTCTATCTTCCAGCTTAACGGATTGGTCACCAATATCGAGTCCCCCAGTGGCCTATTCTCCGGGATGAAATCCCGCTTAAAGGTGCGCCAAGAAATGCTGCAGTTGAGGTCATCAGGATTGAGACAGGGCCGAATGGATTTGAAATACGTCTTTGGAACAGGAAGTCCAATGAGGTAAGCGGCTACTAGTTTTGATTGAAGCGATGTTCCATCAATGAACTCACGAATTAATGGACCGCTATGGGTAGTGCCTTGACTGTGGGAGGCGATGATGAAAGGTCTTCCGTGATTGTAATAGGTAAGGTAGTGTTCAAAGGCATTTTTGACATCGGTGTAGGCCAGGGCAAACGCCTTTTCCGCGGAGACCTTATCTTCAGTGGAATAACTCCGGAGATGTGCTTGCCGGTACCTTGGTGCAAAAACCCTACCTGCCGCATTAAAAGCACTGGCTTGAAAAAGAATGGTACTGTTGTCCACCTTTTCATTAAGTTCTTTATCATCAATACTTGGATTCCAGGGTAGCCTATCATCTTTTTTGGAATAAATGGTGGGATGGATAAAAAAGACATCGGCATCCAAATTGTTTTTGGAAAGGAGTTCCGTTCCCGGTATTCTGTCAGCATTGTCCCTTTTGTCAGGATGCGCTGCCCAATATTCCAAATTGTTATAATCAATGGGGTCAAAATGTACGGTGTCATCAAAAGGTGCTTGGGCGTGGAGCAAAGGATGGAGATAGCAGAGGAGTAGGGTACATCCCGCTAATTTTAGGTTTTGTATCATTGACGCTAAATTAACAAGATTTGAATGCAATTACAGTTTTTGCACCACTTTCAATGACTCGTAGAAATGAACGTTATGGAGCAATACTTTGTTCTGTGCGTTCAGGACAAATGTAAAGGCGGTACTGCCTATGGACAATACCGCCGTTTTGATGGAAGTAAACATGTTATTGATTGACGATTTGCCCTAAAGATGCAATCATTTTCAATATGTTACAGTTGTTTAAAAAAGACCTTTTATCGTTATACGTTAATAAGTGTCAAACTGCAATGCTAATACCCTTTCCAGCCGCCTTTTCATCGCTATCAAAATAAAAATCCACCTTCCCCAGATTGATACCATAACACCCCACTTGGTTGACCAATACCGTTTTATCCAAAGCGTTTTGTACCAAAGTGGGTTTCTCCAAAAAGGTATGGGTGTGTCCGCCTATGATCAAATCGGTGTATCGGGTAGTTTTTGCTAAACCCATATCGGAAGGGATGTTCTTGTTTTTGTATTCATATCCAATATGCGACAAACAGATAACCAAGTTACATTGCTCCTCTTCATGTAAAACACGTTCCATGTCTTGGGCAATTTCATAGGGATGTAGATATACTGTTTCTTTATACAGGTCCTGGTTAACAAGGCCTTCCAACTTTATACCCAATCCGTAAACCCCTATTTTTAGATCATCGACCAGAAAGATTTTGTAGGGGGTAATGAGACCATCCATCACGGTTTTACTAAAATCATAATTGGCACTTAAAAAGGGAAATTGTGCATATGGCATTTGCGCCAATAGACCGTCTATACCATTATCAAAATCATGGTTACCAATGGTAGCCGCATCATATTTGAGCATGCTCATTAACTTAAACTCTAATTCACCACCATAAAAATTAAAGTAAGGGGTGCCCTGAAATATGTCACCGGCATCAAACAATAAGGTGTTGGGATTTTCCTTGCGTAGCTGCGCTACCAAAGTTGCCCTTCTTGCCACGCCCCCCTGGTTAGAATATCGATGGTGCGTGCTGGGAAATGGATCAATGTGACTGTGAACATCGTTGGTGTGCAAAATCGTGAGCTTCTTTTGGGTCTTGTTTTGACAGGCATTAAAAGTCATTCCACCACACCCAACTAGTGTAGCGGCTGCCAAAGAGTTATTTAAAAACGTTCTTCGATGCATTAGTCCAATTTTATAAAGCGGTTATCCACTTTGGCGGTAACGGTATCCACTTTTTTAAAATAATCTATTATGGCGTTGCGAACAAGATAGTTCGTGTCAACGGAACCTGTCATGCCCTTGAAAAAAGTCATGTTATCACCACCTGTGACCAAATAACTCGAAGTGGCTACATGATAGGTTCGATTGACATCAAATGGCTTTCCATTAATTTTTAAATCTTTCAACGTATTGTGCTTATTCAATGTAATTTGAATGTGGGATAGTGGATGTGCGCGTTTAGATTTTATTAGGTATTCCACTAGGTTTAAAACAGATTTGCCAGGTAGCGCTACAACAACAATGTTGTTGTCAAAAGGCATAATCTCATAGGCGGTTCGGGCATTCACCTTTCCTTTTGGGATATCCGCCCTAATTCCTCCATGATTCAATAGGGCAAAGTCAATATCATTGCCCGTTCTCGCCTTATATATGGGTAGGGCCTCGCTGTAAATAACATCGGCCATAAAATTTCCGGCTGAGGTATTATATTCTCCGTCCCCTTTGGTCAGGGCAATGGGGACATAAGCTAAGCTACTGTCCAATACCTGTGTTATTCTCTTTCTGAAAGGAGCAATATAAGCTGCTATGGAATCCTCTTCGGAAATATGCTCGTCGACAAGAATTTCTTCGGCATGGATGGACACCAGTTTGTTTTGTTGGTTACAGGAAGCAAAGAAAAGTAAACAGAAAATAGTAAGTAATCGCAGTGCTTCTGAATTCATTATCTCCGGAATTTCATACAGGATTTCGTATAAATCATACCCTCCTTTTTAAGAATAAATTGATTTAAATGCCAAACCATCCAAAGATAGATTATTGCATCGCAATAGTTATAAAAAATGTGTTTCATTCTCTGCCAGATAGAGTAAAGCGTCTTGCGACTGTTGTATTTATAACAAATTGTGAATTTTATAAACAACTGCTTTGGGCTACTTTTGATTTACTGATGCAATCGTATTTCCTACATTTGTAGAAATGCAATAAAGGAATGGTTTTTAAAGCGATACAGGATAAATTCAAAGCTAAATCTGGCTACAAATATCTTGAAGATGAACTCAAGAAAAGCAGACCGGTCATTGATAAAAAGGGAATTTCCTGTATTGCTTGTATTGTGGACATGGATAAGTTTGGCAATGCCGAGGCTTTTCAATCCCTACGTCAACAAATGGGGCTCCAACCCAATGCTGTTCATGTGATGGGCTATAAAAGGGGACAGGATAAATATGGCATGTTTTCCATTCCCTTTTGCACGGATAAGGATTTAGGGTGGAATGGTTCTGTTGAAAACGGAGACTTTTCGGAATTTTCCGGAAGGGAGTACGATGTGCTCATTAACTATTTTGTGGAAGACAGGCTGCTGTTGAAACTAATGTCGACCAAAATTAATGCACGTATCCGAGTGGGCTTAAAAGAAGCCGATAGTGATATGAATGATTTAATATTCGATTGTAGGCTGGGCGATTTTGAAACGTTTCAGTCGGAATTGGAAAAATACTTAAGGATTTTAAAGGAACTATAGTTATGGAGCGTTTTGTTGGTACTGGAGTAGCCCTAGTTACACCTTTTAAGGATGATTTGTCCATTGATACCAAAGCCTTACAGGAGATTGTAGAATACAATATTGCTGGGGGTGTGGATTATTTGGTGGCTTTGGGCACCACCGCGGAATCAGTTACTTTAACCAAAAACGAAAAGCGTTTGGTCATGCAGACCATTTCATTGGCCAACGCGGGACGTTTGCCCTTGGTCGTTGGTGTTGGAGGCAATAATACCATGGCCTTGGTCAAAGAACTACAAACCATGGATTTCATGGATTTTGAAGCGGTACTTTCCGTATCCCCTGCCTATAACAAACCTACCCAAGAAGGAATATACCAACACTTCAAGGCACTTTCAGAGGCATCGCCCTTGCCCATTATTTTATACAATGTACCATCAAGGACGGGAAGTAATATGCTACCTCAAACCACGATACGATTGGCCAAGGATTTCGGCACTATTATTGGGATTAAGGAAGCGTGTGCCGATCAAATTCAGATTGATCAGCTGATGCAGCAGAAACCCGGAGGTTTTCATATCATCTCAGGAGATGATTTCACGGCCCTATCTACGGTTTTGGCTGGTGGCTCTGGGGTTATTTCGGTTTTGGGGCAGGGTCTTCCCGAAGCATTTTCCAGGATGATCAATCTTGGTTTACAGGGTGACTCTGAACCCGCCTATGAAATTCATCAATCCCTTTTGGACGGTATGCACCTTATTTTTGAAGAAGGAAACCCGGCCGGAATAAAATCCATTTTTGAGCATTTGAAACTATCCAAAGCCGGTGTTCGGTTGCCCTTGGTTGAAGCGAGCGATGTTCTAAAATCAAAAATTGGCCAGTTTGTCCGCAATTTAGAACTGGTTGAATCCTAAGAAGTTAAATTTTGGCCAAAAATAGCTGACTTCTTTTTAGGGACTGATTTTTATTGGCAAATTCGGTTTTACTAATCGATGGATAATTACTAATTTTGCCGAATGTTTTTGAAAATGAGGTCGTTTTATTTCCTAACCCTGCTCTCCCTAATCTTTTTTTCTTCCTGCAACGAGTACCAAAAAGTACTTAAGAATGAAGATGTGAAGGCGAAATATGACTTGGCGGAGCGATACTATAAAGAGGGGGACTTTAAAAGAGCCAATCGGTTGTTTGAGCAAATTGCACCTAGGTATGTAGGAAAGCCGCAAGGAGAGCGGGTAATGTTCTTTTTTGCGGATTCTTACTTCAAAACAGAGCAATACTATCTTTCAGGGTACCAGTTTGAGCGTTTTATAAAATCCTATCCCAACAGCGATAAGATTCAAGAGGCCATATTTTTTGAAGCAAAAAGTTACTACGAACTTTCACCAAGATATTCTTTAGATCAAACAGATACGCAAAAGGCATTGGCCAAACTTCAGAATTTCATCAATACGTATCCTGAATCGGAATTCTTTGCCGAAGCCAATGAAATGGCCCAAGAGTTGACCTTGAAAACCCAGAAAAAGGAATTTGAGATAGCAAAGCAATTTGATAAACTTGGGGAATTCAATTTTCCCATTTTAGTTTCCTCAATTCAGGCCTTTAACAATTTTGTGACGGACAACCCTGGATCTATCTACAGGGAAGATGCATTCTTTTATCGATTGAAATCAGAAATGACCCTTGCTAACAATAGTATTTTTACAAAACAGGAAGAGCGCTATCGCGAAGCTTTAAAATACTATCAGGCATTGATGAAATCCTACCCCGATACAAAATACAAAAAGGAAGCGGAGGATTTTTACGAGATAATTCAAGAAGAACTAAAAATACCTACTGAGGCAACAGCAAAATAAATTTAAAGATAACCATGAAGGATTTAAAAAACACGAATGCCCCAATTTCAACCGTTACCCACAACCGTAACGAGTTTGACCAGCAGACCGACAATATTTATGAGGCGATTTCCATTGCTGCAAAAAGGGCTATTCAAATCAATTCCGAAATAAAGAAGGAATTGTTGGAAAAGTTGGAAGAGTTCGCAACCTACAGCGATAGCTTGGAGGAAGTCTTTGAAAACAAAGAGCAGATTGAGGTTTCCAAGTTTTATGAAAAATTGCCCAAACCACACGCACTTGCCGTGCAGGAGTGGTTGGAGGACAAAATCTATCACAGAAATACAGAGAGGGACGAATAAATGTTGAGCGGAAAAAACATCCTTTTGGGCATTACCGGGGGGATTGCTGCTTATAAAACATCCTTTTTAGTCCGATTATTGATAAAAGCTGGTGCTTCGGTCAAAGTGGTAATGACCCAAAGTGCCAGCTCTTTTGTTACCCCCCTAACGCTTTCCACGCTCTCCAAAAATCCGGTGCTTTTGGATTTTATCCATGAGGAGGATGGAAGCTTATCCTGGAACAATCATGTGGAATTGGGATTATGGGCCGATGTAATGATTATAGCTCCGGCCACGGCAAATACCTTGTCCAAAATGGCCAATGGTAATTGTGATAATCTGTTATTGGCTACGTATCTTTCCGCTAAGTGCCCGGTTTTCTTTGCGCCAGCAATGGATTTGGACATGTACAAACACCCATCGACCAAGACATCTTTTGAAAAGTTACAGTCTTTTGGAAATATCATGATTCCTGCAGAATCCGGTGAACTGGCCAGTGGATTGAGTGGTGAGGGAAGAATGGCGGAGCCAGAGAACATCTTGGCATTTTTAGAAAATCATTTGGGACAGGGCTTGCCCTTGCAGGGAAAAAGGGTCTTAATTACGGCAGGTCCAACACATGAGGCCTTAGACCCTGTTCGGTTTTTGGGAAATCGCTCAACCGGGACCATGGGTTTTGAATTGGCCAAAAAGGCTCAGGAACTCGGCGCGGAAGTAGTCTTGGTATCTGGTCCAACAACATTGACAATAGCTACCAGTAACATCAATTTGCAACGGGTTTCGACGGCAGAAGAAATGTATTTGGAAGTACACAAATACTATTCCTACTGTGATATCTTCATTGGAGCTGCTGCTGTTGCGGATTATCGTCCCAAAACCATTTCCGAACAAAAGATAAAAAAGAAGGCAGGTGATGAAATGAAGATTGAATTGGAGCGAACCAAGGACATATTAAAATCCTTAGGGGAAGCAAAGAAGCATCAGTTTTTAGTAGGGTTTGCCTTGGAAACGGAAAATGAGTTGGAACATGCAAAAGATAAACTGGCAGGGAAAAATCTAGACGCCATCATCGTCAACTCATTGAATAATAAAGGTGCGGGCTTTGGAACGTTGACCAACAAAATCACTTTTCTGGATAAGAATTCAGGGTCCAAAACGTTTGATGTTAAAGCAAAGTCCGAAGTTGCTTCGGACATTTGGGAAGAAATCATTAAAAGAATTCATGTGTAAACCTTTTACCTTCATGCTGTTCCTTATGGGCTGTATCTTCACAACCGCTCAAGAAATGAATGTCGTGGTCACAGTGAATTCGGACCAAGTAGGGCAGACCAACCAACAGATATTTAGGACCTTGGAGCGTTCCCTAAGTGATTTTATCAATAAAAGTAAATGGACGGATAGGGTTTACGAAGAAAATGAAAGGGTCAATGCCCAAATGTTCATTACGGTAACCCAGTACGAATCGGATAGGTTTGAAGCCAATCTACAGGTACAATCCTCCAGGCCCGTATATAATACCTCCTACGAGACGGCAGTTTTCAATTATAAGGACAATGATTTTGACTTTCAATATCAGGAGTTTGAACCATTGGTCTATAATCCAAACTCATTCGATTCCAACTTGGTAGGCGTTATCGCGTATTATGTGTATATCATTCTAGGATTAGATTCCGATACTTTTGCCCTACAGGGCGGAGACGAATATTATCGACTGGCACAGAATATTGTAACCCAAGCACAGGGTACCAATTTTTCCGGTTGGGCCCAGGAAACTGGAGAGCGGACACGCTTTGAATTGGTAGATAATCTATTGTCTAATACCTTTAGGGAATACCGCATTGCCATGTATAATTATCATAGGAAAGGCTTGGACGTTCTCGCGGATAACAATAGCACTGGAAAACAAGTGATTGCTGGCAGCCTTCGCCTGTTTGAAACCCTAATAAAACGAAGGCCCAACGCCTTTTTAATTCAAACGTTCTTCGATGCGAAAGCAGAAGAAATCCAGAATATTTTCTCTGATGGCCCGAAGGTTGATATTGTAAAACTCAAGGAAAACCTGAACCGGGTCGCTCCATTCTATTCCAGCATTTGGAACGAAATTACCTATTGAAGCGACTTCTTTGCCTCTTTCAGTGGATTCCTTGCCAAGGGGGTTGACCATTTTTTTTGAGGCACACAGATTGTTTGAAAAATGCCTATATGAGGTGAAGGTTTCATCATTATCTTTGCGAGTCTAATTAACCATAGGTGCTTGCACAACTGTCCATAAAAAATTATGCGTTAATCGAAGACCTTAGCATGTCTTTTGATGAAGGCTTTACCACGATTACTGGGGAAACCGGGGCAGGTAAATCCATTCTTTTGGGAGCCCTTTCCCTAGTGCTAGGAAAACGGGCCGATTTGTCCTCTTTAAAGGATAAAGCATCCAAATGTGCCATAGAAGCCGAATTTTCCATAGAACCGTATGGTTTGCATGCATTTTTTGAAAACCATGATTTGGATTATGGGCACCAGTCTTTTGTGAGACGGGAAATTTTACCTAGTGGAAAATCAAGGGCCTTTATCAATGATACTCCAGTTACCTTGGACATCCTTTCTTCATTGGGAGATCGATTGGTCGACATTCATTCCCAACATCAAACCCTTCAGATGACGGAAAATTCATTTCAGTTTAGGGTTTTGGACGCCTTAGCGGAGAATTCACTGTTGCTGGAGCATTACAAGAAGGGGCTTCAAGAGTATACTTCAAAAGTGAAAGAACTGGAGCAGTTGGTTTTAAACAAGAGTGAGACTGAAAAAGAATTGGATTACAACAGTTTTTTACTGCAAGAATTGGAAAAAGCACCTTTACGGGAAGGAGTTTTAGAAGAATTGGAATCTGAATATGCCGAATTGAACAACGTTGAAAGTTTAATGGAATACCTGTCCAATGCCCACCAACTGTTGAGTAATGAACAAATGGGCCTCTTGGATGGTATAACACAATTGAAACAACTTACCCAAAAGCTGGGAAGTTTTGGTAAAACGTACCATTCCTTGAATGAACGGATGCAATCCTTGGCCATTGAACTTACTGATTTGGCCAGTGAGATTGAAGGAATATCAGAATCCATAGAACCCAATCCGGAACGCTTGGAAGAGGTAAATGCCCAATTACAGATGCTTCATGATTTGTTTAAAAAACATCAGGTCGGTTCCATTGAACAATTGATTGGAATACGGGAAGATCTTTCCAAAAAAGTGGACAGTTCCTTAAACATGGATGCTTCCATACAAAATTTGGAGGCTGAGGTTGCTCGGAGGAAGGAAGAACTATACGCCATAGGGAGTGAAATAAGTAAAAAAAGGGAAAAGATAACGCCTCAACTCAAACAACAACTCACTTCGATTATTTCTGATTTGGGTATGCAGGCCGCCTCCTTTAAAATAGAAATTCATAAGACAAACCATTTAAAGGGTAATGGTCTTGATGATTTGATATTTCAGTTTTCTGCCAACAAAGGCTCGGATTTTGGGGAATTAAAGAAAGTTGCCTCCGGTGGGGAGCTTTCCCGTATTATGTTGGCCATAAAGGCTATTTTGGCTTCTTACGAAAAACTACCAACACTGATTTTTGACGAAATTGATACGGGTGTATCCGGTGAGATTTCCAATAAGATGGGGGCCATCATGAAAGAAATGGGCAAAACCATGCAATTATTTTCCATAACCCATTTACCTCAGGTGGCTTCGAAGGGAACATATCAGTTTAAGGTCTATAAAGAAGAAACCGAAAGTACGACCTCGACCAAAATGAAACGTCTTTCCGAAGAAGATCGGGTCAATGAGTTGGCCGAAATGTTGGGCGGCAAGGCATTCTCGGAATCTGCCGTTTCCCATGCCAAGCAATTGTTGTTGCATAGTTGATAGGGTTCAAGGACTATTTCATTACTATTTTAACAACTATTGAAATCCATATCTTTGTTCCCATTAAAACCAATGAATAATGAGTTATAACTTATTAAGAGGAAAAAAAGGAATCATTTTTGGTGCATTGGATGAACATTCCATTGCGTGGAAAACTGCTGAGCGCGTGCATGAGGAAGGTGGGCAATTTGTCTTGACCAATGCCCCAATTGCCATGAGGATGGGACAGATTAAGGCTTTGGCGGAGAAAACCGGTTCGGAAATTATTCCTGCGGATGCTACAAACGAGGAGGATTTACAAAACTTGATTTCTAAATCCATGGAAATCCTAGGGGGTAAATTGGACTTTGTACTTCATTCCATTGGCATGTCGGTCAATGTTAGAAAGGGAAGGCATTATACGGATGAGAAATATGATTTCACGACCAAGGGTTGGGACGTTTCTGCGCTTTCCTTTCATAAAGTGATGCAATCCCTGTATAAGGCTGATGCCATGAACGAATGGGGAAGTATAGTGGCCTTAACCTATATGGCGGCTCAACGTACTTTTCCAGATTACAATGATATGGCCGATAACAAGGCCTATTTGGAATCGGTTGCTAGGAGCTTTGGCTATTTCTTCGGAAAGGAGAAGAGGGTACGTGTCAATACCATTTCGCAGTCACCAACACCTACAACCGCTGGACAGGGGGTCAAAGGATTTGATGGTTTTATTTCCTATGCGGAAAAAATGTCGCCATTGGGGAACGCAACAGCTGATGATTGTGCGAACTATACCGTGAGTCTTTTCTCGGATTTGACCAAAAAGGTAACCATGCAAAACCTCTTTCACGATGGGGGCTTTTCAAATACCGGGGTCAGTCAAGAAGTCATTGATGTATTCAGTGAATAAAAGGGTAATACTATTGTATAGGGCCACCCGTCGTCGTTGACAGGTGGCCTTTTGTTTATTGATATGGAACAGTTGTCATTTTCTTTTGTCGTTCCCGTTTACAATCGGCCTGATGAAATTCAAGAGCTATTGGACACTATGGTGCAGCTTGATTTTGACAAAGCTTTTGAAATTGTAATCGTTGAGGATGGTTCTGAACTGGATTCCGAATCCGTAGTGCAAGGTTTTTCAAAACGGCTGAACATAGCCTATCACAAAAAAGGGAATACGGGACCGGGTGATAGCCGAAACTACGGAATGGAAAAAGCCAAGGGGAACTATTTCATAATTCTTGATTCTGATTGCCTGCTTCCCAGCCATTACTTAAAAGAAGTGGAAAAGCAATTGTTAAGGGATTTTGTTCACTGTTTTGGTGGCCCCGATGCTGCACATGAGTCTTTTTCGGATATTCAGAAGTCGATTGATTTTGTAATGACCTCATTCCTTACAACTGGAGGCATTCGTGGCAATAAGAGAAGTATTGACCGGTTCCAACCCAGAAGTTTTAATATGGGAATCTCTAGAAAGGTTTTTGAAAAGACAGGAGGTTTTGGAAACATTCATCCAGGGGAAGATCCTGATTTGACCTTTCGAATTTGGGAACAAGGGTATAAGACAAGGCTCTTTGACCAGGCATTTGTATACCATAAAAGAAGAATTGATTGGAAAAAATTCCATTCTCAAGTTAAAAAGTTCGGAATGGTCAGGCCCATATTGAACAAATGGCACCCTAGAACTTCGAAACTGACCTATTGGTTTCCAACCTTTTTTAGCGTTGGTTTTGCACTCAGTCTTGTATTATTTGTGCTAGGTGCAAAGTGGCCCATATTAATTTTTGCAGCCTATATCTTTTTGATTTTTATATCCGCACTAGTGCTAAGAAAGAGTGCAAAAGTGGCTTTTTATGCCGTTCTTGCCTTATTCATTCAGTTTTTTGGTTATGGATATGGTTTTTTAAAGTCTACTATCTTGGTTAATTTTATTGGCAGGAAACCTGAATCCATATTTCCAAAGCTATTTTTTAAACGAGCATGAGCAGCGTAAAAGCGGTCTTTGAAAAAATGAACAGCAGAAAGGTGAAAGTCTTTCTATTGTTCCTTTTATGCTCCTTTTTGGCCTGGGCCGTGAGTAAATTATCGGAAGGATATGAGTCCAAGGCCAATTTTGAAATAGAGTATAAGAACCTACCGGATAGTTTGCTTTCCATGGGAAACACCAAGCGAAGTATTTCCGCAAAAATTGAGGCCAGCGGATTCCAATTTTTGGGTTATGCCATAAGCCCAAAGACCATTCAACTGGATGTGCAAAATGTGTTGGAAGAGGATGGTGATTATTTTCTAACAGCCAATACGATCAAAAGCCAGTTGGAAAGCCAATTGCCCAATAGAATTTCCCTTGTTGAACTTGAGGAACCCATTTATTGGACGGACCTCTACGTGGTGGATTCCAAAACAATCCCTATAAAACCTGTGGTTGAGCTACAATTGTCCCAAAACCATTTGTTGGAAGGTAGATTAGAGCTAACACCAGATTCCGTTCAGATTAAAGGTCCCAAAAAAGATGTTGAGAACATTGGAAGTGTTTCAACACTACCTCTTATCCTTGATGACATTTCATCCGACTTTTCCGAGAAGCTCGGTTTACAATCATTGGATTCCTTGGCCAATGTAATACTTAATGTGAAGGAAGTGACTATCTCTGGAAAGGTCGTTAGGTTTTCGGAAAAGGAATTTGATGTGACCATAAATGCAAGAAACGTTCCGGAAGGTTATCGCCTTAGAATGTTTCCGGACCATGTACAATTGGTATGTAAAGCCGGAATTGAAAGGCTAAAAGAACTCAAAACCTCTGACTTTGACGTCTTTGTGGATTATAATTCCATCGTTGAGGATAACTATCTTTTTGTCCAACTTTTGGAAGAGCCAGAAGGCGTTTTTTCGGTCCGATTTTTGAAAGATCGTATTGAATTTGTTTTGGAAAAAATATGATAGTCGGATTGACGGGGGGAATAGGAAGTGGAAAGAGCACCGTGGCCCATTTTTTTAGGCAACTGCTAGTTCCCGTTTATGATTCTGATTTGGAAGCAAAGTTGTTAATGACTGAATCAGAAGAGGTTAGGTTAGCACTCAAGAAGCTATTCGGCCATGAGGCCTATAGGGGTAAAGCGTTAAACAAAACCTTTATTTCTGACCTTGTTTTCAGGGACAAAGATAAATTGGAACAATTGAACCAAATTGTCCATCCTGCTGTTAGAAAGCATTTTGAGCAATGGGCGGAACAACAAAAAGCCCCTTACGTAATTCAGGAAACCGCATTAATTTTTGAGAATGGAACCCAAGACCATTACGATTCCATTATTTTGGTTACAGCCCCGAAACATACTAGAATACAGCGTGTTATGGAAAGGGATGGTGTCACGGAATCACAGGTTCAAGCTCGCATAAGAAATCAATTGCCCGATGGGGATAAAACGGTTCTTGCTGATTATCTTATTGAAAATATAGACTTGACAAAAACAAAGGAAACCGTTGACCGCATTCACGAACAACTGTTGAGCAAGACTTTATTATAACTATCATTTTAACATTTTTGTTAATGATAGGTTAAACGCCCAAGGCACTGAATGTTAAATTTCTAATTTTGAGCAAATGAACAAGAGACGATTCGTTCTTCTGGTCATTTTGATGAGCCTCTCGCTTGTTGGTATTATTTCTGTTCAAGTATATTGGATTCAAAAATCGGTAGACGACAAGCAAGAGCAGTTTTCAAATACGGTCGAGGATGTATTGGATAAGGTAGCTGATAGGGTTGAAAGTAGGGAGCGAAAAGACTACATGGACCGTTTGGCAGAATTGGTAGATAGCGTCGAACAACCTCAATCCGCACATTTACGCAATATTTTTTATGTAGACCGAGATTTGAATTCTGATGAAATCAGGTTTTATTCCCATGGTATATTGGAGGAAAGCTATGATATCTCATCCATGTTCTTTGACAATACTTTTGATGATTCAACAACGATAAAAAACTTCACCAGTAGGCGCACATCGGCCATATACAAAGAGGATTTCGGTCTGGATGGTAAGCGCTATGCGTTGACGCCCATTCAAAGGGTTGAAAAAATAGGCGGGCTTTCTTCCATTGAAAAGGCAGCTTATGAAGACGTTTTTATGGATGCCGCTAAAAGGGTACCTATTCATGAACGCGTTTCCAGACAGGAGATTGAACTTTTGCTGAACAGGGAGCTGGAGAACCGGGGTGTGAATATCGACTATGAATATGGAATTTATAGCCGCGGTTTTCCTACTAAGGTAAAATCGAAAAGGTTTCGATTTGATAGGGGAACTATTTACGAGGCCCCTATTTTTCGTGATAGCGAAGGACAGACCAACTTTTCCCTGCTGGTTAATTTTCCCGAAAAGAAGAAGTTTCTGTTAAGCAGTATTATGACAATGGCAATATTATCCTTACTGTTTACCCTAGTCATTGTTATAGCCTATTCAAGTGCCATTTATCAACTCATCCAACAAAAACAGATTTCTGAAATAAAATCAGACTTTATCAATAACATGACGCATGAGTTTAAAACGCCCATCGCAACCATAAATCTGGCTGTTGAGGCAATTAGGAATCCAAAATCCATAGATGATAAGGATAAAGTGATGCGCTATTTAGGCATGATTCGGGATGAAAACAAACGCATGCATGCCCAAGTGGAGAATGTGCTCCGCATTTCGAAACTGGAAAAGAATCAGTTGGACATCAGTAAGGACCGTGTGGATGTCCATGACGTTATTGTCGATGCCATGACTCATGTTGAACTCATAGTTCAGGATAGGGCAGGATATATCAATACACATCTTGGTGCCGAGCGATCGGAAGTTTTGGCCAATGACGTACATTTTACCAACGTTATTGTAAACATGTTGGATAACGCCATTAAATATTCCCCTGAATCACCCAAAATTGATGTTTTTACGGAAGTTGCAAAAAATTTCATTGTAATTAAAATACAAGATCAGGGTGCCGGGATGAGCAAGGCGGTCCAAAAAAGAATTTTTGAAAAATTTTACCGGGAACACACCGGAAATATACATAATGTAAAGGGCCATGGATTAGGATTGGCTTATGTAAAAAAAATAGTAGATGATCACCAAGGTGAGATTTTTGTGGAAAGTGAAAAAGGAAAAGGCAGCACCTTCTACATCAAATTGCCTTTAATTTAAAAATGTATGGAGACAGAGAATAAAAAAATATTATTGGTTGAGGACGATCCCAATTTTGGGATTGTGCTCAAGGATTACCTTCAAATGAACGATTTTGACGTTGTTTTGGCCAAGAACGGCATGGAAGGTTTTGAAAAGTTCAAAAAGGACAACTTTGACGTTTGCATTCTGGATGTTATGATGCCCTACAAGGATGGTTTCACACTTGCCAAGGAGATACGTGAAAAGAACGAAAATGTACCCATCATTTTTCTTACCGCAAAAACGATGAAAGAAGATGTGCTTAAAGGATATAAGGCAGGTGCGGATGATTATTTGAACAAGCCCTTTGATTCTGAAGTGTTATTGATGAAACTTAAAGCTATACTTCAAAGAAAGGCATCCAATTCCTTGGCGGATAGCAAACAATTTGAGTTTGAAATTGGTAATTTTCATCTCAATTCCAAGTTACGTTTTTTAAAGTACAAGGAGGAGGAGCCCATAAAATTATCTCCAAAAGAGAATGAATTGCTGCGCCTCTTGGCTTTGCATGAAAATGACTTAATGCCGAGGGAATTGGCCTTGACCAAGATTTGGAGGGATGATAATTATTTTACCTCCAGAAGTATGGATGTCTATATTGCGAAATTGCGAAAGTATTTAAAGCGTGATGACGTGGTTGAAATATTGAATATCCACGGCGAAGGCTTCAGATTGGTGGTAAAGACGGAGGGGGAAACCATGTGATTTTTCTTGGGAAATAAAACAAAAGACCGCCATCCTATGGCGGTTTTTTTATGTTTGAAGTATAGATATCACTTCTTTTTTAAAATGAGTATGAGGTAGATGGTTGTACCACCATTTGGGTATGAGGGGAGTTGGTTTAAATTAAAGCTGGTGCAATATATTTTGAACAATGTTGCTAGGCGTTTCCATTATGGGGGCTACAATGGCGTTCTTGGGTTCTTCCAGGGCATGAAATTGTGATTTTAATAGTTCCAAAGGCATAAAGTGCCCTTCCCTTTTTTCCATCCTGGATTTCACCTCTTGAAAACTCCCCTTTAAATAAACAAAGTGCAAATCTTCTTCAATCCCTTCTTTTAAGATCCTCCTGTAGGATTTCTTTAATGCCGAACATGCCACAATTGCTCCGGTATTTCTTTTTGAGATAAGAAGTTGATTTAAACCAATCAGCCACTCATGTCTGTCTTCGTCATTCAGCGGGTTTCCTGAGGCCATTTTGATAATATTGGTCTCCGGATGGAAATCATCACCGTCAAAAAACGGAAGATTCAATTCTTTTGATAACAAGTTACCAATAGTGGTTTTTCCAGTTCCGGAAACTCCCATAATCACAAATAGATTATTCTTTGGCATTAAACAGGTTTTTAATCCTCCCTTCAATTCGCTCAATGAATTCCTTTTCGGGCAGATCATAAGGTATCCATAGGATGTCCATGTTTTTTCTGTACCAGGTCAATTGCCGTTTTGCAAATCTTCGGGTATTTTTTTTAATCTCTTCGACAGCGCTTTCCATGCTGATTTTCCCTTCAAAATGGTCAAACAACTCCTTGTAGCCCACCGTATTCAAGGCATTTTGATGCCGGTAGGGATACAACGCCTTGGCTTCCTCAACGAGTCCATTTTCCAGCATGAGGTCAACACGTTTGTTGATTCGGTCATAAATGATTTCCCTTTGCGCATGCAGTCCCACTAGAACAAATCTAAAATCACGAGCTTTATTTTTTGAACCAAGAAAGGAAGAATAAGGTTTCCCAGAAGCAATACATACTTCCAAAGCCCTAATTAGCCGATGGGGGTTTTCCAAATCCACTTGGGAGTAGTATTGGGAATCCAGTGTCTTCAATTGCCCTTGCAATGCCGTCACCCCTTTCTTATCCAGTATTTTATTTAGTTCTTCCCTAATCTCGGGAGGAACTTGGGGAAAATCATCAAGACCGTAAAGTAGGGCATCCACATAAAGTCCGCTGCCCCCAACCAAGATGGCGATGTCCTTGTTTTTGAAGCAGGCCTTCAATGCTTGTATGGCCTCCCTCTCAAAGTCTCCTACGGAATAGGTGTCGAAAATACTGATGTGATGAATAAAATGGTGCTTGACCGCTTCTAATTCCATGGGAGATGGTACTGCCGTTCCAATTTGCATTTCTTTGAAAAACTGTCGTGAGTCCGCGGAGAAGATTTCTGTATTAAGGTGAAGGGCCAAGCTTATGGCCCTGCTTGTTTTTCCAATGGCCGTGGGACCTACAATGGCAATCAAAACTTTGGTCATGAAATGATTTCCTCTAACTTCTCACCACATTTTCTGCAGTAAACGGCATCTTCACGGAGCACTTCGGTACCACAATTTTGACAACATCGACCTTCGTCTTGTTTTATCTTTTCCCTTGCAGAGGCGTATTCCGCAGATACAATTCCGGTGGGTACTGCAATAATTCCATACCCGATAATCATTATGAAAGTTGCCAAGAATTGACCTAATCCCGTTTCTGGGGAAATATCCCCATAGCCAACTGTGGTCAAGGTAACAATGGTCCAATACACACTATGTGGTATACTGTTGAAACCATGTTCCGGTCCCTCAACCAGATACATTACCGTCCCTAGAATGAGGGAAACCACAAGTACGAAAAAGATGAAGATTGAAATCTTCCTTTTACTGGAGTTTAAGGCCCTAACCAAATTATTGGAGGCCCCAGTATACCTAACCAATTTAAGAATCCTAAATATCCTTAGTAAACGTAAGGCCCTAAACGCCGTAAAGTATTGCGTCCCAACAAAAAAGAAGGAAAGGTATTTTGGTATAGTGGAAAGCAGGTCCACCATGCCGAAAAAACTGAAAATATAATTTCGGGGCCTTTTTATACAGACGATGCGTAAAACATACTCAATGGTAAATAGAATGGTAACCACCCATTCCGAAATATTGAAAAACTCATGATATCTTTCATCGAACCGAGGTACGCTTTCCAGCATGACCACAATGACACTATATACAATGACAATCAAAAGGATGATATCAAACCACTTACCTGCAGGGGTACGGGTGCCATAGATGACCTCATGAAGGGTGGCTCTCCAACTTCTATTTGGTTTCTTGTATTTCAAAAATGTTTACGATTCCAGTTCAACCATTTTAATTTTGTGTTGCCGTAAGTAGGATTCGATGATGAATGTGTTGTCCAGATCTTGTTCCATTGGAGTGATTATGGATTCCAAGATAGGAATATTATTGATTTGGTGATTGAGTTCCACATATCCAAAGCCTTGTAAAGTTCCGTTTTTTACCAAAAAAACACTTTTTTCACCCAACTCCCTTCCTCGGTCCAAGAGCACTACATCCCTATTTTGAAGACTATATTTTCTTTCTATTTCAGCAATGGTTTTATTAATCTCATCTGGATTGACCAACGATTGGATTTGATGTTCCTCCATCAGTTTATTGATAAAGTTTTTCGAAGCCTTCAAAGATTGGAAACCGCTTAACCTTCTTGCCTGTCCATTGGACTGTTCCGCCTTCAACTGAAGTTTTCCTTCGGAATTTTTATGGATATACACCCCATGGGTAAATGATTGGGACTTTATTTTTTTATTGTACCTCGGCGTATTACTTTTTAATTCGAACCCTTCCTTTAAAATAGCGGCGAGCTTACTTCCTGTGCGTTCAAACGTTACTTTTTTTGTCTCTTTTTGAAGTGTCCTTCCCAATTTTCCATCATTAGTGAAGTGTTGGTTGACCTTTTTTTTGATGTTGTTGGTCTTGGCCAGAAAAATAATTTCGCCGTCTTTATTGTGCAAGTAATATACACCGGTTTCGGAGGGTAGGCTTTCTACCATATCCAACTGCCTTTCGGTAAGTTCTCCTAGGGTTTCCGCCCTAATCACTTGTTTCACAATCGATTTACTGGAATCTTTTGCCAATAACAACTTAAAGAGCTTTAATGTGGCCAAGGCATCCCCATTGGCCCTATGTCGGTCACTTACAGGAAGCCCTAGTGAGCGGACCAGCTTCCCCAAACTGTGGGATTCTGCCTCCGGCAGCAATTTTTTGGAGAGGTCTACCGTGCAAAGGGTCTTTCGCTCAAAATTGTATCCCAGCCTTCGAAACTCCGTACGTAGAATACGGTAGTCAAATTGTGCATTATGGGCCACTAAAACGGTATCTTGGGTTATTTCTATGATTCTTTTGGCCACTTCGTGAAATTTTGGGGCCGAACGCAGCATCTTGTTATTGATTCCCGTGAGTTTTACCACAAAGGGCTGAATATCCCGTTCTGGATTTACCAAGCTTATAAACCTGTCCGTCACCCTTTCACCGTCAAAACGATGAATGGCAATTTCCATGATACCTTCCTCATTGTACTTCCCGCCGGTACTTTCAATGTCTAGAATGGCATACATTCATTGATTTTAAGAATAATTACGTTCCCCAAAGATACTACTTCCAATACGCACCATAGTACTTCCCTCGGCAATGGCAATACTATAATCTCCACTCATTCCCATGGAAAGGATTTCTATTCCATCAAGCTTTTTCCGTAGCTTTTCAAAGGTTGTTTTCAGATCTTGGAATTCACCTTTGATCAATAGGGTGTTTTCCGTAAAAGTGGCCATGCCCATAAGCCCCTTGATTTTGATGTTTTTAAGCGTGCGGAATTCATTGGAGGAGATCAACTCTTCCAACTCTTTGGGATTTAGCCCAAATTTGGTTTCTTCCTTCGCTATATGCATTTGCAAGAGGCAATCAATAACCCTATTATGCTTTTGTGCTTGTTTATCAATCTCTTTAAGCAGTTTTAGGCTGTCCACCCCATGAATAAGGGAAACGTATTGGGCCATATATTTTACCTTGTTGCGCTGTACATGACCAATCATATGCCATTCAATATCCTTGGGAAGTTGCTCCCACTTTTGGGTCATTTCTTGGATTTTGTTCTCCCCAAAAACACGCTGGCCGGCATTGTAAGCTTCCATAATGGTTTCAATGGGTTTGGTCTTGGAGACAGCAACCAAAGTAACCCCTTCCGGAAGGGTGGCTATTATTTTTTTTAAATTCTCTTTAATTGACATAAGGCATTGGTTTAAATCTCATAAATGGCAAGGCCGCTTCTCAATTTTGGCTCAATGTAAGTGCTTTTTGGAGGCATTACCAAGTGAGCATCTGCAATAGCCTTTACCTCATCCATAGTGATGGGCACCAAACTAAAACCAACCATAAACTCCCCTTTATCTATGCTATCCTTCATTTTAATAAGGTTGTGCTTACCATAGCCATAGGAAATACGTTTGTCATTGCGTAAATCATGAATACCTAAAATGGGTTCTAAAATGGTCTTATAAAGTATTTGTGTGTCCAGTTCACTTAGGGCATTCGTGAATTGATACCCCTGCTTTCTTAGATAAAGGGAATAAAACTCCCCATCCAAATACATGCCGAAGTGATGTTTTTTAGTAGGTCGGTACAGCCCATCATCCCTTTTTTCAATTCTGAAATGGGTGTCCAGTTTTATCAAAAACTCTTCTTTGGCCAGACCATTGAGGTCTTTGACCATTCTATTGAACTCATATATCTTGATTTCATCCTCTGGAATTAAATAGCTCAAAAAGTAATTATAGGGCTCTTTACCGGTATGTCCTTTATTTCCTTTTTTCAAGTCCTGTGCCAAAAGATGGGATGAGGCGCTCCTATGGTGCCCGTCGGCAATGTAGACACTTTCGATTGTAGAAAAGGATTGCTGTAATTGTAAAATGGTATCCTTGTGCTTTATTCGCCACAATCGATGCCTTTTTTTATCGGGAGTGGTAAAATTATACTCTGGACTTTTAGCGACTTCTTGGGAAATAAGTTCCTTGATTGTAGCATTTTGGGGGTAGGTAATTAAAACAGGTTCCGCATTAAAGCCCACGGTTTTTAGATAATTGGCAAAAAGCAACTCCCTTTCATGGATGGTGTCCTCGTGCTTTTTGATAACATCATTACTGTAATCCAAAACACTTATGGCACAGAAAATGCCCAATGTCTTGAAATCCCCCTTCTCGATTTGATAGAGATAGAAACTTTCAGAATCATCCTTTATGAAAATCTGTTCTTCCAGAAATTCCAAATACCGGTTTCGAATCAATGTAAACCGTTCCTCCCCAACAATGGTCTTTTGATATTTATACCCAGGATTAAGGATATGAAGAAAGGAAAACGGATTATATTTTAGGTGATAGTTCCGTTCTTTTTTATCATACTCCTCATAGGAGCGGGAAGCAACGAATGCTACTTTGTCCTTGGCAGGCCGTATGGCCCGAAATGGTTTTATAATTGCCATATTCTAGGCAAATTGATGGGCTATTTTTTCCGCCTTTTTGGAGACGGAATAATCATAAAAGCCTTCCCCGGATTTAACGCCCAATTTTCCCGCGTTGACCATATTGATCAAAAGGGGACAAGGGGCATATTTGGCATTTTTAAAACCATCATACATTACGTTCAATATGGATAGGCAAACATCAAGACCAATGAAATCGGCTAGTTGAAGAGGTCCCATGGGGTGGGCCATTCCCAACTTCATGACCGTATCAATTTCCATAACTCCCCCAACCCCATTGTAGAGGGTTTCAATGGCCTCGTTGATCATGGGCATCAAGATTCTATTGGCGACAAAACCTGGATAATCATTTACTTCCGTAGGGGTTTTACCAAGCTTGGCCGATAGTTCCATTATGGTTTTAGTTACCTCGTCCGATGTGTTATAACCGCGAATGATCTCGACAAGTTTCATAATAGGAACGGGATTCATAAAATGCATACCAATGACCTTTTCTGGGCGTTGGGTCACCGCGGCAATCTGCGTAATGGAAATGGAGGAAGTATTGGTAGCCAAGATGGTATTTTCAGGGGAAAAGGCATCAAGCTGTTTGAATATCCCAAGTTTTAACTCCAAATTTTCCGTGGCGGCCTCAACAACTAAATCACAACTTGCTATACCATTTTCAAGATGTGTATAGGTGGCTATGTTGTTGAGGGTAGATGATTTCTCTGCTTCCGTGATTCGATCCTTGGCCAACATGCGGTCCAAGTTTTTGGTAATAGTGGTGATGCCTTTTTTAAGGGATGCCTCTGATATATCCACCAAATTCACTTTATATCCCTTTTGTGCAAAAACATGGGCAATACCATTCCCCATGGTTCCTGCGCCGATGACAGCAATGTTCTTCATAGTACTTGGATTGTTTAAAATGATGCAATTATATGATGGGCCACACGTAACGCTTCAGTACCTTGCTCCAAGGTCACAACAGGTTCCGTATTGTTGTTTATGGCATATGCGAAGGTTTCCAACTCGTCCAAAATAGCATTGTTTGGTTCTATTTCTGGATTTTCAAAATAGATTTGTTTTTTTTCGCCTTCGGCATTTTGCAAAATCATATCAAAATCCCCAGGTTGATCCGGAGCATCCTTCATTTTAACCACTTCTACCTTTTTATCCAAAAAATCAACTGAGATATAGGTATCCCGCTGGAAAAAACGCGATTTACGCATGTTTTTTAATGAAATCCTACTTGAAGTCAGGTTGGCTACGCATCCATTTTCAAATTCCAATCTTGCATTGGCAATATCCGGTGAATTACTGATTACGGATACCCCGCTGGCATTGATATTTTTAACGTGGGAGGGAACAACACTTAAAATCGCATCAATATCATGAATCATTAAATCCAGCACCACAGGAACATCGGTGCCACGGGGATTGAACTCAGCCAATCGATGGGTCTCAATGAACATTGGATTTTTTATTTTGCTTTTTACGGCCAAAAAGGCTGGGTTAAAACGTTCAACGTGCCCTACTTGACCTTTTACGTTGTATTTGGTTTTTAGTGCTACCAATTCTTCTGCCTCTTCCAGTGTATTGGTGATAGGTTTCTCAATGAAGATGTGCTTTCCCTTTTCCATGGCTTTCTTGGCACATTCATAGTGGGAAAGGGTTGGGGTCACAATGTCCACTACATCGACTGAATTAATTAAATCATTGATGTTTTCAAAGTAGGTATACCCAAATTCTTGCTGTACGTTTTTGGCCTGTATTTCATCTGGGTCATGAAAACCTTTTAGTTCGTATTCTTCGGATTGATTTAATAATCTAAGGTGAATTTTTCCCAAGTGTCCGGCTCCGAGGACGCCAACTTTCAACATAAGGTTTGTTTTTTCAAAAATACGGAGATAAAAAAAAGTGTGCTACTTTTTTGGGGGTTGCGTACTTTCGTATTCCAAACCAAAAAGGGATGCAGGATACCTTTAAACATAAGGGAATGCGGAATCAATTGGTCAAAACTTTGACTGATAAGGGAATAACTGATATCAAGGTCTTGGAAGCCATAAAAACGATTCCAAGGCATTTGTTTTTGAATAGTGGTTTTGAAGACCATGCCTATCAAGACAAGGCCTTCCCCATTGGGGCCAGCCAAACTATTTCACAGCCTTACACCGTTGCTTTTCAAACGGAATTACTACGGCTACAACCCGATGCCAAAGTATTGGAAATAGGAACAGGGAGTGGCTATCAAACCGCTATCTTGTTACATCTTAAAGCAAAGGTGTACACGATTGAGCGTCAAAATGAGCTTTTTAAGGCCACGAAGCTTTTTTTTAATAAGATGGGGTATCGGCCCAAAAAAATGGTATTTGGTGATGGTTACAAAGGCCTGGAAGAAAATGCCCCATTTGATGGCATTGTAGTAACGGCAGGTGCTCCGGAAACACCCAAAGCCTTGCTGTCTCAGTTAAAGATAGATGGGAGGCTTGTTATTCCCGTTGGTCTTGAAGAGCAAGAAATGACCTTATACATCAGAAAATCCCAAAAGGAGTTTGAGAAAAAGACCTTTGGAAGTTTTCGCTTTGTACCTATGTTAGAGGATAAGAATTAAAACTGTAGTCCTACGTTGATTCCACTTTCCGTAGTTCCCTCAAAATGGCTTTGGACGAATCCTACACGGAAAAACCTGAATTTTTTCCATCCTAAGTTACCCAAGGAGACGCCCCATTCATAATAGGGTCGATTATTGCTGGTAGCCAATGTTTTGCCACTTAGTATGAGGTGTGACTTTAGTTTGTTCAACAGCGGTATTTTACCCATAACGAAACCTTGAAAGTTATGTTCCAGATGCCCCTCAAAATAACTCTGATTGGTACTTAGGTCGTAATAGGGCAAGAGAAAGAATGAGTTGAGGTAATTACCACGGGTTATCCGTGTTCTATTTCCATTAAAGTGCTGGTAATCCACAAACGAAATGTCATCGGCATCCAAGAAAGTTCCCGCTTTAAGGTTATAATACAACCTACCTTTATCCGCTATGGGAAAATCCTGAACCAATCTGATTTTGAATTGGTCAAAACGATTATTCGTTTCGCTCCCAGCAAACCCTTTTTCATATCCAAGAAAGAGCGTGGGATATCTGTCTTCGGAATAATTGAACTTTCCATTGGGATAGCTAAGGTATTTTTGTCCAAAACGAATTCGGGTGTTCAGTGACAATTTTAGAATATCATGCCGGGTGATTGCCGCAGTGGCAAAATCCTGTGGATCCAAGGGATTATTTGAGGTGTAGTTGTCATCGCTGTCGATAATGACAAAGTCCGTGGTGTTGAACAGGGGCTTTCTTTCCTCATACCCCAGTTGGGCATACAGATATATACCGTTTATAAGTTCTTGGGAGTAAAAAAATTCTGAAAAATTACGTTCATAGAATTTAGCAAAGTTGCTTTCAAAAAAAAGGGAAACAATGGTATTTCCGAAGGGGGAAATAGGATTGTTGTTGTTAAACTGGAGCACTTCATTTCCTCCCCTTAATCTTAAAAATGGCCGAGAGAAATTATTGAAACGGTAGGAAATTGATCCCTGAGGTCGAAAACGCTTGTCAGAAAGCCCATAATCCAGTTTGGTATTGATGTTAAACCGCGTTCCTTTTTCTTCATTGCGCTTCAGATAATCCAGTTCTATGGCCCCACGGAAACCTTGTACGGTGTTAAAGGAAATATTGGCTAATGGGGACGTAAATGTGTAGTATTTGTCCTTAAAGGTATTGCTGTAGGTGTAGCCAAAGAAGAGGGAACCTAGGGTAAATCTATTTCCCTTGGCGTCAACGGAGTCCAAATATTTTTGGGATTTTCTAATGATCTGGAGACTATCCTTTCTTTTATAGTCCGATGTTTCCTCTGTGGTCAGTGGTACTGGGCGAATGGTTTCCCAAAAAAGGGAATCCTTTTTATTGGCGTTCCCTTCGAAAGATACCACTTCGTTGGTAAACTCTTTTTTGGAAAAAGATGGATTTAAATCATAGTTTTTGTAGCCTGCTGTAAACCTCCCGTTGCCCTTAAACCCCAAAATGCGGTATTGAAAGTCGATACGTTGCAGGGTCTTTAACCATGCGTTTTGGGACGGAATATAATTAAAATCCTGCTTCAGATAGATGGTGTCCACTGGAACAATTTGGGTTTGCTCGCCCGTAACACTAAAGTTGAGGGCATAAATGGCCCAAGTGTCTTCCACAATAAAAAGTTCTCCTGAAAATACCCGATCACCCGCCCTTCGTGGAATGACCCTAATTTTATTGATCAGTCGGTTCTCCTCATCATAGAAAGTCCCCTCCAACCGATACCTATAGTAGGCAAAGGCGTTGTCCGCGATGGGCGATATGAGTTTGTTACCAAAGGTGACCGTATTGTTATAGAAAGAGAAGTTAACATCAGAGGCATTATTGAAGCTAAATCCGTTATCGTCCCCACTTACTTTTGAGGCCAAAATACGTTCCTTGAATTCCCTTTTGCTCTTGGAAATTTCCGAAAGGGTTTCGGACAGGTAAATGATTCCTGAGCGCGTGGAATCCAAACCACCGCCGAAATCCCCTAAATCTTGCCCAAAAATCCTTTTAGGGGCATCTTTGATTCGTATGAGACCTTTGGAATAAAAATCGGCAGTATAGGCCAATAACTTCGATCGGTATTTTTTTCGGTTGGCGATAGCATTGCGAATCACACGATTGGCGGGGTTTTCTTCAGCTTTTACCGTTATTTCATCCAGGTTAAGAACCTGCTCCGCCAGCACGACATTCAATTCAAAGGGAAGCTTGCTTACCTCAATCCTTTCTTTTTTGGTTTTGTATCCCAAGAACTTGAAGACTACCGTATAAGTCCCTGTATTCTCAAGTTCTAGATTAAATTCCCCATTTTCGTTAGTGGTTGTACCGTTGGCAGAGGATTCGAAATAAATGTTTACAAAGGGCAAAGCATCTCCCTTATCATTTTTCACGGTACCGACGACCTGGGCATTTATCGATAACATTGGGCCAAATAGGAAGAGAAGCAAATAGTTTGGTTTCAACCTTGTGCTTGATTTGAAGTTACGCCCGCAATAATAGATCGGATTAGTAGGTAATAGCGTTTAGCTTTTGTTAAAATTGGAGTTGAATCTATCTAAAGTCTTTTTTGACCCTATCCAAATTTCGTTTGTTGTCCCTGTCTTTTATCGTTTCCCTTTTGTCATATTGCTTTTTTCCCCGCGCTAGGGCAATATTCATTTTTGCCAACCCGCGGTCATTAATGAAAACATTGATGGGGACGATGGTAAGTCCGGAGGTGTTCACCTCCTTGCGGAGTTTCTTCAGCTCCCTTTTGTTCAATAGCAATTTTCTGGAAGCCTTTGGTTTGTGATTATAGTGGCCACCATGGCTATATTCGTCAATCTGCATATTGATGACAAAAAGCTCACCACGCTCATTGAATTCACAAAAGCTTTGTGAGAGGGAAGCCTTCCCTAGCCTTAGGGACTTAATTTCCGTTCCACCAAGAACAATGCCCGCGGTATATTTGTCCAACAGTTCATAATCGAAAGTGGCCCTTTTGTTTTTTATGTTGATGCGCTTTTGCATGGGTTGCAAAAATAGTCGGATTTGATAAAACTGTAATGAAATGCCGTTTTTGACGATAATTAGAATAAATCGAACCTAATGAAAGCTTATTTTTTTATCATTCCCTTCCTAATTTTTTACTCCTGTAGGCAAAATAGTGCCCCAGAATCGATAACGGCACAGCACATTGTGGACAAATCCATTGCCATAAGTGGAGGAAACAACTATTTGACCCATGACGTTTCTTACAATTTTAGGGATAGGCACTATGAATCGAAAAACAGGGATGGTAAAAAAGTCCTGAAACGCATTACCAAAACAGATTCGATAACCATAACCGATGTTAAAAAGGGCAATGATTTTCAACGTTTTTTTGATGGGAACTTAGTCTCGTTGTCAGATACGATTGCTGATAAATACTCGAATTCCGTGAATTCCGTTCATTATTTTTCAAGACTTCCGTTCGGTTTAAACGACAGGGCCGTTAAAAAGGAACTTTTGGGGCAAACCAGGATTAAGGGAAAGGACTTTTACAAGGTCAAAGTGACTTTTGCCCAGGAAAATGGGGGAGAGGATTTTGAGGACACCTATTTGTATTGGTTTGAAAAAAATGATTTCAAACCGAAGTATTTGGCCTATGAATTCCATACAAATGGAGGTGGTATACGTTTTAGGGAAGCCTATAACGAGCGCTACGTCGGCGGTATCCGATTTGTGGATTACAACAACCTAAAGCCCCAAAAGGGACAGAAAATCGACTTTTTTAAGATTGATAGTTTGTTCGCTGCCAACCAATTGGAGCTTTTGTCCAGAATAGAGTTAAAGGAAATACGGGTAACGCCTTCCTCGGATTAATCCATATTCAATCGTATATGGGTGACCTGGTCGTCAAGAAATCGAACGATAAAGAGGCTTGAATTATCATCGTCATCCATTGCTGTGTATTTTTCCTCTCCCAAAAGCCTATTTACTAAATCCGGTGTGGTATTGCTATGCCCAACTACCAAAACATTGGTTCCTATATTCTTTGCTATAAATTCCTCAATATTGAGGTCCTGGGGGTCGTAGAATTCAATGTCTATATTCTTTTTAACGGAAGTTGGCGCTGCGGTCATGGTGGTACGCTCGTAATTGGTGGAATAGATGGCATCCAAGGGAACATGATCAAAAACTTCGGCCCATCGTATGGCCCTATCCAGTCCTTTTTGTTTGAGCTCTGGGTCAGGGTCATCCATATCACTTCGGTCTTTTTCCGAATGTCGAATCAAATAAAAGGTTGAAACAACCGGTTCTGTGTTTATTTGAATATCTTTGGACGAATTGTTGCATCCAATAATTCCCCCACATAAGAAAAAAGAAATACAAAGGACACGTATTGTTTTGTACGATAGCCGGACTGAGCTCCACATAAACATCAATTTGTATAGTTAAAAGTAGCATTAAATTTTTTATTTGTCTATGCGAAAGCCTGTTTTGACGGCGGTTTTATTGATACTTCTGGGAAAAAGTTTTGCTCAGGAGACGGAACTACCCCCTGATTTTAGACAACATAATTTAACGCTGTTTAATTCCAATTTGTTCAATCCCACCTTTAGCTTTGATAGGAATTCACCACGATCCGCTGCATTATGGTCCAGATGGCAATGGCAGAATTTGGATGGAGACCCCACAACCCTGTTTTTCAATTATTCCCAGAAAATCAGTCCTATATTAGCGGGAGGGCTCGGTTTTCTGCAGCAAAATACCGGTATTTACCTTCAGCGCGGGGCCAACCTTAATCTGGGCTGGAAACTTGCCTTGGACGAAAAAACCGCACTTTTTTTAGGAAGCAATATTTTTATATTTGGTCAGGAATTGGCAAACGAACAACAAATTCCTTCGCCGGATGTCAATCCTGTATCCATAACTTCAGAAAATAGCTTTGCAATGCAGCTTTCGCCAGGCATCCGTTTATCAAGTGGAAGCTTTAATGCTGGGCTTAGCTTACAAAGCGCAATTAATTTGGCACTTAGCGGGCCTGATGCCAATAGCACTGATGTGGTTCAGGGATTTGTGAGCAATGACTTTCCTTTAAGACTTTTTGCCTCTGAGGCTATCTTAAGACCTCAAGCCTATGTTCGGGCCGTTTCCGATTTTGATACACAAGTGGGTATTTTAGCCTTATTAAGACATCCTAATTTTTGGGCACAAGGCGGTTATAATAGTTTTTATGGTCCTTCTTTGGGAATTGGTGTAACCGTGGCCAAAACAATTTCTGTTGGGGGTCTAATGGAGTTTGCCACTGGGGACCTCTCCAATGAGGACGCTACCTTTGAGTTGGTGCTTTCCTATTCCATTGGCAAACAAAGTTTTGTTGAAGAGCCCGTGGACGATTTTGAACCAATACCTGAGTCCCTTCCAGCTGAGGAAGAAGCACTCTCAAAAAGGCAGCGACGACGCTTGGAAAAGAGAAGGTTGGATTCTATTGAACAAGCGGAAAAGGCCGCCACCCTACTTAGAATGGAGAAAAGACGAATGGATAGTATTAATACTACCAGGGTCAAAGAAAGGAGTGAACAGGTAAGGGACTCCATTGCCCAAGCAAAATCCAAGAAAGCGGCTTTGGACAAGGAACAGGAGGAAAAGGAACCAGATACCGAAAAACAAGAGGTGCTTAAGGATAGTAAACCCAAACCTCTTTCAAAAAGACAACAGAGACGTTTGGAAAAGAGGCGCCTCGACTCCATAGAACAAGCAGAAAAAGCTGCCGCCCTCATAAGAAGCGAGAAAAGACGAATGGACAGTATTAATACTACCAGGGTTAAAGAAAGAAGGGAACAAGAAATAAGGGACTCCATTGCCCAAGCAAAATCCAGGGAAATTGCTTTGGTCAAGGAACAGGCAAGGTTGGATAGCATTGCCGCGGTTGAACTTAAAAAGGATGTGGATCTATTGCCCAATGAGCGGTACGAGGAGGTGAGAAAAGGGGAGGGGTTAGAACCTGGATTCTATTTGATCGCCAATGTCTTTGGTACGAAAAAATACTATGAGAATTTCATGAGGACCCTAAAGGGTATGGGATTGAGCCCAGGATCTTTTTACCGCAAAGCAAACGGATATAATTATGTATATCTAAAAAGGTACAATTCAATCAATGAAGCTAGGCAAGCCCGAGATAGCAAGTTTGATGGGAGGTATCAGGACAAACTTTGGATATTTAGGATTCGCTAGGGCCCTTGTTCCTAACCTACCTCATTATCTACGAGGTGGGTCAAATAGGCCATGGTATTGACCAAATATTTTCTGTCACGGGTCATCGTGGCCATGGCCACTGCACCACTTAGCATGGTGTACAGTTGTTTGGCAAATTGGAGGGGAGGGACTGGAATTTTAATTTCCCCAGATTTTACCCCATTCTCCAAGACCAATGCAATTTTACCTTCTATTTCACTTAGGGTTTCGTTGCACGCTGCCGCCAAGAGTTTATTGTTGTTTTGTGCATCAATGCCTACACTTAGGACCGGGCATCCACCCATAGGCATGGTAAACACGTCGTATTGTCTGTAGAAATTAATTAAGGAATGCAACTTATCCATGGCATTTCCTTCCACCGATAATAGTTCGTCGAATTTGGCCAGTAATTGATTTCTGTTGAATTCAAAAGCCGAAAGTGCCAAAGCTTCCTTATTCTCAAAATTTCCATAGATAGCTCCTTTGGTCAGGCCAGTTGCCTCGGTCAAATGGCTCATGCTGGTTCCTACATAGCCATGTTTCGTAAAAATGGGGGCAACCGTTTCTATGATGTACTTGGTGGTTCGTTCAGCCTTGGAAGACATAGGTTTGGGTTTTAGGCGAAGATATAAAAATTATATACTGGATGGTATAACCAAAAAAAGGGGCACTTAAAAGCACCCCTTTTTTAAAGATACCTCCATCATCAAACTGCAAGCTCACTCTGGTTCCTAAAGACCAGGGTATCATCAAAGGAATCCAGAAGTATAATACTTTCACTTTTAATGGTTCCCTTTAACAACTCTTTGGATAGTTTGTTGAGCACCTCCTTTTGAATCAACCGCTTTATGGGACGTGCCCCATATTGGGGATCATATCCCTTTCCTGATAGATATAGAATGGCCTCCTCAGTGGCATCCATTGTGATATTCTGCTGGGATAACCGTTTTTTCAACTGATCCAGTTGTACACCAACAATTTCTTTGATGGCCTCTTTGCTTAACGGGGTGAACATGATAATATCATCAATTCTGTTCAAGAATTCTGGGCGAACCGTTTTCTTCAACAATCCTAGGACTTCTACCCTTGAGGCTTCGGTGGCGCTATGGATATCGTTCGAGTTTTCAAACTTCTCTTGGATAATATGGCTTCCCATATTACTGGTCATAATGATAATGGCATTCTTGAAATCGGCTACACGGCCTTTGTTATCCGTCAACCTTCCCTCGTCCAATACTTGTAACAGAATATTGAAGGTGTCTGGGTGGGCCTTTTCAATTTCATCCAAGAGTACCACGGAATAGGGACGTCTTCGTACGGCCTCGGTCAATTGTCCACCTTCGTCATATCCAACATATCCTGGAGGGGCACCAACCAAACGGCTTACGGCATGCCGTTCTTGATATTCGCTCATATCAATTCGGGTCATGGCATTTTCATCATCGAACAAGAAGGCTGCCAACGTCTTTGCCAATTCTGTTTTTCCCACACCAGTGGTACCCAGAAAAAGAAAGGAACCAATGGGTCTCCTTGCGTCTTGCAGCCCTGCCCTACTTCTTCGTATGGCATCGGATACGGCCTCAATGGCCTCCTCTTGGCCAACAACCCGTTGGTGGAGCACATCTTCCAGTTTTAGCAATTTATCACGCTCGCTTTGTAGCATTTTTGTAACTGGAATCCCTGTCCATTTTGCAACTACTTCGGCGATATCCTCATTGGTGACTTCCTCTTTGATCAGGGTACCCGAATTTTGCTGTTCCGATAACTCATGCTGAAGCTTTTCCAATGCTTCTTGTGCCTCCTTTATTTTCCCGTACCTCAACTCGGCCACTTTTCCATAATCGCCGTTTCGTTCCGCACGTTCCGCTTCCAATTTGTAATTCTCAATATCCTGTTTTGTTTTTTGGATATGGTCCACCACGGATTTTTCACTTTCCCACTGTGCAAAAACCTCATTTCGTTCCTCCTTTAGATTCGCCAATTCAAGATTGAGGGATTTCAATTTGGTTTCATCGTCTTCACGCTTAATGGCCTCAATTTCAATTTCCAACTGCATGATCCTACGGTCCAAAACATCCAATTCCTCCGGTTTTGAGTTAATTTCCATCCGAAGTTTGGAAGCCGCCTCATCCATTAAGTCAATGGCTTTGTCCGGTAAGAACCTATTGGTAATATACCGTTGTGAAAGCTCCACGGCGGAAATAACGGCTTCGTCCTTGATACGTACTTTGTGGTGTGCCTCATACTTTTCCTTAATTCCCCTAAGTATGGAAATGGCACTTTCCGTATCGGGCTCATCCACAACCACTTTTTGGAACCTTCGCTCCAAGGCCTTATCCTGCTCAAAATACTTTTGGTATTCATCCAATGTCGTGGCCCCAATGGCGCGTAGCTCCCCTCTTGCCAATGCAGGTTTTAGGATATTGGCAGCGTCCATGGCACCTTGACCCCCGCCTGCGCCGACCAAGGTGTGAATCTCATCAATAAATAGTACAATGGTACCATCCGATGTGGTCACTTCTTTGATGACCGACTTTAACCGCTCCTCAAACTCCCCTTTGTATTTGGCACCCGCAATCAGGGCTCCCATATCCAAGGAATAGATGGTCTTTTCCTTAAGGTTTTCAGGAACATCCCCTTGTACGATACGGTGTGCCAAACCTTCCGCAATTGCGGTTTTACCCACACCCGGTTCACCCACCAACATGGGATTGTTCTTTGTTCTTCGGGAAAGGATTTGAAGTACTCGTCTGATCTCTTCATCCCTTCCTATAACCGGGTCCAACTTTCCTGAATCCGCCAGTTCATTGAGATTCCGGGCATATTTTTGAAGGGCGTTATAGGTGTCTTCCGCGCTCTGTGAGGTAACGTTTCCGCCTTTTCGTAATTCGGTAATGGCAGCAACTAATTGCTTTTCAGTTACCCCATTGTCCTTTAAAATTTGACCAATTTTACTGTTGGATTTAAAGATGGCCAAAAGTAAGTGTTCTATGGAGACATATTCATCTTCCATTTTTTTGGCGACTACGCTAGCCTCGTTTAAGACCTTACCAGCCTCCCGGGATAGCATAATTTCCCCACCGGACACTTTGGAGAAGCTTTCCAATTCCTTTTCCAGTACCTGATAAAGTAGGGTGGTATTGACGTTCAGTTTCTTTAGCAGGAAGGGCAATACATTTTCGTCCACTTCAGAAATGGCCTTGAATAGATGTTCGTTCTCTATTTGCTGATGGCCATACCCTTGCGCAATTTGTTGCGCTTGCTGTAGTGCCTCTTGTGATTTTATCGTAAAATTATTGAAGTTCATATTCTTTTTTTTGTTCATGGTTCAATAATCCTACCAACACAGTACATCAGACAAAATGGCGTTAAACCCTTGAAAATAAACGACATTTAGTCAGTTGTAATGAATTTTGTTTCCAATCGACTCAACCCTAAATTTGTACCATGGGTTTGTTTGGCAATTTATTTGGGAACAAGGAAGCGAAGGAAGAACCGGAACTCCCTTGGATTTCGTTGAGAACAAAGGAACAGTTATTGGAAATAAGCGACCGTTCCAAGGATAAACCGCAATTTATCTTTAAGCATTCAACCACCTGCGGTATCAGCAGGATGGTCTTGGGCATGTTTTCGGAGAGCTATAGGTTCGATGAACACTCGGCGGACCTTTATTTTCTCGATTTACATTCCTACCGAGAGGTATCCAATGAAGTGGCCGTAAAGTTTCAGGTCATACATCAGTCTCCCCAATTATTGGTCATAAAAAATGGGGTAACCGTGTACCACACCTCACATGGTGCCATAACGGAAACAAATTTGGAGCAATTTGTATAAGAAAATCCCGGTCATTGACCGGGATTCATCATTTAATTGAATTGATATCTGTTCACAATGGACTTTAATCTTGCCTTAAGGTCCTCGCCAGCATCATAGACCATTTGTTCATTGGAGGGGAAGGGTACGGCCGCTAAATCCAATAATGCCACTAGATTATTATCCAAGGCCCTTCGATCCCCATCAACATTGGCATACACATGTTCAAAAATAAACTCGCTGGATAGGGGATATGAGTTGACCACCTGACCGGACCTTAAATCCTTAAAACGCACATTGGCTCCAATTTGAGCGGTTTTTAATTGGGTGAACTCATAGAAGTTGCAAGTGACCGTTTTAAATTTATCTACTTTAATGTCATTGCCCAGACTATCTTTGGCCACATTTCCATTTTCGTCCAAAACATAGTCAAAACCGTCTTTAATTACTTTTTCTTTTATCAACTGTCTTTCATTGACACGTTCTGGAGAGATATTGATCTGATTAAAGTCCAACTCCATGGCAAAGTCGTAGTTTATGTTTTCTATGGGTTGTGCGTGGAACTGCATCCAAAAGTTGTTGATGCCATAGGTATTGAAATCCAGTAGTTCGGATTCCAAACGTTCAGGAATTATTTGCTCGGTCTCATTTTTCAACTCCACCTTCACAAAATCCAATCCTTTTTGATAAGCTTCATCCATCTTTACGGAGGTATCTCCATAACCGGGATTGATGTCCTCCAAATATTTCAGATCGTCATAAGCGCTTCTGTATTCCATTTTGTTCCTTGCATTGGACAACAAATGGGTAGCGTTGTTATACAAGTAGGCAGAAAGCTCATCCTTAACCTCTAAAATGGTATTGTCATAATTGATAAACTTGAATTGGGCATTTCTATCTTCCTCATAAACCGGTAGGGGTAACAAAGGTCGTATTCTATTTTGAAGCCTTTTTAAATTGGAATAGCCTTCGTATATCGTAATTAGATTGGCTGGGTTTCCGCCATTTTCCAAAAATTGGATCCTTCTTATTTCTTTTTCAGCATGTTTGGCAAACGCTTCTTCCAATAACAATACATAATCTTGATGTCCCTTCTTCGTCTTATTATCCTGTAGATTTTTAATGGCCCTGTTCATGGCCGTAGTGTAATTTCCGCTGTTAAGGGCTTGCTTGGTTTTTTTGACACCGCTACAGGCCATTAACACTAATACTATAGTAAAAAGTAAAAGTTTTTTCATGGTTTTTTGATTTATGGTTTGGTTGGTATGTTCAATTGGCATGCCAAAAACCTTTGGTTTTAAAACGAAAAAGGTTAAACGGTAGTATAATTTCGATGAAATACACTTTTTGGGGCATGGTTTTGCCAATTTCCACCTTTCGGGCATTGTTCATTCTTTGGTTGAAAAATTAGGGCCAATTGTTTTTAAATGCATTCGCGATGAACCCGTCAATTTGTATTTTTACCCTTTCAAATTCTTAAGGTATGCAGCGAGACACAAAGGTTTTTGAACTTATTCAAAAAGAAAGGGAACGACAGACAAGGGGTATCGAGTTGATTGCCTCGGAAAATTTTGCCAGTCCAGCCGTAATGGAGGCCGCTGGTTCCGTTTTGACCAATAAATATGCGGAAGGCTATCCCGGAAAACGATATTACGGGGGCTGTGAAGTGGTTGATGAAGTGGAGTTGTTGGCCATTGAACGGGCCAAGGATCTTTTTGGAGCGGTGTATGCCAACGTACAACCGCACTCGGGCTCCCAGGCCAATGCCGCTGTTTATCACGCCTGCTTGCAACCTGGGGATACCATTCTAGGGTTTGACCTTTCCCATGGGGGGCATTTGACCCACGGATCGCCGGTTAATTTCTCAGGGAAACTATACCGTCCCGTTTTCTATGGAGTAGATGAGGAAACCGGGCAGTTGAATTATGACAAAATCCAGGAAATAGCCGAAAGGGAAAAACCAAAGCTGATTATTGCTGGTGCCTCTGCCTACAGTCGTGATATGGATTTTAAGCGGTTCCGTGAGATTGCGGATAATGTCAACGCCATTTTATTGGCGGACATCTCCCACCCATCAGGCCTTATTGCCAAGGGTATCCTCAATGACCCCATTCCACATTGCCATATAGTGACCACCACAACCCACAAGACCCTTCGTGGGCCTAGGGGCGGGCTCATTTTAATGGGTGAAAACTTTGAAAACCCATTTGGAATACGGCTGAAGAACGGGAATCTTAGAAAAATGTCCGGATTGCTGGATTTGGCGGTATTTCCAGGCAATCAGGGTGGGCCTTTGGAACATATTATTGCTGCAAAGGCCGTTGCTTTTGGAGAAGCTTTGGAGGATCATTTTTTGCATTATATGATTCAAGTGAAGAAAAATGCCGCTGCCATGGCGCAGGCATTGATGGAAAGGAGTTATAACGTGATCTCAGGAGGGACGGATAATCATATGTTGCTCATTGACCTTAGAAACAAGGGTGTTACGGGTAAAGATGCCGAAAAAGCATTGGAACTGGCGGATATTACAGCCAATAAGAATATGGTGCCGTTTGATGATAAATCACCGTTTATTACCTCAGGTATTCGACTGGGAACTCCCGCCGTGACCACACGGGGTTTACTGGAGGAAGATATGCAGACCATAGTTGCTTTTATTGACCAAGTGGTGAATGAACCGGAAAATGGGGAAGGACTGAAAAAGATTAGGAAGGATATCAATGAAATGATGTACAACCGTCCTTTATTTCAATATCAGGAACAAGGCGTTATCCCCATTGATTGAGGAGGAAAAAGCTACTTTGTTCAATGATGGTCTTATTTTGGACATCATAAATAGAGGAGTCCGCTTCATCTTCAAAATAGAGTCCCCAAAACTCAAGGTAGTCTGGTTTCTTGTTATGTTTCCTTTCGGAACAGCTGAAGCAATTTTCGGTTTCCTCGTAAACGGGGACAAAGATTTCATAGGGCATTTTGGTTAGTCCCTTGGTGAAATGGACAAAATTAGCGCTAACGGCGTCCAAAATGCTTTCCAAATTATCTTGAATTTCACAGTTGGGCAACCTGCTGATAATGATTGAGGTATCCCTTAAATGAAAGGACAGTTCCTTAATCTCAAATACAACGCCATTTTCATTTTTGAGCTCCAATAGACCACTATGGAAAGGCGATGTGCATACACTCCCTGAAATGGAATATTGGAAATTGCCCCAGTTCCCATTATTCAAGTGGAACAGACTTTCCGTTAGTCCAAAGTTACAGTCCAAGTGAATGACAAGATCCACCTTTGTAGCGCTATTGGGGTGAATTGCAATGGTAGTCTCTGCAAAAAAATCCCGTTCCAAACTTCGTTTTAAGGCATCCAAACCTTTTGGTTTTCCATTATATAAAGCCTTAAGATTTATTGGGTGGCTGGTTTTTTTACGAATGGACATCTGTATATTCTTTGAATTGCTACTTCGAAATTAAAATGAAACTTCAAGGAACAACTGGACAAAAACCTTAAAAAAACTGGGGTTTAATCCTGAATATGCAGAAAATATGTTAAAATTTTCTTAAAAAAATACAATTGAACTGTTCCTAGAGGTAACCGAAGTGTTCTTCGGGGAAAGTGGACTGTATTAAATGAACCCTCTATTTTTTGCAGCAAGGATTAAGGCCAAATCATTCTCTTTTTCGGTCCCAAAGAGTGATTTGAGATGACGTTTTCTGTTTTCAACCGAGGACGAGCCAAGACCAATGTGTTCGGCAATATCCTTGGTTTTGGTGCCAATGGAAAGATGGTACAATATCTTTTTGTCGTTCTCGTCCAAGGTAATATCATTGGACATTTTCTTTCTAATGGCCGCCAAGGCCTTGGAAGAGTAATACGGTGGCTGGGAGGTAACGGTCTTAACCGCTTGCTCCAAGGATTTTGGGTCAATATCCGTTTTTACCATATACCCATCTGGATCCACGGATTTAAGAATACTGTTGATGCGATAGTTGTCACTAAAAGAGGACATAAAGATGATCTTGGATTCTGGGACCAGTTTTCGGGCCAAAATCCCTAAATCCTCTCCGTTATGGGGTTGCTCCTCATTGGGAGGGAACAATTGCACGTCCAAAAAGATAATGTCATATTTAAAGGAGTGCAGTGACTCCTCTATTTTTTGTTTTCCCGCGGCATAAGTAGTAGCCGTATCCACTATAATGTTATGGTCATCAAAAACAATACGTTCCAAGATAAATTTGTACCCCAACATGGTCATCTCATGGTCGTCAACCGCTAAAATTCTAAGTGTGTTCATTTTCCTTTTTTAGGGTTTATACTTCTACAACGGTGTTACGTATACTTTTTGGTTTTGGATGTTGTCTTTTTAGATCAATATTGGGAATGGTGATTATGACTTCGGTGCCTTTTTCAGGTTGACTCTTAATTTCCAACTGAGCCTCCATTTTTTTAACACGGGAAATAATATTTTTTACGCCAATTCCTTTTTTCTTTTTTGAATCATCAAAACCAACCCCATCATCCTTTACTGTTAAATGTAACGAATTTTTATCCTTCTGGAAAACCACATTTACATTTTTGCACCGCGCGTGCTTTACACAATTCTGGAGCAGTTCCTGTGTGATACGATAACTATTGATTTTAATGTCGCTATGCAGGCTATCCCACGCAAACTGATGATCTGGTTGAAAATCAATAGCAATGTTTGATGATTTTTGAACCGTTTCCATCAAATCTTGCATGGAAAGGATAAAATTATGCACCTTCTGATAGGCTGAAGCGTTGAGCTCATGGGATATGGTGCGGATTTCTTCTTCCAGCTCCTGCAATTTCACGATGAGTTCCGCACGTTGTTCAATGGCGCCTGGGTCATTACGTTCATTTAGGCCGCTCAGCACCAATCGTATCCCCAACATTTGTCCCAATATACCATCATGCAATTCTTCGGAAACGCGTTTTTGTTCCGATTTTTTGCCCTCTTCCATCTTTCCATGCTGCGCAAGCATTAGATTGTAGATTTCCTGATTGTTCTCTTGCTGTTTTTTCTGGAACTTTAACCGTTGGTTGCTTATTCTCTGGGAAATGATGGTAAACACTCCAATACCCAGGACCAAGAGCCCAATGGCAATACCGCCCAAAAGCTGGGTGCGCTTGGCCAGGGATTCATTTTCCTCAATGATCTCATCGGTTTCCATCTGAATACGGGCAAACTTATCCTGGATGGCGCGTTCCTGCAATTGTAATTGTTCATTAAGGTCAAAATAGGCTTTGGCATGCTGCACGCTGTTCTTTGCATCCGTTTGAGTTAGAAATTCTAGCGAGCTTAGTAGTCTGTCATTATTGTCTGCGTTTTCAGCCAACTCTTTAGCTTCTTTAGCATTAGCAATTGCTTCATCAATCTTTTTTTCGGTTAAAAGAACTTCTGCGATATATTGTTTGTTTCGAGCAAGGTCATAAGTATTGTTGAGACGCTCTAGTCCAGAATTTGATTTATTGATTAAGGCGAGTGCTTCTTCCGAGGTTAATTGATTGCTTCGAAATCCGCTAATGGCAACGCCAGTGTATACTTTTCGCACCAATAAATCAATCTCTTCTATTTTCTCTGCGTCGCTCTGAACCTCTTTATAAATGTCATAGGCAATTCCAAAATTCTTTTTGCGTAAAAATGTTGCCGCAATGTTATTTTTATTTTGTAATAATAGATAATCCCTATCAGCTCTTGGTTTAAATTGTACATGTTCTTTTGCTTTATTGAAATATTCAATTGCTTTATCGAACTTCATTAATCCGTTTTGTACGTTACCCAGAATGTTGTAGGCATTGTAAAGGCGGTCTTTTGCATTAATTTTTTTAAAGGCATCAATAGCGGCTATTACATCTTTTTCCGCACCCACATAATCTTTGCTATTTTCTTTAAGACTTGCAATAGCGAGTAGCATTCGCCCTGGATAGTGTTGCTTTTCCCCTAGTTCTAATTTTGTAAATAGGGCATAGGCCTCCTTATAATGATAAAAGGAACTATCAGGTCGAATCCTATTGAGGTAATCCCCCAAATCCCAATGTGCCTCCCCATGGGCTATGTCATCTTCCATTTGTTTGGCCAATGCCATCAATTCCTTGTTGGTTTTCCGAAAATTAAGGGTATCCCCCAAATTGGAATAGGCCAAGGAAATGCGGGAGAGATTCTTGACCTGGTCGGCCCTATTTTTTGTGACCTTATTTTCTTGATATGCTCGTTGTAACAATCCTTTGCGTTCCGCAAGCGTTAAGTCCCTATTGTCCTTGGCGGTATTGGCCCAAATTTGAATGCTATCTTGAGGAGTGGTCCGTAACGATGCTTCCCCTGAAGTATTGGAGCAGCCACTAAAGAGCCCTATAACAATAAGAAAGATGCCCCATCTCATACTGTAGTCTAAATCGGAAGAAATATGAATTCGCTACTTACAAGATACAAAAAAACCCCAAATGTTAACATTTGGGGTTTTTCTATGTAGTGAATAAACTCAGTCTCTACTTGTATTGGTGTCTACTGTATCTGGGGAATCAATGTACAATTCTTCTTGGTCGGCAGTGCTTTCCGCTTCGCAGGAGAACAGACCAAAGGAGAAAACGGCTATTGCTAAAATACTGAATACTTTTTTCATAATGTCGTTGTTTTTTGAGGGGTTGTCTTGGTTACTAAAATCTCGAGTGAAAATTAAAAGGAACACCACTGGGACGGCATCGCAGCTTGCCCCTCAATGTGAAAGTGGTACTTTAAAGGGTGGTTGGCCCAGTTTTAAAAGAATTTGATCAATTAAGGGCGTTGATGGCGTTTTTGGAGAGCACGGACTTCAATTCATCAATTTTATCCCGGTACGATTTTGAAAACGGCAATTGGTCGTTGCTATTTCTTAGCGAACAGGTGTTTTTACCGTAATTGATTCGGGATACATGTTTGGTATTGAGAATATAGCTCTGATGTACCCTAACAAAGTTTTTGGGGAGCGAATTTTCAAAGGTTTTTAGGGTTTTATAGGCACTTATGATCTGCCCGTCCCGCATAATGAAGTCCGTAGAGTTGTTATCCGCCCTTAGGTAAAGGATTTCACTGGTATCCAAATAGTGATAGTCATTATAGGTTTTAAGGCACAGCGTAGAGGGCACCTGCTCTTTCGGAAGCTGTTTCCGCAGTTTAAATATGGTTTTTCGTATCTCAAACTCGCTATGGGGCAACATCCAATAGTCAAAAAATCCGCCCTTAATGGCATCATAGGCATAGTCTTTTGACTTTGAGACCGCAATGAGCAGTGGGAGTTTATCCACATATTGGTGCAACTGCATGACCATGTGAAATACCAAGGAGGCATTTTGGGAAAGATTTACGATGACCAAGTCAGGTAAGGTCTTGAGGATGAGGTTCAATCCATCCTCGGCTTCCCTTGCGGTTCCCGTATGGTAAAAATCCCCATATTCCTGCAATTGCAATTGTAATTGAAGGTTTGAGGCAGCATCCGTATCGATAATGGCGTAAGAATAGTTCATCCCTAAATTACTGATTCTAAGGTACTATGTCCATTTAAAACCCGATTGGGTTTTTCCCTTAAAATATTTGGGGTTTTTCTATAAAATAAGGCTTTTTATGGCTGATTGAGCTCATATGCCCCCAAATCTGGGGATGAGGTCCTTGAAATCCCTAAAATATCAAAGGGTATTTCCTGCGCGGTATCCAAGTCGCCAACATCCAGAACTTCGGCATCCGGGGTCAATTGGAAATCATTTTTGGCAGTGTCAAGGAAAGAAATGGAAGGATTGGTCAAAACGTTTTGATATAGGGTAGCATCCCCAAAATTATAGAAGGGGTTATCCACAAATTCCTGACGGCTATCCCTAAATGTTATGGAACAATGGAGAAACTGGTAATTGAACGCTCCATTCCCCTGATTGGAAAACAAGAGTTCCAAATCCCTGTTTCCATCGATAATGCAGTTTGAAAACGAGGCATTTGTAAGATCCTGTGATACCAATTGATCGGCTCCAAGGTCAATGTTGTCATCAATACGGAGGGCAGGGCTATTGCGAAATCCAGAGGTCCAATAATTCGCAATGGTACAGTGTCTTAATGCATAATTCCCCCCTAAGTTACAATACAGGGAGCTGTTCCCCGCATTTCCAAAAATGCTGTTTTGTGCTTCCACGCGAGCCGTTCTCGCCCATAAGTTAACGTTTAGACTATTATGTATTTGAGAATTGGAAAGGGTCAGTGTGGGGTTTTCCAAAAGTCCGTCCCCATCCACCAAAAGGCCAACGGTAGCATTTTTGATAGTGAGGTAATTCATGGAACTATTGCTGCTTCCGGAAGCGAGCCATATGGTACCCCATTGGCCGGCGACATCACTAAATTCCGGTTCTAAACGATCTCCTTCAAAGATCACTTCATTTTCCAGTAGTTCCCTATCCGCACTCAATGCCCCTTGGACTTGCAGGGAACCACCGGTTCCTACAAGAATTCCGGAGTCCTTATGGAAATGCACCCTGCTTCCTGCTTCAATGGATAGGGTTTGTCCATTGGTTACTGCGGCGTAACCGTAGATGACATAAGGTTTTTCCTTGGTAAAAACTAGCTCACTATCCTCCAGTACAAAGCCTTCGATTCTAATTTCGTTTCCATCCGCATCCAATCCCAACACTAGGGTTTCCTTGCTTCCGTCCGGTTGTGTTGAAGGATAAAGAAATATGGCATCCCTAACCAAAGTGACCAGTTCCACTACCTGAAAATTTCCCGTTGCCCCAAACTGAATGGCATCTGTATGCAAAAATTCATTTTCCCCCGTGGATGTGATATCAAATGTGGTTTCCACAAAGACAAAAAGGCTGTCCTTGGCAAGTAACGGAACATTTTCAAAACGATTGCCCGCCATTCCATCCATGTTAAGGCGGTATTTGCTATCCGTTTCATTCCTGAGCGATATTTGGGGAATTAAGATGTTGTCACCGCTTCTGTTATAAACTTTTAGGATGTAGGTGCTACTGCCTATATTGGTGAAAATAGTATCGAGAAATACAGTGTCCTTAGAAAATTCAAGACTTCCTGAAGTTGGGGTAAAATCAAAGTCCTCTCTACAAGACCCAAGGATGGATAGTACAAGTAACGTGATTCCAGCAATAGGTTTAAGCCATTTCTTCATTCCCTCTGCGTAAAAAGCGTTTGGATATCCACAGGTACCCTTATTGGTTTTAGTGTCTTCGGGTGGACGGCACACCATTCGGTTATAGCTTTAACCAACATCCTACCACTTTTATTGTTTTTCATAGTGACCAAGCGAGTTGAAATGGGCCCTTTCCATTCAATGACCTCGGTGGCCATCGCTATGGAATCATTCAGCAGTGCACCTTCGTAATAGGTGATGTTATGGTTTCGGACCACCCAAATAATCTCGTCAAGAACTTTCTTTGCCACCACATTTTCCCAGTGCTCCTTGGAAATTTCCTGGACCCATTCCAGATATCGAACATTATTGACATGTTGAAGTTCGTCAAGATCTTCTTGTTTTACCGTGATATTCTTTCGGTAGGAGGACATTTTTACTTCTTTACGATTTCCACTTCAAACATCGTGTCCCAATTTTTTCCTGTAACAAAAAAAGTTTTTCGTTCTTGATGATAGGCTACGCCATTTAGGACATCCAGATTGGAATGTTGTTCCACCCTATCCCTTAGTCCGCCAAAATTGATTACCCCCTCAATGGCACCGGTTTTAGGGTCGATGATCATCATGCTTTCCTTCTGCCAAACATTGGCATAGATTTTCCCGTTGGCGTATTCCAATTCGTTGGCTTTATTGAAAATGGATTTGTTGGTTACCGTTTCAATATAGCCTTCTTCAATAAGGGTCTCAGGGTTGAGTTTCCATATTTTTTCGGTGCCGTCACTTTTGTAGATGATGTCGCCGTCGTTGCAAAGGCCCCAACCTTCCTTGCTACTTCCATAGCTGAAGCTTCCCGTTTTTTCAAGTGTCGACGCATTGTACGTATAGCCAATGCCACTTCGCCAGGTAAGTTGGATGACCTTATTTCCGAAAATGGTGAGCCCTTCCCCAAAAACCGATTTATCCAAGGCCACTTCCTCATAGATTTTACCCGTTTCAAAGTTGAGTTTTCGCAACACTGATTTGGAAACGTTGCCAGGGTTACCTGTGCTCTCGTACAAGGTGTCCCCACGAAATTCCAGACCTTGGGTAAATGCTTTTTTGTCATGGGGATAAGTATTCAAAATGTTGTAGGTATACACTTGGGGAGCGGTCTCGGCTAGAATACGAATGTTTTTTTCTATTTCCACAAAAGCATCTTCATAGGCTACCTTGGCCTTTAAGACCTTGGTTCCAAAGGTGGCGGATTCCAAGTTGATTTTTCCGTTGGTGGTTTCAATTTCCTTTCCCTCTAGGAAGTAGGTTACTTTTTTGATGTCCCTTTCCTTTTTGTTCTTGATGGCTATGCCTATTACATCCCCATTTTGAAATTGTTTTTTCCTTCCTTCCAGTTGAATTTCGAAAAATTTAGTAGGGTCTTCACTATTGCTACATGAATCGACCAAAAAAGTGGTGAGTAAAAAGAAAACGATGTGAATGCGCATGCTCTATGGACTTTGTTATTATACCGCCAAATTACGTATGTACAAGGATTGGAACAAATTTAAAAGGTCGTATATTTGCCAATGGCAAGTCCTACACGACCAGCTCCTACAAAATCCCCCAGGGCGGGAACGCAGCAAGGGTATGTGGTTGTAGCGGTGCGATGTAGGTAGCTTGCCATTTTTTGTGGATTTTTGTCAGCTGCTACCTTGCTACACTTATGGAAAATAAGGTTGTTCTAATTACTGGTGGTTCTTCCGGAATTGGGAAGATTGCAGGAATATATCTATCCTCCCAAGGGATGAAGGTCTATGGTACCACACGAAACTTGACAAAGCATACCGACTTCAACGATTTTACCCTTTTGGAACTTGATGTAAAAAAGCCTGAGACCATTGAAAAGGCCATTGATCATATTGTGTCCGAAGAGGGAAAGCTCGATGTCTTGATAAACAATGCAGGAGTCGGCATTACTGGGCCTATTGAGGAAACGCCGTTAGAAGAGATCAGTAAGGCGTTCGACACCAACTTTAATGGTCCTATTCGGATGATACAAGCGGTTCTGCCGCAAATGCGCAAGCAGGAAAGCGGTTTGATTATCAATATAACTTCAATTGCCGGGTACATGGGATTGCCCTTCAGGGGCATCTACTCTGCGACAAAAGGAAGTTTGGAATTAGTGACCGAAGCCTTGCGAATGGAGACTCGGTCCCAAGGTGTGAACATCGTGAATTTGGCCCCGGGTGATTTTGCAACCAACATTGCATCAGGTCGATACCACGCTCCAATCCTAAAAGATTCGCCTTACAAGGCCTATGCCCAAACACTGGAATCCATTAATGAGGATGTGGAAACCGCCCAAGACCCAATTTTGGTAGCGAAGAGGATATATGGAATCATTAAGAAGAGCAATCCTAAGGGACACTATTTAGTCGGCACTTTTTTGCAAAGACTTTCGGTTTTTTTAAAGAAAACAGTACCGGATAAAGTGTTTGAAAAGTTACTTTTGAATCATTATAAACTATAGCAATATTAACCTAAAAGATACGTATGAAGTTTTTTATAGATACGGCCAATTTAGATCAAATCAAAGAGGCCCAAGAACTGGGGGTATTGGATGGAGTGACCACCAATCCATCACTTATGGCCAAAGAGGGAATTACAGGCCATGATAATATCTTGAAGCACTATGTGGACATCTGTACCATTGTGGATGGTGATGTCTCGGCAGAAGTGGTTTCCACAGATTTGGAAGGAATTATTAAAGAGGGCGAGGCCCTTGCTGAACTTCATGAGCAGATTGTGGTTAAGGTACCTATGATAAAAGATGGGGTCAAAGCTTTAAAGTATTTTTCGGATAAGGGTATAAAGACCAATTGCACCCTTGTTTTTTCTCCGGGACAAGCCTTATTGGCTGCCAAAGCAGGAGCCACTTATGTGTCTCCATTTTTAGGGCGTTTGGATGATATTTCAACGGATGGGCTGAATTTGATTGCCGAGATAAGGCTTATTTATGACAATTACGGATTTAACACCCAAATTTTGGCCGCATCAATTCGTCATACTATGCACGTCATTGATTGTGCCAAAATAGGCGCAGATGTAATGACCGGTCCTTTAAGCGCCATTGAAGGATTGTTGAAACATCCACTCACCGATATCGGCCTTGAAAAATTCCTTGCAGATTATAGAAAAGGAAACGCTTAGATATAGGCAAATAAAAAAAGTAATCGATTTTTAATCCAATAGGCCCTGACTGGTGTTAGGGCTTTTTTGTTGGCTCAAAGGAAGCGTAAAGATTGCCAAAGGCGTTGACAATCAATGTATCTTTGGTGACTACACACTTATTCAGGTGGTCCACAATCAGTGTATTTTGAACGGTTTCAAAATTTTCCCCTCGATACTGATTGGTAAGGTCAAAATTCGTTTCCGTGAGCAAGGCACTCCATTCCGGTTTGGTCGTATTTAAATTGATACCTACAAACCGATGTTCGGGGTGCAACTTCTCAAGTTTTTTAACTTGCTTGGACACATTTTTAAAGTGCCTTTTCTGATCGGCAGTCCAAAAATAGAAGACCGTATTCCCATTTCTGGAAATGTCCCTCAATGTGGTGGTGTTTCCCTGTGCATCCTCCAAAACAAGGTGCGGCAACGCCTTATTGGGTTGTAGATTTTTGATTCCCTTAAACAGATGTTTGATCTCTTCAACATGTGCATCATTGTTGGACAACGACTCAAAATCTTCAACAAACCTATGGCACTCATCATTCGTCATATGAACTTTAAGAAGAAAATCCATAGCTACATTTCTTAGGAGATTATCCCTTAAATGCTCCTCCGTGACCAAACTGTCGATCATGACCATTTTATGCTTGTTGAGGTGGAGTTGACCTTCGGCGGAGTAAAAATCCTCTTGTCCACAATTTTTGATACAGGCCATGTACGAAAGGTTGCCGAAATGGTGTTTCATAAAATCGTAGTAAGGCTTAAAATAACTCAATCTCCTATCATTGAGATTGAGCTCCTTACGGTAGTTGTAAAAGTCCGTGGTGACCAATTGGTCAAAGGTATCTTCCCCTGTCTTCTTTTTATGATAAAACGGATATTTTTCCTTGTACAAAAAGCTGGTGTAATTTACGGAGGCTGTGGCCAGCGCATAGCCGTTTTCAGAGATTTCCTCGTTGTTCAACAAAAGTTCCAATTCCTCCAGCTTTTGGCTTTGTAAGGAATCCATTTTCCTACTGAAATCGTCAGGAGGAAGCTTGAAATAGGAATAGACCACATGTTCTTCATCTTCATGGGTCAGGAACATTTCAATCATAAAATTATTGACCACATCGTTATCTCCTGAGAATACCAAAGATTCATCAAAATAGGCCGGGGATGCATTCAAGCGAATTAACAGACTATCGCCCTTTTCCAAAAAAACGTATTGCAATTGGGGAGTATGCTTAAAATGATGCAATCCCTCTTCCACATTATCCAGTGTAAAGGAAAATCGGTTGTTCTCATCCAATTTGGCGGAATCCACAACGGCGTCGTTTTTGTAAAGAACCACGTAATCGCTCGTAGGATTAACAATCTCACCAGCAAAGTAGACCGTTTCCGGAGGAGTGCTTTTTTCCGCACACGAGAATAAGCCAATAAAAGAAGAAAAAAATAGAAGTCGCCTCATACACACAATTGCACAAGCAAACTTAACCATCGGCAAAAAAGCGAGCTGTTAATGAGCAGTTAAATGTTGTTAAAGCATCATTTTCAGCATATCAAAATACATTTTCCTTAGGTTATTATCAGGTCTCAATTTTAGCTATTTTTGCAAAAAATTTTAATAACCATGCTTTCAGTATCAAATTTATCTGTGCAATTTGGAAAAAGGGTACTCTTTGATGAGGTCAATGTTTCCTTTACCCAAGGGAATTGTTATGGTGTAATAGGAGCCAATGGGGCGGGAAAGTCGACCTTCTTAAAGATACTTTCCGGAAAAATGGATGCGACCTCAGGACATGTGCATATGGAACCTGGAAAGCGAATGTCCGTTTTGGAACAGAACCATAATTCCTTTGACGGGTTTCAGGTGCTGGAATCTGTGGTTATGGGGAATGCACCTTTGTACAAAATAAAAAATGAGATTGACGCACTCTATGCGGACTACAGTGATGAAAACGCTGAAAAGATAGGGGAACTACAGGTAGAATTTGAAGAAATGGATGGCTGGAATGCGGAAAGCTCTGCTGCAGCACTGCTCTCCAATTTGGGCATTTCAGAGGATTTGCACTACACGTCCATGAATGAATTGGATTCCAAGCTTAAGGTCCGTGTTCTTTTGGCACAAGCGTTATTCGGTAATCCAGATGTCTTGATTATGGATGAGCCAACGAACGACCTGGACTATGAGACGATCTCTTGGTTGGAGAACTTTTTGGCCACCTATGACAACACGGTTATTGTGGTTTCGCATGACAGGCACTTTTTGGATGCGGTTTGCACCCATATTGCGGATATTGATTTTGGGAAAATCAATTTATTCAGTGGCAATTATACTTTTTGGTATGAGAGTAGTCAATTGGCCGCAAGACAAAGGGCACAACAAAACAAAAAGGCTGAAGAAAAGGCCAAGGAACTACAAGAATTTATCCAACGATTCAGTGCAAATGTTGCCAAAAGTAAGCAGGCCACTTCCAGGAAAAAAATGTTGGAAAAGCTAAAGGTGGAAGATATAAAACCTTCGAGCAGGCGATATCCTGCCATAATTTTTGACCGGGAGCGTGAGGCCGGGGATCAAATCCTGAATACGGAAGGGCTGAGTGCCATATCTGAAGACGGGGATGTTTTGTTTGAAAAAGTGGACATCAATCTGGCCAAAGGCGATAAGGTGGCCATTATTTCCAAAGATTCCAGGGCAACGACCGCATTTTACGAGATTGTAATGGGGAATCAAAAACCAAGCTCGGGAAAATATCAATGGGGGGTAACGACTACACAGTCCTATTTGCCTGCCAACAATGATGACTATTTCCAAGATGATATCAATCTAGTGGATTGGTTGCGGCGATGGACTAAAACCGAAGAAGAGCGTGAAGAGGTTTATGTGCGGGGGTTTTTGGGCAAAATGCTTTTTAGTGGAGAGGAAGCATTGAAGAAATCCACTGTACTTTCCGGAGGTGAGAAGGTACGCTGTATGTTAAGTAGAATGATGTTGCTCAGAGCTAATGTGGTTTTGTTGGATGAACCCACCAACCACCTGGATTTGGAGAGTATTACGGCATTTAACAATTCCCTTAAAAACTTTAAAGGAACCGTATTGATAACGACCCATGACCACGCTTTTGTTCAGAGTGTGGCCAATAGGATTATTGAATTGACTCCTAATGGAACTATTGATCGTTACTTGAACTTTGACGACTATATGTCAGACAAGGCTATCAAAGCACAGCGTGAAAAAATGTATGCCTTGCCCGTTAATTAGGCATTGTAATATTTACTGTTCCAAATTACTGGATTGAAGTTTTTCCCCAGGGCAAAACCATAAAAAATAACTATTGCGGCAATGGACTTGAACATAAAGAAGAACATCATCCAGAATTCGGCTGAAGTATTGTTCTTACTGAAAAGCCCATTGGGTACCAAAAGGGTGACCAAATAACTTATGACCAAAGTAGTTAGCGCCAAGTTAACCACGTTCTTGAAGGGCCATACCAAAAGCTTTCTTAGGGGATGAAGATTGTTACCCCACTTGTGTATAAGATAATAGTATCCATTTCCAATAGGCGCAAATAACAGAGGGTCATCCTTATCCTCCAGCTTAAAGAGTTTGGAAGGGGCCATAATTTTGAAACCACCTATTTCAGTTTCGTGGAGTTTTTCCAATCTTTTGATTTCCGAGATGGCCGCCAGGGGAATCTTACCTTTAAAATATTTGCTATTCAAAAACCGTAGCCTGTAATCAATACAGATTTTTTGAATTTGACCAATGTGGTAAATCCTTCCGGTCTCAAGCTTGTCAAAAACAAAATCATTACTCGAAACCTCCCCAGGTTTCTTTAATCCCTTTGATATACGCTTCTCCTCTTTTTTATCTTTCTCGAGTATTTGATACACCTGATTTAAGATGTCGATTTCCGAAGAGGTTTTTCCCTTGAGGGCAATTAGTTTTTCCTCAATATTCGTTTTGTGGAACGTCATTTTCTTTTTCAGTTTTTAGCAATTATTTCAAAGTTAATTAAATCCCGAATCTTTCTGGAAAAGAACCAGTTCAACAAACATGTTAATATTTTGTTAATTTCTATGAACAGCGTTTTACCGTGCCTCGCATTACCAAACAAAACGCTATCTTACCGATGTTTTGTGCATTTCGTCGATGAAGTACAATACAGTAAGACTTAACCGAACATTTTGAACCTATAGTGTTAGTATGAAATTCCCCCAAATCTTTGCGCCATTAGTGCTTTTGGCCTGCACCGTCACCTTTTCACAAACCAGGTCATTAACCACCCTTCCCGCCGGTTTTTATTTTACCACCTCTACTGGAGATTTAAAAACGAAGCTCAATACGGAAACCCATAAAGTACTTTTTGAAGCATTTGAACAGGCTGAATTGGAGGAAATTCTTGGTATGACAGGTCCATTTACCGTATTTGCACCGACCAACCATGCCTTTTCCAAGTTTTCTTCCGAAGAACTGGAAGAACTTTTTAAAACGGAAAACAGAAAAAAACTAAAGGATTTATTGACCTATCATATGGTCGCTGGCAACCTGACAGCTTCAAAAATATTATTGGCCTTATGTAGGGGTAGGGGAAAGGCATCCTTTACCACCGTTCAGGGAAATAAGATTTTTGCTACCATACAGGGAACCGATATTCTTTTGACCGATGGTTCAGGTAATCACGCCAAAATTACGGTAGCCGACTCTGAACATTCCAACGGTGTCATCCATCAGATAGATAGCGTTATACTCCCGCCCGGGCTCTAGGGTTTCCCGTTATCTTAAGTTAGCCCCTAGTTTTTGATTGTAGTTCGTTTCCAATTTCGACATAATTCTATCTATTTGCTTATCTGTCAATGTTTTGGAATGGTCCTGCAAGGTAAAGCTTATGGCATAGGATTTTTTTCCGTCGGGAAGATTTTTTCCTTTGTAAACGTCAAAAAGCGTTACTTCCTTTAACAAGCTTCGCTCTGTTTGAAAAGCGAGGTCATGTATTTCCTTGAAGGTAATTTGTTCGTCCAAGAGCAATGCAAAGTCCCTTTTGACCGAAGGATATTTTGGAATTTCCTGATATTGGATTTTTGTTTCCTTGACCAGGTTCAAAAGGGCCTTCCAATCGATATCGGCAAAGAAAACATCATCCTTAACATCGTAGGCAGTTGAAACGGAAGGGTTGATCCAACCCATGATTCCTAAAAGGGTTTTCTTGGTTGAAAATGAGATTCCTTCTGAAAATAGGGCGTTTCGAAGAGGTTCCTCCTTGACGTTGCTTATTCCCAATCGTTGCAAGATGGAGGTGACCATTCCTTTCATGTAGAAGAAATCTGATTTCCCGTCGGTACCGTTCCAGTGCTGATCATTTAAGTTTCCCGTGGAGTAAAGGGCCAATCGATTTTCTTCCTCAAAGCCCTTCTCCTGTTTGTAATACGTTTTGCCAAACTCGAAAAACCTTAAATTCAGAAGTCTGCGATTTTGGTTATGGTTAATACTCTGTAAGCCCGTAGGGAGCATTGATGTTCTTAAAACCGATAAATCCGCACTAAGCGGATTTAACACTTCCACTGTTTCGTCTTTGTCCTTTATGTCACTTTCTTGGGCAGTAAGACTATTGGTCATAATTTCGAAGAACCCATTAGAGGCCAAAAAGTCGCCAACGGTATTTTGGAGCACATGGTTTTCCACTTGGGCCGTCTTGGCGATAGAGGCATTAATTTTTTCCTTGAAATCAATATTGTTGTATCCAAAAACCCTTAAGATTTCCTCTATCACATCCACTTCCCGTTCAACGTCAGTTCTGTAGGAAGGTATGGTAAGTCCAATCCCGGTTTCGGTAACATTGTTGATTTTGACCTCCAAAGAAGTTAGAATGGATTTAATGGTATCCCTTGGGATTTCCTGACCTATAAGTTTGTTGATTTTGTCAAAGCTTAAAAAAACCTGTTGGTCTTTTTTCTTAATGGGGTAGAGATCTACCACTTCCGAGCTGATCTCCCCACCTGCAACTTCTTTGATTAAGGTGGCAGCTCGCTTTAGGGCATACTCCGTAATTGCAATGTCAATGCCCCTTTCAAATCGGAAGGAAGCATCGGTATTTAAGCCATGTCGTTTGGCCGTCTTTCTAATGGAGATAGGATCAAAATAGGCGCTCTCCAAAAATATGGAGGTGGTATTCTCCGTTACCCCAGAATGAATACCTCCAAATACCCCTGCAATACACATTGGTTTTTCCGCATCACAAATCATCAGGTCGTCTTCATGGAGTTCCCGTTCCACGTCGTCCAAGGTCACAAACTTTGTCCCCTTTGGCAATGTTTTTACCTGTATTTTATGTCCCTTTATTCTCGTTGCATCAAAGGCATGTAAAGGTTGGCCCAACTCATGTAGCACATAATTGGTAATATCCACAACGTTGTTGATGGGCGATAGGCCAATGGCTTTCAAACGGTGTTTGAGCCAATCTGGCGATTCCTGAACGAGGATGTTCCTGATGGTCACCCCACAATATCTGGGTGCCAATTTGGGGTCTATGACCTCTACATCAATTTTCAATGATCGGTCGTCCACCGAGAAATTACTGGTGGAAGGCGTAATCAATTCTTTTTTTACTTTCAACTGTTCAAGACCGGCCCTTAAATCCCTTGCCACCCCAAAATGACTCATGGCATCAGATCGGTTAGGGGTCAATCCAATTTCAAAAACGTGATCATTCTCAATTTGAAAAACCTCACTGCAAGGCGTTCCCGGAGCCAAACTGTCATCCAAGACCAGAATGCCATCGTGATTGTCTCCCAGTCCCAACTCGTCTTCCGCACATATCATTCCGTGGCTTTCCTCGCCACGGATTTTACCTTTTTTGATTTGCCATGCCTCCCCTTCTTTGGTATATAGGGTTGTACCAATGGTGGCTACTGGAACCTTTTGACCGGCGGCAACGTTGGGGGCACCGCATACAATTTGTACATGTTCGGTGCTACCGATATTTACCGTGGTCAATTTCAATCGGTCGGCGTTTGGATGCTTGTCACAAGTAATGACATGCCCTACAACCACACCCTGTAATCCGCCTTTGACCGACTCAAATGTCTCAATACCTTCTACCTCTAGACCTAGATCAGTTAGAAGTTCGGCAGTTTTTTCCGCTTCCCAATCGGTGTTCAAAAATTGTTTGAGCCAGTTATAAGAAATCTTCATTGCCCGATTTTAAAGTGAGCAAAGATAGGATTTTGGGTGGTTCCATTCAATGGAACCCCAGGAAGGTTTTTAAGGGTAATCGTAAGGATGTTGACATATTTTCGATATACTTGAAAAACTTTTTGAAAATGATGAGAAGACTCCTACTTATTGTGCCGATACTTTGGTTGAGTGCCTGTCAGCAAAAACCCACCCAAGAGTTGTTGTTAGGCGAATGGCGAGGTGAAATGCAGGTTTCCGAAACGGAGCAATTGCCCTTTAACTTTTTGCTCTCTAAAGATGACGTTGGCTATGTACTTGAGATTAAAAACGCCGATGAACGGATTAAGGTGGATGAAATTACCATAAATAAGGACTCCATCATCATCCAAATGCCCGTATTTGAAGGATATATTGCCGGAACTTTTACCGATACGTCCATTTCGGGCCAATTTATCAAGGAAAGCTTGGAACGATATGTTCCCTTTTCCGCCCAATTTGGAGATGCTACTAGGTTTAATGCAAATCAAAGGGCCCAATATGATGTGTCCGGAATATGGGAAACCAATTTTGATTTCGATACGGATGCCCCGTACCCTGCCAAGGGAATATTTTATCAATCAGGAAATCAGCTGCGGGGTACGTTCAGAACCAAAACCGGTGATTATAGATACTTGGATGGCGTTGTGGACGGGGACTCCCTTAAATTATCCACCTTTGATGGGGCCCATGTCTTTTTGTTTACCGCCAAGGTTACGGACAGTACTATGGAAGGAACATTCTTTTCGGGAAATCATTCCGTGGAAAACTTTAAGGCAGTTCGGAACGCCGCTTTTGAATTACCGGACGCCAATTCCTTAACCTTTTTAAAAGAGGGGTACGATACCTTTAAATTCTCTTTTCCCGATGTATCGGGAAAGATGGTCTCTTTACATGATCAAAGATTTCAAAACAAAGTCGTCTTGGTACAAATCATGGGGACGTGGTGCCCAAATTGTTTGGATGAAACCAAGTTTTACGTGGATTACTTGAAGAACAATCCCAATCCCAATCTGGAAGTGGTGGCTTTGGCCTTTGAATACGCAAAAAGTGAGGAAAAGGCATTTAAAGGAATCCAGAGGCTCAAAAATCGTGTTGGCGTGGAGTATCCTGTTCTTTTGGCACAGGTAGGTACAAGCAGCAAGTCCAAGGCCAATGAAAAACTACCGATGCTTAACCACGTACTTTCGTATCCAACTACCATTTACATTGACAAAAAAGGGGAAGTGCGAAAAATACACACAGGTTTCAATGGTCCGGCAACAGGGGAAAGACATGAGGAGTTCAAAAAGGAATTTTCAGAAACCTTAGAGGAACTACTGGGCGAATGATCAGATGATGGTGGATTTGCCCAATCCAATATTTTCATCATTCATATTCAGTCGATCATCATTGTCCACAATATTATTGGCAATAAAATCACCCACATGGTTGGTTCCGTATTTACTGTTGGGGTCCAAATCTGGAGTGACAATCCCTTTTTTTAATGAGATATCCACTGCTTCGCGAACGGCCATGGCTTCTTCAAACAGTTGAAAATGTTCCAAAAGCATTGCTGCGGATAGTATGGAAGCAATCGGGTTGGCAATATCTTGTCCTTTTGCTTGGGGATACGAGCCGTGTATAGGTTCAAAGAGTGCATTTTCATCCCCTATGGAAGCGGAGGCCAACAAACCAATGGAACCACCAATCACACTTCCTTCATCAGAAATAATATCACCGAACATATTTTCAGTAAGAATGACATCAAATTGGCGGGGATTAAGGATGATTTGCATAGCGGCATTGTCCACAAAAAGAAAATCCAATTCCACCTCAGGGTAGCTTTCACCAATCTTGCTGACCACCCTACGCCACAATCTGGAAGATTCCAGTACATTGGCCTTATCCACTAGGGTAAGTTTGTTTCTTCGATTTCTTGCTGCTTTAAAGGCCAAATGGGCAATTCTACTGATTTCTTTTTCAGAATACTCGCATAGATCGGAAGCTACCGTACCATCTGCGCTTATTTTTTTTTCTCCGAAATAAATGCCACCTGTAAGCTCCCTATAAATGGTAAAATCCGTTCCTTTAATTCGTTCCTCCTTCAATGGGGATTTTTCAACTAGGGTAGGAAATACTTTTACTGGACGGATATTGGTGTAGAGTCCCAATTCCTTTCTCAATTGAAGCAATCCTTGTTCCGGGCGTATTTTAGCCTTTGGATCATTATCATATTTAGGATCTCCAATGGCTCCAAAAAGTACGGCATCGGCTTCCTTGCACAGTTCCAAAGTACGGTCTGGCAAAGGATTTCCAGTTTTGTCAATGGCAATTGCACCAACAGCGGCTTCCTTAAAAACAAAGTGGTGTCCAAAGGCTTCTTCCACAGCTTCAAGGCACCGAATGGCCTGCGCGGTGACCTCGGGACCAATTCCATCGCCGGGTAATAGTGCAATGTTGAGATTCATGAATGGGATGCTTAAAGGTTTGGAATAGGTTTATGCCAGGCTGGAGCTATTTACATTACTGGTTTCCACAATTTCATGAATATCGGAGTCAACAATTTCCTTCTTTACATCTGCGAACTTTAAAAAGTTTTCGTAAACCGTATCCAATTGGGTCTTGGTAAGCTCATACCCCACTTTCTTTGCTCTGTAGGCCAGTGCTGCCCTGCCACTTCTGGCCGTAAGTACAATGGAGGACTCATTTACCCCTACATCATGGGGATCCATAATTTCATAGGTCTCCCTATTTTTAATAACACCATCTTGATGTATCCCGGAGCTATGGGCAAAGGCATTGGAGCCGACGATGGCTTTATTGGGCTGTACTACCATCCCCATTTTATCTGAAACCATTAGGCTAGTATCGTAGAGTAACTTGCTATTGATGTTCGTATCCAAATTTAAATCGGGATGTTGGCGCATGATCATAACCACTTCTTCCAAAGAAGTGTTTCCAGCACGTTCCCCTATACCGTTGATGGTACATTCAATCTGTCTGGCTCCATTGATGACCCCTGATATGGAATTTGCGGTTGCCAAACCCAAATCGTTATGGCAATGGCAGGAAAGAATGGCCCTATCAATTCCTTTGACATTTTCTTTGAGGTACTTCATTTTGGCACCATATTCTTCAGGAAGGCAATATCCTGTGGTGTCTGGAATGTTTAAAACCGTGGCACCTGCAGCAATAACCGCTTCGCATACCCTCGCTAAATAGTCATTGTCCGTCCTTCCGGCATCTTCGGCGTAAAACTCAACGTCTTCCACAAAACTCTTGGCATATTTTACGGCAGCCACAGCCCTTTCCAGGATATCTTCCCTATTGCTTTTGAATTTATGGGTGATATGGGAGTCAGAGGTGCCAATTCCTGTGTGGATACGAGGTCGATTCGCCTCTCTTATGGCCTCGGCGGCAACTTCAATGTCTTTTTTTACGGAACGCGTTAATCCGCATACCGTGGCATTCTTTACCAATTTGGCGATTTCATTGACCGACTTAAAATCGCCAGGACTTGAAATTGGGAATCCCGCTTCTATGATATCAACACCAAGCTCATCCAAACGTTCCGCGATAATCAACTTCTGTTTGGTGTCCAATTTACAACCGGGCACCTGCTCTCCATCCCTTAGCGTCGTGTCAAAAATATGTACCTTATCTTTACCCATGATTATAGCTGGTTTTACCTAATCTTTACGAAGTTAGAAAGCCACTTTTCAACCCCTATTTTTAATACTTTGGTGTTACAACGTTTAAGGGGTCGGAGTATTAGGTAAAATATTAAAAATCAGTGGTATAAATACATTTTTTTACGATGGTTAGCACCCCGAGGGACAGTTTGTTTGTTTTGGTAAAATCCCTATCCAAGTCAGAAAAGCGACAATTTAAGCTGTATGTGGGGCGGTTGGGGGTTAATGTGGATGCCAAATTTCTGGCCCTGTTCAATTTACTGGATAAGCTAAGAACGTATGACGAAACCCAAATTCTGGCCAGTGGAATTGTCAAGAAAGCCCAACTCTCCAATTTAAAAGCCCACCTCTACAAACAAATTTTAATTAGTTTGCGATTAAATCCCGTCAATCAAAACATCAGGGTCCAGATTAGGGAGCAATTGGATTTTGCTACCATTCTTTACCAAAAAGGCTTGTACAAGCAAAGCCTTAAGTTGTTGGATAAGGCCAAGAACATGGCCATAGAAAACGAGGAGAAAAATGTGGCCTATGAAATTGTTGAACTCGAAAAGATAATTGAGACCCAATATATTACCAGGAGTATTCCGGATCGGGCAGAGGAGTTGGCGCTACAGGCCAAAGAGCTTTCCGAGCATAACCTCATGACCAGTAAACTGTCCAATTTGTCCTTACAACTGTATGGAATGATGCTTAAAGTTGGGTATGTACGGAATGATGCGGATTTAAGGTCTGTTAAAGAGTATTTCGAAGCTCATTTACCAAAGGTAAATTTGGAAGACCTTGGATTTCGGGAAAAACTATGGCTGTACAAAGCTTACTTATGGTATAGCCTTTTGACCCAGGACTTTCTTTCGTCCTATAAATACTCAAGTAAGTGGGTGGACCTTTTCCATGAGCAGGAGGAGATGATATCACTAAACCCTGTTTTTTATTTGAAGGGCAATCATTACCTGTTGGAATCCTTGTTTTTTGTAAAGTATGGTTCACAGTTCCGAGAAACCCTTCACAAATTGGAGGAAACGGTTTCCGACAAGGACTTTCCCAAAAACGATAATATCGCTTCACTCTCTTTTTTATACGTGAATAGCAACAAGCTCAATCTTCACTTTTTGGAAGGCACATTCGATAAGGGGTTGTATTTGGTCAATATCATAGAATACGGAATAAAAAAGCATGGCGACCGTATTGACCAGCACCACATTATGCTCCTTTACTATAAAATTGCCTGTTTGTATTTTGGCAATGGGGACAATAAAAATTGCATTGCCTACTTAAAAAGGATCATTAATAACAAACAGCTGAAAATGCGTGAGGATTTAATGTGTTTTGCCCGCGTATTGAGCTTGGTAGCGCATTACGAAGCGGGTATGGACTATCATTTGGAGGTGCAACTAAAAAGCACGTATAAGTTTTTGCTGAAAATGAACGATTTACATGCAGTTCAGCACGAGATGATCAAATTCTTGAGAAATTTAGGGGACATCTACCCTACGGAGTTGAAAGCCGAATTCCAAAAACTGTATAATAATCTGAAACAGTATGAAAATCACCCGTATGAAAAACGTGCCTTTTTGTACTTGGACATTCTTTCTTGGTTGGAAAGCCATTTACAGAATAGGCCCGTATCCCAGATTATTAGGGAAAAGGCATTGGCAATAACAAGATAGAATGACTTGCAGTTAAAAAATCAACCCCTTACCAATCTCGTTGAAATCAACCTGGCCATGCTCTTTGTGAGTACTTCGGGTGCCTTGGGCAGATACATTGATCTGTCGCCTCCATTGACCATAGCTACGAGAGCGGTTTTGGCCTTTATTCTCCTTTACGCCTACTGTAGGTACAAAGGGTTTTCTTTTAAGATTGCCAAGGAGCATCGTTTGCCCATACTTTTAAGCGGCATTTTCCTGGGGTCACATTGGGTGACCTATTTTTACTCACTTCAGCTTTCCAGTGTGGCCATAGGGATGCTCTCCCTTTTTACCTATCCCATAATTACGGCATTTTTGGAGCCGTTACTGCTAAAAACCAAATTTCAAAAACTTCACCTATTCCTTGGCTTGTTGGTATTGGCCGGAATTTATCTGCTGAACCCCACTTTCAATGTTAAGAATGACCAAACGCTGGCAGTTACCATTGGAATATTCTCTGCATTGCTGTATTCCTTAAGAAACATTATCCTAAAAAATAGGGTGGGGGAGTACAATGGTTCCAGTTTGATGTGCTTTCAAATGGGAATTATTGGAATTGTACTGGCTCCATTCTTTTTTTCCGGTGAGCTAGTTGAAGTCCCCGAGCAACTTCCTTGGATTGCGACTTTAGCGTTGCTGACCACCGCTATAGGACATACCCTTTTTTTGAACTGCTTCAAATATTTTTCAATTACAACTATCAGTATTTTAAGCAGTGTCCAACCTATTTACGGAATTATATTGGGAGCTATTTTCTTGAAGGAGGTTCCCAGCTTGACTACCGTATTTGGAGGGGTATTGATTTTGAGTGCGGTGGCCATTGAAAGCTTAAGGACTAGAAAGCTATAAGGGCGTTTTTTAAAACCATTTGCATGCCTCCCGATGGACTAAGAGACTTTTGTGTTTTGGTATAAATGAATGGCTTTTAGGGGGAAGTGTCATAGGCAAGCCTTCCAGACAACATCGCTTGGTGGAGGGGCAAGAAAGGAAACGACCTCTTTTTTCACTGGATGTTCCAAAATCAGTTTTTGGGCATGTAAGTGAATACTACCGTCTTTATTGCTTCGATCTCCACCATACTTTAGATCTCCTTTTATAACACAGCCAATAGCAGCCAGTTGGGCCCTTATTTGATGATGCCGTCCTGTTTTTAAGTCGATTTCCAGCAAGAAGTAGTTATCCAGTTTTTTTTGCAAACGGTACTCCAGAACGGCCTTTTTACTATATGGGACTTCCTTGGAATGTGCATAGGATTTATTCTGTTTTGGATTTCGAACCAGCCAGTGCACCAAATGGTCTTCGTTTTTTGGTGGTGCTTTTGAAACCACGGCCCAATAGGTTTTCTGCGTTTTGCCCTTAGAAAACAATATGTTCAATCTTGGTAGTGCCTTGGATGTTTTGGCAAAAACCACAATCCCAGAAGTGGGTCGGTCCAACCGATGTACCACGCCCAAATAAACATTGCCAGGTTTGTTGTATTTAATCTTGAGGTATTCCTTGACCACATCAGATAAGGGTACATCACCGGTTTTATCACCTTGGACAATATCTCCGGGACGCTTATTGACAACAATCAAGTGATTGTCTTCATAAATGACTTGAAGACTGGAGGGCGTTGAATGGTTTACCGTTGGCAAATCTAATATTGTTCACTTTCGCTAGGAAAATCCTTGCTCTTAACATCATTCACATATTGTCCTATGGCCGCACCCATTTCATCATAAAGGTTCATGTATCGACGTAAAAAACGTGGATTGAACTCATGGGTCATACCAAGAAGATCGTGGACCACCAATACTTGTCCGTCCACGCCACCACCGGCCCCAATGCCAATAACCGGAATGGAGACACTTTCAGCCACTTCTTTGGCCAATTCTGCTGGAATTTTCTCCAAAACAATGCCAAAGCAACCTACCTTCTCCAACATTTTGGCATCCTCCTTCAATTTATCCGCTTCCGCTTCTTCCTTTGCTCGAACCGTATAGGTGCCAAATTTATAAATGGATTGAGGGGTCAAGCCCAAATGACCCATCACCGGAATTCCGGCTTGCAAAATACGCTTTACCGAATCCTTTATCTCCACACCTCCTTCGACTTTTACGGCGTGACCACCACTTTCCTTCATAATTCGGATGGCAGAACGCAAGGCTTCCTTACTATCACTTTGATACCTTCCAAAAGGAATGTCAACCACCACCAGAGCACGCTTGGCAGCACGTACCACGGAACTGGCATGGTAAATCATTTGATCTAGGGTAATGGGAAGGGTGGTTTCGTGTCCGGCCATTACGTTACTGGCAGAATCACCCACCAGAATCACATCGACATTGGCTGAATCGACAATTTTTGCCATGGAGTAATCGTAGGCCGTCAGCATGGAGATTTTTTCCCCATGCTGCTTCATTTCCACCAACGATTTTACCGTGACGCGCTTGTATTCCTTTTTTGCAATGGACATTCCTATTCAGTTTTGCCCTAAATGTATTAATTTGTCATCAATCAAAAAATGGATATCATGGGATTAAGAGTGGTACTACTGGCTATTTTTCTGTTAAACATCCAAGTCTTTAGAGCACAAGACTCAGATAAAGAAGAGGTTAGGAAAGTTGTCGAAGGCTTTTTTGAAGCCTTTCACAAGCAGGATTCCATTGCTATGAAAAGTTTTGTTGCGGATGAGGTGTTGCTGCAGACCACTGGTCGCAACAAAGAAGGAAAAACAATGTTTAGGTCTTCTCCCATCGAAAAACTATACGAATCCATTGTAAGCATACCGGACAGTGTGCAATTTGAGGAAAAATTGACCTCATGGAGCATTCAGGTGGATCGTACCATGGCCAATGCTTGGGTAGGCTATGAGTTTTGGCTGAACGGCAATTTTAGTCACTGCGGTATCAATTCCTTTCAAATGGTAAACTTTGATGGGGAATGGAAAATTATTTATCTCATCGATACACGTGGTAGGGCTGGATGTGGGGTCGATTGATTACCAAATTCCAATTCCATCATTTTGCCATTAGGCCATTACTTCCCTTATAAAACGACTGCGGTATTCACTATATTTAATGGATACTAAATCTAAGCAAAATGACAGACCGTAGAAAATTCATCCAAAATGCCTCTGCTTTGGGTATGGCCTCCCTACTTGGGGCCTGCAACTCACCCCAGCCCAAAGAAACAACTAAAATTGAAGAAAAGAATAATATTAGAAAAAACCCCATTGGGGTTTCCACCTATTCATTTTGGCAGTTTAACGGTCCTAAGGAAGACGTTCCGATTGAAATGTGCATTGAGAAGGCCGCAGCCATGGGTTTTGATGGCATTGAACTGCTATTGGTACAGATGACTTCGGAAGAGAATAGCTATTTGCAAGACCTAAAGAAGCGCGCCTTCCATGCGGGATTGGACCTCATGGGTTTCAGCACCCACCAAGGTTATGTGTATCCCGAAAAAGAAAAACGTGACGAGAACATTGCCAAAACGATTAGGCAGATAGAACTGGCTTATGCCTTGGGTATACCTACCATGCGATTGAATACCGGACGCTGGGGCACCTCAAAAAACTTTGATGATCTAATGGCCAATAAGGGTATTGAACCCACCCTGGAGGGCTACACGGATGAAGATGGTTTCAAATGGGTGATTGATTCCATTACGGAATGCATTCCAACCGCGGAGAAATGTGGTGTGGTCCTCGGACTGGAGAACCATTGGGGGCTTGGACGTACCGCTGAAGGCGTTAAGCGAATTGTGGACGCCATAGGCAGTCCTTGGCTACAAATGACTTTGGATACTGGGAATTTTTTGGAAAATCGTGAAGAACAGCTGAAACTAATGGCCCCTCAGACCTACCTTGTTCAAGCCAAAACCTACTATGGGGGCGGTAAATGGTATTCATTGGATATAGATTACCCCGCCATTGGCCAAATGATGCGGGATGTGGGATACAAAGGGTGGATATCGCTTGAGTTTGAAGGGGTGGAGTCACCGGATACGGCGGTACCCAAAAGCTTGGAAGTATTGAGGGATGCTTTTTACTACAAGGTTTAACCGCAGCTCTTTACGTAGTACCAGTTAAAGTTTTACTTTTTTCATTGCGGCCGCAATGCCCATGGAATTTGAATCCCCTACTTTTTTCAATTCGTTCAGAATGTTGTGATAATCCGTTTCGTCCCTATTTTGGGAAAGCTTGTAAGCTCCTTGAATTTCATGGATTTTGATTGAAAAACCTACAATTCCGTGCCTCTGCTTCAACGTTCTACTGGACATTTTCTCCATGGAGACAGGGTTTTCTGAATATTGTTCATACTTGTCAATCAGTTTTTTTAAAGATTCAAGTAATTCCTTTCCTTCAATGACTTTCACTTTTCCATATATGTGCACGGCAACGTAGTTCCGAGTTGGGACATTTTCCTTTTGATACCAAGAAGATGAAATATAACTATATGGACCGTTAAAAATAGCCAATACCTCCTGGTTGTCCTTTAGGTTTTTTGATTGTGGGTTGGCTTTGGCAAGATGCCCCACCAAAATGTCTTCTCCATGTTCATCCTGATCAAGTTCCATTGGAATATGGGTCCCTGAGATTTTTCCATCAACTTGACTTATTAAAATTCCAAAACTGTTTTCCTTCAGAAACGTTTTTACTTCAGCTATGTTTTTGTTTTGATAGAAGCTCGGAATGTACATACGGTTTTTATTAGATTGTTCACCAGGATTTCCGCTATGATTTGTGGCAGAACAGAAATGCTTGGCATTTCCAAATGCCCAGATGCAATCCAAGTCAATTTTACTTTAGTGATTCCATCATTTTTCTGACCTTTTGTAGGTAGCTTCACCAAAGAGGGCATAGCTACCGCCTTTAAGGACAAAATCTTGAACACTTATGTGGTTCAAATTGTCAATGGAGTAAATGGTTTTTCCCCTTTCTGAAGAGGCATCTCCCCATAAGACGGTCATGGAGTTTTCGCTAATTTCCAATGTCAAAGGGAGCATGATCCCCCTGGAGTCAAACCAATACCCGGTATTTTGCATCAACCGGTAATAGGCATGGGCATTCATTTCCCTGTCCACCCCGGATTTGTCCTTAAAACTGTTCTTAAAGGTAAGCTTGACGAATTTGGAACTAAGGGCATTCTCCCATTTCATATGGAAGGAAGCTTCTTGGTTAAACAACGTTCCCTTCCCTTGCCAGTTGCCAATAACGGCTTTAACAAAACTTTCGGAAGTTTGGGCGACTGTTTTTCCTGCAATAAGCAGTGACGCTGCCAGTAAAAGAAATATTCTTTTGTTCATGATATAATTTGCATCCAATGATGTCGGTTATTATTTCGATGCAGACATTTCAGGTGGGCTGAGCTTGTCGAATCCATGAAAATATCCACCCGAGTTTAAAGATACTTGATTTCGGGAAATTCGGTCTGTGCTGTGCGCCCTAAAACATTGAATTTCAGACAGCAAAAGATTTTACATCACCATTATTATTTAGCCTAGATTTGCTATTATATTTTCAACTACTTCTTTTCTATAATCCGTGGCTTTTTGAACGAACTCGTTAGTGACGGCAAGTCCTTCCTCATGTTTGGCGGACCATAAAATAAATTCAACCAAAATCGGTATTAAGCCCCTTCCTTTTTCTGTTAATGAATACTCTTTTTGGGTTTTTAATTTCTCGTAAACCTTGGATGCAATAAGTCCTGCATTTTCCAACTTTTTTAGTCTATCAGACAAAATGTTTGTGGCTATTTTTTCTTTTGATTGGAGGAACTCTTTATAAAACCTTTTTTGATCAAAGACAAGATCTCTGATGATCAGCAAACTCCACTTGTCTCCAAATAAGTCCAGGGCAAAACTTATGGGACAGTCGGAACGATTCATTTTTTTTTCCATTATCACTTGCTTTTTGCAAGTAAGTTATTACATTTGCTTACTTGCATTATGCAAGTTAATGCAAATACTTAAAGAATGGAAACTTTCGAGATTAACCTAGACCGTTTTAAAAAAGAAACCTGGACAGCGCAAGAATGTGAAAACGCAGCAGTTGTTGTGGATTTTGTGCAGAACATTATGAATAACCATAATTTTGAATACATCAGTAAGAAGTATGGTGCCCACAAATACAGGCAACACAATCAAAGTATGACAGACGGCGTAACAGGTGTACTTGAGGTGGTGTCAAATTTTGCCAAACGCTACCCAGACTATGCATATGATGTTAAGCACTTGTATGTAGATGGTTCGTTTGTGATTCTTCATTCCCATGCCACCAACAATAAGAAGCATAGGGGCAATCCCAAGAAGGGTCTTAATATCATGGACGTTTGGAAAGTGGAAGAAGGGGAGATCACCGAACATTGGGATGCCGTTCAACCTATTCATGGTTCGATGCGATTTCTGTTTTGGATGATAGGAGGTAAGTTCCGAAATAGCAATACCTACTTCTAACCGGAGTACCTTGGTCATTTACTTTTGGTTATGAACAACGGTCTCAGCTATGATTTCGGCTTATCAATCCCATATGCCATTTTTGAACAGTTGATACCACTTCTGGATCCCATTGGTATCAAATAAGCCAATTGTCTTGAAAATTTCTCTGGAAAATTCAATTGGTGCAATACCGCTAGCAGTAATTATATTTCCATCCGTAACTGCCAATGACGTACTATAATTCTTTTCCCCGCGGTATTCCTGAGCAACTTTTTTCAAATACGTTACCTCATTGCTTGTATGTTTTAAATCATCCAATAACCCTAACTGTGCTAGAAAGTAGGTTGCAGCACAAATTGCCGCAATTGGTTTGCTTTTTCTAAAAATTTCTTTTGTAAGTCCTATGATTTCTGGATTTCCTCTTTCCTCCCAAGCTGTACCCCCCGGTAGGACCAGCATGTCCAATTCGTCAATTTTCAGTTGATGAAGTGCCGCACTTGGTTTAATTTCCAATCCTCCCATGGAATTGATGGTATTCCCATCTTTTGAGAAATAAATCAAATCAAATAATTGGTTCTTATGTATTTCTGGGGTGAGATAGGCTATTTCCCAATCTGAAAATCCATCAAATAGAAATACGAATATTTTTTTCTTCATATGTAGCCTCTTCGAGTTAATGCATGATTTTTAGGTTGATACATAACGGTTTAGCTAAACTGCGTTTTAATGCTATTTAGGTTTTGTTGTAGTACCACATTTTTTCGTTCCAATAAGTAGCAGAGAATCTCCATCTTCAAATTCAGCATATTCCTCAATCATCATAATTTCAAAGTGAGGTTTAAAAAATTCCTTCAATGAACTTTTGGTGTGATAATTCACGAAAAGACCTTTAAAAAGTTCTGAGCCTTCTCCATTCCAAAAAGAATGACAGATAATTCCATCAGTGTTTAAAATATCATGCTGCCTCTTAATGGAATCAACTAATTCATTGTCTTTAAGGTGATGCATTACTTTATTTGAATAGATACCGTCAAACTTATGGTCTGTAATAATGGTAATGGCGTCTAATTCCATGAAACGCCCTTCAGGATTAGAAGTAATGAGATGACTAAGAAACTCAGATGAATTATCTGATCCCACTACTTCATAATATTCGCTTAATATTTTCCAATCAGTTCCAGGACCAGTACCAATTTCAAGTAGGGATGATTTTAATGGTAGAAAGCTCTTAAGCTTTTTAATCAATTCACCTCCATCTACACCCTTTGCCAACCTGATGTACTCATCTACCGACTCTTTAGTTTTATAATAATCTCCTGTCATTATTGTTTTCTGTGCACCACAACGGTCCCGCTATGATTTCGTTATTGCCTCCGACAATCCTGATTTTACCGAAGGGGAGAGGAAGGCACTGTTGAATTTGTTTCCGAGGTTTGTTTGTTGGACGTTTAATTTAATTAAAAACATTGGGGTTATAGGGTAGCGATGAATTATAGCTATCTTAAGTTTGGAACTGACTAAATTCAATTAATAAACCAGAAAGAACAAAAGAGGGGATCAAGGCAATATAGCCCTTGGAACTTACGATTCCGTCAACATTGATGGAATTGTATTCTTTTATAATTTCTATATAAGGTTTTTCGGAGCGTTCGCTGATTTCTATACCATATTGCCTGAACCATTTTCCGTTCTCTTCATATTCATCTTTACGAAGCACCATAATCTGGTCATTCTTATTTTGGTCAAACGTTAACATTTGGTAGGTTCCTTGATTGTCTTTATCAAACATCAATCCACCAACTTCATCACCTTCACTATTAAAAAAGAGGAGGCCAGGTGTATTCCGTTCAGTTTTTTCTGGATTGATCACTTCTCCATTGGTGGTAGCTAAGGCCTGATCTTTTGGATTACTTAGCACGATAAATCTATTCCCATTCTCTCCAACAATATCTATTCGCTCAGCCGTAAGCCTTTTAAAATGAATGTTTTCCTTTTTCGACTGATTATAGAGCAAATGAGCAATTATACCTACTAAAAGAACTAAATTAATCAGTGAGAGTTTTTTCATTACCATCTTTTTTGGTCTTTATCAAGAGGTTAATCATCTATTTATGGTTACCAACGCGTGCTTTCCTTCAAAGGCGCAAGGTGAGAAGTGCAGCAAATTTAAAGAATATAGGAAAACGATTTATTGATGTTACTTAAATGCAAACCACCCGCCTTCATAATTGATTAAGTTATATCGTGGCAAAGTACTTCTCTAGTTCGATTTTTGTAACAATTTGTTTTCTAGTATTTTACCGTCAAAGATTTCATTACGGTGTTCGATTTAATTTGTACCAGTTGACCCAATAGTCTCGTTTTTTCCAACAAGTCTGACTGCCCAATTTCATCCGAAATCCTAGCCATTTCTAAATTTAGACTTTCTATTTCTGTTTTTCTCTTAGACAGAATATCCATGTAAGTTGAAATCAGTTGTCCATTTGATTTTTGACTTATCAAAACCAAGTTTTCCAGTATTTCGCTTTCATCAAGAGAAACATTCTTCTCTCTGGCAAGCATAACACATTCTCCAATAATATCCCTTGCCAAATTTTTTGCCCCTGGGTCTCTATAAAAAATTCCATTGTCCACTTCTAAGAGGGGACAAATTGTATTGAATACGCAATTGACTATTGTCTTTTTCCAAACATACTCCACGATATTCGGCTCACTTCGAAATTCAAACTGTGGTGTACTAATTTCATTAATCAAATCTTTAAGTCGTTTATTGTTTCCTTTGGCACTACCAATGGGGGAGGCGCTAACTGTTTTAAAGGAAACTTCATTATCTCCAGTAACTTGACTCGTGGAGAACAAAACGCAACGAAAAGTGTTACGGAAATTATTAAAAGGACGTTCTATATTAAGCCCGTTCTGAAGCAATACAACAAGAAAACTACCCCTTATAGCCGCAAGTTTTTCGGCAATGTACATGTTCGCAAATGTCTTGGTTGCTACAAGGACGACTCCGTTAATTACTGAAATATTACTAAACGTGGAGGTGGTAATTTCCTGCTCAAAAGTCTCACCATCCCCAATAACCGTAATTTTTTTTTTGAATTCCGGAAGATGATCAACGCTCCCTCTTACTAGGGTTACATTTTTGTTATTAAGTTTTAAAAAAACCGCGAGTGCTTTACCGATGGCCCCAGAGCCAATAATGTAAATATCAGTTTTCTCTGTATCATCCGTTTTCATAATCGTAAATTGAAATTGATGTACTTGGATTGACTACTAATTGAAGTCTCGATTGACCATTTCATGAGTGCTGTTGTTCATTTTATTTGCCATTGTAGCTTTCCAAAACTTCACGTAGTTTTGAGGGGACCTTAACAGGCCGCTTAGTTTTGGGGTCGATGCATACTTGTGTTAATTCAGCAGTGAACACCTTATCATTCAATACAGATCCATCAACGAAAAAAACAAATGAACTTATTCGTATTTCCTTGAGGTATACCCTAATCTCAACTTGATCATCCCACACCATCGGTTGAAGAAGCTCAATATTAAGGGAACGGGTTGGGGGTAAAACTCCCAGACTCATCATACTTTTCTCCGCTGGAGCACCAAAACACAAGGAAATAAAATCCAAGATTGCTTCAACTACAAAATACCCTATTCTTGGTGTATATAGCATGCCTCCGGGATCGCAGTCTCCAAAGCGCACTTTTCTTGTTATAACAAATTCCTTACTCATATTTTGCCATGGAATTTAGAAACCATTCGCAGGTCTTTTGGTAATGGGCATATTCGTAACCTTTATTGGATTGGGAACTACTTATCCAAAAACCGATCATCCTATTTGTTGCTACTTAAGCTTAAGTTTCATCATTAAGTCTGTCTGTTCGTCATTTCCAAGTTTGAATATATGTTTTTGAAATACAGAGAATCCATTTTTTTCATAAAACCGAATAGCCCTTGGGTTTTTTTCCCAAACGCCCAACCACAGGTACGCCAGATTTTTCTCGTTCGCTATTTCCATCGCCTTTTTGAAAAGAAGTTGCCCCACTTTTTTCCCATGAAACTCCTTGAGCACATAAATACGTTCTATTTCGAGTGCAGTTTCATCTTTTATTTCGGTTTGTGATTGACCCACGTTCACCTTTAAGTACCCAATGATTCTTTTATCAAGTACGGCGAAGTAAAATTGTACATTTGGGTCCATGAGTTCCGCTTTCAACTTTTTATTTGAAAATTGATCCTCTAAATATTTGACCATATCTTCCTCTTTGTTGTCAGAAGCGAACGTCTCTGCAAAAGTCAATTTCGCAAGTTCTGCCAATTTCTCAATATCTTGAAGGGCTGTCTTGGTTATTTCCGTTTTCATCTTTATCTGTGCATTCATTACTTTTATACTTCACTTGATTGTAAAAAATGTCTGTTGGGTTTTTAAAGCATTCTTAAAAATTGCGTATTGGAAGGCATTCATAATACTTTTCCATTAATTGTTGCAAACTTCATAACCTATCCTTACAATCATAGTTTTAGCCTAAAACCAAAAACGGGTAGATTTCCTTGCATAAAATCTAAATCACCTGCCCTTTCAAAACCTAGTCTTTCATACATTTTCCATGCTGTTTTCATTGTTTTTGTTGTATGAATCACCATTGTTTTAGAGTTACTTTTTTTCCCTTTTTCCATACAATACGCCGTAAGAAGTTTACCAACCCCTAAACCTCTTAATTTAGCGTCTACACCCAATAGCCTAAATCCACAGGCGTTTTGCTCCTGCGTTGCTTTTCCGCCAGAACCGTAATCTTTCATATCATTGAAATAAACAACAGCCCCTCCAATGGTTCCTTGTTTGGAAACAGCAACCAGCAGTTCTACGTTCGTATTCTTAGTTAAATTCCCAACAGTTCTTAACATCTCATAATATTTTGGTTGTTCCAGTTTTGAGGGAAAACCGTTCAAAGAAGAATACACTTCTACTAGAAGTTCGCCAATTCTACCAAATTCACTCTCTTTGGCATTTCTAACGGAATAACCATAATATTCTTTCAGCACCTCTTTTTTTAGGGAGCGTGTGTTTAATTTTTGGTTGACTTGCACGAGTTGATCTAGAAAATCACGCTCTCCAAATAGACCTTTTAATTGATTATAGAAGGTATTCCAAATGAGTTGTAGTTCAGGTTCAATTTTCTTCCCTTTCTTACTAAGTTGGATGAGTTTTGAGCGATTATCGGTCGGATTTGGAATTACATCTACATATCCTATTTTCTCCAATTCCCTGACGACATTCTTTACCGTTATTCTGCTGTAAGAAATCTTTTCGGTAAGTTCCAAAACGGTCAAGGCCCTAGTAGTTTTGGAAAGGACATAGTATATGGGGAACCAGCTGGATTTGAATTTGATGTCTATTTCCTTATAAATACTGTCCCCTTCGGATTGTAGTTTTTCATAGATCCTTCTCATTTGTGATCCTACGGATAGATATCCTAAGTCCTCTAATTTCATTTAATAATTATATTTCATAAAAATATGAAATACCTTTCATAAATAATGAAAAATTTGAAATTTCCCACTTTGATTCAATGTGTACTTACATTTCCATTGGTAATCCTTTCTACAATTAAGGGGTTGGAAAGATATTATATGAAGCTGTTAATGGGCTACATAATATTCTAAAAAGCTCAAAAAATAGAAGTATATTTCTTAGCAATCACTTAAGAACACCCCAACGGCCAGTCCCCCTTCCGAGGTTTCCTTGTATTTACTGTTCATATCCTTGGCAGTCTCCCACATGGTGTTCACCACGGTATCCAAAGGTACGATGGCCTCGGCAGGGTCCGCATCCAATGCCATTTCCGAGGCATTGATGGCCTTTAGGGCTCCCATGCTATTACGCTCAATGCAGGGTACCTGCACCAGCCCCCCAATGGGGTCGCACGTCAATCCTAAATGGTGCTCCATGGCAATTTCCGCGGCCATTAGTACCTGCTCCGGATTTCCACCCATAAGCTCCGTGAGTCCAGCAGCTGCCATCGCTGAGGAAACCCCAATTTCGGCTTGGCAACCGCCCATGGCCGCAGAGATGGTCGCCCCTTTTTTAAAAATACTGCCTATTTCACTGGCCGTCATCAAAAAGCGTTTGACATCATCGAAATCCCCATCGTGGTTTTCAATGACCATATAGTACATCAATACCGCAGGAATGACTCCCGCACTACCATTGGTTGGCGCAGTGACCACCCTACCTAAGGCAGCATTGACCTCATTTACGGACAGGGCAAAACAGCTGACCCATTTCAATATCTGTCTAAATTTCACTTCAGTATCCCGGATGCTTTCCAACCATTCTTGTGGATTGGAGTAGGGGACCTCTCCTTTTAATTTTTGGTGCATATCGAAGGCACGGCGTTTTACGTTGAGCCCACCCGGTAGTTTGCCTTCGGTATGGCAACCCAAATACATGCATTCCAGCATAGTATTCCATATTTGCCGCAGGCCCCCATCGATTTCTTCGGTAGTCCGAAGGGAGCATTCGTTTTCCCAAACAATTTCAGAAATCGATTTTCCTTGGGAGTTGCAATGCTCCAAAAGCTCATCCCCAGTTTTAACGGGGTGGGGAAAGGTCTTGAAAATGGCCTTGTTTTCCCTGGCATGCTGCCGTTCTTCCTTGACCACAAATCCCCCTCCTATGGAGTAGTACGTTTCGGAAGTAGCCGTTCCATTGCTCAATCCCGCTTCAAACCTAAGCGCATTGGCATGGAAGGGAAGAAACTCCCGATGGTATACAATGTCCTCCCCATAATGGAACGAAATCCAATGCTTTTGTCCTAAGTACAGTTTTTTGTCGGATTTTACTGTTTCAATTTTACCGGGAATACTATCACAAGCAATGGTTACGGGGTCTTCTCCCATTAGGCCCAGTGCCACAGCGACATCCGTGGCATGGCCTTTACCTGTAAGGGATAATGAACCGTACAACTGCACCTTGACTGAGGTTACCGTGGATAAATCAACGTCCTCCTGTAGTTCCTGTAGCCATCGCTCCGCAGCCCTCCACGGGCCCAAAGTATGAGAGCTTGAAGGGCCCACACCTATTTTGAGCATGTCAAAAACACTAATGCATTCCATCGTTGGATTTTGTTTCAAAGATAACGGGAAAGAAATTTCAAACCCCAAATTTCAAAATCCAATTGACCGCAGTAGAGTAGTAACGAACTTGTACGTTGTGATTTGAATTTTGGAATTTTCAAAACAACTGTCAGCTTGTCATATTCATGGGCATGGCACAGTCATTGACATTGGAATAGTGTCAAAAAATTGAATTCGAAAAACTTTAAATAGAAAACATGAGTAAAATTATTGGTATCGATTTGGGAACGACCAACTCTTGTGTTTCCGTAATGGAAGGTAACGAGCCGGTGGTGATTCCAAACGCAGAAGGAAAAAGAACAACTCCGTCTGTTATTGCCTTTGTTGAGGGAGGGGAAATCAAGGTAGGTGACCCAGCCAAAAGACAGGCGGTAACAAATCCACATAAAACCATTTATTCCATAAAACGATTTATGGGGAACAAATATTCCGAGTCTCAAAAAGAGGCAGATCGTGTTCCTTATAAAGTTGTTAAAGGTGACAATAACACACCAAGGGTAGACATTGAAGGACGCCTGTACACCCCTCAGGAATTATCCGCTATGATTCTTCAAAAGATGAAGAAAACGGCTGAGGATTACCTGGGTCAGGATGTTACAAGGGCGGTCATTACCGTTCCTGCGTACTTCAATGATTCGCAACGTCAGGCCACTAAAGAAGCTGGCGAAATTGCAGGCTTGACCGTAGAACGCATTATCAATGAGCCTACCGCGGCCTCCTTGGCGTATGGTCTGGACAAGAAGGATGCAGACCAAAAGATTGTAGTGTTTGACTTTGGTGGGGGTACCCATGATGTTTCCATCTTGGAACTGGGTGATGGTGTTTTTGAAGTGTTGGCCACGGATGGTGATACCCACTTAGGTGGTGATGATGTGGACCAAAAAATTATTGATTGGTTGGCTGAAGAATTTAAGTCCGATGAAGGTTTGGATTTGCGCGATGATGCCATGGCATTGCAACGACTTCGTGAGGCAGCGGAGAAAGCAAAAATTGAATTGTCCGCTTCTTCACAGACCGAAATTAACTTGCCCTATGTGACCGCAACGGCATCAGGACCTAAGCACTTGGTAAGAACCTTGAGTCGTGCAAAGTTTGAGCAGTTGATCGCTGATTTGGTAAAACGCACCATTGAACCTTGTGAAACTGCATTGAAATCCGCAGGACTTTCAAAAAGTGATATTGATGAAATTATATTGGTAGGGGGTTCCACAAGGATTCCTGCTGTGCAGGAAGCCGTGGAAAAATTCTTTGGGAAGAAGCCTTCCAAGGGAGTTAATCCAGATGAAGTGGTTGCCGTAGGTGCTGCTATCCAAGGTGGAGTGTTGACCGGTGATGTAAAAGATGTATTGCTATTGGATGTGACACCACTTTCATTGGGTATTGAAACCATGGGAAGTGTGAATACCAAGTTGATTGAAGCTAATACGACTATCCCCACAAAGAAATCACAGGTGTTTTCCACTGCGGCAGACAATCAGCCCTCGGTTGAGATCCATGTTTTGCAAGGGGAGCGACCTATGGCTGCCGATAACAAGACCATTGGACGATTCCATTTGGACGGTATTCCACCTGCACCAAGGGGAACACCGCAGATTGAAGTGACCTTTGATATTGATGCCAATGGAATTATCAAGGTTTCGGCCACGGATAAGGCTACCGGCAAATCACAGGATATTCGTATTGAAGCTTCTTCAGGTTTGACGGATGAAGAAATCCAAAAGATGAAAGCGGAAGCTGAAGCCAATGCTGAAGCGGATAAAGCGGCCAAAGAAAAAGCTGACAAATTGAATGAGGCAGATGGTATGATTTTTCAAACGGAAAAGCAGCTCGATGAATTTGGTGACAAGCTTTCTGATGATAAGAAAAAACCTATCAAGGAAGCCTTGGAGGAGTTGAAAAAGGCATACGAAACCAAGGACGTTGTTGTTATTGAGCCCGCTTTGACCAAAATCAACGAGGCTTGGAAAACGGCTTCGGAGGAAATGTACAAAGCACAGGCCGAAGCGCAGCAGGCTGGGGGTGACCCTACCGCAAATACCGGCGGTGATGCCACTGGAGGAAACGCTGCGGAAGGCGATAACGTAGAGGATGTGGACTTCGAAGAAGTGAAGTAGCTCGTCCTTTATGAATATTGGATAAAAAACCGCAATTTCTATTGCGGTTTTTTTGTTCCCTGATGTCAATGTTGTCGGTCAAGGGTCATTCCCTGTTCCATGGATACTCCCTTCCCCTTAACAAATATCCTAATGCCGTTGGTGTTTTCGGTATCACTTTTTATGTGGGAAGAATTCTTATCGCGGGCCCCTGCGCCTTGAAGTAGTCTCTAGATTTGACTGCTGGAGCAAACAGCCAAAAAAGGCACTGCTACAATATTTTATCCTTTTTTACTGTTTTGTTACTGCTCCATGACCCTTTCTTTTAAAAATACCGTCGTAAAATTCAACTGTTTTTTAAGTTTTTTTCTGTGTACCTCATACAGTTTTGGGCAGTTCGTGGATGCTCCTTTGGAAAGACCGCCTAAAAACGCTTTGGTAAAAAAAGCCATACTACCCGGTTCTCTATTCTTGGTAGGTCTTCTTCTAACGGAGGGTGATTTTGAAAAAGACTTTCAGGCCAATGTGCGTGATGGGTTGGGGAATGACTTCAATACCTCTTTGGATGATTATACGAGGTATGTGCCCATAGCACAACTATATATCGCTGATATTGCAGGGATACGGGCAAAGAATCATTGGTTTGACCAAACAAAAAATTTGATCATCTCTGCAGGATTGACCCAATTAATTACCGGTGGAATGAAAAAAGCCATTTACAAAGAGCGGCCAAATCAATTCAACGCAGATGCCTTCCCTTCGGGACATACCTCAAATGCGTTTGCCAATGCCACGGTACTATATGAGGAATTTAAGGAGACCAATTCCTTTTTGGCCTATAGCGGCTATGGCTTTGCCGTGACCACGGGTGCTTTGCGCGTTATGAACAACAAGCATTGGATTTCTGACGTATTTGTAGGAGCTGCCCTAGGTATTATGGTGACGAAACTTGTGTATCACTTTGATTATCTTTTTCCTTGGAATCCGTTCAAAAAGAAAAATGATTTTGTGTTGTTGCCTTCCTATTCTGAAGGGTCGGTAGGTATACATCTTCAGAAACGCTTTTGAGCCATTTAGTAAAGAGGCTGCATATACCCACTAGAAAATTTGTGAATGACTCATGCTAGACCTATCGAAATATCCCTACAATCCCTACAGGGGTATTTCAAAAATACCCTGGCAATGGCCAGGGCTTTCTTGTTTAAGTTAAAAAGAAGGTACACCAATGGTTTTAAGGCATTGCAATGCTTCCGACTTTGATTTTACATTGAGTTTCAGATAAATGTTCTGTAAATGGAAGTTTACCGTGCTTGGGGTCACAAAAAGCTTTTTGGCGATATCCTTGTACGTGGCACCCTGACCGAGATATCCAATGATTTGATTCTCACGATGTGATAACATGGAATAGCGTTTCTCCCTAAAAACCGAGATTATTTTGCTGGAAACGTCATTACTTAGGGCCGTTCCTTCTTCGGCAATCGTGTGCAATGCAGATTCCAATCTTTCTGCTGTTATGGGTTTGGTCAAATATCCATGCACACCTATTTTAAAGGCTTGTTTTATCAACTCAAAATCATTTTCTGAACTTACTACCAGCACTTTAATATCAGGATTTCGCCGTAAAATTCCATTGGTATAGCGAAGTCCTGATTGACCATTCACTTTGGTCTCGGTAATGAGTAAATTCACAGGAAAACGGTCCTCATTGATTAGTGCATCCCTAAGGGAAGTGGAATGGGCAACCAAAGCGTAATCCTTCCTGTCTTTGAATAGAATGTCACAAAGCTTTGCAGTACTTGGGTCATGGTCCAAGACCATAACATGATTGGGGGTTTTCATCTTATGTCTGATTTGGGGTTATTATTTGATATGGGTTTGGGCAATACAAGGCCTCATCCTTTTTTGAGGATGTTTAAAAGGCATGCAATAAAGTAATTACCTCAAATTATTTGAGGTAGTACTCTATTGTCAGCTACACTGGTTGCATTACCAATGTCGATGTCGCACGTTCAATTTGGAATTGCCTTGGAAACAAGGAACTTTTTTTGGTGGGCCATTGCCATTTTTCTGAGTGTAGTTGTAGGTTAACATATAGTAGAATTTTCGGGGTTAATCTATTATATGTATGGAAAATAAAAGAATTATTCGAGCTATAGTAAAATTTGTAGGTATTTTCGTCCAAATGCACCCAGCTTTGCGGATTTTTCAAAAATTTTAACCATGGTATGAAAATTACAGAAGCCACCGCCCAGCACGAAACTGGACAATGGCTACTTAGCATTTGCCTTATGTGAGGCTTGAGTTAATGAAGTGTATTATTCCATTTCAAAACTAATGTCCGCAGTCTGTGCCGTGTTGTACACTTCCATAATCCACTTATCCTCTTTGTAGGAACCTCCCAAATCGGATACTATGGCAACATCAGCATCATCCTTAGTTGTAAAATCGGCCAGATAGACATAATGTAACCCGTTTTCCTTGTTATAAAATTGCCTTGCCTCCAAACCCTTTTTGGACAAATCCTGCATAAATGATTTCAGATTGGACTTGTTTTTAAATACATTGGCAATTAAGTAGAAACCTGAATTAACCCCGATAGCTTCTGACCGATTTTTAGCTCTTATAGGGATTTCGTTAAAATCCTTAAATCTTTCTTTTCTGTTTTTTGGTGTCTCTGCGCGTTGTGCTGCTGCTATGGCAGTTTTAACGCTTCCGAATTGCGACTTCGAGTGCGGTCTAGTATCCTCATTGTTGTCTTTCATCTCTTTCCGCAACAGCCTAACCATGCGCTCAAACCGTCGTTCAAACATTTGGTTTCTCAACTGTTCCATGGAATCTTGCCTCAAAATCAACTCATCAATAAGCATTCTGTTCTGGTAGGCCAGGCTGGCTTCATTAAAAGCAACAGGTGCACCATTGATTTTCTCTTTTAAATCATCCAATTGTTGCTCATAGTTCCTGACGATTTCATCAATACGTTCATTGTCTTCATTGGAAGCCAACTGTACATTGATTCCCGTTCCCCTTAGCTCATCATTCATGGTATAGGCCAACGAGAGTTCATGGTTCCATCCTAAATTCTCTCCTTGCTCCGTAGGACTCTTTTCCATGAGGTATCCCAAGGATAGCCTTTTGTTCAAATTAAATCCAAGACCGGAAGAAATCCCGTAGCGCTGGTCGTAGCTGGCCTGTAGCCATCCCAATTTGGGCAAATCCATCAAAAGGGAACCCGTCATGGACCATTCTTGATTGAAGTCCTGCCCTAGCTGGACCAAAGGAATAAGCCGGGCATCTTCCAAAATTCCCACTGCCCTTTTAAAGGTGTGGGTGTATTGTACTTGAGACCTTAAGTAATCCAACCCAAAATTGGTGACCAATTCCTCATTGGTCTGATTGTACCGGACCAAATCAGTAAAGTACATGCCAAAATCCCACTTTCCCAAAGACAGATTAAGTCCAGGTTCAATAGAAAGGGAGTTCACCTTTTCCACCTCATTCAACAGCGGGTCTTCTTCATTGATAACGATTCGATTTCTGTCCAAACCCTGACTTCTATAATTTACATTGGCTCCAAAGGAGAGAGCACTTTTTTCTCCTAACTGTACTGCCGTAGCATAATTGGCATGAAAGCCAAACTCTTGAATGACTCCTGACCATTGACCATATATCCCTAACCCTAATGCCGTATTTTCATCCAGTTTATTGCTAAAACCTAAAAAATAATTCTGATTGTTATCCTCAAAACCAGCATATTGGTTTCGAAGTAAAACGTTTAAATACGATTTGTTTTCACGCACTAGCGAGAACGTAGGATTGATTAGGAATCGGTTGAAAAATAACTGATTGTGAAAAGGATCTCTAGTGTTTTGTGGCGTTTGTTCTTGGGCACTAAGGATGCCAGACATCGATAAGAGTCCTAAGACCAAACCCAGTATTCTTTTTGTATCATTCTTTTGTAAGTCCATCTTTTCGGGGTTAAAGTGCAACTAAGGGGTACAACAAAGGAGACAGCTCCTTTTATAAAGATCATCGGGATAAATACCTATTCCTTCTTACTCGTCTTCAAAAACGGTGGAGGAATATTCCGTCTTATTTTCATCATTTAAAGCATTCCAAAGCTTCTGGTCATCCTTTTCGACTGCGGTAAGATGGCTTTCTTTTGGGGCAAAAGCATATTGAGCCACAGTTTCTTGATCGCCACGGTTGGACAGAACAAAGCCCATTCCTTTGCTTGGTGAAAATGTCAGGGCAAAATCATCATATCGACTATTGATTCGGTTACCCAGGTTTTTTGATTTGCCCAATCGATTTCCCTCCACAGTTACTGCAAAGAGATCCAGGCCACCTTGTCCCTTTCTACCATTGGAAGCAAAAACCAAAGTAGAACCGTTCACCAAACTTGGATACACATCATCTTTTCTGGTATTGACTTTAGCACCTAGGTTTTTAGGCTGCCCTAGACTACCATCTGCCTTAATTTCAGAAACATAAATGTCATACTTGCCATAGGTTCCAGGCATATTGGAGGCAAAGAACAACCGAGTACCATCCTGTGAAACCGTGGGGTGTTTAGCGGAATAATACTTTGGGCAAACGTTTACCTTTTTAATATTTTTCCATTTGCCATTAATGTGCTCCGCACGATAGATTTCATGGACGATTTCTTTTTTGGAAAATATTCCCGTTTCTGGTTTTTGTGCCACCGCTTTACTAAAGAAAGCCACTTTTCCATTGGCCGTAATGGTCAATTTTGGTGTGTAGGCATTTTCTTTGGATGCCATACCATGGTTAGTGTTCTTAAGATTGGTTTCACCGGATGCCATTACCGTTGAAACGTTCATAAAGTACTGGGAGGGACTTGGGGTCCTGTAATCATCCATAATAATTTTGGACCAGTCCGTCTTATCATTTTTAAGCTTTCCCATTACCTTATCACTGGCGTAGGCCAACCGCTTCTGAAAACGTCTATGTTGCGCTTCATCAGTGGTGTTTTCCAAGAGACGTTCGTACCAAAATGCTGCTGACTCATAGTTTTCACTAAGCAGGTTGGCATTTCCCAAGTCTTGGAAAATTTCAAGTTCGGAATACCCTTGGTTTAAAAGATTGAGATAATCATCAATGCGTTGGGTGGCCTCCTTGTCTCCAAAAATGGGTCTTGGATCGGCATTGCCTTGGGCTACAACTTCTGTAACCCCAACATGTAGCATGAATGCCCCTATCATAAAAATTGTAGCTGTACGTATCATATTGTAAGATTTAGGACGTTTAACGTATACAAAGTTCCACAAAGCTTTTCTGGAATCCCCTATGAAAAATTCACAGGTTTTGCTATTGGTCGGTAGAGAAGTGCATTTCGTCGATGAAAATTAATGGTTTTGAAGATAGTTTGCTGAAAATCAATAACTAAAAAAGCTTCACATAGTGAAGCTTTATGCCCAACAAATCTGTTTTAGCTTATTCCCTACTGGAAAAAGAGAGTCATATTGACCAAGTAGCCCGAAAAAATCCCAATGGTCACAACCCAGATTATTTCACTTTGTTTTGTTCTTTTCTGTACTCCAAGGGTGGCATTCTATCGCCAATCAGTGGTTCATAAACCAAACTACCCAATCTTTCCTTAAATTCCGTTTGGGCCTGTTCAATCAAGGATGGGTTGAGAATGAGATCTTTTCCAGTGAGCGCCATGGTCTTGGAAGCGGCCATCATCCCCTTAAACCCTATTGACATTCCATCTGCCGCCACCGCTTGCCATGTGTGGGCCGCTGTGCCGGGAATCCAAGTAGCTGTGCCCAAACCTACCGTGGGTACTACATAACTTACATCACCTACATCGGTTGAAGCTGAAAAATGAGACAGGCGATAGGGTTGGATTTCCTTTGCTAAAGTCAAGGAAGGAACCTTAGCGGAATTGAAAGATTCCTGAATCTTCTGGGCAAACTCCAATTCTTTGGCATCGTAGTCAACACCACCAACAATCGTTAGGTTTTTGTGCATGGTCTTTGCTAAGGTCTCGTTGGGCAAAAGGCCATACATTCCCGAGATAATCTCAACTTCCACCTCGGTACCTGTACCCATGGCGGCACCTTCGGCAGCTTTGACCACCCGTTTCCACATTTGTTGGACTTCCGTAACATCCGGATGACGCACCATGTATTCCACCACGGCATAATCTGGAACAACGTTGGCGGCGAGACCTCCATTGGTAATGACATAATGTATTCTGCTTCCCTCGTCCACATGTTCACGCATCATATTTACCATATGGTTCATGGCTTCGACACCATCCAATGCCGATCTTCCGCGTTCAGGAGAACCTGCGGCATGGGAACTTTCGCCCCTAAAGGTGAAATACCCCTGAATCAATGAATTGCAAGTGAAAGCATTGGCAACATTACGGTCGGCCGGGTGCCAGTTGATGACGGCATCCACATCTTTTAATAGGCCTGCGCGAACCATATACACCTTCCCAGCGCCACCTTCCTCTGCCGGCGTACCAAATATCTTAATGGTAGCCTGTACATTGTTGGCATCCATCCATTCCTTTAGACCGATACCCGCAGCAGTAACCGCAGTTCCGAAGAGGTTATGCCCACATCCGTGACCGTTTCCTCCTTCCACCAAAACCGATCGGTAGGGAACGGCGTCCTGTGACAAACCTGGTAGTGCATCAAATTCGGCTAAAAAGCCTAGCACCGGACCTCCGTTACCATAAGTGGCCACAAATGAGGTTGGCATATCTGCCACACCAGTTTCAACATTGAATCCGGCTGCCCTAAGTTCATCGGCCAATATCTTTGTACTGGTATATTCCAAATATCCCAATTCCGGGTTTTCCCAAATTTCCCTAGCCACTTTTGAGAATTGGTCGGTCTTGTCGTCCAATGCCTTAATGATAAAATCGTCATTGTCAATTTCTTGGACATTTAAAGAAGTGGCCGTATTGCCTTCTTGACAAATTACGGGATAACACAATAGTGCTAAACAAATTCCTAGGAGTTTTTTTTTCATTTTCGGTGGGTTTAGGTTTTACTGGTATTAATAGGTATGTTCTACGTTTTTAAGGGAAAAAGTCAAACGAGAAAACTGTCTTGTCAAAATTCCCTAAAGTTTATGAACTCAATATTGATGCTTTGCTATTATACCTAAGTATGGGATATGTTATTTAATAGTATCAATCTTTTCAGCTATGGCTTTTATGTCATCCAGCAACTGCTGTTGTACCTCCAAGTGTTGCTTAGGTGTTAGTTCCTGTTCATGGTGATGATCGTGATCGTGATCATGGTCGTGGTCCGAATGATCATGACCGGAATGGTCGTGGTCATGCTCAAAACCTGGCACCTCCACCAGCTGTTCATCCCATGCTTCAAGGGATTGGCTGATGGCATTCAGGTCTGATGTGTGGGTTGCCACAAAAAGGGAATCCGTATTGGATTTAAGTTGGGCCATTTGATCACCCATTTGGCTACGAATTTTAACAGCCTCCTCATGAAGTTTGAATGCCTGTTCCAATTCCTCACTTTTTTGCTTACTATCACCACAAGAGAGTATTACGAAAAGAATTCCCAGCACGGGAACAAGGGTTTTCCACTGATTGATAAAGTACGTTCTAGGTATCATTTGAAGTTGTTTTAATTAGTTTCCCGGCACCCTTATAAGATACTTAAAGGGAGAAATGCCCCATGCATGATTTTATATCTTTTGCATTTGGAACTAAGATAGAGTATTCTTAAGGTTTTTGAAAGAGCTCCCATCCATTCCTAAAGGTACTTTGGTATTTTGAATAAAAAATATTCAAGAAATACCGAGATGTGCATTACTAATACACGGTTTTTTTTTGAGTGGGGTACAGTTGAACATGTCAACCAAATGTCTACCCAAAAGAGGCAAAGCCCCAATTATAGGGGCTTAAAACTAAACTTACGCAAAACAAGGGTCTTTTTCCTATGGTGCAAATCCTGATTTCTTTGGGTCATGCGAACAGCATTGCCGTAACCTTTAGGGACACCATTTGACAATGGCCTTATCAAAAAGTTAATCCGTGACCAAAGCCATACAAGGGATTCTTGGAATCATAAGGCAGGTCTTCCTTTTGGTTCTCTACTGCCTCAATGGAGGAGGGAATCTCAATGGGAAGTTTTCCTGAGGGACTGAACTTTCCGAATATCAATTCCAGAATAATCTCATCCTGACAATCAAAATCCGCAATTACCGCCTTACTGGCCGCATTGATATCAGGAACTACCGAAGGTCGTTCTATTTGCAAAACGGTTACCGTTGGTTTTGAACGGATCAATTCCAAAATCTCTTTCTTTTCATCCTCGGGAAAATCCAGTCTTCCCTGAGGGATAAACCGCTCCAATAAATCCCCTCCTTGGGGAGGGGAGGAAGGCGTTGGTAATTTTTTTACAATGATATCGGCATCAGATAGATTAGAAACAATTTGTGGATATAATTTTTCCAACCCCTTCACCATTCCCTCAACATAGATTTTTTTATCTGCCGAAAGGGGGAGGAAGTCATCTTGATTTTTTAACAAGACCAAGGCTTTACGTTGTGCTTCCCGTCCTTTGGCCACAAAATCGGCGTTGCCAACAATATCCAATTGGTCAGTATCCACATAGGGGTCATCAAAAAGCCCCAATCGAAACTTATCCCGAAAGATTCGCCGAAGGGAAACGTCCAAACGTTCTTCTGAAATCCTACTTTCGTCCAACAATTGCAATACCAAATCCGGTCTTGATTCCCCACCGAACATATCGCAACCAGCATCCAATATTTTTTTGACCCGTTCCTTTTCGGATAAATGTTCTACCCCCCAAGCTGAAGCGGATTTTACCGGCATATCAGTGACCAATCCCCAATCCGTACAGACCACCCCTTGAAAATTCAAGGAATCCCTTAATAACCCAGTAATGATTTCTTTGTTGAAAGCAAAACCAACCTCTTCGCTCGTTTGCCCATTTGGGATGCCATAATAGGGCATTATTTGGGCCGTTTTGGCTTTGAAGGCACCATCAGTGAAAGGGATGACATGGTAATCAAAATTATTTCCGGGATAGGCCTGCCCCTTGCCCGAGGCAAAGTGGGAGTCCCAACCATCTTCCTGGGGCCCTCCTCCGGAAAAGTGTTTCGTCATGCATGCCACACTTGTACTTGATAAACTATCACCTTGAAATCCCAAAACATAGGCTTCGGTCAATTTCGCTGCTAATTCGGCATCTTCGCTAAAGCAACCATTGACTCTTGCCCAACGTGGTTCGGTAGCCAAATCGGCCATGGGGTGGAGGGCCAAGCGTAAGCCAAGGGCCAAATATTCTTGGCGCGCAATATCGCCAAATTCATGTACTAAGGCCGAATCTCGGGTGGCTCCCATACCCAATTGGGAAGGCCAGCGGGAATAAAAACTGGATGCCACTCCGGTTCCGGCATCAAAACCTGCCCCGTGCCTAGGATCCGTTGCTATGGTCACTGGAATTCCCAAACGGGTACGCTCCGCTAGTTTTTGTAGGTTATTGTTCCATTTTGCGGTTTCCAGTGCCGAAGGGGTCATCATTACGTTAAAATGATGCATCTTTTTTTTCAGCAGTTGTTCCGGGGTGGTTTCCAATAGCAATGAAAAAGGGTTGGTGATGGAAGGTACTTTATTCAATTCCCCATCACCGGCCATAACGGTCATATGAATAAAAAGGGAACCTGCTTTTTCCTCAAGGGTCATCTGCGATAAGATGTCGTCAATGCGGTCTTCGATATCGGCATCCTTATCCTCGTAGCTATCCAGTTTACCATTTTTATTGAGGTCCCGGAAAGTTTTTCCGTTAAGGGTCAAGGTGGGTGCTTCCTCACCCGCCAAATCCATATTTGATGAGGCTTGAATTTTCCATTTAATCCAAAAACCTAGGTAGACGAGCAGCAAAAGAAGGATGAGTCCTCCTAAAATCTTAACCGTAATTCGTAATATTTTTTTCATTTTGGTTGTGCTTATTGATTATCCGTTTTGGATTGTTCACTCGTTTTGTATCAATTTTTGAAAAGGACTCATCATGTTCATCAATGTTCCTCCATACGCTTTTCCAGCTGCCACAAACAAAGAGTCTTGTTGTATTCCAGGTTTTGGGTCCGATGGGTTCCCAAGGGCGGTCAATCCCAAAGTTGCCAATTGCGACAAATGGTGGGAGTGGGGTTCGACCTCTTTCAGTAGTTCCACTTCCTCAAACGCTGGCATCAATTTTTGATGATTGTCCTGCCAGTTTTTAAGCTGTTCTGTAAGTTTGGATTTGATGTCTTCATCGGAAGTCTCCAGCCAAGCATCCACGTCCTTACCAAATTGGTAGGCGACGTAGCTTTCGGGTCTAGCAGCATCCACTATTCGGTTCAAAGGGGTATTGACATTGGGAACGCTGTCATATATGGAAATACGGTTGAATAGTTTATCCTCTTGAAGAACATCTACCAAGGTTTTCAAGGGGTCGTAATACTTTTCGGAAACCATATTCTCGATAATCGTTTGCATGCCCTTTTTGTGATGTGTTCCCAACGTTTCCAAATAATCGTCCATGACCATTAACCTGCGGTACATGTCATCGGTATTATCGGTAAGCACTTTTGGAGTCCATAGCTTTTCGGCAATTGTTGCTGCCCTTGGCCATATCCGGGATTCAAGGGTGGTGGCATTGGCAAGTTCCGTCCACATACAGGCCTCACCACCTAAGATGTTGGCTGCTTGCTCAGGCGTCAAAGGCTCAATTTTTTCGAATTTTGGCAAAGGAGTACCATCTGGCATTTCGGAACCGCCTGTTTGTTTTCCTTTTATTTGGATGCTGAAAACCGAAATCATGCCCTCACCATTTAAAGAATCTGCCTTTTTTTCCAGCTCGTAGTTCAATGTTCCAAACTGGGCCTCATGACTAAAAGTCAATACGCCATTTTCAATGACTCCATCCGTAAAACTGAAAGAATCGCCCATAAAGTTCATAATGCCAGTATGGTTGGGGCCCTTGCCGAAAAGGTAGAGATCGCTCTCCATTTTCATGTCGTTTAGGGCCATATCATTGTGAAAGCTTTTCCAATGGATGGAATCGATGTCGATGGTCACCGCCCCCTTAATAACTTCGGGTTCTACGGCATAATGAAAATCGGCCGATTGCTTATGATCCAAGTAATATCCTGTGGACAAAATACCCTTGCTTCCTTCCTTAGCCGCCCTCCAGAGTGATTTATGATTTCTCCAAGCCTGTATTGCAATTTCTTCCTTGGGCAAATTTCCATCTTGTATTTCATCCCATCCCAGCATCGTCTTTCCATACTTTTTAAGGATTTCATGAAGCCGTTGGTTAAAATAGCTCTGTAACTCATGATTGTCTTCAATCCCATTTTGTTTCATGAATGCTTGAATTTCAGGATTCTTGTCCCAGTGGGTTGCCACGGCTTCATCCCCACCAATATGCATGTAAGGGTCGGGAAAAAAGGTGGCCATTTCCCCAAAAAATTCATCCAAAAAAGTATAGGTATCTTCTTTGGCCGGGTTCATAATGGCATCTCCGATCCATCCGGTTTGGAGTTCAAATGGCCCGGGCGCGCTGGCCAGTTCAGGATAACCTACAAACCAGGAGGCAGAATGCCCTGGAAGGTCAAACTCGGGTACTACCCGAATACCCCTTTCTGAAGCATACGCAACGATTTCCTCCATTTCTTCCTGCGAAAAATAGTTTCCATCAGAACCCATTTCATGCAATCTGGGGTAGGTTTTGGATTCCATTCGGAAACCTTGATGATCGGTCAGATGTAAATGCAAAACATTCATCTTAACTGTGGCCATGGCATCTAAATTTCTAAGGATAACTTCTTTGGGAATCCAATGGCGACTAACATCGATCATCAATCCCCGCCAAGTAAAACGAGGTTGGTCCATTACTTCTACTTCTGGAAAATACCATTCTCCATCTTCCTGCACCGCCAATTGCAAAAGGGTTTCCAGACCATGCAAAATTCCCCATTCCGTTGGTGCTGAGATATCAATTTTGTTTGGTTCAATGGTTAACGTATACGACTCGTCTTCTCGATCATTAGGGTATTGATTAGCCTCTTGTTGGCAATTGAGCAAGAGGGTTTTGTTTTTTTGACTACCTAATGATTTTCCCAGTCTACTTTCCAAACGGGAAGAAAAACGGGCAAGAGCCTTTTTCATTCTAGGAGTCTCCATTTTGGAAAATTGAATTTCGAAATTGGAGTCGATTCTGAACCTATCATTTCCCAAGTCAAGTTTGGAGGGTAGTGGCATAACGGTCACGCTTGCCCTGTCCTTATTGGAGATTGGGGGAGGCTTGGGCTTTAAAAACCCAAACCAGGCAATAGCAGCTCCTAAAATCAAGAGGATAACAATGCCTAAAAACCATTTTAGAAACCGTTTCACATTTATTTTATTAAATTGACACAATATAATGATAATTTTTATTATTGTATTTTTTTGACACAATAAAAAATGAATCTTTTGTCCCAATCCCAAATAGTCGCTTTTGAAAACAAGATGGAGAACTTTATCCCCAATCACTCCGTAGATTGTGTCATCCTCGGATATGAAGATCAACAACTTAAGGTCCTCTTGTTGAAATGGAAAATGCACGGGGGGTGGTGCCTGCCCGGAGGATTCATATTTAAGGATGAGGATATGGATGATGCGGCCCACAGAATATTACAGGAACGAACAGGCTTGCACCAGCTATTTTTAAACCAGTTTTATACGTTTGGTAATCAAAAACGGGCAGAACATCCTACGGATCAAGACGGCCGATTGATCAAGGAAAGCATGACCCAACTGGGCTTTACGAAGCCTGCAGTGCTGAAATGGTTCAATAAACGATTTATTACCACAGGTTATTTTGCCTTGGTGGATATCGCCAAAGCCCAACCCCAACCTGATTTTTTAAGTGCCGCCTGTGAATGGAGGCCCGTGAACGCCCTCCCTAAACTGGTTTTGGACCATAATGAGATTCTGGAGAAAGCCATTGTTCATTTGCGCCATCAGTTGAACTATGTTCCTTTAGGGCTATCACTGTTACCAAAAAAATTTACGATGCAAGATTTACAGAAGTTGTACGAGGCCATTTTGGGTAAACCTATGGAGCGTAGTAACTTTCAAAGGAAAATCCTCAAGTTGAAAGTATTGGTCAGAAGGGAAAAGTTAATGTCTGGGGCCGCGAACAAAGCTCCCTATCTATATTCCTTTGACGAAAACAGCTATCATCGTTTGATCAAGGAGGGAATTGGCTTTTGAGGTCAGTTATCCCCAGTAAGGTTCCCATCAAATCCTTGAAAACAATCCCCAAACGCAAATTACTAACACTTTGGTCGTAGTCTATGAGTTCCTCACTGTAACCACCATAGTATTGCAGGTATATGAATTGATTACTGTTTTTGGAAATCTTAAAGCTGCACGAGGCCTTTACGAAACCCGTTAGTTGATCATCGAATGCGGGTTGAACATCCACATCAAATATTAATTTGGGTGATGGAGCAAAGGTGGCACCCAACGAAAAGAAACCCCGAAAGGACAATATATCCGGATTGCCATCTAGACTACCTATTGGAATCCAAGTTTTGGCTCGTACCTGCCAATGATCGTTCAGAGGTTTCAGATATTGTAGGGAAAAATAGTTCCAACTTCTGGAGTTGTCGCCATCCCGTCCGTTGGATTCGTGTTCAAAAGCCAACCATAAACCACCTTGGATCCCATTGGGACCCACAAACAATTTGGCGATACCTAGGGACGGATTGTAATTCGTCTCACGAAACGGAAAGGACTCCAAATAAATATCCCAGAAGGACTTTTGTCGGTAGGTGATAAATGGAAATACATCCCATGGTAAATCTAAATTGGTAAGGCGTTGCTTAAAGCCAATCTCAAACTTGGCATCACTGGTTTCTGAAGAAAAACTATTGTTGGTCAATGATGTGCCGGTACTAAAGTAGTTGTCACCGTACATTGTAAAGGCCGGGAGACTCTTTATGTAATCCTTGTAGTTTGTGGTATCCAATTTTACGCTCCTTTGCGCGCTAATTTGAAATAGGGCCAAAGGAATTATCGCAATTATTAAACTTGCTTTCTGTAACTCCATATCGCTAAGGTGTTAAATACAATGGCTAAAGCAATGGTATAAATAAATTCCCAGCGAATATCCCAAAAACCACTTCCTTTCATCAAAACCTTTCGGGAAACGGAAATAATATGGGCAAGTGGATTGGGAATGGTAAGGTACTGTGCCCATTTGGGCATACTTTCTATAGGGGTGAACAATCCGCACATCAATACAAAGATCATGATAAAGAAGAAAGCTACGAATATGGCCTGTTGTTGGGTTTCCGCAAAATTGGAAATCAATAATCCAAGCCCCAGAACCGCTACAAGATTAAAAATGGCATAGCCGAAAATGAGGGCGATGTTCCCTTCAATCGGGATGTTAAAGGCCACTTTACTCACTAGTAACCCAACTGTCAATAGCCCCATCCCCACACAAAGAAATGGAACCAGCTTGCCAACAATGAATTGCCATTTTTTTATGGGGGTGACATTGATTTGCTCAATGGTGCCCAGTTCCCGTTCGCGTACCACATTCATGGCGGAGAGAACTATGGTCAGTAAGGCCGTAAGCTCCGCTAAAATTCCCGGTGCCATGAAGTGTTTGTAGTTAAGCTCGGGATTGTACCAATTTCTTGAGCTTATATTAATTTGTGTCTTTTGCAGGTCCTTTATAGATTTAACAGGCATTATTTCTCCATTGAAGGAAGCAATGATGGCATTTAAGTATCCTGAGCCCACAGTGGCATTTTGCCCATTTATGGCATTTATAAGCATCTGTAGCTTTGGTCGCTCTCCCCGCAAGTAATCCTTTTCGAAGTCATGCGGTACTTCCAAAACAATATCTGCCTGATTTGCTTGTAGGTAATTGGAAGCCTCCTTGTTATTGTAGGTGGCCGCTATAACGTGAAACCTTTTGTTGGCCTCTATTTTGCGGTTCAAAAGTCGGGAACTTTCAGAAAAATCTTTGTCCACTACAACAATATTGACCTCTTTGACCTCATTGGAGGCCGCATTGGACAATAACAACAACTGGATAATGGGCATCACGGTCATCATGGGCAATATGGCCTTATTGCGAAATATTTGGATAAACTCCTTCTGGATCAAATACCGTAAGGTCCTCATTGCAGCCGCACTTTAAAGTTTTTCCAAGTTAAGAGCAATAATACCAGTACCATGATTAGAAGGATTAGGATTTCGTGATAAACAAATCTCAGTCCTACACCGCGTAACATAACCCCTTTCAAAATTTCAATAAAATAGGTCGCCGGAATAATTTGCCCAATCAGTTCAAGTACTCCGGGCATACTGCTCAATGGAAATATAAAGCCTGATAGTATCAGTGAAGGCATCATCAGTCCCATTAGAGAGGCCATCATCGCCTGTTGTTGTGAGGAGGACCTTGTTGAAATCAGGGTGCCCAAGCTGAGGCCTACCACAACGTAAAGCAAGCAACAAAACAATAACAGGGTGACGCTGCCCAAAACGGGGACCTTAAAGACAAAATTGCCCAATACCAGTATCAAAATGGCATCGAGGAACGCCAACAGGGCGTAAGGAGCCACTTTCCCTAAAATGATCAATAATGGAGGAAGGGGGGAGACCAAGAGGATTTCCATGGTACCCAATTCTTTTTCACGTGCAATGGTAAGCGAAGTGAGCATGGCGCACACAATCAGTAAAATAAGGGCAATGGTTCCTGGAACAAAGGTATAGGCACTATCCAGTTGTGGATTGTAAAGCATTCGGTTTTCTACTTGAATTTGAAATGGATTTTCCGTTGATGCCGACTGATCTTTTTGGAACTCATTGAGCATGGTAGTTGCATATTGTACCAGGGTATTTGCATTGTTGGGATCGGAACCGTCCGCAACAAATTGTATATCCACGGGTTGCCCACTATATAGATTAGCGCCAAAATTCTCTGGAATGACCACAACCAACTTGGTACTCCCTTCTTTGAAGCCACTTTCCATTTCGTCCTCCGAAGTCAATAGCCGGTTGAGTTCAAAATGACCCGAGCTTTGCAAGTGGGCTATAAGCTGTTGGCTTGTATCATCTCGAGCTTGGTCAAGAACGTCAATCCTGGCTCCTTTGAACTCAGTGGAAATGGCAAAACCAAACAATAGCACTTGGGCGATGGGCATTCCAAACAATATCAACAAGGTTCGCTTGTCACGAATGATATGGTACCATTCTTTTTTCACAAATGCCCAAAAGACTTTTAACATCGTTCTAATTTGCTATGATAAATGTAATGTGGATCTCTTCGGAAGGCGCATTTACGATAAAAGTGCACTTGTCGAAATTAGGTTTGCCCATTTTAGTTAGGTTACTGGCGCCCACTGGTTCTCTTGGCATTCCGATGAAGTTTCTCTTCATACCTCCATCCTGGTCCTTGTCTTGGTGCACCGAAACGGCATATTCCCCGTACGGAACATCTTTAAATGTATAGGTGGCCTTGTTGCCAAAATCCTCCACCTTCCCCACTTTATAGGCCTTGCTTCTATCATCGGGAAATCCATCGGATTTATAAAAGAGCATAAATATGACTTCACCTTCTCCCTGTTTTTTGATGTCTGAAACGGTCACCGTGATTTCTCCCATTTTTTGGGAAAAGCCACATAATGAACTGATGATGGTTAAAAACATTACCATTGTTTTTTTCATAGCTGTTATTTTATCTGGCCAATTTTAAAAAGACCTCATCCATGGAATTGGCATTTAGTTTTGTTTTTAAGTTAATTGGGGTGTCATAGGCATCCATACGCCCATCGACCATGATGGAGACCCGGTCGCAGTATTCTGCCTCGTCCATATAATGGGTGGTCACAAAGACCGTTTTGCCTTGTTCGGCCACGCGATAAATGGTTTCCCAAAACTGTCGCCTGACCTTGGGATCCACTCCACCGGTAGGTTCATCCATGAATACAATTTCGGGGTCGTGCACCATAGATATGGCAAAAGCCAAACGTTGTTTCCAACCCGAGGGAAGGCCAGCAACGGTTTTTTTTGCTACTGAGGTCAGGTCAAGTTCATTCAAGATGCTTTCGGTTCTTTCCTTTATTCTTTTTCGGGATAAACCATATACACCGCCAAAGAACCGAATATTTTCAACCACCGTTAAATCATTGTATAAACTGAACTTTTGGGACATATAGCCGATATTTTTCTTGATTTCCTCGGCTTGGGTACTGATGTCAAAGCCTGCGACGCTCCCTTTTCCATGGGTAGGCTTACTGAGCCCAATCAACATTTTAATGGCAGTGGTCTTTCCTGCGCCGTTGGCCCCTAGGAATCCGAAGATTTCCCCCTTTTTGACATTGAAGGAGATGGCATCTACCGCCGTAAAGTTTCCAAATTGCTTGGTAAGGTTTTCAACTTTTATGATGATGTTTTCCTTCATTCTTTAATAGGTTCTTTCAAAGTGGAAAGCTCTAGGAAAACATCCTCTATGGTAGCGGTAATGGCGGTTACCTCTTCCACCGGGATGTTTAATTCGTCTAAATGCTCCTTGACTTCTTTTGGGGTCATCTTTGAAGTGGTGATGAGGTGGATGTTTTCACCGAAGGGCAAAGCACTTGCGGTGAAATTTGCGTTACGAAGTGCTTTGAGCATTCTATAGGTTGCACTGGTCTTAATCGCGAAGAGTGGCCGCCTAAAGTCGTCTATGAGCTGCTGTGGGGAGTTTATGGATAAAATGCCACCCTTTTGAATGAGGGCAATACAATCGCATCTGGTGGCCTCATCCATATAGGGTGTACTTACCAAGATGGCAATTCCCTTTTGCTTCAATTTTTGGAGCATATCCCAAAACTCCACTCGGCTCACGGCATCCACCCCAGTGGTAGGTTCATCCAAAAACAGGACCTCAGGTCGATGTATAAGCGCGCAGCACAGGGCTAACTTTTGTTTCATCCCTCCAGAGAGCTTTCCCGCAGGTCGGGTCCTAAAGGGCTCCAGCTGCACATAGATGTCCTTGACCAAATCATAATTCTCCTGAATGGTAGTACCAAATATCGTCGCAAAGAAGGAAAGGTTTTCTTCCACACTTAAATCTTGATATAAGGAGAACCGCCCCGGCATATAGCCCACTTTTTTGCGTATTTCCTTGTATTCATTGACCACGTGATGCCCCACGACATAACCTTCACCCTCATCGGCCAATAACAACGTGGTCAGTATTCTAAACAACGTGGATTTGCCTGCACCATCAGGACCGATAAGCCCAAATAATTCACCTTTGGCCACATTGAACGATACCCTATTCAGGGCTAGGACATCGCCGTAGGATTTACTTATATTATTTATAGTAATGGCGGACATTAGTTACTGTTCTTTGTATTGAAAAGTACCTCTCCTGGCATCCCTATTTTTAAATTACCATTGTTTTTTACTTCAACTTCGATGGCATATACAAGGTTGACCCGTTCTTCCTTGGTCTCAATGGTCTTGGGTGTAAATTCAGCTTCATCTGCAATATGGGTGACCTTTCCTTCAAGGTTCCAATACGCGTCTTCGCCCTTATCGATTCTCACCATTACGGTATCATTTAGTGTCACATTCTGGAGCAATACAGCACTGGTATAGGCCTTGAGCGTTAAGGTTTCCAGATTGGCAACCTTGTAGAGGGGAGCCCCTTGGCCCACTAGTTCAAAAGGTTCTGCAAAAGTGGTAAGCACCGTGCCGTCCATTGGGTTATGTAGTACATGATCCCGTATTCGATTGTCCAAAGCTTTGATTTGGGCTTTAAGGGGTTTCCGTTCCGCTAGAATGGCGCGGTTGGCAATATTTATGGAACGTCTTGTTGAAGCTATTCGTTGGGTGATCACATCTATTTCACCATTGTAGTTATCCAATTGTTTTTGAGTTGCCGCCTTTTGATCAACAAGGACCCTAGTACGATTGCGTTCACGTTCCAAGTTTTCTTTTGTTTCGAGTAAAATGGCTATTTCCGGTGCCGCCTCCTGTAATTTTAGGTCCAAAGCCTCCAAGGTGGCGTGTAGTTGCATTTTTTCAAGGTGCAATTGGGTGGTGTCGATGAAGCCAACGATGGCATTTTTTTCAAGAGAACTTCCCTCAACAACGGTAAACCTTTCCAGTGTTCCACTGCCATTGGCACTTACAATCACGGCAGTGGCCTCAAAATTCCCATAGGCATCCGCAGTATTGCCATTGCCGCACGAGTTTAAAAGCAAAAGTCCTATGAGACTTATAATGGATAGCTGTTCTTTTATCATTGGTTTCTGGGTTAGAGTTGCCCTGTTAGGGTTAAGTAGTTAATTATGGTCTGCTGTAGTTGTATCTTTTGGAATTGTAATAACTGCCTTGCATTAATGGAGGCATTTAACTGTATGACATGATCATTGGAACTGATTACCCCATTGTCCAGTTGCACTTTTGATTGTTCCAAAATCTCGTTTTGGATGGCAACAATGTTTTCGCTATTGGCCAATTGTATCTCAAGCGACTTGATTTTTTGTTGGTACTCCTCAGACTCGGATTCAATGTCAAAAAGAAATAGTTCCCGGTCCACTTCAACCTGTTCTTGTCGCAATCGAAGGCTTTCCCTTTCTTTTTTCCCCTTTCCAAAATCAATGAAATCCCATTTAAGGCGCACCCCTCCCAAAGCATAGGTGGCCGTATTGAAATCTGAAAAATTTAGCGGATTGGGATTTCCGACACCCCCTTGCGCAAAAAGGGAAATTTTAGGAAGGGTTTTGGCGGTAATGGATGCCTCTTGAGCACCAAACAGTACTTTTTGATTATCGAATAATTCCTGCTCAGGCCTATTAATTTCCTCCACTTCTTGGATGCCATGTAATGGCAGTAAGAATTTTACATCCCTTGGTAGCGTAGTCCCCGTTAGTTGTTCCAAAAGTTTAAAGTAAACTTCGATATCGGCTTCTATGCCTATACTATCTGAAATAAGCTCCAATTGGCGAACTTTTAGTTTGCTCACTTCGCTTTCCAGAACCGTCCCATTTTCCAGACCTGCTTGCAAAGAGGCAATGTTGATGTTCAGATCATCTTTTGAAGTCTCCAAAATTTTTACTTGTTGGCGGGCCAGTTCAATGGCGAAAAACAAGATATTGACCCTATCTTTTAAAGACCTTTGCTGAACTTTTATGGAGGTACGCTCCACTTGGGCGGAAGCCATTTCAATTGCTTTTTGTGCCTTTTTGAGGCCACCATCATATACATCATAATCAACACCTAGGTAGGCATTCCAAGTCTCCAAAGGGGCTTCCAGTGGATTGGTGCCGATGGGCAAAACGATGTTCTCGGTTTGGGCCTGGGCTGTCCCGTTCAAACTTACCTTTGGTAATCCCCGTTTTCGTATCACTTCCAAATTGAGTTGCTCGATGTTATCGATCAGCCCAATATCCTTAATAAGCGGGTAGTTTTTTTGGGCCATACCATAGGCGCTTTCCAATGATAATGTGGAATTAGGGGCGAGCTGTGCTTTAACAAGAGCGGTCCAAATCAGTATTGAAATGAAACAAAAATTTCGTAAATAGCTCATATATATTGCTTTATGTATTAACCAAATGGTTAAACCCTATGTTAAAAAAAAGCCTTCTCAAGGCATTAACCATTTGGTTAATACAAATGTAAAAAAATTAGTTGACGAAACTCGACTTTATGATTTCTTTGACAACCGTTTTGCGTTCTTGCATCATTCTGGCGTAATATTCAGGTGGAATTTCAAGCATGGTTTCAAAAATTGGGCGAGCAACAAATGGGAACACAATCAAAGACATCACGCTCAATACAAGATGATTTGGTGGTATGGGCTTCAGGATATGCTGTGCTTGCTCCCTTTTTATTTGTTCCAACAGACCAATCAAAGAATGGTTGTCATCGATGATCTGTTTCATTTTTGTAACTGAGTCCTTGTGCCCTTGTGACATTTCGTGCAAAAGAAACATGGGGATGTCAGGATGTTTTAAAATGGTATCAATGTAAATGTCAACGAGCTTGCATAGTTTTTCGTAAACACTTGCCCCACCAAGGAAAGCCGCGGATAGTTTTGGTGCCAATAGATTGATATTATCGGTAACAATTGCCGAAAAAAGTGTTCTCTTTGTCTTGAAATAGTAATGGAGCATAGCCTTGTTGATTTGGGCTTTATCCGCTATTTCCTGCATACGGGCACCTGCAAATCCTTTTTGGATAAAGACTTCCCTCGCCGCTTCGAGTATTTTTTGCTCGGTATTGATTTGCATATCGCTTTAACTTAGGGAAGCAAAATTAAGAATATGAAATTTTCTCACCTCCTATGGTGTAAATGTAGAAGACTTCTATGATAGAACAGAACATAAATGCACAAGTGACCATAAAAAATCATTACTAAATAGAAATTAGTAGGTAGGAGTTTCGAAAAAGGAAAATTCTACTTTGAAAAAAGCCTGGTCAATTATTGAAATTCAGTCCCTGGAAGAACTCATTGTTTCCATTGATTACCATAATTCTTAGTTTTAACTTCTTTACTTTAAAAACATGACCAACTGAGCAGCACTACAATAAAACGGGAAAAATGGGAAAATTAATATCAATATGCACTTTATTTCTTTGCGGTCTTTTAGTAAATGCCCAAAAGAAGGACCTACCGACGTTTATCACCGATAGTTTGGAAAACTATATTACCCAAGGGAGGAACAAATGGCAAATCCCCGGGCTATCGGTGGCAATCGTTAAGGATGGAAACATTGTCTTCATAAAGGGGTTTGGTGTTACTAGGGTCAATGGTACGGAGGCCGTAGATGAAAACACACTTTTTATGATTGGCTCCAACACCAAGGCCTTCACAGCAACCGCGCTTTCCATACTACAAGAATCCGGGGTTTTGAATTTAAATGATAAAGTTCAAAAATGGATGCCCGAATTTAGTTTGAAAGATGAATTGGCCAGTAGGGAAGTAAATATTGTGGACTTACTTTCGCACAGAATAGGCTTTGAGACTTTTCAAGGTGATTTCACTTACTGGACTTCAACTTTGTCCCGGGCAGAGGTAATTCAAAAAATGGGTTTGATCGATGCTCCTTATGGTTTTCGCGAACGATGGGGGTATTGTAATGCAGCCTATGTAACGGCCGGGGAACTAATCCCCAGAGTGATCAATGAAAGCTGGGAGGAAACGGTCAGGGATAGTATTCTGTTGCCATTAAAGATGAAGAGAACCTTGATGTTATCCGAAGAACTCAAAAACGCCTCCAATACCGCATTTCCTCATACAAAAGTAGACAATGACCTTGTTGAGATACCGATGGTGGACATCAACAATCTTGCGCCGGCCGGAAGTATGAGTTCAAGTGCAAAGGATATGGCCAACTGGCTTTTAGTCCAACTTAATGATGGGAAATTGGATGGGGAGCAACTACTTTCTGGTAAAGGTGTTAGAGGGATTAGAAAACCTTCATCAATTTTAGGTATTGACTCGAGGGACAATAAAGCGACCCATTTTTACCTCTATGGAATGGGGCTCGATATCAGCGACCGTGATGGAAAGCTTGTTTACGCCCATACAGGAGGGGTCAATGGCTATCTATCGTCATTGCTTTTTGTCCCGGAAGAAGACCTTGGTATTGTAGTATTGACCAATACGGATCAAAACGATTTTTTTCTAAACTTGACAGACGAAATAAGGGATGCTTTTTTGGGACTACCTTTTCAAGATTACAGTAGGGAGTCACTTGAACGCTCCAAACAACGCAGGCTTGATGAACTAAAACGAATTGATTCGTTAAAAAAAATTGTGGCCTTAGAATTGAGCCCAAGCCTTTCCCTAAAGGAATTTACGGGCAAATACAACAATAAGGTTTATGGAGATATAGAGGTCAAGGCAGAGGATGGAAAGCTAAATATCCATTTCTCAAACCACCCCAAATTGATAGGCAGGTTGGAACATATGCAAAATGACACCTATTTATGCTCCTATTCTGACCCTACGTTTGGGATTGTGGAAATTCCTTTTAGGATTGAGAATGAAAGCGTTACTGGATTAACCCTTAGGGTAGCGGACTTCGTAGAGTTTACACCCTATGAATTTGTCAGAAAGAATTAGTGCCCAAATAAAGGGCAATAGTGATATGGACCAACTTCCAATAATTACTGCTGGATGTTTACAAATTACTTTCTGAACTGTTTTCTGCTAATACTTCCAGTCCTTATTTGGAATATTATCTTCTACAAGGCTTTGCCCAAGGGCTATCAGGCAGCTATTTTTTGGCATGGTATTCCACCATTGTTAAGGTTATCGGAAACCCTATTTAGAATCGTCATATTCGTGTTGCCCTTTCTCATGGTTTTAAAGGTCAAAAGTGATTTACAAAAGACAGGTTTGGTACTTTATCTGATAGGGATTGTGGTTTATTTTTCAGTTTGGTATTTCCAAATATATTATCCGGACTCAAATTGGAGTCGAAGTGCCCTAGGGTTTATGTCCCCTGCGTATACAACGGTCCTTTGGCTATTGGGAATTGGTTGTATTGGAAGTCAATCATTCCTTGGGATACCTCATATATCAAGAATCTATGTTGTGACATCCGTGGTATTCGTTATTTTACATACCTATCATTCGTACCTTGTTTACAGGAATATGAACTAAAGAAACGAAGTCAAGAAGACTATAATTTAGCACAGCTTTGTTGCTAGTTTAAAATGATAGCTGCCAACTTTTTTATCACCGAAATGATTGATAGTAATGGTGCATTTTATTCAAAATGAAGAATAATTCGATGCTACTGACATAGGGCTGTCACACCATCATTTCATTTTTGTGACAAACAAAAAATACACCATGATTATACCAAATTTTAAACCCTTTTACGGACAACACTGTGAAACTACGGCTACAGGCAGTTTGCTTAACCAACTTGCTGTTGAACTGTCAGAACCCATGTTATTTGGAATTGGAGAGGGCTTGGGATACATCTTTTGGAATATGAAAATAATGGATTTCCCATTTATAGGCGGAAGGGTAAAACCGGATGTTTTAACGGAGAATATTTGTAGAAACTTAAACCTGGACCTTGTTGTAAAGGAGACTTCCTCGATAAAGAAGGCTTGGGAAAATGTAAAATATCATTTAGATAACGCCCAAGCGGTTGGGCTAAAGTTAGATTGCTACCACTTGGACTACTTTACCAATAAAATTCATTTTGCCGGCCATTATGTAGCTATGTATGGTCATGATGAACAATTCGCATATTTGGTTGACACGGACCAACAAGGTGGGCGTACAAAAACAACGTTGAAAAGTCTTGAATTGGCCCGAAATGAAAAAGGGCCCATGTCATCAAGAAATAGGAGCTATACGATCAACAAGACCAATGGGTTCGCTGAATTGAAAACCGCAATACGAACGGCTATTTTCAACAATGCCAATGAATATTTAAATCCGCCGATAAAGAACATAAGCTATAAGGGAATTGAAAAGACTGCGATTGAGATACGAAAGTGGTTTAAGAATAGTAAGGATATCAAGCGGGATTTTCAGACGACTTCGGTCTTAATGGAAAGGGCCGGTACGGGCGGTTCCATTTTTAGAAATTTATATAGGGACTTTTTAGAAGAGAGTGCCAACCTACTCAAAATAGATGGGATATATGAAGCCTATATGGATTTCACTGAAATCGCAAAACTCTGGAAAAATGTTTCTGACTTGTTCTACAAGGTCGGAGAAACAAATGACGAAAAATGTATTGATGAAGCTTCTAAAATCTTACTGAGTCTATCTGAAAAAGAGAGAATTGCAATGGAAAAATTAAAGAATGCCGTTGACTAATGGCTCCTTAACGATGGAAAATCAATTATAGGGGAAAATCGCACCTTTTCCGAATATGTGAACCGCAGTAAATTGTACATTAGCCTTTTGTCCATTACCTATGAAAAAGAGAACGTCCCTGCTGTTACCCATATCGATGCTGTTTATGATGGCATCGTGTAAGACGTATACCATACCTGTCGATAGTTTTAGAAAGCAGATGATTGCTGCGTCCAGTGAAAATATGAAGGAATCCGAAATCAACACTCCTCTCATTGGAAACAACTGGAGAAATATCAAGTATTATTCAAACAATGTGGAAGGGCTCTTTGTGGTAGACAAGAAGGGTGAAGAATTGTACTTGAGGAATTCCCCTTCCATTGAGATGAGGGTGACGCACATAAATGGAAAAAGATACTATTTTTATTTTGACACCGTGATTTTGGAAAATAATGTTTTAATGGGTAGTAGGTCCAGATTTATTTCGGGCTTGACCAGAAATATACCATTGGATAGTATAGTTAAAATTGAAGTACAGGATGGGGGTAAAAAATTTGCCTACCAAAATTGAGCAAGTACTTACGGTAATAAAAATCCCGATTATACATTGAACTTATAAAGGTTTCTTTCGGAGGAAGAGGAATTTTGTACCAACACCCCTAATTACCTTACGCTACAAATCCAATTTTCCAATCCTTTTGGGATGTCATCGTAAATAAAAAACCCGGGTAAGTACACTTGGCGGGATTCTTCCTTTAAGCAGTAACTAAGTTGTGCCTGATTGCTGAGGAAGAAGGATTCACTTCGTGCTTCCCTCGACATCTTCACCAGATAATAAAACCCAAATTTTCTCGCAATTCCAAGCTTTTTTTTTATCCCCTTCCGAAAAACAATTTTCATTGCTCCTAAAAACAAAAGCTCGGTTTTCATTGAAAACCAAGCTTTGCTCTCAGCGGAGGAAGAGGGATTCGAACCCCCGGAGGTGTGACCCTCAACAGTTTTCAAGACTGCCGCATTCGACCACTCTGCCATTCCTCCTTTTGCGGCTGCAAATATACACAGCTTTTTATATTCCCTAAAACCTTTGGTTTTAATTTTATCCTCATCAATTGCTAGCAAGATGGTACTTTTGTCTAATGCTTAACCTTAATTTTTTTAAAAAGTATGCCTGGATTTGAACTTTTTGGTCAGGAGGAAAAAAGGCAAGTACACGATGTATTGGATAATGGGGTGCTCATGCGTTATGGCTTTGATGCCTTACGTAATGGGCATTGGAAAGCCCAAGAATTGGAAGCCGCCATTGCAAAAAGGATGAAAACCACCTATTGCCATACCGTGAGTAGTGGAACGTCAGCTTTAACAGTTGCTCTAGCAAGTGCTGGAATAGGGGCAGGGGATGAGGTGATAATGCCCACCTTCACTTTTGTGGCGAGTTTTGAGTCCATTTTGGCTGTTGGGGCAATTCCCGTTCTGGTAGATATTGACGATACTTTGACATTGGACCCAAAGGCAGTTGAACGGGCAATTACCAAAAACACCAAGGTTGTAATGCCCGTACATATGTGTGGTTCCATGGCAGATTTGGATGCCTTGAAAGCCATTTGTGTCCAGAATAATCTACTGTTGCTGGAAGATGCCTGTCAGGCCATTGGGGGAAGCTACCAAGGAAAGCCATTGGGAAGCATTGGGGATTTAGGGTGTTTTTCGTTTGATTTTGTAAAGACGGTTACTTGTGGCGAGGGTGGTGCGCTTGTAACCAACAACCAAGCATTTTACGAGAATGCCCATAAGTATTCTGACCACGGGCATGACCATATTGGGAATGACAGAGGTGCGGAAACCCACCCCTTTTTAGGGTATAATTTCCGTATTTCCGAACTAAACGCTGCCGTGGGTTGCGCCCAGATTCAACGATTGGATGACTTTGTAACCATTCAGAAAAAAAATTACTACGTTCTTAGGGATGCAGTGAGTGCGATTAAGGGTGTTACCTTTAGAAGGGTTCCTGATGGGGGAGAGGAGAATTATTCGTTTTTGAACTTTTTTCTTCCTTCAGAGGCATTGACCCGGAAAGCGCACAAGGCATTGGGAGCAGTTGGAGTTGATGGCTGTTTTTATTGGTATAATAATAACTGGCATTACTACAGAAAATGGGAGCATCTAATTCAAAAAAAGTCGTTGGGAAGGTTGCCTTCCGAGGTTGTGAAGTGCTTACCTAATTATTCCAAGGCAGATTTTTCGGCTTCAGACCATTGGATGGGAAGGACAATCTCATGTCTGATTAAGTTGGGTTGGACCGAAGAAGAGTTGGGAGAGAGGGCACAAAAGATGGTCAAGGTGCTTCAGGGGATGTGATTTACGCCGTAATTAGTTAATATCCCACATATTCCACAATCTCCAAACCGTACCCTACAATTCCTACCCGTTTGGTTTGTTCCGTATTCGTAAGCAAACGAATTTTGGTAATATTCAAATCATGTAAAATTTGGGCCCCTACACCAAAATCCTTGGTATCCATCTCAATTTTGGGCGCTTTTAAAATGCCCTTTGCCTGTAGCTCCTTTAAATCACTTAGTCGATTCAAAAGATTCATGGAACGTGCGTCTTGATTTATAAAGATAAAGGCACCTTTCCCTTCGGCATTGATGGCTTTAAACATATCATGCAGTTTGTCCTCCGGATTATTGGTCAACGTTCCCAAAATATCATTATTGACCAAGGTGGAATTGATTCTGGTGAGCACTCGATCGCCCTTGTTCCAATCCCCCTTTGTCAATGCTATATGCACTTGGTCATTGGTAGTTTGTTGATAGGCGTGCAATCTAAAATCTCCGAAACGGGTGGTAATCTTGAAATCCTCCTTTTTTTCAATGAGACTGTCATGCTCCATACGATAGGCAATCAAATCTTCAATGGAAACTATTTTTAAATCAAATTTTTTGGCTACTTCAAGAAGTTGCGGCAACCGCGCCATGGTCCCATCTTCATTTAGGATTTCGACCAATATTCCAGCGGGTTGAAGCCCTGCCAACCTAGCAAAGTCAATGGCTGCTTCCGTATGTCCTGTTCGCCTTAGTACTCCTCCTTGCTTAGCCTTTAATGGGAAAATATGACCTGGCCTCCCCAATTCGTGGGGTTTTATATTCTTGTCCGTTAATGCTTTAACCGTTTTCGCCCGATCATGGGTCGATATACCGGTCGTGCAACCATAACCAATGAGATCCACGGATACGGTAAATTGAGTGTGGTGCAAAACGGTATTATTCTCGACCATCATGTTCAAATCCAGTTCCTTGCACCTTTCTTCGGTCAATGGGGCGCAAATAAGCCCTCGGCCATGGGTGGCCATGAAGTTGATCATTTCCGGGTTGACCAATTCGGCAGCTGCGATGAAATCGCCTTCATTCTCCCTATTTTCATCATCTACCACTATGATGACCTTGCCATTCTTAATATCGGTTATGGCCTCTTCTATGGTATTTAGCTTGGTCGCAATCTCCATGTTATGCTTTTTTCGCTTTCTTCTTAAACTTAAAAAATTCTGTGATACGTTGTATAAAATTCCCATCCCCCATCAATCCCCTATCGGCCGTGGCCCTTTTGGTTAAATAAACGCTTAAGGGCATCATGATGATGGTGGAAAGCCATGCTCCCAACATGGGATTGATTCCCCCTTTTTTGGCCGAATTTTCAGCAAATACCCCAATAAAATAGTAGGTGAGGAATAGAATTATGGCAATGACCATGGGCAATCCCAACCCTCCTTTTCTAATGATGGCCCCCAATGGAGCACCAACAAAAAATAGAATGATGCAAGCAAATGCCAATGCAAATTTCTTATGTAGGGAGAGGATGTGCCTATTGTAAATTTCATAGCGCTTGTCCAGCTCTTCTTTTTTTCCATTGACCGTATTCAAAATATTGGTAATGGAGTTTTTAGCATTGTTGAACAATTGGGAATGCTGCCATTCAGGGACTAGGGAAACCAAATCGTTGGTATTGGCCGTAGTATCAATTTTTTTTGGGGTGGTCACCTCCACGGTTTCCACCTCCTTTTTTAAACTATCCACGTTCACCGGGAAAGCCCCCATTCGTATGTAAACGTTTTTTGAGAAGGCCTTGACCTGTTTAAGATTATTATCGCGAAGGGAATCAATGTCTTTAGTGAGGCGGACCACATTTTTCATTTTGTCCGTCATAATATCCGATTCTGCTTCTATGTCTTGATTGTTAAGATCGGAAACATCGATATTGGAAATATAGGTCTCAAAATCAGCTCGGGTAAAGGGATGTTTTCTTTTGTCCTTAGCAGATTTAGGTTGCATTTCCTCATAGCGGTAACCATCCTTCAGTACCAATTGAATGATATCCGATTCCTCACTACTGATAAGTTCCCCGGTCTGCGCTTTGATCACTGTGGTATTAAGATTGGTCTTCGATTTTTGGTGTATGATGACATCATTGAGATATTGGTCCTTATCCCCGGACTTCTGTGCGACCTTCATATTCATGTCCGTCCCTTCAATATCACTGAACACCCCTTCCACAATAACCGCAGCGGGCTTCACTTTGGCAATGTTGCGGCGCATGTTGAAAATTTTTTGCTCCGAAGCGGGAATCACATTGTTGGCTAAAAAGAAAGCACATACTCCCAACAAAATAACAAAAGCGATAATGCTTCGCATTGCTTTTTGCAAGGAAACCCCTGAGGCTTTCATGGCGGCGAATTCATAGTTTTCCGCAAGTGCCCCAAAGGTTAATAGCGAAGCTAGGAGCACCGTTAACGGCAATACCTTATCAATCAAGGTAGGCATATAATAAAACAGGAACTTTCCTATAATCCAAATGTCCAAATCCTTACCCGCCAGATCATCAATGAACAACCAAACGGTCTGAAAAATGAAAATCACCATGAGAATGGCGAAGGAGCTGAAAAAATTATAAAGGAAACGCGATAATATATATCGGTCAATTATGGGCAACACGTCAATTCTTTATGATATAGTAGCCATCTTCCCTGTATTTGGCCTCGTCAAAGGTAAACAAGGTTTTTGATAAGGGTTGATTGGTTTTGAAAGAATTAACGGTAATGGTGGTCTTAGTGCCATTACTGCCCGTTTCAATGAGTTTGTGAATGTGCTTGGTCTCTGCGTCAATTCCCAATAAAATGGATTTGATATCGGAATTGGAATCAATGGGAGTCAGTTTCACATATTGAATCTTTCTTCCCTGAACATTTTGGAGGATGTCCCAGTCATAGTTGTGTCCCTCCCTGTAAAAGGTCAACATTTTGGATGGCGTAATGGTCTCGTCATCATCGGACTCTTCATCTATGGTCACCTCTTCGTTGTCAGGAACTATAGTATACACTTTGGAACCATCGAATAATACGGTAGAGCCAAAAAGATTTACCCGATACTTATCCCCATTCAATGTGGCATCACCACGCGTCTCGCTCTTGGTATTGGCATCGATGTTTTCCAAAGTGTAGTTGAAATCAATTCTAATGTTATCGTAGGAAACCACCTTGTTATATACTTCATCCAAAAGTGCTTTGGCTTTCTGGGAATTCTGCGCTTGCATCGAGAGGCAACATAGCAGGAGTGCAATTGCGGTAAACGTTCTTTTGATCATGGGTTGTAGCTAATTTCTGTTCTGTGTTTCATTTTGTAATAGTTGCTCCAGCGCAAATAGGTCAGGAACCAAAACCTGTCTCGCTTTACTTCCTTCAAAGGGCCCAACGATTCCTGCGGCTTCCAGTTGGTCAATAATTCTACCAGCCCTGTTATACCCCAATTTTAATTTTCGTTGAATCAATGAGGCAGAACCTTGTTGAGCATTGATGATGACCTCTGCCGCTTCCCGGAACATACTGTCTCGTTCACTGATATCGTAATCAATTCCTGTGCCAGAATCCTCACCCACATACTCAGGCAAAAGATGGGCGTCAGGATAGGCCCGTTGCGAACCAATGTATTCGGTGATTTTGGCCACTTCGGGAGTGTCCACAAAAGCACATTGCAAACGGGTAACGTCGTTGCCCTGTGTAAATAACATATCTCCGCGACCTATCAATTGGTCCGCGCCCTGGGCATCCAAAATGGTTCTAGAATCGATTTTCGATGTTACCCTAAAGGCTATCCTAGCTGGGAAGTTTGCCTTAATGAGGCCTGTTATCACATTAACGGAGGGTCGTTGCGTAGCTATAATCAAATGGATTCCGATGGCTCGTGCCAACTGTGCCAACCGTGCTATGGGAGCTTCCACTTCTTTTCCCGCAGTCATGATTAAATCGGCAAACTCGTCAATGACCAAGATGATATACGGTAAAAACTTATGCCCATCATTTGGATTCAATTTCCGGGATTTGAATTTTACGTTGTATTCCTTGATGTTCCGGACCATGGCCACTTTCAACAATTCGTAACGTTGGTCCATTTCAATGCAAAGCGAGTTGAGCGTATTGATGACCTTGGTGTTGTCCGTAATAATGGCCTCTTCAGCATCGGGAAGTTTTGCCAAAAAATGACGCTCTATTTTATTGTACAGCGTCAGTTCAACCTTTTTGGGATCCACCAATACAAATTTAATTTCCGCGGGATGTTTTTTGTACAGCAAGGATGTAATTACCGCATTCAAGCCAACGGATTTCCCTTGACCAGTGGCCCCTGCCATGAGCAAATGGGGCATCTTGGCCAGATCGACCACAAAGGTTTCATTGCTGATGGTCTTGCCAAAGGCAATGGGCAATTGCATCTCAGCTTTTTGGAACTTAGTGGAGGCAATGACCGATCGCATGGAAACGACGGTGGCATTTTTATTAGGGACTTCAATGCCAATGGTACCCTTACCTGGGATGGGTGCAATAATCCGAATCCCTAAGGCTGCCAATGAAAGCGCAATATCATCTTCTAGATTTTTTATTTTGGAAATGCGGATACCAGCTTCGGGAACAATTTCATAAAGCGTTACCGTAGGTCCAATAGTGGCCTTTATTTGGGCAATGCCTATCTTATAATTTTTGAGGGTGGACACAATTTTGTTCTTGTTTTCCTCCAGTTCTTGCTGATTGATGGTGATGCCTCCTGACGCTCCGTGTTCTTCCAATAAGTTAATTGGGGGAAATTTGTAATTGCCCAATTCCAGCTTGGGATCGAATTCGCCAAAGTCCTTGACCAATTGTGCTGCTTTTACGTCCGTTTCCACAGTTTCCTCGGCCACCTTTTCTACCTTAAGATCAATCTTGTCCTCCATCATTTCAGGAAGGTTGACATCCAAACCTGATTCCAGGTTTAAAGGGGGAATGTCCTTTTTATGGGTATAGGTGTCAATCTTTATTTCCTCTTCCTCCTCGGGCTCAAGGCTGAGTTCAATGGATGCTTCCCTCAAATCATTTGAAGGGGATTTTGGTTTTGAAAAGTTGATTCCCCTGAAATAATTCCCAATGCCTTCCGGAGAAAAATTGAACAGCCGCACCATGATAACGACCAGCGTAAACAATAAGAGGAGAAACACGCCAATTTTCCCCACATAGTCTTGAAGGAAATCGTTCATTTCGTACCCAATTTGACCTCCAAGTAAGGGTTGTTGAAAAAAGAAAAAACCTAAAGCAATGGAAATCCATATTACCCCTAACAAGCCCCATATCCACTTGGCCCAAAGATTGTTGCTGTTTAGGCCAAGAAACAAATAAAGTCCAGTAATGGCTGAAAGAATAGGGAAGGCAAAAGAGGCCAAGCCAAAGCCTTTGTACATGAAAAAGTGGCTGATAGCGGCACCAAACTTGTTCAAAAGGTTTTCGGATTCGGTATTTCTGTCCAAAAACTCAGAAAGAAGACTTTGGTCCTCTTGCCATGTCACATAGAAGGATATAAAGGAAAAGAACAGTGCAAGGCTTAAAATAATCAAAAAGCAGCCAAAGATGATCTTGTTTTTCTTTGACACCTTGAATCCCTGCTTTTTCTTTGAAGAGGAACTCTTCGATTTCCTTCGTTTGGTCGCCATGAATAAAAATAAGCCGCTAAGTTACAAATTTACGTTGCTGAAAGGGGTAGGGGATGTTTTGTCAGAAAACTTTTGGAACGTAAATGATACATCCCACAATCACGGAAATTAAAGAGGCGGCCATCACAGCCCCTGCGGAAACATCTTTAATCAAACCAATCTTATCGTCAAACCCCGGTTGAACAAAGTCCGCCAACTTCTCAATGGCCGTATTGACACCTTCAATTCCCATGACCATTCCCACACAGATGAATTGAAGCGCCCATTCCGTATTGGAAATGTCAAAGTAAAACCCAGCTATGGTGATCAATACGGCAATAACAAATTGAATTTTTATACTGGATTCGGTCTTCAATAAAATAAAAAGACCTTTCAAAGCGTAACCAACACTTTTAATACGGTTAATGACAAAATGTTCCTTAGGCATCCATTAGTGCTTCAAGCGCCGCTTTGTAATTAGGTTCATCCACAATTTCAGGAACTTGTTCAGCATAGGTCACCGTGCCATTTTCGTCGAGGACAACCACCGCCCTAGAGAGCAATCCCTGCAATGGCCCGTCGGTAAATGCGACGTTATAAGCTTCCCCAAAGTTTCCATCACGGAAGTCAGAAAGGGTTTCTACTTTGTCTATCCCCTCGGCACCACAGAAACGGGCTTGGGCAAAAGGTAAGTCCCTGGAGATACAGAGCACTTTGGTATTGTCAAGTTCAGCAGCTTCCTGATTGAACTGACGAACCGATTGCGCACAAGTTCCGGTATCGATACTGGGGAAAATATTTAAAACTACTTTTTGTCCATTATAATCCGATAAGGATGCGGTACTTAGGTCATTTTTTATTAGGGTAAAGTCGGGAGCCTTACTGCCATTGGCAGGAAGATTTCCCGAGGTGTGTATTTCGCTTCCTTTTAAGGTTACTGTAGCCATTGTATTGCAAGTTTAAGATTAAAAATGAAAGATTTAAACGTATCGTATCCCAATGATGTCATGTTGGGAATACGTCAATGCGAAGGTAAAAAATGGATTTGAATTTTTAGGCTTCCTCGGGACGGACCAATTGTTTTATTTTAATCTTGAAGGCGGCAAAAAACAATGTCATGAAAGGACTTAACCAATTGAATATGGCATAAAGGAAATAATCGCCAACCGCAACACCCAAAACCCCACTATGGTAAGCACCACAGGTATTCCATGGAACCAGAACCGAGGTCACCGTTCCTGAATCTTCCAAAGTCCTACTTAGGTTTTCAGGGGCCAACCCACGTTCCGCATAGGCCTTGGAAAACATTTTTCCAGGGACCACCAAGGCCAAATATTGATCTGATGCGGTGACGTTCAGTGCCAGACAACTTCCCACGGTACTTGCGAAAAGGCCAAAAGTAGTTTTGGCCAAATTCAATAATGATTTGGTGATGCGCTGTAGCGCCCCAATACCATCCATAATACCTCCAAAGACCATAGCGCAGACAATCAACCAAATGGTGCCCAACATTCCGGCCATTCCTCCGGAGGAAAATAAATCATTGAGAACGGGATCCGAAGTTTCTATATGGGTGTCCACCGTTATCGCGTTGAGAATTCCTTTGTATCCCGTTGAAAAATCCAATAGTTCCCCCCCTCCCAATTTGGCTACCAAATCCGGTTGAAACAAAAGGGCAAAAACCCCTCCCAACAATGTCCCGATCAACAACCCCAAAAGGGGAGGCGCCTTTTTCACAATAAGAAGAATGACAACAACAGGTACCAGGAAAAGCCATCCATTGATTGTAAAAGTAGCATCTATGGTACTTAAAATGGCACTTGTATCGGCTACGCCCGAGGTGTCAAGACTCAATCCGATGATGATGAAAACCAGGAGTGTTACGGAAATCGTGGGTATGGTGGTCCAGGTCATATAGCGTATATGGGAGAATAATTCACCACCTGCCATGGCTGGGGCCAAATTTGTGGTGTCGCTCAAAGGGGACATTTTATCACCAAAGTAAGCTCCCGAGAGCACGGCCCCCGCTGTCATACCCATTGAAATGCCCAATGCCTCCCCAATACCCACCAAGGCTATCCCCACTGTGGCAGCCGTGGTCCAACTACTCCCCGTGGCGATGGAGATAATGGCACAAATAATAACACAGGCCGCTAGAAAAATGGTTGGGTTCAATATTTGAAGACCGTAGTAGACCATAGCGGGAATGATGCCACTGACCAGCCACGTCCCGGCCAAAGCACCTACCATTAAAAGGATGAGCAAGGCGCCAGTGGTGGAACGGACGTTTTCCGCTACTTCGGCAATCATTTGTTTATAGGAGACCTTATTGAAAAAGCCTACCGTAGCTGCAACAGCTCCACCCATGAGAAGAATAAACTGATTGGAACCACTTAAAGCGTCATCCCCAAAAACATATACGTTGTAGGCCAACATTCCTACCAGAGCAATCACCGGAATCAAAGCTTCCCAAATATTCAATTCCCTATTTTCAACTACTTCTTCGTTTTCCCGATACTTTGGTTTTTTGGTCTTTTGGCTCATAGGCTACGCAGTTGTGCAAGCCTAATATTACAACATTGGTATCTGTTGTGCAAACGGCGGAAGGTTTCCCCTAGGCCATTTGGGCCGTTTTAGGACCAAGAATCCCAAGCTGTCCCATACACTTTTTCATTTTTTGATAGGTAGTTTCAATAGTGTTGTCGAGCCCAATGGAAAAACGGATTAAACCGTCGGTAAGGCCCATCTCCTCCTGTTCTTCCAAAGGAATCTCAGAAGAGGTGGAGGTACCCGGAGCACTGAACAGGGTCTTATAAAAACCGAGACTAACCGCTAAGTATCCAAGATTTTCCTTTTGCATTAATTCCATAAGTGCATTGGCCTGATCCAAAGTGCCCACATCGATGGTCATCAAGCCCCCAAAACCGTACTCCGGATTCATTTGACCCGCCATGATTTGATGTCCGGAATGCGAAGCTAGACCAGGGTAGGCCACCTTAAGACCATCTTCCTGGAATTTTCTGGCTAGGTAAAGTGTATTCTCGCTGTGCTTCTTTATTCGAATGTGAAGGGTTCGCATATTTTTCAGGATGGAGGCAGCCCTAAGACTGTCCAAGGTGCTGCCAAATAGCATTCCGGCCCCATCATTAACATCTTTAAGGCTTAAGCAAAAATCTGTTGAAGCACATACGGCGCCGGCCACACAATCACTGGCTCCGTTAATAAATTTGGTAAGGCTATGAATCACAATGTCGGCTCCAAGTTGGGCGGCACTTATACTGAGTGGCGAAAAAGTGTTGTCTACGACCAAAGGGATGTTATACTTTTTGGCCAGTTGGGAGAGCGCTCGAATATCCGCAATCTCCAATAGTGGGTTACTAACGGCCTCACAATAAATCATTTTAGTGTTTTCGGAAATATTCTTTTCAACGTTTTCCAAATCAGTGATGTCCACAAATGCCGTTGTAATGGAAAACTTGGGCAAAAAGTTTTTCAATAAGGCATATGTACCACCATAAATGGTACGGCTGCTCACAATATGGTCCCCTCCATTACAAAGTTGCATAATGACCGCGGAAATCGCGCCCATCCCGGAGGCATAAACATTGGCCGTTTCCGTACCTTCCAGAGCGGCTAGGGCCTCCCCTAAATAAAGATTGGATGGGGAAGAATGCCTACTGTACAAATAACAACCTTCGGTATTTCCCTCGAAGGTATCGAACATGGTTTTAGCTGATAGAAATGTATAGGTGGAGGAATCAGAAATGGATGGGTTCACACCCCCAAATTCCCCAAAATAATGTAGGTCCTGTAGTTTTTGTGCTGATGTATTGTCCATTGTACTTTATTTACTGCTAAATTCAATATTTGTAATATTTAGTTCAAGTTAATTTTATTTATATAGATTTATAATTTTTAAAAATTACAAATTTTAGAATTTAATTCTAAAAGTTTTATTAAACCGATTTAAAAACGAAAATTATCCTAAACCATTATGGATCAAATTGATAGGAGATTATTGAACCTATTGCAGGAAAATTGTAAAAGAACCACAAAGGCGTATGCCGTTGAATTGGGATTATCGACAACCGCTATTTTCGAACGCATCCGCAAGTTGGAAAAGGAAAAAGTAATTACAAGCTACGTGGCCTTGGTAGATAAGAAAGCGGTAAAAAAGTCGTTCACCGTTTTTTGTCATGTAAAATTGGTACAGCATACCAAGGACAATGTCCTACGGTTTGAAAGACAAATACAAAGGCTGGAAGAAGTACAGGAGTGCCATCATGTGAGTGGGGATTATGATTACATTTTACGGGTAAATGTGGCGGATATGGCGGCTTACAGGGAGTTTATGGTCAATAAACTAACCGCAATTGATCAAATTGGAAGCACACAAAGCTCGTTTGGAATCAATGAGGTCAAAAAGACCACGGCCATTTTACTTTAAGAAAGTTTAACCTAAAACCAAGTTAAAATGGAAAGCATCCCATACGAAATGAGGTTAAATTGAGGTTGTTTCATCATATCAATCAAAAAGCACAACCAAATGAAACCAAAATTGCGCCTTGGTCTTTCCATTTTTGCAACACTCATTGGGTTATCTACCCTACTACTGTATAACACCCTTGTCCAGGATGTTCTCTTTAAGAATATTGCATTCTGCAGTGCCACGGGTTTGCAATTGACACTTAAGACCATGGGTATCTGGTCCGCCGGTTTGGTGACCGGTTTTTTAACGTCCTTATTAGTGCTTCAGGATAATTATTACCCCAATATTGTGCTTTCGGCAGCCGTTCTCCTCAAGGTTTTTGTGTTTGTGGGTTGTGACAGTCTGGCCAACCCTTTTTGGTTTGATAGCGTTTTGAGTTTTTCTATGCTATCTGGCCTGTGGATGGGCTACTATGCCGGTGTAAAATTTCCTCTTTCTCCGGCCTAATGCTGTTATTCTTCCCAAAAAACATTCGTATTTTTGAGGTCGTTTAAGAAATTTCAATCTAAGAAAATCCCATTACAATATGAGTCAATATGATGTGGCCGTTATAGGTTCCGGTCCGGGTGGTTATGTGGCAGCAATACGATGTGCCCAATTGGGTATGAAAACAGCCATTATTGAAAAATACTCCACATTGGGAGGTACTTGTTTAAATGTTGGTTGCATACCGTCAAAAGCTTTGTTGGATTCTTCCCATCATTATGAAGAGGCAGTTAAACATTTTGAGGAGCATGGCATTGAAATTCCGGGCGAGGTAAAAGTAAACCTAAAACAGATGATTTCGCGTAAGGATGCCGTAGTGGACCAGACCACGAAGGGGATTCAATTTCTGATGGATAAAAACAAAATCGATGTCTTTGAAGGATGGGGAAGTTTCAAAGATGCCACTCACATTACTATCAAAGTTGCAGGAGGAAAGGCAGAAGTCATTGAAGCCAAAAACACCATAATAGCTACGGGATCAAAACCTTCAACGCTACCTTTTATTGAAATTGATAAAGAACGGATCATTACTTCAACAGAGGCCCTAAAACTGCCTGAAATACCGAAACATATGATTGTTATTGGTGGTGGGGTCATTGGATTGGAGTTAGGCCAGGTGTACAAACGTCTGGGCGCTGAAGTAAGTGTTATTGAGTATATGGATAGAATAATTCCGGGAATGGACGGTGCATTATCCAAGGAGCTGATGAAGGTGATGAAAAAACAAAAAGTAAAATTCCATTTATCCCACAAGGTAAAATCCGTGGAACGCAATGGTGACGAGGTCATTGTTAAGGCGGACGACAAAAAAGGGCAGGAGGTTGTGTTTGACGGAGATTATTGTTTGGTTTCGGTAGGTAGAAAACCCTATACGGCAGGACTCAACGCCGAAGCGGCCGGCGTCAAGCTGGATGAACGTGGCAGGGTTGAGGTAAATGACCATTTGCAAACATCAGCACCAAATATTTACGCCATTGGTGACGTCGTTAGAGGAGCTATGCTGGCGCACAAGGCCGAAGAGGAGGGAACGATGGTCGCCGAAATTTTAGCAGGGCAGAAACCGCATATTAACTACAACCTCATCCCAGGAGTGGTATATACCTGGCCTGAAGTTGCCGCAGTTGGTAAAACGGAGGAAGAGTTAAAGGAGGCCGGGGTGGACTACAAAGCTGGTCAATTCCCCATGCGTGCCTTAGGTCGTGCTAGGGCCAGTATGGATATTGATGGCTTTGTAAAGATTTTGGCTGATGCAAATACCGATGAAGTATTAGGGGTGCACATGATCGGTGCGCGCTGCGCAGATTTGATTACAGAAGGGGTAACGGCGATGGAATTTAGGGCGTCAGCCGAAGATATGGCCAGGATGAGTCATGCCCATCCAACGTACGCCGAAGCGGTAAAGGAAGCAGCTTTGGCTGCAACGGACAATAGGCCTATCCATATTTGATAACGCTAAAGGGTGAATCAATTTTTGGCAGAAGCCCAAAGGCGCAACACCAATACCCGTAGTTTAATCAACTGCTCTCTGGCCATCGGGGATACTTTTTTCCAATACAGATAAAGTTGCACCTTTGAATAGTATAATGCACCTACCCATTTTTCCTTTAGGGAGGCTTCGTATTTAGCGTACTGCAAGGCCAAATAGGTACAGGAAAACATAAATAGCAATGCCCCTGACACAACCACCCAAGGCGTGAGTTCGTGATGAAAGAATTTGTATAGCCCCAATCCCGTAAAACTGCCGTAAAGGATAACAAAGTGAATTACGTAAATAGATAAGGTATTGGAACCAATTTTTAAAAAGGTGACATGGGTTAAGAACTTTCGTAGCAACATAAAAAGGGCAAAGACCACAAAAACATCCCCCAGTCGTATAAATAAATAATTATTGGAATACACCAATTGAAACAATCGTATCTGCGTAGTCTCATAGAGTGACATAAATAACGGGGAGGAATAATAAATCATCCCAAAACCTATGGATAAAGCCCCCCCAATGGCTATGGGATACAGGTGCTTACTATTTTTGTATCGGATGAAAAGCATGGAAAGCGAAGCGCCTAAGGTAGTATATCCTAACCATGGAATAATGGTGAACACCGACCCATGCGCCTTGGTAAAATAGTTTGCTATTCCTGTAGGAAGAAATGAAAACGACCATTGTTTGTAGAGCGGTTCAAAGAGAAACAGCAATAGGGTTGTTGCAACCAAAACCAAGGGGAATAGGGATTTTCCCTTGCCGATGGTCAATTGGTAAAATCCAATTATGGCCAAAATGGAAAGTCCTATACAATGTAGCACGTCCACCAAATAGAACCCATTGTAAATCTCACCTTTAAAAAGGCCAAATAGATTTAGTCGTAGGGCGTATCCAATCAATACCAATTGTAATCCACGTTTAATTCCTTTTCGTATTCTGGGATTTGAACGTCCCTGTATAGGAGCCCTTAACAAAAGATAAGTGAAGATGAATCCTGAAACCGTAAAGAATACAGGTGCCGTAATGCCTCTAAAGTAGAGCCATGTGGTGTAAATAGGACTTTCAGGGTTTCTGAAAACAGGATCTAAAAGCCCATCAATAAAATGGCCCTGGAGCATCATTAAGATAGCCCACGCACGCATGGCGTCTATAAAAAATAGCCTATTGGAGGTCACTTTCGTAAACACTTATTCACTTAATATTCGAAATCCAGAAGGATTTGGATTATTTTAGGAGGCAAAATTAGATAAAAAACACCCAACTCATTGATTTTTAGTGATTATTACTAATTCTACTAACAATTATTTCTATGGCTAAGATTTTGGCATTCGCCGGCAGTAATTCTTCCACATCCATCAATTATCAATTAGTAAAGTATACCGTTTCCTTGATTAAGGACCATGAGGTTAGCTTGTTAAATATGGTCAATTACCCCTTTCCCATGTACAGTGCCGATCTTGAAAAAGACGAAGGTTACTCCAATTCCTTGATTGAACTTAAAAATGACATTCAAAAATCAGATGCCTTAATAATTTCCGTAAATGAGCACAACGGCAATCCCTCTGCTTATTTTAAAAATCTTTTGGACTGGCTTTCCAGATTGGAGCGAAAATTTTTACTGGATAAAAAAGTGCTGCTACTGTCCACATCAATGGGAAAAAGGGGAGGTATGGGTTCCATAGAGGTAGTTGAAAGCATCTTGCCCAGATTTGGGGCGGAAATCGTTTCCACATTTTCCCTGCCCAGTTATGGACAAAACTTTACCGGTGAAAATGGGATTTTGAACAACGAATTGGCCAAAGGTCATGGTGATGCGTTGTCCAGCTTCCTAGAAATGTTGTAAACCGTACTTTTGTCCCGTGCTGGACAGATTTAAACACCACATTGCCCGTACTTTTCCGTTTATTAAGGAAAGGAAACTGCTTATTGCCTGCAGCGGAGGAGCGGATAGTATGGTACTTGCCCATTTGGCCAAGGAAAGTGGTTATTCCTTTGCTTTGGCCCATTGCAATTATAAGCTTAGGGGGAGCGCCTCGGATTTGGATGAAGCATTGGTTGAAAAATGGTCCTTGGAAAATGACAGACAACTTTTTTCAAAAACCTTCGATTTGAAGAAGGAAGAAGGATCCATTCAACTTAAGGCGAGAAATTTACGTTATGCTTGGTTCCAAGAGTTGATTACAAAAGAAGGGTTTGATTACGTGCTTACCGCCCACCATGCCGATGACGATCTTGAAACTTTTTTAATTAATCTTTTCCGAGGTACGGGACTGGACGGATTGACCGGTATCCCTTCTTTGAATGGGAACATCGTTAGGCCTTTATTGCCCTTTGCAAAGGAGGACATTCTGAATTATGCAGCATCCGCCGGGATTTCATGGCGGGAGGACAATAGCAATACGGAACTTAAATACCTTAGGAACAGAATACGTCATGAAATAGTTCCAAAATTGGAGGGAATTAATCCGTCTTTTTTGTCCAACTTTCAACGCACACAGGAATATCTAAGGTATAGTAGTCAACTACTAAATGATTTTGGCGCTGAACTTACATCCAGACTACTCTTGCCATCTCAAGAAGGTTATCGGATTTCCATTGCTGCATTGAAGAAGCTCCAACCCCTACCAGGATATTTGTTCCTGTTATTCAAATCGTTTGGCATTAAACAATGGAAAGACTTGGTGGACTTGTTGGAAGCCCAAAGCGGAAAGGAGATACGGTCAAAATCACACCGCATCATAAAAAACAGGGAGTACTTGATCTTAACACCTTTGACCCAGCCATTCTCTGATGAATATGAACTGCAAGACATCGATGGGGAATGGGATACCCCGCTTCATTTAAAGATTGAAAAAGTTGATGTTTGGGATATCAACTCATCAAACATCGTTTATGTTGATAAGGAAAAGTTAAACTATCCGTTAAAATTAAGGAAATGGAAAATTGGCGACTATTTTTATCCGTTAGGAATGAATGGGAAGAAAAAGCTCTCCAAATTTTTTAAGGATGGGAAGTATTCTACCCTTCAAAAAGAAGAACAGTGGCTGCTTTGCTCCAATACCGATATTGTATGGGTTTTGGGAAAACGAATGGATGCCAGGTTCAAGGTGGACCAACAAACCAAAGAGATACTAAAGATTTCATGGCTTATATGAAATACATTTTTGTTTTAGCACTGGCTTTTATTTCAATATTTTCCATAACTGCCCAGAGTGACCAAAATCCTGCGGTGTGGAGCCATGAGGTCAATGAGTTGTCGGCAGGAGAGTACGAACTGGTTTTCAAAGCTGATATTTACAGGGAATGGTTCATTTACTCCCTATATACTGCAGAAGGTGGGTCCATGCCCAGCGAATTTGAGTTTGTTGGGGCTGGGGAAACCTATGAATTATTGGGAAAAACCGAGGAGGGAAAAACCTACAAGAAGTACACTGAAGTCTTTGACGTTGAAGAGACCTTTTTTAAGGATAGGGCGCTTTTTAAGCAAAAGATCAGACTGCTCAACAAAGACGTTAAACAAATAGAGGCTATTCTTTATTATCAAATCTGTAAAGAGGTCTGTGTATTAAAAGAAGAGGTTTTTACCCTTTCCCTAGATGGGGGAGAAGTGGTTTTGGAAACCAAGGAACTGGATGAAAAGAGTCTTGCCATGACCAAGGCCCTTCAACTGGATTTAAAGAACAAATTCAAGCTTAGTGAAGGCTCCCTCAATCAAAAATCGGCTGCCAATAATTTATGGATGTTGTTTGGATTGGGCTTTTTAGGAGGGCTTATTGCCCTGCTTACCCCTTGTGTTTTTCCATTGATACCGCTCACTGTGTCCTTTTTTACGAAGCATACCGGCAATCGCTCCAAAGGAATCAAGAATGCATTGTTATATGGCTTTTTTATTGTGCTCATTTACTTTTTATTGAGCCTTCCCTTTCATCTATTTGATTCCGTGGATTCCCAAATCCTCAACACTATTGCAACCAATGTCTGGTTAAATCTATTGTTCTTTCTCATCTTCGTCTTTTTTGCCTTTTCCTTTTTTGGCTACTATGAGTTGACCCTTCCCAGTTCATGGGCAAACAAATTGGACAGTGCTTCAACCAAAGTTGGTGGGGTACTGGGCATCTTTTTCATGGCTATGACGCTGGCCATTGTATCCTTTTCGTGCACAGGCCCTATTTTAGGGGGGCTATTGGGAAGTACCACATTGGCAGAAGGAAGTGTGGCGACCAATTTGACCATTGGGATGACTGGATTTGGTTTGGCTTTGGCACTGCCATTTGCACTTTTTGCCCTATTCCCAACCTGGTTGAACTCTTTGCCGAAATCAGGTGGTTGGATGACCACAGTCAAGGTGGTATTGGGCTTTTTAGAGCTGGCCTTGGCTTTTAAATTCTTATCCAATGCCGACTTGGTAGGGAACTGGGGGTTGCTAAAAAGGGAAATTTTCTTGGGCATTTGGATCGTACTATTTGTCCTGCTTGCACTGTACCTTTTCGGAATTTTTCGTTTTCCGCATGATGGTCCAAAACAAAAGCTATCGCCAGGGAGAAAGCTCATGGGTGTTTTGAGCACAGCTTTTGCCCTTTATCTTGTTCTTGGGCTCATAAATATGGCTTCCTTAAAAGGATTGAGCGGTTTCCCACCACCAGATTTTTATTCCATTAAGAATACCAAAAGCAATTGCCCTTTAGGTTTGGATTGCTTTAAGGACTTTGACGAGGGTGTTGCTGTGGCAAAGCAGACAAATAAGCCTATTTTACTTGATTTTACGGGTTGGGGCTGTGTGAATTGCCGAAGGATGGAAGAAAATGTATGGAGTGACCCCAGTATATATCCAATGCTTAGGGATGATTATGTATTGATATCGCTTTATGTGGATGACAGGAAGGAGTTGCCCAAGAAAAAACAATTTAGTTTTCAATATGAATCCGGTCGCATTAAGACCATTAAGACTATAGGTCAAAAATGGGGTACTTTTCAGACCATTAACTTCAATGCGGCATCCCAACCGTATTACGTTTTGCTTTCACCGGATTTGGAAGTACTGAACAGTGCTGTTCAGTATGTCGATACTGATACCTACGAAGAATGGCTAAAATCAGGTCTTGAAAGGTATCAGTTAAGTATGAAATAAGTATTTTTAGGGAATAACCAAGCAAAAATTCCCCATGAGACGACTCAAAAGAGTCCTTCTAGGCCTATTATGCCTGTTGGCTATTCTAATCCTTGCTTTTTTTATTTTTCTAAACAGTCTTACCCCTAACTACGAAGGGGAAGAGGAATTGAAGCATATTTCAAACAGCGTTGAAGTCTATTTTGACACCTACGGCGTTCCCCATATTTATGCTGATAATGAGGAAGATGCCATTAGAACCTTAGGATATGTGCATGCACAGGACCGACTCTGGCAGATGGAACTGCTTAGAAGGGCTGGTTCAGGAAGGTTATCGGAAATTTTTGGAGCATTGACCTTGGAGACGGACAAATTCTTTCTCTCATTGGGCATTGATGATCATAACGATAGGGCCTTAGCCAATTTGGATAGGAATCATCCCAGTGTTGTTTTGGCCAATGCCTACTTGGACGGTATTAATCAGTTTATTGAAAAAGGACCTACCCCTGTTGAGTTCTATCTTACCGGACTTAAAAAACAAAAGTTTGATTTAAAGGACGTTTATAATGCCGTAGCCTATATGGGCTTCACCTTTAATAAAGGGGCAAGGGATATTGTTAATACAAATTTGTTGCATGTATTGGATTCCTCTTACACCAAGGAGCTTTTTGAAAATGACCCATCCCAGGAAATTAAAATTCCTGTTCACAGGGATACGGCAAGAACGGAATTGGCAGCCATTCATAAACGAATTGCACAGGCCTTGATACACCTGCCCATTCCTGAATTCCATGGAAGCAACAGTTGGGTATTGGCTCCCGAGAAAACGGCTACCGGTAAAGTATTATTTGAAAATGACCCTCATATTTCACAGGCACAACCTTCCGTATGGTACGAAGCCCACCTAGTTACTCCCAAATATGAGAAATATGGGTATTACTTGGCAGGAGTTCCATTTCCTTTGTTATCACATGATCGAACCATGGCGCACGGCTTTACCATGTTGGCCAATGACGACACCAATTTTTACTATGAAGAACAACATCCTACGGATACCACCTTATATCGGTACAAAGATGATTGGCAAAAATTCCAATATGTCACAAAGACGATACAAGTAAAGGATGTTGGACCCGTAGCGTTTCAGTACAAAAAAACACATCGTGGACCTATTGTCAACTCCAACTATGCCAATAGAACTAGGGTAGAGGGAGAGCGTTTGGTAAGTATGCATTGGTTGTTTACCCAGTTTGAGAATCGATTGATACAGGGGCTGTACGGTATCAACCATGCCAAAACGATGGAGGAATTTAGTACGTCCCTTCCCGATATACATGCCCCTGGACTTAACGTAATGTATGGCGATGCCAAGGGAAATATTGCATGGTGGGGTACGGCAAAACTATATCGGATGCCGAACAGTACCAGCACTAAATTTATTTTGGATGGTGCCAGTGGTGAAGATGATCCCGTGGAGTACCTTGATTTTGAGCATAACCCAAAAACAATCAATCCCCCTTGGAATTATGTCTATTCCGCCAACAACCAACCGGATTCAACGGCCGGAATGTACGTCCCAGGTTATTTTGCAAACTCCAGTCGAAGGGCAGGAAGGATAATTGACCTTATGGAAGGTAAGAATCAAGGTTGGACAAAAGATGACATGGCACAAATGGCGAATGATATTACGTTGAGGACGGCAACTGATTTTATCGTTGATTGCCTTAAGGAATTGTATTTAAAGGGTCTTTCGGCAGAGCAATTGGCTTATTTGGATGAAATCAAGGCTTGGGAAGGCAATTTTGACTTAAGTAGTGTAGGCGCGGTGTTCTTCGAAAAAATGGAGGAAAACATCCATATCAATCTCTTTTCAGATGAATTCCCCTCTTTTGAAGAATACGAGTCATACAGCGTTCAGCTGAAATTAAGAAAAGTATTTCCCAATGCTTCTTCCAAATGGTGGGATGATGTTAGTACTTCCAATAAAAAGGAAACCAAGGCTGATGTCATCAATAGGGCATTTCTGGATTCGTGGGAACAGCTATCTGATGAACTGGGTTCTAACTGGAAAAATTGGACATGGGATAGGGTGCATTATTTGGAACATGACCACCCCATTGGCAGGGTACCTTCCCTTAAGAAGTATTTTACCGTGGGACCCTTCCCGTCCTCAGGGACCTCAGGAACCTTAAATAATCAAGGGTTTTGGACCATGGATGATGGACGATACAAGGTGAGTAGCATTCCTTCCACCCGACGGATCATTGATTTTTCGGATATTGAAAATAGCATCAGTATTCTGCCTACAGGCCAGTCTGGAAATCCATTGAGCAAGCATTATAAAGATCAAGCGGAGATGTACATCAATGGAAGGTATCGAAAGATGATGATGAATGAAGAAGAAATCGTCTCGACTTCTGAGGATGTGCTGACTTTCATAGCCAAAAAATAGTCCCAATTCCTTTTTTGGGATACATTTCATGCTTTTTTATTTCGGCTTTGGGTTAAATTATACCGTATTTAGGCCCAAAAGTGTGTGTAAAGTCCGTTTTGTTGGAAATCAAAAAAAACTTTTCCTAACTTACAGGAGACTAATTCAATTTGCTATGCGAAAAGAGATTGAACGGCCAAAAAGGTCGTTACTTTCCCATAGAGTGTTCTTTGTTCTTCTAGGGCTGACTTTTTTTTGGTCCAGTGCCCAAGATAGCGCTCTTACCCAAGGAACCGCCCTAAAGGAAGTGCTTTTGAATATCGAAGCCAAAACGGGTTACCAGTTATTTTTTATCGAGGATTGGCTGGCCGGTCAACGGGTCATGGACCAAAACCAAGAAGGAAGCATTTTGGAAATTTTAGATGCGATTCTAGTTAACACCAACTTGAACTATTATGTTTTGGAAGATGAAAAGCGGGTCATTTTATTACAGAATACCGTTATTTATGACGAGCTACCCCGTTTTTTCTTTGGTAGGCCTGATTCCCTCAGTACCGAAACCATCCAAATAGTAACCGACAGCAGGCCACCTCCTGCATTTTTTGTCGAGAATACCAGGAGAACAGCAAGGGAATATCCCATCGTAAGAATTGGGAAGGCCAACAACAGTGATTTGAGACCTAGTTATCAACTCAGGGGAAAGGTCACAAATCAACGCAATGGGGAACCTGTGCCTGATTTGGCCATTCGTTTATTGGGTTCCAACTTGGTGACCGTAACCGATGAAAATGGAAATTATACCATTGAACTACCATCAGGTTATAATGTAATATCCGCGACCGCTATGGGCATTGAAGATATGGAGCGGGAAATTATGATGTATAATGATGGTACCCTTGATTTGGCCATGGAAGAAGGGCTACAACAATTGGAAGAAGTTACCGTAGAGGCCGATGCCATTAGTAATGTACAGGAAACCAGTACTGGTACGGAGACTATTGATTTGGAAGAATCGAAGAATATCCCTTTGGTGCTTGGTGAGCGGGATTTGCTTCAAGTCGCCAAGGCCTTGCCCGGTATTTCATCGGCTGGGGAAGGGGCTACGGGCTTAAATGTACGTGGAGGTAAGACCGACCAGAACTTAGTATTGCTCGATGATGCGGTCATTTACAATCCCACGCATTTTTTTGGCATTTTTCAGGCACTGAATCCGTTTACCACGGAGGGAGCTGATATTTACAAAGGCAGCGTGCCGGTGGAGTTTGGCGGGCGTTTGTCTTCCGTTTTCGATATTAGAACAAAAAACGGTAATGTGGAGAAGTTTTCAGGTGAAGGTTCCATTGGACCGGTCACTGGAAATTTGGCCCTTGAAATCCCGGTAAAAAAAGATACTTCATCCCTCGTGGTTGGGGGACGTGGTGCTTATGCTGATTGGATTTTACGTTCGTTGGATGAAGAGTCCCTCAATAACAGTCAGGCGTCGTTTTTTGATGTCATAGCCAAATACCATCACCGGTTTAATGAAAATAGTGAAATCAAGGGAACGGCGTATTTCAGCAGGGATGATTTTAGTATCACCTCTGATTCATTATACAACTACACCAATCGTCTGGCATCCATTAGGTGGGACCATAGGCACAGTGAAAAGACCGTTGGAGCATTGATGCTTGCCAACAGTGATTATCGTTTTGGAATTGATTTTGATGGGGAGGCGAATACTGATTTTGACCTGAACTACAGTATCAATGAAACGGAACTGAAGTACAAATTGAATACCCGACTTAATGATAAACATTCTTTGGACTACGGCCTTTCTGCCAAGTTGTATTCCGTAAACCCTGGAAGTATTGAGCCCGTGGGCGGCAACTCTGATATTGCACCAGTTTTTATTGATGAGGAACAAGCAGTGGAAGGAGCGTTATTTGTGGGTGATGAAATTGCATTGACCGATAGATTAAGTCTGGACTTGGGCCTGAGGTATGCCTTTTTTGCCGCTTTGGGCTCTGGAACCCAAAGGACCTACGTGGAGGGGCAACCTAGAAATGAGGCTACGGTACAAGATACCATCAGTTATGGAAGCGGCGAGGTCATTGAAACCTATGGCGGACCCGAAGCACGGGTGGCCTTACGTTATTTATTGGCTCCTGACTTCTCCGTCAAGGCCAGTTTCAACAATTCATATCAGTTCATCCATACCTTGACCAATAATACTACGGTATCTCCCATTGACACCTGGAAGCTTTCTGATTTGAACATTGAACCACAAACAGGTTATCAAGCGTCGTTAGGGTTCTATAAAAACTTTAATGACAATATGTTTGAAGTGAGCTTGGAAGGCTACTACAAGGAAATGGATAACGTGCTTGATTTTAAAACCGGTGCCGACCTTTTCCTCAATGAAAATGTTGAAACGGAAGTATTGCAGGGTGATGGGCAAGCCTATGGAGTTGAATTTTTGATTAAAAAGAATAGGGGAAAACTCAATGGATGGTTGGGATATACCTATGCGAGATCTTTATATCGATTTGACAGTCCTTTCAGTGAAGAACGAATTAATGGAGGGGAATTCTTTCCCTCTAATTTTGACAAACCCCATGATGTGAGTTTGATTGCGAATTATAAGTTAACCAAACGCTACAGTTTCTCGGCCAACTTCGTCTATCAAACAGGTAGACCGGTTACCTTTCCTATTGGTACGTTCCGGTTCAATAATGCTGATTTTGTGGCCTTCAGTGACCGTAATGAATTCCGGATTCCGGATTTCTACCGATTGGATTTGGGCATCAATATCGAGGGTAACCATAAAAAGAACAAGTTGGCCCACAGTTTTTGGACCATATCGGTATATAACGTTCTAGGGAGAAATAATCCCTATTCGGTGTTTTTTGTAACGGAAGATGGGGAGGTCAGGGCATTGCAAAGTTCCATTTTTGCAATTCCCATACCTTCCATCACGTATAATTTTAAGTTTTAGGATTTTAAGTGCTATGAATAATGAAATCGAAAAGAAACTTAGGGTTTTTAGTGAAGTGCCTTTTGGTAGCCCTTAGTATTTCCTGTGTGGAAGAATTCAACGGTGAAATCCAAGTTGATACCTTTGAGAGCGTTCTGGTTATTGATGCAAGATTGACGGATCAGGTAAAATCCCAATCCATATACCTTTCACGTACCTTTGAATTTGACTCCGTTCCCGCACCTGAACGAAATGCACAGGTGACCCTAGTACGCAATGACGGAGCTACCATATCCTTTAATGAAGTACTACCGGGAATGTATACCACTGATGCGGCCATGCAGCTCTTGGCAGGAGAAACCTATCAACTTCAAATAACAACCCAAGATGGTGTTAGTTATGCTTCTGATTTTGAACAGGTTCCTGAAGCCGTGGAAATAGGCGAAGTACAGACCATTCGTAGAACCAATAATACCGGTTTGGAAGGGATTGCCATTGTTCTTGACAATGCACCAAACTCCGGACAACCAGAATTTTTCAGATATGAGTATGAGGAAACATATAAAATTATTGCCCCTGACTTTAATCCTTTTGAATGGGGTGAAATAGATTATGATATCAATGATGGTGACGGTTGGGAGGTACTTACAAAACCGAGGACCGAAGAATCGAGGGTCTGTTATGGTACAAACCATTCCAAGGATTTAATCCTTACTTCAACCGAGGGTTTGAGTAATGGGGGAATAGATGATTTTGAGGTCAGGTTTTTGAGTCGCAACAACTCCTTTATTTCACATCGCTATAGCATTTTGGTTAAGCAGTACCACCATGCATTGGGTGCAAATTCCTTTTATGAAACATTACAGGATTTTTCAAGTATTGAAACGGTATTCAGTGCGGTGCAACCTGGATTGCTTGAAGGCAATATCAGTGCGAGTAATTCTGTGGCTTCGGTTTTGGGATACTTTGAGTTGAGTTCGTATAGTGAAAAGCGGCTATTCTTTGATTATGAAGAGCTTTTTTCAGGGGAACCCTTGCCCCCTTATTTTATGAATTGTGCAACTGGGGCCCCTCCCTTATATCCCGAAGGATTCCATTTTACACCTAACCCCAATGGCGATGGATTCATCATTGATGGAAATGGCAATTCTCCCTTAATAGATGGTATTTTGGCAGGTTTATATGCCTATCACGCCGAGAATGGGGATTATGAGGAATGGTTAAGAACTGAAGGTTTGGGGGGAGCTGCCCCTTATTTGGTAAAGCCGTTGGGTTGTGGTGATTGCAGGGTGTTTGGCAGCAACGTGGTACCCGAATTTTGGACGGAATGATTATGATGAAATGTACAAAGCTATGAGGAAGGGAAGACTATGGTTTATATGGGCAACCCCTATTCTGGGTGCAGTCTTTTTCGTTGTATTGGGCTGTGTGGAAGAATTCAACGGAGAAATCCAGGCCGAAACCCTGGAGAGCGTTCTTGTGGTGGATGCCTTGATCACGGATGAGACGGCAACGCACGAAGTACTGCTGACACGTGTGTTTCAATTTGAGCAGGACGTTCCCAATCCAGAGCGGAATGCGATGGTCAAAATCATGGACGACCAGGGCTCGGAA
>JANQQQ010000030.1 GCA_028284935.1 Croceivirga sp.
CTTTACTGACCCAAAGTTGTTTCAAGAGTTCCTTTTCTCCCAAAGTTTAAAGAACACTGCCTTATTGTTGATGAGTTCGGGAAATTATGGAGGGCTGGACCTTCCTAAAGTCTGTGAATTAATACAATAGCTACCACCGCCATTATAGTTTCAATCGGTTCTTTTACCAGACATTTCCTGTCCCCCCTGCAATAGGGTAACTCCAGTCACTTTCTTATCATCTGAACGTTTAAATACCAATTGCGCCGCAACCTCCTTTAAAAAGAAATGGTCTTCCTTTTCTGCAAAAATCTCAAGTTTGGGTTGCCCTGTGGCTTGGGCAAAAATTTGATTACTTTCCACCGTTATTTCAATAATAAAACCAGGTTGTAGTTCGTATTTCCCCATATATTGGTTCAGTGTTTCCGAAGGGAGTTCAATCACAACTTTATCGGACGGTGGGGTTTTGTCAATTTCATGACCTACAATAGCTTCACCAGAGGTGAATAGGGCCTGTTTCTTCCCATTGACCATCGAAAACTTGTAGGAAATGGTCCCATCCTCAAAGATAAAATGGTCTGGGGCCAATGGGAAAATTTCGAATTTTTGTCCGTCATCCCTTTGGCTGTAGATTTTACCATCTTTCATGGTTACATATCTAATAGCGCCGCTAGGAAACTCATAAGACCCTGTCCATCTACTCATTTCAGTCTCATTTAGGGTAATGGCATCTTGTATACTTGGGAAGGGTTTTCCCATCGCAATGGCAGCTATTTTTACGGCCACATCACTTGGAGAGTTACAATTGCAATTGGAAAGTATGGATACAAAAATGTCTTCCTCCGGCAAATAAACCCCCATTGTGGTATATCCGAAAATACCACCCCCATGCGAAATGCTTTTGGTGCCCTGAGTGGTTCCTTTCCGCAATCCATAGCCATAACCTATTTCGTCCCCATTGTTCAGGGTAGAACCGTTGATGGCCTTTTCATAGCTTTCCTTGGAGATAAGCTTATAGTTGTTCAGGGCCAATTGCCATTTAAGAAGGTCGTCTATGGTGGACATCAACGAACCGGCGGCATAGGGGAGGGTCATGCTCAAATAATCGGCATTGACGAAGGTATCCCCGTCTTTTTGATAACCATATGCCCTGTTGTCGATGATTCGTTTGTGACTTCCATAATAGGAATTTTCCATGCCCAATGGTTCGAATATGTTTTTTTGGATGAAATTCTCGTAGGTGTCCTCCGTCACCACCTCAATGATATGGCCAAGCAAAATATATCCAGAATTGTTGTATAGAAATTGGGCTCCTGGTTCAAAATCCATGGGTTCATTCTTGAAGACATCCATCAATTCTGTTGGACTCATATCTACCCTGGCATTTTCCCTAAAAGAGGGTATACTCGTATAACTCTTGATGCCGGAAGTATGATTGAGCAAATGGTGTATGCTTATGGATTTTCCATGGGTGGGATAATCCGGGATGAATTTGGTGATTTCGTCGGTAATACTAAGCTTTCCCTGTTCCTCCAACATTAAAATGGCGACGGCCGTAAACTGTTTGGTAATGGAACCTATTTCGAACACATTTTCAGGACGCATGGGCACATTAAGTTCCAAATTGGCGAGGCCAAATCCCTTTCTAAAAATGACATCCCCTTTGCGATAGACTAGAGCAGTGGCCCCAGGTTCCGCCTCGATGTACTTTTCCGATAATATCTTGTCTATTGCATTGATATCGCTTTGAGCATGCAAACCATATGGAAAAATGGATAGGGAAAGAAGGACGAAGAGGACTTGGAAAGGATGGATGGGTTTCATGTTTTTGCAGTTTTTGCTGTTACGGGTTTGACGATAGGTTCTGGTCTTTTGTTACAGAAGTTAGGGCCTTTTTGGGCATTGATGAATGTATAGGTTATGATAAAAGCGAAAAGTTGTCAGTTTTATCAATTGGCACCACTTTTGAGCGTAGTTATGCTATGGGATTGCATATTTTTTTGCGGAAGCGGTCAAAGTATCTAAGAAGAATGGGCTATATGGCGCTTGTTGCGGTCATGATAGGGGTTTCAAATGTTATTATGGAAGAGGACCGAAGTCCAAACGATACCCGTGCAAGAATTGAGCAAAAAGTGATGCAATCAGATGAAGAAAAGTAATAGCGGTTTTTTTTAGGTAGGAGAGGAACTACTTTTTTCTATGGTAAATTCCCTTAAAAAGGATTCTCAGAGGTTTATTGGATGAACTAAGAACTTCCCACAACTGCGTTACGGTGCCGTCGTCGTTTTTTGACCAGGTAATTTGATTGTAATAATTGGGATTCTGGGTGCTGATTACTTCACTCCGAAGAACCATTTTCCCTTCTTGAAATTGACCTTTCAATTGAAGTTGATTTCCACCATTATCAAGCCATAGCTGGTTCCATGACATGTCTGATTTGTCGAAATAGTTCATACTGGTACCCGTGGTTCCGGAGGTGCCCGTCCACTGTTCTTTTACTACACAGCCCCCTTCAATTTTAGTGATACGGTTTTCCCCCACGGTAGTTCCTGTGGTATCCTTGACGATCCAATCCCCTATCCAAAAGTCAAATTGTTCGTGGGATGCTTCGCAACACGTACAACTAGAAGTTTGGGCGCCTAAACTAAAAGGGCTCAAAACAGGCAACATGAGCAGTAAGACTATTCTATTCATACTAAAACGCTTATAGCTGAAATTAGAAAATTTGGACAATAAATGTGTACGATCCTATAAGATTTTACCAATTGGAGACTCAAACCCCAAACTGTCTTAAGTGATGATCCAAATGTTTGTATTGCATTTGCCCCCATTGGTCGTAGGTAAAGAAACCAAAGGCTGGGTGGGGCTTTCTTTCTTTTTGGTTTTTGGTGGCATAAAAATCGTTGATTAATGTGGTCAAGGCCTTTTTTTCCTTGGAAAAATCCCTTTCATCCTCCACCTTAAACTCTTTTGCAGTAGGCATACCCTTCTTCCAAAGAGTATCATTGTACATACTTTTTTTGAAGGACTTCATTAATAGACCCATAATCAAATTGGGTTTCGGCAACGTTTTTTTGTCCAATGCGATCTCCAAAGGGTATTGGCAATGGCGCATCATCTGTCCAGCGTTCATTTTGCCCCAATAAGGCTGGGTTTCGGCATTCATTTTTCCGATACGGTTTACGATTTCTTCGTAGGCAGCTACATCAAAAAGAGATTTCATAAGATCCAATTTTCTACAAAATACAAATAGGCGACCTTAAATTCCAATAAAACAATAGTATAAAACCGGTGCGATACAACTATATTTAAGGATGCAAGAAAAGCCAACATCATTTTCCATTAAGGATTGGGCGGATGACGATAGGCCACGTGAGAAATTGTTACGGAAGGGCCGCAATGTCCTGTCCGACGCAGAACTGATTGCCATTCTCATAGGCTCAGGTTCTAGGGATGAGAGTGCCGTGGAGCTGAGCAAACGCATTTTGGCTTCAGTTGGTAACAATCTCAATGAATTGGGAAAACTCTCGGTTAAACAGTTAATGAAATTTAAAGGTATTGGCGAAGCCAAAGCGATTACCATTGCCGCTGCCCTAGAGATGGGTAGGCGACGAAGGGGGGAAGAAGCTCAAAGGACCAATAAAATAAATGGTAGTAAAGATGCCTTTGAACTCCTACAGCCCTTGATTGGAGAGTTGCCCCATGAAGAGTTTTGGATTGTATACCTAAATAATGCCAATAAGGTTTTGCATAAAGAACAGCTGAGTAAAGGGGGAATGACGGGAACTTTGGTGGATGTTCGATTGGTGATGAAACATGCTTTGGAACAGGGAGCTGTTGGGTGTTTATTGGCACATAACCATCCTTCGGGTACTTTAAGGCCTAGTCGATCGGATAAGGAGATTACCAAAAAACTGCAAAATGCCGGGACAGCTTTGGATATTAAGGTTTTGGATCATCTTATTATTTCCCAAAACACCTATTACAGTTTTGCCGATGAGGGAATTCTTTGAAAAATTTCAGGTACCAGAGGAGATATTTGTAGAAAAACCGGAAGTTAGAAATATTAAGCTTAAGTATCCTATTTTCGTGTTCCCAATATTCATGTTTCTAATTTCGTACTTCGTATTTTAGCTAGCAATGCTGCTCATCTACACTCATAAGATTACCAACCGACTCACCTATACCATGAGGCATCTCTTTGTTCAAATGATGGGTGTTGAGGTTTCATTTACTACAAAGGTCGAGGACTTTATAAAGCATCAGGGACCAAAGATCACCTATACCAAACAAGCGCTTCAAAACGAGTTTTTTATCCGCTCCAACGATTTGCTTTTTGAGCAAGGCATTAATGATATTCAAATAAAGGTACAAGACTGGGAAGGAATTCCATGTTTCTTTAAAACGGATGACCGCAGTAACATTCCATTCGATATTTTTTCGGCCAGTTTTTATCTTTTAAGTAGGTACGAGGAGTACCTTCCCCATGTAAAAGATCAATTGGGCAGATTTCCACCGGAGACCAGTTTGGCTTTCACAAGTGGTTTTCTGGAAATGCCGGTTGTGGATTTGTGGGTTCGAGAGTTTTTTAAAGTATTAAGGGAACGCTTCCCGGATATCAAAATCAAAGAAAGGAAATACCGCTTCACCTCAATCATTAATGTAACCATTTCCCATTGTTATGCGCTAAGGGGATTGGGAAGGTCCTTGGCTGGTTTTTTTTATGATTTTTCCCGTTTTAAACTATCAAGGATATGGAATAGGGTAGTGGTCTGGTTCAATCCTAAAAAAGACCCATTCGATAATTTTTCTTCTTTGATGGAAATTCACAAGAAGTTTAAGGCCAGGACCATGTTCTTTTTTCAATTTGCGGACTACTCCACCCATGATAAGAACATATCAATCCACAGAAACCGATTTAGGTATTTGATCAAGTCGGTCGCGGATTATAGTATTGTATCCCTCAGTGCCTCTATGGCTGCAGGGGAAAGTGTAGAAACGCTAAAGGTGGAAAAAAAGAGGTTGTCCGATTTGATCAATAGGCCTGTAAAATACTCCCGCATGCGTTACAATAAGGTGTTTGTGCCTTATACCTACAGGGATTTAGTGGAAGCCGAGTTTACGGATGACTACTCTTTGGGGTATACCCATTATCTTGGGTTCCGGGCAAGCACTTCAGTTCCCTTTTCGTTTTATGATATCAATTTGGAGGTTCAACAACCCATTAAAATCCACCCATTTGCCATTTGCGACTATGCTTTGCGAAATTTTAAAACCAAGGACGAGGTGTATTCAAAACTGGATGGAATGTACAAGAGCACCAAATTTGTCAAAGGAAATCTGGTGATGGTATTTTCAAATGAACTTTTAGGGGGAAAACATAGGATCGATTGGTTAGATCTCTACCAATCCCTTTTAAAACGATATTATGTTTAAGGGGAGGATTACCGATGTTTTTTTTGATTTGGACCACACCCTCTGGGATTTTGAACGTAATTCTGCTTTGACCTTCCAATTTATATTTAAAGAACAAGGATTACGGGTGGACATGGCACATTTTTTGGAATACTATGTACCCATCAACTTCAAGTTTTGGAAACTCTATCGTGAGGAAAGGGTAAGTAAGGAAGAACTGCGCTATCAACGGCTAAGACAAAGTTTCGATGCAATTGGCCTTCAGGTCAATGATGCTGGGATAAACGCTCTTTCAGAAAGCTATATTCAACATCTTTCCAATTTTAAACATGTTCTACCCGGAACGTATGAGATACTGGAGTATTTAAAGGGTTCTTATAAACTACATATTATTACCAACGGCTTTTCAGAGATTCAGGAAAAGAAAATGCGAAATGCCAATATTAGGCACTATTTTAATGTTGTCGTAAATTCCGAAATGGCGGGTGTTAAAAAGCCCAATCCCAAGATTTTTCAGTTAGCATTGGAAAAAGCTGGTGTTCCACCTCAAAATGCTTTGATGATTGGAGATAATCTTGAAGCGGATATCTTGGGTGCCCAAAAGGTTGGATTGAACGCAATACACCTAAATTCCAATAGTGAACAACATCACAAATTCTCTGAAATCATCCATCATTTGCACGAAATAAAAAACTTTTTATAGAGTTATAGTAGGGTAGGTTTTGCCATTAGTTGTTTATATGGTATCAATCAAACTTTGATGAAAAGATTGTTGTCTTCATTAGTGTATTTGTTTTTGGTTTTTTCTTGTGCGGAAGAACAAGACTTTGACCAGTTTGATGATTTGAGCATTGAACCCACCGTAGCTTCAAGTATCTTTTACTTTGAATCCGATGAAGAAACCATCAACGCATTTGGCACGGGAGGGTTTTATGAGGAGGTTTTTACTTTTGAAGCGTTTAGTGATCCAAATATTGCGGATAGGGTCATCGATGGAACAATCACATACCAATTGGAGAATACAACAAGTAAGTCTCTGGGCCTATTGATAGAATTTTTGGATCAAGATGGTAATGTTCTTGACAGCGAGCCTTTTGTTGTGGATGAAGAACCAGCCCCACTGCTGGAACGCCAGGTTGCTTACGGAGAAAGTGGAAAGTCATTGGATATCTTAAGGAATACTACGAATATTAGGGTAAGTGGTGAAAATTTGGGTGATGCCACAAGCCAATCCTCTCAAAATGAACCCAGAATAATCCTTAGATCAAGCGCTGCCTTTAGAGTAAGATTACGATGAGAAAAACAGTCCTGTTTTTATGGACCGTTCTCTTGGGAGCGGGAATATCGTATGCGCAAAATAAACAGCTCCTATATGATTTTTATGAGATTCCCCAGTCATTACTATTGAATCCCGGTGTAAAAACACCTTACAAATGGCACACTGGTATTCCTTTCTTGTCGGGATTTTCGGTGCAGGCAGGCACCAGTGGGATTACGGTTAATGACCTTTTCGCAAATGATGGAATTGATTTTACCACCAAATTCAGGGAAAAGGTTATCAATGGAATGCGAAAGAACGATGAATTCGGAGGTAGTGGTACCATTGAACTGTTCAATGTAGGTTTTAGAAGAAGAAATCGTCCAAGCGACTATATTTCATTTGGGATGTATGGAGAAGGTTTTATAGCACAATATTGGCCGGAAGACTTGGCGGTTTTGGCTTTTGAAGGGAATGTCGACAATATGAATCGGCGATTTAGCCTTAACCACATTGCCAGTCAGGGAGAAGCGGTCAATGTTTTTCACTTTGGGCTCAATAGGCGATTAAATAATAAGTGGACCATTGGGGCGAGGGCAAAAATTTACTCCAGTGTTTTCGAGTTTAAATCCGCAAATAATGATGGGTACTTTGTAACGACCCAAGGAGAAAACAATGTCTTAAGGAACACATTGGTTGCAGATGTGACCATGAGGACTTCAGGAGTTCAGGAAATATTGGATATCCTGGACGAGGACACGAATACCACCCAGGCCGATTTGGCCAACCTGCTGTTGAGGCGCTCGTTACTGGGAGGTAATTTAGGACTTGGATTTGATTTTGGGTTCACCCGTTCTTTGGGGAGGAACAGTTATATAACGGCAAGCCTTTTGGATGTTGGGTTTATTTACCATACCAATGCCATAAAGAACTATACCTTGAAAGGTGCTGCTTCCAATGAGGGGATTGAGATAGTTTTGCCAGAAGATTTAACCAATTTCAATAACGAAATTTGGCAAGAACTCGTCGATGATATCGAGGAACAGATTCCATTTGATAATAACGAAGAGTCCTATCTTAGCTTAAGACCAATAAAACTAAATATGTCTTTTAGGTATAATTTTGGTGAACCTAGGGAGCGTACCAGGAACTGTGCGTGCGGTGTGGAGCCGATAACTACAAGTCAGAACATTGACTATGTAAACGCCGTTGGAGGACAGCTCTTTATGATGAACAGGGCCAGGGGTCCGCAAACCGCCCTTACCGCTTTTTATCAACGGAGGTTTGGTAATCTATTGGCCTTGAAAACCACTTATACCATAGATAAATATACGTTCTCCAATATAGGATTGGGGCTTAGCCTACAAACCGGACCGTTGAATTTTTATATTTTGGGGGATAACCTTTTGGGATATTCGAACGTTCCTGATAGCAGCTATGCCTCTTTACAGTTCGGATTTAATATTATATCTTGGAACGGTAATTGATGGTTCCTCCATATGAAGAAATTAACTTTTGTAATGCTGCTGTCCTTTTTGGGATATGCTACAGGTTATGGTCAGTTGAACAGTTATAAATACGTAATTGTACCTATCAGATTCCAGGACTTCAAAAATGATAATCAGTTTCGAACCAGTACGTTGGTAAAATATCTTTTTACCAACGAGGGTTTCAATACAGTTTATAGCAACAACCTTCCAGATGAATTGCGAAAAGATCCATGTCTTGGGCTTAGGGCTGAACTCATTGACAAGTCTTCCTTGTTTTTGACCAAAACGCAAATTTCATTGACGGACTGTAATGGGGTAGTGGTGCTAACGAGCCAAGATGGGAGGTCAAAATCTAAAGACTACGAGCAGTCCTATAGAGAAGCTATTTCAGAAGCATTTGGCTCTTATAGAGGATTAAATTATAAATACAAGCCCGTTGAAGAAGAAGCGGAAACGGCAAAACCGATAACCGTAAGTTTCAAGAATGATATAAAGTCCTTGGAAAGTGAAACGCAAAAAGAGGTTGGTCCAAAAGAAGGAAACACCATATCGGAACCAGATAAAAAATTGGACATTCCGGTTCAACCGGGCCTTCCTTTGAGCAAAGAAAAGGGGGTGTTGTACGCCCAACCTGTTGATGGGGGCTATCAATTAGTGGACACCACCCCAAAAGTGGTCTACCTATTAAAATCCACCTCTTCCCCTGATGTTTTTTTGGTGAATAAAGATGGAAAAAACGGAGTCATCTTCAAAAATGACGACAAATGGTTCATAGAAATGGATGAAAAGGGTGGAAAGGCCAAAGAACTAAATATAAAGTTCTAAAAGCCATATTTTTCTTTCCATCGTTTTTTAAGAAACTCCCGTATCGTATTTTCCCTTGGGTTGTTTCCCGGTTGGTAGAACGAACTCCCAGAGAGTTCTTCCGGAAGGAATTCTTGATCAATAAAATTATTGGCATGGTCGTGGGCGTAACCATAACCTGAGCCATATCCCAAGTCCTTCATTAATTTTGTGGGAGCGTTCCTAATGGGCAAGGGTACCGAAAGGTCTCCGGTCTCTTTCACTTTTTGCTGCGCTTTGCCAATGGCTAGATAACTCGCATTACTCTTGGGCGAGCTTGCTAAATATGTAGCACACTGACTTAAGATAATTCGAGCCTCGGGATAGCCAATGGTATTTACCGCTTGAAAAGTGGCATTGGCCAAAACCAAGGCAGTGGGATTGGCATTCCCAATGTCCTCAGAGGCTAGAATAATCATCCTTCTGGCAATAAATTTTACGTCCTCACCACCTTCTATCATTCTGGCCAACCAATAAACAGCTGCGTTCGGGTCACTTCCTCTGAGGGACTTGATGAATGCCGAAATGATATCATAATGCTGCTCCCCGGTTTTGTCATAAAGCACGGTGTTCTTCTGGACTTTTTGAAGGACCAGATCATCGGTAATGGTAATCTTATCAGTCTCCCCTGAGTAAATCAATAGCTCAAAAATGTTGAGCAGTTTCCTTGCATCTCCACCCGACAAACGCAGTAGGGCCTCGGTTTCCTTAATCTCAATTTCCTTTGACTTCAGAAGCTCATCTTTTTTCATGGCCCTTTCAAGCAGAAGTTCCAAATCTTCCTTTCCAAAAGATTCCAGTACATAGACCTGACACCTGGAAAGTAATGCCGGGATAACCTCAAAACTGGGATTCTCTGTCGTGGCACCGATTAGGGTTACCCACCCCTTTTCAACGGCGCCCAATAAGGAATCTTGTTGCGACTTGCTGAAACGATGGATTTCATCAATAAAAAGTATAGGATTTTTTGAGGTAAATAGTCCTCCGCTCTGTTTTGCCTTCTCAATCACCTCCCTCACATCTTTCACCCCACTGCTAATGGCACTCAGGGTATAGAATGGTCTCCCGCTTTCATGTGCAATAATGTTGGCCAATGTGGTTTTTCCCGTTCCAGGGGGTCCCCAAAAAATTAAGGATGGAATGGCACCTGATTTTACTTGGTTGTAAAGTGCCCCGTTCTTGCCCACCAAGTGGCTCTGACTTATGTAGTCATCCAAGGTTTTGGGTCGTATACGTTCAGCTAGGGGTTCGTTCATAGCATAAAAATAGACAGATTACCATTAATGACCATTTGTCCACTTTTTGAAATTTGGTGTATTAATTGCAATTTAAGGGGGTATGTCAGAGCATGGTTATTTTAAGTTTTCATTGGAACTGCTTTTGGTCCCCCTTTTTGGTCTGTTGGCCATATGGTCCGTGTTTTGGTTCGAGACCACTTTTGGGGTAAGTTTCAATAAGTATGGGGTCTTGCCAAGGAATTTAGTGGGCTTACGTGGGGTTGTTTTTAGTCCGTTTATTCATGGTTCAGTGGAGCATTTGTACAACAATTCCATTCCATTGGCCATTTTAGGATTGGCACTTTTTTACTTCTACAGTCAAAAAGCCTGGCGAATTCTTTTATGGGGTTGGTTTCTTTCGGGTCTACTGACATGGTCAATAGGAAGGGACAGCTATCATATTGGCGCCAGTGGCATCATCTATGTATTGGCAAGCTTTATCTTCTTTAAGGGCATTTTTGAGAAACACTTCCGATTGATTGCCCTTTCGCTGGCGGTCGTTTTCGTTTATGGTAGTATGTTATGGTATGTCTTTCCAATTGAAAAGGGAATTTCCTGGGAAGGACACCTTTCGGGTTTTATGGCTGGTCTTATCTTGGCAAAACTGGTGAAAATCGATATTCCTGGCCCGAAGAAGTTTGATTGGGAAAAAGAAGATTACAATGAGGAGGAAGATGAGTTCTTAAAACATTTTGATGAGGATGGGAATTTCATGGAACGTTCTAAAGGGGAGGAAGAGGATTCCACAAAAGTGGTTTATCATTATAAAAGGAAGGACTTAGACTAATCCAAACGTTGTCTTAAAACTTCATACAAAAACACTCCACAAGCAACAGAAACGTTCAAAGAGCCTATTTTTCCTGCAATAGGTAGTTTTGCCCGGTAATCAGCCAGTTGTAACACCGAATTGGAAATACCTTTGTCCTCAGCACCCATGACAATGGCACTCCCTCGATTTAAATCAATTCCATAAATGGTATCACTTCCTTTTTCGGTGGCCGCAACTATTTTAATATCGGATGCTTGCAAATAGTAGATGGCATCCTTTAAATGGTCAACTTTGGTAATGGGTACATTAAAAGCAGCTCCAGCAGAGGTCTTTATGGTATCACTATTAATTGGGGCAGAACCGGTCTTTGGAATTATTATCGCGTTAACCCCGGTACATTCGGCAGTTCTGATAATTGCACCAAAATTGCGTACATCGGTCACTTGGTCCAATAATAAAAAAAGAGGTGTCTTTACGTTTTGCAAAACGTCTTCTACTAAATCATCAAAATTTTTAAAATTGACAGGAGAAATCAATGCAACCGCTCCTTGATGGTTATTGGGTGTTAGCTTGTTCAGTTTTTCAATGGGAACATATGAGGTGGAGGTTTTGTTTTTTCTTAGCACATATTCTAATTCTTTGTACAGTTTTCCTGAAATACCTTTTTGGATAAATACCTTGTTTACGGGTTGATTTGACTCTAGAGCCTCGAGTATGGCCCGTATACCATAAATTTTGTCTTCTATATTCATGTATACTCTAAAGGTAAACAAAAAACCCACCTTCAATAGGCGGGTTTTAAATGCGATAAGGAGACGGGCTCTAACCGTTCAAAAAAGAAATAGCCCTAATGAGGTCTTGCTCCTCTTTGATTTTAATCTTATTCTCTTTTAGATAAGCTCCCAAACTTGCCTTCTTGTCTTCGGAAAAGGTGTTCAGTAGCTTTTTGGTATTCAACTCAACTTGACTTATTATTTTTCCATCAGGACTTTCAATATAATATTCATCAAATTGGCTGAATTTAGCGGGAATATCCTTTACCAAAGTGTTTTCTGCTTTTTTGGCTTCCTTAAAGGTAACTTCAATATGTTTATACAATTTGTAATCACCATCAGATAAAAGGGTGAGATAGCCATTTTTGGTATTACCTTGTTTGTCAACAAACGTCTTAAAACTCATGGGCTTGCCGTTGACCATTAAACTGATTTTTTTGTCTTTGCCAAGTCCTCTTATCAGTTCCCCTTCAATATTCTTTTGCTTAATTTCAACTTCTTCGTTGTAGGCATTATACCTGTAATAAATATCATCTACCTTTTCGTCACCGTAGTAAAGTTGGGTTGGTAAAAAAGAATTGTTGAGATAGGGAGATCCCTGAATGTCCTTTAATTCAATTCCGGATTTTTCAAATCTATCGGTAATGGATCCAACCGCATAGTTGTAGAGCGCATCAGAATACCCACCATCAGCATTTCGCGTATAACTTGCCGGCTGCCCTGCAAATTGGCCAATTCCTAACAGTGGTACTAAAAAAACTAAAATAAGTAGTGTTTTTTGCATGACCTTTTTTTTTAAAGATAGCAAAGATTTTAACAGTAAAAGCTAAGGAAACCGAAATTTTTTTTGTTTCGTTTAGGAATCCATGTTCTCAACCATATTGAGCGCCTTAATATAATCCTCTACGGATTTAATCTTAAAGCCTTCTTCCTTAAACTTCGTTTTTACTTTGGATTGAAGTTCTTGAGGTAATAATTTAATGAATTGGCGATTTCGGAGGACAACCTCATCAATTCTATTATTTCCTTCTACTTCCAGGTAATATTCGTAAAAATGCGAAAATCTTGGTGGAGTAGCCTTCGTCAAAGAATTTAGCGCCCTTTGACCTTCGGTATACTTTACATTAATCCTTTTATACGCTTTGTACTTACCCTCTTTTATTTGTATGAGATATCCATTTTGGGTAAGTCCGGTTTCGTCGATGAAGGTTTTGAAGGACAACGGATTGTCTTCAATCAAAATTTTGATTTTCTTATCCCTATCCAGACCACGTATATCGGCATCTTCCAAATTGGATGATTTTATCTCCACCTCTTCATTGTAGGCATTGTACCTATAAAAAATATCTTCAACCTTCTCGTTGTCATAAAACAATGATGTAGGTTGAAAAGAATTATTTACGTAGGGAGAACCTTGGATGGCATCCAAATCCAGTCCTCCTGTTTTTGAAGCACGGTCGGAAATTGATCCGGAAGCATAGCTTAATATTGCCTCGGTGACACCACCATCACCGGCGCTATTGTTAACGGCAAGTTGACCAGAGTATTGAGCAATAATCCCTATTGGGAGCGCCAAGAGAATTCCAAGTAAAAGTATCTTTTTCATAAGTCTAAAAATGGTTTTTTTAAAATAGGGGCAGAAGGTACAAATATTACTCATTTTTAAGTAGTCTTTGCCGTTAATTGTTGGTTAAAAACGATTAACTTCTTGATTATCCTAATTGCGGGAATATGTAATAATGGGACCACTATTTTGGAAGAATAAAAGATGTTCTTTTCCACTTACTTTGGTTTTTAGTACATCCATTATGGCTCCCTTGGGATAGATACCTAAAATGTTGTTGTTGGATAGCTCTAGTCTAGAATCTTTACCCCCAAGTAAGGCAATTCCAGAGGTAGCATCCAATCTAGGGGTTTCCACTTCGGTATCGTATAAGTTTCCTGTCAATAGTATATCCAAAAACCCATCTTTGTTAACATCCAAGGTTTCCATATCCATTATGGGAAAAGCCTGGGCTTCAGGAGGCAAATCCACCAAATTAAAATTACCGTTCCCATTGTTTATGGCAATTTTTGAGGTAAAGGTATTTGCCTCGTTTTCAAATGAGGTATTCAATGCTTCCCCATATACATCCACCAAGCTAGCTTGCGCAAATTCCTCATACGTTTTAAATTTTTCCTTTATGAAAGGCATTTGTTGTGATGAACATTCACGGCCTCTAACCGGAACAAATTGGCCATGGTATTTCTTGCTCAAAACAATATCGTTGGATCCGTTGCCATCAAAATCTTCTGCAAATACTTTTAAGGGCTTTTCCTTTGAGGGTTTAAACTTTAGGTTATGTCCCACATTACCCAATACATAATCCATTTGCCCATCATTATTGATGTCGATCTCTTCGATGGAGAACCACCATCCTTTTTGATTCAATAGGGAAGCTGTTTTTTCGTAATTTTTGAATTTACCTCCTGTATTTTCAAAAAAAGCGATACCGGTCCATTCGCCTAAGGCAATCAAATCAGTCTTTCCGTCTTGGTTAAAATCTGTGGGCAACAAGGCATTGATAATTCCCAAATCCATTAATTGGGGCGCAAGGTCCTTGGTTTTATCAATCAATTGACCATTGTCATTTTCATACAGTATGCTTGGTTGGAAATTTGGGTAGTTTTTGGGAACCACACGATTTCCAACTAAAATATCGTTATCCCCATCATTGTCAATATCCATACTTGTCACTGTTTTGCCGTTAAAACGGTTTTTCATCAAATCCCCATTTTCAGATTTGATGAAATTTCCACTTCCGTCGTTAAGGTACAAGCGATCCTGATAGTAGGAAGAACCATTTTCAAATTCATAGCCTCCACTAACTACAAAAAGATCTTGATCACCATCCCTGTCAATGTCCACAAAGAGGGATTCCATATCCTCAAAAGTTCTGTCATCCCTGAAAACTTGATTTTCGCGTTTTACGAATTTCCCGTTTTGTTGGATATAGAGCAATCCGGATTGTCCGGAAGAACCTCCAATATATAGATCTTCCAAGCCATCACCGTTTACATCTCCCTTGCTCACAAACGGCCCTATTGTCGATTGTCTGTATGGCAGCAATATTTCTTCTTTGAAATCTTCGAAATAGTTTTCTTGGTGCTCATAATTAATTAAACCTTCGGACTGTTGGAAAAACGGTATTTTCTTTGAATGTTGATTTTCCTTTTGGGTTGCATTGCTTATGTCCAAGACAATTCTCTGGTTCGCCTCCAGGTTATGTAGCGTTTCCACCATACCATTTTCCCAGAACACCTGAAGGGTATCAGCTACGGTATTGTTCGAAAGTCCAAAAACCACTTCATTTTGCTGCGCCGAGCGATACCCCCTTATTCTTTTATGTTCAATAAATTGGGTTTTTCCGTTATAGGTAATTTTAATTTTAGGGAATGTTTCTGAAAGACTTCCTTTACACTTAATTTTCAAGTAGTTATTTCCATTTTCCTCTCTTGATCTATTCCTATAAATAAAAGCCTCATCATCTATATTGTTGACAATGAGGTCCAAATCTCCATCATTGTCCAAATCTGCTTGAGCAGCACCATTACTAAAGGAAAAGTCTGCCAATCCCCAGTCATTCGCCTTATTGGGAAAATTAAAGTCACCCTCATTGGCAAAAAGGATATTGGGCAATTTTTCTGATGGCATACTGCTATAGAGTTCCTTTTTGACTTCAAAGGGAACTTTTCCCCGATATTTGATTTTTGCATCCAAAACCCTTTGCTGTAGATCATTGTCCAAGGCATAGCGTCGATATCCGTTTGTAACAAAGATGTCATTATCCGAATCAAGATCAAAATCGGACATGAGCACGGACCAACTCCAATCCGTACTTTCTGTCCCCGTAAGCTGGGATACATTGTTAAACGTATTGTTCCCAATATTCAGTTGTAACGAGTTGTACATATATTGATGGTGATAGCCAGCCTTATTGACCAAATAATCGAATCGAGTGGTGTTCATGGAAGCCATGAGGGTTTTAGCCCTAAAATGGTCGCTAGAAGCCATGTCCAACACAAAGATATCCTGTAACCCATCGTTATTGATATCCGCGATGTCAACACCCATCCCATAAAAAGATATTTGATTGGTGTATTCCTTTATCCGGTCCGTAAACGTTCCATTGCCATTATTAATGAACAGGGCATCAGGAATGTAGTAATCACTTGCTACATAGATATCCAACCAGTTGTCATTGTTGATATCCGATACTACCAAACCAAGGCCAAATATAGGACGTTGTATACCACTTTTTTTGGTGACATCAACGTACGAGCCATTATTGTATTCGTAAAGATGTGAAGAATTGAAGTATTGGGCCTCTTCATTATTTTGCAAAAGCCTTCCAAGGGTTATGGGGTCCACGCCGTAAAACTCATTTTCATTCATAACAAAGCAGTCCAAATCCCCATCTTTGTCATAATCAAAAAATACGGATTGGGTGCTTATGCCCATATCGGCCAATCCATAGGCTTCGGCACTTTCCTTAAAACTGTTGTTCTTTTGATTAATAAACAAACGGTTTTTGCGATTTTCCCTTTCATAAGGCCCACCTTGGGACAAGTAGATGTCCATCCATCCATCATTATTAATGTCTGCAAAGGTGACCCCATTGGTCCACCCTTCTACTTCAGTTATTCCGGATGATTGACTGATATCCTCAAAGACAAAATTGCCTTTATTGAGATATAATTTATTGGCCACCTGATTGCCGCAAAAAAAGATATCCGGTAAGCCATCGTTGTTGATATCCTCTACGCCAACACCCCCTCCATTATAGAAATAATCATAATTGAACAGGTTTTCGTCAGTTTCCAAATTTTCCTTCAGAACATTACTAAAAACAATGTTGGTTTTTTCAGCAGGTAATTTTTCAAAAATCTTTTGGGTTGATGGAGCAGTAGGAGCGTCTTTTGCTGCAATAATTTCGGTAGCGTTTTGCTTACATGCATAAAAAGAGCAACACATAAAAGCGAATAGCAGTTTCAAATACTTTGATGCAATGATCCCGTTATTTTTTGGAAGTTTATTCATCATACCATCTTCTTTATCTATGGTTAAAATGTAGTTAAATTCTTACATTTTAACTTAAAATAGTTTTGATGCACTGTTACAAGTGCTAATTTAAGGAAGTACTATTGTTTAACCCCATAAATTTAAGAATGATGAAAAAAACAGTTTTTTTTCTATGTGCGGTTGCTTTGGCAACCATGAGCTTTACCTTGTTGGAACCAACAATGATGGACTATCCTGATGGGATACATGAAGAACTTGCGGAGTTTTTGGACAGCGAATATTTGACCACCATTGAGAATAGGTCCTTAAAAAAGGATTTGGAGGAGAAGTTTTTCTTCTTGTTTGATGAAATCAATGAGATTCACGTACAGCACTCGGATGCCAATGGCTATTATTATCTGCTGTTTGTAGAGAAGGATGGTGCTTCCACGTTGGAAATGCTAAAGATTGAAGAGAAGGACTATCGTAACGAAACCTATAGTTATATAGATTTTTCGAATATAGAGGTCAATGAGTTTACACAGTTGTGCAGTCGGGGAATAGTGAGCACAAATCCACTGATTTGCCCTCCGGATTGTGATTTCTACACAATTCAATGTTTAGGAATTTCATGTGGCGTTTATATAGGGGGCCAATGCGTCCAGCAGTAATTGGTAATCCAAATTGATAAAAAGAAAAGGCAACCTATGGGTTGCCTTTTATTGGTTTGTAAGTCAGGTGGTTACGGATTCCTTGGTGCCTAAAAGTTTACTAGCTACCAAGCCTTTTCTGTTGCTATCCAATAATCTAGAAAATGGATGGCATAAAAAAACTCCCCAACAGCTGAAGGGGAGTTTTTTGTAAATATTAAAAATATATTCTTATTCTACCTTAGTAAAATTCAATGTTACGGTAGCTGTTGCATCACAAGCGCCACCTTCCTCTAGGAACTCCAGAGAGAATGATGAATCATCGGCAAGATCGTAGGGAGGCGGATTGTCCGTAGGTTCGAAGATAATACCATCTGCTCCCTGGACACAGGTCAACCCTGTATCAAATTCGGGAAAGGTCACTTCAAAACATATCAAATCTACGGACAGGGTATCATCAAAACCACCAAACTGAGGATATAAAACTACATCAAAAGATCTTACGGTTGAACCGGTGGCAGTTACCTCTACATCACCTTGAACAACCACATCTCCAAAGATTCCATCATTAGCCTGGGTCATAGTATATGTGCCCACAAATGCCGTTTCAGGAACGGGACATATCACTGTAGGGAAATAGATAAAGGGTGAGCTGTAAAAAGATCCCCCCAGGTTATTGGCATTGGAGTTGGTGGAGGAAAAGGTCCTTCCATCACTCAACACCAGTTCAAAACGGATGGGGAAAAAGTCCCCTCCTAAAAGATTGTCCTCATTGACCCCAGTGAAGGCCAACAACTCACCAAAAGATACAGAAAATGAAGTCCTTGGCAAGCCAAAGGGCCCTTCTGTAAAATCGGCACTGGACAGGGTGGCAAACAAAGCCTCGGCCACATCGAAATCGGGAGCGCCCGGTTCCACCGTATTGTCACTAAAGGCAATGTATATATTGATGTTGTCCACCAATGTTCCCCCTTCTATATCCTGAACTTCAAATTCAGCGGAGAACTCAGCATCCGATTCCCCAATGGGAAGCTCACTGGAAATCAGGTTCACGGTCCTCAAAGCGGCACCCCTGGTGATACCATCAGTTACCGTATCCACCGGTAATTCGGGGTCTTCACAGCTTGCCAGGGCAAGTACACCTGCTACCGCAAATAGTATGTAATAATTGTTAAAATATTTCTTCATCTTTTAAATTTTATTAGTTAGCAGGTGGGAACGCAGGGCTTGCCGGGTTGGTGTCCCAGAATACCTGATTCGTTAAAGCTGTCTTCTGCGTCAGGTTGGGGTTGTTGATCACCTCATCCTGGGGATAGAGGAACGTTCTTGGGAACGGTCCTGGATTCGCCTGCCAGTTGGGCAATACCGTTGTTGGATACCCAGTTAACCTGTAATAGTTGTAGGCCTCAGTGCCACCACCGAACAGGGTCGTAAAATACTGTTCCGCAAAGAGGTTCTCTTGGTCATCCCCGGTAGCGGCATTGAAATCGGAGACGATTCCATCAATGTAATCCGTGACATCGGTTGCGGATGGCTCAAAGGAAGTGTCCCTATTGGCATCAAGGGCCCCAAAGGACTGTACCTTGGCGATGGACTTTTCCAAACCTGACCTTAGGAAGGTGGCCCTATCGGCTGCGCTCGTTGCCATAATACCCCTCCAGAAATCAACGTAAGAAGAAAGGAAGATGGGCTCTATACCGGCACCACCACCACCTAGACCAAGGCCTACGTTGCTTACCCGTAAATCTGCTGTATTTCTTGTGAATTTATCATCGTCAAACAATCCGCCTGCTGGATAAACTCCCACGGCCGTCCTAAGAAAGTTGTCCGGAGGGGTACCTTCCTCGTTACCATGGGACCTTCCCCAGTACCCATTTTCTACACTACAATAGGTAAATCCAAAATTCAAATAGTGTGGAGGTGGGATGGCCAAGGAACACTGTAAGACTTCCCCATCCGCCGGAGCATCTGCACCTGGCGTGGCTCCTTCTTGGCGGTAGAAATAGTACCGTATCCTAGGGTCGTTGTTGTCCAACATGAGTTCCATCAACCAGTTGGACTGGTAGATGTTGGCTCCGGATGGGGTATAATCCAATGCATAATCCGGATGTCTATCGTCAGGTTGCAGCTCACTGGTCCCATAGGCAAACTGGAAATCGTCTTCCGCGTCCTGGATGTAGTTGCCCCCACCTATAATGGCATTAAAGGCGGCTGTGTTCCCCGTAAGCACATAGGAACGCAACCTAATGGTATTGATTACCTTTATCCAAGCTGCAGAATCGCCATTATAGAACAAATCCAATGCCCCTTGGTCGTCCGGACCACTTGACAATAGTGCTTGGGCCTCATCCAATAAGGCAAATGCTTCATTGTAGACGGTCTGCCCGTCATCCAATATAGGAGCCGGGAATTCCACGGCATTACCCGCTTGGGTAGCGGCAGCTTCCCCGATATAATCAGCTAATAAAAATAGCATGTGCGCATACATCACCTTACTGATTCCAATATGGAAGGAATAGTCAATGTCACTGTTCGCATCAATGGACTCCAGGTTCTGTAGGTTGGTCAAGATACCTACCTGAATAAGTCCATTGCCCGGATCGTTAAAACCACTACTGTAGGTCCTTCTCCAAATTTGGTTGAAGGTGTCACCCGGATAGGTGTTGAAATAATCCAGGCCAAACATATAGTCTATTCTAGCAAGTTCAGCTCCGATATCACTTATCGCATCCATATTGGACGCATAGGCCAACTGGACGGAATTCAACAATAAATTGGGATCGGCCTGATCCGGGGAAAGGTCGTTGGGACTTACCCTTAAGTCCAGTTCCGTGGTCTCGCAACTTGTGAACGCCACAAGGGCCATGACCACTAACGTAAAATATCTATAAGTTTTTCTCATTGTTCTGTTCATTAACAATTTTTATTAAAAAGTGGCTCTTAGGGTCACACCGTACCTTCTACTGGAAGGACCGTTCAAGAAGTCGAACCCTCTGGAGTTACCAACACCGGCACCCTGTACGTTGGGATCGAAGTTGGCACCATCAGGGGTGTTATAGGCATCGAACCAAAGGTTGAACCCCTGTGCGGTGATG
>JANQQQ010000032.1 GCA_028284935.1 Croceivirga sp.
CAACTGTAATTTTGTACGGTTGGCCCATTACCCTCACAATGAACACATGCCCCGCCTGGCGGATCAGCTGGGTATTTTACTTTGGGAAGAAATACCGGTGTACTGGGGAATCGACTATGAGAATCCCGAAGCGTTTGCACAGGCGAAATGCCAATTGGAAACCCTGGTGCATCGCGATAAAAACCGGGCAAGCGTAATTGTGTGGTCCGTGGCAAACGAAACACCGGAAGTACCTTCACGACTCAGGTTTCTAAGGGATTTAAAGAAGATTGCCCTTGCCATTGACGACACCCGATTCATCAGTGCTGCTCTGGAAAGGGATGAAAAAAGCACCGCCGATACCGTTAAGATCCCTGACCCATTTGCCGAAGATGTGGATATGATCGCTTGTAATGAATACATCGGTTGGTACTCGGGCTTACCAGAACGATGTGCTGAAGTAACATGGGAACTACCTGATAACAAACCGTTTTTTGTCAGCGAGTTTGGGGGTGGGGCGCTGTACAATTATCATGGCGACAAGCTTACACGATGGACAGAAGAATACCAGGAGTATCTCTATGAGGAGCAGCTAAAAATGCTGCGAAAGATTTCCACTTTACGGGGGATGACCCCATGGATTTTGGCCGATTTTAGATCCCCAAGAAGAAACCTGCCCTTAATTCAAGACGGTTGGAACCGAAAAGGGCTGATTTCTAATGGAGGTTTTAAAAAGAAGGCCTTTTACATTCTAAAGGCGTATTATGATGAGATGGAGAAAAAATACGATTACACCGTAAGGGATTAATCCAATCCATTCCTTTGTACAATAGCATGTTCCAATCCCCGCAATTCTGCTAAGCCTTTTAATCGGCCAATAGCTGTATAGCCCGGATTAGCGGTTTTATTCAAATCATCAAGGATTTGATGGCCATGATCGGGGCGCATTGGGAGCGACAGATTTCTTCGCTGTTGAAGGGTAAAAAGGGCCTTCATTACTTCGAACATAGGCACATCTCCCTCCAAATGGTTGGCTTCATGAAAATTACCTTCTTCATCCCGTTGTGTACTTCTTAAATGCACAAAATGGATACGATCTTCAAAGGTTTGGATCATGTCCACCAAATCATTGTCCGGGCGAACACCAAAGGAGCCAGTGCAAAAAGTCAAACCATTGTGTAAACTAGGGGTCCCCTTTATAATTCGCAATATGTCATTGGCAGTACTCACTACTCTTGGCAATCCAAAAATGTCAAATGGCGGGTCGTCCGGGTGGATAGCCATGTTGACCCCTACTTCTTCACAAACCGGAATGATTTCGTCCAGAAAAAGTTTCAGGTGCCATCCCAATTTTTTGTGGTCAATGTCATTATACTTATCAAGTTGCTGCTGAAATTGCGCTACCGAGTAGCCCTCCTCTGCACCCGGTAATCCTGCAATAATGGTTTGGGTAAGTTTCGCTCTATCCGAGGCATTCATTTGCTCAAACCGGGCTTTTCCTCTGGCAAGCTGCTCTGTTGTGTAGCTTCTTTCCGCATAAGGACGTTTTAGAATGAACACGTCAAAGGCTATCAAGGAAGCAGTTTCAAACCGTAAGGCCTTTGCGCCGTTAGGGAGCTCATAGGCAAGGGCCGTACGCGTCCAATCCAGAATGGGCATAAAATTATAACAAACGGTTTGGATTCCCGCTTCGGCCAAGTTGCGAATGCATTGCTTGTACACTTCAATATAGCGTGCATATTGGCCACTTCGTGTTTTGATATCCTCATGAACAGGAATACTTTCCACTACACTCCACCGAAGTCCTGCTGATGCGATCAAAGCTTTTCTCCTCTCAATTTCTGCAAGGGTCCATACCTCTCCATTGGGAATGTGATGCAAGGCAGTCACGACACCTGTGGCGCCGGCCTGATCAATATCGGAAAGGCTCACGGGGTCACCAGGTCCGTACCAGCGCATGGTTTGCTCTAACAATTTCATTTTTTAGGTTCCTTTTTTGCTTTATACTCCAGAATAAGCGCTAAAACCACCATCAATCTCCATAATAGTTCCCGTTACAAATTGGGATGCCTCACTGCATAGATAATGCATGGCACCGAGTAACTCATTGGGTTGGCCAAAACGATGCATGGGGGTATTGGAAATAATCTTAGTAGCACGTTCGGTATAGCTACCATCTGTATTCGTCAATAGTTCTTTGTTCTGCTTGGTCAGAAAGAAACCCGGCGCTACCCCATTAACACGCATCTCAGGACCGTACTTCTGGGCAAACTCCACTGCAAGCCATTTGGTCAGGTTATCAATAGCGGCTTTCGAAGAAGAATACCCCATTACCCGGGTCAATGGACGCTCCGCGGACATGCTGGAAATGTTAATGATACTTCCCTTCTTGGTATCGAGAAAAAGCGGAAGAAATGACTTAATGGACAGATAGGTTCCTACATAATTGAGATCGATAATTCTTCTCAAGGCTTCTACGTCGCTATCCAATAATGTCTGCTCCGGTGCGATAGTGGCACCTTCCATATTACCTCCGGCTGCATTAATGAGCACGTCCAATGATCCAATTCTAGACTTGACCAAAGCTGCAACCCGTTTTAGGTCCTCCTCGTCGGTTACATCACAACCAAAACCAATGGCCTGACCGCCATTGGATTGTATCTGTTCAACGATTTGTTGAGCATCCGCCAATGCTCTTCCCAATACCATGAGATGTGCGCCTTGAGAAGAAAGGTATTTGGACCATTCCGAACCTAAAACCCCAGTTCCACCAGTAATAAGAATGTTTTTTCCCTTAATATCAAATAAGCTATTCATCTATAATCGTTTAAAGAGAGATTCCTCGCTTCCAAGGTATAAAATCATCCTGACCTAATTGTTGGGCCTTGGTTTTCCTTTTTCCACTGGCTATATCGATAATGAATTCCATGAGTTCCTCACCCATTTGTGGTATGGATTTCTCGCCTGTAATCACAGCTCCTGCATCCACATCGATAATATCAGGCATTCGTTTGGCCAACTTGCTATTGGATGCGATTTTGATGACCGGGGCAATAGGATTTCCCGTAGGGGTGCCCAGGCCGGTAGTGAACAAAATAATATTGGCCCCAGAACCTGCCAACGCTGTGGTACTTTCCACATCATTTCCAGGGGTGCATAGTAATTGTAACCCAGGTTTTTGGGCGTACTCTGCATAATCAAGGACGTCGGTTATGGGAGACAAACCCCCTTTCTTGGCCGCCCCGGCACTCTTCATGGCATCCGTTATTAAACCATCTTTAATGTTGCCAGGACTGGGATTCATGTCAAATCCGGAACCTATGGCCACTGCAGCCGCAGAATATGTATTCATCAAGTGCACAAACTTGTTCGCAATGGTGTCGTTGACGCATCGGTTGAGGAGTTGTTGTTCCACTCCACAGAGTTCGGGAAATTCTGCCAACATCGTTTTTCCACCCAAAGCCACTAAGATATCTGAAACATGACCCACGGCCGGATTTGCCGAAATTCCCGAAAATCCATCAGAACCCCCACATTCCAGCCCAATGGTCAATTTTTCCAAAGGGGCAGGTTGGCGTATCGTCTTGTTTGCTTCCGTCAGTCCTTCAAAGGTGTGATGGATAGCTTTTACCAAAAGGGCTTCTTCCGTTCCCTCTTTTTGTTGTTCCAGAATGTATAAGGGCTTATCAAAATTGGGATTGAGAACATTCAACTTATCCCTCAGAATGGCGATTTGGGCATTCTGGCATCCTAAACTTAGAATGGTACCGCCTGCTACATTCGGATTATTTAAATACCCTGCAATCAAGGCACAAAGTGCTTCGGAATCTTGTCGTATTCCACCGCAGCCCCCCTGATGGGTCAGGAACTTGATACCATCCATCCGCCCAAAAATCGGAGATACATTGATGTGTTCCTCTTCCAATACTACGGAATCATTGTGGGTACCTTCACGTTGATAACTGTTCACTAACTTTCTTACGTAACTTTTGTATTTATTGGGAGGTACAAAACCCAATTCCTCCAAAAAGGCGTCCTTCAAAACGTTAACGTTGCGGTTTTCGCAAAATACCAGAGGAATCACAATCCAGTAATTGGCAGTACCCACTTGACCGTCGGAACGATGATAGCCCTTGAAAGTACGTCCTTTAAATTGGGAGACATCAGGCATTTCCCACAATAGGTTTTGGTCTCGATTTCCGAAATCCTCAGTTTCATGGGATACGTTATCCACCGTGAGCGCTTCACCCTGGGTAATGTATTTATTGGCCTTTCCCACCACACCACCGTACATGAAAATCCTATCACCCTTCATCAAATCCATTTGAGCAAACTTGTGTTTGGCCCTTACAGCCTCCTGTAAAAGAAAAGTAGTGCCATTCCATTGTATTTCGGTTCCAGTTTCCAATGCTTCCAAGGCCACCAGGACATTATCCGAAGGATGAATTTTGATGAATTTCTGTTTCATTTCAAATTAAATTGCTAATATTGTGCAATCGATTGCACAATATAACTAAAAATCCTTGACTTTTTCTCAGGCAATTCAAAAATTGTAGATTTTAATTCGTAGTATCACTACTTAAATTTAGTACTATAATGAACAAAGTAATCACCTTTGGTGAAATTATGTTGCGCTTGGCTCCACCAGGATTCCTTCGTTTTTCCCAAACCAACTCATTTGACGTAGTGTATGGGGGCGGGGAATCCAACGTAGCCGTATCATTGGCTAATTATGGGGTTCCTGTTGATTTTGTAACAAGGCTACCGGAAAACGATTTGGGCAAATGCGCTATGATGGAACTGCGCAAGCGGGGCGTTAACGTGGATAATATTATATGGGGAGGTGAGCGTTTGGGCATCTATTTTTTAGAAACCGGTGCCGTGGCTCGTGGGAGCAAAGTGGTTTATGATAGGGCCTATTCGGCCATGTCCCAAATTGAGAAAGGTATGATAGATTGGGAAGGTGTTTTTAAAGATGCAAGTTGGTTTCACTGGACAGGCATCACCCCAGCAATTTCCCAGGGCGCTGCCGATGCTTGTTTGGAGGCATGCGAGATGGCGAGTAATATGGGGGTGACCATATCAACCGATTTAAACTATCGAAAAAAGCTTTGGAAATACGGCATAGTACCCGAAAAAATCATGACTCCCCTAGTGGAACACTGTGACATTATTTTAGGCAACGAAGAAGATGCCGAAAAACACTTCGGAATTCATCCGGAGGATGTGGACGTTACCCAAGGGCATTCAGTGAGCACAAAAGCTTTTGAGTCGGTCTGCAAACAAATGATGGATAAATTCCCTAAAGCCAAAAAAGTAATCACTACTTTGAGGGGCTCAATCAGTGCCTCTCACAACACTTGGGCCGGAGTGCTATATGATGGCAAAACCTTATATGAGTCCAACACCTATCAAATAACGCATATTGTTGATCGCGTTGGTGGGGGTGACTCTTTCATGGGGGGATTGATTTACGGACTTTTAACCTATGGAGGAGATGACCAGAAAGCCCTGGATTTTGCCGTAGCGGCCTCCTGTCTAAAACATACAATCAAGGGAGATGCCAATCAAGTCACCATTGAAGAGGTTGAAAAGCTCATGGGCGGGGACGCTTCGGGAAGGGTGTCGAGATAACTAGTAACATTGCACATGGATAAAACCAATCATCAAGCGCTATTGAATGGAATGCAGGAAACAGGATTGATTCCTGTGTTTAACCATGCTCAAATTGAGGTCGCTAAAAAAGTGATCGATGCATGCTATAATGGCGGAGTCCGCATTTTTGAGTTTACCAACCGTGGTGAAAATGCATTGGATGTTTTTGGGAAACTTGCGGCCTACGCCCGGCAATACGATGATCTTTATTTGGGAGTTGGGACGATTTTTTCCAAAGCTGATGCCAAGCGATCTTTGGACAATGGTGCCCAATTTATAGTCTCACCGGCCTTGATCCCTGAAATTGCCCATTTTGCCAATCAAAACGATGTACTTTGGGTTCCTGGCTGCGGCACAGTTACCGAGATCTATAAAGCCCTTCAACTTCAAGCAAAGTTGATCAAAATATTTCCCGGGAGCGTGCTGGGTCCGGGATTCGTGAAATCGGTAAAAGCGGTATATCCTAAGGTCCCTATTATGCCCACAGGTGGGGTAAAACCTACTGAAGAGAACCTATTTGCTTGGTTTAGCTCGGGGGTGCATTGTGTGGGCATGGGCAGCCAGCTGTTCAATGCGAATTTGATTGCTGCCGGAAATTTTGAAAGCATAACCCAATCGGTAGCTGAGGCTTTGGCAATCATCAAAATAATCAGGGAATAGTTTGAAATTCAAGTGGCTCTTTTTCGTTTTCGTTGGAATGCTTTTCTTGGGTTGCCACCCCGGAGAAAATTCTAAAATACTTCGATTGGCCCATGGCTTGGATACCAATCACCCAGTGCACAGAGCCATGGTCAACCTGGGGGAACGTCTGAAGACCAATTCCAAAGGAAAGTTAACGGTAAAAATATATCCCAGTGGTCAATTGGGTGCAGAGCGGGAATGTCTGGAACTGCTTCAAATAGGGAGTCTGGACATCACCAAAGTGTCGGCTGCGGTCCTCGAAAACTTCGTGCCGGAATATAAGGTATTGAGTGTTCCCTATCTCTTTCGTGATAAAGCACATTCCCATCAAATCTATGACAGTCCCGTTGGGCGTCAATTTTTGATTAAAGGCGAGGACTATCGTTTACGGGGACTTTGCTTTTACGATGCAGGTAGCCGAAGTTTTTACACCAAGGACAAGGCCATTAAAACTCCCGAGGATTTGAAAGGTATGAAGATACGGGTACAGAAAAGCAACATGGCCGTGAGTATGGTACAGCAATTGGGAGGTTCTCCGACGCCGATTTCTTGGGGAGAATTGTATACAGCCCTACAACAGGGAGTAGTTGACGGAGCAGAAAACAATCTCCCTAGTTTTCATACTTCAAAACACTATGAAGTCTGTAACTACTACAGTTTTGACGAACATACCGCAGTACCTGACGTGCTGCTTGTTGGCACTGAAACCTGGCAACGATTGAACAACGAAGAAAAAAAATGGCTACAGGAGGCTGCAGATGCCTCGGCCCTCTATCAACGTGAATTATGGGCCAAAGCGGAAGAAAGGGCACTTACCGAGATCAAGGAAGCCGGAGTGAAAGTAAACTATCCGGACAAGTCGTTATTTGCCGAAAAAACAAGCGCTTTTGATGCCCTTTTTGAAAAAGGCTCTGAATCACTATTCCTCTTGGAATCGATACGAGAAATACGATAAATGAGAAAGCGGGTGAACCTACTTCTGGAAAAGCTTCTGTTGGTCATCATGACCGTAATGTTGCTTTCAGTGATTTGGCAGGTAGTGTCCCGATACGTGTTGGGGAGCCCCAGTACGTTAACCGATGAAATAGCAAGTTTTTCCCTCATTTGGTTGGGTTTATACGGGGCAGCCTATGCTACCGGCAAAGAATTGCATCTCGCTATTGATTTGATTCCAGAGTCCGTAATCAACAAAGCTCCTGTCTTTTATTCGGGTATCGTGGCTTTTGCCATCGTTTTGTTTGCCGTTTGCGTAATGGTGATAGGCGGTTTCAATTTATGCTATCTAACGTTTCAGTTGCAACAGAAATCCGCCGCCCTGGAAATCCCTTTAGGATGGATTTATAGTGCGGTTCCCCTTTCCGGTCTGTTGATTACCTATTTCAGCGCAGATACCTTTTTCAAACGTAGGCGTGCCTATTTAAAAAACAAAAATGGAGTATACGGAAGCACTGATATTGGTAATTAGTTTTGTCATTTTATTGGCAGTCCGTGTACCCATTGCGTATAGTATTGGGCTTTCCGCATTCTTAACCTTGGTCGTTTCCATGCCTTCCTTGCCCGCAGTGACCACGTTGGCGCAGCGGATGGCCACTTCATTGGACAGTTTTGCGTTGTTGGCCATCCCCTTTTTCATTTTAGCAGGACAAGTAATGAACCAGGGCGGGATTGCCCGTAGATTGATTGATTTCGCTAAAGCTATTGTGGGTCCTTTACCCGGTGGATTGGCCTTTGTAAACATCATTGCCTGTATGCTTTTTGGGGCCATTTCGGGCTCTGCAGTTGCTGCAGCTTCTGCTATTGGCGGGTTCATGAATCCTATGATGGAAAAGGAAGGATACGATAAATCATTCAGCGCTGCGGTGAACATCACCAGTGCAACCACAGGGCTGATTATTCCCCCGAGCAATATTTTGATTATTTATTCTTTGGCCAGTGGAGGGGTTAGCATCGCCGCTCTGTTTTTAGCGGGCTATGTTCCCGGTATACTCATTGGCCTGGCATTAATGTTGGTCGCAGGGGTATACGCCTGGATAAAAAAGTATCCCACCGCAAAGTCTGTTGGAATCAGTGTTTTTTTTAAACGCTTTCTGGATGCCTTCCCCAGTTTACTCTTATTGGTTGTAGTTATTGGGGGAATAGTAGCCGGGATTTTTACCGCTACCGAAGCTTCGGCAGTGGCGGTCATTTATACGTTTGTGCTTGCCTTTGTTTACAAGGAAATCGAGTGGAAAGACGTTTCCACTATTCTTTTGGAAACCACAAAGACCACGGCCATTGTAATGTTATTGATTGCTACCTCAGTCGCCATGAGCTGGGTGATGAGTTACGAAAGTATCCCCCAGGAAATCAGTGCCGGACTATTAAGCATTAGCAATAACCCCATAGTCATTTTGATCATTATCAACTTGATTTTACTCTTTGTGGGCATTTTTATGGACATGACCCCGGCGGTGTTGATTTTCACACCTATTTTTCTTCCCATTGTCACCGAAATGGGGATTGATCCCATTCACTTTGGAATCATCATGATCTTGAACCTTTGTATTGGGTTGTGTACTCCCCCGGTGGGATCGGTACTCTTTGTAGGTTGTGGGGTAGCCAATCTGAAAATTCAGCAAGTGGTACGTCCTTTATTACCCATGTTCATTGTAATGTTGGCTATTTTGATGATAATAACCTATGTGCCGGAATTGAGTCTATGGATTCCGGAGTTGTTTGGATTTTGAAACCATCGATTTTGAATTTGCAAAAACGGCAAGTCTAATTTTGTTTAAACTTTAACAAATTATATTGAACAAAATGGATAGATTTACGCTTTAATCTAGAAATTAGATTTTTCAAAAATTTACGAGTTTTTTAAAACAAAATACATGAAAAACCACGAAGACGTGCTGGAAGAAGTATTACAAGCCAACGAAATACTGGAACAATTGACCCATGAGGAAATTGGGGATGATCATCTATACACCGGAGTTCATACTCCACTTAAGAAGGGAGCCTTTGATATTCCTGACGAAAAGAAAAAAGAGATGATTGCCATCTTATTTGGCGAAATCATGGATGTGATGGGATTGGATTTAACGGATGATTCACTGAAAGGTACTCCTAAACGTGTGGCCAAGATGTTTATTGATGAAATCTATTCCGGACTTAACCCCGCCAATAAACCCGAAGTTGCGCTGTTTGAAAATAAATATCACTACAACCAGATGTTGGTTGAAAAGGACATCACCTTCTATTCCAACTGCGAGCATCATTTTGTTCCCATCATAGGTAAGGCCCATGTAGCTTACATCTCCTCTGGAAAAGTTATTGGATTATCAAAACTAAATAGGATTGTACAGTATTTCGCCAAAAGGCCTCAGGTACAAGAACGATTGACCAATCAAATCGCCATGGAATTACAATCCATTTTGAATACCCAAGACGTTGCGGTCATTATCGATGCCAAGCACCTTTGTGTATCATCCAGGGGAATTAAAGATGATACCTCAGCCACGGTGACTTCTTTTTACGGTGGACAATTCAACAAAGCCGAAAAGATTCAAGAACTTCATAACTATATCAATAATTGATTTGTTTTGAAACTACTGGAAGCATTTAGCACTAAAGCCTTCCGTCCGAAAGCAGGGCACGATGGTACTTTAAAGCCCATCCATACCATAGAAATTAACAAATTGGATGGGCAACCCTTGCACCTTTCTTATTTTGAAGGGAAATATATTTTGATTGTAAATGTGGCTAGTAACTGCGGCTTTACTCCGCAGTATAAAGAACTGGAGCAACTATACCAAGAGCACCAAGAACGTTTAATGGTCATTGGTGTACCCTGCAATCAATTCGGTTCGCAAGAACCAGGTTCAGCATCGGAAATCAAAAGTTTTTGTGAACGTAACTATGGGGTGAGTTTTATAATTACCGAAAAAATAGATGTAAAAGGCCCCACTCAACACCCCCTTTACCAATGGTTGACCCAGAAAGATTTAAATGGAAGAAAGAATAGTACCGTACGTTGGAACTTTCAAAAATACCTTATTGACCCTACAGGGCATCTGATTGATTTCTACTATTCCATTACTTCGCCATCAAGTACTAAAATTACGAAAAAAATCATCTAAAGCCTTCACCTAATGGTGTTTAAAAATGGATAGAACACCAAAAGCATCCAATCTCATAATACCATACTTTAGGCGGAATTTTAAGAGCTCAAGGAAAAGTACATGGATTATAGGAACGATTCGGTATGACCAAGCAGTTTACCTATCTGACTACAGCTTTACGCCTTTGGTAGGAAGGACATACCACCTCCATGACAAAAAGGAGAACATAGACTTTTTATCCCTTCTTGGATGGCATGAACTCCATTTTGATTTCTTTGTCAGTTTTAGGTTACACTAGAACTTGATTTGGGAAAGGAGGGATAAGGCTATTTAATATCTAAGGATGAAATGAAAAAAGGGTGTCGAATGGTGGGTTAACCAACAAAAATACCCTCCAATTGATAACGTTTTCATAGCAATTTAGTTCCCTAAATGCACTCGCTTTCGACACCCTAATTTTTATATGGTCAATCGACCTTTAAGCCTTTTATCGATTTTCCTTTTTTTCTCTGTGATGCGCTTCATGGCATCCATCAAGGTTGAATCTTTGGTCTTTTTATAAATTTCATTAATGGCCAGCACTAACTCCTTTGCACGTCTTGATGCTTTGACCCGGTCACTAGTGGACATATGACTCATTTTCATTTTCTCGAACTCTTGGGCTTGCACTAACAAATCCATTATAATAATGTTTAATGTTTTTGTAAATTTATTAAACATTTTTGCTTTTTGCAATGTAAACCTACCCTGGAATCGTTATTTGACAGGACTTTAACATCAGTGTTTAATAAACCGTAAAATTTTAGTTGCCCGGACCCAAAACACTTGAACAGAATAAAAAAGGGGAGTACTTCCCAAAAAATGACATTTATGAAAAAAAATGCCACTTTAATGAACAAGATCTTCGAAAGCCTACTTTCCAACGAATCGAAAAAAATTAGTGAAAAAGTCACCTTATCCGTTGCCATTGCAAGTTATCTAATTCACCTTGCATTGATTTTCTTGGTCCAACAAGAGCTAATTGACCTGGATTCCAAATTTTTCAAAAATCCAATTGCAGCCATTTATACCCCATTTTCTTTTGTACTGATTTATGAGGTGTATTTGTTAATTTTCTTTCTACCCAAATCCATTTCCTCCTATATTGGCAAACAATATGAAATCATTACATTAATTGTAATTAGACGAATATTCAAGGATCTCTCCCAACTTGAACTTTCTTCTGATTGGTTTACTATTAAAAACGATCTGCAGTTTACCTATGATGTATTTTCCTCCTTACTATTATTCTTTTTCATCTATTTGTTTTACTCGATGATGAATAGAAAGGAAACTGAAAGTGAATTACATAAAAAGTCTCCTGAAAAAGCCAGTGTTAAACGGTTTATTGAACTTAAAAAGGGGATAGCCTCTTTTTTGGTTCCCATATTAATAGGTTTAGGGATATATACCTTTTACAATTGGACCTACGCTATCATTACGAATTATGAAAATGGTGGCACTTCATTTTCTGATATCAATGATATCTTCTTTGATGAATTCTTTACTGTACTGATTATCGTTGATGTCTTGTTGCTCTTGGCTTCTTTTTACTATTCAGATAAGTTTCATAAAATCATAAGAAACTCGGGGTTTGCCATTTCCACGATTTTAATCAAAATCTCCTTTACGGTTGATGGAATTGTGAACAATGCACTTATTCTAAGTGCCGTCCTTTTTGGGATACTTGTGCTATTTATCCACAACAGGTTTGAAATTGATTTGCAAAAGGTAGTTGTCAACAACTAAGCTTCTCTCGTTTCAAAAATTTTTTCCAATCGATTTCGTGTCAACGGCTTGTCAATATATCCCAGGACCAGGGGATGATTTTGTGCCAACTCCCTGTCCTCAGCCTTACCGAAAGCGGAAAGAATATAGATTTCTGGAATGGAGTGGTGTCTTAAGAGTTTTTGCAATGCCTCCAAAAACCCCCACCCGTCCATTTCATCCAACCCAAGATCTAGAAAAATAAGCTCCGGTAAAGCCTCATTCTCCATAATTCGTTTTTGAAAAGCTTCAAGGGCCACTTCTGCTGAATCAAAGGTGGAGATGGTAAAGGTCTCTTTGGCAAATTGTTCCAAACAATAGCGGGAAGCAAACTGGGAGACCATATCATCTTCTATGATACAAATGGAGTACGTTTTCTTAATAATCGGCAGTTTTACGGGACAAAACTACAACAGAATTGTTCAATGCGGCAATTTTGACCTCAGCAGACCGTAGCAGAAGGTTCCCAAAACAGCACTCAGCAATACCACAAGAATGGGCCAATACCCTGCTCCTACCAAGACGTAAATAGGCCCTGGACAAGCCCCGGCCAAGGCCCAACCCAAACCAAAAAGGCTTCCCCCGATGATATAACGGACATATCCTTTTGCCTTTGGTTGAATAGTAATCTTTTCTCCAAAAAACGATTTGGTATTGGTTTTTTTAATCCATTGAATAAACACCACCCCTACCACCAAGGCCGAGCCTATGATGCCATACATGTGAAAACTATCAAACTGGAACATCTCATAAATGCGGAACCAAGATGCGGCTTCCGATTTGAACATTACAATTCCAAAAAAAATACCCACCAAAAGATATAGTATACTTCGCATGGCCTAAAAGATTAAGGGAAATAGCAGATGCACCATAATCAATCCTCCTGCAAAAAAGCCAATGACTGCTATCAACGAGGGAAGTTGCAGGTCACTCAATCCGGAAATGGCATGACCAGATGTGCAGCCCCCAGCATAACGGGCGCCAAAGCCAACCAAAAAACCACCAACAATTAAAATGAGTAAGGTTTTGGGTTCTGAAAGGGATTCAACGGAGAATAGTTCCGTGGGCAAATAGGCTTCATTATTGCTTTTAACGCCCAGTAGTTCCAGTTTTTCAACAGTCGTATCACTTATAGCTACCTGACTATCGTAGGATAGGTAGTTAGCGGCGATAAAGCCCCCAAGTATTGCCCCGACTACCACGATCAAGTTCCATCTACGGGGCTGTGTGTCCACCTTAAAATAATCCGCAAATCTCCCCGCTCCTCCCATGGAACAAAGGGTTTCAAGATTTGAGGACATTCCAAAACGCTTGCCCAACAGTATCAAAACGGTCATGGTCATGGCGATTAAAGGTCCAGAGACATACCAAGGCCAAGGTTCATATAGTATTTCCATAGTTTTTTGTTTTTTACAAAAATGCACAAATAACCGCAGAAACATCCCTTGGCCTTGGTCGTAAGCCTACACCTGACAAATGGGAAAACTAATCCTTTACCCCAAATTTCTTTAAAATGTCCTCCATTAAGCACCATTTGGTCATGGATGATTGGAGCAAATTAGCCCCTACAAATGCAGTAAACCATAGCCAATTTTGGTTCACATAAATGGCCAATACCAGACTGATCAAAATAAAACTTCCAGCGATGGCCCGTATTACCCTATTTCTCATATTCCAATTATTTCAAGGTTAAACAAACGTTCAATGGGCAACTCCACTGCCCTGATGAAGTTTTTGGTCTTTATTTTTTGATTGATTTCGTTAATGAGTTCAAAAAGGTGGTCAACCTTTTTCGTTTCAGTAAATGAAAAGAAAAGGCTTGAGGATGCTCCCGAACGTTCACTTGGGAACCAACTACGGTCCCTTAGTGCAGTTGGGATGTTTTTGTATCCTTCAATTTGCGAACTACTAAAATTGTCTATTCCAACTAATTTGAGCATTTCCAACACCTTCTTTTCATATTCTTCGGCAGTGGTGATAATAACCATCTTCATCTCTTACGCCTTATAGTTTTTTCGTTCCATCATATAATACACCAAGGGTACGACGAGCAAGGTCAAAAATGTGGAGGCTATAGTGCCTCCCATCAATGAAATGGCCAATCCTTGGAAAATAGGATCAAACAAAATGACGAAAGCACCAATGACCACGGTCCCCGCTGTCAGTAAAATAGGGGTTGTCCTAACCGCACCCGCTTCAATCACAGCTTGTTTAAGCGGTATCCCTTCATTCAAACGAAGGTTGACAAAATCAATAAGCAGCACCGAATTACGCACCATAATCCCTGCTAGGGCAATCATCCCAATAAATGAAGTTGCCGTGAAGAAGGCTCCAAGCAACCAATGTCCCAAAACAATCCCCACCAAGGAAAGAGGTATGGCCACCATCATGACCATAGGTGCCTTAAAGTTTTGGAACCAACCTACAATCAACATATAGATGATTATGATGACCCCTAAAAAGGCAATCCCCAAATCGCGAAAAACCTCAAGTGTTATTTGCCATTCGCCGTCCCATTTCACGGTAAAATCATCTTGGTATTGAGGCTGTTCCATGTACAGTTCGTTTATGGCGTAACCATCTGGAAGTTCAATAGTGTTCAGCCTATCGGTCATTCCCAAAATGGCGTACACGGGGCTTTCCAAGGCTCCCGCCATATCTGACATTACGTAGACCACCCTCTTTTGATTCTTGCGATAGATACTTTTAGGCTTGATGTTCTCTTCTATCGCCACCAAATCTCCGATGGGGTACATTTGGCCGTTTTTGGAAGCCACTTTCACCTGCATAAGTTCATTAAGGCTTGAACGATTTTTTTCTTCAGTGGTCAAGATTACCCCTATTTGGTCATAGGCATTGGTCTGGTAGACATGGGTTACGGGATTTTCCGAAAGTACCATATTCATGGTCTGCACAATCTGCATGGTATTGATCCCATACAGCATGGCCTTTTCCTTGTCCACAACGAAATCAAACTGTTTTTGGTCGCTTTCCACCATCCAGTCCACATCGACCACATCAGGAGTCTGGTTCAAAATGGTCCGTACTTTACCAGCCACGTTTATTTGCCCCTCATAATCAGGTCCGTAGATTTCAGCAACTATAGTAGATAACACGGGTGGCCCTGGCGGCACCTCTACAATCTTTACATTAGCATTGTGCCTTTTGGCAATTTCCTGAATGGGTCTTCGAAATTTTTTGGCAATGGCATGGCTCTGGATACTTCGATCGTGCTTATCGATTAAGTTGACTTGAATATCGGCCACATTGCTTCCTTTTCTCAAATCATAATGGCGTACCAATCCATTAAAGGTGATGGGAGCTGAAGTGCCCACGTATGACTGATAGTCAACAACTTCTTGCTGTGCTGCCAAATAGGTGGCAATCTCTTTGGATACCACCGCCGTGCGCTCCAAGGTAGTCCCCTCTGGCATATCAATGACCACTTGAAATTCGTTCTTATTATCGAACGGAAGCATTTTTACGGCCACGGTTTTGGTAAAGAACAAGGCTACCGAAGCCAACAACAGCACTACAGTAACACCCAAGAACAACCACCTTTTTCTTTTATTTTCTATCAAAGGGCGCTCAAAACGCTCGTACAATCTATAAATGACCGTATCCTGAACGGTCTTGGGGTCTTGTTCCTTTTCTCCACTGGTTTTTTCTTTTTCACGTAGGAAAAGGTACCCTAGATATGGTGTAATGGTCAATGCCACAAAAAGGGAAAGGAGCATGGCTATGGAAGCCCCAATGGGCATGGGCGACATATAAGGTCCCATTAAACCCGACACGAAGGCCATGGGCAACACGGATGCAATCACCGTAAAAGTTGCCAAAATGGTAGGATTGCCCACTTCATTAATAGCATAGAGGGCAGCATCTTTGAAAGGCAGCCGTTTCATCTTAAAATGGCGGTGCATGTTTTCCGCAATGATGATGGAATCATCCACGACGATTCCCGTAACAAATACCAAGGCAAAAAGCGTGATCCTGTTCAATGTATAATCCAATAGGTAATAGCTCAACAAGGTAAGGGCAAAGGTGATGGGTACCGATAGAAAAACGACCAAACCGCCACGCCAACCCATAGCCAGCATCACAACAAAAGTGACCGCGATTATGGCCCCGATCAAGTGCAGTAACAGTTCAGAGACCTTTTGGGAGGCGGTTTCGCCATAGTTACGGGTCACGGCCACCTGTACATCATTGGTCAGTAAGGTCTTTCTTAGGTGTTCTACCTTATCGAGTACCACATCGGCAATCTTCATAGCATCGGCGCCTTTTCGCTTTGCTATGGAAATGGTCACCGCGGGATATTCCGAAGGAAATTCGTCTTGCAAACTGCTGCTGGCGGCTCCATAACCAAACGAAACATAGTTCTTGGACAATTCTGGTCCATCGACAATCGTTGCCACCTGTTTTAGGTACACAGGTTGATTACCATTGGTGCCCACAACCAAATGTTCCAAATCTTCCTTGGATTCCAGAAACCTTCCCGTAGTCACATGAAATTCCGTATCATTGGAAACAAATGTACCTGCATTCATCTGACTGTGATTGACCTGGATCATTTGGGCCACCATAAGAAAATCAAGACCAAGTCCCGATAGTTTGTCCTTATCCATGACCACCCTGAACTGCCGCTTCCTGCCTCCAATCTTTTTGGTAATGGAAATATCGTTCACTTTTTCAATCTCATTGATAAGCTCATCTGAAATCTGACCCAGTTGATGGTCATCATATATATCGCTCCAAAGCGTGAGACCCAACATGGGGACATCATCTATGGCCCTCGTCTTTACCAAAGGCATGGTAACCCCTTCGGGCATTTGGTCCATGTGCTTGTTAATCTCATCGTACAATCTTACCAAAGAGCGCTCGATGTCTTCCCCAACATAAAATTGCACAATCACCATCCCAGCTTCATTCATGGATGTGGAGTACACATATTCCACTCCTTTAATATTCGATATGATTTTTTCCAGGGGTTTGGTTATTCTGGATTCCACCTCGGTAGGATTGGCTCCGGGATAGCCCACAAAAATGTCGGCCATGGGAACATCTATCTGGGGTTCTTCTTCGCGTGGGATCAAAAAGGAGCTGTACACCCCGATGACCATAAAAACAATCATCAGAAGCACGGTCAATTTAGATGTCAAGAACCCTTTCGCAATTTTACCTGCTAAACCTTCTTTCATGCTCCAAGATTATTGAATGGCCACTTTGGCCCCGTTGAACAATTTTCCCTCTGAGGAAACAATATAGGTCTCCCCTATTGCCAATCCCGAAAGAACCTCTACCTCATCCCCAATGACATTGCCTAAACGCAACCATCGTAAAATGGCCGTATTGTTGGGCCCAATGGTGTAAATACCGTTCAACTGTCCCTTTTCCACCAAGACTGTTTTGGGGATACTGATTGTAGCACTTTCTTGTCCAGCACTACTCGCTGCAAAAGAAACGGTGGCGAACATACCAGAACGCACTTCTTCAGGAGGATTGTCTAAAAGTACTTTCGCAAAGTATTGTCCTCCCGAGAATTGGGCCGATGAACTCAACTCCGTTAATTTTCCCTTTATCGATGCATCCAAAGCCTTGACAAGAACATTGGCTTCTGTGCCAACCTTCAATTGATTGATCTGGTTCTCTGCCACTCTTGCCTCAACTTCAAAAGCACCAGGAGCTTCAATACTGACCAGTGGCTTTCCAGGATTTGCCATGGTGCCCTCATCCACGTGCGTATTGATGATCATGCCACTGAACGGTGCGCGAATGTTGGCGTATGCAAATTGGGCATCTACCTCGTTCATCATCTGCTGTGCCGCTTCGTATCGAGCTTTTGCCATTTCAAAACGGGAGGTCATATCGTCCAACTCTTTTTGAGAGGCACTATTTTGATTAAACAGATTTACGAACCTTTGATAGTCTTTCTCAGCATTCTGAAAACCAGCCTTAGCTTCCAATATTGACGCTTCAGCCTGTGCCTTTTTAGCTTGCAAATCCACATTTTTAATTGCCACCAAAAGTTGTCCTTTAGTCACTTTTTGACCGACCTTAACTGGAATGCGTTGCACAAAACCCATCATTCGGGTACTGAGTGTCGCACTCTTTGTTGCAGTAATCTGTCCGCTTCCCGCATTAAAATAACCGCTGTCCAAGGTTTCGACTTTTGCCACTTTAACGGCAATGATTTCTTGTTCTGCTTGGTCGGGAGATGTATCACTGCCACACCCCACTAACATAGCTGTTGCAAGTCCAAAAGGCAGCGTAGTTTTTATAATCTCTAATACCTTATTCATGGTCATTAATTGTCTTTGGTTAAAAAAATATGGTACGCCATTGCGTAATTGAATTCATAAACAGTTTGATAATAGGCCAATTCTTGTTTTGCGTATTGCACCTCAGCCATTAAGAGATCCGTTGTTTTCTCCAACCCTTCCTTAAACCTGTTGGTGCGGATTTGAAACGATTCCTTGGATTGCTGCAAGGCCAATTCAGAAGAGGCCAACCTATTTTCAGCATCGGTGAGCATCCGTTTGGTGCGTTCCAATTCCATTTTACTTTTTGAGAGGTATTCTTCAAGTTGAAGCTTGGCTTTGTCCGCATTGGCCTTCCCTTTTTTGGTTTGTGCAAAACGTTGCCCTCCCTTAAAAACATCCCAGCTTAAACTGGCACCAATGGTATAACCGCTAGCACCCGTTTGAAACACCTCTTGATCGTACAATTCATAAGAACCAAAAGCATTCAGCCGTGGTAAAAAGGTCATTCTTTCTGCCCTATAATTGGCCTTATAGGCTTCTGCGGCCTTTTGCATGGCCCTAACGTCTGCACGGTTTTTCAAATCATTGTTTTGTGATACGTCCCTTTTTGGGAGGGGCAAAAGCTCTTTTTCTGGTTCAAAAACCACCGTTTGGTCTTCGCTGATTAAAAATGCCAAGTAGGCAGAAGCATTTTTAATATTGCTCTTTGCGTCCAATAATTGATCGTTGGTCTCCGATGCCCTCACCTGCGCCTGCAACCAATCGGCTTTTTGGACAAGCCCTTCCGTATAATAGTCCTTGGTCAACTTTTCATTGGCCATGGCCGACTTATTTGCCTTTTCAAGAACTTCCACGACCTTGTGTGCCAATTGCAATTGCATGTAGGCATTTTGTGCTTCAAAGCCAATATGTTCCTTTGTACGTTGAAACTGAAACTCCTTGGCCTTAAAAGTAGATTTGGCCGCCTTTCGCTTATAAAACCCATCCATATTGACCAATGGCTGTTGCACGGATACGATGGTGGCGAAGTTTTCAATATTATCGGGATCATTCAATAAGGGCGGATTAAAATCCGTTTGCGTCAAAATCTCCTGGTTCAATTTTGAGCCAAAGGACATCAACGGATTTGTGGTGGTAAAACCTGTATGTGAAACCGATATATTGGGCAAAAACACCGAACGGCTCATCCCGTAATCAGCTTCGGCCGCAGTCGTCTCCAACTTTGAGATTTTAATGTTTGTATTTGCCTCCTGTACCTTGGCCAATACCTCATCCAGCGAAATGGATTGCTGCTCTTGGGCAACCAAAACCTGAACTAAATGAAGGCCAAAAAAGGCAATCGTCATCACTCTCTTCATGATCAAATGAATATTTTAAGGCAAAGCTAACGGGACGGTAATAGCTGTGCAGTAACTTGGGTTACATTGCCCAAAAGGCCTTGTTCATCTCAATAAGGGCAACCTTATTTGGTGTCATAGGTGAAACAAGGGATGTCATATGACGAAGTCCGCAGGGGCAATTAAAAAGGCAGGAAAAATACCGCTAGAAGGTATTCCTGTAATCAGGTTTATTTAAAACCGTCATTTCGAGTTTTTTCGCCACGAAAGAGTATCGAGAAAAGGGTTTTGCCCATAAAATTCTTGTTCTCGATACAATTTTTATTTGCCATCGCACAAAAAATCACTCGAACTGACGAATCGCATTCAAAATGCACAACGGGTTATTCAAAGGAGAATAGTATGGGGATACTTTAGGAGCGGTAACTTCAAAACATAGAAAATGCAGTTCAACTGCAAAGACAATTGAACCACATCAAAACTGGTAAAACCTGGTAATTAGGATTTCTTACCGCTATTCATTAAGGCCATTACTGCCGCAATCAAGATTATGACCACAAGCGCGAAAACCCCAATCATCAAAATACCGTTGTCCCAAGCAACAAGAACTATATTTTGCAACGTATTCATCTACGATTTTTTGAATATTACTTCTCTGGAAGGGCAAACTCCGCTAGAACCACCAAAGCCACGATCATGATTCCCGAACCAATAGCAGCCAACGAATAATCCAACGTCATTAACGGTATTTGTACTAGCGCATCCATTTGCTCAAACTTTCCCCTAAACTAAAGCATTCGTTATCCAAAAAGCATGATATTTCTCAGCTTTTTGCCTTACAGGTATTTAAACCCACCAGGGCGTACAATGGACAAAAACTTATAAAGGATGTCAGGACAAAAATACCTGACAGGCCCAGTAATACGTAGGCCAAAGTACCTTGTACCATACCGGCAAAATACAACACCGCTACCACTACGGCAACCATTAAACGGATAATGCGGTCCATACCGCCCATATTTTTTTTCATTTTTGTAAAATTTAGTTCATCTTTTCAATAACCAAAACCAGCACTATTACCAAGCCTTTACAGATAAAACAGACCAATAGCAGTTTTTGCCATTTCCTCAATTTCATGATCAAATGTATATAATGCCCTTGATGACTTTGGTAACCCTGGTTACACAACCATCCCATTTATTATCTTAGATTTAGAAAGACGACCAAAACATGAACCGAAGGGACTTTTCAAAGCAGCTTTCATTGGCCGGGATGACCGGACTATTGGGGACTTCCATTGTTTTTTCCAAAAACATGCCCAAGGGCTATTGGCCCATTGCACTTCAAGACCCAGACCCTTTTTCCCTATTTGATAAGGACAAGGAAATGACCGTTTTGAATGATCGGCCCTGGAACATTGAGGCCAAGGCCCATCTCTTAAACGATAAAGTCACTCCCAACAAGTACATGTTTGTTCGCAACAATGGCAGAATTCCTGACACTATTGATGTGAATTCATGGACATTGACCATAGATGGTGAAGCTATACGTAAATCCAAAACATATTCCCTACAGGAACTCAAGACAAAATTTAAGCCATATACCTATCAACTTACCTTGGAATGCGGAGGAAATGGTAGAAGTGAATTTGACCCCCCTGCCAAGGGCAATCAATGGACGGTTGGGGCCATTTCCTGTGCTCAATGGACAGGAGTGCGCCTTCGTGATGTGCTTGAAGATGTGGGTATTACTGACGGAGCAGTCTATATTGGGTACCATGCCGCCGATACCCATTTGAGCGGCGACCCAACCAAAGAACCTATTTCCAGAGGAGTTCCCATAAAGAAGGCCCTATTGGACGAAACACTATTGGCCTATAAAATGAACGGGCAAGCTATTCCCTTGGCCCATGGTTTCCCATTACGTTTGGTTTGTGGAGGTTGGCCCGCATCGGCCTCAGGAAAATGGATAAATGGAATTAGTGTCCGCAATAGAGTTCATGATGGTGCCAAAATGGGTGGTAGCTCGTACCGGGTGCCCTGTGAAACGGTCGCCCCCGGTAGCCAAATAAAAGAAACAGCCATGTGCATTATTGAATCCATGCCGGTGAAGTCTTTAATCACCTATCCAAGGAGTGGTGCATTGATTAAGGAAGGCCAGTCCCTTTCCATAAATGGCCATGCATGGGCGGGAGAACTGGAGGTGACCAAAATGGAGTACTCAATCGATTTTGGAAGCACATGGAAGGACTGCACGTTGGAAAAACCTGTAAACCGGTTGGCATGGCAACACTTTATGGCCAACGTTCAGTTTCCTAAAAAGGGCTATTATGAGGTTTGGGCAAGGGCCACGGATAAAGAAGGAAAAAGCCAACCCATGGTTTTACCAGGATGGAATCCAAAGGGATATTTAAACAATGCGTGCCACCGCATTGCTGTAAAAGTTGTGTGAGGTGAAAGAAAATTTCGAAGGGCAAATCAAATCATTGGGCAGGTTACTGGTTACTTTCGCCTTCTTGTTAATACTCTTTATAGGGGGAATGCTCTATATAAAAAACAATCCCAGCATCCTGATTCCTTCTGAGGAGTATGAAGTCCTACCCGCTAATGAAACCACGCTGGTGGAATTGGATGAAGCAACTATTGCACAATCCGGTTTTGTCAATGCGCAAGGGGTCTCCCAGGTTATTCAAAACTGTACCCAATGCCATTCCGCCAAATTGGTAACCCAGAACCGGATGAGTAAGGAAGGTTGGGAATCGACGATTACTTGGATGCAGGAAACACAAAATCTTTGGGATTTAGGGGATAAAGAGGAAATGATCGTGGCCTATTTGGCCAAAAACTATGGCCCAGTCAGTAAAGGAAGAAGGGAAAACCTGACCAATGTTGAGTGGTATGAATTAGAGTAGCAATGGAAATCTATTGGCATGCATTTTTAAACGGATTCAACGGAACTATCAATTACACCTGGAAATCCATACTTTTTGAAGTACCCTGGTACAAAAACTATTTTTGGGGGTTAATCGTCATTTCATTACTGGTTTGGCTTTTAGAAATTTTGTTTCCATGGCGAAAAAACCAATCCATTTTTAGAAAGGACTTTTGGTTGGACGGATTTTATATGTTCTTCAATTTTTTTGTATTTGCCATAGTTATCCAAGGCATATACAATATGCTTGAAATCGGTTTTGGTCAAATAGGGATTTCCGCCCAAAGCCTGGCATTACTACCCATATCCCGTTGGTCCACGTGGTCGCAGCTCTTGATCTTTTTTGTTTTGCTCGATTTTGTACAGTGGCTCACCCATATCGCCCTACATAAATTTTCGCTCCTATGGCGCTTTCACCAGGTGCACCACAGCGTAAAGGAGATGGGGTTTGCAGCCCACTTGCGCTATCATTGGATGGAAAACATTCTCTATAAACCGTTAAAGACCTTTGGGGTAATGCTATTGGGTGGTTTTGAGCCCGAACAGGCCTACATTGTCCACTTTGTTGCTATTGCCATTGGTCATTTAAATCACGCCAATATCAAACTGACTTATGGCCCTTTCAAGTATATTTTTAATAATCCAGTAATGCATTTGTACCATCATTCCTATGTACTTCCAAAAGGAAGATATGGGGTCAATTTTGGAATAAGCCTTAGCCTTTGGGATTATCTTTTCGGTACAAACTATATTCCGGAAGCTGGTGGGAAAATTCCACTGGGCTATCCGGGTGATCAAAAAATGCCCAAAGGGTTTTGGGGACAGTTGGTTCATGGTTTTTTAAGGAAGAAATAGCTGAACTTTTGCGCATTGTCCATGACCAATACCAAAAATGAAAAAATGACCCTAGAAGATTTAGGATATACCAAAGCATTAGTGCGTTACCGAACTAAACATGACTTAGATGCGTTAGGAGTAGGACGGGTAATATCGGAGCATAAGGAAAGGTATGTTATAAAAAATGCCAATGGGGAATATGATGGGGAAATCATTGGAAATTTACGCTATTCCGCTAGTAGTAGGTCGGACTTTCCTGCTGTTGGCGATTGGGTCGCCATTTCTGAATATGATGACAACAAAGTGCTTATCCACGCCATACTTCCAAGAAAAACCAGTATTGAACGCCAAGCCGTCGGAAAACAAGGAGAGAAGCAAATCATTGCCACAAATATTGACTATGGTTTGATTTTACAAGCGGTCAATCGGGATTTTAACATCAATCGATTGGAGCGGTACTTGACCCTTTGCCTCTCGGCCAAGGTAAAACCGATTATCGTTCTTATTAAAATCGATTTGATAGATGATGCTCAGATAAGAGAGCTGGTCGATTCACTTCAAGAAAGAATAAAGAACGTCCCTATAGTTCCTCTAAGCAATGCCTCCCAAAAAGGCATTGAAACCTTAAATGCACATCTGCGAAAAGGAAAAACCTATTGTTTGTTGGGATCTTCGGGGGTGGGAAAATCTACGCTCATCAATAATTTGATGGGTATGGAAGTCATGGCGACCAAGGAAATCAGTGAACGCATTGATCGAGGAAAACATACCACCACACATCGGGAGCTGATCATAACCGAGAATGGAATTTTAATCGATAACCCTAGAATGCGGGAAGTTGGGATTACCGACGCCCCAGATGGATTGGATATGACTTTTGAGGCTATAACCGAATTAGCTGTACAATGCAAATTCTCGGATTGTACGCATACCAATGAAATGGATTGTGCGGTTTTGGAAGCACTTGACAAGGGTGAAATTAATACCTCTTCGTACGATAATTATTTAAGAATGGAGCGGGAAAAGCAGCACTTTGAATTGACCATAGCCGAAAAACGAAAAAAAGACAAGGATTTTGGGAAAATGGTCAAGGAGTTCAAAAACCGAAAAAACCGAAACAGGTATTAAGTGCCGTATTTAATTAAGGGCAATCCTTGTTAACAAGCAAAAAAGCTTTCTTTTAAAGGTGTCCCCAAATCGGCTTCCGCACTATTGGGTAAGCAAGCCTATCAAGTCGTTTGCCTGCACCACCCCTGATTGCCGCCATACCAATTCCCCATTTTTAAAAACCATTAAAGTAGGAACCCCGCGCACTTGATACTGTTGTGCCAAAATCTGGTTTTTGTCTACATCTATCTTAATGATTTTAGCGGCATCACCCACTTGCGACTTTACCTGTTCCAAAATGGGCATCATGATTTTACACGGGCCGCACCACGTGGCATAAAAATCGACAAGAACGGGTTTATCCCCCGCTATAATTTCCTTAAAACTTGACATTTTCCTGTTTATCAAAAGTTATGCTCCAAATACCCCTAACTTCATTGATACGGTATCCTGTAGCCTTGTCATTGGGGTATTTTTCCAATAGGAGATTTTGAACATCCAAAGATACATCGGTTTTGGTATCGCCATGGCATTTTAAACACATGGCATTGGTGATGATGGGAGCATAAAATTGCACTTCCTCCCCCAAATCAGCTACCATGGGCAGCATCTCCGTTTTTTGTTCCAACGCCTGTTTGAAGGTTTGTATATGCGCTTCCTCAATGGAATTGGCCTTATTCTTTGGATTTCTGGGCCTGTCACTCACCCGTTTTATTTTGGCGCTAAAGGCAACCGACATGCTATCCGTCAAGGGATAGGCCCTTTCATGACAGAACGTAAGTGCTGCCGGCACCCCCTTTTTTTGAATGGTCCCCATAAGATTGGCTCCCAATACTTGTTTGGTGCCCAAGGCATAGGACATAGCAATTTCCGCATAGGTAGGTTTTTCAGCATCGGTCAACAATAACGGTTGTTCCGTATTCGTGTATGGCGGAAAACCGTGTGACGACCAATGTTCCTCAAACCATTGCGGTTCTTCCACCTGATAATCATACATATAGGCAGCAATCTTTTCAATTTCCTCTTTATTATAAAGTGCCATAGGCATTGGTCCAAATCGCTTGACAGCACCTTTTAACTTGGTACGGTTCTGTTTTGGATTTAAAACAAAGGCTATTATGGAGTCTATAAAGGCCTCCCTGGTTGTAAACTCTTGTTTATAGTGGGCTTTCACGGCAATCATGGGCGGTCCTACCCTTTCTGCATTTTCAGGGGCGGTTGGGCTATGGCAGAGATAGCACTTTTGCTCCATCAATTTCTTTCCCTCAAAAGCATTGGCCACTCTAAGGCTATCGGTATTCATTTCAACTTTCTCACCTTCTGCTTTATGCTGCTTGCAAGAAGTTGAGAAGAACACCATAATAATCATGATCAGTGACCACCTTTCCATAGCTATTCGTTTTGTGTTATCGTAACCAAGCACCATAGCCACCAGCCAAATCAACGATTTCCTCAAAACCCGCGTCAACCAATTTATTCGCCGCTTTTTGACTACGATTGCCCGATTGACAATACAGATAGACGGTTTTGTTTTTATCGAGCGATTCCATCCCGCTTTTGAATTGGCCTGAACTAAAAAAGTCAAAGTTTTTGGCCCCTTTGATGTGTCCTGCCTTAAATTCCTTGGCCGTTCTAACATCTACCAATTGTACTTTTCCTTTTTTGATGGCCTGGCCAAAATCGACCTTGTTCAGCACTGTAACCTTATCTGACTCTGGAGCTCTTCCGAACAGCATACTCAATATTGACATATCAATTTGTTTTAGTTATACAAAACTAGTAATGGTATACTGGGCCTACAGTAACTAGGGTTACACAATGAACGAGTTGCAAGAAAACTATTGCCTACCCTATTTACTAAGTCGAAAAAAGAGTTCGTTACCCTTTCGGGGAGGAATCGAGTTATAACAGCTTTCCATCAACTCAATGGTAAAATAGTGCTCAAAATATTGTAGGTACTCTGTTTTTGAGCCGCCAAATGGTGGTCCACTGTCCAATGGAAAATCAAACAATACCCCTACCAGTTTTCCCTTGGGTTTCAACAGCTCGTACATTTTTTGAGCGTAGGCCTTGCGCAGGGACGGGTGTAAAGCACAGAAAAACGTTTGTTCCAAAATAAGGCCAAACTGACCCTTCAGTTCAAAAAAATCCTGTACCAAAAACTGATGTTCAGGGAAAGTGGAAAATCGTTTCAAAAAATTAACTTTGGCTGTCTGGGCCACATCAACCACATAGGTATTTGAGAATCCATTTTGGAAGAGATATTCTGCCTCGTAGGCATTGCCTCCACCTGGAATCAATATCTTGATTGATTGGTCTTCGAGCTGTTCAATATAGGACTTTAAGGGAGTAGAGGGATAACCAATGTCCCACCCCAGTCGGTTCTCCTCATAGCGGGAATTCCAATATTTGGCGTCAAGAGTATCCCCCATCAGTCAATCACCCAATCATTATATCCTGCTGAGTAATCATAGATTCTGGTAAACCCTTGGTCTTTGAGCAATTGTGCGGCACGATTGCTTCGACCGCCCATTTTACAATACAGATAGACGGGTTCGTCTTTGTTCAAGGAATCAATCTGCTCCAAAAAAGTCTCATTATTGATCACATTGAAATTTATGGCGCCCTCAATATGACCGGATTCATATTCCTCTTGGGTCCTTACATCCACCAATTGCACGTTTTTGCCAACAACCTCATCTAGCAGAAAATCCTTGTCGATAATGGTAATTTCCGATGAAGTACTCTTCTTGCAAGAGAAGGAGAAAAGCAGCAGAACAAGACAAAAGGTAGAGTGCTTCATCGTTATTTGGATAAACGGCCAACGGCACAACTAACAAAGGATTTTGCTTGGGTGAACAGGTCATTTTGGGTATCCATTTCGGGATAACCCAATGCTGCCAGCTTTTGTTTTACATTCAAAAGTACATTTTCTTGGCCATGGTTGATGATTACGGTGTTTTCAGATTCGTTGACCTCAACACCATCAATACCTTCCAGTTCCCCTACTTTATTCTTAATGGTAGTCGCACAGCCCCCACATTTTAAATTTTGGATATGGATTGTTGTTTGCATCTTTAGGATTTTTGGGTAGTTGGACAAACAAAATCCGTCGTCGGAATTCCTGACTTTTTAATGGCAGCAAATCCACCGGCCACATCGATCAAATTATGGATTCCCCGGCTTTTTAATATGGACGCGGCTATCATACTACGGTATCCTCCGGCGCAATGCACGTAAAAAGTATCATTGGAAGGAAACTCGGCTAAATGATCGTTCAGAAAGTCCAAAGGGGTCAAATGGGCATCTTGAAGATGTTCGGCATCATATTCTGTTTGTTTTCTCACATCAAAAACAGGTGCTTTGACTTCCACGGCCGCCTTAAAGGTATCCGCATCGATACTGGTTACGCTGTCCGTTTCCTTACCGGCCATTTTCCAGGCTTCCAGACCGCCATCCAAATATCCAATGGTACCATCAAAACCAACCCGAGACAAACGGGTAACGGTTTCTTCTTCCTTACCTTCGGGGGCAATCAACAGAATGGGCTGCTTTACATCGGCAATCAAGGCACCTACCCATGGTGCAAAACTGCCATTTAAGCCAATAAAAATGGAACGCGGCACATGGGCTTGGGCAAAATCGTTCTGATGTCGCACATCCAAAACCACGGCTCCCGTTTCATTGGCGGCTGCTTCAAAGGCGTCAGGGGAAAGTGCTACAGTTCCCCGCTCCAATACCAAGCCAATATCGTCGTAACCTTCTTTGTTCATTTTAACGTTCAAGGGAAAATACTGTGGTGGAGGTAAAAGCCCATCCGTCACTTCCTTGATAAATTCTTCACGGGTCATGTCTGCACGCAGGGCATAGTTCATTTTCTTTTGGTTGCCCAAAACATCCACCGTTTCCTTCATCATATTCTTACCACAAGCCGAGCCTGCCCCATGGGCAGGATACACAATGACATCATCAGCCAAAGGCATAATTTTATTTCGTAAGCTATCGAAAAGGATGCCTGCCAATTGCTCTTGCGTCATATCAGCTGCCTTTTGGGCGAGGTCAGGTCGACCAACATCTCCCAGAAATAAAGTATCCCCACTGAAAATAGCATGGTCTTTTCCGTTTTCATCCCGAAGGAGATAGGTGGTACTCTCCATGGTATGTCCAGGGGTATGGAGCACAACAAAGGTGAGCTTACCCATTTGGAATTCCTGACCATCCTTCGCAATGATGGCATCAAAAGAAGGATTCGCGTTGGGGCCGTAAATAATTGGTGCTCCCGATTCTTTTGACAAGGTAACATGACCACTCACAAAATCGGCATGAAAGTGTGTCTCAAAAATGTATTTGATTTTGGCATGATCACGTTTGGCCCGGTCCAAGTAGGGCTGTACTTCTCGAAGTGGATCAATAATGGCCACCTCACCTTCACTTTCAATATAATATGCCCCTTGGGCCAAACATCCGGTATAAATCTGCTCTATGTTCATTGTACTAAATTATGGCCCAAAATTAGGGGTAACGGAGCAAAGAAAAAGTAACATTGGTCACAATTTCATGATTAATCGTTTCAAAATGGCAACTAAACAGTGTTCCGCAATACGGTTAACGTCCAAAAATCCAGAAATGAAATACCGCAAGAATCGGGTTTCAAAGGACGAAGCTTCAATTTACTTTTGACTTGTAAAATTCAAGGAAATGAATACAAAACAGCAACTGAATTACAATCGTATAGCAGAAGCTATCAATTATATCACGGAAAATTTTAAGGAGCAGCCTTCCTTAAGCGATATTGCCGAAAGTGTGCATTTAAGTCCGTATCACTTTCAGCGGTTGTTCAGTGATTGGGCTGGGGTAAGCCCCAAAAAATTCATGCAGTACATCAGTGTTGAATATGCGAAAAAATTATTGAAGGAGCAACACGCTACATTATTTGATAGTGCGCTTGAGACCGGTTTGTCCGGAACAGGAAGATTACACGACCTATTTATCAATATTGAGGGCATGACCCCAGGGGAGTACAAAAATGCTGGGAAACGCCTTACAATCAATTACAGTTTTGCTGAAAGTCCGTTTGGAAACATCATTGTAGCCTCCACATCCAAAGGGGTCTGCCATATGGCCTTTATTGAGAAAGAAACAACAGCGCTTGAAGCTTTAAAAAATCGATTTGCCAACGCCTCCTATAAACAAGTGGTGGATAAATTACAGCAGGATGCCTTGTTCATTTTTCAGAATGATTGGAGCAAATTGAACCAAATAAAATTGCACCTCAATGCAGCTCCCTTTCAATTAAAGGTTTGGGAAACCCTTTTGAAAATACCCCAAGGCCGGCTAACGACGTATGGGGCCATTGCCAAGCAAATAGGTGCTCCAAAAGCATCAAGGGCAGTGGGCACGGCAATAGGAAACAATCCCGTGGCATTTTTGATACCGTGCCACCGAGTAATTCAGGCAACTGGGACTATTGGTGGGTATGCTTGGGGCAATACCCGAAAAATGGCAATGATCGGCTGGGAAGCCGCCCAGTAATCACCTCCACCCAATAGAATTTAAACCTTTTATCAAGAAAAATCTTGCTTAAGGACATAGCTATGCCCAGTAAGTGATACTTCTATTTTTAATAACAACATCATTTTAAATACCAAAACAATGGAAAAAAAGACATTCATTCTCATTCATGGATCGTGGCACAGTGCATGGAACTGGCATAAAGTGACTCCACTATTGGAAAGACAAGGACATACCGTCCACGCCATTGACTTACCCGGCATGGGAAGGGACAAGACCCCTATGGAGGAGGTCACCTTCGAGGGAACCATACAACACTTATGTGGGCTTATTGACAGTATAGAGGGTAAGGTAATATTGATAGGACACAGTAAGAATGGAATTATGATCTCCCAGGCAGCGGAATATCGTCCCAAAAAAATTGAAAAACTTATCTATCTGGCCGCATATCTTATTCCGAACGGAAAAACCCAGAAAGAATATTCAGTACAGGATACCAAAGGTTGGCTTAAGGGATATGTAGATATTCACAAAACCACCAAATCACATACACTACGAACCGAAATATTCAAAGAAGGGCTTTACCATGATTGTGATGATGACATTACTGAAATGGCCAAGGTCATCTTGGGTCATGAGCCCATCGAATCGGGTATGGCACCTTTAGACTTGACCGATAAAAACTACGGAAGTGTTCCAAGATATTATATTGAATGTACCGATGACCGCGCAGTAACCCCCTTCATTCAACAAAAAATGTACGGAGAAACCCCTTGTTTAAAGGTCTACAAAATGGATACCAGCCATTCTCCTTTCTTCAGCAAACCAAAAGAACTCGTGGACATTTTTGCAGAAATAGCGCACCTTAGCTGAGCCATTAAAAGTCTACTTCAGTACATTGTTGTTTGAGAATAGTACCATAGTGTGCTGGTGTGATTCCAATCTCTGACCAATAAAAATGGAGCGCTATTGCCTATGTTGCAACGATACCTTTTCCTGCAAGGCGGTGCGTTCTACTTTTTTGAGACTATCAGCGTATGCTTCAGCCGTTCTAACATAAATATTCCCTTGTCCGATGATGTCCACTAATCCACTTTTCTTAAGCATATCGCGAATAGGTCCAATGGCGCCTGCCAACTTAAAGATGATGCCCCTTTCATTCAATTGTAAAACCAAAGTTTGTAGTTGTTTTGCCGCGGTATCGTCCAAATAATTTACAGGTTCAGCATTTAGGATAACGTATTTCAATAGCGGTCCCTTTTTCTCCACTTCTTTCATTAAAGTCCGTGAAAAGTAGTGTACGTTGGCAAAGAACAATTGGGCATCGAATCGAAGCATAAGAATTTCATCATGAACCTCTACGTCTTCACCGAAACGATTCACATTTTTAAAGTACTCCATCCCCTTTATCTTCCCCAAAACTGCAAAATGGGGCTTGGAGATGCGGTATACCAAAAACACCAATGAAAACAGCACCCCAAAAATAATCCCTTGGGAAATCCCTATCAAGAGTGTTGTCAGAAAGGTCACTACCAGTAGCACAAATTCATCCTTTTGCTGTTTAAAAAGCAGTTTGGGATATTTTACATCGATAAGGCCATATACAGCCACTAAAATAATGGCCCCAAGAACCGATTTGGGTAAATAGTAAAAAAATGGAGTGAGAAACAATAAGGTCAGTCCAACCACACCAGCACTAATAATGCTGGCAAGGCCCGTTTTGGCACCCTCATCAACATTAACTGCAGTCCTGGACAACCCAGCGTTCACTGGAAACGACTGAAAAAAAGATCCTGCAATATTGGAAAATCCCAAAGCCCTTAGTTCCTGATTCGGGCGGGTATGTCTCTTATTGGATTTTTCTTCCATAGCCTTTGCTATGGTCATGGCCTCTGCAAAAGCGATAAAGGCCAAGGCGAGTGCAGTTGGGAAAACAACCACCAGTTGTGATGTATCAATTTTTGGAAGTACAAAGCCAGGCAACCCTTGGGGCACCGTTCCTAAAATATGAACATCGGTTTCATTGACCATAAACAAATGGATACCAATAATGGATAAAATCACCACAAACATCGCCGCCGGAAGTTTACGATGCAGCTTTTTTATTCCTAAAATCACAACTATAGCTCCAATTCCAATAGAAAGGTCATAAAAATTGGTTCGTTCCAAATTTTGCACCACCGCTGTGAATGTTTCAAGTGTGCCTTGACTATCCAATTCCAATCCGAATAGATGTTTTAATTGGCTTACCGCAATGACCAAAGCAGCTGCCGAAGTAAACCCGCTTACAACAGGCCGCGAAAGAAAATTGGCCAAGAATCCCATCCGAAAAAAGCCCATGACCAACTGTATGGTACCGACCAGCAATGCCAAAAACAGCGCCATGGAAATATAGTTTTCAATGGTGGCCAGCTTCATGGCCGCAAGACTTGATGCTACAATCAAAGAATCCAGAGCCACGGGACCCACGGCCAGTTTACGGCTGGAACCTGTAAAGGCGTAAAGCAAATTTGGTACTAGGGCAGCGTACAGACCGTACACCGGTGGCAGTCCTGCTATAAGGGCATAGGCCATTCCCTGTGGGATGAGCATTACCCCTACCGTTATTCCTGCAGAAATATCTCCGGATAGATAGGACTTTTTGTAGTTAGGCAACCACTGAACTATAGGAAAATAACGCTTTATCACAAATGCAAAGGTAAACAGCTTTTGTTCTTTGCCCAGTAACAACCATTACATAATCAAAGATTTACCAGTTCAATGGAATTCCTATGAAGTTTTATCTTACCCATGACCTCCAATCTTTTTAGCAGGCGTGACATCACCACACGGGAGCTGTGCAAATCATAAGCAATTTCCTGATGGGTACTTTTAACCGTATTGGATTGATTGATACGTGCCTTTTCCCTCAAATAGTCCACCAATCGTTGATCCATATTCTTAAATGCGATACTGTCTATAGTGAACAACAATTCATTAAGCCTACTATGATAGCTCTCAAACACAAAGTTCCTCCAAGACCGGTACTTGGAAATCCACTCCTCCATCTTCCGAATAGGGACCAAAACAAAGGAAACATCTGTTTCTGCGATAGCACGTATTTCACTCTTTGTGTCCCCCAAACAGCAGGCCATGGTCATGCTACACGTATCCCCATGTTCAAGATAGTACAGCAAGAGTTCATCTCCATCATCATCTTCCCTAAGGATCTTTATCACCCCGGAAACCAAAAGTGGCATGCCTTTGATATATTCACCAATTTCCATGATCTTTTGTCCCTCCTTAAAGTCCAAAAGAACCCCGGTTTCCTCAATTTCCTTTAACAGGGGAGCTTCAAAAGTAGAACCAAAGCTCGATTTCAAATCCATTTCCATACCCCTAAAATATTTCAATTACTAGTATATTTAACGAATTAGTCCAATTAATTCCCTAAGAATGGATCCCCAAATTTCATTGACATACGCCAAACAACTTGATTTCTTCAAAACGGGAATGACCAAAAAGCTTCCCTACCGAAAACAGGTCTTAAAAAAATTGAAAAAAGTTATAGAAAAAAGGGAGGACGATATCTGTAATGCCCTGTACTCCGATTTTAAAAAGCCAAAATTTGAAAGTCTGGTTAGTGAAACCCAATTTGTACTGGCCGAACTCAACCACATCCTTGCCAATATCCATTTCTGGGCCAGGGCCAAAAAAGTATCTGGGAGCCTTGGTAGCTTTCCGTCCAAGGATTGGATTCAGTATGAACCGTTCGGCAGGGTTTTGGTCATCTCCCCCTGGAACTATCCATTTATGTTGGCCATTTCTCCCTTAATCGGGGCCGTGGCTGCTGGCAACACCGTAACGCTTAAACCTTCTGAATTAAGTCCTGCGACTTCGAGAATCCTAAAGGAAATTATCGATGAAGCATTTGATTCCAATCATGTTTCCGTGGTTGAAGGAGGAGTTGAAGTTGCTCAGGAATTACTATCAAATGCATGGGATTATATCTTTTTTACCGGAAGTACCCGCGTAGGTAAAATAGTATATCAAAGTGCTGCAAAACACCTTACCCCAGTTACCTTGGAACTTGGCGGTAAAAACCCTTGTATTGTTGATGATAGTGCATCAATTTCGGTTGCCGCGAAACGTATCACTTGGGGAAAGCTATTAAATGCCGGGCAAACCTGTCTTGCCCCAGATTATATTCTGGTGCATAACCAAGTTAAGCATCAATTGGTGGAAGAAATCAAAAAAACGATTCAACAGTTCTATGGGGAAGATGTGGAGGCATCACCTCATTTGGCAAGGATTGCCACTGAAAATCAGTACAAGCGACTTAAATCCATGCTAAAAGACGAAAAGGTTATTTGGGGAGGACAATTTAACGACACGGACCAATACATTGCTCCGACCCTAATTGATAGTCCTGCTTTTGATTCCAAAGTAATGGAGGACGAAATATTTGGTCCCGTACTTCCAATTTACGGGTACGATTCCCAAGAAGAAATCGATTCGTTCGTATCCAAATTTGGAAAACCCTTGGCCCTTTACGTCTTTTCAAAGCGAAGTAAATTTCAAAAGGAGATGACGCGAAATCATTCCTTTGGTGGAGGGGCAATCAATGATTGTGTAATGCATATCGCCAATAAGCATTTGCCTTTCGGGGGAATTGGTAATTCAGGATTTGGGGGCTATCATGGAGAGCATTCATTTTATCTTTTTTCACACAAAAAAGCAATGGTAAAAAGACCCTTTCTGTTTGATATTCCAGTTCGTTATCCTCCCTATCGTTTGGCAGAGACCATCGTCAAAAAGTTGAAAAACATACTATAGCATTCATTCCTTAAGTTTGATGGTATTGAAAGATTGATTATTTTTGCAAGTGATTACTCACTCATATGGAGAAAAGGGATAAAATATTATATGCTGCGCTTGAGCTTTTTGCCACAGAGGGATATAATGCAGTATCCACCAACAAAATAGCGAAGTATGCCAACGTATCCGAAGGGTTGATTTTTAGGCACTATAAAAATAAACAAGGATTGTTGGATGCGATATTGGAACAGGCCTTTGAAAAGGTAACCGTTTTGTACGCCCACATCCTGATGGAACAAGACCCAAAGGAAATTCTTAGAAAGGCCATTGTTCTCCCCTTTGAAGTTGATGAAAGTGAATATCATTTCTGGAAACTGCAATTTAAACTGAAGTGGGAATTGGAGATCTCAGGCCGAGAAAAGATGCAACCTTTTATTGATAAGTTGGAATGGGCCTTCCAGGAATTAGGGTATCAAGAAGCAAAGAACGAAGCGGAACTCTTAAACCATGCCTTGGAAGGGATCGCCGGGGGCATCATTAAGCAAGGGTTTGAAACCCAAGAACCTCTAAAGTCATTTTTATTAAAAAAATACAACGTCTAAAAAAATTTAAATCAAATATTAAGTAAGTACTCACATACAATGAAAAAAGTAGCATTAATTACAGGAGCATCGAGCGGAATTGGAAAGGAACTGGCACAAATCCACGCCGAGAAAGGTGGGGATTTGGTACTGGTTGCCAGAAGCAAGGATAAATTGGAATCCCTAAAATCCGAATTGGAGAAAAAACATGGCGTGAAGGCAAAACTAATTGCCAAGGACCTAACGGACCCCTATGCCGCAAAACAGGTTTATGATGAAGTCAAAGCCGATGGAATCCGAATCGATTATCTCATCAACAACGCCGGTTTTGGAGGGCATGGTAAATTTCACGAACGTCCATGGGAACAGGATTTGAGCATGATTAACTTGAACATTACCGCATTAACGGCATTGACCCGGTTCTTCCTACCGGACATGGTGGAAAGAAATGAGGGTAAAATTTTGAATACCTCATCAACGGCCAGTTTTATGCCAGGACCGCTACAGGCCGTCTACTTTGCTACAAAGGCTTATGTCACATTCTTTAGCAATGCCATAGCGGAAGAGCTTCATGACACCAATGTCACCGTGACCAACTTAATGCCCGGTGCCACGGAAACAGAATTTGCGGCGACCTCAGGCATGGACAAAACCAATCTTTTTGAAAAAACGGTCACCGCCCGAAGTGTGGCCAAAGATGGGTACCAAGGTATGGTGGCCGGAAAATTGGATGTGGTTTCAGGGTTGACTACCTCGCAAAAGGTCATGATGAAAATGATTCCCTTCACCCCAAAGAAAGTATTGTTAAAGCAGATTCGGCAAATGCAGGAAGTGAAGTAATCCAAAGCCACCTACAAGGTGGCTTTTCTTTTTAAACTCAATTCTTCTGGCATTAATTCTTAATTTCCGAATTCATTAAGGAAACACGAATGAAATTTGTATTAGCACCAGATAAATTTAAAGGTTCCCTTACCGGGTTTGAATTTTGCAATGCAGTGGAAGAGGGCATCCGCATGGTATTTCTCTCCGCAGAAATTCTCAAAAAACCACTGGCCGATGGCGGGGATGGTACTTTAGAGGTGGTTAAAGACTATTTGGGGGCCAAGGAGATTGAGGTGGAGGTGCACGACCCCCTGTTTAGAAAAATCAAGGCCACCTACCTTTTTTCAGCGAAACAAAAAACGGCCTTTATTGAAATGTCCGAGGCCTCAGGACACCGGCTACTCAAACACCATGAACTCAACTGTATGGAAACCTCCACCCTGGGTACGGGGGAGTTGATTCTGGATGCCCTCAAAAAAGGGGCAAAAGAGATACTTTTGGGCATTGGGGGAAGTGCCACCAATGATGGGGGTATGGGCGTTGCACAGGCCCTGGGGTATTCTTTTTTTGACCGCGAAGGACGGGTCCTGTCCCCCATTGGTAAAAATCTAGCCAAGGTTTTCAGCATTGAGCCACCTAAAAAATCCTTGGTTGAAGGCATAACATTTAAAATTGCCTGTGACGTAAACAATCCTTTTTATGGACCTCATGGAGCGGCGCACATTTATGCAGGGCAAAAAGGAGCGTCAAAAGAACAAATTGAACAATTGGACCAAGGACTTGAAAACTTTGCCTTGGTACTACAAGAGACTATTGGAATCAACTTACAGGAAACACAGGGGTCTGGAGCCGCCGGAGGTCTCGGTGGCGGGGCCGTAGCTTTCCTAAGCGGGAAATTGGTATCGGGCATCAACCTCATAAAGGAACTGGCCGATTTTGAAAACGCCCTTGTACATGCAGATTGGATTATTACAGGAGAGGGAAAGTTGGACCACCAAACCCTAGCTGGAAAAACCATTAGTGGGGTTCTGGAATCGGCCAAAGACCGCAAAGTTCCCGTTGCGGCTTTTTGTGGTATTGTTGAGCTTTCCATTGAACAACAGATGGAATTGGGAATTACCTATGCCAACTCCATTCTAAAAAATTTTCAGTCGTTGGAAGAGGCAATGGAACACAGTTATAACAACCTTGTTTTTGCCGCATTTAATTTTGCAAAAACGCTTAAAGAAAAATAAGTGTCCTTCAACTCCACCGTATTGACCAAATGGGATTTATTTTTAAATCGTATCCCATGTTATGATTCAATTGTGGTCATTTTTATTCTTTGTTGTTTAACGAATTAACCATTTTATTTTCCCTTTTTCGTCGTTGAAGCAGTTCTCCCATAAATTCATCTCCCTACTTTTTAATTGATTTGTGGAACAGTACTCGACCGGTCTAAAAAAGTATAGTAAAATTGAACAATTACAGGCATTTTCAGGGGGATTTCCGCTCCTTTTAAGACGGTTTCATCGGTTATATAACTTTAATTTATATAAATTATTAATATTTTTTATAATTCTGATAATGAATTACTTACAGGTAAAAAAGAGACGACAACCCTGAGGTTCAACAAAATACCGGTTGTTAATAACATTGTTAAGAACCAAAATTTCATCACGTAAAATAAACGTGAATAAAATGTGAATTTTATACCATCGTTTGAAAGCGATTCCAATTTTATTCTAACACTTTATGGAGATTACCCACATCACTAAAAGAGATTTTAGCACAAAACCTTTTGAGCTTTATAAAATCACAAATGCCATTTTGAAGGCAATGACTGCTGTTGAACATGGCCAAATGAGCGATGCACAAATTATCGCCAATCAAGTACATGAAGCCCTTTTGGAGCGTAAAAATCAAGTGAAGAATTACGTACCCACAGTGGAGGAAGTACAGGATATCGTAGAGCAAAAACTCATGCTCAGTGAGTTTAAGGATGTTGCCAAAGCCTACATCATTTACCGTAATAAACAGGCCCAGAGCAGACAATCCAACATCTTTGAAAAGCGCATTAATTTAAAACCTTATGAATATCCAGAGCTTTACGAATATGTTCCTGCCATTCGTCACTCCTACTGGATACATACCGAATTCAATTTTACCAGTGATATCCAGGATTTCAAGTCCCGTTTGACTGAAGTGGAACAAAGTGCCATCAAAAATACCATGCTGGCCATCTCTCAAATTGAAGTGGCCGTAAAAAGTTTTTGGGGCGATATTTATCAGCGTATGCCCAAACCTGAAATTGGTTCCGTGGGGGCCACCTTTGCCGAAAGTGAAGTACGCCATCACGACGCCTATTCCCATCTTTTGGAAATTCTGGGCTTGAACAAAGAATTCGAGACCCTGAAGAAGAAGCCTGTAATCATGCGAAGGGTACAGTATTTGGAACATGCATTAAAAAATGCAAAAAGTGAGGATAACAAAGAGTATGCAGAGTCCATTCTATTGTTCTCCCTCTTCATAGAACACGTCTCCCTATTCTCCCAGTTCCTCATCATAATGGCCTTCAACAAGCACAAAAATATGCTCAAGGGCATCTCCAATGTAGTTGAGGCTACGTCAAAAGAGGAGCAAATACATGGGGACTTTGGTATTGACATCATCAAAATTATCCAAAAAGAGCATCCAGAATGGTTTGATGAGACCTACCACATCATGATCCAACAGTTATGCGAGGATGCCTTCGTAGCCGAAAGCAAAATTGTGGATTGGATTTTTGAAGATGGTGAAATTGATTTTTTACCAAAAAATGTGGTCAACGAGTTCATTAAAAATCGATTCAACAATTCCTTGGAGGCCATTGGTATTGAAAAAATCTTCGAAATCGATCAAAAGCTTTTGGCACAGACCGAATGGTTCGATGATGAAATCATTGGAACAAAACACGGGGATTTTTTCGTAAAACGTTCCATCAACTATAGCAAAAGAACACAGAGTATAACAAGCGATGACCTTTTTTAACATATGGAAAAAAACACCTTAGAACAGAAGCCCGAATTAAAACAGAGCAATCCAACCCAATCCCTGGTTGAGGCCAGAAAAGAAGCATTGTCCAGCCTCAACCCGGAAAAATCCGAAGGTTTTGAATGGTTAAACGAATACAGTCGCCAATTTTTGGCTTCAGGGTATTTGACAGAGGGGGCCACTCCTGAGGGTCGTATTCGTGAAATTGCGGAAAGGGCGGAACACATACTTCAGATTCCGGGATATGCCGATAAATTCTATGGATACATGTCCGAAGGCTTTTTCTCCTTGGCTTCCCCTGTGTGGTCAAATTTTGGGAAAGAACGTGGATTGCCCATCAGCTGTTTTGGGTCACATATTGATGACGATATGGGGAACATACTTTACACCCAATCTGAGGTAGGTATGATGTCCAAGTTAGGCGGAGGTACATCAGGGTACTTTGGAAAAATTCGTCATAGAGGGGCTCCAGTAAAAAATAATGGCGAAGCCTCAGGGGCCGTACATATCATGCAATTGTTCGAGTCCATGGTAGATGTCGTGAGCCAAGGTTCGGTGCGTAGGGGCCGTTTCTCCCCGTATTTGCCCATCGACCATCCAGATATTATGGAGTTCCTCGAAATTGGTACGGAAGGAAATCCCATACAACAATTGACCCACGGAGTGACCGTTGGCAACCAATGGATGCAAGAAATGGTAGATGGTGATGTGGAAAAACGTACGGTTTGGGCGAAGGTCCTACAATGCCGTGGTGAGATGGGGTATCCCTATGTATTCTTCTCTGACAATGCCAATAATGGTGCTGCTGAAGTATTTAAGGAAAAGAACCATCGCATCCACGCAAGCAATCTGTGTACGGAGATTATGTTACCCTCTAACGACAATTGGTCTTTTGTCTGTGTACTTTCCAGCATCAATCTTTTACATTATGACAAGTGGAAGAACACTGATGCCGTGGAAACCATGGTGTATTTCTTGGATGCGGTAATCACCGAATTCTTGGAAAAACTGGAACGGTATCGGGACTCGTCAGATAGGGACGACCGACAGACCTTCTTGTTCATGGAACGTGCCTACAATTTCGCCAAGGAAAATCGTGCGTTGGGTCTAGGGGCATTGGGTTGGCATTCTTTGTTGCAGTCCAAAAGATTTGCTTTTAATAGCCAAGAAGCCTACGATCTGAACAGTGAAATATTTAAAGCAATCAAAGACCGTTCCTACAAAGCATCGGCTGAACTGGCCGAAAAGTTTGGAGAACCCAAAGTCTTGAAAGGCTATGGCAGGCGTAATGCTACCTTGAATGCGGTTGCCCCAACAACTTCTTCTGCATTTATTTTGGGACAGGTTTCCCAGGGGATTGAGCCCATTTGGTCCAATATTTATGTAAAGGATATTGCCAAGATCAAAGTGACCATTAAAAACAAATATTTGATGGAGTTGTTGGAAGAAAAAGGGCAAAATACCTCAGAGGTCTGGAAAAGTATCCGTGACCGTGACGGATCCGTACAGCATTTGGAGTTTTTGACCGAAGAGGAAAAAGCGGTGTTCAAAACCTACTCGGAAATCGACCAGTTGGATGTTATCTACCAAGCCGCCAACCGTCAAAACCATATTGATCAAGGGCAATCCGTGAACATCATTGTACATCCTGATATGCCTACCAAAGAGGTCAATAAGATTCATGTTACGGCATGGAAATTAGGGTTAAAGTCCCTGTATTACCAGCACAGCATGAACGCGGCACAAAAATTCAAACAGAAGAAGGAATGCGCCAGTTGTGAGGCATAATCCAACAACTATTTAAAAAGAAAACCACTTCAATTGAAGTGGTTTTTTGTTATCTATCAATCACCGTGTCCCTAAGATTTTCTCTTGGTGTTGAATATTTTTGATTCACGAATGAAAACTAAAGATAATACCTATGTTTTATAAAAGTTTGCTATCGAAAATTGATAGGTCCATATTATGTGATTCAGTATTTTGTCTCCTCTTTTATTAAGTTCTACAAATTATTTATTGTTAGCCTTATCATGTTAAAAAATATCTGTCATTTTAGAATTAGAGTTTAAATCATTGATGTAATACTCATATTTATACTTTACAAGTTACAGACCACTTTTTTTTAATGAATTAATCTTAACAAAAAGATTAATCGAAAGTAATTTCGACTGAACTACAGTATTTATTTACTTGAAATCGGGCCTGATATTTTTTAGAAAGGATTTACACAATTTTCGAAAAAGTTTTTCACATTTGTGTTTATAACTTTAACAAAAATTCATGGCCTATTAATTATTTTCTAATTTTAGGCTAAAGATTTATCATTATGAATGAAGTGAATCGTCTCGAAATTGAAATTATTTTCAACAATATCAACTATCTGATTGAAAATAAAATTGAAAATCTTTCGGAAAGCTCATTATTATATTTAGATAAATCAATTGAATTTTTCACTCACCTAATAGAATCCCTTAATTCGTTAACTTATTCTACTACCGCAGTCAATCAAAATCAATCTTATGTTGTTTTTCCCAATCTTAAAGAAGTAGTGTCCAGTGTTCCTAATACTCCCAAAAAAATAAGTGAAAAAGATTTATCGAGTTTAACAAAATACTTTTCAAGTATTATAGAAAACATAAAAGAATTAAAAAGAAATCCAAATAATTTCTATTCTTCTGATAATTCCAGTGATTTAGCATACCTAACAGAAAGTATTGCTGAAATTCATTCAGAATCCTATCAAGGTAATAATTTTGAGACTATCGAGACCTTTAGCAATTTACATTATTTATGCTAAAAAATAAGTTATTCAATCAAATAGTAAATATCAAGAAATTTGTTGAATCGCTTAATTCAATTCAATTTTATAATGAGGCCTCATATTTAGCAATTGATGGATATAAAAGGTTTTTTACATTCATTTACGATAATTTTGATTACTTAGAAAAATCAAATTATCAAACCCTTTATTTAAGAATTAATCAATTTATTGTCCCTAACCTGCGATTCATTGAACGCTCTACCACCAATAATGTGCCTTGGAGCTTAATTTCCAATTTAGATAAAGTTCTAAAAAAAGAATTTGGCAATGATTATTACTTATTGTATCGACCACAATGGAGATTCAACTATTCGGTTCTTACAACAGATTTAATTGATTTCTTAAAAAATTTCTTAAAACTCTTTTTTCCTTTGCAGGTTAAAGAAATAGATGGTCTTTTCGACGACAAGAAAATCCATATTTTTTCATTTCCTTATCTTGAAAAGTCCAACGTACTTTTAAACTCAATTATAGGTCATGAAATTGGACATTTTCATCATAATAATTGGAAAGAAACAAGTGGTGCCAAAAGAATAGTTAGAAATCATACTACTGAATTGACCAAATACTATAATGACCTTTATCCAACTGAATTATTCAAATCTTATGAATCGACAGAAGAAGGTTTAAAAATACTGAGTGGAATGTATCGTGAGATAATATCCGATATTTATGGCTATTACATCTTTGGACCATCAATGATTTTCTCTCTCTACTATCTGTCCTCGCTTGAAACCAAAATGAATATTCCATCTGTAAAAACTAATTATTATCCAATTACAAAGTACAGGATAAGAATTCTTATGGATTATTTTTTTTATGAGGACCCAAAACTTAATAAATTGAGATTAAAGGAAGATGATTTCAACACCAATTTTAATCTTTATATTAAGGAAATTGAAGATTATCTTAAAGTGGAAGACGATTTAAATCTTCTTAAAACAAAAAAGAAAGAAATAGACCTATTTGAAGATTCAATTGCTGAGTTAATAAAATACTTTGAAAATCAGGTTAATCATAACAAATTTGAAGCTAAAAATCCCTCGGAACTTTTTAGGAAGCTTGAAAATTATATACCAATCAATGAATTTGAGAATGAACCTATTGATATTGCCTCGATAATCTTTATTGGCTGGATATATCACTATAAAATTGATAATAAATATACTAGAGATGAATATTACCATGAGAATAGGACTTTAATGAAATTATTGATGAAATCACTCTTTTCGACCTACGTTCATCAAGAATATGAAATTCATAAAAATGAACAAAAGCTATAATTTTTATGAGCACTCTAGCAAAAAAAGACTTGAAAGTAAGACTTAACAAAAATGTTAATAATAGTATTATAGTTACACCTATTTTAGATTTCGATTCACAAGTCAATCAAATTGGGATTGATTGTCGTTTGGGAAATCAATTCATTACCTTCAAAACACAAAATATCGATTCTATTGATATTAAAAGTCTTTCAAACCTTCAGGTAAATGCAAGTAATATTCAAGAAGAGGTGGTAGTGCCATTTAGGGACCATTTCATTTTACATCCTCAAAATATGGTTTTGGGTTCTACCTTGGAATATATAGGTCTACCGGAAGATATAGAAGCTTCAATTGAAGGTAGATCCTCTTGGGCTAGATATGGCCTAATTATAGCGACTGCGGTAAGTATTGACCCTGGATTTAAAGGTTGTATTACCTTGGAACTTGCTAATGTTTCTAATATACCTATTAAGCTTTACCCGGGTATGAGAATTGGACAACTAATTTGCAGAAAAACTTCTACCGAGGTCAAATATGTCAATAAAAAATACAATTATCCGATAGGACCAGAAGTCAGCAAATTGCATTCTGATAATGATATTTTATTCTTTGTTAAAAATGCGTAATAAGAGTCTAATCTTTCCTTTTCTCCATTAATAAGAAATATTCAGTATCAATAAGAGCTTTATACCTATTGATTTACAATTCGGTATTAACGTTTGCTAAAAAAACAATCATATGAAAAAAGAGTGCTGGAGTTGTGAAACATAAACGCAGAATTCTTTAAAAAGAAAGCCACTGCAATTGCAGTGGCTTTTTGTTTGCAGTTATCAAAAACCTCCAATGCTTTTTTTGCTTGGTTTTTAACCAAGCGCTTTATTGGAATACGCATGAAGTCCCTAAAAGTTCCTATCGGCGTAATTCTTCCATGCTCTGTTTGGCTGTTCTTTCCAAATATGGATAAGGCAAATAATGGGATTCTTGATACCTTACAAGTTGATTAGGAAATCAAAATCGGGAAATCACCCAGTTTAAAGGAATTAAATATTTTATACCTTAATCGTTAAGGGGAATTCCTTATCCTAGAACGAAATGAACATTTCATTCATTGTAATTGCCATACTGATGGTTACCGTAATATATCTATTGCAAAACCTATTAAAAATAGGTACTGGAAAAGGTCAAAGATATTTATGGTATGTACAGGTGTTCATTACACTCATATTTGTTGAAAGTGTTTTTGGGGCTACAGGGGCCATTCATCAGTATCCGCATATATTCTTATTGACATTCCCGCTGCATTTTATACTTGTGCCGCTCTTGTTTAAAATAGGTTCACCATCTCAACATTATGGAATAAAGCAGGGGTTTTGGGCTGGATGGCCCATGATTGCACCAATGCTTAGTTTTGGTTTCTTCCTTCCAATTTATGGTCTTGATACAGCCGAAAAAATAGCAATGATCAATGGCGAACCTACTATACTATTATTTCAAATGGGGTTGCTTATTGCTTACAACTTTTTCATTATTTACAGGTTCAGAAGGGAAGCTTTGTTCATTGTAAGTCGAAAAAGTCAAGTCGGAAGATCCATCCTAATAGGGCTACTTGCCTACGTAATGGTTACAATAGCATCTGGAATTTGGATTGAATTGAGTTACCACCTCTATGTAATTTTCCTGCCAATTTTGTGGCTTGTTATGGTATTCTTGGTAAAAGGAAAATTAAAATCCTCGAAAAAAGCCGATGAAATGGAACTATTGAAAAAAATAGAATTGGTCATGGTGCAGGAAAGAATATATACCAACACCAACTTGAGTTTAAAAATGCTTTCTGAGTATTTGAATTGCACGCCCAATGAGGTTTCCAAAACCATCAATTCACAATTATCCATAGGCTTCAATGAATACGTTAATCGATTTCGTGTTGATCAGGCCATTGCCTTGATTCGAAATAGGGATAATGAAAAGTTTACCTTGGAAAGTCTCGCTAAAACCGCCGGTTTTAATTCTTCCACCACGTTCAACAAAGCGTTTAAACAAATCACTGGAAAAACCCCAAAGGAATTCAGAAAATTGACGGAATCATAATCTGGTCAAAATCTGCTACCAAAATTCAAGTTCATTACAATTCATTGTAGTCATTTTGTATGTCAAAATACACGTACAATGAAGACAATACTATGGATTACGCTTATGATGATTGGATCACTTAGCGCGCAGAAAAGAGGGATGGATGCTCAAATTCAAGTAGCTGGATATAATCTCTACTTTTCAAAATCGGAAACATCCATTAGTGAGATTAGGGAATACGTAGAATCCGGCTTAAAATTGGTAAGTGGTTTTTTTGATAAGGAGTTTAAAAGGCCCATCAATATTTATGTTTTTCCCAGTCGGGACCAACTGGATATAGCTTGGCAAACGGCTTGGAACATGCCAAATTTCAAATCGCAATGCTGGATGGTGGGCAGCGGAGTGGAAAGCCGATTGGATTTGCTTTCCCCTGATGTTTGGGACACTGAAGCCTGTGAACATGACCCGGATGATGATGAAGAGCTACGAAAATTGATATTTCATGAATTGACGCATATACTGCATAGTGATTACAACAGGTCCCCATCCTTTTCGGAAATCAATACTATTGATTGGTTTGTAGAAGGTCTCGCCACGTATGCTTCAGGACAATTGGATGCCGAAAGGCTAATTCCTGTAATCAAATATGTAAAAGCATCCGGTGGGCCCAAGGAGTTGTCCGCGTTTTGGAAAGGGGAGCACAAATATGGGCTTTCCGGCTCTTTGGTCTATTGTATTGACAAAAAATATGGAAGGGATGTGCTAACTTCTTTACTTGAGTTCAATGATGTAAACGATATTCTGAAAAGCCTGGGCACAAGTGAGGAAGAATTGATTTCAAATTGGAAAAGCGAACTCATTGGCCCTATGTAAATTCTATTTTCATTGGCTCTGCTACCAATTTTAAATTCCAAAAATCCTTTCGGCCGAAGTGGTTTTTGTTTTCTATTGGGGACGGTTGCTCATTGTATGAACTAATAACTCAGTAACTTTTTATACCTGAAGTTATATGTTCTGGTCGATTCGCTGATGTTCTTAAATGCATTCAAAATAGATAGCAACTCTTTTTTGTCACCATGCTTTTCCATCCAGTTTAAAAGACTATTTTTTCCAAAATAATCGTTTCGATCATCATAAAACCAAACCAGGGTCATGACCCCATAGGCTCCCAATGATCCGCGGTTGCTTTCCAATGGGTAGGGATATTCCACCTTCTTCAGTAAGGCTACCAATTGTCTCATGGTACTATCATAAGCCTCAATATTTTTGGTTGGTATTTGGTATTCTACCATCGTGGCCAAGGGGAATTCAGAAACTGATATTTCACGTACCGTACTCCAAGGTAGCAGCATTTGCTTAAGGTAGTTTCTCTCCACCAAAATATCGAGCTGAAGTATGGAATTTAAAATGGTATCGAATGGTTTGCTTGCTCCTTTTTTATGGAAGGCGTTTCGATAGCTTTCAATGGTCAATACATCGTCCAAACCGGTACTAAAATTTATAATAAGGTATTGGCCGGTGTCAGAGGTATAGGTCAGCCAATCATAGTTTTCCCCTAGCTTCACTTTTTTGGATAATTTGCTTAGTTCACCCATCCCCTTTTCAAAAGCTACCACATCTTTTTGCGGCACCCTTAAAAAAGTGAGTTGGGTATGGATTTCCACATCGCTGGATTGGATTGACTTTTGGCCCAAAATCATGAATGGGCTAAAAACCAGAAGCGAAATCAATACGATTATTCTATTCATGCCATAGGTTTCTTTATTCAAAGGGCTGTCTTGTCTATGGTTAGAATCCGACCATTCATAATACCAATGGAAACTGATTTTTGAAGTTCACCACCGGTACCGTCGATAAGGTTAACGTTGCGAATAACCAAATCATAAGGCTCGGATGGTTCACTGCAACTGATGAAGCTGCCAACCCACACACCTATGTATAATAAACATAATTTTCCCATTATCTATCAATTTAGTCTGCAGACGTCAATTTCCACCAAAGCCACTCCAATGGACTATATCTTCGGTAGCTTAACCAAATTTTACTACCCACCTAAAATCAGTCCTCACTATTAATAAAAATAACTTGCTTCGTTAATCCAATGGAAACGTCTTTTCAATAATCTGAACTCGTTTACATCCAAGTGTCTTCTTTTGGCGTGTATGTAAATAGAATCATTCTTTATCATTCCCATTAAAGTAAGTGTATTTAAATCGGACAATTCGAATTGGAACCTATCTATTTTTTGCCGGGCAATTAATATAGAATCCATGCTATAATAGATACTATCGGCGATACCCAACTCATTGTAAACTTCTTGAGTTTTTTCAGCATAATCTGGTGGATCTCCATATATGATAAGTTTCTTTTTATCTACCTGAACTTTTATGAACGTCACGCTATCACCCTTAAAGCGGATAGCTTCAAGAATCCCATCCCCAATAATAAGTTGCTGCCAGCGCATGGGGTCCTCTACTGATAAAGTATCTTTATTCACAACAAAAGCCTCTACGTCATAAAGTCCGGAATATTCGGATTTAGCTTGTAGCCTTTCTTCAGTGCGCTTTCGATATTCAATGCTCCCGTGCACCGAAAAAAATAGGAAATACCCGATTACAATGGCTTTCAATACTGCTTTTGAGATGCGCATCCATGGTTTTTGAAATACCGGGGCCTTTATAGCGGAAAGTGCGATGGCCTGACCGACCAAGAAAAATCGGATTATACTTTTGGCGTCCTTAAGAAATAGAAAAAGCGCCATAATAAACAAAGCCGTGGGGTATAGTTTGGCATGAACATCATAGCTGTAGTTGATAGCAATTACATTGGCAAGCGTTCCCATGGTGATGATTGCCCCGAGTGTGGTTGTTCTACGAAACAACAGTAGCAATGATGCGCTTTCTGCTATTCCCATAAATACATTGTATTCATAGGAATACCCAAAAAAAGCCCAGGCCAAATGCATGGGCGACATATCACCCACACGTGTTGTTAAGCTGTAATAACCAAGATCGGGAAACTGCACCTTAAAAAACTTGTAAAGCGCAAAGAGAAACATGGTGAATGCCAAATAGTACCGCATAAGGGCGGTAAGCCAATAATAAAGCACTTGGTAGTTTTGGCGCTTTCTATCGAGCCAACTCCAAACGATGGTTCCCAAAACAGCAACAGAGAATATTGCAAAGTACAGCAGATAAACATACGTTCTATCGTTATGCTCCCCGTCATATGGGGAAATAATGGTATGGGGAATTTTGAGTAAATCTTTTCCTACCCAGGAAACAACATGATCCAATAGGGTTGAGAGTGGCCCATAATAATAAAGTTTGGACAAAATTGGATTGACCGACCAATCCATAAAAATGATAAATAGGACAAAAAATAGAGTTGCAAAACGAAATGGAATTTTTTGGTAGCGCTTCCAGAATGAAGACGGGTTTGATTTTTTTACCATAAAAAGGGGTGTTAAATAATTATCCCATTCAATAGCCCGTAATTATCAAATTAAACCAAATTCCGACCAAACTGACCATTCCGTTTTGACTAGTCGCTTTTGTTCAATTGTCAAAATCACTCCTATTCAACCTAATGGATGAGGTGTTGCTGATCGCACCATCAGTAGTCTCGATTTGGACCTCGAAATCGACCCAATCCGAGAGGTCTCAGTCAAAGGCCATATCTCCTTAATAATAGTATGCATATCGGTTAGGTTGATGACATCCCACGTCGATATCATAATCGAAGGCATGGCCTTAGTAAACCAACTTCTCCTCTTCTCCTTAAGTTTATGGTTATATGTCAATTTTAACGATCGCTGTTTTTAGGAATACTTCCAAAAGCTTCTTTTAGGTTAATTAAAATTTACATTACCAGCACTATTGTTCTCATAGGAGATGTTAGTTGCATCCAAACTATTTTGTTGTGTATCGAATGGGTCCACAAGATCAATTCCCCAGCCTCCACTATCTTTAATAGTAGAATTTTGTATTTTTAAACTACCTGAACAATGAATCACTATATTGCCTTGCCCACCTAAATTATACAATTGGCTGGACCCCCCTCCAGAAATTTCACAATAATCAAATTCATTGGCAGCCGTACTGGAATTAATGCCAATTCCAATCCAGGTTCCCTGACCCTCGGTAACTCCTCTAAATACAATAGGTTCTGTTGCTGTACCAATTGCATTTAGGGAGCCTGTCGTTACTCCACAATCCGTTCCAAGAGTACCCAATTCAATGCCTGCGCCTGCATTGAATTCAAAAGTTACCCCTGGGTTAATTGTAATTCCCTTCTCTACTAAAACAGGTTGACCTAGTCTACTCACATTAATTCTGTAAGGTACATTTAATGCCTGTACGGTCAGGTCATTATCTTTAAGTCGTTCCCCGGACACCTGAATAAAAGCACCGCTATCGTTGGTATCGTAATCACTATTACTATCTAGTTCTCCAATGTGTGGAAAATCAATATAAATAGGAGAAGTTTCATTATCTGTAAAACTATTATTTTCGAAATCTTGCAAAATGGCATCTTCGTCGAACATATAAATACCGTACTCCTTACTCTCAGCAATGGTTGTATTTTGGATAATTACTTTGCTTTCGCACGCCAGGGTAATATTGGCACCAAAATCTGCACCATTGAACATTTTGTCTGAACCGGCACCAGATATTTGGCAATAAATCAGTTTATTGTTTGGGCTAGAGGAATTAAATCCAATACCCAACCAACTACCTATACCATTTATGGCCCCTCTAAATATTATTGGGTCATTGGCCGTACCTGTTGCGTTAATGGAACCCGTAGTCACGGAACATTCATTTGCCAGTGGTCTACCCAATTTCAATCCTGCATCAGTTGAAAATTCAAAGATAGTCCCAGGAGCAATGTTCAATGCTTTTTCAACATAATATTTGTCGCTTTCCGTAAAACGGAAGGGAATATCCAAAGCAGCAACATTAGTATCAACTGTAAGCTCGTCCCTAATTACTTCTACAAAAGCTTGTCCGTTCCCCGTACCGTATGTTGAGGAAGCATCAAGTTTACCAATCTGATTAAAATTGATACCAACTGGAGAAAGACCATTGTTGTTGATAGTGTTATTACTGAAATTCTCAAGGGTACTATCTTCTGTTATGTAGATGCCATAACCCTCGTTATTTTCTATGATAGTATTGACAATACTTGCCCTTGAGCCATTTTTTTCAGATAGTTGAACACCCGCCTTTACACCCGACTGTTGGGATGCATTTCTACCTGCATTTCTAACCTCAACATAATCCAACGTATTTAATGGGTTGGTTGAGGCAAAATAAATACCCTGCCAAACACCTTGTAAATCGCTGGTTCCCTCAAAAATGATTGGTTCACTTACTGTACCTACGGCTGATAAGCCACCACCATCACTTGTAAAAATACCAGCTTCTTCTCCTTCAAATTGGATAATTACCCCTGGCTCTATGGTCAGCAAGGCGTTATTTTTTATTGAGATGGCACATTTTACGATGTAGTCTACAGCATTGCCACTTTCAACATCAGGCCATACCGTGGAACTTGTTATTTCGTTGGCATTGCAGTCGATTTCTATAGCCGTTACGGGTTCTTCTACTGTAACTGTAAAAGTAGGGCCAGTAGCAGTTTGTTCTTCTACTGTAACACTTATAGCTCCAGTAGTTGTTCCAGCTGGCACATCAACTACTAAAGCAGTAGTACTTGCCGATTTGATGGAAGCGGATGTTCCATTAAATTCTACAAAATTCTGTGATGGGGAATCACTGAAGTTTGAACCCGTGATTATGACCTCTGTACCTACAGGACCACTAGTGGGATCAATTGAGCTAATAATTGGAGCTTGTGCAGGCATATCGATTTGAGGATCACTACCTTCATCGGAACCACAGCCGTTGAACAAAAACAGAATCATTGAGAAAAGACTAACATGTAATAAGGTGGCACAAAACATCTTGGGTAAAGTCGTAACTTTCATTTCATCTAAAGATTTAATGTTCACTTGTTTCCTTAAAAGTGCGATAAGAAATCACAGGCCGCAATCCCATATTTATGTGATATTCAATATTATGTACTTTATCTACTTTTGAGGAAATGACATAATTCCAGTATCTGTTGCAATGGATATGTTCCGTACCTTTTGGATTGTTCCCCTATTGGCAATGCAGCTGAATACTTCCCTATTTGCTCAATTGCCCGAAGCCTCCATTAAGGAATTTGATGCCAAACAAGGGCTCCGAACACATAGTTTTAAAAAAGTGTTGGAAGACGCATCGGGATTTGTTTGGATCATGTATAGGTATGGGATTCAACGTTTTGACGGTACCCATACCGATGATTATTTTGAGGGGGAAGAAATGGTCTCCATGGTTCTAGACGGTCATCGTAGCGTTTGGGTTTCGACCGAAAATGAGGTTTACAAATATGACGAACGGCTACGAAAATTCCTCTGTATCCCCACAATCAACCCCAATGAAGGACCAAAACTACTGTTTCATAGCAACGGATTACCTATCCATTATTTGGGCAGGTCGGGTATATTTGAATACGATGGGAATACAAACACCTTTAGGCTAGCAAAAAGCCTGAAGGGAGCCCCGGAGGAAAACATTACCCTAAGGTCTACGCATTTTTCAAACGTTGGGCAAACACTTTACTACACCCATGAAAATAGGGTATGGCGTCACAATTTATTATCCGGCAAAAAGGATACGCTATCCGTAAGGTATGTAGGTTGGGTACATGCCATTTCTGAAGATGAAATCATCACCACCAATTGGGAAGCCAAAACATGGTATTATAATTTTTCTACCAATGAACGTATACCATTAACGCTTTCAGTGTCCGACCCTTTTCTTTATGTACACGGTCTCGTTTCCGCGGCCGATAAAATGGTTTACCTGGCCTCCTCCAAAGGTTTGTTGACCTTTGACCGTGGCACAAAAGAGTTGCGAAAAGTGGTGCTGACCTTAGGGGGTCTTCCTTTTCCAGAAACCATATTTAGAACCGTTTACCAGCGGAAATCAGGTCATTTATGGGCGGCGACCGAAAACAGCTTGCTCTATGTAGACCAGTCAAAAGAACATATAAGGTACGTACGCAGTAACCCTTATGATTCCATTCAGGAATTTGATAATCGGATACGAAATTTTGCGGCTGATGATAATGGAAACCTATGGTTGGCCACTGGCGATGGTCTCACCGAATGGAGTTTAAAGAAGAACAGCTTCCGAACCCTTAAAGCGTTGGAGGGCAATACCAAGGGTCTGGACCACGCCTCCATTAGAGGTCTGGTATATGATGGCACCTATCTTATTATAGGGCAGACCAACAAGGGCATATGGTTGTATGACCCAAAAAAGAAAACATTTAAAAGACCCCTTTTTGCGGCCAATAAAACGGGCCAAATAGTAAAGGAAAAGGTAGCTCAAGATTTTATCAATCAAATTAAAACCCTGCGAAACGGAGACCATATAATCAGTGCAAGGGACGGCGCTTATGTGATGGACGGAACTACCTATGCCATACGTGAAATCGATTTTCCCGGAAGCACCCATAACGTTGTGTTTAGCTATGAAGATTCCAAAGGCTCCATTTTCATCGGAACCTTGGACGGTCTTTTTTGTCTGGATTCCAACTACACCCCTACCTATGAAATAAGAAAACAGCTGGAGGATAGCGCTACACTTTGCGTTTTGGAATATAAGGGTGGCCATTATCTGGGAACGCGTAGAGGTCTCTATTTTCTTAGTATCGCAGGGGATTCACTTTCCGTAAAAAAAGTGGTCCCCAAACTTCAGAATGCCTCAATACAGACGCTTTTTAAGGACAAATCGGAATATCTGTGGTTGGTAAGCGAGAATAAACTCCACCGATTGGAACACGAAACAAATAAATTAGTGAGTTTTGGTCTTACCGAAAATATTCTTGGTGATTATTTTTACGCAAATAGCTACTACCGCAATAAAGAGGGACTTGTGTTCATAGGCGGCATGAGCGGCATCAACTATTTCTATCCAGAAAAAGTAACCATTCGCCCAAAAAAGCTCTTTCCCTATTTAAGGCAAATCTCGCTCTTGGGAGATACTAAGGAAATCAATGAGTTCAGAAAATTGGAGTTGGGGTATACAGAGCGAAGTATGACACTGACTTTTGCTACCCCCTATTACGGAAATCCAATGGATGTTCAATATCGTTATCGCCTCAATAAAGATGGGGATTGGTATCCTCTTGGAACGAATAGTAATCTGACCCTTTGGAGATTACCAGCCGGAGACTACAAGCTTCAAATGGCCGCCTCGGTCAAGGATGGTATTTGGCACAATTCGTTGGATATTTTACACTTTACCATAGCAGCACCTTTTTGGAAAAGCTGGTGGTTCACAACTACAGTCGCTACCCTCGCCCTAGCCTTTCTGGTTTTCCTATTTGTTCTCCAACGAAGAACGTTGGAAATGGAAAAACAACTAAAAGGTTTCGCGACCTCGCTTTACGGACAAAACACGGTAGAAGGAATCTTCTGGGAAACGGCTCGCTATTGCGTACAGGAACTGAACTTTGTTGATTGCGTCATTTACCTGTTTGACAATAAACGTAAACTACTGCTTCAAAAAGCGGCCTTTGGGGTAAAAAACCCTTATGGCAAGAGCATTATCAACAAGATTGAAATTCCTATTAATCAAGGTATTGTTGGTACCGTAGCCTATACCGGAACCGCTGAAATCATAAAAAATACCTCAAAAGACCCAAGGTATATTATGGATGTGGAAATGGGACTATCGGAGATAACCGTTCCATTATTCGTAGAAAATGAGGTTTTCGCAGTCTTGGACTCCGAACACCCTAAACGCAATTTTTACAAGAAGCGCCATTTGGAACTCTTAAAAAAAATCACCGCCATTTGCTCAGAACGAATTGCCAAATATTTATCCGAGGAAAAATTAAGGGGTACGATAGCTAGGGACCTGCACGATGAGATGGGGTCTACCCTCACCAGCATCCATATTATCAGCAAAATGGCCGAGCAGGACGCTTTGGAAAATAGCACTGCAAAAAAACAATTTAGTCAAATTAAAAAATATACCTCTGGAATGATGGAAAAAATGGGGGATATGGTCTGGGTCATTAATCCTGCAAACGATGGTCTGGATAAACTAATTTTCAAATTAAAGGAACATGCCATTGAAGTACTGGAACCACTGGATATCATCTTGCATTTTAATAGTATTAAAGATCCTTGGGCCATAAGGTTAAACACTTCACAGCGCAAGAACATTTACCTTATTGCCAAAGAATCCATCAACAATATTGTAAAACATAGCTTGGCCAAAAAGGTTGTGATACATTTTGAAACAAGGGACGATTTTTTGTGCCTGATGATTGATGATGATGGTAAAGGTTTCGAAATCCCATCCAAAGCTACAGGTAATGGTCTAAAAAATTTGCACAAACGTGCCGAAGAGATTGGTGCTTCCATACTGATTACGTCAAAAAAGGACATAGGAACATCCGTTGGTTTAAAAATCAAAAAAGAAAACCTAAACATCGAACGATCATGAATGTAAACGTTTTGATATATGAAGACAATGAAAGTTTGAGAAATAGTCTTGTAACACTACTGTCTCGGGAAAAGGGATTTCATATTGTAGGGGACTATTCAGAATGTACTGATCTGGAAAACCATCTGTATCATCTTGATCCAAGTGTCATTTTAATGGATCTTGATCTACCTGAAACAAACGGTATCGACGGTGTAAAAAAAATACGGGCCATCAATACCACTATTCCCGTTTTAATACTTACGGTCTTTGATGATACCTCCTCAGTGTATGATGCCCTGTATGCAGGAGCCAATGGCTATCTTCTAAAAAAGTACATTTCCACACGATTGGTTACTTCCATTAAAGATGTTTTGGAAGGTGGTTCGCCTATGAGCCCGGCCATAGCCCGTTTGATTATTGACAGCATAAAACAAAAAGGACCAAAAAAAACTGCTTTGGACTATAATTTGACATCCCGGGAAATTGACGTCCTGGTTTCACTTGCAAAGGGTAATAGCTATAAGATGGTCGCCGACGACCTAACTATTAGTTTGGATACAGTTAGGACCCATATTAAACACGTCTACGAAAAACTACATGTGCAATCGCAAGGGGAAGCCATTAGCAAAGCACTGCGCGAAGGATTGATAAACTAATGGATGGGTAATCGCTAATGCTTTTACTGTAGAGCATTAGGGATAAGAATTCCAAAAAATACTTGATTGACAAAGAACATATGAAGTTTGCTGTCCCATTGGTTCTTATGCTGTCCAAAAAAAAGGGACGGATATTGATGAAGTATCCGTCCCTTGTATTTCCTGTTAAGCAGGATTGCCTCTAAAGGTACTGGACCGATTCCGTCCAGCGAATCCG
>JANQQQ010000008.1 GCA_028284935.1 Croceivirga sp.
TTGCAGTCCCATTTGCCGAAGTGGCGGAATTGGTAGACGCGCTGGATTCAAAATCCAGTGGTAGCAATACCGTGTGGGTTCGATTCCCACCTTCGGTACAGGAAAGGCCGAGATGCCCATCTCGGCTTTTTTGTTTGCCTTCCGGAGCCAAATATAGTATAACAGGTGATTCGTTAAAGGGTATCATTCCATATCATTATATTCTTACAGCCTAAGGAGGCATCCTCCGAATGTATTTCAATACCTCTTCTGACACTTTTTTCCGCCTGTTTATCGAATTCACTTTTCTTTTAATGTTTTGGTCATTACTTTAGATAACCAAACTGATACTTATGCGAATAAAAACTCTTGCACTGTTTTTAGTGCTTAGTTCCCCTTCCATATTTTCACAAGCTTTTATTACCACTTGGAAAACCGATAATCCAGGTTTATCCGAAGACAACCAGATTACCATTCCTATTGCCTCTGGAGCTTCTTATGATTACAATGTGGATTGGGGTGATGGTACTATCGATGAAGGAGTAACCACTGCAATTGTCCATACCTATGACTTGCCTGGCACCTATGAAGTGGCAATTACAGGGACATATCCCCGTATTTTCTTCGATATAGGGAGTAACAATCCAGTAGAAAACGATGCTGAAAAACTGATTTTAGTAAATCAATGGGGTGCTCAAAGATGGTCGTCCATGAGAAATGCATTCGCGGGTTGCTCAAATCTCGATGTTGTTGCGACCGATATACCAGATTTGAGCAATGTAATCAATACAGGATCTATGTTTAGATTTTGCACTTCCCTAATTGGTAATGAATCATTTGAGGATTGGGATGTAAGCAATGTTCGAAATGCATTCGTAATGTTTCAAGGAGCCACGTTATTCAATCAAGATATTGGAAACTGGGATGTCGGAAATCTAGTGACCGCCGGTGCTATGTTTTCACATGCAGAATCATTTAACCAAGATATTGGTTCTTGGGATGTAAGCAATGTACAATTCATGGGTTCAATGTTTGCATTTACTCCGTTCAACCAGGACATCAGTGATTGGGATGTTAGTAGAGTGACAAATATGTTTGCCATGTTTCAGGCAACTACTTCCTTCAATCAAGATATCAGTAATTGGGATGTAAGCAATGTAACTGATATGTTGGGAATGTTTGATGGAGCTATATCTTTTAATCAACCACTAAATTCATGGGATGTAAGCAATGTCACCAACATGTTTGCTATGTTTGGCGGTGCCACTTCCTTCAATCAACCTCTTGATAGCTGGGACGTTTCCTCCGTGACCGATATGATTAATTTATTTAGGGGGGCCACTTCGTTTGATCAGGATTTAGGTAATTGGAATGTTGGTCAAGTGGTATCAATGATTGATATGTTCAGGGAGACTGGATTATCCCAAGAAAACTATGATAGTACGCTTAACGGATGGGTAAATCTCCCAATATTACAAAACAATGTTGAGTTCAATGCCGGAAGTAGCAGCTATTGTTCTGGAGAGTTCTCTAGACTACGGTTGATCAATGAGTATGGATGGACTATAACCGATGCGGGCAAAGATGATTGCCCATTTATCACTACATGGAAAACGGACAATCCAGGTATTTCTGAGGATAATCAGATTACTATCCCAACCCATTTGGGCGAGACATATGACTATTTCGTGGATTGGGGGGATGGAACTTCCGACAGCAATGTTTCTGGCGATATTACACATACGTATATAGCAGCCGGCACCTATCAGATTTCCATTTCCGGGCAATTTCCGGGCACTAATTTTTTTGGGGGGGCACTTGGGGACGACTCCCCTGTGGACAATCAAAAACTTATTTCAATTGATCAATGGGGAGATATTCAATGGAGCCAATTAAACTCCGCTTTTTATGCCTGCGCAAATATGGATATGGAAGCCCAAGACATTCCAGATATGAATCAGGTTTTTAATTTGGATAGCACCTTTGCCCTATGTGAATCCCTAGTGGGTAATGAATCTATAAGTATTTGGGACACTTCAAGTGTGTTGAGCATGGCCAACACCTTTGCAGGATGCACCTTGTTTAATAGGAACATAGAAAATTGGAATGTTGAAAACGTAACGAACATGTTCGGATTGTTTACGGATTGTGAAAATTTCAATCAGCCCCTGAACAATTGGAACGTTGGCAATGTCCAAATTATGACCCTCCTTTTTACAAATGCAAAGTCCTTCAATCAACCTCTTGATAATTGGAATGTTAGCTTGGTAAGCGATATGTTCGCTATGTTTTTTTCCGCTAGTTCATTTAACGGTACTATTGGTTCCTGGGACGTATCCAATGTACAAAACATGGGGTCCATGTTTTCAAATGCCACAGGATTCAATCAGAATATTGGTTCTTGGAATGTTTCAAATGTGACCGAAATGAGTCAAATGTTTGATTCTGCAACTTCGTTCAATCAAGATTTGGGCAATTGGGATATCTCCAATGTTACCAACATGCGGAATATGTTGGTAGATGTCCCACTTTCTTTGCGCAACTATGATAAAACGCTCCTGGGTTGGTCAGATTTGCCCACATTGCAAAGTGGTGTTGAATTCGATGCCGGACTATCTAAATTTTGTGCAGCCGAGTCTGCAAGAAGCAATATAATTTCTTCGTACGGGTGGACTATCGCCGATGGGGGAAAAGAGGAAGGAAACTGTGAAGATATCGTTCCATTCATTACAAATTGGAAAACCGATAATCCGGGAGGGTCTGAAGACAATCAGATTACGATTCCAACCGTTTTAGGGGAAACCTATGATTACACAGTGGACTGGGGAGATGGTTCCATGGATACAAATATTACAGGTGACATTACGCACACCTATTCGACACCGGGAACCTATAAAGTAATGATTACAGGATTATTCCCTAGAATTTCGTTTTTTGGTTCTTCTTTTCAGGATGATTCTTCTTTGGACAACAAAAAATTACTTTCCGTTGAGCAATGGGGTTATAATGAATGGACCTCCATGGAGTTTGCGTTTTTGAACTGTACGGAAATGGAAGTCAATGCTTTGGATATTCCTGATTTATTTGGTACAACAAATATGAACTCCATGTTCAATGGTTGCTATGTTTTGATAGGGCAGGCTTCATTTGCACTTTGGGAGATGGGCAACGTTGAACAAGCTAATAATATGTTTGCGGACTGTTTTGTTTTCAATCAAGACATCAGTGCTTGGGATGTTTCAAATACAACTGATCTATCCTTCATGTTTGCTCAAGCTCAAGATTTTAACTCCGATATAGGTGAATGGAATACATCAAATGTTACCAATATGCATGCCATGTTCCAAGACGCCCAATCATTCAACCAAGATATTGGTAACTGGGACGTTAGTAATGTGAATGATATGACAAATACCTTCTTTGGTGCAAATTCCTTCAATCAAGATATTGGCAGTTGGAATACTGGGAATGTAAGCACTATGAATGCTATGTTTGCCGAGGCCAAGGCATTTAATCAAAATATTGGAAATTGGAATGTTGGGTTGGTGACCGATATGGGTTCTATGTTCTTCAATGCCGAAAGTTTTGATCAAGATATAGGAAATTGGGATATTGGGGTCGTTTCGAATCTTTCAAGTATGTTCACCGGTGCTACCCTTTCAACAGAGAATTACGACGCACTATTATTGGGTTGGTCAAATCAAATTGTGAATAATAGCTTGGATTTTGATGCTGGGAACAGTCAATATTGTAATGCTCTTAACGAACGCAATCTTTTAACAGATTCAAGAGGATGGACTATATCTGATGGCGGGGTAGATCCAAGGTGTTATTTCATTACTACATGGAAAACGGACAATCCTGGGGTCTCTGAAAACAATCAAATTAACATTCCCACATTTCCGGGGGAGAATTATGACTATGTTATAGATTGGGGAGATGGCTCCTCAGATGTTAATGTTACTGGGGGTATAACACATACCTATAGCACGTCAGGGACCTACCAAGTTTCAATTTCAGGAGATTTTCCTAGAATATACTTCAATGATTTTTTTGCGGATGAATCAAGCAATGACAGTGATAAAATAATTGGGATCGAACAATGGGGCAAAATAGAATGGTCCTCCATGGAAGCTGCATTCGCTGGCTGCAAAAATTTAGATATTTCAGCTCAAGATATACCCGATTTAAGTAGCGTGCTTAACATGGGAAGAATGTTTGCAGATTGTTCCGCATTGATTTTTAATGAATCAATAGACTCATGGGACATTTCTAACGTGACAAATTTGGGGGGTATGTTTGCCTATGCTAGCAGTTTTAATCAACCACTGGGTAATTGGAATACCGAAAATGTAATGAATCTCACAGGAATGTTCGAAGCAGCACGTTCATTTAACCAACCAATTGATAGTTGGGTGACGGATAATGTGGAAACAATGGGCGTTTTATTTAGTTTGGCAGAGTCATTTAATCAACCAATCAATAGTTGGAACACTTCTAAAATAGCCAATATGAATGGATTGTTTCAGTCGGCCAGTTCATTTGATCAACCATTACATAATTGGGATGTTAGTAATGTGGTTGAAATGGTAAATATGTTTTCTGGTGCAACTTCATTTAATCAAGATATTGGAAATTGGAATGTTTCCAAGGTTGCCAACATGACACAAATGTTTTTTCAAGCTTCTAATTTTAATCAAGACATAGGTGATTGGGATGTATCATCAGTTGAAATTATGAGGTCTTTGTTTTCCCGTGCTGAGGTTTTCGATCAAGATATTGGGAATTGGGATGTTTCCAATGTAATACGGATGGATTTTATGTTGGCCGGTGCTACTTCATTTAACCAAAACTTGGGCGGTTGGGATGTTTCCAGTGTTACTGATATGACCTCCATGTTATTGGATGTTTCTTTATCAACTGAGAACTATGATGGATTATTGCAAGGTTGGGCCAGTTTGCCCAGTCTTCAAAATGGAGTTTCTTTTGATGCTGGCAATAGCCGGTTTTGTGAGTCCATGGACGCACGGCTGTCGATTATAAACATCTATGGTTGGTCGATACTGGATGATGGTGAGAATCCACTATGCAACCAAGATAATGATGAGGACGGCATTCTGGACCACAAGGATGCCTGTCTGGATTCAGCTCCTGGGGCAATCGTTGATGAAAATGGCTGTGATGTTATCGCAAATGATGCTATACAGGTTTTGGTTTTGACCCCCAGTTGTACAGATAGTTCCGATGGTTCTATAGTGGTAAGCATGAATGCCACGGGATATCTGCTTGATATTTCACTTGAAGGCGGGGGAATTACCGATCAATTCGTCGATGTAGCCTCCGGCACTCAATTTGAAATGGATGATTTGCCAGTTGGGACTTATACGATTACCATAAGCATACCCGAAATAGTATTTGAACGGGTCTTTGGGGTAACGGTAAATTCATTGGAATCGGTGAGTGGAAAAAGACAGGTTTTGGATACGGGGGCAAGAACCGTTTCCTACCTTGTTTCGGGCAGTAAAAATTATACGGTTTCCGTAAATGGGGAAAACCAGTATTTCCAATTTGAGGATAGCGGACCTCAAACTATTTTCATGGAAAACCTGGATGGCGCAACCGAGATTATTATTACCGGTGAAAATGACTGTCAAGGGAAGATAGAAGATAGCTTCTTTGTGGACGAATCCATTTCCATTTTCCCAACGGTGGTAACCGATAATTTTAGCGTGATAGGTGCCTCCAGGGATATGAAGCTTGTTATCTATAGTTTAGGGGGGAGGGTCGTGCAACCTTTGCAATCCCTTGAGTTCTCGAATCGAGAAGCGGAAGTTGATATTAGTTTGTTGCCTTCAGGATTGTACTTGGTCAACCTCGTGGAAGGTAAAAATGTGAAAACCGTTAAAATCATGAAGCGATGAAAAAGTTTTTTGGGGCAGAAGTTACATCTTTGGTTTTTTTGGTACTGATTTTACTGGTTGCCTGCAGTGATGGTGAGGGTGGGAGCGATGATGGCCCTGAACCGCCGCCCTCCCAAAACGAAACACCTCCGGCAAAGGCCATTGGTACGCTACCGGCCAATGGGGAGCCTTGTTCCGATTATGAAGAGGTGGTTGGGGATGACTCCAAAGTATTGGTGCTGTTCAATTGGAATGCCGCTCAATTTACAGATAGTTATGTGTTGACGATTTTGGAAGGGAATAATCAGGTTTTCAACAATTCGTTCAATAGCTTAAGTACCAGTGTGGAATTGGATAGGGGCAAGACTTATACTTGGTCAGTGACATCGGTAAATGAAGATGGGCAAACCAATGGAGATAGTTATTCCTTTACGACCCCAGGAGTTCCCATTGGGAATTTCGCCCCTTACACTGCTGAGATAACAGTTATGTTTAATGAAGTTACTTCGGAAATGACCGTTTCATGGGTTGGAAGTGATGAAGATGGAGATCCCCTAACATATGATGTCCAAGTTTTTGAAGAGGGCATATCTATTTTTGAATCACTCGATTTAACGGTTTCTGAAATTGATCCCATATCATTTATATCAAATGCCAATTACGAGGTTGAGGTGATTTCTAGGGATGACTCGGGTAATTTTTCGATATCAAAACTGGAGGTGTCTTCACCAAATTGAAGTATATCTTTAAGTAGATGTCAATGGAGCATATAGGTTCGATTCCCACCTTCGGTACTTAGAAGTCCCTGTAAGTACTTTGCTTACAGGGATCCTAGTTTTTGGACGTGCCCAATATGTGACTGTTTTGGTCGTTTTTCTATGCTATCTCGACCTCTTTTTCACACCTCACAGTTACGCTTTACAGTAATCTTTAAACCCTTTGATTAACATATTATGGATGTAATTCTAGCCTAGAAAAAGGGGTGTCATCTGGAAAACCTTCCCTAAAATCATTGCATCCAAAGGAGTTTTTTTAATTCGGTAAAAACCTTTCCACATAGGAATCGCTCAACTGGTTTTCAGGGTTTACAATCAATTCAACCACGCCATAGAACATTTCAACATCTATCTCCGAGCCACCCTTAAAATCTGCCAAGAATCTTGTTGGCCTGAGGTAAGGTATGGACTATTACCAAGATATTGACAGCATTTGCCAATAGATTTCCGTGTTCATTGCCACCGTACTTCTGTTATTCTTCCCAAAAATCAGGTACAGTATTCGTTCCTAGGGCGGTACAATCCCCGCAGGCCTTTAAGGTGACGAATATTGGTAGTTCATTTTCACTTGGGCTATCATTTTCACCTACATATTCCACAATACCAGCAAATATATCATCCGTTGTGGTCGGGGAGAATATCCGACAGTTAAACGGATAATCGGGCAATGGTTCGGTCGGAAAGAGATCCTCATAATCAAAGAACAATCTACGCTCAGAAACGGAAACTACATCAAACAATCCGATTACTTTGCGACTTGAATTGTTGGATTCAATATTACCCTCAATCAACCCCGGTTGTACCGCTGTAAAAAGATTGTCATTTGAAGAAAAGGAATCTAATATCCTGTAAAAGTCATATCCGCTTCTTGTATGGACAAATTGCTTGACCAGTATACCATAACGATGTGAAATGATAAAATTGTCTTTACCGATAAAACGTATCAATTGTTTTTCCTGACCTTCTTCAAGATCTAAATTATTGGTCAGAATGATGTCATTTGAGGCCACAGTTTTAAAACATATCCTTTCCTCTTGTTGCCTCACGGCCACTTCGAATTCGTTATCGTTCAAAATGACAAATTCAAATGGACTCCAAGAAGGTGCGATGATTTTGTAGGTTTCTACATAGGTGTACCTGATGGTATTGTTTGAAGAAAGGCTTGAGCTATTGGCAAAAATACCAACACCATCAACGCCATTATTACTGATTACCCTCTGTGCATGGAGATCCTGTATTTCTGAAATTCCGCTCAGTACAACACTATCGGAGATAAAGATTTCACCAGATTCAGTTTGAATTGAAATCTGATATTCCAAGTCTTGTTGCGCCGAAAACTCTTCTTGAGATAGGTATATCCCGGGTGATGATTCTAAAAAGTTATGGGAATTGCCCAAATCATCCGTAACTACAACTACTGCATTTGATTCCGGGTTTATTATTTCTTCACCTAAATCAGAAGATGTGGACAATTTGATTTCCTGATTTGAAAGTTCATCGGTTATGATTGCTTCTACAATGAGGATATTATCTGAGCTTGAAGTCAAACTTATAGCTGGGATAGTATCCACCTCTTCAACACAGGACAAAACCAAAAACCCTGTAATTGCGAATAAAGTTGATTTAAGGTTTGCAATATCCCTGCTTCGCATATGGGCAATTTTACTTTTAAAGCTAAGCCAATTTGCCAACTATTTCAAGAAAGTCACTAAATTCAAACTCCCCCAAAAAGCATTATTGGAATCCAATAGTATCGAACCTTAGTTATGAGCGAAAAAAAGAAAGCAAAAGACTACTACGGATTTAAAAAATGGGAAGTTTGGGTAATAGTAGGGCTATTGATTTGCTCAATTCTTTCTCCTTTTGTTTTTACCCAGTTTGATAGTGGCATTTCATTTATAGGAACTGGAGAAATAGGCGATACTATTGGAGGATTAACGGCACCCTTCATTAACCTTATAGCCGCTTTTCTGGTCTATAAATCTTTCACGGCACAAATACAGGCCAACCTTGACCAAAGGGACAACCATGATTCCCAAATGAAAATTATTCGAAAGGAGCAGTCACTTAACACGTTGATTTTTCTTTTTAATGAAATAGAAGAATCCGTAATCTCTGCCGATGCCAAGTACCATGATGGAGCTATTAATAAAATTGTGCAATTGTCAAATGAGTTTATTGGAAACTACAAACTACACAATGGCAATCAAGAACTTATTGGAAAATTAAAGAAAAAGTACAATATTAACATGTCAACTCCAATTAGTACGTTGACTTTAAATATTATTGATTTACTTCGCTTGGTTCGACATCTGGAAACTTACGCTACAAGCTTTGGAGAAGACCAGAATACTAGAGATTTACTTGGCTACTTCCTGACACGTATCAACAAGGTTGTCAATAAAATAAACTATTCAAAACTAAATATTCAATCTTTTCTCAAAATAATGGAGGATGAATCCCATTTAACCCAAATCAATAGACTAAACTTAATCGATGCAAGACGAAAGCAGCATTTATTGACTTCAAAATTGATTGATCTTTTTGGTAAAACTGATTTGAAAACTGATTTGAAAATTGAGTTGAGGGGAATAAAGGAGGACATGTGGTATAAATCAAACAAAGAATAATTTTAAAACATCCCCTCGCCAAAAAGAGTAAAGGTTCAGGGGTGCATAACAAAAAAAGTGAACTACCTCTTCATTAAATTCCTTATATCCTCCATCTTGAATACCGTCATCGACTTCCTGTTGTGTCTTGGAATATAATTCTTCAGCTTTGCAGTTAATCCCTCGTTGAAATGGGCAAATTTGCCATGTGACCAATGAACCGACAGTAATTTAATTTGTAATTCACGTTAGATATATGGATGTTGTATATATGTTAATCCTAAAAATAGTTTATGAAAAGACTGGTAATTCTTCTCTTGGCATGTTCAATGAGTTGCAATGATAATTCGGAAAACTCGGATATTTTAGAGGGCGACATCACCATATCTACCAAAGAAGAGCTGATCGCATTTGGCCGGAAAGGTTATACGAGGATAACGGGTTCATTGACAATTATGGAAATGCTGGGGGAATCTGATATAATGGGTCTTGAGGAACTCAAGGATTTGAAAAGAGTGGATGGCGACCTGAGAATATTGGAAAACCCAGTTCTTAATAACCTCAACGGTCTTCAGAACCTAACGGAAATAGGGCGGTCATTGGTTATCAGAGGCAATTATGAGTTGATAGGCCCGCTGGATGGGCTGGAATCACTGAGAATGATAGGAGAATCCATGATAATAGAAGATCAAGAGCAATTGGATTCGATAGAGGGTCTGGTATCTTTCAATTCGGTCAAAGACGTACAAATAACAAATACCGGTCTTTATTATCTAAACGGTTTGGATAGGTTGGTTTCCCTTAACAGTCTGGTGTTGGATCGGAACAATGCATTACAGTCTCTTGAAGGGCTTGAAAACCTTGAAAGCATCGATGAATTTTTCGTTATCAAAGACAACGTTTCCGTACAGACCTTATCCGCGCTGTCCAACTTCAGGGGTTCACCGAAAATGGACCTTGAAATAAGCGGCACTCTTGTCTTATTGGATTTGTCAGGCCTCGAAGGCCTTACTTCCCTAAAACGATTGATTTTGGCGAACAATGATGACCTTGATTTGCTTACAGGACTTGATAACCTAAGGGAGGCGGAGTTTCTATCAGTGTCAAACAATAGGGGATTGAACAAAATGATTGGACTGGAAGGTCTTGTCAAATTAGGAGTGGAAGAAACCGGTCAGACATTGGTCATCGATAATAACGAATTTTTGGAATCCATGGAAGGATTACAAAACGTTGCTGAGTTCTATGGAAACATTTTGATTACGAACAATGATTTCCTCACGGATTTTTGCGATTTAAAGAGCATTTTGGAGAATGGAGGTTCAAATGCAATCACTATCTCGGGCAACGAACATAATCCAGATGAGGAAGCAATTTTGAGCAATAATGGTTGTCGCCAAGGGGTATTTAATGAAAGAAAATAGGAGTCTCATTCCAACTAATATGAACAGAATGGTCTCTTGCTTTTGGAATGGACATAATGTAAAGCTATCCCTCACTTGTCTTAAGGAGCTTAAAGAATCCTCAAACCAGCATTTGGCTTTTTTATAATATTAGTGATGGAATAAATCCAAAAAAAAGGAAATATTCCATAAATTAGCTATCCTTTTTAGTGAAATCCTGTTTTGCCGAGATAGCGAAGGCAAAACAGTGGATTGAACTAACCCTGAGCGTAGCGTAAGGGTCCCAATTGGATAGTTGTGAACAAGACTATTTTACATTTTGATCTTGATACCTTCTTTGTCTCCGTGGAGCGAAGGATACATCCTGAATTGCAGGGTAAGCCTTTATTGGTTGGGGGTATCACCGATCGTGGTGTTGTAGCGGCCTGTAGCTATGAGACCCGGGGCTTTGGCGTTCATTCAGGAATGCCCATGAAAATGGCCAAGGAACTTTGCCCAGAAGCTACGGTCATTAAAGGAAATGCAGGCACGTATAGCAAGGTTTCTGATGAGGTCACTGAAATTATCAAGGAAGGCGTACCTGTCTTTGAAAAATCGAGTATTGATGAGTTTTATGCCGATCTATCGGGTATGGACAAATTTTTTGGTTCCTATAAATATGCGACCGAGCTACGCCGAAAAATAATTAAAGAGACAGCAATGCCCATTTCCTTTGGTCTCTCCATCAACAAAGTGGTATCCAAAGTAGCGACCAATGAGGCCAAACCCAATAATCAATTGAAAATAGATTTTGGTCTGGAAAAACCTTTTTTGGCCCCACTTTCCATCAAAAAGATACCCATGGTAGGGGATAAGACCTATCAGACATTGCGTAATCTGGGCATCAGACAAGTAAAGACCGTACAGGAGATGCCCATGGATGTCATGCAACGGGTGCTTGGTGCCAATGGAAGGGTCATCTGGAAACGGGCCAATGGGGTGGACAATACTCCTGTGATTCCTTTTCATGAACGCAAGTCCATTTCCAACGAACGTACATTTGACCGGGATACCATTGATGTAGTGAAGTTAAAGGGAATCATCGTGGCCATGGCCGAGAATTTAGCGTATCAACTACGCCGTGGGGAAAAATTGACGGCCTGTATTGCCGTGAAGATCCGGTATTCGGATTTTAATACCTACTCCAAACAAAAACGAATTCCCTACACCAGTGCGGATCATATTTTGATTCCGAAGATCATGGAGCTTTTTGACTCGCTTTACAGCAAACGGATGTTGGTGCGCTTGGTGGGTATTCGATTCAGTCATCTGGTTTCGGGCAATTATCAGATCAACCTTTTTGATGATACTGAAGAGGCATTGAATTTATACCAGGCCATGGACAAGGTAAGGACTCGATTTGGGGATCGCGCCGTGATTCGAGCCTCAGCCATGGGTGCCAGGACCATAGGCAGAATGCACAACCCCTTTAACGGACAGCCGCCGATCGTATTGGCACATCGAAAGCAATAAGTTACTTGAAATTTCAAAGAACAAAAATCAAATTCCAGGAAGATGTCAAGAACGAAAATCTATAATCTTGAAGAGAGAATCTATGTGTTTGCAAGGGAGTGCAGAATTCTTGTAAAATCACTCCCCAAAACAATTAGCAATATCGAAGATGGAAGACAACTTGTCCGTTCTTCTGGCTCAACAGGAGCAAATTATATAGAGGCCAATGAGAAATTGGGGGATAAAGACTTTTTAATGCGAGCAAAGATTGCAAGAAAAGAAGCTAAAGAAAGTCATTACTGGTTAAAACTTTTGTCGGATATGAATCCATCTTTAAGGGAAGTTATAGACGAATTAAAAGCAGAAGCCTTAGAAATAAAAAAGATATTATCGGCAATAATAAATAAGTCTTCGTGACCATTTTGGAATTTGTCATTTGAAATTTGTGATTTCACTTCCGTGTATTTGAATTGCCACACATATTACAGCCTTCGCTTCGGAACGTTCTCTGAACAGCATCTTTTACAGTTGGCACAGCAAAATCATATAAAACAACTGGTACTGACCGATATCAATAATACCTCTGCCTGTATGAACTTTGTACGGGAAGCTCCAAAATATGACATTAAGCCAATTTTGGGAATTGACTTTAGAAATGGCGTAACCCCATGTTTTGTTGGGATTGCCAAAAACAATAAGGGCTATCAAGAGCTTACTACCTTCCTATCCTACCACCTCCATAACAATTTGGAAATTCCCAACAGGGCACCAAAATTTAAAAATGCCTTTGTGGTCTATCCTTTCGAAACGGTTGTACTCAATGAACTGGATGGATTTCTTCCTCATGAATTTATTGGTGTTTCCATAAATGACCTACGACGGCTGCCTTTTTCACGCTTAAAAGCATACCGTGAACAATTGGTGGTACAACAACCGGTTACCTTTAGGAACAAGCGTGATTATAATGCGCATCGGTTGCTTCGAGCCATTGACAATAACGTCTTATTAAGTAAACTTGACGAGACGGAAGTGACCAGTGAAGGGGAAAGAATGTATCCCATCGAACATATCAACAAAGCGTTCTCCGAATACCCTCACATTTTAGAAAACACGGAGCGATTCTTGAACCAGTGTTCCATACACTTTGACTTTTCAAAAAAACGAAAACCCCAAAACCTAAAATATTATACGGGGAGCAAAAAAGAAGATGAAACGCTTTTGGAAAAACTATGCTATGAGGGTTTGCCAAAGCGCTATATAAAAGTTTCCGAAAAAGTAAAAAAGCGATTGTCCAAGGAGCTTGACCTTATCAAAAGAATGGGCTTTGTATCCTACTTTTTAATCAACTGGAATATTGTTTCTGAAGCAAAAAGACGAGGATTTTACTATGTGGGTCGTGGCAGTGGCGCCAATAGTATTGTAGCCTATTTATTGTACATTACTGATGTTGACCCTATAGACCTTGATCTCTATTTTGAGCGGTTCATCAACCTATATCGAGCCAATCCACCTGATTTTGATATCGACTTTTCATGGCGAGACCGTGAGGCCATGACCCAATACATTTTTGACCGTTTTGACCATGTGGCTTTGGTAGGCACTTATGTGACCTTTAAATATAAAGGGGTCGTTCGGGAATTGGGCAAGGTATTTGGTCTACCTAAGGATGAAATCGATTTACTTAGCAATGGTGAATACAGACGTTCGAAACTTGACCATGTCTCTGTGCTGGTCCTCAAGTATGGCGAACTGATAAAAGGTATGCCCAATTATGTTAGTGTTCATGCTAGCGGAATTCTCATTAGCGAGAACCCCTTGCAGCACTTTTCAGCGACTTTTATGCCCCCTAAGGGTTTTTCCACCGTACATTTTGATATGGTCATTGCCGAGGATGTCGGACTTTTTAAATTCGATATCCTTGCACAGCGAGGACTTGGTAAAATAAAGGATACCATAGCTATTGTAAAGCAGAATCAGCCTGATAGAGCAGCTTTCGATATTCATGCAGTTTCTAAATTCTACAAAGACCCCATTATCAATAATTTGATAAAAACAGCACAGTGCATGGGTTGTTTTTATGTGGAATCACCTGCCATGCGTATGCTGTTAAAAAAATTGGAGGTGGACAATTATTTGGGTCTGGTTGCTGCCAGCTCCATCATACGTCCAGGGGTGGCCAAGAGTGGAATGATGCGAGAGTATATCCTTAGGCATCGGTATCCAGGGCGATCGGAAGAAAAGGCCCATCCCGTGATGCTGGACATTATGCCTGAAACCTATGGGGTCATGGTCTATCAAGAGGATGTGATCAAAGTGGCCCACTATTTTGCCGATCTGACCCTTGGAGAGGCTGATGTACTGCGCCGGGGCATGAGCGGTAAGTTCCGCTCACGGGAAGAGTTTGAAAAGGCAAAGGATAAATTTCGTAGTAATTGCCTAAAGAAGGGGATTCCCGAGAAAACGGTACATGAAGTCTGGGAGCAGGTAGCCAGTTTTGCGGGTTATGCCTTTGCCAAGGGGCATTCGGCTTCCTATGCCGTGGAGAGCTATCAGAGCCTTTTCCTTAGGGCCTATTTCCCGTTGGAATATATGGTGGCCGTGCTCAACAATGGTGGGGGATTTTATCGTTCTGAATTCTACATCCATGACGCACGTATGCTGGGAGCAACCATTCATCCGCCTTGTATCAACCAGAGCCATATTGCCAATATTATTTATGGTACTCATATCTATTTGGGGATGATGTATCTGCGAGAGCTGGAAGAACGGGTGATGCAACGTATCATCAAAGAACGTGAAGCCAACGGCAAGTTTCACTCCTTGGAAAACTTTGTCGACCGTGTAATTATCTCGATAGAGCAAATGAGTATTTTGATTCGGATAGATGCGTTTCGGTTTACGGGAATCAATAAGCATGAACTGCTTTGGAAAGCCCATCTGATCATGGGAAAAACAAAGCGAATAGATCACCCAAAGTTGTTTCCGCCAAAGCGTGGCAAGTTCAAGATCCCAAAACTGGATACTACATCCTTGGAAACCGCTTTTGAACAATGGGAGCTTTTGGGATTTCCACTTTGCAACCCTTTTGAGTTGTTGCAAGAAGCCCCCAAGAATACAAACGGCCAACGCGATTTAGAACGCTATCTCAATGGGCGTATTGATATTTACGGCTATCTCATTACCGTTAAAAATACCAGCACCCATAAGGGGGATAGTATGCACTTTGCCACACTATTAGATCAATATGGGGAAGTGTTCGATACGGTACTTTTTCCACCGGTTGCCGCAAAATATCGTTTTCGTGGCAAGGGAATTTATCGTTTTTATGGTAAGGTGGTGAGTGAATTTGGTTTCCTGAGCATCGAAGTCATCAAGATGCAAAAGCAGGATTACATTGAGGACCCTAGATATGCCGACATGAAGACAGGAAACCTCAAACGCTTTTCTTCTTCGTGGAAAATGGAGGAATAGCCAAGCATAACCAATTGCTTCGTATCTTAGGGTACATAACCCGATGTATATGAAGATTAGGATAAAGGGCAATTCCGTCCGATTTCGACTGACCCAAAGTGACGTAAAACAACTCTGTGAAAAGGGGAGTGTATCAGAACAAACAAATTTTGGTGACCTTGTATTTAGGTATGCCGTGAAAATGACGGATGACACGGATACGATGTCTGCTAGTTTTGAGAATCAAAGGATTACCCTGTTTCTTCCTGAACGTTTGGGCAAGGACTGGCAAAACAATGACCAAGTAGGATTCCAACACCATCAAGACGAACTATTTCTACTATTGGAAAAGGATTTTACCTGTTTGGACAACACCATGGAAGATCAATCCGATAATTATCCCAATCCAAAACTAATGACAAACCAGTAAGGCCGATCCATGTCCAAAACCACGACCATTAAGCGCAATATATCCCTGACGGGAGATATAAAATTTACAGGGCTACAGCTCAAAGAACCCATGGACGTTTCGGCAGGATTTTTAGGGGTAAAAGAAGCCCTTAGACATGGAGCCAAGGAAATGGGAATTGTACGGTCCATGCGCGCACTTTTGGAAATGAACCAAGAAGACGGCTTTCGTTGTCCCAGTTGTGCGTGGCCCGTACCTGAGCATCCATCAAAAATTGCTGAATATTGTGAGAATGGGGCCAAGGCCTTGGCGGATGAAGCAACCACGGATAAAATCGGAGCTGACTTTTTCAAAGAATATTCAGTTGAAGCGCTTTCCAAACTCAGCGATTATGAATTGAACAAGTTTGGAAGATTGACAGAACCTTTGGTGCTGCGATCTGGGAAGGTGCACTATGAACCTATTTCTTGGGAAGAAGCGTATCAATGTATCGCTGAGGAATTGCATAAGTTGAACCATCCTGATGAGGCCATCTTTTATACTTCGGGACGTTCAAGCAATGAAGCGGCATTTTTATATGGTATGTTCGCAAGGGCATTTGGCACCAATAATATGCCCGATTGTTCCAATATGTGCCATGAATCATCCGGTTTGGCCCTTTCCAAAACCTTGGGCATTGGCAAGGGTTCCGTAAAAGTAGACGATTTACATGGGGCCGATGTGGTCTTGGTGGTCGGTCAAAATCCGGGAACCAATCATCCACGAATGCTTTCCGCTCTGGAAAAATGTAAAAAGAATGGGGGTAAGGTCATTAGCATCAATCCGCTGGCCGAGACTGCCATGGTACGGTTCAAGAATCCACAAAAAGCAAGTGGTCTTATCGGTAGTGGTACCGCTATAGCTGATATCCATCTCCAAATCAAGATCAACGAAGACATGGCCCTAGCCAAACTAATGCTAAAAAAGTTGGCGGCATTGGATACCAAAAATCGGGGGGTATTTGACCACGATTTTATTCAACAATACGTAGAAGGCTACGACGAACTGCTGGCTGACTTAAAGAAGTACAATGAATCAGAACTCTTGGAACAAACTGGACTTTTGGAAGAGGGAGTTAATGCCGTGGTTGACCTTCTGGCATCAAAGACCAATATCATCATTTGCTGGGCCATGGGAATCACGCAACATAAGAATGCGGTCGAAACGATTCAAGAGTATGTCAATATATTGTTGTTGAAAGGAGCTATTGGGAAGCCTTTCGCTGGAACCTGTCCCGTGAGGGGACACAGTAACGTGCAAGGGGACCGCAGTGTTGGAATTATGCATTATGTCAACAAAACGCTCAATCAAAAAATAAAGGAACATCTTGGTTTTGAACCGCCAATCAAAGAAGGCTATGATACGGTTGGGGCCATCAAGGCCATGCATGAGGGCAAAGGCAAGGTTTTTGTTTGCCTAGGGGGCAATTTTGTAATGGCGGCGTCGGATACGGCCTACACGGCAAAAGCCATTCAAAACTGCAAGCTCACAGTTCAAGTAAGTACCAAACTCAATCGAAGTCATTTGGTGACCGGAGATGTCGCCTTGATTTTGCCCACCTTTGGACGCTCCGAAAAGGACGTAAAAAATGGCCAATTGCAGTTCATGACCATGGAAAGTAGTACAGGTAAGGTGAGACAAAGTAAAGGGCTATTGAAACCGGTTTCCAAACACATTAAAAGTGAACCAGAGATTATTGGGATGATGGCCAATGCCTATTTCAAGGGAGACCATGCCATGTCTTGGGCAGCACTCGCCCATGATTATAAGGCCATTCGAGAGTTAATTGATAAAACCGTCAAAGGGTTTAGCGATACGAGCACACGTTCCAAGGGTCACGGGTACTACCTGCCCAACAACGTCCGGGAAAGGGATTTTAGCAAATTGCCCAACGGAAAGGCACGCCTTACCCTAAATACGTTATCTGGGGTGCTCTTGGAAGACGATGAACTGCTGCTGATGACCATTCGCTCCCATGATCAGTTCAACACGACCATCTATGGACTTCATGACCGCTACCGTGGTATCCATAATGAAAGACGGGTCATTTTCTTAAATGAGGAGGACATGCAACAACGGGGTATTGAAAAGCTACAAGTGTTGAATTTAGTAAGTAGTTATCAAGGGGTAGCACGTAGGGCAGAACGTTTTTTGGCCATCCCGTACAACATTCCAAAAGGCAATTGCGCCGCATATTTTCCTGAAACCAATTTGCTGGTTCCTATTGATGAGTTTGCCGATGGTAGTCGGACCCCCATCAGTAAATCCATTAAGATCCGTCTTGAAAAGGTGTAATCGTATTTTTTTAACCCGCCAGGTCATTAAGGGCATCCACCAAGTAATCAATATCTTTTTTGGTGATATAGATGGCAAAAGAAAGTCTTAGGGCGTTCAACCCTTTACCAGTCATAGGTCGGCAATCAATGCCATATTCTTCCCAAAGTTTCTCTTTAACAGCAACAACATCTCGCCCATTAACCTCAATTACCTGGATGGCTCCAGAAAGTGTGTCTGGCGCAGGGGTTTTTATCGTGAATCTTGGATCGCCTTCAAGCTTTGATCGGAAATAGGTTTTCAATTCAAAGGTCCGCTCGTGGATGCGATCTCCACCAATCGTGTTATGAAAATCTATCGATGCGCCCAACCCAAGGACTTCTGGAAGATTGCGCGTGTTGTAATTCTCCAACCGTCGTATACTCGTATCGGTATGCCCTCGAGCAACAATTAGAGGTTTTAAATGTTTTTGACTTTCTTTTTTTGCATAAAATAGGCCTACCCCTTTCGGTGAGAACAACCATTTATGAGAACTGGCCGTATAAAAGTCACAGTTCAAATCCTTTAGGTTTATCCTGAACATACCTGCAGACTGTGCTCCATCCACAGCAACCAAAATTCCTTTTTGATGTGCCATTTTAGCTACCTCTTTCACTGGTAGGACCATGCCATTGGTATTTACAATATGGCACATGGAAATGACTTTGGTTTTAGGGGTTATGGCCTTTTCATAGACTTCCACCAAATCTGATACGGTTTTGGGCAAAATGGGCAAAGTGGGACGCACCAACGTAATCCCCTTGGTTTCCTGCCACACCTCCCATGGAATGGTGCCACTGGCATGTTCATGGTTGGCCAGTATAACCTCATCGCCAGGTTGCAGATCAAAGCTACGGGCAATCAAATTCATGCCCTCAGTAGTGTTATGGGTCAGCGCAATCTCTTCTGGGGTCACTGAAAATAGGGCTGCGGCCTTTTTTCGAACGACTTCTTTTTCGTCTTCCCAACCGCCCCACATATATTTTGAGGGAAAGCCGTCCAAAGTATTCCTAAAGGTATTGGTGGCTTGTTGAATATGGGCGGAAGAAGCCCCTAAGGAAGCATTGTTGAAATAGTGAAGGCCTTTGGCGAAGTGAAATTGTGCCTTTACCAGTTCCCAATAGCCTTCGGCGTTATTTTGAAGATTATCAAGTCCAGCGGCTTTCCAAGACGATAGTAAATCAGCTCCAAATAAAGGGACCGCGAACGAACTTAAGGTTCCTTGGCCCAATTGACGTAAAAAAGTCCTCCTTGCAGGGGTTTTCATGCTCTCGTAAATCCTTTTTGGTTCCCGATAAAGTTACGAAAGCCATAGGGCATTATTTAAAGGCAGGAATACCCGTAATGTCCGCTCCAGTAATGAGCAGATGAATGTCATGGGTACCTTCGTAGGTGATGACACTCTCCAAGTTCATCATATGTCGCATGATGGAATAATCTCCAGTGATGCCCATTCCTCCCAAAACCTGCCTTGCTTCGCGTGCAATTTTAATGGCCATTTCCACATTGTTTCGTTTGGCCATCGAAATTTGTGCGGTAGTGGCACGTCCTTCGTTCTTTAATTGTCCCAATCGAAAAGCCAAGAGTTGTGCCTTGGTAATTTCGGTCACCATTTCGGCCAGTTTCTTTTGTTGTAATTGAAAGGCGGCAATAGGTTTGCCAAATTGAATGCGTTCCTTGGCATATCGCAAGGCCGTATCATAACAGTCCATTGCGGCACCAATAGCACCCCAAGAGATTCCATAGCGCGCGGAATCCAAACAACCCAGTGGAGCACCAAGCCCGGATTTATTGGGGAGAAGATTCTCTTTGGGAACTTTTACATTATCAAAGATTAATTCACCAGTAGCGGAGGCCCTGAGTGACCATTTGTTGTGGGTCTCTGGAGTGGAAAAGCCTTCCATGCCCCTTTCCACAACAAGCCCATGAATCCTTCCTTCCTCATTTTTGGCCCAAACCACCGCAACATCGGCAAACGGGGAATTGGATATCCAGAGTTTCGCACCATTCAATAGGTAGTGGTCGCCCATATCCTTGTATTTGGTTTCCATGCCTCCCGGATTGGATCCGTGGTTGGGTTCGGTCAATCCAAAACAGCCCATCCATTCTCCCGTAGCCAATTTTGGCAGGTATTTTTTTCGCTGCTCTTCCGTACCATAGGCGAATATGGGATACATGACCAAGGAGGACTGCACCGAGGCCGTGGAACGAACCCCACTATCACCCCGTTCAATTTCTTGCATGATCAGGCCATAGCTAATTTGGTCCAATCCGGCACCTCCATATGCTTCGGGAATGTAGGGGCCAAATGCCCCAATTTCAGCCAAACCATTGATAATTTGATTGGGAAATTCAGCTTTTTGCGCATATTCTTCTATGATAGGGGAAATATCACGTTTTACCCATTGCCGTGCGGCATCGCGAACCAATATGTGTTCTTCTGATAGAAGGTCGTCTAAATTGTAGTAATCCGGAGCTTCAAATAAATCTGGCTTCATTCAAAATATTTTTCCAAAGGTAGGAATCAAACGTAACAATGCTTGGCCATATTGTTACAATTTTAGATGGAAGTCCTTGGTTAATTTGATATACTCTTGGGTGAATTGATGCCGCTCCAATTCTATAATCAGTTCCTTTTCGGAAACAGGGGTTTCTGTGTACGAAAATTGTAGGATACAGCGCTTGAAGGGAACATTGGGCTTTCCCTTTATCCGTAGAATTTCAAAGGGGAACAAACCCATCTGGCTGGCCAACTCTAAGACCTTCCTTTCTTCGGATATTGGGATGATCAGGGAAAAAATACCGTTTTTGGCAAGTATCCGTTCCAATCCTTCAAATAACTGTTCAAAAGGCAAGGCGCTATTTTGTCGCGCATGGTCACGTGAACTATTCCCACTGGTAACACTCTCCGAAAAAAATGGCGGGTTTGAAACGACAAGATCATAACGTTCCTCCATTTCCCCATAAAACTCTTGGAAGGAAGCATGGTAACAGAAAAGTCGGTCTGCCCATGGCGAAGCTTCAAAATTTTCCACGCACTGTTCAAAGGCACTTTCATCCAATTCGAGCGCATCGATGTATTCGGCCGAAGAACGTTGGGCCAGCATAAGGGCTATTAGTCCCGTTCCAGCTCCAATGTCCAAAATGGAATTGGGGTCGGTTTTCAGGGATGTTACTGCCCCTAAAAGCACGCCATCCGTACCCACTTTCATGGCACAGCGGTCTTGGTGGATGGTGAATTGTTTAAACGTAAAGGGTTTCATTACTTAATTGACTCTACCGGGAAGACGTGTTTCCCTACCTTCCATGCCATAAAGGGCATCTCCAAGCGTTACACGTTTTTCATCGGCCATTTTTTTAATTTTCGCTACGATATTCGGATATTGTGCTGCGACATTTGAAGTTTCACTGATGTCATTTTCCAAATCATAAAGTTCAATTTCCAACACCTCCCTGTAGGTATATGTTCCTGGCAGGCCATCTTTGCCGCTCTCTTGATTTATCATGGTTCGATACCGATGCGGAAAATATAATTTCCATTTTCCGTATCTAACGGCGTGTAGCTCATTGACTCGGTAGTAAAAGAAATAGGCTTCTTGGGGAGCAACATGAGAGGAACCCTTTAAAAGTTTCCACGCACTTTTTCCATCAATTTGCTTAGGGGGCAGGTGGATGTCGAGGACATCTGCAATGGTGGGTAATATATCTATGGCCATTAGTGGTGTTTTGATCACTTTTCCTGCTTTCAGACTATCCGGGTATTTAATGATAAAGGGTTCACGTTGCCCCCCTTCCCAAGCAGTACCTTTTCCTTCCCTGAGCGGCTTGGCACTTCCCGCGTGATTGCCATAGGATAGCCAAGGGCCATTGTCCGAAGTAAAAATGACCATGGTATTATCCTCCAAACCTTGGATTTTCAATGTGTTTAAAATTTCACCAACCGACCAATCAATTTCCATGATAACATCCCCATAAAGTCCCCTTTTTGATTTGTCCTTAAAGGTATCGGAGACGTACAGCGGAACATGGGGTTGAGGGTGCGGTACATAAAGAAAGAAGGGGGTGTCTCTGTTTTTTTTGATAAAATCAACACTTCTTTGGGTAATTTCCCGAGTTAAATTGGATTGGTCCCATAAGGTGTCAATAACCTTTTCGTTGTGGTACAGCGGTAAAGGGCCAAAGTTGAATATAGTTCCCTGTTGAGGATGTTTGGGCCACATATCGTTGGAGTACGGAATTCCAAACCATTCATCGAAACCTTGTTCTAAGGGTAAGAATTCTGGGGCATTCCCTAAATGCCATTTCCCAAAAATTCCGGTGGCATATCCCTGTTCCTTTAGCAGTTCTGCCAATGTGGTTTCATCGGGGTGCAAGCCAATTTTTGAATTGGGCATGAAGGCATTATGAATCCCAATTCGGTTGGGATAGCAACCCGTTAACAATGCGGCCCTTGAAGCGGAACAAACGGGTTGAGCCGCATAAAAACTACTAAGTTTCACCCCATCCGCGGCCATTTGGTCCAAATGGGGGGTAGCAATGTCCGTGGCACCAAAGATACCCACATCTGCATATCCTTGGTCATCGGTGAAAACGATGATGATATTAGGAGGCCGTTTTATAGGTGTTTCTTCGGTATGCTTCTTACAACGAATAAAAAGTGAAAGCATACCTAGGGTGATAACGATGCGCATTGGTAAAATATAGTTGGTATTTGTATCCGAATAAATGTAGTAATACTACTGCAAATAGAGATCGACCAATCCTTCCGGTGTTGTTACATAAATCGTTTTGGATGCCCTATCCACTTTGGAGATAATATCATCCGAGATGGGAATTAGAAGTTCCTTCCCGTCCTTTTTTACCTCAAAAAGTACTTGGGAGGAGGAATCGTTTATGGATTCGATGGTACCAATGTCACCGTGCTTGGTATCCATTACGGTGAAACCGATTACTTCATGATAATAAAATTGATTTCCGGATAATTTTGGCAGTTGCGTCAAGGGTAGAAATACCTCTTTCGCCAATAGGGAATTTGCTGAAGCTTCATCGCCAACATCCTCAAATTTTACCCGAAGTAGACTGGATTTATGCAATTGGCTTTTTTCAATGAAAAATGGAATCAATTTTTTGCCCAAATCGACAAAAACTGATTCCATTCCTTCATAAATTTCAGGCTCATCGGTATCCAATTTAATCAATACCTCACCTTTAAAACTATATTTTGATACGATTTTACCGAGATAGAAACACTCGTCTTTGCGCATCTTTACAACTTACTCTTTTGGAGCCTCTTCTTCTTTAGCTTCTGCTGCAGTCTCTTCAGCTGGAGCTTCTTCTGTTTCGGCTTTAGCTTCTGCAGCGGGTTCTTCCGTTACTGTTTCAGCAGGGGCCTCTGGGGCAGCTTCAGTTTTTTCTTCAACTGTTGCTTCTGTGGGCTCCGCAGCGGCCTCAACGGCCTCGCCTTCAGCTACTGTTTCTTCAGCAGCCTCTTCAACCTCAGGTTCTGGCTGTTGTGCGGCAATTCTCTTCTCATTGGCTTCCTTCTCCGCTTCCAATGCTTTGGCCTTGGCATCCGCATCGGCTTTGCTCAATCCATCCCTCTTGGCTTGAATCTTGTTTTCTTTTTCTTCCAACCAGGCAGTAAATCGCTTTTCAGCTTCCGCCTCATCAAAAGCGCCCTTCTTTACACCATCCAAAAGGTGTTTTTTCATCAACACCCCTTTGTAGCTCAAAATGGCACGGGCAGTATCCGTTGGTTGCGCACCGTTGTGCAACCATTGTACGGAACCGTCAACATCCAAATTGATGGTTGCAGGATTGGTATTGGGATTGTACGTACCCAATTTCTCTAAAAATTTACCGTCTCTCTTTGATCGGGAATCTGCGGCCACGATCCAATAAAATGGTTTTCCTTTTTTACCGTGGCGCTGTAATCGAATTCTAACTGGCATATCACATTAATTTGTAGGGTGCCCGACCCTGATTATTAATTCATTTTTCGCGGTCAGTGCGCATCGTCGAACTGAAAAGCGGATGCAAAAATACACTAAATCTGTTATCCTACAATGTTTTAGGATGCTTTTTTGTGGTTGATAACTCCTTACAACTCCATTTTAGAAAAAAAGGCTGTTTAACTACTTTTATACGTTCCAATAAACGTGTATGTACCTCATTTTCGATACCGAAACCACGGGTCTTCCCAAGAACTATAATGCACCAATTTCCGATACGGACAACTGGCCCAGATGTGTTCAAATTGCTTGGCAATTGCATGATGCCATGGGGAATTTGCTGGACCACCAAGACTACCTGATACAGCCTAATGGGTTCAACATCCCTTACGAGTCGGAACAAATTCACGGTATTTCAACGGCTTTGGCCGAACAAGATGGGGTGCCTCTTCTAGAGGTGCTTGGAAAGTTCAACGAAGCCTTGGCAAAAGCCACCTTTGTGGTGGGTCAAAATGTAGACTTTGACATTAATGTCATGGGTTGCGAATTTTTTCGAGAAAAGATTCAGAATATACTACAGGAACTTCCCGTTTTGGATACGTGTACGGAACATACGGCCGAGCTCTGCAAAATTCCTGGGGGACGGGGGGGGAAATTCAAGTTGCCTACCTTAACGGAACTACATGAATATCTGTTCGGGGAACCCTTCGCGGAAGCACATAATGCTACGGCGGATGTTGAGGCCACAACACGATGTTTTTTGGAATTACTTCGCAAAAAACAGTTCACTCTAGAACAATTGGATGTTCAACCCAATTACTTTGAGCAATTTTCCGAAGCCAATCCCCAAGAAATCAAATTAATTGGGTTACGGCACATCAATCTTAGGGAAGCTTCCAAAAAAATTGCCGATGCCCTTTGGCAAAAAGATACGGGTGGTGTTGACGAGGTTGATTTACAGCAAAATATTGCCGACTTGGCCGATATTGATTTTGTGCACCTACATAACCATTCGCAGTTTTCGGTACTACAATCCACCATGAGCACCAAAGACTTGGTGAAACTGGCAGCGGACCACCAAATGCCCGCTGTGGCGTTGACCGATCATGGTAATATGATGGGAGCCTTCCATTTTGTGAAGGAGGTGAAAGCCCATAACAAATCCGTTAGGGAGAAAAACAAAGAAGCAGAGGAAAAGGGTGAAACACCCACGGGCAAAGAAATCACCCCCATCATTGGCTGTGAGTTTTTTGTCTGTGAGGACCACAGCAACAAGTCGGTCAAAGACAACGGGTACCAAATCGTGTTGTTGGCCAAAAACAAAAAGGGCTATCAAAATTTGGCCAAAATGGCTTCATTGGCCTACACCGATGGGTTTTATTACGTTCCGCGAATCGATAAAAATATCATCGAAACCTACAAAGAAGATGTCATTGCCCTTTCGGGAAATCTATATGGCGAGGTGCCATCAAAGCTTTTAAATATTGGCGAAAAGCAGGCTGAGGAAGCCTTGCTTTGGTGGAAAGGGACATTTAATGGTGATTTCTATTTGGAAATCATGAGACATGGGCAAGAGGATGAGGACCGCGTCAATCAGGTGTTGCTGCAGTTTGCGAAAAAGTATGATGTTAAACTCATTGCGTCAAACAATACGTATTACGGAAGTAAAAAGGATGCCGAAGCACATGACATCCTGCTCTGCGTGAAAGATGGAGAATTGGTCAACACCCCGATAGGTAGGGGTAGGGGGTACCGCTATGGACTTCCCAACCAGGAATATTATTTTAAGTCCTCCGAAGAGATGAAGGCCCTCTTTAAAGATGTGCCACAAGCGATAGTCAACCTTCAGGAGATTGTAGATAAGGTTGAGGCCTTCGATTTGGCCAGGGACGTATTGCTACCCAAGTTCGAAATTCCAGAAGAATTCCAAGTTCCGGAAGACCTGGAAGATGGGGGCAAACGAGGGGAGAATGCCTACCTACGGCATATTACCTATGAAGGGGCAAAGGAAAGGTATGGCGAAATTACCACGGATATTGAGGAGCGCATTGATTTTGAGTTGGGCACCATTGCCAATTCAGGCTATCCAGGCTACTTTTTGATTGTGGAGGATTTTATCCGGGAAGCAAGGAATATGGGCGTTTCGGTGGGTCCCGGTCGAGGTTCTGCAGCTGGATCGGTGGTTGCCTACTGTTTGAGGATTACCAATATTGACCCCATCAAGTATGATTTGCTTTTTGAGCGCTTTTTAAATCCAGATCGGGTTTCAATGCCCGATATCGATATTGATTTTGATGATGAAGGACGTGGTAAGGTCATGGACTATGTAATCAACAAATACGGATCTAATCAGGTGGCCCAAATTATCACCTATGGAACCATGGCGGCCAAATCCTCGATTCGCGATACGGCAAGAGTGTTGGATTTACCCTTGAATGATGCTGACCGGATCGCCAAGTTGATTCCCACCATGGGAAAATTGGGAAAAATATTTGGGAAGGAGGAAGCGGAGCTAAAAAAGAAGTTTCGTGCAGACGATATGCTCAAAATCAACGAGCTTCTCAACATTGCCGAGACGGATGATTTGGAAGGGCGCACGGTGAACATGGCCAGGGTACTCGAAGGATCCGTCCGCAATACGGGCATTCATGCCTGTGGCGTAATCATTACTCCGGATGACATTACCAATTTTGTGCCGGTGGCCACAGCGAAGGACTCCGATCTCTATGTGACACAATTTGATAATTCCGTTGTTGAGGATGCGGGCTTATTAAAGATGGATTTCTTAGGTCTTAAAACCCTTACCTTGATAAAGGACACGGTGAAAATTGTGAAAGCTAGAACAGGGTTGGAATTGGTACCCGATGATTTTCCGTTGGACGATGAGAAAACGTATGAACTCTTTCAACGTGGGGAAACGGTAGGTATCTTCCAGTACGAATCCCCTGGAATGCAGAAGCACATGAAAAGTCTGAAACCTACGGTATTTGATGATCTTATTGCTATGAATGCTTTGTATCGCCCGGGTCCCATGGAATATATTCCCAGTTTTATTGCCCGTAAACATGGTGAGGAAGAGATTACCTATGACCTTCCCGAAATGGAGGAGTATTTAAAAGACACCTATGGCATCACGGTGTATCAAGAACAAGTGATGCGACTTTCCCAAAAACTGGCCGGTTTTTCAAAAGGTGATGCCGATGTGTTGCGTAAGGCCATGGGGAAAAAGATTTTTGCGTTACTGCAAAAATTAAAACCACAATTCTTGGATGGGGGCGAAAAAAATGGACACCCAAGGGAGGTGCTCGAAAAAATTTGGAAAGATTGGGAGGCTTTCGCTTCCTATGCCTTCAATAAGAGCCACTCTACCTGCTATGCCTACATTGCGTATCAAACCGCCTACCTGAAGGCCCATTATCCTGCGGAATATATGGCCGCTGTGCTTTCGAATAATATGAATGACATCAAACAGGTGACCTTTTTTATGGAAGAGGCAAAACGCATGGGCTTGGAGGTTTTGGGACCTGATGTCAATGAATCGTATTACAAGTTTGCGGTAAATAAAGACAATGCCGTGCGTTTTGGAATGGGTGCCATTAAGGGGGTGGGCCGGTCAGCCGTGGAAGCTATTGTTGAGGATCGAAAGGAAAATGGTTCTTATCGCTCCGTTTTTGATATGGCCAAGCGCGTTGATTTGCGATCAGCTAATAAAAAGGCTTTCGAAAACTTGGCCCTAGCAGGAGGTTTTGATTCTTTTTCCAATACCCATAGGGCACAATATTTCCACCAAGAAGGGGATGGGGGAAGTTTTTTGGAAAAGGTGATTAAGTATGGTGCTAAATATCAAGAGAACCTGAATTCTTCACAGGTAAGCCTTTTTGGGGATGCCAGTGAGGTTCAAATACCAGAGCCCATTGTGCCGCCTTGCGAGGATTGGGGTACCATGGAAAAACTTCGGCGTGAAAAGGAAGTGGTGGGAATCTATATCTCTGGACACCCTTTGGATGATTTTAAAAAGGAAATCAAAGCGTTTTGCAATACCAGTATTTCAGTTTTCAAGGAGGAACTTGAGGGCTATGTGAACCGTGAACTCACTTTTGCCGGGGTCATTACGGATGTACAACATCGCATTTCCAAAAATGGAAAGGGCTGGGGACTCTTTACTGTTGAAGACTATACGGACACCCATGAGTTCCGAATTTTTGGGGAGGAATATTTAAAGTTCCGGCACTTTTTAATGATCAACTCCTTCATCCACATCAAAGTTTTTGTTCGTGAAGGTTGGGTCAATCGTGAAACGGGCAAGAAAGGGGAACCCAGATTGCAGTTCAATGAGTTCAAACAACTTCAGGACGTGATGGATGCCTATGCAAAAAAACTGACCATAAAACTTGATGTCTCCACCCTTCAGGAAAAGCGGATCCGGGAACTGAAAAATGCCCTGGCCTTGCATAAGGGAAAGCATCCCATAAATTTTATCATCTACGAAATGGAAGATGAAATTAAGCTGAACCTATCCAGCAGAAAGCAAAAGGTGAATATAAGCTCCGACCTGTTAAGTGTTTTGGAAGCACAGGAAGTTCATTACAAGCTCAACTGATATTAGTTTTTCCAATCCCTTGATAATCAAAATAGATACAATAGCAGTAAGGAATCTGGAAGTGATTTGACTAACTTTGCGAATTATAAATACACAGATATGGCACTAGAAATAACAGATGCAACTTTTGATGAGGTAGTTTTAAAAAGCGATAAACCGGTAATGGTGGATTTTTGGGCAGCATGGTGTGGTCCTTGTCGTATGGTGGGGCCCATCATTGAGGAAGTAAGTCAGGAATATGACGGTAAGGCTGTGGTTGGTAAGGTAGATGTGGATGCCAATCAACAGTTTGCGGCCAAATATGGGGTTAGAAATATCCCAACGGTATTGGTATTTAAAGGCGGTGAAATTGTAAGCCGTCAGGTAGGGGTTTCTCCGAAGAAAGCCTATACCGAAGCAATAGACGCCGTTTTGTAGAAAGCATCCGTTACGTTAAATTTTAAAAAAGGTCTGGTGCAAGCCAGACCTTTTTGATTTATCTTCGATTGTAATGGAAGTGAACTCCGAACTTAATAAAGCCCCTTTATTTCAAAACCTTGAACTTTTGGCCGGTCAGGTGGTTGAGGGTTTTATAAGCGGTATCCATAAAAGTCCCTTCCATGGCTTTTCTGCCGAGTTCGCGGAACACAAGATTTATAATACTGGGGAGAGCACCAAACACATTGATTGGAAGCTCTTTGCACGTACCGATAAACTGTATACCAAGCGTTACGAAGAGGAGACCAATCTTCGTTGTCATATGATTTTGGACAATTCCGCCTCGATGTATTATCCCGAGGTCAACCATCTTTCTTTGGATCATTTGAACAAAATCGGTTTTGGGGCTTTGGCCATTGCAGCTTTGATGCATCTTCTCAAGAAGCAACGGGATGCGGTAGGGCTAAGTGTTTATGGGGAAACCAATAGTTTTTATGCTCCGGAAAAAAGCAGCGAGAGGCATTTTCAGATGTTGCTTTCCCAATTAAATCGTCTGGTTTTGGAAACCACTGGGGAAAAACGAACGAGAACGTATCATTTTTTGCACCATATTGCCGAAAAAATCCATCGACGAAGCCTCATTTTTGTCTTTTCAGATATGTTCCAAACCGAGGTGGAGGAGGAAAAACTTTTCGAAGCGTTGCGACATTTAAAATATAATAAACACGAAATCGTCCTTTTCCATTTATTAGATTCCGATTTGGAAACGCAGTTTAATTTTGACAATGCCCCCAAACGATTTATTGATGTGGAAACCGGTCAACATATCGACTTGCATGCTCAAAATATCCGTGAGGCGTATAGGACTGGCATTCAAGGGTATTTAAAAGCATTGAAGCTCAAATGCATGCAATACAAAATACGATACGTTGAGGTGGACATACGGTCTAATTTTTCTACGGTTTTGAATACCTTTTTGGTGGAACGGCAAAAATTTGTTTGATGGAAAAAAGTTTTGTCGAAACCGAAAGATGTGGGTATATTTGCCCTCGCTTTGCAAAAAGTGGTTGAACAAGATTTGAATTCCGCTGTCGCGGAAGTCTTTGTAAGATAAAATCATTGGTCTGGTAGTTCAGTTGGTTAGAATACCTGCCTGTCACGCAGGGGGTCGCGGGTTCGAGTCCCGTCCAGACCGCCAATAAAATCAAGCCCTCACATCTGTGAGGGCTTTTTTATTTTACTCAGTTGCACGCAAATTATTTTTTCATGCAAACCTCAAAAATTTACCTAGCTCCCTTTAAACCCGCTCAATAGACACGAAATCATCATTTTCATTTTTTTCTAGAGTTTTCTCTAAAGTGAATATGAACTTGTTGAGCTCTCTATTTAAAATCAACTTGTAATCATCGGTTTGATTTTTATAATCGTTTGGAAGTAAATTAGAAATCGCATGGTCTATTCCTGTCAATGTTGTAGGGAAATCCAATAAAATGAGTTGTCCATTCTCAATTTTGACATCCACATGCACATTTCTAACCCTTCCGGTGGAACCGAATGAAATTTTCTCAACCCCAATTTTGTTTTGGATTTTTTGGAATGCCATATTCAAATCATTGGGAAGGGTTTTCGGTACCATAATTTTAAACTTACAATTCTTATACAATTGATTTTTGAATTCGAATCCTTTATTGGTGATAAAGTGTTCGCAAACGTACTTAACAAAGTTCTCGTAATATGCATAGGCTAATGTACTCGAAGGAAAAAAGTTCATATCTGTTTCACTGGAATTTTGAAACATCTGCTTTATCTCTTCTACTTTGTCTGCAAGGTTACTTTTGTTGAACATTGCCAACTTGATACCTCCTAAATCGCTGGGAATTTTAACCGTATCATCTACAAGAAAAGCACATTTATCCAATCCTAATCGACCGGTAAAGAGGCCCAATTCGAACAGAACATTGTCACGGGCTTGAAGCATTTCCTTTCCCCTATAATCTACCTTGTCATCAGGGGAACCGATTAAAATCCCGTAATCAAACTTTAGCGTTGCCGTCAACAAATTCGATAAGAAATTGCGATTTAGTTTAAAAATCGATTTATTCCATAAAGCTTCATCCCAAATAATCACTTCAAAATCTTGTTGTAAAATTGCCTTTACAATCTTTGCCGTACCCAATTCCTCGCTTGAGCTTCCTATAAATATTCTTTTCACGATAAAAATCTTTTAACCAAACTATCCTTCAACAGGTCTTTAATAATTATATCCAATTCGTTTAGTATCAACTTTAATTGGGTAATCTTTTCGGGCTTATCTCTGAAGATGAATTCTGAATTGTCGATAGATCGAATGTTGTCTCGATAAACCGAATCCACGGCAATCTTCGATAGTTCTTCATATAGTACATGAACCAACTCATCATAGGACTTATCAAAGTATTTGATTTTGTCGATGTTATAACAGACGGAGGATATATCAAAGCTGGAGAAATCTATCTGGATATCGGCATCTGCTTTGATCGTTTTTAAAAAGCGAATCATTTTCTTCAGTCGTCCGTTTACCTGGGAATCCTTAGTGTTAAGAAAATGGATTTTCAAAAATGGAAAATCCACCTTGAGACGTCGGTTCTTTTTCTTATCGTAGATTTGAATACCCTTCTGGTACTCATTGCCATCCATAACCGCAGTGACACTTTTATACCATGAAGCGGTCACCACATCCACCATCCTTTTAGGACTGGTTAGGTTCACTTCGATAGATTTTGCTTTGGCATTATTAACCTCTTTATATACCCTAGAAAGAAGTTCCTCGGCATTTTGCCTTATCTTTTTTAAGTTCTCAGTGGCGTCACCCGAATAAGGCATAGCGTTAATTACTTCATTCAATCTTGTCCTCTGGTAGTAACTTAAATCCGCTCTCAAGCTTGCATTGGTAAATGCTGACATGCTTTCGTGGGAATAAAAACTGCCTGAAATTTGAACCAAGTCAATATCACTGTATCCTTTAATATGGGTGTTTGATGGAACAGAACCTTGATATTCATAGTCTAAATTCGGATAAGTGTTCTTTAAATGAAACTTTACCTTGTTACCTGCCTCAAAGGTGTTCTTAGTGTAAACGGGTTCGACTCCCTGCATTGCCCGCTTAATGTAAACAAGCACTTTCCTATCATAGAGAGTTCGAAGTTCCGCGCTGAACGATTTTTCTAATAGTACAGATTCATCAATTGCTCCTGGATTTGATCGTTCCTTTACCCTTTGTATGAGTTTTTCATAGTTTTTTGTCATAGCATTATCCTTTTGATTTTCTGGGGTCTTTTGATCTCGGATACGTTCGTTCTTCCTGAAAGCCTCCTTTGTTTTTATGTATTTTCAATGACCCTCCTCCTTGTTCGGTGATGAAGTCCCGCGCTTCTTTGATAGCTTCCGGTTTATTAGCATCAATGACTTTAGATGCTCGTTGGGCATTTTCCTTTTTGAGTTTATAAACCCCATCTTCGTGTACTAAATGAAAATTTTTCATCTTTCATAGTATTTTATTAACGCCATCTTTTTTGGGTGCTGGCAATTGAACCCCTATTGAACCGATACAAAGATGATACGAATGTGTGCAACCTATCTGCACAGATGGCATTAAAGAAATATGGTGCTAGTTTTGCTGTAAGAAATACGACTTAAACAGATTGGCTTTCGTTTAAATCAGCGATAATTTTGAAGATAGTATCGGTTTGGGATTCATCAAATATACCGTCAACGCCCATAGAGTGGTAATTTCTAAACGGGGAGTCGTAGAGTTTACTTGGGTCTATTTTCCCATTTTTTGTCAGGAAGAGTTTGATAGTATCCAAAAATTGAATTTGCACCGAATTCAGTTGGTATCTATTGATGAAATCCGCGAATGCCTTGTCAACTCTTTCAGCGGAGAGACCCATCAATGAAATTATGAACTGAACAAGGTTTAACTGTTCACCAATCTCCCTTTCAATTTCCTCTTTTTTGATGCCATCGGAAAAAAGAATGGCTTCTAAAGACAGTAGTTCGCTTTCTGTTATGGTCTTACCCTGTCGTATCCTTGATATGGTCAAGTTGTCTTTATTGGCGCGAATCAACTCCTTTAGTCGGTGTAAGTTGTTGGTAAATGGTGAATCGAAAGTAATCGGTGGCTCATTGACATAATCATTGGTAGTAACCTGACTCTCGTCCAAACTATCCTCGAAGTCCGTAGTCACATATTTTTGATCGGTAGGATCAATGTATTTGACCAAATCCCTGATTCCCCTTCTTATTTGTTCTAAATGCGTTATCCCATCAAATCTCCAGAAGGTTTCGTCCAAAGGCTTTTTTATGATTTCCTCCTTCTCCTTTACTTCCGGAATGGTCATTTTCTTTAATAGTTTCTTTGAAATGATGGCAACTTTAGAAATTGGCACAGTAAAAACGGAAACAAATTCTTTTCTATCTGGCGTTTCCAAACCCTTAATCATCAGGGTAAACAAAAGTTTGTCATAGAAACGCGCCATATCAGTATTGCCTTTAGCTGGCTTTACCAATGGAGCCAAAGTTTCCTCGATTATTTTTATGTCTTTCTTGGATAAGTGGTTCCAAAGTTCACGATTTTCGCTACCATATTCCAAAACTGTTTGCATTCGCATCTTGACGTCAAATCTATCTTTATCCAGTTTTGAGATTTCCGAATGCAGCGTGTTTAATAGTTCTGTTCTGAATTGCTGTAAGTCTTCGTCTTCGACAAAAGCCTCTGTCTTTAAGTATTCTGCCAATCGCAGTTTTAAGGCATAAACGACTTCGGTCAAACTTTTTTGGGAGCTGGTTTCTATGCCTTCGGGATTTTCTCTAAAAAACTCAAAATTGCCACATAAGTCGAATATCAAGAATCGTTCTTTGTCCTTGCCTAAACCAAATAGATCTGGTCGCAGACGTGAACCCCTACCTATCATCTGCCAAAATTTGGCATAGGATTTCACGGGTTTGTAAAATACGAGGTTAACGCAGCTCGGAGCATCGATTCCTGTGTCCATCATATCAACCGATATAGCTATTTGGGGCAAACGGTCTTTTTCCTCATCACAAAACCGCCGAATAAATTCCTCGGCCTTGGGTTCGCCATGGGTAATAACCTTTACATAATCGTTTCCAAAAAGTTCTTTGTCCAATTCCAGAAAAGTATCTTTTAGAAACCGTGCATGCTTTTTATTCCGAGCAAAAAAAATGGTCTTTCCCAATTCATCACCACTACGTTTTTTGATTCCGTTCTTAAGAATAAATTGTAGAGTTTTTATGGTGGTGTCCTTGTTGAAAAGCCATTGATACAATTCATTGGATGAAATCCACTCGTTGCCTATCGCTTTTTCCCCATCCAATATTTCCTCTTCAAACTCTTCTTTTTCTTCATCAGAAAGTTCATCATACCGAATACCTTCCCGTAGAAATTTGGTAGGAGCCGATACTGTTCGGTAGGGCACCAGATGTTTATTGGAGACGCCTTCTTGAAAAGTATATGCATCGGTAGGGGACTTGTCCGCTAGGCCAAAAATGGCATAGGTATTTCTATCGATACTGTTCTTCGGTGTAGCCGTGAGTCCCAAAAACAAGGCGTCAAAATATTCAAAAATTGCTTGGTACTTTTTATATATCGAGCGGTGTGCCTCATCAATGATTATCAAGTCAAAATGTCCCACCCCATAAAAACGTTGCTCACCATCTTTTGAACTATCAATCAAACCCATCATGGTTTGATACGTGGAAAAAGCAAAGCGGGCATCGGGATTGTCCTTTTCCTCCAAAAGATTCACGCTAGAATGTTCGGGAAGAAATTTCATAAAGTTGTTTTTGGCTTGACTGACCAGGCTTTTTCGGTCGGCTAAAAAAAGTATGCGTTTCACCCAATTGGCCTCCAACATCATTTTTGAAAGTGCAATGGATGTCCTGGTCTTTCCGGTTCCCGTGGCCAAAACCAATAGCGCACCACGGTTTGTTCCTATAAGTTTGCCCGTAGTCTTATCCGTTCCTGCAAAATGTTCGGCTATACTTTTAATGGATCGCAACTGGTAGAGCCTTCCCGCAATTAACTCATCTACTTCTGCGGTTCTGATATCGGCACGATGGTCACGACGATACATCAGGGTTTGTAGTTCCGCTTTGGTGTAAAAACCATTAACAGGTCTAGATCTTTTATAGAACTGGTCGTCCCAGAGGTAGGTCTCAAAACCATTGCTATAATACATCACAGGTCTTCTGCCGTACATTTTCTCCAAACTATCGGCGTACAGTTGGGCTTGGTTTTCGCCTTTGCTGACACTTTCCAACGTTTTTTTGGCTTCTACCAATGCCAAGGGCAGGCCATCATCATCCCATAATACATAATCTACATACCCGGTTTCGGAAACATTAGTTGATTTGGGCATGTACTGGACCTTAAATTCTGTATCCTTTGCCCCGGCCAAATCCCACCCTGCTTCACGCAATAGTACGTCGATAAAATATTTTCGGGTTTCATATTCGTTTCGAGGATGTTGCACTTCGTCCTGTGCATTGGCAAGAATTTTATTCTCCTCTATTTGCTGTTGTAAGGCTTCCAGTTGTTTTTTGAACAGCGCGTTCTTTTCCTCTAACTCCCTGTTCTTTTCAGCCGTTTCCTCCAACTTTTTTTGAAAGGCTTCTTTGTCGGCGTCCAATTTTTTCTGAAGCGATGCCAACTGTTTTCTGGTTAGTGCATCTTGCCCTTCTTTGGGAATTAAATCCCAGTCGAATACACCAATATCCTGTAGAGTTTCTTTGGTGTACGATTTTGCAAACCATTTTGCGAAGTAGTACAAATACTCAATAATTGTATACGAATCAACATCGGAAACCCTTTTGTTGTGCAAGGCCAGATTGCCCGTTTTGCGGATTAAATGGATTTCGTTGTACAGCTTATGATTGAACTGCTCTTTGAAAACCTGATTGGTAATCAGGCTATTGAGCGAAGTGTCATAAGGCAATGTCAATTCTTCATCATTGCTATACATCCAGTTAACGGCTAGTTCTAAGGCCATGCGTGAATAGGCCAAGGAGGTACGGGGGTCTGCTATGACCAACCGCTCCGCCTTGGTAGCTCTTTCAAAAAAAGAGCCCCATTCAGAAGCCAAAAACTGGAAATTTGTATTCATTCTTTTTGGTTTGTTCTCTTTAGGCAATTGATTTACTCCGAACTTTACTCCGAACTTTACTCCGAACTTTACTCCGAACTTTACTCCGAACTTTTTGTTATTCTAATCCATTACTTTCCAATGTCCAGCCTTATCCGAACCAATCCTCGCTAACCTGCCCAATTTCTGCAATTTCGCCAACTGTTTTTCTACGGCTCTATCAGAAATACCAATAATTTCGGATAACTCCTTGGCGGTTTTGTTTTTATCTTCTTTTAAAAGAGCAAGTATTTTCTCAGACGTTTTTCCCAATACCTTCCCTGACTTTTCCTCCTTTGCATTATTTGTAAGGGGAACAATAATCTCAAACACATCACCCTCAATAAACTTTGGTTTCCCGCCAGATGCGTACAATTCGGTGAACTTATAGGTATTACGAACACCCGAACCCAATTCATCTACCCAGCCAATTTCCTTGAACAGTTTTGCAATAATTGGATTTTTGGGATAGGGCGAAAAATTGGCAGGATCTATATTACCCTTTCCATGTGGTTTGTTCCAATTTTCTGAGCGAACTTGGTCGGCCTCAATAATGAATTTGGCAGGAAACGGATTTGTGTATTCCCTATGCACCAAAAGGTTGCCAGCAATTTCCCGGAAGAGGTTATCGCGTACATTGATACGCTGCCCATCTATCAATTGAAATTTATCGGGCAAGTGCTTGGCTACAAATGCCATAAGACGTTCATAACTTTCCACCAAATTAGCACGTATATCATCCCGGTCATCGTAACGGTCAGTGTTCTTAATCCGTACAATGGCATCCGTTTTGTAATGGGGCACTACGTTCTGTATCAATTCATCTTTTCCAAATAGCAAAACTGAGGCGAGGGTATAACCAGATTGCCCCGTCTTCATATCTTTTTTATATAGCCCTGCCGAGCGCAACAATTCTTCGTTGGTCATGGCCAGCCAAGGATGTTTGGGCTGTTGATTGCGTGCCAGATTACGGACTTTGTCGAAAAGGGATTCCTTAAAGTCGGCTATTTCAACATATGGAAATACCTGATTCTCAGAATAGGAATTCTGCTTACGCAGATATAACTGTGACACTAGGTCATGTTGGTTGGTAATATCAAAATCACCATCTTGATTGCGGTCATAGATCCGTCCATTTGTAGCATGCACTTGAGAACTTTCTGGTACATAAATAACAACCACCTTTTTATCTTCAACGTCCAACACCTCTGGAGAAACGTAATAAGGGGGATTCAATTTTTGCGGGTTGTTGGCATTGGCAACGAGACCATCGATTATACCCTGAACCTTGTCTTCTTGCACACCTATTACAGTACCATCATTTTGCACGCCCAACATCAGATGGCCACCACTACGGTTTAAAAAACCACAGATAGAGTCGAAAGCATCCTTATTGAGTGCTGTACGGCTTGTTTTGAACTCAACATTGCTGTTCTCCCCTTGTTCTATAATATCTTTTAGTCTATCTATCGTCATGTTAAATTATACACAGATTGTTCTATGGGTTAAGCCATTCTCTGTCTGGTTTTGCAAGTAATCGGGCATTGTTATAAGCCCAATCCAAAGGCAAAATTGTATTTGCCCTATATATTTCATTTTCCCTAGCCACAACTAAAGCCAAATCAGCCTTTTCTGGTTTTTCCAAACATAATGGCAATAACAGCTGTATGCCTCCATTATAAAATTGTGGAATTGCGGTCTTATAATTTCGTTTAATCCTTTTAATGGCGCTTTCAATAGCAGAACGCAATCTTTCCATTATTTGGTCATCAGAAAGTGCCTTAAACGATTCTGGAAACCTGTCTTCCCTATCATCAACTATATGCTCAAAATCGGGAATTAAACGTCGATTTACGTCATAGATTAAGTCTGTTGGAGAAGAAAAGTAGTTTGCTAATTTGGGTCTATTGATGAAATGTGTCATAGTTCTATCACTTTCCCGGTCAAATTTTAAAAATTTCCACTTTTGTGAATCGAGGTTTAAATAAGAATAAGTGGGCGACGGAGGCCGATTAATTTCAAAATATGCAAATATCTCTTCTTGTTTAGGTGTTACCAATCCAGTGTTAAAAGCAGCATATGTTGCAACTCCATTTTGCTCTGCATATTCAATTTTATCTTCCTTTTGTAACTGAATAAAAGTTTGATGGACGTAACTGTCAAGTACAGGATAATCGCCGGTTTTTTCATCTAAATAGTCCCACTCTTCAGGTTGTGCTAAATCGCTTAGTTCAATGATGGCATCTATCCAATTTCCTAAATAGGCGAATTTGTCAAGGGCATTGCGAGTATCAATACAAACAATATTAACTGCATTTAGCCTTTTACCATCTTTGGTCGGAGTCATCTCTACCAAATAATTCTCCCTGATTCTCTTGAAACCAAACTGCCCTTTCACTTGAGAATGATGAAACCAATAATCTTTGCCGTCCGCTTCGATAAAACCCCAACCGTCAGTCATTTGATAACTTTTGATTTTTCCTCGAAGCCTCTCTTCTTGTCTTTTGACTTTAATGGCATTTGACCCTTTCGAGGTTTTTTTTATTTGGAATTCAACTTCTTCTCCCTCAAATAGTACCTTAAAGTTTCCGTAAACCTCGGTGAAGTGAACAAAATGCTCTTCTAGCTTGTCGTCCAAGATTTTTCCAAATCCTCTTTGGACATTAAAAAACGAGACTTTTCCTTTCATTGCTTACTGATATTTACAGTTTTTATATAAAAATACTCGCAATCTATGCAATACAGCTGCACACATAATGTATTCAAACCAACTCGCCTTTAAAAGCCTTTTGTAACAGGCAGTTGAATAGATTTTCACTTTCCTTCAGTTCTTTTTTAGCCAACTCTTTTTGTTTTTCGACCAAGCTGATTTTTTTGGCGAACTCATGTTGTAAATAAAGCGGCGGAATTGGAATCGATAATTTTGCCATTTGACCCATACTCACCCTGCTTCTAGTTTGACCATGAAAAAATTTCGTTATTAAATGAAAAAAACCACGCGAATTGATTAAAAAAAGGAGGTAATCTTGAATAGCTGTATTTGGGTCAGGTCTCAGTTGAAGACAATCTGCTTTGTTCAAAGCCTTGTTTAAATAATTGGGAAATCTACAGGCTCTTATATTTGGTGTACCCATTGTTGCAATTAGTATGTCGCCAGGCAAACAAGTATAATTTCGCAGCTTCTCGGCATGCGATTCGGAAACGTAAGACTTACTTTTGTCTACAAATTCATTAACTCCGATATTTTGAAGCCTTATTATTCTAACCCCTTTCTCGGTATAGTGTGCGCTTTTTAAATTAGAACCAAAGGGGCCGTCTTTAAATATTAAAACGGACTTTTTCAGATTTTTTAATGACCAGTTTTTTGGATTGATGACAGGATCCCCAAACATTTCTAAAAAAATAGACTGCGACAGTAAATCGCATTCTTCCAACAGCTTTTTGGTTTTATCGCGCAAGGCGACAGTATCATCCAAAATGCGAGCAATACGCTTTTGGGTTTCAAGGGGTGGGAGGGGGATTTCAACTTTAGAAAACTTAGAAATCCAATATCTTTTATGTAGCTCTTTGTCCATCCGAACCTTCCCCATTCTATAATAAAGAAAACGCAAATCCGCTTTTTCTTCATCAGCGGTTAAAATTTTCATTGCCGAAGACTTCACTTTAAAGGGAAAGTCTACATAATGAAAGGCGGTGGTAAAATCATCAAAAATAATTGCGGGAACATTTTCAAAAATTCCTTTGGATTCGTTTGTATGACCTAATAAAAAAGATTTTCCAGCTGTAAGCACCGGAGTTTTGAAACTATCGTCATAATCAGTAGTTTCCACAATATACTTCGTTGGCTGTTCATAATCCAACACTTCTTCCAATCGTATTTTATCCCAATCTACCATAGTCATTAAATTAAGCTATCCAGAAGAATATCTCTCTCCTCGCTTAATTTTTTAATTCGTTCAATTATTATTTCCGGTGCATCATATTCAATTTCTTTATATACTATTTCCTTGTACCGGTTGATGGACAAGTCCCAATCATTTTCCTTGATTTCTTCCAACGGGACTAGAAATGACTGTGAAGTACGGTCGCTATAATCATGGGTACATGTGTTTTCTATGAACTTGTCCCAGCCCAGATTTTTAGGAACATCGTGAATTTGTACTAAAGAGCCGTCTTTTTCATGCATCTTTTTGAAATAGGGGCTTTTCAGGTATTTGAAATGATCCAGTATTTGAGGCAGATTGAAGTTTTCATGTGATTTAACCGCTTCTTGTATACGGGTGCCATCGCCAAAAGCGAAATCATCAAAAAGGGCTTCTTCTACCAATAAGTTGCGTTTGTCGTCCAACGATTTGCCATCTTGCAGCATGTCATAATACCATACATAATCCGTGCCACCAGAGCCCGTTTTAGTAAAAATCAAAATAGCGGTACTAACCCCAGAATAGGGTTTAAACACCCCGCTTGGCATGGAGATAACGGCTTCTAATTTATGATTTGCCACTATCTCCTCACGAATGCTTTTATGTGCCTTACCACTACCGAAAAGTACCCCATCGGGGACGATTACCGCAACACGCCCACCTGTTTTTAATTGGCGTAGCATCAAGGCCAAAAACAGCAGTTCAGTTTTAGTCGTATTGGTAACGTTTTTTAATCCTGGCGAAATGCTTTCTTTGTCAATAGTGCCTTTAAAGGGCGGATTGGCTAGTATCAATGTATAAGCATCCGAAATGGTGTTGTCTTTGGATACTGCATCGATATCGATAATGTTCGGTTCCTCTACACCGTGTAGGTATAGGTTCATTGAAGCGATACGCAGCATTGTGGCATCGAACTCCATACCGTTGAACATCTTTTTGTTGATGAAATCGGAGTGTTTGTCCAGATCGGTCACCCCATAATGCTTGTCAATATATTCTTTGGCGGCAACTAGAAATCCGGCACTTCCAGCAGCAGGATCACAAATACTGTCCTCCAAAGTTGGCTGCATCATTTCTACCATCAATTTGATGATGTGACGAGGCGTTCGAAATTGGCCAGCAGTACCGCCACCCTCGAGTTTGGAAAGCAAATATTCATATATATCGCCTTTGGTATCTTGGTTTTCCATTGGCAGCCGTTCGAGTTTCTCAATTACTTGATCAAGAACTGCAGGTTTTGAAATGCCAAAAGAGGCCCCTTTCATGTAAGTGCTAAAAAGACTTTTTTCCTTTCCCAATGAACGAATGAACGGGAACACTCCATCTACGGTATTGCTAAAGATTGTATGGCGCGGAGTCACATCCATTTCCTTTAAGTTTTTCCAACGGAACTGTTGTTGGTCTTTATTAAAAATGGGTATGTACTTAAAACCACGTTTGGCCTTTAACTCATTACGAGTCTCAGTCTCGTCCAAATTTTTTATAAAAATCAAGTAGGTCAGTTGTTCGACGATTGTGATGGTATTGGTAATACCACCTGTCCAGAACGTATTCCAGATTTGATCTATTTGTGATTTTAGTTCTCCCGTTATCATCTAATTAGATGTAGTTTTTATAGTTTGTTTCTACGAATTCCGGAAGCCATTCTAAGACTTCCAACAACAATAATGTATTAGAACTGAAAGGTAATTTGACAATAACCTCATCGTCCAAATGTGAAAATCTACTTGTTGATTCTTTTAGTTTTCTGAATGCTGCCTTAATGTCTGTTGGAACTCCTTTATCAAGTTTAAATTCATCTCCTTGATTCGTTCTCGTAGGCTTATCTTCCATAAATCTTGTACACAACCCTAAAATCGGTTTTCCGTGCTGATGGAAAAGTTGTTCCGGAATACAAGGAATAGGATTATTTAAACCTATATAAATCGCTTCCAGCAAATCTCTTTGTACGTTTATGTTCTTTTTACGAAAGTCGCTTGCCTCAAAAGCTTGAATGATTTGCACCAATAAATGTTCGTGCGTATTGCTGATAATACCTTTATCGAATGCTATAAATGGTTCTTCATATTTTAATCTAGCTGTTCGATAATCAGATTTAGAAACTTCTTGAGCGATGTATTTAAACATCTTGTTTCTATCCTCTTCTTTCTTTTCGTATATCTGCACATTTCCTACAAAGGACTCAAAACGATCTATGAAACCTGTATTAACACAATATGGGATATGTCTCCCAATTTGTAATGCATAGGCATCCAAATCCTTCATTGCTCTTAACGCAAAATTATCTTTTTCTACTTCCTGGTCTGCTTCAATTTTGCCTTTCCCGTCTAGAATGACGAACTCAATACTTGGGTCATTTTTTAAAAATTCAAAGCCTGTTTCCCAATCCAATTTATATTCCAACTGAATGTTATTATGACGCGCTACTCCTGATAAGGATTCGCAATAATCTTTCTTATCATCAACTAATAATACTCTTACAGGTTTTGACATTATTTTATTTTAATAATGTTATTAAGAATTCTACGTTATGAGGCATTATTCCAAATCCTTCATTTTTTATTAGCTCTATAGTTCCTTTATGCTTTTTTAATATTAAGCCTATCAAAAACCCGCCAAATCCACTACCTACGTCTGACTGGATTGAGCTCCCTTTTGCCAGGAAGTCCTGAATTGTGAATTCTGGCGGTAAAGGCACTCCATTGTTACGAATTGACAACTGAAACGAAATCGTATCTTTAGCTTTAATCTCTAACCATATTGTTGGAGTTTCATAACTATCTTTAAATCCATGTTTTATGGCATTAGTAATGAAATTGTGCAAAAGGATTCTTAATTGCTTACGGTCTGCCAGAAACTCTACTTCTTTCCCGGTTATTTTAAATTGAATACTGGGATATTCTGAAGCAATATTTTGTAAAAATTTCTTAAGCTGTATACTCTCTTTTATTGGCTCTGAAATTGAAATTATTTTGATAGCTTGTTCTAAAATATAATCCATATCGGTCACAGAACGTTCCATTCTGTCCAGTGTGTTTTTTAAGGTGTGGATTTCTATTTGCTCTGGTGTATCTGTATCAAATACCGGCACTATTGTTTCGTTACTTTCAATTGATTCTTTAGCTTCTATTTTTTTATTTAAAAAGGACTTTAATGATGTGAAATCATTGCCTAAACCCGATAAGGGTTGTTTGAGTGTGTGCTTAAGCGTTTTAATGAAATCTTTTTCTTGGTTTGTAACATTATCACCATGAACCTGTTTTTCTGATTTTCTGAATTCTTTAAAAAGAATATTTTTTTGCTCTTCTAGACCTGGAATCTGGATTTTAATTTCCATTAAATCCCTTACGCTCAATCTAGGTATAGTGGCTCCTTTGGAATAGTATTCTACTTGTTTAGTTACGTATGGTTGGGTTAATTCTCTAGCTGCATATTCATCTAAAACCTCATTATCATAAAATTTTAACCAATACACATTTTGCCCCAATGCAAATGACATATCATTGGGCAAAACAGATGCCTTAATTTTTTTGTTAAATGCGCTCAACACCACGCCACCTCTCACTAAATGTTTGTCGATATTTTCAATTTCGTCATGGTCAATCCCGAGCATATTTTCCTTTGGTTCAAAATAAAGTCCATTTTTATCAATGTCTGCCATTTTGATTAGTTTATATTCTCCGCCTACATATAAGCTATTTTTATTCTTGAACATTGCTCCGTACTTACGCTGTTCTATTAACTGTCCTATTTGATATAACTTATGGTCTGGCTTAACCTGTATATCGTCAATATCAATTACATATTTCTTTGGGTTTAGATCGTAATTAAAGAGGTCTTCATATGCTATAGTCCTAGAAACATCTCGAACATATTTTTTATTATTTATCGTTCTTACTACCTCTGACATATCATCCTTTAACGTGTTTGAGGCATCTAAAAAGAAAACTTGATTATCTCTAGTGTTAAAATCGAAAATAAACATGGACACATTCATTGCCGTATTTTCAAACATGCCATTAGGAAACGTAATAACAGCTTCTAAAGCTCCAGAGTTTATAATTTGCTCTCTAGCTTCTTTATTAAATGATGCTTGACTACTTAAAACACCTGACTGTACAATTAGTATGGCCTTGTCTAACTGGGAATGATTGTTTTGTAATTTTGATAACATAAGATCAAACTCCCCTCGTGAATTTCTGGCGGCACTTCTTCTAAATGGCGGAATGAAAATACCCGTAGTTATAGTTTGAGACATCATGTAGGTAATATTACCTCGGTCAATTAATTTAGAAACCAACTCGTTAAGATGATTGTTATATTCAAATTCATTAAAAAGATTGGGATTATAATCACTATTAATTGAGAACGTAGCTGCCTTGTTATCGGCCGCAATCTTTAAAAGAAAATCATTATACCCTTCAAAATAGATTTCGATAGTATTATCATTATTTTGAAACCAGTTTAGGCCTGACAAAACTGTTATTAATTTATCACTTAATCTTAACGACCCGCTATTTGATTGTTTAAAAAACCAATCACATAACTTATGAGCCACAAGCAGTTTTTCTCGAGGATGATTATGATTGTATGTATAATCATCCTCATGTAATAATTCTTCCAGTGAACGAACAATTACATCAATTTTATTTGCTCTACCATAAGTTCTTATCGCATTGGATTCATGTACCAACTTATTGCGATAGTGTTGAAATTTTAAGCTAACAACATCATCTTTTACCAATTTAATTTTTCCAGCCTCCTTTGTAAACAATTTTGAGTAGTTATTAGCTCTAGTAGTTACTTGAGAAGCAGATACAGGAAGCCCATCTTTACGTTTGTAAAGGTTTTGATTATTTATAATGTCAGCTATATCTCTTGAAAAAAGAGGCTTTTCTGCGTTTTGCAGTACTTGTTCTATAGCTTCATGTAATGTCATGCTTCTTAAATAAAAGGTCTTATGGTACTCTTTTTAATTTTTTGGATTATAAATTTAAACTTAACCTTTGCAGTACACCTGCACTAGTCAAAATTTTCTAACAACTTCTGAATCCTTTGCTTCATCTTTCTTTTAAAATCAGTTGGAGCTTTTATGGTTATTGCTTCCCCAAAGGATAATAACAATTGTTCTAGTTCATAATTGGGTATCACTTCAATTGAAAAAGAGTATCCATCTGAAGTTTCGGAAATGGTTTTTTGTGTACCATGCAAAGGCTTAGTTTTTATATAGGGTGCCAATTGTTTGGTTGCACGTAATTCTATTTTTATAGGGTTTTTATTGACCTCTTTTGAAACTCCAATGATGTCTTCAAAATATTCATCAAAGTCTAAGGCTTTATCATCAACGTAAGCCACATTCGAATTTTGTATTTCGTTAATCCGATCCAGTGCTAGGTTGGTGAGGTTGTTATAATTACCACTCTTTCCAAATAAAAACCAACGGTTATTATAGTTTTTTAGGTGGTAAGGGTGGAAGACGATTATTCGTTCGGTATCGCTCTTAAAGGACTGATATTTAATTGCAAGAGACTGTTTGTACAAGATAGCATTGAATAGAGGTGACAGGTGTTCGGTTCCTTTCAAAAACTCATTGCGGTCAAAACTGATGATATTATCCGAATGGTTGGATAACTTGAAGGTATCATCAAGTTTGGGAAGTAATTCATTTATCCATTCGAACTGAGGCATTCCTTTGAACCTCCTTAAAACCATCATTGCAGATTTCAACTGTTCTGCCTCCAAGTCATTTATCGGTTGATTGTTAATTGAAAAGGATAGATCATCATATCGGAAATACTTTTTTCTTCCATCCTTGATTCTTTCCAATGGGATGCTCCACCCTTGAGAGGATTCCATAAAAGTAATGTCGTCGTATAACTGTCTTCTTTTGATTCCGGAAGAGTTTGGATCTAGTTCGGCAATAGCCTCATTACAACTTTCTAAAAGGTCGTCGATGTAAAATCTTCTTCCGGGATTTCGGAAACATTTATCAAGGGCCTGGTAGCGGATAAATGCATTTTTTGTTATGGCCATATGGTTTGGTTGTGCAAGAAACTTAAATATATAAAAACCTATGCAGAAACAGTGCATAAGTTTGGTTTAATAGGAATTTAATGCAACAAATTCCTGGTCAAATCATGAGTTGTATAAAAAATCAAAAAGAACTATATTCAAATATTAAGTAATCTGCACTATTCAAAGCAATGAAAGTCGTCTGTCTACAAGAAGAAGCATTCTACGCACTTTTCGAAAAGATCGTGCAACATGTCGAATCCAAAAGGAAGGACAATGTTGAAAAGTGGATAGACGGGGAAGAAGCAATGTCGATTTTGAAAATCAAGTCGACTACCACTTTGCAGAAATTAAGGGACGAGGGAAAAATCAGGTTCTCCCAGCCCCAAAAGAAGATTATCCTATATGATAGGGATTCCATTAACGAATATATTGAGAAACACGTCAAGGAAACATTTTAGGTATGGAAGAGGAAAACAAAATTGATGACGGGTTCAAGAAAAAATTCAATCTTGGTTATCGTATAGCCGAGGAATTGGAATTGAAAACCTTCATATTCGAGAACGAGGAAAAATTAATGCTCGACAGTCCAATGCATCTTGGAATGAAACAGTATCTGGATGAAAACGGTCTCTTAAAGAAACAAGAACAAAGAAAATCAATAGAACGAAATACCGAGGAAAGCTCAAACGAAAGGAGAAGAGGACCAAAGCTATAATCCCTAAAGAAAAATTGCCGTTCATTCTCGCCTAAAAATCACCATTTTTCATTCGGCATAAACCTTAAACTATATACCTTCATTGCTACATATATTTATATAATCATATATAGCAATAATCAAATGCTCATATTATCATATGGTGATATGGAAGGACTGTACTCCTAATCATATTTCATTAGGAAGACCAAAACTGAAACAGGTCCAAATTGTAAATTTCAAATATGCCCTGTCCAGAGTATGAACCTTTTTTGACACCTCAATGTAACTCCAAAACTTCACGATGATATTCATGTTCCCGGCACCTGCGGAAGTCGCAAAACCTTACGGTTTTCCGACACCCTCGGGGCCGCGCAAAAGCACAAGCGGCGTAAGCGCACTTGCCCTTTTCTCTCCCTACCACAAAAATTAGGTCGGATTCATATCCATTCCCAAGATTTTCAATTCCCATATTGGACCACTTAAAAGTTAAGACTGTACCCATCTGGCCTGATATGAATGGATATGATTATACGGTATAAATAATTGATTATTAATTAGTTGTATTCAAAATTCTTGTTCTATATTTATCTGCAAAGCAGATAGCAAGTTGTATTTTAAGTAACTTAAAATCGGCTACTTCTAACGAAGTGTTTTGCTTTAAAAGCAAGTCAAATGGAAAAGCAAAAAAGTGGCAGAAAACAGTTGGGAAAGAATAAGCGTTGCCACAACGTAATGCTGCGTTTCAATGATGGGGAATATGAAAAACTGAAGTCCATCTGCGAATCCTACCATTTGAATATTTCCGAGCGCGGAACGGTAAGCCCACTTTTGAGAAGGTTGGTTCTAAGGGACGTAGTTGATGAAAAAGATGTATTGCCAAATACGTCGCACCTTGCCTACCATTTGAACAAGATCGGGAACAACATCAACCAGCTTGTCAAATTGGCGCACCATAAAAATCTGAGAAACCCGAACAGTAATTTGGAAGTGGAGATTCAACAAACAAATAAGTTGTTGGGCAAACTTATTGAGCTTGCCATCAAAGAACAACCGCAATGATAGGCAGGATTATTTACGGTCAAACCTGCCACGGCACGTTGAAATATGTCTTCGGAAAAGAGGGCATGCGAATCCTTGGATATGGCAATATGTTCTCACAAGAGATTTCACAAAAGTTTTTCGCGGAAGTCCTCCATTTCCAAGGACAGCGCAATGCCACCAAGAACCGCTACGCCCACATCAGTCTCAACCTGCCCCATGGCGAACATCTTGACGACAGCACATTTCGAAAACTTTCCATAGATTACATGGAACAAATGGGCTATGGGGAACAGCCCTATGTTATCGTACGGCACAACGATACCGACCACGAACATGTACATATCGTGACCACAAACGTCAAGGAAGATGGAAAGGTGGTAGACCTGTTCAACAGCCACAGAAGGAACATGGCCACCCAAAGGCACCTTGAAAGGAAATATGGCTTATTATCATCCCCAAAGACAAAAGAGAAAAAAGAACTTCCTTTATATCGTCTGCCCGATCTTCAATTCAGTACTGACCAGACACAGGGCACCAGGTTTTATATTCAGGATGTGTTGCACAGTATCCTTCAGAAATATAAGGTTCGGAGCTTCGAAGAACTGTCAAGACTGGTAAAGCCCTATCATATTGAAATCAAACGAACCAAAAGTCCATCTGGAAGGATAGGGGTCGCATACGGATTAAACAACCAAAAGGGCTACCAGACAAGGTTCATCAACGGTTCCACAGTACACCGACAGTTAAGCGGCCCGAAACTGCAAAGGGTATTCGACATTCATTCAAAATCAAAGCAGTTGCCGATGCACCGAAAACGGCTATTAAAACAGATAGAGACCACATATAATCTTTTCAAGACCATCCGACCCCATGATTTAAAAGAAGTACTAAAGGAGCACCAGGGCATCGAAATAAACTTGGACGGGAAGGGCGATACCATAGTGGGGTACACCATCTATGACAAATCTCGATATGTTTTTAAGGAAAAGGAACTCGGCAAGAACATCCGCATGCTGAACTGTCTGGATATTTTCGGGAATGGTGATGAACCCACGACAATCGCCATCGACAGCAAACAGTTCAAACTGGAGGTGCAAAAATTGTTAAAAGAAGCTTTTCGAACATCCTACATAAAATCTCAAAAGCAAGAAGGACTGTATTCAGAATTCATTACCAAAATCAATTCAATGGAAGTGTCCAAACATTTATTGGAATCCGAAGGCTTTTCGTTTTTGAACCGTTACGTTTCGAAAGACCGAAAGGGACTGCTCAAAATGGCTTTTGCAGAGACCTATCAGAAGGTCATGGACGAACTTTATCAAAAGGAATCAAAAAAAGAAGAAGAAACGTTAAAGAAAAGGTTCAGGCTTATTGGCAAGGTGTTGGAAAAGGAAGTATTCAATGTGGGCACCAAGGGAGGAAGTGTCCGGCATCTGTTCCAGTCGTTGGGGGTTCGCTACCATAAAAACGAACTGTTGTTTGCCGACTCGGACAAGCATAGCCTCACTGCCCGTATTGGAAAGCTTGACTTTCCCGATGGCATGAAAGAATACATATCCAAGGCATTTGTCCACCAAAACCATTTGATTTTGGAAATGCTTACGGGACAAAATCCAGAAAGCAATACAAAGCCAACGGCCTCCGTTATTTTCCTTCCGATGGTATTTCCACAGCTTTACGAGCGCATGAACCTTGCCCATAAGCAACTGTTCGATACCATTGCCTTGCAAGCATACGTCCAATATGCTGAACAGATGCACGCCCCGTTTGAAAAATCCCCAAAGGACTATATTGCACAGTTAAATGCCAAGGGATTCTATTTTGAAAAAGTGGAAGAGGGGTTTGTTGTCAACTCAATTTATACGGATAATAATGCGAACCATTCTCTATCTAAAAGAACAGGCCGTTATCTGGATTCCATACCCGACTTGGAATCGGTACTCCGACAACAGGATGTGGTCATTAGCGCCTTGATAGAAGATGGCAGGGACAATCTCAAAAACCTATGGGCTGGGTATTTGATTGAAAAGGGATTGTACGATAACGTTGCCTATATGGTGGCCAACGAAAACACCCAGCTAAATCTGCATAAAGAAATAGTCCAGTACCACATGGAAAATGGCCTTCAAAAAATGATTCATGAGGTTACTACAAGAAAAACCGCCATGGAACACAATCGATTAATTCGCACCGTTGCTTCCACGTTTCAAAGCAAAGGTGAAAAGGAAGAAGAAGCATATAATGGATTTAAGTTAGAGCTGACAGAAAAGAAAAAGCGTAGACGCAAGAAAGGAAGAGGACTTTCATTTTGAATCTGTGATTTATTTCAGTTCTGAAAAGGGTTACTCTTAAGGATTTCTTAAATTACCAAAAATTGGAGCAAATCTCTACTTATTAATTTGAGCCAACACTTTATGTAGAATGGAACTTGATTTATCAATTAATTCTTATAAACATAAAAAAAATGAAGATTATCTCTTGATGGATACTGGGCTACACATTTTTAAAAATGGTCTTTATTTAATAACTGGAAACTCAGGAAGTGGGAAAACCACATTGTTGAAGATTATATTAGGTTTATTAGGAGCTAAGGATGAAGTTTCAATCACATTTCGCGAAAATGGGAAACAATACTCGCCCTTAGAATTAAGAAAAAATGGAGATATTGGGTATCATCCAGATGACCGTTCTTTCTTACCATGGCTCAGTATTGAAGATAACATTCTTTTACCATTTAAATTAAACAACACCATTGATAACTCAAAGAAATCTAATCTAGACAAATACCTTACTGATTTAGAATTAGATAATAGCGTTTTGACTAAAAAACCTTTTGAATTGAGTTTTGGAATGAAAGCAAGAGTGAATCTCATTAGGGCATGTATTACAAATCCAAAAATCTTGATTATCGATGAACTTTATTCTGGATTAGACCTTCCAAATTGTTTAAGAATTAACTCATTTCTATCTCAGTTTATAGATGAAAAAATGGTTATAGCTGCTACTCATTTACATGAAAGGGCTAAATCAATTACTAAAAACAGATTTCATCTTTACAAAAAGCAATTAAAAGAAATTAAAGAATTATGAAAAAAAGGACGAGTTTTTTGATGTTAGCAGTAATTGCAATTGCTGCGGCTTTTATTACCTACTCAATTGTCACAGAAAAAGATTATGAATTAGATGGAAAAACTTTCATAAAAGTTCAATTGCAATGGTTTCATGGTGCACAATTTACTGGATTGTATGTGGCAAATGAGAAAGGTTTTTTTAAAGATGAAGGGTTGATGGTTGATTTAATTCCTATAGCAGGATTTACAACGGACCCAATTTCCGTTTTAAACAATGAAGAGGTTGATATAGCATTGGCACCAGCAGATAGAATTCTAATAAGGAAAGATAAGGATGCTACAAACATTAAAGCCTTTGGAACAGTTTTTAATCGAAGCTTGGCTTGTTACACTATGAAAGAATCTGAATTCATGGATAGTCTAGGTCTCAAAAGCTTGGAAAATAAAAAACTGGCAGTGTTTCCCAAATTTGATACTGAAAACATACTACTTGTTCTAAAAAATAAATGGAATTTAAATATTAACAAAAACGATATTGTTCAAGCTCCCGCAGGTTATATTCAGGAGTTTGAGAAAGGCAATTTGGATGTTATTGGCACGTATTTAATAAATGAACCGGTACAACTCCGAATGAAGGGGCGAAGCATTAAAATAATTGACCCCGTAGAATTTGGAGTACGTTTTTATTCTGACACATATATTGCTAAAACGGATGTTTGGGCAAGAAATGATAATGAGAAAGGTATTAAATTGAAAGACTTGGAAAAATTCATCCGTGCTGCTAATAAAGGATGGCTTTATGCTAAAGAGCATCCAAAAGAAGCTATAGATATTATGTTTAAAAATATTGATAATAAAAGCAAGTCTATTCATGGCGAATTAGAATTGGAGGCGCTTAAGGAAGCCGTAAAATATTTAGGGTCGGGTACCGATAAATATTATGCAAATATGGAACGAGAAATTTGGGAAGAAATGGAGTCTGATTTATATGACATTGGTCGCCTAACACAAAAAGGCTTAGTTGAAGACTTATGTGATTTTGATTTGATCAAGAAGGCTTATGAATAATGATTTTTTCAAAAATAAAGTAAGAAGTATTATAGAACATAAAGCTTTGGGGTTTTTAATTGGTTCGCTTTTAGTTTTGATTATTTGGCATATTCTGTCGATTGTATTTCCAGGGTTATTTTCTGGAATTAAAGAAGTTGTTTTGAATATTGTTGAGGACTTCAATCATCCTCATAGAAAAAACATCGAGGATTTGGCTAAATTTTCATTTTGGGGATTGTTAATCTCACTAATAACTTGTTTCATAACGATTATGCTGGTTGCGATTTTCCGGCCATTTGAAATTATAATTACTCCGTCTATTGTAATTCTTAAAGCAACGCCAATCGTTGCCTTTATTCCAGTCATAAATGCGATATACTCTCCAGATGAGACAGGTGGTAAAATACTAGCCGCATTTTTAATCTCTTTTTTTCCATTAATGATAACTGGATTTGATGGATTCAAAAGGGTTCCCGATAAGTTAAAGGTACTGAGCGCTGTTTACGGAGCAAATTCTTTTAGAAGGTTCATTAGAATTGAAATCGGATTTGTTTGTGAGAGTATATTATCGGGTTTAAAAATATCTGCGCCTTTAAGCGTTGTTGGTGCCGTAGTTGGTCAATCTTTAATTGGAAATGGCATGGGTGCATGGGTTGCAACTTCAATTAATGATGGAGAGACAATATCCAATATCGTCTCAATAGTTTTGTGTTCTGCTGTGGGAATCACATTTTATGTTATCGCATATTTGATACATATGACATATGAAGAACTCTTATGTCTTAGGAAGTAGCCGAGAAATATTATTGGCAAGAACAGTTTCAATTTTTGTTAAAATTGCATTGGTTCTTTTCGCTATTACAATTAGCGTTAGTATTGTATTGCTGGTTTTCAAACAATTCTACCTAACTATTGGCGAAAGAACAGCCCTACTTACTTTTTCGTTGGTTCCATTTATCGTTGCAGCTTATACTTTTTTTATTTATGAAAATCTTGTGCCTGGCAAGCGATTTAATAAAATTACTTTTTTTAAAATTGTGCTATTCCTGTTGTATCTATTAGGGCCACCCGTTTTCGTTGCCTTTAGGTACAATAATATTCTAAGTAACTTTTTAGCTGTATATGCACTTTTAGGTACTTTCATCGGTATTGCTAGTCCATTCTTAAAAATAAAGCCATTCCAAAATTTATACATTACGCAACTTGTATTGGAAGTTGTTTTTTACACCTGGTCTGCTAAATTTTTACCATTAAATGTGAAATATTTTGAAATTCAAAGTATAAGAGAAAGTCGAAAATTTCTTTATTACGGAAAAGCAGGCATTGATGTTTTTCAAAAATTTTTCTTAGATGTTGCGAAGGAATCCGAAGTGATATGTGAGAAGTTGATATCCAATAATTTTTCCACAGAAAATGAAATAAATGTCTTGGATGTAGGTGGGCACAATGGACAGTTTACTGCTAGTCTACTAGGAGGAATTGGAGCTAAGGTCAAGAAATTATATAATGTAGATCCAATTCAACACGAAAAATATGAAGATAATCTTTCACTAATTGCAAGTGAAATTACTCGAATACCGAAACGTATAGAAGAATTTGATTTGGAGGAAGATGTTGAATTCAATCTTATTATTGCCTCGCATAGTCTCTACGCTTCTGTGGACTTAAATAATTGTGATCAATTGAATTTAATCAATAGATTGATAAAATTACTTGATACAAAAGGTTTGCTCATTGTAACATTGGGGTCCAATCATAGCCCAGCATACGAATTCAAAAAAGATGTTTTAAAATTACTAATTGATGAGATCGAGGAGGAGGATGAGAATGTTAAAGACTTTGATGCTGAATCTCTCCGAAACACCTTGGATTTGAGCTCTGACATCTATTACACAACATTAAAAATTGACAATTATTTTAATGTAACCAACATCCTATCCGATAAAGAAGAATTTAAATTGTGGCTTTCCTACTTCACCAGAACCGAGTTAATTGACAATCATTATTTGATTCAAAGAATCAAAAATTCACTTTTGTTTTACAGTATTCTTCCTACACATCTCCCCAATTGCGTTTCTCAACGCGAAGTTGACAGATATGTTACCGACAAGTTGCTTCTGCATAAGACTATGGCACTAATAATTAGTAAGGAGAAGAAAAGTATTAATTAGAAAACACCTGTTCTTGGATTATTAAGAATTATTTGGAAAAGTTCTGTGAATAAATTGGTTTTATAGGAGCATATGATTGGCTTTAGTATTAATTTTGGGAGGATATTCTATCATCTACAATTTTTGATTGACTAAGCGCTGCGAGTTCGTGTCCCGCCCAGTTCACTTCTTGTTTAAGATATATTATCATTTCATTGGATATGAAAATTTAAAACTGGTGAAGACTAATTAAAAAGGGTTCACATTTGAAAGAGAAACATTGCCACTCATGGACTGTCCAATGAATCCGTCGATTTAAAGGACAGCATTCTTAATTCAATTTCCTCTAAAGGCATAAGTCCCATTCTTAGTCTTTATAGCAGTATCGTTAATCACCTTTTTTATGGGACTGAAATCTTAAACTAATAAATCGGAGTTCCCACCCTGAATCTAGGGCCCTAACAGACACTTTTTTGTGGTTAGGGGGAAAGGAGACAAACGGGGATTTCGAGAATATCTACCAAGGGCAGGGGCTATCCTGAAAGTTTGCCCATAATTTCGTCCTGGTACTCGTCGATTTTAGCTTTTTTAAGTCCGGCCAAGTAAGCTTGTGTGGTGCTAATGCGCTTGTGTCCCAGCATCTGGGATATGGCCGTTAGGGGAATCCCCATATCATTGGCACTTGAAGCAAAGGAATGCCTTGCTGCATAGCTGGTGATGTTTTCCTCAATCTTAGCAAGTTCCGCCAGTTTTTTTAAATTATCGTTATACCGCTTTCTGGCCCAAACGATTTGATTATAACTTTCAATAGGATTTTCACTCTTAACCACATCTAATAGATAATCGTTTCTTTTTTTACCCTCAGTAAAATAGTGAAGTAATGGTTTAAGTTGATCATGGATTTTTATATTGTATGGCTCATCCGTCTTTTTTCTTGAATATCTGATACGCCCGTCAACAATATTGGACAGCTTTAGATGTGCGATATCAACGTAAGACATGCCGTTGAGCAGGAAGCTCATCATAAAAATATTCCTGTCCCTAAACAGGGCGGTATCTTTTTCAAGGTCAAGCTCGGCAATCATCCGAATAGCATCGATTGGCAGTGCACGTTTTTCAGGTTTCCCGTTTCTAATGATATAATCATCAAAGGCATATCCTTCTTTATCCGCAACTCCTGCTTTTATGGCTCTTCGATTTATAGCCCGTATGGTTCTTAGGTATACACTCAGACCACCCAATTTATTGCCCTTGCCCAAATGATGTTTCTCAAATCGGTTAAGGAAATCTAGATTCAGTTCATCGAAAGTAAAATCTTTGCCATTCCTAAAATTTTTGACTGCTTTAAGCGCATGCTTATAAGCCCTAGCATTTCCAATACGATTTGATTTAACTAAATCCGCAATTTGCTGCTCGGCAAACTGGTAAAAGGTTACCTTGTTGGTAGTTCTTGTAATATGGCTTCGCACCTCGGATACGCTCATATATTTAAGCCTGTCCTTATCTTCCAATTGAGTAAGGATGTCTACCATGTGCGCCATTTTCTTCTGTAAAAGATTGTTCAGTCGTGCAGGGGATTCTGTACCCTTAAATGATGGTCTTATTTTTTGCCGTTTTTCATCCCATTCAGAAACAGCTAATTTATGCCCCGTTCCGATACTTGTGGTTTTTCTATTGTGGGTCAAGCGGAAAATTAAAGGGAAGATTTTGGTATCTTTCCGTCGTGTGTCCAAAGAGAGTTTTAGATAGGTAGCCATACTGAATGTTAAAATCTGCGTGCAAATTTGCACGCAGATTGCACGCAAAAATTGGTTTTATACGGTCTTATTTGCACTTAAAGATACGGAAAATCACTGGAAACCCTTGTATTTATTGATGTTTAGATCCACATGAATTCAAATAAATTCTGCCTGTCACGCAGGGGGTCGCGGGTTCGAGTCCCGTCCAGACCGCCAACAAAATCAAGCCCTCACAGACGTGAGGGTTTTTTTATTTCCAACCTGTACAACATCTGTACAACATTTTTTAACAAAAATTGAAGCCATTTGAAAGCAAATGATAGTTGATAACTTTTTTCGAGTAGATTAGACTTTTAGTAAACTTCTTGGAACTATTCCTCTAATTCTCCCCGAATTCCCTTAAAAGTCTTTCATCAAATTCAAAAGAAGAGGTCTTCTTTATTTTGACTTTACTGAAATCAGGATGAAATGGATTGATGAGATAATTAAAATCTCCCTCTACAATAGCCGATGGAACCTTCAAACATAAGTAGTTGTTATCATGAATAAACCTGTCTCCTTCGCTTTGGGTGAACTCTATGGGAGGGTTGGACTTCCAGTCCTTCTTTTGGAGTAAAGAAACATCAAATTCCTGAATAGAATTTTCTGGGACTTCAATTTCAACAATATGGTAGTTTTTTGGAAGGATATTAAAGGCGACGTGAACGGCCAATTCCAAAATGCTTAAGGACCTGGACTCTGCTGTATAAACAATCCTAGTTCCTTTGTTGTTCCATCTTCCTCCGTACTTTTCCGCTCCAATACCGGAAAGATCGTTTTTGTATTTTTCCTTGGTGAGCCTAAAAACGATCATTAGGCTAGAATGCCATGTTCGATTTTACCCAACTCATCTTTCACCAGATTGATTCCAATTGTGGTGTCAAATAATTTTTTTGGGACAAAGCCTCCTAAGGCAACATTTTTGGAATTTAACCAAGTGTAGAAATTTTGATTGTTTTCGAATACTGTGATACCATATTCCATCAATTGTTGAATCTCTATAACGCGTTCGGTTTGTTTTTGAGTAAGTCTTTTGTTTCCTTCTTTGTACCTATCCAATGTCCTTGTAGTGGTGTTAAGGAACTGACCCCACTCTTTGTTGTCGAAAGGGTGTTCAGCCGCTATATAGGAAAAATCATTGAAGGGTATTCCATTCCGAACCAAATTAATCAATTTAAATGCTCGTTTGTCATCATTCTGTCTCGAACTGGTGGAGGAGATAATTTTTCTTGCAGTCGACATCTCATTACTTTTTATAAAGATACGAAAAATGTCTCAAATAATTAGACAAATGTCTTTTATTTTTTATAATTATCGTTTATTTGAACTTTATTATGGTTGAATTATAATTTTGGAAAGGAATAATGTTAATAGATTTATTTTAATTTTCCCATTTCAGGAGAAGTCCAAACGGTCTTTGCCCTTCCTCTAACCATGGTCTCGGAGACAAATACAACCTGGCCTTTCTTATTAACAAATTTTTCTGACCGAAGGAGCCTAAAATGACCCTTTCTAAAATGTGGCCTTTTTGAGAGTTTTGAACCTTCACTTTCTTTGATCTTATCAGATAACTGTAATGAAAAGTTTCTTGCTGACAAACCTTCACCTCTTTCCAACAAATTCTTTGGAACTCCATCATCAACACATTCAGGGAAACAACTCATGTAAGCTATTGTATTGATTACAAGTCTGAACATTTTTGAGTGGGTTAATGAGATTTTATCATTTTTCTTGTTAACATCAACATAAAACTTATCTGACATTCTTCCCCCATCTTCTCCAAGTGAATAATATAGTTCAAGACTACCATCTTCTTCAACACTTAATGAAAAGGCATATCCCTCAGATTCATATGGGATGTGTAAAGCAAATTGATATACAACATGATTAATCTGTTTGTTAGAATATAAATGAAATACGCTTCGGTTTTGACCGTTTTGGTAAAGGAAGTGTTTGATGCCATCTAAATCTGACAAAGTTGTACTTTCGAGGAAGTCCCGTATTTGGGTTTTGACAAGGAATTGAGAACCTTGGTGGATATTCCTGTTTTAGAAATTCAAAAAGAATTGGCCCAAAGCAAGCAATTTAATGCTGAGGCACTTCTAAAAGGTCATCCCGTATCTTATGATTATTTGGAACGAACCGATAGGAAGACTGGAGAAATCAGAGCATTTAGTGCGAACGTAAAAATAGATTCTGTTAGATACCGGACCAAAGGGAAACTTCTGAGTTTTGAAAACGTTTCAAACATTGAAAAAAAATGAAAAGAAATAATAAATCCGTGAAGGCCGTTAAAATTTCTTAAACCAATTTTAAAAGGGAAATGCGGGCCACCCTGTATTTTCCTTTTAAATTTTACCATACTTTAGGCCAAAAGTCCACAAGAATTTAGACCATTGAAGGCTTCGCATAGTTACAGTCAATATCAATTATTGATATTTTCACTTTTATGCCAAGTAGGTGTCATTAAAATATTTTTTGCAAAAGTCATGGACATTTTGATAAAATATTTTTTCGATAAGCTCCTTGTGATCAAATCCACATTTGAGGTGCTCAAATTCCATTTCCGGAAGTTCTTTGGTGGGTCCTTCGGTAATATCCAGAATACGAAACCGCTTTCGCTCTTTGTCTGCGCGACCCCCAAAATTGTATTTGATGGCGTCTGAACACCGGGCTTTAAATCCATTTAGGGTTGAAGAACTATTCCAATGATCGAAAGGGTCAATGATACCATCAAAATCGGTACCTAAAGCAATGGTTTTCCAAGCTTCCTTTTCATTTATTTTATCTTGATTCAACGGATTGGCATTCCACTCTTGGATATAAGACAAATTAACTTTTACCACATGAAATACATTGGTCAAAAACATCTGTTGATGAAGTCGTTTTACCCGCTCTCGGCTACCCAATTTTCGGGACTCCTGTTTCAGTAAGTCCAGAAATTCCTCTCCGGGCATACGCCCGTCGTGCATGCAAATACCGATTATGCCATCAGAAACGAAGATATCTATGATATCTTCATCCGTGAGATTGATATCCCATCTACTAATGAAAGAGTCCTCATCCCTCTTTTTGTCCAGCATGATTTTGGCCGCTTTTTTGCGGGTGGTAATTCCATTGACAGCAGTATGGCTACAGATTATGGGTATGGGTTCGTCGATGGTCTTAATCAAATTGAGGTATTCATCCCTGCATTGGACAGACATGTGCTTGGTATCAATAAGGACACGGCGGCCATTGTCCTTCGATAAAAGTTTCTTGGTGATAAGATCGGCACCAAATTCAGTGAAGCCCATATTCATGGCTGCCTCTTGGTTAAAAACACTGCTAAAACCCGGAAGGACAGCATTCTTTGCATCTTTAAAACTTTTGGCATGGCCCGAAAGGAAATTATTGAAATGATGGGAAAAGGTGATGAAAAAAGGAGGATACTCCAAATCTTTCATCTTATCCACATTATGTTCTATGGTTTTCCTTAATCTGTTCTTTTCGGAATCTGGTAAGTCCGGGCTGTCAAAATGCAAATCCTTAAACAGAAATTCCCTTTTGAAGCATCCTAAAGCATGAGCTCCCTCAAGGGTGATTACCCCAGCGATTTCATGGTTTGCTGTTTTGGTCATTTCATCAAAGCTGTTTACAAGTTTAAGCTTGACAGGGGTGGGATACCCCGGAATGGTTCTAGACTCCTTAGTGGTGTTCTTGATCAAGTCATACTCATTTATAAAGTCTTGATAATAATCAACGAACTCGTTCTCGTAAATGTCATCTAAAAAGTGGTGTATCGCTTGCTTCGAAAAGCCCGTCAATGCCCTGATGACTTTCACATCAATATCTTTTCCCTCCTCGAAGGTTTCTTTAAAAAGACCCTGTAGAATCTCTGTCTGAAGGGAAGAGTTTTTTGGATCGTTAAAGGGGCGGTTGGGCTTCATAAAGGGTCTTTCCGGAGGATACAGCGCAAAAAAAACCAGCTTGTTGTTTCCCTTGTAACAGGATTCCAAATTGGATTGTGTGAATTTGGCCATTGGTTTCAAAAATAGATTGACAGCCCATTTCCGAACCACTTCTTTAAACTTGTAAAACAACTTGGCCGTAGTGATGTTTTTTTTGGACATCCACATGTTCGGCAGCTGTTCCTTGTTTAAAGCTGGTTTTAAAGATGGATGGCAATGAAGGTCCGCTATTGATTTGCTCATATGGTCTAGTATCTTCTTCTTTTTTCGTTGATTTCCCTTTCAATGTCCTTTACAATATTTTCAGGCGCACCATACGGAAAGGCGTTTATGGTATGCTCTTGTATTTTTAAAACATCCTGTTTGTCATCAAACTTATCGCTGTTTTCTCTTAGGTATTTTGAAATCTCATAGGCCTGATGATAGGTAGGATAAATGGAATCCACTTGTCGAAACGCACGTTCGGCTTTAAGGAGTTCTCCATTCTTTAAATAGGTGAATGCTTGTTTTTCCTTAGCCTTAGCTAGACTGTTCCTATTCATTATTCGTTCTTGAATCTCTGGTGACTTGGCGAACTTTTCCTTTACTGAATCAGTTGCGGTTGAGAAGGTTTCCACGGCTTTGACCACTTTGGTCATTTCTTTTGGGGTGCCATTAATTGCCAACTCTTTCAACCGAGTATCGATTAGGCGACCTATTGTTCTCGAAAGCTTGTCATTGTCCAGAACTTCGTAAAGAATGCCCCTCATAGCTATGGTCTTGTCATAAATGGTATCAGTGAAAACGTTTTCAACAATATCCTGAGCCATTTTCAATTGCTCCCTTCGCTCCGAAGATTCAATAATTGCGTTTTGAAAGAAATAACCTAAGACAGCTAAAATAAGAGGAAATACAAAAAACTGTAACCAATAGTTTCTGTTCTTGCCCTTATCTAAAGCAACGAGTCTTTTTTGCAACTCAGTAATCTCTTGTTCTCCCATGATTCATAATTTATAACAATTGTTCCACGGCTTTTCGGATGAGTTGTAACTGTTTCCGGATACCCTTATCTTGGATGTAGTGCAATAAGAAATCGATTTGCCGGAGTTCTATGCGAATGTACCTTGGACTGTACATCAAATTGAAAATATGCTCGTACTTGGAAATAATGTCCAAATCCAAATCGGGCTTGAAATCATTTTTCAACAACATCAGGCAATATTTGGTTTCTGTCATCCCTATTTGTACCGAGATGTCACTATCCGACAGGTCATAATCTTTTAAGGTTTGGTAAAAATTAATCAAGTAGGTAGGTACATCAACACCTTTACCAAGCAATTGAAGCTGGTTAAGACGTTCTGCCAAAGTTCCCTTTCCATTGATCTCAAGAATATATCCTATAAATATGATGTTGGTAATCGCATCCAAATATGCTCCATCAAATTTGTTTTTAGCGGCAACAAAGGCTTGCCTGTAGCATTCAAGAGCTTGGTTCAATAATTGTAACTTATCCGCATCAGCAGCGGTTAGAGAAGCAATTTTATAGGCATTGGCAACAATGGTAAGACGTTTGGGGTTCTTGCCCACCAAAGTAAGCAGTTCGATTTCCTGCAGATAGTCCTTGGCATTTTTGACATTGATTTCATAGGTTTTGAGAATGCAATACTTTTCAAGGGCCTCGATGGAAAAATTGCCGTTCTCAAATTTGAAGAGTTCAAGAAACTTTTCGTGTGCGATTGCCGTTTCCCCCAATTCGTCGTAAATGAGTGCTTCTTTTTCCAAAACAACAGCATCCAGAAGGTTTGCCCTATCTGCCTTTTCAAGAAAGTGCTGAAGCTTGGAAAGTGTGTTCTCAACATCACTCCGGCTGTCACGAATAGAACCCAACAGGTTGTCTAAATCAGTGTGTACCTGATGCGAGACCACATATTCCAAATCGTCTACCTTACCTTTTTGTCGATTGTTGAATTTAAAAAAGGGGTTTCCATAACATTGGTAAGCGCCCCAGGTATTGGTGTGTGGATGGTTTTGATAGGTGCCCAAGCGAGCCCTTTGCACCGAACTACCAAAATCATAACCTTCAAGCATTGAAGTATAAAAGGTTTCCGAAAACGTTAATGCCGCATGATCATCCACTGCCCAACCGGTTACGATAATGGCTTTAACACCCATATCTATTAATTCGGTACCTATGTTGGCAGCAAGCTTGAATCGGTTTTGATAGTAGGTTTCCTCTTTCGAGGTAATAGTCCCAGAGTAGCAACAATTGATAAATACGAATTCTGGCACATAGCCCATTTGCTTTAGCATGGGTGGATCAATGAAAATACCATCCCCAATTGCAATACCTATCCTATCAGACTCAGGTTCATAAAGACCATGGCCCGCAAAATGCATGATTTTATAGGTTTGATTGTACAAATGTCGAATAATGCTATCCGCGGTATTTTGAATCAACGACACGGTTGGAAAATGCGCTGAGGAAAGACGCTTAGCGACCCATTCCGCCTCGTTCTTTGCGGCAGGCAAAGGGGGAAGTTTTTCTTCATTGTATAGCGGATCACCTACAACCAAGACATTGTCTACCCCCAAGGGAACTGCCCTGGCATAGCTGCCGTCAGAAGTAATCAATTGCCGAACAAACGAAGAAGTAACAGCAACAGGGGTGTCGTCGGTCGTGGTATCATGCAAAAGCTCCCAAGGGATTTCGGCTGCACTCTTATCCACCTTTAGGACCATATTGCCCTGATTCCTGAAAACATCTTTAAATTCATTTGGGATTAGCATTTCAAAAAGGGTTTTGGAGAGGTGCTTGTTCCAGTGGTGGGTCTGGGAATGTAGCTCTAACAAATGATACACTTTGAGCATTCCAATTCCTATCATTTCTTCTTCTATTCTTGCCAATCCCTTGGAAGAGTAATATTTGAACCCAACTAGTTCCTTGGAAGCACATAGATTTAAATCTTTAAACTGGCTGGTGATATGAAGGTTGTACCACCAGTCATATTCCATACTGGCGAACAATTTTTTCTTTTTGGCCCCTGGGCGCTTTACAATACCCTTATGCAGTTGAATGCCAATTCGGTTGTCCCTTCCCCTCATTTTACTTAAGTCGTAATAGGCCTCACTAGCCACCGATTCGTAGTAATTGATGATTTCCAATTCTCGGATAGGTCGCAGTCCATCACCCACTTTCTCCATGTAGGCATTGGCCGATGCGATTCCCAGTAGAATTCCTTTTAACGAATCTTCTACGGGCAATTTGCCATAACCGATTCCTATAAGCATGCAAGAAATACCTTCAGCATACATTTTTGCCTCTGGGAGCGTATAATTATCCCGCATAAACATGGCATATTTCAGGGTCGCTAATTTGACGGTTTTAGCCAATAAAAATGAGGTCAGTTTTTCAGGGGCCCCCAACCCACAGATGATGGCTCCTTTTGGTTGGGTCTTTAAATTGAAAAAAATCTCACTTTCCCCTACCTTGCCCGGATAGTACCCAATGCCCAAGCGTTGTGACAAACGGCCATTCAGATAATCGTCCAATGCTTTCTCCGCACTTAGGATGAGGTCCATGAAAAAGTGCCCTACCATAACAGGAAAAGAGGCCATTTCCAAATCGGCATTGATGACTTTGACATTGAATTCTGAAACGGGTGGTATTTCCGTTTTTTCCAGGTCAAAAATGGCATTGACCACAAGTTCAGATTGCTGCAAGGGTTCAACATCATGGTAGATTTCGGTAATAACTTCTCCATTGCGATTCAATGGCGGATGGGTCATTAATTTCGAAGTATTCCCCTTATCCAAAATATCTGAAATGCCTTCAAAAATGTACTCCTCATTGGCCAAATCCCCATGCCCTGTTGTGGTGTAATACAGATTGGTGCTATTTCGCAAGGGTTGGGGAATTCCTGATTTCCAAGTAACACTGCCATCTCCTTCAGAAGTGGCTTTGTAGACCAATTTTTGATGTTTTGACAGGAATTTATTTTTGAAGGTATAGTCAAATACGGTTTCATTGGCCTTTCCACAGATGTAATACACATTTTTGAAAAAACCAGCTGAGTTGTCCATTTTACTGATTTGCTGTAGTATGGAAGTTCTGTATTTTCCAAAGGTGCTCAAGGATTTGCCATGTAGTTTGGGATTTGGCATATGCCTTGAATTCGTCCTGTCACTAATAGCTTTCCAAAAATTGGGATCCCAAAAATCCCGACTTGTATTTTGCTCCAGAGGTAAGAGTTCGAAAACCCCTGGATAGTTCCAAAAAACTTTAAGCAAATCCTTCCTGTCGTGATCGAAATCCAACATTGCCAATTGCTTCACTCTTCGGCTATGACCGGTTAGTACCTCCATCACAAGATAGGATCCGAGCCAAGGGGTTCCCAAAAGAATCAATTTATTTTTATCATTCGAACTGAATTGAGACCAAGTTTTCGAATGATCAATCATACACTGTCTTGCCACCAGACCTCCCATGGAATGGGCCACAATGTGAATCTTGATATTTTGTAACGCCAACAGTTCATCCAATTTTTGTTGGAGGGCAGTAGCAGCATCCGCGAGTGTTTTTCGCCAGTCAAAAGCAAGGGTGATCACATCAAATCTTTCGGAAAAATATCGCCCCATTTTCCCGTAAAACTTTTCTACTACACCTGAGGCTTCTACACTGGGATTTGATATAGACAGTTGGTTCACTATGGCACCATCATTGAGTTCTCGCATTTGAATCCATTGATCCTTGCCATTGCTCGCCAAAGTAGAACCCATAATTCCCGGTAAAACAAGGAGTACATCCCTTGTGACCTTATCGGGTGAAAAGTTAATGCCGTCAAGAGAAAGCCAATCAAGCAAGATTCCCCGTTGTCCCTGGGCATAGACTCGCTTGGTAAATGTTACCTCGGGTACAGTGTTAGACACTTTGCAGTCCAAAGCCTTTAAGATAGCCGTACAGGTGTTTTTATTAATAAAATAATTAAAGTGTGAGGTCTCCCCGTCTTTGGACAGGTATATATTGATGGGTTGTAATCTAGACACACCGTGTGTCATTCGTTTGGTGTCCACTACTAAATCGTTGGGCACTTGATAAAAGAGATTGGCCAATAGCACCTTTAGGGAACCCAGGTTAATGCCGCTCACTTCAGAATCACCAGCTATAACAAACAGTTTACTGGATACCAACGTGCTGGCGGAATTCATCATTTTTTGAAAATAAGACTCCGGCATCATACTATTCAGTCCGGGTAGTGCTTCCGGATCTTCCTTTTGAGCAATAAGCTCTAATAAAAATGATTTGACCAAAGCATATATGGGATGGCTTATCCCAAAAGCTAGGGAAATCGTATTAAGCAAAAGATTGAAAAAATGATCTATGCGTCTAGAGAGAATGGAGGTGCCACTAGCCGGAGCTGCTATTCGAATAACTTTGTTTACCCTAAGACGCTTTGCCAGTGCCAGCTTATTGATTTCGAGCATCAAATCATGGGAAGCCTTATCCTTTCCTGCTACAATTCGCAATTCTGCTGAATTAAAACCAAGGTTAGCTTTTGAATTGTTAAAATCACATTTTGCCAAAATATCAGCAATCAACCCCCCACGGGAGTGGCTTAAGATATCAATCGCAAAATCTTCAGGACAGTGTTGTAAGAAATAGAGTGCATTTTCCAAAGGACTTTGGGAAAGCGTAAAATGCTCTAAGGCTATTACGTTGCCACTGTATTTAGTGATGATTTCATTGAAAGTGTTGTTGGACATCAGCCCGCCAAAAGAACCTTCAGTATTGGATAAGGTTCCATGTAAAAGTAAAAGATACCCGCCTTGTTTTTCTTTGTATCGAAATGCGGTTTTTTTAAAAATCGAGTCAACCTTAAATAGTCCAGGGTCTGGTTGCACTTTTTTGTCGTAAGTAATACCTAATTGTTTCATCACGAGCTTTGCAGGAGCTTTTGGTTTAAAGACACTGAAGAGTTTTATTACAGCCCTTTTTACCCCTACGCTGCGGTTTTTTTTATCTTCCTCAAAAATTTCAGAATCAAATTGGTAATACTCCTTCTGACTATCTCTTTTTGATATAATGGTTGTGCCATATAGTTCTTGAATATCTTCAGGATGTCCAATCCATTCCGTATCATCACTAAACTTTAAGGCCAGCAAATCATTCTCATCAAACTTAATTTCATGGGGTTTGTTTTCCGAACGATTCGAGGATATGGCAATACATTTACTTAGCTCAAATTTTGATGGGGTATCGGACAGAAAAGCTTGATCTCCATGGGTGACATTCAGCAGCTTACCATAAATTTTTGCATTTTTTTGCATTGGAATACTTAATAAAAAGTTTAGGTGTTTTCTTGTTTATAATTCCTGAATCATTCTAGATGCTGATGAATAGTAACAGTTAAATAAGCGTATATAAGCCTTGACCATAAAATGGCAATGGTTGAATATTAATGAGACGAAATTTTTAAAAATTGGGAGGAACTGTTTTTTACAACATGGCTTAAGTTAAAATAGAATTTATGAAAACTCAATTATGCATTAAAAATTGATGGTTTTACCATCACTTGATTAAAACATGGATTTGACTGGAAATCGACCATTGATAGGGTTTGACCAAACGTTATTGCACAGAATACTCACTGTTCTAAAATAGCTCGATAGCCAATTTTTCTAAAGCACCTCAATTCCAAAATGATGGAAAAACCCTCAAAATCACCATTTTTAATCATAAATATGGACTTGTATAAAATAAAAGTGAGTGCCTAAAGTTAGTTGGGTAGTTACATCAAATCCTTTTATTACAATGAGACTTACAAAACTATTCACATTTCTATTTTTAATGGTTATTGCGCTAACATTTACCTCATGCAGTGAAGATGATGATTCCAATTCGGAAGATGTGTCTACTTTTATAAGATTTACCATTGATGGCACTGACTATGACTTTGGGAATATCATTTCTGCAGAATCGCTATCGTTGACTTTAAATGGTAACAATGGAGAGGGCTTGACCGATCCAGGGGATACCCAGATCAGTATCTTTTTACCTGTTGAACCTGTAGAAGGTACGTTTGACTTTCAAGGTACGTTTGATGGGGACCACAAGTTGTCATTCTCTTCGGAATCTTTGGGCTTTGACTTTGATTTTGCTGAAGATGGAAGCATAACAATTACTGAAATTTCAGATGATTTTATAGAAGGGACCTTCACTGCTACTATAACTTCCGAAGACGATACCACAATAAACATTACCAGTGGCACATTTAAGGGTGAAATGTTTTAACAGAAATACTGAAAAAAAATAGGGGGCATATGTATGCCTCCTATTTTTATAAAATTGATTTTAAGGACACAGGGCTGCTAGCGTAAATTTCTTCTGGCGGAGTACTTTGGCACTACTCACCATTTCAAATGTAAGCACTAAATGAAACCCCTTTCCTTTGCCTGTTCCAATAATGACTTATCCCCTTTGACATCAAATAGATATTTTAGTTTTCTTTTCCGCCGTTCTATGGTAGGCATGGATAAGGGAACAATTCTGGGGAGGTCTTTTGTCTTTTCCCCTTGCGCCAAGTGGTATAGAATCTTTCTGTCTAAACTATCAAGGTCAATGGTATTGGTAATCCGTTTACGAACCAAGTTACCTACGATCTCACAATAATAGACATCCCCCATTATTATGGTCTTAAGCCCTTCCTCGAGCTTTTGGGAGGTCAATTTACTTTTAATGATAAATCCGTTGGGGTTGACACTTTTCAGTAGACTACTTATGCGATAATTATCGTTAAGCATGGTTAGGATCAGGATTTTAATGCTAGGAAAATCTTTGCGTAAGACAATCCCTAAATCTTCCCCACATAAAAGACGGCCATTTGTTGAAGGGGGCATGTTAATATCCAAAAAGACAATATCAAAGGGATCACTTTTTGAATGATGTATTTTTCGTAGGGCACTATCGGTGGAGAGCGCCGTATCGACGCACTTAAAATCCACCCCCCGCACATTTTTAAGTGTTGCTAAGTATCCTTTTAGTATCATGGGGTGATCATCCACCATAAGGATGTTCAGTTCTTGTTTCATAGCTCATGTTCAATCAAATTCATAAATAGTATTTAAGGCAAAGGTTTGGGTTGGCCAGTTGGTCACTACGCCACTTAGGGGGAGTATTACTCTTTTAAATAAACTATTTTCACCGAATTGTTGGATTAATTTCATGTTAAATTAATGGTGAAGTAATTAGAATGAGGGATTTTCCATCAATCTTCTCTTTTCGGGAAAATAAATGAAGGTTACTTATACTAATTCCGTGTTTTTTAAGTTAGGCACGCGCGCTCGTGTCCGATAGGATATTTTCCCATAAAATTGTTTTCGTCCTTCGCTTAGGTTTTACAATTTGGCGTATGTTATGGGGAAGGTATCACCCCTAGAAGAGGTACCACGAAAAGCTGGTTTTTCCTTTGAATGGCAATCGTTTCCACTCCTATGGGATTAGCTGGATAAAGTCATCAATTGATACCGCCTGTTCCATTACTGCAATTTTAAATTCATGTTAAAAATCAAAAACCATCAACATTCGATGGAAAAGCCATCGGCCCTTCGTTGCATCATATTCTAATTTTAGTAGCGAGTAAAGCAGTGTACCATGTCAAAATTAGCAAGACCGGAATCCTATTTCTTTAGTGAATCCACTGTCAATCAAACGGCCGATCAGGCATTTGGTCCGGTGGTGGGCAATGAAACCACGCAGTATCGGACAACTGGTAAATTCAATACGGTATCGGATGTTAAGGCCTTTGCCATATGTGCTGGGCAGGTGTTTTTGCAACCACATATCGATGCTGCCAAGGTCAACCTTATTCTTAGGCCCTATAGACAACCTATAAATGGACTGGCCATTAAATACTTTATATATAGGGGGCTTAAAAAAACGGATTTTATCCCTTCTGGGGATACGGATTTGGTTGCCCATTCCCAAGTGGGCAGTGCCACTGCATTTATACAATTGTTGTGGAACCAGTTAAAGGCCTTTAGTGGTTGGACAGATTCCGAGGCCAATGCAGAAACGTTTCTCGTCAAATGGATCGGGTACGATCCTGTGAACCAGGCTGTCGATACCTTTATCGATGATTATTTTTTTATGGCCGATGCCTACGGCGATGAGAACAATGAGACCCTAAAGCCCTTTGAATTTCCCATGGTGCCCCGTGGTACGCATTTGGGCAATTTTACCGGGGATTACGGTTTGGACATTGTGTTGAGCGACGGGGATTATAAAGCACTCACCTCAAGTACTGGTTTTCAGTTTGATCTGGCCTATGCCCGTGCCGCAGAAAATATTTTGGACACCGCACAAGTGCCCACGGGTTATATAGAAAAGCAATACCGCGAGGCCATAACCCATTTTATAGACCCTGCAGCCTTTTGGGGGTTGCATTACATAGATGGTACGGTTTGGGTCAACGAAAGTGGCACGGCCGTAAAGAAAAAAGGACAGGCCATTTATGATGATATCGTGGACAATTTCGCCACCAAGAATAAGGTATACCTGCATGTTCAGGGGCATTTGGGGCGCTCGTTCAACTATTACGGTGCCTATGCGGAACAATTGGGCAGTGCCGATGTGATCAAACAAGGGATAGCTACGGATACCACAACGGCCGCCCCCTATGCAACCCATGCATGGCCTGTATTGATATGGGATACGGAACAGACCCACACCAATACTACCAATAGCTTCTTTTTGCAATTGGTATTCAATGCGACAAGTACTGTAATGTTGTATGGGCAAGTGGGTCAACTTACGGAAGGCGCGGAAAACAGCTTTATATTGGCAGCACAATTGGTGCCCGAGACCACGGTAGCGCAGGATGGCAGTACCGTACAGGAGGCGTATGGCAATCCCGTGGAGATTGTGGTGCCCGCAGTGGACAGTGGGGCCAATAAGGCCAACGTAGCGGGTTATGTGCACCTCATCTACCAGGGTATAGCTTTAACGGCTACCGAAGATGTGGACGGCACTCCGGTAGAGCGGCTCATTAAACCTTTGGATACGCTCTTTGGGCCGGTCAACATAACACAAAGGTTGGCCAGTGCCGGTACTGATGTGATTGCGTGGAGTTATGGCAATGCACAGCATCTGGTATACGATGGTGAAAATACCTTGGCTTTACAGACCAAGATGGTAGCCGATAAATTGGCCTATGATGATGGAAATAGTCTACAAGTACAGGATCGGGTAGTTTATGAAGCCCAACTGGTAGAAGGTATTGGTGGGGGCGTGCTGAATAGAAGCAACGCCATAACCTTTGCACCCAATGCTGGTAATGTTCCCTTTGAAAGCGAAGTGAATAATTTTTATGTGCCCAGCCTTCCCTATTATTTGACCACGGAAAACTTTACCGACGGTACTGTTCCAATAGCGGGTCTTATGTTTAACCATCAGGAAGGAGAACCGATCCATAAATTGTATTTAGGCATTACAAAGGGAGAACAAGATGCTTTGGTCGCGGAAGTCACGGCAAATACCTTAAAAGTAGCAGTGCTGTTTTTTATTCCTTTAGCCTCTAATGGTCGTTTTGTTTCCCAAGAAGGAAAGGAGTACAGTAAATACAATTTAGTGGTGCTTGGAGAAGACAACGCCGGTGATTTGGGATTGTATCATCCGAATGCCAACATTACAACTTATACCCTTGATGATCGCTGTTTTTATTCAACGGAGTATGTAGAGGTGATGCCAATATTGACGGCTTCTGATTATGCATTGGAAAATATTATTGAAGAAAACGAAATCATATAATGGAAGATATAGGTATCATATTGATTAACGGCGGAACGGTCCCTGGTTCACTCAGTTATCAAGCATTTAAATTGACTGATGAGATGGAGGTGGTAAAATGGGACAATAGGGGCATTGTTCTAGAGTTGAAACATTCCAAATACGGGGATACGATATTTAAGGCCATAAAAAATGTAGAGACCCAAGAGTTTGTAGGATATGCGGATAGTACGGTACATTTGGCCAGTAGAAGAAATAAAGTGGCCACGCCCTCCAGTGCGCTGCTTCCCTTATCGGACAATGGGATATTTATCCCCGCAACCTCAGGAACCGATAAAATATTGGGTACCTATAAAAGGATTTCTGCTACCCAAATTTGCAAGCGCAAGGTAACTTGGCCTTACACCGGTAGCACTATCCCTCCCTTTTCAGTACCCCTGATAGAAGATGACCAAGGCAATATCAATCTGCCACCCGAAGCGGAAGAAATCGTTGAAGCGAGTGATTGTGAGGCTTTTTCCACAACAGGGACTAATTTTTACAATGCATACAAAGAAGGTGGAATAGATCAAGTGGTATTAAGCGAAATATCGGATCTAATTACACAATTGGATGATGATGACTCCGATATCAAACAGGCCATGATCGGGTTGGGTTCGTTTCCCTCGGTGGCATACCCTCAACAACAAACTACTTGGAGTTCTGAAACGGAGCCCTACAATGATTGGGGCAATGCACAGTTTAAGGCCTACCGCGATTACATAAAGGCCTATATCAGAAATTTTAAAGAGAACAAAGAGAAGATACAAAGTGGCGGTACAGCGGAGAAAATGTGTCAAGTGGCCCGTGCCTTGGATATCGAGGCCCTAAAAGTATTGACTACGGAGGAAAAACTCCGTATGTTGGAACCTTTGGCCCTACAGCCCATTGAGCAATTCTGGTTTGGAAAAGAGGGTTTTAATGAAGAGTTTTTGGTCTTAAAAATCGTCAGTGCTTTTGATTTGAATAATCCCTCTCCGGCTAACACAGATGAGATTACTAAATTTTTAGATGGCTTAAAAAAGAGATTCCAAAATGGAGAATCCAATAAAAACTACGTATCACTGTTTGAACTTTTGTATAATCGAGTTGATGATGCAATTTTATTAATAGGGGGTGAAGACAATAGAAAAAAGCTGGTTTTTGCTCTTTATGCTCTTTGGGTGAATAGTAACTATAATCCATACCGGAATGGAGCATATGATGAAAATGTTATAACGAAATGGGGTACAGATGTCGCCTCTGGAGGTTTCGGTAGACCTTACAGCATAACTGACAGACCTGCCTTATTAAACTATCAGTCAGTAAAGTCGGGAGGTATATTCTACGAAAATTTCTCTTTTCTATTTAGTGATGGGGGAGATGGTATTTATTGGGTCGAAGACCTTACTGCTATAGGTGATTTTGGACCTGTCTATGCCGATAGAAAATCCACTACATACGACTTCTTTCAACCCATATCTTTACTTAGCACACAGCAAGATACTGCTGTGCAACTTCCACCTGATAATAATTACATACCTCCTTTTTTTCTAAAGTATGTAGACGATAAGGGGGATGATGAAGATTTTCATACCCAGATTGGCTTTATGTTGGATGTAGCCTCCATAATCTCCGGTATTGGTGCCATTGCTGGACTTAGGCATTTGCGAACGCTATCTCAACTAGGGCAATTGGCCTTGGGTATTTTAGAACTTTCTTCAGGGAGCATCAGTTTTTATCTAAACTATACTGATAACAATTGTGATGGGGATGCTGACTTTTGCGATAAACTTAAAAGAGTATTGTTCTGGGTAGAGGTGGCGTCGTTGTCGGGTGATTTTTTGGCCACTCAAATGGCTCGTCGCTCGGCAAGTGATATTGTGCCGGGTGGCAAACCCACAAATTTTGATGACGACCCATGGAATGAGCTAGTCAACCTTGCGGATATAAACAAGCTCTATGATGATTTTATCATTGATTTGAACAACAGAAACCTAACAGATGTAGTAAATAAATTGAATGGTTTTACCGAGGCTAAAAAGCATGATTTTTATTTTGATTTCAAAGATGCTTCTGATGAGATTTTTCAAGAATTGATAGGGCCGCCAGATTTAATTGATGAATGGGAAGAGATTAGCGAACTGATTGAAGTTAGACAAAGTGTTGATTTTCTTTCCCAATATAGAAGAATCAGAATTTCACAACCGTTCCAGGATCATTTGTATAAAGGGGATTTAAATCCTAATCTAACTGTTGATGTTTCTTCCTTGTCTCCAAGTAAAACTTTTGTAGCTAATGGATTTCCAAATATAAAAAAACATAGAGCCACTGGATTGCACTCTTTGCATCCTCCAATTCCTTCAGATATAGAACTTGTTAGTATATTAGAAGGACCTAATGCCAATGGATATTATCTTGCTAAGTATCGGAAAAAACCAGGGAATGGTTGGCAAAATCCAATTAATAACAGTGAATATACTAACCCGAAAGTTTCAACTTTTTTTCCTGATACGTGGAGCCAACAAAAAATTAACGAAGAAGTAGCTTTGGCATTAAGTAAAAGTGACGGTGGAGGACAATTGCTGAACAGTGGAAGTATTAGACTGGAATTAGAATTGACAGATGGTACAAATTTGATTGTATTAACTAAATCAAATGGTGATTTAATCACAGCCTATCCAGAGGTAATTTTTTAAATTAAAAAAAAATCAAGTAATGAACGAACAAGTCATTAGCTTAATGAATATATATGAAGTTTCTTTTGTCGAAAAATTGAAGCCAGATACGGGAGAAACAAGAAAAACGTGTATTGGTGGGGCATTCGCAAACTTTCTTGACGACACTATAAATGTTGCACATGTGCAGGATATGCTCAACGATTTGGATAATTACATTCTAAATTCAGGTACAATTGACGATTTAAATGATGTTCTTCAATCTCAAGATGCATTTTCGGCTTTTCTTGATCAAACTGAAGTGAAAATTTATGGAGATTTGCCTGATGATGAAGATTTGATTCTTCAAACAATACCAATTCAGGATTTTAAAGTTTTATTGCAAGCATGGAGAGATTACTTGCAACCAATATAAGGGAGTTCTGTTTTTTAACAATTTTTTGTAATAGTTTAATTGACAATATTAGAGCATTACGAAGTAAATATTTCAACTCCGGTTGGTGATAGGGCATTAATCACTACCAAAAATATGTGGTTGGCGCAATATATAAATGACCATTATAGTTTGAGCGAAGCAAATAGGTTGTTACAAAGTGTTAATGATGTACTTACAGGGGTTGCATCATTGGGAGGAGGGGCAACCCAAAGCCTACAACTTGCTAATATTGAACTTCCTGACACCAAAATTTATAAAGATGTAGATGATTATTTTGATGACGAAACCATAAACCCTGATTTTGTTCTACCAACAGTAGATTTTAAGGTAATAGTGGAAGCTTGGAGGGATTACTTGCAACAATAATGGCCAAACACGAAGAATATAATTTGAAATTTGTTAAAATACAGCCCCCTATCCCCGCTACCGCCAGTTTGCAACTGGTGGCAAGACAGCCTACCCAAGAAAACCCATTTCATCAATTTTTAGAACGGTATGGTCATCTGCAAAGTTTCTGGCACTACTGTACTTCCATTCTTCTGGCTTGAGAACAAAGCCTGACTCCACAGGATTATTGTGTATATAATCCAGTTTCTGTTTGATGACCTCAGTGCTCCAAAGCTCTATAGGTTTGTTATGTTGCTGCCAAAACTGGTATTTGCTCACGTTGGCCTTCTTTTTGCCCGCTCTTTCGAACATCCATAGCAGCCACTCTTTCCTGCTTTCCTGTTGGTTTTCTCCAATTACTTTGACAATAGCCTTGGCCGTATGCTTTTTGAAATCCCTTATCAAACCCGATGGGTCTCCATTCATTGACCGGAACATAAAATGGACATGGCTTGGCATAAAACAATAGGCATAGAGTTCCATACCCTTTTCTTTCCTACAATAATCAACTGAAGCTGCCAAGACCTCAAGATATCTTTGCCGTACAAAAACATCCAACCAATATACGGTTGCAAAAGAGACAAAATATGGGGCTGTAGGGTTATGGAACTTATAGTTTCTGCTCATTTCTTAAATGTACAAAAGGTAGGATATGGTAGTAATGGCAATTTGTTCATTTGAATTTCTTTTATTGCTCACTCATACTTGCCACTAGTCATAGACTAGCGGTAGCGGGGGAAACCAACTTCATTCGAATTTGGAGCGCATCACATAGTGGCACAAGGACCAGGTTTAGTGGATGGAACAAGATTTTATTATAATACAGAAATGCAATACTTGGAAAGTATATCGATTTCTGATCCTGATTTGAGTGGATTCACTAATATTGATGCAATAGTTGATGTAATTAAACAAATACATGAATTGAATTGAGTTATGAAAAAGCAATCTAAAGTTTTGGTGGATAAGTTTTTCTTGCAAATAGAGGAGTATGATATTATGAATAGGGTGTCGGCAAGAGGGAAGAAGATAGACAAAATTAATACCGTGGTTTCAAATATAGTACTGTTTAAAGACTTTATTGGAAAAATGTTCATTTGGAATAATGAACTTAGAGCATTGCCTTTTAGTTACTCAATATTTACGAGTGTATACCCCAATCTAATAAAGTTTATTGATGAGGGATATTATCAAAGTCATAGCCATCCCTCTAAAGAATTCAGAGAATATGTTTATTCAAAAATAAAGACTGTAGAAAAAAGTAAAATTGGTAATTTACATGCACTTTATGTATATGTGTGTATTTACTGGTGTGAGTATATTGATAAAATAGATTTTAGCAAGTATTCACACCTTCCAGATCCGTATGAGAATATTGTAAAAATCTTTCAAAGAGGAGGAACTATTGGAAAAGTAGATCGAACCATAATGATTAATGGGAAATATATTAGCCGAAAGCCTAAATATTTTGATTATAGATTACCCTCTATCGAAGATGACTTCTTAGATTTTATCGATGAAAAATGTGGGAATAATGATGATAATGTGCCAAAGCAAGAAGAGTTGAATTTATTGTGGAAAGAGTACGAGGCTATTGGATAAATACTGAGCAAAGCATAGACTAAGATTTTTGGAATCCTCTAGGTTAATACTCTAGAGGATTTTTTGTTAAGAATCAAAAACGAATGCTAAAATTTTATTATTGGTATAGATAAGATGTAATACTCAACCGGATTTTGAAAACTTCAGTAATATTGATGAGATTATAACTACACTAAAGGAAATATATCGCTTACCATGAAAGAGATAGATAAAAAATTTCAAAAGGAATTAAAAAAAATCTTACCGCTTGGGAAACTTGAAAAAAGTTCCAGAATATCACATATTCTTTTGTTCAAAGAGTACAGAAGAAGGCTTATTTTATGGTGGAAAGAATTGGGCAGAGATTTTGTTTCTCCGCCCAAAGAACGAAGTCAGCAAAATTTATTGCCTTTAATATTTCCAGAAAATTACAAGAGCTTTAAAGACATAGATGAGTTTAGGGTTAACGACTTGGATAAAACTAATTTCAACACTAGCAAGTATAGGGGGTTTGATTATTTGTTTATTTACCTATTCATATATTGGGAGATTTTTGAGGACAGTGAACAACTGAAAAAATATAATTCCCTACCCCATCTTTATCTACCAGTGATGAGAATTGTACAAAGAGGAGGAACAATAAGCCAATATGGAGGCTATTTCATAATTAGTAATATGGAGGTTAGTAGAAATCCGAAGTACAATAGTTTTATACTTCCATCTATGGATGATGATTTTTTAGATTACGTCGATGACCGTTGTGGAGGCAATACTATGAATATCCCAAGTCAGGACGAAATTGACTTGTTATGGAAAGAATATAACTCCGGTGATAGCCAGCAATTATTCAAAAAAAGACATTCTCAATACTAGTTGAAACCAATCAAAAAATATATCAATTAGATTCCCCCGTTACCTCCAGTTTGCAACTGGCCAGAAAAGTCTATCAATTTCTGTTTGATAACCCTCTGGTCACATAATTCTTTAACGGTTCACTCATACTCGCCACTAGTCACTGACGAGCGCTAGTGAGGGAAACCTTCATGCAGTAATGGCCCTTCCATCCCTCATATTTTAAATTAAAGTTAAAACCCAAAAACCATCAACATTCGATGGAAAAGCCATCGCTTATCCCCAGGGGCATCACCTAATTTTATGGATAGGTAGCTTGTATTGTACACGCTATCAACCCAAAATGTAGGACCCTAAAAAAAGAATAAAATGCCTGAAGTAGCCATCACCTCTCGTTACTATCCCACCCTCTCCATGGTCATTACGGCAGAAGAACTGCCCGATCTGTTGGGTTTTTTAAAAGAAGGTTTGGCGGGGCTATTGGACAACATCCATTATAAAGACCTTCAGTACTCGAAGAGTATCTATGGGGATAGGGCCTATTACAGCCTTCGTATCGTATCCAAAAACAGAATGGATCTAGAGATTCCCGGAACAGGTATTTTTCTATCACTGAATCCAGATGCGTCGGATACTACTATTTCCTCTTTTCCTATTACCGTGGAATACGAATGGCCTATTTTGGCCTACCTGCGTTCCTTCAACATAGATGACTTTTCATTTTCAGCGGAAGCGCTGTATGATTTGGCATTAGAGGTATTGAAGATTTCGGAATCACAGGTGGTCGCCAATGCCATAAACACTTTTACTGTACCGGTTGATAACAATACCAGTTTGGTACAGCAATTTATTACCGATCTGGGCCTTTCCATCACGGAGCCAACAGGCTTTAACCCCATGCCCGAACTATTGACGGCAATAGACCAGGATTTGGGCAAAAGTCCAACAACGGCTGTTTTTGAAAATTATATCCTTACCGCGGGTAATCTGGAAGGTACCAAGGTAAAGCTGAACACTTTTTTCGAAGTGCTCTTGCCCACAGATGATCTGGAAGCCTATCTGCGTAATCTTATATTGCCCAAGTTCCGTGCTACTTTGGCACTATCGTCAGGAATAGATTTTCCCCGAAAAATGTTACAGCCTATAGATCCGATAAGTTTGGACGTCATCCCCGTATCTGATGAGACTACAGGAGAACCTAGGGCGGGATTCCGGTTTGGGGAGGCCTTGTTCTATGTTAGCTCAGACCAAGGGGTAGGTTATGCCTTGGATATTGCATTGACCAGTACTACTCCGGCCATGATAGGCAATACGGGCTTAATCCTTGAAATCGACCGCCTAAAGGTAGACTTGAGTGAAAACCAAAATATTGTTGAAGCGGACAGGGATGGCCGTCCCCCAAGTTTTCGAGGGGTATATGCGCAATATGCGGCGATTACCTTACCGAAAAAGTGGTTCAACGACGATTCGGTCGTTGGAGGGGTAACCGCAAAAATTGCGGCATATGACCTTCTTATGGGAACCGGGGGATTATCCGGAACCATTGCCTTGGAAACCCAAACCTTTAGAAATGCGGATGGTACCATCACCAATTATTATACCGATTATTTTGCTTTTGAATACCCGATACAGACCACACATAGGGATGGTAATGGGAATTTGGTAACAACCGATATTGCCGACCACGCAGCATTAAAAACGCAGTTGGAAACCCAACAGGCCAGTCAATTGGTATTCCCATTACGTCTAACACCCAATAGTGGCAGTACCGTAACTTATGAAAATCCACTGGACTATTATACGTATCTAAACTCGCTATACGATACCAGTGATGTGCTTAATAGGCCGCGTTTAACAAAACGAATCGGGCAAAATGGCTTTGAAGCATGGTTCACGTCCTTCGACATTACGTTTAAACAAGGGGAAGTGACCAATTCCAATATTTTGGGAGGGTTAAAGATACCGCGCCTTAAAGACGCCAATGGCAATGATGCCGAGGTGGAAATTAGGGGCCACCTCGATGCTGACGGTGATTTCTTACTGACCGCTTCGGAACAAGATGGTTTTGCCCCTATTGAGATTCCAGAAGTACTAAAATTGTACATCCAAGGCGTGGAACTGGGGAGTGAAGATGGGAATTTCTTTATCGGCACTACGGCCGAACTGGAGTTTACCAACCCCGTTATGAACAAGTTACTTTGTAATGACACGGGAGGCGATAACATACGAATAGCACTACCTGCCGTACGTATCTACAGCAATGGAAATTTTGAAGTGGTGGGAGGCGTTATTCCATTGCCGACCAACTTCGGAATATGTTTGGGTCCTGCCAAAATGAGTATTACCAACCTTAATTTTTCCTCCCACCAACAAGAGTACAATGGGGTATTGAGGGAATACAAGTGTTGGGGCTTTGATGGGGCATTGAACCTCAATCCACTGGGGGTTGAGGTCAGAGGCGACGGAGTCCGCTACTATTATACCGTGGATGATGACGATACCCATGGCAAACCCCATCATTCCTATATCCGGATTAGCACGGTCGAGGTGGACATTATCATCCCTGGGAATGCTTCTCCCAGTACGGCCACTGCCATAATCAAGGGCTATCTTTCCATACCGGAACCTGGGGTATCCCCGGAATATGCTGGAGGCATATCCGTAAAACTCCCTAAGCTGGGCGTAAGTGGAAGTGCAGAGATGCGATTGCAACCCAGCTACCCGGCCTTTGTGGTCGATGCCAATGTGGAAATCCCTGTACCCATACCTTTGGCCGCCACAGGTTTGGGGGTATTTGGTTTCCGTGGACTATTGGGATATCGCTACGTAGCTGAAAAGGAAGCTATTGGATTGGTTTCTGGAGAGGATAGCTGGTACGATTACTATGTATACCCGCAACGAGGCATCAATATCGATAAATTTAGTGGTCCTGAACAGACAACGGATTATAAGGATCCGGTATCCATTGGTGCTGGGGCTTCTTTTGCAACTTATGGGAATGATAGGATCATCAACTTTAGGGTCTTTATGTTATTGTCCATCCCGAGCCTCTTCTTTATTGAAGGGAAGGCCGGTATCCTGGCCAAACGGTTGGAATTGGATGATACGGACGAACCTCCCTTCTTTGCCTTTTTGGCCATTGGGGATGATTCCATAGAAGCAGGCTTGGGGGCTGATTTTAGGATTCCGAAAAACAATGGCTGGATCCTGGATATGCGGGCTAGGGTAGAGGCCGGTTTCTTCTTCAACAACCCCTCGGCTTGGTATGTTAATTTTGGGACACGTCAAGAACCCATATCGGCACGCCTGCTCACCCTTTTTACGGCACAGACCTATCTGCAATTGTCCGGAAGGGGTATTGAAGCGGGGGCACGGGCAGAATTTGAATTTGACAAAAAATATGGCCCTGTTCGGGTGCGTGCCTATGCCTATATTGAAGTAGGGGGCTTTATCAGCTTTGAACGACCACAATTGGGCGGTTATTTAGCCGCAGGCGGAGAAGCCAAAGTAGATGTAAAAATTATCAGTGTCTACATTGGATTGGATCTGGTTTTTGGGGTGGAAGCGGCCAAACCTTTCCTTATCTATGGCAAGTTCCGTTTATGTGTAAAAGTACGGGTTGGATTCTTTAAAATTCGTTTCTGTGGTAGGGTCGAGTTAAAGTGGGAGAAATCCCGCATTGTGGATCGCAGTCCTATTCCACCACTTCCTTCTGCTGGACTTTATGGGTCTCCGGATTGGGCCAAAGGAATACATATGTTGACCGGTGATGTTTTTGAAATCAAGCAGTTAAAAGGAGATATTACGTCAGGTACATGGTCGCCTTCTGCGAATAGTCCTGTGTTCAACAATACGTTCTTACCCTTGGACACCTATATTGATATCAAATTTGAAAAGGCCATGAACCCCAATCCAGTAGCGGCTAAAACAGGTGGGGTCAATGCGGCTCCCAATAATTTTATAGAGCTGATTCCACCACAAAAAACAGTACGGGGCAAGGAAGTACGGCAGGTAAGGCATGAATACTCAGTCGAAGATATTGAAATCAAGGCATGGAACGGTAGCAGTTGGCAAGACTATAATCCGTATGCCGCTTTGGCATCAGACGCCAGTGATTTGGATACCCAAACCATAGCCAATCTGAAATTGGGGCATTGGCAGAAAACAGGTAGGGAATACAATGCCTTACGCATTTTAGGGGATAATCCGTTTTCCTACACACAATTGGGAGAACCGGGCTGGTTTACACCTGAACGTTTGGGGGTCACCGCAGCATCTTTGTTCTGTGAAACCCCCGTATTGGTTCCGGAGTGCGCCAATTGGCTAAAGAAAACATTGGGTGGTTCCTATGTGGCTTTTTTGACTGAGGATAATTCCGGTGGAAATATAGAAAACTTTTACACCGCAGGTAAAATGGCTTTTTGGGTCAAGGGGCCCATTTTTGTGGAAAGCTTGGCGGATACCTACAACGCTACGGTTGTGGATAAAACCAACGGTTTTGGATATGCCCAATCCCTGGAGATCTACAACTTTATGTCCGTGGAGGTGCGTTTGCCTAATCCCTCACCTCAAATCACCCTCAAGTTATCGACCGTTGCGGAAGGGGTGACCTTTTCTATGTACCGTTCCGTAATCAATGATACTTCCCTGGAAGTGGGCTATGAACTGGTAGAGAATGTCTACAGGACCCGAGCACAACTGGCGCAAGAACTGGTGTATGAAAACACCAATCAGTCGATCAGTCGGGTCATCATACAACCTGATTTTTTGAATATTGAACAGATTAATGCATTGAACGAGGAACTCGAAGGTTTTTATGACCAAGCATTCGATGATTTTCTAAATAGTGGAAGTGGTGAGCTGGTATTGGAGGACCAACTGGATACTACCCAAATAGAGACCAAAAAACAAGAGATTATTAGTCTTATCCAAAGTGGTTGTACAGGCCATGTGGCAGGTAACGTACTAACAGGGGGCATAGGTCAAATGCAGATAGGTACTACTTTTTGTGTAGGTGCCACGGATGTGGTTTTGGATTCGATTCAAGACTATAGGGAGTGTACCACCTTGGTCCATGAAGTATGCTGGTTATCGGAGAAAGACTTTGAATTCAATAGAAATATTCCTGGAAAAGATGCCATCGAGGCCGATTTTGAGTTGGCAACGGCCGCTCAATCCCAGGTTATTGCGCCTATATGGCGACCGGACACCAGGTACTATATCCATTTAAACCTTAAAGATACTGTTGATAATGATACAACTAGTCCAACTGGGAATTACCATTACTATTATGGTTTTCGAACAGTTGGACCCTTGGGCCATTATCACAATTCACCGGGAGTGACCTATGGTGGTGAACGATTGGGAGGGTTGTTGGTTAACCCGGATAAATATCCCTTGACCAATCTAAAAAACTATATTGATTATAACCGGTCCTATCCCAATGCGGATGGTAATCTTTTGCGTTCCAAACCCTTGTTTTACAGCAATGCCGAGGCGAAGCTACAATTGTTCTTTGTGCGGCCGCAGACCTATCATTTGTTTGCGACCTGGCCAGCGCTTGCCACCGGATTCCCAGAGATCGCTTCGGAGATGAAGATCATCATCAAAGACCCGGTAAATGACACCTTAATCCCTTATCCTTTACCTGTCGATTGGGATGAAAGCCTGGTACCGGGAGGGAATGAAGAATGGATCAATGATGAACAACCTTTGGAACCCCAACATTTACTACTATGGAACAATCTTAAGGGGGCCCATCATGAGACACAGTCACCTCAACCCGATATTACCTGTGTGGTTACCGGAGGCAATCGGATTCTACCCAAGACCAGAGTTCGTACCATGACATTAACCAATCTACAGCCCCGAAAATTGTACACCGCTTTGGTAAATAATGTTTATGGTGGCACTGTGGTAGAAGTCCATAATTACTGCTTCCAGACTTCCCGCTATGCCAACTTTGCAGAACAGGTGAGCAGTTATTTGTTGGATGATGGCAATGGCAACCAACGACCGGCTATTTTCAAAATTACATTGGACCTGCCCGCAGCTACCATTGATACTGCGTACAGTTTGATTTCCGGTAGCCCAGATGCGGCTGCACAGGCCCTGGAAAGTAGTTACGTGGATTATTTTGACCGTACCATGGAAGGGGTGTTTGGGATGCCCCCCTTACCCCCAGCAGAGAGTACAGAGTTCAATGCTATCGTCGACCAAAATACTGGGGATACCGTTGCCCTACTCATTCGTAATCCAGAACCGTTCAACAATCCCAAGATACCCGCAACTGAAATGAAAGAGACCCTAAAGGTCTTGAACAACACCAATGATGATCCGGATGTTCAATATCAAGTAGTACACTCTAAGGATTATGCTCAAGTATTGATCATGCGGAGCAATAAAAAGATTACCAATACGGCACTTCGGATACGGTTCCGCTATTTGCTGTGGAATGGAAGTAGTTATACCCAGCAAAGTGAGGTGTTGGTGGAAAATTTAAATGTTAACTCTTAAAGTCAGAAAGCATTATGGATGAGTTTTTTGTAAAAATATACCCTCACCCAACTACTAATAATTCATTTACACCGGTATTACTCAATAGAATTGGTGATGATTTGTATTGGTACAACAACTATCATAAAAGGATAATAAAAACAGATTTGAATTTCAATATTATTTGGGAATTTGAATTAAAAGACGTTGGACAAAGCAGGAGCGGCCCTCATTTGTATTATATCATGGAAGGGCATACGCCTGGCGAAATTATATGTTATGGAACTTTTTCAGATTGGAACGATAGTAATAAACCTAAGCTCTTTCTTTGCAAAATTACTTCTTTTGGAAATCTAGTATGGCAAAAACATTATGACTCTGTTTTTAATTCTTTTTATCAGAATTTCACAAAAGGTCTACTTCATACCTATCTAAACAATCAATATGTAGTTTGGGGGTACTATCAAGTACTAATTATTGACGAAAATGGTGATATAGTCAGGAAAAAGGGCAGAACATCTGTCGGGAATCCAAACAATTACATCTTGATCAGTGATATTGAAATCTATAGTGGATTCATATTCGTTTTATATGTGGACTCTACTTTAGGAACACTATTGGTTTTTGATGATAATTTAAATGAATTGCAGGCCTATAATTTTGTTTCTTCAGGCACTTATAATACGCATGGTCAACCAAGACTGGGGAAAATTAATTCAAAATTGATTGTAACCCATCACAATCAAACAGAAAATTTAGGCTTCTATATTCTCAATTTCAGTGATTTATTAAATAATAATATATCTGATTTTAATGTATATTGGATTGAGTTGAATAACACCGCCTATTCATACAGTTCACTTGAAACATATGTAGCAAATGATAGACTTTATTTTTTAACTGAAACAAGTTCAACTGTCAATCCTAAAAGAACACTCGTTTGCAAAGTCAATCAGAATTTAAATGGTGTAGAATGGATAAAGGAATCAAATAATTTTGGCACAAGGTTATTTACGCCATTTAGTGATTTCTTATTATTTACATATTACACTCCTGAAGAAACCAAAATTCTCAAAACGACTGTCGATTTAGCCTCTAGTTGTGTGACGTTTACGGATGTTAATCATACATTCCAAACCGTAGTTGGAACAGAATTTCAAGTACCTACAAGGGAGTTTGGACAATACTCAATACCTGACCTAGTTAACTATAATGTGGAGTTGCGGAACATTGTCTCTGATAAGATTGTACAGATTTGCCCCCAAACCTATGATTTAGATGAAAGCACAATTTCTTCCTCAGAAAGTGCAATTAGTGCAGATGCTTCATCCACGTCATTGATTACGGTACAACTTAAGGATTATCAAGGGACCAATCTTGCTAGTGGAGGGGAAACAGTAGTTATTTCTACTTCTACAGGTACAATTGGTGAAACCACGGACAATGGGGATGGAACATATACGGCTACTTTAACATCGTCAACAACATCAGGGACAGCGACGCTTTCATTTACTATAAATGGTGAAACAGCTACAGATACAACTCAGGTTGTTTTTAATCAGCTGGTTAATGTTGACCTTAGTACTATTGTGGCAATTCCCACAACAATTAATGCGGATGATGGTATATCCAGCTCTGCCATAGTGGTTCAACTTAAAGACTATGCAGGACAAGACATACCAACAGGAGGGGAAACTGTAATTATAAGTACCACTAATGGGAGTTTGACACCCACGACCGATCTTGGAGACGGTAGTTATGTATCAACTTTAATTCCATTTACTTCACCAGGTACAGCGCTGCTTTCTTTTACTGTAAATGGAGTGTCCGGCACGGATACTGCGCAGGTTACTTTTGTGCCAGCCATCAGTACTGTTCTCAGTACAATTTCGGCGAGTCCCACAACAATTAATGCTGATGGTATATCCACATCAACAATAACCGTCCAGCTTAAGGATTATGCAGGGACTAATTGGACGAATGGTGGAGCAACTGTGGTAATCGGTACCGATCAAGGAACATTAACTACTACGACTGACAATGGGGATGGGACGTACACTGCTATATTGACGTCATCAAACTCATCAGGGACGGCGCTACTTTCGTTTACCATAAATGGTGAAAATGCTACGGATACTGTTGAGGTGATTTTCGAAGAGGTCATTATCCGAGTGCCTCAATCCCCCCACCTCTACCTTCAAGCTGCAGGATCTACAGGGGCGGACGGTAGTCTAGCCGGGATACATTTGCGATGGTTGCTAAAAAGAGATTTAATCAAGCACCTTCCTAAAGGAAATCTGGCGACCTCTACGGCCAACTACAACAAACCGGATGACTTTGTACAGCTCTTTCGGACGCCCTATGTGGCTGTGCCCACCGCCTTTGATTTGACCCAACCCCCGCTGGCTGTAGAGAATCGGCGAGCCGTATGGATCTACCAAGTGAACGACATCAAAGTGTATCTCTACTTCAGGAACAGGACAAAATACAGTTCAGTACGAGCAACCCTGAATCCTTTAACGCAGTCCGCCCAATTCATGGCCGCCTACGGCAATGAACTTTTAGAATTGGAAAGCAAAAACGAGTTGTTTTTCTCTGTTGCCTTTGGAACCAATCCCGGGGCATCGCCAGTTGTGGAAACGGAAGTGCTATCGGTAGAAGCAAACACCCTTACGGCCGACAAGGTGATAATGGCCCGAAAGACGTTTACGGGAACAGCTGCCCTATCTAATACCCGAACAGTGACCGAGAATGGCCGTAGTTTCCGGTTTCGCCCAACGGATTGTGAGATTACCAGTATCACCTTAGATTTCTACAGTACCCTGGCAGACAGTATTGAAAATGGTGCCGGCTGGACGGCCCTTGGTAATTTCTCCTTGTCCACTACAGATAGCGAGGTATTCAATCGTCTAGAGCCCACAACCGATGCCGTTAACGGCCAATGGCCCCGCTATAACGATGATGCCTTTGTCAACATCCAAAACTATAGGGATAAGTGGAATGTGATCAACCCGGTGACCCAAAGCAGCATCAAGCAAACGGTACAAGACTATGTAACCTTAAGCAATGATATCAATAACCCTGCCGCCTTAGAAACGTATCAGTTTGATGAAATAGCACCAGATGGGGCGACAGACGAGGAAAACACCTTTGAACTTTCCAACTTAACGCTTTTACAACAAGCGGCATTCGATTTTCATGTGGCCCGTATGTTGGGATTAGGACATTTGGATGTGGATGCGGCAGTGCAAAACAATGATGCATTTGTTTACATGGCAGTATACGAAACACAAGTTTCCCTGCAAAATGGAAGTTTGGTAGCAGAAGATACCGAACATCGTTATATTACCGTCCCCACCTCAAAATTGGATGAGCGATTGCCATTACCGGTCAATTTAAAGGCGCCAATTCCCGGACTTTTTCCAAATAACGGGAACAATCAGGAAAGTCTTCCGCTGACAGATCCAGATGGTTATACCGAAGATGGTAAAGCGCGGTTCATCTCCTTATTTGTGGACGAACCTGAAAACGTATATGTGGATCGTGGTTTTTATATCAGCACCACAGAATTCAATAGTGTTGAAAATACAGAAGCGGTTTTTGCGGGAATCGAATACAAAGCCGTTGGGGAAGCGGATTGGAGAAAGCCGGAATTGCCCAATACGGACCAATATTTAAATGCAGTACCCTCTGGACAAAGTCCGCATAACGAAACGGTGGAATTACCGCTTCCCGATGAAGGCGTGGCCTTGTTTGTACACCGGGAACGGGCCACTGGCGAGCATGTGTATGGTTCCTACGGGATCAACTGGTTCTCCAGAGCGGTGCAAAGTAGTGTACAGTGGAACATAGTGACGACTATTCAGCCAAAGGACCAATTGATTCCACCTCATAATCGGAACGCACTATTGGTAGTCGAAGAATCCCCGCTATTGCTAACCTCGGCGGCTGAGCAGCAATTGCTGTCCAACATTTTAGGTAGTGATAAGACCCTAATTCGCCTAGTGTTTGACTACCATACCCGTCAGGAACTACTGATGTATAAAGTCACCCCCGAAAATATGGCTGGCGCTACAGATCCGTTGGATGCCAATGCTATTTTTCCGGACAGCCAGGAAATTTTTGGGGATGAAATAGAACTCTATTTTCGGGAAGAATTGCCCTTAAATGTTACAGGGCGGGCCCTAGGTGTTCAGGACCACCCTACGAATGAAGTACTCTCCATTATTACTACAGGCGAATATCTCCTGGATAGTACTGGGGAGCCGCTGACCCCATCCATTCCGGGGTCACAACTCTCGAACTTTGTAGGTGGGGTATTCGTGTTGGAGGAAACGGAATATATCATCTATGAAGTAACCTCAGGGACTTCGGGCCCTGACTTTACCGTCTATAAAAAACAGCTTTCGGACCGCTTGCTTAACAGCGACGTCCCGGCTGCAAATGAAGAACTGCAAGCCCCAACCATAATGGCAGACGGCATGTTCATCGCCGTAGAAAACCTGTTGAACGCATCCAGTTGGGGAAGCCCTAATCCACATCCGTTAAAAGTTCAAATTGGAGACAATTGGAGCGTACACCGGGAATTGGTGGAAGGAGAAGGCCCCGATGATGGCCCGGAGCAATTGGTGGAAAAATCACGTGGGATCTGGGGGGATGCCGTAGTGGAAGAGGTGCTGCAAACCGTAGGTTTTGATGGTAGTAATCAACCCATTTTGGAGCATCGAGGAGCATACAAGGCAACCTTTTCGGCTACCCAGCTGGCGAACCACCCACAGAACGCCGGGACACATCCGGTACAGTGGCACAATGGAATTGTACGTATTCGTACCGTAGGAAATCCAACAGGATCTCGAAAGGCACTTGATGTCTTCAAAACTGAAAATATCGGTACTGCAAACAATCTTGTAGTGTATTTTATGGATAACAGCTTTTCTACAGCCCCGGAATATGACCCCATTCAAACCGGTACGTTGGAGGTTAACTATTATCCGGGCTATCGTGTCTATATCTATTCGGATGCCACCACGGGAATCACAGAAAATACCGTATTGCCCACCCTTGGTCAAGGTATTAAATACAGTTGCTTTGGGTTCAGGACATTGGGGAATTCCGGAAGCTATTTGTCAAGGATTTCCACCCCTACCGTCTTTTTTGCCCAGGAAGTGATTGAATCGCTACCCCCGGAACTTCCCGTAGGATCTTTGTTTGCCACTCGGCCCGACAGTTTTGGCAAGGCCACCTATACCTTGACCACACAATTTACACATACACCTCATGGGGTGCAGTACTACAGAAGTGAAGACGATGCCATTTTAAATGCCTTGTATAGCACGCAAACCGTTGAAACGGTGAAACAGGAACTTGGGAATGCAGACCCTGCTTTCCTAGGAAATCGATGGCAAAATGTACTGGGCTTTGATTACCAATATCCCCAGGGATCATTTCAAACCGATGGCCTTTTTGCCATTTATCCAGAGGATGCCAGTGGTTATCGTCTTCCAAATCCTGACAACGAAAGTTTATTCAGTGGTGGAGAAACCCCCGGAAATATTGATCCCGGTAATATGACCGATCGCATCAAAAATGCGATACTTTCCACATTTACCCCCTTGACTGAGATCCCAATGCTATATGAATACATAGATGACAATCCAGACTTCACACCAGTAGGTAAACCTCAAGTAGTTCGGGATAGGAATGGCTCCTTACTGGACCCAAATAACTCCTCAGAATTTGACATGGCACCTATGGCCAAAATTGTGGCCTCTAATAGGGTGCAGTTTACCGACTTCGGGTTGGATGGTACATCAAACAATGTGTACTTCTACGCGGTACGGGAAGTGGGAAATCGAATGGCACTTAGTGAATTCAGTCCAATACTAGGCCCCGTAAAATTAGTTAACACCAATGCTCCCATTGCTCCAGGAATTAAAAAAGCTGTCCCAGTTTTAGCAAATGAAATTCTAGGGATTCCCGCTCAAATGAGGATAGAAATCAATGCTTATCCAAAGGTGGAAGGAATAAAAAAAATAGCGTTGTATCGAACACTATCAGCTTCAGATGCCTTGTCCCCTAGAAGTATGAACTTAATCCGGGAGATTGATTTGGAACAAAGTAGCCAGTTGGCATCTGATATTTGGGAAATTACAGACGATTTTTCTGATTTGACAGAAATTCCTTTTGGAGATCCCTTGTACTATCGTGTGATTGTATTACGGGAGATACAGTATACCGATAAAGATGATTCTAACATCGTACTTACAGATTATGTTCCTTCTCAGGCCTCAAAACTGATGGTATCTGCTATTGTAGAAAATGAAAATCCCATAGCACCTGATGTAAATTATACCGCAGATGCGGTGAATGCCAATTTTGAATTGCCCAATGTGGTGTTGAATTGGGAAAAAACAGCCTACAATCCAAAATACCTCCTGTATAAAATGAACAATCAAGGCCAGTGGGCGAAGATTCACGAAGTGCTTTCCAATGAACAAACAGTGTCCGTGCCTCTGGAAACCACTGATCTGGGAGCAAATTTCTTGGTGGTAGAAGATGTAGCTAACGACAACCAAAATATCTATCATCATTTTAAGGTGGTGGTAGAGAATACCGCCGGCATGATCAGTAGGGAGGAAAGCATACTTACAATACCTTAATGGAATGAGATGAAAAGAAACAATATTACATTAAAGACCTATTTCGAAACAGGGGACTACCCTACGGAGACTCAATTCGCTGATTTGATCGACAGCTTTCTCAATATTGAGGAAGAAGACGCAGTAACCGGCATTACCAATAATGGAGATGGTACCTATACCTTTCAATTGCTATCGGGGGGAACGGAGGTAATCGATGTGAGCAACCTCTTTGGTGATATTCCCATTTCAAGTATAGTGGGCCTTCAGGCCATTTTGGATGCCTTTCCATCACAATATTTACAAAAGGACCAGGACGAGAGCACTACAGGAGGTATTTCCATCAGTATGACCAATTTTAATGGAGGCAAATCCTTTTCGGTAGGTGCTCCGGGAAGTACCTCATATGTCTCCATGGACTCTGGGGGCTGGTCTATTTTTGGCAATGTAAGTGCCAACGATGGTCAGGATTCCCATATCGTTGTTAAGCGCAATGGAGGATTGGAGTTTAATGACAGGGGAACGGTTCGTAAAATATGGCATGCAGGAAATGATGGTGCTGGAAGTGGACTGGATGCTGATACAGTAGATGGTATCCAGGGTAGTCAGTTTTTAAGAAGTGATACAGGAGATGCATTTTCAGGAAGCTCTTTACAAATCCAGACAGTTCTTAGGTTTGATGTTGGCGCATCTGATCCTGCTCACCAGAGGGCGGATGCAAGAGATGAAAATGATGAAGCAAGATTACATTGGTATGGTGTAAATAATACGGGAGTTACAAGAAATTTTAAACATGCATGGTATGATGGTTCTCACTACATAAACGTTACTGCTGAAGATGGAGGCGTTACTTGGAACTCATTAGATAATTCTTCAATCTATAGATTTACAACAAATGGTTCAGGAACCGCTTCAGTATTCATTGGTGATAATAATTCCCAAGGTATTCTCACTATGTATAAAGGCGACAGTGGTAATAATACACTGGCTTATGAAGATAATTATCTAAGATGGAGAAGGGGCGGTGCAGGAACTTTTTCTGGCTGGAGATGGGATAATTACGATTCTTTCGCAGCACAGCTAAGTACCGGAGGAATATTGACCGTTTCTGGGAGCTTTGCTACCGGAAGTACTATTCTTGATAGTGGTAAGATAGACCATTCTGGAAGTAGTTTTAGTTTCTTAAACGGTTCGAGTGCCTTACCAATCAATACCAACAACTTACTTGTTTCCAACGCCTACGCAGATAGAAGCAAAGTTCCTTCCAATGGTGCTTATATAAAGGGCTCGGTCATAACCGATGGGAGTTTGATGTCCAACACGCTTACCAATAGAACAGGGCAACAGTTGGTATTGAATGCTGGAGAATCGGCGGCTCAAGCAACAGGACAGACAAACGAATGGGTTTACATCAATGCCGAATCTGGATTGGAAGTAAACTGCTCTCCAAATAACTGGGGTTCCGGTTGGGCAGGAAGGGTTACACACCAATTAAATGCCAATGGGGCAAGTATTGAAGGTAATGTGGGAATGACGGGTGATCTAACGGTTAGTGGAAACAACGCATTTATGGCGGCCTCCAATGCTAGGGTAAAATGGTCTGTTTGGAACAGTGCTACCTATGGCGTTGGTATGCAGTCGGGAATGACCATGGGCAATCTTAATGATTTCGCCATGACCTTTCAAATGAATTCTGATAATGATCGAGGCTTTTGGTGGGGTGATAGTTCCCATTCCAATTCCCAGGGGGCGATGGCGTTATCTACCAATGGATTCCTGACACTGGCAAATCATATGAGGGTTGGTTACGGAGAGTCGGATACGGCTAACGTGAGCACTACTTACACCATACAAGCCAATGGCACAATGCAAGCCACCAACTTTATTCTTTCTTCCGACCGGAGATTAAAGAAAAATATAAAGGATTATTCGCCCAAACCAATATCGGTGAGATGGAGAACATTTGATTGGATCAATGGTGATAAGGACCAATTGGGGGTCATTGCACAAGAATTACAAGAATTTCACCCTGAGTTTGTTGTAGAAGATGATGACAAAAAGTTATCTGTAAAATATACAGATCTACTTATAGCTAAAATGGCAGAGAAAGATCGGCAGATTGAAAAAATGCAAGAACAGTTAGATTCAATACTTAGTAAAATAGAAGTAATAGAAACATTATATCATGAAACGAGATAACGTCACCTTAAAAACCTATTTCGAAACAGGGGACTATCCCACGGAAACCCAGTTTGCCGATCTTATCGATAGTTTTTTGAACATTGAAGAAGAGGATGCGGTTACTGGTATAACCGACAATGGGGATGGCACGTACACCTTTCAATTGCTATCGGGGGGAACGGAAGTGATTGATGTGGGAAACCTGTCTGGTGATATTCCCATTTCAAGTGTAATAGGATTGCAGGCTATTATAGACGATTGGAACAATCTTGTAGCCAATAGGATAGAGGTAAATCCGAATGATGGGGGGCTGGAACTGGTCGATCCCAGAATCAAAAACAATCGTTTGCGTATCATAGGTTCCGGTAGTGGTGTCTCTAATATTGCCCGTTTGATCTTTTTGGAATCCGATGGGATAACAGAATCTGCCAAGCTTAGTATTGAAGGTTCTAATGAGCTGGTTTTACAGAATACCGCACTCTCAAGAAGTTTACGTATCGGCCCCAGTGGTTTTAGGTTTACTGAAGGGGCAACGACACATAACGTCTGGCATACCGGAAACGATGGAGCAGGAAGTGGGTTGGATGCCGATACATTGGATGGAATCCAGGCCACGAATTTTGTACGTGACACCTTGGGAGTCTCCTCTGCAGAAGTGAATAGGGACGTAAAGGATACCGGAATCTATACTTACAATGTTAATTCCAATCCTTTAGGGGGGGCAACCCCGGACACGTACTGGAGTGTGCTTACCTGGGGAAGAGGAACTGGAGGGTCCGCCCAAATAGCCGCAAATTGGATTTCTGGAGGTAACGAATTGTGGTTCAGAAGCCTTAGGGATACTACCGATAATTGGTGGGATTGGAAAAAAATCTGGCATTCTGGGAACGATGGTGGGGGTTCAGGACTGGATGCCGATACCGTGGATGGTCTACAGGCCAGTGTTTTTGTAAGAAATGATGGAAATGCCGGTACCCGTTTTGGAGGGAACTATCTCCAGTTCAATGGTGATGGGGCCTCCAACAATGATTATGTTGCTTATAACGATGCCACCAACAGCTATTATTTTAATGCTGATAGGAGTAGACAAAATACCGAAGCAAATGCCGGTATTTTTGCTAAAGGAATTAATGGAGACTACATAAAGGTAGGGGGAAATCAGGCTGACGCTAACGCTGTTTTCACAGCTTACAATGTACCAGCTTATGGTATGGTAATGACCTCAAATACCCAAGGTTCCGTAAATTATCCTTCCCAGTACGGACAAGCGGTTTTTTTTAGGGGGGCAACTGAGCCACGGGATTTTGCTTTCTGGAGAAATAACAGCAACAACAATGACGATATTTATGTAGGCCATAAAAATGGTTCCCAATGGGAATGGAATAAACTATATCACGATGGGGAGTTTAATATTACTGACTATTGGCGCTTAAATCAAAGACAAGATGGGAAATATGCATGGATTAGAAGGAACTCTTCTGGAAATTCCCCATTATATGTTACACAACAATCAGGTTCAGGAGATATCCAAAGGTGGTATCAAGGATCTGGTGACGGCACGCTGTATACCAGTATTCAGAATGATGGCCACTTGGCCTTTTATAATGGTGGTAGAATAAGAAGGTATTCGCACGTAGGAGGCTACTTGGAGGGTTCCTATAATACGGTTGGTGGAAATGCTAACCAAACAAATCCGATTTATGTTATAGGCTCCAACTACATACCAAGCAGCACCTCCTTAGGTAATATGTATGGTATTGGATATTCCAATGCCACAGCTTCCTTCCTTAATTCCACCGATTTGGGTACTAACCCTTCTGGCTGGGGGTTATACATTGCCGCTGATGGCAATGCCAGAATCTTTTTTAACGCATCAAATGGTCATGGCTATTTTGGAGGAAACGTTTACGCCGATAATTTCATTCTTTCCTCGGATATACGGTTAAAGGAAAACATAAAACCACTTGAAAAACATTTCAAAATTGATTTTGTGGAATTTGAGATGAAGAAGAACGGCAATGATAAACGGTATGGTGTAATCGCCCAGGATGTTGAAAAAAACCACCCCGAATTGGTGCATACCGATGAGGAGGGCATGAAACAAGTGAAATACATTGATTTATTGATAGGTAAGATCGCAGAACTTGAAAAGCGAATAAAAGTTTTAGAAACGAATTGATTGTAGTATGAAACGAGATAATGTAACACTAAAGACCTATTTCGAAACAGGGGACTATCCCACGGAAACCCAGTTTGCCGATCTCATCGATAGTTTTTTGAACATTGAAGAAGAAGATGCGGTTACTGGTATAACCAACAATGGGGATGGCACGTACACCTTTCAATTGTTATCGGGGGGAACGGAAGTGATTGATGTGGGAAACCTATCTGGTGATATCCCCATTTCCAGTGTGTTGGGGCTTCAGGCCATTTTGGATGGCAAAGTCAGCAAATCTGGCGATACCATGCAGGGGGATTTGGAGCTTCCAAATCTGGCCTTTGGCGATGCAACAACCTCTTTTATTGCGCCAAATACCAATAATAATAACATTTTGTTCATCGGTGGGAACGGAGCTGGAGATAAAGATTGGAAAAGTATCCATATGTACTCCAATGGCGTTTTTAGGGTAAATGATTATGATATTTGGCACGCCGGTAATGATCAAAGCCTTTTCCCTTTTTCAGCGACAGAACTACCCGGAGGGCAAGATCTTAATAACTATCAAACTGCCGGTTTCTATTATCAAACCACCAATGCTGATGCCTCCAGCGGGTCAAATTATCCTCCTGATCTAAGGGCAGGATCCTTAATAGTACAAAAATCTGCTGGAGTAACACAACAATACTACACCTATAATGATGGTTCCCCCGAAATCTGGTTTAGAGCCTTCTATCCAACAAGTTCGCCACAATGGTCAAGCTGGTTAAAGATTTGGCATTCCGGAAATGATGGTGGTGGTTCAGGACTGGATGCCGATACCGTGGATGGTCTACAGGCCAGTGTTTTCGTGAGAAATGACGGTACTTCGGGAACTAGATTTGGTGGTAACTACTTGCAGTTTAATGGGGACGGGGCCACCAATAACGATTTTGTAGCCTATAACGATGCGACCAACGGATTCTATTTTAATGCAGATACAACAAGGCAAAATACTGCTGCCAATGCCCAAGTGCACGCAGGTGAATTTTTTGCTTCCGGTGCATATTATTATGGAGATGGCAAAAGAATTGTACAATTTAGTGATAGCTGGTTGCGGTTAAACCCTTCCAATAACTTTACAAATGGGATATATTGTGGAAGTGGTATCTTAAGAACGGACGGTGAATTTCAAGTAGGACCTTCTGGAACTGCCTTCAAAGTAACCAATTCTGGTGCTGTTAGTCAGGCGGGTGATTTAACCATTGTCAAGAATAATCCTTGGATAAGTTTGGATTCTTCTAGTAGTGGCAGTAATGTAAATGAACAAGCTGCTGGTATTTCCATTGGTGAATCTGGTTATAAGGGATCCGCTGCTCTTCATCTTACATACACCGGTGATGGGCGAGGACACATTGGTATGGGAAGTGTCACCAACTCCGAACCTGCCAATTTAGCTTTGGAATTTCAATACCAAAATAAGTATACCATTTTTAGGGGAGATGCTAGAATGGAAAATGGACATACCAATTATTACAATGGCAACAGGATTAGAAGGTATTCCCATGTGGGTGGGTATTTGGAAGGTTCTTATAATACTGTAGGTGGCAATGGTGCACAATCCAACCCTATTTATGTTATTGGTAGTTCCTATATTCCCAGTAACACCTCTCTGGGGAACATGTACGGTATTGGATACGCCCATGGATCACAAGCCTCCTTTCTTAATTCTACAGATTTGGGAACCAATCCGGCCAATTGGGGATTGTACATAGCTGCTGATGGCAATGCCCGAATATTTCTCAATGCCACCAGTGGAATAGGATACTTTAAGAATGTTGTGTACGCTTCAAATTTCATACTGAATTCCGATGTTCGGTTAAAGGAAGAAGTCGAGGACATCCCTGACGAAAAACTGACAGTGCGCTGGCGAAAGTTCAAAATGAAAGGAAATAGTGAAAAGACACAAAGATATGGTGTGGTAGCACAGGAACTGGAACAACAATATCCAGATTTTGTGAGAACGGATTCGGAAGGCAACAAATCCGTAGCCTATATTGATCTTCTCGTGGCAAAAAATGCTGAGTTGGAAGCCCGACTTGAAAAACTTGAACAATTAAATAAAAATCTTAACTAATGCCTGTACCCAATAACTATAACTTTTCACTACAAGACGTGGTGAATGAAATTCCCGGTTCCCAAGATGATTTGGTAGAATGTTTTGCTGAAGCAACGGCTAGCAAATTCGACTCCATTTATTCCGGGTCAAAAAACTCATTGAGAAACTTTAGAAATTATAACGCAATAACGGCAACAACGACTTCAGTTTCTCTAGGATTTGGTAATACTGCGGCATTGGCCTGCCAGGCGCAAGGTTCTGGTAATAATGTTACAAGATATATGCCATTGGGCCAAGGTTTTTCAACGGCTACTAATCTATATAGCAATAGTGCAGGAACCACCAATGCACCGGCAGGGTATTATTCACAATCAGGTATATGGCGATATTGGACGGGATTTAGCTTTTCTGGAAGCGCACAAAGCTGCAATTTTTAGTAAAAATCTGATAGTACTTTCAGATGATAGTTTCATGCAACAATTAACTCCAAATATCAAATGGTTGGCAAGGGAAAATCCCTAATGCTGAAAGGAGATGAAAAATTATAAATTATAATATATGGATGATTTTAAAACAGAACAAAAGTTAGGGCTTTTGTCCGCAGCTCTGCGGACGATAGGAGGAAATTTTGATGTGCCGACATTGGATCTCATTTTTTCCGTGGCCGATGAAGTCGGTAAAAATGGTGATAAGGTATCAATCGGTGATGTTCGAAAAATTAGTCAACGGATTGCCAAGAAATATCAAGTACAACAAGACGGTTAATCCATATTGGAATTTGTAGGTATTGGCAAGGAGTAATTTCGAAAACTTAAACAAATGGTAACCGTATTATTGGATAATGGCCATGGGGGGCTGATCAATGGCCAATACCAAACAGCCGGTAAAAGGAGCCCTGTTTGGAACGATGGTTCCCAACTTTTTGAGGGTGAGTTTAACAGGGCAATTGTAAACGGTATTATAGAGCGGTTGACGCCATTGGGAATTCCTTATGTTAACCTTGCCTCAGAATATCGTGATGTTCGCTTGGAAACCCGGGTGAAACGCGCTAACGCCTATCCCAGGAACAGTAGCTTTTATTTGAGCATACATGCCAATTCGGGAGGTGGCCATGGTTCTGAAATCTTCACTTCTCCGGGAGATACAAAAAGTGACAAAATAGCGACTGTTTTCGGTAACGAGTATAAAATTGTTTTCCCTGATAGAAAACTCCGTACTGACTTTTCCGATGGTGATTTAGACAAGGAACGACGTTTTTACGTGCTGACTAAAACCAAAATGCCCGCTATTCTAACCGAGAATTTCTTTATGGACAATGAAGGGGAATGTAGAAATATTTTGATGACTAGGGAAGGGAGGGATAAAATCGTTCGATATCATATAAATGCCGTCCTGAAGGTAAAGGAAGAACTATTCCAGTAGCCATAATACCATAACTATGAAAAAAGTACGGCTTAAAATATTTTTCTCGGTAAGCGCGGTCATCACACTCATACTTGGTTCATGTTCGGCAATTAGAACTGCACCTTTTGACCAATATTCGTATCAAAAGGCCGTGGAAATTAAAGTTGATGCATCTCAATTAATGGATAAGGCAACCACGCCCTACCAAAATCATACTAAAGAAATAATGGAATTATTAGTTGATGTGGAGAAGATAGTGGTCTATGAAGAGAACAAACCCAACAATGAAATTACCTATGAAATGTGGAAATTACTTTCTGATAAAGACAAGAATCTCTTGGCTGGTTTTTTCAAAAAATGGGAAGAAAAAGGACAGTTTTCCCAAGTCTTTCTGAGAGAAACCAAAACACAAGTTATAGAAGCGATGGATTTGTTGATTCAGTATGAAGGTAAAAAAGACACGGAAGCTGAAAAAGGTCTACTACAAATGATTTTTAGCAACCAATAATTAACTGTGCGATGAATATTGAAAAAGTATTCAAAGAGCTAAAAGAATCACTTTTACAGGTTCTAGGGAATCAATACGGTGGTTTTAAAAATGAGACAAAAAAGGACATCTCAGATTTTCTGAAAAACTCTGAAGATAAATTGAAACGTTGGACGAAACTTCTCGCAGATGCTGAGCTGAGCATGGATGAATATCAATGGTTGGTTCAAAGTCAAAAAGATTTGATGACAATGAAGGGATTGGAAAGGGCAGGTATTTCTAAGATAAGCTTAGGGCATTTTAAAAACAAGATCGTCAGAACCATAGTTGATGTGATAAAAGGTTTAGTTTCTTAAAGATGTCAAGATAAAAGTAATTAGCTAAAACTTTTTGTGATAAACTTCTCTAGAAATTGAATCGATTACATATTGTACACTCTTTAAACTTTTAATGGTATTTTATTGAATTTGAAACTCGAAATAAACTTAATTAATTGAGAAGTAATTTGGAAGCTTCATCCAACACCAAATTTCCAAATTCCCTTAGATATGTCTGTGTGACCTTAATATCCCTATGACCAAGGGATTCCGAAATCACATCGGTAGAAACTCCCTTGTATTTCAAACAGGTTGCGTAACTGTGTCTGGCCACATAAGAGGTCACATGTTTCCCGATGTCCACACGTTGGGCTAATTCCTTAAGGGCCTTGTTGTACTGCCCCAAGACCTTTTTCTTTCGGTTTTCAAGCTGGTTTGGTGTCAGGCCTTCATTCAAAAGGATTGGAAACACATATGGAGTGTCCAATCTTTGTTTCGAGAACCGACCCAATATCAGTTCCACCGGTGGAAGTACCTTTACTGAAAACCTACCTTTTGTCTTTGCCCTTATGTAATGGATATATCCACCTTGGATATCAGACCACTTTAGGACCATCATATCCGCAAAGTTCATCCCACGGGTGTAGAAGCTAAAAATGAAATAGTCCCTAAAATTTCTAAGGGCAATTTCGTCGATTGGTATGACAAGGTTTTCAATCCTCCTTATCTCCTCAATACTCAATACACTCTTGAATGATTTTCCCTTTAGCCTGGAAATTTTATACTTCCTAAAAGGATAGGATTCCCTATCCGCAAGGTCATGATCAATGGCGAGGTTGAACACCTTGCAGATACTCCTCATTTTTACGCTGATGCCACCATCAGTACCCCCTCGGTTCCTGAGGAAGGTTTCATAGCCATTCAAAAAAGCAAGATTGACATGTTCAAACCTTAGGCTACAGTTTCCATGGAACTGAACCACAGAACTAAAGGTTTCCCTGTGGACTCTGGCATTTCCAACCTTGCCTGCCAAGGTCATATCGGAAATCAACGTGTTCCAGAAGTCAAAGAAGTTTCCTTTACCTTTTTGCACCCTCCTTTCAAAAAACTCCATTTGAAAATCATCAAGATCAAAATCGCCTTGTTCTAAGAACAATTTGGAGGTTACCTCCAATGCCCTTTCCTTAAGCTTAAAAAGGATGTGGTTCTCGTTGATACGGTTCTTCCTTTTTCGGTTCAATTGCTCAGCTTGGGCGTTCCATTCAGAAGGAAGGCAAAAGATGGTGGTCCCTATGTACCTAGACCTTCTGTCCTTAGTTACCCGAAGGTGGATAGGATAGGTGCCATTGGAGCGTTTCATTTTGTGCATGACAAGTTTCAAGTATACCATAAATAGAATTTAGAAAATGAATCTGTACAACATATGTACAACAATTACCTCTTGAAAGTAGCTATAAATGGAACTGAATGAAAAAAATTAAAGCATAAGTTGTTGACAAACAGTGAATTGGGAAATTATTGAAATAAAATGAAAGGAAGGGGGAGACGTAATCAGTAAGATGACATCATAGCGTTGGTTGCTATTTTCAGTATTCATTCGTAACTGACCAATCACTTCAAAATCATTTTTACACCAATCCTTGATGTTCACCAAAGTGTAGTGTAATGGTGTGCCATCTTCCCGCTGAAAGTATTGGTGTTCACGTAGTAATTTGGAAGCAGCAAATACATCAGGTTCGATGATTTCTTCACGCAACCGTAAAAATTCACTGTCTGATAAACGCACTCGATTGAGTGCTTCAAATTTGGTTTTGAAGTTCAGTTCAAGCGATTTCCTATCTGTAATATCAGGTCGATGTTTGTACTTCAACGCTGTAAGCTGCTCAATCAGATTTTCTTCTATTTGGTGTTCTTTGGTCATTGATGTTCAAAATTTAAACATTCATTAAATTTTATCCCAACCATTCAAAGGCCGTGTCTCATGTTTTTTTGCATTCATTTATTCTATAATACCCTGCTTAATTTCTTTTAATATTTTTTGTATCTCATGCAAGGACTTATTCATGTTTACTGCCAATATCGTTTCAGTACTGGATGCCTTAGTTTTTTCTTTAATTGCTGTCTCCAAAACACCCATTATCGTTTTAAATAATGTATCATTTGAAGCTAAAATAGGTTTCATCTTTCTCCCTATTATTCTTGCAGCTGCTATGGTCATTTCAAAATTCTCGACTTCAAATAAATCCAAATGCTTTTCATAAGCCTCTTCTTCATAGAAATCCCATCCTGAATTTAAGAGCAATGAGATGTCATCTAAATCCTTGGTTCTATCTTTTTTGTCATTCCATGAAACTAATTTCAATATTATTATACCTACAACCGGAGATGTAGGCAAGGAGAAACCTGCTTCAGGGATTTCGATGTTTTCGGCATGCTCACCTACTTCTTTAAATCCCAATACTGATAGTGAAATGTCTCTTTCATCAAAATTGACGGTATAATCTTGTTCAATCTTCCCATAGGGCATTAAGTCCAAAACTGTATTGGTCTTGTCATAGATAAGTCTGTAATCTTCCTTGGTTTTTCTAAACCCTCTTTTGCAGAGCTCTTCAAAAATTGTATTATAGACCTGAAAATCTGGAACCATTACTGCAAAATCAAAATCAGCGGTACCTCTTGTCGGTTTTATTCCCGCTTTGTAAAGCTGAACATCCCTTGCATTAGCACCTACTAAATAATACTTAATTCCATGTTTGGTTAACACTTCCTCTAAAATCTGGTACACTTCACCATGGTTGGCAAAGGAATAATCTTTATAAGTCAGGTTTGATGTACTCATCAAAAATGATTTTGGCAGTTTCAATATTTCTTTGGTTACCGCTGTACATAAGTTCGGCATAAACCAGTAACGGATTCGCAGCGGCTTCACCATGATTATAATGTAATTTGGTGCTTTCCGGTTTCCAAAAGGACTTGTAAGCAACTATGTTACCGTTTGCGTCGGGTACCATTTTGAAAAGGCGCGTCAAATCTGGTTTTTCTCTAGTAGTAAAAAAAGAGTATTGTTCAGGATTTAAATAATTCGTAATTAGCTTTGCTCCGTATTCTCCGCCCCAGCAGCTTTCCAAACGAGAACTGATATCTTTTATCTTAAAATGCTCAGAGCTAATAGACCTGTAGTTACCTATTTTATGTGAAGGAAGGATTTTTTCATTCACTAAGGCAACCCATTTTTCAAGTAGTTCTTCTCTTTTTATTAATTGATACCTTTTGTCTTTATCCCATTTGACGGCAAAACCTTCTTTTAGTAATCCGTTTATAGTCTTGCTCACGCTACCGAGTGATACACAGCTAATTTCTGCTAATCGTTCATATTTTTCATTAATCAATTCCGGGTTTTGCAATAAATGAAAAAGTATTTGTCCGCCTGCCCTGGTAAATACCTCTGAATAAACATTGTAAACAGGTTTGGCATTATCCTTTTCAACATACATTTTCAGATGCTCCAGATTTAGATAAGTGTTACCATAGCTGTCTATATAATTAACACCATTAGATTTCAACGTTTCTTTTGATTTTGGTGTGATATAATCGGCAGCAACCAAAAGTGGTTTATCTCGCCTGTTTAAAAATAGAGGTATATGATTGGGACGTACTTCGGTTCGCAAATCTGCATATATTGTCTCTCCGTTTAGTTTAAAGGTAGTATCCGACTCCGCATTAGGAACTATGAATTTTTCGATTTTCACCTCAAATTCTATGTTATTGAAAAAGTCTATTATTTTTTGAAGTTCAATCATTTTTCATTTACTATTTATTTTCATGTTACATGAAAAAACAAATTTAATGAAAAAAGTTGGTCATCTTAAGTATTGGCTATAGAAATATGCATTAGTATTTTTTTGAGTATATCCCCATTTTTTGGGTATAAACTCGAATTTTTACTAAATGAAAGAAAAAACTTTTTCAAGAGCAGAATTATATGATTTGGTATGGGGACAATCTTTAAATAAGTTATCGGAGCAACTAAATGTAACACCACAGCTCTTGAAAGATTTTTGCAAAGAATACAACATCCCTTTACCCAATCGAGGCTATTGGACACAGGTTAGATTCAATAAGCAAGTGGTCAAAGTACCTCTTCCTAAAATGGAAAACGGACACATCAAAATCAATTTGATCTCAGATGTAACACCAAAAAAATTTAAAACAGATTACCACAAGAGAGCATATGAACTGGAACAGCAAAGCAATTTGCACTTTCAAGTGCCGAAGAGAATTGCGAAGTATCATCCAACAGTAAGGAATAGTAAAAAATTATTGGAGCAATTGGATGAAAGCGAAGATATCAGGTTTTGGGAGGTATCTCAAGAACATGAAGTATTGCCTATCCATACTGACCCCAAAATGAGGTCAAGGGCATTACGATTTATGAATACTTTGATTTTGGTAATTGAGGCTATAAATGGAAATATCGTATTCGAGTATGGCCGCTGTCATATACAGTTATTCGGCCAAAAAACTGAAATAAATCTTCGTCAGAAGTATCATAGAATACGAGAGAAAGATAAATCGGGTTGGAATAGGGAATCATGGCAAAAAAGTGATAAACTTGAATTTCAGGCTGGCCCATCTTTCCGACAAAAAAATTGGATAGACAAGAAGACCATCTGCTTAGAAGAATACCTACCACAGATTGTAGCTTGGATTGAAAAAGACTGCAAGTATTGGCATGATGTCAGAGCAGAACAAGCCATAGAATCAAACAAAAGAGCTTTGCTGGAGCAAAAAGAAAAAGCCATCAAAGAGGTAAAAGAACAAGAAATGACCAAATTCAAAACATTATTGGTCAACACCAAAAGATTTGAAAAGGCCAATGCGATACGGGAGTACATCAAAACAATGGAGGAAAGGAATACCATGGATGATGAAACCAAAGCTTATCTTAAATGGGCGAGATTAAAGGCGGATTGGATAGACCCTCTAATAGATATTGAGGATAATATATTGGGGCAATACAAGGATGTTATTAATTAAAAAGCACTTCCACAGCATCATCCACGATTTCATTGCCCAATTCTTTGAGGTATACTTGGGTAATCTTTATATCGGCATGCCCAAGGGATTCCCCAATAATATCTGTGGCCACCCCTTTTTGTTTAAGGCAATTGGCATAACTATGCCTGGCCACATAGGAGCTTAAGGCTTGATTGATACCACAGAGATTGGCTATTTCTTTCAAGCCCTTATTGTATTGGGCCAAAGTTTTCTTTTTGCGATGGTCTAACTGTAATGGCGTTAAATCGTTGTACAGAAGAATTGGGAAAATATATTTTGTCCTGAGGGAGTGTACACGATAGTAATCCAAAATAGCTTTTAGAGGTGGATTGATTTTAACTGAAAATGGGCGCTTTGTTTTGTTGCGGATGTATCGGATACGTTCCCCATGGATGTCACTCCATTTCAGTTCAATCATATCAGCAAAGTTCATCCCCCTTGAGTAAAAGCTGAACATGAAATAATTTCTGTGATTGACCAGGTGAGGGAATTTGGTCAAATCAAGATTATGGATTTTATTGACCTGCTCTAAGTTCAAAGCCCTCTTAATGCCTTTGCCCTTTAACCTGGAGATTTTATAAACATGGAAAGGATGTTTTTCTACTTTGAAAATATTGCGTTCTAAGGCTTTATTATACATAATTATACATAGCCCGAATAGTCCGCATTTTGACACCAATTCCACCATCCGTTCCTCCCCTTGAACGCAGAAAGGCATCATACTTGTTTAAAACAGTAACATCAATATCAGAAAAGCGAAGACTTTTAAACCCTATAAATCTCTTGATTGAATTGGCAGCATCGTGATAAAGCTTGGCGTTACCCATTCTGCCCGCATCACGCATTTCTTGAATAATCTCCTCCGAAAACCGAAATACGTCTTGTGAGGCTGGATTGGTATCTACCCGAAAATGTTTGTCAAAATCTTCGAGGGAGAAATCTTCTTTTTCAATCTCCAAGTCATAATAGGTTTTTAAGGCACGGTCTTTTATTTTCAATAGCACCCGATTCTTTTGAATGTAACTCCCATTCTTTCCATTAAAAGAACCTGTATCTTCGTTCCATTCCTCCAAATTAGTATTCAAGGGAGTTCGATAATATTTGGTTCTACGGTTTTTGGTTACCCTCAAAAAGATGGGAAATGAGCCATTGGCCAATGCTTTTTTTCTTAAAACTACTTTAATTGAAGACATACTTTTCTGGTTTTGGGTACAACATAGGTACAACAAATGGATACTTAAATGTAGTTCCAAGGAAGCTAAAAGAAAAGCGAAAAATCATAAAATACTGATTTTCAAAACAAAAGAAGTCAAATGCAACTATTTGAAAATCAATAATTTGTGACCAGACCGCAACCGTAATAATAAGGCTTCCTAGAAACCGAAATTTAAAGGTTTTCAGTAAAGCAATATAGGTTGGGTCCTTCAGGCGAATACTTCATCATAGTTTAATCCAATCGCATTGTAAAGCATTTGATGTAAAATAGGCTTTGATTTACGTATTTCCACGAAGAAGTGGGATACCCAAATGGTTTATGCGTATATTTCCAACAATCAAAAAATCTTCTATGAAAAATCCTCTTTTAATCTTATTGCCTTTATTATTTTCAATCGGGATGTATTCCCAAGAAGATCAACCTACAGATTCCCAGAAAAGAATTGCAAAATTTGCCGTTGCTAAAAGGAATGAGGTCAGTTTGGACGTCATATCCGCTATTGCCATTCCAGCCTTGAACCCAAGATATGAGTACATTTTAGGAAGATATTCCGGGGTGGGAGTAGACTTATTTGTTTCGTTGGATGATAGTGATGAATTTGATGATTACTCTGAATATGAAAAATTCTCCCTAACCCCATATTACCGCCAGTATTTCTTCTCTAAAGAAGACTATGGGGCAAAAGGTTTTTACGCCGAAGGCTTCCTTAAATTCTTCACTTTTGAAGAGGTCATGTTCAGTAGTGTGGATGATTCCGTCAGCGAAGAAAGTTTTTTTGAAACTTCCATTGGTGCGGGAATCGGCTGGAAATGGATAAGCCAAAGTGGCTTTTTGGTGGATTTGGGCTTTGGGGTAGGCAGAAACCTTGGGTTGCCATCGGATGAAAATGCAGGTCAAGAGGTCCAAGTACGGGGCGGTCTCAACTTCGGTTGGCGATTTTAATGTTGGTAATTACTGGAATTTGAAAAGGATAATTCAAAATCTTGAATTCCTACTATTTCAAAAGGCGATTTTATTCCAAATCAATAGCCTTCCAACGCCAATTTAGAGGCGTTGAACCCTAGTGTTAGGGGTGCCATAAAGTACGCTTAAAGACACGCACAGCGTGAGACCTTTTCGCTCTTGATGGAGTTAAGGCCTACCGAATAAATGGTGTATTCGGCATAAGGTACCCTCCAACTAGTTTAGAGCTGTTTGGCTGGGGAGGTATTGTCAATAAAAAAAATACCGTCAAACTGATACGGTATGGCGTATCTGGTCCAATACCCGTATTCTATATTGACATGGTTGGCAAAACGCATGGGCAAAGGTTTTGTAAGCCATTTCTCTTCCCTTGCTTTTTCAAGGTTCAAAATCATTCCTACCGCATTCTTTTTTGGGGTAAGTTGGTGCAAGGCTTCGTCCAAAGTACCAATAGGTGACTTGTATAGGGGGCACTTAACAGAATTAAAATTGGTATAGCTGATCATTCCCCTGTAATCTCCTTCGTATGTGGAAATGGCAAATGCCTTATAATTTCTTCCGAATTTTTTGCTCAAATGTGCACCCATGGACAGACCACCATACATATTATATTCATTATCAGAATAATCACCCCTGCTTATATGGTAGTCATGGGCCCAAATCAAAATTCGATTTTTAGCATCTTCCCTTGACAAAAACCATTCAATATTCTCCGCCATAGCCTTATCCCTATAAAATGAGAGATGTCCTCTATAGGTGTTTTCCGCAAATTGTTTGATCAGATTGGCGTATTGGACGCCCCAAACAATTTGTTCTTTATCTTCTTTGTTTCTGACGTCTTGCTCAAAATGCTTTTCCAACGATCTTACATCTTTCAAAACCTCAAGGGATTTATGATACCATTCCGACTGTTGATCTTTGGACGCTGAGGATGCTACACCATAACCACCGTTCTTTCTTAATGCTTCCAAAAACCCAGCGTGCTTTTCCAACAGTTTAGGTGACTTCTCATTCAGAAAATGTTGAAAGCGGTCAATGGCCGGAATCACCTCTTGAATATCATAGCCTACAAACTGTACTTTTTTTCCTGGATTTTTTGAATTGTAGTTCCTTATCCACTCAATCATATCCAGAACCTCTTCATTGTACCATACCATGAAAATTCCACGCATGCTTTCTTTCGCCGTTCCGCGTCCATTCAGAACATATTGGTTGATATTTTCCACGGTAAGCATATTCCCTTCTAGAGCAAACAGCCGTACCCCCAAATTATGGACGGCATACTTCAAAACCCGATGTTTTAACCGGAAAAATTCACTAGTACCGTGTGTGGATTCCCCCAGCGCTATAAGTCTTGATGTTCCTACCATATGCTTAAAGGCTTCCAAATCGTCCAATTCTTCCCAAGTGTCATCCCTTGGCGCTAAGGCATCAACGGCATACAACGGGGTGGTGTGATCTTTTAGCCATCTTACCTGTTTTTTTGAAAAGGGGGCCGAAATCTGTACTTCCCTATAGGTCCTGCCTCCGGCACTTAAAGAGAAGTTGTCAAACCAAGCGATGCCCTTGCCTTGAAAGTTGAGGTTGAAATAAATAGCATTAACGGAATCATTCACGAAAAATGAAGTCGAAAATTTTGCCCAATCCGTGGTCCCACTAATTTTTTCACTTTCTGCCCTTTTTTTAGGGTCTTCAAAGGAGTCATGTATCGAAATGTAGGCTTTTCCCTCCAACCCTTCCGTTTTCACATACCCATTAAGGGTGATTTTTTTATTTCGTAGTTCAAAAGGCTCTATACCAAAACTCGCCATCTGCATTTTTGGGCGTTTAGTGGAGTCCTGAAATTTTAGGCTATAAGCCCCTGAGTACGTGGTCATACTATCCACCGATGAAGCTGAATCCATCCCGTCCCATCCCCACGAACGGGATGGGTGCTCAAGGCTTTTTTTCTCAAAATCAAGATTTAAAAATTGCTGCGCATGTAGTTGTACTTGAAATAGCAGCATGGCCAGGAAACAGATGATTGATGATGTGCGACTCATTTTTTGGTGGATGTCATCGTAAGTTTGACAATGCAATCTATTTCAATAAATGATAAATAAACAGCTTGCTAGGTCTACAGAAGTCCAAAAAAAGGAATTTTGGACAAATTAGCGAAGGGACTTTTTGTATTCATTTGGGGTCATACCTACGGACTTTTTAAAAATTTGAAAGAAAGAGGATTTTGAACTGAAGCCCGCTTCTTCCGCCAACGCTGTTAAAGTAAATTTGTCTTGTGAGGCGATGAGTTCTTTTACCTTATTGATTCGAAAATGGTTTCTATATTCTGAAAAATTCATGCCATGAAACGTGTTGATGTGGCTGGAAAGTTCTTTTTCTTGCACCCCAAGTTGAGTAGCCACATCAGAAATGGTAACTCCTTTTTCAAGAAAAAACTCCTCAACTGCCATTAATCTGCTTAATCGGGCTTCGAAATTCCTTATGCCCTCTTCATTTGCATTGCTCATTGTAATTGTGCTTAAAATTAACCTGGGTTTCACAAATCCAATGAAGCACACATAGTATATGAAAAGTGAGTTCAAAATGAAATTTGGGTAATAAAATAATAACGTTTCCCTCCCATGATGGATGATTAAATCAATCGCATACATCAAAAAATCAACCGATGTTTTGCATAAAAAGGAAATGGCGATGACATATAACCATTTGATTTTCCCATGGCCTTTTATACGAGCCTTATGCTCCTTAGTTTCTTTATGGACAAAATGGAGTGCTATTACAATAAGAATCAGCGTAAAGATTAAATAGACGAATTCATTTATTCTAAAAAAATTTAATGCTATGATTATACTTGTGATTCGATAGCTGTTCTCCAAAACGGATATGCTGAACCAATAAAGATGTAACAATCCATAAACCATTGCGGGTAGAAAGAGTAATAGCTTGTTTCTAGTTGAATATTTTGGCGTTGATTTGAAACTGTACAGGATATAAAAATAAAATCCAACCCCTATTAAATACTTATAGGGGAAAGGAAATAGATATAACGGCTTGTAAACCTCCAAAACCTTTGCGTCAAGTAAGGCATAGAAAAGATTTAAAAAACTAAGTGAGATCAAAAACAAAAGAAAATAGCTTGTATTCAATCTTAACGGATTTTGTTTTTTATAAAGAAATAGACTTAGGGAGAATCCTTGGATCGCTCCGAAAAGGATAACAATATTTATGAGGTCAAATTCAAATCCCATTGTTAGAAAACTTCCTGTCTAGAATACAATTTAGAACAAATAGTAAAAAAGTAATGGATTTATCAGGGCTTCAGTCACTTCAATTGGATAAATATTGAAAAGGGTATACCCTATATTGGAGACACCGATGGCGTACCAATACGGAAAAGGAACATTTATATCCGGTCTTTTGCTATTCTGATGGGACACTGGACTCCCATACCATAATTTCATTCCTGTACATGGCATCCAGTCCCAGTTGAACGCAGCGAGCGGCATTGGCACCACTGTGGATATCCGAAATGGGGGGCTTGTTGTTGAAAATACTGTCCCTAAAATCAATAAGGGCCTGTAGGCTTGGGTCTTCATGGGAAACCTCGACCGGAATACCCTTGCCTTGCTCCCAATTCACAGTTGCACCAGCAACCCCATCCACTTCGCCCAATTCCTTTTGACCACTGGGTTCTGGATAATACCACGCCTTGACGTAGTCCAGAATATAACTTCCCTGATCCCCCAAGACCTTGATTTTGTAATCGTCCATGGCATTACTGGTAAGACAGGAAAACGTGGCTTTTACCCCTTTGGGATAGCTATAAATAAGATGGACGTTGTCATAGGTCTCGCGGCCATCCTTCCAATAATCGATGCCACCCATACCCATGACTTTTTCTGGTATGGCTCCCAAAACCCAATTGACAAAATCCAGTTGGTGTGAGCAGAGTTCAGCCAACAATCCGCCCGAATATTCCCGGTACATCCGCCAGTTGATAAGCTGTTCCCATTTGGGGTCGGGGACAGGGCGACGCCAATTGCCATTGCGGTTCCATTGGCAATCAAAAGCGGTGATCGTACCAATCTTTCCTTGTGTGATTTGTTCCACAATGTGCGTGTACAAGCGTGAGCTATGGTATTGGTGTCCTGTTTGGAAAATCGTATCCGATGCTTCGGCCTTTTTCACCAATTGCGAAATACCTTGGTAGCCCTTGGCCAAGGTTTTTTCACAATAAACATGCTTGCCAACCTCCAAGGCATCAATGGCAATTTGGGCGTGCGTGTTGAAAGGGGTGGCGACAAGCACCGCATCCACATCTTTGTCTTCCAGTAGTTTTTGATAGTTGGAATAGCCCTTCACTTCTCCCTCTACCTTGACTAGGGCTTCCTCCAAACGAAACGGAAGAATATCGCAACAGGCTACCACCCTTAGATTTGGGATTTGGGTAATAATGGGAATCAATCCGCCCCCACGGTCTCCAGTGCCGATGATTCCGATATTGATGGTATCATTGGCTCCCTTGATTTTCCCAAACCCCAAAACTGAGGTGCCATATAAGGTCACTGAAGTCGCCAAACCTCCCTTGACAAAATGCCTTCGCTTCATTCCTTATAACTTAGGCTCCCATCCCTTTTCATACTCCCGTTTCCAATGCTCCATGGCCTTTTCATTGTTCAAAACCTTACCGGTTTTCATATCTATGCTTAGGGTCTGCCCAGCATCCTGTGCCATATTGCCTAAATGACAGAGCATGGTGGAAATGCTGGCATCGTTGATGTCTGCATTCAAGGAATCACCTTTTCGTATGGCATTGAAAAAATTGCTGACGTGATCCACATCAAGTCCACCCATCCCCACGGTATTGGTGGAACCACTCTGCTGGCCCTGCTCAAACTCAAATTTGATCGGACTTCCCCCTAAATCGTACAATCTATAGGACTCCCTGCTCAATTCAATGGTACCCTTGCTACCATAGATGGTTGCGCCCCTACCGGGCCGTTCCGGTTTCATAATCACCCTGCTATGACCTGACCATGTGATTAATTTGTTGTTTGGAAACGTATAGGTCACCTGTTGGTTATCTACAAATTCCCAATCGTCATCATAGGTGTATTTTCCACCAAACGAGGTTACGGTTTCTGGGAGGTCCACCCCTAAGGCCCATCGGCATATATCGATTTCATGGGTGCCATTATTGTGTATTTCTCCAGTGCCCCAGTTTCTGAACCAATGCCAATTGTACGGATGGATATTATCGCGATAGTCTTCCCTAGGGGCCGGTCCTTGCCACAGTTCCCAATCCAGCGTGATCGGGACTTCAACGGTTTGACCCTTGCCAATGGAGAAGCGATTGTTGGAATAATAGGCCTCGCCCTTAAACACTTCTCCAATGATTCCATTTCCAATATCTTCAATGGCCATGGCGGTTGTTCGTGACGATCGTTGTTGGTTGCCCATCTGCACCTTTTTGCCATATTTTTTCTGTGCGGCTACCAAGAGTTCGTTTTCGTGGGGGTTATGACTGCAAGGCTTTTCCACATAGACATGTTTGCCAGCTTGTAGGGCCATAATGGCCATAGGCGCGTGCCAATGTTCTGGGGTAGCAATGAACACGGCATCCACATCCTTATCCTCCAGGATTTTTCGAAAATCCTTTTCAACCTTGGGCACATACCCAATGTTCATTTGGCACCAGGTATTGTGGTTCTCGATGATAATATCGTCAACATCACAATTGTACAATACTTTGGCATTGGGTGCACGATGAATGGCCATAACGTGCGCCTTGGCGCGGCTTCGTACCCCAATGACAGCGCAGTTGATCAGTTCGTTGGCACCCAGTATCTTGGCATTGGCCATTCGGGGCAACATCATGCTACCTAATGTCATTGCAGCTGTGCTGGCCGTTGTTTTTTTAATAAAATCCCTTCTCGAAGTCATGATTATTCCGCTTTGGTTATTGGTCGTATTTTGATGTTCTTAAAACTCACCCGGTCCCCATGGTCCTGTAAAAGGATATGCCCTTTTTCTCCCTCTCCAAAATTTGGCCATTTTTCATATTTGCTTTCGGAAACAAGTTTTCTATAGGGCTCGCTTTTTCGCTCATACGCTAGCACTTTTACACCGTTCAACCAATGTTCCACGTGATTGTCCTTGGACAGAATATAGGCGGAATTCCACGTGCCAATAGGATGTACTGGTTTGTTCGGGTCGGCCTGGATCAAATCGTACAATGAGGCCAAGGTCCGACTCCCTTCATGGCTGCCCAGTTTGGCATCAGGATGTCGCGCGTCATCCAAAATTTGGTATTCCAGTCCAATGGAAGAACCAGGACCCTTATTTAAATCGGTATCCACATAATATTTAATGCCGCTGTTGGCCCCCTCAGTCAATTTAAAATCGACTTTTAGTTCAAAATCGCCGTAGGTATCGATGGTCACAATATCGCCTCCTGCGGCGGCCTCAGCACCACCACTTGACAGCACCGTCAATTCGCCATTTTCCATAACCCAGCCCTTGTCCGGAAAAGTGTCAAGCCGTGCGCCGCGCCAGTCTTGGGTAGTCTCGCCATCCCAGAGTAATTTCCAGCCGTTCTTTTTTTCATCAACAGTAAGATGATTTTTAGTGATGATAGGTGGTATTGGTGAGACTTTGGAATAGTTGTGGAGGCTATCGGTCAAAATTTTGATATTCCTCCACATAATTTCGGTGCCTTCTATTTGGTCATCACCAATGCTGTGCACTTGGAGGGCAATAAAACCACGTGATGTTTTATCATCAATCAAATGCGCTGCTGGGATGTTATTGACCCAAGTCTTAAGCGTATCTCCAAGGGCCTCGATTCGATAGTGGTTCCATTCGTTCTGTTTAAAGGCGTTCTGGGCCTTTGGATGGTCGTCCAACGGAAAGAGCCAGCCTCTTCGGGCTTCATCGTAAATGCCCCCGCTCCAAGCACGTTCAGAGGGGTCAATTTCTACTTGATAGCCATGCACCCTTCCATCCCTATAATGCGGAAAACTATTGCTACGTATCTGTATGCCAGAATTCATGGTAGGGTTTACTTTATATTCCAATTCCAAAATAAAATCATCGTACATCTTTTCCGAGGTCAAAAAGGAATTGGGCGTATCGTGCACTGTAGTTCCTACGATGCTACCATCCCTTACCCTAAATTGGGCATTCCCTCCTTTTTGTGTCCATCCCTCTAGGGTCTCCCCGTCAAAAAGGAGTGACCAAGGTACTTTATCGTTTGGTTTTTGGTTACAGCCCATTACCATGGCTAGTAAAAGGGAGGTAAAAAGTGGCACATAATGACGTGGTTTGTAATTTTTTGTTAGGTTCTTCATTACCAATTTCATTTTTTACGCGGTTGATGAAAAGAAATTTGACAACCACTATAGGTGCAAATAGTTCTAATCTTCTAAATGGCGTGCCAGTAATTATGCTGACAGCAAGATTGATTGTATTCTTAATCCATCCGAAAGCCACCAACAAGAAAATGGATGTGCTGGTGAAGTGATTAGAAAGATAAAAAACTAAAATAAGTTAATCACAATTCCGAGGAATTTGAATACAATTGATGAACACTTTTTAGTATGTCACATTGATTTAAAGATGAGCTTCGACGTACGTATATGAAGTTGTGTATTGCAAATATCCAATCGCAACGCGTTTGATAAAAACTCTGGGACTATAACGACCCAGGTCAAAATCAAAGCTTCCCATTCATTACTATCATGTCCGTTTAGAATGATGGTTATTACTTTCCTTCTTATTTTTTATTGACTGCCAACACCGTTCTAAACCCCAAATGCTCTTGCGCCGAATCAAGCGAATTAGCCATTCTTGCCGAAACACGATAACTGGCACAATAATTTGCATTACACAGAAAAGAGCCTCCTTTGATGACTTTTTCCTCTACATACGGATTGTACGGATTTCGTGCTGATTGAGGTCCCCTCGGATTTTTTATGGTGTCATTGGAGGCTGCACGTTTTTGATAGTAGCTTACATTGTACCAATCCTGCGTCCACTCCCACACATTTCCAACCATATCATAAAGACCATATCCGTTCGTGGGGTAGGAACCTACCGGTGCTTTGTTGCCAAAACCATCGTCAAGGTCGTTTTGCATAGGGAAAGTTCCGCTAAAAGTATTGGCGTTCTGGTTAAGGATTTTAGTATCGTTACCCCATGGAAAAATAGATTCTGATAGGCCGCCCCTAGCTGCAAGTTCCCATTCGGCTTCGGTGGGCAAACGTCGACCGGCCCAATTGCAATAGGCCATTGCATCTTCGTATGCGACGTGTGTCACTGGATGGTTTTCCTTTCCCTTTATACTGCTCCCTGGTCCTTGGGGATGTTTCCAATTCGCACCCACTATCCACTCCCACCATTGTGAGTAGTCATTGAAATTGGTCACCGGGGACTCCGGTACCTTAAAAAGAAGCGATCCCGGTTGCATCACAGAGTCATGCGGTCTTGGAGTATTCGGAGGAAGTTGTTTTCTTATTTCCTCCCAATCAATGGCACGTTCTGCAATGGTTAGGTATCCCGTTTCCGATACAAATTGGGCATACTCGGCATTGGTCACTTCAGTAATGTCCATAAAGAAACCATCAACTGCGACGGCATGTTGCGGACGCTCATGGTCCATGGCAAAGGAATCCGAGGATATGGCTCCTTGCCTGAAAATGCCACCGGGTATCCAAACCATACCATTGGGAGTTTCCAGGCTATCCGGTTTTTTGACCAGTACCGAAATGGGCGTTGACCTCTTATCCACGGAAACATCCCCTTTTATCTGCCTCTTGCATGAAAAACAAAGAAAACACAAGCAAGCGTGGACCAATAAGGAATGGGGTGGAACTAAGCGTAACGAGGACATAACATTTTTTTAAACATCCAAATGTAATTTTATTCCCCATTATTTGGGAAGTGGAATTGTGTTTCCTTGAAAAAGCGGTATCATATTTTGAGGATTCCTTTACAACCTCCAGGAAGAATATATTAAAAGTCATAAAAGAGAATTGTGTTCAAATAGGTTGAAAAAACTCGGGATGGATTATCTTTAAACAAATCTTTATCACAACAACAATGGATTTGGTCGTAGGAATAGATATTGGCGGTACAAAAACGAAAATCGGATTGGTCGATGGAAATGGAAAATGCTTGGATCAAACCTTTTTTCGAACCAGGGAGTATCCCAAATTGGATGATTATTTGGAAAAAGTAAAATCCGAATGTGATGAATTGATAGCGTCTTTGGAGTTCACTCCAAATATACTTGGATGTGGCATTGGGGCACCTAACGCTTCAAGCAAACGGGGTACGATTGAGAATGCTGCAAATCTGGCATGGAAAGGAACCGTTCCCATTCTGGGGGAATTTAAAAAGAAATGGGACATGCCCATGCGCATTATGAACGACGCCAGTGCCGCTGCACTCGGAGAACTCCTTTTTGGACGGGGAAAGAAAATGACTGATTTCATTGCTATTACCTTGGGAACTGGCTTTGGCGCGGGAATTGTTGCCAATGGACAATTGATTGATGGCTATGATGGTTTTGCAGGAGAGTTGGGTCATGTTGATATGACCATTGGCGATGGAAGATTAACGGGTTTAGGGGTTGAAGGGGGATTGGAAGCCTACGTTTCCGCTACAGGATTGAAAAGAACCATCCTCTACATGCAAAGCCACTATATGGATGACAGCCGATTTAGGGGTATAGCCTATAATGACCTCCATGGTGAAGAAATTACACAAGCTGCTGAGGAGGGGGATGCCATTGCTATAAAGGCTTTTGATTACACCGCTAAAATCATGGCGCAGGCGTTGGCCAATTTTACGGCATTTACCCAACCGGAAGCCTTTATTTTAATGGGAGGATTGGTCAATAGCGGCAAATGGATATTGGAACCATTGGAGAAATACCTTGACCAGTTTCTATTACAAGTGTATCGGGGTAAAGTAAAAATATTGGAGTCGGGAATGGAAGGTAAGACGGCCGCTATTTGCGGTGCTTCAGCTTTAATTTGGGAAAATCATCGTTAAATAGATTCTTTATATATCTTTGCACCGTTGTGTTGTTTCCGCATTGAGCGGATAGTGTTACGCTTTATGCGATAACCAATGAAAGGCTTTCCTCCTGATCATATCGGGATTGAAGGCTTTTTTTATTGTGGGAATTCAGCATGGATGATGTGATGAATTAGGGAAGCGCCCAATTTTGCAGTGAGGCCGTCCACGTCGTATTTTGGATTCATTTCCGCTATGTCCATACTGATCAGTTTTCCCGAAGCCGTAATGGTTTCCAAACTTTCCAAAACTACATCTGGAGAAAAACCTAGAGGAGAGGAAGCACTTACACCAGGGGCATAGGCCGAAGAAAATCCATCCAAATCGATAGTGACATACACATGATCCACTTTTTCCATAAACGCCCTGATCCATGTATTGATTTCTTTTACAAATTGAATTCTAAAGGTGTTTTGCAGTACGTAAGTAACATTGAGTTTTGAAGCCGTTTGAAAAAGTATTTGGTCATTGGCATCTTTGCGAATACCTAAACACAGATAGTGAAAGGGTTCATTTTCATTGGCAATTTGGAAGAAAGGTGTTCCTGAATTGGGGCCGTCGTCATCTGAACGAAGATCAAAATGGGCGTCAAAATTAATAATACCGATGGAAGGTCTTTGATTTTGGGACAACAGATATCTTTTAATTCCATTGTAATGACCATAGGCAATATCGTGCCCCCCGCCGATGAGTATTGGAAAGGCCTTTTTGGAAAGTAATTCAGCGACTTGCTCAGACAAAAGGTCCTGAATGTTTTCAAGCTTCCCACTTTCGTAGCATATATCCCCAGCGTCGATTAGTTTTTGTAGGGAAGAAATATGATTGGGCATTTTTCCCAAGGCTTTTCGAATGGAGTTTGGACCCTCCTTGGTCCCTACCCGGCCTTGGTTGAGACGAACACCTTCATCACATTGATAGCCTAAAATTGCGAATTGGTTTCCAGTGGTTGGAAGTTGATCAATAGGCAGACATTGTATTTTTTCATGTAAATACAGCGCATCCTTAGATTTACGACCGGACCAGTTATTCTTTTTCGGGGGATAATACTTGGCCATTTGACTAAATTACATCATCCAGAAGCTTGTCATCCACTAAATGTGGTAAAGTAACCTTTAGTTGTGGTGTCCGCTCCATTTCACGTTTTATGGCAAAAATGGATTCATGGTTCCTGGCCCAACTTCTGCGGGCAATACCATTATTAACATCATAGAACAATAGTTGTTTTAAATGGGAAGAAGCCGCTTCCGTACCATCCAGGAGCATACCGAACCCTCCGTTAATGACCTCACCCCAGCCCACACCTCCACCATTATGTATGGAAACCCAAGTGGCACCCCTAAAACTGTCGCCAATAACATTGTGTATGGCCATATCTGAGGTAAATTGACTTCCATCATAAATGTTACTGGTTTCACGGAATGGGGAATCCGTTCCGCTCACATCATGATGGTCTCGACCTAACACGATAGGTTTTGAAATATCACCTTTGGCAATAGCCTTGTTGAAAGCTTCGGCTATCTTGATGCGGCCTTCCGCATCCGCATATAATATTCTGGCCTGTGACCCTACCACCAATTGATTTTCTTGAGCTTGTTCGATCCAAGAAATATTGTCCTGCATCTGTTGTTGGATTTCTTCGGGCGCCATGGATTTGATTTCCTTTAGTACGGCCAGGGCAATGTCATCTGTTTTTTTGAGGTCTTTGGGATTTCCAGAAGTACATACCCATCGGAAAGGCCCAAACCCATAGTCAAAGCACATGGGTCCCAGGATATCCTGCACATAGGAAGGATACTTAAAATCCCTGCCGTTTCTAGCCTTTATATCCGCTCCGGCTCGAGAGGCTTCCAGTAAAAAGGCATTCCCATAATCAAAAAAATAGGTGCCATTAGCAGCATGTTTATTGATGGCGTCCACCTGTCTTCGCAAAGAATTCCGTACTTCTTCCTTAAATCTTTTGGGGTCGTCCACCATGAGTTGGTTGGCTTCTTCAAAACTCAAGCCAACCGGGTAATACCCTCCAGCCCATGGATTGTGCAAGGAGGTTTGGTCGGAACCTAAATGCACAAAAATGTTTTCCTCATGGAATCGTTCCCAAACATCGACGACGTTTCCAACAAAGGCGATGGAAACCACATCCCTTTTTTCCGCAGCTCTTTTAACCCGAAGGATTAAGTCTTCCATGGAGCCAATCAGCTCATCCACCCAGCCCTGTTCATAGCGCTTTTGCGCTGCGTTGGGATTTACTTCGGCACAAACAGTAATACATTGGGCAATGTTACCCGCCTTTGGTTGGGCTCCGCTCATGCCTCCCAATCCCGCCGTTAAAAACAATTTACCCTTGGCGGTCTCCCCCTTTTTTAGCACTTTTCTAAAAGCGTTCATTACTGTTATCGTAGTGCCGTGGACAATGCCCTGAGGTCCAATGTACATATAGGAACCTGCCGTCATCTGACCATATTGGGTAACTCCAAGGGCATTGTATTTTTCCCAGTCATCGGGTTTGGAGTAATTGGGAATCATCATGCCGTTGGTCACAACTACCCTAGGTGCTGCCTTGGAGGAGGGGAAAAGTCCCATGGGATGCCCTGAATACATGTGTAAGGTCTGATTTTCGGTCATTTCTGCCAAATACTGCATCGTGAGCAGATACTGTGCCCAATTTTGAAATACGGCGCCATTGCCGCCATAGGTAATCAATTCCTCTGGATGTTGTGCCACTGCCGGATCTAAATTGTTTTGAATCATTAGCATAATGGCGGCAGCCTTTGGTGTCTTGGCAGGATACGCTTCAATTGGTCTTGCATGCATTGCATATTCCGGTTGGAAACGAAACATATAGATGCGACCGTATTCCCTTAATTCTTGTGCAAATTCATTAGCCAGCTCTTTATGCCATGCTTTTGGGAAGTACCGAAGGGCATTGCGGACCGCCAATTTTTTCTCCTCCTTCGAAAGAATATCCTTTCGTTTGGGAGCAGGGTTTCCCCCTTGGGGATAGGGGCGTTTAGGGGGCAAATCTTTTGGAATGCCCTGAAGGATAAGTTCTTTAATGTCTTTTTGCTTGTTCATACGTACTTTTTTGATCCCCTTTTTAAGAAAGCGGGAGTGAACCCTCCTCTCAATAAGGGTGAGGAGCTACATGTTTCCCATTTTTAAAAATCATGGACGGTCGCAATTGGCCTTGGTGGTAGGTGATTTCTTGATAATTGTTGGTGGGGAATACCACAAAATCAGCGACGTTGCCCGTTTTCAAACAACCTCTGTCATGCAAGTTCAGGGCTTTTGCCGCTCTAAAGGTGATTCCGGACAACACCTCGGCATTCGATAGTTTTTCAAAAGTGCCCAAAATACTGGCTTGTGTTAGCAAATCTCCCATTGGGGCCGAACCGGGATTGTGATCACTGGCAATGGCCAAAGCTCCACCTAAATCTAGAATGTTGCGTGCTGGTGTAAAATCACATCCCAAACCTATGGAAGCCCCTGGAAGTGCAACCGAAATGGTATTGCTTTTTGCCAAATTCACAATCTCTTTTTCCCCACTTGCTTCCAAGTGGTCTGCGCTTATGGCCCCATAGTCGATAGCTGTCTGACTGCCACTTGTGGTAAACTGGTCCGCATGGACCGTAAGATCAAATCCGTAACTTTTTGCAGCCTTAAAATAGGGAGCGATTTCTTCCGCAGAAAAGGCACTATCTTCAATAAAGGCGTCGATACGATTGGCAAGACCTTCTGATTTCAGTAGGGGAAATAGTTGATTTGATATTTCTTCCAAATAAGAGGTTGAAGAACCCGACCAGTCTTTAGGCTTCATATGTGCAGCCAAGCAGGTGGGGACAATATCTTGGGTAACCGCTTCAGAGGCTTTCTTGATGGCCCTGAGCATTTTTAGTTCTTCATCCACGGACAATCCATAACCGCTTTTAATTTCAAGTGTGGTAATTCCGTTATTTAAATGGACTTTACTCCTTTGTATCACCCCCTTTAGCAATTCTTCTTCGGTTGCTTGCCTTGTTTTGGTGACCGTGTCCCAAATTCCACCTCCTGCTTTTGCAATTTCCAAGTATGTTTTTCCAGCATTGCGCATCGCATAGTCCTTGGCACGTGACCCACCAAAACAGATATGGGTGTGGGCATCTATAAAACCTGGCAAGCACACAGCATCGCCTTCTACGTATTCAATGGTATCGGCTTCCTTTTCCAAGTCACTGAAAATACCAACCTTGTGGATTTTCCCTTGAGAGACCAAAATAGCGGCATTCGGAATGATTTGAAGCGCTTCATCCTTTAGGGCGCCCTTCAGCGGCAATCCTGATAGGGGAAGTAATTGGATAAATGGACCGATAAGTGTTTTTTCCATTTCAATAGATTTCAAATGCTTCGCGGTGTAACGTACCCCATGTAATGTTGTTATCCAGCATGGTGCGGTCAATCAGTTGTGGTATCTCACCACTTTGGATAATCGTCAAAGCGACTTCTATGTCGTCTGCAAACACCCGGTCTTCGTCGGCAAAAGGTACTTTGGTTCTAAGATGTTGATGAACTTCATCCAACAATACGCCCGATTTTAAGGGTTTTCTAAATTCAAAAGCTTGGGCAGCGGTCAACAGCTCAATGGCCAAGATTTTCTCAACATTATTTATGATTCGTAACGCTTTTCGACCACTAATGGATCCCATGCTTACATGGTCCTCCTGCCCCAAGGAAGTAGGAATACTATCTGCGCTTGCAGGATAACATAGGGTTTTGTTTTCACTGGCCAATGCGGCTGAGGTGTATTGAAGAATCATATAACCAGAATTTATTCCTGTGTCCTTCATTAATAATTGTGGTACGCCATGTCCCCCTTCCAATGCCAGATAAATACGCCTATCGGAAATATTGCCCAGTTCGGAACATGCCAATGCGGCATAATCCAAGGCCATGGCCAATGGCTGTCCATGAAAATTACCGCCACTTATCGCTTGGTTTTCATCAATGATAACTGGGTTATCGGTAACCGCGTTCAATTCAATTTCCACCAATTCCTTAAGGTGTAACCAAGTATTTCTGGATGCCCCGTGAACTTGGGGAATACATCGCAGGGAATAAGGGTCTTGCACGCGGTCACAATCCAGATGGTCTTCAAGGATTTCGGAACCTTGCAAGAGTGTTCTTATGCGACCTGCCACATGTTGATTTCCCTTAAAAGGACGTAGTTCGTGCAGTTTTTCATTAAAGGGGCTTATGGAGCCTTGTAACCCCTCCAACATCATGGCTCCAATAATATCGGCTTGTCTCAGGCAGTTGTACATTTTTTCCAAAACCTTAATGGCGTGTGCGAGAATGAACTGTGTTCCATTTATGAGTGCCAAACCCTCTTTCGGGCCAAGTGCTATGGGCGTCAGACCGGTTTTTTCAAAAAGCTGGGCTGTTGGGATAATAGTACCCTTAAATTTCACCTTACCCAATCCCAACAATGGAAGAAACAAGTGGGCCAGTGGTGCCAAATCCCCTGAGGCGCCTACGGAACCTTGACGGGGCACCAGTGGTACGGCATCATGTTCAATATGCCAGAGTATTCGTTCTATAGTAGACCATCCTATTCCGGAATGCCCTTTGGCTAAAGCTTGCACTTTAAGAATCATCATAAGTTTGGCCAATTCCGTATCGATGGGTTCACCAACCCCTACGCTATGACTTTTTAGAATGTTGGACTGCAATATCCTGGTTTCTTCTTTTGAAATGGAAGTAGTACATAGGGGCCCAAATCCGGTGTTGATTCCATAGACGGGCTCTCCTTTTTCTACCATGTGCGTTACATGGGAGGCACTCCGTTCAATTAAGGTACGTGTGGATTCGGTGAGTATTCCATTGAGCTCGCCCCTTGCAATAGCGATTGCTTTTTTGGAGGTCAAGTGATGCTCCCCGAAAAAAAATGAGTGGTTAGACTGCATTAAGAAAACGTTTTCGTAAAGCGAAAATAGCTTTAAAGTTTTATTTTCAACTTAAATTTAATTCAATAAACTATTTCTCGTTTTATGGACATTTTTGAATTGATTCAGCGCAGACGTTCAGTTTTTCCGGTTCAGTATATTGATAAGCCAATTGACAAAGAAATCATTGAAAAGTTATTGGAGGCTGCAAATTGGGCTCCCACCCATCGGAAGACGGAACCTTGGCGTTTCAAAGTATTGTTGGGTAACTCAAAAGACGCATTGGGAACTTTTCTCGCCAATAAATATCAAGAGGTTGAAGAACGACCAAAAAAAATAAAAATTAAAAAGCTCCTTGAAAACCCTTCAAGAGCAGGTGCAATTATTGCCATTTGCATGCAACGCGACCCTAAGGAAAGCTTGCCTGAATGGGAAGAACTGGCTGCTACGGCCATGGCCGTTCAAAACATGTGGCTATGCTGTACGGAAATGGATTTGGGGTGTTACTGGAGTTCACCAGGATTGATAAAGTATATGGATGAGTTTTTTGACTTCAATGATGGGGAAAAATGTTTGGGCTTTTTTTATTTGGGATATTATGACGAAGAACTTTCTGAAGGAGTTCGCCAACCGATAGTTGAAAAGGTGGAGTGGATGGAGTAGTGGGGATTAAAAAGGATTGAGGGCCGAAGCATGTTCTACGGACTTCCAAATAAACAATCCAGCGTAGACCACGGCGATCAGAAATTTTAAAAAAGTACCCGTTAAGAACCCAAGAAAGGAACCGAAAGCGGCTTTCCATGCCCTTTTTTGGTCTGATGCATTATTTGAAAGTTCTCCGACCAAGGCACCGACAAATGGCCAAACAATAATACCTAAAGGACCTAAAACAGGGAAGAAAATAGCGACCAACAATCCAATAATACTGCCCCACATACCAGCTTTGCTGCCGCCAAACCTTTTTGTCCCAGCTGCTGGAATGATATAATCCATTACGGTCACCAAAAGGGCAATCGCCAAAGTGATTCCCAAAAACCACCAATTATCAGGTACGGCTTTTGTGAGGTGGAGCAATAAAAGCCCAATCCAACTGATCGGGGGTCCTGGGAGTACAGGCAAGAAACTACCCAATATGCCCACGAGCATTAAAACAAAACCTATGATAACGAGTACAATGTCCACAATGATACTTCTTTGCTGATTAGACAAATGTAACCGCTTTTTGTTACAGTAATTTCTTTAACGATTGATTTTACAACTAAAAAATTAGTTTAAACTAAAAATTTAGTTATATTTGTTTTTATAAAACTAAAAACTTAGTTGAATGAAACAGTTGACCAAAGCGGAAGAGGAAGTGATGCACGTCCTATGGAAACTTGAAAAAGCCAATGTAGCTGCCATCATCGAAGAGCTTCCTGAACCTAAACCTGCTTATAACACCGTCTCCACCATTGTTCGCATTTTAGAGGACAAGGGTTTTGTGGACCATGAAAAAGTGGGTAAGGGACACGTTTATTTCCCTTTGTTAAGAAAATCAGACTACAGTAACCAATCCATCAACAAGTTGGTTAACAACTATTTTCAAGGGTCTTTTCAGAGTATGGTGTCCTTTTTTATGAAGAAAAATGATATCAGCCTCAAGGAATTGGAAGAGATTTTGAACAACATAAAGGAAGAAGAAAAATGATACAGTATCTGCTCGAGACCATCGTTTTTCAATTGGCCTTTTTAATGGTCTACGACCTCTTTTTGAAGAAAGAAACTTTTTTCCAATGGAATAGGGTATATCTCCTTGGTACTTTTGTGTTTTCAATGGTCTTGCCATGGATAAAAATTGAGGCGTTGAAAACCACAGTTAAAACGAAAACCTTGGTGTATCCAGAATTTTTATGGCAATTGGGGGAGGTAAACTTGACCACGAATAGCACAAAAGAAACTTTGTTTTGGGAGTCGCTTAGTGCCTATGAGTGGATTTTTCTTCTCGGTGCCCTTACCATGACCTTTTTATTCTTGGGGAAACTATACCGTATTAAGAATTTACGCTCCAAAGGTGAGGTGTGCTATCACAAAGGGTTCACCAAGATAACGGTCAAAAAGAGTAAGGTGGCCTTTTCATTCTTTAAGCAGGTGTTTTTAGGGGATGCCATTCCATCCAAAAAAGAACCACAAATTTTGGCCCACGAACTGGTGCATATTAGACAGTGGCATTCGTTGGACTTGCTCTTTTTTGAGTTGATGCGTATTCTCCTATGGTTCAACCCATTAGTCTATGTGTATCAGGGACGAATGGCAGCCTTGCATGAATTTATTGCGGATGCCGAAGTAGCTAAAAATGACAAACCTGCACAATATCAAGTACTGCTTTCAGAAGTGTTTAAAACCGAAAATTTCAGTTTCGTCAACCAATTTTTTAAAAAATCTTTAATCAAAAAAAGAATCGTCATGCTAACAAAGGAAAAGTCAAAAACTATTTTGCAATTAAAGTATTTGCTCTTGGTACCGGTACTATTCGGTATGTTGTTTTACTCGTCCTGTGAAAGGGAAACAAGCAAAGACAATATTATCATTGATTCCATAGAAGTAGGAGATATCGACAATCTTACACAAGAAGAAGAAATAATGGCGTTTAATACGTTGATTAATCTTTCTGTACAGTCCGAAAATTGGAGCTATGCCATTAGAGATAAAAATTCGACAATAACATTCAAACAAGGCCAGGAGGGATCTTTTATCACGGGACCAGGAGGTGTGCCAATTAGGGCTACCATGCATATTGAGTCAGAAATTCTCGATGAGAATTTTGATTTATTCAAGTTTGATTCATCAAAACCAATACAGATTTTGACAAATGAAGGGCCACAAGTCTTGGTGAATGCTGGAGTGCCATTTGGGATGGTAGATAAAGTACCTGTTTTTCCGGGCTGCGAGGGTGCCGTGGACATAAAAGCGTGTTTTATGGAGAAGATACAAACCCATATCCGTAAACATTTTAATTATCCCAAAGAAGCCCAAGACATGGGTATCCAAGGACGTGTGGCGGTGATGTTTACCATTGACAAAAATGGTCAAATCATCAATGTTAAAAAGCGAGGGCCTCACCAACTATTGGAAAATGAAGTGGAGCGCATCATCAAACGTCTTCCTAAAATGCAACCAGGCAAACATCAGGGTAAGGAGGTCAATGTTCCATTTTCCATTCCGGTCAATTTTGTATTGTCAGATGGTAGGGATATTAATCTCATTCAGTCGACTTCCAAAGATGAAATAGGGGTTTCAGGCGAGTTGGTTTTTAGAGAGAATACATCGTTTTATAAGGGGAAAGTAACAGATTCGGAGGGATTAAACCTTCCTGGGGTAACCATAAGTGTAAAGGGCAAGGAAACAGGTGTAATTTCTGATTTTAAGGGTGATTTTATGATTAAGGTGGAAAAGGGAGATGTACTTAGGTTTGTTTATCCCGGGCTTAAAACCATTGATATGGCAGTCCAATGATAGGATACTTAAGGTCTGTGTCCTACGTTTTTTCAACGTTTTTATTTTTATCGTTCATTGTAAAAACCGAAGCACAGTCTTCCGATTTATCCATTGCCGATAGTCTGTACCGTATTGGCAGCTATACCAAGGCCATAAATACGTATGCCAAGGTGGCCGATGAATATTCAAGTTTGCAAATTGCGCGCAGCTATTCCGCATTGGGCAATACCCAAAAAGCCATTGTACAATATGAAGGGCACCTCAAAAATTATCCTAAAAATACATTGGCAAAATTTGAGTTGGGCAAGCTTTATGACAAAACAAAAAAACACGAAGCAGCCATTCCTCTATTTAATGCGTTGACGGATACATCGGATGAAAACCCTGAATTTTTTTATTACTTAGGAAAATCTTTACAGGCCCTCCTTGACTACGAAAACGGCAATAATGCCTTAAAAAGGGCCATCAACATGGACAGTACCCATTTAAAGAGTATTTATTTGCTGGGCAAGTATTATGTTGGGGTGGAAGAACCGGCCAATGCAATCAATATTATTGAATTGGGGCTGAGGACGGTACCAGATGATGTGGCCTTAATCAACCTTAAGGCATTGACCAAATTTGATATAGGGGAATATGAGGTGGCCGCCCGCCAGTTTGAACGTTTATTGGAGTTGGGTGAAAAGAAGCCCTTTATCTATCAAAAACTAGGCTATGCCCAAGCCAGTATCAGACAATATGAAAAGGCAAAAAACACCTATAGACAACTCATTGACATGACAAACTATGAAGCCGATGCGTATAAGGGACTGGGTCAGGTGTTTTTGATGGAAAAGGAATTGGACAGCGCTGAAGTCTATTTTTTAAAATCAATCGAAGCACGTGAATACGTCTTCGATAATGAATATCAGAGTTTGGGTAGGATAGCCCGCTTAAAGGGAAAACTTAAAAGTTCGTTGGAGTATTACCAAAAAGCCTGGGAGGAAAACACTGCTAACTATCTAAACTATTGGCAAGTTTGCGTTGTTGCAGATGACTATTACAAAAGTCCCGAGACTAAATTGCGTTACTATGAAAAATTGGTTAATGATTTTGAGCGATTAGCTCCTTTTTTAAGGGAACGGGCCGAAAAACGCATTTCCGAACTCAAAGAAGAATTGCATTACTCTAAAAATTGATTCTTTAAAATATCGTAATTTCAGCCCAAACTAGGGGCTGTATGCAGCGATGGTGGTTCTTGGCGATGCTACTCATTTTTACTTCTTGTCAATACTTTTTGTCTAGCGAAGAGCAGACGCAAAGGTTGGTCAACGAGAAATTGATGGCCATTGATTGGAATGACGTACATCAATATCCACTTTTTGAAGAATGTGATGAGATGGCACCTAAGCCGCAGCAACGAATTTGTTTTGAACAACAAATGCTGAGACGTTTTGTCGAGGCTTTTAGCGACACGGTTTATGAAGTGGAAGAAGAATTCAAGGACACCCTTTTTGTGGATTTTGAGGTAGATGAGGACGGTTTTGTAAATATCACTGAGATTGAGGAAAACAATGCCATAGAACGGGTGGTTCCAGGTTTTCGGGATGAAATTCGAAAGCGTTTTAAGGATTTAACCGTCTTTCCTGCCCAGAAGGAGGGTATAAAAGTGAAAATTAAGTTTAGACTTCCCATTGTTTTAGATACGGAGAACTAAATTGACTAAAGAAAAAATCATATTGGGGATTGATCCCGGCACCCAAATTATGGGATTCGGTATTATCAAAGTGATCAATAAAAAGATGCAGTTTGTTCAAATGAATGAACTCGTGCTTAAAAAGTATGATGACCCTTACCTTAAACTCAAATTGATTTTTGAAAGAACCTTAGAACTCATTGACACCTACCATCCTGACGAGATAGCCATTGAAGCCCCTTTCTACGCAAAAAACGTACAATCCATGCTAAAACTGGGTCGTGCGCAGGGGGTAGCGATGGCTGCAGGACTATCCCGGCAAATACCTATTACTGAATACCTTCCGAAGAAAATAAAGATGGCCATTACGGGCAACGGTAACGCTAGCAAGGAGCAAGTTGCTAAAATGCTTCAAGGCGTACTGGCCTTAAAATCCCTGCCTAAAAATTTGGATAGCACCGATGGACTTGCAGCGGCCGTGTGTCATTTTTACAATGCGGGTCGGGTAGAGATCGGCACAACCTACACTGGTTGGGAAGCCTTTGTCAAGCAGAATCCCAAAAAGATTGGCTAGGATGGCCGGTATCTATATTCATATTCCCTTCTGCAGGCAAGCGTGTCATTATTGTGATTTTCATTTTTCCACCAGTTTGAAGAAAAAGGACGCCATGCTCCAAGCATTGACCAAGGAAATCGAGCTTAGAAAAAGTGAGTTGGGTAATGGAAAGATTGAAACCATTTACTTTGGAGGCGGTACACCCTCCATTTTGGAATCTAATGAAATAAGGAGTTTAATTGAAACCATTTATTCCAATTTTGAAGTAATGGAAAATCCGGAAATTACATTGGAGGCCAATCCTGACGACCTTTTAGAGCATCACATTGTGAAATTGTCCAAAACCCCAATTAATCGGTTGAGCATTGGCGTACAATCTTTTTTTGATGAAGATCTAAAACTGATGAATCGGGCCCATGATAGCAAGGAAGCCAAACAGTGTTTGGAGACTGCAAAAACACATTTTCAAAATAGTTCCATTGATTTGATCTATGGTATTCCCAATGGGAGTGATGAACATTGGTTGGCCAATATTGAAACGGCCCTTGATTTTGAAATTCCCCACATTTCTTCCTATGCTTTGACCGTTGAGCCCAAAACCGCATTGGCACACTTTATTGCTGAAGGAAAAGTTCAAAATATTGATGATGAACAAGCCGAACGACAATTTCATTTACTTGTTGAACGCCTCAATGAAGATGGTTTCATCAACTATGAGATTTCAAATTTTGGGAAACAAGGTTTTTTTTCCAAGAACAATACGGCCTATTGGCAAGGGAAAACCTACTTGGGAATTGGGCCTTCGGCACATTCCTTTGACGGAAAAAAAAGGGGTTGGAATGTTCGCAACAATGCAAAATACATCAAGTCTTTATCCACAAACCAGCTTCCTATTGAATATGAGATATTGAGCGAACGGGATCGCTATAATGAGAGCGTAATGACAGGATTGCGAACCATGTGGGGTGTTTCACTTAAAAAGATTCGAAATGATTTTGGGCCTACATACGAAAGGTATTTAAAAAAACAATCCCATAAATATGTTCAGGAACACTTGCTGTTTTGGGATGGGGACGTGCTGCTCACCACAAAAAAGGGAAAGTTTTTGGCAGATGGAATTGCTTCGGATTTATTTATGATAAATTTGAAATGATGATTGCCACCATAAAAAGCAATTCGAGAACTTTAAAAGTGGATTTATCGAAACCTTTGGATATTTCCATCCCACTACAAGTGGATGGTAAGGGAGTAAATGCTTGGTACGTAAAACCACCCATACTACAACCTCATGAAGAAAATGGTTTTATAGGAAGCGTTAAAAATGGAGCTCCCATAAACTTCAACGATATCCATTTTAATCCACATGCCCATGTGACCCATACGGAATGTGTGGGTCATATTACCAAAGAAGTGCATTCAGTAAACAGGAACGTGGGCACCTATTTTTTTTTGGCAGAATTGATTACCGTTGCTCCGGAAAAGCAAAGCGGGGATTTTGTGATTTCCAAAAAACAACTGCAGTATGCCATGGGGTTAAAAAAAAGGGAAGCATTGGTCATCCGAACGTTGCCAAATACGGATGATAAACGAAATAGGAAATATTCCCACACCAATCCTCCCTATTTATTGGAAGAGGCGGCCATCTATTTACGTGAAAAAGGAATTGACCATTTATTGATTGATTTACCTTCCGTGGATAAAGAGAAGGATAACGGACGTCTTCTGGCACACAGGGCTTTTTGGAATTTGGAAGGGGACATACGTTTTAGTGCGACCATTACAGAGTTCGTTTATGTGGACAATGCCATCGAAGACGGCACCTTTTTACTTAACTTACAACTGGCTCCATTCGAAAATGATGCCAGTCCAAGTCGACCGGTGCTCTACCAAGTTCTTTAAACTCTTTTATCTTTAGATTATGGACAGTCTTGTCGATGCAGTTTTGGGTATCTTGTTAGGCGCGGTAGTCATGTACTGGCTGTATGGGTTTTTCAATCGGAGGAAACGAAAGGAATTGGTGAAACATCAGTCCACCATAATCTTGGACCGTATTAAGAGGGTTTGTAAATTGGTTTCTGTTGAGGGTGACTTTGCTGAAATTTATAATTATGAGAACACCAAGGAGAATTTTTTGAAGATTTCCAGTAAAAAGAAGGCCTTGGTATTGATCAATGCAAAGGCCCAAGTTGGCTATGACCTTAAAAAAGTAAAGCTTTCGGCAGACAACAAAAGAAGAGTAATTGTCCTTAAACAATTTCCAGAGCCTGAAATACTCTCCATTGAGTCCAATATAAAATTTTACGATATAAAGAACGGACTGTTCAATTCTTTTGACTCTGAAGATTTGACAGAACTCAACCAACAGGCCAAGTCCCATGTCCGAGATAAAATCCCAGAGAGCGGGTTGCTGGACACGGCAAAAAAAGAAGCGTTGGAAGCCGTATTGATTATTGAAAAGATGGTAGAGACCATTGGTTGGAAATTGGATTATTCGGCCTTGGAACTTTCAAATCGCGAAAAACAATTTTTAGAGGATTAAAAAATGAAAAAAAGGATGATGCTATTTGTTTTGGTAATGGCACCACTGCTAGCCAGTGCCCAAAACAACCAAATGAAGGAAGAATTTGATTCCAATTTTGCCCATGTGGTTTATTTCTGGTTCAAGAATCCAGACAATGCATCGGATAGGGCCAAGTTCGAGAAATCACTCCAGACTTTTTTGGAGAATTCAAAATATGCCAAGACCAACTTTATAGGTATTCCACCCAAAGCGGTTCGTGATGTGGTGGATGACTCGTTCACCTACAATCTTATTGTAACTTTTGAATCCGCTGAAACCCAAACTGCCTATCAAAATGAGGAGGCCCACCTTATCTTCATTCAAGAATGCAAAGACTTATGGGATAAAGTAATCGTCTATGACGCCAAAGGAACTAAACAATGAACATTGAACAGGTCAGGGACTATTGTCTATCCAAAAAGGGCACTTTGGAGGGCTTTCCTTTTGATGAACATACCTTGGTCTTTAAAGTAATGGGCAAAATGTTCGCACTTGTTGCTTTGGAAAGGGTACCTTCCCAGATAAATCTAAAATGTGACCCGGAATGGGCCATTGAACTTAGAGAGGAACATGATGGCAATATCATTCCAGGGTATCATATGAACAAAGCCCATTGGAATACCGTATTTCTTGAACAGCTTCCTTCCGATCTCCTATTGGAATTGATAGACCATTCGTATCAATTGGTGGTTGATGGACTCCCCAAAAAGCTAAAAACAGAACTTAAGGGATTGTAAAATCCGTAGTATATATTTGTAAGAAAAAAATTACTAATTTCATCGAAAGATAATTACCATTCGCCGAAGGTAATTTACTTAATGTCCCCCTTGACCAATTTTTTGGTTTTATTTATTTGACTTTTGTAACGTTAAAAAATGTCTAGTTGTGAAGGTATTATTTATTGAGGATGATATGATTGAATCTATGAAAATGCAGCGCGCAATTTCAAAGCTTCAGTACAAGCATACCCTAATCGAAGCAAAAAACGGGGAAGAAGCGTTGGAGATTTTAAACCAAGGCGATTTACCTGACATTATATTTTTGGATTTGAATATGCCACGTATGAGTGGGATAGAGTTTCTTGGGATCTTAAAAGCTGATGAACGCCTTAAATATTTGCCTACCGTTATTTTGACCACATCTGAAAACAGGACTGATTTACTGGAATGTTTTAAAATCGGTATCGCTGGCTATGTGATAAAACCCTTAAAATATGAGGATTACGAATCAAAAATCAAAAAGGTATTCGATTATTGGGAAATCAGTGAGTTGATAAAAGGCTAACAAAAATCCGTATTTCACAACATTCTTTTTTAGACAAGTAGTCCAATTCCTACATTTATCTCATAATATTCTTTATTATGAAAGGAATTGTCTTTACCGAGTTTTTGGAAATGGTGGAAACACAGTTTGGTCTTGAAACTGTGGATACTATCATTGAGAATTCGGACTTACCTTCCGAAGGGGCGTACACTGCCGTTGGAACTTATGAATTTTCGGAAATGCTCCAATTGGTGACCCAATTGAGTGGTACCACCCATATGCCTGTCAATGATTTGTTGTATGCTTTTGGTCTTTACTTATTTGAAGGCTTGCTAAAAGCACACCCAGAGGTCGTAAGTAGCTACAAAAATCCCCTAGGACTTCTTTACTCCATTGAAAACCATATTCATATCCATGTAAAGAAGCTATATCCCGATGCGGAATTACCCAGTTTTAAAATATTGGAAAAAACCGATAATTCATTGACCATGGTCTACAGCTCCTCGAGGGGATTGTATGCCTTGGCGCATGGACTTATCGTAAAAACATTTGAGCATTTTAATAAAAGTGCCCACGTAGAAATGGAATTGTTAAATGAGCAGGGAACAGAAGTCAAGTTTGCCATTGTCCAAAAAGGATAAGAACGAAGTCGCACTGCTCAAGCGTGCCCTTAATAGGGAGAAAACGGCGCGTAGGGCTGCAGAACGGTTATTGGAGGATAAGTCGAAAGAACTTTATGATGCTTCTTTGCACCTAAGGGAGGCCAACGGAAGGTTAGAAGCGCTATTGAATGAAAGTGATTCCAATATTTCAGGTGCTTTTGTCAACATTATCGATCCCTATGTGGTGATGGACCTATCTACTAAGGTCCTGAATATGAACAGCAGTGCCAAGGAATTTTTGGGATTTGACCATACCAAAGAAGAGTTCTACTTGTCCGGCCTAGTTCACAAAGACTATATTGAGTATACGGCAGCATCCTTTCAATCCTTGTTGCAGGTGGGTATGCTCAAGGACTACAATGTCAAGATTGTTACCAAAAAATTTGGTGAAAAATATGTGAACATTAACGCCAGTTTAATTTATGATAAAAAGGGTACCCCAGTAGCTGCACAAGGAATCATAAGGGACATTACCAAGGAAATGCAGATTAAGGAACTCCTGGAAAATCAAAAGCGGCAACAGGACATTATAGTAGAGAATTCTTCCCTAGGAATTTTGCTGGTTGTAGACGATAAAATTGTTAAGGCAAACAAAACCTTTATTGAACTTATCGGGTACTCCGATGCCGAATTGAAGAAAATGTCCATTAATGATATTTCTACCATTGAGGACATTAGTCTCTATGAGGATCTTTTGGAAAACAATAAAAAAGGGGAAACGGATAAGTTTGCCATAGTCCGTAAGTTTCATAAAAAGAACGGTCACTCTATTTGGGGCAAGACCTCGGTAAGCACGGTCAGGAACCAAAAAGGTGAAATTGATTACAAGGTGGCGATGATTGAGGACATCACCAATGATAAAATTTCTGAAGAAAAGATTAAGGCCTCAGAGCAACGCCTATCCACCTTAATTACAAACTTGCAGACGGGTGTCCTTTTGGAGGATGAAAACCGAAAAATGGTGCTGGCCAATCAGAAATTCTGTGAGCTGTTCGATATTCCATTGGAACCACATAAGCTAACAGGGGTTAATTGTAAAAAGTCTCTAGATAAGTACAAGTATCTCTTTGTGGACCCTGAATACATGGTGAAGCGCGTAGATTCCATATTGGAACGCAAGGAATTGGTCCTTTCAGATGAATTGGAACTGGTCGATGGAAGGACCTTTGAACGGGACTACATTCCACTTTTCATTGATGATATGTACAAAGGTCATCTATGGACCTATAATGATATCACCTTCAGAAAGAACTACAGAAAGAATCTGGAAATTCAAAAGGAAAAGTACAGCAGTGTTATAGCCAATATGAATCTTGGCCTTGTGGAAATCGATACCGAAAGCCAAATCAAGATGGTGAATAATCGATATACCGAGATGATTGGTCTTTCACAAAAGCGCTTGGTGGGCAAGAATGTTTTGGAGGTCATGGGCCTGGATGAGGAGAACTTGGCCATCATCCAAAAACAATTTGAAAAGCGGAGGAAGAATAAGTCCGATTCTTATGAGGTACAAGTGAATGATGCCAATGGTAAGAGAAAACACTGGTTGATAAGTGCCGCCCCTACCTATGATGAAACTGGGAAGATAGTGGGATCTATCGGGGTACATTTGGACATTACCAAACAAAAGGAATTGGAACTCCAAAAGCAGAATCTGGTCAACGAACTGGAAAAGAGCAACCAGGGACTTCAGGAATACGCCCATATCGTTTCACATGACCTAAAATCACCCCTACGCAGTGTAACTGCATTAGCCACTTGGTTACATGATGATTATAAGGATATTCTCGATGAAAATGGGAAGTACAACCTACAAATGATGATGGAGAAGGTGGAGGGAATGGACAAATTGATTGACGGGATATTAAAATATTCAACGGTCAATAGTGATACCCTGGACCATACGGAGGTTGACGTTAATGAGGTGGTCAAGGAAATATCGGAGATCATTTACATCCCCGACCATGTAAGCATAAACGTGACCAATACCTTGCCCGTGATTCAGGCGGACAAGGTAAAAATCCACCAGTTGTTCCAAAACTTTTTGAGCAACGCCGTAGTCAATATTGACAAAAAAGTAGGGCTTGTGGAGGTGGCCACTCAAGAGAACAAAACCCATTGGCAGTTCAGTATAAAGGATAATGGGGTAGGGATTCCCAAGGAATACCATGAAAAAATATTTAAGATTTTTCAGTCCATTGGCAATAACGAGAGGTCAACTGGGATAGGATTGAGCATTGTTAAGAAAATTATAGATAGATATAAAGGAAAGGTATGGCTGGAAAGTGAAATAGGCGTGGGAACCACCTTTTATTTCACCATTAAAAAGTAAAACAGAAAATTAGGAAGTTATGAAAATCAATCAAGCAAGAAGGGAAAAGAACGGCAGTTGGGAGTTTACCCAAAAAAGTAAGCTGATCAACCCATTGGTATTTGTATTTGGGGATCGCTTTATCCTGGAGTCGGATGGAATCTATGAAGAAATTAGGGAACTCTTCCCTGACGGGGAACTGGTATTTGGATCAACTTCCGGGGAAATAATGGATACCCATGTTTATGATGGAACCATTACGCTTACGGCAATACAGTTTGAAAAGACCCAATTTAAAATTGTTCATGAAAATGTCTCAGACTTTGTTGACATTCAGAAAATGGGTCGCGCCATAGCGGATCAATTTGATAAGACGGACCTTCGCCATTTGTTTATTGTCTCGGATGGAAGCTTTGTGAACGGCAGTGGATTGATAGAGGGTCTTGAATCGGATAAAGCATTCAATGCTACCATAACGGGTGGCCTATGCGGGGATGGGGCCCGTTTTGAAAAAACCCTTACCTCGTATAATGAAACCCCCAAGCAAGGAGAGGTGGTTGCCATTGGATTCTACGGTGATAGTTTAGAGGTATCCTACGCCAACTATGGTGGGTGGACTCCCTTTGGTCCTGAAAGGACCATTACCAAGTCCGTTGGAAATATTTTATATGAGATTGATGGGCAACCGGCACTTGACCTTTACAAAACATATCTTGGGGAAAAAGCCAAGGACCTACCCCAGGCGGCCTTGCTCTATCCCCTTACCGTTCAGCAGTCAGAAAATGAAGAACCCTTGGTGCGTACCATATTGAATATCGATGAGGAGGCCAATTCCATGATTCTGGCGGGTGACGTTCCGGTGAACTCCAAGGTGCAGTTGATGATGTGTACCATGGACGACATTGCAGAGGGTGCTTCCAATGCAGCCGAATATGCCATGCGAGACCGAAAAAAGCGTCCAGAACTGGCCATTTTGGTGAGCTGCGTGGGCAGAAAACTGGTACTTGCCGGACGAACCGAGGAAGAGATTGAAGAAGTTATGGATATCGTTGGGGACCAAGCCAAAATAACCGGGTTCTATTCTTATGGTGAAATGGCACCCTTTGCAGGTAAAAACGAATGTCTCCTGCACAACCAAACCATGACCTTAACCTTAATGAGCGAATAAATGCACTCTTTGCTGAAACGTCAAATAAAGAAATTTTTGCCGGAGGGTCTAAAGGACTGCCCCAACATGGAACAGTTCTATGAATCCGTGGATAAATCATACAGTGATTATGACGACAAGTTGGCGATGATTCAGCGTGCAACATCCTTGAGTTCAAAGGAATTGTATAAGGCGAACAAGAGGTTGAACAAGGAAACGGAGAGCCAACGTAAGGTATTGGAGGCCCTAAGTAAGGCGGTAGCTTTTATGGAAAGTAAGACGGTTCCCGTTAATGGGGAAGGCGGCTTTGATCCACAAAAATTGCTAGAGAATATTGAACGGCAGACCAATAAAATTGTTGAGATAACCGCTGAAAAGGACAATCTGCTGAAAAGTTTGGAACAGCAGAACGAATCCTTGAATAACTATGCCCATATGGTGTCCCATGATTTAAAATCACCCATTAGGAACATTCATTCCTTAGTGTCTTGGGTATTGGAGGATAGTGGAGAGGTTCTGGTAAATGGTTCAAAGGATAGCTTTGAGCTCATTTTTCAGAATTTGTCCAAAATGGATAGTTTGATCGACGGCATCCTAAAACATGCCACCATAGATTCCTTGGAAGAAAAGATAAAAGAGGTAGATTTTAATGCCTTAATCAAAGAGATTGAGCGTACTATTTTTGTTCCGGATCACGTCCGAATAAAGATCAAAGGAAAACTACCTATACTCCGTACCGGTAAATACCGCATAGAGCAATTGTTCAAAAATTTGTTGACCAATGCCGTAAGCGCCACTGAAAAGAACAAGAATGGACTTGTAACCATAGAGGCTAGGGAACAGGATGACAAATGGCTATTCTGTATTGCAGATAATGGGAAGGGAATTCCAAAGCATTTGCAAACGGGCATCTTTGATATGTTCAAGAAATTGGAAAATGATGCAAATGCCACAGGAATAGGACTGGCCTTGGTCAAAAAGATTATTAACTATTACAAAGGTGACATATGGCTTTCATCTGAAGAGGGCATGGGAACCACCTTTTATTTCACCATTAAAACAAACATATAATGGCAGAAGTACCAAACCTAGATTATATAAAGGAAATTGCTGGAGGAAACGAAGAGTTTGAAAAAAAGTTCCTTTCCATTATCCAGGTAGAATTCCCAAAAGAAAAAGAGGATTATGTCCAATTGCTCAGTACAGGTCAATTGGAGGAATCGGCTAAAGTAGTTCACAAGATAAAGCACAAGCTTGGTATTTTGGGCTTGAGCAATGGGTACAAAATGGCTGTTAAATATGAAGAGGACCTTAAGATTGGGAATACGGCACTCAAGGATGATTTTGAAGGCGTGTTGAATGCGGTGGAAGAATTTATTTTAAAAATGGCATAAGGTGAAATGTATTATTGTAGATGATGAGGCAACGGCACGGGCAATAATTGCGGAAATCTGCAGCAATTTTCCGGAATTGGAAGTTGTAGCACAGTTTCCCAATGCACTGGAAGCCCTTAAATACCTTAATCAGAACAATGTGGATGTTATTTTCTTGGACATTCATATGCCCTTGTTAACAGGAATAGATTTTATTCAAACAGTGAAGAACCCTCCAAAAGTGGTCTTAACAACCTCGGACAGGAAGTTTGCCATTGAAGCATTTGAATATGATTTCATAGTGGATTATTTAGTGAAACCGGTGACCCATAAAAGATTTCAAAAAACCATTGGTAAACTAAAAAATGCATTCGCGCCAGCCCTAACAGATTTAGGAGATGGACCATCTCCATTGGAATCCCAGAAGGAAGAGGATTTGTACATCAATATTGATCGACGGCTTATTAAACTTAAACTTGGAGAAATCCAGCTTATTGAGGCTAAAGGGGATTATATAGAGATAAAAACTATGGATGCTAAGTTCAGGGTACATTCCACATTGAAGAAAATCAAGGAGAAATTACCGGAATCGCTGTTTATGCAAATTCATCGTTCATTTATAATCAACTTCACAAAAATTATTGATATACAAGATAATAGTGTTTTAATTGATCGGAGCGTCATACCCATAAGTAGGTCGCAACGCCCCAATTTAATGCAACGTTTAAACCTTCTGTAAGGAGTGACTTAAAAATAAACAATACCTAATATGGCTTTGGAAATAAAGGAGAACGGCGGTTTTTTTGAAATAATAGGAAGGGTTACTGCGCAAAATGTGACGGCCTTAAGAGTGTATTTTAATGCTGTTTTGGAACGAAATGATACGATGGTCATTAGTGTTGAGAAAGTGAAGGAAATGGATCCCAGTGTTGCGCTTTTTTTTGAATCCCTCTACCGGGATGCGGCCAAGCAAAATAAGGTGTTGACCATAATTGGAAGGCAGAATGATGAGGTATCCAGGATAATGCAGGCCACTAAAACAGCGTACATTTTGGGCACCGATAGAGTTTAAATGTTGGCGTTATGTATCTTAACCACTACAGCAAGTACTACAAAAAAACACCTGAAGAACTTTCTTCGGAGGAATTAAAGCGACTCTTGACCTACTTTGAATTACTGGGCCATGTCAAAAATCCAGTGGCCAGTTTGGTAATACCGGTCTTTCGCGCAAAGGATAGTCTTTTGGCACATATATGCTCGTTATCCAATTTAAAGACCATCATACCTTATGAAGTGATTTTTGTAGACAATAATGCTGAAGAGGAAACCTTGAAGATGCTAAAGACCCTTGGGGCCAGAGTCGTTAAAGAGGAAAGACAGGGGATTACACATGCACGTCAAAAAGGACTGGAAGTTGCCAAGGGAGACATTATCTGTTCAATGGACCCCGATTCCATTTATGATACGTATTATATGGATAAAATGATACTTCCCTTTTTCAATGATCCCAATTTGGTCATGTGCTACTCCGTATCGAAAAGCTATGAAAACGACTTCCAATTGAGCGGAAGGATGCGAATTAGAAATTGGTTAAAAGTTAAATATTTCAGTTGGCGATTGTCCCAAAGTTTTGAGAATAGAATAAAATATGTCAGGGCAGTGGCCATGTCCATCCGAAGAGAGAAAATGTTGCCTTTTGGTTACAGTACCGATTTAAAGGTTGTTTCAGGTTGTGATGATGGAATGCTTGCGATGCAGTTGAACAATAGTGGTTCATTCAAATATGTCGCTGTTGAGGTTTATACTGCACTTCCACCCCCAAGGGAACCAGGCAAACCCTTTCCGTTTTGCAATGAGCGATTTTTGCTGAAAAATGCGGAAAGTATGAAACATACCATGCAAGAATTGGAGATAGAAAAAGCCCCTAATTGAGGGGCTTTTTTACAAAATCAATCATTTGTTTTTTTAAGTGGTTTTGACCTGATACTTCGGGAAATAGGCTCTTTTAATGTAGGTAACAAACAGATAAAACACCCTTACAACACATTGCCTTGGTTTTACAACAATCAATTCTAAAAAAGTAATATAAATCCTACATTTCGTTATTATTTATACTACAAATCTTACAAATATGAAAATTCTAGTAGTTGATGATAAGCAATCATTAAGCGAATTAGTAGCCCAGTTTTTGGGTCAGGCCTACAATGTTACGACTTTAGAAAATGGTTTGGCGGCGATTTCTTGGTTACAGGAAGGAAACATGCCCGATTTGATAATTACGGACTTGGAAATGCCCGAAATGGACGGTTATGAACTGATCAAACGTGTTAAGCAAACGGGTCTGTTTTCAGATATTCCCATCATTGTGCTGAGTTGCCGGGACAATAGTAGCGATCGTATAGAATGCCTAAGACTGGGAGCGGATGATTATATGGTCAAGCCCTTTAACCCAGAAGAACTGCTCATTAGGGTGGACAAGCTTTTAATTCGCCAATAGACATGGAGGTACTTGCCAAGAAAGGAACTTCGGTACTCTATATCGGGGCCAATAAGCGGTTTGCTGATGAATTTCATCGTTTTTCTGAAAGTGTAATGGTGAATACGGTGGATTCTACCCAAAACGCCATGCGTTGGTTGCACAATCATAGTGAATATCGTGAAGGTAAATGGATAAATACGCGCAGTGCGGTTGATGCGATATTATGTGAACGCAGTCTTTCGGACAAGCAGCTTAAGGAGTTTCGTAACTACTTGGTTCAAATCTTTGACCCCTCCAAGAAAATACCCTTGGTCCTTCTTTGTGAAAAGGTATCAAAAAAGGAAAAAATAATAGCCTTGGAAAATGGATTTGATGACATTTTTGTCCATCCCATCAGTTTTGATCAGGTATTGGAGCGGATTGGATTCTTAAAAGAGTTAAAGAACAACTTAAGGTCACAAGAAATTTCAAGTGTCCAAAAACAAGTCAAGCAATATAAAATTGGATTTTGGAAAAGAAGCTTCGATATTATTTTGGCAGGATCCGTTCTTTTATTGGCGGCCCCCTTTCTTCTTTTGGTGATTTTGGCCATAAGGCTCGAGTCCAAGGGAAAAGTATATTACATCTCCAAAAGAGTGGGTACTGGATATAAAATCTTCAACTTTCTCAAGCTTCGATCCATGTACCCGGATGCGGATAAAAGACTGAAAGAATTCGAACATCTAAATCAGTACGTGAATGAGGATGACACTCAGCAAGGTGAAGAATCCATTGCTGAAGTGGCAGAAGAAAATGGAGTTAAACTGATAAGTGATGATGCCGAGGTCGATGAAAAAATTCACAATGAAAAACGGAAAAAGAGTGCGGAAAGTGCTTTTGTGAAGTTTGATAACGACCCAAGGATTACTAAAGTTGGAAAGATTATTAGGAAGCTGAGCATTGATGAACTTCCACAATTGATCAATGTGTTAAGAGGGGATATGTCCATAGTAGGCAATAGGCCATTGCCTTTATATGAGGCAGAAATGATAACTACGGATGAATCCACGGAACGGTTCAATGGTCCTGCTGGAATTACCGGTCTATGGCAAGTTGAAGCCCGTGGGCGTACCTCCAAGATGTCTCCTGAAGAAAGAAAGCAATTGGATGTGAAGTATGTAGAATATGCCAATAGTAAGTATGCCTTCCTGTGGGATATGTGGATTATACTTAGAACGTTTAAAGCAGTTTTCCAAAAGGAAAATGTATAAGAATGAAGATTCGGGAAAAATTATTTGTAGTGGCCTTATTTATGGCCACATACTCATTTTCACAGTCTATCAACGAGTTTATTGAGAATGGACTGAAAGAAAATGATATAAGCAAAAAATTACCACCATTGGACACTTTGGTCGCTATGGCCAAAGAACACTCCCCCTTTATTAAAGTAACGATTAATGAGCAACAGTACCGAGATGGTGTGGTTTCCTTTGAGCAACGGGCATGGCTGGAATATATCAATCTGGAAGCTGGCTACAACTATGGAATTTTTGATAACCTAAGTAATCAACAAATTGCCGGTGACCCCCAAAGCCAAGCACTTTTTTCAACGGAGCAAAGTAGGTACCAAGTAGGTGTTTCACTTCGACTTCCCTTATCGGCCATAATCAATAGAAGGGCAAAAATTTTGAGTGCCAAAGGTGAAGCAAAAAAGGCCCGTTTTGAAACCCAGGTAGCCGAAATGGAACTCGAACAAAAAGTGGTTACCCTTTACAACGACTTGCTCAAGGTCCATCGAATGTTCTTTTTGGCCAGTTCCATTGTGGACAATTTTAGGATTCAGTCCATTAGGGCAGAAAAGGAATTTTCAAATGGTATCATAAACATTACGGAATATACACGTTTGCAACAGATGCTGAACCAAGCTGCCATGAATTACGAGTTGCAGCGATCTGATTTTGTTGCTGCAGTGATGGCCTTGGAGCACATTACTGGGGCAGATTTTGATATTTAACTATGAAGCTTAACCTGCTCTTTTTTGTACGCCTTTTACTACGGCACGCAGGCCTCCTTATGGCCATGCCCATTATTTTGGCTTCTTTGGTCTTTTTTCTTACTAGGGATGAACCCAAAGTCTATAACTCAAAAGCCAGGGTGTATACCGGTATAGCCTCAGGTTCGACCATTGATCTTGAAAATACCAAAATCGATTTTCGGGCAGCAAATACGGCATATGACAATTTATTGAACCTTATTAAGGCAAGAACGACCATTGAAGTGGTTGGATTGAAATTATTTGCCCAACACATGGCCCAAGATAGTGCCAACCTAAAGGTGATTTCCCAGAAAAAGTTTGATGCATTGATGGAGGCGGTTCCCGAGGAAGTCAAAACTGTTGTGGTCAAAGGGGATGTTGAAAAGACGTATGAAAATTTTATTGCATTAAAAAACTCGAACCATTCCAACTATATCTATCAATTGATCAACCTGGATCATCCTGATTATAGTATTGAAAAGATTACAGGAAAAATAGGTCTTCGGCGTATATCCAATAGTGATTTTGTAGATATCCAATATGAATCCGATGATGCCGCAATTTGCCAGAACACACTGCTTATTCTCTGCGAAGTATTTGTAAAGTTGAATGCGGACATTAAGGTCAATCAATCCGATGCCGTCGTCAAGTATTTTGAAAAGCAACTGACAAAGTCTACAAAGGAACTAAGCGGCGCGGAAGGGGAATTGCTCGAATTCAATCGAACCCATAACATTATCAACTATTATGAACAGACCAAACATATTGCTGCTGAGAAAGAAGAATTTGAAATAAAATACTTTGAGGTTTATAGAAAATTTCATGCCGCAAAGGCTGTATTGGACAATTTGGAAAAGAAATTGGAAACCCATGAAAGAAAGCGTATCGCCAGTGGTAGCATCATGGAACTTAGGGAAGAGCTCTCAAAATTGAATTTTGACATTTCCATGGAAACCTTAGGTATTGAAAGTGATTCCGCAAAGGTTGAAGAAAGCGCCAAAAAGGTAGCCAAAATGATGAACCAAGCTGCAGCATTGGAAAAGGAATTGGCCAATCAGGTCGATGTCCTTTATCAAACCGATTACAATAGCCAAAGCATTGCCTCTACCAGTGTGCTCTCAGATTGGTTGCGCAATACCATAGACTATGAAGGGTTCAAGGCCCAATTGAAGGTGATGGAACAAAAGCGATTGGAGTTTGACAAACTCTATCAGAAATTCTCCCCCTTAGGCGCTACCATGAAACGCCTTGAACGAAAGATAGACATCGCCGAAAGGGAATACTTAAGCCTTTTACATAGTCTAGGACTGGCCAAACTTAGGCAGCAAAATGTGGAGTTGAAATCAAATATCAAGCTTACCGAGATTCCTTTTTATCCCATTAGTCCCAAACCCAGCAAACGCATGATGTTAGTGGCAGTTGCGGGTATAGTGGGATTCTTGTTGGTGGCCATGACCATTCTTATTCTGGAATTTTTGGATGGTAACATTAAAACCGCGCCAAGGGCCGAAGATAAAATAGAGCTTAAGGTCTCCTCTATTTTTCCCGTCATCAATTTGAAGGACAAAAAAATTGATTACGATTACATTCAAAACAAAGCGGTCAATGCCATCTCCAGAAATGTGCTCCTCAATCAGTTTAAGAAATCTGACGGAGAAAAACCAGTGGTAAATATGCTGTTTTCCACGCAGGAGAGTGAAGGCAAGACGTTTATTTGTCAGAACCTTATTGCAAAACTCTGCGAGCTTGGATACAAAACACTTCATGTAACCTATGACGAAACGGACATTGGGGTAAATGGGGAGCATTATCATAAAATCACTTATCCCATAAGTGATCAATTGTACAAAATCTCCAAGGTAGAGGAGTTTGCGCTGAACGGTGAATTGAAGAACTACAAAACTTTTGATTTTGTCATACTTGAAATTCCAAGTATCATAAAAAATCCATTCCCCGTAAAATTGGCGTCTACCATGGATTATACCTTCTTGGTGACTAGGGCGAACCGAGCCTGGGGAGACGCAGATAAGAATGCTTTGATGCTCTTTAACGAGGCCACTACAGGGCCCGAGCCGACCATCATCCTTAATGGAGTTAAAGTGTTGGAGATGGAAACTGTTTTGGGCGAACTTCCAAAAAAACGATCTATTATCCGAAAATGGATAAAGAAAGTAGTACAATTCAGGTTCTTCAATAAAACCTCTGTGGCATAATGTGGGCTAGGATAAAACATATCGGAAAGGAAAAAAATCTAGCCTCATTATTGGCCAATGTCAGTGTGGCCTTTGCCGGCCTGCTCAGCTTTATGTTGCTAACACGACAGCTGGAGAAGGAACAATTTGGCGATTGGGTGTTATTTATTACCCTTGCCACGTTTATTGACCTATTGCGGTTTGGGTTTACCAGAACTGCTGCAGTACGTGCCCTATCGGGAGGTGATGGGGACGAACAAAAAATAGTCTTGGGTTCTACTTTTAGAATCAATTTGGTGCTATTGCTATTGATTACCCTTTTGTGTTGGGGTCTTTGGATACTAAAACAAAGTGTAGGGGTTACCATCAACAATGGCTATAGTTTGTTTTTGATATGGTATCCTTTTTTGGCGTTGTCCAACTTAAGTTGGAACAATGCCATGTCCCTTTTTCAAGCGGAACAGCACTTCAATAGAATGATGTGGGTAAGACTATCCAACGTTGGTCTGTTTTTGTTGTTCTTGTTTGTAAATTATTTCACCCTTCAATTGGGATTGGTTCCAATTATCATGGCCAATCTCGTCGTAAACTTCATTTCTGGTCTATGGTGCACATTGAAAAAATGGGATGGTCTTACCTATTTAGGGAAGGCGAAACGAACAACCGAAAAAGACTTGGTCAATTTTGGGAAATATTCCATGGGTACTTTGGTCAGTTCCAGCTTGTTGAAAAGTGCCGATACCTTCATTATTGGATTAAGTCCCTTTTTGGGTTCTGCAGGAATTGCCATGTATGCCATTCCACTAAAACTGACGGATTTGTTGGGGATACCCCTTCACAGTTTTTCAATGACCGCCTATCCCAGGATGTCGAAAAAGTGTATTGACGGGGATAAGCCTGGAGCGAGAAAAATATTCTATACCTATTCTGGTACAGTGACCTTTTTGTTCTTTCCGGTAGCGGTGTTAAGCTTTGTTTTTGCGGAGTATTTGGTTTTGATTTTAGGGGGAAGTGAATATGCAGACTCTTTGGAATTACTGACCTTAATATTTAGGGTCTTCACACTTTATGTGATGCTCTTGCCCATTGATCGGTTCACGGGGGTTCTTTTGGATAGTTTGAACAAGCCTAAATACAACCTCTATAAGGTCATCGTAATGACTTTTGCCAATATCATTTTTGATGTAATAGCAGTTTTTGTTCTTAAAAGCTTGGTCGCTGTGGCCGTGGGTACCGTACTATTTACGGTGATAGGTATTTTTCTTGGGTTCTTTTATCTCAGAAAGGAAATTGAGATTCATATTCGGCATATTTTCCTGGAGAGTGTCCTATTCTTCAAAAATCTTAAAACCCATTTTGCCCCATGAATCCGGTTTTAACAACATCAGGGGCGGAAAGGATGCGGAAACCCATCCCGATAATACTACTGTTTTCGGTAGTTTTAATGACGGCGCACTTAACGGCAACACGCGGATTGGTGGCAGGGGTGGCCGTTGTGGTTTTGCCATTGGTTGCCGTATACGTGGGGGCACTTTTTGTTAATCCTAGGATTGGAATCATAACGGTGCTTATATTCAATTTCTTTGTACTCGGCATTGGCCGGTATATCCCCATGACCTGGGGCCTTTTAATGGATGGGATTATGGTGCTCATGTACCTTGCCCTTTTCTTTAAAGCTTTTAAAATAAAGGTGCCCTGGGATAGGGCAAGCTCCCAGCTGACTTTACTGGTTTCCATTTGGTTTGGTTATGCAGTCCTGCAAATCGTCAATCCGGAAGCGGTAAGTATAGCGGCCTGGTTTTATGCCATGCGTGGCTTGGCTTTATATCAATGGCTTTTCGTGCCCTTGGTGTTTATTCTGTTCAACCAGCCCAAAGACCTTAAGATATTCTTTATGATTTGGGGTGTTCTGTCCCTTTTGGCGACTATGAAGGGCATGCAACAATTGGTGTTTGGCGTGGATAAATGGGAGCAAGCTTGGCTTGATGCAGGAGGCGATGTTACACACATTCTTTTCGGAAAACTGCGCATCTTTTCTTTCTACTCGGATGCGGGACAGTTTGGCGCTTCCCAAGGACATACGGGAGTGGTTTTTGGGGTTTTGGCACTGTTTGCCAAAAACCGAAAGTTTCAAATTTTTTGTGCCATGGTTTCCCTTGCCGGATTGTTGGGAATGATGATTTCCGGTACCCGTGGGGCCATTGCCGTACCAGCAATGGGGGGAGTAATGTTCATTTTGGTACGAAAACATATTCCCAGTATTGTATTGGGAATTATTGCAGGTATTGGGGTCTTTGTCTTTTTCAAGTACACCACAATAGGCAATGACAACGACCAGATAAGGCGAATGCGAACAGCCTTTGATCCCAATGATGCTTCATTGGAAATGCGAAGGATCAATCAAGCCAAACTAAAAGGCTATCTGGCAACAAGACCTTTGGGGGGTGGTATAGGATCCACGGGAAACTGGGGAAAACGATTTTCACCCAACACGTTTTTGGCCAATACGGCAACCGATAGTTGGTTTGTGGCGGTATGGGCAGATACGGGAATCGTTGGCCTTTATTTACACCTATTTATTTTGTTCTTTATCCTGATTACAGGAGCCTATAACGTCATGTACAAAATACGCGACGATTGGCTCAAAGGCCAAATTACAGCCTTGGTATGTGGTATGGCGGGTATTATGCTGGCGTCCTATGGAAATGGGGTTTTTGGTCAGTTCCCTACCTGTCTATTAATGTATACGGGCATGGTATTTATGTTCATTGCACCAAAATTGGATAAGCAGATTTTAAAGGAAAAAGGATTGTTGGACGAACCCGAAATCGAAGAATCATGAAAGCGCAACCATTGGTTTCCATAATAACCATCAATTACAATGAATCCCAAGTGACTTTGGATATGTTGGAATCATTAAAAGATACCCATTATTCCAATGTGGAGGTCATTGTAGTGGACAACGCATCACCCAATGACAACCCAGATGTAATCAAAGAAAAATTCCCAGATGTAACCTTGATCAAAAGCGAAAAAAACCTAGGTTTTGCAGGAGGAAACAATCTGGGGGTGAAGCAAGCAAGAGGTGCATACTTGTTTTTTATCAATAATGACACTATTGTGCCAGAGGGATGCATCGGACCATTGGTAGCAACCTTGGAAAACAATACGGCAATAGGAATGGTGAGTCCAAAGATAAAGTTCCATTGGGATTCCAGCTTAATACAGTATGCCGGGTATACCCCAATGAACCATTGGACCATTAGAAATAACAGTATTGGATATCACGAAAAGGATGATGGCAGGTTTGATAAAGAAGGTCAGACCAACTCCATTCATGGTGCAGCCATGATGGTGCCAAGGCGTGTTGTGGAAAAGGTCGGCATGATGACCGAAGTATACTTTTTGTACTACGAGGAGCACGATTGGGCAGAACGGATCAAAAGGGCAGGGTATCAGGTATATTATCAACCAAAATCGTATATCCTTCATAAGGAATCCCTGTCCACTGGAAAGTTCAGCCCTTTGAAGACCTACTATATATCGCGCAACAGAATTCTGTTTGCCCGAAGGAATTTTGGACCGTTTCAACTTATGGTCAGCATGTTCTTTCAAGTGTTCGTTTCCATCCCAAAAAACATGATGGTCTTTGCCTTAAAGCGGGAATTTAAACACTTAAAAGCGTTTTGGGAAGCCGTATCCTGGAACCTTAAAAACCATAAGGTCATAAGGGCCTAACTAGTAAAACACCCCAATATGAAGACTTTTAAAAACCTATTGTTTTATTCTTTTTTGGCACTCTGTATAAGCTGTGTCAGTGAAAGTGATTTGGATGATCCCGTTTTGGACGATGATGTTGGCACCACCGATGATGGTCCAATTCAAGATGGACCATTGGCTGGATTAAATGTTTCGTCAGCTTTTGATTTTGCCACTAGCGAAAATGTAAATATTGTTTTGGAGGCTCCGCCGTTTTTGAGCAATGCCGTTTTTGATGTTTACTCGAAAAAGGATAATCAAGATAGTCTTTTGATAGCTACGGCCACATTTGATACCAATGGACGTTTTGAGAAGCGTTTTACCTTATCCGTTCAAGCGGATAGTATTTTACTTTTCACAAAGTATATTGGGTTGATTGATAATATTAGACTGCCCATTGAGAACGGCTCCGTTGCTTTTGACTACCGCCCTTTTTATGAAAGGGAAGACGGTTCCTCGGGAAAATCCATGAAACCCCAAAGAACCTTTTTTTCCTCCCAATTTGCGGTGGATTATACATTTATGGATACGTTTAACTTTCTAGGGGTACCGGATAATTTGGCTTTTTCGGATGTCATTCAGCAAAATCTGTTGGATGATATCAATGCTTCTTTACCAGAAAATGTGCAAGGCGGAATACCAGTTACGAATCCGGAATATTTGGCAGGTAAGGAAACCAATTTAATTACTACGGAGGAAGCGGATATTTGGGTAACGTTTGTTTCTGAAGGAGCGGGATATAGAAATGTATTGGGGTATTATACCTATCCCTTAGGTCAGGAACCGGAGACCGTTGATGAAATCACCGCTCATAATGTCATATTTCCAAATGCTTCTTTCCTTTTTTCCGGAGGAGGACTACTCCCTGGAGACCGTGTGTATCTAGGTCGATTTCCCGCCAATACCGTAGTCTCATGGTTTATTGCGGCCAATGGTTGGACGGGTAGCGATGTGGGTGATGGGAATGGCTTATATTACTCCAATCCAGATTTTAATCCAGAGGGCACCGAGGAAGATAGAAATCATATGGTATTGCTATATGACGAGGTAAGGGAACTTTCCATTTTGGGTTTTGAAGATTTACGAAGGGACCAATTCTCGGATGACGATTTTAATGATGTGGTGTTTTATGCAAGAGCTAATCCTATCAATGCCATTCAAATAGGCAATGTGGCACCTATAAGTACTTCAAATGATGCTGATGGTGATGGTGTCAATGATGAATTGGATGACTTTCCCTTTGACCCCAATCAAGCATTTAACAATTTTGTCCCTTCACAAAATTCACAAGGGAAGATGGTCTTTGAAGATTTATGGCCCAGCCAGGGAGATTATGATTTTAATGACCTGGCCATGGACTATACCTTTAATCTTATCGCCAATGCCAGTAACGAAATCACCAAGATTAAAGGAACTTTTACGGTTTCGAATATAGGGGCTTCCTTGCAAAACGGTTATGGATTTAGCTTACCTATTGAAAATTCGAAGATTGCGAGTATTGAGGGGCAGGTTTTGAATGCAGATTTTATTCAGACCAACTCCAATGGTACGGAATCTGGGACTTTGGCCAACGAATCCGTAATTTTTGTGGTGGGTAATGTGACCGATATGCTCAACGTACCTATAACTATGACCATTACTTTTTCGAAACCTATTGGTCAACAAGAATTGGGCGAGGTACCCTTCAATCCATTTTTGGTAGTGAATGGGGAGAGGGCAAAGGAAATTCACTTGCCCGATTTCCCACCTACCAGTAAGGCGGACTTTTTAGGTACCGGTGATGATTTTAGTGATCCCGCCATTGGAAGATATTATAAAACGGAAACGAATCTTCCTTGGGCAATGAACATTTTTGAGGGATTTGCTCCTCCACCAGAGGCAATTCCCATAACTATTCAGTACCCGCGTTTTGTGAACTGGGCCAATTCTGGGGGCACCCAAGATTTGGATTGGTATCAACAATAATTGCAAAACTTAAAATGTTGGCTTAACAACGTTAAACCAAGGTTTCACAACATAATTTTCAATTCCTTAAAATGTAGGATAATATTTACAATTAAATAACGAAAAAACTTAAAACATGAATATTGCAGTGGTTGGTACCGGGTATGTCGGATTGGTTACCGGTACCTGTTTTGCGGAAACCGGAGTCAATGTGGTTTGTGTAGATATCGACAAGAAGAAAGTGGAGATGCTTCGTAACGGAGAGGTGCCCATTTATGAACCTGGTTTGGATGCCCTTTTGGAAAGGAATATAGATAAAGGTAGAATTTCTTTTACAACAAGTTTGGAAAAAAGCCTTAAAGATGCCGACGCTGTATTCATTGCAGTGGGCACGCCCCCGGATGAAGACGGGAGTGCGGACCTTAAATACGTTCTGGGTGTAGCCCGCGAGATAGGACAACACATGGAGGATTACAAGGTCATCGTAACCAAAAGTACCGTGCCCGTGGGGACCTCCTATAAAGTAAAGGCCGCTGTAGAGGAAGAATTACAAAAACGAGGGGTGCGCATTCCATTTGATGTGGCCTCCAACCCTGAATTTTTAAAAGAGGGTAGTGCAGTTGATGATTTTCTTAAGCCTGACAGAATTGTAGTGGGTATTGAGAGCAAACGTGCGGAAAAGGTCATGAAGCGATTGTATAAGCCCTATTTGATGAACGGTCATCCGCTCCTGTTTATGGACATTTTTTCTTCGGAAATGACCAAGTATGCCGCCAACTCTATGCTGGCAACCAAAATTAGCTTTATGAATGACATCGCCAATCTGTGTGAATTGGTCGGTGCCAATGTAGATCTGGTGCGTAAAGGTATCGGATCTGATACCCGTATTGGGAACAAGTTCATTTATCCGGGAACGGGATATGGTGGAAGTTGTTTTCCAAAGGATGTCCAAGCCTTGGTAAGAACAGCCGATGAGTACGGGCATTCCCTGGAAGTTTTAAAAGCGGTGGAAGCGGTAAACTATAAACAAAAGACCACTTTGGTAGAAAAGATTAAAAAACATTTTGGAAATAATTTAAAGGGGAAACAATTCGGCCTTTGGGGCTTGGCATTTAAACCCAAAACTGATGATATGCGTGAAGCACCTTCATTGGTCATCATTGAAGAATTGATTGCATTGGGTGCAAATATCAGGGCCTATGACCCTGTAGCTATGGAAGAAGCACAACGCATCCTTGGAGACAAAATAGAATATGCCAAAGACGAGTATGACGTGTGTATCGATGCTGATGCCTTGATTGTTGTAACAGAATGGTCGGAGTTTAGGATGCCCAACTTCAGGATCCTTGAGAAGTTGATGAATGAGAAAACGGTTTTCGATGGAAGGAACGTTTACGATCCCGAAGAGATGTCCGAGCAAGGATTTAACTATTACAGTATTGGTAGAACCGCGGTTCGTCAAGAAATGGAAGCATCTACCAATGCATAAACAAATAACAATCAATCGTAAAGGATGAAAAGAATACTAGTAACCGGAGGCGCAGGATTTGTTGGATCACATTTATGTGAGCGACTTTTAAATGAGGGGAATGAGGTCGTTTGTATGGATAATTATTTTACGGGTAGGAAGACTAAAATCGTCCATCTTATGAACAACCCGTATTTTGAATTAATAAGACATGATGTAACCCTACCTTATTTTATTGAGGTAGATGAGATTTACAATCTGGCATGTCCTGCATCACCGGTACATTACCAATACAACCCCATTAAAACCATAAAGACCTCGGTGCTTGGTTCCATAAACATCTTGGGACTGGCAAAAAGAATTAAAGCCAAGGTCTTGCAGGCATCCACCAGTGAGGTGTATGGTGATCCTGAAATTCATCCGCAGCCCGAGGATTATTGGGGCCATGTAAACCCAATTGGTATCCGTTCCTGTTACGATGAGGGGAAACGATGTGCAGAATCACTTTTTGTGAACTACCATAATTCCAATGATGTTTTGGTGAAGATTATCCGAATTTTTAACACCTATGGTCCAAGAATGGAACCGGACGATGGCAGGGTAGTTTCCAACTTTATTATGCAGGCGCTTCAAGATCAGGACATCACCGTGTTTGGCGATGGAACCCAAACCCGAAGTTTTCAATATGTGAGTGATTTGGTAGATGGAATGATCAAAATGATGGCTACCGAAGATGATTTTATCGGACCCATTAATATTGGCAACCCAGGAGAGTTCACCATGTTGGAGCTGGCTGAAAATATTATAGATATCACGGGTTCTAAATCAAAAATCATCCATTTGCCCTTACCCTCGGATGACCCTATGCAACGAAAGCCGGATATTAGATTGGCTCAGGAAAAATTAAAGGGATGGGCACCTAAAGTGGATTTGAGGGAAGGTCTAACGGCAACCATAAAATACTTTGACGGAATGCTTCAAGATAAGTCTATCAAGGAACTGGTGAATTCATAAGTTAAGTTTTAAATAAGGAGAAGATGGATGCACTTCAAATTTCGGTCGGTGTTTTGGAGATGGTATTGTTGGTCTATTTTGGTTTTGCATCCATCTATATTTTTGTTTTTGCCCTAGCGGGTTTGTTCGAGGCAAAAAAGAAACCCAAAATTTTAAACAAGCAGCGCAAGTTTGCTGTTCTTATCCCTGGATATAAAGAGGACAATGTTATCGTTGAGGTTGCTAGGCGGGCCCTGGAACAAAGCTACCCCGAAGCCTTGTTCGATGTGGTCATTATTGCGGACTCTTTCCAAGAAATTACCTTACAAAAGTTGAGAACACTGCCTATTGAATTGGTGGAGGTTTCTTTTGATAAAAGTACTAAATCCAAAGCGCTGAATAGCGCCATGGAATGCATAGGTGATGCCTATGACGTGGCCTTAGTATTGGATGCCGATAACATCATGGAGTTCGATTTTGTTGAACGTATCAATGAGTCTTTCAATAGGGGATATAAAGTGGTTCAAGGCCATAGAATTGCCAAAAATACCAACACGCCAATGGCCATCTTAGATGCCATAAGTGAAGAAGTAAACAACCATATTTTTAGAAAGGGGCACCGCGTTTTGGGCCTCTCTTCAGCATTGATTGGATCGGGAATGGCTTTTGATTATCACTTCTTTAAGACCACCATGGCAAAAGTGAATGCTGTGGGCGGTTTTGACAAAGAACTGGAACTGAAACTGCTGTGTAACAGGAACCAAATAGAATATCTGCACCAGGCTTATGTTTTGGACGAAAAAGTGCAGAAATCCGAGGTATTTGCGAATCAACGCAAGAGATGGCTTTCGGCCCAGTTTATCTATTTCAGAAGATTTGCCATCTCGGGAATCAGGGAATTGGTATTACGGGGAAATGTTGATTTTGCGGATAAGGTGTATCAAATGGTTTCGCCGCCCAGGGTGTTGCTGTTGGGTATGGTAGTGCTTATAACCTTTGGCTATATCATTTCCGATGTCGTGTTCGGTGCTTCGCTGTTCTTGCTGCCATCGATGATTTGGTATGCCATTATGCTCATTACCGTTATGGCATTCTTTTTTTCCATTCCCAAAAGGTTCTATGGAAAAGAGACCTTAAAGGCCATTGCCACATTGCCCAAGGCATTTGGATTAATGTTTTTGTCACTTTTTAAGTTAAAGGGTGCCAATAAAAAATTTATCCATACCCAGCACGGTGCCATTAATACTTAATAACAAAACATGAGAATTGGAATTGAAGGACAGCGGCTTTTTAGAAAGAAAAAGCATGGAATGGATATGGTGGCGCTGGAGTTGATCAAAAATTTACAGCAAATTGACCAACGGAATGAATATGTCATATTTGTTAAGCCCGATGAGGATAATACCTGTATTCCCGACGCTCCAAACTTTAAGATAGTTGAACTTACTTCAAAATTGGGGTATCCGGGCTGGGAACAGCTAGAACTGCCAAAGGCCGCCTATCGGGAAAAATGTGATGTGTTGCATTGCACAAGCAACACGGGCCCTATTTTTTGCAAAGTCCCCTTGGTCACCACTTTGCATGATATTATTTATTTGGAGAGCATAAGTATTTTTAAAAAAGACGGAACATGGTACCAGAAGTTGGGCAATATGTATCGAAGGTACTTTGTGCCGCCCGTCATTAAAAAAAGCAAAAAAGTGATTACGGTTTCCAATTATGAAAAGAACCGGATCAATAACCATTTTGGTTTTACTGATGACCGATTGACGGCCATTTATAATGGGGTGGGCGAACACTTTAAAAAGGTGACAAATACGGAAATTCTTCATTCAATAAAGGAGGAATTTCACCTTCCGGATAATTTCTTCTTCTTTTTGGGGAATACCGATCCCAAGAAAAATACCATCGGTGTTTTAAGGGCATTTGCTGAGTTCAATTCGGTGTTTCCCGGAAAATATCATTTGGTGATGTTGGATTATGACGAATCGGAATTAAAACGGATGCTACATTCCATTGGGGTTCCTAAGCTACGAGATTTGATTCACCTAACGGGTTATGTTCCAAACACCAAACTTCCTGCAATAATTAGTCAATGTACCATATTTCTATATCCATCACTACGGGAAAGTTTTGGCATTCCAATCTTGGAGGGAATGGCTTGTGGGGTGCCGGTCATCACTTCCAATACTTCCTCCATGCCTGAAGTTGCCGGTAAGGATGCAGCACTGATTATTGATCCATTTAATCCCAAAGAGATAGCCAATGCGATGCAGAATTTGGTGGAGGATAACATACTTGCCAATGTTTTGGTGGAACGGGGTATTGAAAGGGCCAAGGGTTTTTCCTGGTCGGTGATGGCCAAAAACGTATTGGAACTTTATGAAAATGTACACAATGAACTAAATGTGACATTATGATTGAAGGACGTGACATCCTTGTTGTGGGTATCCAAGCATGGGATATTGATATTGGGAGCAATTGTAAAAACATTGCTTCCGAGATGGCCAAACACAACCGGGTATTGTATGTTAATCCCCCTTTGGATAGGGCTTCCCTAAAAAGGGAGTACAACACGGAAAAAATCCAAAAACGGATACATATCAAGGAAGGAAATGCCCCCGATTTGGTCAAAATTCAAGATAACCTATGGAACCTGTATCCAAAGACCATGACCGAATCCATCAATTGGATACCCGTTCATCCTCTTTTTAAGGTATTGAATAGAAGAAACAACAAGATTTTTGCAAAGGACATCCAATCCGCGCTGGATAGGTTAGGGTTTACCGATATTATTTTATTCAATGACAGTTCCATGTTTTTGGGATATCATCTCAAGGAACTGTTGAACGCGCAATCGTACACCTATTACATGCGCGATTATCTAATTCGGGTACCATACTGGCGTAAACATGGGGAACGTATGGAGCCCCAATTGATACAAAAGGCCGACACCGTGGTCAACAACTCTACCTTATATGCAGAATATGGGGCCAAGTACAATCCCAAGAGCTTTATGGTAGGGCAGGGCTGTGACGTTTCCTTATTTAATGATGAAGAGGGTAAAATAGAAATCCCTAAGGAGTTCAAAAACATTCCAAAACCAATTTTGGGTTATGTGGGTTATTTGACCAGTATGCGATTGGATATACCCTTATTGGAGTTTTTGGCACAGCAACGAAAGGATTGGAGTATTGTATTGGTAGGGCCAGAGGACGAGTATTTCAGGAATTCCACCCTTCATGAAATGGACAATGTCTATTTTTTGGGAAGCAAAGACGCACAACAACTCCCATCTTATGTTAAAGGCTTTGATGTGGCCATGAATCCCCAGGTTGTCAATGATTGGACCATTGGGAACTATCCCAGGAAAATAGATGAGTATTTGGCCATGGGAAAACCTACTTTGGCTACAAGGACCAAGGCCATGGAAATGTTCAAGGACCATGTTTATTTGGGCTCTTCCAAGGAGGAATATTTGGAATTGGCAGAAAAGGCACTTCACGAAAACTCAAACAGGTTGGTTGAAGCGCGGATTGCTTTTGCCAAAAGCCATACTTGGGAGAACAATGTTAAAGCCATTTACGAAGCCATTAAAAAATCAGCATAGCATGGGATTAAAAGAGAAACTTAAAGGCAACGAAAAGCTAAAAAAACTGATGCATTGGTTGATGGTCCCTCAAGGGCAGGCCAGACCACGCCTTTGGGTAAAATGGTTGGTGAACCCGTTCTATCATAAAAAAGGAAAAGGCGCTTCAATTCGGCGAAGAACTAGAATGGATGTGTTGCCCTGGAATGATTTTCAGCTAGGGGCAAATTCCACCATTGAAGATTTCACAACCATCAACAATGGGGTCGGACCGGTAAAAATAGGCGAGAACACCAGAATTGGACTGGGCAATACCTTAATTGGCCCGGTAACCATAAAAGATGATGTGCGATTGGCACAGAACGTGGTCCTTTCTGGTTTAAATCACAACTACGAAGATGTTGCCCAGCCCATTCATGCGCAAGGGGTATCCACTGCACCCATCGTAGTCGAAGAAGAAACTTGGATTGGCGCAAACGTTACCATTGTGGCCGGGGTCACCATAGGAAAACATTGCATTATTGCCGGGGGCAGTGTGGTGACCAAAGACGTACCACCCTATTCGGTAGCTGTTGGTAATCCTGCCAAAGTGCTAAAACAGTACAACCACCATACTGGGGAGTGGGAAAGAGTACAAAAGAAACAACCCGCAATTGTATAATTCAAATGAACTAAAATGGAAGCTCTACAACTATTTTTCTGGATTGCCTTATTCATCATTTTTTACTCTTATTTGGGCTATGGTATCCTCTTATTTACCATTATCAAAATCAGAAGGATGCTTGGACTGGGAAAACCATTTCAGGGCAATGAAGACTATGAACCTGAAGTAACCTTATTCGTTGCCGCATACAATGAAAAGGACTATTTGGACGAAAAGGTGGCAAACTCCAAGGGCTTGGACTATCCCCAGGAAAAGGTAACCCAACTATGGGTTACCGATGGTTCAGATGATGGTACACCTGAATTGTTGCGGAAATACAGAGAAGTCACGGTTTTACATGAACCCGCCCGAAAAGGTAAAATAGCTGCCATGAATCGGGGGATGAAACATGTGAGAACCCCTATCGTAATATTTTCTGATGGCAACACAAGTCTTGGTAAGGATTCAATCAAAGAAATTATCAAACTCTTCAGAAATCCTAAAGTAGGATGTGTTTCAGGTGAGAAACGGATTTATTCCAAAGATGCGGATAGCGCGGCTGGAGCAGGGGAAGGAATGTACTGGAAGTATGAATCCCAGCTCAAGAAGTGGGATGCTGAACTCTATTCCGTTGTGGGAGCGGCTGGTGAACTTTTTGCTATTCGCACGGAACTTTGGCAAGAGGTGGAAAAGGACACCTTATTGGACGACTTTATGATTTCACTAAGGGTTGCGATGAATGGTAAGACCATCCAATACAATCCTGAAGCCTACGCTATAGAAAATGCTTCGGCCAACGTAAAGGAAGAACTGAAAAGAAAAGTCAGAATTTCTGCTGGTGGAATCCAATCCGTCGTCCGTTTGGCCCCACTTTTGAACTTTTTCAGATTTGGAACATTGTCTTTTCAATACATTTCACATCGGGTTTTACGATGGACATTAACGCCACTACTGTTGCTGTTGATTATACCCACAAACCTATTTTTGGCACTGCACGAAGGCCTATTTTCATTAGGAATATTTAGTGTGTTGTTTTGGGGGCAAGCGTTATTTTATGTGGCAGCCCTATTGGGATGGTTTTTGGAGAACCGTCAAATACCTCTCAAAATATTGTTCATCCCTTACTATTTCTTTATCATGAACCTTTCGGTCTTTTTAGGTTTTGGAAGGTATTTAAAAGGGAATCAATCCGTAAACTGGGAACGCGCCCAAAGGGGAGGGCAAACTACGAAAGCCGTCGCTTAAGCCGTTGCCTTTTCACTTAAAGGCAAATCAAAATAGAAGGTACTTCCTTTCCCGACGACGCTTTTGATTTTTAAAGTTCCCCCATTTTTTCTAACGAAATTTTGGCACAAGACCAAGCCCAATCCGGTTCCAGGCTCTTTATCAGTTCCCAACTTACTAAAAAGTTGATTGGGGTTGAGGATTTTTTCAATGTCCTCTGGTGGGATTCCTTGTCCGTTATCTTGGACCTCAATGAAGGCACAATCTTCCTTCAAAATGGCATTGACCCTTATCTTTCCATCAAAAGGGGTAAACTTAATGGCATTGGAAAGTAAGTTACGCAACACGGTCTTTGTGGTATTCAAATCAGAGTGGACGAAAGTGCCATCGGAGATATTATTTTCCAGGGTAATTTTCTTGTGCTCACTTCCCAATTTCAACAAACGAAAGGTTTGGTCTACAATATCCTTGAGGTCAAGGTTCTCTGGAATTACATGAATTTGGTCACTTTCAGATTTGGCCCAACCCAAGAGGTTTTGTAGCAGGTTAAGGGCTTCATCCATGGTTTTCAACAGTTCAAAAACGGTTCCATCCACAAAGTTTTCGGCCTTTGGATCAATGATGCCGCGCATGATAAAGTCCATTTTCAGTTTGGCGGCACTAAGTGGGGAACGCAGATCATGTCCGATAATGGAGAACATCCTATCCTTTAGAATGTTGGATTGTTTTAGGTTTTCGGCCTGTTCTTCAATTTGATTTCTCGCCCTTCTCAGTTCAATGTGCGTTTGAATTCGGGCAATCAGTTCTTGTTCGTTAAAGGGTTTGGTAACGTAGTCGACACCCCCTACTTCAAAACCTTTTACCTTATCTTTTACGTTAACTTTTCCGGTTAGGAAAATAACCGGAATATCTTTGTACTTAGCAAAGCTTTTCAGTTTTTCGCAAAGCTCAAAACCCTCGATTCGAGGCATAATAACATCAAGCAAAATCAAATCCGGAAGCCGCTCTTCCAGTAGCTTAAAAAAAACATCATCATCATGGGTACCCGTAAAGTTGAAATCATTACGTTCGAGGATAAATCGCAGCAGTTCTATATTTAACTGCTCATCATCAACCGCTAGGATATAAGGTTTTTCAGTAACTTGCTGATTCATTGTTAAATAGCTAGTATTGGAGTACTTAGGAATTTACTTCTTATATTAATAAGTAAATTCCTATAAAACTCTTAACGATTTAATAAGGAATATGGTATAATTTGGATTATAAATGTAATTTGATGATTCCACCACCAAAAACTAGGTTTTCACAACATTAATTCAACCAAGCAATTAAGTAAGAATATATTTACAAAAAAAGTAATACTATCATTATGGAGTATATTTTGGTAACAGGGGGAGCTGGGTTTATTGGCTCCAACTTTGTTCCCTATTTTGTAGACAATAATCCCAATGTCCATTTGGTCAATTTAGATGCCTTGACCTATGCGGGTGATTTGGATAATATTAAGGAAGTTCAAGGTCATGAGCGGCATATCTTTGTTCATGGGGATATTTGTGATAGGGGCCTAATTGAGTCCTTGTTTCAAAAGTATGACTTCAAGGGGGTCATTCATTTTGCGGCGGAATCCCATGTGGACAACTCCATAACAAATCCCGATGCGTTCATGCAAACCAATATCATAGGCACGTTCAATTTAATTGACGTAGCCAAAAAGCATTGGATGGTTGGTCCGGGAATCTACAAGGAAGCGCATAAGAATTCGCGTTTTCATCATGTATCTACGGATGAGGTATACGGTACTTTGGGCAAAGAAGGCTTGTTTATGGAAACAACCCCTTACGCTCCCAATAGTCCTTACAGCGCATCTAAGGCATCCTCAGATTTTATTGTCAGAAGTTACCATCATACCTATGGCATGAATGTGGTGACCACCAATTGCTCCAATAACTATGGACCCAAACAACATGACGAAAAATTAATACCAACCATCATAAGAAAAGCATTGGGTGGTGAACCAATTCCTATTTATGGGGATGGTTCCAACATTAGGGATTGGCTCTACGTCTTGGATCATTGCAAAGGCATTGCTTTAGCCTATCGCAATGGGGTCTCTGGAGAAACCTACAACATCGGTGGACGTAATGAACGTGATAACCTTTACATTGCCAACAAGGTGTGTGAACTGTTGGACATAAAACATCCTAAACCCAAAGGAACGTACAGTGACCAAATTTCGTTTGTAAAGGATAGGGCAGGCCATGATTTTAGATATGCCATTGATGCCACTAAAATTGAAGATGAATTGGGTTGGAAAGCCGATGAAAATTTTGAATCTGGAATTGACAAAACTATCGACTGGTACTTGAACCGGTACGTTGAAAAAGAAAATTCAAGTTTAGCTTAGGACAACCTACGTAAACAAATAAACCATGAAAGGAATAATTCTGGCGGGAGGTTCTGGCACAAGGTTGCACCCATTGACCTTGGCCGTGAGCAAACAATTAATGCCCGTCTACGATAAACCCATGATTTATTACCCACTTTCCACCTTATTGGAGTCTGGTATTTGGGAAATACTAATCATATCCACTCCTCACGATTTACCACTTTTTAAAAAGCTATTGGGGGATGGAAGAAAATATGGATGCCGATTCGAATATGCGGTACAGGAAGAACCCAATGGATTGGCCGAAGCCTTTTTGATCGGGGAGGATTTCATTGGGGATGACAAAGTAGCGCTTATTTTGGGGGACAACATATTCTATGGGTCCGGTTTGGATACGTTGTTGCAATCCAATAACGATCCGGATGGAGGTGTCATCTATGCCTATCATGTCAATGACCCTGAGCGTTACGGTGTTGTTGAGTTTGATGAAGGAGGTACTGTTATTTCCATTGAGGAAAAACCGGTAAATCCAAAATCTAACTTTGCCGTTCCTGGAATCTATTTTTATGATAATGATGTGGTTGCCATTGCAAAGAATATTCAACCAAGCCCAAGAGGTGAATTGGAAATAACGGACATCAACCGAGAGTACCTACGCAGAGGGAAATTAAAGGTCTCCATTATGGATAGGGGGACGGCTTGGTTGGATACCGGTACCTTTACCTCATTGATGCAGGCAGCACAATTTGTGCAGGTCATTGAAGAAAGACAAGGACTTAAAATTGGCGCAATTGAATCATCGGCCTATAAAATGGGTTATATTACCAAAAACCAATTCAAGAAGTTGACGGAACCCTTTTTAAAAAGCGGTTACAGTAAAACCTTGTTGGAAGTAATTTCATAGTATGCAAATTAAGAAAACCAGTATTGAAGGCTGTTTTGAAATCATCCCGAGAGTCTTTGAAGATGAAAGGGGGTATTTTTTTGAAAGTTTTAATCAGTCCACCTTTGAAAAGGAGACTGGAGCAAAACCATTTTTTGTGCAAGACAATCAGTCCTTTTCCTCCAAGGGGGTGCTAAGGGGGCTGCACTTTCAAATAGGTGTCCATGCCCAAGCGAAACTGGTCAGGGTTTTGGAGGGTGAAGTTTTGGATGTTGCCGTAGACTTGCGTAGGGATTCCAAAACTTATGGAAATGTTGTACGGACCCAGCTTTCATCAGAAAATAAAAAACAGTTGTTTATTCCAAGGGGTTGTGCGCACGGATTTGTGACCTTGAGTGATACTGCGACCTTTTTTTACAAATGCGACAATTTTTACAATAAAGCCTCTGAGGGTGGAGTTTTGTATAACGATGCTGAATTGAACATTGATTGGATTTTGGACGAAAAGGAATTGATTATTTCGAGTAAGGACAAGATCCTACCCACGCTAAATGAATTTGTAGCCAGTTAGACGTATGAAGATTCTTGTTACCGGAGCTTCCGGACAATTGGGAAGGACACTCAAGGATGTCGTGGAAAATCAAAAGGATTTGAATGTTGTGTTTAAATCCTCCAGAGAACTGGATATTACTGATTTTGATGCTGTTCATGAAGCGTTGGCCTCTTCGGATTACGCGTATTGCATTAATTGTGCAGCCTTTACCAATGTGGATTTAGCGGAAACGGAGACCGACAGGGCCAAATTGGTAAACGTTACTGGGGCAAGAAATTTAGCACTGAACTGTAAGGCTAGCGGAACGGTACTTATTCATATTTCCACTGATTTTGTTTTTGATGGTTATTTAAATGTGCCTTACCGTGAAGAGGATATTGCACGGCCCATTGGGTTCTACGGCGACACAAAATACAAAGGTGAACGTGCTATTATCAATAATTTGGACGAGCATTTTATTCTGCGAACGTCATGGCTATACTCGGAACATGGCAGCAATTTTATGAAGACCATGATAAGGTTAGGGACGGAACGTGATGAGCTATCCGTGGTCTATGACCAAGTGGGGACTCCCACCTATGCCAGGGACCTTGCTAAAGCGGTTCTGACTATTATTATGGCACATAGTATCGATTACGGGGTGTATAACTATAGCAATGATGGCGTAGCCAGTTGGTATGATTTCGCAAAGGCTATTTTTGATGGCTTTGGAATTGAAATTGTGCTTCACCCCATTCTTTCGGAAGAATATCCAACTGCGGCCGAACGCCCCAAGTATAGCGTTTTGGATAAATCTAAAATCAAGGAGACCTTTAATCTGGAAATCCCACATTGGAAAGATAGTTTAAAAGTCGCTCTGAAAGCCTATTCCAAAACTACCGTCTAGTTTTTCATTTGCATCTTTAAGAGGTACATAATTTAATCCCCTCGACTATCTTTGGGTTTTTGTTTTAAGTATGCAAAAACTCGTAGCATTTTACACACACTTACTTCATGAGCATCTTGAGGACTATAATGGTATAAAAGGAAGACTACGGCTGTTATCCACGTCTCGACTGATTGCCTTTGTAGGGACCTTGTTGATGATCTATTTTTTTAGGGAGGACGCCAAATTGGCTGCCATTTTTTCCGTAATTGGAATGGGGCTTTTTCTTTTTTTGGTACGCTACTATGAAGATACCAAAACCAAGTTTCGATTGGTCCATGCCCTGGTGAAAATCAATGGAAGGGAACTTAAAGTTTTAAAACACGAATACCAAGAACTACCCAATGGGGAAACGTATCTGGATGATCAACATGCCTATAGTCATGATATGGACCTTTTTGGACAAGGCTCTTTTTTTCAATATTTGAATAGGACGCAGCTTGTTGAAGGAGAGGATATGTTGGCCCAGCTCCTGACTTCAAATAATGTGGAATCCATTGGGGCAAAGCAAGAAACTATAGATGAACTGGCACAAAAACCGGAATGGAGGCAGCATTTTTCAGCTCATGCATCTTTGATAGTGCAGCAAATGCCCATTGATGGTGTGATAAAATGGTTGCAAAGCTATAGCTCCTTTGTGCCAAAAGTAATGCGGTACTTACCCTTGTTGTTTTTATTGACCACACTCATTTTAATCATAGGAAATATATGGGGAGGATGGTCTTTGAACTTTTTGTTTTATTGGATTTTGGTTGGTTTGGGTATCAGCGCTTCCTACCTAGGCAGTATTAGACGACTTGCCGATACATCGGATCGGGTCAAGTCCATTTTTAAACAGTATTTCAAATTATTGGAAATCATAGAGGGAAAGGAGTTTGAGGCTCCACAGCTACGCTATCAACAACAACGGCTTAAGGTAGAAGGGGAAAAGGCATCAGAGGCTATTGGACGCTTCTCTCGATTGTTGAACACCATGGACTACAATCATAATATGTTTTATATTTTTTTTGGAAATGGTTGTTTTTTGGGAGCCTTGTGGACGGCATACCACATTGAAGTTTGGATAAAAAAGCATAAGGACAGTGTAAAGGAATGGTTTGATGTCATTGCTTTTTTTGAGGCGCACAACAGTCTGGGGAACTTTTCCTTTAATCACCCGCTATATACCTACCCAGTATTGACCAATGGACCAGAAGTTTTGGCCTGTAAGGCATTGGGGCACCCTTTAATTCCGGCCGAAAAGAACATCAGAAATGATTTTAGGATCAATGACGAAAATTTTTTTATCATCACTGGTTCCAATATGGCCGGTAAAAGTACCTTCCTACGAAGTGTTGGGCTATGTATGATCATGGCCAATTTGGGACTACCAGTGTATGCAGAGGAGTGTATGTACAGTCCTCGAAAGTTAATTACCAGTATGCGCAGTATCGACTCTTTATACAAAGGAGATTCCTATTTTTTATCTGAACTGAAACGTTTAAAAAAGGTAGTGCAGAGCGTACAGCAGGAGGCCTATTTTGTGCTATTGGATGAAATCCTCAAAGGGACCAACAGTCATGATAAGGCTGCAGGTTCCAGAAAGTTTTTGGCACGATTGGTCAGGGCCAATGCTACGGGACTTATTGCTACGCATGACCTTAGTCTATGTGCCGCCGCCAATGAATATTCCAACGTTTGGAATTATCATTTGGATGCCACCATTGAAAACGATGAGCTCAGTTTTGACTACAAGCTCAAAGAAGGGGTAAGCAAAACCATGAACGCTTCTTTTCTTTTAAAGAAAATGGATTTGATTTAAAGGCCTTTTAGTTGGGTGTTGTGAAACGAATCGGCTTGTAAGCGAAGCAATTCCTCTGCTTTTTCCTTTTTGTAGCGATGAAGTTCCTCTTCCGATTTTATTTCTTCATAGATTTCCTGATTCATCGAAGCATCGGTCGACAACAGTAATTTACGTTGCTCCACTTTTTGGGTCACCCAAGTAGCTACAACACTTTCTCCTTCTTCAAACTTATAGTCATATTCCCCTTTAGGAGCGAGAAGTTTCGCGATGATGGGCGCGGTTTCAATGGCCAAAAACAACAGGAAAATAAAGAACGAAGGAAACCAAGGGAGTTTCCCCAAAGCATTGATTCGGGCCATGAGACCATCAAAACCATCAATGATGGGTTGGGAATCATTTACTGCTGATGAATAATCCGCGTTTAACGCAACAATTTCGGCTTCGATGGCCCTAATTTTTTCACCGTTGTCTTGTTTCAATTGTTGCAATTCGGCGAGATAGGCATCATGCTTTTCCCGCTTTTCCTTATAAACAGGGCCTTTGCCCAATAATCCCGTCCCGGCGGTACCTTCCGCCTCAGAGATATAGGTGTCATAAAGGGCATTGGTTTCTGCTTCCTTTGCGGCAATTTCGTTTTTAAGGTTGACAATGTCTTGATTTAAACGTTCAATTTTAGGAGTGTACTGTAATGCCAATTGTTCTTTGTTGGCCAGGGTCATGGCATTTTTTTCCTCTAAAAGCACTTGATTGATCTCCTTTTCAAAAATCTTCATCTCCAAAGGTTTGGAAATCACCACGGCTATGATAACAGCCAATAAGATACGGGGCGTTGCCTGCAGGAGTTCACTTTTAATGGAATCCCTCTTTTTAATGGTAGAAACGATATAGCGGTCCAGGTTAAAGATCAATAACCCCCAAATGAAGCCGAAGAAAATAGAAGTATAGATATTGTCGAAAACGGTATAAAGGGCATAACCTGAGGCTATGAAAGCCATGACGGCGGTAAAAAAGACCGTGGCTCCAATACCCACATATTTGTTCTGTTCCCCTTTGGAACAAGTTTCCAGAATATCACTGTCCGCACCGGAACAAAAAATAAAAAAGCGTTGTAACATGATAGTGTTCGTTTAGGTTCATTACTTGATTTTACTTCACTTTCAGGTCAACGAGTACTCCATGGAAGGTTGGTGTTGGAGCACTTTTGACTTCATGAGAATTTGAAAGCGATGCTATTAGAACGTGAGTTTGTGGTTTTTGTTACAAAAAAGCCTTCAAAATGAAGGCTTTACTTGAATAATATGGTGTTTTGGATGTAAAGTGCCTAAACCTTCTTCCAAAAATATACTTTGGGCCTGCCGTTTTTACTGCCCACGGTTTGTACCCTTTCAATTTCGTCATTCTGGGTCAACCAAAGTGCTTTTTCAGTGGTGATGGGTTCATCATTATAGTAGAACGACGCACCTTTTGAAATCATTTCGGTGAGGTCAATAAGGGCATTGTGATTGGTGTTTTTATTGTAATCTTGCGCGGTGTACGCATTTAAATCTATTAAAACAATGGCATATTCCTCTTCGATAATGTCTTCAGTCCCCACCTGGATGGAGGTATTATTTCGTAGTAATTCATGCGCCCTGGCCGAGGAAATTTGCTCCCCATTAAAATAATAGGTAGGTTTTCTTTTGGGAAGGGTAGTTAGCTTTTGGCCCTGGGCATCAACCCGTTCACCATTGTTATCATGATAGGTAGTAATACCGCCCTTTTTTGTGTAGAAAAGTTCCTTTCCATTGACTTTAATGTTTCCGGTTTCCAGGGATGGTTGATCCTTTATTTTGCCAATGGAAATGGGCGCTTTTGAAATTTTCACCTTGGGTTTTTTGGATTTTGAGTTTGTGGTTTCAATGTTGAGGTTCTTGTTCTTTTTAAGCAATTCTATGGCCTTATCGGAAGATATTTTTTTGCCCTCAAAGTAAAATGTTGCGCCCTTCTTTGCCATTTCAATGACATGGTCAAGGGGTGAAACGGGAGCAGGGGGAAGTGGAGGTGAAGGTAAGTAGAAACTGCCGGAAGCGTTATTACGAATAGGCTCATCGCTTGGGTCCTGGGTTTTGATAATACTATCGATCTGGTTGGAAGCATACTGCCTGTCCGAAATAACTTTAGGGGCTTTTGGAGGGGCTGGTGGCTCCGGAAAATCTGGAAAGGGTTCCGCATCGGCTTTTTGTTTTTCTGACATGATGCTATGGATATACTTCATACGCTCCACTTCTTTCGTTAAAATGTGCATGTTATCTCGGGGCATTTCATTGTATTTTCTGGCCAAGGCATTGTATTCCCTCATTTGTTCTCTGGATGCTGAAGTCTGTTGGGACTTGGCCAGTGGCTTAAATGCAATTTTGTGATTTCTTTTTTGCTCCTTGGACATCCTGTTTTGTAATTGCAACATTCTTTGCATTTCACTGAACAAAAGCCTACTGCCTCTGCTATATTTTATTGATAAATCCTCATATTCCACGAGTTCCGCTTTGGTCAACCCATTCGTTGACAGGGGATTTCTTCGGGTGGATGGACTTAGTGGATTTGATGATCTTTTGAAAATGTTTCCCCTAGAGTCAACAAGCACTCCATCTTTTAATTCAAACATCCAGAACTCGTTCCCATAGGAAAAACCGAAACCCTTGGAACTAGCTCCGGTCGGATAAAACTTGTTGGTTTGTCCATTCGTGGTCAAGTGGCAGATAAATGCACTGTTGTAGTTTTCAATATTAAGCTTAATGCTTGCATCGTTGTTTTCCCACTGCCCTTCGTATTTTTTTCTATTGCTATCTTCAAATCGTACGTACTCTTTTCCTTGAAATTTCAGCACAGTACGTTTTTCGTTGAATGTTAAGGGAGACATTGTTGTAGGGTACTGAACGTAATAAAGGCCATTGATATTCACAATTGGAATTTCAGACTTTCCGCTATAAAATTTTAGTTTCTTTCCGTCAGACGCAATGGAAAAAACGTACTGTTCCATGACCTTTTCCAGCCAAATTCCATTAATTGACAATTGGTTTTGATAGGTATGTATCGTTTTTCTCTCACAAAATCCAGATATCAATAACACCAGCAAGGGCAATAGAAGAAAGACCCTTACTAAAATTGATTTTTTCGATGTTCGTTTTTTCATGACTTTAATTCGTTTTTTGATGGATGAATAATTGATGGCATTGGCCATCTCTACTGACTGATATTTTTTTTCACTTGCTGTGGATAAAAAGGACAACAGGGTATTTTGGTAGCTCTTGGTCGGTACATTGTCTTTAAGTACCGCACCGTCTGCTAAAAATTCGTGGTTGAGTTTGATGTTCTTTTTGAACAATATGAGTAAAGGATTGAACCAAAGGATAACTTGGAGCAATTCTATAAACATCACGTCCAGGCTATGAACCTGTTTGGCATGGGTCTCCTCATGAATCAAAACCTCTTTAGGAATAGTATTCTTTTCCAGGGCTTCCTTATTCAAGAAAATGTAACTGAAAAAGGTGTGCGGGGGCATTTTTTCCCTTAACAGGACCTGTGTTATAGCCTTCAGCTTCAATTTTGGGTTTTTTCGAATTCTTTGGAGAATCTGATAGAGGTGTTTAACAAAGCGAAGGCCAAACAGGATGAGTCCTAAGGAATATATCGTCCAAAGCAGGAGCGACCAATTGATAACATCCTTATCGGTAACGGGCTCGCCTGCCAGAGGCATTTCTTGGGATGCGTAACTGTTCGTTTGAGGAGGAGCATAGGATGGAGCAGCAGCTTCCACATATTCCGTGAAGACCAATGCTGGGATGACCAAGGAAGCCACGAGCGCCCCCAATAAAAAGAACCGCTTAAAGTGATGCATGCGTTCCCTTTCCAATAAAGATTGGTAGAACCCTAGGAACACGGCCATACATGCTGCAGATTTTAAGAGGTATTCCAACATGACTATTTGTTTTTGATTTGTTCGTCAATCAATTTTTTCAATGCTTCAAGTTCTTCCTTACTTAAATTGGTTTCTTTGGTAAAGAAAGAAGCGAACTGACTGGCACTATCGTTAAAGAAGTTTTTGATAAGCCCGTTGACATGTTTGGAGAAATAGTCTTTTTTCTTGACCAAAGGGTAGTACTCCCGGGACCTACCAAAACTTTTATAGCCTACAAACCCCTTATCCGCCATTCGCTTTAAAAGTGTAGCCACTGTTGTGGTCGCTGGTTTGGGTTCTGCATACCCATCCAATAAGTCTTTCATAAAAGCCTTTTTCCGCTTCCATAAAATGTTCATGAGTTCTTCCTCTGATTTTGAGAGTTGCATATTCTACATTCTTAGAATTAACTCTACAAACATAGAATAAACATTTGTATTCTACAACTGTAGAGATAAAATTTTTTTAAAATAATTGGTTATGTGTGACTTAGGTTACTGAAAAACAGTAGAAAGTAGCGTACCTTTTTACTATCAAACCTAGAAATTATGAAAACAACAGTAGTCATCGGAGGGAATTTCGCTGGGATGACGGCAGCCCTCGAAATTAAACGTAAAGGTAAAAGAAATCATAGGGTAGTTGTTATTGATAAATCCCCTTTGTTCCTATTTATACCTTCATTGATATGGGTACCTTTTGGTAGAAGGAAGATTAAGGACATCTCTTTTAGAAAGGATGAAATTCTTAAAAAAAAGGGAGTTGAATTTGTCCAAACGGAGGCTTTAAGTGTAGCGCCTGAGAACAATGTGGTGAGAACGAAAAGAGGAAATTTTGGCTATGACCATCTAGTAGTAGCTACTGGTCCAAAGGTCGATTACAACGTTGCTCCCGGAGTCAAGGAACATGCCCATTACATTGGTACGCCCCAAGGGGCAATGGACACAAAAAAAGCTTTGGAGAAATTTAAGGAAGCACCAGGGCCCATAGTCATTGGGGCGACCCAAAATGCGGGTTGTATGGGAGCTGCCTATGAGTTTTTATTCAATATAGAAAAATGGCTTCGCGAGCAAAAAATACGTAAGAAGGTGGATCTGTATTGGGTGACTCCCGAAACCTATCTTGGCCATTTTGGTATCGACGGTATGCCAGGCGGCGAAACCATGTTGAAATCGTTTATGAAAATGTTCAACATCCATTACCGAACCGAGGTAGCGGTGGAAAGGGTGAACCCAGAATCCGTAGTACTTTCCAATGGAGAGACATTGCCCAGTAGTTTTACCATGTTAATGCCACCATTCATTGGGGTTGACTTTGTTACAAATTCACCGGGACTTCATGCTACTTCAAATGGTTATTTACCTGTTGGGGAAGACTACCGTCATAAGGACTGGGCCAATGTATGGGCCGCTGGAATTGCGGTTCAGGTAGATTTGCCCTTTACACCTGGAAAGGTACCCTTCTCAGGACCAAAAACAGGCTATCCTTCTGATGAGACCGGTAAAATCGTTGCGGAAAATATTGTTAGGGTCGAAAAAGGAAAGGACAAGCTCCGTAAAAAGGCATGGGGCAAAATACCGGGTATTTGTGTCATGGATGCCGGTAAAAAAGAGGTGATCATTTTAAGCGATCACTTGTTTAAGCCCAGAAAGTTTGCTGTCATGATTCCTAATGTATTCTACGACTTTTTCAAAGTATTGTTCGAGAAATACTTTTTGTGGAAAACACGAAATGGCTATTCGCAGTTGCCATAACGCTTTTTTGATGGGTTGATGATTAAAGGCCCACCCTAATGCGGGTGGGTTCTTTTAGGTTGACAATTCCGTGAAATACTTGTAGAAATAGGGGATGGTCTCAATCCCCTTGAGGTAATTCCAAATCCCAAAATGCTCATTGGGGGAGTGGATGGCATCGCTATCCAGTCCAAAGCCCATTAAAATGGTCTTACTTCCCAAAACCTGTTCAAAAAGGGCCACGATGGGGATACTTCCCCCCGTACGTTCTGGAATGGGCGTCTTTCCAAACGTGGTTTCATAGGCTTTTGCTGCAGCTTGGTAACCAATACTATCCATATTGGTCACATAGGGCAATCCCCCGTGGTGGGGTGTCACCTTTACTTTGACCCCTTTAGGAGCAATGGACTCAAAATGTTGACTAAAAAGCTGGGTAATCTCATCCGGGTCTTGATGGGGTACCAACCGCATGGAGATTTTGGCGTAGGCCTTACTGGCGATAACCGTTTTTGCCCCTTCTCCGGTATAACCACCCCAAATGCCATTGACGTCCAAAGTAGGTCGAATAGAATACCGTTCGGGAGTGGTAAACCCTTTTTCTCCGTACACCTCGGCAATATCCAAATGTGCCTTATACTCCTCAATATCAAATGGAGCCTTGGCCATTTCAGCACGTTCCAAGTCAGACACCACTTCTACCTTGTCGTAAAAACCAGGAACGGTAATATGATTGTTCCCATCATGCAATGAAGCAATCATTTTTGACAATACATTAATTGGGTTGGGCACGGCTCCACCATAAATTCCAGAATGTAAGTCCCGATTTGGACCGGTAACCTCCACTTCAACATAGCTTAGGCCACGCAACCCTGTGGTAATGGAAGGCACATCGTTGGCCATCATTCCTGTATCAGAGATTAGAATGATATCGTTCGCTAGTTTTTCTTTGTGACCCTCTAAAAAATCCGCTAGGCTATCACTGCCCACTTCCTCTTCCCCTTCTATCATAAACTTGATGTTGCAGGGCAATTGGTCATGGGCTACCATAAACTCCAATGCCTTTACATGCATGTACATTTGCCCTTTATCATCACAGGAACCTCTAGCGAATATGGCTCCGTCAGGATGGATATCGGTTTTTTTGATGATAGGTTCAAAGGGAGGTGACTCCCAAAGGTCTAAGGGATCCGGGGGTTGTACATCATAATGTCCATAGACTAAAATGGTCGGTAACTTGGGGTCCAGCAACTTTTCACCGTAAACCACGGGATACCCCTTTGTTTCACAGATCTCAGTATGCCCGCAACCTGCTTTCTTGAGGGCGCTTTCAACAGCTTCTGCAGTTTTGATGACTTCCTTGGCATAGGCACTATCGGCACTGATGGAGGGTAGTTTTAATAGGTCGATGAGTTCGTTGACAAATCGGTCTTTGTGTTGTTGGATGTAGTCCTTGATTTCTTGCATGGTTCTATTGTCTGAAAGACGAAAGTACAAAAACAAGCTTTGGAAAGCTAAGGGTACATTCCTCCATAAAAGCTGAAAATAGTGGATTCCAATTAAGGGTTTTAAAATTTTATACAGATGAAAAATTGAACTATATTTGCCGTCCAATTTAGCATTGGATGCCTATGCGGGTGTGATGGAATTGGTAGACATGCTAGACTTAGGATCTAGTGCCGCGAGGCGTGGGGGTTCGACTCCCTTCACCCGCACATAAAAAAGCTTCTCCTAGGAGAAGCTTTTTTATTTATTAACAAAAAGGGCCGCTCCCCCAAGCGACCCCTTCCGTAATTCGCGGTCCATGACCACTATTCATCCACCCGGAATAGAAATTCTTCCGAATCGGATGCGTTATCTTGCCCATCCACAGTTTGAATAAGCCATACGTATACATTTCCTGACGATACATCCACGCTAAATGTAGTTTGTGTGGTAGCCCCCAAGGAGACGAGGTTCCCAGGTTCATCCAACCCAAAGAACACCTCGAAGTCAACAATGTCATTATCCACATCGCTTGCTGTCCATTCCAAAGTCACTGAAGTCGTGTTTGCCGGGAGTGTTGCACCCCTGGTGGGACTAACGGCTTCGGCAGGAAAGGGAGCGTAATTTTCAATGCCGGGGCCTTCGTTGTAAAATCTAAAAGCAACACTTTGCGCTGTTACATTTGTCCCGTTGGCCCGAGAGGTAACGAACCACTCATAGGGCGTTCCCCTTGAAATGGTAATGGCTGCCTCGTTGGTATTGGCAACCGTATTGAAAGAATTTCCTGAGTTTAAATTGGTCGTTGTCACCAAATAACTATCCGTGTTCTGAGAGGCATTCCATTGAAAGGTAACCGTACTTTCCGTATCACTTATGGGCTGCCCCTCATTGCATTCCGTATCATCTTCAGGAAAAATGAGGGTGGCCGCCGTTGGATCGGGGATGACCACAGGGTCATCGTCTCCACCTCCGGTTGGCGGAGGAGGGTTATCGTCCCCGTCCCCACCGGAGCTGCATGCGCCCACAAGCAATAGGGCACAAAACAATATGGCCAGTGTATAATACTTCTTCATCGCTTGATAATTTTATGGTTAAATAAGGTCGTTTTGTTGGATACATTCAAAATGTAAACACCCTCTGGAAGTGAATTGACATCAATTTGGATAAGTCCATTTGTAACATCCATTTGAGTGTCCATAACCTTAGATCCGGAAATGCTAAAGATTGAAGCGTTCACCTTTTCAAATTCATCCCTTGAACCCAAATAAACTGATACGTTGTCCTCAACTATGGGATTGGGATAGGCCAACATATTTTTAGAAACAACAATGATTTCGTCATAGGAACCTTGACAGCCCTTATCCCCCGTTACGTTCAAGGTATTCTCAACCTTGTTCAAAGGAAGTGTAATGGTACTTTCACTAGTTCTAAAAGATGCATCGTTTAGTTCAATAAAGTAAGTACTGCTGCCTGAAAGATGAAGGGTCATAGTCTTTCCAAAGGAATCCACTTTGGAACTGGCGGATAATGGTTCGGGTTCCACTATGGTAATATCAAAACATTGTTCGTAGTCCGTTTGATTTGCTACTGTGACACAGAGTTCGTAGAAGCCGGCTTGCAAATCGGAAAAAACCAATTCTCGGTCAAAGGAAATGACTTGGTCTACATCGCCCAGTCGCAAGGTGGCCGTATAATCCAAAACTTCCATGGCCATTAGTTCAATTAAACCATCGTTACTTTCAATACAGCTCTCCCCAGTAATTTTTACGGTGTAGTTATCGGCTGGTAAGGAAAACGTCGGGCAACCATCAAAATCCACGATGGTGCCGAAAGGCGTATCCGGACAAAGATCCTCTGGGTCTTCTACCCCGTCGTTGTCGGAATCATTATCGCAAGCATCACCCACGCCATCTCCATCGGCATCTGCCTGATCTGCATTGGGAATCAATGGACAATTGTCTTCGGAATCGCTGATGCCATCTCCATCGTCATCGGCATCACAGACATCACCCTCTCCATCGCCATCAGTATCCAGCTGGTCTGCATTATCAGTAAGTGGACAATTATCCTCACTGTCTAAAATGCCGTCTCCATCGTCATCGGAATCGCAGACATTACCCTCACCATCCCCGTCGGTATCCAACTGATCTGGATTTGGGATTAGTGGACAGTTATCATCAACGTCCAGGACACCATCATTATCATCGTCATCAGATTCAACCTCTACCGCAATACAGTCCGAAAGTACTGTTTGTCCACCAAAAGAGATTTGAACGGCATAACTACCACTTATTTGCGCGGTAAAACTCCTATTGGTCTCCCCCGAAATTGTGGTATTGGAATTGTTGCAATTGAGCCATTGATATGTTGCTCCTGCAGAATCAAAATTTGCCGTTAGTAGATTATCCGTTACGGTGACCGTATTGTCTATGGCATCTGGGTCTATTGTAAATGCAGCACTATCATATAGACTCCATGTACCACCCTCCGTCCTCACCCTAATGTAAACTGTATGAGGGCCCGTGGCCAATCCATCTGTGGATAGTGCTATCGACTGGGTCAGTTGTCCTGAATTTTCATCCAAAGGCAAAATAGTTCCGTTACCCACTCCTGGGTCAGGGCCATCAAAGAAATACTCCACTGCATTTATAGGCTCGTCCTCATTTGCAAAATTTCCAATGTAAAAAATGGTCCTGTCATACAAACTCCAATGGCCATCCGTGTTTCTGGTGCGAATGTAAAAACTGTGGATGCCTTCAGTAAGTCCTGTGGTGGGAATGGCAAAGGTTTGAGTCAATTGTCCTGTGTTGGTGTTCAACCCTAAACTAGTTCCATTGCCCACACCTGGATCAGTATCAAAAAAATACTCTGCAGTTGAAATGTTTTGAGTAACATCTGAAACGGCAGTAATAAAAAACACAGTTCGGTCATAAAGACTCCAACTACCTCCCGAAACTTGAGTTCTAACGTAAAGGCTATGAAAACCCTCTGTAAGTCCCGTTGTAGGAATAGCAAACTCTTGGGTCAGTTGCCCAGAGTTACCATTTAATGTCAATGCCGTTCCATTGCCTACCCCAGGATCCGGGCCATCTACAAAATATTCCGCGGCGCCAATGCTCTGTGCCGTTGCCCAACCCCCACATAGGAGTAGACATATCATCAATACCCGTTTCATAATTTTATTGATTAGAGGTATTGATAATGACATTGAGATTTTGACCTGGGGCTACGGCTGTACTTATGGCCTGGATAGTGACTGTGGGAATACCCTCGGTAAAACCAAAGTTGTCAAAGACGAAGCCACTACCATCGAAAATCCCTAAATTTTCGTTGTTTACACCAGCACCAATGGCTAAAGATCCCGTTTGAAGATTGTAGTCATCAATTGCGGGGTCAAAATTAGTGTCGTCATTTGTAGCGACGAAAAGAGGGTCAACATTGTTCAAGTTGTTTTGACCGACTAAAGCTGTTACCGGTACGCCGCCCAAGTTGAATGTTAGGCAATTGGAATAGGATACTCCATCGTTGTTAGGGTTATCTGTGTTAAAGCTATCGTTGTAGTAGAATATAGTATTCTGAACCACCAACGTCCCTGACTCATCCTCTTGATTTATTATGGGTTGAACCGTTGGGTTCAGGAAAATGTTGTTTTTGAAGGTCGTTGATTGGTGGTTTTTTACAATGAACCTATTTAATATAATGTTGTTTGTAATTAATGCATTCGTGTACGTATTGCTGGAACTTACCGTAGATCCCAATTGAAAAATAACATTACCCCTCATAATCAGATTATTGATACCACCGTCGTCAATGTCCACCACACTTTCCACCAAACAATTTTCTATGGTCACATTTTCCAGTGTATTGGTGGTCTTAACCAAAATATCATCATCGATAAGCAGTCCACTTATTTTTGTATTCGAAGCCAAGTTTTCCAAATTAATATCAGTAACCATACTTTTTTTTAGGGGATCACTATGTCCATATCCGATTAAAGTCAAAGGCTTGTCAACATTGATATTCCCATAGTTGGTTTCGGACGGATGAACATAAATAATATCTCCGTTAGCGGCTTGGGAAATAGCTGTTTGCAGATTGTCATAGTCGGCTTGCGTACCAGGGGTATTATCTACTGTGATCACATTCTGGGCATTAAGCAATACCATTGAGCCAAAGAGGCCAATACTAAAAAGGGTAATTTTTTTCATTTTGTTGATTTTTAATTTGTAGTATATGGAACTTCATTGATTTTGCCTTGAGTGACCAAATACTCTTGACCCGTATCCTCATCTATGGCAAGAAATGAAAAGTCACCTGAAATAGTATTGGTCTCTGTATTTAGCGCTGTAATTTCAAAAATGGCATACCCTCCAGCTTGATTGCTATCAGCTAGAACAACATCAGCGGAGGAAAGCGTTGCGGCACCAAAGGAATAAGAGCCAACAACTGTTCTAAAACCTTGGTTTTCTAAAGAATCCCAAATGGCACCTGGTGACAATTGGTCTAAATTTTCAAAGGTGAATCCAATACCTATTCCCTCTGATACTGCGGATCCGACCTCACTATCCAAATAGCTGCCAGCAATTACAAATTGAGAAAATGAATCACTGAGGAAAAGAGTGGCAGAAACATTTTGATCATCTGAAGCATATGATTGTCCATTGATTTGAGCAGTCAATAATGTTCCGCGATTTTGATTGTTTTCATCTCCTCCATTGGACTCGGAAGAACAGCTGATAAAAACCAGAATTGAAACGATTAAACTTAACTTTTTCATTTATTTTATTTTTTCTGAAATACTCTCAATTGTACCCACTATCTGCCTAGCCTCTTCAATGCCTTTAGCCTCAATTTCTACCTTGTACTGATAGGGCTTAATTTCACCATCAACATAAGTTTTGACGATTTTTTCCAAATGGTTTGTGTTTAGCTCCGCTACTACATGTTTCCCTTTTACTTTTATCGTGCAATTTTTTGGATTGATATCATTTAAGCTGAATTCTTGGACAGTTTCCGTACTCTTCTTAAGATTGGAAAATACTGTGGTGATTTTAAGGGTGTTGGTCTTGGCATCAATCAATTCAATGTAAAGATCATAGCCGTCCTCCCCAATCTTGACTTTTTGCATTAACGTTTTTAGTTTTTCTACCGCTTCTGAAGTCGTGGAACTGGAATAAGAAATGTTCCCCATTTTTTCTCCCTGAAGGTTGGCCAATGTTTTTAGGGCTTCGGTCCCCACGATTGCGTCTTCAATAGACGTAAAGTAGACCTTAGTGTCCTTATCGTAATTCTGTAATTCACCATTTTTGATAACCTTGACGAACTTTACCGACTTTTTCGTGGGTATCCTAGTGAAGAGTAAATTCTTTTGCCCGTCATAATCGACGTTGTTGGCATTGATATCACCAAAATTTAATTGGTACAGATACTCCGTACTCTTTTCCGGCTCTGCAAAAGTCTGTTTTAGCTGGGCCACATTTTCTTGCATTGATAGGTTTTGAGTAATGCTCCCTTTGCTAATGGATACCTCAGATGCAACAGCATTTACGAATTTGAGCGCCTTTGGGGCAGAGGAAACATCCGTTCTATTATTTTCAAACGCTTCTTCCGCCAAGGGAATAACCTTTTTTAGGACCTTGTAGATATCCTTGCCATTGGTTATGGATTTGGCATATAATCGGAGCGTATTGGTATAACTCTTCTGCTCACCATCTTCACTGTATTTGATGCCTTTGATACCTCTTCTGGTCCCGACCGATACCACAAGTTCCTCTCCAGTTATTTTATACCCGACAGAGTTAGGGTTTAGAGTGGATAGATTGAGTTGATAGGATTGGGACCTTGTTTTGCTTTTGGTATTAAGGAACTGTTCCAAAAATAGTTGTCCTGGAATGTCCGAGGTCGATGTTTTTTGGACAATTTGTTTGCTAGGAAGTTCAACATCAGCAATATTCTCCAATAACCAATCCATATGCTCCCCGAAAGAAGAAAGTGCCAATCGTTTCCCTTCCTTTTTAATGGCCACGGGAATAAGCTCTTTAACGGCCTTTTCAAGTTGCTTTCCATTTTCGGAATCGGAGGCATAGAGTTGAAGTTTGTCCGTGTAGGCCAATTTATCACCTCCGTTGCTCACCATCTGTACTAACTTTTGTTTGCCACTGACCAGTAACTGAACAATAATCACGTCTTTTTTGGTAAGTGCCCTAACCGTATTTTGGTCAATGTCCGACGGTCCAAAGATGTATTGGATTTCTTTTTCCCTTCCTTTGGTATCAACTTCAACCAAGGAATATTGGACCAAACCGTCATCTAGGGATCTTAGTTCTTGTCTAAAGGTTACTTTTCCCGTCTCCACCGTATTTAAATGGTTCTGAACGAGTTCGAGTTCCTGTGCCCAGCCCATTGTCGGAAAGAACAACAAGACCCATATGTATGTGAAGAATCTGGTGATGTGCATTGAAGAATATGATAAATCAAGGCCGACTTTGCTGTTGCGGGTCATCGGCCCTGATTGCCAATTAAACTACTTGAACATGTTTCATGAAACCATTCTGGGATTCCAGAATGGATTACAGGTCAAAATAATAATGGATTCCACCACCTCCGTTGAAACCTCCGATAGACGAAAGACCATCAAAAGCGATATTGGTATAGCCCAGTTCAAAGCTAAATGCCAATCCATCAACAAAATTGTTGAAGCTCCATTCTATACCTCCTCCAGCACCTATTGCAATGGCATTTTCACTAAACTCGCCCCCTAATATGGGTCCTAGGTCATACTTATAGGTCCAATATCCGAGTTGTCCATACAAGTAGGGTTTCCAAGTGGCAAAATCAATGTCTCCCTCATCAAAATTATAAGCATAGCGCCCGGTGATGGAGAAACTGCTGTCATTCGCAAAACTGAAACCGTAATTGGCGGACCCCACTATTAATTGACCGGTGTGGTTCTCCGTAAAATTATATTTGGCAGAAACGCCAAAGTTTAATGATGTCCAAGCAAGTCCAGCTCCAAGTGTGCCGGCTTCGGACATTTGGGCATTTGATGTAAGACCGCTTAGAAGTAGGACAATACAAAGAGTACTTAGTTTTTTCATAACTGGATTGGTTTTACTATGATTTTTAGTTAAACCAAACCTAATCATGAAAGGGCAATGGGTTTTACGGCTTCCCGTAGAAAGGGACCATCTTTTCCAGGGTTTAGACGAACTAACAATTTAATCGGTAAACGGAAATTTTTAGGCTCGAGTTGATAAGAAAAAGACTGTTAATTTCTTTGGTCCAGAAAAACTGAACACAGGATTAAGATTTAATTACCAATCCCTAAAACGGTAATAGTAGTTCTTTTTGGGTTGGTTTTCAATGTATTTAAGTATTAGTTCCCTTGTATATTCAACTTGATCAACATGGGCATCCACTATTTTAAGTTTCAAGTCCCATTCCCGATCCCCCAGTTCTTTTACTTTTTCTGACATTTGGGTGTAAAGTTCGTTCACACGGTCCCTACAATAGGACCTTGGTTCCAAATCTGCAAGGACTTCGCCGGCAGCTTTGGCACCTTCCAAAGTTTGATTGGTAAACCATTTTGACTTTGCGACATTAATTAAACTATCACAGTCCCTTTCCAAAACCGATTGGTAAAACGTTCGTATTTCATCTTCGTGCTCACTGTAACAATTACTCGCAATAGGAATATTGGCAATGACCGTTACCGCCTGTCTGGTTTTATCTTGAGCATCCAAAGCATAAGCTTTTTTGGTAATTTCCTCGCAGTGTTCCTCATAGTATTGGATAATTTCCCTTTTGGTCCTTTCCAAAAAGTCCAGTAGTCCCGGATTTTTTGGCCGAATGTTTTTAACGGCAGCTATATATGCCTTTTGTTCGTTTTGCCCTACTCCTTTTAGTGTTATGGACTCAGTTCCAAATACATTCCCCTTTTCCTTTTCTATATCCCCTACAAAAATGGTCATCTCCAGGTTTAAAATCACTCTTGGTGGTGCAGTACCTAAAATTTCCTTATCAATAACAGCTATTCTGGGTAGCAATAAAAATCTTGGGCTATAGAGATTGCCACTTATCCCTTTTTCGGAAACCAATTGATACATACGGGTCTCCAATAAAGATTTTGCACTACTTGGCATTGGTTCGCTTTGTGTTGGGACATGCACCCCCAATAAAACGTCATTATAATCTTGGGCAACCAAGAAAAGCGAATTGAGGAAAAAAGTGATTGCTAAAAATTTTCTCATGACATTTATTTTTATTTACCACCTAAAATAAGGGTTACCTTGCCCAAGCCTTCAGTGGCCAACTTATTCGGGGTTTGATAGTCATCTGCCAGCATTTTGCTTAAACCCCTAAAAAAGTTCCTTGCCGCCAAAGCTCTGCCTCGCTCATTGAAGAGCGGCATTCTAACCTGTTCAAATAGCGCATAGCTTTCGGTAACATCGGTGGTGGAGAATCGCCCCTCAACAGTATTGGCATCCAGCCAATCCTCAATTTCAAAGGATAGGTCATCCAAGTCACCATCCCAATCATCCCAAGTCAGGATTTGAAGACTTACTTCCCTTCCGTTTTCAAACATATCATCAAAGTGTTCCTGTAGGGTGTAGGTGAAATCCTCCATATTATCCCGAACGGCTTCCTCCAACAAAACCGGGAGTTCGGTACTAAAGGATTGGGCCCCAGTTCCTGTTGCGGTTGCGACCTGTTTGTAGGTGTAAGAATCCAAACCTTGTAGGTTATAGGTAACGGATTTTTTTGGCCCCATTTCATTTATGGTCCAAGTCAACTGTAAAATAATGTCGGCCCGTGCGGTTTTAATGATTTGATCTATAGGGGATTCAGAGATGGAGGCCCCGGTGTCCCTGGAAGTACGAACAGCGTTTAACCCTCTATCATTTGCCAAACCCTTTAGCACAGTTTCCAAATTCTTTAAAGGAAACTCCCTTTCGGCCATAAGTCCGTTAAGGGTACTTATTACCAATAGCAAATCCGTATTCTCTTGAACAGCTCTTTTATAATCAGGAACCTTTGTCTCAATACCTTGGTTGTCATAGGTTAACATATACCCATTTTTGTTGCACCAAGCATCACTGGGAACGACCATTAAAGTTGGCTTTTTGGCCTGCCCAAAGGACAATGTTGTAACCAAACAAAAAAGAAGTATACCGAGTTCAAAAATCCTTTTTTTCATTCTTAAAAACCTTTTGCCAATGAATTGATAATATCATTTTTTTCCAGAAACTTTCGTAGGTCGTCAGAAGCGACGCTCACCAATACACCTACCTTATATTGGTAGAATTTGTCCTTTTTATCCTTTTTGTTCCTTACCAGTTTCTGAACGTCTGCTGCGCCTTTGTGATCCGTGGCGAATGTTACAAAGCGATTGAATTCACCATCATCAAGAAAAAAATCCTTAAAAAAGTCCTTGTATTCTTTCTCGGTCATTTCTCTGTTCATCAAAGGCCGGGATGCCCTACAACCTCTCCCTTCGCCTGCATAGCCCTTGAAAATGATGCCGTGAACTGCATTCTTTTTTGCTTGTAGGGAGGCTACACTCTTTTCTTTGGAGTAGGACCAAACCTTTACCAGTTTGTAGCCATTTTTTGCTGTGCCCCCGTAACACTCAATATCATATACCCACTCATAGGTGTCCTGATCTGCAAGTTTTTGCCTCCTTTGGGCAGAAACCATGGAACAAACAAGAAGGGCCAAACAAGGGACGATTACCTTTTTCAACGGAACTGAAATCATTTGAATAAACTTTGGTTTTTTTTGAATCGAATTAACATGCCGGGATATAACTTTTTGGAACTGCCTTTAAATATGGTTTGCTCCAAATCTGCATCTGGAAGCTCCTCTGGAAGATAGGAATTATCCCAAATTTGTGCAGGGTCAACCGTGATTTCGGCTACCTTTTTATATTCAACGGTTCCATCTTCCGATAACAACTGTTCCAAAACTTCAAACCGATCCCCTTTTTGTAAGCCTTCCTTTGTTCCAATTTTTGCCGCGATGGGTTCAATGCTTACCAAGGGGGTTTTTGTCCGGAAGACCTCGAATTTTCGTTCCAAACGGGCAATGGCAGCATCTGTTGCCTTTATTGTAGCTCTGGCAATCAGTTCATCCTCTGTCTTTGTGGTATATTTGGTGGATTGAACATCGGACCATGCATCCTGTCGGCCAATATACTCCAATTTAAAAATGTCCGTTTCGTCAAAAGCGGCGACACGAGCTTTATCGTGGTTGTCACTGGTCACCCAAAATTCACCAAAGAAACGGGAAGCTGCCTCCTCATCCCACACAAGGCGGTAGAGATAGGATGTAGTTTTTATGACATATCCCTTGGCTAGGATATCCGCAGCGCCTACCGTGGCCGAATTTTGGATACTTCTGGTCTTCCGGCCCCCTAAAAGGCTGCTCATATCATTGAGAAGATTCTTCCCCTTGGAAAGTACTTCTTCCTTATTGGTGTACTTATAGTCGTTTACTACAACAAACGAGTTGGATATAAGTTCTTCCCCTGCGTCTTCCAGCATGGCATTGCCCCGTAAGGTCTGTTTTGCAATTTGTACATCAAAGGCACTGGCATTGTACAGCCCACGGATTTTTACAAGCTCAACATCAAAATTTCCACTTTTGCTTCTGTTGAACCATTTGGCCACCATTTTCTTTGCGACTTGGTTTTCCCTTAAATACTTGGATATGGCGATGGAATGATCCTTTGCCTCGGATTTTAAAGGGATGGATGGGGGCATTTGTAAGCTATGGTCGTTAAACTTTTTTGGAATGGCAATCTGTTCAAAAGTACCCTTAATGGTGCTCAGCCTTTCCTTTTTTGGTGTTTCCACCATAAGCAGTTCCAGTGAACTTCTTTTAAAATCCTTTATTTCACCAGAAAAATCCGCTTTCCTTAAAACCCTTTTTTCTTGAGCCTGTAAGGGGAAAGAAATTCCTGATATAAGAATGGCAGTAAAAAAGAATTTTATGTAGGATTCCTTAATACCGAAATACATGATTGGGTTGGTTTACATTTTGGTTCAATCAAATCTATGGAAGTGCACTAGTAATTTTTACGGTTTTCCGTAAAAAAGTTCAAATGTTCACGAAAAAATTACGCGCATGAGGTAACCTGTAAGATTTACATGTAATACTATTCAGATTAATCCTAAATCCTTGGCGTTGGCCACCAATTGAACATTGTTATTGGCTTTTAATATGTCCTTCAATTTGTTGAGGCGTTTTTCTATGGAACTGAGGCTGGAAGGAGAAATGCCTTCTTTTGAAAGGGTTGCTGAAATCTCTGTCTGCGAAAACCCATTGGAGAGGTAAGAGAGCAGGGAAACATCATAATCCTCAAGTTCAAAAAAGCCACTACCCTTGGTCAATTGGGTTATAGTATTGGAGACAAAATGTTGTCCCTTAAAGACAGCCATTACGGCCTCTTTCAAATCTTTCAACCCATTGCGTCCTTTTAGGACATAGGCTGAAACCTTGTCTATTTGGATAAATCGCTTCACCATAGTCGGTTTTTCTTCTACTGAGCAGATAATAATGGGCAAGTTATGCTCCTTTTGTCGAAGTTTTTCAATCAGCTCTTTACCGGAATGTAATTGTAGAGGGGTATGGTCTTTTTTAAAGGAAAGGTCCGTAATCAAAAGGTCGTAAGGCTGTCCCTTTCTTAACTCACCCTCAATTTTCGTATACGCCTTATCGCAATACTCGGTGGAATGTACCTCCCTAATTCCCAACTCCTGCTTCAGCATCATGGAGATGCCATAGGCAACGGTATCCAAGTCTTCAACAACCAAGACCTTTTTAAACATGGGTATAATATCATTTAAATGGGGATGGCTATCTCTGCCTTGACCCCGGGTCCAAAATTCTTGGGGACTAATTTAAATACGGATCCAATCGCATTCATACGGGAAACCGTATTTTTAAGTCCAATGCCTTTCGGTTTTTGGGGATCTATGCCCACGCCATTGTCCGTGTAGGTAATCAATAACTTTTTATGGTCCTGTTCAAAGGTAAAAGAGACAAGGCTTGCTTCCGAGTGCTTTCGCATGTTCACTAGTACTTCGTTGATGGTACGGTGAAGGGCAATACATTTATGTTCGCTTAACAAGGACCAGTCAATTTCGTTCATTCCCTTGGTCACAACGGTAATGTCCCTGCCGTGGTACGTATTGATTAGGTTTTTAAGCTCGCTTTCAAACGCGACGCCAGTCTGTATTTCGGAATTGTCATGGGAGATTTGCCGTGAGGTGTTGTAGATATGTTCCAAGTTGCCCAAAAACTCTTCCGTATCGGGTTTTTTATTTTGGACTTTGGTCATCAAAGAAAATACATCGTTGCTGAGACTGTCGTGTATGTCCTGTGCAATCCGTTTCTCGGTATTGTACACTTCTTGTAGCCTTTGTTTTTTGTGACGCTGTTTGAGCACAAAATAGAGGGAGACCCCACCCATTAACAGGATGGCGCTTAATGAAAGAAAAAGGATTTTCTGGGTTTCCTGTTGGGCCAGTTGTACTTCTTTTTGCGCCGTTTCGGTTTCCAGGGCCAATAAACGGGCTTTTTCTTGTTGGTCTTGATACTTCAGATAAGCATATTGATTTTTTGATTTTTTTTCGATTAAGTCTAGACTGTCCGACAGATTTATATATCTAATGCGATATTTTACTTCGTTCGGTTTCAGTCTAAATAGGATTTGCAAAGCTTCCAACTCCGCTTCAGGAATGACCAAGTCCTTTGATGTTACAATTAAGGTATCCAAATAGTTCTTTGCTTTTTTAGGTTTGGATACTTCATGGAATTCGGCTAATGATCGATAACTAGAAAGTAACCCTCTTTTATCCCCATTTTTTTTCCGTATTTCTAATGCTTTTAAATAGGTCGATAAAACATTCGTTTTTTTAAGCTTCCACTCGCATTCGGCTTTATTGTGAATCAATCTAGCATATTCTATTGGGTTAAAGTTTTCCGGAATTAAGCTAATAGCATCACTCAGTGTTCTATGCGCTAGGGTGTATTCGTTTTTTTTTGAATAGAGCATCGCTAAATTATTCATATATAATGCTTTATAAGATATTTTGGATTCCAGTTCTATTGCTTTTATATAGTTTTCTTCAGCATTTTTGTAATCATTGAGCTCTTGATAATTATTACCAAGTTCATTCCAACACCATATCAAATACTTTTCATCTTTCTTAGGGTTAAAATATGTTATGGCGTGCGTTATGGACTCTTTTGAACCATAATAGTCATTTTTCCTATACTGGATTTTACCCATTTCCAGTAGGTTCTTTCCTACTTGGGTACTGTCTGAAAGCTGCTTGTAGGTGTTTTTTGACTTTTGATAATAGAAAAATGCACTGTCAAACTTTTGTTTAACCCTAAAATCATAAGCTAAATAGGATTCTCCGATAGCCCTATACAGAATGTTATTTGTTTTTTTTGCGATTTGATATAATAACCTATCATATATAATAATAGAATCATAATCTCTAGCTTCATTGAAAGAACCTGATTTCCTTATCAAGGTTTCGAAGATTAATGTATCGGTCTTTTTTACATCAAATGATTTGATATTTTTTATTGAAGTAATAGAGATTGGTCGGAGGTCAGTACTCAATTCTAAACCCAATCCTTCCTCATCTGTTTGTTTCCCATATTTAGGATTACATCCACAGAAGATAATCAAAAGTGGCAAAAGAAATTTTTCTGGTCTGTACAAAATCTTTTTTATGAATATAAAAAAAAGGGCTCGTCTTGACAACTCACCCTTTTCCTAAAAACAATCCGAATTCAAAACTTGAATTGGCAAATTCATGGCTTGATTCAATACCATATTTAAATCAAGTAGTTCGCTCAGGATACGAAAATCTCAATCTATGAGATTTTCGTATCTTTTCTTGCTAGCCCTTGCCCCCTTGCGGGCTTGTAGTAGTACCTTGACCGTCTGCCTGTTGCTCAGGTATAAATTGAGCTTCAAGGTTTTCTACTTCGCAAGAAGCGGATAACAATAGAGCTACCAAAACGATCAATCCTAAAAACTTGTTAGTCATAACACTAGTTTTTAAGGTTAATAATTGGCAGCATTCTGATCGCCACTGCCTCGACGATCAAGTTTTTATGTGATCACGAATCAAAAATGCAAAGAGGAAATATCATTATGAATCCTAGTTTAATCAGTTCAGCTGAGTTCAATTATTTTAACAGTTTTTTGTAGCTTCAGCTAACGAAATGAAAGAGGAAGAATACTTTTCACAGGTCCTAGACGAATATTATAAGCACTTCGGTGGAGATAGTGTTGACCATTACTTAAAGAACCCGACTGCCGGAAATATAAAAGAAGCAGCCAAAGAAAGATTTAAAGATTTTAGTCGAAATCCTAGCCACGAAGATTTTTCACTAATCATAAAATTTCTGAAAGCAACAAGAAAAGAATATCCTATTAAAGTAAATAGCTCATCTGAATTGTTCAATGAAATTGAAAAGTACCCCTTTTATGACAGAGTGGTAAAAATCGTAAAAGAGTATAAAAAGGGTAATGCATATGAAACGAAGATTGCCAATATTGATTTTTTGGCATGGTTAATTGATTTCAATGACAGACCCTTGGTTAAAAGAAATGACGAGGCTTTTCAAAAACGGAAAATAGAAGATTTAAAGTCAGATTTTGAATCATTATTCACTACTGAAAAGGGAAAACTATTGTTGGATCAATTGATGTTTAATGAAGAATTTCTAAGTAATTTAAAAAACAAGTTGCTGATCCAGGTTCTTGAGGATTATAATCTTGAAAATAATGCTTCTTTTCGTAACTATCGGGACAAGATAAAGGATGACATCATCTTACAATCATTTACCATTAAAAGACTTGAATCCAAGGTGCACCTGTTGCATCGACAACTAAAAAGGGCAAGAAGTTTAAAAAGATGGGCAGGCAGTTTTGGTCTGTTCTTTTTGGCAATAGAGTATCGAAAGCCCTCGTTTAATCATTTATTTGAAGACTTATTCGAAGACTATCTAGGGATTGACGACTTAGATGATTTTTTCGACGACTTGGTTTAAATTGTTTTTGTGATGAACCTAGAAACAGAAAGAAAAATAAAGTACTGGTTGGCCCTTTCAGCCAAAATCCTTGTGGTATCTTTTTTGGCTTTAAAAATTTCTCAAATGGTTTTTGGGTGGCCAAACATTTCGCTCATAACAACTTCAGAAGAAACAAATAACACCTTACAATCTTCTAAGAAGGATTTGGGCTCTGAAGAAAAAGTGGATAAAATAGATACTACTTCTGAAAATGACACAGAACATGCGCCTTCGACCGCTTACCAAAATGAGCTTATTCCAAATTCTGCCAGTATTTACATTTTTAACAATCAAGACCTTGAAAACCAGTGGTCAAGGCAATTGGGGACAACATACTTCCAAGAATATGGGATTAGGGCACAACCTGGTTATGATAAGGCACAACTGTTAATGGGGGACTTGGGCTCCGCCGCAAATACGGAACTGGTCTGCGTGGGCACAGCTACCTATAGTTACTATGAAAATTCATTGGGTCAAATCAGTTGTGAAGCATCATTGGAGTTTACCACCTATAATAAAATGACTGGGGAAGTATTGCAGGGGTTATCAAGTGCTATTTCAAAAACGGGCCCTGGAAGTACACGTTCCAAGGCGAAGGAGCAGGCACTAAAACAAATACGTCAGGAACTGGCTACAACCTCCCCAACTTCCTAGCAATATCAGGGGTCATGGGCAAATTTCCGGATATACCGGCTACCTGTAGGGCCGTTTCCGTATCCAAAACCTTTACCCTTAGTTTTATTCCGGTCCGCAATATGGTATAGGTGCCCACTACAATGGCATCTGCAGCACTGAACTTCCCCAATTGTTTGGCTGTTTTTTCATCAATATAACCATCATCGGATAATTGATGTTCCTTAAGCACCGTTTTTAATTGGCTTCTATCAACCACCGAAAAAGTATTGGCGTAATACGCTAAATGGATGGAGAAGTCTTCAGTCAATAGAGCGCCAAGGGGATTCTCTTTTCCATCATCCGGGAGGAAGCTCCAAATGGCCACTTTATCTTTTTCCTTTTCATCCAGTTTCTCAGCCAAATCTGAAGCCATTTTTTCCAGTTTCCTGTCAAAGCTTTGTGAAGAAGCCGTAAGTGACAATAAGAAAAGAAATAGTAAAAGAGAGATATGATGCGGCATGGTATTTTACTTTTAATTCTATCTACAATTATACTTCATTTCAGCATTATGAAATTTGCCATCAATAATAAAGTGTATTTGTGAAAGTGCTATCGAATCCGGTGAGATGATAACTTGCTTGTTTTAATATATGGTTTATTTTTTTTGAACTTTCTGATGGAGTGATGTAAAATCACTGTTAATCTTCCACTAAAACGTATTTGTGTTCATCAATTATATGTAAATTGTTAAACAAAATTAAACTATGAAGATTTCTGCAATGGGTGTAGTAGGGTTTACCACCATGGTGTTGGTCACTGTGACTATTATGGTGAGTATGAACTTTCCCTTTAATTGGGTGTTCTATATCACCGTTTTTGGTCAGGCTTTAGTAGTGTATATGGTGTATAAGGTACTCACCGATGACTACGATACAACAAAAACCTTTGAAGACTTTTATGAGGACCATCCCATTGGCCGGGAAAACTAAATCTATTACACGGCTTGCGCACTGTGTTCCTGGGGTTGCGTAAAGGCTTCCATACCCAACTCAGGAATGACCAGTAACGGAATTTGTGTGTGAAAGGCCGTCCGTTTCACTATGGGTTCCCTTGTCATCTTTTCCATGTAGCTATGTTGGTAATGCAACATGGCCAGAAGATGGATGTCCAATTCCTTGGAAAATACATCCAAGGTGTGGGAAACGGAATTCAATTCTGAAACCGTATGAATATAATGTTCCACATCGGCAAAGTATTTTCTCAGCATATTGAGGTTGAACTGTTGTAATTCGGTCAGTGCCTTAATTTCATATTGTACATGCACTATGCGTATCGTGGCCTTGAACGAATTGGCAAGATCAATCAAGGGCATCAATTCCGATAAGGAATAAAACCGATTGAAATCCGTGGCAAAAGCAATTTCGGAAGGGGATTGATAATCAAAGTGTTGCGGAATGGCCAATACAGGACATTTTTTAGTACTCTTGATAATACGTACGGTATTACTGCCCATAAATACCTCCTCCATACCGGAGGCCCCTTTTGTTCCAGTAACGATCAAATCAATTCGATAGTCATCCACAACATCTTTCACTTCATCAGCCAGCAAATTGAAGGAAGAAATGGTCTCAAAGGAATGCTTTGGATTGTTGAATGTAGTTTGAATGCGTTCCACGGTCTTCGTCAATCCGTTTTCCGAATTGGACCGAACCGCATCTTCAATACGCACGCCATTCACCATAGGCGCCATAAAACGACTACTGGGAATTACCGGGGTATAGGTATTCAACAAGTAGAACTCACATTCTTGGTTTTGAAACAAATGCATGGCATAGCATATGGCGTTCCATGCATTATTTGAAAAGTCCGTGGGTATTAAAATCCGTTTCATCCCAATTTTTTTTAAGATGGGATAAAATTAGGATTGTCATGATAGCAATACTATGACAATTATCAGTTTTGAAAAACTAAATGTGTTAAAATCCTTCTGCCAAATCCCTTAACTTGCGCTCATCAGAGATGGCTACTCGTTTTCCAGAAGTATGGATCAACCCCTTTTTCTTGAATTCGGATATAATCCGAATAGCGGATTCCGTGGCCGTACCTACCACATTGGCAATGTCTTCGCGGGAAAGTGTAAGGGCTAAAAAACCATCGGTGTCCTCACCAAAATTATTCTTTAAATAGAGAAACGCTTCTGCTATACGTTGCTTCACCGTTTTTTGGCTCATATTTACAATTACATCATCGGCCTCCTTTAGGTCGTGTGCCATATGTCGCAATACCTCCAAAGTGAAATTTGGATTTTTTTGAAGGGTAGTGGTAATACTTTCTTTCGGTATAAAACAAACTTCCATATCACTTACCGCGACAGCCGAAAGATTGGCATGTTCTTCTGCAATGACGGAACGTTGTCCCATCACCTCGCCTTTGGTGGCCAATTTCACAATTTGGTCCTTGCCGTTAGGGCTTAATTTTGACATTTTGGAAACACCGTTTCTAACACAATACACTCCATTTAGCCTTTCGCCTTCCTCGAACAAAGGTTCCCCTTTTTTAACCGTTTTCATGACTTTGGAATCGGAGACCTTTTTCAATTCCTCCTTATTCATTGCGCGAAGCGAGTTGAATTGTCGCACGATGCAATTTTCACATCTGCTATGATCCATAACTATAATTTACCTGACACTTAAAAATACAAGTTCTATCACAAACACTACCTAAAATTTTTTAGGTTTTAAATCCCAATTCTTTCCAATCCTCCTCTGGAGAGAATGTAAATTTCACTTTTAATAGTATTGATAAGGCCAAAATTCTTGAAACTTTTAAGTAGATTGATGATGTACTCTTGGGAAGTCCCTAGTACCGCGGCCATATCTTCACGTTTCAGTCTTAGTAACAATTTTCCATCTTCGTCCATTCCGTATTTGTCAAGTAGATAAAGCAAGAGTTGGGCAAGTCGTTGTTTGATACCCTTATGGACGCAGAAAACAATACGTGTATGATCATTGATATTGGCGTCCTCTACCAAGGCATCCAAAAAGTCTTGACAAAATCTGGGGTTGTCATTTAGATTTTCAATAATATCACCTTTGTCCAAGCAACATAGTTCCGTATCGGTTAGGGCTACCGCACTTACTTTCGCTCCATTATTGGTGAGGATGGAACGTTTTCCCATGACCTCGCCTTTTCCCAAAAAACGCAAAATATGCTCTTGTCCGTTATCGTCTACCTTACTGAACTTACAGGCCCCTTTTTGTATACAATATAATTTGCTTAAAGACTGTTCTTCTTCAAAAATGATACTGCCTTTGGGAAGTCTTACGGACTCTGAGTGAAGGGCAAGCTTCTCTCTGGCCTCAACGGATAGGGATTCAAAATTTTTTAGTTGTTTGGATTGTATTTCATTGCAATTCCCCATGGAACAAAGGTAGTTTGGGGCTAAATCATAAAAGATGACAAAAGTCATATTTTCCCTCTTGGGGATGCGGCATTTTTGTGGTAGGTATAATGTAAATGTGTATGTCCTCCTCAACATGTTACCATTGTGGTGACCCTTGCGAACGAACTATAATACACTTTGATGATAAGGATTTCTGCTGCAATGGTTGCAAAACGGTCTATGAAATCTTTCAAAGCAGTGGGCTTGAAGAATACTATGATATAGAAGCTGCTGCTGGTGCAACTCCAAGGGAAATTGCCAATAAATTTGATTTTTTGGATAACTCGGACGTTGTTCAGAAACTCTTGGACTTTGATGAAGATGGTGTTCAAGTGGTTCAATTCCACATTCCCCATATGCATTGCAGTTCGTGCATTTGGGTGTTGGAAAACCTAAATAAATTGCATGGTTCCATAAAAACTTCCCAAGTCGATTTCCCAAAAAGGAAGGTAAGGGTCACTTTTGAAAATGAAAAACTCAATCTTAAGGAATTGGCCATCTTGCTGGCCAGGATAGGATATGAACCTTCCATCGCCTTGGAAGACTATTCAAAGGCCAAAAAGAAGGTTGACCGAAAGCTTATCTATAAATTGGGAGTGGCAGGTTTTTCGTTTGGCAATGTCATGTTACTGTCCTTCCCTGAATATTTTGAGGTCCAGGAGTTTTGGCTCGATCAGTACAAACCTTTCTTCAGGTGGTTGATGTTTGCATTTTCACTTCCTGTCGTTTTTTATGCTTCGCAGGATTATTTTAAGGCGGCGTTTAAGGGGTTACGCTCAAAACTATTGAATATAGATGTACCCATTGCCCTTGGTATTTTGACCTTGTTCCTAAGAAGTACCGCTGATATTATTTTCGATTTTGGGTCCGGTTTTTTTGATAGCTTAACGGGATTGGTGTTCTTTTTATTGGTTGGGCGATTTTTTCAACAGAAGACCTATGCCCATCTCTCCTTTGAGCGCGATTATAAATCGTATTTTCCGATAGGGGTCACTAGACTAAGGAACAATACAACGGAAGAAAACATAGAAATCTATAAAATAAAACAAGGGGATCGGCTTTTGGTGCGCAATCAAGAAATCATTCCTGTGGACAGTATTTTAATTAGTGGAAACGCTCAAATTGATTATAGCTTTGTTACTGGTGAATCGGAGTCCGTTCCAAAAGCATCCGGAGATAAATTGTATGCCGGTGGCAAACAATTGGGTGGACTGCTTGAGGTAGAGGCCCTGAAATCGGTCTCGCAAAGTTATCTGACCCAATTGTGGAGCAATTCCGCCTTTTCCAAAAACAAGGCAAGTGAATTCCAAACATTAACGGATGCCATTGGAAAACGCTTTACCCTAGCCGTGTTGACCATCGCCATCGCAGCCACCTCTTTTTGGCTATGGTATGAGCCCTCAAAGGCATTGAACGTGTTTACAGCGGTATTGATTATCGCTTGCCCCTGTGCCATAGCCTTGGCTGCACCGTTCACCTTGGGGAATTTACTACGCATTTTTGGCCGAAACGGTTTTTACCTAAAGGACACCAATACCATAGAACGGTTAGCAAAGGTGGATACCCTTGTATTTGACAAAACCGGGACCCTTACTTCAAATTCTGGGAACACCATTGTTTATGAGGGACTGGAATTGACTGATGACGAAGCTTCGTTGCTAAAGAATACGTTGCGGGCTTCCAACCATCCACTTAGTAGGGAGCTGTACGGTATTTTGGAAGACCAGGAGATCATGACATTGGATGACTTTGTTGAAAAAATGGGAAAAGGGGTTCAGGGTACTTTTGCCGGGCATTCGATAAAGGTGGGTTCAGCCAACTTTGTGGGGAATCGTAACGCCCATGTACAGGAAACCTCGGTTCATATTAGTTCTGATGAGAAGTATAGGGGGCGTTTCGTTTTTAAAAGCAAGTATAGGGAAGGGTTGGTTTCACTTTTTAAACAACTGGTGAAGAACTTTTCCTTGGTCATTTTGTCCGGTGACAATGATGGTGAACGGGAAAAATTGGGAAAAATGTTCCCTTTCCAATTACCCATGTTCTTCAACCAAAAGCCGAAGGATAAATTGGAGTTTATCCAAAACGTGCAAAGGCACAGTAATGTATTAATGGTTGGAGACGGTCTAAATGATGCTGGTGCCTTGGCCCAAAGTAATGTGGGAGTGGCTGTTTCAGAAGATGTGAACGTTTTTTCCCCAGCTTGTGATGCTATTTTGGATGCAAAAAAGCTTACTTTTTTGGATCGCTTTTTACAACTTTCCAAGCAATCCATAAACATTATTAAACTGAGCTTTTTGCTTTCCCTATGCTACAATGTAATCGGACTCTATTTTGCTGTGACGGGTCAATTGATGCCCGTCATTGCGGCAATTTTAATGCCTTTGAGTTCCATAAGCATAGTAGTTTTTACCACCGTTGCAACGAATTATATAAGTACAAAACTGAATACACCCAATACATGAGAATGAATATGAAGAACAAAACGATTTTATCCAGTACCATCGGCTTAGTGTATATCTGGTTCGGGAGTTTGAAATTTTTTCCAGGGACCAGTCCAGCTGAAGAATTAGCGAGAAATACCATCCATCAATTGACTTTTGGTGTAGTGACCGACCAAACTGCAGTTACCCTTTTGGCCATTCTTGAAGTAGCCATAGGTGTCTTTTTACTTTCGGGCTTTTTTAGAAGACAGGTGGTCGCTGTGGCCTTGGCACATATGGTTTGCACCTTCACCCCATTACTGTTTTTTCCCAGTGATTCGTTTTCACAAGCTCCCTTGGTGCCCACTTTATTGGGGCAATACATCGGTAAGAACATCATCATTGTGGGTGCTTTGATAACCTTGGTGCGCAAGGAACAAGGTCGAAGATATTTCATATAAAATCTGATAAATGTCATTTTTTCCAAGAAATCATCACCCTAGTTTTACACCCGAATTGAAATAGGTATGAGCGTAATTTATGTGCTGTTGAGCATAAGTGTGTGTGTTGCCATCATCTTTTTTGCAGCCTTTATTTTCACGGTTAAGAGTGGTCAATATGACGATTCCTATACCCCATCGGTCCGTATGCTTTTTGAAGATGAATTGGTGAAAAAAACTTCGGAAAATAACAACCAAAATAAAAGTCAAACTGAATAATTATGGAAGTACAGCAATTTCACTACGATAACAAAATCGTACAAAAGTTCCTCTACGCAACAATGCTTTGGGGAGTCGTGGGAATGGTTGTGGGCCTTTTATTGGCCTTTATGTTTTTGTTCCCTAACCTAACGGATGGTATTTCTTGGTTAAGTTTTGGGCGTCTTCGTCCATTACACACCAATGCTGTCATTTTTGCTTTTGTGGGTAACGCCATTTTTGCAGGGGTGTATTACTCCCTACAGCGTTTGCTCAAGGCAAGAATGTTCAGCGATGTATTGAGTAACATTAATTTCTGGGGCTGGCAGTTAATCATCGTGTCCGCAGCAATTACGCTTCCCTTGGGTATTACAACATCAAAAGAGTATGCCGAACTGGAATGGCCAATAGATATTGCCATTGCATTGATTTGGGTGGTCTTTGGCTGGAACATGATTGGGACGATTCTTAAGAGAAGACAACGTCATTTGTATGTAGCGATTTGGTTCTATTTGGCAACCTTTGTAACTGTTGCAGTGCTCCATATCTTCAACAGTTTGGAATTACCGGTGGCAGCGTTAAAAAGTTATTCAGTGTATGCCGGGGTGCAGGATGCTTTGGTGCAGTGGTGGTACGGACATAATGCTGTGGCATTTTTCTTGACCACCCCGTTCTTGGGCTTGATGTATTACTTTGTTCCAAAAGCGGCCAATCGTCCGGTCTACTCCTATCGCTTGTCCATTGTCCACTTTTGGTCTTTAATTTTCATTTATATATGGGCTGGACCGCACCACTTATTGTATTCCGCACTTCCTGATTGGGCACAGAACCTCGGAGTGGTCTTCTCCGTAATGTTGATAGCGCCATCTTGGGGGGGTATGATCAATGGATTGTTGACACTTCGTGGTGTCTGGGATAAGGTGAGAAGTGATGCCACGTTGAAGTTTATGGTCGTTGCAATTACCGGCTATGGTATGGCTACGTTTGAAGGTCCTATGCTTTCGTTAAAAAATGTCAATGCCATCGCCCATTTTAGTGATTGGATTATCGCCCACGTTCATGTTGGGGCTTTGGCCTGGAATGGCTTCCTTACTTTTGGTATGATATATTACTTGGTGCCAAAAATGTGGAAAACCACACTATATTCCAAAGGCTTGGCCAACTTCCATTTTTGGATAGGAACCTTAGGCATCATTTTATATGCCCTACCCATGTACGTTGCTGGTTTTACCCAGGCTTTGATGTGGAAAGACTTTAATCCAGATGGGACCTTGGTATATGGTAACTTCTTGGAAACCGTTCAACAGATCATTCCAATGTATTGGATGCGAGCCATTGGAGGAACCCTCTTTATTGTAGGTATGCTTGTGATGGTATACAATGTTATTGTAACAATAAGAAAGGGTAGCGCGGTTGAGGATGAATTGGCAGAAGCAGCCGCATTGACAAGGGTAACAGGACGTAGAACTGCTGGAGAAACGTTCCATACTTGGTTGGAAAGAAGACCAGTACAATTGACCATTTTGGCCACGGTGGCCATTTTGATAGGAGGTATAGTTCAAATTATTCCGACTATACTCGTTAAATCAAATATTCCTACGATAACCAGTGTAAAACCATATACGCCATTGGAGTTGGAAGGTCGTGACCTTTATATCCGTGAAGGCTGTGTTGGGTGCCACTCCCAAATGATACGGCCGTTCCGAAGCGAAGTGGAGCGGTATGGGGAATATGCAAAAGCGGGCGAATTTGTATATGATCACCCCTTCCTTTGGGGAAGTAAACGTACGGGTCCTGACCTGCTCCGCGTTGGGGGTAAATATTCTGACAACTGGCACTTGAACCATATGTACGATCCCCAAAGTACATCGGCAGGATCTATCATGCCGGCTTACCAATGGTTGGTGCGGAATGAGCATGATAGAAGTCAAATAGAGGCAAAAATGAATGCCATGGTGACCTTAGGTGTGCCTTATACGGATGAAGACATAACAAACGCCCAACAGTCCATGGCAGAACAGGCACTTCAAATAGAGAAAAACCTTTACAGCGATCCGGAGTTTGTGAAATCGTATGAAGCAGATAAAAAATACGCCAAAGAAAACGGTTTGGAATTTGTAGAAATGCGAGATCGTGAGATTGTAAGTCTCATTGCCTACCTACAGCGTTTAGGTACGGACATTAAAGTAAAGGATAACGACGGTTTACTGTCAGAAAACAAATAAGCGATGTTGAAGTTTGTAAAAAGCCATATGGAAAGTATCGATGGGATTGCTACCTATCCTATGATATCCCTTTTAATATTCTTTGTGTTCTTCACCTTACTTTTTTGGTGGGTGTTCACCGCAAGCAAATCCCATATTAAGGAAATGGGCGAACTGCCCTTGGATAACGATAATGACCAACCATTAAATAAAAACTATGATGTCTAGAATTCCATGGTGGATACGGGTTCCACTACTATTTTTTATTGTGTTCGGCTTGATGGAATACTTCATTGATTCCGGTGATAAACCGGCAATCATAGAATATCCGATCACCCAGTTTTTTATGTTGATGGTCCTTTTGATTTTGATAGCCATTGAGGTGATTTTGAAATCGGTTGAAAATGTCATGTTTCAAACACTTTCGGCGGAGGCCCAGGAACGATACCTAGCGGCCAAAAACAAAAAGCCAGAGTACAAATGGATTAACGGTATTTATAAAAGGTTGACCAGAAGCCGTTCCATTGACCGTGAGCAAGAAATCATTCTGGATCATAACTACGATGGGATTCGAGAACTTGATAATGTATTGCCTCCATGGTGGGTCTATATGTTCTACGTGACCATCATCTTTGGATTGGTTTACTTGGTACGTTTCCATATTGTCGGGGATTATACCCAGGCCATTGAATATGAAAACGAAGTAGCAGAAGCCAAAATTGCTATCGAAGAGTATAAAAAGACGGCTAAAAACCTAGTTGATGTAAATACTGTTGAGGTATTGACCGATGCCTCTGATTTAGCAGCTGGTGAAAAGATTTTTACTGCAAACTGTGTGGTTTGCCATATGGCCGATGGAGGTGGTGGTATTGGTCCTAATTTGACCGACGAATACTGGATTCTTGGAGGGGGCATCAAAAATGTTTTCCGTACCATCTCCGAAGGCGGTAGGGACGGTAAGGGCATGGTAGCTTGGAAAAATAGTTTGAAACCTGTTGAAATGGCCCAAGTAGCCAGTTATTTGTTGCAGTTTCAAGGTACTACCGCTGCGAACCCTAAGGCTCCTGAAGGGGAAATTTGGGTAGATCCAGATGCTCCGGTGGCGCCGGAAGTTCCGGCTGAAGAGGTGCCTGCCGAACAGGCTCAGGATTCTTTAACTGTAGCGATGAACTGAACCAATGCCTCCCCAGCTAAGATTAAGATGATGAGGCATTGAATTTGATTTCTTAAGGACGCGATTGTGGAAGGGGTTGGAAAGCACCTACTAGGCTATGGAAGAAAATTTTAGGGATTCAATAGGAACGGTAACCGCAGAGGGAAAAAGGGCATGGGTATATCCCAAAAAGCCGGGTGGCCGGTTTTATGAGTATCGCAAGTATGTGAGCTATGGATTGTTGCTATTCCTTTTCGCTGCACCCTTTCTAAAAATCAATGGGAACCAGTTTTTGATGTTCAATGTCCTGGAAAGGCGATTCAATATTTTTGGCTTCCCATTCTGGCCCCAAGATTTTCATCTCTTTGTAATCTCTATGATTATCGGGGTGATTTTTATCGCTCTTTTCACTGTGGCCTTCGGGAGGATATTTTGTGGTTGGATTTGCCCCCAGACCATTTTTATGGAGATGGTCTTCCGCCGAATTGAATATTGGATAGATGGTGATAGGGGTGCGCAAATGCGGTTGGACAAGGCCCCATGGACAGGCAAAAAGATTCGAAAAAGGGTATTGAAGTGGACCATTTTTTTCATTATTTCCTTTTTGATTGCCAACATCTTCCTAGCGTATTTAATCGGTAGTGATCAACTGTTGCAATATGTTGTGGAAGGCCCAATGGCCCATTTGGGTACCATGGTCCCCTTGTTGATTTTTACTGGGGTCTTCTATTTTGTCTTTGCATGGTTCAGGGAACAAGTATGCATCATTGCCTGTCCCTATGGACGTTTGCAAGGAGTGCTTTTGGATGATAAATCCGTTGTGGTGGCCTATGACCACGTACGCGGTGAAGGATCGGCCGGAAGGAAAAAATTTAGGAAAAATGAAGACAGGGATGCTTTGGGCCACGGCGACTGTATTGATTGCTTTCAGTGTGTGAACGTATGCCCCACTGGAATAGATATACGTAATGGGACGCAACTGGAGTGCGTAAATTGTACGGCCTGTATTGATGAGTGTGACCATATTATGGATAGCATCAATCGGCCAAGGGGCTTAATCAGGTATGCCAGCGAAAATGAGATTTCCCATAAAGAGAAGTTTCGTTTTACGGCTCGAATGAAGGGGTACGCTGGTGTTCTGACTATTTTGATTGGTGTTCTTGTAGGAATGTTGTTTTTGAGAAATGATCTTGAAGCCAATATTTTAAGGTTGCCAGGTCAGATATATGAGCGAAAGGCCAATAATATTATTAGTAATGTATATACCTATAAACTGGTGAATAAAACCGCACAGAATATTGATGAAGTGAGTTTTAAATTGTTATCACATAACGGTGAGATAAAAATGGTCTCAACTGAGACATTTCAAGTACCGGCGCAAGATTTGGCAGAAGGTACTTTGTTTATTGAAATCAATAACTCCGCATTGACAGGAGATAAAGATAAATTGGAAATTGGTGTTTACAGCAATGGGGAATTAATAGAAACCACGATGACCCAATTTTTAGCGCCAAGAAGTTATAATTAAAGAAAAAAAGATGAGAATCAATTGGGGAACAGGAATTGTTTTGGCCTTTATAGGTTTTATTTCCTTCATCATGTATTTCGTAATTCAAATGAATATGGAAAATAGGGCCGATCACGAATTGGTTACCAAAGACTATTACAAAAAAGAACTAGCCTATCAAAAAGAGATTGACGCTGAAAAAAATGCAGTTGTGCATAACGCCAAGCTCCAAATAACTAAAAGTGAAAAAGGCGTATTGATAGCCTTTCCAGAAAACTTTGAACCTAAAAAAATCACTGGTAAAGTGTCCCTATACCGACCGTCGAACAGGCATTTGGATGTTAACTTTCCTATAAGTTTGTCCAATACACATTTGCTCATACCTGACAACCGCTTGGTAGACGGTCGATGGGACATTACCATTGAATGGAGTTATAATGGCAATAGTTTTTTGCACAAAGAAAAAATAAGGTACTGATTATTGGAATTTTAAAAAACCTCTGTTGCAAAAAAGACGGGTTTGTTGAGCGTATGTATACTTAAGAAAGGAATAATGCCAAAATGTTTAAACAGCGTTTAGGGCATTGAATACTAAAATATGGTGTTTTCAGCATTGATTTTGGGTTTTTTAGGCAGTCTACACTGTTTAGGTATGTGCGGCCCAATCGCCTTTATGCTGCCTTTGGATAGGAATGACCATTGGAACAAGGGCCTTCAACTATCAATTTATCATTTGGGCCGACTTTTATCATATACCTTATTGGGGCTTTCCTTTGGTTTTGTCGGTAAGGGACTTCAGTTATTCGGTGTTCAACAAAAATTATCTATTGGAATAGGCATCTTGATGATTCTATTGGTGTTGGTTCCTTCCAAGTATTCTGCAAAAATATCCCTTACAAAACCTATCTATATCTTGATGGGAAAAGTGAAGTCAAAATTGGGTAAAGCACTAAAAAAACGGACACCGGATACGTTTTTGACCATTGGATTTTTGAATGGATTCTTACCCTGTGGGTTGGTCTATGTAGCGCTGTTCGGGGCCATAGCCATGGGAAGCCCTTTGCAGGGAAGTTTCTACATGTTTTTATTTGGGGTGGGTACGATTCCATTAATGACATCAGTCGTTTACGCCAGTGGCTTTTTCGGCCAAAGGATAAAAGCCCAAATACGAAGATTGGTCCCTGTTTTTGTGGTGATCATAGGGGTTTTATTTATCGTGAGGGGAATGGGATTGGGAATTCCTTATGTTTCACCTAAAGCAGTGACTCCAAAAATGGTATCGGCAGATGTGGAGTGCCATGAGCCGTAACGTTCTTTTTTAACTAAAAAACTTATTGTTCTTACTGCCAAAACCTAAATGAGCAAGGTATGGATTTAGGTTAGGTTTCGAACGAATTTAAACTATATAAAACTATGCAAATCACCACAGCTGAAGAAGTTGTAAAACTGGTAAAATCGGGAGATCGCGTGTTCTTTCAAGGGGCCGCCATGACCCCAAACGAATTGATTGATGCTTTGTGTGAAAGACATCAGGAATTGGAAAATGTTGAAATTGTTTCCATCCACACCGAGGGCGATGCCAAATACACCCAAGAACCCTACAATAAAACATTTCATTTGAACTCATGTTTTGTAGGAGGAAATGTCCGAAAGAGCGTAAATACCCCTAGGGCCGATTATGTCCCCGTTTTTTTAAGTGAAATCCATCGATTGTTCTACGATGGCTACTTACCAATAGATGTTGTTTTTGTCCAGGTTTCCCCTCCGGACAAACATGGGTTTTGCTCTCTTGGGGTCTCCGTTGATGTGGCGTTACCTGCAGTGCGATCGGGTAAGACTATAGTTGCACAAATTAACCCTTCAGTACCGCGGACCCATGGAACAGGCATTGTTCACGTTGATGAAATAACATTGGCCTGTGAAGTGGACAGGCCCATACATGAACACGCTCCGGCCAAGATATTTGAAATAGAGCAGCAAATTGGTAAAAATGTTGCCAATCTGATTGAGGATGGTGCCACCTTACAGATGGGTATTGGGAACATCCCTGATGCCGTATTGTCCAATTTAGGCAATCATAAAGACTTGGGAATCCATACCGAAATGTTTTCTGACGGCGTACTTCCTCTTTTAGAGAGTGGGGTGATTACAGGAAAGGAAAAGGCGGTAAAAAGAGGGAAGATAGTGAGCTGTTTTGCGGTGGGTTCAAGAAAGTTGTACGACTTTATCGATGACAATCCCATTTGTGATTTCAGGGATGCCGGTTATACCAATGATACGGCAAGAATTCGAAGAAACCCAAAAGTGACTGCCATCAATAGCGCCATAGAGATTGATTTAACGGGACAGGTTTGTGCGGATACTATCGGTAGTTACCAGTTTTCCGGGGTTGGTGGACAAATGGATTTTATCCGTGGAGCGGCACTTTCAAAAGGGGGCAAACCTATTTTTGCCATCTCATCGGCAACCAAAAAGGGAGTGTCAAAAATTGTTCCTTTCCTTAAGCCCGGAGCAGGGGTAACCACAACTCGAGCCCATGTACATTTTGTTGCTACGGAACATGGTGTGGTCAACCTTTTTGGGAAAAATCTAAAACAACGGGCCAAGGCTATGATATCCATAGCCCATCCGGATAATCAGGAAATGTTGGAAAAGGCGGCCTTTGAGCGCTTTAACGGTAGTTTTTAGATTTATGGTTAGTACCAAAGGGATGGACGTTCAGAGATTAATTGAGGAATTGGGATGCGTGAAGCGTGCCATTACTTATGGACAATCGAAAAATGTTTTGCCAGAAGCTGGACTCCACAAAGAGTACGAGCGGAGTGCGGAAAATCTATTCCATTATCTTGTTTTGAGAAGCTTTGATTTACGTCCTTTTCAACATGCGTTATCACAATTTGGACTTTCCGCATTGGGGACTGCAGAAGGTTACGTCTTACAAAATCTTAGAAACGTTATCCATCATTTAAAAAGGATGGCAGGAAACCCCATTGAAGCTAACATGGGTAAAAAATCATTGGGGTACAAAGAAAGTAGGGATATGCTTGAAAAGCACACTAAAAATCTTTTCGGCTCCCTTCGGTCGGTGGCTAAGACAAAGATTATGGTCACATTGCCCACAGAAGCCGCATTTGATGAAGGCATTGTTCTCAAAATGGCCCAAAATGGAATGGACATCGTTCGCATCAATCTTGGTCATGATGATAAATTGGTATGGCACGCTATGGTTATGAACGTCCAAAACGTTTCTAGAAGGTTAGGGCGTCCTATCAAAATCTATATGGATTTGGCAGGTCCAAAAATTAGAATAGGGTCCATTTCGTATCAAAACGGAAAAGGGAAGGAGCGAAACAGACTTCGTGTTCAGGAAGGCGAACACCTGTTATTGACCAAAAACGGAGCCAAGACGGTCAAATCCAAATTCAATAAAAATGGGGAACAGGTTCAAATGGCCAAAATTGGCGTTTCGTTACCGCAGATTATAGATGACGTAGCTGTAGGTGACCCTGTGTTGTTTGATGATGGAATGGTTGCGGGTAAGATTCTGGCCAAAAATACAAACAGCTGCGAAGTAAAAATTGAAAAGTGTTTTAAGCCAAAATTAGGTTCCGAAAAAGGCATTAACCTGCCGCGGACCCGACTCCACCTTCCCGCCTTGACGCCCGAAGATATTCAAGTATTGTCCTTTGCCTGTAAGCATGCCGATATTCTTGGCTATTCCTTTGTGCGAAGCGAAGACGATGTTGAGATTCTGTATAAGGAATTGGATGCGTTGGGTGCCAAGGATATTGGGGTGGTTTTTAAGATTGAAAACCAAGAAGCATTTGAGAATTTTCCTGGAATTCTATTGAAAGGGATGAAAAGAAATAAAATTGGGGTAATGATTGCCAGGGGTGATTTGGCCGTTGAATTGGGTTTTGAACGGATTTCCGAAGTACAGCGTGAACTTCTTTGGATATGTGAGGCAGCACATGTACCTGTCATTTGGGCCACTCAGGTATTGGAAACGTTGGCCAAAAAAGGAATTCCTACACGAGCTGAAATCAGCGATGCTGCCCAGGGTGCAAGAGCTGAGTGCGTAATGTTAAACAAGGGACCTCACATACAGGAAGCTATTCGTACCCTTCGCAATATTTTGGATAAAATGGATGGACATATGTCCAAAAAGAAAGACGCACTGTGTGCATTGAACATAGCTAAAAATTATATGAAATGGCAAGACCAAGAAGTAAGTCAGAGCTATTAGAAGCGGCAACATTCAATTATGAAAAACTGCTAAATTTTGTTGACAATCTCCCTAAGGAAGAACAAGAGCGGGATTTTCCCAAAGCAGCGTTGAATAGAAACATCAAAGACGTCATAGCCCATTTGCATGCATGGCATTTAATGCTTTTGGACTGGTATACTATAGGAATGTCCGGAAAAAAACCGGATATGCCTGCAAAGGGCTATACTTGGAAAACCCTGCCTGATTTAAATCGAGAGATTCAAAAGCGATATGCCAAGGTGTCCCTTGATGATGCCAAAGGGCTATTTCGACAATCGTTTAAGACCGTCCTAAAGATTATCGAAATACATACCGATGAAGAGCTTTTCACAAAAAAGAAATACCATTGGACGGGTTCTACCTCTTTTGGAGCTTATTTAATTTCAGCAACATCAAGCCACTATGATTGGGCATTTAAATTGATTAAAACTTCGATAAAAGCAGCATCTTTTCATGTTTAGTGGAAAGGTATTGGTATTGGGGGGCTATGGCGGTGTTGGAAAATCACTTTGTTTTAATATTCTAAAATACACCAATTGTTCGCTTTACATTGGGGCCAGAAATTTGTTGAAAGCCGATGAACAGGCCAAAACATTAAGGGATGGATTTCCATCGGCGGCAATAGAGCCTTGCTTCGCAGACGCCAAGGACTATAATAGCTTGGTGAATGCGTTCAAAAATGTGGACATAGTAATTGTGACGGCAACCGTGCCTAACCATATGAATGTTGTGGCCAAAGCAGCGATAAAATGTAAGGTGCACTTAGTGGATACATTGGTGAGAGGGGATGTTGCTGAGCTTCTAGAAAGGAATAAAGCGAAATTTCAGGAAAATCGAAGGTTTTGCATAACACAATCGGGTTTTCATCCAGGACTAATTGCGCCAATGATTCGGTTTCTTAAAGACCGTTTTGATGTGTATAATGAGGCAAGTGTTGGTTTGGCGATGGATCCGGCTTTTAACAACCCGAAATCAACGTATGAAATCATCCATGAAATTGTTCAAGGCAAACCAAGGATTTTTAAAAATGGAAGCTGGGAAAAAGCTACCTATAAAGATGCCCTAAGCTTTAATTTTGATGTCTTTGGAGAGAAAACATGCTTTCCTTTAGTGATGAAGGAAATATATGGTCTGGAAAAAGAATTGAGCTTGAAGACATTGGGAGTGTACGCCGCAGGATTCAATTATTTTATTGACAAGTTTGTATTTGCACTTGCCATTATTCTTGGAAAACTAAGTAGTACTTTCAGTGAACGTCTCTGCGGATGGTTGATGTTTCAGAGTAGTAAGAAAAGGACTGAAAATTATGCTCGGGCAGAGATGAAACTCATTGCCAAGGGCAGAATTGGGAAACAGATAAAGACAATTATAATGTCAATATATAGCAATAACAGTTTTGATCTAACCTCACTTTCCGTCTTAGGCTGTATAAAGCAAGCGATGAAAAGACCCAATTTTCATGGCATCCACTTAATGGCCAATGTAGTCGATGAGGATATCTTATTCAATGATTTAAAAAACTTAGGTATTCGAATTTCGGTAAGGCACAAAAAGGAGGAGGCTATTTTGTAGCCTCCTCCAATTCACCAAATCAAAGTTCAAACCAACCACTCACATCATAAAAGTGGTAATGAATACTTTAATACATTTCCAATAGGTAACGAATCAGATCCGTTGTGGTAACGATACCCACTAATTTTCCTTCCTCCACAACCGGAAGTGCGTGAAATTCTTTTTGCGCCAAGAATTGTGCGACTTCCTTTACCGTGGCCGTAGGTGGCACACTCACCACATCCTTGACCATTACTTGTTCAATGCTGAACATATTATAAACCATGGTATCCACTTCGTACTCATCTTCATCTATGGCATCGGCAAAACTGATACGCATCAAATCGGTATAGCTTAAAATGCCTAAAATGATATCTCCGCTTACCACGGGAATATGTCGTATACGGTACTTTTTAAACGTTTCCTCGGCGGTGACCAAATCATCTTGAGTGGTCAACGTGACCACGTTGGTCGTCATTATCTGGGATATAGGGACTCGTTTCTTCATGATAATCGGCTTTTAATTTCTTATATGAAGTTACGGTTACTTACTTGGGATTAACATGATAAAAGTCAGTCTTTTAGGAATATTTGGCGCCTCTCCTTTAGAAATCTTTTCGGCTCGATTTGTACTTTAAAAGAAAAATGGGAATCGCGTTCCAAAGGACCAACACCAACATGGAAGCCCAAAACCCTATTTGCGTGCCAAAGAACTTTTTGAATACCGCCCCTGTATAACCAAGGAGTGCAGAAATATCAAGCTTTAATAGAATCAACGTTCTGGAAAGATCAATAGGATTGAGTGCTGTGGCAATCATGGAAAATGTATCCAGTGGGTATTCTTCAAAAATGATCAGGGACAATAGAAATATACCGTCATATATAACTGCCATAAAAAGCCATAACAATACGGCATACCCGAAACCTTTTATTTTGTTTTCGTTGTGGATAGCAATATTGAAAGCTAGGGCAGTAAAAATGAGGGTCAAAAAAATACCAACCACCAGAAGTAGGGCAAAATCAAATATCGCGTTGCTTTTTAACAATCCGTATGCAGCAAACGGAATGCCCAGGCCAAGGGCCAAGCTTAATGAAAGGGAACCGGCGACACCAAAATATTGACCTAAGAAAATATGGGAACGTTTAATTGGTTGTGCCAAAAGCAGCTCGGTAAACTCTTTGGAATTATAATAGTACATGGTTCCGAATATGGTCCCAATCAATGGGACCAGTACAATGATAATGTTCATTAGGGTGATCACCGCTTTGGAAAGGTCATTGTTCAAAAACAAAAGGACAAATCCGAGGGCGAGATAAAAGAAAAAATAGATGTAACTCCAACGGCTGCGAATTAAATCATAAAAACTGTACTTAAGAACCTTACCCATACCCTTCAGTTTTGGTTAATGCCGCAATCGCATGCTCTACATTGGTTTGTTGGGTTTTGGCCATTAAGGCCTTTAAAGTGCCTTTGAAGTAGATTTTTCCTTCCAAAAGATAAATGACCTCGTCGGCCACTTCTTCCACAAACTGCATAACGTGCGAGGTAATGAGCAAGGTTTTGCCATTCTCCTTTTCTTTTTTTATCAATTCCTTGAGTTGAATAAGCGCATTGGGATCCAATCCAGTATTGGGTTCATCCAGAATGAGAAGTTGGCTATTGAACATAAAGGCCAGTACTAAATTGACTTTTTGTTTAGTGCCACCGGAGAGATTGGACAGTTTTTTGTTACAATAAGGTTGGAGCTTAAATAGTTCAATCAAAGTATCGGCATTACCCTTATCATTTCGAAGGTCCTTAATCATGTCAATAAGCTCATTGACCTTTAGATTACCTGGAAAATTTGCAATTTGGGGTAAATAGTCGATTTGTTTGCGGTATTTCCAACCTTTTTTTATGGGCTCCCCAAGCACCTCAATGGAACCCTTATCAGGAATGACCATTCCTAAAACGCTTTTGATCAGCGTAGTCTTACCTGATCCATTTGGTCCTAGAATGGCGTAAATTTTACCATGTTCGATATTGAGATCAATACCCTTTAAAACCTCATTTTTTCCAAATTTTTTATGTAAATCGGAAATGTTGATCATAAGCGTTTTTTCATCAAGGGTTGGGCATCTTTTAGATTGTCGGGGGTAAATACCGGAGATACTTTTTCAGAAAAATCAATGATGTCCATAAACAACGAACGCAGCAAAATAATGGTCTCCGGGGTTTTGTTCGCAATATAGGAAAACAACTTTACCGGGCGATAGGGAACATCGCCAATACCATCTTTGTCCAAATCATAGCCCGTGTAATTACTCCAGTAATTTGACCTAAACTCGTTGTCGTTCAATTTGCTGTTATAGGAGACATCGAAGGAGTTGTGCATAAAATTGTTGCCTGTAAACAAATTGGTGTAACAGGCACCGATGACGCGTATGGCCCAGCCGTTTTTGATAAAATCGTTGTCCTGGTATGTAATTCTATTTGATCCTTCTATGCTAATGGCAACGGTATTTTCCGAAAAGGTGTTGTTCTGTATTTCGGCATCATTGATTTCCTTTAATAACAAGCCATAGGCGGAAGTGCCCCAATTCTTTTTAAAGGTATTATTGATCATGTCAATATTTCGGGAGAACATGACGGCTACGCCCGCACCATTTTCCTCAAAGGTGTTTTGTGTATAGACATCATTATCTGAAAACATGAAATGTAGCCCGTAACGGAGGTTTTTGGTGCTGGTATTTTTTGTGATGGTAATATTGTCCGAAAATTCCAGATAGATACCATCCCTTGTGCCCTGAACATGGTTATGACTTACGTCGACATAATGGGAGTACCATAGTTGTATGCCATTACCCGAATTGTACTCGTCTTTGGCTTCGCCAATAATCTTATTGTGGTATACCTTACCATGGGATGACTTTTCCAGGTAAATGCCAAAAAACAACTTTTCCAGTACCACGTTTTGAATGGTGAAGTTTTCACTTTTGGTTACCCGAATTGCCGCAAAATCAGTAGTATAACTCACCCCGACGTTGATGATGAAAAGGCCATCAATGGTGACATGGTCAGAGGTAATCTTTATGATTTCGCCCTTTTTCTGGCCATCAATAATGGGGTAGTTGTGGCCTTTTAGGGTCAAAGGCTTATCCACATAAATATTGTACTCATAATAGGTTCCCTTTTTGACCAATACCGTATCATATTCCTTGGCGACTGCAACACCTTTTTTAATTGAGTTGATGGTGCACGATGGGCACACCTCAACAATTCCTGCAATTGCATTACCAAAAATTAGGAAAAGCAATACTACCGGAAAGAATGTGTTTCGCTCCATCAACGAATAATAAGAAATTTGGAATCTTCCAAAGCTTCTACCCAATGTTCGGTATGTTTTGGAAAACTGAACTCCTGTTGTTGCATCAGATGGATGGAATGGTCCTCAATGTAAAAAACAAGCTGTCCTTGTAACACAATGAGGTGAGCATCCTCATTGGATTCGTGGGACGGAAAAATGGCATTCTTCTCCAAACTGATGCTCAGCACTTCATATTTTTGGTTTTTTACCAATGTTTGTATTTGCAACCCATCAAAAGCTTGATTGGCGATGGTATTGTCAATGGTTGTGGTGTACATGATTGTGACTTAATTGGGACCTTTTCTGAAATGCCCTTCGTAATTCTTCCCACGTGAATAATTCACCGCCATGTTCCTTCAAAGCTATTTGCGCTTCTTCCAAGGTTTGAAAGGCTGTTAAATAGGCTCCCATTGGACTTGGAATGCCCTTACTTATCAAAAAAGTGCAATTTTGGACTTCCGTCAGGGCTTCGGGTTGATGGTACGTATTGGTTAAAAGTAGCCCTATCTCTTGTTCTTCAACTTGCCTAAGATAGTTGATCATGCATTCCAAGGCATCAAAATTGAAAACCTTTCCTTTCGCCGTTACCAATTGTGCCGCATGTTGTTTATCGACTACAGTCATGCTGCAAAATTTACACGAAGTTTCCCCATAAACTATGGGTTCAGGGGCAACCTTACATGAAAGCAGTAGTAACAAGAGATAGGTCCAACCTTTTTTCATCATATACTAGTTTGTGGCCAACGTACCGTTAGTGATTGACTTCACCTTTTTACCACGTGTTTTCCATCCCATAAATCCCGCCATAAGGGTCAAAAACATCCCCACCATCATAAGGTAGGCTCCCAACCTGGGGTAGGAATAGGCATCAAAATTGAGCATTTTCTCGTGCCCCAGCAATGGAGGCTTGTAACTCATGGGCGTACCATCTGGGTTTTGCAATTTCATAATTGCCTTGGGATCTAGATTAGTACCATAGTCAATAAGCCATGCATTAAAATCATACATCCCCAAAACACCCAAAATGGTCATCACCGCCAACCAACCAAAAAACCAATAATATGCCAGTTTATCAAAATAACCTAAAAGGCCTATCAGCACTCCAATAGCGGCCATACTGCCCACTACAATGGGAAAAACGGTAAATTCCCACATGTCTTCAGGTTTGGGCAATGTTTTCATACCAATGTAATGGTTAAGATTATCTATATTCTGAATGTCGAACTCACTTTGTCCCTGAAGACCGTTAATATGAATATTAAGGCCCAAGGGCTCAGGATATTGAGGAGCTCCGAGTTCAATGTTCCACAAAGGAAAAAAGAAGAGTCCCAGCAACAAGATGGAACCCATGATCATTAAAACACTTGCTTTTTTCACGTAATTCTTTTTTAAGGTTGTAAAGCGGGCCAAGATTATCTGGCCCGCTTATGTATTGGTGAGGGTGTTATTCACCTAATGACCAGGACAATTCAATATTTGAATTGGCCGGAGAAACCCGCACATAACCTTGCATTTCTTGGTGCAGTGCAGAACAGAAATCCGTACAGTAGAATGGCCACACCCCTACTTGTTTGGGCTCCCAAACCGAAGTCTTGGTCTGCCCAGGCATGATCAGCAGCTCTGAAGTGTTCTGACCCAGAATGGAGAATCCATGGGGCACGTCAAAATCCTGTTCGTGGTTCGTAATATGGAAGTACACTTTATCGCCCACCTTAATTCCCTCAATGTTATCAGGGGTAAAGTGACTACGAATGGTACCCATATACACGTGGACCTCTTTTCCGTTACGTTCTACCCTGGCTTCAGATGGATTGTTGATACCATACGGGTGCTTATTTTCATCCAATCGATAAATCTTCTTGGATTTGGAAGCCAATAGTTCGGCTGGACAACCTGCGGCATAGTGCGGCTCACCATGGGTTGGGAAGTCATAGATTAACTCCATTTTTTCACCCGAAATATCATATATCTGAGCGGAATGTTCCATCTCTGGACCTGTTGGCAAATAGCGATCCTTGGTAATCTTGTTCATCGCTACGACATATTTGCCAAAAGGCTTGCGGGAGTTACCTCCAGGAATCATCAAGTGTCCTACGGAGTAGAAGGTAGGTTTACGATCAACTACATCCCAAGTTTCCAATCGCCACTTTACTACTTCAGAAGAGATAAAGAAGGTGGTATAGGCATTGCCATTGGCATCAAACTCTGTATGCAATGGGCCAAGGCCTCCACTTTTAACGATACCGGCCATGACGTCATCAAAGCTCAGAATAGGAATACCATACGCCTCTCCATCAAATTTTTCACCTTCAATGGCAGCCAGCATTTTGGTAAAGGAATGTACGGTCAAGTCTGCTGAAAGCTTTCCGGAACCAATAATGTATTCCCCACTTGGATCAACATCACAACCATGTGGTGATTTTGGTGTAGGCAAGAAAAATACCGCACCTTCTATCTCGGTTGGATCTACCGTGACCACCTCTTTTTTCATAGTGGTTGTGCCCGTATGGGTCTCATGACTGTATACATTATGGGCATAGTTGGTGGCCATTTTGGTACCCCCGCCATTGTTTACATAGTCCTCAATTTTCTTCCAGTTGATCGCAGCAATAAAGTCTTTGTCATTTTGCGAGGAATTTACTTCCATCAAGGTGTTGGCCTCTTCGGTATTGTAGGTGCTGAAGAAATGCCATCCGTGTGATTTGCCGCGACCAGGGTGTGAAAGGTCGTAATTGAAGCCAGGCATCAAAACTTGGAATTTCAAATCCAAACGACCTGTTTCGGGTGCCACGCTGATAAAGCTCAACGCCCCTTTAAAGTTTCCTTTATATTCATTGATCGGCATGTCTCGTTGGGGCACGGGCACGGCAAATCGGGTTCCGGCAATGACATACTCCGTGTTTTCCGTAATAAAGGCCGAACTGTGGTTACCGCCACTATTGGGGATTTCAATGATTTCCTCGGTTTCAAAGGTTTCCAGACTAATTCTGGCAATCCGGGGAGTATTGTTACCATTGACGAAAATCCATCGGCCATCCAATTCACCATTGGTTTGGGAAATGTCGGGGTGGTGCAAATCATCCCAAGGAATAAAGCCATGTGAAGTATTCAACATGGGTTTGGTCTCTTCAGAATATCCGTAGCCCGAAGTTGGAAATTGGGAGAATACTGGAATTTCCTTGAACATTCGCCCAGAAGGAAGGCCATAAACCGTTAAGTTACCGCTATATCCACCCGATAGGAAGGCATAAAATTCATCTTGTTCGCCCGGTGCCACATACACCTTTTCTGCGGCGGATGATGCCAAGGCACCATTGGTATTTGGGCCAGCAGCTCGATTGCATCCCATGTAAACTAGGGTTAGGCCCAAAAGACCGCCAATTAGATAATAGATTTTTTTCATGTTTTGTTGTTTTATAAGTATTCAGCTATTCTATTCTTCCGGTGGAAGAATGACCTTATCCACCACATGTACGATACCGTTACCGGCATTGACACTGCCCAAAATCTTTGCTCCGCCCACGTAGACATCGTCACCTTTAACCTCCACGGTGGTATTTTGATCATTGGCCTGCCCCAGTTTTTTAAACTTTTTCAAAAACTCCTTATCGTATTTGCCGGGGGTAACGTGGTGCTTCAGGATGTTCTGTAGTGCGGCCTTATTTTCGGGCTTTAGCAAGTTCTCTACCGTACCCTCGGGTAGGGCAGCAAAGGCATCATTGGTAGGGGCAAATACCATTAATGGACCAGCGTTGACCAATGCGTTTTCCAGATCGGCCGCTTGAACCGCAGCTACCAAGGTGGAATGATCAGGTGAGCCGATTGCAATTTGAAGCACGTTTGGAGTGGACTCATCATTTTCAATAAAGGCCTGACCGGATTCTTTGTTGGCCTCCGTATCATTTGTTACTTCCGAGGTGGAAGCCTTCTCCGTTTTGTTCGTGGAATTACAACCCACCACTAAAAACAATAGCAGCAGTGGATACACCAAAGTTTTAAGTTGGACACTAGTTTTCATATATATTGGTTTAAAGTGTTCTAAAGAATTCAAGAAGGGAACGGGTCTGTTCGACTGTTAAATTTTGGTTCGCCATCGCTGCTCCGTTAAATTCTACCAGAAGGTCTTTTGCGCAACGATCTTCTTCAACCATAAGCTGGGGATCTAAAATCATGTTCATGACCCATTCAGGGCTACGTCGTTCCAAAATGCCCTCCATTTTAGGACCGATGAAACGTCTATCAGTTTTATGACAGGCGGTGCAGTTTGTCTTAAAGAGTTCACCACCGGAAGTCGCCATTTCTTGGTCAATCTCAGGATCTAAGGTAATGTTCTTGATTTGCCCTACTCCTTTGTTGTCCAAGGTGATGCGTTGTGAAGCGGGCACCTCATTGGTCGACTCTGGTGTTTCGACGGCCTGTTCAGTAGATTTTTTGCGTTCTACACTAAAACCATCCTCCTTTTTTTCAGTTTTCCCTCCACATCCTACAATCAGAAGGGCAAGTAAGCATGCAGAAATTGTGAATTTGATTTTCATGGGCCGAATTTTTAAGAATTGCCCAAAAATAGGGGGGGATGGTTGTGGAAAAAATGATTTTTATCATATAAAAGATAAAAATGTCTTTTAATATTTATTTTTAGAAAAAGAGATTGTCAATGTTATCGAAGTCTGCAAAATATGCACTTAAAGGTGTACTTTATTTGGCCATGAATACCAATGAGCAGAAAAGGGTAATGGCCAAGGACATCAGTGGTCCTATAAACGTACCTCCCTCTTATATAGCCAAGTTATTACAGCAACTGGGGAGACATGGGGTTGTTTCATCCATAAAGGGGCCACATGGCGGATTTTTCCTTACGGAGGAAAACAAAAAGACCCCTTTGATCAAAATCATTGATCTATTGGATGGAGAATACCGTTTGAAATCATGTATGCTCAGTTTGAAAGATTGCAACGAGTTGAACCCTTGTCCACTTCATAGATTGGTGGGCAACGTAAAATCAGACTTCATCAGGAGCTTGGAGCAAACTACCATTGCTGAATTGGTACAGGATATCAAAGATGGAAAGTCCTTTTTGCCCTTATGAACCAATTGTCCAATCTAAAATCAAAGACTGGTATAAAAAAGCCGCCCAATACTGGACAGCTTTTTAAAACCAAATATGAAAATCCAATCAAAACTGCATTTCAAAATAGAGGCTACTGGCCTGGTTTTCTTCGGTGACATCCTTACCTTTTAAAACCCCACCCGAAGCGTTTTAATCTTAAGATTGATTCCCCAATACCTTGTTATGGTCAATGAGCTTTTAAAAAACAAAACTAATTGAAGCAAACGCATTACGACCTGGGGCAAAAATAGGGATGTTATTTCCTCTTACCGAACGGTTCAAATGTTCATAATAGTTTTCATCGAAGAGATTGTTGACTCCTGCTGTTATTCTGGCTTCTTTGGTCAAGTTATAACCTAATTGTATGTTAAGCAATGAGAATGCCGGGGTTTCTGTTTCTCCAAACTCTGTGGATATTCTTGACTGTTGCATGACATGTCTAAAAGTCACTTGGGGTTGCAGCTTCCCATCCAAATAATCACCGATTAACGTGTATCTAAAGTCCAATGGGGCAATCTCGGGCAAGGGCTCATCTCGCTCCAAATCTTGGGCGTAGGTATAGGCCATGCCTACTTGTTGTTGAAGGCCCACCAACAATTTCTGTGTCCAGTTCAGTTCAATACCGGTTTTAAATGCATCCTCAATATTGACGAACTGCCTTACTCCCGGACTATTGGGCAACCTAGGTGAAAGGTCCTCATCAATAAAGGACGAGATAAAATCTTGAAGATAACCTGCAAAAACATCTACGTCTATATTGGCTTGCGCAGTGCTCCATTGAAATGTCAAATCTAACTGGTTGTTGATTTCTGGGTCAAGGCTAGGATTTCCTAAAAGTTCAAAGGGATCCTGCCCAACCGGAAAATAATTGATAAAACGCTCGGTAAGACCGGCACTGCGTTGCGCCCTGCCCAACCAGAGTCCCAATACCACTTCTTCTCCAACGTTAGTAGTGGCACCCAAACTAAAACTGGGATTAAATTGTGAAACGCGGGTTTCACCATTGGCCTGGACAAATTCGTCTGCGGGATCATTGACATCGGCAGTATTCAATTCCATTCGAGTTGAGAAAACGAACCGTGTCTTTTCTAGATTAAAATGGTATTCGGCAAAAACACTACCCTTTGAAATAAAACCTTCTTGCCATGCGTTGTCCTCGAAAGTACGTCCAGCATTAGGTCCCATCAAAAATTCACGTACTCTTATCCCCTCTGCACCCTCGCGCCTAAAGTCAGCTCCGGCGAAAAGATTGGATTTTTCAAAATTCCAAATACCCTCTGTACGTCCGCCATAATTAAATGTTTTAGCGTTCGTACTTGCATTTAACATTCGTGGGTCAAGGGGCTTTAAAAGATTATCCATTAAATGATCTACAAAGGAGGCGAAAACCGTAGTATTCCATGAGCTTAAGTTCTTGTTTTCAAACGTTATATCATGGCGTGCGTTGAAAAGCCAAGTGTCATCTTCCCTTAAATCCATGGGTAGTGCCGGAAAATCAGCATCTCTTGCGACATTGTAAATTGCAGATACCCTCAATTGGTTGTTGTCAGCAAAGTTTAGGCCGATATTGGTGCCAAAACTACCGCGATTGAAATCTGCGGCAATCGTTTGTCCGTTTCCTGCAGTATAGTCATTGCCTTGCGACCAAGACCCTAATAACGCAATATCATGGTTCTCACCGCTAAAACCCAATTTTCCTTCATTTCGAAACACAGCTCCATTGCCCTCGTAGCCGCTCGAAACCCTACCATATAGTTCAGGATTTTCGGTAAAGCGCAACTTGGCAGGAACAAAGTTGATAGTGGCTCCAAACCCTGTACCAAAACGAAGTGCATGAGGTCCTTTTAATACTTCAATTCTGTCAATTGTATTAGGTGACATTTGACTTGTAGGTGGATCCATACGATTGGGACAGGCCGCCGTAGCACCTTGGGCACCGTTGAGTACAATATTTAACTGATCGTACTTGAAACCCCTAAAAACAGGGTCAAAACCATAGTTGCCACCTTTTCTGATGGAATTTAGTGCCGGGTTCTGATTTAGTATATCGGCACCATCGTGTGCAAGCTGATCTTGATAGTCAAGTCTTACCTTTTCATTAGGTTTCTCGTTGGGGCGAAGGGCCAAAACGGTAACCGGATAAAGATTGACTGTTATGCTTTGTCTGTAATACACCTTTTCTTGAATCATCTTTAAAACCACATTTTCATCCAAAATCCATTTGCCATAATTAATGTGTGATAAATACATCGAAGTGCCCTCTTCGAAAACAAAGTCAAAATTTCCATTGTCATCGGTGGTTCCATATTGTTGGCCATATTCAAAAGTAGCACCTGTTATGGGCATGGAGTTATCTTTGTCCAACAGTCTTATTATTTCCGTTTCTTGGGCAAAGGAACCTAAGAGTCCAAAGCCGTACATCAAAGTAAGAAACAATCCTTTTCTAATTTTTTGTAGATATTTCATAAGTGTTTATTAAATAATTCAACCTTGGATACTCCACGGTAAGAGATGGAGTTATCCTTCTAATTCTTCAAGAGGTGGATTAGACCTCTGGGGGTTGAACTATTTCAAAAACAAAAAGAAAAGTGGTCATATCCAAGTAGGAATCGTCCACGACCTGCGATTGATTCAATTGACGGGATAATTGGTGGGCGGTAGCGGTTGCAGAAGTGTTTAAAATCAGTGGAATTTCCAATATTCGCCCTTCAGCAAAGGGATTTTCATGGTTTTCCGTTGATTTCTCTGCAAACATTTTAGTTAAATAACATTTGCCATCACATTGTAATTGGGGTTTATCCCGGTTTTCACAGAGATTTGTTACAATGTAGTCGTAATTGATGATGTATACAGCAAGAGGCCAAAGGGGTTTTACCAGCATCACTAGAATTAATGGTATGGCCAACAATTGCTTCATGGGTCAAAAGTAATGGCTGAATACAAGGGAAAACCTGATTTTTGTCATAAAAAGATAAAAATGTCTTTTATTAAAGGATTACATCGGAACTTGCTTTTTTGGCTTTACCAAACATATCGTTAATGATGATTCGGTACACTGTGGGGATTCCTCTATTTTCTTGGGTATTCGAAAATTCTTTTATGAACCTGGGTACCTCTTCTTTTTTCTGCTGCAATAGCTCACGAACGCCATCAGCAAAGCGATGCAAATATAATTTTGCATCGCTCCCTTCCAGTTCTTCAAATCGACCCTGAACCAATACGGATTTCCAATTTTGCAAGGATTCAATTTCATCTACTTGAAGTGTCACCTTGTTGTACAGCCTCATGGCATGTAACTTATGACCATTGGAAGAGTAGCTGATGAGGCATTTTGAATCTGCATCGTGACAAAAAGTGATTGGTATGATATACGGTGTTTGGCCAAAAATATAACCAAGTCGCCCAATGTGATTATTGCCAAGAACCTTCAAGCATTCATCTATTTCAAGATTCTTAAGCATCGTTTAAATCTTAAAAGTGACCACTGGAATTTTACTGTGATTTGCAATGTCCTCGCCAATGCTTCCCATAAAGAAATGGGATAGTCCCTTTCTTCCATGGGTAGGTATGCCAATAAGGTCTGCAGCCTTGGATTCGGCATAGTTCAGAACACCTTTTTCCACATTATAATCGTTGTAAATGTCCACTTCTAAGCCTAGCATGGCAATCTTCAAAAACTTTGAAATACGTTGATACGCATCCTTTGTACTCAAAAAGGCATCTGCCGGGGTGTTTATGTAGACCATTTTTAGGTCAGCTCCCAAAAGTTTTGCAAAGTCAATTGCTTTTTTGGCTGCTGGAATGCTCTCTTCCTTGAAGTCACAGGCAAAGACAAAACGCTCCGCCTTGAAATCATCTATATCGCCCTTTACAACCAAGACGGGAATTTCGGAATCTCGAACCACCCTTTCGGTATTGGAACCAATAAAGAGTTCTTGAAGACCATCGGTGCCATGGGATCCCATGATAATCAATTCGGCTCCATGCTCCTTGGCCACATCATCAATTTCGCTAAAAACCTTATAGTGCTTGATTACGGGAGTAATGGTGATGTCTTTCAAATAGGGTTTGTCTAGGAATTTTTTAAAACGTTCTTCGGTAACTTTGATCAAATGCACAATGTGGACTTGGGGTATATATTCCGTATTGGACATAATTCCCGTGGCAAGCTCAAGCATATGCATCACAACAAGTTCTGCTTTGTTCTTTTTTGCCAAAGTGGCTGCTACTTTTAAGGCGATTTCAGATTGTTCTGAAAAATCTATGGGTACGATAATACTTTTCATAATGATTAAGATTTAGGTTATACGGTCATGGAAAACAACTTCGTTTCTGGTTGTTTTCGATGTAATTTCAAATCGAAAGCCATGCTGATGTTTCTAATAAATGGCCTTCCCTTTTCTGTAACTTTAATACTGTTAGAAGTGGTTTGGACCAGACCATCGGCCTCCAGTTCACTTAGTTGTTCTATAATATGTTGAAAATCCAAATGCTGGGTCTGTCCTGATTCCCAAGAGGTCTCAAACTGGCACATGAGGTTGAGAATGTGTTTGCGGACCAATTCATCTTCGTTGTTTAAAAAATGTCCGCGATAAACGGGAATAATATCATAGGCTACCAGATGTTGATATTCTTCTATGCCTTTTACATTTTGGGCAAAGGCATGCCAACTGTCACTGATACTGGAGACTCCAAGACCGATCATAAGCTGTGTCTTGGAGGGAGTATACCCCATAAAATTCCGGTGCAGGGTTCCTTTCTTCGCGGCTTGGTAAAGACTATCCGAACCAACGGCAAAGTGATCCATGCCTATATCTTTATATCCCATGGCGCTTAGCCATTGTTTCCCCGTTTCGTACTGCAACTTTTTCTCCTCAGCATTTGGGAGATCCTCATCCCGGTAACCGCGTTGACCATTTCCCTTCCGCCATGGTACATGGGCATAACTATAAAAGGCAATACGGTCCGGTCGTAAATCGTTGGTACGGACCAAAGTGTTTTTTACATCGTCGATGGATTGAAAAGGAAGGCCATAGATGATATCATGGCCAACAGAGGTGTACCCAATTTCCCTTGCGGTTTCGGTGACGTATTTTACCTTTTCAAAGGGTTGGATGCGATGGATGGCCCGCTGTACTTTATGGTTGTAGTCCTGTACACCAAAACAGACCCTTCTGAACCCCAAATCATAGAGGGCCTGCAAATGTGCTCTCGTGGTATTGTTGGGATGGCCTTCAAAACTGAGTTCTGCATCCGGTGCATGGTCTGCTAAAAGAAATATTCCTTTGATGAGCCGAGTTAAATTCTCCGGTGAAAAAAAAGTGGGTGTCCCTCCGCCTAAATGAAGTTCTTTGATCAGGGGTTTTGTCCCAAGGAGTTCCCGGTAAAGGCTCCACTCCTTTAGTACTGCCTTAACATAAGGCGCTTCCAATTCGTGTCTTTTGGTGATGCGCTTGTGACAACCACAAAAAGTACACATGCTTTCGCAAAATGGGAGATGTATGTAGATACTGATACCCTGTTCCTTGGATGCCTCATAACTTTCCGTTACCGAAACTTTCCATTTTTTTGTTGAAAAGGAATCAACGTCCCAGTACGGTACGGTTGGATAGCTAGTGTATCGGGGCCCAGGAACATTGTACTTATCGGTGAGATTGCACATACCATTTCAATATAGGGCCAAAATTATCGGGCTTTTACCAGAAAAAATATGATAAATGTCATTTCGAGCGCTCCTAAGGGACCGTAGGCTGATAATTGTCATATTTTCCAAGTCAATGGATTGCTAGATTTGTTATCGTCGAAAGCTGTCCTTATGGGTGAAATGATAAAAAAAACAGCGCAGGACGTTGTTGAGCGAATGGCATTTGTGCAACATTTGATTGACGATGTTAAGGCACTTGAGTTCCTTTTGGAAAAAGGCCTTTTTGAAGATGATATTGTCCGCATAGGAGCGGAGCAGGAACTTTGTTTAATAGATAAGGATTATAGGCCCTATGGGGTCAACCTCAAACTGTTGGAAGCCATTAATGAAGATCACTTCACTACGGAACTTGCCAGTTACAATATTGAAATCAATCTTGACCCCTTTGAATTAAAAGGGGACTGTTTTTCAAGGGTTGAACACCAATTAAGGGACCTACTTCAATTAGCTGCCAAAAACGCATCAACCTTAGATGCGAAAATTTTACTGGCCGGTATTTTGCCAACAATAAGCAAGAAAGAAGTTGGGCTGGATTACTTAACACCCATACCTCGATATTTTGCACTGAACGAAATGCTGAGGACCTATAAAGGAGGGGATTTCAATTTGAAAATCAGGGGGGTGGATGAGCTTTTTTTAAAACATGACTCCGTAATGTTCGAAGCGTGCAACACCAGTTTTCAATTACACCTTCAGATACCTTCACACGATTTTGTACAAAGTTATAATTGGGCCCAGGCTATTGCGGGCCCCGTGCTTTCGGTCTGCTGCAATTCCCCTATGCTTATGGGTAGGGAATTATGGAAGGAAACCCGTATTGCCCTTTTTCAACAGAGTTTGGATACACGAAAAACGGCATCCGCACTTCGCAATCAGACGCCTAGGGTTGGTTTTGGTGACCAATGGGAAAAGGGAAGTGTTGCTGAAATTTTTAAACAGGACATTTCCAAGCATCGCATATTACTGACCAAGCCCATTAAGGAAAATTCATTGGAAAAGTTGAACAATGGAGAGATTCCAAAATTGCCTGCCCTTTGTTTGCATAACGGTACTGTCTATCGTTGGAATCGAGCGTGCTATGGTGTGGGCGGGGGTAAACCCCATCTTAGAATTGAGAACCGTTATATACCCTCAGGGCCGTCCGTATTGGATGAGATGGCCAATTTTGCCTTTTGGATAGGGTTGATGAAGGGACGCCCCAAACAGTTTGACGACATGTCCTCGCAAATGGATTTTAAGGAGGCAAAGACCAATTTTATAAAAGCCGCGCGTTCAGGAAAGGAAACACTGTTTTCGTGGTGTGGGGAATCCTACAGTTCCAAAAAATTGATATTGAACAAACTATTGCCCATTGCCTATAAGGGACTACACAGGTGTGGTATTGATGACGAAGATGTTGAACGCCTATTGGGAATTATTGAGGCGCGAACCAAAGGCCGTACCGGGGAACAATGGCAGGTAGCCAATTTAAGAACACTCAAGACACGATATAAAACGGATAAATCCTTGGTTTTGTTGACCAAAAAAATGGTTGAAAACCAAGCCAACCACCTTCCTATCCATGAATGGGAAGACATTCATTTGGAAAAGGTTAAGCGTAAACCACAATTGGTAAAGGAACTGATGACCACGCACCTGATTAAATTGAATGAAGATGACTATTTAAGTATGGCCAAGGCCATTATGGAATGGAACGGAATTCATCATATCCCCGTTGAGGACGACAATGGGGAATTGACCGGGTTACTTACTTGGAGTTATCTCAATTCTTTGGAGAACCAATATAGTTTTGAAAGCACTTTGGTAGCCGAGGTTATGATAAAAGAGGTAAAGACCATTTCGCCAGAATCTGAAGTTTCCATAGCTTTAGAGGCCATGAAAAAAGATGAAATAGGTTGTCTTCCCGTGGTAATTGACAATACTATGGTAGGAATTCTTAGTAAAACGGATTTTTCTTAATGCCCCCTCTTTTTAAAACAACAAATGAAACTTCTAAAGAAGTTTATAGGATTATTGGTCATCTCAAAGGGAATTCACCTGGCCCCACCCTCATATTTTTTGGAGGTATACATGGCAATGAACCCGCGGGAATAAAAGCACTTCAGAATGTTTTTTCAGCGCTGGACCATGCCTCGGACTCGCTTCAAGGAGAGTTTTTTGGCATCATCGGTAATTTGTCAGCTTTGGCAAAAGGAGTTCGTTTTATTAACGAGGATTTGAATAGAATTTGGCTGCCCCATAGCATGGGAAGCCTTTCTTCCCCAAAAGCTGAAAGGAGTATTGAGAGGGAAGAAATGCATCAGTTGAACGAACTGATCCGTGAAATTCTGGAAACTTCCTCCCCGCCATTCTATTTTATCGATTTGCATACAACATCAGGGGAAACGGAACCTTTTATTGTAATGAACGATAGCCTATTGAATCGAAGGTTTACCCAGAACTATCCCTTGCCCTGCATTCTGGGCATTGAGGAGTATCTAACCGGCGCACTTCTAAGCTATATCAATGAGTTGGGATATGTGGCCTTCGGCTTTGAAAGTGGCCAACACGATGAAAAGGACGCCATAACCAACGCAGAATATTTTATTTGGTATACGCTTGGACTTACAGGATTTTATCCCATGGAAAAAAAGCGCCTAAATGCTCATAAAGAGAAATTAAATACCTCACACACCCCTAAGCGCTTTTTTGAAATCTACCATCAACATCTCATCATTGGGGATGAAGAATTTAAAATGCTTCCAGGATTTGTGAATTTTCAAACAGTACCCAAAGGAATGGAAATATCAATTTCAAATGGAAGCTACATTGTAACAACGAAGAAACGCCAACTTTTTATGCCGTTATATCAAGATAAGGGCTATGAAGGTTTTTATTTCATTCGCAGTGTACCGTATTTCTTTTTATGGCTATCCAAATATCTTAGGAAGCTGAGAGCAGATGGTTTTTTGGCTATTTTGCCCGGAATTAATTGGGCAACTTCAAAAAAGGATGCACTCTATGTAAACAAAAAGGTAGCCCGTTTTTTCGCCAAATCAATTTTTCACTTATTGGGTTATCGTACCCGCGAGATGGATGATGCCCATTTTGTCTTGAAAAACAGGGAGCGAAATTCAAAAGCACCTGATTATAAAAAAGCCCCATGGTATTAGAATAAAAAGGCCCCGAAGCTTTTCAACTCCGGGGCCAAAACGAATGTTATGGAAACCCAGCTATTGCATCATAAAATTGATTGGGATACTATAGCCAACTTTTGCTGGACGCCCGCGCTGCATTCCCGGCTTCATTTGCGGAAGGGATGCTATAATTCGTACGGCCTCCTCTTCCAAAAGGCGGTCCGGTCCACGTTTTCTAATGTTCTTAACCATACCATCGGCACCGATTTCAAACTGTAGGAATACCCTACCGCTTATGCCCATTTCAAGTGCGGTGGCAGGATAGTTGAAGTTTTTCTGAATGTGTTCCTGTATCTTTTGATTGAAGCAAGCCTTGCGCTCGGCTTCAGTCTCCAAAGTTTCACATCCAGGGAAAACAGGTACTTTTTCAATAACGGCAAATGGGACGGAGATTTCCTCTTCCTCTTCACCAACGGCGACATCATCGACACTGACAATTACGTCTTCAACGAACTTATCCTGACTACTCTCCGTACTTTCAATGATGGTTTCCTCTACTTCTTCCATATCCTCAACTACTTCGATAACATCGGGAGCGGCGGGAGGAGGAGGAGGAGGTGTAGTCCTTATGGTTTGGGTAATAGGTACCTCTTCATCCATGGTATCCGTTACATTCAATACATTGACATATTCCTTATCGGACTCATAGGTCTTATGCTCCAATAAGCGCCAAGTGGTAAACAACACGATAGTCAACCCAATAACAAAGTATAGGCCACTATTTCTACTTAAATCGGCTTGTGGGTTTTTCTTGAGTTCCATGACATTTTACTTATAATTCTTTGTTAAAAGTAAAATTCATAGCACGTAAAAAACATGATATTTATCAAGTTTTTAATTTTAACACAACTATTTTGAGAATTTGTCAATTCTTCTAGAGGTGATATCCTGTAGATTTCTTTGAAAAATAGCGGTCTTTAAATGTAAGGCAACCCGTATTCGATCATAGTTGTCCTTCCTTACGTGGGTTTTAAAATACCCTACTTCCATGGAAAGGTCATTGCTGATTTTACTGCCCAAACCTAGAAAGAACCTATTTTGGTCAATATGCAGCTCATCAAAATTGAAGAAGGGTTCATCGGTACACTTAATAAATAGGGTATTGCCCAATTTTTGCCTGAATTCCAAACGATAACGGAACCTGACATTGAATATATGTGCTTCGGGTTTACTTATCCACCTATTTTCCAATCGCAGTCGATGTTTGAAAAAGGATCCGGTTGCTATGGAAGCTTCTTCATAGAGCCAAAATTGCGTTGTCAGGGTTTCAAATTCATGATGATACAAGGGCTGGGAATCCACATAAGCCACCCCTAACGTCAACTTAAGTTTGGGTTTGACCTTATATGATATTCCCGTTCTGGCAAAACCAAATTCGGTTTGTTCGGCCCAATTTTCATAGCTGAGGATTCCCACTATTGGAATACTCCAGCGTTCTGAAAGTTGATTGTCCATGGAGAAAACCATCCAGCTTCCGATATCATTTTTAGTGTTCTCTTGACTTTGAAGATTCAAGGAAATCAGAAAAAAAAGGAGTAGGTAAAAAACCCTTGGAAGCGGATTTGAATATTGGTTGCAGAAAAAATTTCCCATACCATGATATGAAATATGGGCGCAAGTTCTCCCTTAAACAATAGGCAAAGAATGACATTGGTCATAGTTGTAATGAAACTTTAAAATCAGGGTAAAAAAATGCAAACCTGACATCCATCATGTTTTAGGATGGGTACGGCTTATACTTTTGAATTGAAATTGAATTACGAATAAAATTTCATAGGTATGAGCAGCATAAAAAAAATTTTAGTCCCGTTTGACTTCACGGAGCCCGCTATAGCGGCCTTGGATTATACCCTGAGTTTTGTGGGTTGGGAAACCCCAATAGAGGTCGTAGCACTTTATGTGAGCGGAAGTGACGTCAGTAATGCCGAGCGAAAGGAAGCCAAAGAGAACTTTGCCAAAATTGCAAATTCACTTAACAGAAGAACCCATTTTCATCCAGAGTTGGTGATTTCGGTAGGTGATTTGACCCGTAGTATACTTGATTCAAAAAAAACGCTTGATGCTGATTTGATCATTATGGGAACTTTAGGGGACTCCAGCGTTGAAGAGCATATTACCAACACTTCCGATTTGGTGCTCTCCGCAGATAGTCCCATAATTACCGTTCCCTATGGGAGCGAGGTCAAAATCCCAAAAGACATTGCACTTGTCCTTGGAAAAGAGGAAATAGAACGACCCAAGGTCTTGGGATTGTTGTTGGATATTGCACGATCCTTTAATGCCAAAGTACATGTATTGACCATATATAAGGAGTCGATATACGGAGAAAAAGTGTTGGTGGAAACCAATGAAGATACCTTGGAATACTATCTGGAGCACTTTTATGCGGAACACAGTTTTGAAAAGAATCAAGATATAGAAAAGGGAATTCTGGATTATATCGAAGAAAAGAACATCGATTTATTGGCCATTCTGCCACGTAACCACGTTCAAAAAACCAAACCATCCGAAGGTCGTTTGACAAAACTGCTTACGTTACATTCCAGCGTGCCAGTACTTACTTTGGATTAATACAGTTAAGCTGTCTAGATGATTACACTTTTAATCATTCTTATTATTACCATTGTTCTCTTTATTTGGGGAAAATTTCCACCGGATGTTGTTGCATTAATTGCCATGGTTACCCTTTTCCTAACGGGAATCTTAACAGTAGAAGAAGCGTTAAGCGGATTCAGTAATGCAACGGTCATCATGATTGCAGCCCTTTTTATCATTGGAGAAGGACTCTCAAGAACGGGTTGGACGGCTTTGGCAGGGCAACGTTTTGTTAGTTGGGCAAAAAAGAGTGTCCCTAGATTATTGGTTATCGTGACTTTGGGAGCAAGCGTGCTTTCCGGTTTTGTTAGTAATACGGGTACGGTGGCAGCACTGCTCCCTGTTACTGTATCAGCCGCTTGGAGTGCTGGCACCTTGCCCTCAAAGTTATTAATGCCCGTTGCCTTTGGTTCCAATACCGGTGGATTGTTGACTTTGACGGGAACGCCCCCCAACATTATTGCGAGCAACACTTTGGTTCAAAACAATTTGGAAGGGTTCAGTTTTTTTGAATTTGCATTGATCGGTATTCCCTTGCTCGTTATTACAATTCTCTATTTTAGGTATGTAGGATACCGATTGATGCCATCGAATAGCACGCAGGACAGGCCAGCCGATATTAACGCCGAAATGCACAAGTGGATTCAGAGCTATAGTATTGGTGATAATTTGTACCGCCTCCGTATTAGGTCCATGTCACCATTGATCAATACGAAAATTGGGGACTGGAATTTTGAAGAAGGGCACCACGTTTCCATCATGCGGTTAAAGCGAAGACACCCTAGCCCATTACAACAAAAGGTACCACTTTTTGTGGAATTGCCCGAACCTGAAACCGAGATGCGCTATCATGACATCATCACAGTAAAAGGTAAGGCTTCAGATGTTGATAAACTGGTGTTAAAGTTCTCTTTGGGTGTAATACCAACACCAGCTGAGATGGATACGTTAAGGGATGAGCTCATCAACCAGGAGGTTGGGATGGCAGAGATGTTTATTGCCCCAAATTCCGTTTTTGTGGGGCGTCAAATCAATTTGGGACACTACTTGAAGCAAACCAATGTTCAATTGCTTGCGGCGTCTAGAAATAACCGACCCTTAACCGGTAAAATTAGGATTGAAGCCGGTGATGCTTTTGTAATTAGGGGTACTTGGGAAAACATTGAAACACTCAAATCCCTATATGAGAATGTCGTAATTTCTGGAAGTCCGGAAGCCATGTCCAAAAATGTAGCCCAATTGACACCACGAAGTTATGTCGCCATGGGGACCTTGATTCTGATGATTTTGCTCTTGGTGTTCAAAGTGCTACCAGGAGCGATGGCCGCCCTAATATGTGCCGGTATTATGATGTTGACCCGTTGTGTACCCATTTCAAAGGCCTACAAAGGCATTAGTTGGACCAGCGTGGTCATGATTGCGGCCATGATTCCAATGGGCTTGGCCCTTCAAAAAACAGGGGTGGCCCAAATGGCTGCAGAAGGTTTGGTGGATGCCTTGGGGAGCGTGCATCCTACTGCATTATTGGCTGGCATTTTTTTGTTGACCACAGCATTCAGCCAGACCATCAATAACTCGGCAACGGCAGTGCTTATGGCACCGATAGCCCTGATAGCTGCAAATTCGTTGGGCGTTTCGCCCAAACCCTATATGATTACAGTGGCGGTAAGTGCATCAACTGCATTTCTGACCCCTGTTGGAACAACAACTAACGCCATGGTCTTGACCGCTGGCGGGTATTCCTTTTTGGACTACGTAAAGGTGGGAGGACCCCTGTTGCTACTGTTTTTTATTGCAACACTCTTTTTAGTACCACTGATATGGTCATTTTAAGAATTATGGATGTAAGAATTTAACTTATGAAAACTTTATTAAAACAAAAATTATGGATGTGAAAGACAAATTGGATGTGAAACATAGTGCCCTCAAGAAATGGGTTTCTGAGGTAGCGGCAAAATGTCAACCAGATGAAATTTATTGGTGTGATGGTTCACAAGAAGAGTATGACCGACTTGCTCAGAAACTTGTGGATAAAGGTACTTTTACACGTCTCAATCCAGAGAAAAGACCAAATAGCTTTGCTTGTTTCTCCGATCCTAGTGATGTAGCCAGGGTTGAGGATAAAACTTTTATCTGCAGCAGAAGAAAAGAGGATGCTGGACCAACGAACAACTGGATGGCACCTAAAGAAATGAAAGCTACTTTAGACCCATTGTTTGAAGGTTGTATGAAGGGACGTACAATGTACGTGATTCCCTTTTGTATGGGACCATTAGGTTCTCCCATTTCCCAGATAGGGGTTGAAATTACAGACTCAGAGTATGTAGTGGTAAACATGCGTATTATGACTCGTATGGGAGTTGATGCCCTTGACCAAATGGGAACTGATGGTGAATTTATCAAGTGTTTGCATACAGTGGGCGCTCCTCTTGAGGAAGGACAAGAAGATGCATTATGGCCATGTAACCCAACAGTGAAGTATATTGTACACTATCCAGAGGAAAGAAGCATTGTCTCTTACGGTTCTGGTTACGGAGGTAATGCATTATTGGGTAAAAAATGTTTTGCACTTCGTATAGCTTCCGTAATGGCACGAGATGAAGGATGGTTGGCAGAACACATGCTAATTATGGGTGCAAAAAGTCCGGAGGGGGAAAAGACATATGTAGCAGCGGCTTTCCCAAGCGCATGTGGTAAAACCAACTTCGCGATGCTTATTCCTCCTAAAGGTACGGACGGATGGGAAATCACTACAGTAGGTGATGATATCGCTTGGATCAAACCAGGTCCTGACGGTAGATTGTATGCTATCAATCCGGAAGCTGGCTATTTTGGTGTGGCACCAGGCACTAACTATAAAACCAATCCCAATGCAATGGAAACCATCAAGGAGAATAGTATCTTCACCAATGTGGGGATCACTCCTGACGGTGATGTATGGTGGGAAGGTATAGGCACTGAAATGCCGGAAGGAACGATCAACTGGCATGGAAACGTACACGAAGCTGGCTCTGAAGAGAAAGTAGCGCACCCTAATGCACGTTTTACTTGCCCTGCAAGCCAATGCCCGAGTATTGATGAACAATGGGAGGATCCACAAGGTGTGCCGATAAGTGCATTCATAGTGGGTGGTAGAAGAAGTAGTACTGTTCCATTGGTTTATCAGGCCGCAAACTGGAACTCTGGTGTATATGCCGCTTCAACAATCGGTTCTGAAATGACAGCTGCTGCTTTTGGCCAAGTAGGTAAAGTAAGAAGGGACCCATTCGCCATGTTGCCATTCTGTGGATACCACATGGCAGACTATTTCAATCACTGGTTACAATTTGGTAGATCCCTACATAACCCTCCGCGAATGTTCGTAGTAAACTGGTTCAGAAAAGACCAAGATGGGAATTTTCAATGGCCAGGATTTGGGCAAAATATGAGGGTTCTTGAATGGATTATTGGTAGGGTAAGAGGTAAAGCAGGTGCGGTGGAAAGCCCAATTGGTTGGATGCCTACTTACAATGATATCAACTGGGAAGGTCTTGATTTCTCAATTGAGCAATTTGATGAAATCATGGACATTGACCGTGAGCAATGGAAACATGAAGTGTTAGGACATGAAGAACTTTTTGAAAAGATGTATGACAAACTTCCAAAAGAGTTTACCTTTATGAGAGAGTTATTACTTTCTAGTCTATGGAGATCTCCTGAAAAATGGGAGCTAGCACCAGAAAGAATATAATTTGACAAAATCATAAAAGGTGGTCCGCTAATTAGTGAAAACCACGAGATTGGTAATTACGTTTAATTTTTAAGTTAATGTTCCAAATAGAGAATTTGGGAGAGGCTAGGTTTAAATCCCCCCTGCAGTTAAGTACTGTGCGGGGGGATAATATTTTCAATTTTGTTGATGATAACGACCAATTGGTCTATGACCTCTCTTTAGAAACCTACAATTCCTGTATTGCCAACAATCAAAAACCCCATTGCTTGGAAAAAGCAGGTCCTAGACAAAAGTTACATTTTAATCCTGCCCAGACGACAGCGGCAATTGTAACCTGTGGCGGACTTTGTCCTGGTATAAACAATGTAATTCGAGGGGTGGTAATGGCATTACATTATTTCTACGGGGTGAAAAGCATATTGGGCGTACCGTACGGCTATGAAGGGTTAAATCCTAAAATGGGCCATGGCTTTGTTGAATTGACCCCTGATAAAGTAAAGGACATCCATCAGTTTGGAGGTACCATTTTGGGTTCTTCACGGGGGGCGCAAGATGTAGGTGTCATGGTCGATACATTGGTAGAAAACCATATTGACATTTTATTTACCATAGGTGGTGACGGCACCCTAAGAGGTTGCAATGAAATTGGTGAAGAAATTCAAAGGAGGGGATTGGATATTTCTGTGGTAGGAATTCCTAAAACCATTGATAACGATATTGACATTATAGATAAGTCCTTTGGTTTTGAGACTTCTTTTGATATTGCCAGTCCTATACTAAGGGATGCCCATAACGAAGCCAAAGGAGCCTACAACGGGGTTTCCATTGTAAAATTGATGGGGCGTGACAGTGGTTTTATCGCTGCTTCTGCCGCTTTGGCGCAACCAGTTGTGAACTTCGTATTGATTCCTGAACTGGATTTTGACCTATATGGCGAAAACGGATTCTTGGAGTCACTCAAAAAACGATTGGAATCCAAACGGCATGCGGTCATTGTCGTAGCGGAAGGAGCAGGTCAACATCTATTTACCAAGGAAGAAATCAAGACCGATGCTTCCGGCAATGTCCAACATGATGACATAGGCATTTTTCTTAAGGATAAAATCAAGGACTATTTCAAGGGTATATTCCCCATTACCGTAAAGTACATCGATCCCAGTTATATTGTTAGAAGTGCGGCAGCCAATTCTGGAGATAGCGTGTTCTGTAGTGGATTGGCCTACATGGCTGTGCATGGAGCGATGGCTGGAAAAACGAAATTTGTTGTAGGGAGGGTCAATAACAAGATGGTGTATCTACCTATATCGGCAGTGACCCATAAACGAAAGAAAATCGATTTGGAAAGTGAATTTTGGTTTGCCGTGCTGCAAAGTACTGGCCAGCCCTTCGTAATGTAGTAGCCAGCCAGTTTAAATTATAAGCTTTATTAGAATTGTATGCCAAGGGCATCAAAAATGCCAAACCAATCTCCGATCATGCAAAGTGGAATGGCAACTAAGATAGCTATAAGGGCATAAACCATTATCTTAAGAAATAACTCCAAAAAGCTTGTACCTATAGTAGAGTTCTGTTCCATAAGCTGTTGTATTTTCTACAAGATAACGATTTCTTAGGTGGAAATCGACAAAAACACCTCCTTAATTCGACTAATGGAGACCTTTGTCCATTGTATGGCACTTTGGCAAAGACGAACCTATTTGGAAATTCCTAATTTTTTTGCCAAGTCCTCCAACGAAATTCCTTTGGTTTCCGGCATCATAAACACTACCCAAAGTAATTGAAGAACCATCATTCCAGCAAAAAAGAAGAAGATTGGGTAAGGATTTTCCTTGAACATTTCAAGAAAAATAGGGGCCAGCAACGTGATTAACGCGGCAAATACCCAGTGTGTCCCTGTACCCCATGATTGGCCGGCGGCCCGAACCTTGTTAGGAAATATTTCAGATATAAAGACCCAGATAACAGCACCTTGACCAACAGCATGGGATGCAATAAAAACCAAGATAAAAATAAGCAGTAGTACCGAGCTTGCCCCTGAGTAAAAGCACCAACCCACCATGCCCAAGCTAATGATATAACCTAAAGAACCAATAAGCATTAATTGACGCCTTCCCAACTTATCAATCAAAGCGATTCCAACGAATGTGAAAACCAGGTTGATTACACCTATGGAAATTGAACTAAACAGGGATTCACTTGTGGCAAGCCCTGCTTTTTCAAGAATTCTCGGTGCGTAATAGAGAATAAAGTTGATTCCGGAAAGCTGGTTGAAGAATGCGAGGAAAAAAGCGAGCAATATCGGTTTGTTGTATTTTCCTGAAAATAACTTTTCCTTTTGTGATGTTATGGCATCTGAGAGGGCCTTTTTCAGGGAGGCCATCCTTGTTACGGCTTCTTCTTTGTTCGCCCCAAGTTGTATAAGTGAGGCCTTGATTAAAGTTTCTTCCCCATTTCGAAGGAGTAACCACCGTGGGCTATTGGGGATTTTTATGACCAATATGGTGTAAAGCAGTGCGGGGATGCCCTCAACGCCCAGCATCCAACGCCAAGCAGTTTGTTCATCGACAAAAGAGCCAATTAAATAATTGGAGATGAACGCGATGAGTATTCCAAAGACCAGATTGAACTGGTACATGGCGGTCAGTCTACCTCGGTTCGATGGAGAGGAAATTTCTGAGATATAAATAGGTGCTGCAACTGAGGAAGCTCCGACCCCGACGCCTCCTATAAACCTGAAAAACGAAAAGACATAGGGATCTGGTGATAACCCAGAGCCCACAGCGGAAACAAAATACAAGAGGCCAATCCAGAACAGTGTTTTTTTTCGCCCTAGCTTATCGCATGGAATCCCTCCAAAAATGGAACCGAGTACAGTACCCCAAAGGGCCATACTCATAATAAACAAACCATGAAAAGAAGGGGAAGTATTCCATAATTTCTGTATTGGGAGATCGGCACCACTGATGACGATGGTGTCAAAACCAAATAAAAAGCCGGCAAGGGCGGCCGTAAGGGAAATTCTAAGAATACGTTTGTCCATGGTTGCTGATTTTTGCTAAATCTACTAAAATTTAAAGGAGCGGTTTCAGGTGGTTCAATACGCTTTGTGTCGCCCCTGTTTTCTGCTGTATGTAGTCCCCATTGTTTTGACCCGTTCGTTGGGCGAGGGCTTCATCTGCAAGTAAGTTTTTTATGGTAGTTTCAAACGCTTCCTTGCTGCTCACGGACAGGATTCCGCTTTTGTTAACGAGCTCAATGGCCTCATTGAAGTTTTCATATTTTGGTCCTATGATCACAGGAATACCAAATACCGCAGGCTCTAAGGTGTTGTGAAGACCGGTGGCAAAGCCACCACCAACGTAGGCAAAATCGGCATAGCTATAAATTTTTGTCAATAAACCTATGGTGTCAACAATGAGTACTTCGGAGTCAAAAAGGGTATCTTTTGTGATTTCAGAGTAGACTACAGTTTTTTTTGACATTGAAGCTTTCAGGTCTTCAATGTTCCCAACTTTGATGTTGTGCGGAGCGATGACAAATTTGATCCCTTCATTGGATTGATTGATAAAATCCAGTAGTATTTTTTCATCTTCGGGCCAAGTACTTCCTGCCACAAAACATTTGGATGTCCCTTTGAAACGATCCATAAACTCCAAAGCGTTATCCTGCTGAAGAATTTCGGACACCCTATCAAATCGTGTATCGCCACTAACGGTCACATTTTCAAATCCTATGGAACCCAAAAGGTTTTTGGAGTTCCCTTCTTGAACAAAAAAGTGTGAAAAGGAATAAAGCGTTTTTTTCATGAACCCACCGTACCACTTGAAGAAGATCTGACTTTTATTGAAGATGCCGGAGACCAGTACCGTGGGTGTATTTCTTGTTCTAAGTTCATAGAGGTAGTTGGGCCATATTTCGTATTTGATAAATATGGCAATTTTAGGTTGGATGACATTCAAAAATCGTCTTGCATTCCTTTGGGTATCCAAAGGAAGATACACTACCAAATCGGCAGGGGTTTTGTCCCTTTTTACCTCAAAACCGGAAGGGGAGAAAAAAGTGAGTAAAAACCGATATTCCGGATAGCTTTTTTTCAGTTTTTCCAGAAGGGGAAGACCTTGCTCGTATTCACCCAAGGAAGCCACATGCATCCAAATGACATTATGCCAGGTAGAAGAGACCGCTTTCAATGAAGTAAAGGTCTTTTTTCTTCCGTTGACAAAAAGCTTGATTTTTGGATTGAACTTGGCTATCAAACGAAGGTGGTGCCATGTTAATTGAACCAAAAAAGAATATATAGCCCTCACAAATTGCTTTTGTGCTAAGTTACATTTCTCGGGGAAAAACCAAATTCCACTTTGCTTATTTCTTACTTTTGGACCCACAGCAATACGGCATGAAAAAAATACAAATGGTTGACCTTCAAGGTCAGTTCCAAGGGATAAAAGAAGAGGTAAATCAGTCCTTTGAAATCGTACTTGAATCTGCGGCGTTCATCAATGGTCCAGATGTGAGGGAATTCCAAAAAGAGCTTGAGGAATATCTTAGTGTTAAACACGTAATACCTTGTGCCAATGGTACGGATGCCCTACAAATCTGTATGATGGGCTTGGGACTGAAACCTGGAGATGAGGTCATTACAGCTGATTTTACTTTTGCTGCAACCGTAGAGGTCATTGCCCTATTGGGATTGACTCCAGTACTTGTGGATGTTGAGGAAGACACCTTCAATATCGATCCAAAAGCCATTGAAAAAGCCATTACGCCAAGAACCAAGGCCATTGTTCCTGTGCACCTTTTTGGTCAATGTGCCAATATGGATGTTATTATGGATTTGGCAGAAAAGCACAACCTATTCGTCATAGAGGATAATGCGCAAGCCATTGGTGCCGATCATACATGTAACGACGGAACAAAAAAGAAAGCGGGAACCATAGGCCACGTTGGTGCAACTTCATTTTTCCCTTCAAAGAATTTGGGTTGTTATGGGGATGGTGGGGCAATTTTCACCAACAATGATGAGTTGGCACACACTTTAAGAGGAATAGTAAATCACGGGATGTATGAGCGTTACCATCATGATGTAGTGGGCGTCAATTCACGATTGGATTCACTTCAGGCTGTGGTCTTACGAGCTAAACTTCCTAGACTGGATGAGTATAATTCAAAAAGGAGGGAAGCAGCCAAAAAATACAATAAAGCATTTTCCAATCAAACGAATATCAAAGTCCCCATAACGGTCAATGGCTGTGATGGTATTTGTGATACCTGTGATTGTCATGTGTTCCACCAATATACCCTCAGGATTTTGAGCGAAAAAAGAGACAAATTGGTGCAACATCTTAATGAAAATGGCGTTCCATGTGGTGTGTACTATCCCATTCCTTTGCATCAACAAAAGGCCTATGCTGATGGTAGATATGATGAATCTGGTTTTACAGTTACCAACAAATTGGTCAAGGAGGTAATTTCACTACCTATGCACACGGAATTGGATGACGAACAAATCAGCTTTATTACCAAGTTGGTTATTGATTTTGTAAACAAATAACATGAGTAAAAAAATACTGGTCACCGGTGGTCTTGGATTTATAGGCTCACATACCGTGGTGGAACTTCAAAATGAAGGTTTTGAGGTTGTAATTATTGATAACTGTTCCAATTCTTCGGAGGATGTTTTGGACGGTATTGCTGCAGTGACAGGGCAAAGGCCCCATTTTGAAAAATTTGATCTTAGGGAAAAGGCAGAGGTTCAGCAGTTCTTTTCCAAACATGAAGATGTCATTGGAGCCATTCATTTTGCTGCATCCAAAGCAGTGGGGGAAAGTGTAGAAAACCCATTACTGTACTATGAAAACAATTTAGGCGTATTGATCTATATCCTTCAAGAATTAACAAAAAAGGGAAGCGCCAACTTTATCTTCAGTTCTTCGTGCACGGTGTATGGACAGGCCGATCAAATGCCGATTACTGAAGATGCTCCGGTAAAACCAGCAGAATCCCCTTATGGGAATACAAAGCAGGTAGGTGAGGAAATTATCAAAGATGTTTGCAAGGTAAATCCACAATTGGCGTCTATCGCACTACGATATTTTAATCCTATTGGGGCCCACCCTAGTAATGAAATTGGGGAACTACCCTTGGGTGTCCCGCAGAACCTTGTGCCCTTTATCACACAAACCGGAGTAGGATTGCGCGAGCAGTTGTCCGTTTTTGGGGACGATTATCCTACCCCGGATGGTACATGCATTCGTGACTATATTCATGTAGTTGATGTCGCGAAAGCCCACGTAGCGGCCTTGCAACGATTATTGGATGGAAAAAATGATGAAAATTTTGAAGTCTTTAACCTTGGAACGGGCACTGGAAGTTCTGTAATGGAAGTTATTCAGAGCTTTGAAAGGGTTTCGGGAGAAAAATTGAACTATCGTGTTGCTCCTAGAAGGGCTGGAGATGTGATTCAAGCTTATGCCGATACCCAAAAGGCCAATGATGTGCTAGGATGGAAAGCGCATTCCAGCTTGGATGATGCCGTGGGTTCCGCATGGAATTGGGAAAAGAAGATAAGGAATCATGAAAAGGCTTCCATTTAGGAAACATCCTCAAACGGATTGGAAATATAAGAGGGCAATCGCCCTCTTTTTTTATCCAAAGTGTCTAAGTCCGAAGAATTAAGGTTTTGGTACGAAATAAGGGGAAGTACGTAAACGGTTTATACTAGAAAAAGACCCGGATAAATGGTATCAAAGGATCTACATTGAGACTCCTTTCTTCATCATATAAAACATCATATCTAATCCCTACCGTCACATTGCCCGTACGATAGCCCACCCCAAAAAATAAAGAGGTTAGCCAGTAATTATCCTCAAAGTTTCCCCCATCCAGGGATTCTTCAAAATTTATTCGCCACTGTTCCAATTCTGCAGAAACTTGTATACCCGGTATGGGATTAAAAAGGTTGATAAGACTACCCCCATAGCCTAAAAAGTTTCGGTCACCAAATTGGGTATAGTTAAATTGGAGTCCAAGTCCTGTGGAAAAATACGGATTAACATCGTAAATGGCGTTCGGGGCAATTTGAAGGTTAAAGCTGTTATTGCCAAATCCTAAACCTAAACCTCCCCCGTAGCGCACCTTGCCCCAAAAGGGGTGTAGGTCATTTTGTTGACCATAACATAGGAAAGAGGTCAATAGAATCAAGAATGTAAGGCTTCTGATCATTTACCGTTTAAATTATCATTTAGTATCCATACCAAAGTAAGGGTAAATTATTAGTTTGTCGTACTTTTGGGATAATTTTGATAAAAGATTCGAAAGCACTATCCATATGGATAAATATTCCTTTTTAAACGCTGCCCACACCTCTTTTTTTGCCGAAATGTATGACAGGTACCTCTCCAGCCCTGATAGTGTGGAACCAAGCTGGCGCGCATTTTTTCAAGGATTCGACTTTGGTTTGGAAAGCCAATTGGATGAACTGGATATCCAACCTTCTGCCAACGGTGCAACGGCTGTGGTCAATGGTACGCAAGTGGTTATTCCCCAAAGTCTTCAAAAGGAATTCCAGGTCATTAAATTAATCAATGGATATCGTTCACGTGGACACCTATTTACAAAAACAAACCCTGTAAGGGAGCGTCGCAAATATGCGCCGACCCTTGATATTGCGGAGTTTGGATTGGAGGAAGGTGATTTGGATACTGTTTTTGATGCTGGAAACATCATCGGGATCGGTGCAAGCCCACTGAAGAAAATAATTGAGCACCTTGAGCGTATTTATTGTGACGCCATTGGTGTTGAATATATGTACATCCGCACTCCTGATAGGATTCAGTGGATTCAGGATTGGCTTAATGTGAACGACAACCATCCCCAGTTTTCTCCTGAGGAAAAGAAAAACATTTTAAGAAAACTGAACGAAGCCGTTTCATTTGAAAGCTTTTTACATACAAAATATGTAGGGCAAAAACGGTTTTCCTTGGAAGGGGGCGAATCCTTAATTCCTGCTTTGGACGTCATCATAGAAAAAGCTGCAGATGCAGGAGTAAAGCAATTTGTAATGGGGATGGCCCATAGGGGTCGACTTAATGTATTGACCAATATTTTTGGCAAATCCCCAAAGGACATTTTTAGCGAGTTCGACGGCAAAGACTATGAAGAGGCCATTTTTGATGGTGATGTCAAATATCATTTAGGCTGGACTTCCATGAGGGAAACGGATTCGGGTAAAATGGTCAATATGAATATTGCCCCTAATCCTTCGCATTTGGAAACGGTAAATTCCATTGTGGAGGGGATTGCAAGGGCAAAACAAGATAGTTCCCATCAGGAGAACATATCTGAGGTACTCCCAATTTTGGTGCATGGTGATGCCGCTTTTGCCGGTCAGGGTGTGGTTTATGAAACCGTTCAAATGGCCAAATTGGACGGGTATACCACGGGTGGAACCATTCATATTGTAGTCAACAACCAAATTGGATTTACCACCAACTATCTTGATGCACGTTCCTCAACCTATTGCACGGATGTAGGTAAGGTTACCCTTTCCCCTGTATTGCATATTAATGCAGATGATGCCGAAGCCGTTGTTCATGCAGCCACTTTTGCATTGGAATATAGAATGCGTTACCAACGGGATGTTTTCCTGGATTTATTGGGCTACAGAAAATATGGGCATAACGAGGGAGATGAGCCAAAGTTCACGCAACCACTTCTTTATAAATCCATTTCCAAGCATCCCAATCCAAGGGATATCTATGCTGAACGTCTGTTGAATGAGGGGATTATTGATAAGGACTATGTAAAGGATCTTGAAGTTGAATACAAAAAGGCCTTGGAAGAAGACCTTTTGGATTCCCGAAAGATTGAAAAGACGCGAATAACTGCTTTTATGCAGGATGAATGGGAAGGTTTTTCAAGGGTTGCGGAAAGTAAAATGCTTTCCCCTATAGATACTTCTTATGACATTGATAAATTGAATGCCGTTGCAGAAAAAATAACCGTGCTTCCGGAAGGAAAGAAGTTCTTGCGAAAATTGGAGCGTCTCGTTCAAGGGCGTCATAAAATGTATTTTGATGACAATTCCTTGGATTGGGCCATGGGAGAACTATTGGCTTATGGGTCATTGATAGAAGAGGGATTTGATGTGAGAATGACAGGGCAAGATGTAGAACGGGGAACCTTTTCCCATAGACATGCGGTCATTAAGACCGAAATGCATGAGGAGGAAGTTGCCCTCCTGAATGAAATGGCTGAACATCAGAATGGGAAGTTCCACATTTACAATTCACTCCTATCCGAATATGCTGTTATGGGCTTCGATTATGGTTACGCCATGGCAAGTCCGAATACCTTGACCATTTGGGAAGCTCAGTTTGGGGATTTCAGTAATGGCGCACAAATTGTGATTGACCAATACCTCTCCGCGGCCGAGGATAAATGGAAACTCCAAAATGGGCTGGTACTTTTGTTGCCCCATGGTTATGAGGGCCAGGGAGCGGAACATTCTTCTGCTAGAATGGAACGTTATCTCCAACTTTGCGCAAAGGACAATATGTACGTGGCTGATGTAACAACACCGGCCAATCTTTTTCATATGTTGAGAAGGCAGATGAAGGCAGAATTTAGAAAACCTTTGGTGGTGTTTACGCCAAAGAGTCTTTTACGACACCCCAAAGTGGTTTCGACCAAGGAGGAATTGGCCAACGGAAGCTTTCAGGAAGTAATTGACGATACTGAGGTAAAGGCCTCGGAAGTTAACAGTTTGGTATTCTGTACGGGTAAATTTTACTATGACCTTGTGGCCAAGCGGGAGGAATTGAAAAGAAACGATGTGGCTTTGGTGCGTTTGGAACAACTTTTCCCATTGCCAGTTAAGCAGATGGAGGATATTATAAAAAAATATCATAAATCGGAAGAAGTGGTTTGGGCCCAAGAGGAACCCAGAAATATGGGGGCCTGGGGTCATCTTTTGATGCATTTTGAACAGGCAAAAGAATTTAGGGTGGCTTCCCGGAGGTTCTACGGTGCACCTGCTGCCGGTAGTGCCGTACGTTCCCAAAGACGACACAATGAGGTCATTGACTTCGTTTTTGACAAGACAAAGGATAATTTTATTAGAAGAAAATAAATCAAGCACAACATGATATTAGAAATGAAAGTCCCCTCCCCGGGCGAATCCATAACCGAAGTAGAAATTGCGGAGTGGTTGGTAGAAGATGGCGATTATGTTGAAAAAGATCAAGCGATTGCTGAGGTTGATTCCGATAAGGCCACCTTGGAGCTGCCTGCCGAAGAAAGCGGCACAATTACCTTAAAGGCTGAGGTTGGTGATGCCGTTGCAGTCGGTGAAGTGGTGTGCTTAATCGATACGAGTTCGGAAAAACCGGCTGGTGGGGCTGAATCAAAAGCTGAAGAAAAGAAAGAAGAACCAAAAAAGGAAGAGGCCCCGAAGCCTGAGACTCCCAAAAAGGAGTCCTATGCAACCGGGACACCTTCACCGGCAGCCAAAAAAATATTGGACGAGAAGGGCATTTCAGCCTCTGAGGTCAGTGGTACTGGAAGGGGTGGTCGTATCACAAAGGATGATGCCGTAAATGCGGTACCTTCCATGGGAACACCTACCGGTGGAAGTAGGGGAGAATCCCGCTCCAAACTTTCCATGTTACGACGTAAGGTAGCAGAGCGTTTGGTTTCAGCCAAGAATGAAACGGCCATGCTCACCACTTTCAACGAAGTGGATATGTCCCCGATTTTTGAATTGAGAAAGAAGTACAAGGAAGAATTTAAAGAAAAGCATGGGGTAGGCCTAGGTTTTATGTCCTTCTTTACCTTGGCATGTGTTCGAGCCCTAAAAGAGTTTCCAGCGGTCAATTCCATGATTGATGGGAAAGAAATGATTTCTTACGATTTCTGTGATATCAGTATCGCAGTGTCCGGGCCTAAGGGATTAATGGTTCCTGTGATTCGAAATGCGGAGAACCTTACGTTTAGGGGTGTGGAGTCTGAAGTAAAACGTTTGGCCATTCGAGCAAGGGATGGTCAAATTACTGTCGATGAAATGACAGGAGGTACGTTTACCATATCCAACGGAGGGGTATTCGGTTCCATGTTATCCACCCCTATCATCAATCCACCGCAAAGTGCAATCCTGGGAATGCATAATATTGTGGAACGCCCAATAGTCAGGGACGGCCAAATTGTTGTCGCCCCAGTCATGTATGTCGCATTATCCTACGACCACAGAATTATTGATGGACGTGAATCCGTAGGCTTTTTGGTAGCGGTAAAGGAAGCGTTGGAAAGTCCTGAAGAGTTGTTGATGGGCAATGATGTGAAAAAAGCACTGGAACTGTAAAAAAGCAGTTACATTATAAGAGCACCTTTGAAGCCCCTTTTTATTTTAGGCTTTGTTTGTTAATCGCAACCCAAATCAATTTTTGATTGCTTATCTGCATTGGGAAAACAGGTGCTTCCCATAGGGGTTACAGCGGGGACATATCGAGCTAGATTTGCGTCGTACAGGGAATTCTCTATGAATCTGGTCAATTGGTCTATTTCCATGACGCTAAGGTTCAAGGGTGCAAATTTATCCGATAGGCTACCCAAAGGAACCTCAGAATTTTCCGCAATGGCATTGTTTTTATATTCAATTACCGACCTTACTGTTGAAAAGCTACCCCCATGACCTAAAAACTCCACATCCTTAAGATTATAAAGTGTTGGTGTTTTGAATTTATAATCATCCGCTGTATTGTTTGTAAATCCACCACGCCCTCGAGCGGTGACATTGTCAACGGTTCCGATAACATCATTTCCTGTAAGGTCATTCATTCCCAAGGCATGAAAGTCCATGCCGTTAAGACCTGGACCTGAATGACATTCATAACATTTTCCCTTTCCAAAGAATAACTGTGCCCCCTTTAATTCTTCCTCCGACATTTTCCCTTTTTCTCCTCTTAAAAACTGTTGAAACGGAGCTTCATTGGAAAGGACAGTTCGTTCAAAAGCGGCAACTGCAAGACTAGCATTCACAAGTGAGTATCTTTCGGATTCATCGATATCGGGAAAGGCAGCATCGAAGAGTTCTTTGTAAGGTCCTTGGCCAACTATTTCAGGACCAACATTTAAGCGGTGAACTCCCATGCCTGCAACGGCTTGAATTTCAAGACCCTGAAAGCCAAGATTGTTGTTTGCCTTTGGCGTTCCCTCCGACCAATTTGCCTCTGTGCCCTCATTTGTGCCTGTTGCTCCGAATTGTCCATTCCAAAGCATCACATCTTGGTAGGCAGTATTCAGAATCGTTGGTGACCGTATGGGCTGAACATCAATAGAATCAACAGCATATTCCAAATTTGCAATACGAGCTTCCCCGATAGAGCCAAAGCCCCATCCTCCTTCACCGATGCCCTGTTTCATTCCGCTTTGAAAACCAGCGGTGGCATGGTGACAACTGGCACAGGAATAGGTTCGAAGTCCAGTATCAATCTTTGCATCAATACCAAGCTCCGTTTCATGAAACAGAAACTTTCCCAAGTTGACCTTTTCTCGACTGATTAAGTTTTTGGGGTCGTTCGGAATTTTGGTGTACTCATCGCTATCGGGAAGTATTAGTGCATCAAGGGAACCAACTAGTAAGGTAAGATGATTCCTGACTTCATTTTCTAAATCTGTAACTTGACTATATTCAAAATCTGAATCGGATTCACAACTAACTAACAGTAAGCCAACTAATATTGATAAAACGCAGTTTTTTACCCTTTTTTGAACCATGGATCCTTAGCCTTATGTTCCAAAATTTGGATAAAGATTCCCCTTCCCCTTGATAATTAGCTGAAAAACATAAAATCTCGATAAAAGTTACTTCTTTAAATAAATTTCTTTTTTGCCATAATCAATGACGGCTTTTCCCTTTTTTAGAAGGTCGGCTCCAATAATACCGTCTATGGGATTAGCATCGTGATTGATCAACGCCTGATTTACGTGGACAAGGTCGAAGAGTACAATTTTTTGTCTGTGCTTTTTCCATTGACCAAGTTCAACAATGTTGTTTTTGGAAATTAAGGTCTCCATTTCGGTGGCCCCCGCTCCGGCCGCCTTTATTTCAGAGGTCTCAAAATTAAGGTGAAAGTTGTCAATTTTATCCGTTCCAATACATGTGTTGGAAGCTCCGGTGTCCAAAATAAATTGACCCTCGACTCCATTAATGGTAGCTTTTAATTCAAAATGATTGGTAACGGTCAACTTTAATTTTACCTGAATATAGTCCTTGGAAGTAAGAAAGGATTTGAGTGTGGCCATTCCAGAAATTTGCCAAAGATAAACCTATTTTTGCGTCATGATTTTGACGGATACCCATACCCACCTTTACAGCGAAGCTTTCGATGAAGACCAAGATGCCATGATGACCAGGGCTTTGGAACTGGGTATTGAACGTTTTTTTGTTCCTGCAATAGATTCCACCTATGCTCAGCGCATGTATAATCTGGAAAAAAGGTATCCGGACAATGTGTTCTTGATGATGGGGCTGCACCCCAGCCAGGTAAAAGAGAATTATGAGACTGAGTTAGCGTTTGTGGAAGAGCAGTTTGCGGAGCGTAAGTTTTATGCCGTTGGAGAAATCGGAATTGATTTGTATTGGGACAAAACGTTCTTCAAACAACAACAGGAGGCCTTTGTTAGACAAATTCGATTGGCTAAAAAATACGGATTGCCCATAGTAATTCATTGTAGGGAATCCTTTGACGAGATTTTTGAACTATTGGAACAGGAAAAAGGAAACGATCTTTATGGCATATTCCACTGCTTTACCGGGACCCTTGAACAGGCTGAAAAAGCAATTGGTTATCATATGAAATTGGGTATTGGGGGAGTGGTTACGTTTAAAAATGGTAAGATTGACCAGTTTTTACATCAAATAGATTTGAAACATATAGTTCTTGAGACCGATGCTCCCTATTTGGCTCCTGTTCCTTTTCGAGGCAAACGAAACGAAAGTTCATACCTTTTAAATATATTGGAAAAGCTTTCAGTGGTATATGGGGTTCCGAAAGAAGAAATTGCAAGGGTTACCACGGAAAACTCAAAACAGGTATTTGGAATATGATGGAACGGGCTAAGATCCTATTGATTTATACCGGAGGTACCATTGGCATGGTCAAACACTATAAGACGGGCTCACTGACTGCCTTTGATTTTACTACCCTTCAAAAAAATATCCCGGAACTATTTCAATTGGACTGTGATATCACTACGGTATCTTTCAAATATCCTATTGATTCCAGTAACATGAATCCCAAATACTGGGAGAAGATAGCTGTGTTGATTGGTAACAACTATTCAAAGTTTGATGGTTTTGTGGTACTTCACGGAAGTGATACCATGAGCTATACCGCCTCAGCTCTAAGCTTTATGCTAGAAAACTTGGCAAAGCCAATTATTTTCACAGGTTCCCAATTGCCTATTGGTGATTTACGGACAGATGCCAAAGAGAATTTGATCACAGCCATCCAAATCGCATCATTAAAGGAAAAGGGCCGCCCAGTGGTAAGGGAAGTAGGTCTTTATTTTGAGTATAAATTATATAGGGGCAACCGTACGACCAAAATCAACGCAGAGCATTTTCAGGCCTTTCGCTCCATGAACTACCCAACCTTGTTGGAGTCCGGTGTCAATCTTAAGATAAACCATCCATATCTACTTGATCCCGGTGATGTTGAGGACCTAGTGGTCCACACCAAAATGGTCCCTAACGTAGGCGTACTCAAATTATTTCCCGGAATAACCAGGGAGTTCATTGAAACCGTGCTGGGCACAAAAAGTCTAAAAGCCTTGGTCTTGGAAACCTACGGCGCTGGGAATGCTTTTACTGACGATTGGTTCTTAAACCTATTGAAGGAAGCCATTCAAAGGGGGTTGCATATCATCAATGTAACACAGTGTGTAGGTGGGGAAGTGGCTATGGGTCAATACAAAACAAGTGAAAGCCTTAGAAGGATACAACTAATTAACGGAAAGGATATTACAACGGAATCGGCTATAACCAAGGCCATGTACCTGTTGGGTAAGGGGGTTACGTCACAGGATTTTCGTACTTTTTTTGAGACCCCACTTCATGGTGAAATGCACCAAAATTAACGCCCCAAATTTCTTTAACTAATTATTTTTTTGTTTATTGGGCGACCGAACTATTAAGAAATAGAGAGGTGGCCGAGTGGTCGAAGGCGCACGCCTGGAAAGTGTGTATACACCAAAAGTGTATCGAGGGTTCGAATCCCTTCCTCTCTGCTAGGTTTAAAATTTTTTAATTTCGAAATTTTTATATCTTTAACATTATTAACTAACTAAATTTAAGTTTGAACACGATGAAAAAAATATCCCTTACTCTGGCTACTGCCGGAATGTTTATTTTAGGTACTACATCCGCCTCTGCAGCCTTATTACAAGATGGGGCCGAAGCAAGCAAAGGTTTTACCCAAATATTGAAAGAGCAGTTCATTCAAGGTGGACCAACGTTTATGGGTATTGTATTGTTATGTTTGATTTTGGGCCTTGCGGTGGCCATTGAGCGAATCATCTACCTTAATATGGCAAGTACAAATTCTGCCAAGTTGAAGCAACAAGTGGAAGACGCATTGTCATCCGGTGGTGTTGAAGCGGCTAAAGAAGTATGCAGAAATACAAAAGGACCTGTTGCCTCTATTTTTTACCAAGGATTAGACCGAGTTGGTGAAGGTCTGGAATCTGCTGAAAAAGCGGTCGTAGCCTATGGTGGTGTTCAAATGGGTCAATTGGAGAAAAATGTTTCATGGTTGTCATTATTTATTGCCATTGCACCAATGCTTGGGTTCATGGGTACGGTAATTGGTATGATTGCTGCATTCCAGAAGATTGCTGCTGTGGGTAATTTGAGTGCATCGTTGATTGCAGGCGATATCCAAGTGGCGTTATTGACGACGGTATTTGGTTTGATTACAGCGATTATCCTTCAAATTTTCTACAACTACATTATTGCTAAAATCGATAGTATTGTAAATGATATGGAAGACTCTTCAATCTCTTTGATTGATATGTTGGCTGCCCATAAGAAGTAATTGATAACAATTAAAACTATCGCATCATGCATAAAATATTAAAGATTGTATTAATTGTTATTGGAGTCTTGGCAGCGGGATTGTCGTTTTTTGGGATGCCCTCAGGAGACGATCCAGCGGCGATGGATAGCGGAGCAATAGACCTTATGTTCCTGTTAATGTGGGTGCTTTTGATAGCAGCTGCCGTTTTGGCATTGTTTTTTGGATTAAAAAAGATGATGACCACTAAAGGAGGTCTTAAAAAAGCATTATTCTCCCTTGGAGCGTTGGCCGTACTTTTTATTATTGGATATGCGTTGTCCAGTGGTGAAGAGGCTGAGGCTGTTGTCCAAACATTTGCAGGTAGGGATATTGAACCCGAAGTTGGAACCGTAAAGAACATCGGCATGTTATTGAATGTGTTCTTTGGGATGACTATTGTTGCCGTAGCGTTAATGATATGGCCTGGTATTAAGAAACTAATTGGACGTTAAAATTTAGATTATGCCTAGAAGAAAAGGAGCACCGGAGGTGAACGCCGGTTCCATGGCAGACATTGCATTCCTTCTACTTATCTTTTTCTTGGTAACCACTACTATTGAAACAGATGCCGGATTGGACAGAATGTTGCCACCTGCCGAACCGCCAGAGGATGTTGATGTTGTAATTAAACAGAAGAATATTTTTACTGTGAATATCAACAAAAGTGGTCAGTTATTGGTTGAAGAGGAAATTATGAGTATCCAAAATCTAAGAAAAGCGGCTATCGCTTTTTTGGATAATGGCGGTGATGGTAGCTGTAACTATTGTAAGGGAAGAAGGGATGCCAGTTCATCCGATAATCCCGAGAAGGCAATTATTTCTTTGAAAAATGATAGAGAAACCAAGTATGCGACCTACATTACGGTGCAGAATGAGCTCGTTGGCGCCTACAATGATTTAAGAAATAGGGAGGCACAGCGATTGTTTGGTCGTGATTTTACCGAAATGGAAGGTAAGTTCCTTAACCCAGAAACACCTTCGGCTGAGAGGGATGACCTCAAACCTAAAGTAAAGAGGATTCAAGAGCTGTTCCCACAGAAATTGTCAGAAGCTGAGACGTCAACCAATTAAAATTTAAAGGAGATGGCAAAATTTGCTAAGAAAAAAGATGGGGATTTACCTGCGGTGTCAACTGCTTCCCTTCCTGATATTGTTTTTATGTTATTGTTCTTCTTTATGACAGTAACGACGATGAAGGATAGCTCGCTTTTGGTACAAAATACTTTGCCCAATGCAAGTGAGGTCAAAAAATTGGAGAAGAAAGACCGTGTTATTTACATCTATGTTGGTAAACCTACCAGGGAATATCAAAGTGTTTATGGAACGGAGCCTAAGATTCAGTTGAATGATAAGTTTGCGAGTGTGGGAGAAGTTGGGTCCTATATTTTGGCCGAGCGTGCTAAAAAGCCACAAGAACTGCAAAACGTTTTGACAACTGCACTCAAGGTGGACAAGGACGCTAACATGGGTCTTATTTCGGACATTAAACAAGAATTAAGACAGGTAAATGCCTTAAAGGTAAATTATACCACGTATGAAGGTGATGCATTTAACAACCTTCAATAAATAAAATTAGAATACGCAATTGTTGTAGGCCTCAGTGATTTGACTGAGGCCTTTTTTTGTGCTACCATTTTCTGTTGTATCCCTCCTTTCTTTGTATTTCACTCATTCAGTAGTTCCATTCCCTCATTTGTACTTTTTGTTTCTTTTTACTTTGATGTAATTGAGGTCTACAAGTACAATACCTTACTTATGAGAACTAAAAAAACTGTGCCCGAAGTCAATGCGGGCTCCATGGCGGACATCGCATTTTTATTGTTGATTTTCTTTTTGGTTACTGCATCCATTGAAAACGACACTGGTTTAAAAAGAATGCTTCCTCAGGAAAATGCAAAGACCACAATAAATATTAAAAAAAGGAACCTTTTTGAAATTTCCATCAACCCACAAAACGATTTGATGGTAGAGGATCAGATCATCAAATTAAAAGAGTTACGTGATATGACCATAACCTTTCTGGATAATGGTGGTATGGCCCAAGGTCAAATGGGGTTCTGTGGGTATTGTCAAGGAGAACGAAGCGCACATCTTTCTGAAAACCCAGAACAAGCCATTGTATCCCTTACAACGAGTAGAAATAGTGATTACGCTTTTTATGTGTCCGTTCAGAACGAAATCATAGGGGCCTATAACGTTCTGAGGAATAGGGAAGGACAGCGGTTGTTTAACATGGATTACGAATCCTTGGTTTCAAATTACAATAAAGTGGATGCTACTACGTCGGAAAAGTCAGTTCTCAAAAGGAAGATAGTGACATTGCGCGCCATGTACCCACAAAAGATTGTAGAACCGGAAACTATTTATCATTAAAATCAAAAATTATGCATTTTAAAAAGAGTAATCCGGCAAAGCTTCCTACAATTTCCACTACCTCATTACCAGATATTGTGTTTATACTGCTTTTCTTTTTCATGACCGTTACAACAATAAAAAACCAAGATCTATTGGTTGATAATAAGTTACCACTGGCCAATGAGACGGAAGAGTTGACGAAGACAGATCGTGTGATAGAGATTTATGTCGGTCGTCCCAAACAAGAGCATGGTCCCACCAAGGATGCAATGGTACAAGTACAGATTGATGATAGGCTGGTTGAAATAAATGAAGTGGGACATCAGACCATTATAGCACTTCATAAAATGCCAGAACACTTGAGAAAGATGGCCATAGTTTCTATCAAGGCAGATAGTAAGGTAAAAATGGGTGTTATTGTTGATATCAAAAAACAATTAAGGGCAATTAACCTATTAAAGATTAACTATTCTACTATTGAGGGTGATGTCTTTCGAAATCTTAGAAATAGATTTTGATTGGAATAATTACTTTGCCCTTTAACAAAGAGTTTTTCATTATTTTGTTGCATGGCAAAAACTCTATCAGTAGCTCTTTTACTTTTTCTTATTGGTCAATCTGTTGTTTGCCAAGAGACGACTACCACGGAAAACGATTTTGATGACGACTATCTTGAGGATCAACTCTATTTTGGAATTGGGTACAATTTTCTACTGGACAAACCGGATGAGGTAATCCAAAGAAATCTGTCCTACAATCTTCAACTGGGCCTTATCAAGGATATTCCATTGAACAAAAGAAGGAATTTTGGTTTGGGAATTGGTGTGGGCTATGCGGCCAATTCCTATTACACCAATATGTTGGTCATTGAGTCTCAACAAGGGATTGAGTACCGATTGGCCAATTCGGAAGAAAGCTTTGATCGTAGCAAGTTTGAAACCCATGCATTGGAGTTTCCATTTGAAATACGTTGGCGCACCTCCAATCCTGTGGATTACAAGTTTTGGAGAATTCATGCCGGTTTCAAAGTGGAATATCTGTTTTCCAAAAGGTCTAAATTGATTGCGGAAGATGTAACCCAATTTTCCGGGAATACCACTTTCTCCAATCCCAATATCGAGCAATGGCAGTATGGGGTCATGCTCAATTTTGGCTATAACACATGGAACTTGCACCTCTATTGGGCGTTAAGTGATTTCTTGGATGGGAATGCCCGCTTTGAAAATCAAATGTTGACCGTTACTCCTTTACGCATTGGTGTCATTTTCTACATTTTATAACCAATACTTAAAAACAAATAATTGGGAGCAGAAGCCAATTAAAAATCCAATCAGTAGCTCAACTTTGGAATGGGCTTTCATGAACAGTCTTGATGTAGCTACTATTCCGGTCATTAGTGTGAATAATGCTATGGCAAACGTAATGTTGACTTCAAAATGGATACTCAGTCCAATCAAATAAATCAAAATACTTCCCATGCCCATAAGGTGGATACTTGCCTTTATTCTGGTAAATACCAAAAGTAGTACGGTAAAGGTGGCAATCAATAGACCAACAAAAAAGTAGTACAGCTCATTAATGTAGTTCAATGGTATCACTTTGTACAGAATCATCAAGTAAATGATCATACTAAAATATAGGGGATATTTGCGCTCCCCTAGTTTGGGGGCAAATATGGAAGAGATGAGGCCGAGATTTTTTAATATAAGAAATAGGATAATGGGAATGATAATGGTCAAAATGAATATGGGAAGGATGTTACCGCTTTGAAGCTGAAGGGAATTCAGTCGTGGAGTTACCAAAAAATAGGAAAGTGTTCCGCCGATTGGTATAAACAAGGGGTGGAAAACGTAGGATACACCTTTTAGGAGATAACGCATCAGATTTGTTTTCGAAGGCGGGCTACTGGAAGTCCTAACTGTTCCCTGTATTTGGCCACCGTTCTTCTGGCTATGGGATAGCCCCTTTCCTTAAGTATTTTGGCTAGTTTGTCATCGGTCAAAGGTTTTTTCTTGTCCTCTTCCTTAATAACGGTTTCCAAAATCTTTTTTATTTCTTTTGTGGAAACATCTTCGCCTTGCTCATTTTTCATGGATTCTGAAAAGAATTCCTTGATGAGTTTTGTACCATAAGGAGTGTCCACATACTTACTATTGGCCACTCTCGAGACCGTAGAAACGTCCATATCAATTTGGTCAGCAATATCTTTGAGTATCATGGGTCTCAACTTTCGTTCATCCCCTGTTAAGAAGTATTCTCTTTGATAATGCATAATAGCGTTCATCGTAACGAAAAGCGTCTGCTGTCGCTGCTTAATGGCATCAATAAACCACTTGGCAGCGTCCAGTTTTTGTTTGATGAACAGTACGGTATCCTTCTGGGATTTACTTTTATCCTTGGCACTTTTATATCCCTTGAGCATATTGGAATATTCCTTGGAAACATGGAGTTCTGGTGCATTCCTGCCATTAAGTGTAAGTTCCAGTTCCCCGTCAACTATTTTGATGGAAAAGTCGGGCACAACATGTTCCACAATTCGGTTGTTACCTGCAAAAGAACCGCCTGGTTTGGGGTTGAGTTTTTCAATTTCTGCAATGGCCTCCTTAAGCTCACCTTCGGTGATGTCATGCTTCGCTTGTAATTTACTATAGTGTTTCTTGGTAAACTGGTCAAACGATTTTTCAATAATAGCTAAGGCCAATACTACGCAAGAAGTAGGCTCTTTTCTTCTAAGTTGTATCGCCAAACATTCGTCCAACGAACGTGCCGCCACCCCAGGGGGATCCAATTCTTGTACGGTTTTCAATACAGCTTCAATCTTTTTCTCGTCCGTATAGATATTCTGGGTAAAAGCCAGGTCATCCATAATATCCGTAACGGGTCTGCGTATATAACCGCTTTCATCCACGCTGCCAACCAAAAACTCTGCAATGGCCCATTCTTCATCATTGAGATAAATAGTGCTCAGCTGATTGATTAAATATTGATTAAATGATATTCCTGCGGCGTAGGGAACGCTTTTCTCATCTTCATCCGCACTGTAATTGCTGATCTGGGTCCGATAATCAGGAATCTCGTCATCACTAAGATATTCATCAATATTGATGTCATCCGTTGAAATGGTTTCACTGTCCTGATGCTCATCATATACATCTTCATAGGTATCCTCCAAAGAAGTGGATTCTTCCTTGCCACTTTCCAAAGCAGGATTTTCCTCCAATTCTTGTTTCAAGCGTTGCTCAAACGCCTGTGTGGGCAATTGAATCAATTTCATTAATTGAATTTGCTGGGGAGAAAGCTTTTGGGAAAGTTTAAACTGTAAGTGTTGTTTGAGCATTATACAGCAGGTTCCAATATTCTAAAGTTAAAGAATCGAAATTAAAATTCAGCATTTTGCGGTGTACGGGGAAAAGGAATAACATCCCGTATATTTCCCATACCGGTGGCAAACAAAACCAGGCGTTCAAAACCAAGGCCAAATCCACTGTGTATCGCTGTGCCAAATTTCCGTAAATCCAGGTACCACCATAATTCTTCCTCGGGGATGCCCAGATCTGCCATTTTTTGTTGTAGTACTTCAAGGCGTTCCTCACGTTGGGAGCCACCTACAATCTCACCAATTCCTGGAAACAATACGTCCATAGCACGTACCGTTTTTCCGTCTTCATTCAAACGCATGTAAAATGCCTTTATAGTAGCGGGATAGTCAAAAAGGATCACGGGGCATTTAAAGTGTTTTTCAACAAGAAAACGTTCGTGCTCACTTTGAAGGTCGGCGCCCCATTCATCAATTAGGTACTCAAACTTTTTCTTTTTGTTGGGTTTTGAGTTTCTTAGGATATCAATGGCTTCTGTATAGGTGACCCGCTTAAAGTTGTTGTCCACCACAAAGTGAAGTTTTTCAATAAGGGACATGTCGCTTCTTTCTACTTGTGGCTTGGTCTTTTCTTCGTCCAACAATCGCTTTTCCAAAAACTTCAAGTCGTCTTTACAATTTTCAAGCACGTAGCGAAGTACACCTTTTATAAAGTCTTCTGCCAAGTCCATGTTCGCATGCAGGTCATAAAAGGCCATTTCCGGTTCAATCATCCAAAACTCCGCTAGGTGACGTGACGTATTTGAATTCTCTGCCCTAAATGTTGGTCCAAAGGTGTACACTTTTCCTAGTCCCATGGCGTAGGCTTCAGCCTCTAGCTGTCCGGAAACCGTAAGGTTGGTCTCCTTGCCAAAAAAATCCTCTTTGTAGTTTACATTCCCTTCTTCAGTAAGTGGTGGATTTTTGGCATCCAGCGTGGTGACACGGAACATTTCCCCAGCACCTTCCGCATCGGAACCTGTGATAATGGGGGCGTGCATATAATAAAACCCGTGCTGTTGAAAATACTGATGAATGGCAAAGGCCAAAGCAGACCGTACCCTCATTACGGCCGAAAAGGTATTGGTCCGCACCCTTAGATGTGCTTTTTCCCGCAAAAACTCCATGGTGTGTTTTTTGGGCTGTATAGGATAGGTCTCAGCATCGGATTTTCCAAGGATAAAAAGTTCGTTCACTTGAATTTCAACGGATTGGCCCTGGCCTTGACTTTGAACCAAATTTCCCGTAATCCTCACGGCTGCACCTGTGGAAATGGATTTGATCAGTTCTTCATCAAAGTTTTCGTAATCCACAACGCACTGGATGTTATTTATGGTTGAGCCATCGTTCAGGGCAATAAAGCGATTGCTCCTAAAGGTCTTTACCCATCCTTGAACCATAACTTCCTGTGATTTTGCTTCTTCGCTCAATAATTGCTTAATGGAAAATGAATCCTTCATTGGTCACCAAAATTAAGCCCCAAAGATAATTCTTTAGCCCAAGTAGAACGGGTAATTATAAAGAAAACTAGCTCGTCTCCCCATCGATATCCTGCGTCGGAAGCACATCGATTTGAGGTTTTTTGAAGGTTTTCTTATTGGCGATATTTCTTTCCAATGACAATAGTAGGGAAGGAAGCAAAATAAGATTGGATAGCATGGCAAATAACAACGTGGCCGAGACTAAGCCTCCCATGGCCTGTGTTCCACCAAAACTGGAAATAATGAACACGGAAAAGCCAAAGAAAAGGACTATTGAAGTATAGAACATACTTACCCCTGTTTCCCTTAGTGCGTTATATACTGATTTTTTGATGTGCCATTTACTTGCTGTCAATTCCTGTCGATATTTTGCAAGAAAATGGATGGTATCATCCACGGATATTCCGAACGCAATGCTAAATATTAAAATCGTCGAAGGTTTTATGGGAATCCCCAAAAAGCCCATGAGTCCTGCGGTAATGACCAAAGGCAAAAGGTTAGGGACCAACGAAATCAAAATCATCCTAAAGGAACGGAACAAATAGGCCATAAATAGGGAAATAAGACCTACGGCCAAGGCCAAGGACAGCAATAGGTTCTTTATCAAATATTTTGTGCCTTTAAGGAACAATAAGGCCTTTCCGGTCATGTATACATTGTAACGTTCAGCAGGAAATATCTTAGAAATTGATTTTAACAAATCTTCCTCGATTTCCTCCATGCGAGGAGTTTTGACATCACGCATGAAAGTGGTCATTCTAGCGATTTGACCTGTGCTGTCCACAAAACTTTCCAAAAGATTTCCATTTTCCGAAGACTTCCGTGCCACGTCCATAATGAAGTTATTCTCTTGGGTGGTAGGCAGTTGATAATATTTTGGAATTCCGTTGTAAAACGCTTGTTTTGAATATTTTACTAGGTTAACCACGGATAAGGTCTTTGACAGTTCCGGTATTTCGTCAATCTCCTGGGATAGTCTATCCATACGTCGAAGCGTGGCCAGTTTTGCTATTCCATTTTTCTTTTTGGAGTCTACCACCACTTCCACGGGCATTATCCCATCAAATTCCTTTTCAAAAAAACGAATATCCTTAAAGAACTTTGCATTTTTTGGAAGGTCTTCAATTCTACTGCCGGTTATTTGGATTTGGTAGATTCCAATGATGCTCAATACCAAGACAGTTACTGCAGTGATGTAAACCGCAATGCGATGATTCCGAACGACACCTTCCATCCAGTTCACAAAGGTGTCCATCCACTTTTTGTTCAAATGCTTGAGATGCTTGTATTTGGGGATGGCCATAAAACTGTAAACAATAGGTATGATGGTAAGGGATAAAATAAAAATGCAAAGAATGCTAAGAGAGGCCACGACACCAAATTCTTTCAGTAGGTCACTATCCAAAATAATGAAGGTAGCAAACCCTAAAGCCGTTGTGACATTCGTCATGAGGGTAGCGTTTCCAATTTTGGTGATGACCCGTTGTAGGGATAAGGCTTGGTTTCCGTGCTTCTTTACTTCCTGTTGGTATTTATTGATGAGAAAAATGCAATTGGGAATTCCAATAACAATGATTAGGGGAGGTATAAGGGCTGTCAATATCGTGATTTCGTATTGAAAAAGGCCGAGGATACCAAAAGTCCACATAACACCAATAATAACAACACATATTGAGATGAATGTGGCCCTAAAGCTCCTAAAGAAGAAAAAGAAGATGAGGGAAGTAACGGCTAGGGCAGCAATAATGAATTTTCCTATCTCATCAATGATGATTTTTGAATTCCAAGTTTTAATGTAGGGCATACCAGAGACCCTTACATCAAGATGGGTCTCATTTTCAAAATTAGTGATGAGGTTTTCCAGGTCACTTAGGATAAATTCATTACGGACCGAAGTATTCAAAATATCCTTGTCCAAGTAAATAACCGTCCTTATGGTTCCGGTTTCCCCATTGAAGATTAAGCTTTCATAGAATGGCATTTGTTCAAAAAGCTTATTCTTAATGGCCAACACCGCTTTTTCAGAAGTTGGTTCATTTGGAACCAGTTGCCTTAAAACAAACTCCTGTTTTTCGTTATCCTTTACCAGTTCTTGAAGGTTATCCGTTGAAAGAACCAGATTGACTTCTGGATTAGCCTGGAATTGTTTGCTAAGCCTATTCCAGCGATTGAAGTTTTCGGGATGGAATAAGAGACTATCTTGAACGGCTAGGACAATGGCATTGTCTTCTTGTCCAAAAATGGAAACAAATTCCTCATATTGTAAAGTCTCTGAATGGTCATCTGGTAAAACGTTGGCCTCGGTATTGGAAAATCGCATGTGTTTCCATTGCAATCCCATAAACACGGTAACCCCTGTAATGACCATTAAAATGGCAATCCTATTTCTCAGGATAAGCCTAGCGGTAGTTGACCAAAATCCTTGCAAAAACTCCTTTAACATCTACTGGAAATTGGCTGCAAAGGTAAAAAACGGATAAGTCTAAGCCTAGAAACTACCCTTAAACTAAACCTTCATTATTTCTGCCTCCTTGAGTTGAAGCACGTTTTCCACTTTTTGAATGTAATTGTCGGTAAGTTCTTGAACATCAATTTCTGCATTCCCTAGAAGGTCTTCCGAAATGTCCATTCTTTTTAGCTCTTTATTAGCATCCTGTCTGGCATTTCTGATGCTTACCCTGGCGTCCTCAGCTTCTGCTTTTGCCTGTTTTACCAAATCCCTTCGGCGCTCTTCTGTCAACGGTGGCACATTGATGATAACGCTTTCTCCATTGTTCATAGGATTAAAGCCCAAATTGGAATTCATGATGGCCTTTTCAATTTCTGGAATCATGGCTTTTTCCCATGGCTGTACAGAAATAGTGCGGGCATCCGGTGTATTAATATTGGCCACCTGCGATAAGGGGGTTTGGGAACCATAATACTCCACCATCACAGTGGACAGCATCGCGGGACTGGCTTTCCCTGCCCTAATTTTGATAAATGCTTTTTCTAGATGGGACATGGCTCCATCCATACTCTCTTTGGTGGTGTCCAGTATAAGTTCTATTTCTTCATTCATGGAAACGAATTTTCGTTTTAAGAGTCAATTTTTGTACCGATCAATACACTTCGGTTCCTATATTTTCTCCGACAACAATTTTCATCAAATTACCTCGAGTATTCATATCAAATACGACAATAGGTAATTCATTCTCTTGGCTTAGTGTAAATGCTGTGGTGTCCATTACCTTTAGCCCCTTGTTCAGCACATCGTCAAAAGAAAGTGAATCAAATTTTTTGGCACTTTTATCTTTCTCTGGATCTGCAGTATAAATTCCATCTACTCGGGTACCCTTTAAAATAACATCGGCCTTAATTTCAATGGCCCTGAGAACAGCGGCTGAATCCGTGGTGAAGTAAGGATTACCAGTTCCCCCACCAAAAATGACCACCCTTCCTTTTTCTAAGTGCCGCATGGCCCTTCGTCTAATAAAGGGTTCGGCCACTTCATTGATTTTAATAGCGGATTGCACTCTGGTTTCAACGCCAATCCCTTCCAATCCACTTTGAAGTGCCAAGGCATTGATAACCGTGGCCAGCATTCCCATATGATCACCTTGCACACGATCCATTCCTTGTCCAACTCCCTTCATTCCCCTAAAAATATTTCCTCCACCAATCACAATGGCCATTTCCACTCCCTTGTCCACCACGGCCTTAATATCCTCTGCGTATTCTTGGATTCTTTTGGGGTCAATACCGTATTGTTGTTCGCCCATTAGCGCTTCCCCACTTAATTTCAGGAGAATTCGTTTGTATTTCATCAATGGAATTTTGAAATCCCGACAAAAATAATCAAAATTCTTTTGGGCCAATAGCCCCTTTTTATTGGTCAATCGGGACTTTTTTCAAAAAAATTGGATACTTTTTGTAACCTTTTTATTCCATACCAGTATTCCCTTTGAACACAGAAAACCAAATGCAAGAACTGACCGATAACGCATTGATGCTAAAAGTAAAATCCGGTGATCTGGACAAGCTTGGATTACTATATGAGCGCCATAAAAAACGGTTGTTCGGGTTCTTTTACAATATGAATTTTAACCCAAGCTTGAGTGAGGATTTGGTTCAGAGTGTATTTGTACGCCTATTAAAGTACAGGCATACGTATAGTGGTGAGGGTTCCTTTTTGGCTTGGATGTTCAGTACGGCAAGAAATGTTCGATATGATTATCACAAAAAAAATGGACAAAAATTTACAGACCTGACACAAGTGGAATACAAGATTGAAGACAACGATACCATAGAAGAACAAATGAATCGGAAAGACAATGTTGCCTTAATTCAAAGGGCAATGATGAAGTTGGACCATGAAAAACGAGAAGTTTTGGTGTTAAGCAAATTCAAGGAAATGAAATTCAGTGAAATAGGAAATGTTTTGGGGTGTTCCGAAGGTGCAGCTAAAGTAAGAGCTCATCGGGCACTAAAAGACCTCAAACAAATTGTTCACGGAATGCAAATAACATAATCACATGAAGAAGGAAGATTTTGAACTATTGGCTTTGGATTATTTAAGGGGAACCCTTTTGGAAAGTGAAAAGGAAGGGTTTGAAAAGCTTTTGGATGATGACAATTTCAAAAGACAGTTTGCGGAATTCAAGGAAGTTTGGAAAATAATGGACGGGATAAAGGTGCCTGAACCTTCTCCGGAGATGGATAATACTTTCTTTTACGTTTTGGGCAACGAAATTGAAAAGCAGCGAAAAAATCATTCCCCTTTAAAGGAGTATCTCAATGACCTTTTACGTTGGTTGATGAAACCACAGCTGGCCTATGGTCTACTGTTTTTAGTATTGGTTGGGGGGTATTTATGGAATACCAAAGATGTCCCTTCTAGCATTGGGGATGGTACCGTAGTAGATTCTGAAACGGAACAGGTGCGAGAAAAATTGGTGCTTACGCTCTTGGAACAGAACTCTGCAAACAAACGATTGGAAGGAGTGAGTGAAGCCAATAAAATAGGTAGGGTAGATGATCAGGTAATCAATGCACTCCTTAGAACCTTGAACATGGACCCAAATGTGAACGTACGATTAGCGGCCATAGAGTCATTGACGAATTACGTGGAAAACCCAAAAGTGAGGCAAGGTTTAATCCAGTCCATACCCAATCAAGAGTCCCCTATAATTCAAGTTACCCTAGCCAATCTTATGTTGGCACTGGAAGAAAAGAAATCCATAGAACCATTCAAGCAATTGCTGGAAAAGCCTGAGTTGGATACCACGGTCAAGAAGAAAATAGAGAAAACCATTAAATCAATCATTTAAATAGTTATCCGTTCCCTTTGGAACAAAATCAAATTACGAACAGTCAATTTTAAACAATGAAACAAGTAACAATTATAACAGTGGTGCTATTAATGGGATACTGTTTGGGTAATGCCCAAGAGAAGGTTTTTGAGGAGACCCTAAATAAGGAGCTATCCTTTAAAAATAAAAGTGCGGAAAACACTTTGGTGTTGAAAAATATCTTTGGCCCAATACGCGTGGAAGGGTATTCAGGAAGTACGATCCAGATTTCCATTGACAAAAAAATTATAGCTAACAGTCAAGAAGATTTGGAGCTGGGTAAAGAAGAGTTGGACATCAAAGTAGTGGAGCAGGAAAATAGATGGGTTGTTCACCCCGATGCTCCTTATATCTCTTACAATGAGAAAGGCCTTCGATTTGATTGGTGCAATAATTATGAAGAACCGGATTATCAACATAAGCTGAGCTTTAAGGTGAAGGTTCCTCAAGGGATTAATCTAAATGTGAGTACGGTAAATGACGGGGATATTTTTGTGACCAATACCAGTGGAAGCTTTATTAAGGTAAACAACGTCAATGGTGGTATTGATTTGGAAAATGTGGCGGGCAAAACCAATCTTCATTGCATCAATGGGGAGGTAAACGTGTCCTATGCCAGCAACCCTGAAGAAGATTCCAAGTACTATTCCTTGAACGGGGATATCAATATTACCTATCAAAATGCCTTGAGTGCCGATGTCTCCTTCAAGAGCATGAACGGCGAACTTTTTACCGATTTTAATGTGGAGCGGCAATATGTGCGTACCAAAAAAGAAACCAGTGAAAAGCGCAAGGGGAAATTCAAATATCGATCTACCCCTGTGGTCCAAATAGGAAAAGGTGGTCTTCAGCTGGATTTTGAAACCCTAAACGGAAATGTATTTATCAAAAAAATATAAAGTCATGAAAAAGTGTAGTATCCTATTAGCATTGAGTTTTTTTACCATAGGAATGGTGAAGGCCCAAGAAAAAGAAATTGATTTGTTCTCGGTTCCCCTTAGCAACCCAAACAGTCCCGGAAAATTGGTAGTGAACCAAATATCGGGTTCCATTAGTGTTGAGGCATACGAGGGAAAAGAGGTCATTGTAAAAGCAACAGTAAGTGAAGGGCATGGCGACTGTGGAAGTTGTGGAAAGAAAAATAGTGAGGATTCAAAGGGGATGAAAAAGATTTCCAGCTCCAGCCTAAATATTGGTGCTGAAGAAGATGATAATGTAGTTCAGATTCAAAATGAACTATGGAACAAAAAAACAGATTTGTTCATCAAGGTACCAAAAGATTTTTCCTTGAAATTAAAGACCATTAATGACGGGGATATTCATGTACAGGGTATAAATGGAGAAATGGAAATTAGTAATATAAATGGCCATATTACCTTGGAATCCGTAAGTGGTTCAGTGCTGGCCAACACAACCAACGGGGAACTGAAAGTGAGTTTTAATAGTATCTCAACAGGTAAGGATATGGCCTTTAGTAGTTTCAACGGAGATGTGGATGTTACCTTTCCAAAGTCCCTAAAGGCAAATGTGAAAGCCAAATCGGATATGGGGGATGTCTATACGGACTTTGATATGGATATATCCAAGAACGAACCCCAGGTCGATAAAAACAACTCCTCTGGAAAATATCGCGTAAAGGTAGAACAATGGGTAAAGGGCACCATTAATGGGGGTGGCCCTGAAATGTTGTTCAAGACCTTTAATGGAGATATAATGATAAAATCGAAATAAAGCAGGAGCGTAAAACGAAGGTTTTATTATGTCGAGGTCAGTTTTAAAATCTGCGCAAAGAATAATAAACTATTTATTTTTTGTGCAGATTTCTTTGAATCTCTGTGCTCAAGGGATACAGGATTCCATATTAAGACAGATAAAGGAAAAGGCTTTTTATACACACTCAGATGCCGTTGTAATCAAAAAAAATGGCAAGATAATTTATGAAAACTTCCAGAATCAGGTAGAAAAGCCCATATATATTGCTTCTGCCGGCAAGTCTTTGGCAAGTTTGGCAATAGGCAAATTGCTTGATGATAAGTTACTGGATTCCTTGGATCAACCCATTCATACTATATATCCGCAATGGAAACAGGACAAAAAAAAAGATGTCACGGTACGTATGCTTTTAAATCATACTTCAGGAATCCAGAACCACCCCAATGCTAGTTTGGAATTGGAGCCGCCACCTGAATATAAAATTGAAAATATCATAGAACTGGCTTTGGCAGCTGAGTTGTCCGATATACCTGGGACAACAGTGAGCTACAACAATAAAGCCGTGGCGTTGCTAGGCGGAGTAGTTGAAAAGTTATCAGGGAAGTCATTTGACTCTTTTTTCGAAACTTACTTTTTTCAACCTTTGGGGATTAAGGGTTATAAGTGGATAAAAGATAAATCAGGAAATCCCACGGTCCATGGGGCTTTTATTATCAAGCCCTCAGATTTTATAAAGTTCGGTGAACTTGTATTGAACAAGGGACTTTACAACGGAAAACGCATAATCAGTGAGGAATGGATTAATGAATCCTTAAAGCCAAGTCAAAAATTTACTCCGATTTGGGGGCTACTCTGGTGGAGATTACCTGAATATGAAAAAAGAATTGTTAACGAAGAAATTTGGGAATCATGGAAAAACAGCAATGTCCCAAAAGAATTTCTTGACAAAATGGAATCCATTAAAGGTGTTTTGTACAATTCAAAATATGAATTTTATAATGCGTTGAATTTCGTCCTAGGGGATAATTGGAATGTAATATTGAATAGGAATCTAGGTGGGGATCTGCAATCTAGTAAAAGGATATACGCCACAACTATTAAAGCTTATTATGCAGATGGGTATAGAGGTAACTATTTAGTGGTGGTACCAGAATCTCAAATTGTAGCCGTGAGATGTGCAGATGCTGAAGGATTCAATTACAAAACTGATTTTTTCCCTGAATTTGTGCCCTTGGTTGCAAAACTTGGAGGTTAATAGCTGAAGACCAATTTTGATAATAAAAAGCCCCAACTTAGGTTGGGGCTTTTGTAACAATATTGGACCTTTTTGGTTTAACCTAGGGCAACCCTTGAAAAACCGGTGACTTCCAATCCAGCATCCACAGATTTGACGTATTGGGAAACGCTTTGCTTGCTATCCTTGATAAAAGCCTGGTTGACCAAGGTGTTGTCTTTAAAGAAACGCTTTAGTTTTCCTTTGGCAATGTTATCCAACATAGCTTCAGGCTTTCCTTCCTGTCGCAGCTGATCCTTGGCGATTTCAATCTCCTTGTCAATAACGGATTGATTTACACCTTCCTCATTCAATGCAACTGGATTCATTGCAGCAGCTTGCATAGCTACATCTTTGGCAGCTACGGCCGCACCATTTACATTAGCCGACAACCCTACTAAAGTGGCAATTTTGTTTCCGGCATGGATATAAGAACCGACAAAGGGAGCATCCAATTTTTCAAAACTGCCGATTTCAATTTTCTCACCTATGACGCCGGTTTGTTCGGTCAATTTTTCAGCTACGCTCATGCCGTTAAACGGGGCAGCTAAAAAGTCTTCTTTTGAATCAAAACCAAGGGCCAAATCTGCCAATTCATTGGCCAAACCGACAAAAGTTTCGTTTTTGGCCACAAAATCAGTTTCACAGTTCAATGAAATGATAACCCCAGAGGTGTTCTCACCATTTACCTTAGCTATTGCTGCACCTTCAGAAGAATCTCGATCTGCTCTTTTTGCAGCAACTTTCTGACCTTTCTTTCTTAAGATTTCAATTGCCCTATCAAAATCTCCCTCTGCTTCAACCAATGCCTTTTTGCAATCCATCATGCCAGCACCGGTCATTTTTCGCAACTTATTTACATCTGCGGCGGTAATATTTGCCATTTGTTACGTCTTTTTAAAGTTATGTAAAGTAAAGCACAGCACATGTGCTTTGTTTTAGCTCAATGTTAAATTACTCTTCAGAATCTTCAACTCCACCTTTGGCATTATCTTGCCATTCTTTTAGTTCGTCCCATTTACCGTCTGCAGCCATTTTTGCTTGCTTGGCCCAAGAACCAGGGTCAAGGTGAGCCAATCTGGGACTGGCATCGGTGAGTATAGTCTTCATCGTATCAGCTTTGGCATTTGCCACATCTGTAAAAGTAGCGATACCCGCTGCGGATAAGGCTTCTGCCGCTTTTGGACCCACTCCCTCAATTTTGGTTAAGTCGTCCGGTTTTGCTACTTTTTTTACCTCTTCTTTTGGTTTCGATGCAGCTTTTTCTGTTTTTTCCTCTTTTGGGGCAGCAGCTTCCTGTTTTGGAGCAGCAACTGTTTCAGCCTTTGGTTCTGAAGCAGTTTCCTTTTCGGCTTGTTTATCCGCCTTGCGTTCTGCCAAGCCTTGAGCCACGGCTTCTGTAACTTCAGACATGATGATTTCTATAGATTTCCCAGCATCGTCGTTAGCTGGAATCACAAAATCAACGGGTCTTGGGTCACAATTGGTGTCTACCATGGCAAAAATTGGAATGTTCAATTTCATCGCTTCCTTTACGGCAATGTGTTCCCTCATGGTATCCACGATGAAAATGGCCCCAGGCAAACGCGTCATATCAGCAATAGAACCTAAGTTTTTTTCCAATTTTCCCCTTAGACGGTCAACTTGCAATCTTTCTTTTTTAGAAAGTGTGTTGAACGTTCCGTCTTTTTTCATACGGTCAATGGAAGTCATTTTCTTGACCGCTTTTCTAATGGTGACAAAATTGGTCAACATACCACCGGGCCATCTTTCAGTGATGTACGGCATGTTTACCTTGGACACTTTGTCGGCAACAATATCCTTTGCCTGTTTTTTAGTCGCCACAAATAGGATTTTACGCCCAGAAGCTGCGATTTTACGCATGGCTTCCTTGGCTTCTTCCAATTTAGCGGCCGTTTTGTAAAGATTGATTACGTGAATACCGTTGCGCTCCATGTAGATATAAGGAGCCATGTTCGGGTTCCACTTGCGTGTTAGGTGGCCAAAGTGCACACCTGCTTCCAATAAGTTTTTAACTTCTGTGTTGTTTGCCATTTTGTTACTTAGTTTACGTTCCGTTGAGATAGCAATGGCGAGGTGGTCATCTATTTTAAAAGAATCGCCCTAACCATTTAGATGCTAAACTAGTTTCCAAAAAAGTCGATTTTCCTTTTCCGGAACAACGACAACATTTGTTTTAATTATGACCAGCTTGTTCTAAATTGAGCTGGATTTTCAATGAACCTATGCTTGAAAACTCAAGCTTTTTTATAAAAGACACGGCGAACCGTGCATACATATTAACGTTTGGAGAACTGGAATTTCTTCCTCGCTTTCTTCTGTCCAAATTTTTTGCGCTCTACCATTCTAGGGTCACGGGTCAGTAGACCTTCTGGCTTCAATACCTCGCGATTTTCTTCGTTGATTTCGCACATCGCCCGGGAAAGTGCCAATCGCACTGCCTCTGCCTGTCCAGTAATGCCACCACCATATACATTTACATTTACATCAAAGTTTCCCTCGTTGTCCGTAAGTGCGAATGGTTGCTTCACCTTGTATTGCAATGGTCCTGTGGTAAAATATTCCTCAAGCTTTTTTTTGTTGATCGTGATATTACCTTTTCCTTCAGAAACATATACTCTTGCAACTGCAGTTTTTCTTCTTCCTATTTTATGAACCACCTCCATTATCTGTAGTCGTTTAGGTTAATAGCTTTTGGCTTTTGTGCTTCGTGGGTATGCTCAGCCCCAACAAATACTTTAAGATTGCGGAATAAATCGGCACCTAATTTGTTTTTTGGGAGCATTCCCTTTACTGACTTTTCAATTAGCCTTTCAGGATGCTTGTTCAGAAGCTCACTGGCCGTAATGGACCTTTGCCCACCGGGATAGCCGGTATATCTCAAATAGGTCTTTTCTTCCAATTTGTTTCCGCTCAATTGGATTTTCTCCGCATTGATAACAATCACATTGTCTCCACAATCCACATGTGGGGTAAAATTTGTCTTGTATTTGCCCCGTAATATTTTGGCAACTTTGGAGGCCAATCTACCCAATGTTTGCCCTTCTGCATCCACCAACAACCACTCCTTATTTACGGTAGCTTTATTGGCTGAAATTGTTTTGTAACTTAATGTATCCATTTCCTCGAAATGTGTTATAAATCAATCCGTTTTCCTCAAACGGGGTGCAAATGTACAATTATTAGATTGAAATACAAATCGCTACAGGAGAATATTTAATGAAATTGAAATTCATGTTTTGCTCACATCCAAAACGACAATTATAATGTTAAAAAAGTCAAAAAAAACTTTATAAGTGTAACGATTAAAGAATAGCCGAGTCTTTACTTCACATCCATCAAAAAACGAACGGTCGTGCGTAAACCAACCCTAGCCCTGATTGCCCTTGTTATCTCTTTGGCAAGCTTTTCACAGGATTTGGTAGAAGCAGAACCCGAAGAAGCCAACAAGGACAATACCGAAGAGACGATTGCCAAGAAAATTTACGTGACGCAGGGGATAGGCGAAGACCAACCGCCTATAATCGATGGTCTCTTAAACGACCCTATTTGGGATGTAGTGGATTGGGCTGGAGATTATATTGAGAACAGACCTGATGAAAATACACCTCCCAGTTTTCAAACCAAGTTTAAAATTGTTTACGACAGTAAATTCCTTTACATAGGGGTACGGTGCTTCGATGCAGAGCCTGAAAACATTGTTCGACGAATGTCACGAAGGGATGGCTTTGATGGGGACTGGGTAGAATTCAATATAGACAGCTATCACGACAAGCGTACGGCATTCTCGTTTACGGTAACGGCGGCTGGAGTAAAAGGAGATGAACTGGTTTCAGAAAATGGCAATAATTGGGATGATAGTTGGAACCCTATTTGGTATACGCGTACCAATGTCGATGATACGGGTTGGACTGCGGAATTGAAAATACCATTTAGCCAGATAAAATTTAGTAGGGAGGAAAATCCAGTTTGGGGATTGCAGTCGACAAGACGCTTTTTTCGTGAGGAGGAACGCTCGCTTTGGCAGCGCATACCCCTGGATGCCCCTGGATGGGTAAGTGAATTTGGGGAACTTCATGGATTAAAGAATATTGAACCCCAAAAGCAACTGGAAATACAGCCTTATACCGTTGCAAGTGGGGAAACCTATGAGGCGGAAGAAGGAAATCCGTTTAGAACAGGGGATGAAACGGATATTAACTTTGGTCTTGATGCCAAAATTGGAATTACCAATGACCTGACCTTGGATTTGACGGTTAATCCGGATTTTGGTCAAGTTGAGGCGGACCCCTCGGCTATCGCATTGGACGGCTTTCAGATTTTCTTTCGGGAGCAGCGACCATTTTTTGTCGAGAACAATAATATTTTTGACTTTAACCTGTCCCAGTCCCAGGCAGGCAATACCTTTGGTTCGGATAATGTCTTTTACAGTAGGCGCATAGGACGGAGTCCTCAAGGTTTTCCCAGCACCCAGGATGGGGAATTTGTAGATCAACCTGAGAATACACAGATTATAGGCGCTTCAAAATTCAGTGGTAAGACCAAGGACGGTTGGGCCATTGGCGTATTGGAAAGTGTAACCGCAAGAAAATATGCCACTATTGACAACAACGGTAATCGAAGAAGGGAAATAGTTGAGCCTTTGACCAATTACTTTGTCAGTAGGTTACAGAAGGACTTCAATGATAGAAATTCATATATAGGAGGAATTTTTACCGCTGTCAATAGGGACGCCCTAACGGAGAACATCAGTTTCTTACATCGCCAGGCTTATACCGGAGGATTTGACTTTAAACATCAATGGAACAATAGGGATTGGTATGTGGGCGGTAACATCAATTGGAGTCATGTTCGTGGAAATGCCGAAGCCATACAAAATACCCAAGAATCCATTACCCATCTATTTCAAAGGGTGGATGCTGACCATGTCGAGGTTGATGATGATAGAACCTCTTTAACAGGCACTGGGGGTAACCTTCAGATAGGCAAAGCAGGTGACGGTCATTTTATGTTTGAGAGTGGAGGAACTTGGCGTTCCCCTGAATTGGAATTGAATGATATTGGTTTTCAAAGGGAGTCGGATGACATAAGACATTACACCTGGGTAGGGTATAGAACCCTAAAACCGGATAGTACCTTTAGAAGGGTGGGAATCAATTATAACCATTGGAGTGCGTGGGATTTTGGGGGCAATCATAATTATTTACAGTTCAATACCAACAGCTGGCAGAATTGGGACAATAACTGGTTTTCCAATTTGGGAATTAACTATGCACCCATTCAATATTCCAATTTTGCCCTGCGAGGTGGTCCAAGACTTAGATTCTCACCATGGATGAGTTTTTGGAATAATATAGGAACGGACGGTCGAAAAAAACTTCGCCTCAATTTTTCCCAAAATGGAAGAAAGGCGTTGGACAACTCCATAGAACGCTACAGTGTGAGTTTTGGGTTTCGATATCAGCCAATGAATGCGCTGCGTGTTTCGGTATTTCCTCGATACACCATCAATAATGACAGGTTACAGTACATTGATAATATAGACACCAATAATGGGGTACGTTACTTAAACGGAAAGATTGAGCAACGTACGTTGAGCATGTCCATTCGCCTCAATTATAATATCAATCCCAACCTAACGGTTCAGTATTGGGGACAACCTTTTATCTCAAGAGGGCGGTACTCCCAATTTAAACATGTTACCGATGCTACCGCTTCGAATTTCAATGATCGTTTTTTGCAATATGATTCCGAGCAGATTTCATTTTTGGAGGATACCTATTCCGTAGATGAGGATTTGGATGGGGAAACTGATTTTTCCTTCGGAAACCCTGACTTTGCATTCGTTCAATTCCGTTCTAACTTGGTCATTCGGTGGGAGTACATTCCTGGGTCCGAAATCTTTCTTGTCTGGTCGCAAGATGTGTCCCAGTCAGGAAACCCTGATGATGGACTTTTTACCAATTTGAACGACAATATTTTTGGTCAAACTGCACAGAATATCTTCCTGTTGAAAGCCACATATCGGTTTGTTTTATAGTTAATTATGGTTCTCAAGCTTTGTTTGTGCCCTTGAAGAACTCGGTTTGCTATAGTTTGGAAATCGCGGATATCAGGGCATGGTTTGCTTCCTTATCACCAATGGTAATCCTAACCTTGCCGGGAGCACCAAATTGGGATACAGGACGAACCATTACTCCCTGTTCCATCAATTTATCAGTGAATTCCATTTCAGGCAGGGGAGGGTCGATGATAAAAAAATTCGCCTGGGTGGGCCAGAACTTTATTCCAAGTGAAGCAAAGGAATCCCTCAGGAATTCACGCCCAGTATGAACCGTATTTACCGTTTCCTCAATGAATTTTTGGTCATTCAATGCTCCAATGGCGGCTTCCAAGGAGGTTAGGGGCATTAAGAAGGGTTTTTGGATAAGGCGTAAATAGTTGGCAATAGTATTGGTGGTGTATCCGTATCCGATTCTAAGGCCCGCCAATCCGTAGGTTTTGGAGAAGCTGTTCAGTCCCAATACATTATGGCCTTTTAAAACATAGGGCAATGCAGTCACATAATCTTCCGCGTCAGCAAAATGGCGATACACCTCGTCAAAAACAATCAAAATATTTTTGGGAACTCGGTCTAAAAAGTCCTCCAAAATAGCTTTTGGAACATAGGAACCAGTCGGATTGTTTGGACTGGTCAAGAAGATAACCTTGGTGTTGTAGGTAATTGCATTGAGAATGCCTTCAATATCCAAATCATAGTTCGGTTCCAACAATGGGATATCCAGCAATTTTGCGCCATACCAACGTGAAAACACGGAATACGGTAAAAAACAGGGATTCGAAAAAATTACCTCATCACCTTCAGAAATGAAAGCCCTTAGTAGCATGTCAATGACTTCGGAACCACTATTTCCAGTGATAAATTGGTCCACTTCCAATTTTCCGTTAAAGTCCTTTACCAGGGCCTGCCTAAGCCGAATATCGGATTGATCTGGGTATATATCGATTTTTTTGGATGCCTCAATTAATGCCTGTACCGCTTTGGGAGAAGCGCCAATGGGGTTTTCGTTGGAGGAGAGCTTATAAATCTTTTTATCTGAAATCGGAATGTTCTTGCCCCCCTTGTACACTTCCTTAGGTTGAAGAAAAGGCTTAAAAATGGAAGTGATATCTTTTTCCATGGCTACAGATTTTCTGCGTGCATAAGAACAGCCATGGCTTTTGCTGTATTTCCATCTTCCAATATCTGCTGAGCCAGCCAGTGTAATTGCTTTTGGTGCTCTTGGACATTTCCCCCCATTTTTTTTGCCAACATTCTAATCTCATCATCATTTTTTAATGCTTCCATTTCGCTATTTGAAGGGAGGGTCTCCAGATTTCCCAGTCGTCCAAGATTGTTTCCGGTAAGCACCTTGCTTTCCCGTATTCCTTTGGGAAGGGCATCCACGCCGATTCCTTTTGTTCGAATGGGTTTTGGAATTTCAAACAATGCATCACCGTTCGCCTTCACATACCAACTACCACCCATTCTTCCAATTAAGTCCAATTTTTCGGTATCCAATGTACCCTCCGTAAGGTAGTCTTCATTGAGATGGATGCGTTTGACTTCTGCAATGATGAGGTTACCTGCACCAGGCAATTCTGCCAATTCAATGATTTCATTCACTACACATTCAAAAGAGACCGGTGCCTCGCCGACTCGGGGAGGCTTTACCATTTCGCTCTTAACGGCGGTAAGCCCTGATTTTACAAATTCATCAACGCCCCTGTCATAGGCCGTACTTGAAAGTGACATTTGCTCCACTATCGCTTGGTTGACAATGTTGATAACGACCTCGGGAACTTCCTTTACATTGAGATACGAATGCTTATGGGTATTATCGCGACCGCTACGGGCAGGAGAAAATATCATTATTGGCGGATTCGAACTAAAGACATTGAAATAGCTGAACGGACTTAAATTAACGTTTCCTGCTTTATCAATGGTACTTGCAAAACAAATGGGCCGTGGGGCCACCGCCGTCAATAGTATGCCATGCAGCTCTTGTTGCGAAATTTTGGATGGGTCAATAATTCTGCTCATGTTGCTGGTAGTACTTTGGTAGATACTTCTCCAAATCCAACACGAATATCGCCTTTTTGACCATATCCTCTCATGGTCACCGTATCACCGTCATTGATGAATTTACGTTCCGTGCCATCCTTTAATTGAACCGGCTTTGTGCCCATCCATGCCAATTCGAGCATAGATCCATAGCTGTTTTCATCCTTACCTGAAATGGTGCCCGAAGCCATCATATCCCCAATATGTACATTACAGCCGTTGACCGTATGATGAGCCAGCTGTTGCGCCATATTCCAGTACATATATCTAAAATTGGAGTGACATACCGTGCTATCATTGATGGCAACCTCCAAATGGATGTCATAATTTTTCTCCCCCTCGTATTCCAAATAGGGCAACACTTTGGGTTCTTGTGCCGGTCCAGCTACCCGAAATGGTTCCAAGGCATCCAAGGTAACAATCCATGGGGAAATGGAGGAAGCGAAATTTTTAGCAAGGAAGGGTCCAAGAGGAACATACTCCCATTTTTGAATATCCCGAGCGGACCAATCATTGAATAACACCAATCCAAAAATATAATTCTCGGCTTCTTTAGTTGAAACGGATTCACCCATTTTGGTGTTTTTACCTACCACAAATCCCATCTCCAATTCAAAATCTAGACGTTGACTTGGACCAAAAATGGGTTGGGTGGCATCTTTGGGAATGGTCTGTCCTTTGGGCCGGGTAATGGGCTCCCCTGAAACCACAATGGAGCTCGCCCTTCCATGATAACCTACCGGGATATGTTTCCAATTGGGCAAAAGGGCATTTTCAGGGTCACGGAACATTTTACCCACATTGGTGGCATGTTCAATACTGGAATAGAAGTCGGTATAATCCCCCACACAAACGGGCATATGCATTTGTGCCTCCGATTGTTTTATGAACAATTCAGGCTTTCCCGCTAAGACAGAATCATCGTCTTGTAACCATCCTTGAATTTTGGTTCGCACGTTTGAAGTAACTGTTTTTCCTAAACCTATAAAATCATTGAGGTCATTTCTGTGCAGTACTGCGGCATCAAAATCAAAAACACCGAGTTCATGAACTGCCACCAAATCCAAAATGTGCTCACCAATAGCGATTCCTACACGTTTGCTACGGTCTTGGGTTGAAAATATCCCAAATGGAATGTTATGTATTGAAAAATCTGAGTTTTCAGGAATGTTTATGATCATGTTTGTCCTTTCCTATGGTCATTTCGAACGAAAGAGAGAAATCTAAAACTAGATTCCTCGTCACTTTGCTCTTTCGGAATGACATTTTAGAGATTTATTTTATTCTATCCAAGATTTATAATATTCCCCGTCGTCAATTTTGAGGGCATTTTCGGTTACCATTAAGGGCTTGAAGGTGTCGATCATGACCGCCAATTCCTCCGTGCCCTTTTTTCCAATACTGGCTTCGTAGGTGCCCGGATGTGGCCCGTGCGGGATACCCGCTGGATGCAGTGAGATGTAACCAGGGCCAATTCCTGTCCGACTCATAAAATCACCATCCACATAATACAATACCTCATCAGAGTCGATATTGGAATGGTTATAAGGAGCAGGAATGGCTTTGGGATGATAATCGTACAACCGTGGGCAGAAAGAGCAGACCACAAAAGCGCTGGTTTCAAAGGTTTGATGTACTGGAGGGGGTTGGTGCACACGACCTGTAATGGGTTCAAAGTTATGGATGGAGAATCCATATGGATAGTTGTAGCCGTCCCAACCAACCACGTCAAAGGGATGGGTGGCATACACCAAGCTGTGCAACATGCCCTGTTTTTTGATTTTCATCAAAAACTCGCCTTTTTCATCATGGGCCTTCAAATCTTGCGGCAATTTATAGTCCCGTTCACAATACGGGGAATGCTCCAATAATTGCCCAAACCAGTTTCGGTAGCGTTTTGGAGTGTAAATAGGATGGAAAGATTCCGCATATAGAATACGATTTTCCTTCGTATCAAATTCAATTTGATAGATCATGCCCCGGGGAATGATAAGGTAATCCCCATATTCAAAGGGAATGTCCCCTAAAAAGGTCTTTAGGGTACCAGAACCTTTATGAATGAACAACATCTCATCCGCATCGGAATTTTTGTAAAAATAACCGGTCAGTGATTTTTTGGGGGCCGCCAATCCCACATGTACATCACTATTGACCAATAGGGGCTCGCGAGCTTGCAAAAAGTCATCTTTTGGAGCGACATCAAATCCTATCAGTTTTCGGGAATGGATGTTCTTGGCAACTGCTATTTTTGGACTTACATCCAATGGTTCGCCAACCGCTTTTACTTGGGTAGGCCGATGAACATGATAGAGTAAGGAGGACATCCCATCAAAACCAATGGTACCGAACAATTGCTCGTAGTAGAGACTTCCATCCGGTTTTTCGAATTGGGTATGTCGTTTCTGCGGAATGTTTCCGAGTTTATGATAAATTGGCATAGCTCAAATTTTAATGTAAGGTGCCTCGAAGTTCCTGTTCGCGCTCAATCGCTTCGAACAATGCCTTAAAGTTACCCTTTCCAAAGGATTGTGCCCCTTTTCTTTGAATGATTTCAAAGAACATGGTTGGTCTGGGCTCTACCGGCTTGGTAAAGATTTGAAGCAAATACCCTTCATCATCCCGATCTACCAAAATCCCCAATTCCCTTAATGGCGCAATGTCTTCATCAATTTTTCCTACGCGGTCGGTTACGGCATCATAATAGGTGGCAGGAACGCGCAAAAATTCAACACCACGACTACGTAAGTCCCGTACGGTTTTAATAATATCATCAGTGGCCACGGCTATATGCTGCACGCCTTCACCTTCGTAAAAATCCAGGTATTCCTCAACCTGGGATTTTTTCTTTCCTTCCGCAGGTTCATTGATGGGGAATTTGATTCGGCCGTTTCCATTGCTCATCACCTTACTCATAAGGGCAGTGTACTCCGTGGAAATGTCGTTGTCATCAAAGGAAAGGATGTTCACAAAGCCCATCACTTCTTCATAGAATTCCACCCAATGGTTCATTCTGTCCCACCCAACATTACCTACCATATGGTCCACATATTTTAGACCGGTAGCAGCTGGATTGTAATCTGGAGTTTCCCATTTGACAAATCCTGGTAGAAAAGTACCCTTATAATCCTTGCGTTCCACAAAAATATGGACGGTTTCTCCATAGGTGTAAATACCGGCACGGACCACTTTTCCATGTTCATCTTCTTCTACCTTGGGTGCCATATAGGAGGTTGCCCCTTTAGAAATGGCAGTTTCATAGGCATAGGTGGCATCATCTACCCAAAGGGCAACCACTTTAACCCCGTCTCCATGTTTATCAATGTGTTTTCCGATTTCGGTTCCACTTTTAAGGGGAGAGGTCAAAATAAGGCGAATTTTATCTTGAATAACCACATAGCTCTCATGGTCTTTTAAACCCGTTCGCAATCCGGCATAGGCAAAAGATTGGAAACCAAATGCTGTCTTGTAGTAATGTGCTGCTTGTTTTGAATTGCCAACGTACAATTCGATGTAATCGGTACCATTAATAGGCATGAAGTCCTTTGCTTCATCATGAATTTTTGGTATTGTACTAGTCTCCATGAGGTGTTTTTTTATGTTATTCCTTCAATATTGTTGTTGATGCAACAAAAATACGTAATTTTGAAAAACCAAAAGGATTTTATTATCAATTTTTAGAAAAATTTTGCTTAGTCAGATAGACGAAATACAGGGAATAGGGCTCCATTTGGATTTGGTGCTCCGTAAAATTCAGGATGCGTATTTACGCACCTTTGCATCCCTTGGTATCGATATGACCATTGAGCAATGGGTAATTCTACATCAGGTTCATGAATTGGGTACTGAAGCTTCACAACGGGACATCGTGCAATCCAATTTTAGGAACCGAGCCACCATTTCACGGGTAATTGCGGGTCTGGAACGTAAAAGATGGTTGAAGAAGACACGGTTTCAAGGGGATTTAAAACGCTTTAAGTTGGAGTTGACCTCGGAAGGGAAATGTGTGATTGATTTGGTGTTGCCGCATGCCATTCGCCTTAGGAAACAGACCATCAAAGGGTTGCATATTGGTGAATTTGAAACCTTTCTTTATGTCCTAGATCAGATTGGGGATAATTATCAAAATTTCTGACTTTCGGAATTGTGCGAACCATTTATTTTTCCATGCCCAAAACCAGGGTTTTCATGGCGCTTCTTTTGTAACCTAGACGATGGGCAATGGCTTCCACTGTAGAGTTTTCCGGCACATTGACAGGGGAATTATAGACTTTCCAAGCCCCTCTTTCATCGCTTTCAGGGTCTTCCACGAAACGATAGCCTAATGATGCACCTTCCGTTGGACAACCAATCGTAAGTCTTCCATTGCTATAGGTAAAAACGGGATTTTCTGTTTGTGGTTGTATCCCGTTGGGCCAAAGTGCTTCCACCAACTCTTTTTCTGGGCGTAGGCCCGTATCATCCATTCCATCCAACCAATTTTCGCAAGCCGTTCTCAATCGTTCCAATTCCTGCTGAAAGTTTGGGTCGTTGGCAAGATTATGCAGTTCATGGGGATCCTTGGTGATGTCGTACAATTCTTCATTGGCCTTTGGTTGCTGAAACCATAGCGCTTGTTCAGCTGTAAGTTGCTTGCTTTCCCTTAAACGCAGTAGTTCTTGCATAATGGGCATGTTCTTTCGGTAAGCCACATCTGCATAGATAGGTTTTTCCGGTTGGTAGTTTTTGATGTATTTGTATTGTATATCCCGAGCTGAACGAATTCTATCGGTGAATTCGTCAAAACGATCGGCCGCGCCAAAAACGTATTGCGGTTCTTCATCTCTTGTGAATGGACCTATAAAAGCGGAACCTTGCATGTATTCCGGCGGTTCAATACTTGCCAATGATAGGGTAGTGGGGGCCAAATCAATAAAACTTATCATTCTATCATCCCGTTGCCCAGCAAATTGCCCATTAGGAAATCGAATAATCATCGGTACTTTCGTTCCGCTATCATACAACAGACGTTTTTGTCGGGGTAACGGCCCTCCGTGATCCGTGTACCATACCACAATGGTACTATCCAATAGACCGTCTTCCTCTAATTCTGAAAGTAGGGTTCCCACTTGTGTATCCATCTCCAAAATGTTGGAATACATTCTACGAACATCATTTTTACTTATTTCCGTTTCTGGTAAATAGGGCGGAATGGGAACATTCAAATCATTCTCCACCCAAAGGGAATCCTCGGCTTTTGCCCATATTCGCGATTCATGGGTTACCCCAATATTGAAAACCGAGAAAAAGGGAGCATTTTTAAGCCGATTTCGCCAATGGGCTTTATTATTACTTTCATCCCAAGCGGTCATGGTTTTTATAAATTGATAATCCTCCTTGTTGTTATTGGTGCAGTAATAACCGGAAGCCCTCAGATATTCCGTAAACATTTTTACCTCTTTGGGAGGTACCGCTTCATAGGGAATGTTTTCCTCTGGAAGGGATTTGTACCCTTGAATAATATGTTCCGGTAAATTTTCAAGCATCCATGGTCCCGTTCGCATATGACTAGCACCAATGCTATTGGCGTACATTCCTGTAATAATTGATGCCCGCGCGGGAGAACAAACCGGGTGAGCACTAAAAAAGTTATCATAACTGATTCCTTCTTTTGCAAGTCTATTCAAAGTGGGGGTAACCACCGTACTATCTCCAAAAGCCGGTATATTGGGACTCATATCTTCGGCGACGATCCAAAGAATATTAGGTCTGAAATCCAGTTTGGGATTGAAAATCTCTTGTGCGATTTCTTTAGGTGGTTGTTCCTCTTTTTGAGAACACCCAAGAGAAATTAAAAGCAATGAAAGTATTAAATAAGATAGTTTCATGGTTGAGTTTAAATTTAAGGAAGATGTATAGGGATTAATTCCCAAAATTGTCCTAAAAAGCCCGGAAGGAACGTTTTGATGTTAAAATACCACATGAATTGGATAAACTTGTCGTTGTCGCCGAATATTACCTAATTGAATTTTGCAACGTATTATTTAAAATACCGTAGCATGAAAAAGTTGAATTATTATCCCAATATGTGGCAAACCTATCCTTTTTCAATTGATTTGTTTGTTCACTCGGAAAAGGAAGCTGCGAAAAGGGCAGTTGAGAAAAAAGAGAAAAAACAGCGGTTTAAACTAGTTCTTGGCTGGTAATCAAAAGACGAAACAATGATGACTGCAGGCACCCGTTTGGGTGCCTTTTTTATTCCCAATTGTTTGCCATTTCCGCCAATAGAGGGTGTACTTCTTCGCCAAGCTTTGTCTTCAACTCCAAGGCCCCCATTTTATCCTTAAAAGACTCATCGTATTTAATGAGGAATACATTCAAGGGTTCTAGAATTTCATATCCCAAGACGTCTATGATTTTTTCGGCTGCCTTGGTAAACTTCATTTGATACATACCATAATCGCTGGGATTCATTTTGTAGTAATTTGCGTCAAAATCTTCTAGGGAAGTAAACTCGGCATTTGGTGGAGGATTGTTTAGACTAAAATTAACGAGGGTGGTAATGTATTTTAGCTCTTTGGGGCGTTCACTTTTGTAATAGGCATAGAGGCCCATATTGGCGTGAATTTCCTCCAGCCATCTGCTTACGGAATATCCACTTTGATTATTGGGGTCTTGAAAATTGTGGGTCAGTTCATGAATCGCCAGCTTATCGAAAAACAATTTCATGTCCAACTGTCCAGCATCGTTCTGATAAACCTCGTAAAGTACTTTGGTCATTTCCTTTGGAAAACTGCTTATCATCTGTGCATACTCATCCGCCATTGCGTTTTGTCCTGCGCCCACAATAATGTTCCCCTTGTAATACTCTGGCAATCCCGGTATAGACATGTAGGCGTTTCTTGACCAATCTTCTTGAGCCACCACTAGTACATAAAATTCTTTTTTAGGTCCCATGATTTTTGAAAGAAAGGCGTAAGCATCTGAAATGAGGTCAGCTTGTCTTTTGGCTTCGGCTTGGTATCCTTTGCTATATAAGACTTTAATGGAGCTATCTGGGTCCAATGCCACCAAACCTTGATGCTTGCTTTGATCTATCGGTGCTCCATTGGTTTGGGCAATAATCAAGGAACACCATAAAAATGCTGATAACAGGGGGGCTATTGTTTTGCCGAGTGTTTTCATGTAGTTGTAAAGTACAGAAAATGAGCTAGATAAAAAATAATATTGTATGGTTGGTAGTGATTGATGTGCTTGTGGTCAGGTGTCCTCCAACCTCATCCAAAATAGTATTTTATGGGATATGTATTCGATGGATGCCTCCTTGGTTCAAAAACGGTCAGCGCTATACGGGAAGAATTCTATTTCAGCTTTATTTCAATGGTTTGATTCGAATTGATTTCAAATAGGCATTTCTTTTGTTTTGGTGGGCCAAATAAGGTACTGGGATTGTTTGAAAATCCGTAGGGTTCGCTGGGTAGGCCAAAAAGACCATCATTGTTCATTTTACCATCATTGTCTACATCCTGATATACATAAATGCAATAGGAACCCGAGGGCAAATTTTTAATGGGTATGATTGTGGTACTGCCAGTGACCTTTTTTGTGAACGCCTGGTCACAACCTATTAAGTAATTTTCGGGCTTGTCATCAACAAGGCAAAGTCTAACGGTACCGGTAAAGTTCTTTGCTCCCGTAATTTTAACCTCCAATTGATGTTCTGGACGGATTTGGTATTGAAAACAAAGAAGTAGTAGATATACGAAGGGTGAGATTTTCATAGTAGACCTTTTTTATATAAGTACAAATGGAGTAGGGCTAGATTGAAAAGCCAAGGTAGCCAAGCTGATAATCGATAGATTTCAATAAAAGGGATGTTGACCAAAAAAACTGTCAATAACAGGGTACGCTGTGTTATGGCAGCAAATGTTAGTGCATAGTTGCAAGACATCCAGTATTGATGCTTTTTTGAATCCCCATTTAGAATTCCCCTCATGGCTTGGGTTAAGGTGTAAAACCAAAAAACGGATAATATGCTAAAGCCAATTTGGGAAACTATGCCACCCATGGCAAATTGTGCGGAAACAAAACCGGCAATGGAACTTATGCCAACTGCCAACACATAAAGATACCCCAGTTTTTTATGAAATCTTGGTCGCTGCTTTCGTAGCCTTTTAATGAATTGAAAAGGCCCACAGCCAATGGCTAAAATGCCACTAACAATATGGGTTTTGAGCACAATCCAATACCAGGCAAATCTGGAAACCTCTTTGTGGATCATGATACCATTGATATCCTTTGTCAGATAATCAATGCTCATAATGAGCATGGCTATTGCCCCAGTAAGCAGAAAACCCGTAAACAGTAACTTTTTTGTCATGCCACCAAATTACCCTGTGAAATCCAATAACCAGATGTCTATGTTATGAATGACAAAGGTTTGTGATGACTGTCAAGCAAATGGTGTGATTGTAAAGCGAAATGGTCCGAGTGTCAACCAACCAAATCCACCAATTGGGTCCGTACCTGGTTAATGTACTTTCTTGAAACGGGTACTTTAAGGCCTCCTGGAAAATATAACTTAAGGCCCTGTGCGTTTCCAGTAATTCTTTCCACCCTCACCAAGTTGACCAAGTAAGACCGGTGACATCTTAACAAATAGTTACTTTGAATTTGATGGTCCAACTCCTTTAGATTCAACCGATATACCTTAACGGGTTCGTTTAGTGTGTTGATTTCAATGTAATTACCCTCGGATTTTGCAAAGAGAAACTGACTTTCATCCAGCACAAAAGAGGTGTCTTTTAAGTTGGACGAAATGGTAACCCTTTTAGAGGTTTTGAGAGCATCCCTACGACGGGTACGCTTATTTAAACCATCTGCGGTATGTTTGGTCTTGTTGTTTTTGAATGAATAATCTGCAAGCACATATATGGTTATGGGGATTAGACCTAAACCATACGTCTTCTTAATAATCCAATAATAGTTCCCCCAACTGAAATCCAAATTGTTCAGGTAGTTGATATAAAGACCGTTACATGTTGAAATACAAAATAGTATTATCACAAACAAGAGGATTTCATAGGGAACACTCCATTGCTTTTCTGGATAGATGTGAGGATTAAATAAAGGTAAAACGCAGTAGAAAAAAGTAAATACGCTCGCTGTAATACCTCCAAAGCCCAGGATTTCCAGTTTGGAATAATCAAGAATGTTGAAATCAAACGGTTTAAAAAAGAATAGGAAGGCAAATACAAAAAGTCCAATTAACCCAGATACCATGAAACCGCGCCATCCTGATTCAGGAATTGGATATTTAGAGTTTAGAATCCCAACGAGTTTTTTAATCACAGCTTTCTGCTCCGGATTTTTTTACGGCCTCCAACCAATTTAGTCCATATCGGCCGCAATAGTTATTGGGAAGGCCCATGCAACTGCTTTAGCACTTCTTATTTAATTGTCCAATTTATCAAATACATAACCGCCTTTGGTAGCGCCCCACACTTGTTTCCCTTCGGGGTCAAATCCTTGATCCCATGATTCGATACCTGAGGAAGTGATTTTTACCGCGGACATAGCGTAGCTTGCTCCCCTGAGGGTGCTCTCGCAGGTGCCGTTTTGGGTTTTTCCAACAAAGTGACTGTCTGATTTTTTAGTCAATAACACTTCACAGCCTTTCCGTAATTCAATGTTTCCTTTTGATAGGTCATTAAATGCTTCCGGAGTTTTCCATTTTCCGATCCACAGTGAGTCATTGGGCAGGGTATAGACATAGCTGGCCAATTGCCCTTTTTCATTTCGTTTTACTTCGTAGATACGCTGTCGATAGGGCTTATCCTGCATGGAGTTCATGGCCTGTTCCACATACAACCAGTTGCCTTTTTCCTCCCAAATGGGATACATATGAAGGGAGATGTTGTAATAGGTGGAGTCGGCAAGCGATTGCTTTTCGGAATTAAACGATCCTTGCATCAGGGCAAATAGGCTTTTTACCTCGGCATCGACGGGGGCGTCGTTTTCTATTTTCCTTTCTTGTTTACAGGCAGCTAATAACACAATGCCAAATACCAATAGTAGTTTTCTATCCATGATTACGGTCTTAATAAATCCAATATTCCACTTCATCCAATTCATTGCCGCCGAGATTAGTGGCTTTAAACTCCCTTTTTAATATGCCTCCAAGGGCCATCGGAATTTTTCTGCTGGCAATATTTCGTTTGTCAACAGGATATTTTAAATGTTCAAAATCGAGATGCTCTTGGGCCCATTGCACCAAGGCGGTCATAGCTTCCAAGCCATACCTTTTGCCATGGCTTGATTTTTTTAACCAAATACCCAATTCAGGGTCCCTTCGATCAATATGGTGGAGTCCTATGCAACCTAAAAACGTTCCATCTTCCAAATCTGTTATGACCAGTTGCACATTGCTTCGGGCTTTCATGGTCTCTAGGGAAGTAGTAATGAACTCCAATACTTCCCTAATGGATTCTGGAGGTTTCGGGTACATGAATTCAGTGATTTCCGAAGTAAATTCTTTGAAAATAGTCTCTGCATGATTTTCCGAAATAGGAATCAATGACAAACGTTCAGATATAATCCTTGTCTGCAAAAGGTCTAAAACCATCTTGGTGTTTAATGCATCTCAAATTTCCTCTAACTTCATTTCATCATTGAACACCCCAATACTCCAAGGTATGACAAAGGGATGTTTTCCTTTCAATTGTTATCTCAAACTTCATTGACCCAACTCTTTTAGAAGTGCGTCTGCCTTATATATATATTTCAATGCGGCATATATGCCTCCCGAATGCACCGAGATGGTTCTGGCATATTGTTCATCATAAATGAAATCACCTGGCAACGCCTCAATATTGCTATCAAAAACAAGCCCGACCACTTCTTTGTTTCTATTGATGATGGGACTTCCTGAATTACCGCCAATGATATCATTGGTACTCACAAAATTGATGGGATAACTCAAAAATTCAAGGGGAGGGTTTTCCCATCTCTTGGGCAAACTCCAAGGGAATTCGTTATTATTAGAAAAATACCTGTCATAAAGACCATAGTAAGTGGTTTTATAGGGTGCTTCGGTACCGTTATATTCATATCCCTTCACTATTCCGTCAGAAATTCTCAATGTAAAGGTGGCATCTGGTGGGAGATTGGCTCCATAAACCTTAAAAACCTGATTGGCAATTTTGTTTTCCAACCCCCTTCTATAGGGTGAAGAAGATTCAAAAGCCAAGGCATTATCAAGGTGTTTTTTTATTAGAATTCTTGCAGCAAAAAGCAATGGATCGTCACTTTGGGCAAGTTTCTTAGTGTTTTTAACAAGGGTTTTGGTCTTTTTTTCATCGGTGAAAACCGTATTATCAAATAGATTGTTCACAAAAGATTCAATGGACTTATTTTCTAGCAGACGTTTCAAAGTATCATCGCTGGAATGAATATCATTTTCCAACTCCGAAAGAAGAAGTATTAGTAACTTCCTTTCTTTTGGAGTGTCGAAGTCTTTTGCTGAATCAAAGATTTTGGATTTTACTTCTTCAATTTCGTCCTTACTCATTTCTTCGACCACCATGTTCTCAAAATTGTACACTTGGTGCATCAATGCCAATGCTTTGCCTCTATATGGGGAGTTTTGTAAATCGAAAACTCCCCAAAAAAGAGGAGACAATTTTTGATATTCCTTTTCCAGGTTTTTCCAAGAATCCAAACCTGTTGATTCCGATTTGATGTGCTCTTCCATGGCTATCTTTCTGCCGAACAATTCATCGTTATTGAGCCCTTCCAGTATTCCAGTTATTGCTTTGATCGAATTTGAAAAACCAAATGCTTGGTTCAGCTTTTCCTGAGCTTCAATTTCTTTGGATGAATCGACTTTTAAGGCTTCATACTCTTCCATCATAATTTGATGTCGATTCTCCAAAAACTGAAGGATCATAGGGTATCTGTAATCCCTATCATATTCCAATTGCGCAACGGTTCTGTAACGCTCGGTGCTTCCAGGGTTTCCAACCACAAAGGTCACTTCTCCCTCATTGGCTCCATTAAAATTGAATTTGAAATAATGATCTGAACTGTCCATAGGATTTCCATTTTCATCATAGGCCCTCCAGAAAGTGACATCTAAATTATACCGAGGATAAGTAAAATTATCTGGGTCTCCACCATAAAACCCTAAATCCAGTTCTGGAATCCATACTAGTCTTATATCCTCGTATTTCTTATATCCATATAAGGAAAACTTACCACCACTGTAATAATTCACAGTTTCCAATCTTAAACCTTTCCAAGCATCTATTTGGGAATAATTTTCTTTGATTTTTTTTAGGGCTTCCTCGGTCATTTGTCTTTTGTGCATGTCGTTATCCGGATTTTTGGTAAATTCCTCGACCTCTTTTGTTATGTCCTTAATCATTAGGAGTTGTTCTACAAATAGGCCTTCAGCTTTTCTTTCTTCCGACCTATTTTTTGCATGAAATCCTTGGGTGTCAAAATTCTCTCCTTCTTGTTGCAGATTTCCCACTACATCCCTGGAGCAATGATGATTGGTCATGATAAGTCCGTTCGGGGAAATAAATGAAGCCGAGCACCATTCCGCAAAACGTAAGGAAGAATTTCTTACATCAGTAAACCATTCTTCATTAGGCTCAAAATCATAGGCTTCCTTGAACCAGTCTGTTGGGGGATTTTCAAAAGTCCACATTTTGCCAAAGTCAAAACGATTTGGTACTTCTTTTTGGCCAATGATTAAAAGGGGAATCTGTAACAGCAGAAAAGCTAAAATGGACTTAAAATTTTTCATGAAGTTGATTTTTTAATGACTTGGTTTTGTAATCTCTTAAAGTTATTAACTAGTGCGCCTCCAACCAATTTTCACCGATACCAACCTCAACATCTAGGGGCACGGCCATGGTATAGGCATTTTCCATTTCGGTCTTGATAAGGGCTTTCATTTCTTCCAGCTCCGGTTTATAGCAATCAAAAACAAGTTCATCATGTACTTGTAACAACATTTTGGTCTTGTGGTTTCCTTCAGATAGTTTTTTATGGATGTTGATCATCGCAATTTTTATGATGTCTGCAGCACTCCCCTGGATGGGGGCATTGACCGCGTTGCGTTCCGCAGCCCCTCGCACCACTTGATTGCCCACATTAATATCCTTTAAATACCTACGCCGTCCTAAAACGGTTTGTACGTAGCCATTATCCCTTGCAAAATCCACTTGTTCTCCCATATAGTTACGTAGCTTGGGATAGGTTTTGTAATAGGTCTCAATGAGTTCTTTGGCTTCGGTTCTATTGAGGTCCGTTTGATTGCTCAATCCAAAGGCCGAAACACCATAGATAATACCAAAGTTTACGGTTTTGGCATTGCTTCGCTGCTCCCTGGTCACTTGTTCAATGGGAACGTTAAAGACCTTTGAAGCTGTAGAAGCGTGGATATCCTCTCCATTTTTAAAGGCGGAAATCATGGTGTCTTCCTGACTTAGTGCTGCAATGATGCGTAACTCTATTTGTGAATAGTCTGCAGCTAATAGAACGTGGTTTTCATCCCTTGGGATAAAGGCCTTCCTTACTTGGCGGCCCCGCTCGGTTCGGATGGGAATATTCTGTAGGTTTGGATTGTTGCTGCTCAATCGACCCGTAGCGGCAACGGTCTGCATATAGTCGGTGTGTACCCGGCCACTATGTTTTTGAACTTCATTGGGTAGTGCATCTACATAAGTGCTTTTCAGTTTGGCCAATCCACGGTAGTCCAATACGTTCTGTATGATTTCATGGTCTTTGGCCAAATAGGAAAGGACCTCTTCAGAAGTGGAATATTGTCCCGTTTTTGTCTTTTTTGGTTTGTCCACCAAGTTCATTTTCCCAAATAGGATATCCCCAAGTTGTTTTGGGGAAGCTATGTTGAACTGTTCGCCGGCTTGCTCGTAGATTTTTGCCTCCAACGCTTTGATGTCCACCTCCAGTGCGGTGGAGAGGTCTTTTAAGAAGGCTTGGTCCAGATTGATTCCTTCCCGTTCCATGTCTGCCAGTACCCTAAGCAATGGAACCTCAATGTCTTGGAAGAGTTTATCGGTTTTGGCCTGTTCCAATTCCGGTCTAAAATGCCGAGCCAATTGATAGGTAATATCGGCGTCTTCCACCGCATATTCCGTTTGCTTTTCCAAGGGTACCTGTCGCATGCTCAACTGGTTTTTCCCTTTTTTTCCAATAAGTTCCGTGATGGACACCGGGGTGTAGTTCAAATAGGTTTCGGCCAGCACGTCCATATTGTGCCGCATATCAGGATTGATCAGGTAGTGTGCCAACATGGTATCAAAGAGCTTTCCCTTAACTTCAACTCCATAGTTTTGCATGACCTTGACATCGTATTTCAAGTTTTGTCCGATTTTTTCAATGTCCTCTGACTCAAAAAAGGGCCTTAATTTTTCAAGCTGTACCGAGGCTTCTTCTTTTTCTTCAGGAAAGGGAACATAAAACCCTTTGCCCGCAGCCCATGAAAAGGCGATACCCACTAGCTCGGCCTCTAGGGGATTTATGGAAGTGGTTTCGGTATCAAAGCATACGGAAGGCTGTTGCATCAGTTTTTCCAGAAACAGTTGCATGGCCATTTCCCCTTGAACCAACTGATAGAAATGGGAAACATCGGTTATGGTATTTCTGCTATTGATATCTTTGATGGTTGCAGCAGCTTCGGAGGGGTCACCTCCAAAGAGGGTGAATTGCCCGCTACCAGCAACCTTGGCCTCATTAGGGGTTACTTTTTTTGCAGTTTCCGTATTGGATACTTGAGGGCCTGCATCCGTATTTCCAGAATAGAGCTTGATGAATTGTTCCTTTAGCCTTCTAAACTCAAGTTCCTCAAAGATTTCCTGTACTTTTTCGGAATCAGGGGGGCACATTTCAAAATCCTTGGCATCAAAAGTGACATCACAATCAATCTTGATTTCAGCTAGTTTTCTTGATAGTCGACCTAACTCGGCATTGTCTTCTACCTTTTCCTTCATCTTTCCCTTGAGTTGATCGGTATTGGCCAAGAGTCCCTCAAGGGAACCAAACTGGGCCAAGAATTTCTGCGCAGTTTTATCACCCACACCTGGCAACCCTGGGATATTATCACTCGCGTCTCCCATCATTCCCAGATAATCGATGACCTGTTCCGGTCGCTCTACCCCAAAACGCTTTTGAACTTCTGGAATGCCCCAAATCTCTATACCGTTGCCCATTCTAGCAGGGCGGTACATAAAGATGTTTTCGGAAACCAACTGTCCAAAATCCTTATCCGGAGTTACCATAAAGGTTTTATATCCTTCTTTTTCAGCCTGTTTTGCCAGAGTGCCGATGAGGTCGTCTGCCTCATACCCTTCCAATTCCACCACGGGAATTTTTAGAGCCTTTAAAATTTCCTGAATGTAGGGCACTGCAATTCTAATGGCATCAGGGGTTTCATCCCTATTGGCCTTGTAGTCCTCAAAAAGTTCGGTTCGCTCAACACTTCCCCCTTTATCAAAGGCTACCGCCAAATGATCTGGCTGTTCCCTCCGAATGACATCAAAAAGGGAATTCATAAAACCCATAATGGCACTGGTGTCCATGCCTTTGGAATTGATCCTTGGATTTTTGATAAAAGCATAATATCCCCTGAAAATTAGGGCGTAGGCGTCAAGAAGGAAAAGTCTTTTTTGGTCTGACATTGAAAGTAGTGTAGCGTTAGTGGTTGTTGTTTGATACTAGTTGCTGTGCAAATCTAAAAGTAGAAAAAAGACTTAAAAATGAAGAAAGGTAGCCCAACTCTTTTTCTCCCAAGCGCCGTTTTAGGAAACAACTCCGTCTTCCGTTTTTGTATAAAAGCTTTTCGAGGGCACATTGTCATGTCCACTTTGATTATATCTTCGGTAACTAAATCCTGGATGTACGCAGAAAGCTCCGGTTTCCCCTTGTTTATTGATGGCCAAAAACCCGATTTGAAAGTCCTCTCGTCCTTCATTCTTTTTCATGATGCGTTTTACACCCTCCTCACAGGCCTCTTGGGGCGATTTGCCCTGTCGCATCAATTCCACGATCAAAAAACTACCGACAGTACGAATCACTTCTTCACCTACTCCGGTGGCCGTAGCTCCGCCCACCTCATTATCTATAAATAATCCGGCACCAATGATGGGGGAGTCCCCAACACGACCAGCTACTTTGTAGGCCATTCCACTAGTAGTGCATGCACCGGCAAGGTCACCCTTTTCGTCTATGGCCAACATACCAATGGTATCATGATTTTCGATGTTGATGATGGTCTCATATTCGGAGGTCTTCAACCACTCTTGGTATTGTGCTTTGGTACTTTCGGTCAATAAATCCTCTTTTTCAAAGCCTTGCTCATAAGCAAATTGTTCCGCGCCCTTGCCGGCCAAAATGATATGGGGGGTCTCTTCCATGACCTTTCTGGCCACTGAGATGGGATGGGCAATATTTTGCAAATACACCACAGCACCGCAATTACCGTCCTTATCCATAATACAGGCATCCAAGGTAACACGACCATCGCGATCGGGCCGCCCTCCTTTGCCCACCGTTTCATTGGTGACGTCAGCCTCTTCAATGCGTACGCCCTGCTCCACTGCATCCAGGGCATTGCCTCCATTATCCAATATTTCCCAGGCTTTTGCAGAGGCGTTTTTAAAATCCCATGTACAGACAACGATAGGTTGGTTTGGTACAACTGATTTTTCACTTACCACAGCTTTTGTCTCATTTTTGCAAGAGGATAACAAGGGTGCCGAGACCATTCCAGCGGCAGAAAGACCTGAATTTTTTAAGAATTTTCGACGTTGCATGATAGGTTGTTTACCTTTAGTCCTTAAATATACCCAAATGCTTGTAGAAGTTTGCGCCAACAGTCTTCAATCCGCCTTAAATGCCCAAGAAGCGGGGGCCGATAGAATTGAGCTCTGCTCTGAATTGGGGGTTGGTGGGGTAACCCCCTCTTATGGACTTATTCAATTGGCAAGGGAAAGGTTGAGTATTCCAATTCATGTTCTTATTCGGCCCAGAAGTGGTCATTTTACGTATTCCGATGTAGAGTTTGAGGTCATGCTGGCCGATATCGATTTCTGTAAGGAAGTTGGTGTTGATGGCATTGTTGCTGGGGTTCTTGACTCCGACCACTCGGTGGATTGGGAGCGAACAAAAGAGTTGGTCGAACGGGCCATGCCCTTACCTTTTACTTTTCATCGTGCTTTTGATTGGCTAAATGATCCCGAGGGTTCCCTTCGGCAATTGGAAGCATTGGGGGTCACTACCATTTTAACTTCTGGACAGTGCCCTAACGCAATGGAAGGCATAGAGAATCTCCGCAATTGGCAAAGTTCCACGGCAATTACAATTATGGCCGGGGGAGGGGTTCATTCTGAAAATGCATTGGAATTAAAAAAAACTGGACTAATGGCACTCCATCTTTCAGGAACTACATTTGTAAATAATGTTCCGTTGAACGAAAAAATCCAAATGAATTCAGATAAACATCTTTCAGAAGGTCATGTCGCTGTAACGAATATCAATGTTATCCGTCAAACCATTCAAAGGATTAAATAAGCACCAAAAGAAATAGCTTTGTAAAAATTTTTTCATGACCCGTTTTATTGTCATTCTCTCCATTATTTATATCGTTTTGGCCATCTATGGATTTCAGGCGTTCAGGACTTTATTTAAAAGCCCGGTGGTGCATGTAGGTTACGTTGTGGCTTATTTGGCCGTTTGGAGCTACTTGGTGTTTAAACTGGTGACTTATGTGCCCGGTTCTGCCATGAGGGGCGGCACTGCCATTGCTGGAGGCGTTTTTTTTTCCTTTTTTCTATTGGCGCTCTTTTTGGGATTCTTTTTGTTGCTGGAAGACGTAGTTCGGCTTTCGGTTTACGGCTTTAACAAAATTTCGGGGGTATCCGATGAAAGTGCAACCTCTTTTCCTTCTCGAAGAAAATTTGTAAGTACCATAGGACTTGGCTTGGCCGCATTGCCGTTTGGGGCACTACTTTATGGCATGTACAAAGGGAAGTACAATTATCAGGTATTGAGGTACGAACTGGAATTTGATGATTTGCCGGAAGCTTTTGATGGGTATCAAATCACCCAGATTTCCGACGTGCATAGTGGTAGTTTTGACAATGCAAAAAAAGTGAGCTATGGGGTGGATTTGGTCAACCAACAGAAAAGTGACGTGATTTTGTTTACAGGTGATATTGTCAATGATAGATGTGATGAACTAAGGCCGTGGGCCGACACTTTTTCCAAACTGGAAGCCAAGGACGGTGTATTTTCCGTTTTGGGCAATCATGACTATGGTGATTATACCCAATGGCCCTCCAAAGAAGCAAAGGCCAAGAACTTGGAGGACCTAAAACAACTTCAGCGGCAAATAGGGTTTGATTTGTTATTGGATGAGCATCGGTATTTAGAGCGAGGTGGCCAGCGAATTGCCCTGTTGGGAGTTGAAAATTGGGGAAGGGGTCGCTTTAAAAAAGCGGGCGATTTGCAAAAGGCCAAAGAAGGTATTGCAAAGGATGATTTTAAAATATTAATGAGCCACGACCCCTCGCATTGGGAAGATGAAGTGATACAGGATGATTATCATTTTCATTTAACGTTAAGCGGTCACACCCATGGGATGCAATTTGGAGTGGAAATCCCTGGTTTAATCAAATGGAGTCCGGTAAAGTGGCGGTATAAATACTGGGCCGGCGTCTATAGAGAGTTGGGACAATATATCAATGTGAATCGTGGGTTTGGTTTTATTGGATATCCTGGTCGATTTGGAATTTGGCCTGAGATTTCAGTGATTACATTGAAAAGAAAAGGTTTAACTTGAATTTAACCTAAATCAATGTGCTAAAGCCTTCACTTCATGTATAGCTTTAACAAATTTTGCTACATTTGAGTGGAAAATACCTCAACCCATGTCAAAATTTGGTGAACTTATCGATCTGGAAATTCCGGTACTCTTGGATTTTTACGCGGATTGGAACGAACAATCTACTTCCATGCACCCAGTACTTCGCGATGTTGCCTCGGCGCTTGGAAACAAAGGAAAGGTGATTAAGATTGATGTGGACAAGAACAAGGAACTTTCCCAAGCCCTTCGGATTAAAGGGTTGCCTACCCTAATGATTTACAAGAAGGGTGAAATGGTTTGGAGACAGAGCGGTGAACAAGATGCGAACACCTTAATTGGTATCCTAAACGAATACACTTAAAAATAGTCCAATTTCCCTACTACCAGTTTATTGAGGCTGTTCCTGTTCCGTCAACGCGGAGTCGTTAACTTCTGAAAGGGTATCCAAAGGTATGCTATCCATTAGATCTGGATTGCCTTCAAGGGGCTCTTGGTAATACTCCTCACTGTCATCTACAAAATCATCAAACAGGCCGATGTATTCTTTGAGGATCAATGACTCTTTTTCGGAATACTCCATGTCTTTGTTGTCCGATAAAATGAATACGATTCTTTGGTACGCTTCAAGATTGGTAAGAATATCCTCAATTTTGGCGTACTGTTCATCCCTTGGAATTCCTGCGTAGTAGGACAAACGCTCCTGGTACACTTTTTTCAGCTTTTCAAAAAGCTCCCGGGCCTTTTGTTGTTCCCCAACTTTGTAGTACCCGTCAAAAAAGGGCTCGACAAAGGTGTAGAAGCCAAAACGTTCAATAGGCATATGGGTCATGGCCATATCAATGATGTCCTTAGCTTTTTCAATTTTTCCTTCTTCAATCAGTTGTTCACTCAATCTTGCTAAATTACTTCTAAAGGAGAGGCCTTGAGAGCGCGTTTGGGGATCATGATAAATATCCAGATCGGAAGAATTCCCCCATTCCCATTTATGAACAATATTATACATAAGATCAGTATCGATACGACCCATTTCAAACGGACTTTGATTTTCCGTTTTGATGGGTACCAGTTTGTAGACCAGTCCGTCCAACTGCAAATAATCCTTTAACCATAGGTATTCAGCACTATCAAAGCTACCCCCTGAAAAATAGATGGGACGTTTCCAATCGTTATTGGCCAAAATGTCCAACATGAGAATGCGTTGTTTGGTCAATGCACTTTCGGGGAGGTCAATATCAATATAATCCACAATGTGTGCGGAGTCTTTTTCTTTCACCAAACCACTTTCCAAAACATTCTTTTTATTTACAGGTACCCTTATTCTGTTGGTTGGGTAATAGATAATTTCCAAAGTGCTTGCAGGGTAATCACTTACATCCCTGCCTTGTTTATCGAATAGATGGCGGAATTTGGTTTGTGGTTTGTCACTCCCCACCCAATTCATAAAATCCTTAATGTTCCATCTGCTTTCCGTAATAGGTTGGTGGTAAATGGCCTCGCGACTTCCAAAGCTGTATTTGTCATGACTGAGTTGGGAGGGTATTGGGTCGCTATCATACGCTTTGCGTTTCATTTGATCAATGTACCAGTCCGTTGCAAAAAGACTGGTATTGATGACCCGCACATCGGTGCGGTGCCCCTCAATTTCCTGGGCATACCAAAGTGGAAACGTGTCATTGTCTCCGATCGTGAACAAAAGCGCTCCCGCATCTTCTTGACAGGAGTCCAGATATGCCTTTGCAGTGGAGCGCGCTGTCATTCGGCCGGAACGGTCGTGATCGTCCCAGTTCTGGAAGGCCATAAGCAATGGGACGGCCAATAAACAAAGTGCAGACGTAATGGGGGCGGCAAGTTTAGGCTTAAGCAGTTTTTTTACTTCCTCAAAAAGTCCGTAAACGCCAAATCCAATCCAAATGCAAAAAATAAAGAACGAACCTACTAAGGAGTAGTCCCGTTCCCTGGGCTGAAAAATGTAGGGGTTGGTATAAAACTGTATGGCAAACCCAGTAAACATAAAGAACACAAAAAGTACCCAGAATTGTTTTGGATTTCTGGAAATCTGAAATACAATGCCAATAATCCCAAGCAAAAGGGGAAGGAAGAAATAGGTGTTCCTAGCCTTATTGTCCAACACATCGCCTGGCAGATTTTCTTGACTGCCAAGGCGAAGGCCATCCAAGAATTTTATGCCGCTCAACCAATGCCCATTTTCATCATAACGTCCTTGAACATCATTCTGTCTACCCACAAAATTCCACATAAAGTAGCGCATGTACATATAACTCCATTGGAATTCGAAAAGATATTGGATGTTATCCCCTAAGGTTGGGGGCTGTACATCGATATAATCCGAAAAACTCCTAAGAAATTGAATGTATTGCTCTGTATCTATTTCACCTTGGGCATCCAATTGTTTAAACTGGTTTACGGCATCACGAAGTTCATTGTTGGAAATGTATTCCGGTTTTATCCTAAAATCCAATCGACCGAAATAGCGCATGTAGTTTTCGGCATGTTGGTCACTCCATAAGCGTGGAAGCCAACCCACATGTTTTTTATTGGGGCCCTGCAAGGCATCTTTGTAATTATTGACAACGACATATTTACCTAATTTTTCGTCTTTCTCGTATTTAGGTTTGTCATCCATATCCTCTCCTGGAGGGGCAAAGGAATCAGAATAATAAGCACCGTAGAAAGGACTTTCCACCCCGGGATATTGTTCACGATTGTAATATGCTAAAAGGGAACGTGCATCTTCGGGATTATTTTCATTGACTACGGTCTTTGCGTTGGCACGGATGGGCAATAGCAACCATGAGGAGAATCCCAAAATCAGGAACATAAAGCACAGAATAATAAGATTACCCGTCTCAAAACCATTCTTTCGGGTATAGCGTAAGGCAAAATAGAACACGGCCACAAAGAGCAATCCCATAATGATGGTCCCTGAATTAAAGGGTAGCCCCACTTCGTTGATAAAGAAAACTTCGCTCCAACCAAAAAGTTGCAGTACATAGGTCAACGAGAATTTATAGACCAACATCAAAATTCCAATGACCACAATGTTGGCTGCCAAAAAGTTCTTTACGTTGGTTTTCTCGTATTTCTTAAAGTAATACAGCAATCCTATGGAGGGTATGGCCAAGAAGCCCATAAACTGGATTCCAAAAACCAGCCCGATGACGAAACATATGAGTAAGAGCCACTTATTGCCCCGTTCATCCTCCAAATGGTCTACCCATTTAAGTCCCAACCAAAGCAATAATGCCATGATAAAACTGGCCATGGCATATACCTCGGTTTCCACGGCATTGAACCAAAAGCTATCGGAATAGGTAAATGCCAATGCCCCAATAAATCCACTTCCAAAAATGGCCATGGCTTTGCTGTTGGAGAGTTTGGATTTTTTGGTAATCAGCTTTCGGGTTAAATTGGTGATGATCCAGAAGGTAAACAGTACGGCAAAAGCACTGGAAACCACGGAAACAATATTGACCATTACTGCTACTTTAAGGTCATTTCCAAAAGCAAACAGGGCAAAAACGGCCCCGATCATTTGAAGCAAAGGGGCTCCCGGTGGATGGCCCACCTGCAATTTGGCGGAGGTGGTAATATACTCTCCGGCATCCCAGAAACTTCCGGTGGGTTCAACCGTTAGGAGATAGGTAATCAATGCGATTGTAAAGGAAATCCATCCTAAGATGGTGTTCCATTTATCATAGTCTTTTCCGAACATATGGTACGTGGTTGTGCAATCGGGGCGAATTTACCAAAATTACCATAGACCGTTCGCTACTTTAGTAAAAGGTTTAACACAAAGGGAAACTAATGTGGTCAAAATAATTTGGAGAGCTGAAAGTTTGTCTTAAATTTGCACGCTCAAAAGTCAAAAGCTTTTGACTTTGGTAATGGCCTATGGTGTAATTGGCAACACTACTGGTTTTGGTCCAGTCATTCTAGGTTCGAGTCCTAGTAGGCCAACGAAAACCCAGCTTTATTGCTGGGTTTTTTTGTTTTTTGTGGTGTTTAGTGCTTTATTTTCCTAAAAAATCCCTTCCACCGAAACTTCATGGTTTTAAACGGAATCAGCCAAGGTTAAACAAAATTTATTTTGTTGGGGTTTCTTTGCCAACGTCTTGAAATATTCCATATTTTGCGTAGATAAGTGTCGATGCCAACCATCTTTTATTTGCAGAATGGACTATTTTGTCATTACCAGCATTCTTGTATTTCTATCCGCTGTTTTTGGATACCTCAATGTTAGATTTATCAAACTGCCCAATACCATAGGGCTAACCTTAATCACCATTTTATTTACACTAGGGGTTTTTGCCCTAAGTTACTATGACGATACCCTTTTAAAAGCAGAACGCTTTATTATTTCAAAAATTGATTTTAAGGTTGTGCTGCTCGATATTATGTTGAGCTTTCTCCTATTTGCGGGTGCCCTGCATACTGACCTCAACAAATTAAAGGAGCAACGTTGGCCTGTATTGGTATTTGCCACCTTTGGGGTATTGGTCTCCACCTTTTTGGTAGGTATCGGGGTATTTTACTTGTTACAGGTTCTGGGACTTCAGGTACAGTTTATTTATTGTTTGCTATTTGGGGCCTTAATTTCCCCGACGGATCCCATAGCTGTATTGGGTATTCTCAAGAAAGCGGGAGCACCTAAAAAGTTGGAAATCAAAATTGTTGGTGAGTCCCTTTTCAATGATGGCGTGGGCGTTGTTGTATTCCTGACCATTTTTGGATTGGCCAGTGGTTCCGGGAACGGTTTTTCATTGTCCAGTGTTCTTGAGCTTTTTGTGATTGAAGTATTCGGCGGTCTACTTTTGGGTCTACTTCTGGGTTGGTTAACCTACTATTTCCTTAAAAAAATTGATGATTACAATATTGAAGTCATCATTACATTGGCCACGGTCATGACAGGAACCATAGTGGCGACACATCTCCATGTTTCAGCACCGCTGGCCATGGTAGTGGCTGGGTTAATGATTGGAGGAAATAAAACCAGGGAACGGGCCATGTCTAAACTAACCGAAGATTATGTGGACAAATTTTGGGAGCTTATTGATATTCTATTGAATACCATTCTGTTTGTTTTGATAGGGATGGAGATGTTGGTCCTGGAATTTAACGTCACTTATATCTATGCAGGTCTTTTGGCTATACCTTTAGCATTGGCCTGTCGTTATATCTCGTTGATTGTACCAGTACAGCTTTTTCAAAAACGGTTGGATTTTGTACCGAATACCAATGTAATAATGACTTGGGGAGGTCTTAGGGGTGCCATTTCCATTGCACTCGCCTTGGGCCTAACGGAAGTTATGGAACGCGACCTATTTTTGGTCATCACCTATATCATTGTCATTTTTTCAATTTTGGTGCAAGGGTTGACCATTGAAAAGCTCATAGCCAAGCTTAAACTCAAATCGGATTAGCATGACGAAGTACGCAGTAAGAACTATTTGCATCAGGATTTTTTTTGGCATGACGTTCCTGCTTTTTGTTTTTTCTAGCCAATCTCAAGAAAAATTGACAGGCCGTATGTGTTTGGTTGTCAATTCCCAAACATCTGAAAATCATCAGCTTTTTGATCACTATACAGCTGAGGTCCAGATAGCGGTGGAAAATGGTAGCATTGATGTTTAGTTTTTTACAAGCTCGGATATGTTTTAGGGCATTGGGTTCTTTTGATCTCAAAAGAGCATTAAACTACTTTACAAAAGTCTGGTTGACTTGCAGTAATTTGAATACAAGATTCTGGAAAATATATACCTTGTCGATAGATATGGAAATTACTTTTGAAACCTCGGTTTTAATGTTTGGAAATACAGGTTCATTTTCACGGCCTATGGACTTTTTGAAATTTGAAGGAAATTTTGGAATGAAAGGAAATATCTCGAGAGAGAGAGATGCATTAAAGATAGAAAAGTAATGCTTTTAGCAATTTAGGAATACTAATCCAGCCAAGTATGAAAAGACAGTTTATAGTTGTAATTTTTCTGCTATGTTCAATTATCACTCTTGCCCAAGAGAAACGTACCTACAAAGTGGGAATCTTGGTGGATAGAACCAATTCTGAGCTTTCTCCCCTAATCGATAAACTAAAAAACGAAGTCAAGGCGGTTGTTGGTGAAGATGCCATTATTGAATTTCCCAATGATGCGCTTTTGGTGAATAATTTTGATTTGGAAAGGGCGCGAAGCAATTATAATCAGCTTTTAGCCAGCGACATTGATATCATTTTGGCGTTTGGGGTCCTCAACAATGAAATTATTAGCCCCCTCGCTGTCCATGAAAAACCGACAATACTATTCGGAGCGTTGAATAGGGATGTACAACAATTGGACCTTTCAAAAACCAGTTCTGGAATTGAAAATTTCACCTATTTGATAGAATCGGAATCCTACCAAGATGATTTAAACCGATTTAAAGAACTCAGTGATTTTAAAAATCTGGGAATTGCCATAGACGCACCCATCGCAAACATCTTACCGCTACAAGAAATATTTGATGCCGAGTTGGCCGAATTAAACGCCAATTATCAATTGATTCGTTTTGAGTCCGTAGCCGATATTATCGCCAATCTTGATGGGACGGATGCCTTGTACATGGCCGGGGGGTTTTTTATGACCACCGAAGAAAAGAAAGTTTTGATTCAGGAACTTCTTAAACGCAAGTTGCCTTCATTTACCGTTAATGGCCCAGCCGATGTAAAGATGGGTTTTTTGGCCACCCTACAGGCCGAAGAGAATTTGGACCAATTCTTTAGACGTATTGCATTGAACATTGAAGCCTACGTGACCGGTACACCCATGTCAGAATTGCCCATATTTATTGATTACAACCCTAGGTTGACCATAAATTACAACACGTCTGACAAAATAGGATTTCCCATCAAGTACAGTTTGATTGGGGAAACCGATTTTGTGGGTGAGTTCAGGAATGTGTTGTCCGAAAAAGAATATGATTTGCTCGCGGTGATCAATCAGGCATTAGGGCAAAACCTGTCCATTCAATCGAGTCAGAGGGATGTGGATTTGGCCTCGCAAGAGGTGAAAACGGCCAATAGCAATTATTTGCCGTCCCTTACCGCTTCGGGCACGGCTACTTATGTGGACCCGGATTTAGCTGAAATCAGTAACGGTCAAAACCCGGAGTTTTCCACAGCAGGGACCTTAACACTTAATCAAACCGTCTTTTCCGAAGCGGCCAATGCCAACATTGCCATTCAAAAGAATTTACAGAAAGCCCAACAGGAAGATTTCAATGCCGCCCAGTTGGATTTGATTTTTGATGCGGCGAACACCTATTTCAATGTGCTGATCTTAAAGGCAAACACCCAAATACAGGTCCGTAATGTGGACCTGACCAAAAGGAACCTTGAAATAGCGGAACAGAATTTTGAAGCTGGGCAATCCGGGAAGTCCGACATGCTTCGCTTCAAAAGTGAAATGGCTCAGAATACCCAAGCCATGGTTGAGGCCATCAACCAATTGGAACAAGGGTTCCTAATTCTTAATCAAATTCTAAATAATCCGTCCAACTTGGAAATCGATGTAACCGATGTCAAAATGGACGAGGGCGTTTTTGAAGATTACAAGTATGATGAATTGTTTGGATTATTGGATAACCCTAGCCTACGGGAGGGATTTACCGACTTTTTGATACAAGAGGCCTATAACAATGCACCTGAGCTAAGATCATTGGGGTATAACCTTGAGGCCACCGACCGTAATATTCGATTAAACGGGTATGGTCGTTTTTTGCCTACCGTGGCGCTGCAAGGACAGTACAATTCCACATTTAATCGTTCGGGAGCAGGTAGCACCATACCTCCCGATTTACCGTTTGGATTGGTGGACAATTTTTACACCGCCGGGGCCAGTATTTCCATTCCTATTGTCAACCAAAACTTGAACAATATCAATCGGCAGACCGCGCTTATCCAAAAAGACCAGTTAGAAATCAACAAAGACAATTTGGAACTTAACATTGCAGTGAACGTTAGAAACGGAGTGCTTAACTTGGTGAACCAAATGTCCAATATTGAATTGTCAAAAATATCGGAGGAAACGGCGGCTGAGGCCCTTGAGTTAACACGAGCCTCTTATGCTGAAGGGGCGGTGAATATTGTCCAACTACTGGATGCCCAGAATAATTATTTGAATGCCCAATTGGCTCGAACCAACGCGGTGTATAACTTTTTGATCAATGCCCTGCAATTGGAAAGATTTATGGGGTACTATTTTTTGCTTAATACAAAGGAAAAAAATGATGCGTTTAGACAGCGTTTTTTTGAATTTCTAAATACCCAAAATTAATGGACCAAAACACTTGGAATATGAAAATAACACAACAATTTGGTTTTTCACTGGTACTTGGCCTCCTTCTGTTGTCCTGTGGTACTGAAGAAAAAAAGGAAGAAACCACATTACGCCCAGTGAAGTTTATGGAAATTGGGTTTTTGGGTGGTGAAGAGTCCAGAACTTTTAGTGGAACGGCGAGAACGGACAAGATCATCAACCTCAGTTTTAGGAATTCGGGTATTATTACGCAGTTCGACCTAAAACTTGGCCAAAAAGTGAAAAAAGGGCAATTATTGGCCAAATTGGACAATGTGCAATCCCGCTTGGCATACGAACAATCCATCACCCAATTGAACAGTGCGGCTTCCCAGGTGAATACGGCCAAATTAAGTTTGAACCGCGTGCGCACCCTATATGAAAAGGGAAGTACTTCCTTAAGTGATTTTGAGGCTGCCAAAAATTCATTTCGAAACGCTGAGGAGAGCTATAAATCCGCAAAAAGAGGTGTTGAGATACAACAGGAACAGATCAACTATGGCTACATCTATGCTCCTGAAGATGGCACCATAGCCTCTATTTCTGCAGAAATCGATGAAAATGTCAGTCCAGGTCAGGCCGTTGCTGTTTTAAATGCTGGTACTGATATGGAAATTACCTTGGGCATTCCTGAAAGTATTATTAATGGAGTCCAACCCAATATGGATGTTGTGGTGGACTTCACCTCCATAGAGGAAGATGAGTTTAAAGGTAAGGTATCTGAAGTGGCCCCTGCGGTGGATGCCAATACCTCTACCTATCCAGTTAAGGTCGTAGTAACCAACCCGAGCGATGCCATAAAGAGTGGTATGGCAGCCAATGTGACTTTTGATTTTGGGGATTATGATTCCAGCACTAATACTCTAGTAGTGCCCGCCCATGCTGTGGGTGAAGATAGCAATGGGCGTTTTGTATTTCTCGTGGAGGGGGAGGGGCAAACGGCCAAGGTAAAGAAACAGGGTGTTAAATTAGGGAACCTAACCGCTCAAGGGTTTGAAGTAACTTCCGGTCTTTCCTCAGGGCAAAGAATAGCCGTGGCTGGCTTGCAGACCCTTTTGGATGGCCAAGAAGTAAGGTTGCAATAACACCATAACCGACCAAATTATGAATTTAGCGAAATTCTCCATCGATAAAAATCGAATCACCTTTATGGTGTTGGTTACTATCATCTTGTTGGGAATCAACATGTATTTTAATTTATCACAGGATAGTATGCCGCCCTATACGGTCCGCGTGGCTACGGTAGTCTCCCAATTCCCTGGGGCCAGTCCTGAAAGGGTGGAGCAACTGGTCACCGATAAGATTGAAAAAGTGGCCCAAGAGCTTCCCGAACTTAAGGAGGTAACGAGTACCTCTCGTACGGGTCTTTCCGTAGTAAGCGTCTCTTTAAAGGATGAGGTTTCCCCAGCAAAACTACAATCGGTTTGGGATCGTTTACGAAGAAAATTGAACGCCATTCAAGGGCTCCCATCCGGGGTGTCCCCTAATTTAAATGATGACGGCATTGGTGACGTGTATGGAATTGTTGTTGGCTTGACTTCCGATGGGTTTAGCTATTCGGAAATGAAGGAGTATGCGGATGATATCAAGGATGATTTGATCAAGTTGCCCGATGCCGCCAAAGTGGAACTTGGAGGTGTGCAGGATGAAAGGGTGTTTGTGGAGTTTGACAATACCCGATTAAAGGAATATGGGTTGTCTGCTTCCAAATTGCAACAAAGTATTGGCGCGACCAACATTTTGAGTTCTGGAGGGCAGATCAATGTGGGGGATGAGCGTATTATTTTGGAGCCCACTGGTAATTTTGATGATGTTGAGGACATTCAAAACATGCTAATAGCTGTTGGAGACGGTTCCCAGTTGGTAAAGCTGGGTGATATTACAACGGTGACCAAAGGATATATTGACCCACCAAATCAAATTGTTAGTGTTGATGGAAAGGAAGCCATTACCATGCATGTCAATCTCAAAGAGGACAAAAACATTGTCTATTTGGGTGAAGCAGTGGACGTAGTCGTAGCCCAATGGCAAAATCGCCTTCCCGTGGGATTGGAGTTGACCAGGGTGTCTTCGTTGGATGATTACATCAATGTAAAGGTGAGTGACTTTATGGTCAACCTCATACAATCCATAAGCATTGTGTTAGTGGTCATGCTGGTGTTCTTGGGATTCCGTACCGGTTTCGTGATTGCCAGCTTAATTCCTATTGTAACCATAATGACCTTGATGCTCATGGGTATCATCAATATGGGGCTTAATCAGGTGACCCTGGCAGCACTCATTATGGCATTGGGAATGCTGGTGGACAATGCCATTGTTGTGGCCGAGACCATTATGGTCAAATTGGAACAAGGAATGGAAAAGTACAAGGCTGCCGTGGAGGCCTTTTCTGAATTGTGGATGCCCTTGTTGATATCTACCCTGACCACTTCTGCGGCATTTTTGGCTTTTTACCTTTCTCCAACTACGATGGGCGATATTGTAGGTCCCATTTTTGTGGTGATTACCATTGCATTGATGTCATCTTGGTTAATTGCGCTTACCGTAATTACCATGTTTTGTTATATGTTTTTAAAAGTGGCACCCAAAGGTGAAAAAAAACCCAGTCTTGTCGATCGGATTATCAACTCCGCAAAACGGTATTACAAAGATTTGATATTACTGGCATTGCGTCATAAATACAAAGTGATTGTAGGTATCTTTTTGGCCTTCTTTCTTTCGTTGTATGGTTTCGGTTACATTCCATTTATCTTTTTCCCGGATAGTGACCGCAATATGATCACCATAGACATTAATCTGCCGGAGGGAAATAAGATCGAGAGCACTACCAAAGTGGTACGCCAAATAGAAGGTTTCATGGCAGATTCCCTTAAAATCAATGAAGAAGGGGAGAGGGGCATTGTGAGTTGGTCATCGTATATCGGAGAGGGTCCGGAATCTTATGATTTAGGGTATTCCCCCGATGAGGCCAATTCCAACTACGCCCATATTCTGGTGAATACGACTACTTTTGAAGTGAACACGGAAATGGTAAAACGGTTGGATGCTTTTGCCTTTCAAAGTTTCCCCAATGCAGATATTAAAGTAGGGCTTTTGGGTTCCGGCGGTGGCGGTACTCCCATAGAGATTAAAGTATCTGGACCGGAACCGGACGAGCTTTCCAGCATCGCAGAGACCGTGAAACAAAAATTGTCCGGTATCGACTATACCAAGAACGTTAAGGATGATTGGGGCCCAAAGAGTAAAAAGTTTTTGATTGAGATTGATCAGAACCGGGCTCAAAATGCTGGGATTACCAGTTCTGATATTGCTACCTCTCTGCAAACCGTTTTGGACGGTTTTCAAACAGGCGAATATCGGGAGGACAATAAATCCATTCCCATAGTAATGCGAAGTGGGGACAGCCAGCAACAGACGTTGGCATCCTTGGAGACCTTAAATGTGTATTCGCAGAACAGTGGCAAAAGTGTACCCTTGTTGCAAGTAGCCTCCATAGTACCCGCATGGCAATATGCCAAAATCAAGCGACTTGATATACGGAGAACCATAAATATCAGCAGTGAATTGCGCGATGGTGGCAATGCCTCCGCCATTATGTCCGTGGTTACCCCTTGGTTGGAGGAACAAGTGGACGGGGTTTGGCCGGAGGGCTACACCTATGAGTTGGGAGGCGATGCGGAACAAACAGCGGAAAATATGGGCCCAATCATCGGCTATCTTCCGATTTCTGGGTTCATTATTGTGTTATTGCTGATCATTCAGTTCAATTCCGTTCGGAAAATGACCATGGTGGTGTTGACCATCCCACTTGGGATTATTGGTGTAGTGGTTGGATTATTGGTTTTTCAGGAAGCCTTTGGGTTTATGCCCTTTTTGGGAGTCATTTCGTTGGCGGGTATCGTCATCAATAATGCTATTGTGCTCATTGATCGAATGGAAGTGGAACTAGCAGTTGGTCGGACCGATCAAGACTCTGTGATTGCTGCTTGTTTGCAACGTTTTCGACCCATATTATTATCTACCTTTACAACCATCTTGGGTCTGTTACCACTTTACCTTTCAGGAGGGGAAATGTGGGAAGGTATGGCGGTAAGTATTATGATAGGGTTGTTGTTTGGAACGATCATAACCCTACTTTTTATCCCATCGCTATACAGCGCCCTCTTTAAGGTCAATTACAAAGGCTATGAATTTGATGAGGCACTTTTGGATGCGTAGTAATGAATCAAAGGAATAGGAACCTGAGAGCGTTTTTTAAACAGCTGGGGCAGTCCATTGTTTTTTGGTCGGTTGCCATGACTCTTTTTGCTATTTTTAGGTATTATGGCCTATCTGCAGAAGAGGGGATAACCACCGGAGAGGAGCACCAAGAATCCCGGGTTATACCAATATTTGGATTATTTGGTCTCTTTATTGGTCTAATGGGTGCCGTGATTGAATTTCTTTTGGACAAATATCTTTCTAAGCGGGTTTCCATTGGATTTGGCCTGTTTGTAAGTGGTGTCATTTACTTTATTTCCATCATCATTATATCCACTTTGACGCTTGAACTAACGAACACGCTTTATGGTTTGGAAATAAACAACGACAAGGGATGGTGGCGACAGGATAAAACCTTTTGGGTGGTGATTATCTACATTAATTTAGCTGCCTTGGTGCTTTCATTTATACAAATTGCCAACGACAAATTTGGAAAAGGGGTCTTTCTGAAAATGCTTTTTGGAAAATATAAGGAACCAAAGGAAGAGAAACGCATTTTTATGTTTTTGGACCTTAAGTCATCAACTGCAATAGCTGAAGAATTGGGGCATTTAAAATATAGCCAACTCATTCAGGACTGCTTCTATGATTTGAATGAAGTTGTACCTGATTATGACGCTGAAATTTATCAATATGTGGGTGACGAGGCCGTTTTGAGTTGGCCTTACCAAAAAGGATTGACAAACAACAATTGCGTTAAGCTCTTTTTTGCATTCAGACAGAAGCTTTTGGAAAAGAAGGACTATTATAGTGTTAAATATGGGACTTCCCCCCAGTTTAAGGCAGGTTTGCATGGGGGTGTTCTGATGGTTGCCGAAGTAGGGGTGGTGAAAAAGGAAGTGGCCTATCATGGGGATGTAATCAATACCTCGGCACGTATTCAGGCAGAATGTAACAAACACAAGGTGCCCATCCTCATTTCTGAGAAGTTGTTGAACGACTTAAAAACGGATAATCTCTTTGTGACCAAGTATCTTGGCGATGTACTATTGAAAGGAAAACAGAAAAAAGTGAACATTCATACGGTATTGACCAATGCTTGAAAGGTTCTACCATTACCGTTTTGAACTGTTTCTGTCAAGTCAGTTATCCATATTATTTGGTTCCTTGGTAGTACCGCCAGTAATTTTTGAAACAATTCTGGAACCTATATTGTTTTTGATTAACCTTTTGGCCGGGGTAGTGTTAATTTCCAGAAGGCCAAAGCTCATGTGGTTCAGCATATGTATTTTAACCCTTAATACCATTCTTTTCGGGATTGCTACTACAGTAGGCGATGAACCCAGGGATATAAGCCTCCTTCGATTATTAGGGTATTTTTTGTTTTACGTTGTGGTTACCTCGCAGATTATGAAACAGGTTTGGTATGCCGAACGGGTGAATAAAAATGTCATTTTTGGATTGGCCAGTGGGTACATTTCCCTAGGATTAATAGGGTTCTTTATCTTTCTTACCATAGAATTGGTGATGCCCGGATCTTTTCATGGTGGTGTGTTATGGGATAAAGGTACAACAGACGTATTAGCGGATGAACTCATGTATTTTAGTTTTATTACACTAATGACCATTGGTTATGGAGACATCTTGCCAGTAACCGTTTTAGCACAAAAAGCAGCCATGTTTATTGGATTGATAGGGCAGTTTTATTTGGTAATCATTACGGCGGTGGTAGTTGAAAAATACATCGCCCAAAATAAATTATCGAAATAGCCCAACCTTGAAACTTAGTTAGAAACCGCGAGTGTTTTTTGGGTAATTATTGCCCTTCCTATACTTAAAACCCCAAAGTATTTCCTACCTTATTAGGTACTTAAAACAAGCTAAGACAGCACCATGTTTTTTGAATGAAACGCATTGCCCATGAAGATAAAAGAAGATAAGATTCGAGGTATAATAACAAAACTGGATATCATTTTAGCGAAAATGAATGAAGATGAGGTTATACAATTGGAAACCTTAAATGAAATTGATGAGTATTACAAAAAAAGCGCACAGAACTTACTACATTATATCTCATTCCGGAGTTTTGATGTTCGGGAAATACAGAAGCATTTAAAAAATTTGGGCTTAACACGCTTTGCCAATGCCGAAGCTCATATTAAAGCGAGTGTTATGACCATTCGCTACTTACTTGGCCTTGCCATATCCCCAAATGAACAAGTTTCTTTTGAAAAACATTGGTCGATTAAAAAAGGGAGAAAGTTGTTGAATCGCAATTCAAGGAATCTACTTGGTATGGGTTCTGAAAAAAGACGGGTGCGTATCATGGTCACACAACCAACCGAATCAGCCACAAATTTTAACATGGTTAGGGAGATGGTGAAAAGAGGAATGGATTGTGCCCGTATCAATTGCGCACATGATTCCCCAGAGATATGGTCGAAAATGATATCAAACATTAGAAAGGCCGCGACCGAACTTAATAGGGACGTAAAAATTGCTATGGATTTGGCCGGGCCTAAAATTAGGACTGGAAGAATAGAACCGGGACCAAGGGTGTTAAGATTTAAACCTAAAAAAGACAGTTTCGGGCGTGTTTTTGAGCCAAAACAAATCGTATTGGTCCCTGAGAGTCAGGGAAAGAGGGCGCCCAATGCCCTTCCCATTGCATCAGGTGATTTGGGTAGCTTGGTAATTGGTCAGGTATTGACTATGGTCGATTCAAGATCGAAAAACAGAAAATTAAAGGTGGTTGATGCCACTAATGGTCAGGTAACGGTAGAATGTAAAAAGACCATCTACTTTGAACCGGGTTTGATGCTTAGTGCATCTTCGAATGAATTACTGGAATTTAAAGTTGGGGAATTGCCGCCAAAAGAAAATGCCATACTCTTAAAGGTAGGCGATGAGATATGGTTGAAAAAAGAAGGGATATTAGGGCAAGGCGCTGAACATAATGAAGACGGCGGGTTGATACGACCGGCCATGATTTCGTGTCAAATGCCAGAGGTTTTTGATGATGTTAAAGAAGGCGAGCGCGTTTTTTTTGATGATGGCAAAATTGCCGGGTACATTACCGAAGTTCAAAAAAATCAGTTCAGGGTTAAAATTTCGATGGCACGTGAAAATGGAGCTAGGTTAAAGGAGGAAAAAGGAATCAATTTTCCGGATTCAAAATTGAGTTTTTCCGGTTTGACTGCCAAAGACAAGAACGACCTTCCATTTATTACGGACAATGCTGATGTCATTAACTTTTCTTTCGTCAATAGGGTAGATGACGTTGCCGGACTCTATTCGGAATTGGGGAAATTGGATACTGATAGGAAAATTGGGGTTTTTTTAAAGATTGAAACCCAAACGGGTTTTGAAAACTTGGTCCCTATTCTTCTAGAGGCTATGAAAAGGGAAAATATGGGGGTAATGATTGCACGTGGCGATTTAGCCATAGAGACGGGTTGGGAGAATATTGGGCAGGTACAACAGGAAATGTTGGCCATTTGCGGTGCCGCCCATGTTCCTGTGGTCTGGGCAACCCAAGTATTGGAAAACCTCGCTAAAAATGGGTTGCCTTCACGTTCCGAAATAACCGATGCCACTACTGCCCTTAGGGCTGAATGCGTTATGTTGAATAAGGGACCCTACATTTTGGACGCCATAGCATTATTGGATACTATTCTTTGCAAAATGGAATCCTCGCATCACAAGAATGAACCCATGTTACCAAAGTTACAGTCCTTAAACCACGACTTACCCTAATCCGTGCACTTTTATGTGTTTAAAAAAAATGTTTTTGATTGTTTTTTTGATCGTGTTTCAAGGGCAAGCTCAGAATGATTTCGACTTTAAAAACTATTTGGTCCTGGGAGTGGAAACGGCTGAGGATTTGGCATCCCTTTATTTAGAACCATTGAGTGAGGGCCTACTTTATGGGTTGACCGGAGCTTGGAACAATTCCGCACAGGTGAAAAAACCATGGGAACTGGATGTTTCCATTGTTGCCAACGGTTCCTTTGTCCCCAATGAAAAACTTTCAAAAAGCATTGATATTTCGGCTATTGATAATTTGGAGGTGCTTGGAGGTCAAAATAGGGTGGAAATTCCCACTATTTTGGGCAGTGATGAATCAGAAGTCACTTTTGTGGCCACTTTGAATGGTGAAGAATTCATGTTTGTTGCCCCAACGGGAATAGGGCTTTTTTCTACAAATCTGCTGCCCAATGCCTTCTTTCAAGCCAGCCTTGGATTACCCCTTAATTCTGAATTTAGCCTTCGAGTTTTTCCGAAAATTGAGGTGAGTGGGGCCAACCTGGGAATCATGGGATTCGGTCTGAAACATGAATTGACCGAAACCATAAAACCAATTCAAAATTGGCCTTTGCACATTTCACTGTTTGGGGCATTTACCAGGTTGGATGCGGACTATAGTTTTCAAGCGGATGGATTTGTGACGGGACAGTCACAACAAGTGAATATTTATCTCAATTCTTGGAATATTGAGGCTCTGGTTTCCACCAAATATCCGGTATGGAACGTTTATGGAGGCTTGGGATATGTAAATGGGGACTCTAATTACGCTCTTTTGGGAACCTACACCATTGTTACGGAACAAGAAGTGCTCAATTTTATAGACCCCTTTGATGTGCAGGGCCAAATATCCGGTGTGAAGGCAAACTTGGGCACCTGCATAAGGCTAAGTCGATTCAAAATCAATTTGGATTATACCTTTCAGGGGTTCAATAACCTTGCCCTAGGAATCAATTATAACCTTGTAAAAACTTGAGTTTAAGAAAAACTACATCATTTTTGGTTTGAAAAACTGCTTTTGACCAATGCTCTGGTTAAATCCTTGGCATAATTATTAACCGTATTTTCCAAATCTGAGGGATCTTTTATCTCAAAACGCCCGACCCATTGCAGATTATCGCCTGCACTTTCGGCCAGACGGTACAAACTACTTTCGAAAATGTATTTGGTACCGCTTTTGAGTTGATCCGGTTCCCAAGTGGTAAGGGGATAGTAGGAAAGATAGCGTCCAAACCTTCCAACACGGGTAGGTACATAAGTGGTGGAGGAATTTCCGGGAATTACATCGGTATATTCTTGGGTATTGATTAGGTTGGTAACAATGACCCCATCAAATCCATCGGACATTAATCTTTTCTTTAAGGATGCCAATTCATCATCGGAATATTTTTTGTTGATGTTTACTATACCCTTGGCTGCATGGGACGCTACTCCATTGATACCACTTTCGGCCAATTGGGCAACCACGCTGTTTTCAAATTTTATTCGGGCCGTTTGATCTTTTGACCGCCCCACTATAAGAAGTTGATCATAGTTGTTTTTGGTTTTACTGACATTTTCGGAACTGGTCAGATAGGAGGAACATCCGGATAAAAGAATAACCAAAATGAGTCCGGGAACAATATAGCGTGCCTTCATAATAGGTTGGATTTTTTTAGGTTTTTAACACTTGGACGAAAATAAGGATTATTAGGTTTCATTTCTTCATTTCAGATGAGTCATTGTGGGTTATCCGTCCTATTTTGCAGAATGTAGAATTATCCTATCTTTGCACCACGCAAGTGATATACGGAGTATTCATGAGGGGACAACAAGTCCCCTCTTTTATTGCTCAAATTTATGTTCAAAGAAAAGGTGGAGGAACTACTGAACAGGGCTTTGGCTAAGCGGGAAGACCTGTTTTTGTTGGAGATGACCATTGGGGGAGACCACGGCATTAAAGTAATATTGGACGGTGACAAGGGTGTTTCATTGAACGATTGTATGGAGATAAGCCGTGCCATTGAGCATAACTTAGATCGGGAAGAAGAGGATTTCTCATTGGAAGTTACTTCGGCGGGAGCAACGGCTCCTTTGGTTCTCCCCAGACAATATAAGAAGAATGTGGGGCGCAGCTTAGAGGTGGTAGCCCAAGGTGAAACGATAGAAGGGAAATTAACCCAGGTAACCGATCAAGGTATTACCTTGGAGTGGAAGGTAAGAGAACCCAAGCCGGTTGGCAAGGGAAAGCATACGGTTGAAAAAAAACAGGAAGTTGCCTTTTCAGCTATTGAAAAGGCCAAAGTGGTATTAAAATTTTAATGGCAACATAACAATGGAAAATCTGGCGCTTATTGAATCCTTTTCGGAATTTAAGGATGATAAGTTTATTGACAGGGTGACGTTAATGGCAATTTTGGAAGAAGTCTTTCGCAATGCCCTAAAAAAGAAGTTTGGCTCTGATGACAACTTCGATATTATTATCAACCCCGATAAAGGGGATTTGGAGATTTGGAGAAACCGAATTGTTGTGGAAGATGGAGAGGTGGAAGATCCCAACGAGGAAATTTCTTTGAGGGAGGCACGTAAGATCGAACCTGACTTTGAAGTGGGGGAAGACGTATCCGAAGAAGTGAAGTTGATGGATCTGGGAAGACGTTCCATTTTGGCCCTACGTCAAAATTTAATTGCCAAGATCCACGAGCACGACAATACTACCATTTATAAACAATTTAAGGATTTAGAAGGAGAGATTTACACGGCTGAGGTGCATCATATTCGTCATAAGGCCATCATTCTTTTGGACGATGAGGGCAACGAAATCATCATGCCCAAGGACAAGCAAATTCCTTCTGACTTCTTTAGGAAAGGGGACAATGTCCGTGGTATTATTGAAAGCGTGGAGCTCAAGGGCAATAAGCCGGCCATCATCATGTCAAGGACATCACCAAAGTTCTTGGAACAGTTGTTTTTCCAAGAAATCCCAGAAGTGTTTGATGGTTTGATTTCCATTAAGAAAGCGGTCAGGATTCCGGGGGAAAAAGCCAAGGTGGCTGTTGATTCGTATGATGACAGAATTGACCCGGTAGGGGCTTGTGTGGGTATGAAGGGATCCCGTATACATGGTATTGTTCGAGAATTGGGCAATGAAAATATTGATGTCATTAATTGGACCAACAATACCCAGTTGATGGTTACCAGGGCTTTGAGCCCAGCTAGGGTAACCTCAGTGAAGTTGGATGATGAAAAAAAGACCGCCCAAGTATACTTGAAGCCAGAAGAGGTTTCCAAGGCCATAGGTAGGGGAGGGCATAACATACGTTTGGCAGGCCAATTGACAGGTTATGAAATAGATGTGTTCCGTGAAGGAGTGGAAGAGGATGTGGAATTAACGGAATTCTCCGATGAAATCGATTCTTGGATAATAGAAGAATTCAAGAAAATTGGACTTGATACGGCACGAAGTGTTTTGGAACAAGATGTGGACGATTTGATCAAGCGCACGGATTTGGAAGAAGAGACAGTCAGTGAGGTCGTGCGAATCCTTAAAGCTGAGTTTGAAGATTAAATTATATTTGCACACAATTTACAGGGAGTATTAGATTTTTATGGCAGATAACCCAACAATACGATTAAACAAGGTTCTACGTGAATTAAACATTTCATTGGATAGGGCTGTGGATCATTTGGCTTCAAAAGGACATGAAATTGAGGCACGTCCCACGACCAAAATAACCAATGAGGTGTATCAGGTATTGTTGGATGAGTTCCAGACAGATGCCAGTAAAAAGGCAGCTTCCCAAGAAGTGGCCGAAGAAAAAATGAAGGAGAAGGAAGAGCTTCGCCTTCAAATGGAACGGGAGCAGGAGGAACGTAGACTGGCGCGTGAACGTAGACAGGCTGCCTCCGAAAAGGTGATTCGTGGTAAGGCAGAGCTTTCAGGACCTAAGACCGTGGGCAAAATCGATTTGGACAAAAAACCGGAAGCTCCAAAACCCAAGGAGGAACCCGTGGTCCAAAAAGAAGAGCCACAACCTGCTAAGGTTGCCGAGAAAAAGGAGGAGGTAAAGCCCGTCCCGGAACAGCCTGCAGTGGAAGAGGTAAAGGAGCCAGAGGCTATCCAAACCCAATATCAAAAACTTTCCGGTCCAAAACTTACCGGGGATAAAATTGACCTCAGTAAGTTCCAAAAACCCAAAAAGAAAAAAGAGGAGCCCAAAGCTGATGCTGCGCAGGCTTCATCTGACCGAAAGAAAAGGAGAAAGCGGATCATTAGTAAAAATGATACCTCTGGAGCAGGAAACAACCGAGGTCGAAATGGACAAAGAAAGGGAGGACAGCGACAAGCGGTAGCCAAGGTAGAGCCTACCGAGGAAGAAATTCAAAAGCAGGTGAGGGAAACCTTGGAAAAACTTCAAGGTAAAACAAACAAGGGTAAGGGTGCCAAATATAGAAGGGAGAAAAGAGACCTTCACCGTCAACAATCTGAAAAAGAACTCGAATTACAGGAAAAAGAAAGCAAACTGCTTAAAGTAACGGAGTTTGTTACTGTAAACGAGGTGGCCACTATGATGGATGTTTCCACAACGGAAATTATTTCGGCCTGTATGTCCTTAGGGATGATGGTGACATTGAACCAACGTTTGGATGCTGAAACATTAAGTATCGTTGCGGAAGAGTTTGGCTATGAAGTGGAGTTTGTCACCGCTGAAATTGAAGAATCCATTGAAGTGGAAGAGGATGCTCCGGAAGATTTGGAGCACAGGGCACCGATTGTCACGGTAATGGGCCACGTTGACCATGGTAAAACCTCTTTGTTGGATTACATCCGTGAAGAAAATGTAATTGCTGGCGAGAGTGGGGGAATTACCCAGCACATAGGTGCTTATGGGGTTACTTTGGAATCAGGACAAAAAATGACCTTTTTGGATACGCCGGGTCACGAGGCGTTTACCGCCATGCGTGCAAGGGGTGCCCAAGTTACGGACATCGCCATTATTGTAGTAGCGGCGGATGATGATATTATGCCCCAAACCAAGGAGGCCATCAGTCACGCCCAGGCTGCGGGTGTTCCTATAGTATTCGCCATCAATAAGATTGATAAGCCTACGGCAAATCCGGACAAAATTAAAGAGGGCTTGGCAGGAATGAACCTTTTGGTAGAAGATTGGGGCGGTAAAATACAGTCCCATGATATTTCGGCAAAAACGGGACAGGGTGTAAAAGAACTGCTTGAAAAGGTGTTGCTCGAAGCTGAACTATTGGAATTGAAAGCCAACCCGGAACGTCTTGCTTCAGGTACGGTGGTAGAGGCATTTTTGGACAAGGGTCGCGGTTATGTGTCCACTATATTGGTCCAGAACGGTACGTTGCAAGTGGGGGATTATGTTTTGGCAGGCACCTGTAGTGGCAAGGTAAAAGCCATGCAAGATGAGCGTGGCAAAAATATTAAGAACGCTGGCCCAGCTACTCCAATTTCGATTTTAGGCCTCGATGGTGCGCCACAAGCGGGAGATAAGTTCAATGTACTGGAGGACGAGCGTGAGGCCAAACAAATTGCAACCAAGCGTTCACAATTGCAACGTGAGCAATCCGTAAGAACACAACGCCATATTACCTTGGACGAGATTGGTCGAAGAATCGCCCTCGGGGACTTTAAAGAGTTGAACATTATACTTAAAGGTGATGTGGATGGTTCGGTCGAGGCTTTGACGGATTCCTTCCAAAAATTATCCACGGACGAGATACAGGTCAATATTATTCATAAAGGCGTTGGAGCCATTACGGAATCTGACGTTTTATTGGCAAGTGCTTCGGATGCCATAATTATAGGGTTTAATGTTAGGCCTATGGGCAACGCCAGATCCGTTGCTGACAAGGAGGAAATTGATATTAGGACCTACTCCATTATTTATGATGCCATCAATGATCTGAAGGATGCCATGGAAGGTATGCTTTCTCCAGAAATGAAGGAGGAAATCACAGGTAACGCGGAAATTAGGGAAACCTTTAAAATATCCAAGATTGGGACCATTGCCGGTTGTATGGTAACCAGTGGTAAAATCTTTAGAAATTCACAAATCCGATTGATTCGGGATGGTGTGGTCGTGTTTACTGGTGAACTGGCTTCCTTAAAACGGTTCAAGGACGACGTCAAAGAAGTCTCCAAGGGATATGATTGTGGTCTTCAGGTGAAAAATTACAATGATATTAGGATTGGGGATTTAATTGAAGCCTTCCAGGAAGTAGCGGTGAAGAAGAAGTTATAACCCTAACCCTTTTATCGTGAATCACTCTCGGGTTTTAATAGCATGGCACTGGGATATTTTTTGCGAACTTCCCTAAAACGCCTCTCCGCTTCCAAAGGATTTTGAAATTTTCCCAACCGTACCCTGTAGGTGGGTTCCTGGAACTCAATTTTAGAATACCATCCGGGAAAGTCAATATCAACCTGGGACTTTAAGTTTTGCGCCTTTTCGTAGCTTCCAAAACCTACCTGTATTTGATAGTAGCCCCTAGTGGAATTTACCTTGTTGTACACCTTGACCAATTGATCAATTTTCGGATTTTGTTCAATGGTCACAACGCCCTCTTGAGCATGGGTGTACACCAATGATGATAGAAGAAGCAAGGAAAAAATGAACATTCTCATAGGTCTAAAAAGTACTTCAAAAGTTTTCTTGGACAAAACTAAATTTTTAAAGGTTAAACATTCCCAAAATTCAGTTATTTAGAACAGTTATAAATTATGTTGTAAGAATCCTTTAACATTTCAAAAAAGCCCCCTGTGTCGTATTTTTGTGCCCAATTTGAGCCACGGAAATACTAACGCTTTCAGTATCAGTTCTAAATCCGTGCCAAAATTTTTGATAGTAACTATTATGATGAAAAAGGTTTTTGACCGAGTTCAAATTGCAAAAGTTTTTGGTCTAAGTTTACTGCTGATTTTTCAACTTTTTTCTATTTCCACTTATGCACAAGATGAAGCCGCTCCTGAGGGGGCAGCGGAAGAAGCTGCGGCTGATTTAGGCGGTGACCCGGTAAAGGGAAAACAGCTTTTCAATCAAAACTGTGCGGCTTGTCATGCGCTGAACCGCAAAATGACGGGACCTGCCCTTGCCAACGTGGAAACACGTTTGGCTGAAGAGGAGGGCCTGGATAAGGAATGGTTGTATTCTTGGATTAAGAATAGTGCTGGTATGATTGCCGCTGGGGATGCCTATGCCAATAGCATTTACAATGAATATAATCAAGCGGCAATGACGGCGTTTCCAACGCTTTCCAACGCTGATATTGATGATATTTTGGCCTATACGGCTGCTCCGCCTCCAGCTCCCGTTGCTACCGCTGCAACAGCAGTCGGTGACGACGCGTCAGGTTCTGGCTCGGGAGGGATTTCCAATGAAATGATTCTCGGTGCCCTTGCCGTTATTTTTGCCTTATTGGTCGTGATGTTGGTTTTGGTCAATCGCACGCTGAGGAGAATTGCGGAGGCTAACGGGGTGGAACTGGCAACAGCATTGGGTGAACAAAGAGTTCCCATTTGGAAAGCTTTCGCGCAAAATCAATTTTTGGTTTTCTGCACGGTTGTGGTCTTCTTATTGGCTAGCGCCTATGGTGCCTATGCGTGGATGTCACAGGTTGGTATTGACCAAGGGTATGCTCCTATTCAGCCTATTCATTACTCTCATAAAATCCATGCAGGGGACAATAAAATAGAATGTCAATATTGTCACTCTTCCGCTAGGGTTTCCAAACATTCCGGTATCCCTTCACTAAATGTTTGTATGAATTGCCATAAGTCCATCTACGAATACCAGGGCAATCCTGAGGGTCCAAGTGCTGAGGATTTGGCCAATGGATACACTAACGAATTCTACACGAACGAAATCAAGAAACTCTATAAAGCCGTTGGATGGGATGAGGAAAACCAGCGATATACTGGGGAATCCCAGCCTGTGGAATGGGTAAGAATTCACAACCTTCCGGATTTTGCCTATTTTAATCATGCCCAGCACGTAACTGCCGGGAAGATTGAATGTCAAACATGTCATGGTCCGGTTGAGGAAATGGAAATTATGTACCAGTACTCCCCATTGACTATGGGATGGTGCATCAACTGTCACCGTGAGACCGAGGTCCAAGTGGCAGACAACGGATATTACAAAAAGATTCATGAAGAGCTGTCCAAAAAGTATGGAGTTGAGAAGTTGACGGCAGCCCAAATGGGAGGTTTGGAATGTGGTAAATGCCACTATTAATTTAATTGGAAGTTATTCTTTAGAGCTATATGGCATCAAACAAGAAATATTGGAAAAGTGAAGCGGAACTAAATCCGAACGATTCCATTGTTGAGACGCTAAAAGGGAATGAGTTTGTAGAACATATCCCCGTAGATGATTTTCTTGGGGATAAAGAGAACTTGGCGGACTCCAGTACTACCCGAAGGGACTTTCTTAAATACGTAGGTTTCAGTACTGCAGCGGCCACGATGGCTGCTTGTGAGGGTCCCGTGCGTAAATCGGTTCCTTACGTAATTCAACCGGAGAATATTGTCCCTGGTGTAGCCAACTATTATGCGACCACCATTGCGGATGGTTATGATTTTGCGAGTATCTTGGTAAAGACGCGTGAGGGAAGGCCTATACTCATAAAAAACAATGATAGGGCCTCCGTTCTCGGTGGGGCCAATGCACGTATAAATGCATCAGTCCTTTCCCTTTATGACAAGAAGAGGGTGCAGGGACCCATGGCCAATGGAGAGGCTATTGAATGGAATGTGCTGGATGCCACGGTAAAGGCCAAGTTGGCAGGATTACAGAATTCCGGTAAACAGGTTGCCCTTCTTACGCAAACCTACGCCAGTCCCTCAACCAAGAAACTGATTGGTGAGTTTTCCGAGAAATTTGGGAATGTCACTCATGTTACTTACGATGCCATTTCAGAGGATGCAGCCCTAAGCGCCTTTGAAGCCTCTTATGGTGAAAGGGCCTTGGCGGACTACGATTTCAGTAAAGCAGATTTAATCGTATCCTTCGCTGCTGATTTCTTGGGAGATTGGAATGGTGGCGGATATGATTCAAGTTATGCCAAAGGGCGTATTCCAAAAAATGGAAAAATGTCCAGGCATATCCACCTTGAAGCAAACATGTCACTTACCGGGGCCAATGCGGATACTCGTATGCCAATGAAGCCATCGCAAATTAAAACGGCTTTGGCCAAATTGTATGGTAAATTGAATGGCAGTACCGTTGGTGGTGGAAGTTCAGATATTGATGGTGCTGTAGATGCCCTGGCTACTGAAATCAGAAAAGCAGGCCGGAAGGCCGTTGTAGTTTGTGGACTGAACGATTTAGATGCACAAACGGTTACTTTAGCCATCAATACATTGCTTCAAAGTGAAGCTTTCGATGTTGAACGTCCTAGATATGTGCGTCAAGGTCATAGTGCCTCAGTCAATACCTTGATTGCCAATATGAAGGCAGGGAGAATAGGTGCGCTACTAATTGATGGGGTGAATCCCGCCTACACCTTACCAAATGCTTCCGATTTCCTTGAAGGTCTCGGGAGTGTGGACCTTTCGGTATACTTCGCTTTTAATAATGATGAAACGGCAAATGCGGTGACCCATGTAGCTGCTGCTTCCCATTATTTGGAATCCTGGGGGGATGCAGAATTAAAGAAAGGTCATTTAAGCTTGCAACAGCCGGTAATTCGTGAATTATTCGATACAAGGCAGTTTCAATCCTGTCTCCTGAATTGGATGGGCAGTGAGGTTGCATATCATGACTATGTTAAAGAAAACTGGACTACTTCCTTCTTAAATGGAGGGAATTGGAATAAAGCACTACAGGACGGAATCTACAAAATGTCGGATTCATCTGAGTCGGAGTCCGTTGAGGAAGCTGTGCAATCCAGTGAGGAGGAATCGGCCACTGAGGAAATGACAGTTGCTTCATTGTCTTCGTCGTTACGCTCTTTGACAAGCGTTTCCGATGCTGGGATGGAGCTTGCCTTATATTCAAAAGTTGGCATGGGGGATGGAAAACAGGCCAATAACCCGTGGTTACAAGAGTTCCCCGATCCAATTACCCGGGTTTCTTGGGACAACTACATTACCGTCTCAAAAGCGGATGCCGAGGAACTTGAATTGGAAAATTACAATGTGGCCAATGGCGGATTGGATGGAAGTTATGCCAACATAACCGTTGATGGAACTACATTGGAACGTGTGCCTGTAATCATCCAGCCGGGTCAGGCAAAAGGTACTGTTGGCCTTTCGTTTGGGTACGGAAGAGAAGCAGGTATGCAGCAGGAAATGGCGACAGGTGTTAATGCATATGCGCTCTACAAAGATTTCAACGATGTGCAATCGGTTTCCGTTTCCAAAGCAGAGGGTATTCATGAGTTTGCATGTATCCAATTGCATAATACCTTAATGGGGCGTGGCGATATTATCAAGGAAACCACGCTGAATGAGTTTAATACGGAAGACCCCCATGTTTGGAACCCTGTTCCAGAAGTTTCACTGGATCACCAGGAAGTTCCCGCCACTACGGTAGATTTATGGGAAAGTTTTGATCGTTCCATTGGGCATCATTTTAACATGTCCATTGATTTGAATGCTTGTACTGGTTGTGGGGCCTGTGTCATTGCTTGTCATGCGGAAAACAATGTTCCCGTAGTTGGTAAGAATGAAATCCGGTTGTCACGAGACATGCATTGGTTGCGTATTGATAGATATTATTCTTCCGAGGATACCTTTGGAGCCGATGTTGAAGAAAAGGATGCTGCTGAGGAAGGGTATAAGAATACGATGTTGGATTTGGAGAATCCCGCAACAAATCCTCAGGTAGCTTTTCAACCCGTAATGTGTCAACATTGTAACCATGCGCCATGTGAAACGGTTTGTCCAGTAGCGGCAACCGCGCATAGTAGACAAGGGCACAACCATATGGCTTACAACCGTTGCGTAGGAACACGTTACTGTGCAAACAACTGCCCATACAAGGTTCGTAGATTCAATTGGTTCTTGTACAATAACAACGACGAGTTCGATTACTACATGAATAATGACCTAGGTAAAATGGTGTTGAACCCTGACGTGAATGTTCGCTCAAGGGGTGTGATGGAAAAATGCTCTTGGTGTATCCAAATGACCCAAAAAACCATTTTGGATGCCAAGAAAGAAGGTCGTGAGGTGAAAGACGGGGAATTCCAAACGGCCTGCTCATCCGCATGTAGCAGTGGAGCGATAGTTTTCGGGGACGTTAACGATAAGGAAAGTAAAGTGGCCAAGTTGAAGAAAGATGATAGAATGTATCATTTATTGGAGCATGTGGGTACACAACCTAATGTGTTCTATCATGTAAAAGTGAGAAATACCAACGAGGCATAACCAATAAAAATCAGAATACGCTAATATGGCATCGCATTACGAAGCACCTATACGTAAACCCTTGGTACTGGGAGATAAAGGCTACCACAACGTTTCTGTGGATATTGCCAGGCCGGTGGAAGGTAAGGCCAATAAGCAATGGTGGATTGTTTTTTCCATTGCATTGGTTGCATTCTTATGGGGATTGGGTTGTATCATTTATACCATATCAACTGGAATTGGTGTTTGGGGACTCAACAAGACCGTAAACTGGGCTTGGGATATTACCAACTTTGTATGGTGGGTAGGTATTGGTCATGCAGGAACCTTGATTTCTGCCGTACTTTTATTGTTCCGTCAAAAATGGCGTATGGCCATTAACCGTTCTGCTGAGGCCATGACGATTTTCTCGGTGATTCAGGCAGGATTGTTCCCCATTATTCACATGGGACGCCCGTGGTTGGCGTACTGGGTATTACCTATTCCCAACCAATTTGGTTCTCTATGGGTCAACTTTAATTCTCCGCTACTTTGGGATGTATTTGCGATTTCTACCTATCTCTCAGTGTCCCTAGTATTTTGGTGGACTGGGTTATTGCCGGATTTTGCGATGATTCGGGATAGGGCAGTTAAGCCGTTTCAAAAGAAAATTTATAGCCTATTGAGTTTTGGCTGGACGGGTCGTGCCAAGGATTGGCAGCGATTTGAAGAAGTTTCCCTGGTATTGGCCGGTTTGGCAACCCCTCTTGTACTTTCCGTACATACTATCGTGTCATTTGACTTTGCCACTTCGGTTATTCCAGGATGGCACACGACCATTTTCCCTCCGTATTTTGTTGCTGGAGCGATTTTCTCTGGGTTTGCCATGGTACAGACACTCTTGATTATCATGCGTAAGGTATGTAATCTGGAGGCGTACATTACCGTGCAACACATTGAGTTGATGAACATTGTAATTATGATTACAGGTTCCATTGTGGGTTGTGCCTATATCACGGAGTTATTTATTGCTTGGTATTCGGGTGTGGAATATGAACAATATGCCTTCCTTAATCGTGCCACGGGACCTTATTGGTGGGCCTACTGGTCCATGATGACCTGCAACGTTTTCTCCCCACAATTCATGTGGTTCAAAAAATTACGTACGAGTATCATGTTCTCGTTCTTTATTTCCATTGTGGTAAATATTGGAATGTGGTTTGAGCGATTCGTGATTATCGTTACATCCCTGCACAGGGATTACCTTCCCTCCTCATGGACAATGTTCTCGCCAACATTCGTTGATATTGGTATTTTTATTGGAACAATCGGATTCTTCTTTGTGCTCTTCCTATTGTATTCAAGAACATTCCCGGTTATTGCACAAGCTGAGGTAAAATCCATTTTAAAATCATCTGGAGAAAAATTTAAGGCCCTTAGGGATGCAGGTAAACCCTTGTATGCCATGCCAGCAAGAGGTAAGATTGTGGAAGTGGATATGAATGAAACGGAAGTTCATGATGCTCCAGTTCCTGAAATGGCTCCGGCTGGTGCTTCAATCGGAAAACTTTTGTCGAGTATTGGAAGTTTTGATTCTTCGAGCCAGACCCCGGACGATTTAAAGAAGGTTAAGGGAATAGGCCCCCTTATGGAAAAGACATTGAATAAGATTGGTATCTTCTCTTTCTTGCAAGTAAGTAAGATGACCGAAAGCGAATACAATTTGTTGGATTCCATCACAGGTTCGTTCCCAGGTAGGGCACAACGTGATGATTGGGCAGGACAAGCTAAAAAAATGATAAACTAAGATCAGGCAAATGGCATCAACCGTATTTAGGGCATTGTATGATGATGATGACATCCTTATGCACGCTGTAAAAAAATTGCGTTCAGAAAAATATCATATAGAAGAGGTGTATACCCCCTTTCCAGTGCATGGTTTGGACAAGGCCATGGGCTTAGCGGATACTAGAATTGCGATAACTTCATTTATGTACGGCTGTTTGGGATTGGCAGTGGCGATTACCATGATGAATTATATCATGATACAAGATTGGCCCCAGGATATTGGAGGGAAACCCAGTTTCAGTTACCTGGAAAACATGCCTGCTTTTGTACCTATTATGTTTGAGATGACCGTATTCTTTGCGGCGCATTTAATGGTAATTACGTTTTATTTGCGAAGCAAAATGTGGCCGTTCAAAAAAGCCGAAAATCCGGATATCAGAACAACGGATGCCCATTTTTTGGTAGAGGTTTCCGTTGGTGAGGACGAAGAAGCATTAAAAGAATTGCTATTGGACACCGGTGCTGTGGAAGTGCAGGTGCCAAAAAAGTAAGACTATGATAAAAAGTATTTCAAAAATCGGGTTGATGGTTTTGCTCCTTGTTGGCGTAACCTCTTGTTTTGACGAAAGTCAGCCCAATTATCAGTACATGCCAAATATGTACGAGCCTGTTGGTTATGAAACCTATCAGGCTACTGACAGTGGTCTTTTCCCTCAGAGTACGGCGGCCATGGTTCCTGTTGAGGGGACGGTTTCAAGGAATTGGCTTCCTTATGAATATGACAATTCCATTGAAGGGAAGGAACTCGCTAGGGTACAGCTAAGCCCACTCGATTCTTTGAACAGGGAAGAAAATTTGGCCAAGGGAAAAGAGCTCTATGATGTGTATTGCGCCATTTGTCATGGTAACAAGGGAGCCGGACAGGGTACTTTAGTGAAACGCGAGAAAATTTTGGGTGTGCCAAGCTATGCAGATGTTGCACGTAACATCACCGTTGGTAGTACCTATCATACCATGTATTACGGTTTGAATTCCATGGGTTCCTATACCTCCCAGTTCAGTACTGAAGAGGAAATGTGGCAGGTGGCAGAATACGTGATGCAATTAAAAGAAGACCTATCCAAATAAGTAGTAGGAATGAAATATACCTTTTCAAATAGATTAAAAATTGGTTCGTTCATAGCGATGGGACTTGGGCTTTTAATGCTCGCATACGGATTTATATCTACGCCCTCGACCCCTGAAGAAGCAGTAGCCATGGTAGCAGCTGCCCATGACCATGGGCATGGGCATGGGGGGCATGGTGAGGAAGCTGGACATGGCGATTCACATGGAGTTACTTCACATGGCGAAGGACATGGGGAACACGCCAGTCATGATGAAGGACATGGTGCTTCACATGCCGAACATGTGTATCATCAATTGAAGAACCGACCTTGGTCTGCATTGTATGTGGCTGCCTTCTTCTTTTTTATGATTTCCCTAGGGGTTTTGGCTTTTTATGCGGTGCAGCGAGCGGCGCAAGCAGGGTGGTCCCCTTTATTGTTTAGGGTGATGGAAGGCATCACTGCTTATTTGGTGCCCGGCGGTATCATCGTTTTTGTCATCTTGGTTCTTTCCGTACTCCATTTTAACCATCTTTTTGTATGGATGGATGCTGATGTGGTGGCGCATGACAAATTGTTGCAAGGCAAGCAGGGTTATTTGAATCCTACTTTCTTTTTGATACGCGCAGTCATCTTCTTGGGAGGTTGGATTGCCTACAGGCAATATTCAAGAAAGCTTTCATTGGAGCAGGAGCAGTCTGATGATAATTCAAAGTTCAAACTCAACTTCAGAATTTCCGCGGCATTCTTGGTGTTTTATTTGATTTCCGAATCCATGATGTCTTGGGATTGGATCATGAGCCTTGACCCGCACTGGTTCAGTACCTTATTTGGATGGTATGTCTTTGCCAGTATGTTTGTTTCAGGAATAACCGTCATTGCCATGGTCATTATTTACTTAAAGTCGAAAGGCCTTTTGGAGCAGATAAATGATAGCCATATTCACGATTTAGCCAAGTTTATGTTCGGTATCAGTATCTTCTGGACGTATCTATGGTTCAGCCAATTTATGTTGATTTGGTATGCGAACATCCCTGAAGAGGTTACGTATTTTGTGACAAGGATTGAGCACTACAAGTTACCTTTCTTCGGTATGTTGGCCTTGAACTTTATTTTCCCATTATTGATTTTAATGAACAGTGATTACAAGCGGGTAAACTGGTTTGTAATTATGGCTGGTATCATCATTTTGTTTGGTCACTATATGGATGTATTCAATATGGTCATGCCGGCAACCGTAGGCGAAAATTGGCATCTGGGAATACCGGAGATTGGCGGAATTTTGTTCTTTGGAGGACTGTTTATATACTGGGTGTTCAATGCACTGACCAAAGAAGATTTGGTGCCAAAACGAAACCCATTTATTGAAGAAAGCCGACAGTTTCATTACTAAAAAGTAGAAGTTAAGAAATGACGACATTATTGATATTGACAGTTCTAGTTTTAGTGGCCATTGCCATTTGGCAAATTGGGAAGATTTTTGAATTGTCCCAGATGGGTAAGGAAATGTCTACCGCTGAAATTGCGGATGATTCGGATAACCAAAACAACGGTTATCTTCTTTTTGGGTTTCTCATCTTTATTTATGGAATTACCATTTTTAGTTTTGCGAAATATAGCAAGGTATTATTACCGGTGGCCGCCTCAGAGCACGGCCCGGATTATGATACGTTAATGTGGGTGTCTTTCGCGGTAATATTTGTTGTACAGACCCTGACCCAGGCTTTATTGCATTACTTCGGTTATAAATATCGAGGCAAGAAAGGAAAAAAGGCACTTTTTTACGCGGACAACGATAGATTGGAATTCATTTGGACCATTATTCCTGTAATCGTGTTGGCGGGTTTAATCATCTCTGGACTGTACTATTGGACGGAAATCATGGATGTGAATGAAGAGGATGACCCCTTGATTGTTGAGCTTTACGCCCAACAATTTAATTGGACGGCACGCTATGGCGGTCAAGACAATGTGTTGGGAGATGCCAGTGTGAGGCTTATTGACATTAACAGGGCCAATGTTCTTGGTTTGGATGAATCCGATCCCAATGCATCTGACGATGTTATCGTAAAAGAGTTATACCTACCGGTTGGCAGAAAGGTGAATTTTTATATGAGGTCACAAGACGTGCTTCATTCTGCCTACATGCCACACTTTAGGGCGCAGATGAACTGCGTTCCCGGGATGATAACCCAATTTTCCTTCACCCCGACCATTACCACGGAAGAAATGAGGCTAAACCCAGATGTGGTGGATAAAGTAAAGCGGACTAATCAATTAAGGGCACAATGGGCCGCAGAAGGGCGACCAAATTCCGACCCTTGGGAATTTGATTATGTGTTACTTTGTAATAAAATTTGCGGTAAATCACACTATAACATGCAAATGAAGATTATTGTGGTTACCGAAGACGAATACAATGATTGGATGGCGGAACAAAAAACGTTTACGCAAACACTTTTGGCCGCCAACGGAAGTGAATCGATACCCCCAAATGAGGATAAACAAGAATTAACGGAAATTGTTGCCGTAAATCAACAATAACAATTGCTAGAAAAGGAAATACGAACAAAAAATTAATTGGATTATGTCTGCAGTAGCACACGAACATGTTGATGCACATGATGATCACGGACATCATCACAAGGAAACATTTATAACCAAATACATCTTTAGCCAGGATCACAAGATGATTGCCAAGCAATATTTCATTACAGGTGTTTTGGTGATGGGATTCATTGGGATAGCCATGTCTCTATTATTTAGGATGCAATTGGCTTGGCCCGGGGAATCGTTTGCGATTTTCGAAACCTTTTTAGGGAAATGGGCTCCTGAGGGTGTCATGGATGCCGATGTCTATTTGGCTTTGATTACCATGCACGGAACAATCATGGTGTTCTTTGTACTAACGGCAGGGTTAAGTGGTACATTTAGCAATCTGTTGATCCCTTTACAAATTGGGGCACGGGATATGGCTTCGGGTTTCCTGAACATGGTTTCCTATTGGCTGTTCTTCCTATCATCGGTTTTAATGGTGATTTCATTATTCGTGGAAGCGGGACCTGCAGCAGCAGGTTGGACCATCTATCCCCCACTTAGCGCCTTACCCATGGCGCAACCTGGTTCCGGAATGGGAATGACACTTTGGTTGCTTTCCATGACTATATTTATAGCATCCTCCCTTCTAGGATCTTTGAACTATATCGTAACAGTTCTGAACCTTCGCACCAAAGGCATGTCCATGACACGACTTCCTTTGACCATTTGGGCATTTTTTGTAACTGCCGTTATTGGGGTGATTTCATTCCCCGTTCTTTTGTCCGCAGGATTATTGCTACTAATGGATAGAAGTTTTGGTACGTCTTTTTTCTTATCCGATATTTTCATTCAAGGAGAAGTACTCCATTATCAAGGCGGTTCTCCAGTATTGTATGAACATCTATTCTGGTTCTTGGGTCACCCTGAAGTATACATTGTACTGCTTCCTGCCTTGGGTATTACTTCCGAGGTAATGGCGACAAATGCGAGGAAACCAATTTTTGGATATCGTGCAATGGTTGCTTCAATATTGGCCATTGCCTTTCTTTCAACCATAGTGTGGGGCCACCATATGTTTATCTCAGGAATGAATCCCTTCTTGGGATCGGTCTTTACCTTTACAACTTTGTTGATAGCTATACCTTCGGCGGTAAAGGCCTTCAATTATATTACCACGCTTTGGAAGGGTAACCTTCAATTGAATCCTGGTATGCTTTTCTCCATTGGATTGGTATCAACATTTATTTCGGGAGGTCTTACAGGAATAATTTTAGGGGATAGTACCTTGGACATTAATGTCCATGACACCTATTTTGTGGTGGCGCACTTCCATTTGGTAATGGGTATTTCGGCCTTGTATGGCCTTTTTGCTGGAGCTTATCACTGGTTCCCTAAAATGTTCCAAGGTCGAATGATGAACAAGAACTTAGGCTACATCCACTTCTGGATTACTGCTGTATGCGCCTATGGTATCTTCTTCCCTATGCACTTTGTGGGTATGGCAGGCGTACCACGCCGATATTATGAGAATACGGCGTTTCCTATGTTTGATGAATTGACCAATGTGCAGGTTTTAATGACCGTGTTTGCCCTTATAGCAGGTTTGGCACAATTGGTGTTCGTATACAATTTTATCTACAGTATATTCTACGGAAAAAGAGGCCCTCAGAATCCTTGGAGTTCTACTACCCTAGAATGGACGGCCCCGCAAGAGCACATTCATGGAAACTGGCCAGGTAAAATTCCAGAGGTACACCGATGGGCCTACGATTACAGTAAAACCTATGAAAATGGGGAATATATCATTCCAGGACAGGACTTTGTGCCGCAGCACATTCCTTTACAGGAAAATGAAGAGGAACTTAATCACTAAAACAAGTTCTTCTCAAAAACGAATAAAGCCCATTTGCAAAAAGCAGATGGGTTTTTTTATGGCATGAATTTTTCATTAAGGAAAATGGAAAATCATTTTTTTCGTTAGTTATTGTAGAACCACTAATTTTATTGAATATGAAAAGAGTTTCAATTCTACTCCTCCTTGTACTTCCCATGATTTTGGGAGCCCAACGAAGACCAAAAATCAAAGGGAATCGTTCGGTGACAGAGGTTAGGGAACAGTTGCCGCCTTTTAATGCTATTGAACTGGTTGATGATTTGGACATTCAATTAAAGAAATCTTTTGGCGAAGGCTACGAGATTGTAGCGGATGATAACTTGGTTGATGTAATCAAATTGGAGGTTTTGGACAGCACTTTGGTCATTTCGTCCTTCTATGACATCATCTCGAAAAAGAAATTGGAGATTACCATAAATGTTAAAGAACTCAAGGCAATAACGGTTAAGGAAGGAAAGATATTTGGTGAAGCAATGATTGAATCGGATGAGTGGTACCTCAATACGTTTGGCAATTCAGAACTGGATCTGGATGCCAGTGGGTTTACGGCCCATATCAATGCTGAGGACAACAGTTCAATCGACTTGAATTTGGATGTGGATTCCTTAAATGTGGTAATGAAACATAAGACGGACGGAATCATCTATGCCGTAAGTGGGGCAAAAAAAGTTGATCTTACGGATACTGCCTCCTTAACCTTGGAAGGCACCACAGAGAATTTACAAGTGGATATGATGGCCAACACCAAACTAAGGGCGGACAAACTGGAAGCTGCCGAAGTCAATTTATCCAACAGGGAGTCAGGTTTCGCAAGGATAAATGCCTATCGTACCTTTAACTTGAAATCGACCGGAAGTAGCAGGACCCATCTTTATGGAAATCCTAAAATAACTATTGAGGAATTTTTGGATACGTCACAACTTTTGAAAAAGGAGGACTAGTTGGCGATTGGCGCTGTCATTAAATGGTTTGGAATTCCAAAGCCATCAACCAATGATCCGATATGAGGCCGTAACTCTGAACTCAATCGTTCAACCCTTTGACGAATCGCCTTTGATTTGGTAGATCCCATATATCCCTGTTCCAAAAACCATTCTGCATCCCCGCGTATTATTTTTAACGAATGTAATGCACCCAATTTGTACAACAGAACTTGGTATTCACCATTAGGGATGGAAGCTAACTTTTCATAGTACCATTTAACGGCCAGTGCTTCGCTATATGCTTTTCCAACTTCTAGAAGATGGGTTTGCGTTTTTAAAAAGGCCTGGTAACTGGGCATCCCCTTTTTGATGTAATTGCGAATGCGCATGGCAGCCGTGTAGGTCAATCGCCGCAATCTAAAATCCAGTGCGTGCAAATGGAATTTAGGACTATAAAGGTGTTCGCTATCCACCTTGTTGACATACGCGGGATTTATGGTTGCCAGTTTATCCGATAATTGAACGCCTAGAAGCTTCAATACACTGAAAAAACCATCAGCATTAAACTCGGACCTAAAATCAGAGAGCACCCCCTTGGCTGCAAGCAACAACAGTACGGTATTATCCCCTTCAAAAGTGGTAAAGATATCGGAGTCATTTTTTAAATCTGCGATTCTATTTTCAAGAAGGTAACCTTTGCCTCCGCAGGCTTCACGACTTTCTTGTATTGCAGTGGTTCCAAACCATGTAATGATGGATTTTAGCCCGGCCACCTGTGTTTCAATTTCGCGTTTGTCTTCACCTGTTATGGAAACGTATTCCGCCATGGCCCTTTGCAAGGTAAAATGATAGACATAGCAACTGGCAACGTGGGGGATGAGACGTATTTGATGCGTAGGATAATCCATAAGTAAATCCTCCTGGATTTTAATGGAATCATTGAATTGTCTACGATTCAAACTGTGTTTTACCCCTATGGCAAGGGCCATTTTTGCCGCGGCCAATGCACCTTTTGCAACACATATACGGCCTCCTACTAGGGTTCCCAACATGGTGAAAAAACGTTTACTGGGATTCTTTATTCTCGACGTGTAATTTCCATCAATGTCAATACCTCCGTACGTATCCAATAGATTTTCCACAGGAACCTTGACTTGGTGGAACCATATTTTTCCATTATCAACCCCATTAAGCCCCAACTTATATCCATTGTCTTCTATTCTAATACCGGGCAATTCCTGGTGTGTATCATCCCTCAAGGGAACCAGTATGGCATGGACTCCCTGGTTTTTTCCATTAACAATGAGTTGTGCAAATACCGTGGCCATTGTGGAATGAAGGGCATTGCCGATATATTCCTTATTATCATTTTTTCCAGGGGTGTGGATGACGATGGCCCTTTCCTCATGGACATAGGTTGCAGTGGTATTTATGCCCCGGACATTACTTCCATGCCCTGTTTCCGTCATCGCAAAACATCCCAAAAGACTGGCATTGGATGCTGCGGTTAGGTACTTCTTTCGTTGAAGCTCGTTTCCTAGGTTCTGGATGCTTCCTCCAAACAAGCCAAACTGTACCCCTGCTTTAATGCCCAGACTTCCATCTACGTATATGAGGTGTTCAAAGATACTGGCGTAACCTTCCAAATCATCCTGCCCTCCGTATTGTTTAGGGTAAGCATAAGAGCACCACCCTCCTTTTGCCAAGTGGTTTAATTGTTTTAGGACTATTTCTCGGAATTCAGTTTTATCCCGATATATTTCCCATGTAAATATATCTTCTTTAAGAACTGTTCTAAAACGTTGCAACACCTCAAAGTCACGTTCATTCAAGATAAAATCCAGTCGGTCACTGTCATAGAGTTCGGCTTCCGATTTATGGACTACTTCAACCTTAAAGAGATGGTTGTAGTGGTTGGGCTGTATACCCAAGGTGCGTTCTATTTGCTGTAATTGTGTATTGGGGGCTAGGACCGTACTATGGAATTCGGCTACTTTTCTTGAAAAGGTCTCCAAGGGGTAGATTTCCGATTCAATAAGGGTGACTTTACTGGAAGTTATCAATGCCTGCCATGATTTGATCTCATCATCACTTGGTGCCTTTTTCTTGTCCAGCCACGAAAGCAGATGTTGCCTGTCTTCCTTTGTCAGACTTTTATCCTCATTGATACCTCTTTGAACCACTTGGATTTCAGAAGCGGACAGCAAATCATCTGACCAAATCACATAAAAAAAGGGAATGTACGGAAGCATTCCTACGGAGTAATCAACCTTTGCAACCATAATTGGAAATTACAACAAAAAAGGTTGATCTACCATTCATTTTAATTTGAAATCCTTATGGTGTAATTCCACTATCTTTGGTGTATGAACGAACACTTGGATCCTACATCACAGCAGTTTTCACAGGAAGAATTGGATATTGAAAGGGCATTACGACCCATTAATTTTGATGATTTTACGGGACAGGAGCAGGTGTTGGAAAATCTAAAGGTTTTTGTGCAGGCTGCCAATATGCGTGGGGAAGCATTGGACCATACTCTTTTTCATGGTCCTCCGGGACTGGGAAAAACCACGTTGGCCCATATTTTGGCCAATGAACTGGGGGTAGGTATTAAGGTTACCTCGGGCCCTGTATTGGATAAGCCTGGAGATTTGGCTGGATTACTGACCAATTTGGAAGAGCGCGATGTTTTGTTTATAGATGAAATACATCGATTGAGCCCAATTGTGGAGGAATATCTGTACTCAGCCATGGAGGACTACAAAATTGATATCATGTTGGAAACCGGTCCCAATGCAAGGACCGTACAGATTAACCTAAGTCCCTTTACTTTGGTAGGAGCCACAACGCGCTCTGGATTGCTAACGGCACCCATGAGGGCACGATTTGGTATTTCGAGCCGACTGCAATATTATGATACCGAGCTTCTTTCCACCATTGTACAAAGAAGTGCCCATATTTTAAGGGTTCCTATCACCAATGAGGCGGCCATTGAAATTGCAGGTAGGAGTAGGGGAACTCCTCGTATTTGTAATGCTTTATTACGCAGGGTACGGGATTTTGCACAAATAAAGGGAAATGGTTCCATCGATATTGACATTTCAAAATTTGGTTTAAAGGCATTGAACGTAGATGCCCACGGTCTGGATGAAATGGATAATAAAATCCTTTCCACCATCATTGATAAATTCAAAGGGGGTCCGGTAGGTATTGCCACCTTGGCGACTGCAGTTTCGGAAAGCGCGGAAACCATCGAAGAAGTGTATGAACCTTTTTTGATACAACAGGGTTTTATTATGCGAACTCCAAGGGGTCGTGAGGTGACGGAATTGGCCTATAAACATCTTGGTCGGGTCAAGGGCGGAACCCAAGGAGGGCTTTTTTAGCATTTCATGGATACAACCCGTAAAATTCCTGAAGTATCTTTTTTTGATTTCCTAAAACGTGCATTGGAAATTGTCAAAAACCCACTTCCTTTTCATCATGACAATTTTGAAAAGAAAGGGGATACCTTTATTCTTAATCTTGGGTTTCAGAAGAAAATTTTGTTTTCCAGAAATGCGGATTTTCTGAAATATGCCCTTCAGAAAAACCAGCGAAATTTTACCAAGTCCGAAGTGCAGACCAAGGATGTTGCCAAATATTTGGGAAAAGGTCTTTTAACCTCTGAGGGTGATTTATGGAAAAGACAGCGAAAGCTCATTCAACCCACTTTTCATAAAAAGTTTCTAACCGAGCTATTGGGCATTATGAAGCATACCATAAACACAGAGCTTTCCAAGATCCCTGTTGAAAAAAAGATCAATGTGGAACCTTATTTTGGCAGGTTGGCGTTTCAGGTTGTGGCAAAGTCCCTGTTTAGCGGGGAAGTGGAGGAACAAACCATATCTCGACTCCAAGAGATAGTGGAAGCTTCGCAGAAGATGTTGGTCCGTGAACTTCGTCAACCTTATTTGGGGTTGTGGTTCAAATATGGTGGACTATTGGACAAACACTTTGCAATGGTAAGGGAAGGAAGGGAACTAATAAAAGGTATCATCTATCGGCGAAAGGCAAGTGGCGATCGAAAAGGGGATCTATTGGATTTACTGTTGGAAGCCAAATATGAGGATGGGGCTAACATGGAAGAAGAACAAATGATAGATGAAATCATGATTCTATTTACTGCTGGACATGAAACGACAAGCAATGCGCTGAGCTTTACCTGCCAGTTATTGGCAAAACATCCTGAATACCAAGATAAAATAGTCGAAGAGCACTTATCGGTCGGGGAAGAAACGGATATGATGCAGACTATGATGTCCCAAAGAATAACAAAGCAAGTTTTGGAAGAGGCCATGCGCTTGTATCCGCCGGCCTACTTTATTGACCGAATGAATTTAAGACAGGATACATTTGACGGGATGAAAATAGCACCAAAAACACCCTTGTTGTTCTCTGTCATTGAGATACATCGGCATAAAGACCTGTGGGAAAAACCTATGGAGTTTTGGCCCGAAAGATTTGATGGGCCTCCCAATCAATACTCCAATCAGTACTTTCCTTTTGGGGCTGGCCCACGAATGTGTATTGGAAACAACTTCGCCATGTTTGAAATGCAGATGGTCATAGCCGAGGTAATAAGGCGTTTTAGGATTTTACCCAAAACCGACCCGATTGAAATTTTACCGCTCATCACCTTAAAGCCCAGAAAAGCATTTTTAGAATTTGAGGGAAGACCTGAAAACTAAGATGTGGATACAGAAATCCCTTTGAGAATCATTTCCAGGCCCCATTGTAAGGTTTCTTTTGATGTTGCATCGTCCAAACCACATACATCCTTACTTACGATTATGGATTCAATACCCATAAGTAATACGCTAACGTGAATTAACTTCTCAAGTTCATCCTTTTTTAAATCGGTTTTTCTGGATTCAAAATAAAACTTCAGGGCATTCAATCTATTCTTGCCCCTAACAAGTTTTGAATCGCTGGATGATAGAATGGCACCAAGAAATTTTCTAGCGGCTGCCTCATTGTCCAAAATGAAGTCCAAATAGGTATGTTGAATGGATAGAAGTGCGGGATGTAAGTTTTCTTCGCGCAGTTCTTCGACCATATTCTCTTTATTTGGGATGTTCAGGTGAAGAATAAGTTCAGTGGATAAGGAATCCACATTGGAATAGTACCGATATATGGTTGCTCTGGAAATGTTGGCTTCACTTGCTATGGATTCCATCGTCAGATCTTCGCCCTTCTCCAATACCTTGTGGGCTGCAACCAAAATCTTACTTCTTGTATTGAGCTTTTGTGCTGTTCGTCCGGTCTGTAAATGCTCTTTCATGAGACAAATGTCTTATAAAATTTGGAATTCCAAAAATCAACCCTTATGTTTGTGAGACAAAATTCTCATAAAATGGGAAATGATATAAGGTGGGTACTAGGCCATAAGTTTATTCCACACGTTACTTCCGGTGATTTTGACATGGCTGTTTTTGAAACTCCTGCACTTACCGATGGTCCACCACCACATATGCATAATACCTATCAAGAGACCTTTTTGATTCTGGAAGGTGAAATGGAATTTTTTATTAACGGTGCTTTAAAAACGATTAAGGCAGGGGAGTCCGTTAATGTGACCCCTGGAACACTACATACGTTTAACAACAAGAACGAAGCACCGTGTAAATGGTTGAACATCCACAGCCCTAAAGGGTTTTATAAGTTCTTTGAGGAAATTGGAGTTCCTATCGAAGAGCAAGATTCAAAGAAAAAATCCTTGTATCCTGAAGTAATTGACAAAGTAATATCCACTGCGGGTGATTTTGATATGACAATTCCCCCTCCTCCAAATTAAGTGCATAGGGTTTTGTAAATTGGTGGTTCAATTCCTTGTCAACGGACCTTGAATTCAAAAGCTAGCAGTCACACGAAAATGATTAAGACCGAAGCGGAGCGCCTCGGTTTTATATCCTGTGGGGTGTCCAAAGCTGAGTTTTTAGAGGAAGAAGCGCCTCGACTGGAAAGATGGTTGAACCGGAATATGCATGGCGAGATGCAGTATATGGAAAACCATATTGATAAACGTTTGGACCCAACCAAATTAGTTGAGGGCTCCAAGTCGGTCATTTCACTCCTACTAAACTACTATCCGGAAGAAATCCAAAACCCGGACTCCTATAAAATTTCCAAATATGCCTATGGCACGGACTATCATTTTGTCATTAGGGATAAATTAAAGGCTTTGCTACACTTTATTCGTACAGCAATTGGCGATGTATATGGAAGGGCCTTTGTGGACTCTGCTCCTGTCCTGGATAAGGCTTGGGCCGCCAAAAGCGGTTTGGGTTGGATGGGCAAACACAGTAACCTGCTGACCAAAGAAGTAGGCTCCTTCTATTTTATAGCGGAGTTGATCATTGATTTGGAACTGGAGTACGATTTGCCCACTACGGACCATTGTGGTACGTGTACAGCATGTATTGATGCTTGTCCCACACAGGCCATTGTGGAACCTTATGTAGTGGATGGAAGTAAATGCATCTCCTATTTTACCATTGAATTGAAAAACGAAATCCCAATAGCATTTGAGGGTCAATTTGACGATTGGATGTTTGGCTGTGATATATGCCAGGATGTTTGTCCATGGAACCGCTTTTCAAAACCTCACCAAGAACCACTGTTCAATCCCCATCCGGAGTTATTGTCGATGAGCAAAAAAGACTGGGAAGAAATTACGCAAGACGTTTTTAAGAAAATATTTAAAAAATCCGCCGTAAAGCGCACAAAACTTTCAGGACTACAACGAAATATAGCTTTCCTCAAGGAGTAGCTTTTATTTGTCAATGTATAAAAGTAAATACCACAGTGTTTGTCTCCATAAATTTTATGCCCAAAAGTTGAAAAACCTTATCTTGGGAAGTGATTTCAACGTAAATGCGTTCTAATCCCAACCGTAACTAACTAAACTTCTATTAGGGCTATGATGAAAATTAAAAAACCCAGGCTCAATTTTTGGCAAATTTGGAACATGAATGTTGGATTCTTTGGAATCCAGTTTAGTTTTGGCCTACAGCAAACCGCCGTTAGTCCCATATTTTCCTTTTTGGGTGCCCATCATGATGAACTGCCTTTATTAAATCTGGCGGGACCAGTTACTGGACTTTTAATTCAGCCTATTATTGGAGCGATATCCGATAAAACATGGTCGCCAAAATGGGGAGGTCGTCGAAAACCTTTTTTCTTGATTGGTGCCATTTTGGCCAGCCTTTGTCTTTTTGCATTTCCATTCAGCCCAGAGCTTTGGTTTGCGGTAGGGCTTCTTTGGATTTTGGATGCCGGAAATAATACGGCCATGGAGCCGTACAGGGCTTTTGTTGGAGATAAACTACCGGATGATCAGTTGACATTTGGCTATCAGATGCAAAGCCTGTTTGTAGGTGCTGGCATTACCTTGGCCAATTTATCACTTTTCGCATTCCAGCATTGGTTCAGTGCTCCTGTTGAGGGAGGTGGGCTTTTTGATGCCGGTGTCGAAAGTACGTCTTCCATTCCAACATGGGTGTATTACTCGTTCTTCCTCGGAGCTTTGGCCTCCATTGGAACGGTAATGTGGTCAGTTTGGAAAACCCCTGAGATTCCTCCTACCCCCGAAGAACTTCAGGAAATCAAAGAACACAATGAGGGAACTCCATCCCCTATTATTCAAATATTAAGCGTTCTTTTCGTTATTTTCTCGGCACCTCTCTTATTGGGTTACGCAACGACACTATTATTTCCGGATTTAACACACAATACTAACCTCTTGGTGGTTATTATGTTGGTGTTTGCTTTCTTTTGGTTGTATTATTTAAACCGAATGATTAAAAGGAACCCGGAGAACAGGACCATTCAAAAATTGGGAGACACCCTAGATCCCCTTTTGGAAGCAACGGAGGCCATTGGTGAGATGCCTGGATTTTTGTGGAAGCTGGCTGCGGTGTATTTCTTTCAATGGTATGCACTGTTTGTGTATTGGCAATTTATGCCACCCATGTTGCGAACGAGTCTTTACGGAATTTCCAATGAGGACACCGCAAGGTTTGATTCCATTATGGCAGCACATAAAGCTGGTGGGCAAATCAGTTCGCAGGATATGACATTCGCAGAACAAATTCAATCCTTGGCGGAACAAGCGCTTGGACATGCTGGTTTAATGAACGGTACTTATAATTTCGTGACCATGTTAGTGGCCTTAGCTTTGGTACCTATGGCGGCTAAAATAGGATCAAAACTGGTATATGTGGTATGTTTGTTCCTAACAGCCGTTGCCATGTTGAGCATGCCTTTTATTACGGACAAATGGCTTTTGCTTGCCCCTATGGTGCTCTTTGGTATTGGATGGGCTGCCATGATGGGTATTCCGTATGCCATGGTATCCAAGGTCATTCCTGAAGAAAGACGAGGGGTGTACATGGGAATCGTAAACATGATGATTGTAATACCAATGTTAATCCAAACGGTAAGTTTTGGTCCTGTTATCAAAAACTTTTTGAACAATGATGCTACTTTGGCCATAATATTTGGAGGCGTTTTCTTTATTATTTCAGCTCTTTTGGCCATTCGCCTGAACTTGCCCAAAGAAAAATTGGATACCGGTTTGGACTCCTAATCATGTTTTGAATAAACATTGTTGTGGCAGGTAGTTAAGTTTTTTTCAGCAATGGGAATACCCTTACCTTTATCCCCGCATTGAATACATATGAGCAAAGAAAAAAACCGAAGGGAAGCACTAATTTATCATGCAAAGCCGCAACCTGGTAAAATAAAAGTAGTCCCCACAAAACCCTATTCAACACAACGCGACCTTGCGTTGGCGTATTCCCCAGGTGTTGCTGAACCCTGTTTGGAAATAGAAAAGAATGTGGATGAAGTATATCGGTATACCTCCAAAGGAAATACCGTGGCGGTAATTTCCAATGGAACGGCTGTTCTGGGTCTTGGTAATATTGGTCCTGAGGCTTCAAAACCCGTAATGGAGGGTAAAAGCCTGCTCTTCAAGATTTTTGCGGATATCGATGGTATCGACATTGAGTTGGATACTGAGGATGTAGATAAATTTGTGGAAACCGTAAAGACCATTGCCCCCACATTTGGAGGGATAAACTTGGAAGACATTAAAGCCCCGGAAGCTTTTGAAATAGAGCATAGGTTAAAAGAGGAATTGGACATTCCCGTGATGCACGATGATCAACATGGCACGGCTATTATTTCTGCTGCCGCTTTGCTCAATGCTTTGGAATTAGCGGAAAAGAACATCGAAGCAGTTAAGATTGTTATCAGTGGGGCAGGTGCCGCAGCTATATCGTGTTCCAGATTGTACCGGGCATTTGGAGCCAAGGCACAGAACATGGTCATGTTGGACAGTAAGGGGGTGATTAGGAAAGACCGTGAGAATTTGACCTCCCAGAAGGCTGAATTTGCAACAAATCGGAAAATAGATACGCTTGAAGAGGCCATGGTCGATGCCGATGTATTTATTGGTTTGTCCATTGCGGGAATCGTGTCCGTTGAAATGTTAAAGTCAATGGCAAAAGACCCCATTGTTTTTGCCATGGCCAATCCAGACCCTGAGATTGCCTATGAAGTGGCTTGTGAGGCCAGGAAAGATATCATAATGGCCACTGGTCGTTCCGATCATCCCAACCAGGTCAACAATGTACTGGGTTTTCCATTTATATTTCGCGGTGCCTTGGATGTAAGGGCCACAAAAATCAATGAGGAAATGAAGATGGCCGCTGTTCGCGCTTTGGCAGATTTGACCAAAGAACCCGTTCCCGAGCAGGTCAATATTACCTATGACACGACTAGGCTGACATTTGGAAAAGAATACATCATTCCCAAACCTTTCGATCCCAGGCTTATTGCCAAAATCCCACCTGCTGTGGCCAAGGCTGCCATGGAAAGTGGTGTAGCCAAGGCTCCTGTTAAAAATTGGGAGGCCTACGAAGAGCAACTGATGCAGCGCTCGGGTAATGACAATAAGGTGGTACGAATGTTGCACAACAGGGCAAAAGTAAACCCAAAGCGTATTGTTTTTGCCGAAGCAGAACTGTTGGATGTAATAAAAGCGGCTCAAATTGTTTATGAAGAAGGCATCGCCATTCCAATACTACTAGGGGATAAAGCCATTATACATCGATTAAAGGAAGAACTTGAGTTCGATGGTGAGGTGGAAATCATTGACCCCAGGTCTGAGGAAAGTAGTGAAGTAAGGACCACATATGCCCATAAACTTTGGGAATTAAGAAAAAGAAAGGGGGAGACCGAATACAGTGCCCGGGTCAACATGGGTAAACGAAATTATTTTGGTTCGATGATGTTGCTGGACGGTGCCGCGGACGGAATGATATCCGGGTATTCAAGGGCGTACCCAAAGGTGTTAAAACCCGTTTTTGAAGTAATTGGCCGTGCCCAAGGGGTTGAAAACGCTTCAACGGTAAATATTATGATTACGGATAGGGGGCCATTATTTCTTGCGGATACCTCCATCAATATTGATCCCAATGCAGAGCAATTGGCCGAAATCGCCCTAATGACTGCAAATGTGGCCAAAACCTTTGGTTTTGAACCTGTTATGGCTATGTTGTCTTATGCTAATTTTGGTTCTTCCAATCACAGGGAAGCTAGAAAGATTAGGGAAGCGGTAAAAATATTACATGAAAAACATCCTGATTTAATCGTAGATGGTGAGATTCAGACGGATTTCGCCCTAAGTCAAGAGTTGTGCCACAATAACTTTCCATTTTCAAAACTGGCCGGGAAAAAAGTAAACACTTTTATATTTCCCAATTTGGATGCGGCGAATATTACCTACAAATTGCTAAAGGGATTAAATAAGGCGGATTCCATTGGTCCAATCATGTTGGGACTTCGAAAATCTGTGCACATCCTCCAGTTAGGTGCAAGTGTGGATGAAATGGTCAATATGGCTGCTGTTGCCGTAATCGATGCCCAGGAACGTGAAAAAAGGAGAATGGCCAAAATGGAGAATATATGATAACCCACCTATCCGGAAAGCTTGTTGAGAAAAATCCAACGTATGTCATTGTGGAATGCAATGGAGTTGGATACTTTTTAAACATTTCGTTGCATACCTTTTCACTGCTTCCATCAGATGAAAACCTAAGGATTTATACCCATCTTCAGGTAAAGGAAGATTCACACACCCTTTTCGGTTTTATGGAAAAAGCGGAGCGGGAAATATTCCTCTTATTGATTTCCATTTCCGGAATAGGCCCGAGCATTGCACGCACCATGTTATCCTCCCTAAATCCAACCCAGGTTAGGGACGCCATTGCCAATGGAGAAGTCGCCACCATTCAAGCCGTAAAGGGTATTGGGGCAAAGACCGCGCAGCGCGTTATTGTGGAGTTAAAAGACAAGGTTTTAAAGGTCCAGAATATGGACGAAGTTTCCCTTCCATCAAACAATACAACCAAAGAAGAAGCGTTATCTGCTTTAGAGGTTCTTGGATTCAACAGAAGGCAATCAGAGAAGGCCGTAGACAGGGTGCTTTCCCAAGAATCTTCGCTAGGCGTCGAGGACATCATTAAACAGGCGCTGAAAAATTTATAATTAGTTTGAAAAGAGGGGCGTTACCACAACTTAAACCATCTTGGTTTAAGCCACTATTCTTTTTGACATTGTTATTGGTTCTTAGTGCACCACTAAGTGGCCAAGAAACCAATGCGCAGACACAGGATTCCACAAAAACCGGAGTCGCCCTGGGAAGCATCTTATTGGATAATCCCAACAGTATAGTTTCCAAATACGAGTACGATTCCAAAATAGATAGATACGTTTACACGGAAAGTGTAGGTAACTTTAACGTTAACTATCCGCTTTTTCTGACTCCTGAACAGTATTACGACCTTGTTCAAAAGGAGAGTATGAAAGCCTATTTCAAGGAAAAAATAGATGCGTATTCTGGAAAAAAGGAAGGAAGTGAGGAAGCACGGAAAAACCTTTTGCCCAATTTTTATATCAACAGTGGTTTTTTTGAGTCTGTTTTTGGTGGCAATACCATTGAGGTGATTCCCCAAGGTTCCGTTGCCATGGATCTCGGAATCATTTGGCAAAAAAATGATAACCCTGCCCTTTCCCCCAGGAACCGTACCAATCTGGCCTTTGATTTTGACCAAAGGATCAGTTTAAGTATGCTGGCCAAGGTGGGGGAGCGACTGGAAGCTACGGTCAACTACGATACGGAGGCAACATTTGATTTTCAGAACCTGGTAAAACTGGATTATACCCCCACCGAAGACGATATTCTGCGTAAGATTGAAATTGGTAACGTCAATATGCCCCTGAATAGTTCTTTAATTACTGGGGCCCAGAGTCTTTTTGGAATCAAGACACAACTCCAATTTGGAAAGACCACGGTAACAGCGGTATTTTCAGAACAACGTTCACAAAACAACACCGTGGTTGCCCAAGGCGGGGGAACTCTGAACGAGTTTGCCCTTACTGCGTTGGACTATGATGAAGACAAACATTTTTTCTTGGCACAGTATTTCCGTGATAACTACGATCGTGCATTGGAAAACTATCCCTTTATCAATAGCCAGGTCCAGATTACCCGTCTGGAGGTTTGGGTCACCAATAGAAACCAGCAAACGTTGAATGTTAGAAATGTTGTTGCCATTCAAGATTTAGGCGAGGGTGAATTGGGGCCTAATGGCAATGAAAAAACCAGAATAGGTATTCAGGGTACGCCCCCACCAACCTTTTTTAATGAAGTGGGTATTGGTATTTTACCACAAAATTCAAACAACGATTTTGATCCTGCATTGATTGGCAATGGTGGAGCACTGACGGAACAAATTCGAGATATAGCAACAGTGGAACAAGGATTTAACCTAGCGGCTACCGGGGGATACAATCCCAATCAAGGGTTTGATTATGCTTTTCTGGAAAACGCCAGAAAACTGGAAGTCGGTAGGGATTATCAATTCAATACCCAATTGGGGTATATTTCCCTGAATCAACGATTGAGCAACGATGAGGTTTTGGGAGTGGCCTTTCAATATACGTTCAATGGCGAGGTGTTTCAAGTGGGAGAGTTTGCCAATGGGGGAGTGGATGCGACAACGGTTTCAGGAGGCGCCACCCCGATCATTGAGAACAATACCTTGGTTTTAAAGTTACTTAAAAGTAACATTACCAATGTGGACGATCCCATCTGGGATCTGATGATGAAGAACATCTATTCCACGGGAGCCTTTCAGTTGAGTCAGGAAGATTTCCGTATGAACATTTTATATTCAGACCCAACACCTAGAAACTACATAACACCGGTGGATGTCAATGTGGGATGGCCTGCAAATTTGGAAGACCGGATATTGATCAATGTTTTTAGTCTTGACCGGCTGAATATCTACAATGATGTACAATCCGGCGGCGATGGTTTCTTTGATTATTTGCCTGGGATAACCATCGACCCGCAAACAGGGCGAATCATTTTTACCAGGGTGGAACCTTTTGGGGAATACCTTTTTAATTTATTGGGAGGTGGGACCTACGATGTTGAAAATGACCAAGGCTACAATGTCAACCAGCAGCGTTATGTTTTCCGAAACATGTATGCCAAAACCAAGGCGGCCTCTTTGCAGGATGCCGAGAAAAACCGTTTTCAGATAAAGGGGCGTTACAAATCGCAGGGGAGTAACGGTATTCCCATTGGGGCATTCAACGTACCCCGGGGTTCTGTACGGGTAACCGCAGGGGGCAGACAGTTGCAAGAGGGCATCGATTATACCGTGAACTATCAAGCGGGGACTGTACAATTATTGGATCCCAGTTTGGAAGCCTCCAATACCCCCATCAACATTTCCGTGGAGAACAATGCGGTCTTTGGTCAACAGACCAGAAGGTTTACAGGGGTCAATGTGGAACATCAATTCAATGAAAACTTTGTTCTGGGCGCTACCTTACTGAATTTAAATGAAAGGCCTTTGACCCAAAAGGCCAATTTTGGCATTGAACCTGTGAACAACACCATTTTTGGACTCAATGGCAATTTTAGTACTGAAATCCCTTTTTTGACGCGATTGGCCAATAAGCTGCCGAATATTGATACGGATGTTCCCTCCAATCTTTCCTTTAGGGGAGAATTTGCCTTTTTAAGTCCCAATTCGCCCAAGAATGCTGATTTTCAAGGAGAAACCACTACGTACCTAGATGATTTTGAGGGTGCTCAGGCATTAATAGATATACGGTCTTCCTTGGGTTGGTTTTTGTCCAGTCCTCCTGAGGAATTTGCCAATGGGCTAACGGGATTGGATGTTGGGTTTGAACGGGCAAAGATGGCATGGTATACCATTGACCCCATCTTTTATACCAACCAAAGACCGGATGGGGTGACCGATCAGGACATTTCTTTAAATTCCACAAGAAGGGTTTTCATTGATGAGGTCTTTCCGACCATAGATATTGCCCAAGGACAAACTACGGTGCAAGGGACGTTGGACATTGCTTATTATCCCAATCAAAAAGGGCCCTATAACGCCAGTCCTTCTTTTGAAGGGTCACCACAGGATAATTGGGCAGGTATTATGCGCTCATTGAGCAGTACCAATTTTGAGCAATCCAATGTGGAGTTCGTGCAATTCTGGGTATTGGATCCCTACATAGACGGTGAAACTACTGGGGCCAATATAGGGGAATTGGTGCTTAACCTTGGAAATATTTCTGAGGATATTTTGAAAGATGGTAGAAAACAATATGAAAATGGCCTACCGGCAAGTACCAATAACGAAGTGCCAAGGCCAACGATTTGGGGACAAGTGCCATCTACCCAAGCTTTGGTCTATGCTTTTGATGCCGATGAGGGGAATAGGACCCAACAGGATATAGGGTACGATGGCTTCAATGATGCCCAGGAAGCGGCTATATACAACGGTCCTGCAAATGATCCAGCGTTGGACAATTATACCTATTATTTAAATCGTGAGGGAGGTATCTTGGAGCGTTATTTGGATTTTAATAATCCGGAAGGAAACTCTCCCGTGGCGGTAACCAATACGGATCGGGGCTCTACAACGCTTCCCGATGTTGAGGATGTAGACCGTGATTTGACCATGAATACAATTAACAGCTACTACGAATACCGGATTCCCATTCGTCCCAACGCCACTATTGATGATCGCTATGTTACAGATATTAGGGAAGGGCAGACCCCCACCCTACCTAATGGGGGACAACTAAATCGAAGATGGATACAATATAAAATTCCCCTGACTGATTTTACGGACGCCATAGGGGGAATAACGGATTTTCGCTCCATAAGCTTTATGCGAATGTACCTCACAGGCTTTTCAGATGATGTGGTTCTTCGTTTTGCCACATTGGATTTGGTGCGGGGTGACTGGCGAAGCTACACCAATACACTTCAACCAGGGGTTGATGACATTCCTGAAGATGATGGAACGATTACTGACGTGAATACGGTTAATATTGAGGAAAATAGTGGTCGAACCCCCATACCTTATGTGTTGCCTCCTGGGGTAATTAGGGAACAATTGAACAATAACAATACCATTATTCGACAAAATGAGCAGTCCTTGTCCTTCCTTGTGGAAAATTTGGAACCTCAAGATAGTCGTGGGGTTTTTAAAAATGTAAATATTGATGTACGGCAGTATGAAAGCATTAAAATGTTCATGCATGCCGAAAAAATATTTAATACGGATTATTCGGATGATGATACCCCCTTGGTCGGTTTTTTACGTATTGGAACTGACTTTTCAGAGAATTTTTATCAGATTGAACGATCCCTACAGTTTACGCCCTTCGGTTCTATGGCGGAAGATGTGATTTGGCCAGATGTCAATGAGATTGATATTGATTTAATTGATTTAAACAGGGTAAAATCCCTTCGAATAGCCCAAAGGGATGACGGGGTACCTTTGAATGAACTTCGATACTATGAGGTCATCAATGGGGAAGTAGTGGAAGTGGATGAATTTGCACCAAGGACTTTGGGGGTTAACAGGATTGGGATTAAGGGAAACCCTTCTTTTGGAAGTATCAGGGCCATGATGGTAGGCGTAAAAAATGCCGATATTACACCGGCTCGAGGAGAGGTTTGGTTCAATGAACTTCGCTTGGCCGGACTGGATAATAATGGAGGTTGGGCCGCGATTGCCGCCTTGGATGCCAACATGGCGGATTTTGCCAATGTTAGTGCCACAGCTAGCACCAGTACCTCGGGTTTTGGTACGTTGGACCAATTACCTAACGAACGGGCAAGGGAGGATGCCATTTCCTATGATGTCGTAACCAACGTAAATGTGGGGCAGCTGTTCCCAAAACAATGGGGACTTCAGATACCCTTTAACTTTGGAATTTCGGAAACATTGATCACACCGGAATTTGACCCTGTTTTCGATGATTTGAAATTGGATGATCTCATTGATGCCCAAACAACGGAAGAAGGAAGGGAAGCCGTTAGGGAGCAAGCGGAGGATTATACTAAAAGACGAAGCATCAATCTCATAGGGGTGCGTAAAAATAGGGGAGAAGAAGCCGATGCTAATTTTTATGACATTGAGAACTTTACCTTCAATTATTCCTATAACAAAACCAATCACCGTGATTTTGAAATTGAGGATTTACAGGATGAAAATGTGAACACGGGCTTTGTGTACAACCACAATTTTAAACCAGCCCCTGTGGCCCCGTTTGTAAAATCAGACTCCTTATTGACCGGAAAATACTGGCAGTGGTTGAAAGAATTGAATTTTAATGTTTTGCCCACCAGTATTTCACTAAATGCCAATTACAACAGATCGTTTAACCAACAGCGTTTTAGGGGGGTATTCGGTGATGGTGATTTCTTGGAATTGCCTACCCTACAACAACGTAATTATCTCTTTAATTGGCAATATGCACTAAATTATAGCCTAACGAAATCCTTACGTCTAAATCTTACGGCGTCCAATAATAATATTGTAAGAAACTATTTTACCTCAGATATCGACCTGGAGGGAAGGCCGGTCATAGATAACACCTTAGATCTTTGGGATGGCTTCTTTGACGTAGGAGAGCCCAACAGGCATTCACAGCAGATGCAGTTGAACTATGAATTGCCTTTTGATAAATTTCCCTTCCTCAGTTTTATCAACGCCCAATACACTTACACCAGTAATTTTGATTGGCAAAGGGGAGGGGATGCATTGATTGAAGTTGCTGGAGAAAGCATTAATACCGTTCAAAACGCCAATACGCATACCCTTACCGCGAACATGACCATGCAGGGCTTTTATGATTTTATTGGCCTCAAAAAAAGGTCGAGTAAGGCAACTTCCGGTATTGCTGCACCACGAAGCAGGGGCTCAAATGCCAATAACGAAGAAGGAAATGAAAAAAAGCCAAAGGGAAAGACGTCCAAAACATGGAATACACTTGTTGATATCCTAACTATGGTAAAACGGGTCAATGTCAATTACAGTGAAAACAATGGTAAGGTACTACCAGGGTATACCCAATCCATAGGCTTTATCGGCACGAGCAGACCTACCTTGGGTTTTGTCTTTGGAAGTCAGCGAAACGTTCGTTTTGAAGCAGCAAGACGGGGTTGGTTGACCAATTTTCCAGAATTCAATTCCCAATACCTACAGAACAGTTCCAAGAACCTTAATATTACGGCTACTGCACAACCCACACAAGACTTGACCATTGATATTTTGGCGGATCGCCAAATATCAAACAGTATTCAAGAGAATTATGTACCTGACCTATGGGCACAGGGGCAAACCGGTTTGGTCAACAACATTGGTAACTTCAGTATCTCTACCATGATGTTGGGAACGGCTTTCAGAAAAAGTGACGAGTTCGATTCTCAAACCTTTGAAGAGTTTAAGGCCAATCGCCTTACAATTGCCAATAGAATCGTATCTGACAGAGGTGTCAATGTTCAAGACCGGGATGATGAGGGCTTTCCCGTTGGATATGGAAAAACAAGTCAAGATGTGCTGCTTCCGGCATTCTTTGCGGCCTATACAGGGCAGGATGTAAATCGGGTGAATTTGGATGCCTTTCGCGACATTCCAATACCGAATTGGACGATTAAGTATACGGGATTTATGAAAAACCGATGGTTCAAAAAGAAATTCAAACGTTTCTCCATTCAGCACGGCTATCGATCGGCATACAGTATCAACTCCTTTCAAACCAATTTGGAACGGGAACAGTTGCTTAATGATGGTTTGCCTGCGGTCAATGCGGAAACAGGTAACGTATTGCCAACGGATATCATCAATAACGTGGTACTCACTGATGAGTTCAATCCCTTAATGCGTTTGGATTTTGAAATGAAAAGCTCGTTGAGTGTTTTGGCTGAGGTAAGAACCGATCGCACCCTTTCTTTAAGTTTTGACAATAGCCTTCTTACCGAAATCAATGGACAGGAATACACATTGGGGTTGGGCTATCGATTTAAGGATGTAAAATTTGTGACCAATATCGGAGGGGAACGTACGCGATTGAAGGGGGATTTGAATATTCGGGCAGATTTATCACTGAGGGACAATATCACCATTATAAGAAATTTGGATATTGAAAACAATCAAATCACCGCAGGACAGGAACTTTGGTCGATAAAGCTAAATGCGGATTATGCTTTGAGCAAGAGCTTAAATGCCATATTCTTTTACGACCATTCCTTCTCGCAGTTCAAAGTTTCTACGGCCTTCCCTCAAACCACAATAAATGCTGGATTTACCTTGAGGTATAATTTTGGAAACTAACTACGGCATGTTTTGCACCTTTATTTAGAAAACCAAAAAATCCCTTTGTTCACTATTAAATTCCGTTAACTTTGTTTGCATTGAAAACAAATGATAATGAACATTCCATCAGATTTAAAATACACTAAAGACCATGAGTGGGTCAAAGTGGAAGGCGATACCGCTACGATTGGTATTACGGATTTTGCCCAGAGTGAGTTGGGCGATATTGTTTATGTTGAAGTGGAAACGTTGGATGAAACTTTGGATAAGGAAGAAGTCTTTGGCACTGTTGAGGCAGTGAAGACCGTTTCTGATTTATTTTTACCACTAAGTGGAGAAATCATCGCTTTCAATGAAGCTTTGGAAGATGAACCGGAAAAGGTAAATTCAGATCCTTACGGAGATGGCTGGATGATTAAAATAAAAATTTCAAATCAAGAAGAAGTTGAGGAGTTGCTAAGCGATAGCGACTATAAAGCTCTAATTGGTGGGTAAATGTAAATTCACGATTTTGTTCATAGGTTGGATGGTGTTCATTACATCGCTCAGCCTTTTTTCTTTTTCCAGTGAGAAAGAAGATGACTTATGGTTTCCACATTTGGACAAAATGGTCCACTTTACTTTTCATTTGATGATTTTGATCCTGGGTGCACTTTCCTTAAAGGAGATGGCCCCAAAGCTATGGAACGGAAGAAACGGAATTGCAATTTTGTTGCTGTTTTCGGTCAGCTATGGATTGCTAATAGAATTTCTTCAATGGGTCATGCCCTTTGACCGTTCTGCAGAATTTTGGGATGTATTGGCCAATTTAACAGGGGCCTTTATGGGCGGTTTGCTCATTCAAAAGAACCGTTCACTCATTGAACGGTTAAAATGAGGGTTGAAATTGTTATCATTTTAAATATTTGGTTAAATTAGCGAAGATTAAAAAACAAGGATATGGAACCAAAAAAGAACCCAAAAGCAGATGTAGGTAGAAATAGTGGCCTTTATTTCGTTATTGGTCTTGCCTTGGTGATGTTGTTGGTCTGGAGAGGATTGGAGTGGAAAAAGTATGATAAAACCAATGATTATGACATCGCTTTGAACGTTGAAGATCAATTGGATGAAGAAGTGCCAATGACGGAGCAAATAAAGACGCCACCACCACCACCACCACCAGCAGCTCCTGAAGTAATAGAGGTTGTTGAGGATGAAGAAGAGGTTGAGGAAACCGTCATCGAATCTACTGAAACAAGCCAGGAAGAAGAGGTAATGGAAGTAGAGGAAGTGGAAGTGGAAGAGGTGGAAGAAGACATCTCAGTTCCATTTGCGGTAATCGAGGATGTTCCTGTTTTCCCCGGATGCGAAGGGGCTAGCAATAAAAAGGCTTGTTTCCAGGAAATGATGCAGAAGCACATTCGTAAAAATTTCCGCTATCCGGAAATTGCCCAAGAGATGGGTATTCAAGGAAGGGTGGCCGTAATGTTTACTATCCAGAAAGACGGAAGTATTGGTAATATTAGAATGCGCGGACCAGATAAGAATTTGGAAGCTGAGGCTATGAGAATTATTCAGAAATTACCAAAAATGACTCCCGGTAAGCAACGGGGAAGAGCAGTCAAAGTTCCATTTAGTATTCCGATTAACTTTAAGTTGCAGTAATACACTTAACAATATCTTAAAAACCCGGTTTTAACCGGGTTTTTTTATGGTCTAAAGAGTCCAATATTGCAGAAGAGCCCCTTCGGGCGTATCTTTGCAGCCCGATAAGGAAAAGAATGAAATCAGCTGTGGGAACTGCAACGACTTCCTGGTCGCTTGTTATTTCAGATTTTAAGGAACTGACCAAGGTTCGCCTTGCCGTAAGCGTGGTCTTTTCCTCCATTGCAGGCTATTTTTTGGGGGCCCATCAATTGGATATGGTATCGGTTTTGCTCCTTGCTTTTGGAGGCTATTGCATGGTAGGTGCTTCAAATGCCTACAACCAGATTATTGAGAAGGATTTGGATGCCTTGATGAAACGTACCAGAAATAGGCCACTACCTGCTGGCAGAATTTCGGTGTCCGCGGCGCTTACCACCGCAATTGTTATGACCCTGTTGGGTATTGTTTCGTTGTACATGCTCAATCCTAAAACCGCGCTGTTCGGGGCCTTGTCCATTTTTTTATACACCAGTGTGTATACTCCCTTAAAGACCATTACTCCACTTTCGGTCTTTGTAGGGGCCATCCCGGGGGCCATTCCGTTTATGTTGGGATGGGTGGCGGCCACCAATGAGTTTGGTATTGAACCGGGTACCTTGTTCATGATACAGTTTTTTTGGCAGTTTCCCCATTTTTGGGCCTTGGGTTGGATGTTGGATGAGGATTATAAAAGAGGGGGGTTTAAGATGCTGCCGACGGGAAAAAAGGATTCTGGTACGGCCCTTCAAATTATATTGTATACCATCTGGATGATTGTGATATCCGTTATGCCCGCCTTTGGGTTTACGGGACGTTTGTTGCTGTCCGTTCCTGCGGCAGTAATTGTATTGCTGATGGGCTTGGGAATGTTGTTTTTTGCTTTTAGACTCTATGAAAAGAGGGATAACACATCGGCCAGAAAGTTAATGTTGGCCAGTGTGTCTTATATCACCTTGATGCAAATTGTTTTTGTCGTCGATAAATTCAGTGAAACGCTATTTTGGTTTTTAAAATAGCTAAGGCGATTTTTCGCTTTTGTTGAACTGATTCCGTTGAAAAACGGAATCCAAACTTTTAATATTATATGGGTGTTGATTTAACGCAAGGTACTCCACAAGAAAAAAAGAACCGGGCAAAAAAGATGATGCTTTGGTTTGGTATAGTTAGCCTTATCATGGCTTTTGCCGGCTGGACAAGCGCTTACATTGTAAGCAGCAAGCGCAAGGATTGGTTGGATACCATAGAACTGCCCCAAGCATTTTTTATCAGTACGGTAATCATTGTTTTAAGCAGTCTTACCTATATTTTGGCAAAAGCTGCGGTAAAAAAAGATGACCAAAAAAAGACGACCTTATGGTTATTGGTTACACTGGGACTGGGTATTGTTTTTATCGTGCTTCAGTTTTATGGGTTCTCCCAAATGTTGGAGACTGGTTACTATTTTACCGGCCCTACCAGCAACATTAAGATGTCCTACATCTTTCTCATTGCCTTTGTCCATATCCTTCATGTAGTGGCCGGATTGCTATCGCTCCTGGTGGTGCTTTTTAATCAAGTCCGCGGAAAATATAAGGCTGATAATTTATTGGGACTGGAATTGGGGGCCACCTTCTGGCATTTCTTGGATATCTTATGGGTATACCTCATTTTGTTTATGTTCTTTGTGAAATAAATGAAGTAATTTGAAGTTTTCTTTCAACGTCACTTTATTTAAATCAGAAAACGGTTATTTTTGCTAAAATTTTACTAAAACGGACAGTTTCATGGATACTACGGTAACTAGCGAATCAGGAGAAAATGTATGGGGAGGTGGTAACAGACCCCTTGGAGCGAGCTATGGAAAATTGATGATGTGGTTTTTCATTGTTTCAGATGCCTTAACTTTCTCCGGCTTCTTGGCGGCCTATGGTTTTTCCAGATTTAAATTCATTGAAACATGGCCTATTGCAGACGAGGTTTTTACCCACGTTCCCTTTTTCCATGGGAACTTCCCCATGATTTATGTGGCCTTTATGACCTTCATCCTTATTATGTCGTCCGTTACCATGGTATTGGCGGTTGACGCCGGCCACAATATGAAACAAAATAAGGTCATTCTTTATTTGTTTTTGACCATAATTGGAGGTGCCATTTTCGTAGGTTCCCAAGCATGGGAATGGGCCACTTTTATCAAAGGGGATTTTGGAGCCTTGGAAACAAAAGGTGGGCGTGTGCTTCAATTTGTCAATGCAGAGACGGGTGAACGTGCGGCCATAGCGGACTTCTCAAAAACCCTTCCGGAAGATCGGGTAAAACATATGAGCAGTGAGGGGGTATGGTATCAAGAAGAAGGGTACAAAACCTCCTTTTCCTTGAATGAGGTTGTGGAAGGATTTAAGGCCAATCCGGGAATACTGATTCGTACCGAAAAAATAAATGAGCAGGGGGAGAAGACGGTCCTCGATAGAAAGGAATCCTTAAATAGATTAAAGGATGCCGTAAGGGTTGTTGAAGGGGCAAATTTGGTTAGAAACGAATATGGGAGTAGATTGTTTGCCGACTTCTTTTTCTTCATCACCGGTTTTCACGGCTTCCACGTATTTTCAGGAGTAGTATTTAACATTATCATCTTCTTCAATGTTATCCTTGGAACTTACGAGAGGCGTGGTCACTATGAAATGGTGGAAAAAGTTGGTCTGTACTGGCACTTCGTGGATTTGGTCTGGGTATTTGTATTCACCTTCTTTTACCTCGTTTAAAACCTCATGTCTAATATCTAACGTCTTTAAAAATGGCACACGAACATAAACTGGAAATTTTTAGGGGACTATTAAAGTTCAAGTCCAACACCCAAAAAATATGGGGCGTTTTAATATTCTTATCCATCGTTACTGCGATTGAGGTGGTTTTAGGTATTTATAAGCCTGCCTTTTTGGTGGAGAACAGCTTTTTGGACATGAAACTACTGAATTGGATTTTCATCGTCTTGACATTGGTAAAAGCCTATTATATTACGTGGGATTTCATGCACATGCGCGATGAAAAGAGTTCATTGCGAAGGGCTGTGGTATGGACCCCAATTTTTTTGGTATCTTACTTAATTTTCATTCTTCTATTTGAGGCTACCTATGTCTTCGATGTATTTAGGGACGGTTTTCTTGCCTGGGACTTCTAAAATAAGGGATTAACAATATTTTAAGGCGGTCAAAAAGACCGCCTTTTTTATTTTTGCAATCTTAAAGCAACGCTGTGAAAAAGACCTTCGTTCTTATCGCACTTTTTGTACTTCCTTTGGTGGCCTATCTCTTCTTTGCTTCCGGAGTCAACAATTTTGGACGCCTCCCCGTTCTTACGGAAAATGTAAAGGACGTGAGTTCCATGGATGCTTCCAAAACGTTAGGGGGAAAAATTACTATTTTGGGATTTTTGGGAAATGAAGTAGAGAATCAAAAGACCATCGCACTTAATCTCAACCAGAAAATTTACAAACCCTTTTTTGAGTTTAATGATTTTCAGTTTGTCATGTTGGTTCCGAGGGGTACCGAAGAAAAGGTGGAGGAGCTGAGGTATGAACTAAGCCAATTGGAAGACATTTCAAGATGGCATTTTGTTTTCGGTAATGAAGACCAAATTAAGGAAGTGTTTCAAAGCTTGGAGAGTAATCTTCAACTGGATGGTACTTTAGGAACGCCTCACGTTTTTATTATTGATAAGAATAGAAATTTAAGGGGGCGAACGGATGATGAGGATGAGGGGACGAAATATGGGTTCAAAGCCACTTCTGTCGCGGAACTCAATAATAAGATGGAAGATGATGTCAAAATTATACTAGCGGAGTATCGATTGGCCTTAAAAAAGAACAATGCCACAAGGAGCAAGTAATAAGAAAAAATATACCTACGTCTGGGTTTCGGCCGTAATCCTGGTTTTTGGAATCTTTACGGTGGTTGAAGTTTCCAAAAGGTTTAAAGATGACACGGTTGTGGACAATGGCCGGATGATGATAACATCAGCTAAAGATGAGCTGGCATTTGTGGTAAGTAATGGTGAAAAAAGGAAGGTTCCTGATTTTTCCTTTATCAATCAGGACAGTGTTATGATCACCAATACTGATTATTTGGGTAAGGTCTATGTAGTGGATTTCTTCTTTACTACCTGTCCTACAATCTGTCCTACTATGACCACTAACCTGGTGGCCATCCAAGATGCGTTTGAGGATAAGGAAGAATTTGGACTCCTATCCTTTACCATCAATCCAAGATACGATACCCCAAAAGTGCTTAGGCAGTATGCCCAAAAGTATGGGGTGAATCACCCGCATTGGAATTTTCTTACCGGAGAACAAGAGGATATTTATACGCTTTCGAGGGAAGGTTTTTATGTTTTGGCCAATGAAAATGAAGAGGCCCCGGGCGGATTTGAGCATTCTGGCATGTTTGCTTTGGTAGATAAGCAGGGGTATATTCGTTCAAGGGTGGATGAAAATGGTAATCCAATAATTTATTATCGGGGTACCATTACTGAGGCTCAAGGTGTTAATGAAGAGGGCGAACCACAGCAAATAACGATGTTAAAAGAAGATATCAAACGATTATTGGCAGAATAATGGAGGCAACTTTAAAGGAGGAAAAAAGAATTAAAATTTGGATTACCATACTTTCCATTGTTATTCCCTTGGTAGTGGCGCTCTTATTTGGATATAAGATTCCCAATGCCAAGCCTTTGTCATTTTTACCCCCCATTTATGCCTCCATTAATGGTTTAACAGCTATTTTGTTGGTTTTGGCGGTAGTAGCGATAAAAAACGGTAAACGAGAGCTGCACCAAACTTTAATGACGGGTTGTGTTGTATTGTCCGTCTTATTCTTGGTGATGTATGTGGCCTATCATATGACATCGGATTCCACCCCCTTTGGAGGTGAAGGTTGGGTGAAGTACGTTTATTTTTTTATTCTAATTTCCCATATTTTATTGTCCATAATTATTATTCCCTTGGTGCTTATTACCTATAGCAAAACAATGCTCAAAGACTTTGTAGCTCATAAAAAATGGGCAAAATACACTTTCCCAATTTGGTTATATGTAGCCGTTACCGGAGTGATTGTTTACCTTATGATTTCCCCATACTATGTCAATTAATAAAAGCATAATCCCAGATCATTCCCCTAGATTAAGGGAAGACTCCTTTCAAAATTTTATTGGTCGAAGGGGAATGTTGCTTGTGCTATCCCTGATGCTCTTTCTAACGCCTGAACTAATGGAGGCCCAGTGCGCTATGTGTAGGGCAGCTTTGGAGAGTGAAGCCGATAATAGTCAAGCGGAGGGCATCAATAATGGCATTGTTTATTTGATGACTGTCCCCTATATTTTGGTGGGCGGGCTGTTTTACCTTATCTACCGTAAAATAAGGGGTTAAGTATACTTTTATAAAAATTTTAAGGCCAAACTGTAACATTTTGGTCTAGTTTTAGTCTTATTGGAGTACGTTACGTATTTCATCAATCAAAAACCAACCCAAATGTTCGACATCGAAAGGTGGCAAGAGATATTTGACACCATACGCAAAAATAAGCTACGAACTTTTCTGACCGGGCTTTCCGTTGCCTCGGGCATCTTCATTCTTGTTATTTTATTGGGCTTTGGACAAGGTATGCGAAATGGTATCCAAAAGGAATTTGAACAAGATGCCACTACAAGTATAGAAGTGTGGGCCGGGGTTACCAGCGTTGGATATAAAGGGCTAAATCCAGGTAGGCGAATCCAATTTACCAATGAAAACTATGAATCTTCCTCTGCCCTTTTCAACAACTCCATTGAATTTGAATCCAGTAGGTTTTTTGTTAGGAATACAACGGTCAACTACGGAAAGGAGAGTTTGGTATACAGTGTACAAGGAGTTTCCAACCACTATCAGTTCATAGAAAATGCCGGAATGATCGAAGGTCGATTTTTTAACCTTAAAGATGAGAAGGAAACGGCCAAGGTCGCGGTTATTGGCAAGAAAATTAGAACGGATGTATTCAAAGATGTGGATACTCCAGTGGGAGAGTACATTCAAATTTCCGGTATACCCTTTAAAATAATAGGTGTTCTCAAGGACAATCAGGAACGGGAAGAAGAGCGCATTTATATTCCAATAACCACGGCCCAAAAGGTATTCAATGGAAATAACAAAATCAATAATATGTTCTTCACGCTGCCACCTTCCGAAAATTTCGACGAAGCGGTAGCACAATCCATAAATTTTAAAAATAATTTATTGGGTCATTTGCAGCAGTTGCACACGGTTTCTCCGGATGATACATCTGGAGTAAATGTGTGGAGTGCCATGGAGGAGGCAAAGCGTTATTATACGCTCACGGATAACATTAAGCTGTTTTTTTGGTTCGTAGGTGTTTGTACCATTATCGCTGGGGTTGTTGGGGTGAGCAATATCATGCTTATTGTGGTAAAAGAAAGAACACGGGAAATTGGCATTCGAAAGGCTTTGGGTGCAAAACCTTGGAGTATTGTTGGTATGATTTTGCACGAAGCCATTTTTGTGACCGCAATTTCCGGATTTACCGGTCTTATTTTCAGTATGGCCCTTCTTGAAATTGTAGGGCCGCATATTGAAATAGATTACGTGACCAACCCATCCGTGAATTTCACCGTGGCCTTTACCACGGTTATTGTGTTGGTCATTGCCGGAACAATCGCTGGATTTTTCCCGGCATGGAGAGCGGCGAGTGTTCATACAATTGAAGCATTAAGAGACGAATAACTATGTTTAACAAAGATCGTTGGAAAGAAATACTTGAAGTACTGACCACCAATTGGTTTAGGACGGTTCTGACCGCTTTTGGTGTGTTCTGGGGGATTTTTATTCTTATTGTTTTATTAGCGGCAGGAAAGGGGTTGGAAAACGGCATCAATGCTGACTTTGGCGATATAGCTACCAATACCATGTTCATGTGGACCAGAAGGACAACCAAACCTTATGAGGGCCTTCCCCAAGATAGGAGGTTTGAGTTCCAAAGGGAAGATGTCCAAACCATTAGGGATAATGTGCCAAATCTAAGATTCATTTCACCTCGTAATCAGCTCGGTGGCTTTAGTTCAGGGGGAAATAATGTAGTTCGCGGTCTAAATGCCGGTGCCTATAACGTTTATGGCGACTATCCGGAAATTATCAATCAAGATCCAATGACGGTGACCTCAGGTCGTTTTATTAACTATAACGATATTAATGAAAAGCGAAAAGTTGCCATCATAGGTCAGGGAGTGAGAAATGATCTCTATGAAAAAGGAGAGGAGGTCTTAGGAACCTACATTAAAATACAAGGCGTCAACTTTTTGGTGGTAGGTACCTATAAAAAGAATACAAGCGATGGGGGTGAGGAGGCCCAAAAAGAAATATTCGTTCCATTTACTGCATTTTCACAAGCCTTTAATAGAGGGGAGGAGGTAGGTTGGATGGCCATTACCGCCCATGATGGAAGTTCAATTTCCGTTCTCAAGGAAAAAATCGTCCAGGTAATGAAGAAAAAGCACAAGGTGCATCCCGAAGACAATCGTGCCATAGGATATTTTGACTTGTATGAGCAATACAATAGGGTAGAAAGCCTTTTTGCTGGAATCCGTTGGATTGCCATCATTGTCGGCACCTTTGTCTTGATTTCCGGAATAATAGGTGTAAGCAATATTATGCTGATCGTGGTTAAAGAACGAACCAAAGAAATCGGTATTCGAAGGGCATTGGGAGAATCGCCATGGTCCATTAAGAAGCAAATTTTAATGGAATCCATTTTTCTTACCATTATTTCGGGCATGACAGGAATAGTTTTCGGGGCCCTAATTATTTATGGTATTAATTCACTGTTGGATAGTGTCGGTCCCGTGGATATGTTCCTGAATCCTAGTGTTAGTGTGGGTGTTGTAGCCAGTGCTCTTACTGTTCTCATTATTTCAGGACTTTTGGCAGGATTTATCCCGGCCAATAGCGCTATTAGGGTTCGACCTATTGAAGCTTTAAGAAACGAATAAATATAAAATCAATCAAAAATCATAAAAATGAAGAAGTCGGTTACCATTGCAATTCTAGTCTTTATTGTAGTTGCTTTTTCTGGGGCGATGTACTATTTGTATCAAAAAAATTCTGAAGACCCCGTTGTCTACGAAACTGAAACTGCAGAAAAACAAAACATTGTTAAAAAAACAGTAGCTACCGGTAGTATTTTACCGTTGGAAGAGGTACTCATCAAACCAAACATTTCTGGGGTAATAGAGGAGGTATATGTTGAAGGCGGTGATTATGTGAAAACTGGGGATTTACTCGCCAGAATTAAGGTTGTACCTAATTTGAGCGCCTTGAACGATGCTCGCGATGCCATCGAAAGGGCGAGAATTGATGTTGAAAATCAAAAACGGAATTATGATCGCCAGGTGTCAATTTTTCAGAGAGGAGTAATCTCAAAGGCTGATTTGGAAAACGCTGAAGTGGCCTACGAGCAAGCAAAACAAACCTATAAAGCCGCCAATCAACGGTTTGATATTATTAAAACAGGTACTTCAAAGGGATATGGGAATCAGGCAAATACCCTTATTAGATCTACCGTTAGCGGGATGGTGCTCGACGTTCCCGTGGAGAAAGGGAACCAAGTGATTGAAAGCAATAATTTTAATGAAGGTACGACCATTGCTTCCATTGCCGATGTTGAAAAGATGATATTTGAAGGAAAAGTAGATGAATCCGAGGTAGGCAAAATCAAAGAAAATTTACCTCTCGAAATTACGGTTGGTGCTATTGAAGACCAAGTTTTTGACGCTGTACTTGATTACATCGCTCCAAAAGGGGTGGAAGAAAATGGTGCGATCCAATTTGAGATAAAGGGGACATTGACCAAGCAGGATACCACGTTTATCAGGGCTGGTCTTAGTGCCAATGCGTCCATTATTTTGGCTAGAGCGGACAGTGTTCTTGCATTGAAGGAAGCGCTTGTTCAATTTGACGACGATACCAAATCACCATTTGTAGAAATCGAAGTGAACGATCAGCAGTTTGAAAGAAAGGACATTGAACTTGGTATTAGCGACGGCATTTTTGTTGAAGTTAAATCCGGAATTAATGTAGAAGATAAGATTAAAGTTTGGAACAGTGTTGAGGACGAAGCGGGTAGTCGCTAATCATTTAACATAATTTTTCAATCAATCTTGTAACAATTTAACAACTAGGGAGTCCTATTACTGGATTTCAGATAGCTAAGTAAACCAATCATGATAGAAATCAAAGACTTACATAAGTCCTATAAAATGGGGAGCAATTCCCTTCACGTACTAAAGGGTATTAATTTTACTTGTGAAGATGGCGAATTGGTAGCCATTATGGGATCGTCCGGTTCCGGTAAATCTACCTTATTGAACATTTTGGGAATGTTGGACGGAGCCGACAGCGGGGAATATATCCTTGATGGAGTTCCCATAAAAGACTTGAACGAAACAAAAGCGGCACAATATCGAAACAAGTTTTTGGGGTTTGTTTTTCAATCCTTCAATCTTATCAACTACAAAAATGCTCTGGAGAACGTTGCATTACCCCTTTACTATCAACGTGTGGGAAGAAAAGAACGGCAAGAGAAGGCATTAAACTATTTGGAAAGGGTTGGCCTAAAGGAATGGGCGACGCACTTGCCTTCCGAACTTTCCGGGGGTCAAAAACAACGTGTTGCCATCGCACGCGCTATGGCAGCCGAACCTAAGGTTCTATTGGCCGATGAGCCTACAGGGGCATTGGATAGTAAAACGTCGTATGAAGTAATGGACTTAATTCAGAAAATCAACGATGAGGGTAATACCATTTTGGTCGTAACCCATGAAGAGGATATAGCACACATGTGCAAACGAATTGTTCACTTGAGGGACGGTGTTATAGTAGAGGACAAAAAAATAGAACAAGTAAGAGCCGAATCCTATGTTCAGTAGGGATACCTGGAAAGAAATATTTGAGGCTATTCGAAAGAATAAGTTGCGGACCTTCCTAACGGGATTTACGGTAGCCTTAGGTATCCTCATTTTTGTTACCCTTTTCGGCATGGGCAACGGTCTCAACAATACCTTTATGAAATTTTTTGGTGACGATGCCACCAATATCCTCAGGCTCTTTCCCAGTCAGACTACCATTCCTTATGGAGGGTATAAAGCAAAGCGGCAAATTGAATTTAAGAATGAGGATTTGGAGGATATCAATAAAAATTTTGCTGCCCTAATCGACTACATCACACCCCGAATTTCAAGAACCGTTTTGGTAACCTACAAAGAAGAATCGGATAATTACAATACAAGGGCGGTCGCACCAGGGCATCAATTTTCTGAAAAGACCATTATCATGAAAGGCCGGTATATCAACGAAACCGATTTGGCCGAAAGAACGAAATATGCGGTTATCGGTCGCCTTATTGAAAGGGATCTTTTTCAAGATGAAGATCCCATTGGGAAGTACATAGACGTTGGTGGAAGTGCCTTCAAGGTAGTTGGGGTTTTCCAAGACGATGGTGGTGATAATGAGGAGCGTTACATGTACATTCCATATACAACGCGACAATTGCTTGAAGGAAACAACGACAAGGTTGACCAAATTATAGTCGCTTTCAATCAATCCATTGGCTACGCTGGGGCATTGCAGTTTGAAAATAAGTTGGATGAGTTTATGAGGAAGAAAAAAGTGATTAGTCCTGATGACCCAAGGGGAATATTTATTCAAAATGTAGCAGATGACCTAAAGAGGAACCAACAGTTCGCGGGGGTTTTACAATTGATAATTTCAGGAATCGCTTTTGCCGTAATCATATCTGGTGTAATAGGTATAAGTAACATTATGCTTTTCGTTGTCAAGGAGCGCACCAAAGAGATTGGTATACGGAAGGCCATGGGTGCAACCCCGGGAAGAATTACGGGCACTATTATGTTGGAGTCCATATTCATCACGGCAATTTTTGGATTTGTTGGAATGATCGTAGGTATCATAATATTAAATGGTATTCAAGGGGAAACCTTGGAAGAGAATTATTTCATAACCAAACCTGCCATAAATACTGGAACTGCAGTTTTTGTAACCATACTATTGATTGTTTGCGGCTCAATAGCTGCCTATGTGCCCGCTCGAAGGGCGGCCAAGATTAAACCGATTGTAGCTTTAAGGGACGAATAATTATGAAACAACTATTGGATAGGGATACATGGATTGAAATTTTTCAATCGATCCGTAAAAACAAATTAAGAACCTTTTTGACCATGATCGGGGTTTTCATAGGCATCTATATCTACATTGGGTTGTCGGGTGCGGCCAAAGGCTTGGATAATGGTTTTGAAAAGGAATTTGAAAGTGTTGCCCGAAACAGTATGTTCGTATGGGCACAAACTACGAGTATGCCTTATTCAGGATTCAAAACCGGAAGACAGATTCAGTTAAAGCTAAGGGATGTGGAAGTTTTGAAAAAGCAGAATCCAGAAATCATGGCACTGGCACCCAGAAATGTGAGAGGAATTTTTGGAGCTGACCCTGGATTGATTACTAGGGGCTTGAAATCGGGTAACTATTCCGTTTTTGGTGACTTTCCCGATTTTACCAAAATAGCAACAAAACGCATTTATGATGGGGGCCGTTTTATCAATGATGATGATATAGAACAAGAGCGCAAAGTCTGTGTCATTGGGGAGCGCACTCAAAAGGAACTTTTTGACGAGGATGAAGAGCCTATAGGAGGGTATATTGTCATTGACGGGGTCAGTTTTCAAGTGGTCGGTGTCCATAAATTTGCTGGAGGGGGTCCCTTTGATAATGATAGCGACATCTTTATACCATTTACCACCTACAGAAAATTGTACAATACAGGCGATGATGTTTCGTGGTTTACCATTGCTGCTTATGACGACGCTGATGTTGTTAAAGTTGAAGAAAATATAAAGGCTACCCTAAGACGAATCCATAGGGTAGATCCAAAGGATGAACGGGCAATAGGTTCTTTTAATTTGGGTGAGGCCTTCAATCGTATTTTTGGATTCTCCCGCGGATTGACCTTTCTGTCTTTGATTGTTGGTGTTGCCACCATATTGGCTGGGGTAATAGGCATTGGAAATATTCTATTGATTTCCGTTAAGGAACGTACCAAGGAATTGGGGGTGAGAAGGGCCATGGGCGCCACCCCATCAGAGGTCAGAAACCAAATCATCATCGAGTCACTGGTGTTGACCATGTTGGCGGGAATTATAGGAATCATTTTAGGGGCCGCAACCTTAAAAATGATTGATTCCCTGACCCAGGGGGGCGACTTCCCATATACCAATCCCACGGTTCCCATTCCTTTGGTCGTCGGTTCCTTGTTGTTAATGATCGTTTTGGGAATCCTTATAGGTCTGATTCCGGCACAACGCGCCGTGAGTATACGTCCTATAGATGCATTGCGTGAAGAATAAGTATAAAACCAAAAATTGAACTAAATAATCATAACATGAAGAAAATTTTAAAATGGGTTGGAATAGGTGTTTTGGTATTAGGCGCCTTGTGGGCCGCCACCTTTTTTATAGGTACCAATAGCAAGGGTACCCTTGAATATGATACCCATAATCCATTCATTTCAAGTATAGAAAAGAAAACCGTTGCTACTGGAAAAGTGATTCCTGAAGAAGAGGTGGAAATCAAACCCCAGATTACGGGAATCATTGACAGAATTTTTCTCGAAGAAGGTGCCAAGGTCAAGGCGGGTGAACTTATTGCCGTGATCAAGGTGGTGCCCAATGAACAGGCATTGTTTGCTGCACGTGGTCGGGTTAATAATGCCAAAGTCGCATTGAGCAATGCCGAGCTTGATTTTAACCGTAACAAATCCCTGTTTGATAGGGGAGTAGTATCCGCTCAAGATTTTCAAAACATAGAGCTGGCCTACAATCAAGCCAAATTGGAATTGGAAAATGCACAAAACGACTATCAAATTATTTTAAGGGGTTCGGCCGGAGGGTCCGTCAGCGCCAATACCAATATTAGGGCTACGGTAACCGGTACCATATTGGAGATACCGGTGGAAGAAGGGGACCAAGTCATTCAAAGTAACAACTTCAATGACGGTACCACCATTGCTACCATTGCCGATTTGGGTAAAATGATTTTTGAAGGTAAAGTAGATGAGGGCGAGGTAGGCAAACTGGAAATAGGAATGCCGTTAAAGATTACCCTTGGGGCCATTGAAGACCAGGAATTTGAAGCGCAACTGAAGTTTATTGCCCCGAAGGGTGTGGAAGAGGCGGGCGCTGTACAATTTAAGATTGAGGGTGACGTGGCCGTTTCCGATGATTTCCTGATTCGTGCAGGATATAGCGCCAATGCTTCCCTGACGTTGGAGAAAAAAGATAGTGTCCTGGTGATTCCTGAGGCACTGCTGCAATTCGATAAAGACACCAACAAGCCCTATGTGGAAGTCTCAACTGGAGAACAAGAGTTCGAACGCAAAGACATCGAGATTGGTATTTCGGATGGAATCAATGTTGAAATTGTTTCGGGCTTGACCGAGGAGGATAATGTAAAACAGTGGAACAAGACGGAACCTATAAAGAAAGGTACTGAAGAAGAAGAAGGCGAAGACGAGGGGGATAGTGCCGAGTAACCAATAACAGACCAAAATCAAAAAACGAATGAAATCAAAAATTTTATTAGGAGTACTCTTTTGTGCCATTTTTTCAATGAGTGCACAAGTAAAGAAATGGACGTTGGAGGAATGCGTATTGTACGCAGTGGAAAATAACCTTACTATAGAGCAATTTGAATTGGATTTAGAGAATGCAAAGATTGATAAGTCGGATGCAATAGGCAGTTTATTGCCGGATTTAAATAGCAATAATAGTTTTTCTAGTAACACAGGTTTCTCCATCAACCCAACAAATAACTTGCCGACCAATCAAACCCAGAACAGTGTTAACCTTGGGGTCACTTCGAGCGTAACTTTGTTTGATGGTCTTAGGAACATAAAACAAATACAGCGAGCTGAAATCAATGCGATAGCCAATCAATACCGGTTGGAAGATTTAAAGGATGATATTCGATTGAGTGTGGCACAGGCTTATTTGAGTGTCATAAGTAACAAGGAAGCTTTAAAGGTAGCTAAAGCCCAATATGCAGTCACCAAACAAGATTTAGAACGAACTAAGGAATTGGTGGAATCCGGTGTGGTGCCTCGAGGGGATCTATTGGAGATAGAGGCTACTGCAGCTACTCAGGAACAACAAATAGTAAGTAATGAAGCTTTGGTTACTATTTCAAGACTCAACCTGGCCCAATTGTTACAGATTACCGATTATGACAACTTTGATGTTGTGGATCAAGATTTCAGTGTGCCGCCTTCCAACATTTTAAATAACTCGCCAAAATCCATATTCGCAAAGGCGATGGAATTTAGAAATGATATTAAACTTTCCCAGGCCAATGTTGACTTGGCGGAAAAAGACCTCGAAATTGCAAGAGGGGCTTATCTGCCAACGATAGGAGCTTTTTTTAACTATGGTACAAGGTATTCAGATGTGGCCCTAATACCGGTAGCCGGCTTGGGTCCTGATGTACCGCCTCAATTTTTTACACCAAGTTTCAAAGACCAGCTATGGATTTTTGATGGAATATCGTACGGAGCGCAATTGAATATTCCCATTTTCAATGGTTGGAATACTAGAAATAATGTCAAACGTTCAAAAATTACTTTGGAGCGAAACAAGCTTCAATTTGAATTGGACAAACTTGACTTGGAGGCCACAGTGCAGCAAGCATATGTAGACGTCACCACCTTTGGAAAAACGTATGAGGCAGCAGAAAAAACTTTGGAGGCTCGAGAAATAGCCTACCAATACGCCAAAGACCGTTTTGATGTTGGATTGTTGAATGCCTTTGATTTTGGACAATCCCAAGCGCGTTTGGACGATGCCCGTGCCAATGTCATTCGAAGTAAGTATGACTATATCTTCCGGTTAAAAATATTGGAGTTCTATTTTGGACTTCCAATTCAACTCAACTAAACTTATGGGTTGATGCCCCTCCTTAGGAGGGGCTTTTTTATTTAATCTTTTTTACGAATCAGCTTCCATTATCTTTGTCCAATGGCCACAATTCTTTGTTTGGAAACCGCAACGACCAACTGTTCGGTTGCTGTCGGAGTTCGTGGTAAGGTTAAAAGCGTATTTGAGGAAAATTCACCGAACTATTCCCACTCCGAACAGTTGCATGTTTTTATGGAACAGGCCATCGCCAAGGCTTCTGTTTCCCTCCAAGATTTGGATGCCGTTGCGGTCAGTAAGGGACCGGGTTCCTATACCGGTCTCAGGATTGGGGTTTCAGCTGCTAAGGGGTTGTGCTTTTCGCTGGATATTCCCTTGATCTCCATTCCAACATTGAAAAGCATGGCTACCCAAATTCAGTTGAACCCCAATGAGGTGGTCATACCCCTATTGGATGCCAGGAGGATGGAAGTCTATTCCCGTGCGTTTGATCACAATCATGTGGCGCTTAGAGAGACAAGGGCAGAAATTATTACGGAGACCTCTTTTAAAGAATACGTTCGTTATCAAAATGTTCATCTCATAGGGAGTGGCGCGGCAAAATGTATAGACGTTTTGACCGATAACACGTTCCAATTTAATCCTGATATACTACCATCAGCAAAAGAGATGGTGATATTGGCTGAAGAAAAGTATCTCAGCCAAGATTTTGAAGATGTTGCGTATTTTGAGCCCTATTACCTAAAGGATTTTGTACTTCAAGGAAAGAAAAAGGCTTAGTCGCCATCTTCTACTTTATGCACTACCCGTTGAGGGAACGGAATTTCAATTCCAGCGGCATCAAATCGTAGTTTGGACTGCTCAATCAAATCAAAACGTGCTGGCCAAAATACGTCATTGGGTGCCCAAAAACGCAACGTAAGGTTCACTGAGCTATCGCCCAAACTATCCACATAAACTTCAGGGGCCGGCTCTTTTAAAATACGGTCGTCCTTGGCACAAATATCAAGAAGGATGTCTTTTGCCTTCTTAATATCGGAGCCATAGCCAATACCCACCTTATAGTTTTCCCTTCGATTAGGTTCTGTACTGTAATTGACGATGTTTCCGTTGGCCAATATTCCGTTGGGGATAATGGCGATTTGGTTGCCAAAGGTGTTGAGTTTGGTATTAAAGATGGAAATTTCCTTGACGGCTCCATCAACACCTTGGGCAGAAATCCAGTCCCCGACGCGGAAGGGTTTGAACAAGAGAATCAGTACGCCCCCTGCAAAATTGGCCAAGGACCCCTGTAATGCCAGTCCTATGGCGAGGCCTGCCGCACCAATCATGGTGACTAACGAGGAGGTCTTAACGCCTAATTGGGTAACGACCAAAACTACCAAAAGTACCTTAAGGGCAATTTTGATAAAACTTTGAAGGAAGGATTCAAGAGCAGGGTCATAGTCTTTTCTCTCAAAAAAGCGTTGCACCAATTTATTGATGAATCTGATAATCCATAGCCCAACAATTAGGATGATAATGGCCAGTATCAAATCTGGTAAAAGGTCCCAAAACCATTCGATGGCATTTTCAATATGTTGCTCGTAATTACTTATTTTGTCTTTCATGTAAACGATTTAAAAAACAAACTATCCAAATGAAAATAAGAAACCAAACAATGCAGTTTAAACTTTGGTTAACATTGAAGTTCCCTTACAATTGCTTTAATGCTTGCTCCACCGAAGTGACTGGCAGTTTGCAGGTACCTTCAATACAAACATAAATCAAGGTTTGCCCTTCATTATACCTGCTTTTCAACAGGTCCAATGTTCCTTCGTTCCCAGAGCCGACCAAGATGCCGTTAGGTAAGTAATGGGACGCAATTTCCTTACCAAGCTCTTGATAGTCTTCGCCTACAACGGCAATCTCATAAAAATTTTTGTTTTGAAAAAGCACTAAGTTTAACCAATTGGCGAAACTTTGCCCATTTTCAATAAAGTTTTCCTGAACGTTTCGAACCATTTGAAGGGCTTGGGTACCATAGTTTTCGTTTGGAAAGAGTTTGTGAAGTTTCAGAAGGTTGTTTGCCATCATGGAATTGGAAGAGGAAATCTCCTTATCGTAAAGTTCTATGGATTTCCTTATCAAATCATTGTCCTGATCGGAAGTATAAAAGAACATTCCACTTTCGCTGTCTTTAAAATTTGAAATGGCCGTATCAGTCAATCCCTTGGCCTTTTGGAGCCATTGCTCATCAAATGTTACCTCATATAATGCGGTGTACGCCTCAATTACGGTCGCATAGTCATCAAGAAAGGCATTGATGGTGCTGGTTCCATTTTTGTGGTTCCTATATAGGGTTCCATCGGGTTTCACCATTTCCTTCTCGATGAATTCCGCATTTTTAATGGCTATTTTCAAATAATGTTCGTCATTAAGATAACGGAAAGCATCCACCAGTCCTTTGAGCATCAAGCCATTCCAAGAGGTTAAAATCTTGTCGTCCAATCTGGGTTTGGAGCGTTGGTCACGGATGGTTTTTAGCTTTTTTAGGGCTTCGGAAATCAGGGAATTCAATGCTTCTCCGGAAATCCCGTGCCTTGCTGCAATTTCCTCATCTGATTTATCCCGAATCAATACGTAATTTCCCTCTTCCCAATGGCCATAGGAATTGATATTGTAGTAATCTTTAAAAATGGAAAAGTCCTTGCCCAATACGGAATCCAAAGCCTCTTCTTTCCAAACATAAAATGCCCCCTCCTCTAGTTCGCCCAAATCATTTTGACTATCGGCATCGAGGGAAGAATAGAATCCGCCACTTTCATCCAACAAGTCGGTTTCCACAAATTGGATGCATTTCTGAACCACATCTTTATAAAGGGGGTTTTTGGTTACCGCAAAGGCTTTTGCATACAGACTGATCAATGGACCGTTATCATAGAGCATTTTTTCAAAATGCGGTATGTGCCACTTGGTATCTACCGCGTATCTCGAAAATCCCCCATCAATGGGATCGAATATGCCACCATAGGCCATCCTTGTAAGGGTGGTATTTACATATTCCATGATACTATCGTTCTCCTCGGAAATGGCATAATGCATTAAAAAATCCAGATTATTGGGCATCATGAACTTCGGGGCACGATTGTAGCCCCCTAAATAGGTGTCAAAATAGCTTGACCATTTTGCCACTGATGTCTTAAGGCTATCCAGTGGGAATAGCTCATTTGTTTTATTGACCTCGACAAGATTAATGGCTTTAATGCCCCTTTCGAGATTGCTGGCATATTCCTCCACCTTACCTTTGTCCGTTTTGTAAAGTGCAATCAGCCTTTCCAGAGACTTTGTCCAATTTTCCTTTGGGAGATAGGTAGCTCCCCAAAACGGTCTACCATCAGGAAGTGCCACAATGTTCAAGGGCCATCCCCCATTGCCCGTCATCATTTGTATGGCGTCCATATAGATTTGGTCCACATCCGGTCGCTCCTCACGATCTATCTTGATCGTAATGAAATTATCATTCATCATTTGGGCCACTTCCTCATCTTCAAAGCATTCGTGCTCCATAACGTGGCACCAATGGCAGGCGGAATAACCAATGCTAATCAAAAGGGGTTTGTTTTCCTTTTGGGCCCTTTCCAACACCTCTGGCTTCCACGCCTCCCAATTTACTGGATTGTGGGCATGCTGTAGTAAATAGGGACTGGTTTCATCAATTAGGGCGTTGGTGTACTTATGGTTCATTTTTTCCATTTTTTCCTGACATCCCAAAGCCACAAAAATCAATAAGAAAAGGCCGTAGTATTTTTTCATTTCATAGTTGGGTTAAGCGCATAAAAAAAGCGCCAAATATGGCGCTAAGGTATGTTCTTATCTAAATTAATTAACCTCAAAAGTGATTTTAACGTTTACACGGTACTCATCTACCTTACCATCCTTTACGGTACAACTTTGCTCATTAACGTAAACGGAACGAATGTTTTTTACTGATTTTGAAGCTTGTTTTACCGCATTGTCCGTAGCATCTTCCCAACTTTTGTTTGAGTTGGCCAAGACCTCAATTACTTTTAAAACTGCCATAGTTAGTGAATTTTAGATTTCCTTCAAGATAAGAAATTTGTGGCAAAACTTTTGTAGGAATTATCCGTTAAGGGCAACCACTTCATTCACTTTATCCCCCAGCATATTTTTTAGCATGGTCTCTATTCCATTTTTGAGGGTGAACGTAGAAGAAGGACAGCCGCTACAAGCACCTTGAAGGATAACGTTTACCGTTTTACTTTCCTCCTCATACGACTGAAAAAGAATGTTTCCCCCGTCACTGGCTACTGCAGGTTTTACATATTCATCCAAAATATTGATGATTTGCTGTGAAGTCTCATCTTGAGGTTGTGGTTCCGTACTCGTAGTTGATCCTTCTTTTGTAGCTTGGGAGGCATCTACGGAAACCACCTCTTTTCCATCTGATAGGAATGCCCTTATAAACTCTCGCAATTCCATACTGACCTCATTCCATTCCGCCATATCATATTTTGTTATGGAAACGTAGTTTTGATCAAAAAATACCTCCTTTACAAATGGAAAATGAAACAATTGTTTGGCCAGTTCAGAGTTTTTGGCCTCATCAATATTCTTGAACTCAAAAACGCCGGGAACGATGGCCTTATTGGCGACATATTTCATCACCGAAGGATTGGGGGTTACTTCAGCATAGACGGTGATAGGTACTTTTTTTGTAGCGTTCGATTCCAAAACAACAGGCGCTCCAGAGTTTAGATATTCGACTAAATTTTGGGCCACTTCATCTTTAACATCATTCCATTCCACAATGTCAAAACGCTCCATGGCAATAAAGTTTCCGGAGATATATACTGTTTTGATAAAGGGCAGGTAGAACAGTTGTTGGGCCAAAGGAGATTCTTTGGCTTCGTCAATGTTTTTGTATTCATAGTTATCCTTAACCAAAAAGTGATTGGCCTCGAATTTCAATATTGTTGGATTGTTGGTTTCAACAACAGTAATGTTGTACTCTCTCATCACAGAAATTTTGTGTAAAAATACAAAGGAAATATGGGGATTAAAATTTATAATATTATCTTGTTATATGCGTTATGTAGTTGTTTTGACAGCACTATTTCGAACACATAGCCCCATATCTTGATGAAAAAATTGCTGATTCCATTCCTATTAACCCTCACGTTTTGTATGCACTTACGCGGACAAGAGGGTATCCCAGTCTATTTTGATTATTTGGCGGATAACTATTATTTGGTATATCCGTCCATGGCGGGAATCGGACAAGGTGGAAAAGTGAGATTGACTGCGCGTCAACAATGGTTCGATGTGGACAACGCTCCAAATTTGCAAACATTGAATGCCCATTTTAGGGTAGGTGAGCGCAGCGGAATAGGAGGTATTTTGTTTAATGATTCCAATGGCTTTCATTCCCAGACCGGTTTTAAGGGTACATATGCACATCATTTACAGCTTGCCGGCGACTTCAGAACCTTGAACCAATTGTCGTTCGGTTTAAGCGCAGGTGTTATTTTAAGTAGTTTGGACGAAACGGAATTTCGCTCCGTTATCCCTGATCCCATAGTAACTGGAGTCAAAAATACTACTAGCTATTTTAATGTGGATTTGGGGACCTCCTACAATTATCGGGAATTCTATGCGCATGCAGCCATTTTAAATATTTTGGGTACAGGAAGGGATTTGTACACAGTGGCCGAATTTGACAATTTAAGAAGGTACCTTCTTTCCGCAGGCTATGTTTTTGGTAGGGGGAGTTTTAGGGTGGAGCCTTCGGTTTTATATCAACTTACCGATTTCACCCAAGAGCAAACAGTTGATATTAACGCCAAAGCATACAAGGATTTGAATGAAACGGTAACCGTGTGGGGAGGACTTTCCTATAGAAGAAGTTTTGACGGTGCCCAATTTCAACAGGATGGGACATTGGGGGAACAACGATTGCAGCTGTTTACACCCATTGTTGGAATTAACATCAACAGATTTTTGTTCTCTTATAACTATTCATACCAATCTGGAGATATCCGATTGGACAATGGAGGTTTTCACCAAATTACCCTAGGTTACGATTTCGGTGAGAAAGCAGAGAATAGGTACGATTGCTACTGTCCAGCGGCCAACTATTAAAGAAAAATGCCATTCCGCATGTAAACGTAAAAGGGAAATAAAGTAGTATTTCCTAATTAAGGGATTACAGCACGAAATGACATTCTCCAACCGAACTACTTCCAGGTATAATCCTTTTTTGCCGCTTGTTTTTTGATAGCTTTTACCATGGCATTTTCAAGCTCACCACTTTGTTCCTTTTTTTGTTTGGCGATATAGGCTTCACGCTTTGTGTTGATTTCTTGTATCTCCTTCTGGATTTTCACTCGTTCAGTTTGCTTCCCTTCCACAAACTTCTTGATTTCTTGTTTGGACTTGCCCTGAAGTTCTTTGGGCAATGATGCGGTTTCAAGTCGGTCTAGGGCTTTTTCATCATCCTTGACGGCATCCACGAGGTCCCAACTGGAATTTTTGTACAACCGAGAACTCTTACTGACCGCCCTTTTAATTGCTACAGACTCTTCCATTTCATAAGCATTGGCATCCTGAACCTCTTGTGCCACGATTTTTGAAGCTCCCAAACTGCCATAGGCTATATAGGTACTGTTCAGTTTTTTATTGAGACGGATAATAACATCATCATAGGGTGTAACTATATGAACGATTTCCTGATTATGATCAATGGCCATGTAGTCACCACCTGTACGTGTCGCACCATCCCTCCATTGCGTTGAAACACCTTGTTCATACTTGCCACAGAAAATCGTGTTGACTACAACGTCTTTTTCCTTCGCTTGGGCGATGGCATCCCTATAGTTTAGTTTTCCTTGGGTAAAGGGTTCATTTCCGGCGATAAAAATAAGTTTTAAATCATCAGGGTTTTTTCCCCAATCCAGTTGTTTCAACGAAGTGTTGATGACTGTTCCGCAATACTCCTCCCCTCCGTTAGTGGATAAGGAGAACAATTTTTCAGAAATATCGTCCAAATCACTACTGAATCCTAGAACTTGCCGGATGTAACCTTCCCTTGGGGGCAGGTTGTCATTGCCATACTCATATAAGGCAATTTGCAATTCTGGTCGAATATCATTTCCACATCTGGCGTATGTAAATTCATTGACGATGTCCCATAGTTGGGCCTTGGCTTGGTTAATAAGTCCGTCCATACTATTACTGGTGTCCAGGAGCAGGGCGATTTTTACATATTGTTTTTTTGGTTTTGGATTATGCGAATAACAACTTCCCAACACAAATAGTACTAGCAGCATGGACAGTATTCTTTTAATATTTTTCATAACGTTTTGATTTAATCTTTTACATTTTACGTCCAAACTAGAACCAAACTTTTTACCAAAAAACCGATAATGAGGGAAATGACATTTTGGGTTAGGCAAATCAAAATGGGGTTGAGCAAGGCCTTCACTTTTCGGGCTTAACTGCCCGGTATTTCGTGGAAGCGATTTTTTTAGGGCTTACAAATGGAGTAAGTTTACCCTATGAAGGGGAAGAAAATCCATAGCATCCATTTCTGGATAGTACTGTTTTTGGTATGCTCTCTTGGCCATGGACAACCCTCCAATCAATTCCAAGAGATTCTTCTAAAAGGTTCTGTAGTGGAAGAGGTGAATTACGCTCCCATATCTGGAGTGGAAGTTTCTACAAACAATGGGGGTTATACTATAACCAATGGATTGGGAGAGTTTGAAATAAATGTGAGAATAGGCGATGAGTTGATCTTTCAGAGCTCGGATTTTGAAACGGTACGCCATACCATAATCTCTGATGAAGACATCCGACTTGTGGTTGAGGATTATCGGGGACCCATCCAAAAAAGAAAAACATCGAGCGATGCCTCACATGTACATCTGTTGGATTCCGCGAATCAATATAAGAAAATAGATATAGAGAAAAGTATTGATTTTATCGCCCAATCCATTGCGGTATTGGGAAAAAACCCCAACAAACGTCTCCTGTCGGAATCCCTCGCTCAGCTTGGGGAAATCTATTTGTATCACCAACAATATGATTTGGCCATTAGCAATCTTGAGGATGCCCTAAAAGCCAATAAAACCATCAAAGCTCAGCTGTTATTAGGAGAAGCTTTATTAAAGGACAAGCAATTCGTCAATGCCGAAAGGGAGTTAAAAGAACTTCAAGACCAAAAGCGAATGGTTCCCTATCAGAGGATACGCCTTTATGAACTTTTGGGTGATGTGAAAAAGGGCCTCAATCAATCTACGCTGGCATTGGAATATTATGAGGAAGGATTGCAAGTGGCCAAAAAGAACCAGGTTGCTCCAAAGATTACCGATCTTACCTCAAAAATTGCGGAGACCTATGCGCTGGCGAATCGAAGTATTGAGGCGGAGGGATATTTTGATAGTTCGCTGGAGCTTTCAAAAAAGGAAAGTCCAAAACGCGCCATACAAGAGAGCGAAAAGGTGGCTGACTTTTATAATAGGTCCAATCGATACTCCGATGAGATTAGACAGCGGAAAAATAGCCTTAGTCAACTAAGGGACCTCGAGGATAAGGTGATTACCCGAGAGGAAGGAATTGTAGGTGGGGACACCATTACCTCACAGCGGATCAACTACAAAATTGGACGGGCGTATGCCGCCCAAAATAAATTGAATGAAGCCATTCCCTATCTACAAAAAAGCATTGTTGAAGCGGATAGCGATGATGATTTGTTGATCAAAAAAGAGGCGACAAGGAAACTATCAGAGGTGTATGAATACAAAGGTGATTTCTCCAAAGCCTTTAGGACCTATCAAGATTATGTGACCTTGGTGGATACGCTATACGTGCGAAAGGAACAGGAGATAAGTAGATTGGCCCGATTAAATCGAGAGATTGCTACCAAGCAGAATCGAATCTCCAGTTTGGAACAGGAGCGCGAACTTTCACAAAGCAAATATAGCCTGGCCCTAACGGAACAACAACTATTTGAAGCAAGGACCAAATGGCAAAAATGGTTAATTTATTCCTTGATTTTTGGGATGGCGTTGTTGGCGCTTACCGCCTTTTTCTTTTATAGAACCAATAAACAGCAAAAGTTGACTAATAATCTCTTGGCCTTAAAGTCCCTCCGTTCCCAAATGAACCCACATTTTATTTTTAACGCCTTGAACTCCGTGAACAATTACATTGCTAAAAATGATGAACGAAGTGCCAATCGGTTTTTGAGTGAATTCTCCATATTAATGCGTACCGTCCTTGAGAATTCGGAAGAAGACTTTATCCCCTTTTCCAAGGAATTGGAACTCTTAAAACTGTACGTGAAGTTGGAGCATTCCCGATTTACCGAAAAATTCGACTATTCCATTGAAGTAGATGATAATGTTAGGGTTGAGGAGTTTGAAATTCCTCCCATGCTTATTCAGCCCTATGTGGAAAACGCCATTTGGCATGGTCTGCGATACAAGGAAGAAAAGGGATTATTAAAAATTCATGTGAACCAACCCAGTGAAGGTTTGATGGTCATCACCATTATGGACGATGGTATTGGAAGGAGGAAATCGGCAGCGTTAAAAACCCAAAACCAAAAAAAGCAGAAATCCAAGGGAATGGGAAATATCAAAAGAAGAATTGGTATTTTAAATGAGATGTACCGGAATAAGGTAGATGTCTCCATTTCTGATTTGACTGTCGATGAAACAGGAACAAAAGTTGTGGTGAAACTTAAAAAAGACTAATGAAATTAAATGCAATACTTGTTGAAGACGAGGCCAATAGCCGGGAAATCCTAAGAAATTATTTGGATAAATATTGTCCAAATGTCGTGCTTAAAGGGGAGGCCGCTACCATAAAGGAAGGCCTTGAATTGATAAGGAAACACGACTTGGACCTCATTTTTCTGGACGTTGAAATGCCTTTTGGCAATGCCTTTGATTTATTGGACCAAGTACCAAATAGAACGTTTGAGACCATTTTTGTCACTGCATATAACCACTATGCCATGGACGCCTTGAATAGCCATGCCGCTTACTACCTTATGAAACCCATAAATATTGATGAACTCGTAAAAGGAGTAGAACATGTTGAAGGTATCAGGATAAAGGAAAGTGCCTTGGAAGGGAAGGTGTTAACATCCAATTTTTCAACGACTGAAGGTAAAATTACCATCCCGCAGCAAGATGGATTTCAGGTTTTGGAAGTGTCCGATATTCAGTATTGCAAGGCCGATGATAACTATACGGAAATCTATCTCAGGGATAAAAGAATAGTGGTTAGCAAAACATTGAAATATTTTGAAGAGGCCCTTTCGGAATTTTCATTTGTCCGCATTCATAAATCCTATTTGGTCAACTTAAACGAAATTGTAAAGTATAAAAAGGGAAAGGGTGGAAGCGTAGTGCTATCCATCGGAAAGGAACTTTCCGTTTCGGCTACCAAAAAAGCCAATTTACTTTCACATTTTCAGTAGATTGGTCATTCATTAAAACCAGTAAGAATGATAATACATCCTGTAAATGGGAAAACGCCAATATTTGGCAAGGACTGTTTTATTGCTGAGAATGCCACCATTGTTGGGGAAGTGAGTATGGGCTACCAATGTAGTATTTGGTTCAATGCCGTTATTCGTGGAGATGTGCATTTCATTAAAATGGGTAACAAGGTCAATGTGCAAGACGGTGCCGTAATACATTGTACCTATCAAAAATTTCCAACAACAATTGGCAACAATGTTTCCATTGGGCATAATGCCATTGTGCACGGTTGTACCATTAAAGATAATGTCCTTATTGGTATGGGGGCCATTGTAATGGATGACTGTGTGGTAGAAAGTAATTCCATTATTGCCGCTGGTGCCGTTGTTACTCAGGGTACTCATGTCCCATCAGGCACCATTTATGCGGGGATGCCCGCAAAGAAGTTGAAGGATGTTAGTCCTGAACTAAGTTCTGGCGAAATTGACCGCATTGCCAACAACTATGTCAAATACAGTAGTTGGTTTAAATAATTGGCTATTTTTACTCACGCAATTTTAGCAACATGAACGCATATATTTTTCCGGGTCAAGGTGCCCAATTTGTTGGCATGGGATTGGATTTGTACGAGAACCACGCCCAGGCACAGGAACTGTTTGAAGATGCCAATGAAATTCTTGGATTTTCCATTACCGATATCATGTTTGAAGGTACCGCTGAAGACTTAAAACAGACCAAAGTGACCCAACCTGCCATTTTTTTGCATTCAGTGATCTTAAGTAAGGTATTGGGAGAAGAATTTCTACCCGATATGGTAGCGGGACATTCCCTAGGTGAATTTTCCGCGTTGGTGGCCAATGGTACGCTAAGCTTTGAGGATGGACTACAATTGGTTTCCCAACGTGCGATGGCCATGCAAAAGGCATGTGAACGGCAACCCAGTACCATGGCAGCTGTTCTGGGATTGGAGGATGCAGTGGTTGAAAGGATTTGCGCCGAAACCGATGGGATTGTTGTTCCCGCCAACTACAATTGCCCCGGTCAGCTGGTGATTTCTGGGGAAGTGGAGGCCATAGATAAGGCTTGTGAAAAATTAAAGGAAGCTGGTGCAAGAAGGGCATTGGTACTCCCGGTCGGTGGTGCCTTTCATTCCCCTCTGATGGAGCCCGCGCGCGAGGAATTGGCTGCAGCAATAGACAGCACTCGCTTCAACGAACCCAACTGTCCGGTATACCAAAATGTGACCACAACCGGGATTACCGTGTCCAAGGAAATAAAGGGGAATTTGATTGCCCAATTGACAGCACCCGTAAAATGGACGCAAAGTGTACAGCAAATGGTGGCGGACGGAGCTAAGAAGTTTGTGGAGGTAGGCCCAGGAAAAGTACTCCAAGGATTGGTTAGAAAGATTGATTCACAAGCGGAAACTGCTTCAGCGCAACCTTTATAAATACGTATTTTTCAGGCAATTGGGTAGTTTGTCTAGGGAAACCTAGATTTAATCCTTTATGTTGGTGCAGTCCTATGAATTTTAGTAATATTGATGTTCCTCAAATACTAAAGAACAATACGCAGTTTTGGTCTACAATCTAACAGAACAGATTCTGTATTACTTAGGGGATTTTAACTTTCTCCATAAGAGATTAACTTTTCTTAGAGCGGCTTTCGTACTCTTTTTGCTGGTAGGTTTTTCTAGCTTTGGACAGTCCGACATCAGCATAGCGGACGCGGGTTCCGTGAACGAGGGTGATGCCGGTCCCACGACCTTGACCTTCACGGTCAGTATCGACCAATCGGACCCCCTGGCGGACATAACGGTGGACTACTCCACCGTGGGCGGCGATGCCCCCAGCGGCACACTGACGTTTTTGGCCAACACCACGGATCTGGAACAGGACATAGTTGTGACGACCATTGGTGACACGACCCCGGAGGCGGACGAAGCCGTTACGGTGACGCTTTCGAACGCGAGTGCCAATGGCAACATCACGGATACGACCGGTGAGGGCACCTTTCTGAACGACGACATTGCAGGTATTACTATAACGGAATCATTGGGAACTACCGAAACCGAAGAATCTGGTACAACGGATGCTTTTACCGTTGTGCTAACGGCGCAACCCGTAACCGGTGTTCGTTTAAGTGTTGTTTCACTGAATACCAATGAAGGCACTGTAAATCCCAACATATTGACCTTTACCAACGGTAATTGGAACGTTCCACAGACAGTAACGGTTACTGGAGAAGATGATGATGTGGTGGATGGGAACCAAACCTATAATGTCCGTGTAAGGGTTGTGGTTGGATCTAGCGATACAGCATATGGAGGGGTATCCGATGAACTTGTCTCCGTAACAAATATTGATGATGACATACCGGGAGTTACTATTGATGATACTATTGCCACAACGACCGAAATTGGAGGGGCAGCCGTATTTCGGTTCTCCCTCACGGCACAGCCTACGGATGATGTTACCATAGCGCTAATAGAATATGATGATACCGAAGGTAGTGGTCCCGATGAGGTGGTACTGACACCAATCAATTGGCAAGTTGGTACGCAGATTACCATTATGGGGCAGAACGATACCATAGATGATGGTGATATCCTGTATAATGTGGAGACCTCCAATGTAACATCAGGAGATCCTGCCTATAATGCTTTGGATGGATCTACAATACCGGATTTGCAAATTACCAATATAGACAATGACCAAGCACAGTTGACCATCTCCGATGCCGCTGTCAATGAAGACGTTGGCACAGGAGTATTAAACATACCCGTTACTTCGGATATTGAAAAGCCAGGGGGTTTTTCCGTGGATTACACCCTGAGTGGTGGATCGGCCACACCAATTGTTGATTTTGATAGTACCGGGGGAACACTCAATTTTATTGGCAATGCCAATGAAACAATAGAGATTGTAGTCCCCATTGTAGATGACAATCTCCTAGAGAATAGTGAAAGCTTTACCGTTCAGCTGGGGATACCCACCAATGATGTTGCGTTGGCTGGAGACGGTTCGGCCACAGGGACCATTCTTGATGATGACAATTGTCTCCCCTCTCCCATCCTTGATACTTCGGTGTCCACCAATTTTTGCGATGTCCTGGAAGCTGATTTGGATGATTATATTAGTAATGCCCCACCTGCCGGTGCGGAATTGATTTGGAGTACAAGTTCCGATCAAACTCAGGAAAGTGCCTACAGACCTAGTGAAGTTACTTCCCCAGGAACGTATTTTGGCTTCTTTTTGGATGAGGATGATGATTGTTTTAGTCCTGCCGTATCCGTTACATTAGTTATAAACATTACCCCTGAGATTCTGACCACAACCCCTGCGGTTCGATGTGGTACCGGTGAAGTGGTTTTAGAGGCAACAGGAGATGTAGGGGCTACCTTAAATTGGTATAATTCCCCAACATCAACCACTGTTCTGGGTATTGGAAGCTCATTTACTACCCCAACCATTATGGAAACGACCAGTTTTTATGTGGAGGCAACGGCAAATGGTTGTCCATCCGAAAGAGTGGAGGTTGTTGCTACGTTAAATATTGAGCCCTCACCTGGAATCCCGAATGATACCATAGCATGTGCTGAGGTAGGACCAAATGGCACCACTATTTTGGATTTGGATACTACCCTAACAGGTGCAGATCCTGGAAATTGGATGATAACCGTAGATCCTTCCAATGGAGGTGTAGTTATCGACATGGATAATAATGTTGATTTTCAGGGACTTCCCTTAGGAGATTATGTCTTTACATACACGACTACTGGTGCCCAAGGGCCATGCACTAATCAATCGACTGAAGTAACAATAACAGTTATTGATTGTCTCTTGGATGCCGATTTTGATGGACTGAATGATGATGTGGAGGAAGAGATTGGTACTGATCCCAATAATCCGGATACGGATGGAGATGGCATTGAAGACGGTCAAGAAGTAAATGTTGACGGTACCGATCCTTTGGATGATTGTGATTCCATTGGAGGCACACCTCTTCCGGATACGGATTGCGACAATGACGGTCTTACCAATGCCGAAGAAAATGATTTGGGAACGGATCCGTTTGACGCTGATTCAGATGATGATGGATTGACGGATGGCGAAGAAGTACTGGTAGAGGATGATCCCTCAACTGATGCAGTGCCCGAAAACCCCAGTGATCCTTTAGACGATTGCGATCCATTTTTGACAGAAGAGTGTAATGCGGAACCTATTGATATTTTAGTGGAAAAATCCGTGGATGTTACTACCCCACTGGTAAATGGTACCATCACTTTTACCATTACCATTACCAATCAGAGTATGGATAGGGCCATAAATATTGTAATTGCCGATGTAATAGACGATGCATCTGGTTTTGAACTATTGAATAGTAGCACTGAATCTGGTACCTATGATTCCGCTTCCGGTTTATGGAACGTGCCAGAACTTTTGGGTGAAACATCCGTTAGTTTGTTTATCTCAGTTCGTGTTATCCAGGTAGGGAGGCTACAGAACACGGCGAGTTTGGTTAGTTCAATTCCCATAGATGGCGATACTTCCAATAATTCCGCCACGGTTGACATAACGGTATCCCAGAGTGAATGTGTTGATGTGGGTACACTTTGTAACCTATTCTCTCCAAACGGTGATGGCGTAAATGATGTATTGCTTTTGGTTGGTAGCGAGAACTTCCCCAACAATAGGCTACAGGTTTTTGATCGGTATGGGAACGCTGTTTTTGAAGCAAGGGCTTATGACAATACCTGGGATGGGACTGGGGATAATGGTAATTTACCTAAGGGAACCTATTATTATATCTTGGATTTGGGGGATGGTACCGAAGTAACCAAGGGCTGGATACAAATCATTAGATAAAAGGAAGTGCATGTTTAATAAGTGTTACAATATCGTTTTTATTGGACTGTTCTGCGCAACTATTTTGAGCGTTTCAGCTCAGCAAGAACCGCTTTATACCCAATACATGTACAATATTGGTAGTTTTAATCCGGCCTATGTGGGAACGGTGGAGTCTGCTGAACTATCCGCATTATATAGGGCACAATGGATTGATATTCCTGGGGCACCCAGAAATCTGCGGTTTGGTGCCAACTTACCCATGGACAATGAAAAAATGGGTGTGGGATTTAACGTAATCAGTGACGCCCTGGGTCCATCAACACAAACGTATTTCGATGTTTCCTATTCCTATCAAATTAATTTATCAGCTGCTTCCTGGTTGTCCTTTGGTTTGGATGTTGGAGGTTCCATCCTAAATTTGGATTATTCAAAAGGAACCTTTGAAAACCCTGGGGAACCATTGATAGGGGGGCAGGATTTTAATCAGTTTTATCCAGTAGCGGGTGCAGGAATGTTTGCCTATGGGGAACAGTGGTATGCAGGTCTCTCTATTCCCAATTTTCTTACCTTAGGTATATATGAAGAGGAATTGGAGGCCGTTGTGGATAATAATTTACAGTTTAATTTTATCACGGGATATGTTTTTGAAATTTCGGACCGTAGCAAATTCAAACCTGCCGTGTTATTAAATGTTCTGCCCGGTGCACCGGTCAACGTTAACTTATCCGCCAATTTTCTGTTTTTGGATGCAGTGACACTTGGCGCAAATTACAGGATAGATAATTCCATTAGTGGAGTGTTCGGCATCCAGGTGTCCAACGGAATGTTTTTAGGGTATTCTTATGATTACAACACCAATGGCCTTGGGGAATTTAACAATGGTTCGCATGAAGCCATCTTAAAATTTTATTTGGGTAGGGGAGACTCCAGTTCATCCAATTCCAGAAATAGAAACAAAAAGCTAAAGGGTAAACCAAAGCAAATTGATTCGCCTCGGTTCTTTTAAACGTCTTTTTATGAATTTCAAAAATTACGTCCATATCATATTGTTTGCACTGACACTATCAGTACATGGTCAGAACAAGAAATCGAAAGGGGATGACTTTTTCTTTTCCTATGCATTTAAAGACGCCATAGTGGCTTATGAAGAAGACCTTACCAAAGGATTGGAATTATCGCCAAAGCAATATCTGAATTTAGCCGATTCCTATTTCAAGGTTGAAAATTATGAAAAGGCCACGAAGATATACTTGCAGCTCTTTTCCGAGGATAGTATTGTGGGTAGCCATCATCTTAACAAATTGTTGCAGGGATTGGGAAAAAAAGCTGATTTAACGGAAGTTCAAGCGTTCTTGGAGCGTGAAGGAGTAGCGTTTCACAAGGAACTTTTGGAGAATGGCGATTTCAACATGAAATTATTGACCTCGGATGAAGATGGGGAATCCAATAAAGTTCAGATATTCAATTTAGACAGCAACAGCCAAAACAGTGATTTTTCTTCGTCGTTCTTTGGTGATTTCCTATTGTTTACTAGTGGGAGACCAACTACTAAACGCAAGAACTACGAGCCCACGGGTGAAGCTTATCTTGATATTTTTAAAGGAACCATTGGCAAAAACGGTCAAGTTTCCAAGATTGAACCGTTTAAGGAAGTTCCTGACTCTGAATACCATAAGGCCACGCCATTTTACTCTAGCGATCTAAACGCCGTATTGTATGTGCTCTCGAACACCTCCGAAGGGGAATTGGAGTTCGATGAAAACGGTAAGAATGCCTTGGGAATTGGCATACAGAAATTGAATGGAGGTTTTAATTTTCTTTGGCGGGATCTTAGCACGTCCTTTTATTACCCGTTCTATGAAGAGGAAACAGGTAGATTGTATTTTGCAGCCAATCTTGATGGGGGCTATGGAGGTACCGATCTCTATTATGTAAATACCAACCGAGGACAGATCATGTCAGCACCTATAAATCTAGGTCCCCGTGTCAACTCTCCTGGAAATGAAATAGCCCCCTATGTGTTCGAAGGCGCACTATATTTCTCTTCGGATGTGTTTTACGGGTTGGGTGGAATGGATATCTATAAGGTGAACATTAGGGAAGGAAGCTTTACCATTCCCATAAATTTGGGTAAACCGGTGAATTCTGAAGCTGATGATTTTGGGTATATCCTAAAAAATTATGGGCAAGGTCTTTTAGGATACTTTTCTTCCAATCGAAAAGGGGGTGTCGGGAACGACGATATTTATGGATTTTTGGTGGACGAAAAGCCGGGTCTAAGGACTTTTGCATTGAGGGGTAAAGTTGTCAAATTAAATAATTTGGATGGTGTTGATGGCGCAATGGTCAGGGTGTATGGACCTGATGGAAGCCTCTTACAGGAGACTTCTTCAAACGTCTCAGGGGAGTATACTATAGAAGTGCCATGGCAAAGTATGGTTCGGGTAGAGGCTACCAAGCAACGCCACTCCATTTTTTCTGCAATATTGAATGAAGAACAAATGGAAGCTGCTCAAAAGAGAAGCCTTAATTTGGGGTTGGCGCTTTATGATGATTTGGTTGAGGAAAGAGAAGGCCAAAAAGTGGTTAAGCTCAAGGATTTTTATTTCCCTAAGGGTAAATCCACTATGATGGCTGAAATTGCTACTGAATTGGATAAGGTGGTTGATTTTGTACAAAGATTTCCTGCTTCTCAATTACGCATTGAGACCCATACGGATAGTAGGGGGGGTAGTAGTACGAATTTCAGGATTTCAAAGGCAAGATCTGATGCTATCAAGAAATACCTGTTGGAAAAAGGGGTACCAGCTTCAAACATACTTTACTCCATTGGCTATGGTGAAGAAAAAATAGTCAACAATTGCAAGAATGGAGTGTATTGTATTGAAATGCTACATAAGAAAAACGAGCGTTCTCTTGTTGTAGTTCTAAATGATAATATCCTTTTCGATTAGAGTTTCTAGAAGAAACTGATCCAGCAGTAGTAGACGGCAAAGGCGCTAAGAAATAAAATACCGATATAGCTCAGGAGCAGCAATCTTTTTTGAGGGCGGTATTCGGGAGGAACTTCTTTCGCCCTCATGGTTTTATGGTTCATCCAACCTAGGATAGGGGCAAAGACGAAGGATACAAAAGTGGCAAGGGCCACAAGGTTTCCCATATTAGCACTAAATAGCGTAATCACCAACCAATTGATAAGTGCCATAATCAGAACCCCCAGGGCAAATGCCTTTTTATTCTTGTAAAGGGAGTTGTTGCCCACCCCAAGTTTGTCCAGCACATCCAGACTTACACGGGTTATGGCATCATGTGCCGTCATACAGGTACTGAACATGGTGGCAAATGCGGCCAAAGCAATAAGAAAATAGGCCCAATTGCCAATGTGTGCAGTAAATAGTTGGACCACCTGGTCGGCAAAGACGACGGCATTTCCACTCAGTTCCACCCCAGTTCCATAGAGTGTTTTCCAGCCAATAGTCATAAAAAAAACAGCGAGCACAGCGGTCAAAAAATAACCCATATTGAATTCCTTAAGGGCTTCGCTAAGTGTTGGAGGTTCCTTTACGGATTTTAGTTTCTCTATTCCCCAAAGGCTTACCCATCCTGAAGCCTCAACGGCTGTGGGCATCCACCCAATCAATCCAATAAGGAATAGTATTCCGGCTTCATTAAAAATTGGTGAGGGTACAAAATGGGTAGTCTGGGACACTTGACCTTTGTATACTACCAAAACCGTTGTCAATAAAAGGGATAAAAACAATATCGCTATGACCAATTTCAATGAATTCTCCAAAAAGCGATAGCGCCCAATAATCAACAAAAGACTTATGAGTATAAATAAGCTCAAAGCAATGAAATTCAATGATAAAGAATCAATTTTAAATAGGTTGGCAAAAAGGCCTGAGGTGACAATATACAATGCTGCCAAGATGGTAAACGTTGAGATGAGGGTAATAAAGGCATAGAGCCACAGATAAGGTTTACCTAGATTCTGATAGCCCTGGATGAGGGTTTTTTTGGTGACGTGGGTATAACGTATACCAAATTCAAAAAATGGATACTTAAGGATATTGGCAAGAAGAATGGGTATGACCATAATCCACCCATATTCAGCTCCCGCCTTGGTGGAAAGCACTAAATGTGAGGTACCAATTGCCATGCTGGCGAATAGCAGCCCAGGTCCCAAACTTTTAATGAATTTATAAAACCCAATCAATTTGTTTAATTAATTTTTAAATTCGTCAAACAAAAAAATGCCAACGGCATAATGTTAATCAAAAATTAGTTGTAATGAAAAAAGTAGTTACATGTTTTATTGTTTTGTTACTGTGTTTCGGTTGTTCTGATGATGCTGAAGATCAAATCAATACTTCAGAAACTGAAGATACCAATGATGAACATACGGGTACAGCAAATCGGGTAACAATTCCAGATGCGGCTTTTGAGCAGGCTTTGATCGATCTCAATTTCGATTCAGAATTGGATGGCGAAGTTGCCAAAGATAGGATTGATTCAATTAAAGGCCTTTTTATTGATAATGAGGGTATTACGGATTTAACCGGCATATCGGAATTCAATGCTCTTGAAACTCTGAGCATCAGGGATAACAACTTGACCACAGTTGATTTAAGACGTAATACCAATTTATTGTTTATTTGGGCAGAGGGTAATGTATTGGAAGAAATCAATGTTACCGGACTCTCTTCTTTGGAAAAATTGGGGCTGGATAGAAATGTATTGGAAGAAGTGGACGTTAGCACAAATTCTGAGCTTCAACTTTTGACGCTATCGGAGAACCAGTTAGGTGGTATTGACGTTTCTACCAACACTGTACTGACTGATTTTACTGTGGTTGATAACCCTTTAAATTGTATATTGGTCAATGAAGCTCAATTGAACAACATTCCCACAGATTGGGTAAAGGATGAAACAGCTGGTTATTCCTTGGATTGTCAATAACCAAAACCAATGAAATTTCTGCGCAAACTTGTAAAAGTGGCCGTAGTGCTCACCGCTGCACTATTGATGACTTATTTTTTAGGGCCAAAAGTGGCTACTCCCAACTTGGATAGACCCCTTCCCAAAATAACCACGGATTTGGCACAGTTGGAAAAGGAAATTCAAGAAAGGGAAGCTTCCATTCAAAATATTCGGCCGGATAATGAAGCTAGAATTATATGGGCGGATTCCCTTCCTAAAAAAACGGAATATAGTATCGTGTATTTGCATGGTTGGTCGGCAAGTCAAGAGGAAGGTGACCCCATTCATACGGAAACGGCAAAACGGTTTGGATGTAATTTATATCTACCAAGATTGGCAGGTCATGGCTTAATGGAAGAAGAACCCATGTTACATCTTACGGCGGATCAACTCATACAATCGGCAAAGGAAGCCATCGCGGTGGGGAAGCAATTGGGAAAAAAGGTAATTTTAATGTCTACATCCACTGGTGGGACCTTGGCACTTCCTTTGGCCGGTGGAGACCCAGATATTGCTGCATTAATATTATATTCTCCCAATGTTGAGATTTTTGACCCAACGGCCAAATTGTTGTCAAAACCTTGGGGCTTACAGTTGGCTCGATTGGTAACGGGTAAGGATTATCATGAGTTTGACAATAGGACTCCGGTACGGGATCAGTACTGGACCACGAAATATCGCCTGGAGGCTTTGACACAACTCCAAGCCCTGGTTGAAGAAACAATGGTTGAGGAAACGTTCAAGTCGGTTGCACAACCCGTATTTCTTGGATATTATTATAAGGATGACATTCATCAAGATAGTGTGGTTTCTGTGCCGGCCATGTTGGAAATGTTTGACCAATTGGGAACAGCCTCCCACCTTAAAGAAAAGGTGGCCTTGCCCAACGTTGGTGACCACGTAATGGCGTCTCACATTAATTCGAAAGACTTGGAATCCGTTCGGAAGGAAACGTTTGAGTTTTTGGAGGAAGTTGTGGGTCTTAAGCAAAGCATCCCGAATTCAAGTTTTACCCCTTCCCTTTCCAAATAGTAGCCAAAGAAGAGCCCGAGATGTTCATAAATGGGCCAAATACGGCAGGAGCCAGCCCCATGGTGGCCAGGCGCCCCATCTCCAAAGCAATTCCCGAAGCAAGGCCGGAGTTCTGCATACCCACTTCAAATGCAACCGTTCTGCAAGACTTTTCATCAAGCCCAAGCAATTTACCCCCGTAATACCCCAACAGGTACCCGGAAAAATTGTGGGCAACCACTACTATAATCAGTACAAGGCCAATGGATAGGAGGGAGTCCCGTCCGGAAGCCGTAATAATGGTGATGATAATGGCAATGGCCGCCATGGATACCTTGGGCATGGCTTTATCCAACCACGTGAATCTGCCATGGGCGAAATGATTAAAAAGGAGTCCTGCCAATATTGGAAGGATAACTATTTTAATGATGCTCCAAAACATGGCCAAAAAATCTATGGGAACAAGCTCATTGGCCAAGAGCTGCATGAAAAAAGGGGTCAACAAAGGGGACAATAGTGTTGAAACCGCTGTTAGGGTTAGGGATAAGGCCAAATTAGCCCCGGAAATATAGGCCATAACATTTGATGCCAGTCCACCAGGAGAGCACCCCACTAGAATAATACCGGCAGCAATTTCGGGCGGTAGTCCTGATAACTTGGCCAGACCAAATCCAATAAATGGCATAATGGTAAACTGTGCAATCAATCCCACCAAGACCCCTTTGGGCATTTTTACAACTCCTATAAAATCCCTAATGCCTATGGAGGTTCCCATTCCAAACATAATGATGATCAATAGGGGCACAATCAACCCGTTTAGTTCAAACGACCCGATTTCCAGAAAGAACTGAGGGTAAAACAAAGAGGCTGCGACCGCTGCAAAAATCAAAATGGTAAATGAGAACCCTTTTAAGGGTTTATAGGCCGAAAAGGCTAGGGCTAGGGCCAATAAAAAAAGTATTAAGGTCGGTGCTGCAACCTCATATCGTTCGAGACCCCAGAGGAACACAGCTCCTAATCCTAAAAAAATACTGGCTACTGAGGCCCACTTACCAAGATTTCGCATGTTCAATTGTAATAGGTGACAAAATACTTAATTTTATTTCTTATTTGATTTTGGAAAGCCGTATGCTTCGAAATAAAATTTCACCAGTGCCCATGGCCTGTAGCCCTATAAAACCTTCTATGGGGTATTCGTATTTGGAATCTGCCATCAGGATGTTGTTTACCCATACCTGGATGCTGTCCTTTTCTGCTTTGATTTTATAGGTATTCCATTTGTTCAATGTTGTTACATGGTTTAAGGGAACTGATTTGGCCACTATGGCGCCAGTTCTATTTTCTTGGTTGGGATGTAAGTCCCAAATGTTTATCTCATGACAATCGGTTGCGCTTAGTTCTTTTTTGGAGCAGCGAATGAAGACTCCAGAATTTATGGTGCTGTCGGGCTTGAATTCCAATTCCAATACAAAGTCTTTGTAGGTCTTTTTGGTCATAACGAAACCTGAACCGTCTTTACTTTTACCTATAAGAACATCCTTAGAGAAATTCCACTGGGCATTTCCAAATGTTTCCCAACTATTTGAGTTTTCTTGAAATAAGAAATTTGAATCAGTACAGGCAACCGCTGAGAGGAGGGTGAAGAGACCAACGAATAGGTAAACTCTCATTTTTTTCATAAACAAATCTGTGGAAGTGGCCAGAAAATACAAAATAGACCGCATAAAAAACCCAATGCCGGCATAAATTTGAAATGATTTTTAGACTAAAAAGGAATAAAAAATACTTTGCGTTTAGGTTGGTTCTTAACAGACTCGGCGTGGGAAGAATATAAACACCACTTTAAGATAACCCTATTATTCCAGATACCGCCACAATAAAGGACTTGGCAATGACTGTGCCACTTCAGAGTCACTACTCAATCGCCCTTAAAACTGTATTGGGACAAAAACCTGGTCGTAATACTCCGCCAAGCATGAAGGCAATCATGTCTTCGTCCAATTCGCTATAGGACCTATTGGTTACTATGGTTTCATGGAAAATGCTGTCGTCGTACGAAGTTGTTTCGTTGACAAGTCCCAATGACTGTGCCATTACCTTACGCATGGCATGTTGTTGAAATTCGAATTCAGGGAAATTGATGTTGTCAATGCAAATACTGGCCTTTTCTATCTCAAATGTACTATTCCTTGCTATGGTGACGATGCCGTTAATACCTTCGTTCGATATCAGGGCATCTGGCTCTACCAATGCCACATAGTCCTCTTTTGTTCCAAAAAAGAATCTTAGGTTTGAGGATTCTACAGTATCTACAAGGGTTATTTCAATAAAAGTGCCCAAGGAATTTAGCTCTGACACAATAAGACTCAGTTCATTCAACAATTCTTCACTCGGGTTGCCCTCAACAAATAGGTTGATATTTCCGTTCCATTTTCTCAATCTAGGAACGTCCTCTTCAGTTCCTTCATTAAGTGCCAATTCAAAAAATAGCGCTTCCCTTTCGGTCAAAGGTGTTGAATCCCTAATGGCTTCGCAAGAGTTGACCAAATCTTCATCTAGGGCACAGCCTGCAAGGAACAATGCGAAAAAAAGTACTCCAAAATATCCAATTCTTGAGACTCTGAGGTGATTCATATATCCATATATTCCAAACAAAACCAACACGGTTGGTAGGGTACCATTTCTCTTACAAATTTAAAACTCTGCCTTAAGTTCGTTATGGCATTCCTGCTAAATATAAGTGTATTAGCCTCATTTTACTAAACTTCCATGACGAAATGGACGTTGAAACCGTTGTAAAACATGTCTTCCACCATTTTTTATTAAGTCCACTCCACATGTTGCGTCCCTTTTCTTTTAGTAATCAAGGCCCGCGAAGTGAAGACGAAAAAGGAAAATCAAAAAAAGTTCTTTGCAAAACAGCATTGCATTCTGTTATTCATACACTGCGGAATACTAGTATCAATGGGAAAAGGGACCACTATTAAAAGGAAATCCGATCTTTTGCAACAAAGTACATGTAGTGCAGTCCTTCCTATACATCTTCATAAAATGAAAGCAAGACTGGGTTTATTTCTGATTTCTGCTCTTGTATACTGCAAAAGAGAAAGGGTACCCCTGAAAATAGAAGCCTATCTTAATTCGGCGTTGGACTCTATCAAAAAATCTGCATTGAACAGTCCTAAGATTAATTGGGAAACTCTTGGAAAAGAAGTTTTTGAAAAAGTACAGGACGCCAAAAAAAGGAGGATACCTACCCTGCAATTACGTTTTTTCTTCATTCATTAAACGATAATCATAGTTTTCTTCAAAAAATGGTAAAAATTCAATTACCCAACAAACCGAGAACAAAGGAAACTATCATCCCACGGTACAAGAATGGACATTGAATTTGGATGGCATAAGAGAGATGAAAAAACCTTTGCCTGATTGTCCGTACCGCAAGCCACAAAACAAAAAAAGTCGTAACGACGGTTACGACTTTTCTGCTTATTGGTACTCGAAGCGGGCACCTCAATACCTCGGCAGTAAACACAGGTCCCGCTTTTATTTTACTTTGTACAATAAAAAAAGCCCTTACGCCGTAAGAGCTTTCCTAGTTGTACTCGGAGCGGGACTTGAACCCGCACGGCCACAATGGCCATTGGATTTTAAGTCCAACGTGTCTACCAATTCCACCACCCGAGCCCTTGGACTTGCCTTCAAAAAAAAACTCCACCCCCTGATAATTGAGCGGAGTTGAAGTCGAGCGAAAAACGGGATTCGAACCCGCGACCTCCACCTTGGCAAGGTGATGCTCTACCAACTGAGCTATTTTCGCATGTTAAGGAACAAGCACTCCAAAAAGTGCGGATGCAAATTTAATACAATTCTGCTAATCCCAAAGAATTTCTATGGGCTGATTTGGGTCTAAGAAGTCGCTTTCTTCTTTTTGGTCAAAAGCCGTTTGATCTCATTGAGTTTCATCAAGGCTTCCACGGGGGTTAGGGTATCAATGTCCAAATGAAGGATTTCCTCTTTTATTTCCTCCAAAAGGGGGTCGTCAAGATGAAAGAAACTCAATTGCATTTCGTTTTGAACCGCCTGTAATTTGTCCCCAACTTCCTCATTGGCATGGGAAGCTTCCAACTTTTTTAAAATTTTATTGGCCTTTTGGATGACTTGTTGTGGCATACCTGCCATTTTGGCCACGTGGATTCCGAAACTGTGTTCACTGCCCCCTGGAACCAGCTTACGTAAGAAGAGCACATTGTCCTTAAGCTCCTTAATGGAAACATTATAGTTTTTAATGCGCTCAAAACTTTGGGTCATGTCGTTCAACTCGTGGTAGTGGGTGGCAAAAAGGGTCTTTGCCCGTGACGGATGTTCATGAAGATACTCTGAAATGGCCCAAGCAATGGAAATACCGTCATAGGTGCTGGTACCGCGGCCTATCTCATCCAATAAAACCAGGCTTCGTTCCGAAAGGTTATTCAAAATGGAAGCGGTTTCGTTCATTTCCACCATAAAGGTCGATTCGCCCATGGAGATATTATCACTGGCCCCCACACGGGTAAATATTTTATCCACCACCCCAATTCTGGCGGATACCGCAGGAACAAAACTTCCCATTTGAGCCAAAAGAACAATCAAGGCCGTTTGTCGTAGGATGGCCGATTTACCGCTCATGTTGGGACCGGTAATCATGATGATCTGCTGTTGTTCCCTATCCAATAGTACATCATTGGTAATATAACTTTCCCCAAGGGGCAATTGTTTTTCAATGACTGGATGGCGCCCCTCAATAATTTCCAAAGTGGTGGAATCATTGATTTCCGGTTGCACGTACCTATTTTCCTTTGCCAATTGGGCAAAACCACCGAGGCAATCCAATTGTGCGATCAATTGGGCATTTTGCTGTACTTGGAGGATGTATTCCTGCATCCAGACCAACAGCTGTTCAAATAACTGTTGCTCTAAACTTAGAATGCGCTCTTCGGCCCCTAAAATTTTGGCTTCGTACTCTTTTAGCTCCTCCGTGATATAGCGCTCAGCATTGACCAAGGTCTGCTTTCGTATCCAGCTTTCAGGCACTTTGTCCTTATGGGTGTTTCGTACTTCAATATAATACCCAAATACGTTGTTGGAAGCAATCTTAAGTGAGGTGATGCCTGTGGCTTCGGTTTCCCGTTCCAGCATTTTGTCCAGATAATCCTTGCCTGAAAATGCCAATTGCCGCAGTTCATCCAATTCTTCGGAATAGCCCTCGGCAATGGTCTGTCCCTTACCTATGGTTACCGGTGCCCCCTCATTCACCATGCGTTTGATCTTATCCCGCAACTCTTGGCACTCTTGCAGCTGTTCACTTAATCCCTTTAAAGCATCATTCTGGCTTTGGGAGGTCGCCTGCTTGATGGGAATAACAGCCTCAAGGGAATTTTTGAGCTGCACCACCTCTTTTGGGGTAATCTTACCTGTGGCTACCTTGGAGATCAATCGTTCCAAATCCCCAATTTGTTTGATCCAATGCCGCACCTTATCCAATTCCTCTTCTTCCTTGTTCAAGTAGGAAACAATATTGTGACGACGTTGGATTTCCAACCTATTCTTTAGAGGAAGGGCCAGCCATCGTTTTAAGAGACGTCCACCCATGGGTGAGGTAGTCTTATCGATGATATCCAAAAGGGTGACCGCATTTTGATGACCCGAGTGATAGAGTTCCAGGTTGCGGATGGTAAAGCGGTCCATCCAAATGTATTCTTCCTCGGCAATTCGTTGCAACCGATTGATATGCTGCAATTGCCGGTGCTGTGTCTCCGATAGGTAATGCAGAATAGCACCTGATGCAATGATACCTTGCGGCAGATGTGAAACACCAAACCCCTTTAAACTTTTGGTTCTAAAATGGTTGGCAAGGCTTTCGTTGGCATAGTCTTCCTGAAAAATCCAATCTTCCAAAAAGAAGCTATGCCATTGGTTTCCAAAGTATTCCTCAAATTCCTTTCTGTGGTTTTTGGAGAAAAGGACTTCATTGGGAGAAAAGTTTTGCAGCAATTTGTCCACTTGTTCCACACTTCCCTCCGAAGTCAAAAACTCTCCGGTAGAAATATCCAAGAATGACACTCCCAGTTTATTTCGTCCAAAATGCACCGAGGCCAAAAAGTTGTTGCTTTTCGCATTTAGGATATCATCATTCAAGGCTACACCAGGGGTGACCAATTCGGTGACGCCCCGTTTTACAATGCTTTTGGTCTGTTTGGGGTCTTCCAATTGGTCACAAATGGCCACCCGTTGCCCCGCTTTAACTAATTTGGGCAAATAGGTATTCAAGGAGTGGTGGGGAAAACCGGCCAACTCGGTTTGGTCACCCCCATTGTTGCGGTGGGTCAAGACAATGCCCAGAATCTGTGCGGCTTTGACCGCATCTTCACCAAACGTTTCATAAAAATCACCCACGCGAAACAATAACAGAGCATCAGGATGCTTTGCCTTTATGGCATTGTATTGCTTCATTAGTGGGGTTTCCTTCTTGCTTTTGGAGGTGGCCAAATCGAATTCGTTTAATTTTATCGAATTTAAAAGTTGACCTTTGAAATTGATAGCAATGTTGATATTTCAGACGTAAAAGTGGATAAGTTATGCGGAAGTTGGCCAATGACGAATTGAACCGATTGGATGTGGAGGGTTTTAAAAAAGTGGAAAAGACCCCCTTGATTTTGGTATTGGACAATATTCGAAGCCTGAATAATATCGGTTCCGTGTTTCGGACGGCCGATGCTTTTTTAATTCAAAAAATCTATCTATGCGGGATTACCGCGAAGCCACCGCATAAAGACATTCACAAAACGGCGCTGGGGGCCACAGAGAGTGTGGAATGGGAGTATATGGAGTATACCTTGGATGCGGTCCAGAGATTAAGTAGGGAAGGTGTTCAGGTGATTTCAGTGGAACAGGCGGATAAGGCCATAGCACTGAATGATTTTAACGTACAGCGAGATGTAACCTACGCCTTGATTTTTGGGAACGAAGTAAAAGGGGTGTCCCAAGAAGTGGTGGCCATAAGTGATATGGTCATTGAAATACCCCAGTTTGGTACCAAACATTCGCTGAATATAGCAGTGAGCGTAGGTGTCACGGTTTGGGATTTTTGGACAAAACTTCAGAAACCATAAGTCTTTATAAATGCCCTTTTTCACATTGGAGAAAGGATTTAAGGAAAACGCAAAAAAAACCCTGACGGTGAACGTCAGGGCGAAACATATAGTTTGAGTTAGTTAGTTTCTGTCTTAGCAGGGTGCTAATAAAATAAAACCATTCGTTATATGCAAATATTATCTTAAAATTTAGAGCGGCTCTAAAATACGATGTCCAAAATTCTTTCTTCCAATAATGTTAAAATGGTTTGGTAATCTTCCGGTTGATTCACAAAATCAAGCGCTTGCAAGTCAATGACTAGGGTTTCCTGTTCTGGATGACTTTTGATAAAATTCAAATAGCCTCGATGTATTTTTTCCAAATAGTCCGGTGTAATTTGTTGTTCGTACTCCCGTCCCCTTCTTTTGATGTTTTGAAGAAGCCGGTCGGTATTTTGATAGAGGTACACGTAGATATCGGGTTTACGCACTTCATTGTACATGAAGTTGAATACCTTTCGATATAATTCAAACTCTTCCTTTTGAAGTGTTATTTGCGCAAAGATTAAGGATTTGAAAATGTCATAGTCGCCCACCATAAAGGTTTTGAAAAGATCAAACTGAGAGGTGTCATCCATGAACTGTTGGTAGCGGTCTGCGAGAAAGGACATTTCTAGCGGAAATGCATACCTACTTTGGTCGTTGTAAAATTTAGGAAGAAAGGGGTTGTCTGCAAACCGCTCCAAAACCAGTTTGGCATTGAAGTCTTCTGCGATTTTTTTGGCTAGTGTAGATTTACCGGCACCTATATTACCCTCAACCGCCAAAAATTGCAGTTGTGAGAATAGGTCTTTTCGACTCTTAAAAAGCTTTAATTCCGTCTTCCTAAGTAGGTTTCTGTCCTTGGATTGTTGTAAAAGGTTTCTCGTATCCTTTTTTAATATGGGATGATAGTGCTGAGGGGCAATATCCGCCAAGGGTTTTAGCACAAAATTTCGCTCTGAAAGTTTGGGATGGGGAACTGTTAAGTGGTCTTTGGAAATGATTTCATCATTAAAATAGATAATGTCGATATCCAGGGTTCTTGACGTGTATACCCCATTCGCCAATCGTTCCCTTCCCATTTTCTGCTCCAGTTGCAGAATTTCTGAGAGCACCTTTTCTGGGGGGTGCTCCGTTTCCAATAGCATACAGGCATTTAAAAAATCACCCCCTTCAAATCCAACTGCTGCATTTTCGTAAATCGCTGATACTTCGGACGCCTGTCCCAAGCGCTCATTTAATTCAAAAATGCCTCTTTGGAGGTGAAAAAGACGATTGCCGAGGTTGCTTCCCAGCGATAGATATACCTTATTGTTACTGCCCATATACCAATGGCAAAGTAAGAAAAACAAAGGTACAATGCGTATCTTTGCCGCTTGAAATAAATTCTTTTCAATGAAGTTTTTACGCAATCTTTTGGCAGCAATTCTTGGTTGCCTCATTGCATTTGGGATTCTTTCGGTGATGTTTTTCTTCTTTGCCGCCTTGGTAGGAAATGCAGGGAATGGTGTGGTGGTCAGGGAAAATTCAGTGTTGAAGATTTCCATAAACGAACCTATATATGATTATTATGGTTCTGATGAAAACGATCCTTTTGCCGGGCTTTTTGAAAAAGGTCAGGGATTGGATGAGATACTCCATGCCATAAAAGTGGCGAAAACGGATAATCGTATTCAAGGAATCAGTATAAAAAATAATTTCCTTTTGGCCGGTTTGGCCCAGACCCAAGAACTGCGAAAAGCACTTGAGGATTTTAAGAGGTCTGGAAAAAAAGTCTATGCCCTTTCCGATTATTACTCCCAAAAGGATTACTATTTGGCCAGCGTGGCGGACAAGGTATTTATCAATCCCCAAGGATTGATGGAATTTAAGGGACTGTCTTCGGAAGTGTTGTATTATAAAGATGTACAGGAGAAGTCGGGTATAAAGATGGAGGTGATTCGGCATGGAAAATACAAAAGTGCCGTAGAACCTTTTTTAACGGATACCATGAGTGAGGAAAACCGAACCCAAATCACGGAATTGTTGGGCTCCATATGGAACCAAATGTTGACTGACATTGCCTCTTCAAGGGATATATCCGTTGAGGAGTTAAATGTAATTGCCGATACCCTCGGCGCCCGAACCCCTCAAATGGCTATCAATTCTGGGTTGTTGGACGGCCTTCGGTATCAAGATGAATATCAAAAGGATTGGAAGGAAACCTTAGGTGTGGGCGAGGACAAAGACCTTAATGTCATTTCCCTTTCGGACTATATAAATGTCACCAAAAATAAAAACATTTCTTTGGGAAAGGATAAGGTGGCCATAGTTTTTGCCCAAGGAGAGATATTGTACGGTGAAGGAAACCGTGATGTCATTGGTCAGGGTACGCTAATGCGAGCCTTGAGAAAGGCCAGGGAGAATGACAACATAAAGGCAGTGGTACTAAGAGTAAACTCTCCTGGTGGGAGCAGTTTGGTTTCCGATATCGTCTGGCGAGAGGTGGTGTTGACCAAAGAAGCAAAGCCCGTGGTGGTTTCTTTTGGCAATGTGGCCGCTTCAGGGGGATACTATCTTGCAGTTGGAGCAGACAGGATTTTTGCAGAACCCACAACGATTACCGGTTCCATTGGAGTTTTTGGTACCATTCCCAACATTCACGAATTGAGCAATACCATTGGGATTAATGCGGAGCAGGTGGGCACCAATGCCAATTCGGTGGACTATTCTTTTTTTGAGCCCATGAAAGAACGATTTAGAAGGCAATTGGAAGAAGGTGTGCAAATGACTTATGACACCTTTTTGGAACGGGTTTCGGAAGGAAGAAAGATGACGAAAGAAGCCGTCAACGAGGTCGCTCAAGGGCGCGTATGGAGCGGGGTGGATGCCTTGGAGCTAGGTTTGGTGGATGAATTGGGGAATCTGGACGATGCCATAACCGCTGCGGCCGAGATGGCAGGATTGGACGGTTATGGCATTCGGAAATATCCAAAATACAAGTCGGATTTTGAACGCTTTATGGAAGATTTCAGCTCAGCGAAACTTAAAATAGGGGAATCCGTAATTAAAGAGGAGTTGGGTGACAAAACATTTCAAACCTTAAAGGAACTTAAGCGGATGACGGAACAAAAGGGCATACAGGCGAGAATGCCTTATAATTTAAATATCCAATAGTCTTTGATGGTTCCAAGTAAAAAGAAGGAGGCGTTCCACATCTACCTTTACCTTGGGGCGTTGTTCATTACCTCACTGGTGGTTTCGAACTTAATTTTCCAAAAATTTTTCTTTTGGAAACCCTTTGGGGATGTCACCGTTTTTGGGGCCCCTCTTTTTGAACTTTCGGTCGGGATTCTTCCCTATCCCATTACGTTTTTAATTACGGACCTGATTTCAGAGATCTATGGGCAGAAAAAAGCCAATCAGGTGGTTACGGCTGGCATTTTTGCTTCGGTATTTTCCATGGCCATCATCTTTGTGGCCAATTATGTTCCCGCTATTGAAAGTTCACCGGTAAATGATACCACTTTCACTGCGGTATTCGGGCTTTCGCCTTTAGGCGTCCTGGCGTCCATGCTCGCCTATTTGGCCGCACAGTATATTGATATTTCCATCTATCATTTTTGGAAGCGATTCACCAAGGGCCGTTATTTATGGTTACGAAACAACTTCTCTACCTTTACCTCCCAGTTCGTGGATACGTTTACCGTTGTTGGGCTTTTGTGCATTTTTGGAGTGTTGCCATGGTCCATGTTTTATGGCTTGGTGATCAGTGGTTTTCTTTTTAAGGTTTTTATTGCGGTACTCGACACCCCTTTGCTCTATTTGTTCGTATATCTTTTTAGAAAAAGATTTAACCTAAAGTTAGGAGAGGAAATATCATTGGATTGATTTTCTTTCGTTCTACTAAAAAAATAGCGTCATGAAGAAAAAAGTCCTTCGGATTTCGGGAATTTTACTATTATTTATTGTTGGGATACTGATTGCCCTGCCCTTCTTTTTGGAAGGTAAAATTGCCGATATCATCAAGAATAAGGTTAATCAAAATATCAATGCGACCCTCGATTTTGAGGACGCCAACTTAAGTCTTGTAAAGAGTTTTCCGAATGCCTACGTGGATTTAAAAGGCGTTTCCCTGGTCAATAAGGCCCCTTTTGAAGGGGATACCCTTTTCTCGGCAGGTGATATTGAATTGGAGATGTCCATCAAGGAATTATTTAAATCCGCTGACGCCCCTATTGGGATTAAGAAGTTGGTTCTGGACAAGTCCAAGCTTCACATCAAGGTAGATACCTTGGAAAATGCCAATTATGATATTGCTTTGGAAAAGGAAGTGTCGGAGCGAGAACCAGCCGAAGGCGAAGCGTCAAGCTTTACATTGGATTTACAGGAATATGCCATTACCAATGCTGAGATTCTTTATGATGATTTTACATCGGGCATGCATTTGGTCATCTCCGAAATGAACCATGCGGGTTCTGGCGATTTATCCCTTACGGATTCAAAATTACAGACCAAAACGGATGCCTTGGTTTCCTTTGAGATGGATGGTACCCCATACCTCAAGAGAAATAAAGTGGCTTTGGATGCCCTAATCGGGATTGATTTGGAGAAGGGCAAATATTCCTTTTTGGAGAATACTGCTTTGGTAAACCAATTACCCTTAGTCTTTGATGGTTTTGTGCAGGTCAATGAGGAAAATCAGGAAGTGGATGTATCATTTAAAACGCCTTCCTCTGATTTCAAGAACTTTTTGGCCGTCATCCCTGAAGCCTACGCTTCCAATCTGGATGGAGTCACGACCACTGGTAATTTTGAGGTTGATGGGGAATTAAAGGGAATCGTGGATGATGATCACATTCCTACTTTTAACATCAATATCAATTCTGAAAATGCCTCTTTTAAATACCCAGATTTGCCCAAAGCGGTACGCAATGTCTTTATTGATACCGAAATCAATAACGAAACTGGGATTGCGGAAGATACCTATGTCAATATCAATCAGTTGAGTTTTCAAATTGATGAGGATACCTTCAACCTAAATGCCAAAATCAAGGAATTGCTGGGCAATACCAAGGTCAATCTACATGGTGATGGCAAAATTAACTTAGCCAATATCTCCAAAGCTTATCCCATGCCCACTGACTATGGGTTAACGGGAGTATTGACCGCTGACATTACCACCACTTTTGATATGGCTTCGTTGGAAAATCATCAATACCAGAATACACAAAGCAATGGTAAGGCCAGCTTAAAAGGGTTCCATTATGAATCGGATGAATTAAAAAGCCCGGTCGATATCCAAGAAGCTGCTTTGACCTTCAATCCTACCGTAGTTTCGTTGGATTCCTTTAGTGGTAAAACCGGGCAAACCGATTTTAGTGCGAAGGGAACCTTGAACAATTTGTTGGGTTTTATTTTCAATAATGAACATCTGGAAGGACGGTTCAACCTTCAATCGAATACGCTGGCGGTAAGCGATTTCATGGTGGAGGAAACCGAAGCTCAAGAAACTTCTGAAGAGAATACTTCCGCTTCTTCAACGGAGCGCATCAAAATACCCGCTTTTTTGGATGCAACCATAGATGCCTCGGCCAACTCTGTTTTGTACGATAACCTCAATTTAAATAACGTCAAAGGACGATTGGTCATAAAAGATGAAACGGCCACTTTGGAAAATTTCAGCTCTGAACTATTTGATGGAAAGTTGGCCCTTAATGGCAAGGTGAGTACAAAAGGGGAAACCTCGACCTTTGATATGGGATTGGGGATTGATGGTTTTAAAATCGCGGAGTCCTTCCAAGCTTTGGATTTGCTCCAAGCCCTTGCCCCTGTAGCGCAGGCGTTTCAAGGTAGATTAAATTCCAACATCAAACTTTCCGGTAATCTTAAAGATGATATGACCCCTAATTTGGGTACGCTCTCCGGGGATTTATTGGGACAACTGTTTTCTACAAAGGTGGATACCCAAAGTGCCCCTGCCTTAGCCGCTTTGGATAGTCAATTTGATTTTATTGACTTGGAAGCCTTGAACTTGGATGATTTAAAAACCGTTCTTTCGTTCAACAATGGTAAGGTGGCCACCCAACCTTTTTCATTAAAGTATAAGGATATTGGCATCAACATCTCGGGCGAACATACTTTTGATACACAAATGCAGTACCAGGCCACTTTGGATGTGCCTGCCAAATATCTCGGGTCAGAGGTAAACAATCTTATTGCCCAGATCAATGATGACAGCTTAAAGGATTTGACCATCCCCGTTATTGCTAACATTGGTGGAAGCTATACCCGTCCCAAAGTGACTACGGATTTAACTTCCGGGGTCACGAAACTGACCCAACAATTAGTAGAAATCCAAAAACAAAAACTGCTCAATCAAGGCAAGGACAAAGCTAAGGATTTGTTGGGTGGATTGTTGGAAGGTGATAAAACCGATTCTACCGAAACCCAAGGTTCTGGTATTACGGAAGCCCTTGGAGGGTTTCTGGGGACCAAAAAGGACACTATACCAACGGATTCAACAATGGCTGAAAAGGATGAGGTGAAAGAAGCTGCAAAAAGTATCCTTGGTGGATTGTTTGGAAAGAAAAAGGATACGACCAAGAAAAATTAAAAGAATCATGGTTTGCTGAACTGTTGGTACAAAGGCTCGTTTGTAAAATCAGTCTAATGGCAATGTTTAAGTTAGGAAGTGCTTAATTGGCGGCTCCTGGAACCAAAGTGTTTTTTGTTGGTTCCTGGTATTGGATTACTTCTTTTACAAAATTATCAAGCGAATCAACATTGTTCTTCATTAAGAAGGTGGATAATTCAGCTTCTTGTAACAGCCGTATCCTCCTTTTTAGTTCTGGGATGAATGAATCCGTATAAAGGAAATCCACTTTTGCAGAAAAATGCAAGTGCTCCAACGGCGCCAGAAAAATGAGGCCATCATAAGCGTCATACATCGTTTGATTCTCCGCTACATCCAGCATATGGTTGCCGACATAGGCTGATCTCCCAAAAACATTGTCTTTTAGGCTAATGGCAATGGGCTTGTTGCCGTTTCGCTCAAAGGCCTTATCCCAAAGTCCATTCTCCATTCTTATCCACGCATATGAAATTTTATCCAGCCCCTGGGTTGAAGAATTGGTCACATTCTCCTTGGCTGATTGAATGGAAAGACTGACGTTGTGTAGGCGGATGGAGTACGTTTTCTTTGGGTGCCACTGATATAAGAACGTTCCCGTATTCCAATATAACTCACCATTGGATTTTTTGATGTTTTTATAGGCATGTCTTGTGTTTGTAAGAAACACTCCTTTCTCCCCGCTTTTAAAACCGTCCAGGGTTTTTGAAATCATTTTATACATGAAATAATCCCTGCCGATCAATGATTTCTGAAAAAGGTCGTAATCTTTTCTCGTCTTTATGGCTTCCCAATAAATAGGCTGGTCCACACAAACGACCTGAAGTTTTTCCAATTCAGGAAGTTGGGCATTCACCTCACGGAGTGTGCTTAACAGATCAAAATATGTTTGGTAACGAAAACCATAACCGCTAAAGTCGTTTTGGAAGGCCGGCAACAAAGTGTTTTCGTCTTTTGTAGCACTATTGAGGTATGCATCAATATAGGGTTGGGAAGTAATGGAAAACACCTCAATAAATATGTATTTGATCTTGCTCTGGAAGGTGCTGTTTTGTAATAAACGTTGATAAAAATCAAACGGCTCCTTTGCTAAATGAAGTGCATCATCAAACACAATAAGGTCGACATCGTTCAATAACGTGTTTACAAATTGTACGGGCTCTTGTCCTGTATTGGTAAGAATACCCAAATGATCGGACTTGGATTTATTTTCTTGGGAATGGGATGTTAGCGCTATGCTTAAAAACAATAGTAATAGTGTCCTTTTCATAATTGGGATTGGTTGATTTACCTAAAGGACGATTGCTTTTATGGGATGTTGCAAAAGCGTTTTTCCAAGTGCCCCTAATCGTGTTGGTTATGATTTAAGGAGGTAGAAAATCCAGTTGGATTCATGGTTGTGGGGCTTAAAGCAAGCAAGAAAGCAATAATAACCAAATGGCCAAGAATTTTGTGCGTAGTCTTTATTGATCCATCATTTTTTTTAGCAATACCACCTGTCCTAAATGATAATAACTGTGTTCTATCATTCCGTCAATACTCCGCAAATAACTCCCATATTTTTCTTCGACAAAGTACTGGTCCAGTTCCTCATCTGTCATTTTTTCTACCAGTTGCGCAAGCTTTTCCGTATCGTTCCAAAACTTGTCTTGAAATGCCATCCATTCCGTTTGCGACGTAATAGGTGGAAAGTCAAAACTGTATTTATCCCTGATTTCAAGTTTTCCATTGATGAATACATTTTTAATTCCATCAATATAATAATGGATATGTTGAGCTATAATTGAGATGGTATTCAGATGTTGCAATTTTCTTATAGCAATTTTCCAATCCAAATTTTCCAACTGGTCTTTGAAATTTGTGTTCGAAATCCAAGTTCCACTCAAGATTACTTCTCTGAGGCGGTTCGCCAATTGTTCGCTTTTAGTCATTTAGGCGATTTTTGTGATATTGTATATAACGCTTTTTGATTTATGGTAACGTTGGAAGTAATCAGCCCTGATCAATATCGAAGGCTAGATTTCCAGCTATGATTCACATTCTTAAATTGCCTACAACAATTGCATTTTATCATTGACCATATTTCTCTTATGATAGACTTAATTGATATCCACCCCAACATAATACCCCTCATGACCACGTATGTTAAAAACAGTCTGGTCATCAAAGATGAGGTACTGCCCTTTTATCCCTTTTAACACCCCTTCATAAGCAGGCATCTTTTCTAGGTTGAGGCTTTTTACTTTTTCCGGGTATTGCAATACGGGGAATTCCAGGTTGGTTTCGGTATTGTCCTCAATAAAAAAGTCCATGGCCTCATCTGGGATATATTGCTTTAGATTGTTGCGCCATTCAATAAGGTCCAAATCCTCAAGGTCGTTTTTAAGCATTTTCTGCCAGCTGGTCTTATCACTTACATGGGCCTTGAGTGCCACTTCCGTAATGCCTGCCAAATAACGATTGGGTACTTCAACAATTTCAATGGCCTCATGGGCCCCTTGGTCGATCCAACGTGTAGGAACTTGAGATTTTCGGGTAACACCGACCTTAACATTGCTACTGTTGGCCAAATACACAATATGCGGTTGCAATTGCATTCTTTTTTCATACTCCAAATCACGATCCTCGATATTCAGGTGCGCCGTGCTGAGTTCAGGTCGCATGATCCATTCACCAGCCGCCGCGGATTCAAAAAAATACGATTTACAAAATCCTTGTCGGTAAATGGGTTCATTTTTGCCTGTACCAAGGCATTGGTACTTAATGAATTCAATTTTTAGTTTTCGGTTTAAGGCTTGGTTGAGGTTAAGAAAATCATCGCCCAACATCAAAAAATACTGGATGGGCGCACCCATCTCCGTCCTCATTTTACGTAAAACCCCTTCGTAGAGCATAATATATTTTCTTAAACTTGAATTTGTATTTTAGCTATGGACCAAACGAACAAGCTAAAGATACCTAAAATGCCCATACCGTTATTTAATTCCATTGCTTCTTGGTTGCTTAAAAAGCGGTACCACCAAATAGAGCTCTTTGTAAAATACCCCGTGGATGTACAGCAAGAGGTGCTTCGCCAATTGTTGACCTATGCAAGGGACACCGAGGTTGGTAAAATGCACGATTTTGAATCCATAAAAACCTACGAAGATTTCACGGAACGGGTACCCATAGTTAATTATGAGGGTGTTGCCCCAATGATTGAACGTACAAGAAGGGGGGAACAAAATGTCTTTTGGCCCACCAGTATTAAATGGTTTGCAAAAAGTAGCGGTACCACAAATGCCAAGAGTAAATTTATTCCTGTAAGTTTAGAGGCCTTGGAAGATTGCCATTACAAGTCTGGAAAAGATTTGTTATGCCTGTATTTGAATAACAATGAGAATTCGCAACTGTTCAATGGCAAGAGCCTGCGCTTAGGGGGTAGTAAGGAACTTTACGAAGACAATGGAAGTTTTTTTGGAGATCTTTCCGCCATTCTTATTGATAACATGCCCCTTTGGGCAGAATATAGTAGTACCCCCAGCAACAAAGTCTCCCTTATGAGTGAGTGGGAGCGTAAGCTCAATGCTATTATCGACGAAAGCATCAAGGAAAATGTGACCAGCTTGGCTGGAGTACCTTCATGGATGTTGGTGTTGCTGAACAACGTATTGGAAAAGACGGGTAAGAACCATTTGTTTGAGGTATGGGAAAACTTGGAGGTTTATTTTCATGGTGGGGTAAGCTTTGCTCCCTATCGTGATCAGTACAAAAAATTATTACCGCGAAAGCGGTTCAATTATTATGAGACCTATAATGCTTCTGAAGGTTTTTTTGGTATTCAGGACCAAAATAATTCCGAAGACCTCTTGCTCATGTTGGATTATGGTATATTCTATGAGTTCATTCCTATGGGTCTTTACGATAGGGATGAACCTAAGGCCATTCCCATCTGGGAAGTGAAGAAAGGGGTGAATTATGCTATTGTTATTACTACCAATGCGGGGCTTTGGCGTTATAAAATTGGGGATACGGTTAGGTTTACATCCACGAATCCATTTCGAATCCGTATTACTGGACGCACCAAGCACCATATCAATGCCTTTGGGGAAGAGTTGATTATTGAAAATGCCGAGGAAGCTTTGGAACAGGTATGCAAAAAGACCGGTTCACAAATCAAGGATTATACCGCTGCCCCAATATTTATGAATGGCAGTGAAAAAGGTTCCCATGAATGGATGATTGAATTTAGGAAACCCCCGGAGAATCTTAATTATTTCATAGAGTTAATGGACAATGCCCTAAAATCATTGAACTCGGATTATGAAGCCAAGCGGTACAATAACATCACCTTAAAGATGCCCAGGGTACATATGGCCAGGGAAGACTTGTTCTATGACTGGCTAAAGTCAAAAAACAAACTGGGGGGACAGCATAAGATTCCCCGATTGTCCAATTCACGGGAGTACTTAGAGGAATTAATGCAATTAAATAGACAAACTGTACAATAAATCTTTCAAATTGTACATTATTCATTACTTTACGAAAACGTTTTCGTAACTTTCGGTCGTTCATCGAACAAAATTAAAAACTGAACCAATATTTTAGGGAATCCATCGTTTTGTACTCACCTTTAAACCACCAAAACTTACAATAAAAGCAATAATGGCAGAAAAATTACTGGTCTTATCGGACATGTGGGGCATTAAAAAAGGCCTCTGGATCACATCTTACTTCGGATATTTACAACAGTACTACAACATTGAGTTTTACGACGCTCAACAACTTGCCAATCTGGACTTGCCCGTAATGACAGGTGAAAACATCCACAAGGCGTTTGTAGAAGGGGGAATTGACACTGCAGTGGCCCATTTGTTGAAGAAGGAGAAAGAGCCTTGCCATGTTTTGGCCTTTAGTACTGGGGGAACCATTGCTTGGAAGGCTGGAATTAAAGGATTGCCTATTAAGTCGTTAACCGCAATCTCCCCCACTCGAATTCGCTTTGAGGAAGAGGCTCCCAGCTGCGACATCAATTTGGTTTACGGGGAATGTGATACGTTTAAACCAGATATGAACTGGGCTAAAAAAGTAGGTGTTGACTTTAAAATTGTCCCCAGTTTTGGACATGAGTTATATTCTGATGAAAAAATAATTGGCGACGTTTGTATGGCCATGCTGAACAAAGTCACCCGAAAAGCGGTTTAAAAGAAGTAAAATTGAATAAAAAAGGGGCCTTTTAGGCCCCTTTTTTCGTGCTTTTTTTTCTAATTTCCTCAAGAAACGGCCTTCAACTTTTTAATCGTTTCCATGGAGAGTTTTTCTTCCGCGTAGGCTTTCGTCACCTTGAATTCATTTTCTTCTGAACTGGGGAGGGTGAACATGGCGTCTGTAAAAATTGCTTCACAAAGGGAGCGTAAACCTCTTGCACCCAATTTGTATTCCACAGCTTTTTCGACGATATAGTTCAATGCCTGTTCGGTAATACTGAACGTAATACTGTCCATGGCAAATAGCTTTTCGTACTGCTTGATTATAGCATTTTTGGGCTCTGTGAGAATAGCGCGTAGCGTCTTTTTATCCAGCGGATTCATATGGGTCAATACAGGAAGACGACCAATAATTTCAGGAATTAAACCGAATTCCTTCAAATCCTTTGGAATAATATATTGTAGGATATTTTCAACATCCAACTTGTCTTCCGCTTTGGAAGCGCTGTACCCTACGGCTTGCATGTTAAGACGTTTGGTTATGATTCGTTCAATACCGTCAAAGGCGCCGCCTGCAATAAACAATATATTTTCTGTGTTGACCTCAATAAACTTCTGGTCAGGATGCTTTCTACCTCCTTTTGGCGGGACGTTGACTGTAGTCCCTTCCAATAATTTCAACAGTCCCTGCTGCACGCCCTCCCCGGAAACATCCCTGGTGATGGAAGGATTATCACTTTTACGAGCAATTTTATCAATTTCATCAATAAAGACAATACCACGTTCAGCTTTTTCCAAGTTATAGTCGGCAGCTTGAAGCAGTCTGGTTAGAATACTTTCCACATCCTCACCTACGTACCCCGCTTCCGTAAGCACAGTGGCATCAACAATGGCCAAAGGGACATTAAGCATTTTGGCCACAGTTTTGGCCATAAGGGTCTTTCCTGTTCCAGTTTGACCCACCATGACAATGTTACTCTTTTGTATTTCAACATCATCATCTTTTCCCATGGGTTGAAGCAATCGTTTGTAGTGATTGTAGACAGCAACGGACATTACCTTTTTGGTGCGCTCTTGTCCAATAATGAAGGTGTCCAAAAAATCCTTGATTTCCAGTGGTTTTTTTAAAACCAATTCTGCTGAAAGGTTGTTCGTCTTGGACTGTTTTGATTCTTCGGCCACAATGCTGTACGCCTGTTCAATACAGCGGTCACAAATATGGGCGTCCAATCCGGCAATGAGAAGATTGGTCTCCGACTTTTTTCTTCCACAAAATGAGCATTCCAATTCCTTTGCCATATAATATCAGTTTAACTGAATTGCTATAACGCTAAAAATAAGGTAAAATTCTGCTTTTACCCCATCTACGCTGACCTTTGGTCGATATTATGCCATGTCCCTTACCAAAATTTCGTCAATCATACCGTATTCTCTAGCTTCGGGGGCTTTCATCCAAAAGTCACGGTCACTGTCCTCATAGACTTGGTCAAAAGTCTGTCCAGAATGATTGGCGATGATATGGTAAAGTTCATCCTTTATTTTGAGTACTTCCTTTGCTGCGATTTCTATATCGCTCGCTTGGCCCTGAGCGCCTGATAAAGGCTGGTGAATCATCACCCGGGAATGGGGTAGGCCACTGCGTTTGCCCTTTTCCCCTGCACAAAGAAGAACGGCGGCCATCGAAGCTGCGATACCGGTGCAAATGGTTGCAACATCAGGTTTTATAAACTGCATGGTATCATAAATACCTAATCCTGCATATACGCCTCCCCCTGGGGAGTTGATATAGATAGAGATATCCTTTGAGGCATCCGTACTTTCCAAAAACAACAATTGTGCCTGTACAATGTTGGCCACCTGATCGTTGATTCCAGTCCCCATAAAAATAATTCTATCCATCATTAATCGTGAGAACACATCAAAAACGGCAATGTTCATTTGCCGTTCTTCAATAATATTCGGGGTCATGTTCACGGGAAACATACTACTTACAATTTGGTCGTAGTACATACTGTTTATTCCGTGGTGCTTGGTTGCGTATTTTTCAAATTCCTTTCCGTAATCCATAGGATTTTCAATGGTTTTAAGACAAAAAAACGGTTCTGAAAACTCAAAATTCCAGAACCGTAAAGATACAATTATTTGATGCGTTTAGCCGTACACCTCTTTTACAAAGTTTTCATAACTAATTTCCTTGGCTTTAAGGTTAGCTTGCTCCTTGTAAAGTGCCAATAGTTTTTGGCTCATTAGTTGCTCAGAAAGTCGTTTCACCTCATCTTGGTTGCTCATGATACGGGCTGCAATAGTATCCAACTCTTCCTCTGGAGGATTGACCTGTCCATATTGGGCCATCTGTGATTTAATGAAGCCCTTGGCAAATTCCTTCAGCTCATCGAACTGGACTTGGAGGTCATTGTCCTTAATGATTTTCCCTTCTATCAATTGGTAGCGCAGCCCTTTTTCGGACTTTTCATACTCATCGGAGGCTTCCTCATCGGAAAGCTCTTTTTCACCGCTGAACTGAATCCATTTTTTTAGAAACTCCGATGGCAAATCAAACTTAGTGGCCTCGATAAGTTTTTCGGTAATGTCATTCAGTAGTTTTTGATCGGACTGCTGCTCAAACTGTTTTTCAGAATCCGTTTTTATTTTCTCCTTCATTTCCGCTTCGCTTTTTACCTCACCTTCGCCAAAAAGTTTGTCAAAAAGCTCTTGGTTCAGTTCAGCAGGTTCCCTTTCATTGATTTCGTGAATGGTAAATGTGACCTCAACATTTAATTTCTCCGCCCTATCCTTAGTAATGCCCAAACTGGAAGAAAGCAAATACTCTTCTTTGAAAAGTCCTTTGGTCTTGAGGGTGACCGATTCCCCAACTTTTTTTCCCAGCAGCACATCAATCGATTTCTTACTTTTTAATTTATCCACTTCGATAGTGGTTTTGTTCTCGATTTCTTCTGCCTCATTGGAGAATGTCCCATTCACTTCGGCAATCTTGGTCACTTCAGCTTTGGAAATAATTTTTCCATATTGTTTTTGAAGTCGTTCTACCTGCTCATTCACCATTTTCTTGTCCGCTACAATTTTGTAGTGGGTCACGGGTTTTTTTGTTTTCAGTTTTACTTCAAATTCTGGGGCGAGACCCAATTCAAATTCAAAATCGAAATTTTCGTTGTTCCAGTCAAAGTTCTCTTGAGCCCTAGGTAGCGGATTGCCAAGAACGTCCAATTTTTCTTCAGTGAGATACTTATTTAGGTTATCCTGAAGCAGCTTGTTTACTTCATCGACCAAAACAGCCTTTCCATATTGCTTTTTAATCAAGCCCATGGGTACTTGGCCTTTTCTGAAACCTGGGATATTGGCCTGTTTTCTATAATTCTTTAGAATGTCATTCACCTTTTCTTCATAATCCTCTTTGGTGATGGCAACCTTGACCACGGCATTTAAATTATCAATCTGTTCTTTCGAAATATTCATGAAACCTACTTTATAATGGGGGGCAAAAGTACTACATTTTGTTGTGTGCAACAAGTTTTCAATTGCTTGTATATCAATGAAAAGCTATTTCTTTTTATCCTCTTTTAATAGGGAGAACAAGATGGATTGTAAAAAGGACAGAAGAAGGCTGAACAACAGTGCCCACCATATATTTTGAACCGAAAACCCCGCAATAAAATAATCGGCAAGTAGAATAATGAAGGCATTGATAAAAAGAAGAAAAATACCCAAGGTAATGAGGGTTATGGGCAAGGTGAGGATAATCAACAAAGGTTTGACCAAAAAATTGAGGAGACTTAAAACCAAGGCCACAATAATGGCTGTCACGTAACTGTCCACCCCCACACCGGGAAGTACTTTGGAAAGGATCACCACGGCCAGGGCACTCAAAAGCATTCGTAATAAAAATTTCATAGAGGTTGTTTTTAAATGAAAAAAGCACCGCAAGAGCGGTGCTTTCAATATAAGATATTTTCCAATTCTAGTTAATGTAAAGACCTGTAAAATCAAGCGGATTAACCCCTGGTAGGGTAGCACCGTATCTCTCATTGATTGCCTCGGCAAATAAATTGGCAATTATGGCGTATCCCCTAGGTGAAGGATGCACGCCATCCAAGGAGAAACCACCACCAGTACCAAAATCACCGGTTACCGTACTGCCATCCACCAACGGAAATCCAGAAACCCCGAAGTTGACGAAAAAGGTGTTTGCATCCACGAAAGCGATGTCATAACTGGTGGCCAAACCTTCAATAACTTGGTTGTAGGCGGTTACGGCCGCTGAAGCCGTTGCCTGTTCATCCGGTGTCAAAACCCATTGATCTTCGAGGGGCCATGTAATTCCATTTACGGCCAATTGTCCTGCTGTGGCCGGATCAACCCCTAAATCTTGCAAAAAGGCAAATGCTTCCTCATTCAGCGTAGCAATTACCGTCTGACTGGTGAGTACCAATAAATCTTCCGCTGTTGCCTGTCTTGCCTGTCCGTAAACCAATCCCAACACGGTTGCCGTGCCCACATCCAATCCTCCTCCGGCGAGTACTTGGGTCAGTTGTGCTGATAAATCAGGCAGGCTTTCATCTTTGACAACAACGGCGCTTGCGGCAGAATCACTGAAAGTGATGCTCCTTTCGGGAACCCCGAGAAAAGCAAAGGCTTGGTTCAGTCCGGCAAATTGTGCATTCAAAACAGGTATCTGGGGGCCAAAATTAGGATTTGCAGGACTTAATGGGGCAAAAGGCACGGTAGTCAAAAATGGAATATCCGTAACACTGGGAATATTGGCGATTACCCCACCTGCGCCATTCGCGGTCATGGTTTGCAAAACGGCATCAATGGAACCAGCAACCACATTGACATCTGAAATATCACTACCCCCATAAGTACTAGGATCTAAGTTTCCGGCTTGGTCAACACCGGAACCTCCACTGGTAACATAACCCAGAACATCATTGTTTCCAATCCAAAGGGAGAAAAACGTGGGTGCTTGGGCCGCAGCGTCACCTAATATGGTAGCGTTTGACCCGGACGCAAACCTAGCAAAATAGGGATTTGCCAATCCTGCGGCCACTCCGGCTACATTGCCATAACCAGGGGCCAATAGGTGAAAGCTTGTTGCTCCGGGAACTCCCATATTGTTAAAATTTCCAGATAGACCACTGGATACTTCCGTACTGCCTTGGCCGTCAACGGCAACGGGGGTAGGTGAACCGGAAGCGAAAGAAAGAATCAGACGGTTTCCAGAAATAGGATCTCCATCAAGGGTAAGCCCTCCCAGATTATCTGCCATTAAGGGTTGGTTAAAAGCACCACCTCCCGCAAGCGCAAATTGACCCGCCAACATATTGGGATAAGAGGCTTCTTGTCCGGCAATGAATAGTGCACCATCCGAAAATCCGGCCGTCAAGGAATTACCAAGTGCCACATAATTGGTGAAATCAGCGGAACCACTGGTTACCACAATGGGATCCGGTTCCACCGGGGTCATGTCCGCGGAACTGTCATCGTCTTCACAAGCAATAAATATCAGCCCAAGAACAGGTAAGAGGGCGAGGAACTTTTTCATGTCGTAATAGTTTACGTTAATTCAAGTTGAAGTTATAGTTAAATCAGTACCTCCAAAACTAGCAGAAAATTATTGAACGGACAACGAAAGCCCCAAAAAAATTATGCATGCATAATAAAATTGGTCAAAAATTATGGATTAAGGAATTTTAGTGATCGTTCGAAAAAGGCCTTTGGGTTTTCGGCATGTAGCCAGTGACCTGCATTGGCTATAGTATCTATCCCAGCATTGGGAAAGTGTTTTAGAATTATGGAAGTGTCATTCTTGTGAATGTATTCAGAGCGACTCCCCCTTAAAAATAAGGAAGGTCCACTAAAGGTATCAATGCCGGAAATATTCTCGCCAATTTCTTCCATTTTGTCTTGTAGCACTTCTAAGTTAATACGAAGGCCCAGCTTTCCTTTTTCTACCCAATACAGATTTTTTAAGAGGAATTGTCGAATACCAAAATCGGCTAAGGACTCCGCTAACTTTCGGTCGGCTGCCGAACGACTATCGATTTCAGTAAAATCCAAAGTATTCAGTGCATCGATGATTTCCTGATGATGGGGTGGGTAATATTTTGGGGCAATGTCAGCCACCAATAGTTTTTCGACCTTTTCGGAATGTGTAACAGCAAACTGCATGGCTGTTTTGCCGCCCATGGAATGTCCCAAGAGATGAGCCTTGCCCAGCCCTTGATATTCCATATAGTGCTTTAAGTCCAACGCTAAAAAGGTGTAGTCAAAATCTACGGAATGGAAACTTCTTCCATGATTCCGCTGATCGATAAGATGGACTTGAAAGCCATTTTCCGCATATTTATTTCCCAAGGTCTTCCAATTGTCAGACATGCCCAAAAAGCCGTGCAGAATCAATAGGGGAGTGCCATTACCCAAAATACTGGAATGAAGGGTTTTATTCATTTTAATCGATGTAGATACATGTTCACCACGTTTTCAAGTCCTAGGTAAATGGACTCACAAATCAATGCATGCCCTATGGATACTTCCAAAAGATTGGGAATGTTCCTTTTAAAAAATTGAATGTTATCCAAATTCAAATCATGCCCTGCATTTATTCCTAGGCCCAAAGAATTGGCCATTTCCGCAGCTTTTACAAATGGAACAATGCCCTCCATATCCCCCTTGGCGAACGCTTCGGCATAACTTTCGGTGTATAGTTCGATCCTATTCGCACCCGTCGCTCCAGCCCCTTCTACCATTTTTGGGTCAGGGTCTACAAAAATCGAGGTTCTAATACCGTTATTCTTGAAACTGGCAATCACATCTTTCAAGAAAGCGGAATGCTTTATGGTATCCCAACCGCAGTTTGAGGTTATCGCGTCTTCGGCATCTGGTACTAAAGTGACCTGAGTGGGTTTCACCTCCAATACCAAATCAATGAACTTGGGAATTGGGTTTCCTTCAATATTAAACTCGGTTTTTACTGTTTTCTTTAAATCTTTGGCGTCTTGATACCGAATATGTCGTTCATCCGGACGGGGATGAATGGTAATGCCATTGGCCCCGAACGCTTCAATATCCTGGGCAGATGTTATGATATTGGGCACATGGCCCCCCCTAGAGTTCCGCAAGGTGGCCAGCTTGTTGATATTTACGCTTAGTTTGGTCATAAATACATACCATTAAAGCATGCAAAAATACAAAATGGGCACACCTTTTGCGATGTTTTAATTTGTAGTTTTGTTATAATCTTTAGGCTATGAACATTCAAGAATACATCATGGGTTCCCTTCCGGTTTTCGAGGTAACTGATACCCTTGGGGAAGTTATTTCGTTCTTTGGGGAAACATCATTTTCCCATGTTGCCGTAACCGAGGAAGACGTCTTTCTGGGAATGCTTTCCGCAAATGATCTACCCTGTTTTGAGGCGGATAAAAGAATAGAGGATTTTCGATTTCAGTTGGAGGCATTTTTTGTTACCCCACGTACCCTGTGGTTGGATGTTTTGGAGAAGTTTACTGGAAATGAATCCAATGTTTTGCCCGTTCTGGAAGAGGCCTCCCATAGGGTAATAGGCTACTATGACATCAATGACATCGTAACTTTTTTCATAAGTACACCCTTCTTTAAGGAACCTGGGGGGATTCTGGTGGTTTCCAAGGGAATCAAAGACTATTCCCTAAGTGAGATTTCACAAATTGTTGAAGGGAACAATGGTAAACTTCTTGGTGCTTTCATTACGGATAACCAAAATGATGTGGTCCAGGTGACGCTAAAAATCAGTACCGGTAATCTCAATGAAGTAATTCAAACGTTTAGAAGGTATAGCTACACCATTGTTTTCGGAAATAATGACGATCAGTTCTTAGAGGATTTGAAAGAGCGCTCTGCGTACCTGGACAAATACTTAAACGTTTAGCATGAAGGTTGCCATTTATGGTCAGTTGCTGTCGGAGCACGATGTTACTTATGTCAACGGCCTGCTGAAGGCTTTAGAAGAGGTAAATGGCACCGCCGTAATAGAAGCCGACTTTCTTAAAATGTTCCAATCCTATTCGACCAAAGCCCATATTCCAAGTTTTACCCAGAATGAAGGTTTGGATGATTCCTTCGATTTATTTGTGAGTTTTGGTGGGGACGGAACCATGCTAAGGGCTATTTCCTATGTGGGGAACTCTGGAATACCTATTGTTGGGGTCAATACGGGTAGGTTGGGTTTTTTGTCTACCTTTAAAAAGGAGGATGTGCGTAAGGTAGTTACCGAATTCGTTGCAGGGGCCTATACCATTGAAGAACGAAGTATGGTGGAAATTTGCACGGATTCCCATATTGAAGACTTTGGGGACCTTAATTTTGCCCTAAATGAAATAACGGTCAGTCGTAAGGATACCACATCCATGATTACCGTAGAGACATTTTTGAACGGGGAATATTTGACCAATTATTGGGCAGATGGTTTGATTGTTGCTACCCCCACAGGTTCCACGGGATATTCACTGAGTTGTGGTGGACCTGTAATAGCACCTACGGCCAAGTCATTGGTACTCACCCCTATTGCACCTCATAATCTCAATGCCCGTCCTTTTGTGATTTCCGATGATACCAAAATCAAGTTAAAGGTGTCCGGAAGGGAAGAAAACCACTTGGTTTCCTTGGATTCCCGAATAGCAACAATTCCGAATGGAAAAGAGATAATCATTCAAAAATCACCATATACCATCAAAATGGTAGCGTATACCTCTGAAAGCTTTTTAAAAACGCTCCGCAACAAATTACTTTGGGGCGAAGACCGCCGTAACTAACAAGATTTCCAACAATAAATAGGGCTAAAAGTTGTTTTACAAAAAGAACATGTAATGACAATGAAAGGAATACTTCCTTGCTATTGACATATTTGCAACTTTTTTTATGAGAACAATTGTTTTGGTGTTTTTGTTGGCCATGGGAAGTATAAATGCCCAAACCTATGAAATAGGTCTATTTGCTGGAGGGACCAATGTTATTGGTGATGTGGGAAGGACCAATTATATTTTACCGTCAGGCGAAGCCTACGGTGCTCTGTTCAAGTGGAATAAAAGAAAGCGGTATGCTTGGCGCGCCAGTGTGTACAGGGGCAGTTTTACCGCAGATGATTCCAAGTCAAGCGACCCATCTAGACAGCAGAGGGGATACCGTGTTGAAAATTCCATAACGGAGTACAGTGCGGGGATGGAATTTAATTTTGTGGATTATAACCTTCATAAGTTGGGCCCTGCCTTTACTCCTTATTTATATACAGGGGTAACCTATTTCAGATATGACTTTAATTATATTGATGCACTTCAAGTTCAGGATATTAATCAAAAAGATGGTAGTTTCGCAATTCCAATGACCGTTGGGGCCAAGCTAAGACTCAGTCAGTTTTTTATTCTTGGGGCCGAGATTGGGGCTCGGTATACCTTTTCGGACAATTTGGATGCCAGTAATCCGGAAGGTTCCAATTTTGAGCAATTTAGGTTTGGCAACATCTTAAGTGAAGATTGGTATGTGTTTTCTGGAATAACTTTGACCTACACGTTCGGAAGAAAGCCCTGCCAAGATTGTTTTGAATAACAAATGGACAACCTAGGCCACATTGACGTAGAAAACTTGCCAAAACACATTGCCATAATTATGGATGGTAACGGTAGGTGGGCAAAACAACGGGGCAAGATGCGGGTTTTTGGACATGAAAATGGAGTGGATGCGGTACGAAGAACGGTTGAGAATTGTGCAAAACACAAAATCAGTTACCTAACCCTTTATGCTTTTTCCACCGAGAACTGGAAAAGACCCAAGATTGAAGTACAGACCTTAATGCGACTTCTGGTGGCTTCCCTGCGTAAAGAGTTAAAAACCCTTAACGAAAACAACATTCGCCTGAATGCGATTGGAAACTTGGATTTTCTTCCTGGAAAGGTGGCCAAAGAACTTAATGAGGTGATTGCAAAAACGGCAAATAATACTGGCTTAACATTGACTTTGGCGCTGAGTTATGGGTCTAGGGAAGAGCTAAAACAGGCCATAAAGGCCATCAGTTCCAAAGTTAAAAATAACATAATTTCAGAGCATGATATTGACGAAACCGTTATTAATACTCATCTTTACACGCATGACCTGCCAGATGTGGATCTGCTAATTCGCACTAGTGGAGAGCATAGAATAAGCAATTTTCTACTTTGGCAAATTGCATATGCCGAATTATATTTTATTGACGTATTTTGGCCCGATTTTAATGAGCAGCATTTGGTAGATGCAATTATCAATTACCAGAATAGAGAACGAAGATTTGGAAAGACTAGTGAACAACTCGGTTAGAGGGTTAAAAAAAATTACGTTACTCAGCAAAATTCTCCTTCTTTTTTTAGCGATTCCCCAGATAAACTTGGCTCAGGTAACTTCCCTTGAGACTGCCAAAAAGTACATCCTTGGAGGATTGGAGGTTACAGGACTTCAAAGCTATAACGAACAAACGGTAAAAACCTATACCGGTTTAAGAATTGGACAGCCCATCACCGTTCCCGGAGAAGAAATAAGTGGGGTCATCAAGAAGCTTTGGGGACTGGAACTTTTTAGTGAACTGGATTTCTTTTATGCTGTTGAGGGAGATAAAGTTTTCCTGGAACTAAGAATAAAGGAACGGCCTACCCTATCCCGTGTTACCGTGTATGGTGTGAAAAAGCGAAAGGTACAAGGAATTATAGACGATACTGACCTGAAAAAAGGAAAGAAAATTACCGAGAGTCTTATTGCCAATACCAAAAACTACTTGGAAAACAAGTACAGGAAACAAGGATTCCTCAATGCTAAAGTGACCATAGCCACTGCCAAGGATACCGTGGGGACCAATAGCGAAAGTATGGTGGTGAACGTAAGGAAAGGGGATAAGGTCAAAATAAAAAGTATTGAATTTGAAGGCAATGAGAAAGTCAAGGACAAAAGACTTCGAAAGGCCTTGGGCAAAGCAAAAATCCGAAAGAAAAAACTTGGGGCCTTTTGGCAACGTTCAAAGTATACGGAAGAGGAGTACGAAGAAGGACTGGAGAATTTGGTGGACGCCTATGCCGAAAAAGGATATCGGGATGCCAGAGTGGTTTCAGATACTTTTATAAAAATTGATGAAAATAATATCGCCCTTAAAATTGAGGTGGAGGAGGGCGACCGCTACTATTTTGGAAATATCGATTTTGTTGGAAATTCGGTGTATACGGACAGGCAATTGGCCCAGGTATTGGGCATTAAAAAAGGGGATGTTTATAATGGTGTACTCTTGAAGGAACGCATTGCGGACGATTCAAAACCAGATGGTGAAGATGTCACCAATTTATACCAAAATAACGGGTATCTCTTTTCAAGTATTAATCCTGTAGAGGTTTCTGCGGTAAATGATACCATAGATTTTGAAATCAGGATTATTGAGGGCAAAGAAACCTTTTTGGATCATGTAACAGTATCTGGGAACGATAAGACCAATGACCACGTTATATTTAGGGAACTGCGCACCCGTCCCGGTCAGAAATACAGTAAGGACAATATTATTCGCAGTGTTCGTGAATTGGGGCAATTGGGCTTCTTTGATGCGGAACAGATTGTACCTGACATTCAAAACCCAGACCCTAACGCGGGAACGGTTGATTTAAAATACAGCTTGGTAGAAGCAGGCTCCAGTCAGATTGAACTCCAAGGAGGTTTTGGGGGTGGTGGTTTTATTGGAACACTCGGGTTATCCTTTAATAACTTTTCCATTCAAAATTTGTTTAAGGGGGAGGCCTACAAGCCTGTTCCCATGGGGGATGGTCAAACTTTTGCCTTACGCGTCCAAGCCAGTAGAACGTTTAGGGTATACAGTCTCAACTTCTCTGAGCCATGGTTGGGAGGTAAAAAACCGGTACGTTTTAACCTGTCCTTTTCAAGAACGCAGCAATTCCGTTCCACCTTTGATAGCAATGGTAGAATTGATGTAGACCGCGATCAGAGTTTTTCTATTAGTGGGGTCTCGGCAGGTTTGGCAAAACGGGTGCAATGGCCCGATGATTTCTTTACCCTTTCACACTCTTTGAGCTATCAGCGTTATGATTTCAACAATTTCAATAGTGGATTGTTCAACTTTGGTAATGGTACATCAAATTCTTTGACCTATACTTTTGGCATTTCCAGAAGCTCCCAAGGCCCAAGTCGGATTTTCCCATTAACGGGGTCCAACTTTGAACTTACTGCACGTGTTACCCCACCTTATTCTTTGTTCAGCAACAAGGATTTCAAGGCTATTAGCGATGAAATTGATGAAGTGACCCGAGAAATACTGGATTTGGATTTAGGGGCACAGGACCCTGCTTTCCCAATGCTCAGAAGACAATTGGAGAGCTTGGAGGAGGAACGTTTTAAACTGTTGGAGTTTTTCAAGGTGAAGTTTAGGGGTGACTGGTACACCCGTGTAGTGGACAAATTGGTCTTGCGGACAAATGCCGAGTTTGGTTTTTTGGGTGCCTATAACAACGATATTGGTAACGTTCCTTTTGAACGATTCTTTGTAGGTGGGGACGGGCTTGGAAACTTTACCTTGGATGGAAGGGAAATTATTCAATTAAGGGGTTATGACAATAGCTCATTAACTCCCTTTAGCCTAAATCCCATTACCGGAAATCAAGAACAGGATGGTGGTACCATTTATAATAAATACACTATGGAGCTGAGATATCCACTCACCTTAAAGCCTTCCGCATCCATTTATGTGCAAACTTTTTTAGAGGCAGGTAACGCCTGGAATAATTTTAATGACTTTAATCCGTTTCAGTTAAAGAGATCAGCTGGAGCGGGGCTACGTATTTTTATGCCAGCATTTGGCCTTTTGGGTATAGATTTTGGTTACGGTTTCGACGAAGATTTACGCCCTCAGTCCTTAGGTCAGGGACCTAGTGGATGGCAGACCCACTTCATTATTGGTCAGCAATTTTAACGTAATTGGAAGATTCGGCCGCTATTTTAAAAATTTAAATACTTCATTTTAAATCATTTAAGTATTTTGGCACGATATTTTCTATGTAAAATCCGGATTCAAAAATGAAGACACAAACGTTCTTTTTTATTGGTTTAATGTTTGTTGCCATGAGTACCGTAGCACAACGTGCGGTTGGGGTGAGAATTGGATATGTGGATATGGAATATATCCTGGAAAATGTGGAGGAATATCGTGATGCCACAGAACAATTAAATACCAAAGCGGACAAATGGAAGCAGGAAATTGAGCTGAAGCTGGGAAAAGTGGAGCAAATGAAGAAGGACCTAGCTGCAGAAAGGGTATTGCTTACGGATGAATTGATTGCGGAGCGCGAAGAGGAAATCCAAATATTGCAAACCGAAGTTTTGGATTACCAACAAGACCGGTTTGGACCCCAAGGCGACTTGGTGCTTCAAAAAAGGCTCTTGGTACAACCTATACAAGACCAAGTTTTTGTGGAGGTGCAGAAGATTGGAAAAAATAAAAGGTACGATTTTATTTTCGATAAATCTGCAGATGTCGTAATGTTGTACTCCGAAAAAAGGCACGATATCAGTGACTTGGTTTTAAGGGAGATAGCTCGCACTAGAAAAGTGAGCAAATCCAAAAAGGCAGAGAAGGAAAAAAACAGGCTTAAAGAGTTTCAAGCCGAGGAAGCCGAGGCCAATAAGGAAATTAGTGAAGCGCTGAAAGCGAGACAGAGCAAAGCCCAAACAACCAAGGAAGAACGGGCGAAGGCGGCGGAAGAGCGGCGTGCGGAGCAATTGAAGCTAAGGGAGGAACGTAAGAAGGCCTACGAGGAAAGAAGGAAAAAACTATTGGAAGAACGAGAGGCCAAGCGGAAAGCGAAACAAGAAGAACGGTTAAAGGAACAAGAAAAAGTAAAGGATTCAACAAGTCAAAGTTAAATAAACTGAACACTAAAATTGTATACTCAAATTAAACTATTAGGAATTATGAAAAATGTAAGGAAGTTGGTTGTTGCGGTGGTGTTGATAGCGGCAACGGGGTTTGTAAATGCACAAAGCAAAGTGGCCCATATTAATGTACAGGAGTTGCTTGGGGCGATGCCAGAAATGCAAGCTGCCCAAAGCGAGTTAAAAAAATTGCAGGAAACCTATAGGGCAGATTTGGAAAGCTCCATGACAGAGCTTCAAAATAAATTGACACAATATCAAAATGAAGCTTCTTCCATTTCAAAGGAAGAAAATGAAAAACGCGCCCTTGAGTTGCAGGGTTTTGAGAAAAACATTCAAGAGGCTAGAAATGCAGCGATGCAAGAAATGCAGAAAAAAGAATCCGAATTATATGCCCCAATAACTGAAAAGGCAAAGGCTGCCATAGAAAAGGTTGCCGCTGCACAAGGCTTTGACTATGTCATTGATGCCTCCCAAGGAGGAGGTCTCATTGTTGCCAGGGGAAAAGATCTGTTACCAGAGGTGAAACAGGAACTGGGATTCTAGTTTTACCTTTAAATAACGAAGGAAACCGTTAAGCTTTTGTCCTATAAAGTTTGACGGTTTTTTATTTTTAGCCTATGGAAAGACCAATCGGCATTTTTGATTCGGGGGTGGGAGGTACTTCCATCTGGAAGGAAATCGTGCAACTTCTTCCTATGGAGGATACCCTATATTTGGCGGATAGCAAAAATGCCCCTTATGGTACCAAATCAAAAGAGGAAATCCTTCAGTTGAGCATTAAGAATACCGAAATACTTTTGGAAAAAGGTGCTAAAATCATTGTTGTGGCCTGCAACACGGCAACCACCAATGCCATAGATCATCTTAGAAAAAACTATCAAGTTCCCTTTATAGGTATTGAGCCCGCGATTAAACCTGCGGCACTGCGAACAACTACAAAAAAAGTAGGCGTGTTGGCCACAAAGGGCACGCTTTCAAGTAGTTTATTTCACAATACCTCTAAAATGCATGCTGCGGGGATACAGGTTTTTGAGCAAGAAGGAAAAGGTCTGGTGCCATTGGTTGAAGCTGGCAAAGCCCGATCTGAAGAAGCCCAATTCTTATTGGAAAAATATGTATCTCCCATGTTGACCGAAGGTATCGACTGTTTAGTCCTAGGTTGCACCCATTATCCCTACTTGCTTCCAATCCTGAGGAAGATAGTACCTAAAAACGTTCAAATCATTGATTCAGGCTTTGCCGTAGCCAAGCAAACAAAAGCTATCCTAAAATCGCAGGGTTTATTAAAGAGCGGTACAAAAGGTGTTGAACATGTATTCTTTACAAATGGAAACACCTATACTTTAAGATTTTTTGTTTCAGGGGGGGCACAGAAAATCAGTTATGTCAACTTCTAGGTTATTTCCTTGTAAATGTTTGGTATGTAAAGTTGAAGGCATGTTTTTCATCTCTTGGATGAAACACTTCTTTTATCATTTCCCATTTTTCGGTATCGATTTCGGGAAAAAAGGTATCGGCATTAAAAGTACCATGGATACGGGTAAGCTCAATATGTGTGGCAATTTCCATGGCTTGTTTATAGATTTCACCGCCTCCAATAATATAGGCCACAGGATTATCTTTTACTAAATCAATGGCTTCTTGTAGGGAATTTACAATGGAGCAGGGAAATTTGGGAACGTATTTTTTATCCCTTGTGATGGCTATATGGCCGCGATTTGGGAGTGCCTTGGGAAAGCTTTCCAACGTTTTACGCCCCATAATGATTTTATGGCCAGAGGTCAATTGCTTAAAACGTTTAAAATCATCGGGAAGGTGCCACGGTAAATCGTTGTTGATTCCCAATTCATTGTTTTCCCCAGCCGCGGCAATGATAATAAGTTGGTTCATTTCGATTTTGCTCGATGACCTCACAGGTCTTTTTTTTTATTGATTTGGGATTGGGGGAACTCTGTTTCTATCTCTTTTTGCATCGCTGCTATGCGGTCCCTTTGCTTTTTTACCAGTAGTTCCCTTTGCTGCCTCTCCCATTCCTTACCCATAAACTTGTGGGTTACGAAAACATTAAAACAATGGAAGATAAATAAAAAGGCCCATGCCATAATCGCCCAAATGAACCAATTGTAATTCTCACCGTATTTCAAGATTTTATTGATAAGAACCAAAAAAACACTACCGATAAGAAAAATGACAAAGTGGGAGAACAACCTTTTTTTTTGTTTGATGCGTTTTTGGGCATTCTCCAATAACTCGTGTTGTTCCAAGTCTAGGGTAGAGTCGGTCTTCTTTTTAGAGAATAGCATTGATTATCTTTAGCAGCAAAGATAAGAAATGGGTGTTTCCCCAAAATTATATGAAAAGTTTCCAGTGCTTCGGAGGGGTATTTATCTCAATACAGCCACATCTGGATTGTTATCTGAAGATTTGTTGGAATGGCGTCAGGAACATGACCTCGATTTTTTGATTGGGGGAAGTATGGCCAAGGCCAAAACCCATGTTTTGTTGGAGAAGACCAGAAAAACGGTCGCCCAATTCTTCCATTTTGAGGAAGAACATGTGGCTTTGACACCAAGTTTTAGCCAAGGATTGAATCTTCTGTTGGAAGGATTGTCATCTTCTGAAAAGGTCGTATTGCTAAAGGGAGACTATCCCTCATTGAATTGGCCCTTCGAAAGCCGGGGTTTTGCATTGGATTATGTAGAAATAGGTCCTGATTTGGAAGATAGGATCTATGATAAAATAAAATCGGAACAAATTACGGTTTTTGCTTGTAGCGCAGTTCAGTGGTTAAACGGACTTAAAATTGACTTTGGATTTATCAAAAAATTGAAGGCTGATTTCCCCGATCTCATAATAGTCATGGATGGTACCCAGTTCTGTGGTACGGAATATTTTGATTTTGAGGCTTCTGGAGTAGATGTCATGGGGGCCAGCGGCTACAAGTGGCTAATTTCCGGTTATGGCAATGCTTTCCTGATGGTCAAACCTAAAGTACAAGATCGGTTTGCTTTGAAAAGCTCAGGCTATGGTTCGGGAAGAAATGCGAGATATCAGAGGGATGGGCGCTCGTTTTGTAAAAAACTGGAACCGGGACATCTGGATTCCCTCAGTTTTGGAAGCTTAATGTATTCCATGAATCTTTTAATGGATATAGGACTCAAGGCTATTGGAGAACATAACCAGGAACTCTCCGAAACATTCAAAGCATCAGCGGAAGAGCATCGGCTTTTAGAGCCCTATTTGGCAAAAAGGAACTTTCATGGTACCATATTTAATATTCAAGGTGATGACGGTCTTTTTAAAAAACTGTTGTCCAAAAACATCATTTGTGCCCAAAGGGGTGATGGAATTCGTTTGAGTTTCCACTTTTACAACTCAATCTCAAATGTTAACGATGTGTTAACGGTTGTTAAAAACCAGCTTTAAATTTCAATTCGTAAAATTCTGCAGTTGTTTTTCGCAAAGTATGCAAATGTTTAAATGTATTTTGATAAAATGATAAATCGTATCTAACCTATTGACCATTAATGGTTTTATGCTAAGCTTTGCATCGAGTTTTTAATTTAAAAAACAAAACCATGGCAATAAAAAAACAATTTCTGAAAAGTAAGCCCGTATGCAAGGTGACTTTTACTGTTCCTGCGGAAGAGGCAAAAAAAGTAGCTGTTGTTGGTGATTTCAATAACTGGAACCCAAAAGGTAGTTTGTTGAAGAAACTTAAGAATGGTTCCTTTAAGGGCACGTTCGATTTACCCACACAGAACGTTTACGAATTCCGTTATTTGGTTGACGGAAACTATGTGAATGATGAAGCTGCCGATCGTTACCAGTGGAATGATTATGCCGGTACCGAAAATGCAGTGCTAGAACTTTAATACCCCACAACATCGCCATTGGGGATTTATTCCTCAATGGCGACACCTTTCCAAAAGGCAACATGACCTTTTATTTGTTTGGCCAGTTCACTCGCTTCTGGATAGTACCAAGCAGCATCCGGATTTTCCTTTCCGTCCACATCCAGCGTATAATAAGAGGCAACTCCTTTCCACGGGCAGGTGGTATGCGTTCCGCTGGATCTAAAAAATGCTTTGTTGATACTTTCGGGAGGGAAATAATGATTCCCTTCAATTACCTTGGTTTCATTGCTTTCTGCCAAAACTTGGCCGTTCCAAATTGCTTTCATACCGTAGTTCTCTTTAATAGATAATCTTTAAATAGTTTTTCGCTGTCCTCAAATGAGGTCACAATTTCCAAACCAGATTCTTTGGCCAGCCATCGGACCGTATCATCATCATATTTTTGCGAAATTTCCGTGTGTATGGTTTCCCAAGGATTAAAATGCACCAATAGGTCAAGAGCCTCGATATGAACTTTTTGTTCCTTTTTTGAAACCAAATAACTCTTGGCCGTTCCACTTTCCGGATCATATACTTCCCAATGTATAAATTCATCAATATCAAAGTTCCCGCCCAAGTCCGTATTGATCCTTTTAAGGATATTTTTATTGAAAGCTTCTGTAATTCCAGCTTTGTCGTTGTAAGCATCCAAAATGGTCTGTGGTTTCTTCTTTTGATCCATTCCCATAAATAATAAGTCGTTAGGCGCCATCACATCCTTCAGTTGGCGTAAAAATGAAATGGCGTTTGGATGCAATAGGTTCCCAATGTTGGAACCCAAGAAAAGAATTACTTTTTTTCTTCCTTTTTCCCTTCCAATATCTTTGAGGGTATCAAAATACGTACCCAGCAAAGGGCGAATCCTTAGACTTGGAAGTTCACTCAAAAGACTTTTTTCCAATTGCTCCAGGGCATTCTGGCTAATATCAATGGGTAGGTATTCAAAGGTAGCGCCTTTTTCCGAAAGGTGATTTAAGAGGATTTTGGTTTTCTTTCCATCCCCTGCACCTAACTCAAATAAATCAAAAGGCTCCTTTTTACTGGAAAAATGCGCGGTAATCCCTTCTTTCTGGGTTTCCAGGATTTCGAATTCGGCATTCGTCAAGTAATACTCCGGCATGGCCATAATGTCTTGAAAGAGGGCATCGCCTCGTTCATCGTAGAAGTACTTTGAGGACAAATATTTAGGGAAAGAGGTCAGACCCTCTTGTACCTCTTTAGCGAATGTACTGGTCGCCTTCTCGGCAATGTCTTTTTGCATAGAACGTTCGTCGGAATTATTTTGCCAACCTTAATCCAGTGAATTGCCACCGCAGTTGTGGGTGAAAAAAGTTTCTGTAGGTGGGCCTCGTATGTTTTTTTGGTGTAGCTATGGAACCGCCCCTCAGTACTTTTTGATTGACCATGAATTTTCCATTGTACTCACCAAGGGCTCCTTTGGCCTTTTGGAAATTGGGATAGGGGAGGTAGGCGCTTTCCGTCCATTCCCATCTTTTGCCCCAAGGAACATAGCTTTGGGCGACCTCCCATTCAAACTCCGTGGGTAGTCGTAACCCCTTCCATTGGGCAAAAGCAAAAGCTTCGAAGTACGAAATATGGCTAACGGGGGCACTTGGGTTCACCTTTTGCAATCCAGCCAAACTATAATAATTCCATTCCCCATCAATAGTGTGCCAATACAAAGGAGCTTTTATTTGGTTTTGTTTGACCCAATCCCAACCTTCGGCATGCCAGAGGTCAAATCTTTGATAACCATCGGATTCAATAAACCCAATGAATTCTTTATTGGTAACCAACTTGTTGGAGATTTGATAGGCATGTAGATAGACTGTATGTTGGCCCAATTCATTATCATAACAGAAGTTATCCAAATGATGTCCAATTTCATAGGTGCCCTCCTCAATGGAAATCCAATCTTGCGCATGTGCCTCTACGGGATGTTCCTCCATACGCTCTGAATATACGGGCAATAAAGGGTTGTTCCCCAAAATGTACTTGATATCGGTCAGCAATAACTCTTGATGCTGTTTCTCATGATGAATGCCTATTTCCAGGACATCGAGGACTTCTTTGGGTTGATTCCCCTCAAATAGGTTTTTGATGGCCGCAGTAACGTAACTCCGATATTCATATACTTTCTTTACCGAAGGGCGACTCAAATTCCCGCGATTGGCACGAACGACCCTTTTCCCAACAGTTTCGTAATAACTATTAAAGACAAAGGAAAAATCCTCGTCAAATACCCTGTAGTCCATAGCATGTGGTTTAAGGATGAATTCCTCAAAAAACCAAGTGGTGTGCCCCAAATGCCATTTTGGAGGACTAACATCCACTACAGGCTGTACCACATAATCCTCAATTTCAAGAGGTTGACAGAGGTCCTCGGAGTGCTTTCGGGTTTCCAAAAAGAAATCCAAGAGCGAATCGGTAAGTAACATGATAGCTATTTTTCCTAAAGATAGCCAATAAAAGGATGGATGGGAATCAATTAAGCCAAACTTAACCCATTTTGATAGATAGGTAAACTAAAGCTGAACGTAGTACCTTCATTGGGTTTGCTCAGTACCTTGATACTTGCGTTGTGCAGCTCCATGATTTTTCGAACAATAGCCAATCCAAGTCCGGCCCCTTCCTTTTCCTTGCCAGTTTTGGTCTGCCGATAGCGCTCAAAGACCAGTTGTTGATCTTCCTTATCAATACCGGGCCCGGAATCCTTAATGGAGATTTCCACATCTTTTTTGTTCGGTTTAATCTCTACGGTGACCTCACCACCTTCCGGTGTAAACTTAAGGGCGTTGTCCATAAGGTTCTGAATGGCCCTTTCCACCAAGGAGATGTCCGCAAAAACCAATGGTGTTTGCTTCGCCATATTCAAATGAAGCGCAATTTTTTTCTTTTCCGCCAAGACTTGGTAATTTCTATGTATGTCATTGGCCAATTCCGAGATCAAAAAAGGTTCTTTTTCGGGTTCAATCTGGTTGGCTTCCAATTTGGAGTATTCAAACAGTTGGGATATTAATTTGGAAAGCCGTTCCCCGCTGGCATTGATTTTATTCAAATAGTCATTGCGTTCTTTTTTCGTCAGTTCCTTCTCCTTCATTTGCAAGGTTTCAATATAGCCTTGAATAATGGCAAGAGGGGTACGTAGATCATGGGAAATATTGGCAATGAGATCGCGGCGTAGTTTCTCTAGGGACTTTATTTTGTCCATATCCCCCAATATAGTCTCTGCCATATTATTATAGGTGGTGGCAAGGCCTGTTAAATCGGTTTTGTCATTTCCTTTAATACGATATTCCAAATCCCCCTGTTGAAAGCGTTGGGCCGCATAATTTATTTCCCTTAGGTTTTTGGTCAAATACCAAATGGATACTACCCCTAGGAGACCTGCAAAAAAAAGGGTCAGAAAAGAGGCTCCCAAGCCTACTTTTAGGGCGTAGCTCCCAAAAAGCATATTTTTTACATCCACATATTCCTCTCCGGCCAAGACAATATAGATGTAGCCTTCCTTGCCATTTTTATTGAATTTAGCCGCTGAAAACACTTTCTGATTTTCTGGATTTCTAGGGTCATCCCCCAAGACATAATCTGCTCCCTCCGCAGCTATAAATTCTTGAATGGGTCGCAAGCTCACTTTCTTTGGGGTGTTTTCCGGGTTGTCATGATCAAGTACTACAGAATATTGGACATTACCTTCAATATCCAACAAGTATACCTCAATGGCACGGTTCACAGCCATCATATCATGCATAATATCCCCAAAGAGGGCCTTGTTCACATTGCCCAGGCTATCAATGGGACTTTGTTCCAGAAACTTTTCGTCAATCAAATCCTGCGCTAGATGGGCATGCAGCCGCTGATTGGTCTCATTGAAGTGTTTGTTGGAAAAATGAATCGTGGATAAGGTATAGCCCACTCCAGCAAGCACCAATACTGTGATGAAGGCCAGGATTAATTTTGTGATGAGTCTGTTGGAATAAAGCCTTTGGTTCATAGCTCTTCATTGAATTTGTAACCCACACCCCAAGTGGTCAATATGTATTTGGGATTGCTCATATCAGGTTCTATTTTGGAACGCAATCGGTTGATATGTGAGTTGACCGTATGCTCATAACCGGTAAAATCGTAGCCCCAAATCATGTTCAATAGCTTGGTTCGGTCGTAACTTTTTCCTGGGTTGGAGGAGAGTAGGACCAACAATTCAAATTCCTTGGGGGAAAGTTCAATACGTTCATTGTTGCAAACCACCTTTCTACGGTCAATATCAATACTAAGGCCATCAAATCGTAATGATTTGGGCTCGTCTAATTTCTTCATACCGTTTTTGCTCATTTTTTGGCGTCGAAAAATGGCCTTGACCCGAGCAATGAACTCTCGGACACTGAACGGTTTGGTAAGATAATCGTCCGCACCGACCTCCAGCCCTAGCACCTTATCTATTTCTTCGGATTTTGAGGTCAACATCATAATAGGGGACTGTACATTGTTGGCGCGTATTTTTTGGCAAACTTCCAACCCATCCATTTCAGGAAGCATTACGTCCAAAATCACAAGGTCGGGCTCGTGCTCAATGGCCATCCTAAGACCTAGATCCCCTTGTTTTGCAGAAAGGGTGGCACAACCCAAATCCTTTAGGTGAATTTCCAAGAGTTGGACGATTTCCGGATCGTCTTCAACAATAAGTACGTGCTTCATTTGGGTCAAATTAAGGGGTAAAACCTCACGGAATGTTCACGATTCCATCCCAACCTTGTGAAAATTGGTCGACAAAAACATTGACACCTTGCAACAAACGGCCCAAAAATAACTTAATCAACTAATATATAATGAGTTACAAAAATTGATTTTTGTGTGAACATTTTGCAATACTTCACCAATTTCTTTGTCGCTATAATTAAAAACACAAAAAGCTATGAACTTAAAAACGATTACAACCGGTATTTTGGCAATGTTACTGATCATAGGATGCTCCGATGATGATTCTGATGATGATAACCCTGTCATTTTGGATGCCGGTACATTATCCGGTGGTCCCTTTGGTTTTACGGTGGATGGCGTGCCGGATATGGTCAGTGGCATTAGTCTCTCTGGATTTAACGGAGTTGGGGACGTGCAGTCCTATGTGATAACGGATGCCGATAGAAATATTCTCGGACTTCCTCCCACTTTGGAGGCTTTGGAAGGTGTGGATTTTGATGGTGCCGGGGTTGGCGATTGCTATATTTATCATATTACCCACCAAGCAGGATTAACGGGTTTGGCCATGGGCGAAAACCTGGATGGTCTTGACGGGGACTTTGATCTGTCCAACTTTATTATGGTCAACCGTGGGGCATTGGATGCTGGGGAACTTTCGGGCGGACCTTACGAATTTGTGGTGGACGGCCTTCCTGACATGGTCAGTGCAATTATGTTGGATGCCACCAATTTAACCGGTGATAATCAGACCTATGTAATTACCGACGATTCCAGAAATATTTTGGGAATTCCCCCAACTCTTGAAGCCGTAATGGGGGTTGACTTTGATGGTGCCGGTGTGGGTGACTGTTACATTTATCATTTAACATATTCCACCGGTCTTGGCGGATTGGAGATGGGCAACAATCTGGATGATATTACCGGGGAGTTTGACTTGTCCAACTTTGTTGAAGTAAATCGTTTGGCCCTGGATGCCGGTACCTTATCCGGTGGCCCTTATGAGTTTTTGGTGGATGGAATGCCCGATATGGTAACGACTATTGCCTTGGATGACACCAATTTGAATGGAAATAACCAGACCTATGTTATTACTGATGATGCCAAAAATATTTTAGGGATTCCACCTACTTTGGAGGCCGTTATGGGTGTGGATTTTGATGGTGCCGGAGTGGGTTCCTGTTATATCTATCACTTAACGTATTCCACAGACTTGGGAGGTCTTGAAATGGGTAGTAATCTGGATAATCTTACAGGGTTGTTTGACCTATCCAATTTTGTTGTTGTCAATAGGAATGCCTTGAATGCGGGGACCCTATCCGGTGGACCGTTCATGTTTTCTGTTGATGGCACCCCTGATATGGTTAGCGGTATCGCCTTGGACGACACCAATCTTACGGGGACCAATCAAGGGTATGTGATAACCGATGATGCCTTGAACATTTTGGGATTACCCCCTACGCTGGAAGCCGTTGAAGGCGTTGACTTTGATGGAGCCGGCATAGGGTTGTGCTTGATATGGCATATAACTTATGAAGACGGTATTACGGGATTGGCTATGGGGGAAAATGCCGCTGATTTGGATGGTTTCTTTGCCCTTTCCAACTCCATACGGGTCTATCGAAATCCAAACGCAGGAACCATTTCTGGAGGACCGTTCACCTTTGCGGTCGATGAAACACCTGATATGGTCAGCGGTATTACCTTGGACAGCAGCAATGCTACTGGGACCAACCGTACTTGGGTCATTACGGATGATCAAGGGAATATATTGGGATTACCACCTACCTTGGCTGCCGTTGAAGGTGTGGACTTTGATGCTGCCGGAAGCGGTATCTGCTTTATATGGTATATGCGGTATGAAGATGGGCTGACCGGCCTTGAAATGGGCAGTAATGTCGCCGACTTGGAAGGACTGTACGGGCTGTCCAATTCCATACAAGTAACACGAAACTAGGCTATGAAATTGAAAAGAATGGTGTTTTGTAATTAGTTGTTTCAATTAGTGGGGCGCCCAAGCGAGAGCTTGGGCGTTTTTTGTGATGCAACTTTGGTTTACGGCGTTATGTTTTTTCTAAAAGAGTACTGATTTCATTCCATTTCGATAGCCCGGAAAATGATTGCCTATACTCTTCCTTCATTATTTTCCCTGAATCTTCCCATTTCCTCCAAATAAGAACTTTCAGAATTTTGGAACTCAACTCTTGAGCGTTGTAATCTTCCGTTTTCGAAAGTAAAAAGGCTGCTTCAAAAAGCTGTTCTTCTGAAATGTCCCCAAAAAAATTAATAGCTTTTCTGAGTTTGGTATTTGCGAGTTCTGTTTCATTAGCTTCCATGGCTAGTTTGAATTCCTTAAAGTGCTTTTGGGCCATTTTTTTTGATGCAATGGAATCGTTTTGAGCTTGTATTTTTGAAGGCGACTTATACTCAATACCATGAAGAATGGCGTACACTTCAATGGGGTCGGTCAACCCAAGAGCGTAACGTCTTATGTTGACTTCTGATGGATTGGTAATGGGATGGGGAGCATGATCTCCCATGCTGGCACCGTAAGTCTGTTTTAACCATAAATCCCTGGCAATTCTATCATTTAACTCTGCAAAATAATTCGGATCTACATCATTTTTTAACATCGCTTTTTCTATCAGTTTCAAGCACTTTCTTTTGAAGGGAATATCCGGATGATGCTGTGGTATGGCCCAACTCAATTTACTCCCCTCTTTCCCCACTAAATTATTGCCTGGCCAACCATGGAGTTCAATGATGCTATCCAATTTCCTTCGGTTGATATCCCATACCATTTCAACAGGTTGGAACAGGCGTTTATAATCAGATGGGCCAGAGGTCGAATCCAAGTGTTGTGTTTTCTTTTGATATTCTGACAGTGCAGCCTGATCATTGGCCCACATTCTTTTCAGCTCTTGGAGCACGTTGGGATGGCCTACTTTGTTGATGGATTCCTGTTGTTTTTCAAGCGTTAACCGAATAAGATTCTGCCAACGGGAATCATCGTGTAGGGGTGCAAGATCTGGTAGCCCCTGCAATAAAGCATGGTCCTCAAAACCTGATTCAATAGCTTTCTCAATGGCCCTAAACGCCTTGTCTTTATTTTGGGAATTGGCAAAAATGGTTGCCGACAACATATAAATCTCCCAGTTCTTTATGGGCATTAATTCTGCTGCATTAAAAAGCTGGTTTCCCGCTTTCAAATCTTTTTTAGTCATGAAGTTGTTGAAAGCTATGATCAAAGAGTCTACCCACGGCTGATTTTCAAATGAGCCGATTTGATTTCTTTGCGGTGTGCTTTTGGATTTTTCCATTTGCTTACAGCTCGCAAACAAAAACAGGAAAAGTAAAACTACCCGTAAAACGTATGGAATAAGACGTATCATAATGTTCATTTTTAGTTTGATTGTCACAAATAAAATGAACAGCCAACAAGAAAAATAGAATGAGATTAGCGATGGCTACAGCTTTACAACTTCCTTTGGTAAATGGCCTGTCATAGATTTAAAGACACGGGTAAAATGACTTTGGTCCGAAAAACCGCAGTAGTGCGCAACTTCGGTCAGGGAGTAATTGGAAGATTCCAACAAGGAAAGGGAACCTTCTATTTTTAGCTTCCTCATATACGCTCCCAAAGTACAACCAAAATATCTGCCAAAATATTTGGATATATTGACTGGATGGACATTCACATATTCGGAAAGCTCTTTTAATGTAAAATGCTCGTTCCATCTGTCATGAAGAAGGTCCCTAATTCTAGATGCCCATATCGGATGATTTGCGTCAAAATTTACCCCTGACGGCTGCAGAAAAGAAAGAAATAACATTTCCACGGAACTCTTGGAATGTGAATCGTTAATTCCCGCCTCTTTCAGAAATTTTAAAAAGGTGAAACGGGAATCAACACTATGTTCAACAGCCTCTTTTATGGTATTCTGAGAAAGGTCGTGTTGCTTTAGAAAAGAAGGCTCCACCTCTAGATTAATATGGGTAGAGGGAAATACCTGATATTCATTCTTGTGAATTTCGAAGGCATGGTAGAAGTTTAAACTGCCACTTTTTCTTTCAATTTGATTCCTCTTTCTATGTTCCATATTGCCACCAAATAAGACCAAGCTTATCATGGGTTTTTGGTGAAAGTGCCAAATTCCCGTCTCGACTTTTTGGTCATATTTTGAAAAACCCACCGAAATGTTTCCGAAATCAAACGTTTTTGATATTGGAGCCAAGTATTCCCCTTTTGAAAGATTTTTGATGCTTTCGGTCAAAATAGTAGCGGAATAGAAAGATTAAACCGCCACAGCCCCTTTGATATGAGGGTGTGGGTCATAATCCAATAAGGTAAAATCCTTAAAGCTAAAGTCAAAAATGTCCTTGATGTCTGGGTTAAGGTGCATGGTGGGCAAGGGCCGTATATCTCGAGATAATTGCAGTTCCACTTGCTCCAAATGGTTGTTATAGATATGGGCATCCCCAAAGGTATGAACAAACTCGCCTGGTTCATAGCCGCAAACCTGCGCTACCATTAGGGTCAACAGTGCATACGAGGCAATATTAAAGGGTACGCCCAAAAAGATATCCGCACTACGCTGGTACAATTGGCAACTCAGCCTGCCGTTGGCCACATAAAACTGAAAAAAGGCATGGCAGGGGGGCAACGCGGCCTTACCATTGGCAACATTTTCTGAAAACGAAACCGAAGTATCCGGCAATACGCTTGGGTTCCAAGCACTGACCAACATTCTTCTGCTGTTTGGATTTCTTTTTAGTCCTTTGATTACTTCCTTGATTTGATCAATTTCATCGCCGTTCCAGTTGCGCCATTGATAGCCATAGACGGGGCCCAAGTCCCCATTTTCGTCTGCCCATTCGTTCCAGATGCGCACGCCGTTTTCCTGAAGGTATTTTACATTGGTATCTCCTTTAAGAAACCAAAGCAGTTCATGTACAATGGATTTTAGGTGCAATTTTTTGGTGGTCACCATGGGGAAACCTTCCTGCAAATCAAACCGCATTTGATACCCAAAAACGCTGAGGGTCCCTGTTCCAGTGCGGTCCCCTTTTTGGTTGCCCTGTTCCAATACGTGTCTTAAAAGGTCATGGTACTGCTTCATTGGTACGAAAAATTTAATCTTTCGAAAATAGAAAATGGGAGGCAAAAAAGAGTAGGATAAAATTTGATTTTATCCAAAGGTTATTAACCTAAGATCATCCCAGCTATAGTCGCGGAAATCAAGGAAGCCAAAGTGCCACCTAACACCGCACGCATACCAAATTCAGAAAGGGTCTTACGCTGGCCTGGCGCTAAGGAACCAATACCCCCAATCTGAATGCCAATGGAGGCGAAATTGGCAAAGCCACAGAGCATATATGTAGCCATGATTACGGATTTGTTGAAGGTGAAATGGGTGGTACTTGCCATATTCTTCAATTCAGCCAATTGAATGTACCCCACAAACTCACTGGCGGCCAACTTAATACCCAATAGTTGCCCCATGAGCATAATATCCTCATTGTTCACTCCAATCAACCACATCAAGGGGGCAAAGACGGTCCCTAAAATCGCTTCCAGGGAGAAGGCCTCATAGGGAGAATTGGCTGCAATCCAGTTGTTCAAGGTGGTCCAATCCCCCACCCAACCTAAAATACCATTGATCATGGCTATAAAGGCGACAAAGACCAAGAGCATGGCCCCTACATTCAAGGCCAATTTCAGTCCCTCTGTGGTCCCATTGGCAATGGCATCCAAAAAGTTGGCTCCTATTTTATCTGAAGAAACATGGACATCGGTATTGATTTGCTCAGTCTGGGGGTATAAAATTTTGGATACTACAATGGCACCAGGAGCCGCCATGACCGAGGCAGCCAAAAGGTGTTTGGCAAAAACCAACTGCAGTTCGGGATTATCACCGCCTAAAAAACCGATATAGGCAGCAAGCACTGCACCAGCTACCGTGGCCATTCCCCCAATCATGACCAATAGGATTTCGGATTTGTTCATCTTCTCCAAATACGCTTTAATCAGCAGGGGTGCTTCGGTTTGTCCCAGAAAAATGTTCCCTGCAATGGAGAGACTTTCGGCACCTGATATACCCAAGGATTTTGTCAGTAACCAAGCGAGGCCTTTAACTACCTTTTGGATAACGCCCAAATAAAAAAGCACGGAAGTCAATGCAGAAAAGAAAATGATGGTTGGGAGCACTTGAAAGGCAAAAATATAGCCAAAGGTGTCGGTATCCACAACCAAACCTTCGAAAAGGAATTTACTTCCTGAACGGGTAAAATCAAGGATGCTGATAAATACCTTTCCAATGCTTTCAAAGGCAATTTTAACAAAAGGAATTTTCAGAACCCCGATGGCAATCAATAATTGAATTCCCAGTCCAATACCTACGGTTTTCCAATTTATGGCCCTACGATTGGCGCTAAACAAATAGGAAATTAAAATAAGGACGGCCATTCCCAAGGCACCACGGGCCAATCCTACCCATGTAAATCCCTGATTGGGAATCAAGGTGTCAACAGTTGAGGAAGCGGATTGCAGGGCCTCCTTTTCCTGACCAAAGACGACACCTAAACCTACAAATAGCAAGATGAGCGTCAAAAGTCCGGCTTTTTTCATACGGTGGAAGTTGGTTCTATTTTCGTTTGGAAATTTCGTCACGAAGCTTGGCCGCCTTTTCGTAGTCTTCGTTGGCCACGGCCTTATCCAATTCCTTGTGCAGTTCTTCCAAGGTCATTTCCCGATAGGCATCCCCCGCTCCCGAATCAATTTCAACGGTCTCCCCCTCTTGAAGGATTTCGTCTACAACAATGCTGTCATCCCCTTCCTCTTCCTTATCTTTTGAAGAAAATTTCAGGAAAATACCGGCTTTATCCAAGATGGTCTTGTACGTAAAGATAGGCGCATTAAAACGCAAAGCAAGGGCAATGGCGTCACTTGTACGGGCATCCACGATTTCCTCATCACCATCCCGCTCACTTATAATGCTGGAATAGAACACGCCATCCACAAGCTTATGAATAATAACCTGCTTAACTATAATGCCAAAACGGTCGCAAAAGTTCTTAAAGAGGTCATGGGTGAGCGGTCGAGGTGGCTTGATTTCCTTTTCCAATGCGATTGCAATGGATTGCGCCTCAAAAGCACCGATGACAATGGGAAGCTTCCGGTCGCCTTCCACCTCGTTTAAAATGAGGGCATAGGCCCCGTTTTGGGTCTGGCTGTATGATATCCCTTTTATTTTTAGTCGTACTAAACTCATGTAATGGCTCGGAATAAAAGAAAAAAGCTGTTCAAATAAGTGGCTTAACACATTATCTGAACAGCCGCTTCAAAGAAGCAAATTAACAAAATTTAGGCGTTCTGGGCCCTAAATTCCTTCAATTTTTCGATGAGTTCAGGCACCACTTCAAAGGCATCACCTACAATTCCGTAGTCCGCGGCCTTAAAGAAGGGAGCTTCTGGGTCATTGTTGATGACCACCTTGGTTTTTGAGGCACTAACCCCAGCTAGATGCTGAATAGCTCCCGAAATTCCAATGGCAATGTAGAGGTTACTGGCAACAGGTTTGCCTGTTTGCCCCACGTGCTCACTGTGGGGTCTCCACCCTAAATCAGAAACCGGTTTGGAACATGCTGTGGCGGCTCCTAACACATCCGCCAATTCTTCCACCATTCCCCAATTTTCCGGACCCTTTAGTCCGCGACCGGCAGAAACCACAATATCGGCATCGGCTATGGTAGCTTTGCCCACTACTTTATCCACTTCCACGGACTTGACGCCAAAGTCGGCATCACCAATGGTTGGAGCAAAAGTTTCCGAACTGGCTGAGGTGGCATTTTCAACTACTCCAAAGGCGTTATTGGACACCCCCACGATTTTTATTTCCGAGTCGATTTCCGTATGGGCAAATCCCTTGTTGCTGAAAGCAGTTCGTTTTACCATAAAAGGGGAAGCGCTTTCCGGAGCAGCCACGACATTTGGTACGTATCCAGCATTTAATTTGGCGGCTAAAATTCCACCGAGATACTTGCTGTCTGCACTTGAACTTATGATGACAACCTTGCTTCCTTCGGCCTCCGCTGCCTGGGCAATAGCACTGGCATACGCCTTGGCATTGAAGGTGGCCAATTGATTGCTGCTTACATTTAATATTTTCGAAACTCCATAAGTGCCCAACGCATCTGTATTTTCCGCGTTAATGGCAATGGCAGTTACGCTGACACCCATTTGGTCCGCCACATTTTTTGCATATGAGGCAACTTCGAAAGCGTTCTTCTTAAATTTTCCGTTATCGGTTTCCGTATAGACGAGTACTGACATAATTTTTTAAAATTTCAATGTTCAAAACACAAAATCCATCGGCTTGGCGCTCTCCTGGAATTTGAAATTTGGAATCTGTTACTTATAGGGCTTTTGCTTCGTTGTGTAAAAGGCTTACCAATTCACCTACGTTTCCTGCATCAACCAGTTTTACCGGTCCTTTGGGAGCTGGACGCTCAAATTTTTTGTCGGCAGTGGGGATAGGTGCATCAACAGGGTCAACCACGTTCAGTGCCTTTTTTCTGGCCATCATTATACCCCGCATGTTGGGAATGCGAAGATCACTTTCTTCCACAAGGCCTTTTTGGCCTCCAATAATCAATGGGAGCGTGGTATTGATCTTTTCCTTTCCACCATCGATTTCCCGTACGGCAGTTGCTTCGGTTCCTTCAATTTCCAAACCAATGCACGTATTTACAAAGTTCACGTCCAATAATGAAGCCATGATACCGGGAACCATTCCTCCGTTGTAATCAATGGACTCCCTACCGGCAATGACAACGTCATATCCCCCATTTTTCACTATTTCAGCCAACTGTCGGGCAACAAAGAAGCCATCTTTAGGTTCCGCATTGACACGGATACCCTCATCCGCACCAATGGCAAGGGCTTTTCTGATAGTAGGCTCAACAGAGGCATCCCCAACGGTAGCCACATGTACGGCTGCTCCCTGTTTTTCCTTGAACCACATGGCCCTAGTTAATCCAAATTCGTCGTTGGGATTAATAACAAATTGTACCCCATTGGTATCAAATTTGGTATCATCTTCCGTAAAGTTGATTTTTGATGTGGTATCAGGGACATTACTAATACAAACCAATATCTTCATAAATAGAATTTTTTTCGACCGCAAAGATAGGAAATACAAACCAATTTATTATGCATGCATAATAAATTTTAATTCAAATTTGCCGGAAGCCATCTTTGCTTTCCTATAGATTTTCCTATTTTTGTTCGCACTTTAAAAATGGGCCAAGAACTATGAAAACATTACAATTTAGGGAAGCTATTGCAGAGGCCATGTCTGAGGAAATGAGGCGTGATGAATCCATTTATTTAATGGGGGAGGAAGTAGCAGAATATAATGGGGCCTACAAAGCTTCCAAAGGAATGTTGGATGAGTTTGGTCCCGATAGGGTTTTGGATACCCCCATTTCTGAGTTAGGTTTTGCAGGGATTGGTGTGGGGTCGGCCATGAACGGAAATCGACCTATCATTGAGTTCATGACGTTTAATTTTTCATTGGTAGGTATCGACCAGATTATCAATAACGCGGCAAAGATTCGACAAATGTCAGGTGGGCAATTTAACTGCCCCATTGTTTTTCGTGGACCAACCGCTTCCGCAGGCCAATTGGCAGCCACCCATTCACAGGCTTTTGAGAGTTGGTATGCCAACTGTCCAGGTCTAAAAGTTGTGGTTCCTTCCAATCCTGCAGATGCCAAAGGATTGTTGAAAAGTGCCATCAGGGATGATGACCCTGTTATTTTTATGGAGTCTGAGCAGATGTATGGGGACAAAGGAGAAGTTCCAGAAGGGGAATATACCATTCCATTGGGTGTTGCCGATATAAAAAGGGAAGGCTCCGACGTTACCATTGTTTCTTTCGGGAAAATAATTAAGGAAGCTTACAAGGCTGCTGAGGAATTGGAGAAAGATGGGGTGAGCAGTGAAATTATTGACATTAGAACGGTACGGCCCATGGACTACGATGCCATCATAACTTCGGTCAAAAAGACCAATCGATTGGTGATTTTAGAAGAAGCATGGCCTTTTGGAAACGTGGCTACGGAAATTATTTATCAAGTTCAGCATAGGGCCTTTGATTATTTGGATGCCCCAATAGTAAAATTGAATACTGCCGACACTCCGGCACCCTATTCCCCAGTGCTATTGGCGGAATGGTTACCCAACGCCCAAGACGTAGTAAAGGCTGTTAAGAAAGTGTTATACCGGGAATAGTATTAAAATTGTAAGGTATATTCGCCTCGTCAATCAATGTTGACGAGGTTTTTTTGTAAAAAGGAATAGTTTTTGACAGACCTTTACTCATAATCAAAGTAACGAACAGTATAGAAGTCATTACGGAAGGTTCCAGTGACTCTAAAGTATCATGAGGAAATTCCTTTTTATCCTTTCCCTGTTTTTTTGTTTCCTAACCTCCGCCCAGACCAAGGTGAGCGGTGTTGTAGTTGATGAGTTTGGTGACCCCATTGCCTTTGCCAACGTTTTGTATCAAAACTCCACCGAGGGTACCATTACCAATGAAAATGGACGTTTTTATCTCGAATCAGAAGACAATTACAGGGTCCTTGTGGTTTCTTTTATTGGATATGAGACCAAGGAAATTGAACTGGTATCCAACGTAAACTACGATATGAACATCACCCTTGTGGAGGCTGCCCAACAGTTGGGGGAGGTAGTCGTTTATACCGGAAAGCAATCCAAGAAGAATAATCCGGCTATCGATATTCTTAAAAAGATTTGGGCCAAGAAGCGGGAGAATGGGGTCCGAAAATTCAAAAGCTACCAATACGATAAATATGAGAAGGTTGAATTTGACTTGAATACCATTGATAGCGCATTGATAAAAAGTAGGATGTTCAAGGGGCTTGAATTCATGTTTGAAGGGTTGGACACCTCCCGTATCACGGGAAAAACGTATTTGCCCATGTTTTTGAACGAGGTTTTTTCCAAGGTCTATGGCAACAATACCTTAGCATTGGAAAAGGAGGATGTACTAGGCAACAAAAGTTCAGGTTTTGGTGGCAATCAGGCCATTACCGCTTTTGTTGAGGACTTGTACTCTGACTATGATGTGTATAACAACTACCTTAAGTTTTTTGATAAAAGCTTTACCAGCCCACTTTCAAAAACGGGTGTGGACGTTTATAATTATGTGCTTTCGGATAGCACCTTTATCGATAATAAATGGTGCTACAATATTATCTATTACCCCCGACGAAAAAACGAACTCACCTTTAAAGGGGACTTTTGGGTAAATGATACCACCTTCGCCATTAAGAAGATTGATATGCAAGTGGTTAAAAGTGCCAATATCAATTGGGTAAAGGAAATCTATATAGAACAGGATTTTGAAGTGGTCAATGACTCCGTCTTTTTATTGAAAAGGGATTACATGTTGACGGATTTTGCATTTTCAAAAAAGGAAAAATCCAGGGGGGTTTATGGCAAGAGGACGACAGTCTATGACAATTACCAATTTAATATGGACCGGCCCGAGGACTTCTACAAGGCGGAATCCGATCCGTACGACCCCAGGGTATTTGCTAAAGACAGTGTTTTTTGGGAAAATGCGCGTTTGGAGCGCTTAAACGAGGACGAAGCGGGTATCTTCCAATTGCTCGATACACTTAAAACGGTTCCTAAATTCAAGACCTACTACGATATTGTTAGCATTTTAGGTTCGGGCTATGTGGAAATTGACAAATGGAATCTGGATATTGGCGACATTTACAGCACTTTTGGCTTCAATGATGCTGAGGGAATTCGACTTCGGGGCGGGGCGCGCACCTATTTTGGTCAAAACGACACTTGGCGTATGGAAGGGTACATGGCATATGGTTTCGATGACAGAAAATTTAAGCATGGCCTATCCGGAAAGTTCCTGCTTGACAGAAAATCACGCCTCATTCTTTCCGGAGGTAATCGGAGGGACATTGAACAATTAGGAATCAGTTTGACCAGCACCACGGATGTTCTGGGCAGAAGTATTGCCTCTTCGGCATTGGTCACCGTGGGGAACAACAATCGATTAAGTAATATCAATCTATCGGTTTTGGCCTTGGAGTTGGAGCCTTGGAAAAACCTTCGGTTTAGGCTGGGTAGTTCCTTTAGGACCCTAAGTTCTGCCTTGCCCAATGATTTTAGTTTGGATTATGTGGACCCTGATTCACCAACCGGGATTTCCTCCGAGGTCAAACAATTTGACCTTAACACCACATTGATTTATACCCCTGGCCGCAGAACCATTGGCTACGGCGTGGAGCGTAGGGATGTCAATGAGAACTACAGTACCTTGGTTTTGAACTACACAAGAGGAACCGAAGGATTTTTGGAAAGTGATTTTACATATGACCGTTTGCAGTTTTCCTATACACAACCTTGGCAGCTGGGTGGTTTTGGACGATTATTGAGTACCGTGGAGTTGGGAAAAACCTTTGGGGAGGTTCCCTTGGGATTATTGAGCGTGATTCCCGGGAACCAAACGCTGTTTTCGTTGTACAATACCTTCCCCAATCTCGACTTTTACGAATTTGTAACGGACACGTATGCCACGGTACATTTGGAACATAATTTCAATGGGCGAATTTTTTCAAGAATTCCCTTGCTGCGTAAATTAAACCTTCGTGAAATTGTGGGTATTCGGGGAGCATGGGGATCAATTTCAGATGAGAATATCGCGCTAAGTTCACCCACCAATATTCCACTACTGGCCCCAGATAAGGAACCCTACTGGGAGTATTCTTTTGGGGTAGGAAATATTTTTAAAATCTTCAGGATTGACTTTAATTTCAGGGGAAATTATCTGGACGCGCCGGATGCAAGACCTTTTGGTGTTACCGGTACTTTTGGATTCAGTTTTTGATCATACTATCATGGCGTTGAAACAATTTCGGTCGATTGATTTCGTTCCCATACCTTTATGCCCTTAAATACCCATAAATATGTCTAAAAAAGACACTGTTACCTTTGATGTTTTGATTGAAATTCCGAAAGGAAGCCGTAATAAATACGAATACGATTTTACCCTCCATAAAATTCGGTTCGATCGGACGTTGTTCTCTTCAATGATGTACCCTGGGGACTACGGGTTTGTTCCCGAGACCTTGGCATTGGATTCCGATCCACTGGATATTCTTGTATTGGGGACAGAGCCCACATTCCCCATGGTGGTGATGGAGGTAAAACCCATAGGGGTATTTCATATGACCGATGAAAAAGGACCGGATGAAAAAATAATCTGTGTTCCCGTTAACGATCCCATTTGGAGCAAAAAGGATGATATCAGCGATTTAAATCCGCACCGACTGAAGGAGATAGAGCACTTTTTTAAGGTCTACAAGGATTTGGAGGAAAAGAAAGTGGACACCGGTGGATGGGGTGATGCCGAGGAGGCTCGGGAAATCTATCGAAAGTGCGTGCAACGCTATGAAGAAAGTGACCATAAAGTGAAGCGTACCTTTATGATTTAAGCGTTTCATTATGAAACAAAAAGCCTTTTGTAAAGCCCGTTTTGGGCTTTTTTTATTCGTATGCATTTTACTACATTTGCAGCCATCAAAAATTCTTAAAAAAACCTAAAAATTAACGAAATACATTATGGAACAAATTGTAACATTTTTGCCTGCGTTTGGGGTGCTGGGCCTACTTTATGTTTTTATCAGAAGCGCCTGGGTGTCCAAACAGGATGTTGGTGAGGAAAAGATGGCCAAGATTGCCAAAAACATCGCGGATGGGGCAATGTCCTTCCTAAAAGCTGAATACAAGATACTATCCATTTTCGTAGCCGCGGTAGCCGTGCTACTGTTCTTTAAAGGAAGCAATGAGGCCGGAAGCAATGGCATGGTGGCTGTTTCATTCATTGTTGGTGCCATTTGTTCCGCATTGGCAGGTTTTATTGGGATGAAAGTAGCCACAAAGGCCAACGTACGTACGACAAATGCTGCTAGGAATTCCTTAGGTAAGGCTTTGGAGGTGGCTTTTGCAGGTGGAGCCGTTATGGGCCTCGGTGTTGTTGGTCTTGGCGTTCTTGGTTTGAGCGGATTGTTCATGCTTTACAGTGGTCAAGGCTGGGAGATTGGTGAGGTGTTGAATGTACTTTCCGGTTTCTCATTAGGAGCTTCTTCCATTGCTCTTTTTGCCCGTGTAGGTGGTGGTATTTACACCAAAGCTGCAGACGTGGGAGCTGACCTTGTAGGTAAAGTGGAAGCTGGTATTCCGGAAGACCACCCGTTGAACCCTGCGACCATTGCTGATAATGTTGGGGATAACGTAGGTGATGTTGCCGGGATGGGAGCGGACCTTTTTGAATCTTATGTGGGATCTATTATCGGGACCATGGTCTTGGGCGCCGCTTTTACCCAAATCCCAGGTTTTGCCGAAAACTTTGATGGATTGGGTGCCGTTTATCTGCCTTTGGTACTGGCCGCAGTGGGTATCGTAATGTCCATTATTGGTACGTTTTTCGTACGTGTTAAGGATGGTGGTAATCCACAGACAGCCTTAAACATTGGTGAATTCGGTTCGGCGGGATTGATGTTAGTGGCATCCTACTTTATTATTACTGGTATGTTGCCCGAAAGTTGGTCATTTAATGGAACTGAATATGGTTCTCTAGGTGTTTTCTTTGCTGTAATCGCTGGTCTTGTTGCAGGTCTTGCCGTAGGTAAGGTTACCGAATATTATACCGGAACAGGTACAAAGCCAGTAAATTCTATTGTTCGTCAGTCAGAGACAGGTTCGGCAACAAATATTATCGCTGGTTTGGGTGTTGGTATGATGTCCACGATGTTCCCCATTATTTTGATTGCAGCTGCAATTTTAGTGTCGCATCATTTTGCCGGATTGTATGGAATTGCCATCGCCGCGGTAGGAATGTTGGCGAATACCGGGATTCAACTCGCAGTGGATGCTTACGGACCCATTTCCGATAATGCGGGCGGTATTGCAGAAATGGCCGAATTGCCAAGCGAAGTTCGCGAACGTACCGATAAGTTGGATGCCGTGGGTAATACTACCGCCGCTATTGGTAAAGGATTTGCCATTGCTTCTGCAGCATTGACGGCTTTGGCCTTGTTTGCTGCCTTTATGCAAACGGCGAATGTTACCGGTATTGATGTATCAAAGCCGACGGTTATGGCCGGTCTATTGATCGGTGGCATGCTACCTTTTGTTTTTTCCGCCTTATCAATGAATGCCGTAGGTCGTGCTGCGATGGCGATGATTGAGGAAGTTCGTCGTCAATTCCGTGATATTCCACAATTAAAGGCTGCATTGGAAGTGATGCGTGCCGTGGATTCCGATATGTCAAAAGCAACCGATGCGCAAAGAAAAACCTTTGATGCCGCTGATGGGGTTGCCGAATACGATAAGTGTGTCGCCATTTCTACCCAAGCGTCCATTAAGGAAATGGTGCTGCCGGGCCTATTGGCCATTGCGGTACCTGTGGCAGTTGGTTTCCTAGGTGGTGCTGAAATGTTGGGAGGATTGCTAGCGGGGGTTACGACCGCAGGTGTGTTGATGGCCATTTTCCAGTCCAACGCAGGTGGTGCTTGGGATAACGCCAAAAAGACGATAGAAAGTGAAGGGCGCAAAGGTTCTGATGCACACAAAGCTGCCGTTGTAGGGGATACCGTAGGAGATCCATTTAAGGATACTTCTGGACCATCATTGAACATTTTGTTGAAATTGATGAGCGTGGTCGCCTTGGTCATTGCACCCAGCTTGGTAAGCCTAGCTCCTGCAGATGAGGTAAGTATGCTGAAAGAAGACGGTACCAAGATTTCCATTACCACGGAAGGAATGAAAGAAACCAAGGAAGTTGAAAAGCAGGTACGTATGGAAATGAGCAATACGGAAGATGGTACCTTTAAGGCAGTGGTTACCACGACGTCTGAAGTTGATGGTGAAGTAACGGAAGAGATAAAGGAATTTACTGGGGCTACCAAGGAAGAGGTAAAGGCCCAGGTAGAGGCGTACAAAAAGGAAATGAAGATTGAGTAGTAGATAGCTAATTCAAATACTTACAATGGAAAACCACGCCCTTAGGGCGTGGTTTTTTTATTGTACATCTTTGTGGAAGCTATTGCAGGACAAAATTAATGGGTATAGAAAAAGGAACTTTGACCGGAGTCCCCCGTTGTTTTCCTGGAGTCATTTGGGGTAGTTTGGAAATGATACGACTCGCCTCTTCTTCCAGTAATTTAAATGGGCCACGAAGTTTAAGCTCATCTATACTTCCATCCTTTTGAATGGTAAACCGTACATAGACTTTGCCCTCCTGGTTCATGGCGATGGCCCGCTCAGGATATTTGAAGTTTTTGCGGATATGCTTTTGCATCATTTCCTGAAAACAGGAATACGTGTCAGTTGCATTTTCACACCCAGGGAAAATGGGTTTCTCCTCAACTATATTGATGAGTATTTCCTCAGGAATATCTTCTTCTACATAGTCTATTGTGGGAACACTGGGAATATGAGTATTTATATCGGATTCTATAAAATCAAGAATGTCCTCTTCCTCATCCGAGTCATTCGGTATTGGATTTTTTATCAGAGGAATGAATTTTGGCTTAGGTTCAGGCGGTTTTACTGTAGGTGGTGCCTCTTCGAAAACATAATCTGGATTTTCTAAATCTGGATAGTAAGATTCAGTAATATGATGAAAGGTTTTCCATTCCAACGCAATATAGGTGAGAGTCAAGACCAAGCTTAATCCAAACACGAAGAATAAACCTGATTCTTTTTCAAGGCGTAACTTTTCATTCTTTTTTACTTCCATGACATCAAATTTTGGTTAATGCCTGGAATGTAAAACGGATAAAATGGTTTTAAAACCTAGATTGAGGGAAACAGCTTTGCCGATGAGTAAAAATCCGAAAGCCAAGAAATTTATTCCCTAGACTTTTGGGTAGAATCCTAATATCCGTTATTAAAACAACCCGTGAATCTCAGCATCAATACGGTTGATGACCTCTCCCAAGTCCTCTGGGTTGTCCACAAAATTGATGTTGTCCACATCAAATACCAACAATTTGCCTTTTTCGTAGGTATTGATCCAGGCTTCGTAACGTTCGTTCAATCGACTTAGATAATCAATGGAGATACTGCTTTCATATTCACGTCCCCTATTGTGAATTTGTTGCACCAAATTGGGTATGGAACTGCGCAGATAGATCATCAAGTCTGGAGGCTGTACCAAACTTTCCATGAGCTCAAACAGACTTTTGTAGTTATTAAAGTCACGATTGGTCATGAGTCCCATGGCATGCAAGTTGGGTGCAAAAATGTGCGCATCTTCATAAATGGTACGATCTTGGATCACATTTTTCCCACTTTCCCTGATCTTAAGGATCTGCCGATACCTGCTGTTCAAAAAATAGATTTGGAGGTTAAAACTCCACCGTTCCATTTGGGTATAAAAATCGTCCAGATAGGGGTTGTCTACGACATCCTCAAAATGCGCTTCCCATTTATAGTGTTTTGCAAGTAAAGAAGTTAGGGTCGTTTTTCCTGCTCCAATATTTCCGGCAACTGCAATATGCATGGGGTAGTGTTTTTGTTGGCTATTTCTCAAAGTCGGAGCGTGCAATATACGAAGTATTACAGCTAGACTAAAAATAAATATGGAGATAAAAAACCTTCTTTTTACTGCACCAGCTTGTAGCCGTAGCCCCTAACATTGATAATTTTTATAGAGGAGTCTTTTGCCAGTTTTTTTCTAAGTTTCGTTATAAAAACGTCCATGCTTCGCGCGTTGAAAAAGTCATCATCACCCCAAATCCGTTTGAGTACTTCGGAACGGTCAAGAATTTCATTTTGGTTTTCACAGAGATGATACAACAGCTCGGCCTCGCGATGGGTTAATGGAATGGTTTCATCCTCCCATAACAACTGTTGTTTTATGTAATTGAATTGATAGCCTCCTATGGGAATGACCTCCTTGGATTTCCTTTGCTGGGCCCGACCCAACAGGGCTTTGATACGGACGATGAGCTCTTCCATGCTAAAGGGTTTTTTCAAGTAATCGTTTCCACCCCGCTCAAAGCCTTCCACCACATCCTTGGTTTGCGATTTTGCTGTTAGAAAAATGATGGGCACTTGTCTGTCATGCTTTCTAATTTGGTGTGCTAAAGTGAATCCGTCCAGTTTGGGCATCATCACATCGAGTACAAGCAACTCCGGTTTTTCGGTTGTAAAGGTCTGCATCGCTTTTTCCCCATCCTCGCAGAGGAGGACCTCAAAATTTCGGGTTTCAAGACTTTCCTTTACAATCATCCCTAAAGCGGGTTCGTCTTCGGCAAGTAAGATTTTTATGGGATGGCTCATAGGGTTACTTTAAAAATCGTGTGGTTTTTGTTCGGCATTAGTTCTAGGTCACCACCATGTTTATTGATGATTTTTTTGGAATAAAACAGTCCAATGCCAAAACCTTTTACGTCATGGCGGTTTCCCGTAGGTACCCGGTAGAATTTTTCGAAGATTTTATCGCGTTGTGCTGGGTCTATTGACCCACCATTGTCGGCAACGCTGATTTCAATCCCGTCCAAAAGGGCGTTGATATTCACTTCAATCTGGTCGCCCCCATACTTAATGGCATTGTCGATGAGGTTGGCGATTGCGTTTTCAAAATGGAACACATCAATATCACGTAGCAGTTCTGGTACATTGGTACTGAACGTCAATTCTTTCTCTGTGGTAATCAAGCGGTATTTCCCAACCAATTGTGTCATAAGTTGAACGATATCCGCAGGCTCTCTGTTCAACAAGAGTTTATCGTTATCCAAAGTGGCCGTTTCCAACAGCTTTTCTACCATCTGGTGCAGTTTTTGCAACTGTTGCTTCGAGATGTCAAGATACTTTTCGGTCTTTGAAGGGTCGTTGGCCTCATTAAAGCTCTTGATGCCCTCAATGGCCGTAGAAACAGTGGCAATGGGGGTTTTGAACTCGTGGGTAATATTGCTGATAAGGTCGTTTTTGATTTCGGCCAGTTGTTTTTGTTTTTGGATGACATGTAAAAGAAAGAACAAGCTTCCGATGATTAGGACTGAAAGCAAGATGGATAGCAAGATGCCCGTTAGACTGCGTTTCAAAACCACTAGGGTGGGATTGTTAAATTTTAATTGTAAGGTTTCGTTGGGAGGCAGGTAGGTTGATTTTGAAAAAGTGGATAAGGGCAACTCCCTATTGGCAGTGGTCTGCCAGTTGAAGGTGCTGTCCTCTGTAGTGTGGGTAAATGCATATAGGATGTCGATGTTCTTACGGTAAAGTTCTTTGTTAAAAAAGTTTTGAAGCTTTGGAAAATCAATGGTGTCCCTAACAAATGATACAATAATTTTGTTGGCCAACCCCTGAAGGTTTCGGATACTATCTGCTGCTTTTCCCCTAAATACGGAGACCGCAGTCATATTTCCCAATGTATCAACGGTAACACCTGAAGATGAATCCAATATCTGCGTAAAGGCGCGTCTTTTACGTGACATGGTAAGTGTATCGTTATTTAATTGGAGAAAGAGGGAATCGATTTTACCAGGTAAGATGCTTCCAATCTCACTAGCTATAGTATTACTTGGTGTTTCCTTGCCCACAAAAGCCATAATATTCATTTTGGCGATTTCAGCAAAATACGCTTCGATGCCATTGTCAAGACTGATCTGCACTTCATTGATCAATCGCTGTTTGTTGCTCTGATAATTTTGAATATTCCAATAGACCTGTATGGCTATAGTAATGGCAATAGTGATACCAATCAAATACGCCAATCTGTTGAACTTGTTTTGTTTCACAAATCAAATGTAATTACAAAATATGGGGAAGGTTTCGTTGGTTAACACACGTTAACGTTGGTTAACCATTTTCCGGAAACGGATACTTCAAATTTGTGGTCTAGGAACAACCAAAATTTAGAAAGTCATCATGAAACATTTCCTCTTTTTTATCGCATTTGGCGTCTCAGCTTTTATCATGTCCATAAACGCCCAAGGATTTACCGGGGTAGCCACGTACAAGTCAGCGTCAAAAATGACCATCACAATGGATAGCTCAAAAGTTTCAGCAGGGGAACAAGAGCTCATCAACCAACAACTAATGAAAGCCATGCAAAAAGAGTACGATCTGGTTTTTAATGCCACGGCATCCAATTGGAAGGAAGTTGAAAAATTGGATAATGAAGGTGCCTCTGGTGGGGGAGTTGAGGTTATCATGATTGGTACGGGTGGAGGTAATGGATTGTTGTATAAAAACACCAAGGACAAGACCTCTGTGGAGTCTACCGATAGTTTTGGAAAGCGCTTTCTCGTTTCAGGGGAACTGGAGCCCTATCAATGGGAAATCACCCAAGAAACCAAGCAAATTGGCAGATATACCTGTTACAAAGCTATTGCCAAAAGAGAGACTACCCAAATCAGTATTTCTGAAGTGAACGATGAAAAAGAAGAAAAAGAGGAAACAAAGACCCAAATCATCAATGCGTGGTATACCCCGGAAATTCCGGTTAGCCATGGTCCAGATGCCTATTGGGGCCTTCCTGGGCTTATCATGGAGGTTAGTAATGGCGGCAGGGTTTTGGTCTGCAGCAAGGTAGTCTTGAACCCTAAGGATGCCGTTGCCATTGAGATACCCTCCAAAGGGAAAAAAGTTTCCACCGAGGAGTACAAAGTGATACTGAAAGAGCATGCCGAAAAGATGAATAAGATGTATGGAGGGGGGAAGCGTAAAGGCAAAGGAGGAGACATCCAAATTAAAATTAACGGCTAACTACGGCCCACTTCCTACGAATATTTAACCATCAAAAAATGAACAGTAGTGTTTCCAAGTTCCTAAGCGGGGCTGCGGTTTTCTTTTGCCTTATTCTCAACGCACAGAAGGTTACCCTAACAGGTAAGGTAATGGATTCTACAAATGCCCCCTTGGAGCTTGCCAATGTCATCGCCCTAAATAAGCGAACAAAGGCCATGGCCTCGTATGGCATTACCGATGGTGAAGGTCGCTACCAATTGCGTTTGGAAAAAGACAGCGTATATATCCTTAGAATGAGTTTTCTGGGGTATGCGCCCTTTGAGGAAGATTTCAGGGCTACCACCGACCTTATCAAAAATGTAACCTTACAGGCAGCACCCAACCAGCTGGAAGGGGTTGAATTGGTTGAAGAATTCCCTATTACCGTTTCTGGCGACACGATTACGTACAATACCGATTCCTTTACCACAGGAAGGGAAAAAAAATTGGAAAATGTATTGGAGGAATTGCCCGGTTTTGAAATCACCGATGAAGGCGAGGTGAAAGTACAGGGCAAGAAGGTGGAGAAGGTATTGGTAGAAGGCAAGGAATTTTTTGACGGTGATACTAAAATGGCCACTAAAAATATACCGGCCAATGCCGTTAATAAAGTGCAGGTATTACGGGATTTCAATGAAATTACCCCCATGCAAGGGGTTACGGATAGTGACGCCCTAGCCCTGAACATCAAATTAAAGGATGGGAAGAAAAATCTTTGGTTTGGAGATGTTACTGGTGGTGTTGGGCCGGAAGAACGTTATTTGGCACATTCCAATCTATTCTATTATTCCCCTAAAACCAGTTTTAATTTCATCGGAGATTTGAATAATATCGGGGAACAGGCCTTTACCTTGCAGGATTACTTTCGCTTCAATGGAGGATTGGCCAGTTTGGGAAGACGGTCCGGTTCCACGTTAAATTTATCGGGTGATGATATTGGTCTGTCATTATTGCAGAACAATAGAGCACAGAATATTGAGACGCAATTGGCCGCCTTAAATTTCAATCACACGCCAAACAAAAAATGGAAATTTTCGGGATTTGGAATCTTCTCGGATGTTGATACGGATATCTCAAGCGTAACCAATCGTACCTATATCCGGGAAACGGGCGACAACCAAGAACTATTGGGTACTAGTACCTTACAAAAGAATACCTCCTCTTTACTGAAGCTGTCTTCAAAGTTCACGCCAAATTCAGCATGGTATCTCACCTATGATGGTTTTCTCAAAGGTGCGCGCATCGAAGATAGGAGTAATCTATTTTCAGAATTCGAATCGTTCAGCAATACTATTGTCTCAAACGACCTAAGACGCCCATTTTCCATTGAACAATCCTTAAATGCCTTTTTTGCCAAAGACGAGCACAATATCTTTTCCCTAGAAACAAATTACCTGTATAAACAACAGCTGCCTAATTACGCATTGTTATCAAACCAACAGCCATTTCTAGGAACCATTCCCTTAGTACCGGACGGTCCGTTTAACCTCTTCCAAGGCCAACAGATCTTTACGAATAAATTGGATGCTGAAATCAATTATTATCGGGTGTTGAACAATACCAACCACTTGAATTTTAAATTGGGTACTTCAATAAACGGTCAGCGCATGCGCTCATCGCTCGTTCAACGATTTGGTGATGGTTCGGAAACGGAGTTGCCCACTCCACAGTTTGGCAATGGGGCCCAGTTCGATTTTTGGGATGTCTATATGGGACTATCCTATCGCGCGAAACTTGGGAAATTGACGCTGAGTCCCGGTCTAAATTTCCATGTCTATGATACGGAAAACACCCAATTTGATGAGGTTTTTGAATTGGATAAAACCTTATTGTTGCCACAGATGCGTGCCAAGTTTGAGTTCAATAAAGCACAGAGTTTGAGGTTCGACTATAGTGCACAGGCAGAGTTTGCCGATATCCGTAATCTAGCGCAGGCCACCTTGCTTACGGGTTACAATAGCCTATTCGCGGGAAATCCCGAATTACGAAACGCTTGGTACCATAATCTCTCATTGAACTATTTTAACTTTAGTATGTTCAGTTTTACAAACATCAATGGAGGTTTGACCTACCAAAAACGTTTTCAAGATATCACAAACACCATAAGGTTTGTTGGACTGGATCGTGAATCAACTCCGATTAATATCGATAATCCTAATGAGACTTTTTCTGTATTTGGAAATTATGAACGCCGTTTTCCGTATTGGAAAGGCCGTTTTGAGGCCAATGTATCCTATTCCAATTTTAACAATCAAATCGATGGACAGTTCAACTTCAATCGTTCTTTTACCCAAAACTACAAGCTATCCTTGGAAACTCGCTTTAAAGAGGCTCCCAATGTGGAAGTGGGCTTCGAGAAAATTTGGAATGACTATACCTCGGTAAATATTGACAACCGCTTCGTGACCAACCGACCTTTTGCCAATCTTGAGGCCTACTTTTTAAAGCATTTTGCCATAACTGTTGACTATGAGTATAACGAGTACAAGAATCAGGCAGGTGGCGTAAGCAGTTATTATGATTTTTTGAATGCTGCCCTTTTTTTTGAAAAGGAAGATAGCCCTTGGGAGATTAAACTATCTGGACTCAACCTTTTGAATACCGCTTCCATTCGACAGGATGCCTTTAGTGAAAACCTGATCAGTACTTTCGAATACTTCGTGCAACCCCGTTATTTTATGCTCAGTGTTAAATATTCGCTTTGATTTTTTTTGGTAAAGGACAAAAGAAATGAAAGATTTCCTATTTTTGGCATCCGAAAACGAGGAAGGATTTGACTGATTGCAACCTCAGAAAAAAATGCTAAAAAGTGGTGTAAACTTCTTTGGGCTGTTCCGTCAAATCTTTTCACAAAAACGAATGAATGCCCTATTTATTTACTTCAGAATCTGTAAGTGAAGGACACCCCGATAAGATTGCGGACCAAATTAGTGATGCATTACTGGATAATTTTTTGGCCTTTGATTCCAATAGTAAGGTGGCTTGCGAAACCTTGGTGACCACTGGGCAGGTAGTGCTGGCCGGGGAAGTGAAGAGCGATACCTATCTTGACGTGCAGACTATTGCACGCGAGACCATCAATAAAATTGGCTACACAAAAGGAGCGTATCAATTCAGTGGTGATTCTTGTGGCGTCATATCCTTGATTCATGAACAGTCACAGGACATCAATCAAGGAGTAGATCGGGCAACCAAAGAAGAGCAAGGTGCAGGCGACCAAGGTATGATGTTTGGATACGCCAGCAATGAGACCGAGAATTTCATGCCCTTAGCGTTGGATATTTCCCATAAAATTTTAAAAACCCTAGCCGAACTTCGAAGGGATGGAAAGGAGATTACCTACCTCCGTCCAGATGCGAAGGCACAGGTTACCATTGAATATTCTGATGCCAATGAACCACAACGAATAGACACTATTGTAGTTTCGACCCAACATGATGATTTTGATGATGATGAGGTGATGTTGGCAAAAATCAAAAAGGATATCATCGGGATTTTGATTCCTAAGGTTAGGGCACAATTCCCAGAAAAGGTCCAACGGCTTTTTAATGACAGGATTACCTATCATATCAATCCTACCGGTAAGTTTGTCATAGGGGGCCCCCACGGGGATGCAGGACTTACGGGTCGAAAAATAATTGTGGATACTTATGGTGGTAAAGGCGCCCATGGCGGGGGTGCCTTTAGCGGAAAGGATCCAAGCAAAGTGGACCGAAGCGCGGCATACGCTGCGCGGCACGCAGCCAAAAATTTGGTTGCTGCCGGTGTTGCTGATGAAATTTTGGTACAGGTAAGTTATGCCATTGGGGTTGTAGAACCTACCTCCATTTTTGTGGATACCTATGGCACGGCCAAGGTAAATTTGACCGATGGAGAGATTGCTACAAAGGTGGCCCAACTTTTTGATATGAAACCTTATTCCATCGAGACGAGGTTGAAACTGCGAAATCCTATGTATTCAGAAACAGCGGCCTATGGGCATTTTGGAAAAAACCCCCATACCGTCACCAAGGTTTTTGAGTCCCCTTATAATGGTCGTATTGAAAAAGAAGTGGAACTCTTCACATGGGAAAAGCTGGATATTGTTGATACCGTGAAAACTGCTTTTAATATCTAGATTCAATGATTTTGGTGACTGAGTAAAGTCGAAGTCGCTTTGTCAAATTGTACGATGGTCATTTCGATACCGCTCAATGACCGCTGGGATATCTTTTCTTCGTAGCTTTAAGATCTACAAAATTCAGATTAATGAGGTTGCTTTTTCGTATTTCAATTGCCGTATTACTAACACTTTTTTTCTTCCAATCCTGTAAAAAGACGACTAAGACGGCGGTTGAAATTGAGGAGAATTACGTTGTTAAGAACTACACCAAACAAGAAGTAGATATTGAAATGCGCGATGGGGTAAAACTGCACACCACCATTTATTCCCCGAAAGATGCGTCCAAAGAATATCCTATCATCATGCAACGTACGCCTTACAGTTCCAGACCCTATGGTGAGGGACGATTACGGACAAGAATTGCGCCAAACATCAATATGATGCGGGAAGGGTATATTGTGGTCTATCAAGATGTGCGCGGTCGCTGGATGAGCGAAGGACATTATGAGAATATGCGGGCCTACGTTCCAAATAAAACGGATAGTACCCAAGTCGATGAAAGTTCTGACACCTACGATACCATAGAATGGCTGGTTAATAACGTGGAAAACAATAATGGTCGCGTGGGACTTTGGGGGATTTCCTATCCCGGGTTTTATGCCACATATGGAACCATTGACCCGCACCCGGCATTAAAGGCCTCTTCACCGCAGGCCTGTATCGGGGACTTCTTTTTTGATGATTTTCATCACAACGGGGCCTATTTGTTGAGTTATTTTAGGGCAACCTCCCTATTTGGAACGCCACGGCCCAATGGCGATCAACCCATCGACACCGCTTGGTACACCTTACCTGATATTGGTACGGAGGACCAGTACGATTTCTTTTTGGAAGCCGGTTCGCTAAAAAATTTGAATTCCTTTTTTGAGTATGGATTGAAAGATGAGGTTTCCCTTGCTCCCGATGGGATGACCGATGATTTCTTTTGGAATGAATTGAAGGAGCATCCTAACTATGACGATTTATGGCAGCGAAGGGGATTGATCCAGCATTTGGACAAAACAAAATCCCATGTGGCAACTATGATCGTTGGGGGATGGTTCGATGCTGAGGATTTGTATGGACCCTTGGAGACCTACAAGAATATCGAGAAACACAATGAAGGGGCATACAACACCATGGTTTTTGGCCCGTGGGACCATGGCCGTTGGGCGCGCAGGAGCGAGCGCAATTTGGTAGGGAATTATTATTTTGGTGATTCAATTTCGGTGTACTACCAAGACCATATAGAAACCAAATTCTTCCATCATTTTTTAAAGGGTGAAGGTGATGGGAAAACAGGGTTGCCAGAAGCCTATGTTTTTGATTCCGGTAAAAAAGAATGGAGTGAATTGCCAGCATGGCCACCAAAAGAAGCTGTGAAACAACGGATGTTCCTATCGGAAAATCAGGAATTGACAACAGCGCAAAAGGGAGCCGTCGGTATTGATTTCATTAGCGATATAAAAAAACCAGTGCCCTATTCCGAGGATATAAAATCGGTATTTACCCCTAGAAAATATATGACCGATGATCAGCGTTTTGCTGCACGTCGCTCTGATGTACTGGTTTTTGAAACGGAGGTACTGGAAGAGGACTTGACTTTGGCCGGACCCATTGCGGCCAATTTAAAAGTGGCCACCACGGGAACCGGTGCAGATTGGATTGTAAAAATCATCGATGTGCACCCTGCTGATGTTGAAACCCATGAGGAAATGCAAGACCATTTAAAAATGAGCAACTATCATTTGATGGTTCGCAGTGAGGTATTGCGTGGTCGATTCAGAAACAGTTTTTCAAATCCAGAACCGTTTACACCGAACAAAAAAACGGATGTCAATATCACCTTACAAGATGTATACCATACCTTTAAGAAAGGGCACAAATTGCAAGTGCAAGTGCAGAGCACATGGTTTCCATTGATTGATTTAAATCCGCAGACCTATGTGGAAAATATTTTCAAAGCTGAGGATGAAGACTTTAAAACCCAGACCCATACTGTTTTTACGGATTCCAGTTTGGAATTCTCGATTTTAGAATAGGAAAATCAAGTAATAAAATAGGAACGGTGGAAACAAAAACTACCGAGTTTGAACAAATTACATCCAACATTTTAATGGTAAGACCCTCTAATTTTGGGTTCAATTGGGATACAGCTGACCATAATTCCTTCCAAAAAGATGATCGGCGTCTATCAAGAAAAGAGATTATCAAAGAAGCAAGAAAAGAGTTTGATACCTTCTCAGGTTTGCTGCTGGATTCTGGTATTCAGGTGCATATTCATCATGAGAAGGAAGGGGCAGACAGCACAGACTCCGTTTTTCCGAACAACTGGTTCAGCAGTCATCAAGATGGTTTATTTGTTACTTATCCCATGTTCTCGGAAAAAAGAAGAACGGAACGGGAATCCGAAATAATTCCCGAGCTCAGCAAAACGTATCAAATCAGGGAACATTTACGATTGGAAGGATGGGAAAAAGAAGATGTGTTCCTTGAAGGTACGGGCAGTATGGTTTTGGACCGACAGCATAAAATTGCCTACGCCTGCAAATCGAATAGGACCAGTGAAGTTGTTCTTGATGAATGTTGTGATGTATTGGGCTATTCCAAATTCCTTTTTGATGCCGTAGATCGCAGTGGGCTTCCTATTTATCATACCAATGTAGTGATGGCAGTAGGGACTTCATTTACAATAATTTGCTGGGATGCGATAAAATACAAGAAACAAAGGGCCGACTTGAAAAAGGCCTTTGAACAGACTAAAAAGGAAATCATTCCCATATCATTAGCTCAGATGGAGCAATTTGCCGGAAATATGATTCAGGTCAAGAGCATGGAAGGTAACGACTTTTTAGTGATGTCAACAACTGCCTTTGATTCGTTGACATCGGAACAGATTGGGAGAATTGAAGAACATACCACGATTCTTCATAGCGACCTTAGGGTGATAGAAACGTACGGGGGAGGTAGTGCGAGATGTATGATCGCTGAGATTTTCTTGCCCCAAACGAATTGAATGGCATATGGAAATGAACCTAGGTTATTTTAACAATGGTATTCAAAAGTAGTACCATGCCCGGAAAATCAAGGGATGGCTTATTAATTTTGTGTATAATCGTTGAAAAAGATTAAATAAGAAAAAGGGAACAAAGTTTTGGTTTCACAGTCCGATCTGAATTTATGAAGACAAAAAAACTTAAGGCAGGAAAATTTATGGGGCAGACGCAGAAAATGAGGATGTTACCTGGCTTTATGCTTTCCAGGACCGATCATGGACAACACATGAAAGTTCCCAAGCATGAACATGAGTATCCTTATATAAGCTTATTGCTCCATGGACTCTACCACGAGAAATCCATAATTTCTGAACATGACATTAAAACAGGGAGTTCCATACTCAGACCCAAGGGATTTGAACATAAGAACGAGATTGGGTCAAGGAACAGCTTTTGTTTCAATATTGAAATAGAGAAGGCATTTTCCAATGACCATAGTTATCCAAAAATGACGGACTTTATACAATTTGAAAGAAACAATCTGGAAGTTTTTAAAATCTACTTCGGCTTTCAAAATGACTTTTCCAATGAACTTTTGACCATGACCGTTGAAGAGAACCTACGTCTTTTGTTCCAGCGATACCATAAGGAAAGAATCTTGGGTAGGGCCTTATGGGTCAATGAGATAACCAAAGAGTTACGATTAAGTCCTGAAAAAAAATACAGCATTGATGAAGTGTCTGATTCATTATGCCTACATCCCAATTATTTTGTGCGAAAGTTTAAATCAAAGACCGGTCATACATTTAGTGAGTTTTTGTTGAGACAGCGAATTTCCAAGGGATTGGATATGATGTTGAATACAACAACGTCCTTGACGGAAATCGCCGTGGAAAGTGGTTTCTACGATCAAAGTCATTTTATACGGCATTTTAAACGCTTTTTTGGTGTTTCGCCCTCGCAATATAGAAAAATTGTAAAAGGTTAATTCCGTACAATCGGGTCTTTGCCCGGAATCCTTTCTTTGGACTTCATTTTAATTAGTGTTTCATGAAGTTCCCTTTAACCCTCGTGGTTTTTGCGATATGTTTGGCAGGTAACGGCCAAGACGAATCGGCCCCTTATCCCAAAATCGACAGTACGAATTTTAATAAGGTGTATCCCTATGCGCTAAGGGGTAATCTGAATGCCGTTCTTGAAATGTTGGAAATGGCCGAGGACAGTTCCCTGACCCAGAAGCAGCGAGACAAAAAGGCGAGGTATCATCAACGCTTTTTGTACCGGAATGAAGATTTTGATTACAATACCAATGAAGCGCAAATTGTAGACCTTTTTAAACGTTTCCAAAACTACTGGCGCTCCGTAATGGTGGAAAATGTGGAGCAGGATTTGGCAGATCGCCTATTTAGGGATGAAATGACCTACTTTTTAAAAAAACATTATCAGCCGGAACCCAGTTTAGAGCGAATACGAAAAGAGTACTATACCATGTTCCAAGATTTTTTTAGGAGCAAGAATATGTATGGGCTTGGGGTGGGAAAAACAGGCCATTTGTATGACCTTTATCTTTGGAAAAACGAGGAAGAAAGGGATTATACCATCAACCTTCCCGAAGGACAAACCATAAAGGTCTCCGTAGTTTTTATGAGGGATTTTGTAAGCAACGGTTGGGCTCATTACACCACTTTTGGCCGTAGCTTCAGTGGTGGATGGGCCACAAGGGAAAAATTATTCTGTGTAGAGGAGTCCTATGGGCCAAAGGATGAGGAAGAATTTTTAATCAGTTATTTATCGCATGAAGGGCAACATTTTTCGGATTACAAAGTCTTTCCAAAACTGAAGCAGGCAGATTTGGAGTATCGGGCAAAATTGACCGAACTTTCCTTGGCCAAGGAGACCACACATCAAATACTGGACAAATTCATTACCAATGCCACAAATGATACGTCATATGCACATGGATTTGCGAATTATATGGTCATTAAATTGTTGTCAAGGGCTGTTTTTGGTTCCGATCTTGAGTCGGGTCTTGAAAAGTGGGAGCAAGTTTCCGTAAAGAAAATTAACGATGAGGCATTAAAGCTGTTAAAGGCACACTCCAGAGAATTAAAAGCATTGGGCGCTGGGTCCATCCAGGCCTATATTACGACTTTATAGATTAGTTTAATGAGTTGGTATAAATATTGAGTAATGAAAAAAAGAACATTGTTTCTAGTAGTATTACTAGGGTATCAATACAATGCCTTTTGTCAAAATAATCCATTAAAGATTTCCGGAAACGATTTAGAGGTTGGTTATTTGAAAGAAGGTCAAAATAACTATTTGGTATATGTAGAAAAGGGGGATGGTACCATTTTAGACATAGCTATTTGGGAGCGAAACATTTCCTTTTCAAAATATAATGGCGAGGATGTTATAGCAGTGTCACAACATTGGAAAAATCATGACAGTGTTAGATCTAGAGTCGTTCAATCCATCGTCAAAAAAGAAAACCTTAATCCAATATATCACTATTCAGAAAACGGAAGGGGTATAAAAGAGGCTTTTGACTTCACGGAGAATACGGTTAAAGGAACGGATACTGTTGTTCAAAATGACAAAAAAGATTTTTATCTAGAGTTGAAAGAACCAACGTTTAACTGGGAATTGGATTTAGAGATGTTTCAATGCTTGCCTTACCAAAAAAGCAAAGTCTTTAGAATTGGGTTTTATCATCCCGGGGGGCGCATTGCACCAGCTTTTTACAATTATGAAGTAATCGGCGAAGAAAGCATAATTTTTGATGGAAGTAAGAAAATTGAATGTTGGCTATTGCAATTGAAACAGAAAGATGGGAATAAAACCACTTTTTGGATTACCAAAAACACCCGAGAGGTAATGAAAATGGAGGAGCAATGGAAGGGTATAAGGCGCTACAAGATTAAATTCCATGGTTAGACGTCAATAAACGAACAACCGCCATTGTAACATGAAAACCAATAAGCGAAGGATACCCTTTAGGTCTGACCATGTAATGGGATTTGCGGCTATGGTCATAAGTTTGCTGACATTGCTTATATTCATGTACCAGACTCACCTTTTAAGGGAACAAAGTAGATTGTCAGTTAAGCCAAGATTGACATTTAGTAAGAATATAGATCGCACAATAACCCTAAGCAAGAAGGATTCCCTAACTTCCACCAAGGTGAGTTTAAGTTTAAGCATAAGAAATGATGGGTTGGGCCCTGCCATCATTGAATCCAATAAAGTTGTCCATCAAAATAGGGAATTTGATATCCTCACATTTTTTGATATGGTTTACCCTAAATTGAGAGAATATGGTGTTTTTAATCAAATTACAGATCTAAAAGTCGGAGGTGCCATACCTGTTTCACAAAGTGTAAATGTATTTTCCTATTTCTACGACATTGTTGATGAAAACAAGATCAAGAGTTATTTGGAAATCTCTGACTTCCAAGAATTACCATTCAATATTTCTGTAGTATATTCTTCGATGTATCAAGAGAAATGGATGGTCACCTCAAATGAAGAAGGCCATCCCCGAGAGAGATGAAATTTGAATTCATACATTAATCGAACAATTGTTCTGGGTTGTTAAAAATACTGGGTGACTATTGACTAAAATCTGATTCCGATTAAAAAAATAAGAGAACCATGGCCCACAAGGGATGCCATGCAACAGGTATATCAAGAAAAACTGTGGGGGGACAATGGAGCAGAATTTTATTCTGGTGAGGGTTCCCATCATCCTAAATTGGTAAATCCCTATTTAGAGATGGTAACCCCATTTTTGAAGTCCTTTAATCAACCTATGACCGTTTGTGATTTGGGCTGTGGGGATTTTAATATTGGCAAAGTACTGGTGCCCCACGCCAAAAAATATGTTGCTGTTGATATCGTTCCAGAATTGATTGCGCGCAACAAAAGACAGTTCCCGTATCCCAATGTAGAATTCTATTGTTTGAACATTGCTAAGGACGATTTGCCAAAGGGAGACTGCGTCATTTTAAGACACGTATTGCAGCACTTATCAAATACTGAGGTTGCAGAAGTGGCAGATAAACTCTATGACTACAAATATATACTAGTAACGGAGCATTTGCCTTCTGGGGATTTTGTGCCTAATAGGGATATTATTTCAGGACAGGGCATCCGTTTAAAAAAACAAAGTGGGGTGGATTTGTTGGCAGCACCATTTTATTTAGAAGTAAAAGAAGCAAAACGATTACTTTCCCTAAACCCACATGGTCATCATGGTATCATTGAAACCAAAATCTTCCAGATGTTTTGAACTTTTGGAATAAAATGGATTTCTCAATCAAATGCCTTTGGCATTTTCATGTCAAAATGGCAAAACAGGCTCATTGGTCATTTCGAACGAATGAGAGAAATCCCAAAATCTATAAAACCACTAGGTTTTTGTGAAATTTTTCAAAATGATTAGGATTTTTCAAAATTCTGATGTAATCTTTGTCCCATAAGTTCAAACACGTATTGAATAGTTATCAAGAAAGGTGGAGGGAATAGACCCTTTGAAGCCTTAGCAACCCTTGACCCCTTGTGTCAAGAAGGTGCTACATTCTATCCCATTGGGAAAAGATAGCAATCATCGATTCACATCGATATTCACTTTCTTATAACTTCTTGATTTTGTCTTCCCTTGGGCGGACTCCGTGTTTTTAAAACATTTTTTATATAAAGATTAGAAAACATGAGCGATCAAAATTTTTCAACAGCAACAAATGCCCTTCACGCTGGGCATGACACCACGCAAACAAGTGGGACTAGGGCGGTGCCTATTTTTCAATCCACTTCGTATGTCTTTAACAACACCGACCATGCAGCCAACCTATTCTCGTTGGCGGAGTTGGGTTTTATTTACACACGCCTGAACAACCCTACCAATCAAGTCTTGCAAGAACGTCTTGCAGCCATTGAGGGAGGCGTTGGTGCAGTGGTCTTTGCATCAGGTACTTCGGCCATTTCCACTGGCCTATTGACCTTATTAAGAAGCGGGGACCATATTGTGGCTTCCAGTAGCTTGTATGGGGGAACCTACAACCTACTAAAGGTAACCCTTCCCCGTTTGGGCATTACCACCTCCTTTGTGGACGCATCTGACCCTGAGAATTTTGGTAAGGCCGTACAGGAAAACACGCGTGCCATATTTGTAGAATCTTTGGGAAACCCAAAATTGGACGTATTGGATCTAAAAGGAATTTCGGAACAGGCCAAAGTGGCCAAAGTCCCTTTTATTGTGGATAATACCGTGGCAACTCCTGGATTGCTGAACCCCATAGAACATGGAGCAAATTTGGTCATTCATTCCTTAACAAAATACATCAATGGGAATGGAACCGCTTTAGGTGGAGCCATTATTGATGCGGGAACCTTTGACTGGGCCAACGGGAAATTCCCGGAATTTACGGAACCTTCTGCTGGCTATCACGGCTTGGTGTACCATGAAGCATTAGGTGCCGCCGCCTTTACGTTTAAATTGATTTTGGAAGGACTACGGGATTTTGGAGGCGCTTTAAGTCCATTCAATGCCTTTCAAATCATTCAAGGATTGGAAACTTTGGATGTGCGTATCAAGAAGCACAGTGAAAATGCCCTGGCCCTGGCCAAATGGCTACAGGATAGGGATGAAGTGGCTTGGGTCAACTACCCAGGTTTGGAATCCAGCACGTTCAAGGCCCTGGCTGATGCATATTTGCCCAAAGGGCAGAGTGGTCTCGTCACTTTTGGGGTCAAAGGTGGATTTGAAGCTGCCAAACAGTTAACCGATGCCACCAAGATCTTCTCTTTATTGGCCAATATCGGTGATACGAAATCCTTGATTATCCACCCAGCAAGTACCACCCATCAGCAATTGTCAGAAGAAGAGCAGTTAAGTACCGGTGTATCTCAAGACCTTATCCGATTATCCGTTGGACTTGAGGCGATTGAAGATTTAAAGGCCGATCTGGAGCAAGCTTTTGCCGCCATTGACACATCGGTTTTGGCGTAATAACATAAATAGCTCCCCCTCTTGGTTAAGGGGAGGTGTTCGCTTTTAGCGGACGGAGGGGATTGAACCTAAATCATTTTAATGCTCCAAAAACTACAACTATCAAATTTCACCACATTTAGTGGGCACACCCAACACATTCAGTTGTCTTACGAAGTGTTTGGGCGCCCTTTGGATAAAGGTCCCGTGGTTTTGGTGAACCACGCCCTGACCGGAAATTCCAATGTAGCGGGCAAAAATGGCTGGTGGACCGATTTGATTGGGGATGGTAAATGTATTGACACCCAAAAATTTTCGGTTTTGTCATTCAACATTCCGGGGAATGGCTATGACGGTTTTGTCATTGATCAGTACAAAGATTTTGTAGCTGGGGATATCGCCACAATTTTCCTTTTGGGATTGAAGCAACTGGGAGTTGCCCAATTGCATACGATCATTGGAGGTTCCTTAGGCGGTGGTATTGCTTGGGAAATGGCCGCATTGGACCCCAATATTACGAAGCATTTGATTCCGGTGGCCTCGGATTGGAAATCGACGGATTGGTTAATTGCCAATTGTCAAATCCAAGAGCAGATTTTGAAAAATTCATGTCAACCGGTTCATGATGCCCGTATGCATGCGATGTTGTGCTATCGCACTCCTGAATCCTTCAAAGAACGGTTCCAACGGAGCACCAATGAAGAACTCAATGTCTTTAATGTGGAGAGTTGGTTGATGCACCACGGTAAAAAACTGCAAGAGCGCTTTCAGTTATCTGCTTATCGCCTAATGAACCAATTGCTCAAGACCATTGATGTGACCAGAAATGGTACTGCAAACTTTGAGGCCCTCCAAAACAGTGCTACAAAGATTCATATCATAGGTGTGAATTCTGACCTGTTCTTTACCGCAGAAGAGAACAAAGAGACCTATCGTAGGATTGCACAGGTGAATTCAAATATCACTTATGGCGAAGTACAATCACTTCACGGCCATGATGCCTTTTTGATTGAGTTTAAGCAACTGGAAAACCTGTTGAAGTCCGTTTTCCCTTCAGAAAACGACCGTCCTTGGAAGGTGCTTAAGTTTGGTGGAAAATCCTTGAGCAATGGGGAAGGTTTGCATACCGTGCTTCAACTTATTGAAGAAAAGGCTGCCGAGGGAGAACGCCTGGCTGTGGTGCTATCGGCAAGGGAACGGACTACGGATAATTTGGAACGGGTACTGGAATTGGCAGCAAAAAGTGAAGATTTTAGTACTGCATTGGTTGAATTGTTCAATTACCAGCAAGAAGGCCATCAAATTGATTTTTCCAATGAGATGGCGAGACTGACCAAAATTCTTGAAGGGGTTTCCCTCATCGGGGATTACAGCTTGAAGACGAAAGATGAGGTTATGGCCTTTGGCGAAGTGTTTTCCGTGAAGTTGGTAGCAAAACTATTGGCCGATAAGGGTTTAAACACACGCTTTGTTGATTCTAGGGAACTCTTGGTAACGGATAGTACCTATGGGGATGGTAAAATCCAAGAAAGTGCTTCCAAGGCCAAGGTCATTGGACGTTTTCTGGAATTTACCAATGGGGACGTCCCCATTGTTACCGGATTTATTGCGGCCAATGAAAAAGGGGAAACCACCACATTGGGACGAAATGGCAGCAACTACACGGCCGCCCTCTTGGCCAATTATTTGGATGCAGAGGAAATGCTCAATTACACCCATGTCAATGGGATTTATACGGCAAATCCTGATTTGGTCCGAAAGGCTAAAATCATTGAAAACCTTTCTTACGATGAGGCCAATGAGTTGGCTAATTTTGGTGCCAAAGTATTGCACGCAAAAACGATTATACCGCTTATTGAAAAGAACATCCCATTGCGCATCCTGAACACGTTCAATAAGGACTCAAAAGGAACCTTGATCAGTTCAAAATCCGATAAGGACGGTATTACTTCTCTATCCGTTTTGAATGATGTAGCATTGATCAACCTTGAGGGCCGTGGACTATTGGGCAAGGTTGGGGTGGATGCCCGTATTTTTGGAGCCTTGGAAAAACGGAATATTAATGTGGGAATCATTTCCCAGGGATCTTCTGAAAGGGGTATTGGACTTATCGTGGAATTGGATAGGGCGGAAGAGGCCAAAAGGGCTTTAAGGGATGAATTCCAAACAGACTATACCAGCAAGGATGTCAATACCATTTCCGTTCAAAACGATGTAGCCGTTATCTCTGCGGTGGGTCAGGATTTAAGTTCGTTTCATAGGCCATTCAACGCTTTGGTAAAAAACAAAATTGTACCCCTGCTTTTTAATAATACCGTGACTGGGAAGAACGTAAGTTTAGTGGTAAAAAAAGAGGATTTGACGAAAGCGGTCAACGTAATGCACGGGCAACTGTTTGGGGTGAACAAGCGCATTAACCTATTCATTTTTGGACACGGAACGGTTGGAGGGACCTTGATTGACCAAATACTGAAATCCACGGAGAAGATAAAAGAGCGAAAAGGAATGGAATTGGTGGTCGCCGGGATTGCCAACTCCAAAAAGGTGTTGTTGGATGTGGACGGTATCTCTGATTCCTGGAGACAGCAATTAAAAGTCCATGGGAAACCTTATGGAATTGAGGATGTTGTTCAATTTGCCTCACAGCACCATTTGGAGAACCTGATTGCGGTGGACAATACGGCCAGTACTGATTTTGTAGCCCATTACAAAGCATTGATCAATGAAGGTTTTGACTTGGTCTCCTCCAATAAGATTGCCAATACCCTAGGGTTTGATTTTTACGACGGTGTTCGCGAAGCACTACAAAAAAATCAAAAGCAATATCTGTATGAAACCAACGTTGGTGCAGGCTTGCCTTTAATTGATACCATTAAGTTGTTGCATTTGTCCGGTGAAAACATCACAAGGATTAAGGGGGTGTTTTCGGGCTCACTAAGTTACATTTTCAACACATTTTCAGAATCTGATGTTGCATTTTCCCAGGTGGTGTTGGAAGCCATGGAAAAAGGCTACACCGAACCGGATCCACGCGAAGATTTATCAGGTAGCGATGTGGGAAGGAAATTATTGATTTTAGCCAGAGAGCTCGATTTGCACAACGAGTTTGAGGACATTTCCATTGAAAACTTGATTCCAGCCGCCCTGGAAGAAGTGGGCAAAGAGGTGTTTATTTCCAAAGTACAAACCTTGGATTCAAAATTTGAAGAAATCAAATTGCAACAAAAACCCGATCATGTTTTGCGCTACGTTGGTGATTTGCATGGCGATTTGCAACAAGAAAAAGGCATCTTGGAGGTGAAATTGGTCTCAGTTCCGAAGAGCAGTGCCTTGGGTCAAGTGAAAGGTTCAGATTCAATCATTGAGATTTACACCGAATCCTATGGGGACAAACCTTTAGTCGTTCAAGGAGCAGGAGCTGGTGCTGCAGTTACCGCTCGTGGGGTGTTCGGTGATATTTTGAGAATTGCTGAGAAGTTATAGATGACAGAAAAAAAGTTTGAAACCAACGCCATACGTAACCAACTGGAACGAACACAGTATCTGGAGCATTCTTCGCCCATGTTCCTAACTTCAAGTTATGTGTTTACCGATGCGGAAGATATGCGGGCTTCTTTCGCAGAGGAAAAAGAACGCAATATCTATTCCCGGTATTCCAATCCAAATACGTCAGAATTTGTTGATAAGGTATGCCAGATGGAAGGTGCAGAAGCCGGTTTTGCCTTTGCCTCGGGCATGGCCGCGGTCTTTTCCACCTTTGCGGCCTTATTGGATAGTGGGGATCACATTTTGTCCTCACGCAGTGTTTTTGGGTCCACGCATAGTCTGTACACCACCTACTTTCCAAAGTGGCATATTGAAACCACTTTTTTTGAAGGGACCCATTTGGAGGCATTGGAATCAAAGATCCAACCCAATACCAAAATCATATATGCCGAATCACCAACCAACCCTGGGGTTGATGTGTTGGATTTGGCATTTATAGGAGACATTGCCAAAAGACATGGTTTGATATTTATCGTAGACAACTGTTTTGCCTCCCCTTACCTGCAGCAACCCATCAAGTTTGGAGCGGATTTGGTTATCCACTCCGGTACAAAACTCATGGACGGTCAAGGCAGGGTTTTGGCTGGTATCACCGTTGGAAATGCCCATTGGGTTGAAAAGATCTATCGCTTTTCACGAATTACGGGCCCGGCCTTATCACCGTTCAACGCCTGGATACTTTCCAAAAGTTTGGAAACCTTGGCCCTTCGTGTGGATCGGCATTGTGAAAACGCCTTAAAAGTGGCTAGTTTCATAGAACACCATTCCAATGTCAATTGGGTGAAATATCCATTTTTGAAATCACATCCCAATTACGAAATCGCGAAAAAGCAGATGAAAGCAGGTGGTTGTGTCGTTGCCTTTGAAGTCAAGGGCGGATTGGAAGCCGGTCGCAAGTTCTTTGATGCCATCAAACTCTTGTCACTTTCCGCTAATCTGGGAGATTCTCGCAGTATCGTGACCCACCCGGCTTCAACGACACATAGTAAACTCTCCAGGGAAGAGCGTTTAAAGGTGGGCATTACCGATGGTATGGTTCGGGTCTCAGTGGGCTTGGAGCATGCTCATGATATCATAGTAGATATAAAACAGGCCTTGGAGTCCAGATGCTAACCCCATCATTTTGCTATTTCCTTTATTTTTGGTTTCATCATACTAGATAACCCGTTAAAAAGTCAGTGCTAATTGGAAAAAGTAAAGATTGGTATCATTAATGTTTCCGACCGCGCCAGTCGTGGGGAATATGAAGATGTACCTGGAAAGGAAGTCAAACGATTGATGGATTTGTGGTTGAACAGTCCGTGGGAAGCAGTTTATGCCGTAATCCCGGACGAACAAGAACTACTGGAAGGGGAGATGATTCAAATGGCTGATGAAAAAGGCTGTTGCCTTATTGTTACCACAGGAGGTACGGGACCCGCCGTTCGTGACGTCACTCCTGAAGCCACCATAGCGGTCTGCGAAAAACTACTTCCAGGTTTTGGGGAGCTCATGCGACAAACGAGCTTGCAATATGTGCCCACTGCTATACTCTCTCGCCAAACTGCAGGAATTCGAGGCAAGACGTTAATTGTGAATCTGCCGGGCAAACCAAAATCCATAAAGGAGTGTTTGGAGGTCGTCTTTCCCGCCATTCCTTATTGTATCGACCTTATTGATGGTCCTTACATAGAGATCAATAATGAAGAGATGCAGGTGTTTCGACCCAAGAGAGGCTAGCTTTGCCTTTAGGGAAAAGGTCCAATTATAGCCTTTTGATAGGGTTGGAATATATTGGTTGTATTATCATAAATGTCAAGCAAGTGTTGGATTGACTCAAATAGAAGTTCAATGGACTTGGAGTTTTGGGTTCGGGGCTGAACTAATGAAGAGGCTTCCAATTGGCGTTGTTTATTGCGTCTCGGATTTTAGGTTGAAGATGAATGACATGGGGATTGGAATTTTTTAGGTTTTCCCCACTGAATTTTGGACAGTTAAAAAACAGTGCATTTTACCGAAAAGAACCTTTCTTCCATTCCATACCCAAAATATTGTTTTGGTATTTTCGTTGAGTATTTCACCCAGACAAACCTAACCTATGAAAAGAATTTTACTCCTTGTTTTATTTTTTCTTTTCTTTTCTTTTTTCGCCATTGGTCAATGTCCTTCTGGGCAACAAGTGTTCAATTCCCAACAGGAAATAGATGATTTTATAGTTAACTATCCGACCTGTACGCAATTGAATGAAATTGTAATCATTCAGGGAACAATAACTGACTTACAGGGCTTGTCAAATATCCAGGAATTGGGAAAAAATGTGTTCATCTCCCAAACTCAATTAGTGGATTTGGACGGTTTGCAATCCCTGAATAGAATTGGAGGATCCCTATACATAGAAGAAAACAATACTATAACAAACCTAAACGGCCTTCAAAATCTTTCTTCTGTCGCAGAAGATATTAGTTCACCCGTCACTGGTATGGGAATCATAATAAGGGAAAATCCTCTTTTGACCTCTTTGGAACAACTATCCAATCTTACACGCTTAAGGGGAGGCGTATTGTTGGGCAATAATGGACTCATCAATTTAAATGGCCCCTTTTCCAATTTATCGGAAATAGAAGGATCTTTACTCCTCCAAGGCGACGATATTGGCACGCTACAAGGATTGGAAAGTATTCAAAGGGTCGGCCGTGATTTACAACTCATTGAAACAAGCATAACCGATTTAACGGGCTTGTCAAATTTGGAACATATCGGTAATAGTCTTTCGATTGAGGAAAATGCCAATCTTTTGGGTTTTTCAGGCCTTGATAAGCTTAAAACAGTCACCCGAAGTCTTCAAATTATTGAGAACATTAACCTTCTTAGCTTAAATGGATTGGAGGAATTACGTAGTCTCGGTATACTTGGTGAAGAACAATCCAGCAGTCTTAGTATACAAGGGAACACGGTTCTTAATAGTCTTCAAGGCTTAAACAATATAAGGAATGTGAACGGTTCTGTCAACATTGTAGACAATGACGAACTTCTCAACCTTAGTGGTTTGGACGGTCTGTATTACATAGGTCGGAAACTGAGTATAAGAGGAAATGAAAAATTGGTGAATCTTGAAGGGCTTTCCAATCTCACATTGTTCAGTGACAACAGCTTTCCCGCAAACACCCATGGTATTTCCATAGTTGCCAATCCAAACTTGGAAAGTCTTTTTGGGATTGGAGAAATCATAGAAATGGACGATTTAATTGACATTTCCAATAATTCCAACCTAACAGAGTTGAACGCCTTTCATAATATGGAGTATTTAGGCGATTTACAAATCTATGGAAACCCCAAGATGACCAGGTTGTTGGCCTTTGAATCGCTATTGGAAATCGGAGATGACTTGGAGCTGTTTTCAAATCCCGTACTACAACAGTTGGAGGGATTTGGAAACCTTCAAAAGGTAGAAAAACTTATAATCAGTAATAATGAGGTACTTACTGATATAAGTTCTTTGTCAAGTTTGCAAGAAGCATGGGGTGTTCAAATAAGTCGAAATGATGCCTTACCCAATTTACAAGGCTTGGGGGGTATCCGTGAATTGAATGATTTAGAAATAAGGCAAAACAACAGTCTAGAGACCCTAACGAACTTTACCAGTTTAGAGGATTTGAAAACCCTGAAGATTCTCAAAAATCCCTTATTGGAAAGCTTGGGAGGATTGGAAAGCCTTAAAACGGTTACGTATTGGCGCTTTAGTGATGGGTACGTGACCATTGAGGAAAATAACTCCTTGGAAAACCTAAATGGCTTGGAAGGTTTGGAGGAGTTGAGTGTTGGCATCAGAGTCAAGAACAATGATGCCTTGCTCAATGTGAATGGGCTTGAAAACCTAAAAAAGGTCACTAGGCACATCTACATCGAGAACAATCAATCCCTAAATGATGTTTCCGCGCTTTCCAATGTACAATTTACAGGTAGGCAGAATGATACTTTTTTCTTAATAGAAAGCAACCCAGTGCTAACAAGCTGTGCCATTGAGAGTTTATGTCGTTACATAAAAATGGATAGAAACTGGCGGGTAAATAACAATGCTGGTCAGTGCGAACAGATTCCGGTTGCGGAACTTTGTGGGTATGCATTTAATCAGATAAGAGGGAACTTGGTCTATAGACCAACAAATGATGATTGTAATGGTTGGGACAGTTACATGGCGAACACTAGGATAACCTCCACCAATAACGGCCGGGTATTCTCTACTTTCACCAATAAAGACGGGCAATATCAACTTTATGTTAAGGATGGTCAGAATGATGTAGCTCCAGAGTTTATCGAATCCCGATTTGAAAGCGTTACCAGAAACTTACCTGGTACTACCTCTTTTGCAAGCTTTGGCGAAATCTATTATCTGGATATATGCAGTCACCCTTCAGGCACTATTGTTGAGGACTTTAGGGTAACCATTATTCCAATAAGAGCTTTAAACCAAAGTAGTCTGCCCATCTACAGGATTGTTTACCAGAACATTGGCAATATGCAAAGCTCGGCCCGATTGCACCTTAGCTTTGATTCAAACCGTGTGAGTTATGCAGGCGGCACACCCCGTTACGACTCCAATGCTGGTTCAGAGCTCATTTGGAACTATCAGAGCTTTGCCCCCATGGAAAGTAAAAGTGTTGATGTTATTTTTAGAGCTGGGGCAAACCCAAACGAAAACCCTCAGAACAGGCCTCTTTTTACAGCCAATGTAACAGTGGCCAATCCGGACAGTAATGAAACCGATAATAGCTATGAGCTACATTTGCCCTTTGACCATAGCATTGACCCAAACAGCATTCAAGTAACGGAAGGAAATGAGCTTGAGATTGACAAAGTGGACAAAAATCTATATTACACGATTTATTTTGAAAACACGACCGATAGTGAAGTCAACTATTTAAGAATAGATCAACAATTACCGGACAATCTTGATTGGGACTCCTTTGAACCTGTGGAAATGAGCCATGAGGGGCATACTCGAATTACAAATGGCAATGATATAACCTACATTTTTTACGATATTGGTCTTAGCACAACTTCCGAAGACCCAACCAATAGTAGAGGGTTTATAACATATCGAATAAAACCAAAATCAGGGATTTCAATAGGAGATGTAGTAGAAAGCTTTGCAACAGTCAATTTTGACAACAATACCCCAATAGCGACAAACCTAGTTCAAACCACCATAATCTCAAATGATAAAGACGGAGATGGGGTGTTGAATGGTGAAGATAATTGTCCAAACACCCCAAATCCCAATCAGGAAGATTCAAACAATAATGGCATTGGGGATGTTTGTGATATTCCTGCCCTTACTTCAACAGCTTCGGTAATCAGTCCTATTTTATGCGCAGGCATCAACAATGCTGAAATTCAAGTAGAGGTCATGGGAGGAGTTCCTCCTTACTCTTATGAACTTTTGGACGAAAACCTTAATATGCTTATTGCTGCACAAGCAAGTAATATCTTCATTGTCAATGGCGCAGGCAATTACGTAACAAAGGTCATTGATGATAATGGTGAAGAATCGTTGTTCAATATTACCATTGAAGCACCTTTGCCTCTCAACATTGCTGGAAATGTTAAGGAAATTACTTGTAATGCAGCCAATGACGGCGAGATTGAGGTTACCGTGAGTGGTGGAACGGCTCCATATCAATATCGATTGAACGATGGTTCATTTCAAAGCTTAAACGTATTTGACAACCTTTCTGTCGGGCTCTACACTATTGAAATTGTTGATGCCAATGGCTGTAATATGCAATCTTCATTCGGTGTCCTAGAACCTGAAACTTTGACCGCTTCCGTTTCTGTTTCCGAAATAAGTTGCAAAGGATTAAATGATGGAAGCTTGAACCTGTTCGCATCAGGCGGTACTGCCCCCTATGAATACAGTTTGGATGGTTCCCTCTTTATGAATAATAACCATTTCGCAAACCTTGCTCCCGGCAACTACGATGCTTATGTCCGGGATACCAATGGCTGTTTGGTTTTGATTCAAGCAACATTGACAGAATCAAACGATTTTGATTTGGACAATGACGGTCTTGGTGATAGTTGCGATAATGACATTGATGGCGATGGTATATTGAATGGAGAAGACAATTGTCCCAATATTGCTAATCCAGATCAAGCAGATTCCGATAACAATGGAACAGGTGATGCCTGCGATGGTTTACTGCCTTTGACCATAGAATACAGTCTAATATCGGACACCGTCTTGTGCTTTGGCGGTACCGGTGGTCTAATTGAAATAGAAGTGTCAGGAGGAGTTGGACCCTATGCCTATGAACTTTTGGATGACTCGGGAAGTAGTAGCGTTAGACCCCTACAATCAAGTGATGTTTTTGAAAATCTACCATCTGGAAGCTACGTAATCAGGGTGATTGATTCCAATGGCCTATGGGCATTGGGTGATACATTTACTATTGTTGAACCTGAAGTTTTAATGGCTACCACGATAGTTACAGAGATTGGCTGCAAAGGATTGGAAGATGGAGAGATAACCGTTGTTGCCTCGGGCGGAATACAGCCTTATGATTACAGTTTGGACGGTATATCCTTTTCAGCGAATAATGGGTTCGGTAATCTAACACCTGGTACTTACGTGGTCTGGGTTCGCGATGCCAATGGTTGTATGCTTTCTGACCAAGTTGTCCTATCTGAGTCCGATGGTCCGGATTTTGATAACGATGGCCTTGGCGATGCCTGCGACGATGATGTGGATGGTGATGGCGTTTTAAATGCCATGGACGAATGTGCGGAAACCCCCTTGGGAACTTTGGTAGGTTCCAACGGTTGTGAACGGTTCACCTTGCCGAGCAATAATTTTACGGTACAGACTACGGGTGAGACCTGCGTCTCGAGCAACAACGGGAGTATCCTGGTAACTGCAGTTGAGGACCATGAATACTTTGCTACCCTGTCAAACGAAGGAAGCACCTCAGAACGTAAGGGTTTCAGAACATTTGTCAGTTTTCAAGATTTGGAAGCGGGGAATTATAATGTCTGTATCACGGTTGTAGGCGAAACGGAATTTGAACGCTGTTTTTCCGTTCGGATAACCGAACCCGAACCTTTGAATGTCGATTCCAAAATTGATGTTTCGGGCCAATCAGTGACCTTGAAGATGAGTGGAGGTGACCAATATACCATTACATTGAATGGGGAAACACAAACCACATTTGGTAGTGAGATTACACTACCCTTAACTTCTCCAGAAAACCATCTCTTGGTAAGAACGGCTAAGGATTGTCAAGGGGTGTATGAAGAAACGTTTCACATCGATGTTTCCACTATTTTGGTATATCCGAATCCAATTTCCCAAGGGGAACTGTCCATTCTGCTTCCATCGGAATCCAATGAAAAGGTTCATTTTTCCCTATTCACCAATTCAGGGAAGCTGGTGTTTCAAAATACTTTTGAAAATGTCAATGGACCGTTTACAATAGATGTTAGTAGATTGACTTCGGGGGTTTATAATTTAAAAATCGAATCGGATTCTACAATGCACTTCCGTAGGATAATAATCAGATAATAATCATGAAACCATCTTATGCTTTTTGGGGTATGTGCAACATTGTATTGCTATTGTCATGTGGTAGTTCCACAGATCCGCTTCCCGAAGAGGAAGAGCAGATTGCACCTCCCGTTGCAGCGACATTGATTTTTCCGGAAGATAATACAGAATGCCAAGAGGGAACCATTATCAACGATACCCAAAGTAGGCTACTTTTTCAATGGAACGCGTCGGAACATACGGATAGCTATCAAGTTTACCTTAAGCAGTTGGATGATGGTACCCAATCGAGCCATGAAAGCAATACCAATGCGTTGGAAATTGCTATTGAAAGGGGAGCACCTTATAGTTGGTCAGTGGTGTCAAAATCTGATGCGACGGATCAAACCGCCGAAAGTGAGGTTTGGAAATTTTACAATGCCGGCGTGGGAGTGGTCAATCATGCCCCTTTCCCTGCCGATTTACTGAGTCCTGAATACAATGAAACCATTGTCGTAAGTTCAGGAAACACTGTGCTCCGCTGGGAAGCATCTGATGTCGATGGTGACATTGTATCCTATGAAGTTTTCTTGGATACGAACCACCCACCGGTAACAACCCTGGGAACAACTTCTGAAACCGAAATATCAGTTGAGGTAGCCGCCAATTCAACGTACTATTGGGTGGTTCAGGTAACTGATAGTGCAGACAACACTTCTACATCAGATATATTCAGTTTCTCGGTAGAGTAAAATACCGAAAAATCGCTATAATCATTGGTATGGTACGGGTATCGGTAGGTTTGGAACATATTGGGGATGTTCAACGATGTATAGTAGGGGTTGGATAATGAAGTATTTTTTATTTATCAATTCAAACTTCGGTACTCGCTGGGGCTCATTCCTGTTTTGTTCTTAAAGATTTTGGAGAAGTGTTGTGAATACTCATAACCGAGACCATAGGCTATTTCACCCACCGATTCCGTGGTGCGTAAGAGACGATTCTTTGCCACGTTCATTAAAAAATCATCAATATGGACCTTAGCGCTTTTACCGGTTTCCTTCTTTAGGAGGTCACTCAAATACTTAGGCGACATGTTCAGATGTTTTCCGCAGTAGTCTACCGAAGGAATGCCAATATTCAATTGATTTCCATTGGAATAATAATCCTTTAATAGCTGTTCGAATTTTGTTAGGATATCTTTATTAAGATTGGTTCGGGTATAGAACTGACGATCATAGTAACGCACACAGTAGTCCAATAACAGCTCAATATTTGAGATGATCAACTTTTGACTGTGGCGGTCAATGTTTTGGCCGTATTCCTTTTCGATTTTAGCAATCAATTCATTGAGCGTTTGTTTTTCCCCTTCGGAAACATGTAGGGCCTCGGTAATATCGTAGGAGAAAAACGAATAATGGTCAATACTGCTTCCCAATTCAGACTTTCGAATTAAATCGGGATGGAACAACAAGGCCCAACCCGGATCCTTGGCCTTGGATTCATGGCCATCGTAGCTCATTACCTGTCCCGGTTTAATGAACACCATAGAGCCCTCTTGAAAATCGTAGGAACTACGTCCGTACCCCATACTGCCCTGGGTCTCGTTTTTTTGGGTGATGCAATACATGCCAAAAGAGCAACGCACGTGGTGGTATTCCTGCTTGATTTTGGCATCCATAAACCGAATTACCGACACCAATGGATGTTTTGGCCTAGCCAGTCCAAAGACATCATGCATGTCCGAAATGCTCTCTATGTGCACTATTTCCTGCACGCGTTTACTTTTATCGGGAATAAACATAACAGTTTTTTTAATACGAAACCCTAAGGTTCAAATGTTTCTCAATCGTTGCTAGGACTTTGGTCGTGAATTAGTTAAGGATGTGCCGGCGTAGGGATTCATTCAAATCGGTATAGGCCTGTTGTACCCAACCCGTATCCCAAAATAGGACAACTAGTCCCTTAAAATCTTCGTGGATGGTCACCTTGGTCGTATTCCCAACAGGTTCTAAAATATAGCGATGGTCATAGGTAAATATCCCCGGAATGCCTCCTCGCTGATTCAGTAATTTCAATGGAATCAACTTTGCTACCGTCATTCCTATTTCGATGGAACCACCATCGGGTTGCACCAACTTATAGGTCAGTTTATTACCCTGTTCAATTTCTCCTTTAATGGGAACCAATACCCCATTCCATTTTTTATACCCTTCTTCGTTCATTAAAACTTCCCAAATTTGTTGAGGATTCGCCTCGATTACAAGCTCCGTACGCACTGACTTTCCGCTTAAAAGGTATAAGAGCGCCAGGATGGCAATGAACATCGATATTGCTAAGGTTCGTTTCCAGCTTAAAACTGCCATAAGGTTGTGCGATTATAAAAAGGATTGGCCTGTCATCTCTTCGGACAGTTGCCAAAGTCTTTCTGCCACATCTTTTCGTTTTGAATAGTCGCTTCGCCTTGCAAAACCAACCTTTCCCTTGAACTCCTTAAAACCTTGGGGTCCAAAATATTCACCTCCCTTTACATCCGGACTTAAAGCGGCAAACAAGGCGGGTTTCGCTGCTGCAGTGTTTGAATTGAGAAGTAATGGTGATAGCGTTTTGAACATATAGTACCTAAATCCTTTGGACATTTCCGTAAAAAGTCCGGAAAAAGAACCTCCAGGGTGCACAGCGGATGCAATCAGGTTTTTGCCGGACTTTTTGAGCCGTCGGTTCAGTTCATCGGCAAACATTAGATTCGCCAATTTGGACTGCCCATAAACAGCCTCGGCATCATCAATATGTTCCCCGTTCAAGTCGTCAAAGTGGATTTTTGCGGTTTTATGGGCCAGACTGCTCAAGGCCACAATACGCGAAGCGGAATAATCGGGCATTACGTCAAGCAACAGATTGGTCAATAAAAAATGACCTAAATGGTTGGTGGCAAATTGCAGTTCTATCCCGGCTGCATTCTTTTTGCCGGAGTATATCAGCACCCCAGCATTGTTGATGAGCACATCCAATTGGGAATAGTGATCTTTAAAGTTTTTGGCGAAAGCCCTAACACTGTCCAAATCGCTCAAATCCAATTGTAGGGTGTCCAAATCAGCATTGGGCAGTTTTTGCAGGATATCCGCTTTGGCCTTTTCTGCTTTGGCCATATTGCGGCAGGCCATAACCACTTTAAAACCGTATTGGGCCATGCCCAAGGTAGTTTCAAAGCCAATACCGTTGTTGGCACCGGTAACAATGGCTATCCTACCTTTTTGTGAAGGAACATTTTTTAGTTTGAAATCCATTTTCTTCTGGTATTGTGCTTGTTATGGGTTAAATCGTTGTTCTACCTCGGCTTTTAATTTTCGATTGAAAGCCTGATATCCCTCTGCATACATCTTTGATAGGTTGCCGCCCATTAACCAGGTGACACCTTTCATGATTTCGTCCGATTGTACGAACCGAGTTTTGCCGTCGCCGGTGGGTTCTACCCTAAAGTGATGGTTGTCCCGAATACCGCCCGGGCCTTTTTCCGCCCAATAAAATTCCTTTCCATCCTCTACCGAAATGGTATGCGCAATGGTGTTTAGCTTCTCTTTTTTAGGATTGGTCTGAAAGATGGCCGTAATTTTTTCCCCATCCTTAATTTCCCCTTTGATATCCACCAAAAAAGTGGCCCAATTTTTATAGGAGGCCGTATCGGTCAACACCGACCAAACCTGTTCCGGGGTTGCATCAATGACGATATCGGTGTAAATGGTGCGGTGGGAGGCACTTAGCTTTTCTACTTTTACGTTTTCTTTACTGGAAGTTGTCATACGGCATATTGCTTGTGGTTCAATTACTACCGTAAAATTCCTTCCTTACCAATAGATTACTGTAAAGATTTCTCTAAACATTGTATATATTTTCCAGAAGTTAGGTGAGGGCGGGGTTATATCACCAGATACGCCCGGTTAGGAGTACGACAAAATATCCTTGTTTTCCAATATTTCGGAAGCCGCGCCATTCAAACCCACATGGAACATCGCCAGAGCCAATTCGGTCGATTGGATACTGCTGTTGGGACCCATCCTTCGGATCAAGGGGTACAATGCCCTTGAGATACGATACATCATGTTGGGTTCTTTACGTGGGGTCACCGGATAAATGTATCCTGGTCGGAACGTATAAAAATCCAATCCTAAGGCCGAAATTTGGTTTTCGGCCATCCCTTTGTATTGTGCAAAGGAAGTCCGACTTTTTTCTGAACGGTCCGCTCCGGCACCACTCAATAAACATAGGGTGGCCTTGGGGTTACCTTCCTTAATTGCTTTTGCGAAAGCAACCGCGTAGTCTACGGTGATTTCCTTGAATTTTTTATTGGATACCTGTCCCGTATAAACGCCAATACAAAAAAAGGCAATATCCACATGTTCGAAAAGATCTTTATGTTTGGAAAAATCCCCAAAATCGGCAATGACCACCTCGTTTAACTTCGGATGCTCACGGTTTGATTTTTTACGGACCAATGAGGTTACTTGCCCTATTTCTGAAGAGGATAGGCAATGCTCAAAGATTAAATTTCCTATCATGCCTGATGCTCCTGCTATAATTGCGTTTTTCATTTGTTAAATGTAGTATCCTGATAATAAATATATTGCAAAGATTCGTGCAGACGAAACTGTTGCACTCCGTATGAATTATTAAAAATGCTTGAAGCGCGATTTGGACAAGGAGGAACGCAATAAAAATGCCGAATGAACCATGTACGAGGCTATTTCAGTGAAGTAGGCCGAAAAACTCCATTGCGCCGACATAAAATCAAAGCTTTCAATGGTGCACAAAACGGCCAGATTGGAGAACAGCAAAACCATAACAAAAGGGGTCCATTTCCATTTGGTCAGATATCCCCATAGAAAAACACTGGCGGTCAAGGTAATGAGCAGCCAATGCACAAATTGCACCCCACTTGGATAAGCATCGTTCTGTAATTTGATAAAAGGCTTGACTCCGGTGAAATATTCAAAGAATCCGCCTATGCCCCAAATCAACATTCCTATGCACATCAGGAGCAAAAGGGTCATGTAAATTTTTGATACCAGTTGCATTTGTTCTTTTTCTTTTGACGAAACTAATGTGCTACACGAAAATCACCGTATAGATTTCTCTGAAGTTTGTATATGTTTTCCTGTGTGCACTTTACCATCCTTCGGAATTACCACCACACCGTGGTCGGTTTTGGCAGTTCGCCAATTAGGATGGGCTCCCCAATCTGTGGTGCAACCAGTGGTATTTGCAGTTCTTTGGCTTTTTTGGAAACCCGCTCAATGGGGTCGGTCCAGGAATGCAAGGCCAGTTTAAAGGCTCCCCAATGAATGGGCATTATGGCCTGGGCTCCAACATCCACTCCGGCTTGTGCAGTTTCTTCAGGAAACATATGGATATCGGGCCACATTTTATTGTATTGACCGCATTCTAGCATGGCAAAATCAAACGGCCCGTATTGTGCTCCAATTTGTTTAAAATGGGGTCCGTAGCCACTGTCCCCACTAAAAAACAGGGCGGTGCTATCCGACTTGATGACCCAGGAACTCCACAAGGTACTTTGGCCATTGGTAAACTTCCGGCCCGAAAAATGTTGGGCAGGGGTGCAAGCCAATTGCAGATCTTTAAAGGTGGTTTCTTCCCACCAGTCCATTTCTTTAATGATATCTGGATACACCCCCCAAGCTTCTAAGTGGACACCAACACCAAGGGGAACAAAATAGGCTTCTACCTTGTCCTTGAGCTTTTTGATGGAACCATAATCCAGATGGTCATAATGGTCGTGCGAAATTACCACAGCATCAATTTTAGGTAGTTTTTCGATGTCAATTGGCAAATTTAAGTTGAAGCGTTTGGCACCCATCCATTGATGGGGCGCGGGTACGGTACCAAGCATGGGATCGATCAAGATATTTTTCCCATCCACTTGTAATAAAAAGGCCGAATGTCCAAACCAAATGAGACGGGCCCCTTTCTGGTAGGAAGCGATGTTCGTTGAATCTATTTTTTGAACGGCTAGGTCCTTATTAGGTCTTCCGTTTTCTACCTCTTCGAAGAAAAACTTTCGCCCTATGGATACCATCTTGGAAAAACTGGCCGCTTCAGGGATTTCCTCTTTGGTATTGATGAACTTTCCGTTGTTGAACTGCTGCGAAGAAATGTATAGGGCCTGCCGTTCTTGGTCCACATCGCCGCCAAAGGAAGGATAGAAATTAACAAAGGCTAAATAGATAAGGACCAACGAAACAATGAGTATGGCTATGGACAGAAGCATTCGCGTTACTATTTTTTTGAGTTTTTTCAAGGATGTAAACATTCAGAGGAATCATCAACGTACCTCTTTGTTTAGGTCACAAAATTAAGGCCGTAAGTTAATTTGAAGATATACATTTTACGGATGTTTGTATATATTTTCCATCAGTACAAAACTCAGACATTACTGATGTTATTAAGCAGCTTCAAATCCGAATGGAATTCAGCTTTTTTTCGCTATTTCATTTATTTTGGTTCACTTGTGGTAACAGGGTAATTGTATTAAGAAAAACAATTGGCGAAAATAGAAATCGGCATCATCAATGTATCAAGCCACTGGAATTCAGGGCAGCACGCTGATTGTCAATTGACCAGGAAGACCAACGTCCATTCAAGCATGTCCAGAGGTCGTTTTTCCTGCTATTCCCTATTGTAGTGATTTGATTAATGACCCGTAGATAAGGACAGACCAGAAAGAAATGAAAGTGTATTGACCAAAACAGACCTAAGACAAAATCTCACATGCTATTCTTTATCGTTGGATAAATTCATTATCCAATCCGTCAAAAGCTTGGGCCATTCCTTCACCAAAGGCATTTGCGGGGCCAAACCAAAACCATGGCCTCCTTGTGGAAATATGTGTAAGGCCGTTGGAATATTTTTTTGATGCAGGGCCTGATAAAGTGAAAGACTATTTTCCACAGGTACCCCGGTATCATCACTAGCATGGAACAAGATAGTGGGAGCATGGTCATCCCTTATCTGTTTTTCAAGCGAAAAAAAATCAACCCATTGCGTTTCTGTACTTTTTCCCAATAGTGCCTCTTGGGAACCCTTGTGGGTGGAGGCAGATCCAAATTGAATAACCGGATATAGTAGGACAATAAAATTAGGGCGAGCTTCCATTACATCTATTTCATCATGTGGTTTTATGAGCTCTTGATCATAGTGTGCCCCCAGACTTGCTGTCAAATGCCCTCCGGCCGAAAATCCCATAATTCCTATTTTATTGGAATCAAGGTTGAGTCCTTCGGCCATAGTATGGACCAGTTTTAGTGCACGTTGGGCATCTAAAAGGGGCACCAAATGGTTTTTATGGATAGAAGCGGAAGTGGGTAAACGATATTTAACCACAACACCAGCAATTCCTTTGGTGTTGAGCATTTTTGCGATATCCCTACCCTCCCAGTCGTATGCAAGGATGTGATAGCCTCCGCCAGGAAAAATGAGTACACCATGCCCAGTGGCATTGGCCTTGCTTGGTAGATATACTTCAATTTCTGGATATTGTACTTTACTGATTCGTAGGATGCCTTCTTTTTGATGGACTTCGGTTTCGTCGGTTTCAATACGAAATGGTATTTTGTCCGGCCAAAGGGGGACAATGGTATCTTGTGACCATCCTGCGGTATGGACAATAAACGAAAAAATCAAGAACGCGTAAAAAGTTTTGTTCATCATCTTAAAAATAAAGAAACTCAAGGAATACCGAAACGCCAAAAAACACCATTGGATAATAACCATAGTTTTTGATTATCTTCGGAAGATGCTCTCCAAAAAAACGAAATACGGCTTAAAGGCGTTGACTTTTCTTGCCAAAAGGGAAAGTCGTGAACCCATTCAGATTGCTGAAATAGCGGAAAGCGAGAACATTTCCCAAAAGTTCTTGGAAAGCATTCTACTCACCTTACGCAGAAATGGCTTTTTAGGTTCCAAAAAAGGAAAGGGTGGAGGCTACTATTTGATTAAAGATCCCGAAGATATTCCCATGACCGCTATTATGCGTGTTTTGGAGGGCCCAATTGCCATGGTACCCTGTGTAAGTCTCAACTTTTATGAAAAATGTGACGATTGCCCAGATGAAAATACCTGTTCCATCTTTGGATTAATGGTAAAAGTAAGGGATGCCAACCTCGAAGTCTATCGAAATACCTCTCTTGCCGATTTAATTGCCAAATAACCACACCTAATTATCAATACGCCAATTTCACATTAAGTTTTCTAATTATCTATTAAAACTATAGGATAAACTAATATTTATCGTGACTTTAACTTTCCCATTGACTGAAAAGGTTTATGTTTGTATTTCCTACTAAATCTATAGGATAATAAATTATGATTGCAGACCAACTGATTATTTCAGAAAAAAAGGAAAAAACCTCTTATAAAAAGGACAAAAGTTCCGAGAGTCCAAAACGCAGTATTGCCAAGTCCATCAGTTGGAGGGCCATAGGGACTTTGGACACTATTATTATTTCCTGGGTTATAACAGGTACACTTACCTTGGCTTTTTCCATTGGAGTGGTGGAACTGGTAACTAAAATGGTGCTTTATTTTTTTCATGAACGAATTTGGAATACCATCAGTTGGGGTAAATAATTAAAGGAATTCAGTATGTCAGAGGATCAATTACCTAAATGGAACGCTCAATTAAAGGGCATTCCCCCTCAAGAGATTATTGCTTGGGCCATTCGGCATGGGAATAAACCTGTGGTGACCACAAATTTTAGGCCCTATGAGGTGGCTATTTTACACGCTGTGGCAGATGTGGACCCTGACATTCCCATAATCTGGTGTGATACTGGGTACAACACCCCAAATACATACCGCCATGCCGAAACCCTAATTTCGCGTTTGGTATTGAACGTTCAACTTTATGTGCCCGCACAGACCTCTGCCCATCGTGATGTGGTCATGGGAATTCCAGATATTGATGATCCCCTACACAAAGTGTTCACGGAACAGGTGAAACTTGAACCCTTTAAAAGGGCCATGAAAGAACACCAACCCGATGTCTGGTTCACTAATCTTCGTAAGGGCCAGACCGCCCTTCGGGACTCCTTGGACATATTGAGTTTAAGTAAGGATGGGGTGCTAAAGGTCAGTCCTTTTTTCTATTGGTCGGATACTCAACTTGACAGCTATCTGGAAAAATATCAATTACCCAACGAGCACAACTATTTTGACCCCACAAAAGTATTGGCCAATCGAGAGTGCGGCCTTCATACCTAATCAAAGAACAAAACCTTGGAAACATTGCTAAAAGACATAGAAGCAGCTACCCCTAAGAGCATGAACAAATTACATGTAAATGCTCTCGAAAATGAGGCTATTTATATTTTCCGCGAAGTAACTGCCCAATTCGATCGCCCCGTTTTATTATTCTCTGGTGGAAAGGATTCCATTACCCTAGTGCGTTTGGCTCAAAAAGCATTTTGGCCAGCCAAGATCCCCTTTCCCTTAATGCATATTGATACCGGACACAACTTCCCTGAAACTATTGAATTTAGAGATCGTCTTGTTGCTGAGCTGGGGGTGGAATTGATTGTACGAAAAGTACAGGATTCCATTGACCAGGGCAAAGTAATTGAAGAATCTGGGAAGTATGCAAGCCGAAATTCACTACAAACCACAACCCTTTTGGACGCCATTGAAGAATTTAAGTTCGATGCCTGTATTGGAGGTGCTCGAAGGGATGAGGAAAAAGCCCGGGCCAAAGAACGTATTTTTTCGGTCCGTGACGATTTTGGGCAATGGGACGAAAAAAATCAACGACCCGAATTGTTTGATATGTTGAATGGAAACATTGAGCATGGCCAAAATGTGAGGGTTTTCCCCATTAGCAATTGGACGGAACTGGACGTCTGGAGTTACATTCAAGAAGAACAAATAGGAGTACCTTCCATTTACTTTGCACATCAGCGGAATACCTTCATCCGTGATGGGCTCATTTGGTCCGTACAAGACGATGTGGTGTTTCGAGCGGAGGACGAAGAGGTCCAAGAGCGAACAGTGCGATTCAGAACCGTGGGGGATATGTCCTGCACCGCGGCGGTGGAATCAGGTGCCGATACCATTGATAAAGTAGTCGCTGAAATCAGGGACTCCAAGATTTCTGAACGCGGAGCCCGTATTGATGACAAACGCTCGGAGGCAGCTATGGAAAAACGTAAACAACAAGGATATTTTTAGAAAGATGGATGTACTTAAAATTGCAACCGCAGGAAGTGTTGATGATGGTAAAAGTACCTTAATAGGAAGGCTACTTTACGATACCCATTCTTTGACTGATGATAGAATTGAGGCGATTAGAAGCAGCAGTGAGAAAAAGGGCTATGACTATCTTGATTTTTCATTGGCTACTGATGGTTTGGTGGCTGAACGGGAACAGGGCATTACTATTGATGTGGCCCATATCTACTTTTCAACGGCCAATAAAAGTTATATCATAGCGGATACCCCAGGTCATGTGGAGTATACTCGAAATATGGTGACGGGTGCTTCAACCTCCCAAGTGGCCATTATCCTAATTGATGCCCGAAAAGGAGTAATTGAACAGACCTATCGCCATTTCTTTATCAATAACCTTTTGCGCATTAAAGATGTGATTGTGGCGGTGAATAAAATGGATTTAGTGGGGTATGACCAAAGTGTTTTTGAAGATATCAAACGCAACTTTGAAAAACTCAATGCAAATAGCACGTATATTGAGCAAAACGTGACCTATATACCCGTAAGCGCCCTTAAAGGAGATAACGTGGTGGAAAAATCAACCGAGATGTCTTGGTATGGAGGTGAGACCATACTGGAACATTTGGAAGGACTCCAAGGTAAGGATGTGCAAGAAGAAGGCAATTTCCGATTCGCGGTACAAACAGTTATCCGCCCAAAAACGGATGAATTTCATGATTTCAGGGGATTTTCTGGTAAGATAAAAGGAGGGGATTTAAAAGTAGGAGAGGAGGTAACCATTTTGCCATCTATGATTACCTCAAAAGTAAAGTCCATTTATTTTTATGATAAATCGTATGAGACAGCAACGGCCGGAAGCTCAGTAACGGTGACCTTAGAAGATGAAATCAATGTCGCTCGAGGCGATATGCTAGTAAAGATCAACGAACTGCCCAAAGTAGAGAAGGATTTGACGGCCATGGTTTGCTGGATGGACAATAAACAGCTAACAGCCGGGTCAAGGTATATTGTGCAGCACAATACAAATCAAGTGCTGTCAAGGATTTCTGAAGTAGGAAACGTTGTTGCGACGGACTTTTCAGGTGAAACCGAATCGAAAGGAACGCTAGGACTGAATGAAATAGGAAAGGTCAAAATCAGATTAAGTAAACCGGTTTTTGTCGATTCGTACGTGGAGAATAAATCTAACGGAGCTTTTATTCTGATTGATGAACAGACCAATACTACAGCCGGGGTAGGTTTTATTAAATAGAATTGGAATTTGGATTGGGATTGGAAATTGTTTTGGATAAAAACCTATTAAAAATATAGGATAAATAGGATAATGAAAAGTTTTAGAACCGAAATAGAGAATCCAATAGTCGAGAAAGACATTATTGAATTGGAACGAAAAATTCGTCAGTTTAAGGAGGGAAATGCAGATGAAGAAAAGTTTCGCAGTCTTCGTTTGGCACGGGGAGTATATGGTCAACGGCAGCAGGGGGTTCAAATGGTTCGAATTAAACTTCCTTATGGGAAGGTTACTTCCAACCAATTGCTTCGCATAGCGGATGTTGCCGATGAGTATTCTACAGGACGTTTGCATATCACCACGCGACAGGATATTCAAATCCATTATGTTGACCTGGAACGTACTCCAGAGTTATGGGCGCAGTTGGAAAGGGATGAGGTCACCCTTCGAGAAGCTTGCGGTAACACTGTGCGAAATGTTACTGCATCGGAGACTGCAGGTATTGACCCTGACGAACCTTTTGATGTTTCACCTTACGCCCAAGCCGTTTTTGAATATTTTTTGCGCAATCCCATCGGTCAGGAAATGGGCCGGAAATTTAAGGTGTCCTTTTCCGGTACCGATTCGGACACTGGACTTTCCTATATGCATGATTTGGGTTTTATTGCCAAAATCGTTGATGGAATCAGAGGATTTAAAGTAATGCTTGGTGGAGGCTTGGGTTCTCAGCCTCGACATGCAGATGAATTATATAATTTTCTAGCCGCCGATAAAATCATTCCGTTGATGGAAGGGGTCATAAGGGTTTTTGATCGCTACGGTGAACGCAAAAGCAGAGCGAAGGCCAGAATGAAGTTTCTTTTGAAGGATATTGGTTTGGATGGGTTTAAAGCACTGTTGAAAGCAGAGCAAAAAGCGATACCAATGCGGTCATATCCCATCGATTTTGAAAGCTATCCGAAACCTTTGGTTGCAAATTTCCAAGTACGGGACGTTGAAATCAAGGATAAAAAAGCCTTTGAGCGTTGGAAATCCACCAACATCATTCCCCAAAAACAAGAGGGTTTTGTGGCCATTGGCATTAAAGTATTGCTCGGGGATTTTTATACCGATAAAGCGCGTAAGCTGGCCCAATTGGTCCAAGAGTATGCGTCTTCAGAGATTCGATTGTCCCTTAGGCAGAATATTTTGATTCCTTTTGTCCGGGAGGATGTATTGCCTTTTTTCTATCAAGAATTACTGAAATTGGGTTTTGCCGAAGCGGGTTATAATAAGGCCTTGGACATCACTGCCTGCCCCGGTACGGACACCTGCAATTTGGGTATTGCCAGTAGTACCGGTATTGCCGAAGAGTTGGAAGGGGTCATTGCCCGAGAGTATCCCCAATATGTTCACAATCCTGATGTGGTTATTAAAATAAGTGGCTGTATGAATGCCTGTGGGCAGCATAACATGGCCCATATTGGTTTTCAGGGAATGAGTATTCGAACCAAGGATAAATTGGTGGCCCCGGCACTACAAGTGTTATTAGGGGGAGGAAACCACGGGAATGGAAAAGGAACCTTTGCGGATAAGGTGGTGAAAATTCCCAGTAAGCGTGGGCCAGAAGCACTGCGTTTGATCTTGAACGACTTTGAGGCCAATGGCAATGGTAAAAAGTTTGAGGAGTATTATGTTGAAAGGGGAGAGCGTTATTTCTATGATTTCCTGAAGCACCTTTCCAATATTGACAATCTGACCCAAGATGATTTTATCGATTGGGGCAATACCGAAAAGTACAAAAAGGAAATCGGCATTGGGGAATGTGCCGGTGTCATTGTGGATCTGGTGGCCACCTTGTTTTTTGAGAGCCAGGAGAAGATAGAAAGAGCGGAAGAGGCGATTGAAGAAGCCAAGTGGGCTGCTAGTATCTATTACAGTTACCAGTCCATGGTCAATTCGGCCAAGGCACTGCTCACCGCGGAGAAGACAAAGACCAATACGCACGCCAGCATCATCAAGGATTTTAATCGATTATTTGTTGAGAATGGGAAGATCATTTTTGAAGGAGGATTTGAAAATCTGGTATTGCAGTTGAATGGCAACCTGCCTTCCGAATCTTTTGCCAAATCCTATTTAGAGGATGCCAAATTGGTATTGGCAAAATTGGAAGGACATCGAAAACTGGAATTGGCACATGTATAGGCAAGGTAAATTAACGGTGGTTGGGGCAGGACCTGGTGATTTGGAGTTGATTACGCTTAAGGGAATCAAGACGCTCAATATAGCTGACGTGGTTCTCTACGACGCTTTGGTAGATACGCGGCTGTTGGAATATGCCCCGCAGGCCGAACATATTTTTGTGGGTAAGCGAAAGGGGTGTTACCGGTACCAGCAAGAACAAATCAATGAATTGATCGTACAACGGGCACTTTCAGGAAAGCATGTAGTTCGACTTAAAGGGGGAGATCCCTTTGTTTTTGGTCGTGGGGCTGAAGAAATGGAATATGCCAGCCAACAAGGGCTAGACGTGGCAGTGGTACCGGGAATTTCTTCCTCAGTGGCTGTTCCAGCGGCAGCTCAGATTCCAGTAACGAAACGAGGTTCTTCAGAGAGTTTTTGGGTGATAACGGGCACGACCAAAGAGCATAAATTATCAAATGACGTGGCTTTGGCGGCAAAATCAACCGCAACCGTTGTGATTTTGATGGGGATGTCAAAATTGTGTGAAATTATGGATTTGTTCCAATCCCAAGGGAAATCAGAAACCCCTGTTGCCGTGATTCAAGAGGGTACCACCACGAATGAAAGGATAGGCATTGGCACTGTTGCAACCATTGAAGCCAAGGTCAGGGAGCAACAGTTGTCCAATCCTGCCATCATTGTTATCGGCGAAGTGGTGAATCATCGTAAAAGACTCCTGGAAATTCAACTACAACATGAAGTTTTACTATGATGGAACGAAATAATCTATATCCGATCTTCCTTAAAGCTTCGCAATTGGAGATTTTGATTGTAGGTGGAGGATTTGTAGCTGAGGAAAAATTACATTTTTTGACAAAATCGAGCCCAGATGCCAAAGTAACCATGGTAGCCCCCATGTTTCGGGAGGCAACCCTACAGTTGGCAAAAAGGCATGAGGTTGCCTTAATCAAAAATAGCTACAATGCCAATTACCTGTATGGGAAGCATATGGTCATTGCTACTACCGATAAACCAAAAGTCAACCTTCAAGTGTATGCGGACTGTCGAAAATTGAACACTTTGGTCAATGTGGCTGACAATCCCCCACTTTGTGATTTTTATATGGGCGGAATTGTCACCAAGGGTCATGTGAAAGTAGCGATTTCTACCAACGGAAAGTCCCCAACCACAGCCAAACGGTTGCGTCAGTTCTTTGAAGAGGTGTTGCCAGATGACATTACCAAAATGGTTCAAAACCTGAACGAATTCAGAAAAACGATAAAAGGTGATTTTGAGGAAAAAGTGAATAAAATGAACGAAATCACCCAAAAATTGATTGAAAAAGTATAAAAAAATATAAAAAATGATTAAAACCGATCTATTGATTATAGGCGCTGGGCCAACAGGACTGTTTACGGTTTTTGAGGCAGGACTATTAAAATTAAAGTGCCATTTGATTGATGCTTTACCGCAACCAGGAGGGCAATGTTCGGAGATTTATCCAAAAAAGCCAATATATGATATTCCTGCTTATCCAGAAATTTTGGCAGGGGATTTGGTTGACCGATTGTTGGAACAAATACAACCATTCGAAGCAGGGTATACCTTCGGGGAACGTGCCGAAACCCTGGAGAAACAAGAGGATGGCTCGTTCGTCGTAACCACGAACAAAGGAACACAACATCAGGCCAAAGTAGTGGTCATTGCTGGGGGATTGGGTTCTTTTGAACCCAGAAAGCCCCAATTGGCCAATTTGGAGCAGTTTGAGGATAAAGGCGTGGCTTACATCATCAAAGACCCCGAAGTATACCGAAACAAAAAAGTGGTCATTGCCGGTGGCGGGGATTCTGCTTTGGACTGGGCCATTTATTTAGCTGATATCGCTTCGGAAGTCTATTTAGTGCATCGAAGAAATGAATTTCGCGGGGCTTTGGATTCTGTTGAAAAGGCAAGGGAACTGGCACAATTGGGCAAAATAAAATTGTATACCAAAGCCGAAGTGAAGGAACTGCATGGGGGAGAAGAGTTGCAGGCGGTAATTATAAAATACAATGATTTGGAAAAGGAACCGACGTATCTGGAAGTCGATCATTTCATTCCCTTATTTGGCTTATCCCCTAAGCTGGGTCCATTGGGCGATTGGGGATTGGAGATTGAGAAAAATGCCATCAAAGTCAACAACGCAAAGGACTATCAAACGAATATTCCAGGTGTTTTTGCCATTGGTGACGTCAATACCTACGAAGGAAAGCTAAAGCTCATCCTTTCTGGCTTTCATGAGGCTGCCGTGATGTGTCAATACGCTTATCAAATTGTCCATCCCAATAAACGATTTGTAATGAAATATACTACTGTTGGAGGGGTTGAAGGTTTTGATGGTAGTAAGAAGGAGGCCAAAAAAGAAGTGGTCCAAAGTATTATTTGAGTTAGGAGTTTTTCATCAACCAAAACCTTCCAAACGCTTTTTTGGAAGGTTTTTTTGGTTTTCATTCCAATGAACCTTTTCTTTGCTTCTAGTTCATTGATTATTGAAAGTTATCAAGAAAGGTGGAGGGATTGGACCCTTTGAAACCTTGGCAACCCTCGACTACGAGAAGGTGCTACATTCTACCTGCCAAAGTCAGGAAGGATAACAATTAAGAATTCATACTTCCACTTACTTGATATTTTCCATAAACGCTCCATTGGGACAAGGATTTTGTTATGTCGAGAATTGAAGAAATATTACAGGAACGCATTTTGGTCTTGGATGGTGCCATGGGTACCATGTTACAACGCTATAAATTCACGGAAGAAGCTTTTAGGGGGGAACGATTTAAGGATTGGCCGATACCCTTAAAGGGAAATAATGACTTATTATCCCTGACCCAACCCCAGGCCATAGCGGAAATACACAGGAAATATTTTGAGGCTGGTGCTGATTTGGTAGAGACGAATACGTTCTCTGGAACCACTATTGCCATGGCCGATTATGGAATGGAAGCGCTGGTGTATGAATTGAATTTGGAATCTGCTCGTATCGCCAAAAAAGTGGCTGAGGAGTTTACGGCAAAAGACCCTAAGAAACCGCGTTTTGTCATTGGGACAATGGGACCTACCAATAAAACGGCTAGTATGTCACCTGATGTAAACGACCCTGGATTCAGGGCAATTACCTTTGAGGAACTTAGAGTTGCCTACAAACAACAGGCCGAAGCCCTGCTAGATGGTGGTGCGGACCTATTAATGGTAGAGACGGTCTTTGATACCCTTAATGCCAAAGCAGCACTATTTGCCATTGAAGAGGTTAGTGAGGAAAGAAACAAAAGGATACCCATCATGGTAAGTGGAACGATTACGGATGCCAGTGGTAGAACATTATCTGGACAAACAGCGGAAGCTTTTTTAATATCGGTTTCCCACTTACCGTTGTTGTCCGTAGGATTTAATTGTGCATTGGGGGCAAAGCAACTTACTCCGTATTTGGAAGTGATATCAGCGAAATCAAATTTTGCCATTTCGGCACATCCCAATGCCGGTCTGCCCAATGCCTTTGGCGAGTACGAAGAAACTGCGGAGATCATGGCAAATCAAATTGGGGAATACCTTGAAAAAGGATTGATCAATGTAGTTGGGGGGTGTTGCGGGACTACAGAGGAGCATATTAAGGCGATTTCAGAACTGGTCGCAAAATACCAACCACGCAAATTTAAATACCCTGCTTAAACAAGCGCTTTCGGATGAGCTCACAAGGATTAAAATATATGCGTTTAAGTGGTCTTGAACCACTTGTGATTACTCCCGAAAGTAATTTTATTAACGTCGGGGAGCGCACCAATGTGGCGGGTTCCAAGAAATTCCTTCGATTAATCAAGGAAGAAAGGTTTGAAGAGGCTTTGGAGATTGCGCGTCATCAGGTAGAGGGTGGTGCCCAAATCATTGATGTCAATATGGATGATGGGTTGATTGATGGAAAAACCGCCATGGTCAAGTTTTTGAACTTAATTGTGGTCGAGCCTGATATTTCAAGGGTACCCATTATGATTGATTCCTCCAAATGGGAAATTATTGAGGCTGGACTTCAAGTGGTCCAAGGGAAATGTGTGGTCAACTCCATTAGCTTAAAGGAAGGTGAGGGTGAGTTTATTCGTCAAGCAAAATTAATCAAGCGATACGGTGCGGCGGTCATCGTTATGGCCTTCGATGAGGTGGGTCAAGCCGATAATTTGGAACGCAGAATAGAAATTGCAGCACGTTCCTACGGCATATTGGTGGACCGCGTCAATTTTCCTCCAGAGGACATCATTTTTGATCTGAATATTTTTCCAGTGGCAACAGGCATGGAGGAGCACAAAAGAAATGCCTTGGACTTTATTGAGGGAACCCAATGGGTGCGTGAAAACTTACCCTACTGCAGTGTAAGTGGTGGAGTGAGCAATGTTTCCTTCTCTTTCAGGGGAAACAATGCAGTTCGGGAAGCCATGCATTCCGTGTTCTTATATCATGCGATAAAGGCCGGCATGAATATGGGCATTGTAAATCCTGCGATGCTTGAGGTTTATGATGATATACCGAAGGAATTGTTAGGTCATGTTGAAGATGTCATCCTTAACCGAAGGGAAGATGCCACGGAACGACTTTTGGAATTTGCCGAAACGGTTCAGGGCAAAGTAAAGGAAAGTAAGGTGGATGTATCATGGCGGGAGGAACCGCTCCAAGATCGTATTACACGAGCGCTTGTTAAGGGAATTGACCAGTATATTATCGAAGATGTTGAGGAAGCCCGTCTAGAAGCCTCAAAACCGCTTGAGGTAATTGAAGACAACCTTATGAAAGGGATGAACGTAGTAGGCGATTTATTTGGAAGTGGGAAAATGTTTTTGCCACAAGTAGTAAAATCTGCCCGGGTCATGAAAAAGGCGGTTGCCTATTTGGAACCCTTTATCGAAGAGGAGAAAAAAAACAATGCAGATGCTTCAGCTAGAAAGGCCGTTGGAAAAATTTTGATGGCCACTGTAAAGGGTGATGTGCATGATATTGGAAAGAATATTGTTTCGGTAGTATTGGCCTGCAATAATTATGAAATAGTGGATCTGGGTGTCATGGTGCCCCCAGAAAGAATTATTCAAAAAGCGGTGGAGGAAAAAGTAGATATTATCGGTCTTAGTGGCTTGATAACTCCCTCCCTTGACGAAATGGTTTTCCTTGCAAAGGAAATGGAACGTCAAAATTTTGAGGTTCCGCTCTTGATTGGAGGTGCCACAACGAGCAAAGCCCATACTGCAGTAAAAATTGATCCGGTTTATAGCCAATCCGTAGTGCATGTAAATGATGCCTCCAGAGCGGTGACCGTTGTAGGAGATCTGTTGCAAAAAGAAAGCTCCGAAGGGTATAAAAAAGCGATAAAACTGGATTACGAAAGTTTTCGGGATAAATTTCTAAATCGAACAAAACAAAAGGAATATCTCTCCATAGCAGAAGCCCGAGCGAACAGATTGCAGATAGACTTCAAAGAAGAAGACATCAAAGAACCCGAGCAGTTGGGTATTCAAGTTTGGGATGATTTTGATTTGTCCCAGCTTCAAGAGTATATCGATTGGACCCCATTTTTCCGCTCTTGGGACTTACATGGGAAGTATCCCAATATTTTAAAGGACGATGTGGTTGGCCAACAAGCCACTGAACTCTTTGAAGATGCTCAAGAAATGCTAAAAAAGGTATTCAACGAAAAATTATTGAAAGGTAAAGCCATCTTTGGATTGTTTAGGGCAAATTCCATAGGTGATGATATCGAGGTCTCCCTTAAACGGGGAAATTTAGAGGGGTTGAAGAGGACCGTTTTTTGTACCCTCCGTCAGCAGCTAAAAAAGCGTGAAGGTGTACCGAATATTGCCCTGGCGGATTTTATTGCGCCCAAGGAAAGTGAAATTCAAGATTACATGGGTTGTTTTTGTGTCACGGCAGGTTTTGGCACCCAAGAATTAGCCACTGAATTTGAAAGGAACCATGATGATTATAGTGCAATTATGATAAAGGCCCTGGCCGACCGTTTGGCGGAAGCCTTTGCAGAATATATGCACAAAGAAGTACGCAAGAAACATTGGGGTTACGCATTAGGGGAAAACTTTAATAATGAAGCTTTGATTGATGAAAAGTACCAAGGCATTCGCCCAGCACCAGGGTATCCCGCTTGTCCTGACCATTTGGAAAAATTAACCATTTGGGAAGTCTTGCAAGTAGAGGAGAACATTGGAGTGAAATTGACCGAAAGTCTGGCCATGTGGCCCGCAGCCAGTGTAAGCGGGTACTACTTCGCCCATCCAAAGGCCAAATATTTTGGTTTGGGGAAAATCCAACAAGATCAAGTAAAGGATTTTGCACAGCGCAAAGGAATCAAAATAGCGAAGGCCCAAAAGTGGCTTGCTCCCAACATAATTGAACAATAGATGAAGGTTACTGACCATATTAGCAGTGCAAAAGGGGAAACCCTTTTCAGTTTTGAAATCATTCCTCCGGTTAAGGGAAAGAGTATTCAAGAATTGTACGATAATATTGACCCATTAATGGAGTTTAATCCACCATTCATAGATGTCACCACTTCCAGGGAAGAGTATGTGTACATAGACCGTGATGGATTACTGGACAAGAAATTGACCCGCATGCGTCCTGGTACGCTCGGAATTTGTGCATCAATAAAGCATAAATACGATGTAGATGCCATTCCCCATGTACTATGTGGTGGGTTTACGAAAGAAGAGACTGAGTACCTTTTGGTGGATTGTCACTATCTGGGTATTGATAATGTGATGGCACTTCGCGGGGATGCCATGAAGGAGGAGAAGTATTTTGAGCCCACAAATGGAGGACACTTATATGCTTCCGATTTGGTAAAACAGATACATGGGTTGAATTGTGGCAATTATCTCCACGAAGTCATTGAAACAGATAATTGTGCTGATTTCTGTATCGGGGTTGCCGGTTATCCGGAAAAACATATGGAAGCCCCTTCGTTGAAATCTGACTTAAAGCGACTTAAACAAAAAGTGGACCTCGGAGCCGATTATGTGGTGACCCAAATGTTTTTTGACAACAAAAAATACTTTGAGTTTGTTGATGCGGCCAGGGACGTGGGCATTGGTGTTCCCATAATTCCTGGGATAAAGCCCATAGCCATAAAAAAACATCTGCAGCTGTTGCCCCAAGTTTTTCGTGTTGATATTCCCGAAGAACTAATAGAGGAGGTGGAAAAGTGTACCTCCAATGGGGAAGTAAGACAGGTAGGGGTAGAATGGTGTATTCAACAGTCGAAAGAGCTTAAGGAAGCCGGGGTCCCTGTGCTCCATTACTATTCCATGGGGAAATCAGATAACATTAAGGCAATAGCCAAAGCAGTTTTTTAGCTACCCTATCATTTAAATATGCCTACTTTTACTTCCGATGAAGCACCTACTTTTCATTGGTTTTTTTCTTTTTATCATTTTTGGCTTTTCCCAGGAGGATAAAAAGCGAAACAAATATGTTTTGGATGTCAGCCAGTTCAATGGTTCTATCCTTTTGCACAATCCGGATATCTCCCATTTAATAACCGAACATCCTGCAGGATTTATCCTAGGTTTTAATCGAAAACGTTTTGGTCACCAAGATTGGGAGGCGGACTATGGGTACCCTGATTCCGGGTTTACTTTCGTTTATCAGGACATGAGGAATCCGACACTTGGGGAACATTTTGGACTCTATGCACATTATAATTTCTATTTCTTCAAAAGAAAATTGCAATTCAGAATAGGTCAAGGAATTGCCTACAACACCAATCCCTATGACAAAAACACCAATTTTCGTAATAATGCCTATGGCTCCCATTTGTTAAGTTCCACTATGGCCATGATCAATTTTCACAAAGAAAATTTGGTTGCAGGATTTGGTATAAAAGCAGGACTTTCATTGATTCATTATTCCAACGCCAATTTTAAGGCACCAAATACCTCAACCAATACAGCAGCATTTAATTTTGGACTGACGTATGATTTGGACAAAGATCTTAACTATGAGTTCAAAAAGCCCGGGAAAAGGGCGAAATCCCTAGAACCAATTCACTACAATATTGCATTGAGAGGGGGAATCAATGAAAGTGATGTGGTCAATTCAGGCCGCTACGGTTTTTGGATAATTTCTGCATATGCCGATAAGCGATTGGGTAGAAAAAGTGCCCTTCAACTTGGCACAGATCTATTCTTTTCCAATTTTTTAAAAGAATTGATTCGTTTCCAAGCGATTTCGTTTCCTGAAATGAACATTGCTGCAAATACGGATTTTAAAAGGGTAGGTGTTTTTTTGGGGCACGAACTGTTTATCAATAAATTAAGTTTGATAACACAACTGGGGTATTACGTCTATTATCCTTTTGACTTTGAGGGGAGGGTATACAATCGAATAGGATTAAAGCGCTATTTCGGGGATAAAGTTTTTGGGGCGGTGACGTTAAAGTCACATGCTGCCGCTGCTGAAGCCGTTGAATTTGGAATTGGAATACGATTATGAAAAAAGTATGAAGTACAACCTGCGAAATACGAACTATTGCAAATGGACCAAACTCCTTAAAGTGCCAATGCGACTGGTGTTTCTGACCATCTGGGCGTTTTTTGTTTCCTGCAATTCCGAAAATGCACCGGACTGTTTCCAAAATGCGGGTAATCTGACCAGGATTAAGGTCGAAGTCCAGGAATTTACCAATATTACTGTTTTTGAGAATTTGAATCTGGTTTTAAAACAAGGCGAGGAGCAGCTGGTGGAAATTGAATCAGGTGAATTTTTGATAAACGATATTTCAGCTGTTGTGGAAGGAAACCGCCTTGTGCTAAGAAATGAAAATGGATGTAACATCTTTAGGGAGTATGGCCTCTCTACAGTGTATGTGACCTCCCCAAATCTGAATCAAGTTAGGAGTAGCACGGGACTTTTAATTTCAAGTGATGGACCACTGAATTACCCCGATCTTTCCCTGATATCCGAGAGTTTTAACGAACCGGATGCTGAAACTACCGATGGTTCGTTTGATATTGAGGTGGAAAACGAACGGGTGAGTATTGTGGTCAATGGCATCGCCTATTTTAAATTGAGAGGAGCAACTACCAACCTTTCCATAACCGTTGCGGCAGGGGACTCACGGATTGAGACCCAAGAATTGATGGCGGAGGAAGTGACAATAAATCATAGGGGATCAAACGATGTTTTTGTGAATCCGCAACAACGAATTTCCGGGGTAATCCGTGGCTATGGTGATGTTATTTGTGTAAATAGGCCAAATGAAGTTGAGGTGGAGGAGCTTTTTAACGGTCGGCTAATTTTCAGGGACCAATAGCATGCTATCATATCTTAAAAGGGTCTTCTTCCCACCTCCAAAAATCAAATCCCTTGCCAAGCTTTCAGGTATTACGTTTGCTGATGCCATCTTTCACAACTTGGTAAATGGAAACAAAGTTCCAGGTATCTCTGTCACTATTCTCAAGGACAGTGAGACACTACTTCAAAGAGGGTATGGATATATAAATTTGGAAAAAAAAATATCGGTCAATGCAAGACAATCCATATTTCGGATAGCCAGTATATCAAAATGCATAACGGGATTGGCCTTTGGAAAAATGGTGGAGGAAGGAATTTTACATTGGGATGATTCCTTCTACAAGCATGTTTCCTATTATCCTAAAAAAAAATACGATTTTACCTTGAGGCAGCTGGCTTCCCACACTGCAGGAATACGTGGTTACCGTGGAAAAGAATTTGCTCTTAACCGACCCTTTTCCATAAGGCAGAGTATTGAAATCTTCAAAAAAGACCCGTTGTTGTTTGAACCGGACAAAGGGTATCTCTACAATAGTTTTGATTTTGTATTGCTATCATTGGCAATGCAGGAGGCAAGCGGTATTCCTTTTGAGGAGTATGTAAAGGAAAAGGTCCTCAAACCTTTGGGGATGAACACAACATATTGCCCGCCTAAGATTTCGGATCAACTCGGCCTAACGGTTTCTGAATTTTACTCTAAAACGACCAACGGATTTAAAAAAGCCCTTGAGGTTGATAACTTTTATAAGTTGGCAGGTGGGGGCTACCTATCCACGAGTGATGACATCGCTACAATGGGGCAAGCCATTTTACAAAAACGATTTTTAAGAAAAGAAAGCTTCGACCAATTGTTTTTGTCTCGGATGGTCAATGAAAAACCCACATACTATGGGCTAGGATTTCAGGTAAGTCAAGATGCTGATGGCAATTCCTTTATAGGTCATGTCGGAAACAGCGTGGGAGCTTATACCAATTTCTTGGTATACCCTAGGAAGCAGGTGGTGATTTCTATATTGATGAACTGCACGGACCCTAAGGTGCAAAACATGGTAGATAAGGCCGTTCAGGCCGTAATTTCCTACAGTGAATCCAGTATCTAGGTTACAATGAATGTCGTTGCTTGACAGTTCATCGCTTTTTTTCGGCTTTTCATAGGAAAAGTATTGATTATGAATGGTCTGGAATTACTTTTACTCCAGATACCCGACCAATGAGAAAAAGTCTACTTCTGTTTTTCCTACTGATTTTTGCTATTGTCCTCTGGAAAGTTACCGAAATCAAAGAAGGCGAGCAATGGGATGAAGCCACGGTGGAAGAATTGGTTTCCAATCCGGATGCAAGCAAAATTGTAGAAAAGTAAACCTTACATCTTACCCCCCTATTCAAGATTTTAGAGCCAAAAGGAAGGATTTGTGTCTTCCTTTGGAATCACACATGATATGTGTGGGTCAAGACACGCTACTGGCGTTATCGTCCTTTGGTATTTGATGAATTTTTGAGACATTATGTAGGGTCTACCAGTCGATATATTTTTGGATTATTCATTTCTTCCTTGATATCTTTTTTATTTGTCGGACTAACCTTTTGTAAGGACAAGAAAAGAGCCTCGCTTTTTGTGATGTTCACTTATTTATAGAACTTTATACAAATCTGAACGGATGAAATCACTCTTTTTTTTCTTTATTCTAATTTCTTCATCGACACTGGCCCAATCAAAAGATATGAATCCATCGCTATCGCAGCGTTCGGATGAAGCCTATAAAGAGTTGTCCCTCACGGAATGGAAAAGATTTAAAAACTTTGAGCAAAAGGTGACCGAAAAGCCCCTAAAAGAACGCGAACTTGAATTAAGGGGATACGTTAGGGACTCCATTCAGATTTTAGGGGTAAAGCTCATGGCGGTGAAGCTTTTAGATGAAAAAGCACTTCTGGATAAAGACATTTCAGAGAACCCAACCTACTATGTCACCTTGTTGCAAAGACTTCGGGAAAGTGGCATCCCCCAAGCAGAATATCTGTTCCTGGAGGAAAAGATGGCCTATTTGAAGCAGGAGGAACTACAAAATCAATTAGGGCGAAGCAGATGGTTGAATATTGTACTGATCGCATCATGCCTAGGCCTTATGTATGCAGTGATGCGTTTGAAAAAAGTCGTCCGTAAATCTGCACCCCCAGAACTCAGTAGGCAAGAGGTTACTGTTCGTAATTTGATTTTACAGGGTAAATCCAACAAGGAAATAGCCAATGAACTGTTTATCAGCTTAAGCACGGTAAAATCGCACATCACCAATCTTTACGCGAAGCTCAATGTGGCGAATCGAAGGGAACTTTTTCAAAAAAGTACAGGTGCTAGTACCTAATTCCTACCCTAAAAGTTTTCGATAAGCCTAGTTTCAGGGGTTACTTTGTTTGAAAACCCTGTTTGATGAAACGAGTTCTTACCCTGAATGTCCTACTTCTTTTTTTGTGTTGGGCCTTGTCACCCCTTATGGCTCAACAAGATTCGTTTATTCATGATTATTTGGAGCGCTTGGAAAATTCCCGCAAGTATTTGATGCTTGTCGCCGAAACCTTGCCGGAAGACAACTATTTCTTTAAGGCAACTCCCGAATCCTTGTCTTTTGCAGAACATTTAATGCATATAGCATGGGCCATGGATTGGCATAGTCAGTCTCTTTTGTGCGGACGTGAAGCTAGGGATTGGGAAACGGACACCGAACTTAGGGTACGCTCAAAATCCAAGGAAGAAATGATTGCCACCGTTGACAAAACGTTTGATAAGACCATAAGATTGATTAAGCAATTTAATGTATCCAAGCTCGATACCAAGTTGGACTATTTTGGCCTCACCAGAACAAAAAGACAGATTATGTTGCTGCTTGCGGACCATATAAGTCATCACAGGGGACAAATGCTTGTTTATTTAAGAATAAACGGACATACCCCTCCAAGATATGTGTTGTTTCAATAATGGAAGGATGGTTAAAAAACGTGGAGCAAACGAAATGGTTTTCCCAAAAGAAAGCAGTTTTAAATCGTAATTGCCTTTCAGTGAGGCGCTATCAAAAACGGAACCTTATCATTGGTTGGGCACTGTTCGCTAACGCGTTGATTACCTATGCGTTGACTGTGGAACCTACCGTAAGCTTTTGGGATGCTGGTGAGTATATCGCTACTTCAGCCAAACTGGGTGTGGCCCACCCACCAGGGGCACCCCTTTTTCAGATGATTGGCGCCTTTTTTTCAATTTTTGCGATCAACCAAGGAAAGATTGCCCTCTTGGTGAATCATGTATCCTGCCTGTCCAGTGCTTTCACCGTTTTATTTCTTTTTTGGACCATCACCAATTTAACCACAAAAATGCTGCCTAAGGAAAATGTTTCCAACAGCAAGTACCTGATTGTGTTGGGGAGTGGCTTGGTGGGGGCCCTCAGCTTTACGTATTCCGATAGTTTTTGGTTCAATGCCACCGAAACTGAGGTGTACGCCATGGCCAGTTTTATCATGGCCCTTTTACTTTGGTTAGGACTCAAATGGACGGACAATATAGGGAAACCACGGTCAGGTAAATGGCTGTTGCTTATATCCTTTATCATAGGATTGACTTTTGGTATTCAATTCATGGGTTTTTTGGCTATCCCTTCTTTGGTCCTGATGTGGTACTTTAAAAAATACAAAAAGGTAACCTTTAAGACTTTTGTGGTAGTACACATTTTTGCTGTGGCCTTACTTTTTTTGATTTTTAAGTATTCATTGACGTATGTCCTAAAAATATTTGCTTGGGGCGAGGTCTTTTTTATCAATGAGTTGGGTTTGCCTTTTAATATGGGTTCGTTGGTAATAGGGCTTTTGTTTGCCTTGTTATTTGGCATAGGCCTGTGGTATACCTCAAAAAATGGATGGTATGGATTAAATAGTGCCATTCTTTCCATTCTTTTTTTGTTTCTAGGATTTTCCTCATGGTTGTTACTACCCATTCGCGCCAGTGTCAATGTGGGTATCAATGAAAACGACCCTTCTGACGCCAGAACCTTATTGGCCTATTACAATAGGGAGCAGTATGGGGGTGAGTTAAGTTCATTGTACGGGGCTTACTATACGGATCGTTTTGCGGCGGCCGAAGGGACAAAAGATGATCATCCTAAATACGAGCGTAACGATATATTGGGAAAGTATGTGGTGGTCAATGATTACAAAGACGCCATTCAAGGCCCAAACAAAAGACATATGGGTTTTCTGCCAAGAATGTGGAGCACGGAACACGCCCAAAACTATCATCTCTTTTTTGGTCCAATAGAATTTCATATCAAACCACAATTTATAGGGGAATCCTCCTTAAGGGAAGCAGTAAGGAATTTTAAAAATGCCTATCAAAACGGTGATGTTGATCATGAAGGGTACATAAAGTTTTTGGACGATTTTAGGGACTACATTGAAATTCAGCCCCCTTCAATTTGGGATAATGTGCGTTTTATGTTGTACTATCAATTCAACTACATGTATATAAGGTACTTCATGTGGAACTTTGTTGGGAGGCAAAATGATATACAGGGCAGGTACGATGGTAATGGAAATTGGCTTAGTGGTATTCATTTTATGGATGAAATTCGATTGGGAAGCCAACAAAACCTGCCGATTGATGTTGAAAACAATAAGGCTAGGAATACCTATTTTTTCTTACCCCTGCTATTGGGACTCATAGGGATTGTAGCTCAAGTTAAAGGGGATCCCAAACATTTCTGGGTCCTTTTGGTGTTCTTTCTTTTTTCAGGCATCGCCATTCAATTCTATACGAATCCCCATATATTTCAACCTAGGGAACGTGATTATTCCTTGGTTGGCTCCTTTTATGTCTTTTCCATTTGGGTTGGTATCGGGGTATGTGGCATCTATCAAGCGCTCCGGAGCTACGGAAAACCAAAAGTGATTGGGTTTTTTACTGTTCTCATTTGCTTTTGCACAGTACCACTGTTGATGGCCACTCAAAACTGGGATGATCATGATAGATCAGATCGATATACTGCCCGTGCCTCTGCAAAGGCCTATCTGGATTCAACGCAAAAAGATGCGGGTGCCCTACTTTTTACCATTGGCGACAATGATAATTTTCCTTTATGGTACCTTCAGGAGGTTGAGGGGTATAGAACGGATACAAGGGTAATTGTGACCACGTACTTTGCGACGGATTGGTATATCGATCAGATGAAAAGAAAGGCCTATCAAAGCGATCCCATTCCTTCCCAACTGTCCCATAACAAATACAGCTACGGAACCAGGGATGTTATGTATCATAGGTCAATTACGGACGAAAGATGGAATATAAAAGATTTTATGAACTGGATCGGCAGTGACCATCCAAAAACCAAGCTTCGGTATGTCTTGGAGCAGCAGGGCATTGATCTATCCGAGTATCCAAACAGTACTTTAAACCTAGTCTATTATCCTACCAATAAGATTCGTATTCCTGTAAACAAGGAGAAGGTACTGGAGAATGGCTTGGTCAAAGAAAAAGACTCCACCCAAATCGTAGAGTATATAGATATTGATTTACCTGGTTATCTGACCAAGAACAGAATGATGATGTTGGATATCATTGCCAACAACAATTGGGAACGGCCCATATACTTTTCAGGAGGAAGTTTTGAGGATGATGAATACATATGGATGAAGGACTATTTGCAACAGGATGGATTGGCCTATAAATTGGTTCCCATAAAGACGGCCTATGAAGGTGGTTTCGAAATGGGCCGAATTGATGGCGATTTGTCCTATGACATTGTGAAAAATTGGGATTGGGGAAACTCGGGAAACCCCAAAATATATCATGATCCGCAAACAAGAAAACAGTTTGGTGTCACCTTTAGGTTGAGTTTGGCCAGATTGATGGAAGAACTCATTGCAGCACATAAAATGGACGAGGCCAAAGAAATCATTGCATTGGCCATGCAAAATATTCCGTTTGAATCTTATGGGTACTACGCATTCATAGAACCCTTTTTGGGCGGGTATTACAAAGTTGGGGACATCAATAATGCCAGAAGGTTATTTGAAAAACTTAAAATGGTCTATCAAAGTCAGTTGAATTATTATGCTGAAATGGATTTGGACGAACAGTATGTAAACATTGAACCTATTTTTTCCGGTATGCAGAGTTATGGTCGAATTTTGACCCTGGTGCAGAACCACGATGAACCAAAAAAGGCCGCTACCGAAAAGGTTATTTTTGAAAACTATGTTTCAAGTTTTGAAAACATAATAGCGTATGACTAGACCATATGCCTATTTGCCTTTTCAAAGGCTTCCGCAAATTCCTCACAAAGTAATAGGGTTTCCTTTACATCATTTAAAGTCGTTCGAGGGTTGATCAAACACATGCGCAAAACAACCTGCTTGTTTAAAATTGTGGTGACCAAAAGGGCTTTTCTGGAACGCATCATTTTTTCCGAGATGTACTGATTGATGGTATCCAACATCAATTCATCATAGTCGCTGTGAATGGGATTGAACCTAAAATTGATAATGGCCAAAGTTGCAGGATGTACAACCTGCCACTTTCTACTTCCACGCAGCAGTTCCTCAATTTTTTCCGCGATATCAATATTGTAGGCCACCGCATCTCGAAAAGCGGTAAGTCCAAACGTTTTGATACTCATATAGAATTTAAGGGCACGAAACCTTCTGGTCAACTGAATGCCCAAGTCATAAAAATTGATTTCCGAAGTGTTTCCTTCAATATCCCTTAGGTACTCCGGCTTCTCGGTAAATGTATGGCTTAGGTTTTTGTGGTTGCGCACTAAGAGACATCCCATTTCGTAGGGCTGAAATAGCCATTTATGTGGGTCAATGGTCAAAGAGTCCGCCTTTTCAATACCCCTTAAGGCTTTTTTCCCTTTAGGTGCCAAAATAGCGGCAGCACCGTAGGCACCATCAATATGAAACCACAGATTTTCCTTCTTGGAAATTTTGGCCATCTCCCTTAATGGATCTACTGTTCCCGTATTGGTGGTCCCCGCCGAACCGATCAAACAAAAAGGATACAACCCCTGTAATCGATCTTTGGCAATACAGTTTTTTAACTTGTTCATTGCAAAATTGAATTCACCGTCAGTAGGGATTACTCGAACCTGTTCCTCTTTAAAACCAAGTACTCGAATGGCCTTAATATTACTGGAGTGCGCTTGATCGGAAAGGTAAATCACAGCTTTGGAGAAATCCTTTCCGCATTTGATGTTCCTGGCCGTGGCCAAGGCCGTTAGATTGGCCATGGAACCGCCACTGGTAAAGATTCCACCACCTTTTTTAGGGGGGAATCCAAATATTTTGAGCAACCACTGAATGGTAATGATTTCCAACTCTGCTGCGGGTGGTGATGCCGCCCACCCACCGGAGAATACATTAAATCCAGTGGCTAGGGCGTCGGCCATTACACTCACGTAATTGCTGGGCCCAGGTACAAAGGAATAGGCTTTGGGATGGGACAACAAGGTAGTATTGGCCATGACATGCTGCAAGACAAAATCCAGTACTTCCTTTGGGTTTTTTCCTTCTTCCGGGGCTTCTTCCAAGAATATGGAATCCATTTCCTCACGGGAACCCATGGCCACGGGAAGCTTTTTGCTTTGGGTAAGGTGGTGTTTTACAATGGCATCAACCGTAGCATAACCAAGGGCTTTCATTTCCTCGGCAACAAGTTCCAGTTTTGCGTTCCTTTTTGACATAAATTCAGTTATAATTCACAAAATCGGGTGCAAAGATAACCGGTAGATGACCTAGGGTTCCTGATTTTGGTCATTTAATGAAGGATTCATTTGTAATTGAGAATTTATTTCCCATAATTAAAAGTCTTACAAAGAATTCGAATCAGCCTAATCCTGGAAAAATGCAAAGAGTTTAGAGTTTCAATAAAGGTCAATTGGTGAGATTGCTAAAAAAGACAAAGAATGGGACCGCTTGGCAAGAAAAAATTTTGTTCAAGGTTAGTACCGTATTATGGCCAATTAAAAGGAATCTCCCAAGTGCTATACTATATAGCTTCTACAACCTAATGCAGATGGGGGTTAATTGAATTCCAAATTCATTGTCGATTTGAAAGATTGAGCCATAACTATTGTCCTTCACGATTAACTCTAATTTCATTATGATAGCGTATAAACCAAAAGGTCTATATGTTAATTTATTTTGTATTTTTAAGCGTATTAATTTTTGTATGGAGAAAAGGGAACGGACAAGAAATCACATTATTTGGACAAGCGCATCAGTATTCAATACCTATGGTTATGCTGGAACTTCGATATCCGATGTTCTCGAAGTTTCAGGATATTCCAAGGGTGCACTTTATAATGCCTTTAAAGATAAAGAGGACCTGTTCAAAGCAGTATTCAAATACAATATCAGTATTCTACAAAAAGCATTTCGGGAACAAGTAAAGAATACTGAATCAGCCAGAGCTAGGTTACTGGCTATTCCTTTGTTTTACCAAAAAAATATTGTAGACTCACTATTGCCAGGTGGGTGTCCAATATTGAATACAGCGATTGAAGCTGACGATACAAATCCAGATTTGAACAATCTGGTTAAAGGTGCTTTTGATGATTGGAAAAATATTGTTCATGAGATAATCGACAAAGGAAAGGAAAGCGGTGAGTTCTCTAAAAATATTGACGCTGAGGGAATAGCTTTTTTTATGATAGCCACTATTGAAGGAAGTATTGCCTTGGCCAAGAGTTATAAGGACTGGTCGATTGTTTCAAAAAACATGATGACCCTTAAAGAATTTATGGTGAAAAGAATATAATTTTTTTGTTTCATCATAGACCAAACAGTCTATTTGTTAACATATTTTGAATAATATGAAAAGAGCAGTTATAACCGGCTTGGGTGCAATCACGCCGATAGGTATAGGAATTAGAAAATTTTGGGAGAGTGCTTTGGATGGTAAAAGTGGCTCTAGGCCTATTGAGCATTTTGATGTTTCTAACATTCGTACACAGTTTGCCTGTCAAATTCCTGAATTTGACAGTGGTGCATTTTTAGACCATAAGACACTAAAGGTAACCGACCGTTTCTGCCAGTACGCCTTAATAGCTGCGGATGAGGCAATAGCAGATTCTGGATTTGACCGGCATACCTTAAATCCCTCAGATATTGGAGTCATTTTCGGAAGTGGTCAAGGCGGTATGCAGACTTTTGAGGATGAAGTATCTAGTTTTCATACGGGTATATCAAAAAGGTATAACCCTTACTTTGTCCCTAAAATCATTACCAATATGGCCGCTGGTATGATTTCCATAGTACACGGTTTTATGGGTATTAATTACACACCTGTTTCAGCTTGCGCCACCGGAAATACCGCTTTAATGGAAGCCTTGAACAACATTCGTTTGGGTAATGCTAAGATAATAATTGCTGGTGGCGCTGAAGCCGGTATAACTCAAGCTTCAATGTATGGTTTTAGTTCCATGCGTGCAATGTCTTCACAAAATGATAGTCCGGAAACAGCATCTCAGCCATTTGATGCAAACAGGGATGGCTTTGTGATGGGGGAAGGTGCAGGAGCTATTGTAGTCGAAGAATATGGACACGCCAAAAAACGAAATGCCAGGATTTATGCCGAGTTGGTAGGGGCAGCGATGACTGCGGACGCCTTTCATATGACTGCAACTCATCCTGAAGGACTTGGAGCGATAATTGCGATGAGAAAAGCACTTATGGATGCAACACTTCATCCTGAACAAATTGACTATCTAAATGCACATGCAACTTCAACACCCGTAGGTGATGTTAGTGAAATAAAGGCCATTTTGGAAGTATTTGGAGAGAGCAAAAACCTTTCAGTAAGCGCAACCAAATCTATGACAGGTCATTTACTAGGTGCGGCGGCGGCCATTGAAGCTATTCTCTGTGTAAAAGGACTTCAAGAAAACAAAATCCCCCCAACCATAAATACAAAGAATTTGGATAAAGCTATTCCTAGAACGATGGATATTGTTCTGTCAGAGACAAGACAAAAACCCATCCAATATGTGATGAGTAATGCTTTCGGATTTGGCGGGCATAATAGTAGTGTAATTTTCAAATCAATATAGGCAATGAAAAATAAAACCTAAGGATTTAAAACAGCAGGTTTTATGCCTAAGTAGAATGGTAAGAAGAAACCCAAATCGGTTGCTAATTATGGACTGAATATTAATAATAATTAATACAGTTCTGTAAAACCAACATTTCTTGGGAATCCGCTTCTTCCTTAAACCTGGGCCATAAATTCGCCGATTTATAGGATGATTCCCATAATAAGTATTCTAGGTTAACGATACCTATTTAGATTAGTATTCAAAGCTGCTGTGATTTTCGCATCACCTCTTTTAATTGACAAGGGTGCCCCCTGTTCGTGTTTACGCTAAGTGGGAATGTTTGCTATACGTAAACCAAAAATATACAGGGCACAAGTCTTTTTGTGGGATGTAATGGCGAGTATAGATATATGTGTTGTCAGTACGGTGTATTGGCTTGGGCGGATGCTTATATCGACCCTTATGATGGACTCTTTTTATGGAATATCCAAACCCTCGAACGGGGAGATCAAAATTGTGAGGTCCAACGATCCTGGTGCCGCAACGGTCATATCCCAAAAATACAATGGTTCCTTCGACAAATTGACCTTGGGCGTGAGCGATTTGAGGCAAGGTAACTATTTCCTCAAGGTACGGTCAAGGGGATTGAGGAGACCCATAAGATGATTATTTAGTAGTAATTTTTAATCAAGATGAGGAGGGGGCTAGTTGAGCACCTTTCTTTTTGTGGTCTGTCTCAAAGATGTCAATAACGAAAACGAATGCGAAAAACAAATATGGAAATTGTTCAAAGGTATTGATGACAATATCCGTCTAATAGTGTTGGATGAACTTCTGGCCATCTTCTTTGACCGAATTGGTACCGCTTGCCCCAAAATCGTTTCATCCACTTTCATATAATTTCAGGCTATGGCTAGGTTTTTATTAGTTGAAGGAAACGTAAATCATACTAGACAAGAGTGTTAAACTTTACAAGACATGACAAAAGTCAGCTAAATCTTACAAACTCTTGAATAATATTACATATTAAACAGTGGTGCATTTAGAAAAAGTTGTGCAACCTTATTCCAAGAGTTATGAAATTCTTTAAAAAGTTAGGTATCTTACCTATTGCAATTGTCCTTGTATATTCCTGCGACAATGATTTGGACCCAGGTCCAATGCCCGAAGATAATCTGAACGGTGTTTCCGTGCCCGAAGAAGAAACAGCCGAACAAGATGAATATTTTGTGAGTAGCACCGAAGCCATTTCCATTGCCTCAATTTTGGAGTTTCCGAACAGTGGTCAAACGGTAACGACCAAAGGGGTCACCAGCACTGAGATGGACATGAGCACTAAAGAGGTTGAAGAATCAAGAGCGGTGCTGAATGATAGTGGGCAAACGGTCTTTTACATCATGAACTATAAAAGTGATGGCTTTGTCATCGTATCAGGTGACAAGCGGGTTGATCCCATTTTGGCCTATGGTGAGCAGGGCCATATTGCCTTCGAGAAAACAGACCAGCCACAGGGGCTGCAGGCTTGGCTACAAGATACTAATGAGGGCATTACGGCGATAAAGCAAGGTGCTGAGATTGATTCGGTCAGGGTGACAGTGTCGAAATCGATGTACATTAGCAGCTGCCATATGCAAAGGATGGTCTATACGAATAGTAAAGCTACGGGCTGCGATGATGGTGGTGGCTCGGGCTGTACCAGCTATACTAATACCTACGGCCCACTGATGTCCACAAAATGGGGTCAAAAACTGGCATATAACGATATGTTGGCAAATTTAGGATGCAGCGGAGACGGTAGGCCCCCCACGGGTTGTGTAGCTACGGCCATGGCACAAGTAATGAGGTACCATGAGCACCCCTCAACTTACAATTGGGCCAATATGCCCAATACTGTTGGAACCACATCAACGGCCATTTTAATGCGGGATGCTGGGGCGGCAGTGAACATGAACTATACGTGTAGTGAGTCGAGCGCCTATACAAGCGATGCAGACGATGCCCTACGCAACGACTTTAGCTATTCTTCCGCCACCTACCGCAGTTGGGACCGTAACCTAGCCAAGGCCGATATACGGGCAGGCCGACCGGTAATCTTGAGGGGGCAGGGCACCGGGGGACATGCTTGGGTCTGTGATGGGTACCGCTACAATTTTAACTGTACCACGGCTTCGGCCTACACCTATTATTGGATGAACTGGGGCTGGTATGGCTCACATGACGGTTATTTTACTGTTTCAGATTGGAGTCCGGGCAACCATAATTTTAGCAGCAATAAAGGGATGATTTATAATATAATACCGTAAACGATGAAAAAATTGATGTATCTACTAGGGGCAGTAGTGGCCTTTTGCCTTTTAGGGGGCTGTTCGGAGAGCTCAGAAGATGACGGCCCAGTGGCAGTCGTATTGGATGATGTACAATTTTATATTAACGTCACGAATGATGAAGGGGAGGATCTTTTGCACCCTGAAACCGAAAACACCTTCAATACCGATCGTATTGAATACTACGAAAAGGTAGAAGGAGAGTATCAAAGGATTTATTTGGGAGATTCATACCAATTTCCAAAAAGGTATATGATTCATGAATACGAGGGAGATTTGCCCGGCTATGAGGTAGGGGAGTACCTTTTTTTTTCCCTAGTGGAACATACAGGCCAAGATCGTTACGAACTCAAGATAGACTGGGGCAACGGGTATGACCACGAAATAGAAATTACATGTGAAGAAGCACATGGTCGCATGTTTGCGGATAAAATTTATTTAGGAGGGGAATTGGTATGGTCAGCGGCCACGCATGATTATGAAGTGTTTGATGGCGCATATTTTGAAATTATGATTACTGAGTAGAATAGCTGTGTACTGATATGAAACCATGGGCAGTCTTCAAATATCTTTTTTAAGGATATTTAGAAGTAGGTCAACCCTATTGTTGTTATAAAATATCATGGTCATAGTCGAACTTGTTAATCCGGCAATTGTACTCTATCATATGCGAGTGTGGAAACCATTTGAATATAGTACGGCTCTACTATTTCTTTCCAAGGTCTTAAACCCACAGGTACGCATGGCATCGAATATATAAATTAGTGCATCCTGATAGGATTCTTTCCATTTTTGGACACATTCCGTTGAAGTCCTTCCCAGCGTAAACACATGATATTAAATTTTAAATTAAACTTAGAGTATGCCCAATCAACAGGAGCGTAGTGGAGGATTCGTCAAGGTGGAATTAGGGAGCCGGCTCTCAGTAAAAAATAAAGCGGGCTTTTTTTTTAAATCGACCTTGACCTTGACCTTGACTGCAGCTGCGCCAGTCCACATTCGTTTGAAAACGTACATTATACCAATGGAAGCCAGTGGAACCAATCGTACTTTAATCTGATAGAGTCGAGGATTTTTTACAGAATGGAAGATTCGCCTTCTGAAATAGGCATCGAACTGTACAACTTAGATAATAAAGCAAGACAAATTTCCAATCGTTATACATCTGTTTTCTTTTTAGAAAACAGCAAGTGTTTATTTCCGAGAACGGTCATGCTAAATATCAAGAATAAGCTTAAAAAAAACCATCTCTCCCTTATGACAGTTACCCTTCCACCAGCCCGGTACGACCGAAAGTTTAAAAAGCGTAGACGCATGCCGCTGAGAAGAAAAAAGCTGGTTATGTTAAAACCTTCAGAGACCTCCTAGCGCAATGCTAGGCTACTGGAAGTATTTCCAGAACCATCCTTTTTTAATTGGATTATTATTAAACAAAAATGACCTTTACCGATGATAAACAGGCCGTTGTCCGAAAAGTCTTTACCAATTTTTTAGTGAAAGATGACCATCCCAAGACCCTTGAGCGAATAGCCATCTTGTACTAAATCTACAATATGCACATATACTTTGATGTCGATGATCTGCACATGCAAACGCGCTCTAACAATTTTAGAATCAGTCGTGCCACCATCTACAACAATCTTGAACCGCTCTAGGATGCAGGCTCATCCGCAAACATCGATTTACAAAGGACATGGCCCAATATGAGAAATCCTATTTTTCGGCAGCACAACCATATTATTTTGATTGATACAGGAGAAGTCAAAGAGTTTTGTGATTCTCGGATACAAAACATCAAAAAGACCATAGAGGATACTTTTGAGATTGCGGTGGATAGGCACTACCTATATTTCCATGCAGTACATAAACATGAACCTGAAAGCGCAAAAATTGAGAATTAGGGTTTTTCTAAGATTTTCGATTGGTAACGGTAAGGTAAAACCAACAATTTTCGGGAATCTGCTCCTTCTTTTCAATCCGTCCCATTAAACTGTCCCTTCTTAGCGCTGTACATTTATATTTATACCCTGCGCTTTCAAACTAACCCAGTTTTCGTTCCTTTCCTAATTTGGGCCTAAAGGAACCCAACACTAGTTCCGCCAACAATGGAACGATGTTCAACTGACCAATGAACTGTTCGGTATGCTCCCTATCAATGAACTCTTGGCCGAGCTTTCCACTAGGTATGGATTCCTTTGCCAATGCCACGAGTTCGGGCATCATGGGCACCAAAAAGAAAAATGCGTTGACTGTCAAAAAGGCAACGGCAACGAATTTAAGCTTCAGCCAATTAGGTTTCTGTTTAAATGAAAAATAGAGTACTACATCAGAAACGATTTTAAGTGCAAGGCCTGGCAATATTAGGAGATAGGCGCTCTGCTCCTTGTAAACATACACGTTATGTACAGTGCCGGCATCGGCATCGCTGAATATGATACCGATAACGATATGGGATAGAATACCACCAACATACATGATGGTACCTATCTCTTGAATGAAATCCCGTGTTTTGTGAATGCTATTGTTCTTCAAAACCTAATCTTTGGTTCCCTTCCAAAAGATGCCCACTGGATATAGTTTGTAAGAGGCGACCGTATTTCTTACGAACGGTAAAGGGTCTATGATGGCCTTTGCCTCCTTTTCCGTATTGGCGTTGACAAAGAAGACAAAATCTGTCTTGTCGTTCTCTTTTTGCGTACCCTCGATATCAAAATAAATGTTCTCAATCTTCCCTTCGTTCCATAAATCCATAACCTTTTCGTTCTGCCCGATCACCATAGTACGTTCAGGTTTGTAGTCGGTGTTCCAAACGGCCACGAACGAGCTTGTTCCTCCCCTTTCCTTTATGGCTTCTTCATTCCTCTTTAACCAGAGTGTTCCCACGGGATAGGTGGTATAGGTGGCAATACCCTTTTCCACCACGACAAGATTCTCCAAAATCGTCTTTGCCTCTATCTCGTCCGCTGCTTTTAAGGTAAAGGTGATGTTTGGGAAATAGGAAAACTTATCTCTTTTGGCCTCCGCATCGTAATACACGTTTTCCACGATACCGTCTTCCCAAAGTTTCTGTAACTGGTCGGACTGGAGCATGGAGTTTTCCATCACCAGATGTTCATCCTTGGTGGCCCAATTGAATACCACGGCATAATTTTGGGTAATTTTTGGAACTTCTTTTTTTTCTTCAGTGGCCACGGTCCTGTCCTCCATCTCCGTTGGCTGTTTCTCGCCCCGATCCTTACAGTTGGTAAGGAAAAGGGCCATCATTGATAGTGTAATGATTTTTTTCATGGTATAAGTGTTCATAGCTCCATCCTCCTAAGATTCCTGGCAAAATTCGCTAAGGAAAGTCCGCCAAGTGTGATGAGGACACTGGCAATTTGAATTCCCGAGTTTGGGCTCTTCAAAGTGACCAATAATAGGATAAACCCGCCTATTAGGTTTATGGCTCCGGTAACAAGCCTGCTCATTAAAATACCCTTGTTTATTTTGTGCTTTGAGTTCAGTACTCCGAAAGAAAAAACCAGCTCGAAAAGCCCGTACATAATCACGAAATATGTGGTGACCAACAAAAAGGCTTCCATTGAATCCGCCAAGGCCCAGACCACACTGCCAAAAGTGGCCATACCAAACCCCTGGACTATATGGTATTTCCTCGCAATCTGAGGAAGCATGTCATAATTGGAAAATACCATTGCGGCCAATCCGGAAATGATAAAGAACAACGGGACCAGTATTTTTGAGTGCCGTACCCCCAATTGTTCGGAAAAAAATAGAACCATGCCTGCGGCCAATAGCATCAGACCGGAAAAGGCCAAGTAAAAGGTTTTGTTCATAATCGTATTTTGTGGTTATTGTATTAATTAATGTGCATCCCCTTTTTCCCCATCGACCCATCGTTGCATCATAACCCGTTGTGCAGGTGTCTGTTGGGTGCCTCCCGCCAAGACATCGAGAAACTTGTCCCAAAGGTTTTTCTTCTGTGAGGCCTCTTTTTTCAATTGCTCATACGCTTCCATGTATTCATCGGTATATTTGTGGGCCTCTTCCCTGGAATACCTAATTGGGATGTGCTTGAGTATGGTATCGCTTAGCTCGTCCACTTCTTCCGGCCCGTGTTGCTCCATAAGTTCCAATTGGATGCCAATTGCCACGGCTTCCTGCCCCATTTTGGTATGGGCGGCATAGATACTGTTCCAAAGCTCGGCCCACTCCCCTTTTTTGTTTTTCGAAACAGCGGTAAATCCCATTTCCTTCATCCGTTCGTAGCTGGACTCCATTTTTGAGACGTAACCTGGGTATTTGTTCCAATGGTCCAAGAGCCCTTGGGCGCTTTTGGCCTTGATTTTGGAAATGATGTTGTTCATAATGTCCAACAATTGTGATTTGGCCCCATAATATTCAATGAGCTCTTTTGACCATTGGGCCTTTGTTCCGTTAGAGCCATGGTCTTGAATCAAATCTGTGGCCTTTTCAACGTCGTCTTTTAAGACCGCTCCGATGGCCTTCATGGTTGACCAATTGTTGGATACGGCAATCGCATAGTGTCTAATTGAAACTACGGCCTCGATAATCGGGTTGAATTCTTTTCGTTCCATATAATTAAATTGTTATCTGAATGCAAATTCTTCATCGTGGATGTTCTTTTGGGCTACACCCTCCACTTTGAGTTGTTTGAATAAACTTTTTTTCAAGGGTTCAGGGCCACAAATGAAATACGCTTTTTTCTCGGGCTCTCTTATGCTCATGTCGTCCAAATCGATATGCCCCCTTTTGTCGGATGGCCATAGGATGAAATCGAACATGGGATTGGATTCAGCCATTTCCTCCAATCGCCTTTTATACGGTGCTTCGTCCTCGTTGGCAACGCACCAGAAGAGGGTGATATGTTTAGTGTAATAATCTTTTAATAGCGAAAGAAAAGGTGTAATGCCAATTCCCCCGGCCACCCATATCTGTTCCCTCTCTTTGGAATGGGCGGTGCTGAATTTCCCATAAGGTCCCTCCACTTTGGCAAGATCTCCCTTGTTCAGTTTGTTGGCCAAACCATTGGTATAGTCGCCCAGCCCTTTTATTGTTATCTGCAGGTGTTCCTTATCGTGGGGATGGCTGCTGATGGTAAAAGGGTGCTGTTCTCGTTTACTAACGCTTGGAAAAGTGAAAAAAGCGAATTGTCCTGCCTTGAAACTAAGTGGGTCTCCTTTGGGTAGCAAAGTCATCTCAGTAATACCATTGCCAAGGTCTTTTACCGTGTTTACTGAATAATCTAACTTCTTGTTGAAAAGGCCAAAGAGAAAAGCTCTATAAAACCACGCCCCTATACCAACGAAGGCCATACCGAAAACATACACCCTTGTAATGGGAAGTTCCCTGATAAGGCTGGACACCATGACTCCGTGTACCACACCCATCACATAGAACGCCCCCATCAGTTTGTGGAAGTTGACCCACTTGTGGTAAGGTATTTTCTTTTTGAATATCGGTGCTGCGGAAAGTACGACTCCTATGATAATAAGGACGAATGCATAAAACCCTAAAGGTTTGCCAGGATTGAACTCTACCAAGTCCCGAGGAACAAAGAAAAAATGTGCCAACAAAAGAAATACGGCAATTACCCCTGACCTACGGTGGATAAGATACATCTTGTCAAGGCCTCCGAAAAGGTTCTCCACCCAGCGGGCACGGGTAGCCATCAGGAAATTGAATGCAAAAACGGTCACCACCCAAGATGAAAAGACTTCACCTAGGACACGGTGCGGGTTATTCCAAGTCACATCCGTCAACAGTCCAAAGAACATCGTATCTGAAGACACCTCTTTGAAAGATCCCTTATAGAAGTAAAGGTCAATAGCCCAAAAAATAAAGTGGATGCCAACAATAATAGGAAAGTAGATTTCCTGCTTAAGTCGTCTCATGGCTTAGGTTTTGGCAAACCTATAGCTTCTTGATATTCCTCAATTGTATAAACTGGTCATTTTGGCCCTTGAACAAAACCGTTGGTGTTTGACCAGTATGTTTCTTGACCTCACGGATGAAATGGGCTTGGTCAAAGAAGCCTTTTTCTGGAAAAAAATCACCTTCAGTAATCCTGAAATAGGCGCGGTAGCACTTTTGAATGTTCAGGTATTTTTTGAGGGAAATTCCTATATACTTGTTCAGGTACCTGTTAATTTCCCTTTGTGACCAATGGATTTGTTGTGCTACCTCTCTTGCTTGCACGTCTTCGTAATTGTTGTAAAGGAATTGGCTCAGACGTATTCTATTAGCCCTTATTTGTTCTTTTGGAGGAAGTTTGTTGATCAAAATTTCTTCCAATTGGTTTACGACCTGCTCAAAAGTTCCAAAATCAACTTTATCAATTCCAAAATAATCTGTCTTCTTTTGCTCAACACTATTTAGAACAGTGGCGATTTCCCTTTTGAAAATCATTTCTGCCGCAATTATTTTGAACTTAATGCCGTAGGTAATGACCCCGGGAGGAATTACAATATCGATTTCATTCGCCCAGATTCCCGTTAGAAAATATGCTTTTATCTTTCCATCCAACAGCTGTATAATGAGCTTGAAATAGCCATCGGGGCAAATGGTCATGGACTGTGGTTGATTGGAAAGATTCTGGGCTTTGAAGTAAAGGGACACGTAATCATCTAGCTCATTTGAAGGGTAGAACTCGTTATAGACATGCTGATCTTTCTTTGACATAAAAAATTTTGGCTCTCCAAACATATCGTTATGTATTTTCACCCGATTGTATAAAATAGTCATTTTTGACTGACAAGGGAATTACCTTTTTTGGTTGATATAATATTCATGTTTAAACATGCAATTGAAAGAAATAGTCATGTCTTATAAAACCAACATATTTTGGGAATCCAGAACTCCTAACCAATGAGTCTCACTAACTCGTCATTTAAAAGTACGTCAAGGTCTAAAAACAGATTTAAATAGGTTGGATATAATCATTAGCCATATATTTCCGTGTTAATGGGTATTTAGAATCAAACTTAGGACGGATATTAGCAATAACCGTCAAGAATGACGCAACAGCCCCAATTATTTTTGTCTTATTGTTTCATTTAAAAAGAAAAAATGCAAAAGACATTTCAAGTAAATACAATAGGCAGTATTCGTGTTGAAAACGGCACCTTTTTTATCAAGGTAAATGAAGCCTACAAAAAAGGATTGACAAGCATTGACGGATTTAGCCATTTACAAATTGTGTGGTGGGGAAACTTGTTTGACGCACCCGAACACCGTAGCCAGCTAATTGCAAAAAGGCCTTACAAAACAAGCCCGGAAAAAGTAGGTGTATTCGCCACGCGTTCCCAATTTCGGCCCAACCCAGTTTTGATTACTACCATATTTGTAGAAAACGTAGACTTTGAAAAAGGAATCATTTATACATCCTATATCGACACTGAGGATAATACACCACTGTTAGACATTAAACCGTATCATTTATATGAGCGAGTTGAAAGCTGTGATGTTCCAGAATGGTGCGCCCATTGGCCTGCTTCGCATGAAGAAGCTGCAAATTTCGATTGGGGGAAAGAGTTTAACTTCTAACACGATAAGGTGACAAATAAAGAGCGTATCCTTAGTGGTGTCAGGTACATCGAAGACCATCTAAAGTCGGAAATTGATGTACCTGATATTGCGTAGGAAAGTTGCTGTTCGTATTACCACTTTATTCGCTTGTTTCAAAGTACCATAGGAATTTCACCAAAGAAATACCTGCTTCAGCGTAGATTAACGGAAAGCGTTACGGAAATTCAGAATTCAGGAAAGAAAATCATTACCATTGCCTTTGATTTCCAGTTTGGTAGTCACGAAGTTTATACACGTTCGTTTCAAAAGCGATTTGGCATAACCCCTTATAAAGTCCGAAAAGGAGCAATCGTCCCTGTCCATTTGCTTACCAAACCTATCACAGCAGATTTCATTTTTCAATCCAAAAAGGCTCGCAACCAGCCTCCTGAATTGGTCGAACGGGAAGCGCAAATGTTGGTTGGAGTTTCCTATTTTATAAATAGTAATTTAAAGAAGCTAGATTTGACCAAAGAATGGAATGCCTTCATGCGTAAGACGAAACTAATAGGCAACAAAACCATTCCGGAAAATTATGTTCAAATCCAATATTGGTCGGAGGACCAGGATATTGAGGGCATGTTCCTCTTTATCGGGACAACAGTACAAAACCTCAAAGGCATCCACCCTCGGTTTGTGGTGAAAATTATCCCAAAAGGTACTTACCTGAAGTTTGTTCACCAAGGTTTATCGAGAAATGTACGCTATACCTATCGATATATTTATCAGGAGTTTCTTCCAAATTCCGCATACAGCCTTTCATTACCTTTCAATTTCGAATGCTACGGAAAAGATTACCTGTCCCCTTGCAATGAGCAATCAGAAAGCTCTGTATTTATTCCTGTAGCAGACATACGTACAAAAATAGGCTGACAAATCACTAACAGACGATAAACTCAATGAACAAAAGGAGCTAGAAGCAATGTTCAGTACAAAACAGTAACTTTAGAACAAATTGTAAAGGATATGCCCACTGAGTTTATCTGGATGGTATCAAATACCTTAAAAGAAACCTTTTGAGGGAATCTGCTCGTTCTTCTCAATCCATCCCATTAAACGGCCAGTTTTTTGGTCTCTCCTGTGACCAAGCCTTTACCTTCTCTCTAACCATTTGAAACGAAGATATTTCTTGCTCCTGCCGTCCAAAAACCCTTATTAGGTGTAACAGTTTAACTAGGAACAAGTACAGATGATAGTATAAACTTTTATAGCTGGTTGGATAGTTTTGTAGTTATCATGTCTTATGAAATCTCTCGAAACTTAATTTTATTTGTTCCAATACCCCTACTACTTTTTATTAACGTACATGTAGTATGCCCCCAAAATGGGTTTTCCATCCTTTCCATTAAACCAACTTTGAATTTCAATATCCCCTTTTTTCAATTTAAAAGTAAAATTTGCGGCAACATCCACTCCTGAGGTTTTAATCAACTTTTCTTCAGTTCCGACTTTCATTCGCGCAGAAGATATCGGAAAGCTGATACCTTCAACAAAGGTGCCATCTGTTACTTTTTTCTCTGGAATTCCGGTTTTAAGACTAAACCCAGATTCTCTTGGCCAACGGCGCAGTTCAAACTCATATTCCCCAGCTTCAGCAACAGATAAATTCCAAATTCCATTTTTTTTTGCACCATAGCGGGTTTGTATTTGCTGGTCTACAAAAACATCGAGCCATTCGCATGCTGATATCAACATGGGATTTTCATGTGCACTGCCGATAACGACACGTTGGGGTTTATATACTTCGTCTTTTACTCCATCCCACCAATTGTCAAGATGCGTCCTCATTTTTTCCACAACTTCAGGATTTTCTTCTGCTATATCATTATCCTGATGAGGATCAGTTGAAATATTGTACAGCTCTCGATTTTCTAGTAACCGCCATTTTCCCCACAATACCCCGGCACCATCCTTCATTGGAATTGCTGGATTTTCATTTGTATATTTTACTTTGAACATGGGCATTCGGCTGTAATTTATGACTAGCATTCTTTCATCTAGTTTTTCTTTCTCACCCTTGAGCAGCGGAGATAGGTCCACACCATCCAGCTGCTCGGGAATTTCAGTGATACCAGACATGGATGCCAATGTTGGTAATAAGTCTTGAACTTGGCATAGCTCGTCAATTTTTGAAGGCTGCTTTGATAATTTTTCAGGTGTTTTTATTAAAAGAGGAACACGGTGTCCGCCTTCCCATAGAGTCGTTTTCCCGCCTTTCATACCAGCGTTAAAATAGTCTTGCCCGAATGTGCTTCCGTTGTCGGTAAGAAAAACTACTATGGTATTTTCATCAAGACCCGATTCGTCCAAAAAGTCTAAGAGCTTACCCATATTCTCATCAATATTGGCACCCATGGCTAAAAAACTAACCAACTCTCTCCTTTTTTTTTCTTCCAGGTTTTCAAATAATTCAGGATTCTTTTCCAGTGCTTTTCGGATAGGATTCCGATAGCGGTTGGGAACAAAATGGGGCCAGTGTGCTGCATTGAGTGCTAGGTAAGTGAAGAAGGGTTTTTCTGAATCGGCCATTGTCCTCATCCATTTTATACTTTCATCAAAAAACACGTCGGTACAATATCCTTTAAACGATTGCTTTTGCCCGTTATGAATATATGTGTCATCAAAATAGTCGTTATCCCAATAGTCGGGCAAACTGTTAATGTGGGACGATGGAAACCATATGGCTTTTTCAAAACCACGGTCTTCAGGTCTAAAAGGATAGTTGTCGCCCAAGTGCCATTTTCCGAAAAGACCGGTATAGTAATTGTTATCCTTAAATATATTGGCCATTGTTTTTAATTCAGGACGCAGTAAAGTCCTTCCACTACTAACATTGATGGCTCCATTTCTAAAGGCATCCATGCCTGTCAACAGTTGTCCTCTTGTGGGTGTACACATGGGAGCCACATGGAAATCTATAAATTGAGTTCCTTCATTGGCCAACCTATCTATATTGGGAGTATTTGTTATCGGGTTTCCGTTAAATGAAAACTCTCCATAACCTTGGTCATCGGTCATTATAATGATAACATTGGGAGGCGTATTCTTTTCTGGTGGATTCGAATTACATGATAAAAATACAATTGCAACAACATGGACTATGGTTTTTAGTTTTTTCATTTTCATTTAATTGATATGTTCATAGTAATTTCCGTTTTATATGTGTTAAGTAGCTAAATTGGCGACCATGTGGTTTTAACATTTGTTAAAAAAGATATTATTAAGAAAATTGAACTAACTTCAAGATTGTTCTTTCTTCGAAATACTGGCAACTTAATAATTGTAAATAATGAGTGATATTGCCAAACAGAAAAGGGACGAAGGTTTTCGTCCCAAATCTTGAAAAAAAACATAACTAAACTAACTCAAAACAATTCTTTGATTACTGATACCTACCAATAAATCAACTATTTAACTTACTATATTCAAATTCCTTCTTTTCGCAACATATCCCCAAAAGAGGGTGGCAATAATTAGCGTTATTACGGCCCCAACTAAATAGGCTGTGTTGTTTTCCAACTGAAAACCTTCTTTGGCAATCAAAATATAGGTGCTACAAACCATGGTCATGAACAAGGCCGGTACAAGCGTTACCCAGTACAGTTTATTTTCGAATATTAAATGGGCTGTAATCGCCCATAATACCACCGTGGCTAAAGTTTGATTGCTCCATGCAAAGTATCTCCAAATAACTCCGAAGTCGATTTGAGTGAGCACGAAGGCAATTGCGAACAGCGGCAATGCAACATATAACCTGTTTTGTAATTTATTTTGATCCGATTTAAAAACATCCGATAGAATGAGCCGAGCAGACCGAAAGGCAGTATCGCCGGAAGTAATTGGAGCCGCGACAATACCCAATAAGGCCAAAATACCCCCAACACCACCCAACATGTTCAGTGATATCTCGTTGGCGGCCCATGCCGCGTTGTTATTATTGGCATTCATTGCCGAATTCAACTCGGTAACATCACCAAAAAAGGTCATAGCCGCGGCCGCCCATATAAGTGCGACTATACCTTCGGTTATCATGGACCCATAAAAAATTCTTCGTCCGGATTTTTCATTTTTAATGCAACGCGCCATTAGAGGTGATTGTGTAGCGTGAAAGCCTGAAATAGCCCCACAAGCAATGGTGACGAACAAAATTGGAAACAAAGGGGTTTCTTCCGTATTGGTAGTCATATTACGAATGTTTGCGGGTACGATCTCGGGAATTTGATAGTCTCCAAAGAACAAGGGAACAAGAAGACCCACTGCCATCAACAGCATGGCCATCCCGAAAATTGGATAGAGTTTGCCAATCAGTTTATCAATGGGTAGTAACGTAGATAAAACATAGTATACCAAAATAATACCGACCCATATCCATACTCCCCAGAAGTTACCTGTCATGCCATCAATAATTTTCGCCGGGCCGACCAAAAAGACCGTACCGACAAAAATCAGAAGTGTTACGGTAAAGAACCGCATCATGGTCTTTACCTTTGGACCAAGGTAAATGCCCACAACCTCACTTATACTTAGACCATCGTTTCGAAGGGACAACATTCCAGAAAAATAATCATGTACCGCCCCCGCAAAAATGCTCCCCAGTACGATCCACAAAAAGGCCGAAGGCCCGAACATGGCTCCTGCAATAGCCCCGAAAATTGGTCCCAAACCTGCTATATTGAGAAACTGTATCAGAAAAATACGCCATGTAGGTAGGGGTACGAAATCAACGTCATCGTGAAGCCGTATGGCGGGAGTATCTCGATTATTGTCAACACCGAAAACCCTTTCCATGAATTTACCATAAGTGAAATAGCCTATGACCAAGATGCCTATGGAAATAAGAAATGAAATCATTGAAACGCTATTCTCTATTCGTTGTCGTAATCATCATAGTCTCCGAGATTCTCAATTTTATAGATTACCCCTTCTTTCGCTAATTGTTCTCTCAGCATATTAATCTCCAATTCGGCGGGGACAGTCTTTTTCTTTAAGGAAAGGGCAGCAGCAGTACCAGCCACATGCCCCATCTGCATCCATGTAGATTCAAGCCGGTATGAGCAGAATGCCACATGGGACAACGAACTACACACAGGTACCAAAAGATTGGATATTTCGTCCTTTTTAGGAAGCAATACCCTGTAGGGAATTTCATAGGGCTCGGTCACCTTATGCCAAATTCTTCCCTCG
>JANQQQ010000011.1 GCA_028284935.1 Croceivirga sp.
TATCAATGCATTGAGGACTGGAAATGAAAACGTCATCACCGTAGTGGGGTGTGGTGGTGATCGTGACAAGTCGAAGCGTCCGGTTATGGGTCATATCGCGTCGGAAATGAGCAATCAGGCCATTTTTACTTCTGATAACCCTCGCTCTGAGCCCCCTTCTACCATTATAGAGGAAATGGAAAAAGGCGTAGAAGCACAAAATGCCAGAAAGGTCTTGGCCATTGAAAATAGAAAGCAGGCCATACGAACGGCCTGTAAGCTTGCCGAAATGAACGACATCATTTTGGTTGCTGGTAAGGGGCATGAGAATTATCAGGAAACCAATGGGCTTCGAACGGAATTCGATGATTTCAAAGAAGTAAAATCAGCACTTAAAGAACTAAACAAATAAAGGAGGATGCTTTACTATCTTTTTCAATTCTTGGAACAGCAATATCAGTTTCCCGGGGCATCCCTGTTCAAGTTCCTGACCTTCAGGGCGGCTTTTGCCGTTATAGTATCCCTTCTCATTGCCATGGTTTATGGTAAAAGGGTCATTCTTTTCCTTCAAAAACAACAAATTGGGGAAACCATAAGGGACCTTGGCCTTGAAGGGCAAGAACAAAAGGCAGGAACCCCGACCATGGGAGGTATCATCATTATTATCTCCACGTTGATTCCGGTGCTATTGGTGGGAGATTTAAAAAACATTTATGTAATACTGCTCATCATAACCATGGTATGGATGGGAATCATTGGATTCATTGACGATTACATCAAGATTTTCAAGAAAAATAAAAAAGGGCTCAAGGGTCGTTTTAAGGTGATGGGGCAAATTACGTTGGGCCTTATTGTGGGTGCTGTTTTGTATTTCCACCCGATGGTCACCATGAAAGAAAAGGATACCATGACCATAACCCAGGACTTTGAGGTAGAACAGATTTATGGGCAAGAAATAAAGTCCGTTAGGACTAATGTTCCATTTTTTAAAAACAATGAATTGGATTATGCGGAATTCATCTCTTGGATGGGAGAAGGGGTTACGGATTACGCTTGGCTGATTTTTATTCCAGTGGTTATTTTAATTGTAACAGCGGTTTCCAATGGGGCTAACCTCACGGATGGTATTGATGGTTTGGCGGCGGGCTCCTCTGCCATAATAGTGCTCACCTTGGGAATTTTTGCCTGGGTTTCCGGTAATATTCAGTTTTCGGATTATTTGGACATTTTTTACATCCCAAGGGTGGGTGAATTGGTAGTGTTTATAGCGGCCTTTGTTGGAGGATTGGTAGGGTTTCTATGGTACAATGCCTACCCAGCCCAAGTTTTCATGGGAGATACGGGAAGTTTGACCATAGGCGGTGTCATCGCTGTTATCGCCATAATGGTCCGAAAGGAATTATTGATCCCCTTACTATGTGGAATCTTCTTTGCCGAGTCTATCTCGGTAATGCTGCAGGTAGGGTATTTCAAGCATACCAAGAGAAAATATGGCGAGGGAAAACGAATTTTTTTAATGGCGCCATTGCACCATCATTATCAAAAGAAGCTATACCACGAAAGTAAGATCGTAACCCGATTTTGGATTATTGGCATTTTACTGGCCATTCTAAGCATTGTTACGCTGAAGATACGATAGGATGAAGCGCTTGGTGGTTCTTGGAGGTGGAGAAAGTGGGGTAGGTACTGCCCTGTTGGGTAGGCAAAGGGGATTTGAAGTTTTTGTTTCGGACAAAGGTCAAATTAAGAAGAAATATAAAAACGTTCTTGAACATATTGAGATTGAATGGGAAGAGGGAGAACATACGGTTTCGAAGCTTACAAACGCTGATGTGGTGATGAAGAGCCCCGGAATTTCTGATACCGTACCCTTGGTGCGGCAGCTGGTGGAGAAGGGAATTCCGGTGATATCGGAAATAGAGTTCGCTTCAAAATACACAAATGCCACTATCATAGGTATTACTGGAACCAATGGGAAGACCACTACGACGAGTTTGACCCATCATCTGGTCCAAGAAGCTGGTTTTCATGTGGGGTGTGCGGGAAACATTGGTGACAGTTTTGCCAAAATGGTTTCTGAAAATGATTTTGAAAACTATGTTTTGGAAATCAGCAGCTTTCAACTGGACGGTATCATGGATTTTAAGCCTAAGGTGGCTGTTATTACCAATATTACCCCAGATCATTTGGACCGCTATGAGTATCGCTTTGAAAACTATATCGCTTCAAAATTTAGGATAGCCATGAACCAAGATCATAGTGATTACCTGATTTATGATGCCGATGACGAAGTCATAACAACGTGGCTAAAGCAACATCCCGTTCAATCCAAATTGGTTCCATTTTCGCTCCAAAATGAACAAGCATTTGGAGCGTGGCTGGACAAGAACACAATACGAATTAATGTAGAATCTAAAACCCTGGAAATGAGTACAGACTTTTTGACCCTAGATGGTCAGCATAACGTAAAAAATGCCATGGCAGCTGGCTTGGCATCCATGCTCGTAGGTGTTCGCAAGGAAGCCATCAAACAGAGTATTCAAACGTTTCAGGGAGTACCCCATCGTTTGGAAAAAGTGTTGAAAATCAACCATGTGGAATACATCAATGATTCCAAAGCCACCAATGTGAACGCCACATATTACGCGTTGGATGGCATTAAAAAATCAATTGTCTGGATTGTTGGTGGCGTGGATAAGGGCAATGACTATTCGGAACTAATGCCAATGGTACGGGAAAAAGTAAAAGGGATCATTTGTTTGGGAATGGACAATTCAAAACTGTTTGAAACTTTTGGAAATGTGGTGGAACCCATGGTTGAAACCACGTCCATGGAAGAAGCGGTCAAAATTGCCTATAAAATGGCCTCCCGTGGCGATGCCGTATTACTATCCCCTGCCTGTGCCAGCTTTGATTTGTTTAATAATTACGAGGATCGGGGAGACCAATTTAAAGCGGCGATAAGAAAACTATAATAAGGTAATGAAAGCACTTTTGCAGAACTTAAAAGGAGATAGGGCCATTTGGGGTATCGTTGCCCTATTGGCACTGTTTTCTTTTTTGCCAGTATATAGTGCGAGTACCAATTTGGTGTATGTAAAGGACAGCGGGACAACGATCAGTCATTTGGTAAAACACGGCGTTTTACTGTTCCTCGGGTTTATGATTATTTATGCCGTTCATAGGATTCCTGCGCATTACTTTAAAGGACTTTCATTAATGGCAATGCCCATTGTCATTCCACTATTGGCATATACTTTGACGGTCGAGACCCAAATTGGCGAGGCTACAGCTAACCGTTGGATACGTATACCGGTCATTGGAGTCAACTTTCAAACGTCAACCCTTGCTTCAGTAGTACTTATGATCTGGGTAGCGCGCTACCTCTCAAAAATCAAGGATAAGACCATACGATTTAAGGATAGCATTTTACCCTTATGGCTCCCAACTGCCTTAGTCATCGTACTTATTCTTCCAGAGAACTTCTCAACGGCGGCCATTCTGGGATTCTTGGTATTGGTGCTTTGTTTTCTTGGAGGATATCCCTTAAAATATTTGTTCAGCATTGTGGGAGTGGGTATGCTGATAGCCGGCATGTTTATTACGGTTTTGTTGGCAGCCCCAGATAAGATTCCATCACAAAGGGCATTGACATGGAAAAATAGGATTGAAACATTCATCTACCCAGAAAGGGCCTCAGCTGATGCTTCCAGACAGGTAGAATACGCTAAAATGGCTGTTGCGGAAGGTGGCTTGGTGGGAAAGGGAGCTGGAAAGAGTGTGATGAAGAATTTGTTGTCCCAGAGTACATCAGATTTCATTTTTGCGATCATCATTGAAGAATACGGGCTCGTGGGAGGGCTGGGGCTACTGTTCTTTTATCTGTTGTTGCTTTTTAGGATTGTAGTAGTGGCCAATTCGGCCAAATCCATATTTGCCAAATTATTGGTCATTGGAGTGGGTTTGCCCATCGTATTCCAGGCATTTATTAATATGGCGGTGGTGGTAGAACTTTTTCCAACTACAGGGCAGCCCTTGCCATTGATTAGTATGGGGGGGACATCCATTTGGATGACCTGCTTGGCCATCGGTATTGTACTGAGTGCAAGTGATAAAAAACAAGTGGAAACAGATTCCACTGCAATTGATGATAACAACCCTTTGGAAGTGTTGAGTGGGCAATTATAGAATGATACTTTCCGGGGGGGGAACGGGAGGACATATTTATCCCGCCATAGCAATAGCCAACGAGATAAGGAGGCGGTATCCGGATACCGAATTCCTGTTTGTTGGGGCGAAGGACAAAATGGAAATGGAAAAGGTACCCCAGGCTGGATATAAAATAAAAGGTCTGTGGATAAGTGGATTACAAAGGAAATTGACTCTGAGGAACTTGATGTTTCCTATAAAATTGATACATAGTTTGTTGAGTGCTAGAAAAATAGTGAACCAATTTCAACCCAATGTGGCCATCGGGACAGGTGGATTTGCAAGTGGTCCGTTGCTAAAGGTGGCTTCCCAAAAAGGGATTCCCTGTGTGCTGCAGGAGCAAAATTCCCATGCAGGAATCACCAATAAATTATTGGCCAATAAGGCCCAAAAGATATGTGTGGCCTATGACGGAATGGAGCGCTACTTTCCAAAGGAAAAGATTATTAAAACTGGGAATCCAGTGCGTGCGGATTTGGTGAATACCAAAAATGACAAGGCTAATGGAGTGGAGTTGTTTGGGTTGGATGTCAAGAAACCAGTACTACTCATTTTAGGGGGGAGTTTGGGGGCCCGTAGAATCAATCAATTGATAGAAGCTAAGTTGGACTTTTTCCAAAATATGGGGATACAGCTGATTTGGCAATGTGGAAAACTATATCAGGAGGATTATCAAAAATATACTTCTGCAGCGGTCAAGGTGGTTCCTTTTATCAATGAAATGAGCAAAGCTTTTGCAGCAGCAGATATCATTATATCCAGGGCTGGAGCCAGTTCTGTTTCTGAACTGTGCATTGTGGGGAAACCAGTACTCTTTGTTCCTTCCCCCAATGTGGCCGAGGATCATCAAACCAAAAATGCCATGGCATTGGTAAAAGAAGAAGCAGCATTACTTATAAAAGAGTCAGAACTGGATATAACATTTGAATCGGTTTTTGAGGAACTGATAGGTTCAAGGGAAAGACGGGAGCTATTGTCAAAGAATATCCAAAAATTGGCCCTACCAAAGGCAACCGAGCATATTGTGGACGAGATAGAAAAATTATTGAAGTGAACTTGAAGGAAATACAAAGGGTATATTTTATAGGAATTGGTGGCATTGGAATGTCTGCCTTGGCCCGGTATTTCCATCATATAGGGAAGCGCGTTGCTGGGTATGACAAAACAACGACCCCTTTGACCCAGGAATTGGAGTCCTTGGGCATGGATATCCATTACCACGACGAATTGGAGGATGTCCCTGGAGTGTTTAAGGAAATAAACGGTACTTTAGTGGTGTATACCCCAGCGGTCCCGGATAGTCATTCCGAACTGCGCTATTTTTTAAATCAAGGTTTTGCTGTAAAAAAGCGTTCCGAAGTACTTGGTTTGATTACCAAGGACACCTTTGCCTTTGCCGTGGCAGGGACCCATGGGAAGACAACGACATCATGCATTCTGGCTCATTTACTAAAAGAGGCAAAGGGTTCCTTTACTGCCTTTTTGGGGGGTATTTCAGAGGACTTCAATAGCAATTTTGCATTTGAAGGGGACCAATATTCCGTCGTCGAAGCAGATGAGTTTGACCGTTCCTTTTTAAGGCTTTACCCCAATGTTGCCTGTATCACCTCCATGGATGCGGATCATTTGGATATCTACGGTACGGCCTCAGATCTTAAGGATGCGTTTATAGCGTTCGCGGAAAGAATAGCAGCTGATGGAAAGCTTTTGGTGCGTCAAGGGTTACCCTTGGAGGGTGTTACTTATGGCATTGAAGAGGTAGCAGCCTACAGCATCATGAATATAGCTATTAAGGAAGGGTCCTATGTTTTTGATATAAACGGACCTTTCGGAATCATCAAAGATGTGGTTTTCAACAAACCTGGACGCCATAACCTGTTAAATGCACTGGCGGCATTTGCAATGGCCGTGGAGGCCGGATTTGAACCGAGGGTACTGGCAAAAGGTCTTCAAACCTTTAAAGGGGTACGGCGCAGGTTTTCATATCAGCTCAAAGAACGGGATTTCGTGTTTATTGACGATTATGCACACCATCCTACGGAGATAAATGCGGTTTTTGATGCCGTTTCAGAAATGCACCCCCATACGTTCAAGATGGTGGTGTTTCAACCTCATCTGTTCAGTCGTACCAAAGATTTTGCTGAAGAATTTGCACAATCCTTGGCAAGGTTTGATTCCGTTCTGCTTTTGGACATCTATCCGGCTAGGGAAGAACCCATACCTGGGGTCACTTCAAGCTGGCTTTTGGACAAAATTGACCATCCCAGAAAGAAACTGGTCAATAAATCAGAGATAATCAAAGAAATAAGCACCGCAAAACCCAACCTCCTAGTTACCCTTGGGGCCGGAGACATTGGATTGGAGGTGCCTAAAATCAAAAAAGCGTTGGCCTATGCGAGTTAATTGGAATTACATAAAAATGTCAGTTTTGGTCCTTGCCATAGCAGGACTTTACAGTTTTTCCGATTATCGTGGAAAAAACCGAAAAGTAAGTGATGTCGTCATTAAATTCCTGGGAGACAATGACTTGTATTTGACGGAAGATGCGGTTAATAAATTGTTAATACAAAATTATGGAAGCATAAAAAACAGGGAAAAAGAACAAGTAGCTTTGAATTCCATAGAAGAGATTATCGAGTCCAATCCTATGGTAAAAAACGCCCAAGTCTATTTTTCCGTTCAAGGGGAACTCATCTCAGAAATTGTTCAACGTAAGCCAATTGGAAGAATTGAAGGAACCAACAGATTTTATCTGGATGATGAAGGAAAACGCATGCCCTTGTCCAAGAATCATTCGGCCCGTGTTCCCATCATTACGGGTAAAATCACAGGAAAAAGTCTAGAGGATGCCTATGTGATTTTAAACTACATCTACAAAGATGAGTTCTTGAGAAAGAATGTTATTGGTATTCATATTAAAGACGAGGGGGACTACCAGTTAAAACTAAGGGTAGATGAATTTGTGGTCAATCTGGGTACTATCGATAACCTAGATGAAAAGTTTAAGAATTTCATGGCTTTTTATTCAAAAGCTACCAAGGATAAGACTTTGGAGAATTATGCTGCCGTGAGTTTGGAATTTGATAATCAAGTGGTGTGCACCAAAATATAAATTATGGAACAAGGGAAGTATTCAGTAGGTCTGGACATTGGAACAACTAAAATTGTTGCCATTATAGGTCGTGAAAACGAATATGGCAAAATCGAGGTATTGGGCTCGGGTAGGTCCAAAAGTTTGGGAGTGCATCGTGGAGTGGTCAATAATATCACCCAAACCATTAGTTCCATTCAGCAGGCTGTGGAACAAGCAGAGCTAAATGCCGGGCTAAAAATCGGTTCTGTAGTGGTTGGTATTGCTGGCCAGCATATTAGAAGCCTTCAACACAGCGATTATATTACAAGGCCTGATGCGGAAGAAGTGATCAACGATGATGATTTGGATAAGTTGTGCAATCAGGTCTACAAATTGGTGATGCTTCCTGGTGAAGAGATCATCCATGTGCTGCCACAAGAGTACCGAGTGGACGGCCAATCGGAAATAAAGCAACCCATTGGCATGTACGGGGGTCGACTGGAAGCTAATTTTCATGTAGTTGTAGGGCAGGTCTCTTCCATTAAAAATATTGGAAGGTGCATCAAAAGTGCAGGACTTGATTTAGGGAATATCACTTTGGAACCTTTGGCATCCGCGGAAGCAGTGTTGAGCCAAGAAGAAAAAGAAGCTGGTGTGGCCCTGATTGATATAGGGGGTGGCACAACAGATCTTGCCATTTTTAAGGATGGTATCATACGTCACACCGCAGTAATCCCATTTGGGGGGAATGTTATCACTGAAGACATCAAAGAGGGTTGTTCCATCATTGAAAAACAGGCAGAGCTGTTAAAGATGAAGTTTGGATCTGCTTGGCCAGGTGAGAACAGGGACAACGAGATTGTTTCCATTCCAGGGCTTCGCGGCCGTGAACCCAAGGAAATCACTTTAAAAAACCTTTCCAAAATCATTCATGCCAGGGTGGTTGAAATTATTGAGCAGGTCTATGTGGAAATAAAGAACTACGGTCATGAAGAACAAAAGAAAAAATTGATCGCCGGCATTGTTTTGACAGGTGGAGGAAGCCAGCTAAAACATTTGAAGCAATTGGTGGAATATATCACGGGTATGGATACCAGAATTGGATATCCCAACGAGCACTTGGCGGGCGATTCCGATGATGAAATAGCAAGCCCACTATATGCTACCGCGGTTGGACTTTTAATGAATGCGGTACAGTCCGATAACAAGAAAAGCCAACCGGAAGTAGTCGAGAATCATGAACCCGAGAAGGTATTGGCGGGGGAGGAACCCGTTTCTTCGGGAACTACTTCACAGATGAAGGAACGAAAAACCATTTTCGATAAATGGTCGGAGAAATTGAAGGACTTTTTGGATAACGCAGAATAAACACGAATAAAAACCTACAAATAATACAGCACCATGAGTAAAAACAGTGAATTTGACAATATAGCATTCGATTTGCCAAAAAATAAAAGCAACGTCATTAAAGTAATTGGCGTAGGAGGTGGTGGAAGTAATGCCATCAATCATATGTACCAAGCAGGCATCAACGGAGTGGACTTTGTCATCTGCAATACGGATGCACAGGCTTTGGCCAACAGTTCCGTGCCCAATAAAATTCAATTGGGGGTTTCCCTTACGGAAGGACTGGGGGCAGGAGCCAATCCCGAGATTGGGGAACAGGCGGCCATGGAAAGCATGGAAGACCTTAAGGTGATGCTGGATACGACCACTAAGATGGCATTCATTACAGCTGGAATGGGCGGGGGTACAGGTACTGGTGCTGCACCTGTAATTGCCAAGGTGGCCCGTGAAATGGATATATTAACGGTAGGTATTGTGACCATCCCCTTTCAATTTGAAGGAGCCATGCGCTGTAAACAGGCCCAATTGGGGATTGAAAAGCTTAGGGCGAATGTGGATTCCTTGATTGTTATTAACAATAATAAGCTTAGGGAGGTCTATGGTAATCTTGGGTTTAAGGCAGGATTTTCAAAGGCCGATGAGGTATTGGCAACTGCAGCTCGGGGAATTGCAGAGGTAATCACCCACCACTACACGCAAAACATTGACCTCAGGGACGCAAAAACAGTTTTGTCGGATAGTGGAACTGCCATTATGGGGTCCTCAATGGCTTCTGGTTCAGGTAGGGCCAATGAGGCCATTACCAAAGCCTTGGATTCTCCTCTGTTAAATGACAACAAGATTACCGGAGCTAAAAATGTGCTATTACTCATTGTTTCAGGAGGTCAGGAAATTACCATCGATGAAATTGGTGAAATCAATGACTACATTCAGATAGAGGCGGGTCATGGTGCCAATATCATTATGGGAGTTGGGGAGGATGAAAACCTTGGTGATGCTATTGCCGTAACGGTCATTGCCACGGGTTTTGCGGTAGACCAACAGGATGACATTGTCAATACAGAGTCAAAAAAAATCATTCATACCCTTGAGGACGAGCAAAGAGCCGTTCAAGATTTGAGTGCAGATAGCACGGCGGTCGGCAAATCAGGTTCTGATGAACCCGTCATCAAGCATACATTGGAGGAGGAAAATGAAGAGTTGGAATCCGATTTGATTCCCACGACCAGTTATATCCGAAACTTCAACGTCTTTTATGAGCAGGTACTTCCCGAACCCGTTCCCGAAGTGATTGCAACCACTACGGATGATGATTTTATTATTATCGAATCCAAGGATGTCATCAATGAAATGGAGGTCGTTGGGGAAGAAGTGGTCGCACCTTCAGAAAATGAAGAAGACCAGTTTGCCTTGACCTTTGATATGCCCATTAATGAATTAAAAGAGGATAAACCCTTGGAGAATGAGAATACCATAACCTTTGACCTGAGTCCAGAGGTTAAGGATATGGAAGTCCAGGAATTTGTTGAAGTCAGTCCGGTTCTGGACTATAATTTGGATGGTGAAACCCGGTACAATCTGGAAGAATATATGGAATTGGAAACCCAGCTGACGGGTGCCCGCTCCGTAGCGGAAACCCACGAACCAAAGTTGGTGGAAAATGAACTGGTTTTTGAAAAGAAAACCATCAAAACCGAGGCGGCGATAGAAAATGAGTCGGGTTCTGATGGTCACGTAGACCCTATGAACAGTTCTATTGGTGATTTGTTGAAGGAACGTGCGGAAGAGCGCAAGCGAAAACTTAAAAACTTCAATTACACCTTTAAGAACAATAGAAAGAGTGTGGACGATATAGAGAAGGAACCAGCTTACAAAAGGCAGGGGGTGGATTTGGATGAAAATCCCAAAGAGCAAAAAGTATCAAGAATGAGTTTGGGGGAGGATAGCAATGATGAAATTCAATTGCGTTCCAACAACTCATTTTTACACGATAATGTTGATTAGTAGTGTTTAGTTTGTTTCCATTTTAATGGAGCGTTTAGGCCCGGAAATAGTAACCTATTTTCGGGTTTATTTTTTATCTTCGCAGCCCGATTAATTTTTTGGTGATGGGTCTTCAGGAAAATGTAATGACAGAATTGAAAGCGGCAATGAGGGCTAAGGACACCGTGGCCTTGGAAGCTTTACGTGCTATTAAATCAGCCATTTTGTTGGTCCAGACTGAAAAAGGTGCGGGGGGCAGTCTCTCCGAGGAAGAGGAAGTGAAACTGGTGCAAAAATTGGTAAAGCAACGAAAGGATAGCGCTACAATATTCAAAGAGCAGGGGAGGGCTGATTTAGCGGAACCGGAATTGGCTCAAGTCGCTGTTATTGAAAAGTTTTTGCCCGAACAACTAACCGAGGAAGAAATTGAAAAAGTAGTGGTGCAGACCATAGATGTGGTTGGCGCATCGGGCATGAAGGATATGGGAAAGGTCATGGGTATTGTCTCAAAGGAATTGGCGGGACAGGCAGATGGTAGGACCATTTCTACCATTGTTAAGAATAAATTGGCCCAGTAGTTCAACTGGATAGAATATCAGATTTCGGCTCTGAGGGTTGGGGGTTCGAATCCTCCCTGGGTCACGAATAAACCAAAAAGCTTCACGTCAAATCAAGCTGGCTTGAATTTGTAAGTGGGGCTTTTTGGTTTTCAAAGCGGAGCTTTGCGAGGACGCCGAGCGAAGCGAGGAATCCCCCTAACGAATTCATTTCCTACCAGCTAGTTTTTGGATCATTTGAATTTGTAAGTGGGGCTTTTTGGTTTTCAAAGCGGAGCTTCGTGAGGACGCCGAGCGAAGCGAGGAATCCCCTAACGAATTCATTTCCTACCAGCTAGTTTTTGGATCATTTGAATTTGTAAGTGGGGCTTTTTGGTTTTCAAAGCGGAGCTTTACAAGGAACCCGCCCTCGGTCACCTTTAAAAACCGTTCAACTGAACGGTTTTTTTTGTGGTGTATAGAAAATCCGCTGCAAAAGAATTGAGTTCATTTACGGCATAACTTCCCAAAAAAGAACATTTACAAGCCACTTTTTATCTTAAAGTACTAATGCCCGGCTTACTTCAACAGAAATCCTTGCATTACTCAAAAGTAGATTTCTATTTTTAATTTTGAACCATGACAAGTTTTCTCCTTAAGGAAATAGCGTTTACTTCTAGCTTTAAGTACCAAGTAATGATTTCTGTCATTTTGGGGTTGCTCTTAGCGCTTATAATGATTTTTTTGGAACCTTTTGGCACCTATGATTTTAAAGCCGATAATAAGCATCTAATATTTGCAGGGTTTGGGATTGTATTTTCCATTTTTTATTTGGTGAGTTCTAGAATGGAAGTCTGGTGGTTCAATTCCTTAAATAAAAAGTGGGAGGTAAAGCATGAAGTTTTTTCATTTGTCATTTTGGTCTTAATTTCCAGTGTTCCCATCCATTTTTACAACCAAGTCTTTCTCAATGATTGGTTTAATCAGAATGATACCGTAAGCAACTACGTAAGTCACGGGATTTGGTTTTTTCGTAACTCTTTACTACCAATAATGTTATTGCTCCTACCGTTTTATCTCTATTTAAGAAATAGGTTTGGGAAGCTGCATACTGCAGAACCCTTAATGGAAATAGAAATTTTGGGAGCGAATAAAGGTGAGAAATTGGTGATACTGGAAAACCAACTATTGTTTGTCAAATCCTCAGAGAATTATGTAGAGATTTTTTATGAAAAGGACGACAAAATACAACATAATGTTTTCAGGAATACCTTAACCGCAATTAACGAACAAGCCCCATTTTTGATTTATTGCCATCGGTCCTATCTCGTAAACATCGATAATATAAAACGGATAAAGGGGAATTCCCAAAATGCAAAAATTGAATTTCACTTTGATATGGAAATACCACTATCAAATACCTACTACAAAAACGTAAAATCGGTCCTATCGGTTTAGCCCTAAAATCTATAATTTGGGCCCACCATTTATTTCCCCATCAACAAGAATACCCATTCGTCACTCTTTTTAGCCACTCTTAGATTTTTGAATTCCCTTTGACAAGTGATTTCAAGATATAGGCATTCTTGAGTACTCTTTTAGCAGAAAAGGAAACTGTGAATAGCTTATTTAAACAAAATAGAAATGAAATTTAAACTGGCCATTGTTTTTTGCTTATTACTGTCCATCATCCCTAATGGTTCAAACGGATATCATATTGACAAGGAAGAGATTACCCATCTCTCCAATCAGATTTTTGATGAACTCGTCGCCATACGAAATGATTTACACAACCATCCAGAACTGGCAGGAAAAGAAAAGAGAACTTCAAAACTAGTGGAAGAGTATTTGTTGGATTTAGGATTGGAGGTCAAGACAGGTATTGGAGGTTATGGTGTGGTCGGAATTTTAAACGGAAATAAGAAAGGGAAGAAAATTGCCTGGCGCGCCGATATGGACGCTGCCCTTCATGTATTCGACAATAAGCTCAACCATAAACCCCAAGTAGCCCATATTTGCGGACACGATGTGCATACATCCATTGCTCTTGGTATGGCCAATGTCCTTTCCAAACATAAAGATGATATCCAAGGTACTGTATATTTTATTTTCCAACCTGCTGAGGAGTCTTTCAAGGGAGCAAAATCCATGATTGAAGAAGGGTTGTTCGAAGAAATTGAACCTGACGAAATTTTTGGCCTTCATGTTTTTCCCACAGAAATTGGCACCATTAGTTCCAAGCCCAATGAACTGTTCGCTTATCAGAGAAGAATTAAACTGACTTTTAAAAATACAATTGATCAAGAGGTCTTCAGTGATTTCTTCCAAGAAATACTGGAAGGTTTTATTCGCCATAAAACCAATGGAGAACCTTGGTCTTTGGATTATTTGACCGATCCTATAAATGGTCTCTCCAATCCAAATACAATCTACGATGATTATTTCATTTTAGGTTCAAATGTTTCTACTCGCTATGAAAAAAACACAACCTCATTCGAATGTACCTATTATGAGACGGACGCTGAAAGATTGGATTCAATTGCAAAACGGATTACCGATTACGTCTTAGATTCTGAATATGGAAAGTTTTATATCAATACATCATTTACGGCTGAGAGACCAACAGTTATCAATGATCCAAAGTTAACTTGCGAAAGCCAGTCCATATTAAAGGAATTACATGGTGAGGAAAATGTGAATTCGTTTTATGGTCAGATGCCATATTCCAATGAAGACTTTATTTACTATCAAAATGAAATACCAGGGGTAATGTTTCTTTTGGGAGCTTCAAATAAAGAAAAAGAAATCTACGCTTTACCCCATACCTCGGAATTCGAAGTTGATGAGGAGGTCATAAAAATCGGAGTCAACTATTTCTCCACCTTTTTAGCAGAAAAAATCAATAACAATAAACTATGAAAAAGATTGGCTTACTATTATTCGCTTTATGCTGTTTACAGATAACCGCTCAAAAAACCCTAACGGTACAAGACTGGCAAAATGACCTCAAGTTCTTGCAAAAAACAGTGCATGAAGAGTATCCCTTTTTATTTGTAAAAACAACAAAGGAAACTTTTGATGCTGAAGTTGAAAAATTGCATGGTCTTATCCCCTCTTTAGAACATCATGAAATAATAATTGGGTTATCCCGAATCATTGCATTGTTTAAGTACGGTCATATGGCCGTCGGATACAATTTGGAACCCTTCAAGTTTCACTTTCTGCCATTAAACCTTTACCAGTTTTCCAATGGAATATACCTACAGGGAGTACACATGGATTATAAAGATGCTCTAGGAGCTAGAGTTTTGGAAATCAATAGTATAAATATTCAAGATGCTTTAGAAAAAGTATATCCGGTGGTAAGTGCGGAGAACACCCAATTTTTTAAAGGAAGGGGTATAAATATGTTAGGGATAATGGAAGTCCTCCATGCTCAAGGAATTACCGATAGGCTTCAGAATTCGGTTGAGTTTACTTTGGAGAAAGACGGAAAGACCTTTAAGCACAAGTTTAAAGCGTTGCCGGTAGGGGAAGTTGTGCCTTCGAAATATGGGTATGTAGTACAAGACGAAAAATGGTTGGAAGCAAGAGCGCAAAACACTACTCCTTTATATTTAGATCAGCTTGATAGGGTGTATTTCTTCAAGTTCTTACCAAAGGAAAAAGCAGTTTTTGTGAGACTTAGCCAAATTGAAGATGACCCTAATGAAAATATGGAGTCTTTCTATTCCCGTCTTTTTGATTTCATTGATGAGAACGAAGTCAATAAATTGATAATTGATGTACGACTGAATGGGGGAGGTAATAACTTCAAAAATAGGACGCTAATAACAAAAATCATTGAGGACAAAAAAATAAACAGGGTTGGGAGTCTTTTTGTCATCATAGGTAGGAGGACTTTTTCAGCCTGTCAAAATCTGGTCAATGAGTTGCACAACTATACCAACACGATATTTATAGGGGAACCAACCTCCGAAAACATCAATTTTTATGGAGATAGTCGACCGGTAATCTTACCAAACAGTCTTCTCCCAGTTTCCTTATCGTTTGCCTGGTGGCAAGATAAACCGGCATGGCAAAACGCTGAATGGCTTGCGCCTGCTATTCCGGTTGATATGACCTTTGAGGAATATGCAACCAATAAAGACCCTGTGCTGGATGCCGCCCTGGCTTTTTCCGATACCAATTTTAAACCAAATCCCATGAGGTTCATTACCGAAATGTTTGTAAGGGGTGAAATACAGGAATTGGATGAAAAAGTTCCCGAAATGATTGAGGATTCCAGATATGATTTTTTTGACTTTGAAACAGAAATAAGTAAGGCAGGACATCATTTGGTGAAGAGCGGCAGAGTGCCCGCGATTCAGACGGGAATTGGTGTTTTTTCTTTTGTTACCCGATTATTTCCAACTTCTGCAAGTGCATGGAAAAACTTGGCCGATGCTTATTTAAAGGCAGGGGATAGGGACAAGGCCAAAGTATTATTTGATAAGGCTGCGAACCTAAGTGCTAATAACTAAAACTTCAAAATAACTAGTGAAAACATCAAAACATAAGTCATCTTCCTGGAAATAAATACACCTTTTCCTCTTTCAATCTTGAGGCTTTGAAGAGGTGTAAAAAAGGAAATTATTCAAAAAGTATCCAAAGCTTTAATCATCAAACGTCCTTTGAGGGCGATATAGTCTAAACCTCAATTAATGAAAATGAAAAAACCGTAGTGATGGCAGTGCTAGTATTATTAAGCATCTGCTGTAATAAAAGCTCAGAAAACCAACAAGATAAATACGATGCGAATATAGAAATAGCAAAATCTGTGTTTGAGTATTTCAACAGTCACGATTGGCAGGGCATGGCCAATCTTTATGTTGAAAATGCTGAATTTAAAGACCCTGAATATGCATTGAAAAAGTTAGGAAATCGAGAGCATCCATAGTAAAACATTACACGGAAATGAACCAACTTTTTCCTGATATAAGGGACGAAATCATAGCCATCTATCCATCTGGTGATAAAAATGTCATTGTAGAATTCATTTCTACGGGTACTGGGCCAGACGGTTCCATGTTTGCCCTGCCCGTTTGCACAATTTTCACTATTGAAAATGGAATGATTACCAAAGACTATATTTATTATGATAACCTCTGATTATTCCATATTTAGATGGGAAATAAAGAATGTATCTGACTTTTGGCAGATTTAATGGACCGGTCTAAGTTTTTGATTCAATGTTTTTGTAAATAAGGATAACCTCTTTTAAAAAATGTCCGAAGTGCGACCACGTCTACCAGAGATGACCCTAGCCATGACTTACTTTGATTCAAGTAGGTGTAAGCAGGGCTTTCTGGTTTTATTTCTTAATGGGAGCGTCTAAATGAGAAACCCCGTCCAAGTACAGAACTACACACGGTACATAGAATTTCATTGGCATAAACCCAACAACAATATTTGTTTACCTTTAGGGATAAACCACCCGCCCTGTGAAGCTCTCAGATCTTATTCCCCCTAAAATATTTCCCATCCTTTTAGTGAATTTCATTGGTATTTTGGGATACAGTATTGTGATCCCTATCCTGATTTTTATTGTAACGGATTATGGGGGTAATGGATTCATTTATGGGGTACTAGGTGCCATGTACCCTTTTTTTCAGTTTATTGGCGCTCCTATTCTGGGGAGACTCTCCGACAAGATTGGTAGAAAAAGGGTATTGGTCATCAGTCAATTGGGAACCTTTGTAGCTTGGGTGTTGTTCCTATTGGCATTTTTACTTCCGGAAATTGCGCTTTGGTCACAAGGCAGTGAATTCACAGGAAACTATACCATGACCTTGCCATTGCTGATTATTTTTATTGCCCGAATTTTCGATGGCTTTACTGGCGGTAATATTTCTGTTGCGAATGCTTATCTATCCGATATTTCGACTGATGAAGATCGGAACACTAATTTTGGAAAAATGGGGGCATCTACCAGTTTGGGCTTTGTGTTGGGACCCGCCGTGGCCGGTATTTTAGCATCCACTGTTTTAGGCGAAGCATTGCCCTTATTATTGGCAGCACTAATATCATTGATCGCAATATCCGTAATCAATACCAAGTTGGAGGAAAGTAATCCCTGTGTGGTGGATACAGGAACGCTGAGGCTTAAATCCTTTCGTAGGTTTTTTCAGGTGGAGCATAGAAATTGTTACGGGTCTGAAGAGGGAGGTGAGGTAAAAAAGAACTCTTGGAAGACCATTTTGGGCATACCAGGTATCCCCTTGTTATATGCAGTGTACTTTCTCACTTTTCTGGCCTTCAGTCTATTTTATGCCGGCCTGCCTATCTATGCGAACACTATGTTGGGATGGACTGCTACGGATTTGGGGATATTTTTGGCCTATTCAAGCCTGATTATGATTTTGGCACAGGGTCCATTACTAAGTAGACTGTCAAAAGTCGTTTCCAATGAAGCCCTAATCTTATCAGGCTCATTACTATTGGCAGCAGGATTTTATTTGCTTTCCTCAAACACCGTTATTCTGATTTATTTTGCGAATACCATTTTTTCCATTGGAAATGGAATCATGTGGCCCAGCTTTTTGGCTTTGCTTTCAAGTACTGGGTCCAAACAGAACCAAGGTGCCATTCAGGGGTATGGCAATAGTATGGGAAGTATTGCCAGTATGCTGGGACTTGTTTTGGGAGGGATGCTGTTCGAGTCCATTTCTACCTTGGTTTTTGTAATTGCTGCGATGGTGTTTTTAGTGATTACCTTATTAATGGCCGGACGCTTTCTCCAAAGAAGAAAGGTGCAACCAGCTATAAACTAGAAGAAGTTTGGTATTCATTTGACTTGTTGTGGAAAACTAGCCCATTTTTGTATGGTTCCCGTAAATTTTCGTTTCGTTTTTTATACCTACGATCAATAGGTCAACATAACCTAAGAACAGTCCCGTTTCAACGACACCCGGAATGGAAAGCAACAATTCGTTTAAGTCACTATAGTTTTCAAATGCCATGATATCCACGTCAATAATATGGTTGCCCTCATCCGTGGTATATGGGCTGTTTTCTTTTTCCCTGAGTACCGGGTTCAAATTCATTTGATGTAATTGCGCCATTACGACCTTATGTGCAAAGGGAATTACTTCAATGGGCAATTTGAAGCCTCCCAATTTTTTCACTTGTTTGGAGGAATCAACAATGATGATCTTTTTTTTTGCATTGTAAGCCAAGATTTTCTCTCGGAGCAAAGCACCGCCCCCTCCTTTTATCATATTCCGACCCTCGTCTACTTCGTCCGCCCCATCAATATAAATATCAAGTTCTTGTACTTTTTCCAGGGTGGTTAGGGGAATACCGAGGGAATGTGCCAATGATGCAATTTTTTCGGACGAGGGTACCCCTGAAATTCTTAAACCCTGCTGAACCCTCTCCCCAAGAAAATTCACCATATGTTCGGAAGTGGACCCGGAACCGAGGCCAACAACCATTCCTTCCTTGATATACGCCAGTGACGTTCTGGCTGCATTTTGTTTTTCTGTATCTGTAGTTACCATCGGAATCAGGATTAGGAACCAAAAGTATTTAATTCATAAAAAAGCGTATTACCCTTGTGCTATCATGTTACTTTATATTTCGCTATTCCATATTAATCTTTTAGCTTCCGTCCTCTAATCGGTACTTCATTTATGATTAAAGCGGTAATTTTTGATTTGGATGGAACCCTCATTCAAACCGAAGTGTTAAAAGCCCATTCCTACGCCCAGGCCATTGAGGAATTGACCCATGGGCAAATTGGCATCGGTGAGGTGTTGGATATTTTTGATCTTTTTGTTGGTTTATCAAGACAGGAAGTGGTCACGGGACTTTCAAATCATTTCAAAATTTCACTTCAAAATCATTTAGATTCCATCCATATAGAATTCATTGAAGAAAGATTGATTGAAAAACGCTTGCAGATCTACCGAAATATACTTGAAGATTCGGACTTGCTATCAAAGCACTTTTGCCATTTTACCCTTGAGCTCTTTCATCGATTATATCAAGACAACATCACCGTGGTATTGGCCACGATGTCCCATTTACCAGAAGCCAGGAAAGTCACGGAAACCATGGGTGTTTACGATAAGTTTAATTTGGTGTTGACCAGGGATGATGTGGAAAACGGGAAACCAGCACCAGATATTTATATTAAGGCAAAGGAGACATTAGGGTTGGAATCAAGAGAGTGTCTTGTTATTGAGGATTCCGTCAATGGGATTCGGGCTGCCCAAAATGCGGATATGCCCGTGTTTGCGGTGACCAATTCAATTACCAGAAAGGCGGTCCATGATTGTAATCTCCTAGACCCCAAGTTTATCATTGATACTTTGGAGGAACTGGAAAGTAAGGTGTACACTTTTATCAAATCCAGCCAATGACATATCAGCGCTACCCATACCCCAAAATAAAAGGGTGGTATGCCCATCTCAATCTTTTTTAACACAATCCTTAAAGCGGGGTTAAACTTCTCTTAAGACTGTAATGTTCAGGCGAATAATACGACCTACATGTTGTGAAAAAAGGGGATGGTAAACCATCCAATTTGAAAACTATTGAAAGGAGCCCATTATGAAAACTTCTAAAAAAAACAACAGTAAAAACAGCAACATATTGGATAGGATTTTGGACCGTCATGCTACTTGGAAAAGCCAAAGAAGACATACAGGATTGAAACTCATACGTTTTTCCTAATCCAATAAAAAGTAAAGAGGGCGTAAGCCCTCTTTTTTTATGACCTTTTCAGGCGTATCTCCTTCTCAATTCCCAAACGCTTCATTTTTGCAAAAAGGGTCTTGTCCTTTATATCAAGAATGGCAGCAGCCCCTTTGGGTCCACTAACCCGCCAGTTGGTCTTATCCAAGACTTTGATGATATAGTCCCGTTGCATGGCTTCGAAAGATTTGAAATCTTCCTTTAACTCCCCAACCCCATTGGTCGTCGGAATCCATTTTCCCGGGTGTAACGTGGTGCCATTTTCGATAATTACGGCACGTTCAATAAGGTTTTCCAGTTCTCGAATATTTCCCGGGAAATTATATTGCATTAAGGAGGCGATGGTTTTTTTACTTAATCGCTTAAAGGCCTTTCCCGCTTTTGCCGCGTACTTTTCCAGAAAATATTGGGCCAATAAAGGGATGTCATCCTTCCGTTCCCGGAGTGGAATATTATGAATAGGGAAAACATTTAATCGGTAAAACAGATCCTCCCGAAATTTCCCGTCCTTCACCATTTTTTCTAAGTCCCGATTGGTGGCAGCAACAATTCGCACATCTACTTTTAACGTTTTTGTTCCTCCAAGACGGTCAAATTCCCCTTCTTGAAGTACCCTAAGGAGCTTGGGTTGTAAATCAAGGGGTAGTTCCCCAATTTCATCTAGGAAAATAGTGCCTCCGTCGGCCAAGCTAAACTTGCCCACCTTATCTTCAGCGGCTCCTGTGAAGGTTCCCCTCTTGTGGCCAAAAAGCTCACTTTCAATTAATTCCGAGGGAAGGGTAGTGGCATTCACTTTTATTAAGGGTTTTTCCTTACGTTGGCTATTGTCATGGACAGCCCTTGCCAACAGTTCCTTGCCTGTTCCAGACTCTCCGGTAATTAAAACAGTAGTGTCGGTTGGAGCTACCTGATTTACCTTTTCCAATACAACTTTGTACTCATCACTCTGGCAGATGATGTTTTCAAAATTGATTTCCTGTTTGATTTCCTCCTTGAGGTATTCGTTTTCAATTTCCAGTTGGTTTTTGAGCGACTTGATTTCTTCCAAGGCCTCAAAAAGTTCGTTGTCCCTTTTGTTCTTTTGGGTGATATCCCGAATAATGGCACAATTTAAATTTTCCCCTTGGTAGGTCAAATGATTGGCAATAATGTTTGCTGGGAATCTGGTATGGTCCTTTCGTGTAATTAACCAGTCTAAATGCAGCACTTTTTTCTCGATGAGTTCCATAAAATGCTCCCGCCACCATTCAGGGGTAATGTTTTCATCCAAATCATAAATATGAAAGTTATTGAGTTCACTTTTCGTGTATCCTAGATTTTTAGATACGGCTTCATTATAGTGTACCAATTTGCCGTGAATATCCCAGATGTAAATAAGGTCGGGAGCGTTGTCAATGATTTCCTTGTAGAGCTTTAACCCCAATTCATGCTCCTTTTGGGCCGTAACGTCCTGATAGGTGCCAATGATTTTTACGATTTTATCCTTTTGTACAATGGGTTCGGTAACACAGCGAAGGTATTTTGAGTGTTCCGCATTTCCCTTGAACGTCAATACTACATCATAAGAAGCACCATTTCGAATGGCTTTACTCAGCAACGTCTTTAGCTCCTCTGATTCTTGAAATAAGTGTATCACTCTGCCGGGCAACAGATCTTCTTTGGTTTCGGTTTCAAATATTTGAAGTACTTGTTCCGTAACCACCAAGGAACCGTCCTGAAGGTTCAATTTCCAACCTCCAACATTGGCCATCCGCTCGGCATGGTTGAGTAGGTTTTTATAAAAACTGGACTCAGAGATATCATTGACAATAGCAGCAATGATTTTTTTTCCATTATTTGAGAAAAAATGTGAAGAAACCTCCACGTCATAGAAAGCTCCTTTTTTAGTTTGATGAACCGCCTTAAAACTATACTCCTTTTCCGTGCTGACTTTTTCCCAGTGGGTGGACCAGCTTTCTTGGGTGGCGGCGGGGTTTATGTTAAATATGGTCAGCCTTTCCACTTCGTTGCGGGAGTACCCCAACCGCTTTAAAAACTGGTCATTGGCATAAACGATTTTGCCAGCTTCGTCCATCCACATAATCTTATATGGTAGGTTTTCAAAAAACTTTTCCCTAAAAATTTGAAAGGGTATGCCCATATCCATTTGTTCAATCTTTTTGGCGTTAAAATAAACATAATTTTTCTCAAATAAGGGAAAATACTATATAAAAAGAAAACTATGCCGTATCAAAAAATATACAACTATTTGATATTTAGGTTAATACGTTTTTGGCACAGCATTGGTCTATAGTAAGGTATCAAAAACAAAACATGTGAAACGAAAAGAGTTTCTAAAAAATGTGTCTCGTGGAGGAGTTCTAGCGGCATTTGGAGTAGGCAACTATCTCAAAGCAGCAACCAATTCTTCAGCGAAAACAAAAATGGATGTCAAACAAATTGGATTTAATCATATAACAACAATGGAAACAAAAACAGCAACAACAGTATTACATAAGGCAGCTAGCAGGGGAAAAGCGAACCACGGGTGGTTAAACTCACACCACTCTTTCAGCTTTGCGAACTATTACAATCCTGAACGAATGAATTTTGGGGTATTACGTGTGTTGAACGACGATGTTGTTTCGGCAGGCATGGGCTTTGGAACCCATCCGCATAACAACATGGAAATCATCTCAATTCCCCTGGAAGGCGATTTGGAGCACAAAGACAGTATGGGCACATCCGCTGTAATCAGACAGGGGGATATTCAGGTGATGAGCGCCGGTAGGGGAATTTTGCATAGTGAGTATAATGCCAACAAGGATAAAGAGGTAAAATTCTTGCAAATATGGGTGATGCCCAATGAAAAAGGTGTAGCACCTCGCTATGACCAAATCACCCTGAATTTGGAGGACAGAAAGAATAAACTACAACAGGTGCTTTCTCCAAATGCAGATGATGCAGGAGTCTGGATTCACCAAAATGCTTGGTTCAATATGACTTCTTTGGAAGAAGGAAAATCATTGAACTACCTATTGAACGATACTGCAAACAACGGGGTCTATGCTTTTGTCATTGAAGGTAATGTGACCATCAACGGTCAGCAGTTGGAAAAAAGGGATGGTTTTGGACTTTGGGATGTTGAAAACCTTGAAATCACGGCAAATTCCGACACAGAACTCTTATTGATGGAAGTACCCATGAACATTGAATAATAAAAATTTAAATCAAGTATAACAGTCAAAAATGACACTAATTACATCTAAAATGAAAACCTTTAATGTATCTATGTTAGCACTACTTATAAGTGCCTTAACCTTTGGACAATGGACGCAATACGCCCCAAATCCAGTAAATGATCCCGCGAATGCAGCGGAACAAGTATTACATCCTGGAAACCACGCCCTGCTTCTTATTGATCATGAAGGTCAAATGGCCTTTGCCGTAGAATCGCAACCCATAGAAGAATTGCGTAATAATGCCGGATTGATTGCCGGTGCGTCCAAACTTTTCGAAGTGCCAACAATCATTACCACAGTAGCCGAGAAACAATTTTCAGGACCTATTTTTCCTGAGATCAGGGAATATTATCCAGATGAGTCGACCTATATAGATAGAACGACCATGAATTCCTGGGAAGACAAAAACTTCGTTAAGGCCGTTGAAGCTACGGGAAAGAAAAAACTGGTTATGGCCGGTCTTTGGACCGAGGTATGTATCAATCTTGCCGCACTCTCGGCTCTTGAAGATGGTTACCAAGTATATGTTATTTCCGATGCCTCAGGCGCAGTATCCCAAGAAGCCCATGATATGGCCATGACGCGAATGATCCAAGCTGGGGTCATTCCCATGACTTCCATGCAGTACATGTTGGAAGTATACAGAGACTGGGCGCGTTCAGACCAATACATTCAGGTGAATGAGCTTGCTAAAAGATATGGTGGAGCCTATGGTCTAGGTATTGATTACATCAAGACCATGCAGAAGTGGGCCAAAGAAGCTAAAGAGTAAAACGACACCAACATCCCGCTATCGAAATAACCATATTGGTAGCGGGTGTTTAGTCCTTTTGAACAGCTAAATATGAATACTTGTATTAACCATCACCAGTTTGAAAAACGCCATGGAAAAATTTGACAAAAACACTATAGATCGCAGGAACTTTCTCAAAGGATCGCTCGCTGCTGGAGCCTCAACCTTGGTCATGCCCTCTTTGTTCGGAAACGGGTTTTCCCAGGTCAAAGGGTCGGCCGACCTAGTCGTACGGAACGCCAAAGTAACCACCATTGATCCCAACCTACCTTCCGCAGAAGCCTTTGCCGTTAAGGATGGCTTGTACTACAGGGTGGGTTCGAATAACGCTGTCTCGGAATTGATAGGGAGAAACACCAAAGTGATTGACGCGAAGAACCATAGGGTGATACCGGGCCTAAACGATTCCCATACCCATGGAGTTCGTGAAGGATTGCATTATGGATTGGAGTTGCGATGGGATTGGGTGAGTTCTGTTGAGGAGGCCCTAGCCATGCTCGCGGAAGAAGTCAAGCATACGCCAAAGGGACAATGGATAAGGATTGTTGGTGGATTTTCTTGGGAGCAATTCAAAGAAAAACGTATGCCCACTTTGGAAGAAATCAACAAGGTGACCCCAAACCATCCTGTCTACATTTTTTACCTCTATGCCTATGGTATGTTGAACAAAAAGGCCATCGAAGTATTGAACTATGACAATGAGCCCATGGATCTTTACTACAAAGGAAGGATAGAAAAAGATCGATACGGTAAGGCCACTGGTATTATTACGGCCGCTCCTTCGGGTTTGATCATGTACAAAACATTAACCAAGTTACCAGCAAAGTCCAAAGAGCAACAAATATTGGGAACCCGTCATTTTATGAATGAAATGAATGTTTTGGGGCTTACCTCTATTTCTGATGCTGGGGGCGGTGGAATGCAGTATCCCGATGCCTATGATGTGATTGGTGATGTTCATAAGAAAGGTTGGTCCACAGTTAGGGTGGGTGTCCACACTTTTCCACAGGTAGGAGGACGTGAATATGACGACTACAAAAAATGGATTAGTATGATCAAGCCGGGAGACGGTGATGATATGTACCGGTTCATTGGTGGTGGTGAGAACATTGCTTGGGCCGCCTATGACTATGAAATCTTTGCCCAGGAACGCCCAAATTTGGAATCCAATGTAAAGGAAGTGGCTACACCCATATACAAGTTGTTGGCCGAGAACAATTGGCCTTGGAGACAGCATATCACCTACAATGAGTCAGCGGAAATCTTACTTGATATTTATGAGGAAGTGGCTGCTGCCGGTGATGGTAAACTCCCAAAGGGAACCTTCATCGACCATGGTGAGACCTTCTCTGAAAAAACCTTGGAGCGCATTGCCAAACTCAATTTAGGGGTTGCCATTCAAAATAGGATTGCCTACCAAGCCGAAGACTTTGTTAAACGTTATGGAGCTGCTGCACTGGCCCAAACACCACCGATTAAGAAAATGTTGAAAATGGGAATTCCTGTGGGTGGAGGAACGGACGCAACCCGTGTGAGCTCCTATAATCCGTGGTACTCTATTCATTGGCTTGCCACAGGGCAATCTAGAGGGGGAAGACAGATGTATGGGGAAGACAACATTTTAACAAGAGAGGAAGCCATAAAACTGTGGACAACTGGTTCGGCTTGGTTTACCGGGGACGAAGGGCGCAAAGGTGCCATTAAAGAAGGGCAATTGGCTGATTTTACCATTCTAAATCAAGACGTAATGGAAGTGCCAGATGCCTTGATACCTCGTACACATGCCCATTTGACCGCGGTAGGCGGCCATGTGGTGCATGCGTATGATACCTTTGAGCGATACGCGCCAGCACCATTGCCTGATGTGGCCCCAGACTGGTCTCCACTCTATCGCACGGGTGACTTTAGAAAATTGTATTTGAGTTAAAAATATTCTGGTAAAACAATAATTGATAAACATAAATTACTATGGAAACAGCAGTAAAAACAAAATGGAATTTAGATACGACCCACTCAGAAATTGGGTTTAAGGTAAAACACATGATGATCTCCACGGTTACCGGTCACTTTGAGGATTTCAACGCGACCGTGATAGCGGACTCAGATGACTTCATCAATGCGAATTTTGATTTCGTAGCTTCCGTTGGAAGCATTAACACGAAGAACGCAGACCGTGACAACCACTTAAAGTCGAATGACTTTTTCAATGCCGAGGCACATCCTGAAATGTCGTTTAAGTCCACTGCATTTGATGGAGAAAAAATGACAGGGGATTTGACCATTCGTGATGTGACCAAAAGCATCGAATTGGATGTTGATTTTAATGGTATTGCCGTTGACCCCTATGGTCAAACAAAAGCTGGATTTGAAATTACGGGTGCCATCAACCGCAAGGATTTTGGATTGGCCTGGAGTGCAGTGACCGAAGCGGGTAGCGTGGTGGTTGCTGAGCAAGTAAAATTGGTCGTTGACCTACAGTTTATTCAAGAATAGGTTAAAAGGGAGGAAAATCAGCTGTTATCGCAATGAAGATTTCATACGAGCTCCTATTGCTAAGCTGTTTTTCCGCCTTTTTTGTCCAGGCTCAGGAAGAAGTATCATCTCCATTGGATTTCAGCTTATTGCGCCAGAATGATGTAGTTAACATTCCATTGGATAATAAAAAAGGTCTCTACAAAAACTTGAAACAAATCGATTTGGACTATCAAAGTAGTCTAAGTTTTGGGGGCAGCTACCGGGTTCAATCCGAAGGATTTATCAATGAAGAATTTGCTTCAGAAGAGGACCAAGATGATATCTGGTTTTTAAATCGGTTCCAGTTCCATTCCCATCTAAAGATGGGCAACAAATTTGAACTTTTTGCGGAACTGAATTCCAGTTTAATCACCAGTAAGCAGAACTTGGCTCCGGTAGATAGGGATGAACTAAGTTTTAACCAATTTTTTGCAAGATATCGATTTGATGAACATTGGAATCTTCTTGTTGGGCGACAAAACTTACGTTTGGGGAGCGGTCGCCTACTAGATGTTCGTGAAGGCCCCAACGTTCGCTTGTCTTTTGATATGGCGCAACTGCAATATCAAGATGCGAATACTGAAGTAACCACGTTTTATGCAATTCCCGTAAGGGTAAATCAAAAAGTTTTTGATAATGAAGGGTTGGACTTCCAGGAATTTGTGGGGACTGTGTACTGGACCCAACGTTGGAACGCAACTACAAGTACGGATATCTATGCCCTTTACAAAGAGGAAGAGGCCAAAACCTGGGATAGTGGCACTGCCGATGATCATCGGTTGAGTTTGGGACTGCGGCATTTTGGCCAATGGAACAAACTGCGATACAATAACGAATTTGTCTTTCAAACGGGCCGTTTTGGGGAACAGGATATACGGGCCTGGACCGTTTCAATTAACATAGAATATCCCGTCCATTTTCTAGGGAAGAAAAGTAGTATCGGTTTGAAAACTGAAGCCATCAGTGGGGATACGAGTGGTACCGATGATATATTGAACACTTTTGATGGTCTATACCCCCGTGGAGCCTACTTTGGACGTGTAGCCCGAATAGGTCCTGCAAACCTATTCGACATTCATCCCTATTTTGACTCCAGTTGGGGTAAGTTCTCATTTGAGTTTGATTATGTGGCCTTTTGGCGCCTTTCCAGACGGGATGGTGTTTACGGTCCCCCGTTGAACCTGCAATACCCATCAATTAACGAAGAACAGTTCATCGGTCACCAGATTGGATCCATTCTTGGTTTTGAAATCAGCAATTCTATCAACCTGGAATTGGAGGGAAATGTTATTTTTCCTGGAAGCTTTTTAAATGAAAGTGGGTTGGACAATACGCTTTTTCATGGTGTTTTTACGGCTGAATTTAAGTTTTGACCTCCCCGATTTTGAGTATGGGCTATCTTAATCTAATCAATTTTCGTTCAAGTACTTATGTACTAGGCTAATGGACATTGAACCTTCCCCAACAGCGGAAGCCACTCGGTTCATCGCCCCACTTCGCACATCACCTGCGGCAAAAACCCCTGGCACGCTGGTTTCCAATAAATAAGGGGGTTTGTTTTGTGTCCAACCAGATTGACCGTTGCTGTTGTCCAAAACGTCGCGGCCTGTGAGTAGAAACCCTTTTTGGTCCTTTAAAAAACCGGATCCCGTCCAATCCGTATAAGGTCGGGCACCAATAAAGATAAAGATGGCCCGGGCATCGCATTTCACTTCTGTATTTTCTTTGTTATTCTTCAAAAGAACTTTTTCCAACTTGGATTCCCCGCAGGCTTCAATAATCTCTGAATTTGGGATGAGCTCAATGTTTTGGGTATTATTGATTTGGTCAATCAAATAAGAACTCATAGTGCTATCCAGGGAATCGCGCCGAATGACAATATGCACCTTTTTGGCAAACTTGGAAAGATACATGGCTCCCTGTCCGGCACTATTTCCACCTCCAACAATATAAACATTGCCGTCCTTACAGGTATGGGCCTCCGTGGTTGCTGCCCCATAGTACACCCCTGCCCCTGTTAGATTGTCCATTCCCTTATTGGGCAATTTGCGATAATCTACTCCAGTGGCGATGACCACGGCCTTGCTCTTAAGCTCGCTTCCATCCGATAACGCAATGAGTTTATAGGAATCCTTGACACTGATTTTGGTGACCTCAACAGGTGAAAGGAATTCAATGCCGAATCGTGTGGCCTGGGTAATGGCCCTTCGGGCCAAATCAGAACCACTTAACCCTTTAGGGAAGCCCAGATAGTTTTCTATTCGGGAACTGGTACCGGCCTGACCACCAGGTGCTTTCCGATCGATTAATAGTGTCTTTAGACCCTCACTCCCGCCGTATACCGCCGCAGCCAATCCGGCTGGTCCTGCGCCAATTATGATTACATCGTACAAAGCCTCTTGGGCTTTTACATGCAGTCCCAGTTTCTCCGCCACATCTTTTAGGCTTGGATTTTTCAAGATACTTCCGTCCTCAAAAAAGACAGCAGGAAAGTCCTTGGAAGAAAGCTGGTTGTTTTCAGCGAGTTCCTTGGCAGTAGCTTCATTTTCAATATTCAAGAAAAGATAGGGGAACATGTTTCCGGCCAAAAAGTCTTTGATATTATGGGTATTAGGTGAAAAGGGGTAACCAACAATCCTGAGCCCGGTGAACGGTGGTGAATAATGGGCCAACCAATCTTGCAGCACATCATCAATTACTGGATATAATTTTTCCTCTGGGGGATTCCAGGGCTTGAGCAAATAGTAGTCCAATTGCACATCATTGATTGCCCGTATGGCGGCTTCGGTATCGGAATATGCCGTAAGTAAAACCCGTTTGGCATTGGGAAAACCGACCAAGGCCTTTTCCAAAAAATCGACCCCCAACATTTCCGGCATGCGCTGATCGGAAAGGAATAAAGCCACCTCTTCCCCTTTGTTTTTGAGTTCCTTAACAGCCTCCAAGGCCTCATTGGCCGAAGTAGAGGCCATAATTCGATAATCATTCCTGTAACGTGAACGTAAATCACTACGTATGGCTGCCAAAACTTGGGCATCATCGTCTACGGCAATAAGAATTGGTTTTTTCACCTGCTTTTATTGTTCAATATCGTTTATCGGCAAACAGACATCAAAGATGGTCTCCCCCGGTTTGGAAGTCACTTTTATTCTTCCGTTATGTTGTTCTATAATCTTTATGGCCATGTCCAGGCCCAAACCTGTTCCCTTACCCATTTCTTTGGTAGTAAAGAAGGGCTCAAAAATTCTATTCAGATACTCTTCTGGAATTCCATGACCGTTGTCCTTGATAAAAACATTGGCAAAATTATCGGTTGCTTTTGTTATTATCTCCAATTTTCCTCCCTCCTCAGGTAATGCATCTATGGCGTTGTCAATAAGGTTGGTCCACACTTGATTAAGTTCTCCTGGCAGCCCTTTTATTTTGGGTAAATCCGAATCAAAATCCAGGACAACTTCATGTCCGGCTTTGCCTAGCTTGTGATTAAGCACATTCACCGTGCTTTGCAGCCCAATGTGTAAATCGAGCAATTGAAAATCCAGACTTTGATCCATGTAGGAATAGGTCTTCACGGACTGCACCAATGTGCCAATCCTGGAGGAAGCCTCCTTGATGTCGCCAACTGTTTTGTGTGTGGTCATATTTTGGACAATCCATTTGAGCACGGGATTAAAATCTTCCTCCCTAAGTAACCCTTTAACGTACAACAAATCCTTGGTGTTGAATTGATATTCAACCAATAGGGGTACTAAATCATATTTGTCCTCCAAATTACAGTCCGAGAACCAGTCGTACAATTCATCTTCCAAATCCGCCTTTTCCAACATCGAAAGCTCCGAAGGTTTTTCCTCCAATTTTTGGTACATAAATTGGTTGATACGGTCAATGGCACTATCGTCTGCCTTTATTTTGATGACTTTTTTGAAATCAGCAGGTAGCCCCATTAAATGCTGTTGCAGCAACGAGGCGCTTCTAACCATGGCCGATGCTGGATTGTTCAGCTCATGTGCTAAGCCTGCAGAAAGTTTTCCAAGGGCGATGAGTTTCTCATTTTGAACTTCTATTTGGGTAATGTTCCGAATTCGATTGTTCATTTCATGCACCAAAACCTCGGTCAGTTCATAATAGTTTTGGATAAGGACCCTCAGCTTTTCCCTATTCAACTTGCCTATTACGGAGGGTTTTGTAGCTATAGCATATCCTGAAGCATTTTTAGCCCTTGAATAGGGCAATAATCCCGTTGCTGTATGCCTTTTGAGCCTGCCAAAAGCTTTGCGATTACCATGTTCCTGAAGATACAGTTCAAAATCGCCATCAAGGATGAGCATTAAATGGTCAATGGCACTTCCTTTTTCAAACAAAAATCCCCCTTTTGGGATTTTTGTGATTTCCATTTGTTCCACTAGCCAGTCCAATTGGTCTTCAGGAACATTTTGGAAGATAGGGAACTGTTTTAGTTGATGATCCATCACATTTTTTTTGGGGGTAATCGTTCCATCTAAAAATAATCAAACCTATTTACACAATCGGGTTTTGTTCTTGATTTTTATTTCACTCCTCAAGAGGAATATTTGTAATTTACACCAACAGTAAAAAATGCTATGCAACACCATATTCTTCTTAACCTGTTTGCCATTTTTGGAGTGGCAACGGCGGTAATCATCATCTGCAAGTTTTTAAAGATCCGTTACATTATTGGGTATTTGATTACTGGGGTTTTGTTGAGTCCAAATACCAGCAAATACTTTTCTGATATGGAGGAGGTTGAGGTATACGCCGAAGTGGGGATTATCCTGTTGCTCTTTACCGTAGGCTTGGAATTTTCCTTTAGTAACCTCAAACGCATAAAGAATTATGTTTTGGGGGGTGGAGCGGCTCAGGTATTTTTTACCATTTTTCTTACCGCGGGGCTGATTTGGTTATTAATGCGACCTTCTATTGAGGAAAGCATTTTCTGGGGATTTTTATATGCCTTGAGTAGTACCGCTATTGTCATCAAGGTGTTGCAAGATTCCAATAAAATCAACACGCCGCATGGCAAGTTCATACTTGCGGTACTCTTGTTCCAGGACATCATGATTGTACCCCTGATGCTTTTGACGCCGATTATTGCGGGCCAGGGAGATGGTAGTCCGGTAGAGGCCTTATTGTGGTTAATAGGAAAGTTGGCGCTGATGGGTGGCTTGGCCTATCTTTTGGCGCGTTTTATCATTCCTTATTTTTTAAAAACCGTGATGAAGGTCCAAAGTCAGGAAGTCTTTTTGATTGCCTTGGTCTTTCTAGTTACCGGTATTGCCCTTTTGACCGAAGAATTGGGACTTTCCTTGGCACTGGGGGCTTTTATTGCAGGACTTATTATTGCTGAAACGGAATACCATAGAATGGCCATTTCCTGTTTTTTGCCCTTCCGTTATGTGTTTATGAGCTTCTTTTTCATTTCGATGGGCATGTTGTTGGATTGGCAAATTTTTACGACGGATTGGGTGTGGATTATCTTCTGGTTTTTCTTTGCCCTTTTGGTGAAGGCCGTTGCAGGGATTTTGGCGGTAAAAATGATGCGATTGGATTGGAAGACAGCATTGGCGGTAGGCTTTTCAATAGCCCAGATTGGGGAATTCTCCTTTGTTTTGGCGCAAAGTGGATTGAAGTATGAGTTAATAAGTGACAATAACTACCAAATATTCTTGGCGGTATCCATTTTGCTAATGTCAATTACACCATTCATCGTGGGCAAAGCCGAACAGATCCATCCTACATTTTTAAAAATTCTAAAACCAAAGGGCCATGGAGGATAAAAAGCTGAAGCTATATGGGGCAGATTGGTGCCCCAAGTCGGCCAATCTGAGAAATTACTTGCAGTCGATTTGGATCAATTTTGACGATCACAACGTAGAGACAGAACCCGAAGCTGCCGAGACCGTTAAGGCCTTGTATGAGGGTAAATTGAAGTTCCCCACATTAACGTATGGAAACCAACATTTAAAGAACCCCACGATCAAAGAGTTGGATGCGTTTTTAAAGGAGCATGGGATTGAGGAATAGAGAGGGGTATTATGGCCCTCTATAGGCAACTTAAAAACGTATTGTTTTTTGAGAACCTAATTTAATGCTATACTAATCACAAGTTTTTTAAGTTCACGAATCTATATTCAGACAGCCGGTAACGATTGCAAATAGGTTTCTTTATGAGGTTGCTCCAATTCCATCCTTCAACCTTCATATTTTACCAAGCAATGTGCTAAACCCATATTTATTTTGGTTTGATAAAACAATTCATTCCCAATTTGTTACTTTTTTTGATCGGCAAGCTACAATGTCAAGTTAGTGTTATATTTTAGGTTGACCTGGTATTGTTTCGAAAGCTTCCCAACTTTAAAGTATATTAGGGTTTTTTTAAACTGGAAGAAATAGCAATCATTAACAGAACCTAAAAGCCTGACCCCACTTTGAGTGGTGCACGGAAAGACCTGATGATTTCAAAAAATATTAAACTGCCCCCTAAACATATTTATCCGGTAGATGACTGGAGGTTCATCCAAAAAAAGTTTTCACCCCAATATCTGGCCCAAGATGAAACTGTTTTTGCCATTGCAAACGGTTACCTTGGCTTTAGGGGCAACCATGAGGAAGGAACGCCAGTGGTGCAGCGAGGAACCTTTATCAACGGATTCCATGAACAATGGCCTATACGGTACGGGGAGTCAGCCTATGGTTTTGCCAAAACCGGACAAACCATGCTCAATGTTACCGATAGCAAGGTAATAAGGCTATATGTGGACGATGAGCCATTTTATATTCCAACGGCGGATATCAAGGAGTACGAACGGGTACTTGATATGAGAGCAGGTAGCCTGCATCGTAAAGTAATCTGGGAAACCGCTTCTGGGAAACTGGTTTCCATTTGCTCAACCCGAATTGTTTCCATGGAACAAAGGCACGTTGCGGCCATTTCCTATAAAGTGGAAGTGTTGAATGCTTCGGCCAAGCTGATTGTCTCCTCTAAATTGCGATGCCCGACGGAAAAGAATGATTCCGAGGACAATAATGATGATCCAAGAAAATCCCCGGGATTGGATCATAGCGTTTTCGTTCCCCAAGTAAATAAGATGAAGCACGAAAGAGTGCTTTTGGGACATCGAATTCGGACAAGTGGTATGACCTTGGCTTGCGGTGTGGACCATCATATTCATACGGAGAATACCTATTCCTATGCAGGCGAGTGTTATGAGGATTCCGCAAAGATAGTCTACACTGTAGACGCCGAGAAAGGAGTACCGTTCCAAATGACAAAGTATATGGTGTACCATAGTTCCAGAAATGCCCCGGTTGATGAACTTTGTGGGCGTACGGAACGCACACTGAATTCAGTCAAACAAGCTGGTTTCGAAGAATTGGCCCTGGGTCAACAGCAGTTCATGGATAATTTCTGGGCAAGGAGTGATATCGAGGTTTCGATGTACAAAGACCGGAGAACCCAGCAATGTCTGCGTTTTAATCTATTCCATATCCTGCAGGCGTCGGCTCGTGTGGAAGGGACGGGAATAGGGGCCAGGGGCCTTACGGGAAATGCCTATGAAGGCCATTACTTTTGGGATACCGAGATTTATCTAATGCCCTTTTTAATCTATACTTCTCCAAAAATTGCAAAAAACCTGTTGCGTTTCCGATATAGCCTTTTGGATAGGGCGCGCAAACGTGCCAAAGAATTAAATCAGAAAGGTGCGTTATTTCCTTGGCGAACAATTACCGGAGATGAGGCCTCCGCTTTTTTTGCTGCGGGAACCGCACAATATCATATCAATGCAGATATTATGTACGCCCTTAGAAAGTATGTCGAGGTAACCGGTGATGAGGAGTTTCTTTTTGAATACGGGGCTGAAATGTTGATTGAAACAGCTCGTTTCTGGGCTGATTTGGGATTCTATTCCCATAATGGCAAGGATGAGTTTCACATTCATGGCGTAACAGGGCCAGATGAATATACCGCCATCGTAAACAATAATGCTTTTACCAATATGATGGCCCGGGAAAACCTGCGATACGCAGCTAAGAGTTTACGTTTATTTCAGAAAAAGAAACCGGCGAAATTTGAGGCTCTGGCCATAGATACTGATTTAAACAAGGAAGAGATTGAAGAATGGGAAAGTGCAGCCACCAAAATGTATATTCCATACGATAAGGAGAAAGGAATCCATCCGCAGGATGATGAATTCCTGAAGAAGGAAATCTGGGATTTTGAAAATACCCCTATGGAGAACTATCCCCTGCTATTGAACTACCATCCGCTGGTAATTTACCGTTTTCAAGTCATCAAGCAGGCTGATGTGGTGATGGCCATGTTCCTTTTGGGCCATGAGTTCTCCAAAGAACAGAAGAAAAGCAATTTCGACTATTATGATCCGATAACTACGGGCGACTCATCTTTGTCCTCTTGTGTTTACAGTATCTTGGCGTTTGAGCTGGGAAATCTTGACAGGGCCATGGAGCTGATTAGATATACTGCTTGGATGGATCTCGCCGATGTAGGAGGAAACGTTAAGGACGGAGCTCATATAGCTGCCATGGGCGGCACCTGGATGGCCATAGTATATGGTTTAGCCGGTTTACGGGACTATGGCGGTAAGATAAGCTTTAAGCCAAAAACTCCGCCCAATGCTAAGGCAGTGCGCTTTCGTTTAACGCTCCGTGGTCAATTGCTGGAAGTTTTGATCGAAAGGGATAAAGCGAGCTATTTCTTAAAGGAAGGTGATAACCTTACCATCTACCATAACGAAGAAGAAATACAACTCACCAAAAAACAACCCTCTTGCTTCAAGGAGTTGGAAAATGTCAACTGAAAGTAAAAAATCAATATCGAAAAACTTCAAAGGCCATCCAGTCTACCATTGTAAAAGGGCCATCAAAGAAATAGTGTAAGTGATTAAGAAATGGTTGATTACACCACGATATATTGGTCATTTCAAAACGGGATAAATGAGAAAGGGACAAATCCTCAAATCAACAACTAGATTATCACTGGAATAATTGGTCTGTATTTATTCCTTATTCCCTTAGGGATTAACGTCATTTTCAAAAATCCAGCTTGTGGAGGATGTAAGATGAATGGACAACGATTGGACAAAAAATTGGAATATCTTCCCGGTATTAAATAAAGTTTCTCAAATCAAACATTTTTTAAGAACCTTATTTAGTAACCTATTGTTCATGAGTGCTTTTGGGTTTATCAGTCCCTATTCAGATAGCCGGTAACGATTCCAAATAAGCTTCCGCATTGGAACTATGGGTTTCCTTCCTTTCCGGCGCCATTTTATCATAGGTTCGGACCAACATGCCCAACCTGGGGTTTTGTCCATAGGAATGGATTTTACAAAACAGTTACTATTGGTTAAAACTTTGGTCAGAAAATATTTAACCGATTGGACTATTATTTATATTTCCCTCCATTGGAAAGCCATTTTCTCGCAATTTCTTTTGCTTTTTCCAATGCCTTCTCACGGTCGTAACCGTGGACGTCAATCATGCCATTAGCAAGCAACAACACTTTTTCCCTTATTTCCTTTTCTTCCTTATGAATCAGCTTTTTGACTTCTTCGGGGGTAAACTTTTTCAATTTTTGTGAAGTTTATATCAACTACACAAAGTTAATTTAATGTAAACAAATCGCAATGTTAAGTTTTCCGGGCCTCAAAATAATTGGATATTTCATGGAACAGCTATCTACCAATTTTGTTATTTAATTTACCAATCCATAAAAAAGCGCAGCCATACTATGTGCTGCGCCTTTTTGCTAATAAACTAACTTAAACTAAATAACCTGATTTATGAAAACAAACTACTTATTCTTCTATTCCCTTAACCAATCTCTAAGTCCCTTTTGTCCTAAATATTGTAGCAACTCTCCTGGTCGGTCTGTCATTATTCCATTTGCACCATTGGCTATCAACCATCCCCAAGATTTTTCAGGACCTTGCAACATACTCATTTCATCAGTACGACCAGCGACCAAAGCATCCCATAGAGCAATGGTCAGGACGAAAATCCCATTCGCTCTCATTTCTGAAATTTGTTTAAAGTTTTCAGATCTTTCCGAATCAAATGTTACTTCATAAGCTAATGGCGAAAGGTCATTATTGTAATCCTTTACAAATTGTGATGGGTTCTTAGTGTTGTCGATTAAGATGGGCATATAAATAATGGAATCCAAAAGGCCCCCATATTTTTGCCGCATTGTTTGAACGGTTTCCCTTCCTTTAAAGATGGCTTGCTTCATTGTTCCCGTTCTTTTTAGTATTTCATAGGCCTCCCTTACCGTTTCTCCTTCCACCTTATCCAGGTTTACCATTATTTTGTCCTTGGTTATTTTCATAATCTCTTCCAAAGTAGGTACTTGAATTCTTGAACCTTTTACCCCACAGGCATTCTTAAGGCGAAATGATTTAATTTCCTCCAAAGTAAGTTCGCTCACCTTACCTTTTCCATTTGTAGTACGGTCAATTGTGTAATCATGCATAGCGACCAAATGGCCATCTTTGGTCAACCGCACATCAATTTCCACAATATCCACTCCCAAATCAATACATCGTTGAATGGCCTGCAAACTATTTTCCGGGGCATAGCGCCAATCCCCTCTATGGGAAACCGCCAGTACGTAGTCATTGGATGGATTTTTGAGATGTTCCAATATTAGTGCGGCTCTATTCGTCTGTAATACCTCTGCTGATTGTGCCACTAAAACAACAACATAAAGGAACTTACCTAAGAACAGGACTACTTTTACATTTCTCTTTAGTATTTCCATTTTAAATTAGTTATGCAAGTTCTTTTTCCTCAAATAATCCAGTAATAGTTGAGGTCTATCAGTTTGTATGATATCGATATGGTTTTCTATGAACCAATCATATACTGATGGATGCAACGCCGCTTTTTCATCATCATGCCCCCCATTATGTCTTGGCCATAACGAGTTCACCGAAACTGATGAACCTTGAATCCGTATATCGTCAAAATATTCAATCATCTTAATAGTATCTTGAGGTACTGTAAATTCAAAAGCTACAGGTTGTAATTGGTTTAAATAATCGTTGACTATGGATTTTGAATTGGGATGATTTAACCTAACAATGGGCATAAAAAAAACCTTGTCCAAATACGTTCCAAATTCTTCCTTCACCTGTTCATAGGGAATTGCTCCTTTGATTACCACTTGCTGTTTCGTATCCGTTTCCTCCACTACTTTAAAACATTTATCAAAGATTGGATAGCTTTTATCCAGGTTCACCAAGATTTTACCCTTGCACAGCTCTAGGGCCTCTTTTAAGGTTGGAATTCTATGTGGGGTCTTGTGGCCTATTCCATCGCGTAAGTACAGCGTTTGCAAATACTCCCAAGTTAAGTCTGTTACCTTTCCAGTTCCGGTCGTAGTCCTATCTATGGTTTCATCATGCATCAATATTAACTTACCGTCTTTAGTTTCCCTTACATCAATCTCTACCATATCCACTCCCATTTTTATGCAATTCTCAATAGCCTGAAGGGAGTTTTCTGGGGCATTACGCCAATCCCCTCGATGGGCTACCACAATCACCTCATCGTTTCTAGAGTCTTTAAGATTGGCTATGAGGTCATCTATGGAAATTGATTTCTCGGTTTTTTCCTCCAAAAAAACTTCTTCCCCATATTTGGCACCATTAACGCTTTCTTGCCTACACGCACCAGAAATCACCACTAGTACTATGCAACTGACAAAAGAATGTAGTTTCATAATCATTATGAATTTAAAGGGAGGCCCTATGCGACCTCCCTTTGTTAATTTCTAATATCCCGGGTTTTGTGTAATTACTCCTGGATCAGTATCTATTTGGCTCTGTGGAATGGGAAGCAATAAATTGCTTTCATTAATTCGGGTCGTTGCCCCAGTACTTTCGAAAAAGGCATTCATTACCTCTACGGCATTGCCATATCTTTTCAAATCAAACCAGCGGTGGCCTTCTCCAAATAGCTCGAATCGACGCTCTAAACGAACAGCATCCCTTACGTCCGCCTGTGAAGAAGCAGTTGTTACAGCCAATCCGGCCCTTGTACGGATTCTATTTAACTGCGTAATGGCCTCTGTGGTCTGCCCATTTTCATTCAGTACTTCAGCATACTTGAGCACCACGTCAGAAAAACGAATGATAAGGTGGTCACTTCCCCCATCATTTGGCCCGGTAGAAGAAACTTCATACTTGGTGGTAAAATAAAAGGGGTTTGCTTCTGAATCAACAGCAACATAATCGTTTAACCTTGTATCCCCAACTTCATATGAATCAATAAATGCTTGTGTAGGCAAATTATGCCCCTTAGCATTAGCAGTTGTGCCTGAGGGTCTAAACTGTGCACCCGCAGGACTTCCTTCGATTCTTCCATCTACATTGAACCCGCTTGCGAACTGTACCTCAAAGAGAATTTCAGCATTTCCTTCATTGGCCACACCGAAAATTTCCGTAGTGGTAGGCATGAGGTCATAAACTCCTGAATTTACCACAGCTTCCAAATTAGTCAAAGCACCATTAAAATTCCCTTGGGTCATTTGAACATCTGCCAGTAACGCACGAGCTGCTCCTTCTGCCGGCCTGGCAGGGGATTTTTCCAAAGGCAAATCCTGAATGGCATCAGATAGATCAGCTTCAATTTGAGCGTACACCTGATCTGCGGGTGTACGGCCTTGACCAAAGAAATCAAATGGACTTTCTGTTTCTTCAATTACCAAGGGTACATCACTGTACAAACGCACCAAATTGTAATACAATAACGCCCGTACAAACTTCATTTCACCTATTCTATTGGTCTTTAGGGTTGGGTTTTCGAATTCAATGTCCGTAATTCTGTTTAAAACTGTATTTACGCGCTGAATACCTTCGTAAGATTCCCTCCAAATATCTCCGACGAGGTCATTTCCTGGGTTGGTAGAAAAATCGTCCAACTGTCCAAAACGGCCTCCATCGTTGGCCGCAATCTCCTCAAAAGAATCCTCACCGGAAATCTCACCAACACCTATTAAATCAAGACCATAGAGGCCATTTCGTTGCAACATTGCATAAACACCCGCCGCAGCACTTTCAATTTCTGCTTCGTTGGAATAAAAGCTATTAGCAGATTTTTCAGTTATCGGAAGAATATCCAATTCGTCTTCACAAGAGGTAAAACTCAGTGAAACTACTGTAATCAGAAATATGTACTTATAAAATTTCATCTTTATCGGTCTTTTGATTTAAAATTTCACGTTTAATCCCAAGGCCACAAATCGAGTTAAAGGACTCGTGGAATTGATGAACCCCCTGGTCAATGTTTGGGCTTCGTTACTTGTCGCTGTAATTCCATCAGGATTATATCCCCTAAAATCCGTGACATTGAAAATGTTGTTTCCCGTCAAATAAAGTCTAAGTGCATCTAGACCTAAATAATCCGTGATATTTGGTTGGAAACTATACCCCAATTGAATACTTCGTAACCTAAAATAATCTGCATCATATACCGATAGACTGGATGCCCTCGTCAATCTGCCCGCAGAAGAGAAACTGGAGAAATCTGGTCTTCTAAAAAATCCATCAGGATTCCTGTCATTAAAATAATTGTCCACATAATATTGGGTGGGCACAAAGAAACCTTCCCCACTTTCGGCATCATAAAGCATATTATCGGTTACCTTTCTACCCTCAATCCCATTAAACTGGGCATTAAGATCAAAACCTTTATAATTTAAACTAATCCCAAAACCGTAAGTGAATTCTGGATTATATTGTCCCAAAGTAGTTCTATCCTCGGGAGTAATCTGGCCATCTCCATTTACATCCCTTACCACATAATCCCCTACTTCAGTTGCAGGTAATGGCGTTATGACCTCGGCATCCAATTGGGCTTGAGAGCGGTACACACCTATAATATCATAGGCATAGAACTCTGCGATACTTCCACCCACTTTGGTCAAGAAACCCATTCCGCCCCTGCTGGATATAATCTGTTCCTGCCCTTCACCTAATGCCAACACTTCATTTTTATTGGTGGTAAGATTGGCATTAAATCCAATGCGCAATTCCCCAACTTGGAAATTGGTTCCTCGTATTTCAAATTCAAATCCCTTGTTTTCCAATTCCCCAATGTTCTGCAGGGATTCACCAAAACCTGATTGCTCGGGTACCGGTACTTCCAATAAAAGGTCTGTGGTTTTTGAATTGTAATACTCTGCTGTTAAAAACAGTTTGTTGTCAAGAAATCCCAAATCCACCCCAAGATTTAATGCAGTATTGGTCTCCCATGAAAGATCGGGATTTGGGGAGGTATCTGTATATGATCCTGGAATTAGTTGGTTGTCAATAACATAATTATCCCGATCCACTAAGGCAAAGGAAGCAAAATCCCCAATCTGGTTGTTTCCTGTCTGCCCCCAGCTAGCCCTTAATTTGGCAAAGCTCACAAGATTATTATCTGGGAAGAAGGCTTCATTGCTCAACACCCAACCTCCTGAAACCGAAGCAAAATTACCGAACTTAGTATTGGCACCAAATCTAGAAGAACCATCCCTTCTAAAAGAACCGGAGATTAAATACCTGCCATCAAAGTCGTATTGCAATCTACTGAAATAGGATGTCAAAGCCCATTTTCTTCTATCCACCTCAGAAGAAGGATTTGTCGCACCGGCAATATTGCGAAGGTTGTCATCTACAAAGTTGTTACTCTCTAATCTAGTATTGAAGCGACTTTCCTGTTGATAACTAAAGCCAAACAACGCATCTATGGTATGCTTCCCAAAGGTTTTGTTATAGGTCAATAGGTTCTCGGTTATATAATTTTCCCGTCTATTGTTGTTTTCAAATGCCTCCGTTAAGCTATTGGCCACTGGGGTTCTATAGTTACCAATAGTTGAAGGAGCAAAGAATTCACTGAAAATGGTGTTATAATCCCCCCCAAAAGACGTCTTGAATCGTATTCCGTCATAAATATCCACTTCCAAATATGTGTTTCCGAAGACCCTAAGCCTACGTTCAAAAAAGTCCGTCAATTCGGCTTTCGCTACCACATTTTCAGAGATCGGGCCATCCCAATTGTCATTATTATCGTCTATCTGATTTGCTATGGCAAAGGAACCATCAGAATTGAAAATGGGATAGTAAGGATGCATCAATACAATCGCGTATGCCGGATCAGGTTGTCTGTTACGACCCGCATCATGGGAAGACCAACCTCTTTCTCCCGTTGGATTGGAATTAACCAAAGAGATGTTGGATGTTATACCAAAACGTATGCGGTCGCTTATTTGGGAATTTAGCTGAAAATTTGTCGTATAACGCTTGTAATCAGAGCTGATGATAATGTTTTCCTGATCTAAATACCCAAAGGAAACGGAGTAATCCGTTTTCTCCGTTCCCCCACTTAAATTAACATAATGGTTTTGTTGGCGTGCCGTTCTGAATACGGCATCTGTCCAATTGGTGTTTGTTAAACCGGACTGTCCGTTGATGTAGTCTTGCAAAAATGGTTGGACCCTACTTCGTTTCCCTCCACCATTATCATCCCTAGTCGCATTATCATCGGTTATACTTCTTCCTGGCCCACCGGAAATATAACCAAAATTACGGGCATCAAAATCAAAAAGTGCTGTATCAAAAGCATCTGCTAATTCAAAATTATCTATGCGGTTTTGAAATCCATAATAGGTGTCATAGGTAACTTTTAAATCACCTCGTTTCCCCTTTTTTGTGGTTATCAAAATAACCCCATTGGATGCCCTTGATCCATAAATAGCAGCAGAAGCTGCATCCTTGAGTATATTAACGGACTCTATATCTTGAGTGTTGATGGAACTAAAAGAGGAACCTTCTGTAAGTGGATTTCCGTCAACGACAATCAAAGGGTTCGTCCCAGCCGTTAATGTATTCAATCCCCGAATTTGGATTACCGAATTTTCCCCGGGGTTTTTTCCATTACCCACAATTTGCACCCCAGCTACTTTACCTGCCAAGGCTTGCTCGAAGTTTGCAGAGGAAAAAGTATTCAACTTTTCGGTTTCCACTTTTGAAACTGCGCCATTGAATTTTTCCTTGGTCCCCGTTCCATACCCATAGACAATAACTTCCTGAAGTTGATCAACATTTTCATTTAAAGTAACCCTTAATTCATTCTGGTCTGTTACTACTACTTCGGTGGTCATAAACCCGAGGTAGGAGAACACCAAAATGTCACCTGATGATACCTCAATGGCAAAATTGCCATCAAAGTCAGTGACCATTCCGGTTTGGCTTCCCTTTACAAAGACATTGGCACCCGGAATGGGATTTCCTTGATCGTCAACAACGTTCCCCCTCAAGGTTCGCTTTTGCAAAGATTTTTTAACAGAAATATTATCTCCTGAAATTTTATAGACAAGACCTGCTTTGATACTGATATCGTCAAGGATGGTCTTTACGGGTTCATCTTGGTACGATACTGAAAACTTCCGCTCATCATTTAAAATATCTTCTGAATACCTAAAAGAGTACGAGGTCTTGTTTTCAATCTGTTTGAAGATTCTGTCTATGGTCTGACTTTCTGCCTCTAAGCTTATTTTTATGCTTTCTATACTGTAGGCTTGAGCGTACAAAGAGATGCTAAAAGTTAGCATTGTTATACAGAACTTATAAATGGCTAGTTGTTGCTTGCCATAAAAGGTGGTTTTCATATGTTTGTAATTAGAGAGATTTAATTGCTTAAGTAAATTTCTTTGTTCTGGGTTGGGGCCATTGCACTGGTCTCAGCCCTTCTTTTTTTGGTTTGGTTATTCTATTTTTTCATATGAATTGGTTTTTAATGTTATCTCGTTGGTTTTCTCGTTTTTGGTATAATCAAAGTTGATCATGAAGGCTAAATCACTTAAAATGGTATCCAGCGGTTCATTTTTATAACTTGCCCTTATCCTACTTTTTAGCAATAGGGTATCAGGACAGTTGATTTTAACTCCATATTTACGCTCAACCCTTTTTAGAACTTGCCTTAATTCCACGTTTTCAAATTGCAGTACATTATCGCGCCATACGATGCTCATGTTTGAATCTGTCTTTATCTTTTGAAGTCTGTTGGATTGTTGGTCATATTGGGATTGTTCATTTTTGACCAATTGAATTTTTGAACCGGAATCAGTATGGGACACTTCCACTTTTCCCGATTTTACCGTAACTCTAGAAAGTTCATCTTGATAGCAATACACGTCAAAAGAGGTTCCCAATACTCTTACGTTGAGTTTTCCCGTTTCAATGACAAAAGGTCTCAAGGTATCTCTCTTTACATCGAAAAATGCATTGCCTAAAAGGTTTACTTTTCTAGTATTTGTGGACAAAAAATCCTTTGAATAGGTAAGGGTGGACCCATTATTTATCCAGATTCTAGATCCATCTGGCAATACTACCTGTTCTATCTGTTTACCTGACGCTACTTCAATCCTAATCATGTCGTTCCGATTTGAGAAAAACATGACAAGTGATAATCCAATCAAAATCAGCACACCTGCGGCAATCCTATAGGTGCTAAAACGTGATGTCCTCTTTTCCTCAAGCCCAAGTTCTTTCAACAACTCTGTTTTAGCTTGGTGAATTTTATCCTGATCTATATCTAAATCTTCCAACCCTTCCCAGCCATTTAAAAAAAGTTCATCAAGCTCTTTATTCTTTTTATCAATAGCCTCAATAAGTGCTTTCTTATCCTCTATGGTAGCATTACCATTTACATAGCTATTCCAAATGTCCTTTATGGATGACATAATTTACTATTATCTGTTATTGGTAATAGCCAAAAAAGAAGATGTGCACCCTACCGGAGAATGTTATCAAAACGTTATTAGAATGTTTAAAAAAGAACTACAGGATAATGGAAGACAATAGCAGCATTAGCCACGCAAAATCCTTCAATTCATTTCGCAAGGTAGTCAAGGCCTTGTTCATGTAGTTTTCAACGGTTTTAGGAGAAATTCCCAACTCTAAAGCCACTTGTTTAGTGGACATCCCTTGATGTCTTTTTAATTCAAATACGGCTTTAGGCTGTTTCGGCAACCTATTTAAAGATGATTGAATTCTGCTTTCGTAATATTGTATATCGATGGATTGCTCTGGGGTTGAGGACAAATCTTGAATTGCCATTTTTGAAACATCAACCTCGTTAAAAAGTCGTTTTCTCAAAACCTTGAGGGCGTAGTTTTTGGCGATAGTTAGAACATAGGAATCAAAAGATTTTTTCACATCGATGGTCTCTCTTTTATTCCATAAGGTAATAAAAGTCTCTTGTATAACGTCGTCGACACTATCCCCTAGGTTCTTGGCTAGTAGAAAAGCTTTGATTTTGGGTTGATACAACTCAAAAAGCTTTCCAAATGCCCTTACATTAGAATTTTTCAATCCAATCACCAATAGCTTAGTATTCATTACGGAAAGTATAAGGCCAAGTACGTTTTCTGATTGAAAATTAATAAAAAAGCACGTTACCCCTTCACGGTAAAAAAAACATAACTTTTAATTAAAAATGAAACTATTGAATGATGTGGAAGGCATATTTATTTTTCATTTCAACCAACTTAATCAGATGGTGTGCCTATTTCAATCCTATAATTTGTATAGCCGTTAAAAAAAGGAGGGTTTTGCCCTACTAACTTTAGCGGTATTTCATTAGATTCCGATTTGGTTTTATAATATTCACATAGTTTCCTGATACCACAGTTATGTTTTCATGAAATACATAAAGATTCCAAAAACGTTTCCGCATTGGTACTATGGGCTTCCTTCTTTTCAGGTGCCATCTTATCATAAGTTCGTACCAACATTCCTAATCTGGGATTTTTAAGGAAAAAGTCACGGTGCACATCCATAAATCGCCAAAAAAGCCCGTCCCATGTTTGCTGCCATTCTCCTTTCTGGTAATTACTCATTTTCATGAGATAATTGCTCCCGCTGATATAGGGTTTTGTGGCGAACAATCCTCCATCTGAAAATTGACTCATCCCATAGATGTTAGGGACCATGACCCAATCATACGCATCGATGAAGAGTTCCATAAACCATCGGTATACGTCATCTGGATCAAACTCGCAAAGCATCATAAAATTACCCAGTACCATCAGGCGTTCAATATGATGACAGTATCCCGTTTTGAGTACCTTCTTGATGGTGATATCAATAGGTGGAATACCTGTGGTACCATCATAAAATGAAGATGGAATCTTCTTAGCGAAGCCCCAGAAATTTTTGGTTCGTTCTTCCCCTCCGTGAAAATGGTAAATACCCCTTATAAATTCGCGCCAGCCAATAATTTGCCTGATAAACCCTTCCAGTGAATTGATGGGTATTCCTTCCTCTTTAGCAAAGGCAATGGAGGTATGGACCACTTTTTCCGGAGTTAATAATCCCGTGTTTAGCATAGGGGTCAATACGCTATGGTTCAATACGTGTTCTTGGGCCACAATGGCGTCTTCATAGCTTCCAAATTCCATGAACCGATATTCCAAAAATTGCTGCAACCAAGCCTCGGACGATATATGGTCAATGGGGTAAAGCTGAGTTGATTCCAATTCACCGAAGTTATTTGGGAAGTATTTTTCCACATAGGACACCGCTTCTGTATAAAGAGGGGTTACTTCAGGGTAATGAATAGGAGGGGGCGTTTTTTTCGCTGGATATTTTTTTCGGTTTTCGGTATCAAAGGTCCATTTCCCGCCTTCAGGTTTTCCACTGGAATCTAGCAGAATATGCCGTTCTTTGCGTTGTTCAGTGTAGAAGGTGGTTTGATGATATCGTTTTCGTCCTTTTTTAAAATGTTGCCCTAAATCTTCGATGGAATTTAAAAAAAGTGGAGACCGATGTTGAAGCACGGCAATGCCATTTTTATCAGCAGCTTTTAATATCCTACTTGATAACCAATCGTCCGTTGGTTCAATAATTTTAATGGCCTGGGTTCCTTCATTGGTAAATTTGGCCAAGAGTTTAGTAACGTCAGATACGTCTTCTTGAGCCTCTACATAGTGAACCTCCTTGCCCAGTTGCTTCAGGTGGTGCTCATAGTATTTCATACTGGCCCGGTGGAAGGCAATTTTTTGTTTGTGGAAATTGAACTGCTTAAAAAAGAGCCACTCCTCAATGAGGTATATGGGTTCATCCCCACCCAGCAATGGGCTTTCCTCAAATAACTGATGGGGAAAAATGAGATTGACAGTTTTCATGAATTCTTGTTTCTTCGGCAACGTTCACTACAATATTTCACGTTTTCCCAATCACGTTCCCATTTTTTTCTCCAAGCAAAGGGCCTACCACAGGTCAAACATGTTTTAATGGGCAAGTGATACTTTTTCATCCTACCATTTCAGCTCTTTCTTACACCTCTTCCAAAAGGCAAAGAAGGATGGAAAGTACCCTTGTACGGAAAACATCCAGTTTCGCTCCTCTTTGATGCCCACATAATGTTCATTTGTGGGATGCTCCTTGAAGACGGTCTTACCTATGCCATAAGAATATTGTAGCTCTTGGAATTCCCCTGAAAATACCCGTATCCCTTCTATGTTTTTTGAAAGGTCCAGTATGAATTTTACGGTCTTGTCCGAGACCGGGTACTTCTTAAAATGTGATGGCTCCAACAGTAAAATGCGGTTGGCCTTTTCATTTAACCTCCAATTTGGGTCCAGATTGTAGGAGTTATAGATCAGGGTAGGTAGGTTGGGATCTATCTTGTGTAACGTACTGTTTGGGAGCGAGGTTTTGAGTTCAAAAGGGAGTATGTGGATTAATTCCTCGGGGATTTCCATGGTAGGCAATTCTTCGTAAGAAACGTCCAAAAAAGTGCCTTGCTGTTGGGAATAACAGAATTTATTGATGTTGCCCTGATTGGCATAGTATTTCTTATTGCTATTGGAACCCGCTACCCATTGCCAACTTAAGGCATTGCTGGCCCAATCGCCATCCAATAAATAATAATACATCCATTGTGCGGGTTGGGCCCAGTGACATTTTGCGACATTACAACAGACCGATGCCAAGTAAATGCGTACATGGTTGTGAAGGTACCCTGTTTGGTAAAAGGCACTTAGGGCTCGGTCTAGGGCCTCAATACCAGTTTTTGCATCCATAACGGCCTCTGGAATCCCAAAATTGACCACATTCGGTTGTGGTCTTTTCAAGTCCTTATTGATGGCATCACCTTTGGCTTTCCAAAGTTGTTGCCAATAGTCGCGCCATGCCAATTCCTGAATGAATTTTTCAATTCGGCTTGGTGCATATCCCCTATTCAAAACGGCCTCCAAAACCTGCTTGGTAGAAATGGCGCCCCTTGAGATATAGGGCGAAAGATAGGTGACGGCGCCATTTATGAAATTTCGTGACTTCCCATAGGCAATGGGATCAATGCTATCAATTCGTTCATGGATGGCAGCCATGGAGGTGTCAAAGTGTAGGTCTTCGAAAGGAATGGTGCCCATTTATCGCTTACTGATTTTATTTCCTGAAATACTTCGTTGTCTGGAGCACTTAAAACGGTCAATGCCAGGATGACGCTTTTTTGCATGCTTTTGGCTAACCCCGCTATTAACCCGTTTCCTCCAAAGATTGAAACTACTTCGCTTAAGTTCAGCCCGCATAATTTTAATGACCTCTTTTTCAGAAATGCCAAACTGATATTCAATGGCCTCAAAAGGAGTGCGGTCTTCCCATGCCATTTCTATGATGCGGTCAAGTTCTTGTTCGGAAAAATGATGGTCCATGGTTTAAACCAGTGCATCAATTTTTTTCATCACCTCTTCTGCTTCTGCCACTTTTTCGTCGCTGAGTTTGCGGTTCGTGGTACTCAACTTGTGTGCTTCAGCCATAAGCTTGGCATACTTGTCCTGAAGCTTCTCTTTTTCTGATTTTCGTTTAAATAACCCCATTTTGTTTAATGTAAATTAAAAATTATTAAACAAAAATACGGAAGAATTTTGGGATTACTCTTTTTTAAAGTGTAAAATAAAGGTGGCATTGAACCCAAAAAATAGATTGCCGTCCCTGGTGTTGAAGTTATTTCTGGTTTGGGTGATGAAGGCATCTTCTGCCATATTGGGGGCATTGGTTAGATGAAATTGAAGCATCAAGTCAGTCAGCTCCCAATTAACCCCTATGGCAAATGCGTCAAAAGTGGTCGCCGAAGTAATGGGATTGGCTAAATAATAATATTCCGATGACACCGAAACATGACCACCAATACGATATCTCCCCCCAATCCCCAGTGCAAAATGACTGGTGTCGTCCGATGGATTTCTTGTAGAATTTCTATGAATGAAAGTTGGGGATACTTGAAGGGAAAGGTTCCTAGTGAACTTTCGAGCGATCAACGCTTGAGTCGTAAACGAAAGTTTGTCCGAAAATCCATCACTGGCATTGATACTCCTATTTGGAATGGTGCGTATGCTCATATTTTGGAATAGGGTTATTGTAAATGGCGACCCCTTTCCTTCTTCCACCTGTTTTAAAATTCTATACTTGGCATAGCTGTCGAATATTCCGTCGAAGGTGGTGATTCCCAATCCTGCGGTCAAACGATCGGATAGGGCATAGGATGCTCCAAAACGCGTGCTCATGCGATCGGCCAAAAATCCTTGCGTCCGCTGTGGGATATTCCAAAAACGTGAATTTGCCGATAGTTCCATAGTACCTTGGCTTCGGGTTTGGACAGACTGTCCCAAGGCCAAAATCGTTGTTTTAAAAGTAGCTTGCGTAAAGACTTTGTCATGCGCTACTTCTTTCTCAACCTCCTCCAATAGGGATTGTGCCGCAGTGTTATTCAACAAGCATAACAAAAAGAACACTACCAGCAAAAGGCGATTATTTTTCATAAGGTGCGTATTGAAATCTAAATGTTACCTCGATGGTCTTTGCAATATTTCCGGCTACTATGGGGGGTATTTTTATCTTATAATCGGCTACTGTCATGGCAAACTTACCTGTTAGAAGTATTTGGCCACCTTTATTCTCTATGGTGGTTTTAATTTCTTTTTCCTTGGTAACACCGTGAAGTGTTATACTCCCCTTTATAATTTTAATCTGTGACTGGGGTAAGGAAGCATCAAAGTCAATGATCTTGCCTTCAAAAGAAGCTTTTGGGAAAATGTCCGATTCTATATAGCTCTCATTAAAGTGTTCGCGCATCAAAGCCTTTTTAAAGACAAATGCACGCATGAGCATGCTAATGGCAATCTCCTCCTTATCGATGTCGATAAGACTAAAAGCCTGATTGTTGGTGGCTTCTATGTTTTCTACGGAAGTATAGGAGAAAAATGAAACTTGCCCCTGCCTCGCAATTAGCCTGCTTTGGGCAAATACCAGACTCAACGGTAAAACCAGTAACAAGAAAAGAATGGTTGGTTTCATTTTATGGGTTTACAAGTACGCAGTTCAGTAAAATGGCATCCATTAAAAAACCTTTGCATACGCCTTTAAGGGTTATTATGTCGCCTACGGCAACTTGATTTATTTGGTCGATTTCATCCTCATCCATGTCGCAAATGAGGCAGGCATATTCGCCTTGTCCTTGCAATAATACGGTATATCGATTGTTCAAAAAAGTGACTTCCTTTACCGTCCCTTTAACTTCGATGATCCTTTCCACGAAATCTGAATTGGCCTTTGATTCATCCTCAATAAAACTGGCCAATAGGTCTGCTGAGCTGATTTTTATTTCAACATGGGTGTCTGCAGTTATTTTTTCGGTGGAAGTGTTCCATTGATGCCATCCCAAAATTGAAAGTAGCGTTATTACCGTTGTGCTTGCTAAGACAATACCTGCTTTCTTATTTTTCATCTTCTCTTTTCATCGAGCTGTGTTAAAGAATAGGGGCCGGAAATTGGAATGCCGACCCCTATTTGAGGACTAAACTTAACTCAATTCGTTAATCATAGCAATTTGTCCCCCATTAATTATTTCCTTTACTTCAAAGTTTTCAATCTCCTGATAGCCATAGGCGCCGTTATCATCATCTTTACGACATGCCGAGACCAGTATGATAAAAAGTACTAGGAAAAGTTTGTGTGTTGTCTTCATTTTTATGTTGTTTTACAGGTTATTAGTTTGAATTGTTTCCACTTCCAAATGTAGGCGTTTCGTCCTCAGACCAGTCTTCCGGACTAAATCCTTCACCGTCATATGCGATGCTGGATCCTGGGTAAACGTTGGGCACAAAACCACCGGCGGTCCAGATACCGGCTTCAACGGCGACGCTTTCCCGAACATTACCAGAGGCTCCCCATTGCACAAAACTTCTGATGTTTTCGGCATTGCCAAATCCGTTGTTATTGGCATATAGACCCAGACCTCCGGCATCATCGGGAGCTGAAAGGATTACTGGGCTTATGACCAAGAATCCTCCTGGTTCCAAATTGAGGTCTCCTGAAACCACATCGGTTGCCGTATCGTCACCTATCCTAAAGTACTGGCCTGGTCCAAAGCACATCCAGTAGGTAGAAAGATCAACCGTAACATTACCGTTATTGTAGAGTTCAATGTAATCGTTGATCAAATACTCCACTTCATTAATTACGATGGAGCGTACTTCAGGTGCCGTAAACGCATTGGGACCTCCAAATGTTGTGGTGGTTGTTTCTGACCAGTCAGCCGCACTGGAACCTTCACCATCATAGGCAATACTATTGTCAGCACTTCCTACAACCTTGACATATTCGCCAGCCGTCCATATGCCAGCCTCCGCAGCGACATTTTCCCTGGGGCTTCCCGCAGCACCCCATTGTACAAAATCCAAAATATTCGCGGCGTCCCCAAAACCGTCATTATTGGCATACAATCCTATACCTCCCGTAGCGTTGGGCATCTCATAGGCAATATTCAAAAATGACCCGGGCTCCATGTCAAGCTCACCTTCAACCTGCAGATCACCTATTCTACGATAGGTCCCAGGGCCAAGACATAGAAAATAGTTACTCACGTCAACACTTTCCGTTCCATTGTTGTAAAGCTCCAAATAGTTACCCAGGTACCCCACTTCGTTGAGTACGACCGAGACCACAGGTGTAGTAAACACATTGGGCTGGCCAAATGTGGTTGTGGTAGTCTCTGACCAATCGGCAGCACTTGAACCCTCACCATCATAGGCTATGCTGTTTTGGGCACTTCCAATGACCATCACATACTCTCCGGCTGTCCAGATTCCGGCTTCTGCCGCAACATTTTCCCTGGGACTTCCGGCAGCACCCCATTGAACAAAGTCCAAAATATTCGCGGCATCCCCAAAACCGTCGTTATTGGCATACAATCCTATACCTCCGGTGGCGTTGGGCATCTCATAGGCAATGTTCAAAAATGACCCAGGCTCCATTTCAAGCTCACCTTCTACCTGTAGATCACCAATTCTACGATAAGTGCCAGGGCCAAGGCAAAGGAAATAATCACTTACATCCACGGTAGCGGTACCGTTGTTGTACAGTTCCAAATAGTTGCCAAGATACCCTACTTCATTAAGAACAACCGAGGCAACCAGTTCTTCCGGGTCAGTAATTACGTTAGCACTTCCTAAGGTTACTGTAGAGGTTTCAATCCAATCCGATGAAGATTCTCCTTCGCCATCATAGACAATACTGTTATTTTCATTTCCAAGGACGTTGATAAAATCACCTGTTGTCCAAATACCGGCATCCACAGCCACATTTTCACGGGCACTCCCCGCGTCTCCCCATTGCACAAAATCGGCAATGTTGGCCGCATCCCCAAAACCGGAATTGTTGATGTAAAGGCCCAACCCACCCGTAGCTCCAGGACGTTCATAGTTCAAGACCAAAAACCCTCCAGGTTGCATGTTTGCATTTCCACTGGCAACAATGTTACCCACCCTTTCATAAGTCCCTGGACCTAGGCACAGGAAATAATCACTTACATCCATGGCAGCGTCGCCACTGTTGTATAGTTCAACCTCGGCGCTTAAATAGGCCACTTCGTTAATTACAATGTTGGCTTGTCCCGTGGGAGCATTATCAATTGGATCTGGAATGTCGATCGTTGGGTTGCTGTCGTCATCTTCTGAGCAAGAAAACAATGTAGCTCCGATGGCAAATAATACTACTAATTTTTTCATTTTGAAATTTTTTAAGATTTAATGATTTATGCCACAAATCAATTGATATCAAGGGGTTACCATACCATAAATGTGCTTCAAAGGGAATTTTGGCCTTTAAAAGGGAATAATTGGGGTTGAAAATTTTGACCTTTTGGTGAATAGTGCTACCCGCTTCCTTGAATGGAAATACAAATAAGGGCGAAGCCAAAATAAACTTGATATATTCGTGATTCAAGAAGTATCATAAAATGAAAGCAAAGGCGAATGCGAAAGGATAGGCTGTATTTTTTCACCTTTTTGGCGATTACCATCATATTCATTTTAATTGCTGGTATTTCCGTTCGTTCGTTTATCAAAGCCAGTGCGAATGAACTCTTAAAAACGCAGTTGGAGTCCAGTAAGCGGGAAGCAAAGGAAGTGGCCAGTCTCATTGGTTTTCAATTAGCCAATGGGATGCATAGGGATAGTGTTATCCAGATGGTACAAAAAAGTATTGAGAACACGGATATTGAAAATGGATTCATTTGTATGTTCGATTGGTCAGGAAAGGAAATCTGCCATCCGGATATTACGCGCGTAGGACAACAAATCAGCCCCGAGCAGTCTTCGGTAAGTTCAATTGATGGTGAAATGACCTCAGAGGATTTCTATGATCTTTTGGTAAACAAGAAAAATACAGGTGGACTTTTGGATGCTTCTGAAGGCGAAAAAGGCACTGAAATCATTTACCTGTATCCCGTTGCCAATTCAGATTGGATCATAGCTGCCCATGCAAATACGGATAAGATCAATACCCAAATCAATGGACTAAGAAGTCGATTTTACACCATTTTTAGTATTATGGGTTTTGCCATTGTACTCAGTTCGGTAATTCTGGTACGTTTAATAGGTAGTTCCTATGAAAAGCGTTTGGAAGCCAAAAATGAGAAGTTGGAAGATGAGGTTATCAATCTGGCCCGACTCAATAAAGACTTGGATACCTATCAGCAACGGATTACGGATACTAAAATGGAGGTGGCCAGAACTTCAGCTGATAAGGGGAAAAAGCGTATCCTAACCTATGTCAGGAACGAACTTCGCCCTGTTTCTACCGAAGAAATCGCCTATATTTTTATGGAGAGTACGGTTACCTATGTAGTGTGTTTTGATGGGTCACAATCCACTTCAAATTCCAGTTTGGACGAACTCTTTTCACAATTGGACGATACGCATTTTTATAGGGCCAATAGGCAGTTTATCGTAGCTATTTCGGCAATTCGAAAAATCATAAAATACGGCAATAATCAATTAAAACTTATGGTGGAGCCCAGTTCTGATTTTGACATTATCATAAGTAAGAACCGGGCAGCGGAATTCAAAGGTTGGTTGAACAGTTAGCAAATCTGTTGTGAAGGCCATTGTGCCATGGCCCATTTATTTCTAAGGGTTACGCTTCAAGAAGTAGGTATTTCCTAATTTCCTACCTTCCAAGCTTTGTATTAACTTAACGCTGCAGGGAAAAATTTAAAATGAATTACCCTGTAATGTTAAAAAAGAGGGTTCGACCTAATAATCAACAACTAATCTAATTCTTAAATAAAATGACTGAACAACTTCAACAACTGACTAACAAGCACTGTGAAAATCCCCCCGCCAAATACGATGATTTAAAAGTCCTTTTTTTAAACTGCACCCTGAATAGAACACCCGTACTTTCACATACGGAAGGGTTAATAAATGTTGCTAAGAATATTTTTGAGAAGAATGGTGTCAATACCAAGGTCATTCGCCCTGTTGATTATGTGATTCCCGCTGGCTTGGGACTTGACATGTCAAAAACTCCAGAATGGGATAGGGATGATTGGCCTCAAATCCAGAAAGAAATTGATGCCTGTGATATCTTAATTGTTTGTACATCGGTATGGTTGGGCGAAAAATCATCTGTTTGCAACCGCACCCTGGAGCGCATGTATGGCTATACCCATCAATTCAATGAAAAAGGGCAGTATCGCGATTACGGTAAAGTAGGGGCTGCCCTAATTACGGGAAATGAAGATGGAGTAAAGCATTGTGCCATGAACATTCTATTCTCTTTGTCCCATATTGGTTACACTATTCCCCCTCAAGCCGATGCTGGTTGGATGGGAGAAGCTGGACCTGGACCATCGTATCGTGATGAGGGATCTGGAGGCCCTGAGAACGACTTCACCAATAGAAATACCACTTTTTTGGTTTGGAACTGTTTGCATTTGGCCCGAATGTTAAAAGATCAAGGAGGAATTCCTGCTTATGGAAATCAACCAGATGAGTGGGCTGCGGGATGTCAGGCTGGATTTGACAGTCCGGAACATAAACGATAGGATATAGGTTCTTATGTCATCAACAATCAGGTACGATATTTCAGAATTACACAGGAGTTATTGCATTATCATCTTTGCCAAGCTTTTGGAACAATAGCTTTTAAAACTTACGGGAACCACAGGGGGGTGATATTATTGAACATTAACAAATTGGTCGTTGAACCTTTAAAGTAACCAACTATGGAAAAAACCAAAAAGCTGATTTGGCACAGGGTATTGGAAGACAAAAAAGACCTTCCTGAAGGCCGAGTCAAAACGGTAACTGCGGCTCACAAGGGAATTTGTTTGACGCATTTTGAAGGGAAATTCTCAGCCCTGGACAATCGGTGTCCCCATCAAGGTGGACCCTTGGGTGAGGGATCTATTGAAAATGGTATGCTGCGCTGTCCCTGGCATGGTTGGGACTTTCATCCCTGTACGGGGAAATCTCCTGGAGGGTATGATGATGGTATCGAAACCTACGAAATCAAGGAAGAGGGAGATTCCATTTACGTAGGATTGGAAGAGGAACCACCACATGAAACCACCGTCTCGGATATTATGGCTGAAACTATGGTAAACTGGGGAGTTACTGAGGTTTTTGGAATGGTTGGGCATTCAAATCTTGGATTTGCTGATGCCATGAGGCGACAAGAGGAAAAAGGAAACTTGAATTTCTATGGAATACGGCATGAGGGAGCGGCTGCTTTCGCAGCATCGTCATATGGGAAACTTACGGGACAACCTGCAGCCTGTTTTTCAATTGCCGGACCTGGAGCTACCAATATGTACACCGGTATGTGGGACGCTAAGGTGGATCGGGCCCCTTTACTGGCTTTAACGGGGCAAGTGGCGACCCAAGTTGTGGGAACAGGTAACTTTCAGGAAGTGGATTTGGTACGTGGCTTTACTACGGTTGCCGAATTCAATCAAAGGGTACAAAGTGACAGCAAGCATGCCGAACTGATGTCTTTGGCCATTAAACATGCGATTCTAAATAGGGATGTCTCCCATCTCACATTTCCAGATGAGGTTCAGGAAAGAAAAGCGAAGCCCAATGCCCGACCCCAAACTCCTGAAAAAAGGATAACCACGCTCGAAATAGCTCCACCTAAAGAAGCCGTTTCAGATGCCGTTGCCTTGATTCAACGGTCCAAGCGTCCAGTAATTATTATGGGGCATGGTGCAAGGCAACATAAAAAAGCTATCGTTCAATTTGCAGAAAGCTTAAATGCGGCAGTGGTGACCACCTTTAAGGGAAAGGGATTGATTGCCGATCGCCATCGATTGGGAGGAGGCGTTCTTGGGAGGAGCGGGACTCCAATTGCCTCGTGGTTCATGAATGAAGCCGATTTGTTGATTGTTTTTGGCGCCTCATTTTCCAACCATACGGGAATTACCCCTAAGAAGCCCATCATCCAGGTGGATTTTGACCCCTTGGCTTTGAGCAAGTTCCATAAGGTTGAAGTGGCGGTTTGGGGTGAAATTTCAAGAACCCTTGAGATTTTTGAAAAGGAACTGAAAGGAAAGACCAATACCATTGACCAAACCGATGAGATTGCGGAACGATGGGCCATTTGGAAGGAAGAAAAAGCCGAGCGCCTAAAGGAAACTTCGGATAGCGGGGTGAGTTCCATTGCAGTATTTGAAGCCATGAACCAATTAACCCCCGAAAACGCGGTTATGTGTGTTGATGTCGGTAACAATGCGTATTCATTTGGACGCTACTTTGAACCAACGAACCAAGACTTTTTGATGTCCGGTTATTTGGGCTCCATTGGTTTTGCACTGCCTGCGGCCATTGGGGCATGGGCCGCAGTTGGAGACGACCGACCCGTGGTCGCCGTCGCCGGGGATGGCGGCCTGTGTCAATATTTAGCTGAGATTACCACCTTGGTTAAATATGGGATGCCCGTAAAACTCATTGTTTTGAACAATGATGAACTCGGAAAGATTTCGAAAGAACAACGTGCCGGAGAGTTTGATGTATGGAAAACCTCCTTATCCAATCCAAACTTTGCGGAATTTGCCCAATCTTGTGGGGCTTGGGGAAAAAGGGTAGAAAATCAATCGGACTTATTTGGAGCGATGAAATCGCTTTTTGAACAAAAGGGTCCCGCCCTATTGGAAGTTATTGCTGATGTGAATCTGATTTGATGGAAACAGTGATTCAGGTATTTCTGGTCTTGTTAGGTAGCTATAGCACACTTGGCTTTCTATTTGCGCTTTATTTCCTTTTTGTGGGAGCTAGAAAAATAGACCCTTTAATGGGTAATACAAAAAAATCCGTGCGGTTATTGCTTTTTCCCGGAGTATTGGCGACCTGGCCTTTTTTGATACGTAAACTACTTAAATCAAAATCGGTATGATTGCAAGTCAGCGAAAAACGCACAAGTTCATTTGGTTGGGAATGGCACTTGCAATTCCAGTACTGTTATTCTTTTCGGTTAGGAATTTGACCTTCACCGGTGCAATAGGAGATGCTTCCCCTTCCGAGATTTTGAATGCCCAATGGGGTGGGGATACAATTACAATAACCTTGAACACATCCTTCAAGAATGCTTCGGCGGTTGTTTACGGACTTAACAAGGAAGGGAAACTAAGTAGACCGTTGGGACAGTTGTTGGGTACAGGCACCTATACTTTTGAAGCTTCAGATGACATCGTTGGAATTGTTGTTATAGACAAGATAAAGGAAAAAGAACTCTATAAAATTGAATTCTAATGGGGCTGGATTATAAATGGGTGCTTTGGAACAAGCATAAAAGGGTGTACGATAGGTTGATTGTGGGTGGCATGGTGGGTTATCTGGTGCTTTTCTTTTTGATTAGCATTTTGACCAATCCTGAAATGATTGCCGAAACGGTAATCATAAGGGCTTTTGGCACCTTGGCTATTTTAATGCTTCATATCATTTTGGTTATTGGCCCTTTGACCCGTTTGAATAAGACATTTTTACCCTTACTCTATAATCGAAGGCATTTGGGCGTGAGCATGTTTTTTGCTGCCCTAATTCATGGGGTTTTTTCAATAATACAATTTCATGTCCTCGGAAAGGCGAACCCTATATATTGGATTTTTGCAGCGAACATGGATTATGGTTCCTTAATCAATTTTCCGTTTCAGGTATTGGGTTTTCTTGCTTTGTTGATATTTTTCGTCATGGCTTCCACCAGCCATGATTTCTTTTTGCACAACCTTTCTGCGAAAACTTGGAAACGCCTGCACATGATGGTGTACTTGGCCTATGGCTTAGTCATTATGCATGTTTTTCTGGGGGCCTTCCAGCAGGAAACCTCAGTTTTTACCATAGGCTTACTGGTATCCGGATGTATCACGGTGACCTCACTCCATTTAGTGGCGGCTTTTCAAGAATCCAAGATTGATACCTTCAAAGGGGGCAGCAATACCAATGGGTGGTTAAAAGTTTGCCATCCCGATGAAATAGAAGAAAGCCGGGCAAAGATTTTTACCGTGGAAGGAGAACGGGTCGCCATTTTTAAACACGAAGGTAAACTATCGGCAATCCACAACGTATGCAAGCATCAAGGAGGACCCTTGGGTGAGGGAAAAATTGTTGACGGATGTATTACTTGCCCCTGGCATGGGTATCAATATTTACCGCATAATGGGCAATCCCCTCCTCCCTTTACCGAAAAAGTGAAGACCTACGAACTAAAAATTGAAGATGATATGGTTTATGTCAACCCAAATGCCCTTGCCGAAGGTGCTGAGGTAACCCCAATATCGTATTAACATGAGCAAAAAAGAGGAATTTTATATTGGATATGTGGATAAGGTAGGAGGAGGGACCAAGAAGAGCTTGAAACGTTTTGTTCTCCTTTCGATTTCACTATTGCTGTTCAGTGCTTTTTTGTTCGCTTTCTTTCAGCGACCTGCGGTAAACAGTTCTTTTGATTTTGGCAATCCGACTAAAGTCTCAGGAGTTTATCATGAATCACCTTATCCCATGCTTAGGGTACCATTGGCTGAAGATGAATTTAAGGAAATAGTGCTTTTGGGTTTTGGGAAGTCCGGGGCAAACCGCTATCTAGACGAAATTCGCGAAAAACATGGCGATCTTTCAGGTCGTATAATGACCATAGAGGGACAATTGATTTACTATAATGGAAAAACCCTTTTGGAGATTGACGATAGCCAGAAGATTTCGGTAACAGGAAAAAGCATAGAAGACTTTAAGGCTATAGCATTAGGGAACAAAACCGTTCAAGGTGAGGTCATTGACCCTAAGTGTTATTTCGGGGTCATGAAGCCTGGTTATGGAAAGATTCATCGAAGTTGTGCGGCGCTTTGCATTGCCGGTGGTGTGCCTCCGGTATTGGCATCAAAGGATGAAATGGGGCATGAAACCTATTTTTTATTGGCTGATTTGAAAGGAAATCCAATACATAAAGACATATTACCCTATATAGGCCAGCCTGCCCAAATGCAGGGGTCGATTGAGAAAGTTGGGGACTGGCAATTACTAAAAATTGATGTTGGTCAAATTAAGAAATTGGATAAAAGTTCCAGAATTTATTAGCATGAAGTTACCATTAAGCATTTTTGTCGTCCTATGGATAGGGGCAATCGGTTTTGGTCAGTCAGTTGACTACAACACAAAGAAAGGATATGTGGCCAATGGCTACGACGTTGTCAGCTATTTTGATGGCGAAGCCTTGGAGGGAAAAAAGGAATATACTGCCGAAAATGACGGTGTGAAGTACAAGTTTGCCAATCCAACCAACCTTGAGAAATTCCAGGCGAATCCAGGCAAGTATATTCCCAAATACGGAGGATATTGTGCGTACGCCGTGGGAGCATACGGTAAAAAGGTTTCCGTAAATCCGGAGACTTTTGAAATACGCGATGGAGAATTGTATTTGTTTTACAATTCGGGAAAGAACAATACCTTGGAAAGTTGGCTGGCAGAATCCCCTGAAACGCTAAAGGAAAAGGCTGATAAAAATTGGGAAAAAATAGGGTCGAAGTAATGGTAACAACCTGATATGGAATTTCAAATGGGAAACTATCTAAAAGTGGTAATTGCTGGTATGTTGATCAGTTTTATTGGGGCCTTACCCTTGGGCTCCCTGAACATTACCGCTTTTGATATTGCAGCCAATCAGGGGATTACCAGTGCCTTGGGTTTTGCGATTGCCGCCATTGTGGTGGAATTGGTGTATGTACGTCTCACCCTATTAGGTAATAAAAGGTTGATTTTTGGGGACAAATTTGAGAGATACGCACTTCCCTTGGCGGCGGTGCTATTACTTTATTTGGGCATAGCCAGCTTTTATTCGGCAAATAGTGCTGAAGTGGCTTCCGGGCCTGTACTTTTACCAAAGATTGCCTCACCTATGCTATTGGGGTTTTTGTTAAGTGCGCTTAACCCTTTGCAGATTCCATTTTGGATGCTATGGAGTAAATATCTGTTGGACAGAAGAATTCTGCTACACAAAAAATCGTCTTATGCTGGATATATGACGGGTATTGGGATAGGTACATTTTTTGGCCTTGTCGTATTTATGCTTTTAGGTAGGTATATCGTATCCCATTATAATGAATACAACAAAGTGACCCATTTGGTTTTGGGTCTGATTTATCTTGGTTTTTCGTGTTATTTGTTGATATTGCTGTACAAAAAACACCTCAACCTAAAAACTCAATAAATAACTATGTTCGAATCTTCCATTCAAACCATTGAACAGTTCAAGGCAGTATTAAAGGAACTTCCTGAACATTGCTACTCAAAATCATGTGAAGTGCTTTCAGGCGCTACAATAGGGCAACATTCGCGTCATGTTATTGAATTGTACACCTGTCTTATTGATGGTTATACCAATGGTAATGTTTGTTACGACAAGCGTCAACGCAATAGAAGAATTGAAGAAGAAGTAGCTTTTGCCGTTGAACAATTGGAGTACATACAGGAAAACCTTTCAAAACCCAGTAAGTCCCTTAGGGTGGCCTATGAACTTGGAGGGGAAGAGGTTGTTCTTGACTCCAATTATAACCGTGAGGTGATGTATAATTTGGAACATGCCATTCATCATCATGCACTGATTAAAATTGGAATCAGGCATTTTACCAATTTGGAACTGCCTGAGTCGTTTGGTGTGGCGCCTTCAACGATGCAATACAGAAAAGTATGTGCACAGTAACCTTTATTCCTTCTACAGATAAGGTGGTTATCACCTCTAATCGTGACGAACATATTTCCCGAAAGGCTAAGCTACGTCCAATAGAGGAAACCATAAATGGAATGAAGGTGGTCTATCCAAAGGATAAAACGGCAGGGGGAACTTGGTTTGCCATCAACGAAAATGGAACGGTTACCGTACTATTAAATGGGGCCTTTAACAACCATAGACGAACTCCTCCATATCGTAGAAGTCGCGGGTTACTGGTTTTGGACATTATTTCCAGTGGAAACGCCATTAATGTAGTTCAGGATATCGACCTTGCGAATATCGAACCTTTTACCTTGGTTGTATTTGAGAAATCACGATTATGGGAGTTTCGATGGGATGGAAGACGAAGGCATCTAAAACAATTGGATACCGCCCAAGGTTACATTTGGTCATCATGGACCCTGTATGATCAGGAAGCACAAGATTTACGAAACCAGCATTTTCAAAAATTTATCGCGGATGCTCATCACTTTGGAACGCAAAATATTCTCGACTTTCATCAGGAGAATCATGGCGATTTGGAAAATGGATTTATCATTGACCGCCGCAATGGTCTCAAAACATTGAGTATTACCCAAGTGGTTGCTGGGAAAGACCTGTGCGAATTAAGTCATTTTGATTTGGAAACGAACAAAAGGGAAACCGTGTGGCTTCCCAAGGCCCCCTCACTAATTTCAAGGCCATGAATTTTAGGTTGTTCTGGCACAGATTGACCCATTGGGAGTATTGGCCACTTCGTGTTATTTATTATCCGTTGTTCCCGGTGTGGCTGTACTTATCCCTAAAGGCCCGTTCCTTTTTCTTTTTCAATGCCGCAAATCCTTCTATGAAAAATGGGGGTATGGCCATGGAATCAAAGATGGACATCTATAAAAGAATACCTCAACAATATATTCCCAGAACCCTTTTGATAAATAAGGGAACCGCATTGTCTATCGCTACTCAACTTCTGGAAAGAGGGGACATTAGATTCCCTTGTATCGCCAAACCTGATATTGGCATGAAAGCCTTTGCAGTGGAAAAACTCTTTTGCGAAGATGATTTACGACGCTATTTGGAAAAAACCCCTTCCGATTTTCTGATTCAAGAATTCATTCCATATGAAAAAGAGGTAGGCATATTTTATATCCGTTATCCTGGAGAAACCAAGGGAAAAATCACGGGTATCGTTGCTAAGGATTTTTTAACGGTGACCGGAGATGGAAAGAGCTCCTTACTTAATTTGATTAAACAGGATGCAAGAAGTCATTTGCAATTACCGTCCTTAAGGGAAGGTTTGGGTGATGCCCTTCATTCTGTCCTGGAAAATGGGGTCAAGCAAATTTTAGTACCCTATGGAAGCCATACAAGGGGAGCGAAGTTTTTGGATTGGACCCATTTGAACAATGCCAATTTGGAAAAGACCTTGGATACGATATGTACGCAAATCGATGGATTTTATTATGGCAGGTTGGATGTTTTATATAATTCGTTTGAATCGCTTTCAATAGGTAAGGATTTTAGGGTGATTGAAGTCAATGGAGCCGGGAGTGAAGCTACTCATATCTATGACCCCAAGCATTCCCTTTTCTTCGCATGGCGTGAGATTTCCAAGCATTGGAACCATATGTGCAACATTAGTATCATTAATCACAAAAAAGGGCATCCCTATCTGAGTTACAAGGCAGGTAGGACCATGCTTAAGGAACATGACGACCTGGAATCACAGTTAAAATTGGTTTAGGATGAAGTTGAGAAACCTTTTGGTGTTTATGTTCCTAGGTATGGCGCCATGGCTCTTTTCCCAAGGGGGTGACATCACAAAAAACGAATTGGGGATTTCAGCACAATTCTATCCGGCAGGATTTATTCCTACCCTTAACTTGGAACATCACTTCAACCCAAGTTCCTCATTGCTATTCCGAGTAGGCGCCAATATTATCGATCGACAGGATTTTAGCGATGAAAACGAGACCGAGGAAGGTAGTGGTTTTGGAGGGTCGGTAGGTTTCCGAAAAAGATATCCCTGGGGTAAGGGCGATTTTGTAGCTGGATTCAATACTGATATTTGGAGCTTGGACATTGATTGGACGGATGTTGACCAAGCCAGCGCATCTATTTTGGGAAGTACTTATATTTTAGTACTACAACCTTGGCTCGAAGCAGGTTACTTTTTACCGTTAAAGAACTTAAAATCCAAAATTGGATTGACTTTGGGATTTGGGCGTGAAATCAACATAATTACCAGTGGGGAGGAAGTGGCCCAAGGATTTATTGGTTCCTTATCGTTACAGTATTATTTTGGTTTGTAGCACCTATTTTTTGCCAACCAAGGCTTTTCATCCCTATATCCCCAACCGGGTTAAAGTGGTTTTCAGGACCTAATTTCCTCAAATGCTTGCCTAAGAAAATGTACCACTTCATCGGTATTTATTGAACTTGCAGGAAGAACAGCACCTTTAAATCCCTCATTTCTCCATTCTCCAATGGTCAGTTCTCCAAAACTGGAGGTGTCCATACTATAATGACCTTGATATCCACTGATGTAGAAATAGTGGTCATTGACCAATGAATCAGGTATGGCCATACCCATTCCCACCGATTTTCCAGAACCATCTTCCAAGACCACATATGCTCCGGTATCAAAATGATGGGGCCAAATGCGGATATCGGATTGCAGTTTTTCAGTATTTAAAAAAATACCAAGGGCACAGTTTGCCAATATTCGTAGGCCAACAAGACGGTTCATTTCATCTCCATCGTCCATTTGAAAAGCGGAATCATCATTCCATTCGAAAGGCAGATCGTAATGGAGCGCAAAGGAATAGGGTTGGCCCAGTCCCACCTCAAGGGAAAATGTTCGTAGCCATTGTACTACTTGGGCATGGGTTTTTCCATTTAAATCCAATGACCTACCAGTTGCCCATTTTAGCTGGAAATTGGGCAGGTCAAAAAGGAGTTTTTGTCCCATGCCGTTCAACGCCCAAGTTTCTAGGGATTGGGTCTTTATATTGAATCCAACATTGGTGTGGCTATCATCTGCGCGATGCTCTAAAAAGCTTTTTCCTGCGTTAGCCAGGTATTGCGAGATGAAATGGATTTGGTTATTCATAGTGTTTTTAATGATTTTGGTTTGGAACGGAATGTTGCTTTCTTAAGAGTACCACAACCCCAATGGTGAAGAATTCATCGCTCAACTCACCAACTACCCCTTTAAACTCAGTAAAAAGTAAAACCCGATTAATGTTATAATGTAGTCCAAGCCCGTAGTTGATGCCGAATCCCCTTTGTTTTTCAATTTCATCGGAATGGATAATTGAACGCTCATTCTCAGAAGTATAGTTCAATCCTCCCAAAGGATAGGTTCCCAGGCGGTGCGCCAATTCAAATAAGTAATGCGCATTGAAATTTGCCTCCCAAAGCGAAGTCTCGTACTCATCGCTGATCTCTTGATAAGGAAAAACGGAAAGTTCCGGTCCAAAGCAAAATCGTTCATTGACACCATAGTAAGCCCGAGCATTGACCCCCTTTAATGAAGTGGATGTTGCAAGCGTGGGCCCAACACCTGGCATCCATCCCTCCTGGCCGGAAACATAGATTGAGAACGATAGTAACAAGATGAAAAGCCTGCTCGCTAATGACATGCTAAATGCAATGATTGGTTTTATTTGTTAGGCACGGAAATATTTCAAATACGTATCAATTCCATTGATTTTGTCGCCAATGCAATCAATTGTTTACACCTTGTAGAATTTTTGTTGATGGAATCAACTGTAATAAGGGAGGGTAGACGCTGATTACGAACTATTTGTATACTCTGCGCACCCTAGCGAGTCCTAGCGACCAATAGCTACTTTTAGTATACCAAAATAAGACTGCAAATATTTAGGATAAGATTTAATCTTTTGTTTTAATAGGTATCTTCACATAGTTGGCGTATTCCGAAGAATGATGGATACTTATTTTTGCCGTTAAGGCATCTTCTTTAGTTTCCAACGAAACATCTTTTCCAGAGTTGTAGTTTTTTTGATAGTACATGGAATTGAGGCTTCCAATAGTTAGAACCAACCTACTTCCCTTTTCGATTTCCAATGCCGTTATATATGGGGTGTCAAATTTGCAGAAGAATACTTCATTGGGTTTGGCCAATTTTGGGGTTTCCAATCCTTCGCGATATCGCAATCTGAGTAAATCAGATCCTATGTATGTGGTTTCCCCTGCTGGGTTGATGGCGTATAGGCCTACTTGCATATCCGTATCTGGTACATTCAAGGATAAATTAAGTCCTACCTCAAAACGACCTACAATTTGGGTAGTGGAATCCAGAACACCTGATATATAGACTAATCTCCCTTTTTCTTCGATAGGTAAGGGGGCCATATAATAATCTTCCCCGCCATATGAGGCTACATCATCTGTATCCAAAGGATCGTAGTGAATACTATCAATATCGGAATTTGAAGGTTGCTGGACAGCTAGACGGCCAGGATGTATCATTAACCGAGCATCTGAACCTGGACTGGTTAGATAATAGGTGAGTGAAGCATTGGACATCTTGCTATAATCACTCAGGTGCTTCCATTCATTTTTATCCATTATATAATAACAAACCTTGTCCTTCAAAAACTCAGGCTTGGGCCCATCTTTAAGTGTCCAGTTGAACCAGTCCAAATGAAGTTCTTTCATATCCAGTTTTGAGTTGCTTCCAAAGGAAAGACCACCCAACTCGGTTACCGGATTACGGGTCCCCGCATGGGACCAAGGACCCAAAATCAAATAATGGTTGGATTTACCTGCTTCGCCGCCAAATTTCATATGTTGCTCATAGTAGGTCATGGCCCCGGGTTGGTCGCCATCAAAGTAACCCGTGATGGTTAAAATGGGGATATCAAAGGATCCGTAATCCTCTTCCGTAGGATAAAAGTTTTTCCAGTAACTATCGAAATTGGGATGGGAAATCCATGTTTGAAAAATTGGATTCCGTTTGCCGAGTGCCACCATGTCCCAATCTTTGAATGGGAGGAATTCCTTGAATTTTTTGGTTCCCTTATTGCTCCAAAATTGACCGTTTTCAAATAGTTTCGTATTTCTACTTTTACCTCCTGTGAAGTTTAACCACTGTAGGGCATAATTGCCAAATATGCCGTTTGATTTTGGAAAATCTATTCCGGGTCCCACGGCAGCGGTTGGAACAATGGTCTTCAGGGCTTTAGGTCTGTTCTTTAATGTCATCCATTGGACCATACCGCGATAGGATCCCCCCATCATTCCAATGTTACCATTGCACCATGATTGCTGACTTATCCAATGTATAGCGTCAAAACCATCAATCCCATCTTTTTCGAATGGTCTATATTCACCCTCTGAATTACCCCTTCCGCGTAAATCTAGGGTAATGAAGACAAAACCTTCATTCGCAAAATACATTCCTCTTTCAACGGCTTCATCATTTACATACGGGGTGTAAATGAGAATTACAGGGTAGGATTCTTGGTCATCTGCCGGCAAATAGATGTTGGCGGAAAGGTTAACTCCATCCCGCATGGGAATCTTCTGATATAATTCTATATCAACGTCTTGCGCATAAAAGTGGTGGAGGCCAAAAAAAGCAAGAAGAAGGGTTGCAATAAACTTTTTCATGGAGTTTGAGCGTTTGAAAATTTACCTTATGGCTTATATGTCAAGATACATCTTTCAACGGTCATTCAGAATAGTACCTATAATAATAGGAGCATGGACCCTTGAATTCTCTATAAACCATTTATGGGTTTCCATACCGCCACAGATAACGCCTGCCAAATACAATCCCCTTACGTTGGTTTCCATGGTTTCGGGATTGTAGTTTGGAAGTCGTTTTTCATCATTGGAAAGTTCAACTCCCAGACTTTCCAGAAAGTCAAAATTGGGCATGTATCCAGTGAGTGCCAGTACAAAATCATTTTCCAAAGTTATTTTTCCTTCCGGTCCATCAATATCTATCTCAGATTCCCTAATTTCGGTAACATTGGAGTTGTAATAGGCTTTAATGCTCCCTTCTTTGATTCGATTGAGAATGTCCGGCCTTACCCAATACTTCACACGTTGTCCAACTTCTGGTTCGCGGATGATCATGGTTACTTCCGAACCTTTTCTCCAGCATTCCAATGCTGCATCCACAGCTGAATTACTGGCCCCGATAACGGCCAATTTTTGACTGGCATAAAAATGGGGGTCCTTATAATAATGCGATACTTTGGGTAAATCCTCTCCTGGAATATGCAATAGATTAGGTAGGTCATAAAAACCTGTGGCTATGATGATATTTGAAGCGGTGTATGACCCCTTGTTGGTTTTAATCAGAAAGTCTTCTTTTTTATCGACTTCAAGAACTTTTTCGAACAGTTGAATATTCAGCTTATTGGAGGTTACAATCCGTCGATAATACTCTAAAGCCTCATTGCGTTTTGGCTTGGCTTCCTTACTGATAAAGGGTATTTCGTCGATTTCCAACTTCTCGGAAGAAGAAAAAAATTGCATGTTGATAGGGTAATTGAACAACGAATTGACTATGGGGCCCTTTTCAATGATGAGATAGGAAAGCCCTTGTTTTTTGGCTTCCAGGCCACAGGCAATCCCTATGGGACCACCACCAATAATAACAACTTCAAATTCTGGCATTAAGCAATTTCTTTTTTTAAACTGGCTATGGTCTCCAATGGATGCTGACTTTTAAAAACAAAGCTTCCAGCAACCAATACATCAGCACCGGCGGTTACCAACTTTTTGGCATTTCCGGCATTGACACCACCATCTATTTCAATTAAGGTACCTGATTTTTTTTGTTCAATAATTTTACGAAGATCTTTAACCTTTTGGTAGGTATTTTCAATAAAGGACTGTCCTCCAAATCCAGGATTGACACTCATCAGGCAAACCAAATCAATATCTTGAATGCTATCTTCCAAAAGTTTTACCGAAGTATGGGGGTTTAACGCCACTCCTGCTTTCATCCCTGCCATTTTTATGGCTTGAAGCGTTCTATGCAGATGGGTGCAAGCCTCGTAATGAACGGTAAGGATATTTGCTCCCAGTTCTGAGAACGTAGTGATATACCTGTCCGGTTCTACAATCATTAAATGGACATCCAATGTTTTTCTAGCGTGGTTGGCAATAGCCTTAACTACAGGCATTCCAAAGGAAATATTGGGAACAAATACACCATCCATAACATCCAAATGAAACCAATCGGCTTCACTTTCATTGACCATTTCAATATCACGTTGAAGATTAGCAAAATCAGCTGCTAAAAGGGAAGGAGCAAGAAGCTTGTCAGGCATTGTTCAGAATTAGAATATAAAGTTACTTAGAAACTAGTTATTGACTTCAAAATGGGTAGTAAACTAAAAAAAAGACATCAATACGTAACATTAAATTAATGTTTAATTAACTTTGAAAAAACATTGTAAAACATTTAAAATGTCCAAAAAAAGTAAGCTTAAAAAGGATTTCAAAAAAGCCAAAAAAAGAGTAGCAACTAAAAAAAGAAGGCTGTCAATGGCTTTAAAGAGTCTTAAAAAATTAAGGAAGGAAAAGAGCAAGAAAAAGGTTTTGAAGAAAGCTAAGAAAGAAGCTAAGCTTTATAAACTAGCGGTGAAAAAAGCAAGTAAGAAAGCTTTGGTTGCCAAAAAAGCCCTAAAAAAAGCAGCTTAATATGAGGTGTTTAGTGTTTTTAGAAGAAGGGGCGCTTGCAGCTCCTTTTTTTATGAATGAAAAAACTCCGGTAATCAGCCGGAGTTTATTCATCAATCAAAAAACGAACAGTCATGATAAACTGCTGTAGAGTATAAAATTACAAGTTTCTTGCCAAAAAACCAATTTAAGGTAAATTTAACTTGTAATTTTTTGGATTTTACCCCAAATATGTCTTTAAAATCTTACTCCTAGAAGTATGCTTTAACCTACGAATGGCCTTTTCCTTAATTTGACGAACACGTTCCCGGGTCAAATCAAAAGTTTCTCCGATTTCTTCCAAAGTCATGGAGTGCTGCCCCGCAAGTCCAAAATATAAGCGGATAACGTCTGCTTCCCTGGGTGTTAGGGTTTCCAAAGCACGTTCAATCTCCGTACGAAGGGACTCATGAAGTAACTCCCTATCAGGATTTGGGGACTCTCCACTTTTAAGAACATCATACAAATTGGAATCCTCGCCATCGATAAGGGGTGCGTCCATGGAAACATGACGGCCTGAATTTTTCAACGATTGCTTTACATCCTCAACGGTCATATCCAACTCCTTGGCTATTTCCTCTGCGGAGGGTACGCGCTCATGGGCTTGTTCCAAGAAGGCAAAGGTTTTGTTGATTTTGTTAATGGATCCAATTTTATTCAAGGGTAAGCGAACAATTCTTGATTGCTCAGCCAAAGCCTGAAGGATAGACTGACGAATCCACCAAACGGCATAGGAAATAAACTTAAATCCACGGGTTTCATCGAAACGTTGCGCAGCCTTAATTAATCCCAAGTTCCCTTCATTGATAAGGTCAGGTAGGGTAAGACCTTGGTTTTGATACTGTTTGGCAACGGATACCACAAACCTAAGGTTGGCCTTGGTCAGTTTTTCCAGAGCGCTTTGGTCCCCGGCCTTAATACGTTGTGCCAATTCCACCTCTTCATCGGCGGTAATTAAATCAACTTTACCAATTTCCTGTAAATACTTGTCTAAAGATGCGGTTTCCCTATTGGTAACCTGTTTTGTAATCTTTAACTGCCTCATTCTAATTTTCCTTTCTAGTTACGTTTTGGGACACTTCCCTTTTACTTATACGTAAGAAAGTTGAAAAAGTTACAATTTGGTAAAATTTATTTGAAAAAAAAATTGTAAAGAAAAAGCCCCAGCAAAATGCTAGGGCTTTAAATTATAGTTGTGGGAGGTTAGTCCCTTCTTGGCTTTCTATCTCGATTTCCATTGCGGCGATCCCCTCCTTTATCCCTTCTTGGTCTCCTTTCTTCATACCCTTCGGGTTTGGGAAGTAGTGCCTTTCGTGAAACTTTTTCCTTTTTGGTCCTTGGATCAAAACCAAAATATTTCACATCTAATATATCGCCCATATTGACAATATCTGTCACCTTGTCCGTACGTTCCCATGCCAATTCAGAAACGTGTAATAAGGTTTCATTACCGGGGGCGTCCATGTATTCCACTACTGCACCGAACTCCAACAATTTAATGACCTTGACTTCATAAACACTGCCGACTTCCGGTTTGAACATGACCGCTTCAATTTTGGCGATTACGGCATCAATACCGGCTTGATCCGTACCTAAAATTTCCACAATACCCTCCTCGGTATCCGGATCTTCATTGATAACGATAGTGGTATTGGTTTCTTTTTGAAGTTCTTGGATCACTTTTCCGCCCGAACCGATAACGGCGCCAATGTACTCACCAGGAATAATTTTGGTGACGATTTTTGGCGCGTAAGACTTCACCTCAGGTCGTGGTGTCTCAATGGTATCCGTTAGGTGTTTTAAAATATGCAACCTTCCATCTTTAGCCTGCATTAACGCTTTTACCAAGATTTCATAGGAAAGGCCCTTCACCTTAATATCCATTTGGCATGCCGTAATACCATCCTCCGTTCCAGTAACCTTAAAGTCCATGTCTCCAAGGTGGTCTTCATCACCCAAAATATCGGATAAAACGGCATACTTTCCCGTTTCTGTATCGGAAATCAATCCCATAGCTATACCTGAAACCGGTTTTTTCAATTGTACCCCAGCATCCATCATGGCCATGGTTCCCGAACAAACGGTTGCCATGGATGATGAACCATTGGACTCCAATACCTCAGAGACAACGCGGACAGTATAAGGACAATCCTCTGGGACCATTCCTTTTAAGGCTCGTTGCGCCAAATTTCCGTGACCTACTTCTCTTCTTGAAGTGCCTCGGATAGGCCTCGCTTCGCCTGTTGAAAAGGGAGGAAAGTTATAATGTAAATAGAATCGCTCCTCACCTTCATATGAGGGCATGTCAATAATATTGGAATCACGGGAAGTTCCTAAAGTCACCGTAGCAAGGGCTTGGGTTTCGCCCCTAGTGAATATGGCCGAACCATGTACAGATGGTAAATAATCCACTTCGCACCAAATGGGACGGATATCCGTTGTTTTTCTTCCATCCAATCGTAGACCTTCATCCAAAGTAAGGTTCCTAACTGCTTCTTTTTGGGTTTTCGCAAAATACTTATGTATTAATCCTCCCAACTCTTCCTGTTCTTCTTCTGAGAACGATTCAAAAACTTCTTCCTTTACATCACTAAAGGCCTGGCCACGTTCATGTTTGGAACTTCCAGCTTTCGCAATGGCATACGATTTATCGTAAACCATCTCGTGAATTTTTTTCTTAAGATCTTCATCCTCAACCTCTGGGTCGTATTCCCGGGTTTCTTTTTTTCCGAAGGCTTCGGCAAGTTTTAACTGTGCTTCGCACTGTACTTTAATGGCCTCATGCGCAAATTTGATGGCTTCTACCATTTCCTCTTCTGAAATCTCGTCCATCTCGCCTTCAACCATCATTACGCTATCTGCAGATGCACCAATGACCATATCTATGTCCGAAGTTTTCAGTTGCTCTCTCGTTGGATTGATGATCAATTGACCATCGACCCTACCTACGCGTACTTCCGAAATAGCACATTCGAAGGGGAAATCGGATAGTTGAATGGCAGCAGAGGCTGCCAATCCAGCCATGGCATCCGGCATTACATCTTCGTCATGGGACATTAACTGAATCATTACCTGGGTCTCGGCATGATAATCTTTGGGGAACAATGGACGCAATACCCTATCCACCAATCGCATGGTCAATACCTCCCCATCGCTTGGCCTAGCTTCCCTTTTGAAAAATCCACCTGGATACCTACCAGCAGCTGCGAATTTTTCTCGGTAATCTACTGTTAAGGGCAAAAAATCCACGTCGGCAGCATGGTAATTGGAAACAACGGTGCACAATAGCATGCATTTTCCAGATTGAACGACCACGGAACCGTGAGCCTGTTTTGCTAATTTTCCGGTTTCGATGGAAATCTCCCTACCGTCACCAAGGTCAATGACCTCTTTAAAAGTTTTTGGAATCATAAAAATGTGTGTTGTCCGCAGTATGCGGAGCAATTAAACAATTGGTCTGCCGTCTTCCTGACGGTCGGGTTGTGTTGTTGTAGTGTTGTAGACCAATGAAAGCTTATTCAGCTTTTTGTTTTCCCTAAAAAGGGTACAAAATAGGGGAGCCAAGCTCCCCTAAAATTTATTTTCTAATACCTAGTTCTTTAATAAGCGCTCGGTACTTCTCAATATCTTTTTTCTTCAAGTAATCCAAAAGACTACGTCTTTTACCTACTAATTTCACCAAAGATCGCTCCGTGTTAAAGTCTTTGTGGTTCTCTTTTAAATGCTTTGTAAGGTGATTGATACGATAGGTGAATAACGCGATCTGTCCTTCAGTAGAACCTGTGTTCCCTTCCGAACCACCGTGTTTCTTAAAAATTTCCGCTTTTTTCTCTTTGCTTAAATACATGCCAATATTATTAAAATGATTTTTATGTATGTGATTGAAAACCTATGAATTAGAGGGGTTTTTGCAATCAAGGCGCAAAGATACTTCTTTTTTCGTACTAAAAAATTTTATTTGGGATTAAACCTTTTTGCTTTGCCTTGGTCATAGGAACAAACTTTAAAATTTGATTGTTATGAAAAAGAGCCTCAAACCAATGAATCTTGCAGGACTTGTTTTGGTTTCTGCCTTGACCTTTACTGCTTGTAGTGAAGACGAAACTACAACGGAAGAAATTTTTACTGATGCCGAAGTTATCACTTCAACCGAGTTGCAATATTCGGATGAATCCGAACAGATGTCTGATGAGATTGCCGAGATTGCGGAAGATGTGTACGTTTCCGACGAACTGAGTGTAACCTCAAAAGGCACTTATTTTTCTGACTACCTTCCGGATTGCGTTACGGTAACTACCGTAGCAACCGATACCACCAAAGAAAAGACCATAGATTTTGGTGAAGGATGTGAATTGAGAAATGGAAACGTTCTTAGTGGAATTATCAAATTGAGCTATGCCTTGGATATGGAAGCAGCCTCAAAGAGTATTACACTGGAGTTGGAGAATTTCACCTTTAATTCCGTAGCTATTGAAGGGGGTGCAAGCATTCTAAGGGTACGTTCCAATGATAATGGCAACCCCCAATCCACGGCAACCAGAAATTACAGTGCTAGTTGGCCTGATGGTGAAACCGCTTCATTTTCTGGAACTAGGACGCGAGAATGGATTGAAGGTTTCGGTACTGGATTTTGGGGAGACAATGTCTTTTTGATTACAGGCAATGGCACCTTTACCAATAAAGCCGGGAATGTATGGGCCAAGACGGTTACTACTCCTTTGCGAAGGGAAATGTCCTGTCGATTTATTGTAAGTGGTGTTCTGGAAATCTCAAGAAATGATGCCACAGCAAGCTTGGATTTTGGTGATGGAAGCTGTGATGCCAAAGGGGTATTAACAAAACCTGATGGAACTACGGAAGAAATATTTTTAAGACGATTCTTTAAAAATTAAAATCCCTAAAAAATTGGAGCCCGTTATGAAACGGGCTCTTCTTCTTTTCTTAGGGGTTGGTTGGTAATCAAATCAATATATTGGTTGACTTTTCTTTTTAAGTCCCTTCGGTGCGTTATAAAATCCAAAAACCCATGTTCTTTAACAAATTCCGCGGTTTGAAAGCCTTCCGGCAAATCTTTTCCCGTGGTATCCTTCACGACCCTTGGCCCGGCAAACCCGATCAAAGCACCCGGTTCCGAAATATTGATATCCCCTAACATGGCATAGGAGGCGGTTGTACCTCCTGTGGTAGGGTCGGTACATAAAGAGATGTAAGGAATCTTTGCTTCCGCCAATTGCGCCAGTTTCGCGGATGTTTTTGCCAATTGCATCAAGGAAAGTGCCGCTTCCATCATTCGGGCCCCACCTGATTTTGAAATCATCAAAAAGGGTAGTTTCTTCTTTTTGGCGTAATCCACGGCACGGGCAATTTTTTCACCTACCACGCTTCCCATGGAACCACCAATAAAACTAAAGTCCATACAGGCCACCACAAGATCTTTCCCCATGGATTTACCTACTGCGGTTCTCACGGCGTCGTTCAATCCCGTTTTTGTTTTTGCTGCTTTTAACCGGTCAGCGTATTTCTTGGTGTCCACAAACTTTAAAGGGTCTTTGGAACTTAATTTCTCATCCAACTCCTTAAAGGTAGTATCATCAAAAAGAATTTCGAAATACTCTTTGCTTCCAATCCTTACATGATAATCGTCCTCAGGACTTACATAAAAATTCTTGGCTAAATCTTCAGATTCTACAATTTTTCCAGTGGGGGATTTGTACCAAAGCCCCTTGGGGGTGTCTTTTTTTTCCTCGGTGGAAGTCTGTATTCCCTTTTCCTTTCTCTTAAACCAAGCTGTCATAAAGCGTAACTTTAATTAAAGTGTATTTACGTTGTTAAGGTCTTCAAACGCTTTTTTCAAACGCTCTGAAAATGCTTTTTCGCCTTCCCTCAACCAAACTCGTGGATCGTAGAATTTTTTGTTGGGGACATCATCCCCCTCTGGATTTCCAATCTGCGCCTGTAGATAATCCCTCTTATCCTGAACATAATCCCGGACTCCGGACAAAAAGGCGTACTGTAAATCCGTATCAATGTTCATCTTAACTACCCCGTAGCCAATAGCCTCTCGTATTTCTTCCAGGGTAGAACCGGAACCTCCGTGGAATACAAAGTCGATATGGTTGTGTGCAACTCCATATTTTTCCGAAATATATTCTTGGGAGTTTTTCAAAATCTTTGGGGTCAATTTTACATTACCTGGTTTATAGACCCCATGAACGTTACCAAAAGCCGCTGCCACCGTAAATCTTGGACTTACTTTCGATAGTTCCTCATAGGCATAGGCTACTTCTTCAGGCTGGGTGTACAACTTTGAACTGTCGACATCAGTATTGTCCACACCGTCTTCCTCGCCACCGGTCACACCCAATTCGATTTCCAGGGTCATGTCCATTTTGGACATGCGCTCAAGGTACCCTTTGCAGATTTCTATATTTTCTTCTATGGGTTCTTCGGAGAGATCGATCATATGGGAACTGTACAGTGAGGTTCCCGTTGCCTTGAAATGCGCCTCACTAGCGTCCAGAAGTCCATCAATCCAAGGCAATAATTTTTTGGCACAGTGATCGGTATGAAGGATGACCGTTGCTCCGTAAGCCTCTGCCATTTGGTGGACATGTTTGGCTCCGGCAATGCCCCCTAAAATGGCCGATCTTTGATTCTCATTGGAAAGGCCTTTGCCCGCATTGAATTGAGCACCTCCATTGGAGAATTGTATGATAACTGGAGCATTCAAGGAAGCGGCAGTCTCTAAAACGGAATTCACCGTATTTGAACCGATAACATTGACCGCTGGGAGTGCAAATCCTTTTTCCTTGGCATAATTGAAGATTTCCTGTACTTGGTCGCCCGTTGCTACACCGGGCCTAATATTATGAGCCATATCTTACGTTGGTTACTTGTTTGAATAGGTCACAAAAGTAATAATTCTCGGACTTAAAATGGATAGTTGATGCCAATGTTGAAAACAGCCTCTTGAAAGTTGAAATCGGAGAACCAGCGTTTTGATACCTCCAAGGCCGGATTATAGGTTTTGAATCCCGTATCCAACCGAATTACGAAGTAGGTAAAATCGTACCGTAGCCCAAATCCCGTTCCCAATGCCAAATCTCCTAAGGAACCGAATCCATTGAAAGTGGCATCGGAATCCTCTACATTGTCAAAAACATTCCAGATATTTCCGGCATCGGCAAAAAAGGCACCTTTGACATCGCCAACAATAGGAAATCGATATTCTAAATTCAACGCCAGTTTTAGATTGGCTTCGTTGAAATCATTTTCGTTATCAGTGCGCCCAGGTCCGAGTGAATATACCCGCCAGGCTCTATTATCGTTGGAACCTCCCGCAAAATAACTCCTAACGAATGGGATACTATTGGAATTTCCGTAGGGAACCGCCATACCAAAGAATCCACGAAAAGCGAGTACTTTGGTTGGGGAAAGCCCCCAGTGTTTTATATAATCAAATTCGGTTTTTACATATTGGGAATAAGGTACCCCAAAAACAAGACCCCGTCCCAGGCCATCTTGATTAAAGGGTATAAAATTTTCCGAAAGTGATAGCAGGTTGCCGGCACTTTCAAAACGTACCCGGTATTGGAAGAAATCGTTGTCATTAATGCTTTCCCTATTGTTTTTTTGAAAAGAGTAATTGGAGGTAAATATGAGGTTGTTACTGGTCAACCTTTCCCGTCTTTCTTCAATACTTCTTACTTCATTAAAATCGTCATCATTTAGTGCTTGACCTTGATTTAAAATCAAATCGGTAAATCCAGTGGTCCCTTCATCAATAATAAGTTCAAGCTCATCATCATCATCAGCGGCAGGATTTACGTTCTCATCGTATAAATCTGCAAATCCATCAATATTCTCATAGTCATCCGCGATTTCATCCAGATTGTTATAGGTAGTGTTATACACATTAAAAAAGGCATTGGTATTTTGATTTTCAACAAATTCAATATTCAATAGTTCTATAGTGCTCCTTTTAAAATTATCTGGGGACCAATTGTAGGACAGAATGGAATTCAGGGACTGACGGTCCAAACCAATGTTTCTTTGAAAGTTGGTACCAACAGAAAACCTTGTTTGGGGCACCATGTAATAAGGAATGACCTTTTCCGTGTCAATGGGAAACCAAATTCTTGGAAAGGTAAGGTTGATATCGCCACCTATTTCCGAAGTGAAATTTTCCTCAGAAGCTTCATCATCCAGAATACCTACTGAACCCCTTGCGGAAAGACTTAGGGTTTCGGCTCCCCCAAAAACGTTTCTGGTAATCACCGAACCACTGAACCCTACACCGACTTGTTGAATGTTGGAACGCGTTAGTTCCATGGAGGCATCCAGAGAGAATTTAGGTCTGGGTACCAAAAAAATATCCGAGGTCAGTTGAGTCCCGGAAGAATCTGGTACCAGTCTAAAACTTGGATATTTGAAGGTGTTGAGGTTGACAATCTGCCGCTTACTGCGTATTTCGTCCAGTTCTCGGTAAATACTGTCTTTTTCGAAAAAAATGGCATCTGCAAGCGCTTTTGGTCGGTATTTCAATTTGTCTTTGAAATAAATAGTGTAGTTCTGGAATTCTATGGATTGGAGGGAGTCATTGCTTTCATCCAATTGATAGTCGGCATAAATGTTGATTTTTTTAAATCGGTTGATTTTATATTCCTTGGTAGCACTGCTATCTGTGGAATTGCGTAAATCCTTGATGTTCAAAACCACTTCCATGTTTTGGTCATCATTTGCCCGCAAGGTGTCACGAACAATATCATAATTGATGGAGCTTTCTTGAAAATTATAGACCCCGGAGTTTCTGAAGATATTGGTCAATCTTTCCCGTTCCGTATTGAAGTCGATTAAATCAAATTGCTTCTTTTCTTTGACAAAGGAATTTTCTTCGTGAATACTATAAAGTGAATCCAATGCCTCGGACGTTATATTTGTTCTTAAGGTGTCTACCATATAGGGTTTTCCAAGCTCGACGTAGTAGTTCATTTTTGCCCTTTGTCTTCTTTTTATTGGTTCCCTTTGGAAAGAAACATCATTATTGAAGTACCCTTTGCTGCCGTAATAGTAGTTTAGTCTTTCCAGGGATTTTTGTGTTCGGGAGTAATCAATAATTGAAGGGGCTTCGCCCACTCTTTTTAACAGATTGCTCCAACCCCTTACTACAAAGGATTCCCCAAGGCGTTTTACCTGCTTTTCAGATAATAAGGCGTTTAATCGGCTTTCCCGCTTCGGCTTGCGTTGTAACCAATCTTGATATAAGGAATCAGGGTTTTCCTTGGCCAGGTTATACAGGTTTAAGCGAAAAGGATATCCCAAAATGGTACTGTTGGGCTTTTGAGCCAATAGATTTCGCACTTCTGAGCTTTTTATAGGTACACTATCAGCGTAAATAATATTTTCAACCAGCAAAAAATCATCTTCCGGAACCTTTTTTATGGCATTGCAAGAGGCCAACGCAACAGCTATGGATATTACAATTACTTTTGCCGTGAAATTCCTGCGCAGGAGATAATTCATCATTAAGCTCAAAATTACACGAATTCCCATGGTTGGCAAAAAGTGGTTGAAACTCGTAAAAAGACTACATCAAAAAAAATACCGAAATGAGTATCAGCTATTTTTCGTTGAGGGAAAAAAAGGAATTCAGGAACTTATTGATGCCCATTTGCAGCTTGAAAAGCTTTTTGTTTATCTGGAGTTTCAAGATTCCTTTCAAGATGTTCCAGTTGAAGTAATAGCCCAAAAAGAGTTAAGATTCATTAGCGCTTTAAAAAATCCTAATGGTCTGTTGGGAGTATTCCAGGTTCCCCAACCTGAGAAAATTGAAAACAGGGGTTGGGTTTTGGTTTTGGATGATATTAGGGATCCTGGGAATTTGGGCACAATTATTAGACTTTGCGATTGGTTTGGAATTACTGATTTAGTCTGTTCCGAGGCTACTGTTGATGTATACAATCCAAAAGTCATACAAGCTACCATGGGCTCCATTGCAAGGGTCAATGTAGTTTATACTTCGTTGCCTGATTTTTTGAAGAATACGGAACTACCTATTTATGGGGGCTATATGGATGGCGTTACCATTTATGATGAGGAGCTTCCGGACGTTGGAGTTCTGGTAATGGGGAACGAGGCCAATGGAATATCACCGGATTTAAATGATTTGATAAAGAATCGAATCACCATTCCCCGTTATGGGCAATCAACGGCCGAAAGCCTGAACGTGGCCATGGCAGCAGGTATTTTGTTAAATGAAATTCGTAGGAAATAACGGTACTTAGCGACATACCATGCCCTTCAAGATTCTAGCGATTTACTCAAAAGTAAAATTGACAAAAATCCCTCGGGTTCGCATTGCCACAATATTGGCCGTCCATGGACTATTGGGGTCTTCGTCGCGAACGAGCTCATCGTTGAGCGCAAAAACTCCTCGAATGGATGGGGTAAATTTAAAATACTCCGTATAGACATCGATTCCAAAGCCCAGTTCATAGCCGTAGACGTTTTTTACCATCCTAAATTCCCCACTGCTATTATCCTCTAAACTGTCCTCTTTGGCTCCAAGGTTGATGGAAGTATATCCCCCAGCTACAACAAATGGTTTTATATTGTTAAACCTTTTTGTGCTTATTTTCAAGAGTAATGGAAATCTAATATAGGTTGAGCGTACCTCCCTAATGGCGTCTTGCGGTTGCGTAAAGCCAGGAAAACCTAAATTTCTTTGGGTGTAGAGTAGACCCGGCTCAAAGCGGAGGTCCAAGAATGTATTGATTCGCATTTCGCCTATTAAACCTACGTTGAAACCATAGGTCTGTTCCACCAAGACATCCTGCCCAATATCATTCTCGTATTCAAATTGAAAATCGTAACGGTTGAATCCAAGGTAGTACCCCCAATTCAAGAAATCCTTATCTTCATTTTGTAAATTGATAATTGGATCCTTGCCAAATATTTGGGTATGGCCGTAATGGATGGATGCGAGGAAAAGGCATAAAAAAATGAGTCTTTTCATGAAATCATTTTGAGGCTACATAAATACTTGCAACCCCAAATGTTTGGGGTCTGTTCTCTACGTTTATAAACCCCGTTTTCCTCAAAATATTGTTGAAGTCTTCACCAAAAGGAAAGACTGCGGCGGATTCGGAAAGATAATTGTATGCTATCTTGTCTTTGGAAAAAAGCTTTCCTATGGTAGGTAAAATATATTTGCTGTATATAAAGTACCCTTGTTTAAAAGGGAATTTAGTGGGAACTGAAGTTTCCAGAACCACAAATGTCCCCATGGGTCTTAATACCCTTTGAATTTCGGAAAGACCCTTTTCCAAATTTTCAAAATTCCGAACCCCAAATGCCACGGTAATGGCATCAAAGGAGTTGTCCTCAAAAGGAAGGTTTTCGCTATCCCCAATAATCATTTCAATGGTCTCATCAAGTTTTCTTTCAGCAATCTTGCTTTTACCTATGGCGAGCATCCCGGGCGAAATATCCAAACCAATGATCTTCGAAGCACCTGTTTCTGTAAGGTTTATTGCCAAATCCCCCGTGCCAGTGGCAATGTCCAAAACATTGGTTGGTGTTGATTTCTTGACAATATCCACCACCTTTTTTCTCCACTTTACATCTATCCCCAAGGAAATCACCCTATTCAAGCCATCATAATTCTTGGAAATGGTATCAAACATTTGCGTGACCTGGGCTTTTTTTCCCAGTTCGGATTCCTTGTAGGGATTTACATTTTTGGCCATCTGCAATTTTGGTGGCAAAGATAACACAACGGTATAAGCCTTTGAGGCTAAATAAAATGTTTACTTTTGTGGGACTTAATTTAATGAACATGATACGGAAAAGGACAGTGTCCAGCCGTTACATTCTTTCCAGTTTAGATTTGGTAACCAGTTTTAGGAAGAAATGAAAATCATCATTGCGGGTGCAGGGGAAGTAGGGTTTCACTTGGCCAAATTACTCTCGTATGAGGCTCAGGAAATAACTTTGATAGACGTAGATAAAGAGAGTCTGGCCTATGCTGATGGCCATCTTGACATAAGGGTATTAAGGGGAGATGCAACCTCCATTGCTGTGTTGCAGGATGCAAAAGTGGATTCGTCCGACTTAGTCATTGGGGTAACGGCATCCGAAACCACAAACTTGACCTTTTGCCTTTTGGCGAAACAGTTGGGAAGTAAAAAAACCATAGCAAGAATATCCAATACCGAATTTGTTGATGGCAAAGAGCTGATTAAGTTTGATGAACTTGGGATAGATGAACTTATATCACCAGAAGAGCTGGCCGCCTCCGAAATTCAACTGCTCTTGAACCAATCAGCCTTTAATGACACCTACGAGTTTGAGGGAGGCCTATTGACCATGGTAGGCGTGTTTTTGCCAAAAACGGCACCCTTTGTAGGTAAAATGGTAAAGGAAGCGGCAAAGATTTTTCCAGAACTGCATTTTATGCCTATCGCCCTTCAGCGCATGGGAACACAATATACCTTAATTCCCAGGGGTGATACGGTCTTTAAGGAAGGTGATCAAGTATATTTTATCACCAACAAAGGTGGGGTTGATGATCTTTACAAGCTCACAGGGATGCAAAAGCGCCAAATCAAGAACGTCATGATTTTGGGGGGAAGTAAAGTTGGTTTTAAGACGGCTAGGGACTTATGCTCCAATAAGTTCAACGTAAAGTTGATTGAAAAGGACAAGGACAAGGCATTCGATATCGCAGACAGTATTCCCAATGCTTTGGTGATTAATGGTGATGGTAGGAATGTTGAGCTCTTGGAAGAGGAGAGTTTGGAGTCCATGGATGCTTTTATTTCGGTTACGGGAAATTCAGAGACCAATATTATGTCTTGCTTGGTGGCAAAGTCCCGCGGTATTAAAAAAACCATAGCCTTGGTGGAGAACATGGATTATTTTCAACTTTCGCAATCCATAGGGATAGACACCTTAATAAACAAAAAACTACTGGCCGCGAATAATATTTTTAGATATATCCGAAGGGGAGAAGTGTTGGCACTGACCCGCCTTAACAATTTGAATGCCGAAATCTTGGAGTTTGAAGTGAAGTCCACCTCTGTGGTGAATGGAGAAATCATAAAAGAGCTCAATTTTCCCAGGGAGGCCATAATCGGTGGTGTGATACGTAATGGTGAGGGTCTTATCGCCCTTGGGGATTTTAAAATTACCGAAGGGGATAAGGTAGTGGTTTGTGCCTTACCTAAGGCTATCCCCAGAATAGAAAAGCTCTTCTTGTAACATGAACTTCAATTTTAGGATCATCCTGCACATTATGGGCTTGTTGCTGCTTTGCAATGGTTCTTTTATGCTATTTGCTGGATTGGTAAGTGGTATATATCAGGATGGGGCTACCTTGGATATCCTTTTGGCCGCAATAGTGACCATGTTGGTCGGTGTTATGGCCATGTTCTATACAAGAGGTCATAGAAAGGAAGTCAAGCGAAAGGAAGGCTATGTCATTGTGACGTTTGGGTGGTTGATCATGTCCATTTCAGGTGTGCTTCCTTATCTTTTTTCTGGCGCAATTCCTGACCTCACCAATGCCTTTTTTGAAACAATTTCTGGGTATACCACTACAGGGGCGTCCATTTTAAATGATATTGAATCCCTGCCGAAAGGGATTTTATTTTGGAGGAGCCTCACCCATTGGATTGGCGGTATGGGAATCATAGTTCTTGCTATTGCCATCCTGCCGCTTTTGGGAATTGGTGGAATGCAGTTGTTTGCCGCTGAGGCCCCTGGCCCTGGGGGTGATAAGTTACATCCAAGGATTACGGATACCGCAAAGCGTTTGTGGTTGATTTATGTGGGATACACTCTTGCCGAAACCGTTTTGTTAAAATTGGCAGGAATGTCCTTTTTTGATGCTGCAAATCATGCATTGTCCACGTTGTCCACGGGAGGATTTTCAACCAAAAACGCCAGTATTGCCTATTGGAACGATACCCCTTTAATTCAATACATCGTTATTGTTTTTATGTTTTTGGCGGGAACCAATTTTGTTATGAGCTATTTTGCCTTTACGGGAAAGGTGCAACGCGTTTTGAAGGATGAGGAATTCCAGGTATATGGGATTTTTATTATTTGTTTTACTTTGATTGCGGGTGTATTGGTTTACTTCCAAGCAGAGGTGCCCGTTTCCGAATATCACCCTAAAGTGCTGGGTGAAGGGGAAAGTGCCTTTAGGCACGCCCTATTTCAGGTGTTGGCCATTGTTACCACTACAGGTTTTGTGACCGCTGATTTTACCAATTGGACACCTTTTTTGACCGTTTTCTTTTTTGGACTGATGTTTCTAGGGGGATGTGCGGGTTCCACATCGGGAGGTATAAAGGTGATGCGTCACTTACTTATTATTAAAAATGGACTCCTGGAATTTAAGCGGACTCTACATACCAATGCCATTATTCCGGTTCGATTTAATAACAAGACCATTAGTGAACATATCGTTTACAACATCATTGCCTTTTTTGTGCTGTATATGCTCTTGTTTATCATAGGGGCACTGGTGTTAGGCTATTTGGGATTGGACTTTGAATCGGCCATTGGAGGTGCGGCATCATCATTGGGCAATGTGGGACCCGCTTTGGGCGATCTAAATCCAGTGGTAAATTTTAGTGCCCTCCCGGATTTTGGAAAATGGTGGTGTGGATTTTTGATGTTATTGGGCAGACTGGAACTTTTTACCGTATTGATACTGTTTGTGCCTTATTTTTGGAGACGTACCTGATGTGCTACAAGCGCAAGGCAGTTTTAGGGTTTTAGTATTCTTATGGGCACACCCCTGTTTATCGATTCGGGTTTCATCGAGGCCAATACGTCTTTTGTTGATTTGATCCAAGCTTTAAAAACAGCTTTCAAATCAAATAGGACCATTGTTCCTCAACGCCACCATCATGACTTTCCCTATCCAAACAAAGAGAAGGAAAGTACTCTTTTATTGATGCCGGCATGGAATCCTGGAGAGGATTCAGGGGTAAAGGTAGTTACCATAAATCCTTATAATGCGGATTTCAACCTTCCCACTGTTCAAGGTAGTTATCTCTATATGGACGCCTCCAATGGCCAGTTAAAGGCAATTATTGAAGCTAAGAACCTAACCGCAAAAAGAACCGCGGCTACCTCTGCCCTGGCATCGGAATATATGTCAAGAAAAGATGCCGATTCGTTTTTGATGATGGGGACTGGGGCTCTTTCCATTAATTTGATAAAAGCCCATGCGGCTATACGTCCCATTAAAAAAGTATATGTATGGGGTAGGAATTTTCAAAAAGCACAAGGAATTTCAAATCAATTGCAAGGGGAAGCGTATTCGGTAATTGCCATTAAAAAATTGGATACCGCCATTTCAGAAGCAGCCATTATTTCCTGTGCCACACTTTCAGAATCCCCATTGGTTTATGGAGCAAATCTGATGCCTGGACAGCATGTGGACTTGGTAGGGGCCTATAAGCCGAATATGCGGGAAGCCGATGACGCGGCCATACGAAAATCTACTGTTTTTGTGGATGCATTTGGGGGTAGTCTTCAAGAAAGTGGTGATATTGCCATACCCTTACAAACAGGGATTTTGAAGGAAAACGACATTGCAGCTGACCTCTTTGGGCTTTGTTCCGATCAAAGGCTGGGAAGGACAAGTTACGACCAAATAACACTGTTTAAATCCGTGGGTCATGCATTGGAAGATTTGTCAGCCGCCAAATATTACTATTATAAATATCTAAATGACAACATATAGCGCCATTTTAAGCAACAAGAATTTAAGGGTTCCCGAGGGATGGCTGAAAATAAAGACTGTGGATATGCACACGGGGGGTGAGCCATTGCGCGTCATTTTGGACGGGTTTCCGGAACTTAAGGGTAATGCTGTGCTCGAATACCGGAGGTATTGCAAAGAGCACTATGACCATTTGCGAACAGCCTTGATGTTGGAACCCCGAGGGCATGCAGATATGTACGGTTGTATTCTGGTGCCACCCAATGATGAAGGGGCCGATTTTGGCATCCTTTTTTTACATAATGAGGGATATAGTACCATGTGTGGACATGCCATTATAGCAGTTTCGACCTTAGCGGTGCACATGGAATGGATCAAGATTCAGGAAGGGGAAAATATTTTGAGGATTGATGCGCCCTGTGGGCGAATTGTCTCTTTTGTGGAGGTAAGCAAAGGAAAGGTAAAAAGGGTAAAATTTCATTGTGTCCCCAGTTTCGTGGTTGGATTGGATCGAAAGGTGAAAGTTCCCGGAATGGGCATTGTCACTTATGATTTGGCCTATGGCGGGGCTTTCTACGCCTATGTTGATTTGGAAAAGAATGACTTGGATGTAAGCTTGAAGCCATCCTCCTATCAAGATTTGATAACAAAAGGGATGGATATCAAGCAGGCCGTAATGGAACAAGATGCCAAAATTGAACATCCCTTTGAGGAGGACTTGGGGTTTTTGTACGGTACCATATTCATTGGGCCATCCCAAAAAGAAAATATCCATAGCAAGAACGTTTGCATTTTTGCGGAGGGTGAAGTAGATCGTTGCCCAACGGGTTCAGGGGTGTCTGGAAGAATGGCCATTCATTGGGCCAGAGATCAGCTTATCCAAAATGAACCCATTGCCATTGAAAGCATAACGGGCTCCATCTTTAGTGGAAGTGTTGTTGCTGAAAAGGAATATGGCCCTTATAAAGCAGTAATTCCCCGAGTAGAGGGTACGGCCCACATTACAGGGATGCATACCTTCGTAATAGGCCCAGAAGACCCTATGAAGGATGGGTTTATTTTGCGCTAACTAAATTTAGGTTACTGCGGCTTTTATTCTAGAAATAGCTTCCCTTATCTGTTCTTCAGAAGCCGCATAGGAAATACGGATTCCGTTTCCATTGCCAAAGGCGTCTCCTGTTACCGTAGCTACATTGGCATATTCCAATAGATACATGGCGAAGTCCGAAGCATTAGTGATGGTTTTTCCGTTCAATTCCTTCCCAAAGAAGGCAGAAATATCAGGAAAAACATAAAAGGCGCCTTCAGGCCCATTACACTCAAAACCTTCTATTTCATTTAGTAAGCTTAGAATGAGCTTTCTACGGTTTTTAAACTCATCCACCATGTATTTAACCCTATCCGGAGATTCCAACAAGGCTGTGATAACTGCTCTTTGGGCAATACAGTTGGCTCCACTGGTCACCTGCCCTTGTAATTTGTTGCAGGCACGTGCAATGTAGGAGGGTGCACCAATATAGCCAATTCGCCAGCCGGTCATGGCAAATGCTTTTGCCACCCCATTTACGGTTACCGTACGATGGTACATATCCTCAAAAGAGGCCATGCTGGCATGTTGGGTAACCCCATAGTTGATATGTTCATAGATTTCGTCACTGACCACTACAATTTGTGGGTGTTTTTGAAGTACGTCTGCCAATGCCCTGAGTTCTTCCCTGCCATAAATGGAACCACTTGGATTGCAGGGCGAACTGTACCAAAGCATTTTTGTTTTTGGTGTAATTGCTGCTTCCAACCGTTCTGGGGTCATTTTAAAATCACTCTCAATGGAAGTGGGCACTTCTACAGGAACACCACCTGTCAATTTTACGATATCACTGTAACTTACCCAGTACGGACATGGGAGGATAACTTCATCCCCTTGGTTTAAACACGCTTGGGCCACATTGTACAATGCTTGTTTTGCGCCTGTGGAAACCACAATTTGTGAACGGTCATAGGTTAATCCGTTGTCCCTATTGAATTTTGTAATGACGGCATCTTTTAGTTCAACATAACCATCTACAGGAGTATAGGAATTGTAATTGTCATCAATGGCTTGCTTGGCAGCCTCTTTTATATAATCAGGGGTATTGAAATCAGGTTCTCCAAGACTCAAACCAATAACATCTTTTCCCTCTGCCCTAAGCTCACGGGCTTTTGCGGCCATTTCCAAAGTAGCCGATGGAACAAGGCTATTGATTCTGTCCGAAAGTTGGTTGCTCATTTTTTCGCTAGTATTGATAATGGAGTGGGGGCTGACCCAACTCCTTCAAATGTTTGAAGTGCGAAATTATGGCTTTTCTAGTAGTTTTATATTCGTTGTAGGGTAAATTAAATTCCTTTGCCGTTTCCCTCACAATTTTGGCAATTTTTGTGTAATGTATATGACTGATATGGGGAAAAATATGGTGCTCCACCTGATGGTTCAAACCACCGGTAAACCAGTTGACAATCCTATTTTTAGTGCCGAAATTCACTGTGGTAAACAACTGGTGAATGGCCCAAGTGTTTTTCATGGTACCGGTTTCATCTGGTAGCGGTGTCTCTGCTTCCTCCACAATGTGCGCCAGTTGGAACACAACGCTCAAAATCAATCCGGCCACATAATGCATTACAAAGAAACCGATAAGTACGTGCCACCAAGGAATATCAAAAAATAGAATGGGCAAAACAATCCAAACCGTAAAATAAAGTACTTTGGTTACTCCTAAAATTGTCCAATTCCAAGCAGGTTTGGGGAGTTTTCCATAGGATAGCTTGCGCTTCATATAGCTATACATCTGTTTGAAATCTGTGGTAATGGCCCAATTAAAGGTGAGTAATCCGTAAAGCAAAATGGAATACCAATGTTGAAATTTGTGATGTTTTTTCCATTGGGCATGTTTGGAAAAACGTAGGACGCGACCTGCATCCATATCCTCATCATGATCGTGGATATTGGTATAGGTATGGTGCAATACATTGTGCTGCACCTGCCAATTATAAACGTTGCCTGCCAGTAAATACATACTACTACCTAAAAGCTTATTGACCCATTTCTTTGTGGAATAGGAACCATGGTTGGCATCATGCATCACATTCATTCCTACACCAGCCATACCTATGCCCATGACAACCGTCAGTAGGAACTGTGCCCAGGTCGGTAAATTTAGAGTTAACATTAAAAAATAGGGGGTCAAAAAAATGGTAAACATGACAATGGTCTTCAAATGAAGTTTCCAATTTCCTGTTTTCTTGATTTCTTTTTCTTTAAAGTACTGATTAACTCGCTTGTTCAGTGTTCTAAAAAATTGGGCTGAATCCTTTCTTGAAAATCGGATGGCTTCCTTTTGCATAGTAAAGTTTTATATGATTGTCCGAGCAATATTCATACAACAGCTCCCAAAGGTAACGGTATTGAGCTTGTCAAAAGTATTACTTTTGGATAAATTAACAGGTTTTAATGAATGCTGAAATCGTTTTCAAGTACTTTCCACTACTGACCACACAACAAAAAAACCAATTTCTACAACTTGAAGAATTATATCAGGATTGGAACCAAAAGATCAATGTAGTTTCCAGAAAGGACATTGATGAGCTGTATTTAAGGCATGTACTTCATTCCTTGGGTATTGCCAAAATCCAAACCTTCAACCCAAAAGCGGATATCCTTGACGTTGGTACCGGTGGTGGTTTTCCGGGAATACCTTTGGCAATATTTTTCCCCAATACCAACTTTACATTGGTCGATGCCATTGGAAAGAAAATTAAAGTTGTAAATGAGGTAGTAGATGGTTTGGGATTGGAAAATGTGAAAACCTATCATGCACGGGTGGAGGATTTACGCAATCAGTTTGATTTTATTGTGAGTAGGGCAGTAGCAGCGATGCCCACCTTTGCCCATTGGACCAAAGGAAAAATCAAGAAGGAATCCCATCATGAAAAAAAGAATGGGATTTTATACTTGAAGGGAGGGGATTTAAGTCAAGAGCTCGCTGATTATGGAAACGCCCAAGTTTTTGATTTGACCGATTATTTTGAAGAGCCATTTTTTGATACAAAAAAGGTGGTGTACCTACCTCAGAAGTATAAGGGGTAGTTTATATTTAAAACAAATTTTAAGGAATCATGAAAAAATACCTTTTACTGCTGTCCCTGCAAGTTTTTCTCGTTTTTGTAGGTTATGCACAGACCAAGCCCCAATTTGAAAATGGAGAAGCGCAGATTGTAGATGCTTTTTCCGATGCATCAAAATGGATTCGGCATGACCTTTTCGTCGAAACCGAGTTCGATACCGATGGAGATGGAAAATTGGATCGAATGCATGTGTCAGTGACACGCCCACAACAGACAGAGACAGAAGGGTTGAAGTTGCCAATAATATACGTTTCCAGTCCCTATTTTGCTGGCGTTGCCCCAGACGTGGAAGGGCTTTTTTGGAATGTTGAACATGAGTTGGGGGAGATGGCTGAAGAAAGGGTCCACCCAGAAGTAGTGCGCAGAGGCAAACGACCAATAATCTCCAATTCACATATTACTAAATGGGTGCCAAGAGGCTATATTGTGGTGCATTCCTCCTCTCCCGGTACCGGGCTTTCCCAAGGTTCTCCAACCGTAGGTGGGGATAACGAATCCTTAGCACCAAAAGCGGTGATAGACTGGTTGAATGGTCGGGCAAAAGGATATTCTGAGCCCTATGGAAGTGAGGTGGTTGAAGCCTATTGGTCTACAGGAAAAGTGGGTATGACGGGTACTTCGTACAATGGTACCATTCCATTGGCTGCGGCCACCACAGGTGTTGAGGGCTTGGAGGCCATTATCCCCATTGCTCCAAACACCTCCTATTATCACTATTATCGTTCAAACGGGTTGGTAAGATCGCCAGGGGGATATCTGGGTGAGGATATTGACGTACTCTATGACTTTATCCACAGTGGGGATGAGGCGAAGCGACCTTACAATAATAGAACGGTTCGTGATACCGAAATGAAGAACGGTATGGACAGGATAACAGGTGACTATAACGATTTTTGGGCAGGTCGTGATTATTTGAACGATATGGCACCTATGAAAGCTGCTTTACTGATGTCGCACGGGTTCAATGATTGGAATGTGATGCCCGAACATAGTTATCGCATTTATAAGGCTGCAAAGGAAAAAGGATTACCGGTTCAAATTTACTATCATCAGAATGGGCACGGAGGTCCACCACCCATGGAACTGATGAACCGCTGGTTTACGCGGTATTTACATGGTATTGAAAATGGCGTTGAAAATGATCCCAAATCGTGGATCGTTCGGGAGAATTCCAAGCCAGAAAACCCTGTGGCCTATCCGGATTACCCAAATCCCGATGCTTCCTTGGTAACCTTATATTTTAATAAGGGAGGGAATAAAAAAGGTGTACTTACGTCTAAAAAAACAAAAAAACAGGGCAAAGAGGTGCTGGTCGATGATGTTTCAAAATCAGGAAGTGATTTAGCGAAAATAGGGCAATCCACAAACAGGTTGCTTTATGTTACGCCACAACTGACTCAAGACGTGCACATTTCAGGTATTCCAAAGGTGACCATAACGTTGGCCAGTAGTAAATCTGCCGCCAATTTATCCGTTTGGCTGGTATCCTTGCCATGGAACGAGGCGTCAAATGCCAGGATTACCGATAATATCATAACCCGGGGCTGGGCTGACCCCCAAAACCATAAATCGTTGAGGGAAAGTGCACCTTTGAAGCCCAATACCTTTTATGGGGTTACGTTTGATTTAATGCCGGATGATCAGATTATTCCGGCGGGTCAGCAAATAGGGCTCATGATTTTTAGTAGCGATCAAGAATTTACGTTGCATCCAGAACCAGGTACGAGGCTAACGGTTGATTTGGAGGGAACAACCTTGCAGTTGCCTATTGTTGGAGGCGAAAAGGCTTTTGATGAATCAATGGAATAGCGTTGGTGATGGATGTATACCATCAAAAAAAAGCCCCAACTCGGGGCTTTGGTTTTTCACTGTGCCGCGCTCCATGGCGGAACAACATCATTGGAACGTGCATAAGCGATCAACTGCCCCTTATGTTCGCCATTGTGCTCCATAATAACAAGCAGGCCTGCCAATTTGTTGAATTTCGCGAATCCAAAATCAACTTCTTCACCAAATTGATCACTTTCAATCTGTGTAACCGCGCCTAAGGCGAATTCATTGGATTTTTTTAGTGCTGCAATAATGTTTTCCTTGCCGGTTACTTTGCCTAGGTTCATCATGTCAACATCCTCTGGCGGGGCAATTCCCATTTTTGACCCTATGAAATAATTTGCGGCCGCTACATGTAATAAGGCCTCACCAACAGAATTTACCCCTTCCATGGGGCGCCAGCCATATTGATCTTCTGAAAAGGCTTCTGCCAATTGAATCATTTGACCCTGATTCTGCTGCAAGATGCCTTTGATGGTTCCCTGCACCAACATATCTTCTTGCGCAGTCATGACCCCCACGGATAACAGGGTCATAACGAATAGTAATCTCCTCATTTTTATTGATTTAAGTGTTCTTTCAAATGTAGCCATTATTTTGTCAACTTACTTTTGTGTTGACGTTTCTTTTTATAAAACGCTTTGTCCGCAATGTATAGGGTTTTATCCACCACACAGAATTCCTTGGTACGGTCCTTATTCATCAATATGGTCGATTTAACGATTTCAATTTCGTTTTCTGTCGCAACCCTTGATTTGATGGAATTCAATTCTTCATCGGAAAATAAGAATTCACCATAAAGGGTTTCTTTGGCGGGGCGTTTGAATTTGATGGTAGCACTTTTGTCCCAAACCACATAATGGTCATCCAGTAGATTCATCAGTTGTACCATGGGAATGGGATCGACCGCTGCAAACATACTGCCCCCAAATATGGTGCCGACGTAATTTTTGTTTTTCCAAGTTAAGGGAATTTTTATGGTAATGCGGGAAAGGTCTTCCGAAACGGTATGGACCCTTCCCGTGCTTCTACGGTACATAGGGGACCAGTTAAAACCATATTTAAACAATACGTTGTTACTGACAAAACGTTTGCCAATAGCCGTTATTTTTTGATAGAAAGACATTTGTTTTTTAAAGTTTTTTTAGTCGGATGACCCATTTCTCCGGTAATGCCACTTTCTTCAGGGAACCATAATCATAGGGAATGATATCTTGTCTGGAGATGGCGGCCAAACGATTGTGCCGTTCAGAGAAAATCCCACATTCCAGTTTAAAACGGTCCTCCAATATCTCAGCACACCGAATACCTACAATCACCGTATCAGGAAACGTAATTGGAAAAATGTACTTGCATTCTTGCCAACCCAAAATAGGACCAATTTCCAATGGGGTAAATGAGGTAGTAATGCCCATCTCTCGCACAAATGCAATTCTTGCTGATTCCGCCCATCGCAAATACATGAGATTGTTGACATGTTTTGCAGCATCCATATCTCCCCAATGAACAGGATACCTTTCTTTGATTTTAAAGGATTCCAAGGTGATTTCCATAGCTATCCTAAAAACGGATACCTATAATCTTCTGGGCTCACGAACGTCTCCTTGATCAATCGTGGGGATACCCAGCGCAACAAGTTCTGGGCGGAACCTGCCTTGTCATTGGTTCCGGACGCCCGTGCCCCACCAAAGGGCTGCTGACCTACCACAGCTCCAGTGGGTTTGTCGTTGATATAAAAATTACCCGCACTGTTTTGAAGTGCTTTCGTAGCTTCGTCAATGGCATATCTGTCCGTGGAGAGTACAGCACCGGTAAGGGCATATTCCGAAGTGGAATCCACTAATTCCAGTGTTTTTTCCCAATCCGTATCCGCATATACATAAACCGTAACCACAGGTCCAAAAAGTTCGGTTTCCATTGTGGTGTAGTGGGGATCCGTGGTTACAATTACCGTGGGTTCCACAAAGTAACCCACTGATTTATCATAATTGCCGCCCACGAAGATTTCTGCATTGCCATCAGCTTTGGCTTGATCGATATACTTTGCCAACTTATCAAAGGAACCTTCATGGATGACTGCGGTTATAAAGTTGGACATATCCTCCGGAGAACCAGGTTTGTTAAAGCTTTCTACATCTTTTTTTACCAATACCAAGATTTCACCAGCAGTTGACTTGGGTAGATATACCCGTGAGGCGGCACTACATTTTTGCCCTTGAAATTCAAAGGCACCCCTAGTAATTGCAGTGGCGACTTGCTGCGGCTTTGCTGAAGGATGGGCAATAATAAAATCTTTTCCCCCAGTTTCCCCCACAATTCTTGGGTAGGTTTTATAGGTGTGGATGTTGTTACCTATTTGCTTCCAAAGCTCCTTGAAGACATAGGTGGAGCCCGTAAAATGGATGCCTGAGAAATCAGGGCTGGCCAAAATAGTTTCCGTAATCATGATGGGGTCTCCCATGACCATATTGATAATACCATCGGGCAAACCAGCTTCTTTAAAAACATCCATGATGACTTTGGCCGAGTAGACTTGACTATCGCTGGGCTTCCAAATCACTACATTGCCCATCATGGCGGCACTGGCTGGAAGATTTCCAGCGATGGCGGTAAAGTTGAACGGAGTAATGGCGTAAACGAACCCTTCCAAGGGCCTATACTCCACGCGGTTCCAAATGCCTTCGGCAGAATCTGGTTGTTCCTCATAGATTTGACTCATGAATTCCACATTAAAACGAAGGAAATCGATGAGTTCGCAAGCGGCATCAATCTCTGCCTGATGGATGGTTTTTGATTGTGCCATCATGGTGGCAGCATTGATTTTAGCGCGGTAGGGTCCGGCAATAAGCTCGGCCGCTTTAAGGAAAATGGCAGCGCGTTGTTCCCAAGTCAAATTGGCCCAGGCATTTCTGGAATCCAAACAGTTCGCAATAGCTTCTTCAACATGGGTTTTTTCAGCCGTATGATAATGCCCTACTACATGATTGTGCTTATGGGGAGGGGACATGGGCCTTGTGTTTCCCGTTTTTATTTTTTCAGAACCAATGTATAACGGTACTTCAACCTGGGAGTTGTAAAATTGCTTGTATTGCTTTAAAACTTCTTCCCGTTCAGGAGAACCGGGAGCATATCCTTTTACAGGTTCATTTATGGCTGTTGGAACTTGAAAAAAACCTTTGCCCATTGCGGAGTTATTTTAGTGATTGTTAATTCCCGCAAAAGTAACGAAAGCGTTTTCGAAAGAAAAAAGAAATGCCCTTTAGTTGAGTGCGAAGGGAGCGGCTAATTTAAAAGTGGGAACTTCCACTTCAATGTTTTCGGCAGAAGAAAGATGTGCCATATTGTAATACCCTTTCATAGCCCCTATTGGGGAAGTCAATAAACAACCGGAACTATAGGTATGGGACTTTCCCGGTTTAATGACCGGTTTGTTGCCTATTACTCCCTCACCATCTATGGTTTCTAATTCCTTAAGGGAATCAAAAACATCCCAATGTCTGGAAATCAACTGAACGGTATCCTTGCTCTGGTTTTCAATGGTGATGGTGTAGCCAAAGGCATAATGCATTTTATAATTCTTAAAGAAGGTGCCTTCAAATGTGGTTTGCACGGAAACCTTGATTCCTTTGGTTACTTGTGTAATCATGCCTTTAATAGGTAAAAACGCTCCCGGTAAACAGTAAAACCACGCAAAATAGGGCTAAGAATAGGAATACTGAATTGAGGAACAAATATTTAATAATCGTTTTAAATACGCCTTGGCCGTAAAACCTTCTCATGGCTTGGAACAGATAAACCGAAAAAACGGTGAAAGCAATCCAAGCTGTAGAAGTATTAAAAATACTATCAATTATCCAGCTAAGGATGAGCAAGATAAATAATATTGATTGGTTGTGGAAACTGAAGATTAAATGATCGGTATAGGTGTATTTTTTTCGGATGTAAGCCAACAAAATGAAAACCGCAAAGACCGGGAGAAAGAAGAAAACGACAAAAGGTAACTTAGCTATGGTGTTTTCAAGCCAACTGCCTGGTTGGGTGATTACCTTAAGGGCGCTTTTAGATCCGTTGAATGCCATTCGGGTATTTAAGGAATTGTCCACCTCATATTTTTGTTGGGCTTCCTCAAAAGTTTTAATGGAGTCTTTTTGCAAATAGGTAAAGAAGAATTCCATTTTTCCCATAAGGTTATCGGCCTCCCATTTTTCCAACTCTTGAAAATAGGCTTTGGGATTGGCGAGCATCATGGAATCTTTTTTGGCCGCCCAATCCATTCCCGTTTCGATAATGGACTGGAGTGAATCCAAATTTTGAATGCCCGGGATAGGAACGTTCCTTAAGTTCTCCAAAGAATCCAATTGCTGGATGGCCTGTTTGGTCTCTTCCTCAACATTGGTACTGTCTGCACTATTCTCATCATCGTCATCAAAGGAAAATGACATGGGGCCCGTTTTTTGAATCTTCTCGTTCAATCCTAAGTCATTCAGCTCGGAAAGGTTACTGTCATAGCTGACCATCAATAAATAAAGGAAAGCCAAACTGAACAGGAATCGAAAAGGGTTGGTGTAAGTCACCCTTTTTCCGCGAATATAATCCTTGGTGATGGTTCCGGGCCTAATCAACATGGTAGACAGGGTCTTCAATAACTTGGAATCGTAGTTGAACGCATTGGAAAGGAATTCATCCAAGAAGTCTTTCAGTACCAATTTTTTGGTACTGTTCGCTTGGCCGCAGTTAGGACAGTATTTATCACTAATATCTATAACATGCCCGCAGTTGAGGCATTCCGTGCCACGGAACTTAAGCTCGTATCGCCCTTTGGTTATTAGTTTGGTTCCTTTTCCCACTTCCTTGGAAGGTTATGGAATAAAGATAATTCAATTGCTGATATTTCTGGAATTGGCGGTACCAATACCAATAATACTGTCGTACATCTCTCCAAAATCACGATAGTAGACCAGTATTAGGTAGTTGTTTTCCGTGAAGTGAAAGTTGCCACTTACCGTATTCAAATCAACGGTGCCATCCTCTTTCTCAACCACATACTTGTAGTTGTAAAACCCTTGTTTGAACAGGTGCTCCAATTCCAAGTTGCCCGTATCCTCATTATACACCATTTTGTTTTCATCGGAAAGGTCAAAATTATTGTACTTGCCAAACACGTACACGTTGTCCAGTCCCAAAATTGGATCATAGGGTAAACTAAAATGTACCCTGGTGTATTCCGCCTCTCGGGAAACATCCGTGCCCTGGAGTGTTCTCACCACAAAATCCCCGTTGACATCCGGGAAATAGGTGTATTCATCATTATTTCTGTAATCATTCGTAAAGAGATAGTGATGGTAGAGCTCCCGAAGCTCGATTCTTGAAATGGCAAAAGTAGGGGCGCGAAGATCTTTGGTGTCAAAGTTGAGAAATTCATTACCGCCATAGAAACTGGTTTCTTGGTCATATTTATAGACCAATTCATTTCCAATGGTAAATTGTGGTTGTATGTTGTAAAGGGCAGTAGGCCAGAAATAGTTCTGTAAAATGGCCACTTTGATTTCCTGTTTTGGATTGACCACGGGAAAACCAGCGGTGTTAATGGTAAACTGAACCACTTGCTTTTCATTCAAAAACTCAAAATCCCGGGAACGTTTTACATAGCCCCCTACATTGATTAAATTTTTATACACTACAAACCTCCTTGAAAACTGCAGTTCGTTATCGGTATTGTAGATTTCGAGGACATAGTTGCCTGTTACCTTCAACGATACCTCGTTGTTGGGAATGGTCAATCGATAATTGGAGTAGGGTTGCAGTGTGGTCAAGCTATTGCCATAATCAATAATGCGTTGGTTATCCACTCCCTCCAAATACTGTGACTTCAACAATTGCGAAGGGGTCCAATCGTAATCGCAATGAACAATTCGATAGTAATAGTCCTGCTCGCTGGCACTCAAATCATCGAAAGTCAGGGTAATACGCTCATTTAAGGTAACAATCGGGAATTGGTCTTCCGTGGGTCCGGTAAAGATGATTGTTTTTAAATGGGGTGCAGGATTTATTTCTTCCATAACTTGGCCAAGAACTAGCATGGGAAGAAAAAATAAAACAAAATGTTTAAAAAAATACTGCATTATTGGGGCAAAATATCGGGCAAAGGTAAACAAAAAGGATACCATACTTTTTTTATTTCCGTCTTGTTGGAATTCAGTTATTTAGAATAATTATAAATAAATACCAACGCATATACTTAACCCATGCAATATGCGTTTTAAGCCTTAAATTTGCACGAAATTTAGATAAATAGCTGAAGAAATATGTCCAAAGACATTCGAATCAAAAAGGGGTTGAATATCAACCTTGTCGGGGCAGCAGAGCAAACTACTTCACCAGCCGTTTCCAGTAACGTTTACGCCATTAATCTTGACGATTTTCATGGGATTACCCCAAAGATGATGATGAAGGAGGGTGCAGAGGTAAAAGCGGGTGAACCTATTTTTTACAACAAAAACAAGGAAGACATGCTCTTTGTTTCCCCGGTCAGTGGTGAATTGGTGGAAATTGTCCGAGGGGCAAGGCGGCGAATACTTAGTCTTAAAATCCTAGCGGATAAGGAACAGGTCTTCCATGAGTCCAAGCCCTTGGATTTGGAGAAGGTGGATGCCGCCGAGCTCAGAAAAGTACTTCTACAATCCGGTTGTTGGCCTTTCATTAAGCAAAGGCCGTATGACATTATTGCAAATCCTGATAAAACACCTAAAGCGATTTTTGTTTCTGCCTATGCAACGGCACCCCTTGCCGCCAATCCTGATTACGTATTGGAGGGAAAGGAAAAAGAATTGCAAGCAGCAATAGCTGCATTGGGTAAAATGACCCCTGGGAAAATACACGTTTCCATCGGCAAAGATTCAAAATCGCCGTTTACTGCAATTAATGGGGTTGCATTGCATAAAGTTTCGGGTCCTCACCCAGCGGGCTTGGTAGGCACGCAAATCAATAGGATTGATCCCATAAACAAGGGTGAGGTGGTTTGGACCGTTGCCCCCCAGGATTTGGTCATTATTGGAGCGTTTCTTTTAACAGGAAGGTTTAATGCCGAAAGAACAGTGGCCTTGGCGGGTTCTTGTATCAAATCACCAAAATACTATACCACCAAAATCGGTACGGAGGTGTCTACCTTTCTTTATGCAAGTGGCGTGAAGGAAGAAAAGTTCAGGCTCATCAATGGTGATGTGCTTACGGGATACCAGATAAAACCTGACGGCTATTTAGGCTTTTATAACAATACGTTGACTGCCATCCCAGAAGGGGATGATTACGAATTTTTCGGCTGGAACAAACCGGTGTTCAATAAGATTTCATCTACAAGGGCACTGACCTTCTCTTGGTTGAACCCAAAGAAGAAATATGATTTGGACACCAATACTAACGGGGAACACCGAGCTTTTGTGGTAACGGGAAGGTACGAAGAGGTCTTTCCTCTGGATATTTACCCTTTGCAGTTACTTAAGGCCTGTATGGTAAAGGATTTGGATGAAATGGAACAGTTGGGCCTTTATGAGGTTGCTCCAGAAGACTTTTCATTGACCGAATTCATTTGTATCTCAAAACAACCGCACCAACAAATAATCAGGGAAGGATTGGATTTGTTACATCAAGAAATAGGATAAGCTATGGGATTGAAAGAAAAAATGCATGAAATCAAGTTGAAGTATCAGGGCAAAAAAATGGCACCGGCCTTTAATGCCTTCCATACGTTCTTGTTCACGCCAAATGAAACTACGCATTCAGGCAGCCATATTCGTGCCGTGGATGATTTGAAGCGTACCATGAACACGGTAATTTTGGCTTTGGTGCCCTGTTTGTTGTTTGGAATGTTCAATGCTGGTTATCAGCATTATTCTGCCATTAACGGTTTTCCGGAAAATTTCTCTGTTTTAGAGCACTTCATTACCTGGGACAATTTTCTTTTGGGGGCTATGACGGTATTGCCACTGGTGATTGTATCTTATGGTGTGGGACTTCTTGTGGAGTTCATTTTTGCCGTAATTAAGGGCCATGAAGTGGAAGAGGGATATTTGGTGACAGGAATGTTGGTCCCATTGATTGTTCCCGTAGACACACCACTTTGGATGTTGGCGGTGGCCGTTGTTTTTGGTGTGGTTATCGGCAAGGAGGTTTTTGGAGGCACAGGCATGAATATTTTAAATCCCGCGTTGACCATTCGGGCCTTTTTGTTTTTTGCCTATCCTACTTGGATGACCGGTGATAAAGTATGGGTACATGAAGGTGTGGAGCGTGCAGGGACAGCAGACGCTATTTCTGGAGAGACTATTCTTGGATATTTAGCCCAAGGAAACTCGGAGGCTATGTACGCCAAATACGATTTATCCGAGATGTTTTTTGGGTTCATTCCTGGTTCGGTTGGTGAAACGTCTGCATTCTTGATTCTCCTGGGTGGTTTATTCTTAATCTTCACGAAGATAGCAAGTTGGAGAATCATGTTAAGTGCTGTGATAGGTTCTTTGGCCATGGGATTGATTTTTAATGCCGTTGTCGATTTTGGATGGATACCGGAGTACAGCAAGTTTTATGGACTTATGCAATTTGATTATTGGAAGCACCTGATTGTGGGTGGCTTGGCTTTTGGAATTGTTTACATGGCTACTGACCCGGTGACAGGTTCGCAAACCAATAAGGGAAAGTGGATTTATGGTTTCTTTATTGGATTTTTATCGGTCATGATACGGGTATTTAACCCTGGATATCCAGAAGGAGTTTTCCTGGCCATTCTCTTAATGAATGTGTTCGCCCCGACCATTGATCATTACGTGGTTCAAGGAAACGTCAGAAGAAGAATGAAGAGACTAAAAAATGCTACCGTTTTACCTGATACGGTTGATGGTGCAGCGGCGGAACTTAAAGCTGAAACGGTTTAATTATGGCAATTAATACAGAAAAAAATAGTTACACCGTAATATTTGCCATAGTAATGGTCATTGTGGTCGGTTCACTGCTGGCTTTTCTAGCGTCAGGACTTAGTGACCGTATTAAGGAGAACGAACGTTTTGAAAAACAACAAAACATTCTCTACGCCATGGGTGTGAATCAAAATACATCGGATAGCGGGGTAAATTTTATTCCTACGGACGTTGTTGAAGAAAAGTTTAAGGAGCGCATTACGGAGCAGTACATTCTAAGTAATGGCGAAGTAAAACAAGACGATAACGCTTTTTCCTTGGACGTGAAAAAGGAGATAGCGGCATTCAAAAAGGGTGAAGATGCTAAGCTGCCCATTTTTGTTGGAGAAAAAGACGGTGAGAAAGTGTATGTTCTGCCGATGTATGGAAAAGGACTATGGGATGCCATATGGGGATATATCTCTGTTGATAAAAATATGGTCGTTCAAGGCGTCTATTTTGACCATAAGGGAGAAACAGCGGGCTTGGGAGCCAATATAAAATTGAGGTTCTTCATGGATGATTTTATCGGTGAATCCTTAATGGAAAATGGAAGTTATAGCGGAATTACGGTTTCCAAGACCAATAATGATCCATTAAACAACGATAAAGAAGATAATGAAGTGGACGCGATAGCTGGATCAACCATTACAGGCAATGGGGTAACCGCAATGATAAAGGAGACTTTGAAAGCTTATAGACCTTATTTAGAAACCATTAGAAACAATTAGAATGGCACTACTTTCAAAAAAAGATGCAAATCTGATCTTAGATCCTCTTGCAGATAACAATCCCATTACCATTCAGGTTTTGGGTATCTGTTCCGCATTGGCAATTACGGCTGAGCTTAAGGCTTCTCTAGTAATGTCGATTTCGGTAATTTTCGTAATGGGGGTGGGAAATGTGGTTATTTCTTTACTGAGAAATTTGATTCCCTCAAAGATTCGAATTATTGCCCAACTCATTGTTGTTGCCACTTTGGTTATTGTGGTAGATCAGGTATTAAAGGCTTTCCAATATGAGCTGAGCAAGACCCTTTCCGTGTTTGTTGGATTAATTATTACCAATTGTATTATTATGGGCCGTTTCGAAGCCTTCGCGTTGGGTAATGGGGTTTGGAGATCATTTTTGGATGGAATAGGCAATGCCTTGGGTTATGGTGTAATTCTCATTATTGTAGGCTTTTTCAGGGAACTGTTAGGCGCTGGAACTTTATTCGGCATTCCGGTCTTGGGTGATCCCATCGCTAAAACTGGATTGTATTCCATAGGATATGAGAACAATGGTTTTATGATCATACCACCAGCAGCGTTGATTGTTGTAGGAGTTATTATTTGGGTACAACGTTCTAGAAATAGGGCACTTATTGAAGAAGCTTAAAAAGAGGTACTATGTTAGAGCATTTAGAATTATTTTTTAAGTCGATATTTATTGATAACATGGTTTTCGCCGTGTTTTTGGGTATGTGTTCCTACTTAGCGGTTTCAAAAAAAGTGGCCACTGCGGTAGGCTTAGGGGCAGCGGTTATTTTTGTTTTGGCAGTTACGGTTCCCTTGAACTGGTTGTTGGACCAGTACCTTTTGCAGGATGGTGCACTAGCCTGGTTAGGCCCGGAATATGCGGATTACAATCTCAGCTTCCTTTCGTTCATCATGTTTATCGCTACCATCGCTACCATGGTGCAGTTGGTGGAAATTGTGGTTGAGAAGTTTTCCCCCGCGCTTTACAATTCCCTGGGTATTTTCTTGCCCTTGATTGCAGTGAATTGCGCTATTTTGGGCGGATCTCTATTTATGCAGGCCAGGGAAATCCCTACCTTGGGCTTGGCGTTGAATTATGGCGTAAGTTCTGGTATCGGTTGGTTTTTGGCTATTTTGGCCATTGCTGCCATTCGTGAAAAAATCAGATACTCCAACGTTCCTGCACCCTTAAGGGGATTGGGAATTACTTTTATTATTACGGGTTTGATGGGGATTGGTTTTCAGAGTTTTGGTGGAATGCTAACAGGAGATAACGATCCTCCTGAAGGAACTGAGCCAACTACGGCAGAAAAAATTGAAGAAAAGAAAACAATTGAGAATGAGTTGGAGTCTGACGATAAAACCGTCTCATATAATGATGTAATAAACGAATAATATGATGTTAGCTACTACTACTGGTGGTACCATTGCAATCACCGTTGTTGCGTTTTTGATTTTGTTATTGCTCTTGGTAGCTTTATTACTGTTTACCAAGGAAAAATTATCACCATCTGGTCCGGTGACCCTTACGATCAATGGAGAGAAGAAAATTGAAGTGGCTTCTGGGGGAACGTTGTTATCCACACTTGGTAATCAAAAGGTTTTCTTGCCATCAGCTTGTGGCGGTGGTGGAACCTGTATCCAGTGCGAGTGCCATGTACTTTCAGGTGGGGGAGAGGCCCTTCCTACAGAAACACCTCATTTTTCTAGAAAAGAATTGCAACACGGGGCGCGCTTGGCCTGCCAGGTGAAGGTGAAGCAGGATATGGAAATCACCATCCCTGAAGAAGTATTTGGAATTAAGAAATGGGATGCCAAGGTTGTCCGTAATTATAATGTGGCGTCATTCATTAAGGAGTTTGTTGTTGAAATTCCAGAAATGATGAACTATAAAGCGGGTGGATATATTCAAATTGAAATACCCCCGTGTGAAGTAAAGTATTCGGATATTGATATTACAGCCCACCCTGATGAGCATGAAACTCCGGATAAGTTTAAGAACGAGTGGGATAAATTCAATTTATGGCCTTTGGTCATGAAAAATCCTGAGACTGTCGAGCGTGCCTATTCCATGGCTTCCTATCCAGCGGAAGGTCGTGAGATCATGTTGAATGTGCGTATTGCTACCCCGCCTTGGGATCGCTCCAAAAATGGTTGGATGGATGTAAATCCCGGTGTCGCCTCCTCCTATATTTTTGCATTAAAGGAAGGAGACCCAGTGACCATTTCTGGACCTTTTGGTGAATTCTTTATTAATGAGTCCGAGGCTGAGATGCTGTATGTAGGCGGTGGAGCCGGAATGGCCCCCATGCGCTCCCACTTGTACCATTTGTTCAAGACTTTGAAGACCAATAGGAAAGTAACGTATTGGTATGGAGGCCGTTCAAAAAGGGAATTGTTCTATATTGAACACTTCAGGGAATTGGAAAGGAATTTCCCTAATTTCAAATTTTATATGGCCCTTTCCGAACCTTTGGAAGAAGATAACTGGAAAGTGAAAGAAGATATTAATGATGAAGCGGGGGATGGTTTTGTTGGTTTTATTCACAATTGTGTGATTGACAACTACCTAAACCATCATGATGCCCCAGAAGACATTGAATTGTATTTCTGTGGACCTCCGTTGATGAATAAGGCAGTCCAAAAGATGGGTGAGGACTTTGGTATTCCAGATGAAAACATCCGTTTTGACGACTTTGGAGGGTAAGCCATACTTTTCCTCTGGAGGATAAATTTTAAAAACCTAAACCGATACCTAGCAACGTATCGGTTTTTTTTATCAGTATGAGTAGGGAATTGACAGAACAGGAATTGCATAACTTGGCCATGAATTTGGTAGGCAAGGAATTGGAGGCGGATGGTTTTGAGTTTATGGCGGTAAACAGCAAGTTTAAAAAAGACCCACAGTTTGTATGTTTAAAAGACAAAGACTTGCATTTTGTGGTGGTCCGTCATGTTTCTTTTCCACAGAATCCCAAGAATTATGACAGAGAACTAATGAACAAGGTGAAAAACCATGCCGATAAGTTTGAAGCAAAGACCTACTATGCCGGTGTAGGATTGTCCAATGCTCAAGACCGAAATACACCGGTATTGTTGAATGAGCCTTATGTAGTCGATTACGATGGACTAATTGCCTTTTAAATCAAACTAATGAGAATCTTAATTTTTGGTATACTGGTTCTTTTTGTGGGTTGCGCCAACAACGGAACTATCATAAAAAACCAGACCATTGGCAACGCCCTAGGAACTACCTATTCCATTATCTATTTATCCACTGAGGAAATGGATTTTCAGAAAGAAATCGATTCCGTTTTTAACGTGGTGAATCAGTCAATGTCGACCTATATTCCAAATTCCGATATTTCAAAAATCAATAGGGGGGATACCTCCATTGTTGTGGACCATATGTTCAAGGAGGTATTTGAGCTTTCGAGAAAGGTCCATCAAGAATCCATGGGTTATTTTGACCCGACTGTTGGTGCATTGGTCAATGCATGGGGCTTTGGACCAGGTAAACAAGTAGTTTTGGATAGCAGTAAGGTGGATAGTATTCTTCAATATGTGGGATTTGACAAAGTGAACCTCACGCCCTCTGGTACCATTCAAAAATCATTTCCTGAAATTTATTTTGATTTTAATGCCATTGCCAAGGGATATGCCATTGACCGTCTGGGGGCCATGCTAGATGATAAGGGTATTGACAACTATTTAGTGGAAGTGGGCGGTGAGGTACTGACGAAAGGGGAGAACACCAAATCAAATAAGGAATGGACGGTTGGTATTGACGATCCCCAGGTGGAGTTTGGGCGTCAATTAAAAAAAGTGATTTCCCTAAAGAATAGGGCCTTGGCCTCCTCTGGAAACTACAGGAAGTTCCGCATAGATAGTATTACGGGAGAAAAATATGTTCACACCATTGACCCCAAAACTGGATTTACCAAAAATTCAAAAGTACTAGCAGCAAGTGTAATAGCAGAAAATTGCGCCATCGCAGATGCGTATGCCACGACCTTTATGGCGATGGATTTGGAAAATAGCAAAAAGCTTATTGACGAATTAGGTACTATTGAGGTTTATATCATTTATTTGGATGATGAGGGCACTACCCAAGAATTTATGACTGCTGGATTCCAGGAACTCACGGGTTCCTAGTTTTTTGATACGTAGGGTATGATTTCGCCTTTGGCCAATCGATATTTTTCAATTTCCCCTGATGTGAGTTGACTGGTCAAGTCAATTTCCGCTACGTGAAAACCTGCACTCCGCAAACGATCAAAATAATCCCGACCATAAATACGCACATGGTCATATTGTCCAAATATTTTGGCACGTTCCCTTTTATCGGTAATGGAATTATCCTCAAAGGTCTCCTGTCTATTCAAATCTTGGGGAATCTGAAATACGCCCCATCCCCCTTTTCTTAATACGCGAAACAGTTCGTTCATGGCTTTTCGGTCCTCTGGAATATGTTCTAAGACATGATTGCAAAGAATGACATCGAAACTACCGTCCTCAAAGGGAAGATGGCATATATCCGCGGTAACGTCGGCCAAAGGTGAGTTGAGGTCCGTAGTGATGTATTCTAAATTGGATTGTCCCCTAAACCGCTTATAAAAGGCTTGTTCCGGCGCAAAATGCAGCACTTTAAGTTGGTCCTTAAAAAAAGGGGTGTGCTGTTTTAAAAACAGCCAAAGCAATCGGTGACGTTCCAGTGAAAGGGTAGAGGGGGAGAGTACGTTTTCCCTTGGATTCTCATAGCCATACGGAAGAAATTTTCGGAAGCCTTTACCATCAATCGGGTCCACAAATCGATGTCCCCTCAAAAACAAGGCTATTATAGGACGCACCCAATAGCTTAGGGAAATAAGCCAAGGTCTGGGTATGAGGTTGAGGAAGAACTTAAATAATTTGGACACCCTAAGCCGTTTTAGTAGCCCTGAACTCCTCTTCCTCATTGGAAGTAATTCCCAAAGTGTCGTAGATGTATTGAAAGGTGGATAACAACTCCGGTTTTCCGTCCACCAAGGCAACATTATGTTCAAAGTGTGCGCTTGGTTTTCCATCTGCGGTCAGAATGGTCCAGCCGTCCTTGAGTTGCTTTATTCGCCGTGTTCCCATATTGATCATGGGCTCAATAGCCACCACCATGCCGTTTTGGAATTTTTTCCCACGTCCACGCTTTCCATAGTTTGGCATTTGGGGGTCTTCATGCAAATCTTTTCCCAGTCCGTGTCCAACCAATTCCCTTACCACCCCATAACCGTGACTTTCACAATAGTTCTGAATGGCATAGGCCACATCGCCTACTCGGTTCCCCAAGGTAAAATGCCTGATACCTATATACAGTGATTCTTTGGTGACTTGGAGTAGTTTTTTGGTCTCCGGTTCAACTTCACCCACCTCAAAAGTGTAAGCATGGTCTCCGTAAAATCCATTTTTTAGGGCACCACAATCCACGGAAATAATATCCCCCTCCTTCAAAGGTTCCTTGTTGGGAATACCATGTACTACCTGGGCATTGGGGCTCCAATTCAAGGTGTTCGGAAAATCATACATTCCCAAAAATCCAGGTTCGGCCCCTTGTTCCCGGATAAAGTCCTCGGCGAGTTTATCCAATTGTAAAGGATTTGCTCCAGGCTTAATTTCTGATGCCAACATCCCCAAGGTTTTGGAAACGACTAAAGCACTTTCGCGCATTAATTCAATCTCTTCCGCTGTTTTGATATGAATCATAGCCGCAAAGATAATTGGATTCCCTTGAAAAGTCCTACATCCTTTAAATCAAAGCTTTTTGGGTCATGGCTACCGGTTGTTCAATGCCCATCATTTTTAAGAGGGTGGGAGCAATGTCACCCAAAACGCCGTCCTGAATTTCGTTTCGATCGGGGTCAACCAAGATCAATGGCACCGGATTGGTGGTATGGGCCGTGTTTGGACTTCCATCCGGATTGATCATGGTATCACAATTGCCATGGTCAGCAATGACCAAGGTACTGTAGCCATTTTCCAAACCTGCAGTAATAACATTCTTGGCACATTCATCGACCGTTTCACACGCTTTTATAGCGGCTTCCATAACGCCCGTATGCCCTACCATATCCGGATTGGCAAAATTGAGACAAACAAAATCCGCCTCTCCTTTTTCCAATTCAGGTATGATGGCATCCCTGATTTCATACGCGCTCATTTCTGGCTTCAGGTCATAGGTAGCTACTTTTGGAGAAGGACATAGAATTCGCTCTTCCCCTTCAAACGGTTCTTCTCGCCCCCCATTAAAGAAAAAGGTGACATGCGGATACTTTTCGGTCTCTGCAATGCGTATCTGTTTTTTTCCTGACTTAGAGAGTACTTCACCCAAAGTCTCCTGAATGTTTTCCTTGTCATACACTACGTGTACCCCTTCAAAGGTATCATCATAGTTGGTTAGGGTAACATAGTACAAGTCCAACTTTTTCATCCCTTGTTCGGGAAAATCCTGTTGACTCAGGGCCATAGTAAGTTCACGTCCCCGGTCGGTTCTAAAGTTGAAAAAAATGACAACATCCCCTTCTTCTATTTTTGCGCTATCATTGAGAATAATAGGCTCCACAAATTCATCGGTAATCGTTGCGTCATAACTGCTTTGCATGGCTGTGGCAACATCATTGAACTTTACACCCACCCCATTGACCATTGCATCATACGCCTTTTTTACCCGTTCCCATCGTTTGTCGCGGTCCATGGCAAAATAGCGACCGATAACCGTTCCCAATGCTGTGTTCTTTGATTCACAAAATTTTTCAATTGCAGTGAGAAAGCCTTTTCCACTTTTGGGATCCACATCGCGTCCGTCCGTAAAAGCATGAACAAAAGCCTGTTGTACCCCGGAGGATTGCGCAGCCTCAATAAGTGCCATTAAATGATTGATGTGGCTGTGGACCCCTCCATCACTGACCAAACCTAAAAAATGAACCTTTTTGGCATTTGTATTGGCATAGTCAAAAGCTTGTTTTAGGACGGGTTCGTCTTTGATGGTATCTTCTTGGACGGCCTTATTGATTTTTGCCAAATCTTGATATACAATACGACCTGCGCCTAAATTCATATGGCCTACCTCGCTGTTTCCCATCTGGCCTTCTGGTAGTCCTACATTCATTCCATCGGTCAATAGGTTTGCATTGGCATATGTGGTGTATAACGCATCCACAAATGGGGTATGGGCTTGGTCAATTGCGGAAACCTCAGGATTAGGCGATTTTCCCCAGCCATCCAAAATCATCAAGATTACTTTTTTGTTCATGTTTGAGTAAAATAAAAATCAAAAATAACGGTAATTGTACAGATGTGCTAACTTCCATCAAATTTTCATATTTCGAATATTTACCATTATTATTAACCTTAATTTAAAGATAAATTAATAAAAACGCTATAAAACTGTTAATTTGATAATTATCGACATCCTCATGAATTATCTTTATATCAGTTTTATTTATCATCAAAATCTATACTATCATGAAGAAGTTTTTTTTAGCCTTTGGCATTAGTTGTATTGCAATGACTGTAGTGGCAATGAGTAGTTTTACCCCTCGTTTTGATTTGGACCTAACATTGGAAAATGTAAGCATTGTAAAACCGAGTCCTTTTTGTGCTGCAATTATAAAGGGAGATATTGAAATGGTTAAAAAGATGATTTCCGAAGGTGAAGATGTGAACAAAAAGTCGATGGGCATGGCACCTGTGCACTACGCGGCCCGGTATAATAAAGCGGAAATTCTAAAAGTACTTATTGAAAATGGGGCAAATTTAAAGAAGCGCAGCAATGATGGCCATACGGCCGAAAAATACGCCGAGCTTTCCAACGCCAAGGAGGCTATGGATGTAATAAAGAACTCAATACAAAAGGTGTGATAATCCTAATACATATTATGGGAGACCCATTGCATTGCAATGGGTTTTTTTATTTGATAAGGCTTGGTTTTGTTAAAATTGGTATTAATCCATCGGCAGTTGTTAATATAACGTTATAACCCGTTTTCCCCATGTAACATTCAAGTTGTAAAACGGTCTCTTTTTTATATCAGATTATTTAATTCATAATTCAAAAATTCATTCATCATGAAAAAAACAATCCTAATCATGGGTATGTGCCTGTTAAGTGGTACCCTACTCGCCGATGTTCATGTTCGTGAAGTACATCGGGAATCGAAAATTATCAGTGTGTTTGAAATTAACTCCTTTTGCAAGGCCATTGTTCAAGGTGATTTTGATTTGGTAAAGAAAATGATAGCCCTGGGCGAAGATGTCAATCGGAAATCCCTGGGTAAGACCCCTGCCCATTACGCGGCCCGGTACAACAAGCCTGAAATCCTTGAACTTCTCATTCAAAATGGGGCCAATTTAAAAAAGCGGTGCGACCAAGGATATACCGTAAAAAAATATGCGGAACTTGCCCAGGCAAAAGAAGCATTGATCATTATCAATAATGCTATGAAGAGGTAAGAGGAGTTTATTCAACTGCCCTTTACACATTCGGGCCAATCAAAAAACCCTGACATCACTGCCAGGGTTTTATTTTTCCATATAGTGTTCTCGAGATATGGAAAAATCTTAAAATTCAAAGCCGGTAAAGGCCCTATATGCTAGTGCGTAAACTGCCATTAGTATCATCAAAGCACTAAAAACAGAGTATATTTTTAACAGCAATACAAGGTACTGTGGCCTGCAATTTTCAAATGCCTCCACGTACATATTTTTGAAATTCATTAAAGTTCCCATGTAGCGTTCTTTTAGTAGCATACTACCTGTGGGAAAGCTGATGAAAAGATTTGGTGTAGTAAAGTTAAACAAAATCGGTCAGCAACAATAATATATCGGTGAATCAACAGATATCATCGACCTTGATACTTTACGATCGCTTCCTTAATCCTTTCAATCCGGTTTTCGGGGTCGGGATGCGTACTCTGAAATTCAGGGACCCTATTGGGTCCCGCGGCGGTTTTGAGAATTTTCATCACTTCTATTAATTCATAAGGATCATAACCGGATTGAATCATCAAGAGCACCCCAAGTTCGTCACTCTCGAGCTCATCCCCACGTCCATTTTTTAACAAGGTGTTTTGTCCAAGGCCTTGTACCAAACCGCCCATATCCCCTCCAACGGATGCACCCATGGTCAGGGTTTGCCAAAAACTGCTTTCAGCAATGCGTTCAGCGGAGTGCCTGCCAATAACGTGGCCAATTTCATGCCCCAGCACCCCAGCCAATTGGGCTTCGTTCAATTGCTTAAACAAAGCGTAGGTAATAAAACATTGGCCTCCGGGCAAGGCAAAGGCGTTTATGGAGCGGTCATCAGCCAACAGATGGAAATCATATTGATATGGCGTTTCCCTGGCTACACTGTTTTGTACCAATTTTTGACCTATGGCATCCACAAAAGCTTGCATTCGCTCATCAGGATAGAGTCCGCCGTATTGCTGTGCTATTTCGGGCGCACTTTGCAGGCCAATGGCAATTTCCTGCCGGGCATCCATGGTAATATGCTGTTGCCTACCCGTATAGGGATTGGTCTCGGTATTGTTGCATTTATTGAAAAAGGCAAAGCCCACAATGGCCAATCCGATGAAAATCCGAATTTTCCAACTTCCTCTACTTCTCATGGTCGTTAGTGTTCCAGTTGTAGGGAAGGTACAAAAAATGGGTTACAACAGATCTGGGTTAATGTCCAAAATATTGTTATGGATGTAGTTTTTAAGGAAGGTCCTTGTAAAGTGCTCGGACCCCTCAAAGGTCTCTTCGGATAGGTTTCTCAGGATGTTGGACTTTCTAAACTGTTTCAGCATGGGTATGGACAACGGAGCATAACTATAGTGCCAGGGTTCGTATTTAAACCCCTTTCTAAAATAGGAGTCCGTGTACGTCAAATAAAAATCAAACGTTTCGGAATTGGCATCCAACCATTTTTTAAGTGGCGCAAATGGACCTTCCCCTTCATACTTTTCAGGGACCAAAACATCTCCGTTGGCATTGGCATTGCCATCGATAATGTCAATTTCGGTACCCCAATGATGCCTGCTGGTACCCGGAATGGTTGAATATTCAATGATTTTTTCCATCGCTGGAATGGGCTGCATCCCATCCACCTCGGTATATTGAATGTACTTGCGTTCCCATATGGCCTGTTGGCGGTAAAAATCGCGGTAGCTCGAAACTATTTTTATATCAAAGCCGTCTTGATAGGCCGCTTTTTTCATGGCAACAAAAGCGTCATGGGCCTCTTTTCTAAGATCGATGCCATCCCCGTATAAATCAATGCGCTCCTTGCCCATAAGCTCCAAAATGGAGTACTCGGGATCACTATAGGGCAAGGCCATAGCGGGTAAAACGGAAAGGGCCATGGAGCTGGCCGAAGTTTTTTTAATAAAGGCTCGTCGATGCATGTGATTCATTTGGATGTGGTACGAAAGGGACTACGCTTCCCAGTCCAAATCCAAAATTAGGAATAAAAATGGCTTACCTATCCAAAAAGAAGAAGCCCTGGTATTGCAATTCTTGCTCTGGCAAATCAACGATATAGTAATAAATGCCTTCCGGTAGCCCAATATCACGATTCAAAACAACGTTGTTGCTATTGGAAACGCCATTAAATTCATTGGTGTAGTTGGATAGTTCAAATACCTTTTGACCAAATTTGTTATAGATGACCACCAAATTTGTTCCGGTACCTTCCAGTTCATCAAAAACCAAAAAATCATTGATGCCATCACCATCCGGACTAATAAAATAGTTGCCCAGCGTTGGATTGTTTACAACAAAGGTGTCCGTAGGCAAGGGAATGGTGCCGAAGGTAAGGGCTGCAAAATCATTGGGCACAAATTTTTCGGAAACAAGGAACCCTTGCTCCAAATCCCCGCTAATAGCCGTATTGCCAATGGCAATCCATTGACTGGAACTTTTGGACCAGCCCACCAGGATGATATCTTCCAGCGTATTGGCGAGGTCACCCAAACCACTCCTTGGGTTCCAGCTTAGGGTCACCGTGGAAGGTACATTGGTTTGTAAAATCCAGAACTCGTTGGTAGAGACTTCACCAATATTGTTCACCTTGGTCTCCGTATCAAAGGTTTCCAAGAGGGAAGCTGGGTTGGACGGATTTTCAAAAAGATAGGCACAGAGGGCCAGTGGGTTATTGGCGTCCGAGTTGATCAATAGGGGCCGCAACTGCTCGTCATCACCCACTGGAAACGAAAAGTCGCTTTTACCACGTATGGCCGCAAATCCCGTGATTTTGGAAGTGTCATTTTCTCCAGTAAAAAAAGCATCCTGCTCAAAGTTGAGATAAATGACCGGGTTGGTGAGATCACTGCCCACATTACCGGCAATAAAGTTGACGTTGTTAGTGACTTGCAATGCATTTCGCAAGAAGAGGTTGGGCAAAAAAACCTCCATATCAAAAAGGTTGGGGGCCTCATTTCCCAAAACCTGGAGCTCGTTGTCCCCGTAAAAACCAATAAGGCCACTGTTGGTGGCAAAAGGGGAATTATTGATCCAATCCGTATGGAACCCTATTTGGGCATTCCCATGCAATTGTAGGTTGCCTGCGTTATGGAAGGCGGATTGGGCCAGTAAAAACTGCCCACAAAAAAGTACTATGTAAAAAAGTATTTTCATTAATTGATTTGATGCCAATTGGTACCGTCGCTTTGAAGCTGGAGTACACCTCCTTCTACATTGGTGGATGTTTCACCGAAGCTATTTAAATAAGAACTTATTGTAACTATAAAATCGGGGGACGCTGCTACTGCAACTGTATCTGGATTCTTGATGATGTAAATCCTTCCAGGAAAACTAGACGCAATTGGCAAGGTAACAGTTGAGTTTCCAGTAATGATGACAGTGTGATGAGTATTATCTAAAGTAAGAGCGCCAGCATTTTGGATTATGGCCGTGGCAAAAGACCCTCCTGTATGTAAAGTTGAATTGGGTGTTGTTGTGCCGACACCCACATTTTGGGATGCATCAATTCGAATTGCTTCCGTACTGTTTGTTGAAAAGGCCAATGCACTTGTACCAGCTAACCACATTCCTGAATTCAAATCATTTTCAAAGCGATATGAGGGTAGGGCCACACCTCCATCGCCATTTGCAAAAGAGCTTGATCTTATTTGACCTAGGACATGAAATTTAGATGTAGGTGATGCTGGATTCACTCCAACACCAAACGTCCCAATGCCAACGTTTCCTGATCCATTAAATACAAAATCAAAACCACCTAAATCGTGAGTTCTATTAGCTTCTAATGCGTCATTGGCTTCAAACAAGTTTTGACTTCCACCATCGTCGGCAGTGACCCATTCCCCGGCAGTGTTGTCCCATTTCAGTACCTGTCCGTCGGTTGCCCCGTTCTGTGCGATCTCTGCGAGATCCACTGCATCGTCGGCAAGGTCGATCACTCCCGTGTTGGATATGGTCGCGTCCCCTGTCATTGCCACGTCTGTCGGCACGTTTCCTGCGCCCCCAACGAATATGTTGCCATCGGTCAGAGCCGGTGTTCCAGTGTCGTCATCGTCGGCGGTGACCCATTCCCCGGCAGTGTTGTCCCATTTGAGCACCTGTCCGTCTGTGGCCCCGTTCTGTGCGATCTCTGCGAGTTCCACTGCATCGTCCGCAAGGTCGATAACCCCTGCGTTGTCAATGGTTGCGTCGCCGGACATGGTGACTTCCACTGGTAAGTTTGAAGTATTTCCTATCAAGATAGTTCCATCTGTAAGAGCTGGAATTCCAGTACCATCAGTTCTATCTTCTGATAGAACCCACCCGCCAAGACCGGCATTTGCACTATCGTCCCATTTCAAAATTTCACCATCATTTGCCCCGTTTTGATTTAAATCTGCAGTCAATATTGTACCGTCTGAGATTTTTGCACTGGTGACTGAGTTATTTGCCAATTTTGCATCTGTGATGCCTAAATCAGAAACTTGTAGAATATTACCTCCATTAATCTCAATAGTTGAGCCATCAACATTGACATCTAAATTGTCTGCTGCATCCAAAGAAAGCCCATTTCTGGGAGTGAATGTGGTTCCACCAGTACCTGTCTCATCTATGGCGGGTGCCCAAATAGTGCCATTCCATTTTAGAATTTGGTTAAGTGCAGCACCCTGCTGGGCAATGTCTTCACCTAAAATGGTACCGTTTGCTATTTTAATGGATGTAACTGCATTGTCCGCAATGTTGGCCGTACCAATGGTTCCAACCCGAAATTCATTTCCAGTAGTTCCATCGCCTAAAATTGTAGTACCATCAGCAAGTTCAGTAGTTCCTGCAGCTCCTGTCTCATCTATTGCGGGTGCCCAATTGGCACCGTTCCATTTTAGAATCTGATTTAGTGCGGCACCCTGCTGGGCAATGTCTTCACCTAAAATGGTACCGTTAGCTATTTTGACAGATGTAATGGCATTGTCCGCAATGTTTGCAGTGCCAATGGTACCGACCCTAAACCTATTACCTGCCGTACCATCCCCCTCAATGGTGGCACCGTCGGCCAATTCGGTTGTGCCTCCAGCACTTACTATTTGGTTGTCCACGTAAATTTTAGTGGCTGCATCGTTATTTAAAGTCGGCTGTCCTAAATCTTCAATTCTTGTTCCTCCAGCGCTACTTCCCTGTCCTAGTACATTGGCCAAATCCTGCTCATCCGTATTCACGTTGCTCAAATTCACATCAACGGAATTACCATCTTCAATATTTATGGTCAAAATATTTGTTGGGCCCAAAGTGGCGCTCGTCAGGTTTTGATTATCACTACCTGAATTGTTGAGTGCGGTAACATCAATACTCACTTGTGGGTTGCCCCCAGCTTGATTAAGCAAAAGCTGATTTCCTGAAACCTCTCCGTCCAGTATCAACTCATTCTCGTCATCGATATCTTCATCATCCGTAATATGATCCGCCAAACCTTGGGCGTTGGCGGCAACGCCGTCCTCCAAAAGGGTATCATCATAAAAGGCCCCAAGGTTGTTGATGATGGCATTGCCAGGCTCTGCACTTATGGCCACAAAATTGGCATCATTGGTAAAGTCCCTTAAGGTGACCTGGGTGTAGTCAATTTCCAAATCAGTGATCGCATTATCTTGCATTTCTTCCAGTCCTACTGAGTTTGGAGCCAATTTATCGGCCGTAATGGAATTGTCCTGTAGATCAATCCCATTGATACTGCTATCCACAATATTGTCCCCGGTAATTTCACCAACCTCAAAATTGTAATTGTCCCCGGTCTGCGTGATAATAATGGTTTCCCTAAAGCCCACTACGGGATCTGAAGAAAATGTTTGGTCGATGGCACTTCCCAATTCCACGCTTACGGTATTCCCTGCGCTATCGGTCAATATAAGTTCTGAATCCTGCAATTCCAGACCAATATTTGTGGTGTTCTCATCAGAACAGAGATTTTCCCAAGAGGCACCATTGTAGTAAAAAACACATCCTTGGTCGGTATTGTAGACCAAGGCGCCACGGAGGGGGAACAAGCCCTGCATTTGGGCATCCCCCACCCGGGTGATGACCAATGCCCTTGAATTGCTCTGCAACTCCAACAACGAGGCTGGATCGATATTTTGTGGATTTTCACCAATTTTTACTTGGGCGTGAACAATGGAAATTCCCAAGGAAAACAGTAGAAAACAGAGTATTAGGGTTCTCATGATATGGCATATTTATCAGCAGGTTACCGAATGGGCAAAAATAGCTTTCTCTAGGCATCTAGCTAATTTTATACGTCAAAATGCGAGGGAGTTAGGTAAACGGAAATGAATGAAGCCCAAGTGCGAATCCTTCATGGGAAATGGGGGTATCTTTGAGAATTAACAAAAGTTTACGACCCCCCTATTTTTATTTATGGGCAACAAGGGTTTTCTTTAACAAAACATTATCTCAGGTACATGCGCAAATCTGTCCTTTCCATACTTCTTTTTTTCCTGTGTTTTGCAGGTTTTGCCCAAGATGATGGTCGCCAATGGTTACGGGGACAGGTGTTGTACAGGGGGAGCAATGTGGTGAACGAAAATGTGATCAACACCAATACACAAGTGGCGACCATAACCGATGAAGACGGCCGTTTTATGATTCAGGTCAAGCTTGGCGACCAACTGGTGTTTACTGCTGTGAACTACCAATTGCAAATTGTAAAGATTACCGAGGACATTTTGTCCAAAAATAGATTGGTGGTCGAGGTCAACGAGAAGGTGACCGAGCTGGATGAAGTAGTGGTTTCCCCTGAAAATCAAGAGCGGTTTTTGGAGGTGAAAAATGAAAAATTCAAGGGTTTTGAATACGAAATCGATCGAAGTACCGAGGTGCGAAACATAGCATCTGAATCCACCAATGATCGCATTGAGGGCAGACTGGACTTTGTCAATATTTTTAAGGCCATTTTCCAATCCAGGAATCAAGATACTGGGGATGCCGTAGAGCTTAAGGTCAGCGAAGTGCTTCGCCAGGTGTACGATGATGAATTCTTTGTGGTGGATCTAAGCCTTCCCCAAGAAAAAATAGACGCCTTTTTGATTTATTGCGATGATAAAATTCCGTCCCAGTCCCTTTTGAAAAAAGAGAATGAATTTCAACTTATTGATTTTTTGGTCACCCAAAGCAAGCAATTCAAGGCTGAGGGCAAGTAAAGGGCTTTTTCTACTCGTTTTCCTCTTTTGTGTTGTTGGAAGTTTTGCACAGCGGCCTTCAAAGGTGATTCAAGGAAAAGTAGTCTCTCCCAAAAAGGATGTTACCGGGATTACCATTCAAAACATCACAACGGAACGGGCTGCCATAACCGATTTTCAAGGTAATTTTTCCATTCGAGCGCGGGTTGGGGACACCTTGGTCTTCTCGGCTGTTCAATTTAAAAGAAAAGTACTTCCCGTTTCGGAGGCTTTGATGAATAGTCCATTTATCCAAATTCCTATGGAAGAGTTTGTGAATGAACTACGCGAAGTCACCGTACAACCTTTTGGTCTTTCCGGGGATATTGAAAAGGATTTGACTGGATTGCAGTTGGAGAAAGATGTAAGTGCGGAGGCCTTGGGGTTGCCCAATGCCCATGTTAGAATAATTACCCAAAGTGAGCGCATGTTACAGGAAGCATCCAAAGGGATGTATTCGTTAAGGGCCCCCCTTGCCGTAAATATCAATCCGATCATAAATGCCATCACGGGTCGGACCAAAATGTTGAAAAACCGGGTAAGGGTGGATAAGACCTATGCAAGGACCCAGCAGGTCCAAAAAACATATGCGGATTCCATATTTCAGAACGATTTGAAGATTCCCAAAGTCAAGGTGGACGATTTTATGTATTTCTGCGAAGTGGACGAAGACTTTCAACGTTTGGTGGCTTTGGGCGACGAATTGAGGCTGTGGGAATATCTTTTGAAACGCAGTCAATTGTATAGAGAGAACAATGGTCTGGAATAGGTTTGTTAAAAGTTAAAAGTTGGAGGCTATATAAGGAAAATGGCATTTGGATATTTGATATTTGGTTTTTGTGATTTCCTATGGCATAACCTTTGCTTACTTTTGACAGCAACAACTGTAAGATGAAGAACTACTTTTTTTTGTTGGTACTGCCCTTGTTGGCGTTTTCCACTGCCCATAAATTCTACGTAAGTGTCACCAACATTAATTACTCGGAAAAGGACGATGCCTTCCAGATAACAACACGAATTTTTATCGATGATCTTGAAGACGTTTTAAAAGAACGGTATGGGGTAGAAGGTCGGCTGGCGACGGATAACGAATCCAAAATGGCCAATGAATACCTGGAAAAATACCTCAGAACCAAATTTGTGGTGCGTTTGAATGGCCAGCAGGTCACTTATGATTTTCTAGGCAAAAAATATGATGATGACGTCGTCATTTGTTATATAGAAGTACCTAAGGTTGGTCTGGAGACTCTAAAGACCTTGGAATTTGAGAATGAAATATTGACCGATCTTTTTGACGAGCAGAAAAATATAGTGCACGTTAAATGGCAAGGAAACAAAAGAAGTTTTGTCCTTATAAAATCCAATCCTAAAGGAATGTTAAACTTATAAGTGTTTTATCCCCTTACCGCCCATAAAACTGTATTTTTCCAAATTGTAAAAATCAATTGAAAATGAATAAAATCAAGTATTGTTTTGCATCAATGCTTTTCCTGTTCGCTGCCGTAGGTTTTGCACAGGAAACGGAAGAAAAAGAAGAGCGTGAACCTGGTCATCTTAACCAAAGCAAGTTCAGGCAAATGTATGAGGAGTTCTCAACTCCAAACACCTATCGTTCCGCATCTGGTGCTCCCGGACCTGACTATTATCAACAGCAGGCCGATTATAAAATGGATATCACCTTGGATGATAAAAACACCAAACTCTATGGGGAAGAAACCATTACGTATTATAACAACTCTCCAGATGACTTAGAATTCCTTTGGGTGCAGTTGGACCAAAACGTACGGGCCAAAGATTCAAAATCTCCCTTACGCGATGGTGGTGGGGTTCCTTTGGCCTACCGTTCCAGTAGTTTTGCGGGGCAGTATTTAACGGAACCCTTCGATGGTGGATTTAACATCGAGTGGGTAAAAGATGCGGCTGGAAGGCCTTTATCCCATACGATCAACCAGACCATGATGCGAATCAACATTCCCCAACCCCTTAAAAGTGGGGAGAGCTTGTCCTTTTCCATTAAATGGTGGTACAATATTAATGACAGACCCAATGATGGGGGACGTTCGGGGTACGAATTCTATCCGGGAGATGGAAACAGGGATTATACCATTGCCCAATTCTTCCCAAGAATGGCGGTGTATTCCGATGTGGAAGGCTGGCAAAACCACCAATTCTGGGGAAGCGGGGAGTTTGCGCTGACCTTCGGCAACTATGATGTGAGTATTACAGTTCCTGCGGATCACGTGGTCGATGCTACAGGTGTACTTCAAAACAGAAAAGAAGTGTACACCAAAGACATGTTGAAGCGCTACGAACAGGCCAAAAAGTCGTATGATAAGCCTGTTATCATCGTGACCCAAGAAGAAGCCACCGCTAAAGAATCCTCATTTTCGGAGAAGACGAAAACATGGAGGTTTAAAACGGAATCAGGTGCACCTGTTCGAGATTTCGCTTTCGCTTCCTCAAGAAAATACATCATGGATGCCCAAGCGGTAAAAATGGGGAATCGCGATGTGATGGCAGTCTCCTTGTATCCAAAGGAAGGTAATCCCCTATGGGAGGAATACTCCACAAAAGCGGTAGTACAAACATTACAGACGTATTCCAAGTTCACGTTTGATTATCCATACAATAAGGCCATTTCGGTAAGTGCAAAGAGTATTGGGATGGAATACCCCATGATTTGTTTCAATTTTGGACGTCCAAATCCTGACGGTACGGTTTCTGACAGGACAAAATATGGAATGATAAGTGTTATTATTCATGAGGTGGGGCATAACTATTTTCCCATGATCGTAAATTCCGATGAACGCCAGTGGGGTTGGATGGATGAAGGTTTGGACACTTTTATGCAATACTTAACGGAGCAGGAGTTTGGTGAAAATTTCCCTGAGGCCGTTGCACCTAACGAAAAATATCCTTCCAGGAGAGGAGACCCCTCAAAAATTGTCCCCTACATGGCAGGTGAGCAAGATCGCATAGCTCCAATTATGTCGAATCCTGAAAATGTGTACCAATTGGGGGCCAATGCATATGGAAAACCGGCCACCGCTTTGAACATCCTCCGTGAAACGGTTATGGGCCGGGAATTATTTGACCATGCTTTTAAGACCTATGCACAACGATGGATGTTTAAGCACCCAACCCCGGAAGATTTCTTCCGTACCATGGAAGATGCCTCTGCCGTGGATTTGGATTGGTACTGGAGAGGCTGGTTCTACACCACGGATTATGTGGATATTGGGGTAAAAGGAGTCAAAAAGTACTACGTATCCGATAAGGTGACCAAAGAAATGCAGGAATATATGGATGCTAGGGGAATTACCGAAGCGGATCTTCCACCATTGGTATATCTCGCCTCCGAAGAAAGTGAAAACTTTGATGAAAACCTTAAAGGCAAAAAGCCATCAGAAATTTCGCAAAGTTTGAATGAGTTCATGATGGACAATATGACTGCTGAAGAACGCTCACAAGTTGAAGAACCAAAATATTTCTACGAAATTACGTTTGATAAGCCGGGAGGCATTCCCATGCCTTTGATTGTAGAATATACCTATGCTGATGGTACTAAGGAGAATGTCACCTACCCCCCTGAAATTTGGAGAAAAAATGATACGGAAGTGAGTAGGGTGATTTCTTCAACAAAGGAATTGACAGGTATTGTAGTGGATCCAAAATTGGAAACTGCGGATATTGATACGACCAATAATGCATGGCCTAAGAAAGAGGAGAAATCAGACTTTGACCAGTTTAAGGAAAAGGTCAAAGGATAGTAATTCCAAAGAACGAAATGATTAAGCCCGGTGATTTCATCGGGCTTTTTTAGTTAACCCATAACTTCTCATTATCTTTGTGGTATGCCTATATTGTTCATAAGCGGTGGCGAAATTGTCTTTATCCTCTTCATAGTGGTGATGGTGTTTGGTGCCGATAAAATTCCGGGAATTGCCAAAGGTCTGGGTAAGGGTATGCGTCAACTCAGGGATGCCACCGATGATATTAAGCGCGAGATTCAAAAGTCCGCCGAAAAACAGGGCTTGGATAGTAATCTCACCAAAGAAATCAAGGAAGAGTTCAATGAGGTAAAGAAGAATATGGATGATGTTGCAGGAACCATTAGAAGAAGCTCTAAATAACTATGTTGGAGAGACTGCTCCAATGGGATAGGGCAACACTTATTTACTTGAATGGTCTTGGTAATGAACACTACGACAGTTTTTGGTCCGTTGTAACCAAATTTCCCACTTGGATTCCTCTTTTCTTGTTGATGATCGTTGTTTTTTTTCTAAAGTATTCCAAGCGCGAGGCACTACTACAAATTCTGTTCGTATTGATGGCAGCGGCATGCATAGGGATATTGTCCCATTTGACCAAAGAATGGGTAGGTAGGTTACGGCCCTGTAACAATTCCGAAATCAACGCTGTAATACGGGTCTTGAGAAAACCGTCGGATTTCAGTTTTTTTTCCGGTCACGCCTCCACATCATTTACGGTCATTGTTTTGGCCTATCTATTTCTAAGGAAGCGATGGAAATGGGCATGGTTGCTGTTTATTTGGCCTGTTCTTTTTTCCTATAGCAGAATTTATTTAGGGGTCCATTTTCCTATGGATATTATCGTTGGTGCCATAATAGGGGCGGTAATGGCCCTATCCTTTTATTGGATGTACCGTAAAACTATAAGACCCGACTCATTGTCAACCCGTCCCTGATGGGAAGTAATACGGTTTCCACTCTTGGATCATCGACCAACTTTTTGTTGTATTCCAGAATAGCCTTAGTGGCTTTGTCCCCATGGGCCAATGGCTCCACCACCTTGCCTGACCAAAGGACATTATCAGATAGAATAATGCTTCCGGGACGACATTTTTTGATAGCCGCTTCAAAATAACCGTCATATTGTGTCTTTTCGGCATCGATAAAAACCAAATCAAATGTCATTTCCAAACTGGGAATCAGTTTGACGGCGTCGCCCAAATGTTGAAAAATTTGATGCCCATAACCACTTTTATTGAAATATCTTTTTTGTAGATCAAAGAGCTCTTCATTGATATCTATGGTATGCAATTGTCCAGTTTCCGGTAACCCTTCAGCCAAACATATGGCAGAGTACCCCGTATATGTGCCGATTTCCAGAATGCTCCTAGGGGAAATTAATTTGGATAAGAGACTTAAAACCCGTCCTTGATAATGTCCCGTAATCATCCTTGGCCGTACCACTTTTAGATGCGTTTCCCTAGTGAGTTCCGTTAATAAGGGGGGTTCTTTTTGGGAGTGCTCCGTGATATAGTTTTCTAAGGAATGCGATAGAAAGTGCATGGATGAATTTTGGTAAAATTATTCAAATATGCCGTATTTTTAACGGAATGGAAGGAGCAATTGTTAGGGATGCCGTACTCAGGGATTTACCGGTCTTAAGGGCTTTTGAGCAAGAACTTATTAAGGCAGAACGTCCCTTTGATCCTACCATTCGTCCGGACCCAATTAGCTACTATGATTTGGAGGAATACGTGAAGAGCAGCGATGTCAAGGTTGTGGTTGCCGAAATTGATGGCACCTTGGTGAGCTCCGGATATGCCTATGCCAAACCGGCAAGAACCTATTTAGACCACGCCCAATACGCCTATTTGGGTTTTATGTACACGGTGCCTGAGTATCGCGGAAAGGGAATAAATCAAAAAATTGTGGAAGTACTGATGGATTGGGCAAGTAAAAATGGCCTTAAGGAGGTTAGGTTGACCGTTTACAATGAAAACCTTCCTGCTATCAAAGCTTATGAAAAAGCAGGGTTTAAGGGACATTTAAATGAAATGCGCTTGCGCCTGAAATAGTAGTATGATGAAGTTTGAAAATGCATTGGATTTCGCACGGCAGATGGATGCCAATGACCCATTAAAATCATTTAGGGAACGGTTTCACTATCCCCAATTGAATGGCAAAGATGTCATTTACTTCACAGGAAATTCATTGGGTCTTCAACCAAAGGTGGCCAAAGATTATGTGGATGACATTATGAAGGATTGGGCAGATTTGGCCGTTGAAGGTCATTTTTACGCAGAAAAGCCGTGGTGGGATTATCATGAACGGTTGGCCCAACCCTTGGCCAAGGTAGTAGGTGCAAGTGTGGAAGAGGTTTCCGTTATGAACACCCTCTCCGTAAACCTACATTTTTTAATGGTCTCTTTCTATCGACCGACCCAGAAACGTTTCAAAATTATTTGTGAGGAAAAGGCATTCCCTTCCGATCAGTATATGTTACAGAGTCAAGTGAAGTTCCATGGGTTTCGTCCCTCGGATACCATAGTGGAAGTTAAGAAAAGGGAAGGGGAACATTTTTGGAGAACCGAAGATATTGTATCAAAAATTGATGAAGTGGGGGATGCACTGGCCTTGGTCTTAATAGGTGGTGTGAATTACTATAATGGCCAAGTTTTTGATATGGCTGCCATAACCCAGGCCGGAAAAAATGTAGGGGCCTTTGTTGGCTGGGACTTGGCCCATGCGGTGGGGAATGTGGCACTGAAATTGCACGATTGGAATGTGGACTTTGCGGCTTGGTGCAGTTATAAATACATGAATAGCGGGCCAGGCAATGCCTCCGGAATATTCATTAATAAAAAATACTTGGGGGAAGGGGACATTCCCCGTTTTGAAGGATGGTGGGGTACCAAAAAGGAAAGCCGTTTTCAAATGAAACCAGAGTTTGAACCTATTGAAACCGCCGACGCCTGGCAAGTGAGCAATCCTCCCGTCCTTTCCCTTGCCCCTTATTTGGCCTCCTTACAGCTGTTTGAAGAAGTGGGTATGGCGGCTCTGATAGCGAAACAAAAACTATTGACCGGCTATTTGGAGTTTATCCTTGGGGAGATAGACAAAGAAGTGAAAAGTACGTTTGAGATCATTACGCCAGCGGAAAGGGGGTGCCAATTATCCGTATTTCTTCACGGGGAGGGCAGGGCCCTATTTGATTACCTTATGCAGCATGGAGTGATTGTGGATTGGCGTGAGCCCAATGTTATTCGATTGGCTCCAGCACCTTTTTATTGTTCTTTTGAAGATATGTATCGATTTGGTCAATTGTTGAAGGAAGGCATTCTATCAAAGTGATTTGATTTTTTTCAGATAGGTTGATGGTGTCATATCTTGATATCTAAAGAATTGTTTTGCAAAATATGAAGGGCTTCTGAATCCGGATGCATACATGGCTTCGGCAATGGTGATATCACCTTCGTTCATTGCATTAATTGCCTTTCTAACCCTAAACTCATTCAGGAAATCAACAAAGGTTCTATTCGTCATTTTTTTAAAGAATCTGGAAAATGAGTTGGGAGTCAATCCGATTTGTTCCGAAATTTCCCGGGTACTGATTTTTTGATGATAATGTGTATTCAAAAATTGAAAAATATCGCGAAGTCGATACGATTCCTTTTCCCTAAACTCATATAACAGGTCATGATTGAACAGTTTTATGTAGTTTTTTTGCGCTGACAGGAGATCTAGAATGGAAAAAAGATTGATGAGCTTTTCTTGAGCGTTTAGTTCGGTAAATCTCTCAAATTGATGGCTCAACTGGGATTTGATGGTACCATCGAATATCAAGACAAATTTTGAACTGTGGATCAATCTTTTAATAGTGGCGAATTCAGGAAATTGACCCAGTTTGCCCTCTACAAATTCCCTTGAGAACTGGACAACAACTTCCTTGCCATTTTTAAACTGCTTATTGCCAAAATCAGAATGTGGAATATTTCCACCCAATAATACCAATATACCATTGGCATAGGAATGGATTTTGTTGCCGATCCTTAACGTTCCCGATCCGTTTTTTACATATACCAATTCATACTCCGGGTGAATGTGCCATCCAGCCGTCTCACAGTTGGAGGATACCTCATAACTTTGGACTTTAAAAGACACATTGGAATGGGTGGTGATGGATTCATATATTGGCTTCATTTTTATCGCATTAAAATGTAGGCATTCTTACGTTCAAAAGATGTGGGACAGGTCCTCACCCAAGCTCCTATTTTGATTTAGATTTTCTATGGCTGACATTTCAAAAGGTCGAAGTTCAAAATCAAATATTTCAAAATTTTCACGTATTCGCTCTGGTTTAACGGATTTGGGTATCACAGCAACCCCTTTTTGAACTAACCAACGCAAGGCGACTTGTGCTTCTGATTTATTGTGAACCTTCCCTATTTCCGATAACTCCGGAATGTCTACGACTTTTCCCATCATTATTGGTCGCCAAGCTTCAAGCTGTATGCCATGTTTGATGCAAAATTGTAAAAGCTCCTTCTGACTTAGATAAGGATGTACTTCAACTTGGTTGAGTGCGGGCACGATATTGGAATGTTCCATTAAATCTTCTAGTTGTTGAATATTGAAATTACAAACGCCTATGGCCTTGGCTTTTCCACTTTTGTATATCTGCTCCATAGCGTTATACGTTTCCTTATATTTTGCTCTCACGGGCCAATGTATCAAGTACAGATCAACATAGTCCGTTTGAAGCTCCCTTAAACTCTTGTCAAAAGCCTTTAATGTACTATCGTAGCCTTGGTCCGTATTCCAAACCTTTGTCGTTATGAAAACATCTTCTCTTGGGATACCACTTCTTTTTATTCCTAGACCTACACCCCCTTCATTTTGATACGCAGAGGCGGTATCAATTTTCCGGTATCCAATGGATAAGGCAGCGACCACTGCATTTTCAACTTCACTATCATTTTTTGCGAAAAGCACGCCAAGACCTATTTGGGGCATTTTTATTTGATTATTCAGCTCAAATACTTCTAATTTTCCCATGTTGGATTTTGAAATTTTATCGAGTTATGGCATAAAACTATCTAATAAAATGGTATGTGATTCAATTTTTGAATAAATCATTACATACTTAGAATATTTTGATGCATCGCATATAGTATAATGTTGTTTTCTTTGTCCCATCTAGAAGAAACCATGAAATCACTTTATTTAATTCTGTCCAATCCCCGCTATTTTGCTCCGGCTTTTGTATTCTCAAGTCTGAACATCTGGTTTGGCACTTGGGCCATTTACATTCCTTCCGTAAAGGATAAATTGAGTATTGATAAAGCAGATTTGGGAATCGCTCTTTTTTTTATGGCCTTTGGGGTTTTTACCGTATTTCCCGTAGCTTCCAAGATCATAGATAAGATCGGGGTAGGAAAAACTACGTGGTGGGGAGTGATCTTTTGTACCATTACTGCGTTGATGCCCTTAGCAGCCCCTAGCTATGAGTTGCTTTGCGCTTCACTTTTCTTATTTGGGGTGGCTAATGGAATCACGGATATCGCCATGAATACCTTGGTTACCGAACTGGAAAAAGAAGATAACGTTCAGTTTATGTCAGCCACCCATGGTTTTTTTAGTTTAGGGGGGGTCATAGCTGGCTTGGGAAGCTTTTTGATTCCGGTCATAGGTCATCCAGTATTGCACATGGGTCTTATTGCAGTTCCGGTACTTTTGGTCAACTTGTTTTTTAGGGGACAGTATGTGTTGAAACGTTCCGCTCCGATAGAAAAAGAACCTTTTAGTCTTAAACTGTTTAAGCCTTTGTTCTTTTTAGGTTTAATCGGCTTTGTCAGTTTTGCCAGTGAAGGGGCCGTAGTGGATTGGAGCGCATTGTATCTAAAAGAGGTCACCCTTGCTCCGGAACATTTGTTTGGTGCAGGCTTCTTGGCTTTTTCCACTACCATGACCCTGGGGCGATTTTTAGGAGATGGTATCAGTGAACGCATAGGTTCGGTAAAAATATTGGCGCTTGGTGCCATAGTCGCCATCATGGGATATGTAGGGGTGTTGTCGGGAATTACGTTAGTGGCCATTATGGGTTTTGCCTTAACAGGGCTTGGTTTTTCCGTAATTGTGCCCGAGTTGTTTCGAATTGGGGGAAAAGTAAAAGGTGTTGATTCCGCTCAAGGAATTGCCTTTATCGCAGGAACGGGCTATCTGGGGTTCTTATCCGGTCCGGTACTTCTGGGTTTTTTGGCCGAAGAGTATAGTTTAACTTCCAGTTTTTGGACCTTATTGGCATGTGCCGCTTTGGTACTATCGGTAACGACGATTTTAAAAAGGGAAGGACGTTAGGTATTCCTTACTGCTCCAAGGTTACGGAAATCCCATCAATATAGAGATTGAAACCGCCTTCTTTCCTTTTATGGTCTTTAACGAATTCAAAACCCTTGATGTTGGAATAATTCTCCCAAGTAGTGGTCATGGAAGGCTCTGATTGGTTGGCCTTTCTAAAAACCCATTCCCGAATTAAATGATCATCCCCAAAAAAGAAATCATAGGCATCTCCAGGGGTGTATCCTCCTTCGCTGCCATAAACGATGGTCAACTTTTGCATGGTCTTCCCACTAATGGGAGCTAGCGCTCCTTTTGTATGTTCATGGGTAAAATTATCCTTGTCCCATACCAAGTTAAAGGGGGCCAAAAGCCAATACCTATCATTAATAAAGCCAGCATTGGTCTTAAAGGCAACGCTGTCCATACTTTTTCGATTGTATTGTAGCGTATCAGCACCATTGATGTGCATTACTGCATTGGTTTTTGGTTGCCATACCCAGCTTCTTTCAAAATGCGTGGAATCTCGATCGACATTAAAGGTAAATGCAATCTCTTGCACGTTATTCCAATTTTCATAACCATGTGCCAGGGCTATCTGTTCCAATATGCTTTTGGGTTCAACTTCTTCGGTAGCAACTTCTATTCTTTTATCGGATTTACAGCTTATCAATAGGATAGAAACAAGGAAAAATAATGGGTAGACCTTCATTCTGACGCTTTTTTCAAAGATACCTCGTTTTATCCTATCTTTCAGTCAACTTCAATAGCCGTAAAGTGACTTTCCTAAAAAGGTTGTTTCTAATCCTTATAAACCAAACCAAGCAATCATTGGGTAAGGAGGGTCCTTATGGCCATTTGACGGACGAAGAATTGGTGCAGGACATTGTGGCCAAAAATGATACGTTGTTGTTTGGTGTGCTCTATGACCGGTATGCCAGAATGGTCTACAATAAATGCTATGGGTTTGCCAGATCGCAAGATGAGGCAGAGGATTTGACCCAAGACGTTTTCTTAATGCTTTTTGTGAAGCTGGCAAGTTTTAAGGGAAAATCAAAATTTTCTACGTGGTTATACTCCTTTACCTATAATTTTTGTGTGAATTATGTAAATAGAAACAAGCAGCGTAAGATGAGTGATAAGTCGGTCTCCATGGATGATGTGGATTATAAAATGGCCGATGAGGTATCTGATGAGAGTATTTACGAAATGAAAGCCAATACACTGGAAAAAGCCTTGGAGATGATTGCTCCGGAGGATAAATCCATTTTATTGTTGAAGTATCAAGATGGCGCTTCCATCAAAGAACTGGCTGATTTGTTGGAATTGGGAGAGAGTGCCATAAAAATGCGCTTGAAACGCGCAAAGGCAAAACTATTGGAAATTTATAAAACCTTGGTTTAGATGGCAGAAGAATTCAATAATCCGTTCAGTCAACTGAACACCAATTTAAGGGAGGTCCCTCCAGAATTAAGGCAGCGGGTCATGAATGATGTTGCCATTGCCAAACTCATCTTGGATATGGCCGTTTTGGTCACTTCCAATTATGCCACCATTCTATCTGGATTGTTTAAGACCAATAAAAGAAAATAACCAAATCAATAAATTACACGAGTATGGAAAAGTATAGACAAGTTTTGGAAGATAGTCTAGGTGATATTTTCACAAGTGCCGTCCAATTACTGCCAAAGATAATATTGGGCATTTTAGGCTTAATCGTTGCCTGGATTTTGGTGAAACTCATCATGTTTGTTCTAAAACGGATTTTGAGGGCGGCCAAAGTAGATAAATTATCAAAAAAGGTTACTGATGCGAAGCTCTTTGGAGATAACGAAGTAAAAGTGGATTTGGTTAAAATAACCCTAAGTATAACCAGGGTTTTGCTCATTTTGATGTTTGCTGTAATACTCTCCGAAGTTTTGGGGTTGACTGCAATATCAAACGGCATCGTTTCGATCTTTGGTTATTTGCCTACATTGTTTAGTGCGATTTTAATTTTGGGCGGAGGATTGTATTTGGCTTCTTTGGTCAAGAAAGCCACATTGGCCCTTTTTGAATCCATGGGAATTGGAGGCTCAAAATTTATTAGCGGAACCCTATTCTATTTAATTGCTTTTTTTGTGTCCATAACGGCATTGAATCAAGCAGGTATCAATACCGAAATCATTACTAATAACTTCACGTTAGTTTTGGGTGCCTTCCTGTTTGCAGCGGCCTTGGGATTTGGTCTTGGTTCTCGAGAAGTGTTTTCCGATGTTCTAAAAATGTTCTATGCCAGAAAGACCTATATGGTGGGGGATTTCATTTCTTTTGATGGTATTGAGGGCACTATTGAAGCTATCGACAACATTTCCATAACGCTCAATACCAATCAAGGAAAGATGGTTGTCCCAATTAAGGACGTGGTCTCCCAAAGGGTTACCTTGAAGAAATAAAAAAGCCCTCATTTGAGGGCTTTCCAATTATTTGCCTTTGTTCAAGGCCAGTGTTTTTTTACTGTTCGGACTCAGGATGTTTACAATCGGGAACTCAGTCCTTCTGTTGAGTTCTAACATTTTGGGTGGGCAATCCCATTTGGTCTTACAATCATTGACAGGTTTCCTTTTTCCAAAACCTTTATAAGAAAGAATTCTTTCTTTAGGTATTCCGTTGTTAACTAGATACTCATAGGTGGACTTAGCTCTAGCTTTGGACAATCGGTCGTTATATTGATGACTTCCAACAGGATCCGTATGCGCTTCCAATTTAATGGTCATGTAGGGATATGTATTTAGCATCAGGTTGACCACCTTATCCAATTCTGTAGCGGCATCCGGTCGGATATTGCTTTTATCAAAATCAAAATAGATTTTGTTCAATCCAGCAAGAACCTTTACATCCATTACTGGTTCCATATAAATATCTTTGACCACCTTTTTTTGTGTTCTAGGAAGATTGAACGTGGTAAGATTTACTAATTTGTTAGGGTGGGTACGTCTTGTTAGGGATAGGGTATAGTCCATGTTCCTGTTGACGAACATTTTGTAGTAGCCATTTTTGTCCGTAACCACTTCTTTTATAAAGGTTTCCCCGTTGTTTTTGGTCAATTGCACCACGACGGAATCAAGCGGTTGATCATTCACGGCGTCAAATACACGACCTTCCAGATATAGGGACGGGGTAAAGTCGAACTTGTAGATGTCATCCCCACCTTTTCCACCTTTTCGGTTGGAACTTACATAGCCTTGAGTACCATCTTCATTGGAAAAGAAGGCAAAATCGTCTTTTTCACTATTGATGGGCTTTCCGAGGTTGATTACATCAACCACATTATCATTTTCATCGGTTACGGTAGCAAATACATCCAACTGGCCAAAACCTACATGTCCGTCCGAAGAGAAAAACAACTTTCCTTCATTGTTGACAAACGGGAACATTTCATTTCCGGCAGTATTCACTGTTGGGCCTGCATTTACAGGTTGGCCCACACCTCCCCTGGGGTGTATATCGCAGTAATAGATATCCGTTCCACCATAACCCCCGGGCTTGTCGGATGCAAAATACAGTTTGGTTCGGTTGGGATTAACACTAGGGTGACCCGTGGAGTAATGATCGGCGTTAATTTTAAGGTTCCTGGTTACGGTCCATATACCATCCACCTTTTCCGCTTTGTATATTTTTAAATTGTTCCGCTTTTCAATAAGTTTTTCCTCCTTGTATTTAATCTCATGATAACCGGTCTTGTTTTGAAAATGGTTATTTCGTGTAAAGTAGATAATGGTGTCATTCTTATAATCGGTGGAGAATGCCAAAGAGCTCTCATGAAATTCTGAATTGATTTTACCGTCCATGGGAACTACGGAGTAATTTGAGGACATTCTACCTGAGAAGGAATCGTCGTTCACTTCAATGTAGAAAATATCCAACCAGGGTTGATTGTCCCAATCGTAAAGATCTACGTTCCTTTCCTGAGTTGGTCTACTTGAACTGAAATAAATGCGACCATTATAGTTTATGGCTCCAAAATCGTTGTATTCAGAATTAAAGTCTACGGGTTCAACTTCGTACCGTTCACGACTGTTGAAGACCACGGAGGCAAGATTACCATCTTTTAAGAACTGCTTTACTCGCTTATCGTTTTTGTTTAATTTCTTGTAGCGCTTCAACCAATACAGCGCTTCTTTTTCCTTACCAACACTTTTAAGGGCCATTCCATATTTAAAGAAATAGTTTGAAGGGGTTTCCACATTTTCAATAAACCGCTCAAAATACGGAAGGGACTTTTCAAAATCCCTTAGTAGCAAATGGGATTCTGCCAACCTTCGTAGGGCAAGGGAGGCATTGTCATCATCAATGAGCATTTCCTCATACAGGGGAATGGCTTTTGCATAGGCAAATTTGCTAAACATAACATCAGCCTTTTTTTGACGGGAAGACTGTGCGATCGATAATGGTATGGCCAGCAAAAAGGTGGCCACAAGAAGAAGTAAAGATTTGGTTTTCATGTCCAGGTATTTTTAGAAATATCTAGGTGAACGGTATAAATTTTTGCTTTTGACCAATCGTGGTTCAAATATTAAGATGACTTCGTGCGTACCCCCTGTATAGGGTCGAATTGTACCTGTAGGTAGGTCATAGGCATAACCAACACGAATGTCTTTTGAGATTTGATAATCCATATAAGCCCCAAAATTGGATGCGTCGTTGAATCGATAGGAAGCGCCGGCCCAGAATTTTTCGTAGAACAGGAATCCCGCAGTTAGATCATAAGTAGCAGGGGCTCCGTTGGTAAATTTTGTGATAAATGAAGGTCTGAACTTGATATCCAAGGTTAAATCAAGTACCAACCCCCCCATGGCATAGTAGCTATTGCGTTCCAAGGCTTCGAACTCCCCTTGATTCAAATCGGTGTTTAATATTCGAGGTGAGGAAACGCCTGCGTACCATCTATTTGTGCTCAAATAAACTCCAGCACCAAAATTGGGTTGCCAACTATTGAAATTATCGGTAAAAAAAGGATCGTTGACGTCAGGGTTTTCCAGGCGATAATTGGTAAAACCGGCTTTTAATCCAAAAGAAAGCTTTGCTTCAAAGGAAACGGGTATTGAATAGGAGAAATCCCCATACACATAATCCGTATTTTCAAAGCCCAATTGATCGGTAATATAGGAGATGCCAAGGCCAATTCTTTCATTGTTCAAGGGGGTGTGTACCGAAAATGTACTTGTAACTGGATTTCCATCCAATCCTGCCCATTGGTTCCTGTGAAGTGCGGTTAGGTTCAAGGCCTCCCTACTTCCCGCATAGGCCGGGTTGACAGAGATGGTATTGAACATGTACTGGGTAAATTGCGGCAATTGCTGGGCTAGTGATGTAGCTCCAAAAAGCAATAAAGTTGCCAAAATACCATGCTGTAAGGTTTTCATAACTGATACAGGTTAAGTTTCAATTCTGGAATCGACTTGGGATCAATTCTCTTTACAAAGCAACAAAAACCTGTTTGTAACCAGTAATTTAGACGTTCAAACTTCATTTTATTCGATGTTGGAAGTTAGTTTCGTTAAGTGGTTTGCTTATGTAGATAAACAGTAGATATGTTTCTTCTAAAAAACAAAGGCCAACACATTGGCCTTTGTTTCAAGAATTTTATTTGGTTCCTAGATAGATGTATCCGTTTAAGGGCTCAAGATTGGAACCTGTAGCAACATCCCGAATGGTTATGATGTAGTAATAGGTGCCAGAAGGCAATACTCCTGAGTTTCCGAAAGACCCGTTGGGAGCAATTCCTCCCCAATTATTTTGATAATTGGTTTGTTCAAATACCTTGTCGCCCCAACGGTTGAACACCATAATATCGAATTGGAAGGCACAGTACTCAACACCAGTGATTTCCAAGAAATCATTAATACCGTCACCATTTACGGTTATGGCATCATTAACTTCAATTTCACCCCGATTACAGGGAACACAGTCACTATCAACTACTATGCTATATTCCGCGAAGAACTGACATGGTCCATTTTCAGAACTATAAGCAATGATGTATTCACCAACCTCCAGATTTACCGGATTAAATATGGAACCTTCCAAAACAACGTTACCTTGTCTTATTTCAAAGGTACCGGATGGGTCAAAAGGCTCTGGTAGATAATCCAATAGATTGATAGGTTCATCTTCCACACAAATTTCTATGGCAATTTCTTCCAACTGATACTGCATCACAAATATGGTCTGCGTAAAGGTTGCCATATTTCCACAAGAGTCCGTCACATTCCAAGTACGTACGATCATGTAGTCATCTGTTTCATCCAATGAAGTAGTGTCCTCAGTAAATTCAACGTCATAGTCTCCACACCCTCCATAGAATTCCAATTGCGGAATCTCTGGAAGTTCGTCGCCACACATCATGGTAATTTCCTCTTCATAACCACTGGAAGTGATATCGTTGTCCAAAATGGTCCCCACGCCCTGGCCGTCGAGCATGTTGATACCAGCAGGTTCTGGGGTATCAAAGGAAAGGGTGATATCCAGAGTCTCTGCTATTTCACTGAGCTCATCATCAATAATGGTTACAGTTATGGTTTGCGAATCACCATCTGATGTACTTGCAGGGAACACTAAAACTCCATTCTTGGCTGCTACGGTATAGTCGTCCGGGTCCACCGCTGTATTGTCGGAGACGCTGAAGTTGACGTTGAAGGCATCCTGAACGGTATTACCGGTATAGGACACGATGAACTGTGC